>NZ_JAYRZM010000037.1:0-1044 GCF_041916435.1 Phenylobacterium sp. | reverse complement strand
GGCACTTGAGCTTCCACTTGCGGAGGAAGGCCTTGCGGCGCGTCTCGATCTCGGCGGCGCTGTCGGCGTAGATCATGTCGCGGTAGTCTTCGCTCAGCTCGTCATGCAGGCGCTTGGGCGCGTGGCCGAGCAGGTTGCGGTGCTTGTGAACCGTGCAGCGCTGGATGGGCAGGTCCCCGCCCCAGAGTGCCACAAGCGCGGCTTCAAGGCCGGGGGCGCCGTCAACGATCACGAACTCGGGCCGCCTCAGGCCCCGCGCGTCCAGATCGGCGAGGAATTGGCTCCAGGCAGCCGTGCTTTCGCCGCCCATGTTCCTGATTGAGAGGAGCACCTTTTGTCCGTCGCGCCGAACACCGATCGCCGCCAGCACCGAGATGTTGGTGGCCTTGCTGTCCAGCCGGGTCTTGATGACGGTGCCGTCGAGGATGAGCCGCACGATATCCTCCTCGGCCAGGTCGCGGGTGGACCAGGCGTCCCAGTCGACCTTCACCTTGCGCCAGGCCCGGCTGACCACGTCCTTGCTCACCGCCCCCTCGAACAGTCCGAACAGCGCCCGCTTGACCCGGCGCGTGTTGGTGCCGGCCAGGTAGACCGCCGCGATCAGGGCCTCGGCCTTCTTCGTCAGCCGCCTGTAGCGGGGCAGTGCCTTCGATCGCCATTCGGTGATCTTGCCGGCTTCGTTCTCGATCCGAGCACGAGGAACCCGCACCGTCTCGGTGCCGAATGTGCCGGTCAGCTGCCGATCGCGGTGCCCGTGGCGGTAGCCCCTGGCCCGCTCATTGCCGCGGCCGTAACGAAGCCGACCAAGAAAGGCGGCAAGTTCCTCTTCGAACATGGCTTCAATGGTGGCCCGGACATTCGCCCGCAGGCGATCCTCGATCGGATCATACCCGCCTGCGTCGGGCAGCGGCGAAAAGGACGAGCTATCGGTATTCTGCTTCATGGCGTGATCTCCCTGGCGGTTGCCGCCGCCGGTTGGGTGGGTGTTGGTTCACCCGGAGATTACGCCGCCAGACAATTTCTACCACTTCCGAGACACGACCG
>NZ_JAYRZM010000036.1:0-1053 GCF_041916435.1 Phenylobacterium sp. | reverse complement strand
CGGCGCTGGCCTTGAACTCCATGGCCACCACGGCCTCGGCGATCAGCTCGCTGGCCATGGGGCCGACGATGTGCACGCCCAGGATCTCGTCCGTGGCGGCATCGGCCAGGAACTTGACCATGCCGGTGGTGTCGCCCAGCGCGCGCGCGCGGCCGTTGGCCAGGAACGGGAACGTGCCGGCCTTGTACTTCACGCCGTCCGCCTTGAGTTGCTGCTCGGTGCGGCCCACCCAGGCGATCTCGGGGCTGGTGTAGATGACCCAGGGGATGGTGTTGAAGTTGACATGCCCGTGCTGGCCGGCGATGCGCTCGGCCACGGCAACGCCCTCTTCCTCGGCCTTGTGCGCCAGCATGGGGCCGCGCACCACGTCGCCCACGGCCCATACGCCGGGCAGGTTGGTCTTGCAGTCGCCGTCCACCACGATGGCACCGCGTTCGTCGAGCTGCAGGCCCACGGCCTCGGCGTTCAGGCCGATGGTGTTGGGCACGCGGCCGATGGAGACGATGAGCTTGTCAACCTCCAGCGCCTGGGCCTCGCCCTTGGCGTTGGTGTAGGCCACGCTCACGCCCTTCTTGCCGGTCTTGATGTCGCCGATCTTTACGCCCAGCTCGATCTTCAGGCCCTGCTTGTCGAAGGCCTTCTTGGCTTCCTTGGCGATCTGCTCATCGACCGCGCCCAGGAAGGTGGGCAGGCCTTCGAGCACAGTCACCTCGGCGCCCAGACGGCGCCAGACCGAGCCCATCTCCAGGCCGATCACGCCCGAGCCGATCACGCCAAGCTTCTTCGGCACGGCGCCGATGCGCAGCGCGCCGTCGTTCGACAGGATGTTCTCCTCGTCGAACGCCACGCCGGGCAGCGCGCGGGCGTTGGAGCCCGTGGCGACGATGACCTGCTTGCCCACCAGGGTCTCTTCGGTGGCGCCCGTGACCTTGATCTCGTAGCCGCCCGTGGAACCGGAGGTTCCACCCTCACCGGGTGGAACGGCCTTCACGAACGAACCACGGCCATGGAAGAAGCTGACCTTGTTCTTCTTGAACAGGTACAGGATGCCGT
>NZ_JAYRZM010000035.1:0-1079 GCF_041916435.1 Phenylobacterium sp. | reverse complement strand
AAGCACCTCGCCGGCGTCGGCTCGTCATCGGGTTCAACGCCGGTGATATCGTCGCCGACGGAGCCCGCCAAGATGGCAGCGCCGGATGCCAATGGCGACGGCCAGACCGAGGCCCCCGCGGCCCGCAAGAAGCAGATCTATGACCGCATCGTCGGCGAGCAGGAAGTGACCGGCGAGATGCAGCCGACGGAAGAGACGCCGGTGACGCCGGAAGCGGCGCAGCCCGACGCCGGGCAGCCGGCCGCCGGGGCACAGCCTGCATCCGGCACGCAGCCGGCCGACCAGGTTCCGAAGATCGAGCCAGCCGGCAACGCCAACCAGATTCCGGCGCCCGACGCGCCTGACCAGGGGGCTACGGGGCAGGGGCTGCCCGATCCCGAGCCGCCGCCGCCGCTGCCGATTCCCGGCAGCGACCAGCAGGGCAATCTTGGCCTCAAGGGCGGCGCGCAGGTCGCCGCCGCCTCTGCCCAGCCGGACCAGGGGGCGGCAGCGCCACCGCCACTGCCCTCGAGTTCTGCTCTGACCTCGTCGAGTGACGCGAATACCCCGCCGCCCCCGGAAAAAGCCACCGACGGGGCGGCTCTTGTTTCAGGGGGAGGCTCAGCTGCCAAGGCAGCGGCCGGAACCACTGCTTCCGCGACGCCCGAACCGGTGGTGACGCCGCAACCCGACACCCAGATCACGGCGCCCGCGCCGAGCACCGATCAGAGCGACGCGCAGCCGGCCCCGCCGCCCAAGAAGAAGACCGCGGCCAAGAAGACCGCCACCAAGCAGGCCGCGTCGAAGCAGACGGATTACGACAATCTCGGATCCAAGCCGGTGGTGCTGGTGCCGCCGTCGCAGCAGGCCGCAGCGCAGAGCCAGAGCGCTTCCGGCGTCTCGCAGCCGGTGACGCCCGAGCAACCCGTGGCGACGGCGCCAAACCCGCAGAAGCGCAAGACGATCTTCGACCTGTTCAACGGTGGCAACGGCACCTCGACCAACATTCCGGTGGAGCCGGCGGCGCCGACGCAAGTCGCCTCCGCCGCCACCCAGACGAAGCAGGCTGCAACGCCCAGCCCTGCACCGAAAGCCACGAC
>NZ_JAYRZM010000034.1:0-1098 GCF_041916435.1 Phenylobacterium sp. | reverse complement strand
GAGGTGCTGGTGGTGGGCGCCGGCCCGGCCGGACTCGAGGCAGGGCTGATGCTGGCGCGGCGCGGGCACGAGGTGAAGATCGCCGATGCCGGGCAAGCGCCCGGCGGCCGCCTGCAATGGGAAACGAGGCTCCCCGGCCTCAGCGAATGGGGAAGGGTGCGCGACTGGCGCCTGCATCAGATCTCCAAGCTCGCCAACATCGAGATGTTCCGCGACAGCCGCATGGCGGCGGAGGACGTCATCGACCTCGGCATTTCGAATGTCGTGATCGCCACGGGAAGCCGGTGGCGCGGCGACGGCCGGGGCCGCAGCATCCGCGCGCCCATCGCCTCCTATGACGATGCCCGCATGCTGGCGCCGGAGCAGGTCCTGGCGGCGAATGTGAAAGGCCCTGCGGTGGTGTTCGATGACGATCTCTACTATCTCGGCCCCGCCATCGCCGAGCACCTGGCGCGGCGCGGCGCGGAGGTCACCTATGTGACCAGCGGCGGCAAGGTGGCGGAGTGGTCGGAACTCACCGGCGAACAGCCGCGCGTCCACGCCCGCCTGCTGGAGCTTGGCGTCAGGGTGATCGTCAATTCGCTGGTCAGCGGGCTGAAGCCGGGTGCGGCGGTGCTCGCCTGCGTCTACTCGGGTGCCGAGCGCGAGATCGCGGCCGGCTGCTTCGTGCCCGTCACCTCGCGCGATGGCGACGACGCCCTCTACCATGCGCTGAAGGGCAGGGGACTGGCCTCGCTGTCGCTGATCGGCGACGCGCGTGCGCCGGGCCTGATCGTGCATGCCGTCTATGCCGGCCACAAGCTGGCGCGCGAGTTCGGCGAGGACGAGGTGACGGTCAGGCGCGAGCGGGCGCTCAGCTGAGGGTCTTCGCCAGAACGGCATCTTCTGCGAACTGTCCGGCAACCTCGCCCGTCTCCCGCCAGCCGCGGCGGAGGTAGAAGGCGAAGGCCCGGCTGTTGCGTTCGGTGGTCAGGCGGGCCTCGGCATGGCCGTTCTGCTTCAGCCAGTCCTCGCAGGCGGCGAGCAGCGCGCTGCCATGGCCCTTGCCCTCATGCGCGGCCTCCATGAACAGCGCGAAGACGTTGCCGTCGCGCCTGT
>NZ_JAYRZM010000033.1:0-1136 GCF_041916435.1 Phenylobacterium sp. | reverse complement strand
CCCGAGCAGAAGGTGATCCGCCCGGTCGGCAACCCGATCTACGCACACGGCCACCTGGCGATCCTGAAGGGCAACCTGTCGCCCGAAGGCTGCGTGGCCAAGATCACCGGCCTGAAGAACCCGGTCATCACCGGCCCGGCGCGTGTGTTCGACGACGAGCAGTCGGCGCTGGCGGCGATCATGGCCAACCGGATCAAGCCCGGCGACGTGATGGTGCTGCGCTACCTCGGCCCGAAGGGCGGCCCGGGCATGCCGGAGATGCTGGCGCCCACCGGCGCGCTGATCGGCCAGGGGCTGGGCGAGTCGGTCGGCCTGATCACCGACGGCCGCTTCTCCGGCGGCACCTGGGGCATGGTGGTCGGCCACGTCGCGCCGGAGGCCTACGAGGGTGGGCTGATCGCGCTGGTGCACGAAGGCGACCCGATCACGATCGACGCTCACCGGCTGCTGCTGCAGCTCGAGGTGGACGAGGCCGAGATCGCACGCCGCCGCGTGCAATGGAAGCGCCCGGCGCCGCGCTACACGCGCGGCGTGCTGGCCAAGTTCGCGAAGAACGCCTCGAGCGCCAGTTCCGGCGCGGTGCTGGACAAGTTCGAGGACTAGGAGTCTGCGCGGCAGAAACCCGGGCCCGCGTTGAGCCCGCCAAGGGGCGCAGGCTAGGCGCAGCCCGCCGCCCGGGCTGGCCGCCCGGGCCAGGGGTGCAACGACGCATGCGCCCCTTGGCGGGCTCAACCCTTCGGGCCGGGACACCCAATGCCACTGGCGCGTGTTGCACCGCTTGCGCGGGCGACCAGCCCGCGCCGCGCGTCGCGCCTACGCCAGCGGCCTTGGCCGCCCGGCGCGGGCCCGGGTTTCTGCCGCGCAGACTCCTAGCGCCCCGCGGCCTTGTTCTTCTTGTGGCGGGAGCGCGCGTCCATGCCCAGCGCCTCGAGGTTGCGCTCGCGGCGGGCCTGGCGCTTGGCGTCCATCTTCTCCATCTCGCGGCGCTTGTTGTAGCCGGTGCTGTCCGCCCAGGCCCACCAGACGGCGGCCAGGCCGAAGGGCACGCAGAACTTCCACAGGTCGCCGGTCAGCGTCCAGGTCCAGTTGGCCATCGGGCCGATGCCGGCGAAATGCAGCAGGATGATGAAGACACC
>NZ_JAYRZM010000032.1:0-1143 GCF_041916435.1 Phenylobacterium sp. | reverse complement strand
AGCGCCGGGGCGGCGACGTAGTAGCATTGCGCGCCGACGAGATCGGCGAGGTGCGAGGCGGTCTCGTGCGGGTTCATGGCGGAGCCGCGCGTCAGGCCGCCCAACAGCGAGACCACCGACAGCCGGCCGAGCTGGCGGCGCGGCACCGACTGGATGGAGAGCCTCAGCGTGCGGCCCCAGCCGACGCCCACCGACATGCCGTCCTTCAGCCGCGCCGACAGCGCCGCCGCGGCGGCGGTGGCGATGACCTGCGGGATCAGCTCCTGGTTGGGCGGCGTGGGCACCACGGTGGCGTCCTCCAGGCCGTAGCGCTGCTTCAGCTTCTCCTCGAGCTCGACGCAGGAGGCGAGCCTGCCGGTGATGTTGATCTGGACGAGGCCCTGGTCGCGGGCCTGGGCGAGGAGGCGGTTCACGCGGGTGCGGTTGAGGCCGAGCTTCTTGCCGATCTGCGCCTGGGTGAGGCCGGCGACGAAATAGAGCCAGGCGGCGCGGGTGGCGAGCTGCTCCTCCGGGTCGACGCTGAGGCTGACCCCGAAGGCGGGCGCCAGGTCAGGCAATGTGCGGGTGTCGGCCTCGCCCATGCTCGCCTCACGCGCTGCGGTGGAAGGCCGCCCAGGGAATGTCGAGCGCCGTGTCGTTGGTGAGCGCGTCGAGCAGGGCGGCGGTGAGCGGCAGGGCCTTCCGGTCGAGCGTGCCGGCGGTCATCATGGCGCGCAGCGTGGCGGCCACCGTGACGCCGAGCTCGGCGCCCTCGATGGTGTCGCCCTTCATCGGGCCGTCCTTGGTCTGCCGGTAGGTGAGGCCGCGGCCGAGATTGTTGCCGAGCCTCGAATTGCGGCCGGCCTGGGCCGTGACATAGAGATCGCCCGCGCCCGGCATGCCCCAGACGCTGTGCTCGGTGCCGCCATGGGCGCGCACCAGCACCATCAGCTCGCGGATCGCCTGGTCGAAGATGATGGCGGCGGCGTTGTGGTTGAAGGCGCGGTTCTCGGTGGCCGCCATCTTCTCGAGATGCCCCGCCGCCCAGCCGACGGCGATGGCGAAGAAGTTCTTGAAGGCGGCGCAGATCTCGACGCCGATCACGTCGGGCGAGAGGCGCGGGTGATAATAGTCGGTCTCCAGCATGTCGCAGAGCTGCTGCGC
>NZ_JAYRZM010000031.1:0-1149 GCF_041916435.1 Phenylobacterium sp. | reverse complement strand
AGGCGCTGGTGGGCATCGTCAACAAGGAGCTGGCCGCCACGATGGGCGAAGGTGTGAGCGACATCAACCTCGCCGCCCAGCCGCCCGCCGTGATCCTGATGGCCGGCCTGCAGGGCGCGGGCAAGACCACCACCACCGCGAAGCTGGCCAAGCACCTGATCGAGAAGCGCAAGAAGAAGGTGCTGACGGTGTCGGGCGACGTGTACCGCCCGGCGGCCATCGAGCAGCTCAAGACCGTGACCAAGCAGGCCGGCGCCGAGTGGTTCCCGAGCACCCCCGACCAGAAGCCCCACGACATCGCCGTGGCGGCGCTGGACTATGCCAAGCGGCACTACTTCGACGTGCTGCTGGTCGACACCGCCGGCCGCCTGGCCATCGACGAGGTGCTGATGCAGGAAATCAAGGACCTGCACGCCACGCTGAACCCGGTCGAGACGCTGTTCGTTGTGGACGCCATGCAAGGCCAGGACGCGGTGAACACGGCCAAGGCCTTCAAGGAGGCGCTGCCGCTCACCGGCATCGTGCTGACCAAACTCGACGGCGACTCGCGCGGCGGCGCGGCGCTGTCGGTGCGCGCCATCACGGGCGCGCCGATCAAGTTTGCCGGGGTGTCCGAAAAAATCGACGGCCTGGAGGTGTTCGACGCCGAGCGCCACGCCGGCCGCATCCTGGGCATGGGCGACATCGTGGCCCTGGTCGAGCAGGTGGCCGCGGGCGTGGACATGGAGGCCGCGCAGAAGCTCGCCGCCAAGGTCAAGAGCGGCGACGGTTTCGACCTCAACGACTTTCTGGGCCAACTGCAGCAGATGAAACAGATGGGCGGGTTGTCGAGCCTCATGGACAAGCTGCCCGCGCAGCTCACGGCCAAGGCCGGGCAGGTGGACCTGGACAAGGCCGAGAAGGACATCAAGCGCAAGGAAGGCATCATCCAGAGCATGACGCCACTGGAGCGCCGCAAGCCCGAGCTCATCAAGGCCACGCGCAAGAAGCGCATCGCCGCCGGTGCCGGGGTGCAGGTGCATGAGGTCAACCGCCTGCTCAAGGAATTCGAGCAGATGCAGGAGATGATGAAGAAGATGAAGGGCGGCGGCCTCATGAAGCTCATGAAGAAGATGGGCGGCATGAAGGGCCTGGGCGGCGGCATGCCCA
>NZ_JAYRZM010000030.1:0-1185 GCF_041916435.1 Phenylobacterium sp. | reverse complement strand
TCATCGCCGGCAAGCAGGCCATCGACAACGACATGAACGCCACCGGCCAGATGCTGGCGGCGATCCTGGGCTGGGCGCAGGCGACCTTCGCCAGCAAGGTCGAGATCGAAGGGGCCAAGGCCAAGGTGACGCGCGAGGTCGACGGCGGCCTCCAGACCATCGCGGTGGCGCTGCCGGCGGTGGTCACCGCCGACCTGCGGCTGAACGAGCCGCGCTATGCGAGCCTGCCCAACATCATGAAGGCCAAGAAGAAGCCCTTGGAGGAAAAGACCGCCGGTGATTACGGCGTCGACGTCGCGCCGCGTCTCGAGGTGGTCTCGGTGCGCGAGCCCGAGGGCCGCAAGGCCGGCATCAAGGTCGGCTCGGTGGACGAGCTGCTGGGCAAGCTGAAAGAAGCGGGGGTGATCTGATGGCTGTTCTGCTGCTTGGGGAAGTGACGAACGGGGTGCTGAACCGCGATGCGACGGCGAAGGCGGTGCAGGCGGTCAAGGCGCTTGGCGATGTGACGGTGCTCTGCGCCGGCGCGCAGGCCAAGGCGGCGGCCGCGGAGGCCGCGACGATCGCCGGCGTCGCCAGGGTGCTGGTGGCGGAGGCGCCGCTCTACGGCCACCGCCTGGCCGAGCCGACCGCGGCGCTGATCGTGTCGCTGGCCGGCGATTACGACCACATCGCCGCCCCGGCGACCACGGACGCCAAGAACGTCATGCCCCGCGTCGCGGCGCTTCTGGACGTGATGGTGCTGTCGGACGTCTCGGCCATCATCGACGCCGAGACCTTCGAGCGGCCGATCTATGCCGGCAACGCCATCCAGGTGGTGAAGTCGAAGGACGCCAAGAAGGTCTTCACCATCCGCACGGCGAGCTTCGACGCGGCGGGGATCGGCGGCAACGCCCCGGTCACCGAGACCGCCGCTGCCGCCGATCCGGGCCTGTCGAGCTGGGTCGCCGACGAGGTGGCCGAGAGCGACCGTCCCGAGCTGACCTCGGCGAAACGCGTGGTCTCGGGCGGCCGGGGCCTCGGCTCGAAGGAGAGCTTCGCGATCATCGAAGAGCTGGCCGACAAGCTCGGCGCCGCGGTGGGCGCCTCGCGCGCGGCGGTGGACAGCGGCTATGCCCCGAACGACTGGCAGGTCGGCCAGACCGGCAAGGTGGTCGCCCCCGAGCTCTATGTCGCGGTGGGCATCTC
>NZ_JAYRZM010000029.1:0-1188 GCF_041916435.1 Phenylobacterium sp. | reverse complement strand
CGCGGCCGGTCCAGTAGCCGGCGCGGGCCTTCTCGGTGCGCGACGGCGCGATCTCGGCGAGGCGCTGGAAGTGGCCCAGCGAGGTCTTCGGATCGTTCAGGTAACGCAGCGCGATCCAGCCGGCAAGAAACTCGCCCTCGACCGCCTCGTCGCCCTCGCTGAAGCCATGGGCGGCGGCGATCCTGTAGGCGGCCTTGCGCGCCGCCTTCGGATCGTCGAGCCCGATCGAGCGGCGCGCCACGATGCGGCGCTCGATCCACCACGCCTCGGCATCGCCGATCTTGTCGGCATCGCCGGGGATGGTGAGCAGCACGTCACGCGCCTTGGCGTAGTTCTCGTTGAGGCGGTAGTAGCGGGCCAGCGCATAGCGCATGCCGAGCGCGTTGCGCATGTCGGAGGACAGGCCGCCATAGAGCTTGTCGGCACCCTTCTCGCCGCGCACCAGCTTCTGCGCCACGCCGGCGGCCTTCTGGTATTCGGCGGGCAGGCGCTTGGCGACGCGGATCGCCGCGTTGGTTTCCTGCGCATAGACGAGGCGCCACATGCGGCGCTTGTTGTCCTCGACGGTGAGCAGCTTGCCGAATTCGGACGACACCTGCTTCTCGAGTTCGGCGGTGGCATCGGGGTCGGCCCACACCTTCTGCACCTGGGCCTTCGCACCCGCCGTGTCGCCGGTGGCGAGCAGGGCGCGGGCCAGCGCCAGCGAACCTTCGTCGGTGACGGGCTTGCGCTTGGCGAAGTGCTGGAGAATCAGCTCCGGCGATTCGTTGTTCACATAGAGCGAGCGCTCGGCGCGCTTCACCAGCGCTTCCGACAAGGGCCACTTCGGCGCCATGTCGAGGAAGGCCATGATGCGCTGGTAGCCCGCGTCATTGGGGTGGTCGCGCAGGTAGATCAGTTCCACGAGCTTGATCGCCGCGGTGTCGCCGGAGCGCTGGGCCGCTTCGCCCGCCGCCACGAAATCGCCCTTCAGCGCCAGCCGTGCGGCCTCCACGGCCGCCGAGGCGGGCTCGGAGGCTGCCAGCACCACGCCGGACTGCGACACGAATCGGGGCGAGACTATCGCCGTCGTGGCGGCGAGGGCAATCAGGCTGATACGCAGGAACCGGTTGATACGCATGAACGATCCAATCAAATTCAGTCATCGTCGGGCACCGCCGCTAGGGCGCAATTGTGCCCTTAGCATGG
>NZ_JAYRZM010000028.1:0-1190 GCF_041916435.1 Phenylobacterium sp. | reverse complement strand
CCGTAGATCGCGATGATCTGCGTGGCCTTGGTGACGGGCGCGGTCGAGACGCTCTCGGGCTCGATGGCGGCTTCGGCCTTGAGCCGTTCATCTCTCATGAAGATGACCGGAGAACCTGGCGCCCCTCGCCCGACGGGTACGTCGGTCGATCCCCCAGGGGAATGCGGGCCGGCTTGGGACGGCCCGGCGCTCGGCCCGCGGACTTCGGGCGCGTTCATTGCAGCGTTCTCCAGTCGAGCACCATCTTCAGACATTGCAGGTCACCGAAGGCGGTGCGGTAGGCCGAGGCCGCCGCGGTGGCGTCCTCGTGGTGGGTGATCAGGCCGTCGAGCGAGAGCCGGCCGGCTTCGGCCAGTTCGCGCACCGCCAGCAGGTCGGGGCGCTGCCATTCGGCCGCGCAGCGGATCTGCGCCTCGCGCATGAACGCGGGGGCGAAGTTGAAGTGCAGCGGCTGGCTGTAGAAGCCGGCCAGCACGATCTCGCCGCCGGGCGCCAGGCGGGCGATCAGCGTGTCCAGCACCGAGGCATCGCCGCTCACGTCATAGATCGCGCGGTAGTTGCGCTTCGGGTCGTCGTCCGGGTCGAGCACCGGGTAGTCGAGCGCACCGTCGCGCCGCGAGGCCTCGCGTTCCCACACCGTGGGCGGCGGGTAGCCGGCCACCACCGTCATGCGCGCGAGCAGCCGGCCGAGCACGCCGTGGCCGACAATCAGGTCGGGTGGATGGATGTCGGCGCGCTTGCCGCCGCCGGCCACCGCGTGATAGGCCGTGGCCGCGAGCGCCAGCAGCACGCCGCGGTCGCCGAGCCCGCCGTCGAGTTCGACCACGCGGCTGCCGGGCACCACCAGGCGCGAGGCGGCACCGCCGAACAGGCCGCGCACCTCACCGAAGCAGCGGGCGCCCGGCACGAACACCGGCGTGCCGACGGCATGACCCGATGCCGGCCCGGCGGCAAGGACGTGGCCGACCGACTCGTAGCCCGGCACCAGCGGGTAGCCCATGCCCGGGAAGGCCGGCATGCGGCCGGTCCACAGCAGGCGCTCGGTGCCCGTGCTGATGCCGCTCCAGTCGACCGCGACGACGACATCGTCGTCCTTCGCGGCGTCCAGCGCCAGGCACGCCAGCCGGAGTTGCTCCGGCTGTTCCAGCACGACGGCGGTGGTGTCCATGGTCAGCCTCCGGTCCGGAGCC
>NZ_JAYRZM010000027.1:0-1225 GCF_041916435.1 Phenylobacterium sp. | reverse complement strand
AGCACGACCGACGTCTCTGACGCCTCCAGATCCAGGCGGGCGCTCAGGTTTGAACCTGCCCCCTGGTCCCTGAGCCAGCCGGTATAGAGCCCTTCCAGCATGGCCGCGAAGGCGGCGGGCCACAGGCCTTCGGCGTCTTCGGCGATCCGCCACGGCCCGGCCTCGTGGCGGATGACCAGGGTCTGGCCCTTGTCCTCAAACGCCACCAGCCCCCAGTCCAGCTCGGCCAGGCGCGTATTGGCGGCCTCATGAAGCTGGCCCAGGGTCTCGGTTGGGGGCAGGGGGGCGGTCCTGGCCATCCGTTCGCCGGTCTGGCGCAGGAAGCCGCGCGAGGCCTCCGCCCCGACATTCTCGAACAGCTCGCCGGCCAGGGCGGCCAGGAAGCCGCGCCACTGGGGCGCGACCTGGCGTTCGGCGTAGTAGGCGAGGCGGGGATCATCAGGCGTTTGCATGTTCAGCGTCCTCCAAAGGTCTTGCGCAGGAAGACCCCGAGTTTGAACTCGTTGTACTGGCCGAAGGTGTCGAGGCCGGCGTGGCCGCCGAGCGTCGTGCTGCGCCCGATGCGGTACTCGCCCTTGACCGCGCCGGAGACCCCGAAGCCGGAGCGGCTGGTTCCCGCATGGACCGCCTGGACCTCAGCGGACTGGCCGGCGGCGTAGGTGATCTTGCCCTGGCGGGCCGGATCGGTGGGGAAGATCGGCGAGGGATCCTCGCTATAGGCCGAGAAGCCTGGCGCCAGCTTCACGTCCCAGCTCCAGCGATCACCCTTGGCGGTGTAGCTGACCGGGAAGGACAGGCTGACATACTGCTGGGGGCTGAAGTATCCGCCCTGGCCCAGGCTGAAGTGGCGCAGGTTCTTCTCATAGGCCTGGGCGTTGAGGTTGGCCCCTAGCTTCACCGCCCCGTGCTCGCCCTGATAAGCGGTGACATAGCCGCCCAGATTGACTTCGTAGCCGGTGTTGCTGGCCACCCCGCGCCCGGTGAGCCGCTTGGCCGCGACCTCGCCATAGGCGCCGATGCCATTGCCCCGGTCGTAGGAGGCGCCGAGCGTCACCTGGTCCTTGGTGACGCCGCCCCAGCTCTGGCCGGTATAGGCGTCCTTCAGGCCCGCATAGGACAGCACGCTGTCGGTGACCGCGCGCCGCTCCAGGCCAAGCTTGAGGGCGGCGGGGCCGAGCTTCGGCGTCCATTGCAGGCCCCCGACCACGGTGGTGTGGCCAAAGCC
>NZ_JAYRZM010000026.1:0-1302 GCF_041916435.1 Phenylobacterium sp. | reverse complement strand
TGTGCAGCCCGGATAGAGTGGTGACAGAACAGCCCGGATAGATGGGTGACAGTCTTCTCCTGCGAAGGAGGAGGTTCCGATGCCGTGGCTGGAGAGCTGTGCTTTGGACCAGAGACTGGGCTTTGTATCGGCTTGCCTGTCTGGGGACTGGACGATGACGGAGGCCTGCGCGGCCTACGGGATCAGTCGCAAGACGGGCTACAAGTGGCTTGAGCGCTATCGGCTTGAGGGGGCCTTGGGTCTTGCGGCTCGGTCTTGCGCGCCGCATCGGCATGGTCGTGCGACGGATGCGTCCCTGGCGGATGCGATCCTGCAGGTGAAGGCGGCGCATCCGAGCTGGGGTCCGCGCAAGGTCGTGGCGCGGCTTCGGCTGGATCACCCTCATCTGGATTGGCCGGCGGCCTCGACGGCGGGTGAGATCCTGAAGCGGGCGGGCCTGGTCGCGCCGCGCCATCGCCGTCGCCGCGCGCCGCCGACGCTGGGCGGGCTGACGACGCCGGAGCGGCCCAACCATGTCTGGGCGGTCGATCACAAGGGCTGGACCCGGCTTGGCGATGGTCGGCGCTGCGAGCCGCTGACCATGACCGACAGCTTCAGCCGCTACCTGCTGGCCCTGTCGGCCGGGTCCAGCACGCGGGAAGAGGAGGCCCGGCCCTGGTTCGAGCAGGCCTTCAGCGAGTTCGGTTTGCCGCAGGTGATCCGCTCCGACAATGGTCCGCCGTTCGCCTCGACCGGGGTCACCGGCCTGACCCAGCTTAGCGTCTGGTGGGCCAAGCTTGGCGTCCGCCACGAGCGCATCACCCCGGGCCATCCGCAGCAGAACGGTCGCCACGAACGCTTCCACCTCACCCTGCTGGAGGCCATGCGACCGCCGCCACCCAACCAGGCCGCTCAAGCCGAGCGCTTCGCCGCCTTCCGCCAGGAGTACAACCACCAGCGCCCTCACGAGGCTCTCAAGCAGCTTCCGCCCGCGGCCCTCTATCACCCCTCGTCCCGCAAGCTTCCCAGGTCCATCCCCGAGCCCGACTATCCGCCAGAGGCCGCGGTCAGGCAGGTGAGATCCAACGGCGAGATCAAGTGGCGCGGCGACTTGATCCACATCTCCTCGGCCCTCGCCGGAGAGGCCGTCGCCATAGAGGAGACCGAACTCGGTGACTGGGCCGTCCGCTTCTACGACCTGCCCATCGGGCGCATCGATCAAAAGACAAACAGGCTTCGACGCTTAAGCGTCGAAGCCTTCAATCCCTCGGAAGTGTTACCTAGCTATCCGGTCTGAACTGTTACCTAGCTATCCGCTGGACA
>NZ_JAYRZM010000025.1:0-1307 GCF_041916435.1 Phenylobacterium sp. | reverse complement strand
CGAGCGCAAACGCCCGTCCAGGAAGCCGTTCCCCGAGCACCTGCCGCGCGAGCGGGTCATCGTTCCCGGGCCCTGCGCCTGCGCCGCCTGCGGCGGGACGCGTCTGGCCAAGCTGGGCGAGGACGTCACCGAGACGTTGGAGGTGATCCCCCGGCAGTGGAAGGTGATCGCCCACGTCCGCGAGAAGTTCACCTGCCGGGACTGCGAGACCATCAGCCAGGCCCCGGCGCCCTTCCATGTCATCGCCCGCGGCTGGGCCGGGCCCAGCCTGCTGGCCATGATCCTGTTTGAGAAGTTCGGGCAGCATCAGCCGCTAAACCGCCAGGCCGAGCGCTACGCCAAGGAGGGCGTGCCGCTCAGCCTCTCCACCCTGGCCGACCAGGTCGGCGCCTGCGCCGCGGTGCTCATGCCGCTGTTTCGACGGATCGAGGCCCATGTCCTGGCCGCCGAGCGATTACACGGCGACGACACCACGGTTCCGGTCCTCGCCAAGGGCAAGACCGACACCGGTCGATTGTGGGTCTATGTCCGCGACGACAAACCCTTCGCCGGGCCCGCGCCGCCGGCGGCCGCCTTCTACTACTCACGGGATCGGCGGGGCGCCCATCCCATCGGACATCTGACGACCTGGTCTGGCGTCCTGCAGGCCGACGCCTATGGCGGCTATGGCGATCTCTACAAGCCCGGCCGTCCAGCAGGGCCGGTCCTGGAAGCGGGCTGTTGGGCGCACGCCCGACGCAAGTTCTTCGAGCTCGCCGATATCGAGGCCGCCGCCCACAAGAAGGCCAGGGGCGAGAAGCCGAAGGCCGTCTATCCCTTGGCCCTGGAAGCGGTTCTGCGCATCGACGCCATCTTCGCGATCGAGCGGGAGATCCTCGGCCTGTCTCCCGCCGAGCGGCTGGCGGTCAGACAGTCGCAGAGCAAGGCCATCGTCGTCGAGCTTGAGGCCTGGCTGCATGAGACCCGCGAGAAGCTCACCCGGGGACACGACCTCGCCAAGGCGATCAACTACATGCTCCGCCGCTGGCCCTCGTTCACGAGGTTTCTCGAGGATGGCCGCGTCTGTCTCAGCAACAACGCCGCCGAGCGCGCCCTACGCGGCATCGCGCTCGGCCGGAAGTCGTGGCTGTTCTGCGGATCAGATCGCGGCGGCCAGCGCGCGGCGATCATGTACAGCCTGATCGTCACCGCCAAGATGAACGACATCGACCCCCAAGCTTGGCTCGCTGATGTCCTCGCCCGCATCGCCGAGCACCCAGCCCAGCAGCTCGACGAGCTCCTGCCCTGGAATTGGCGGCCGCTAGGAG
>NZ_JAYRZM010000024.1:0-1331 GCF_041916435.1 Phenylobacterium sp. | reverse complement strand
GACGTCCTCGCCCAGCTTGGCCAGACGCGTCCCGCCGCAGGCGGCGCAGGCGCAGGGCCCGGGAACGATGACCCGCTCGCGCGGCAGGTGCTCGGGGAACGGCTTCCTGGACGGGCGTTTGCGCTCGAAGGCCGCGACCTTGGTGGTCCTGGCGGCGGCGATCTCGGCGGCGAGCTCGTCCTCGGTGGCCGAGGCTTCCAGCTCCTCCAGCTGCAACTCCAGCTGATCGAGCAACCGGCTGGACCGCTCAGACGACGTCCCAAACCGCTCGCGCTTGAGCTTGGCGATCTGCAGCTTCAGATGGGCGATCAACGCCTGATCATCAGCGCGCTCGGCCTTGACCGCGGCGGCTTCAGCGACGGCAACGGCGGCGTCGGCGCGCGCCGCATCTAGCTCCTCACGCATGCTGGCCAGCGCCGCCTTCAGCGCTTCGACATCCTCGGGAACAGGGGCGGCCAAGCTCTCCATGACCAGAATGGAATCACAGATCGCAGCGTTTGTGGCGCCCCTAAATGCAGGCCCGGCAAATAAAAACGAGGCCCTACCCGGCGCTGGTCGGACGCCAAGTGTGCTGGGGGTTACGCCAGTCTATCCCCTCCAACATGTAGCTCAGCTGGGCGGACGTCAGGGCCACGGCGCCGCCCTCCGCGGCGGGCCAAACGAACCGTCCGCGGTCCAAGCGCTTGGCGTAGAGCGACATGCCCAGGCCGTCATGCCAGATGATCTTGACCAGGGCGCCGCCACGGCCTCGGAACACGAACAGATCGCCAGCGTGGGGATCGCGCTTCAAGTGCTCCTGGACCAGCAGGGCCAGGCCCTGCATGCCCTTGCGCATGTCGGTGTGGCCGGTGGCGATCCAGACCCGGACGCCGGACGGAACCGGGATCATCGAAGCGCCCGAAGCGCCGCGGTGACCAACGCCGGTGACGCCGAGGCCGAGATGCTCACCCGACCGCCGCGGGCGAACTCCACGATGATCACCGGATGATCTGCCCCCCGCCGACCCGCATCGTCCGGCGCCTCGCACACCGTCGCCGCCACGAACGTCATCGGCTCCTGCGCGGCCATGGCCTCCCGCCGCCACTGATAGATCAGGCTGGTCGACACCTCGTACTGGCGGGCCACGTCCGACACGACCGCGCCAGGCGAAAAGGCCTCCTCCAGGATCGCCAACTTATGCTCGGCACGCCACCGACGACGGCGCTCGGGCCCCGTGATCAAACTCGTGTGGGCCATGCTGTGCAGTTACGAGCGCTCTTAAGGACGTCCTTACGAGCGCAGCATCACGGCCAAGCCTCATCCGAACAAGGCGGCCCTCACCGGAGGGGTAC
>NZ_JAYRZM010000023.1:0-1394 GCF_041916435.1 Phenylobacterium sp. | reverse complement strand
GTGCGGCTGACGCCGAACTCGGCCATCACCGCGGCCTCGGTGGGCAGCTTGTCGCCCGGCGCCAGCCGGCCGTCGCGGATGCGCTCGCCGAGCGCCTCGACGAGCCCGAGGGCGAGGGTGCGGGGCCGACGCGCGGCCAGGACATCTGGGTTCATGGCACCTCGGTACAAACCCCGATCGGCTTGCCTTGACAGGCCATCGGGCGTCGCTGAACAATGAAGTTATACGACAACTGATGTCCTACCTCAAGCGGATCGGCCCGCACTCTAGCAGACACCGGCCCCGGTACCGCCCGCTCCCGACATGACCGCCCTCCACCCCACCGGCCTGAAGTTCGGCCGCCTCCTGCTGACCGGCGCCGCCGGCGGCCTGGGCCGCGAACTGCGCGGCCGGCTGAAGGCCTACTGCGACACGCTGCGCCTGTCCGACATCGCCGAGCTCGGCCCGGCCGGCCCGGGCGAGGAGGTGGAGCGCGCCGCGCTGGAAGACCGCGCCGCGGTGCTGGCGCTGCTCGAGGGCGTGGACGCGGTGGTGCACCTGGGCGGCATCTCCACCGAGAACAGTTTCGACGCCATCCTGCAGGCCAACATCGTCGGCACCTACAACGTCTACGAAGCGGCGCGCCGCCACGGCGTGAAGCGCATCGTGTTCGCCAGCTCGAACCACGTGATCGGCTTCTACCGCCAGGACGAGGTGATCGACACCCGGGTGCCGATGCGGCCCGACGGCCACTACGGCCTGTCCAAGGCCTTCGGCGAGAACCTGGCCCAGTTCTACTGGGACCGTTATGGCCTCGAGACGGTGAGCCTGCGCATCGGCTCCTCCTTCCCCGAGCCGAAGGACCGCCGCATGCTCGCCACCTGGATGAGCTACGACGACCTCGAGCGCCTGGTCGTCGCCAGCCTCACCGCGCCGGTGGTCGGCCACACGGTGATCTACGGCATGTCCGACAACACGACGAGCTGGTGGGACAACACCGCGGCGCGCCACATCGGCTACCGCCCGCAGGACAGCTCGGAGCGCTTCCGTGCCGCCGTCGAGGCGCGCCAGCCGGTGATCGATGCGAACGACCCGGCGGCCGTCCACCAGGGCGGCGGCTTCGTCACCAAGGGTCCGTTCGAGGAGAACCTGTGAACCAATCCAGCGCACCCGCGAGCGGCCCCGCCAAGGGCCGAATCAAGGCGCCGGGCGACGCCCAGGCTGGCCGCCTGCGCGAGCCCGGCAACGCCGAGTCGGCCCTTTGCGGGGCCACTCCCTCCGGGCTGGGGTCGGGAAAGGCGCTGCGCCGCGTTGCGCCGCTGGCCCAGACGGCCAGTCTGGGCTGCGCGCCGCGCCTTGCTCAGCGCCTTTCTCGACCCCAGCGCGGGTGCGCTGGATTGGTTCACAGGTTCTGA
>NZ_JAYRZM010000022.1:0-1482 GCF_041916435.1 Phenylobacterium sp. | reverse complement strand
GCATGCCGCTCGCCTATATCGGCGGCTATCTCGTGGCCCCGCGGCTGTTCGAGGGCGCGCCGGCGGGCAGTTTCTCGATGAACCTCCTGTGGGATCGCGCCATCGCGGCGGGCCGCCTGTTCGGCATAGTGCACACGGGGCGCTGGCTGCACGTGGGAACGCCCGAGGCGATCGGCCTTGCCGAAGCCGCGCTCAGGGCATGAGCCATGGCGGCAGACATCCCGCGCCTCTTCACCATCGCGCCTGACAAGCCCTTCCTGGAGGTCCTGGCGGCCGCCGTGCTGGGGGGCTTTCCCTGTGCCGACGCAAAGCCTCCCGGCAGGCTCAATCTCGCGCGCTGGACCATCCTGCTCCCCACGCGGCGCGCCGTGCGCGAGCTGGAGGAGATTTTTTTCCGTCTCGCCGGCGGCTCCGGCCTGCTGCTGCCGCGCATCCGCCCGCTGGGCGACATCGACGAGGACCTGCTGCAGCCCGAGCAGGGTGCGGAGGAGCTCGGCACGCCGGTCAGCGCGGCTGGCCAGCTTCTCCTCCTGATGGATCTGATCGACGAATGGGCGGCAGCACACCCCACGACGCGGCTGGCGCAGGAGATCGCCGCCGCGCCGCACCAGGCGGGCGGCCTCGCCCAGTCGCTCGCCGAACTTCTCGACGCGCTCGAAACCGAGGATGTCGACGTCACGAGGATCGCCGATCTCTATGGCCTCGAGGCGGCGCACCACCGCGAGGCGATCCTCGAGTTCCTCGCCATCGCACGGGAGAAATACCCGCAGCGCCTTGCGGCCGAGAAGGCGATAGGCCCGCAGGCCCGCCGCTCGGCGATCCTGCGGCGCGAGGCGCGGCGGCTTGCGGACAGCCGCACCGTGCGGCCCTTCATCGCCGCCGGTTCCACCGGCTCGATCCCCGCCACCTGCACGCTGCTCAAGGCCATTGCCGCGCTGCCTAACGGCGCCGTCGTGCTGCCGGGTCTCGACCAGTTCATGGACGAGGCGAGCTGGACGGCCGTCGGCCCCACCCACCCGCAGCATGCGATGAAACAATTGCTCGCCCGCCTCAACGCGACGCGGCCGATGGTGGCGGAGCTGGGCGGCGAGCCGGGGCCGCGCGCCTGGCTCGCCAGCGAGCTGATGCGCCCCGCCGAGTCCTCGCATCTGTGGCATGGCGCGCTGAAGGGCCGGGAGGCCCAGGTGGCGGCGGCCATGCAGGGCGTGGAGCTGGTCGAGGCGCGGTCGCTCCAGGAGCAGGCCGTGGCCGCAGCGCTGATGCTGCGGGAATGCCTCGAGACGCCGGGCCGTTCCGGCTGCCTCGTCACGCCGGACCGACAGCTGGCGCGGCGCGTCAAGGCGGAGCTCCTGCGGTGGAACATCACCATCGACGATTCGGCCGGCGAACCGCTGATCCGCTTCGGTGGCGCGTCGCTCATCAACTTGCTGCTCGAGGCGCTGCTGCAGAATTTTGCCGCCGAGCCGCTCGCCGCCCTGCTGC
>NZ_JAYRZM010000021.1:0-1665 GCF_041916435.1 Phenylobacterium sp. | reverse complement strand
GGCAGGAAGACGAGTTCGTCGTCGGGTTTTGCTTTCGCCATCACGCCTTTTGGGTGTTGCGCCGCTGGATTTCCAGCAGGCCGCGGATCGTTAGATCGGGATCGAAGTGGTCAATCGCCAGGGTCGCGCCGTGAAACAGCGAGGCGACGCCCCCGGTGGCGACGACCGTCATGGGCTTGTCCCACTCGGCCTTGATGCGGGCGATAAGACCCTCGATCAAGGCGATGTAGCCCCAGAAGACGCCCGCCTGCATCGCGCCGACCGTATCCTTGCCGACCACGCGTTGGGGCTTCTGGATCGCGACGCGGGGCAGCTTGGCGGCCGCGGCGTGCAGGGCTTCCATGGACAGATTGATGCCGGGTGCGATCACCCCGCCCTCGAACCCGCCGTCAGCGGCGACGATGTCGAAGGTGGTGGCGGTGCCGCTGTCGATGACGATCAGGTCGCCGGGATAGATCACGTGGGCGCCGATGGCGTTGACCAGACGGTCCGCGCCGGCCTCGGACGGCTTGTCGATGCGCACCGGAATGCCCAGCTCGGCGTTCTCGCCGATCACCAGGGGTTCGACGTGCAGGTAACGGCGGGCGAGGTTGCGCAGGTTGAAGATCGACTGCGGCACCACGCTGGAGATGATGCAGGCGTCCAGCACCTCGAACTTCAGGCTAGCCATCGCCAGAAGTTGGGACAGCCAGACGGCGTATTCGTCGGCGGTGCGGCTGGAATCGGTGGCCGCGCGCCACTGGGCGATCCAGGTCTCGCCGTCATGAACGGCGAACATGGTGTTGGTGTTGCCCTGTTCGATCGCGAGCAGCATCTCTAGGCGTCTCCGAAAAACACGTCGCCGGCGGTTATGCGCAGAACCGAACCGTCGTCCAGCTTCAGGCGCAGGGCGCCGTCGGCGTCGAGGCCCTCGGCGATCCCCCGATGGGTCTGGTTGGGTAGACGGGCGACGCAGGGTTCGCCAAGGCCATGCGCCACCCGGGTCCAGGCCGCTGCGATGGGAGCGAAGCCTTCCCGGGTCCAGATCTGGCGCCAGGCCTCGAAGGACCGGGCCAGGATCTCCAGCGCGTCCCGTGGCTTGGGCGGCGGCGCTGACATGAACTCGGCGAAGGCGCAGGCCGGCCGCTCGACATCAGTGGGATAGGTGGCGAGGTTCACGCCGATCCCGACAGCCAGCCACAGCTTGCCATCGGGCCGGGATCCCGACTCGACCAGGATGCCGCTGGCCTTGCGGCCATGGATCATCAGGTCATTTGGCCACTTCAGACGACCGAGCCCGGGGCCCAGGCAGGCCTCAGCGAGATCGGCGACCGCAAGCGCGGCGACAAACGACACCTGGGCGGCGTCCGCCGCCGGCATGTCGGTCACATACAAAAGAGTGGCGGCGAGATTGCCCGTGGGGCTGTCCCAGGCCCGACCTCGGCGGCCCCGCCCCGCCGTCTGGCGCAGGGCGGTGATCCAGACCGGGCCGGCCTCCCCCGCCTCGGCGCGGCGTCGCGCCTCGGCGTTGGTGGAGTCGATCTCGTCATAGGCCTCGATGGCCGGGATCGACACCTAGGCCAGGCCGAACGCGGCGGCCGCCGCCTTGGCGAGCGGGTCGATGAACACCAGGGCGCCCAGGACCAGCGGGAAGCTGAACAGGGCCGCCGAGATGGCGATGGCCCA
>NZ_JAYRZM010000020.1:0-2028 GCF_041916435.1 Phenylobacterium sp. | reverse complement strand
CGCCGCGATAATAGATCGACTGGACATGCGTCTCGGGGTTCTCGAACACCGCGAACAGGAAGGCCAGCTCCGCGTCGATCCCCTTGCGCCTGAGTTCGGCGCTGAGCAGCGAGGCGGTGCCGGACGCACCCGAGCGCCCCACCTCCGGAAGCCGCATCTGCCCGGTCGCGGCGTCGCGCTCGGCGAGGAGGCCGCCCCGGCATTCGATGATGGCGCCCACCACCGTGTGGCTCTTCGAGGCGGCATTCACCGCCGCCTGCTCGAGCCCCAGGCTCACGTAGCCGCCGCGCGCATAGCCCAGCGGATTGGCCTCGCGCGAGGCGAAGCCGCGGATGGCGCCCATCAGGATGACGTGGTCGCCCGCGTCGATCACCTCGCGCCTGGCGCAGTCGAACCAGGCGAGCGAGCCGGCGATCAGCGGCTGGCCGTTCGCCGAGGCGGCCCAGTCGACGCCGGCGAACTTGTCCGGCCGCTTCGAGGCGAAGATGCCGGAGACCTCCTTCTGGTCCTCGCCGAGGATGTTGACGGCAAAGCCCGGCGCCGCGGCGAACACCGCCGCACTGGCGGCCGCCTTGGCGATGCACACCAGCAGGAGCGGCGGATCGAGCGACACCGAGGTGAAGGAATTGGCGGTGAAGCCGCGCGGCTCGCCCGTCGCATCCACCGTCGTCACCACGGTGACGCCGGTCATGAAGCTGCCGAAGGCGCTGCGCAGGCTCTTGGTGTCGCAGGCCTCGAGAGGCTGGCTCAGCAGGTCGCGGATCAGCCGCGTTGTGGCCTCCGCGGCGACGAGGTTCATCATGTGGCGCTGGCCGTCGAGCACCGCGGCCCGCCCGCGCGGCGCGGCGGCGGCCATGGCACGGGCCATCTCCGGCGTCGAATTGGGATCCTCCGCGCCGGTGGCGAAGAGGGCCGGCATGGCGAGCCCGCCGAGCCTGCCCGAGAACAGCCGGTCGCCGGAGGCGAAGATGCGGTAGGCCTGCGCATAGGCCGCAGGATCCATGGCCGAGAGCCAGCCGCGCAGCGCGGCATGCAGCGGCGTCTCGCCCGCACCCAGCCAGCGCCGGATCGGCTGCTCGATATCGCCGCAGTCGCCGCTCCGCGCGATCTCGGCGGCCCGCGCCTCCACCGCGCTGCGCGCCTGCGCGCTGCGCTCGTAGACGGAGTTGAGCACGCCGAGCCGCAGCACGCGATCGGGATGCTGCAGCGCCAGCCCGATGGCGACGAGGCCGCCCATCGAGTGGCCGACCACATTGGCCTTCGCGATGTGAAGCTGGTCGAGCAGGGCCGCGGCCTGCGCCACGTAGTCGGCAAGCTCCGCGCCCGGGGCGGCACTGCCGCCATGGCCCGGCATGTCGAGCGCGATGACGCGGTGCGTGTCGGACAGCGCCGCGATCTGCGGCCCCCAGGCCTCGGCGTTGAGCCCCACGCCATGGATCAGCAGCAGCGGCTCGCCCTGCCCCTTCTCGAGATAGGCGATGCCGCCGAGGCTGCTGCGGGGCTGGAGCTCAGGCATTGGTCGTGTCGCCCAGCTCCTTGAGGTCCTGGTAGCGGTCGCCGATGCGGTGATGCGGCCGGCCGCCGATCGAGGCACCGAGCGCCACCACGATCTCGTTGGCGGCCGGCGCATCGGGAATGGCGAACTGGATGGTGAGGTAATGCGAGCGCATGCCTTCGTCGGCCTTGTGCATCAGCGGGATCATGATCGGCGCATTGGCGGGGCCGCGGGTGTTGGTGAAGGCGAGATAGCTCTTCGCCCCCACCGCCTTCCTGAAATGGTTGCCGAAGCGCAGCGTGTGGATGAGGGCCGAGGCATGCTCGACCTCGCCATCGGTGCCCACCACCGCCGCCTTGCCATAGCCTTCCACCGCCTCGCCCGAACCTGCCATCTCGATGATCATGGCCGTCAGCATCTGGCCGAGCTTGGGCGCGATCTCGCGGATCTCGGGCTTCAGGTCCTCGACGAAGCCGCGCCCCGCCCACGGATTGGTCAGCACCGCCGCCGCGGCGAAGAAGGTCAGGGGCTTC
>NZ_JAYRZM010000019.1:0-2248 GCF_041916435.1 Phenylobacterium sp. | reverse complement strand
CTGGTCGGAAGGTCCTGAGGTGGAGGTGCGGTGGTCGGCGCGGCGCGCCCTGGCCTTCATGACCATCACCAGTGGCGCGCTCTGGATAGGGCTTGGCCTGCTGATCAGCCGTCTCTGAAGCCTAGACCACGAAGAGCCAATCCCCCGTCAGGCTAGATAGGTTCACGCCCACAAGCACCATCTGGTCGCCGGTATTCATCAGGATGACGACGTCGGCGCCAGATTGGCTGACGCCATAGCCGGTTCCGGCCGCCACCTGCACGCGGTCGCCTTCGCCACGATTGAAGTCGAGGACCCGGTCGAGGCCGGATCCTGAGAAGACGTGGAAGGTGTCGGCCCCGCCACCGCCGCTCAAAGTGTCCGAGCCGCGATCCCCGGCGATCCAATCGGCGCCCACGCCGCCTTCGACCACATCATCGCCCTGGCCGCCACGCACCCAATCGTCGCCATCGCCGCCATAGGCGGTGTCGTCGCCCAGATTTCCATAGACGATGTCCCCGCCGGCGTCCCCGTAGAGCAGATCGTTGTCCTTGCCGCCGACCACCCAGTCGCCGCCACCATTGCCATGAGCGGTGTCAGCGCCTTGGTTGCCATTGATGTCATCGAAATCGCCGCCGCCGGATAGGCTGTCAGAGCCCTCCTCGCCGCGCAGGTAGGTGACGCCGGAGGTCGCGCTTAAGGTGTCACTGCCAGCGCGACCATAGAGTTGCCCTCCCTGGTCGCCCGCGATCAGGCGGTCGGAGCCTCCGCCGCCCACGGCGACTTCGATCCGGCTACTGGTGAAGACGCCGATGTTGTCGACGAAGCCGCCCACCGACGAGAAGTGACCCGGTCGCAGGTCGAGGATCTGGCTCTGGCTGTAGCCCGAGGCGTCCAAGGTATCGACCCCGCCGGTGTCGTAGATCGTGAAGGTCACACCGGATGGATAGTTGGCGAAATCATAGCGGGACCCCGCGGTGCTGCCGAAGCCATAGACCGTGTCGCCCGACCGCGTGGAGGTGTTGACGCCATACAGATCCTGGATCGCCTGGATGTCGCCCATCTGCAGGGTGACGACCCGGTCCTGCAACTGTTGCCCCGGCCAGCCCAGATAGCCCATCACCGTGTATTGGGTGGAGTCGTTGGCGAAGATATTGGTGACGCCATACTCGGACTGGCCGCCATTGTAAGGGCCGGGATGGCCGATCCCCAGGCCGTGCGCGGTCTCGTGCATGTAGACCTTGAACGCTTGGGTGTCGAAGCCTGGCCCCGTGATCCAGTCGGCGCTGATGGTGATCGTCGCGGACTGGCTGACGCCATTGACCAGGGTGGAGCCGCCCTCGGCGATCTTCGAGCCCGAGTTGCGGAAGGTGATGTCGGCGGCGCCGTCCACCACGGTGAAGGTCAGCTTCGAGACCTCCTGGAACTGGCCCAGCGCGGCGAGGGCGAAGCTGCGCTCCACATCGCCGAGGGCCGAGATATTCACCGTGAGGCTACTGTGGTCGAAGTGGCGGGTCCCTGTGGCGCCCAGTTGCCCGGACTGCCAGAACCCGGTGGTCAGGTAGTTGGCGAATTCGATATTGGAGACATAGGGGCGCACGCTGGCCATCCAGGTTCCCGTAGATCCAGCCTGTGCCGACGACACCGCCAGATAGTAGGAGCCTGAGGCCGGAGCGGTGAAATCCACCATCTCATTCAGGCCAAGGCCATTTGTCGAAGACGGGATCAACGCGCCATTTGCGTCGCGAATTTGCAGCGCCGGATCGTACAGAGTCCCGCTGGCGGGGCCGGTGTTCGGCTGCGCGCCCGACACCAGAATGCGGTAGGCCCCGCCTGCGGTGAGCTCCACCCGGATCCAGTCCTGGTCTCCAGCGGTCTCGATGTCCCCGCGGACATAGCCGGATCCCTGGCTGATCAGGGCGGTTGTCGAAGTGCTGGCGGCGAAGTCGTCCATTTGGCCGTCCCCCAAAGGCGACCTGTCCCAAGGACTCTTCGGATGGTGCGACGCCCATCCTTGCGGTCCAGGGCAGGCAGGTTTGAAGGCGCTCGGCCCACGAACGCCCTCAGGTGGTGTCACCCTGAGGCAGGTTCACGGAGATGGCAACCCAGACGAGAGTCGCCGGTCAGGCCCTCCCAAACCGCAGCACGACCGACGTCTCTGACGCCTCCAGATCCAGGCGGGCGCTCAGGTTTGAACCTGCCCCCTGGTCCCTGAGCCAGCCGGTATAGAGCCCTTCCAGCATGGCCGCGAAGGCGGCGGGCCACAGGC
>NZ_JAYRZM010000018.1:0-2733 GCF_041916435.1 Phenylobacterium sp. | reverse complement strand
CCGTATGCGCCGTCTCCAGCCCATTGATATCGTGGGTTTCCTGCGAGCTGCGTAGGAGCGAGCCTCTTTGTGGTTTTCTGCAAGGGGGCGATGGTGGCGGATGGTGGCGACGGGTTCGTTGGTCGTGTCGAGGTGGTTCGTCGGACGCGGGGGTATCGGCGCTGGCCTGAGGCGGTGAAGGCCCGGATCGTGGCGGAGAGTTTCCAGCCCGGGGTGCGAGTTGTGGATGTCGCGCAGCGGCATGATCTTGCGCCGCATCAGCTCTCGGACTGGCGGCGCCAGGCGCGACAGGGGCTTCTGGCGCTGCCGGCGGATGCCATGGAGGCGGTAGGCGCGACCGTGGTGCCGGCGTTCGTGCCGGTGTCGGTAGATGACGAGGTGGATGCCTCGCCTGATGCCGCGCGCGGTGCCGAAGGGGTCGTCGGAATCGAGATTGGCGACGGAATTATTGTCCGCGTGCCGGGCGACGTGTCGGCGGAGCGGGCGGCGGCGCTTGTGCGTGCGCTGCGCAGGTCGGCATGATCGTCGCCGGGCAGCGGCTGCCGATCCTGGTGGCGACCCGACCGGTGGACTTCCGTTGCGGTCATCAGGCGCTGGCACTGATCGTTCAGAACACGCTGCGGCTCGATCCGCATTCCGGGGTGATGGTGATCTTCCGATCGAAGCGCGGCGACAGATTGAAGATCCTGGTGTGGGACGGCACCGGCATGGTGCTGGTGTATAAGGTCCTGGAGCAGGGCAAGTTCGCCTGGCCGAAGGTTCAGGACGGGGTGATGCGGCTGTCACGGGCGCAATGCGAGGCGCTGGTCGAGGGCCTGGATTGGCGGCGGGTGATGGCGCAGCGGGTGACGGTGCCGACTGCGGCGGGGTGACTCAGGTCGTCGTTCCGGGCGTTGTTTTGTTGGGCTTCCCTGCCGGGATCGGATAGAAAGGGCCATGTCGCAGCCCCTCGATCTGAGCCGCTTTCCTGACCTCCCGCCCGAGGTGGTGGCGGCCTTTGCAGCGCAGCACGAGGCGCTGGAGGCCGCCCGGTTCGAGGCCTCGGTCGAACGCGCGGCACGCCAGCACGAGCAAGCGGTGGTGGCCGAGAAGGAGGCGTTCATCGCCGAGCTCAAGGAGCTGGTGGTGACGCTGGAAGGCCAGATCCAGCAGTATCGCCGCGCGAAGTTCGGGCCGAAGTCCGAGAAGCTGGACCCCGCCCAGCTGGACCTGGCACTGGAAGACCTCGAGACTGCCATCGCCGAGACCGAGGCGCGCATCGCTGCGGTCGAAGAGAAGATCGCCGCCAGCACGCTCGATCCCGAGAAGAAAGCTCGGCGTAAACCGCGCAAAGCCCGGGCGCTGCCCGAAGGCCTGCCGCATGTGGAGCGGGTGGTCGAGCCCGACAGCATCGCCTGTCCTTGTGGCTGTGGCGACATGGTCCGGATCGGCGAGGACCGCAGCAAGCGGCTGGATTGCATCCCCGCGCGGTATCAGGTGATCGTCACGGTGCGACCCAGATACGCCTGCCCCAAGGGCCGGGCCGGTGTGGTGCAGGCAAAAGCCCCGGCGCATCTGCTCGAAGGCAGCTGGCCTACCGAGGCGCTGCTCGCGCAGATCGCGGTCGCCAAGCATTCTGAACACATGCCCTTGAACCGGCAGTCGCTGGTCATGGCCCGGCACGGGGTGCCCATCGACCGCTCGGTGCTGGCCGACTGGATGGGCCGGACCGGCGCGCTGATCGCGCCCGTGGTCGAGCGCATGACGGTGCTTCTGAAGACCGGCGGCACCCGCCTCTATGTCGACGAGACCACAGCCCCGGTCCTGGACCCAGGGCGCGGCAAGACGAAGACCGGATATCTCTGGGCGGTGCTACGCGACGATCGCGGTTGGGGCGGTCCCGCCCCGCCCGGCGTGGTGTTCCACTATCGCCCGGGCCGCGCCGGCGAGAACGCCGACGAGATCCTCGACGGGTTCGACGGGACGATTCAGGTCGACGCCTATGGCGGCTACACCCATCTGGCCAAGCCCGACCGGAAGGGCGGCAAGCCGCTTGCGCTGGCGTTCTGCTGGTCGCACGGCCGCAGGAAGCTCATCGCGGCCAGACCGAAGGCCGGCTCGCCCATTGTCGACGAGGCGCTGGCGCGCATCGCCGCGCTCTATCGGATCGAGGCCGCCATCCGCGGCAAGGATGCCGGCCTGCGCCGCACCATCCGGCAGGAGCAGTCCCGCCCCCTGGTCGATAAATTCTTCGCCTGGCTCGCCGCCCAGGCCGACCGGACCTCGCGCAAGTCGGATCTCGGCAAGGCCCTGCACTACATGCTGCGCCGCCAGGACGGCTTCCGGCTGTTCCTCGACGATGGCCATGTCGACATGGACTCCAACCTGGTCGAGAACGCCATCCGCAGCCCGGCCATGAACCGCCGCAATGCGCTCTTCGCCGGCCACGACGAGGGTGGCCGCAACTGGGCCCGCTTCGCCAGCCTGATCGGCACCTGCAAGCTGAACGACGTGGAGCCTTACGCCTACCTGCGCGATCTCTTCACAAGCATCGCCACCGGCCACCTCGACAAGGACATAGACGCCTTGATGCCATGGGCCTACGCGGCAGCGACCAAGACCTCACAATGAGCACATCCGGGACTCCCGGCTGAGCTCATTGTGAGCTTCACTAACCGGCACTCGCCCCCCAACGCACCCAACTCGCGCTCCCAAGCGCACCCCAAATCCCAATGGGACGGAGACGGCGCTTAC
>NZ_JAYRZM010000017.1:0-2902 GCF_041916435.1 Phenylobacterium sp. | reverse complement strand
ACGAGGACGTGACGGAGGTGCTGAGCACCGGCCCCATCAATCTGGAGTTCATCAACTCCATCGACGACCCGGAGAACCTGTCGGAATCGGCGAAGGAATGGCGCCGCCAGATGGGCCAGCGCAGCGGACCGCCCTCGGACTACGATCAGATCACAACGGCCCGGCAGGGCATGTATGTCTGCATGTACGAGCAGCGCCTGGCCGAGGTGCAAGGTGTCGAGGCCGAGCCTGAACCGGCCGCCCCGGCGCGCGAACCGGAGCCGGAGCCCGACCTCAGCGGCCCGCCCACGATAATCGAGCCCTCTCTCCCCTGGTTCACCTCAGACGACTATCCCGCATCGGCGCTGCGCGCCGAGCGCCAAGGCGAGGTGAGGTACATTCTCACCATCGACGCCGGCGGCAAGGTCCGTGGGTGCCAGGCGGATGGCCCGGAGGGTGCGGCGGACCTGGAGTCGGCGACCTGCGACGCCCTGATGGCCCGGGCCCAGTTCAATCCGGCCACCGACGCGCGGGGCAAGCCCACGGTGGGTGAGTTCGAGGGCTCCATTAAGTGGACCCTGCCAAACTAACTCGCCCTGGAATGCGCCTCGGGACATGGACGTGCTGACAAAGGCGCGGGCCTCCCCGTCGGTCAGAGACCACGGGTGGCTGCTCATTGGGCTCCATCCTTAGGCAGACGGGTCCAGGTTGCAGCGTCGCATCGCTCAAGGCGCGCAACACACAGCTATTGCTGGTATGGCTCGACCTGGGGGCGCTTGGTTACGTCCCCACAGTGACGGTCGGGGAGCGTTGGGTCATGGCCATGGACGAGGCGGCTTTCGCCGAACTCACGCAGGCCTTTTCCAGCGCCGCCCTGGATCCGTCCCAATGGCGCCCAGCGATGTCGAAGCTGGCTGACGCCCTCGGCGCGGTGGGCTGCGCCCTGGAACTGTCCGACCTGACCTCTGGCGAGGCCGTGATCGACAACACCGCCCAACTGGATGGCGACCTGGCGCGCCTGTATGAGGACCGGATATTTGCGATCAATCCGCGCATCCGGCGGGCCGTGCCCCTCCGGCTGGGCGCCATCGCCGACGACGCCTCACTCGTTGACCGCGACGACCCCGCCAATGGCGAGTTCTTCGACTGGCTCTCGCGGACGCCCTACTACTATCTCATCGGCGGTAAGATCCTGGCCCAGGAGGGCGCCGTTGGCTTCCTCACGGCCAACTTTTCGCAGGCCCACGGCATGGCGACGGCGGAGCATCACAAGGTCTTCGCAGCCCTGACGCCCCACCTCATCAACACCATGTCGGCCGCGCGCGCGATCACCCGGCGTTCCCTGAGGGGAGAGGCCCTGACGCTGGAGGCGCTGGGGACGGAGCGCGCCTTCGCCTTTCTCAGCGCAGATGGACGTCTCGTCGAAGCCTCTGTCGGGTTCGAGGTCCTGCTGCGCGCCCAGGACACCCTGCGGCTCCGACAGGGGGAGCTGACGGCGGACCGGCCCGGGGAACGCCGGATAGTCGAGACCTTCCTGGCCGCAGCGGTGGGTCGCCGCAGCCCCCTCTCCCCGCCCGCGCCGATCCGGCTTCGCGGAACTCAGGGTGTGCGGGGGCTCGTCCTGCGGGCGGCGCCGCTCGCCCCGCGCCATGACGCCTATGACATCTTCCGACCCGCCGCCCTCCTGACCCTGACCGACCTGGACCAGCCGCACCGCGTGCGCCGGGGCGACCTCGAGAGCCTGTTCGGCCTGACCGAGCGCGAGGCCGAGATCGCCGCCCGCCTGGTGGAGGGCGCCACCCTGGAGCGGATCGCCGCGGCCCTGGAGATCAGCGAACACACCGTCCGCCAGCACCTGAAATCCGTCTTCGGCAAGGTCGGCGTGACGCGACAGGCGGAACTGGTGGCGGTGGTGTCCCGGCTGGCCTAGGGGCGGCGTCCGGTGATGCGGTCACGGCGGGACGCGGTCACGCGGGGCGTTATCGGACATCTTGGAGGCTAGGCTCGGAGCCCACGCCACATTGTATAAGGAAGAGGCCCGCGCGGGTGGTCGCCGGACCTCGTGGCGTTCCCCTGGAACTCAACACACCGAGCCGTGGGGAAGGCCCCAAAGTCGTGCGGCCGCGCTGGCCATATGTCAACGCAGGCCCTGGCCAGCGCCCCTGGCGCCGCTGCCAGGTCACGGTAGCGCTCCCCTAGAAGCCGACAAGCCCTGCGCAAGGCTGCAGGGGCGGGTCAGTTGTCGTCGTTAAGGTTTAGGTTTTCAAAATTGACCAAATCTTTCCAAGATGTATCCAGGAAATTAATGTCAATTTTCAGATAACCAATTCAATTCACGCTCATTAAACCACGCCGCTAGAGGGTTTATAAATAGCCGGGGGATACAGATACACCCAACAAAACCGGAAAGGTGTAGTGGGGTGTCTTCTAGGAATGCGCTGTTTAGGCGCGCCCTCATACTCGGTCTGATGGTCCCTGGCCTCGCCGTTGCCGGCTCCCCCGGCAAGTCGAGCCCCATGCGGCTGGGCGCTGCGGCGATCCCGCCGCTGGGCTATCTCCAGTTCTGCCACCAGCGCCCCGAGGAATGCGCGGGCCCCGAGCCAGCCGATGCGCCCAGCGCGGCGGATCTGGCCAAGGCGGACACCGCCCCCGCCGCCGAACTGGCGAGCGTCAGCCTGACCCGGTCGCGCGCCGTCGACTGGCGCAGCGACTTAAGGCTGGCATGGCGCGCCCAGCCGATCACGATCCGGCTTGAGCCCTGGTCCGCTGAGGCCCGCCCCGAGGCGGCGACGGCGTTTGACCTGCCCCCCACCGGTCCCTCGATCATTATGAGAGCCCTGGGGGGTGATAGTTGATCTGTAGCGCCGGTGGTAGCGGCCGGGCGGCGTAGCCTTCGAGGTTGCGCAGCCGACCGGCCGCGGGG
>NZ_JAYRZM010000016.1:0-5223 GCF_041916435.1 Phenylobacterium sp. | reverse complement strand
GCCCGGCGCCAAGGTGGCCACCTTTACTGTGGCCGGCGCGGTGCGGCGCGGGCTGCAGGCGGCGGGCTTCGAGGTGGAGAAGCGCCCCGGCTTCGGGCGCAAGCGCGAACGACTGGCGGCCTGGCTGCCGGGCGAAGCGCCGGCGCGGGCGCGGCCAACCGTGGCGGTGGTGGGCGCGGGGATCGCGGGGGCCAGCGCCGTGCGGGCGCTTGAGGCGCTGGGGCTGGAGCCGGTGCTGTTCGAGGGCGAGGCGCCCGGGGCCGGCGCCTCCGGCAATCCGGCCGGCCTGGTGACGCCCCGGCTGGATGCGGGGCTTGGGCCAGTGGCGGAGCTGGGGGCGCGGACCCTGGCGCGGGCCAGGACCCTCTATGACGCCCTCCCCGGCGCGGTGATCGCGAGCGGGGTGCTGCAGCAGGCGGGCGAGGCCAAGGACACCGACCGGTTCGCCAAGATCGCCGCCAGCGACCTGTTCGAGCCCGGCGAGATGGTCGCCACCGCCGAAGGCCTGGAGATGTCCGGGGCGCGGGTGATCAGCCCCCGCGCCGTGCTGGCCGCCTGGGCGCCCCAGGTGCGGACCGAAAAGGTCGGCGGGCTGGCGCGGGACGGCGAGGCCTGGCGGCTGCTGGACAATGAGGGCTTCGAGATCTGGCGCGGCGACGCGGTGATCCTGGCCAACGGCCCGGACCTGGCCCGGCTGTGGCCGCAGGTCACCCTGACCCCCACAAGGGGACAGGCGAGCTGGACCCTGGACCCGGCCCAGGTGCGGCCGAGCGCCTGGGGCGGCTATGCGATCCCGACGGGCGCGGGCCTGTTGTTCGGGGCCACTCACGACCGGGACGACACCGCGACCGAGGTGCGGGACGAGGATCACCGGCGCAACCTGGCCACCCTGGCCCAGGGTCGCCCTGAGCTGGCGGCCGGGATCGATGCAGGAGGCCTGAAAGGTCGGGCGAGCGTGAGGGCGGCCACCCAGGACCGCCTGCCCCTGGCGGGCGCCCTGGCCCCGGGTCTCTACGCGCTGGGCGGGTTCGGCTCACGGGGCCTGGCCATGGCCCCCTTGCTGGCCGAACATGTGGCGGCGAGGATCGCGCATTCGCCCTCGCCCCTGCCCCACCATCTGTCCGCCCTGGTGGAGCCGGAGCGGTTCCGCATCCGGGCGGCGCGGCGGGGCCGTATTTCCGACGCGACCCCGGCCTAGTCTCACCGCTCCTCGGCGGGGCGGCCGAGGCCACCGAAAGCCAAATAGGAGTTGAGCCTCATGCGAAAGTTCATCCTGACCGGCGCGCTGGCCGCCGGCGCCCTTGTCACCCTCGGGGCGGCTGGCCCCGCGCCCAAGCAGGACCGCTGTTTCTGGACCCAGAGCGTCAACGGCTTCACAGCCCCGGACGACAAGACCGTCTATGTGAAGGTGGGCGTGAAGGAGACCTGGCGCCTGGACCTGTTCGGGACCTGCCCGGATGTGCGCTGGAACACCGACATCGCCCTACTCTCGCGGCCCGGCTCGTCGATCTGTTCAGCCCTGGACGCCACCATCATCACCAATGGCCCGACGGGGCCGCAGCGCTGCCAGGTGAGCAAGATCACCAAGCTGACCCCGGAAGAGGCCGCGGCCCTGCCGGCCAAGTCCAGGCCCTGATCCCGGCATAAAAAAGCGCCGCCTCCTTTCGGGGGCGGCGCCAGGGATCTTAAGGGGATTGCGCGGCGACCAGAGCCGCCGCGCTGGTCGTCCTAGAAGCGCTTCTTCACGCCGAGCTTGATGACGCGGCCCAGCGGGTTCCCGTTGGTCAGGTCGTAGTTGTAGTAGCTCTGAGCGAAGGGCGGATCGGTATCCAGCACATTCTGGATCGAACCGGTGACCGTCGTATCCCAAGGCAGGTCGACCGTCAGAGTGAGGTCGTGCTGGAAGTAGTCGTCCAGCTTGCCAACGCTCTGATAGGTGCCGGTGCCGTAGTTGTACCGGCAGTCGGCGGTGAGGCCGGCGCTGGCGTCGCCCGCGCAGACCGGACCGGCCAGGGTGGTGCCTTCACGATACAGCAGCTGGTAACGCAGGTTCCAGTTGTCAGCCCGCAGGTTGATGAAGGCGTTGGCGCGCAGCTTCGGGTACGAGAAGAACTCGCCCGTCAGGTCGTGCAGGCCGGCGCGATCCACCGCAGGCGCGATGGTGATCGAGGAGTCCTCGAGCAGGGTCACGGCGCCGCGCTTGTATTCCTTCAGGATCGACGCCTCGGCGCCGACCGTGGCGCGAGCGCCCCACAGGTCCATGCCGAAGACGTTGTCGAAGTCGTACTGAGCCCGGACGTCGAAGCCCGAGGTCTTGGTCTGCGGACCGTTCACCCAGCGGATGGTCTCCTGCAGCACGTTGGCCTGGCTGCAGACGCCGTTCGCGAACACGAAGCGGGCGGCGAGCGCCGGCTTGGCGCAGGCGCCGGCTTGACCCAGGGTCGCGAAGAGCTGCGACGGGTCTTCCTGGATCAGCTCGTCCTGGAAGTCGAACTTGTAGTAGTCCAACGACGCCGAGAAGTTGCCCAGGTCCAGAATGACGCCCAGGTTCAGGGTGTCAGCGGTTTCCGGCTGCAGATCCGGGTTGTTGACGATCAGCGCGCCGCGGTAGGTGCCGCCCAGCTGACGAACGCCCTTGGTGCTGCCCGGCGCGACCATGGTCGGCGGCGGAGCGCGGAAGGTCGAGCCGGCGGTGGCGCGGAACGCCAGCCAGTCGGTGGCCTGCCACTTGGCCGAGATCTTCGGGTTGGTGGTCGAGCCGACCTGGCCGCCGAAGTCTTCGTGACGGACCGCCACATTGACCTCGAGGTTGTCCAGCACCGGCAGCTTGAACTCGGCGAAGGCGGCGCCGACGCGACCGTCAACGTCGTAGTCCTTCTGGGCCCCGAAGAAGATGAAGGGGCCGACCGGGTTCGGGCACTGGCCTTGCTGGCCGTCGATGGAGTCGACGCAGGGCGTGGCCCCGACATCGCCCAGGTCGGACCAGTCGTCGACGTTGCGCTCATAGCGATACTGAGCGCCGGCCGCCCAGGCGATGTTGCCGCCCGGCAGAGCGATCGGGGTCTCGCCGCTCACGACGGCGTCGGCCACGATGATCTGGTTGGTGGAGATCTGGGTGTACGAGCCGTACAGCCAGGCCAGCATGGCCTTATCATTCGCCACGGCCGAGTTGTAGAACGGGTTCGAGGCCCCGGTGATGGCGCTGGTGGCGATGCCGTTCGAGAAGGGGTTCAGCCACTTGCAGTTCCCCTGGCCCGGCGTGCCGGTGCGCCAGTCGCAGTTCGGACCGCCCAGGCCGTTGAAGGCCCGCTGGATGCGGTTCACGAGCAGGTCGTTGGTGACGACGTTGCTCTGCACTTCCATGAACAGCAGGTTGGTGTCCCAGTTGATCCCGCTGAGCATGCCCTCGGTGAACTTGCCCTTCAGGCCAGCCGAGATCCGCCAGGAGGTCCGCTGGATGTCCTGGTGGTCGGCGCCGTCAGAATTGGTCGGGTGACCTTCGACGCCGATCAGACGCCAGGACGCCTGGCTGGTGGTGACGCCGCCGGCCATGGCGGCGCACTGGGCCGCCGACAGCGGCGCGGCGCAAGCGGTCCGCAGGGCGATCAGGCCTGGGTTGTTGGCCGGGACGAAGTAGCGGGTCTGGTTGTTATAGCCCGGCGCCGCCGTCGAACCCGAGGTGTTGGCCGTCGGGAACTGGGTGGTCAGGTTGGCCGGCGAGATCCGCTGATCCGGAACGTCGGAGCGGTTCCAGAAGCCTTCGGCGTGGAAGTCGATGTTGTCCGACAGCTGGAAGTTCACTTCGCCGTAGAGCTGGTAGTGATGCTCTTCGTTCACCAGGTCGTTGAAGTGGGTGAACTGGTAGCGGCAGAGCGCGGCGTTGCCGGCGGCCGTCGTGGTCGGCTTCAGGGTCGCGGTCAGCAGCTGCGAGCCCAGCTCATTACAGCCGTTGTCGCGGAACAAGGTGGCGCCCGACGGGGTGCCATAGACGCCCGGGCTCGCCGAGCCCGACCAGCCGCCGTAGAACACCGACTCGAAGGGAACCCGCGCGAAGTCGCGGTCATCGACCGCCAGGCGGCCGCGTTCGCGGTAGCCCGCGGTGAACAGCACGTTGCCGGCGTCGAACTGGTGTCCATAGGCCAGGGACGCATCCCAGTCGCCGCTGGAGTCCTTGATGTAGCCGTAGTTGCCGTTGAACTCGAAGCCTTCGAGGTCCTTGCGGGTGATGAAGTTCACCACGCCGGCGATGGCGTCCGAGCCGTAGGTGGCGGCCGCGCCGTCCTTCAGGATTTCGATCCGGCCGATGGCCGCCGTCGGGATGACGTTCAGGTCGGCGCCGCCGCCCTGGAAGGCCGCGGCCGTGGAGTTGGCCAGGCGGTGGCCATTCATCAGCACCAGGGTGCGCGAGGAGCCGAGGCCGCGCAGGTTGATGGAGGCCGAACCCGCGCCGCCGTTATAGCGGTTGGATTCACCGAGCGAGGATTGGGCCGAGGTCACCGTCTTGACGAATTGGACGATGGACGGCGAGCCCTGCTTGGCCAGTTCCGCCGCGCCGACCACGTCGACCGGCTGGGCGCCCTTTTCAGAGGTGCCGGCGATGAATGAGCCGGTGACCACCACCTCTTCGACCGTTGTTGCGCTGGCGTTGGTCTCGGCGGCGAAGGCCGAGCCCGCGAAGGCCAGAGCGACGGCGACTGCAGAGCCGCCGCAGAAATATCTGCTTTTTGACATCTATGTTTCCTTTCCCCCTCGTGCGGCCGGCGCCCTTGTTCAAATGCCGGAAGCCTTGTGGCCGCAGAGTCGCCTGATCATCCGGCGCCCGGTCCAGAAGCGCCATACCGTTGCGGCAGGATGTTGCGGCGCCGAAATAGAGCCGCCTCAGTCCGCCTTTTTTGACGTACGGGTCAATTCGGCGCGCGCGCATCATACCGGGTTGTCAAAAAACCGCAGCGCGGGGCCCACTGGCGTCTCTGTAACAAGTCTTTCTGGGCGAAATCGACGTTCGCGCCGAAAACCGGCCGGCGTCCGGATGATACGGCTTGCTCAAAAACAAACCGACCAGACCGCCGCCAAATGGGAGCGCTGCAGCGTGACGGGTGTTGCATGTTTGCGGCGCCTGCAAAGAAAAAACGCCGCCGGACAGGCCGGCGGCGCAAGGCGCACGGGACCGGCGAGCTTTCGCCGGCCGGAAAGCCCCGCCGGCCAGAGCCGGCGGGCGCGGTG
>NZ_JAYRZM010000015.1:0-20020 GCF_041916435.1 Phenylobacterium sp. | reverse complement strand
GGGTGGTGGGCATCTCCAAGCTGGCCCGCGTGGTCCAGGGCTACGCCAGCCGCCTGCAGGTGCAGGAGCGCATGACCGCCGAGGTCGCCGACTGCATCTGGACCCACCTGAAGCCCCGCGGCGTCGCGGTGGTGATCGAGGCGACCCACGGCTGCATGACCGGCCGCGGGGTGAAGACCCCCGACGTCGCCATGGTCACGCGCCGCTTCCTGGGCGTCTACGAAGACGACCGGGCCAGCCGCAAGGACGTGCTCGAGCTGATGGGGCGCTGAGCGCCATGCGCCTTGCGATCATCGGCGCCGGATTGGCGGGGCTGGCCTGCGCCAAACGTCTTCGGGCCCTGGGCATGGAGGCGCGGCTGTTCGACAAGGGCAAGGGGCCGTCCGGGCGCCTCGCCTCGCGCCGGATCGCAACCCCGCTGGGCGAAGCCGTGTTCGACATGGGCGCCCAGTACTTCACCGTCCGCGACCGCGACTTCGCCACCGAGGTCGCCGGCTGGCTGGCCAAGGAGCTGGTCGCCCCCTGGCCGGAGGCCGGCCCCGGCGCCTGGGTGGGCGTGCCGACCATGGCCGCGCCGCTGAAGGCCATGGCCGCCGAGCACGATATCCGCTGGAACACCTTTGTCGGCGGCGTCAGCCGCGAGGGACGGGTGTGGCGGCTACACCTGAAGGAGGGCGACGAGGCCCCCTTCGACGCGGTCATCATCGCCCTGCCGGCCGAACAGGCCATGCCGCTCCTGGCCCTCAACGACATCGACTTCATGAACAGGAGTTCCGCCTCGGTCAGCCAGCCCTGCTGGACCGGATTGTTCGCCTTTGACGCGCCGCTGGAGACGTCCTCCCCCGTTCTCCGTGACGGCCGCGTCCTGGCCTGGGCGGCCCGCAACACCTCAAAGCCGGACCGCGCCGGCCCCGAGGCGTGGGTCGCCCAGGCCCAACCCGCCTGGTCCCAGGCGCACCTCGAACGCACGCCGGACGAGGTGGCCGACATCCTGCTGGCCGAGCTATTCGAGATCACCGGGGTCCCGCCCCGCACGCCCATCGCCCGCCACGGCCACCGCTGGCGGTTCGCCAAGTCGACCGGCCTGGACATCGGCCCGCTCTGGAACCCGACCCTGCGGCTCGGCGTTTGCGGCGATTGGCTGCTCACCCCGCGCGTGGAAAGCGCCTGGCTGTCGGGCCACCAGTTGGCGGACATCATGACCCGGGATCTCGCCGGGCGCATGGACGGGGACGCGGCCTAAGTCGTCTCAGACCAGGCGGCGGGGGATCCGCACGTCGCTGACCCGCTCAAACACCACCTCGCCGGACTTTCGGGCGCTCAGGCTTTCCGAAAGCAGGAACTCGCCGGGCGTCGACCGCAGCTCGACCGTCGCCGTCACCTCGCAGGCCCAGTCGCCCCGCGACCAGGCGCTGACCGCCTTCTGGCGCCACACCCCGCTGTTGGGCTCGCCCTCGGTCAGCTCCACCGTCTCCCACCGCGCGCGCGACACCGTGCTGCCGATGTCCGGCCAGGTGAAGGGGACCGGCGGGCTGTCCAGGGTAATGCGGTAGCGGCCGGGCGAGACCGGCTGAGTGGTGATCGGCCCCGGCGTCTCGCCCTCCCCTCGGCGTTCCGGCACGGCGAAGGGCGCGGGCGTCATCTCCTGCGGCCGCACCGGCAGGTCCAGGCTGCAATGGGCCAGGTCCAGGTCGAGCGACACCGTCTCCGGCGACGGCCAGACCAGCGGCCACAGGCCCTCTGACAGCGCCACGCGGATGCGCGACCCCGTGTTGAACCGCCGCCCCGCGACGATCAGCGGAACTTCGATGTCATAGAAGACGCCCGGCTTAAGCGGCTCCGGCTCGGCGTCGGACGTCCGGTGGGTCAGGTTTTTCACACCCCAGCTCACCAGCCACGAGCGCCCCTCGGGCGTCACCTCGGTCAGGCGGACGGCCAGCGTCGCCACCGGCTTGTCGGCGCGCACCCGTACCCGCAGCACCGGACAGCCCAGGATCTCCAGGTCTGTCTCCAGCGGCGGGCTGTCGAAGGTGAGCGACCTGGCGTCGTCCAGTCCCTGCTCCATCGGCGGACGGTCGATCCATTCCGGCTTGGTCAGCCCCACGACCTTGCCGCCGCGCACGCTCGCCCGTCCGGACCCCGGCGCCTCCGCCAGGCCCTTCGCCGTCAGGTGCAGGCGACTGGCCGCAATCGTCGGCGCGGGCCAGACAGGTTCGGCGATCCAGCGGCCCGGCACGGGCTTGGGCGCGGTCTCCTCCCAGGCGGCGTAGGGCATGAAGACCCGCAGCATCGGCTCGGCCATCAGGCCGGTCTCCTCGCCGACCAGCCACTGCGTCCACCAGCGCAGCTCCTCCACGGCCCAGTCCAGGCCCTGCGGCGTCGCGGCCCAAGGATAGGTGTGCCCCCAGGGCCCGATCATCCCCTTGCGCGGAACCGCCAGGTGCTCCAGCAGCCGCGGCACAGGATCGGCATAGGCGTCCCGCCAGCCGGAGACGACATAGGTCGGGACCTGGATCGCGCTCCAGTCCTGGTCGATGGAGCCGCGCCGCCAATAGGCGTCGTTGGTCTGGTGCTCCAGCCAGGTCCGCAGGATCGCCGGCGTGGAGTCCAGGCGCTGCCGCCACATCGTCTCCCAGGCCTCGCCCACCACCGCCGGATCGGGCGGGCCGGCCATGACCGTCTTGAACAGCACGCCCCACTGCAGGTTCGTGTGTCCGACCGCGCCGCCGACATAGTGGGCGTCGCCGCCATAGCGGGTGTCGGTGGTCCCCAGCGCCATGATCGCCTTCAGCGCCTTGGGTCGCCGGGCGGCGACCTGCAGGGTGTTGATCCCGCCCCAGGACAGGCCGCGCATCCCGACCGCGCCGGAGCACCAGGGCTGGCGCGAAATCCAGTCAATGACCGTCTCGCCGTCGGCCAGCTCCGGCTCGGCGTACTCATCGGTCAGCACGCCTTCGGAGTCGCCCGACCCGCGCACGTCGACCCGCACATAGGCGAAGCCGCGGCTGGCCATCTGCCGGCCCCAGGCGCTGTCGTGGCTCCGGTAGCCGTCGCGCTTGCGATAGGGGATGTATTCCAGCACCGCCGGACTTGCGCCCTGGCCTTCCGGCAGGAACAGCCGCGCCGACAGCCGCACCCCGTCGCGCATGGGGATCCAGGTGTGCTCGATCTCCCTGACCCCGCGCTCCGGCGGCAGGGTCCAGCCCGCGGCGCGCACGGCCTCAGGCAATCCGGCCAGCCCAGAGGATGCGGCGGCGGCGATGACGGCGCGACGGCTCGGCTTCATGGGCGCTCCAGACCGCAGGCGCTCGGGCCGCTTCACTGCGCCCCGGCCACCGCTTCCGCCAGCTTGAGCACGGTGTTCCAGTTCCGGCCAGTGCCCTTGGTCGCGAGCTTGGCCTCAATGACCTTGATCGTCAGCTTCGAGGTCCCGATCCCGTCGGGATAGACCAGGTAGGCGCAACGCCCCGCCAGGCTCACCTGCTCGCGCCCCTTGATCGCCGCCCGCAGCGCCGCCAGCGCCTCAGCATCCGGCGCCGCCTTCAGGGGCATGACCACCATGTGGCTCGGATCGTCCCGCGCCGCATCCGGATAGGGGTTGGCGGCGATCATCTCCCGCCAGGCCTCGCCCGAGCGCACCAGCACCTCGGTCTCAAGCCCGACCCGCTGCGCCAGCGCCGCCTCCAGCCGCGCCTCCACCTCAGCGTCCGCCCCGTCGCCCGCGAAGACCACATTGCCAGTCTGCAGCAGGGTGCGCACCGCGGTGAAGCCCAGGGCCTCGAACACCGCCTTCAGGTCGCTCATGGCCAGCTTGGTCTTGCCGCCGACATTGATCGCCCGCAGCAGCGCGATCCTTGCGTGCATGATCACCCCTTGCAATCCGCGAACATTTCAGGAACGATACTGCCTGTCCTGGCGGTGGGGTGCAAGGCGTGACCAGTCCCGGCGAAGTCTCCGACCTGTCGGCCCTGTGGGCGGGGCCCAGCCCGCCGCTTCCGAAGGTCCAGCCGCACTATCACGGCCACCGCGAGCGCCTGCGCACCCGCGCCCTCGACGGCGGGACCGCCGCCCTGCCCGACTACGAACTGCTCGAACTCTTCCTGTTCCGCGCCATCCCGCGCGGCGACGTCAAGCCGCTGGCCAAGGCCCTGCTCACCCGCTTCGGCTCCTTGGGCGGGGTGCTGGGCGCCACCATCCCCGAGCTCGTCACCGTCAAGGGGATCGGCGAGAGCGTCGCCCTCGACCTCAAACTCCTGCACGAGGCGTCTCTGCGCACCGGCCGCGAGGCGGTGTCCAAGCGCCCGGTCATCACCTCCTCGGCCCAGCTCGCCGCCTATGTGAAGACCGCCATCGCCCACGCCCCGCGCGAACAGTTCCGCGTCATGTTCCTCGACAAGAAGAACCAGCTCATCGCCGACGAGGTGATGAACCACGGCACCGTCGACCACGCCCCCGTCTATCCCCGCGAGGTCATGCGCCGGGCGCTCGAACTCTCGGCCAGCGCCCTCATCCTGGTCCACAACCACCCGTCGGGTGACCCGACCCCGTCCCAGGCCGACGTCGCCATGACCCGCGAGATCATCGAGGCCGGCCGCTCGCTACGCATCGTCATCCACGACCATCTGGTCGTTGGCCGCGACGGCACGGCCAGCTTCAAGGCGCTGGGACTGATGTGATCATGGGAAGCCACGAATGATGCTCGCCATCTCAGTCCTTACGGCAGTCATCGCGGGTCCGCCCGCCCAGATACAACTGGCCACCGCGACAGACTGCGCCGTACTGGTCGCTATTGGAAAATCCCAAGTCGGATGGGGCGTCGATCCCCCTCGGTCGCCCTTGGTCAACACCGGCCCGCTTGGGGATGGTGTCGAGTACCGGCAGGACTGTGATTGGCGCCGGCTTGGCGTCGCCGCACCGAAGATCATCGCTCCTGACGCGACCGGGCCGAGGTTCGCTGTGACAAAGCCCACCTATTCACCGGACCGTCGTGGGGCGACGGCAGATCTCTACCTCGGCGCCTGGAACGGTCCTGGTGAACCGTCCTTCATCGAGGTGCGGACGTGTCATTTGCGGCACAAAGACCGGACTTGGCATGTTGTCCGTTGTGATCGAGGCCCGATCACCTGACGCGCTGCGACGCATCCTTAACCCGCACGCCCTAGGCTCCTCGTCCGATCCCGCCGCATCGCCGGCGCACAGATGCAGGACGTATCGAGCCGTGGACCGCAGAAGCGACGCCCGCCGCCCCTATCGCAAGACCCGCCGCCCGGTGGAGCGCATCCGCATCCTGGGCGTGACCATGGATCTCGTGCGGCTGGAAGAGATCATGCACCACGTGGCCGACCACATCGCGCGCAAGCAGCGGTTCGTGGTCGCCAACCACAACGCCCATAGCGTCTATCTGATGGGCCGGAACGCCGAGTTCCGCCGCTATTTCGACTTCGCGAACCTGACCATGGTGGACTCAGGCCCCATGGTGCTGCTCAGCCGGCTTGTGGGCCTGAACGCCCGCGGCTTCCACCGCTGGACCTATCTGGATTGGCGCCACCACTTCTGGAGCCTGGCCAACCGTCACGGCTGGCGGGTCTTCTATCTGGGCGGCGCGCCCGGCGTGCCGGAAAAGGCCGCCGAGGCGCTCTCCGAGAAGTATCCCAACGCGGTCATCGGCGTCCGCGACGGCTATTTCGACGCCGCCCCCGGATCGGCCGACAACGCCGCCATCCTGGCCCAGATCGAGGCCTTCCAGCCCGACGTGCTGTTCGTGGGCATGGGCATGCCGCGCCAGGAGGTCTGGCTGCTGCATCACCTCGACAAGCTGCCGCCCTGCGTCACCTATTCCATCGGCGCGGCCTTCGACTACGAGGCGGGCGTCCAGTACTCCCCGCCCCGCTGGGCCGCCCGCATGGGCTTTGAATGGCTGGCCCGCCTGCTGGCCGATCCCAAGCGCCTGGCCGGCCGCTACCTGGTCGAGCCCTGGTTCCTGCTGGGCCTGGCGCTCAAGGACATCGCCGCCGCCCTCCTGGCCGGCCGGCTGATGAAGGGTTTCTTCAAGCCCCGCGCCGCCCGCCAGCCCGGCGTCGAGGCGCCCGCGGGTCCTTAGATCGGGATCGAAAGCCGCGCGGTCTGCGTTCTGGCGATCTGGCTTAGCAAAGACGGATCGAACAGATGCCCCGCATGCCCCTCCTCGCCCTCACCCTGATCGCCGCCACCACCGCGCTTGCGGCCTGCGACCGCGAAGCCGGGCGCAAGCAGGAGACGGTCGGTTCCCTCGAGTCCGGGGCCGGAGCGCTCCTTGGCGACAAGGACCTCAAAGACCAGGGGAAGCAGGACAAGGTGACCGGCCAGCTCAAGCAGGGCGACCTCGGCGGCGCCCTCGACGACGCCAAGCACTAGTCAGTCAAGGATGGTGCGGGCGGCCGGACTCGAACCGGCACGGGCCTCAGGCCCAACGGATTTTAAGTCTGGCGCGTCTACCAGTTCCGCCATGTCCCCGCGCGGCGCGACGGTAGGGCATCGGCGGGCGATGGCCTAGCCCGGCGTCTCTTCCTCAGGCCGAGGTGGTGATCTGCAGCGGCGCCCGGCGTCGCGCGATGGCCGCGGCGATGTCCTTGAAGGCCAGGGGCAAAAGGGCCCACGGCTCCAGGCAATAGCGGGCGAACATCCGCCGCGGCTCCTGAGCCAGGCGGAAGGCCCAGACCAGGCCCGCGTCGCTCATCCACGGCGGCGGGGCGACCTGGACATCGGCCTCGTAGTCGAAGGCGGCGCCCACCGGCATGATTACGCAGTTGGGCAGGGCCTCGAGATTGGCCTCGATCCACAGTTCCTGCCGCGGCATGCCCATGCCGACGAACAGGATGTCGGGCTTAAAGGCGGCGATCTGCGCCAGGGCCTCGGTATTGCCCGGCGAGCCGGGCTCAGCCTCGAAATAGCCATCGCGGCCGCCGATCACCGCGCCGGGATACTTGGCCATCAGCCGCTCTGACGCGGTCTCCACCACGCCGGGCGCGCCACCGACATAGAAGACGCGGTAGCCCTTGGCCGCCACCATCGACCAGAACAGGGGGCGGAAATCGACATAGCTGCACCGATGGAAGGTGCGGCTGGGCATGCCCAGCAGCCGGGCGAAGAAGATCACCGGGGTGGAGTCCATCTCGATGAGGTCGGCCTTGGCGAAGAAGCTGGCCAGCTCGGGGCGCGTCTTCAGCAGGTAGAGGCTGTGGCTGTTGTGGTTGGCGATGATCGCCTTCTTGCCGGCGCTGATGAACCGGCCGATGTGATGCATCACCTCCTCAGGACGCACCAGATCGATGTCGCCCCCCAGGATGTGGATGCGCTCGCTGGTCCGGCGGGCGGAGCGGAATTGGGCAGGCTGGGCGCCGTCCATCGCGATTGGGCTTCCGTCAGTGGCGGTCAGAGGCGGTCAGAGGCGGGAGACTAGGGCGGTGGCGCTTAACAAAGGGCTGAAGGTGCGTATCGCGCGGGTGTTGGCGGCGGCGGGGCTGGAGGCCCCCCTTGAGCCGGAGGTCATCGACCACGGCCGGTCAGGCGATCTGGTGGCGCGGTGTGGCGAGGCCTTCGTCAAGATCGCCAGGCGTTCGGAGACCTGGAACGCCAGCGCGCTGGCGCGCGAAACCGGCGTCCTGCGCTGGCTCGCCGGCAAGGCGCCCGTCCCTCAAGTGCTGTGGTCGGGCCCGGTGGCCGATGACCTCGCCCTGGTCATGGCGGCCGCGCCGGGCGCCGCCCTCTCCCATGTCCCGGCGGCGGATGCGGAGGCGGCTCTCACCGCCACCCTCCGCGCCCTGGCCGTCCTGCACGCCGTCCCGATCGCCGACTGTCCCTTTGACCAGCGGCTGGCCCTCAAGCTGGTGGAGGCGCAAGCCCGCCTCGTGGACGGCGCGGTCGACGAGACCGACTTCGACGCCGAGCGCCTGGGCCTCACGGCGGCGGAGGCCTGGACCCGGCTCACCGCCATGATCCCGGTGACCGAGGATCTGGTCCTGACGCACGGCGACGCCAGCCTGCCCAACTTCGTCTGGGACGACGGCGCGGGTGTCACCCTCATCGACCTTGGCCGGTTCGGGATCGCCGACCGCTATCAGGATCTGGCGCTCTTCCTGCGCTCGGCCAAACGCAACCATCCGCAGGTCGACGCCGTACGTCTGCTGCGGACCCACTATCCTCTCGCCGAGCTAGATGAGGCCCGCCTCGACTTCTACCGCTTCCTCGACGAGTTCTTCTGATGCCCGCACCCACGATCGTCTGGTTCCGCCGGGACCTGCGCCTGGCCGACAACCCGGCGCTGGAGGCGGCGGTGCGGTCAGGCGGCGCGGTGATCCCCCTCTATGTGCTGGACGAAACGCCGGGCCTGCGCGCGCCTGGGGCGGCCTCGCTCTGGTGGCTGGACAAGTCCCTGGCAGCACTTGGCGCGGGACTGGACGCCATAGGCTCGCGGCTCATCCTGCGCCGCGGCGTCGCCGCTGACATCGTCATCCAGCTGGCCCTCGAGACCGGGGCGGCGTCGGTGTGTTGGAACGCTCTCTTTGATCCTGGCCACCCCGAACGCGACAAGGCCCTAGCCGTGGCGCTGAAGGCTCAGGAGGTCGAGCCCCATCGCTTCAATGGCGGCCACCTGGTCAATTTGGACGCGGTGAAGACCAAGGCCGGCGGCGCGTTCAGCGTCTTCACGCCCTTCTGGCGAACGGCGCGGCAGGCGGTCAGTGACGGGGGGCCGATCCCGACGCCAGACACCCTGCCCGCCCCCGACGCCTGGCCCGCCACCGACCGGCTCGCCGATTGGCGGCTGCACCCCACGGCGCCGGACTGGTCCACGGGCTTTAGGGACTGGGCGCCTGGCGAGGCCGGCGCCGGCGCCGCGCTGGAAACCTTCACCCGCCAGGCCCTGAGAACCTATTCCACCGACCGCGACCGGCCCGCCGTCGAGGGCACGTCGCGCCTCTCCCCCCACCTGCACTTCGGCGAGATCAGCCCCAAGGCCTGCTGGCGCGCCGCCCAGGCCGCCGCCCATCATGGCAAGGCCAGCGACGGGGAGATCGAGAAGTTCCTGGCCGAGCTCGGCTGGCGGGAATTCAACGCCGCCATCGCCCGCACGGCGGATCTCGCCAAGATCAGCTTCGACCCGAAGTTCGACGCCTTCCCCTGGCGCGATGATCCGCCGGGCCTGGAGGCCTGGAAACGCGGCGCCACCGGCTACCCCATCGTCGACGCCGGCATGCGCCAGCTCTGGACCACCGGCTGGATGCACAACCGCGTCCGCATGATCGTGGCCTCTTTCCTCACCAAGCACCTGTTGATCGACTGGCGGCTGGGGGAGCAGTGGTTCTGGGACACCCTGGTGGACGCCGACCACGCCTCGAACGCCGGCAACTGGCAGTGGGTCGCGGGCTCAGGCGCCGACGCCTCCCCCTATTTCCGCATCTTCAACCCCGTGCTTCAGAGCGAGAAATTCGATCCTCCGGGCGACTACATCCGCCGCTGGGTCCCGGAGCTCGCCCGTCTGCCCGCCAAGGTGATCCACGCCCCCTGGACCGCCCCAGTCCCCGTGCTGGCCGGATCGGGCGTGCGGCTGGGCGCCACCTACCCCAGGCCGATCGTCGATCATGCCTTCGCCCGCCAGCGGGCGCTGGAGGCCTATGCGGGCATGCGCTCGACGGCCCCGGTCGCAGCCCCATAGAGAGGATTGCCAAATCGAGGCGCGGGCGGATCCATCTCCTGCCGGGGCTGGGAGGTTTGACGGGCGCGGTCAGCATGCCCCGGCGCCAGACACTCAGATCTCGGCGCCTTTGGATCAAATCGATTCAAGCGCATAAACCTGATCGATTCTAATTAGTTAGATGCTATCTCTTGCTTGCAGGGCCGGCTGAAGGACGAGAATGCGACTGACCGTCTATACCGATTTCTCGTTGCGGGTGCTGATGTACGTGGCCCTGCATCGCGACCGCCTGCCCACCATATCCGAGATCGCCGCCAGCTATGGGATTTCCCGCAACCACCTCATGAAGGTGGTTTATGAGCTCGGCCTGACCGGCTATATCCACACGGTACGGGGCAAGGGTGGCGGCCTGCGCCTGGCCCGGGCGCCCGAGGAGATCATTCTGGGCGAGGTGGTGCGCCGCACCGAGCCGGACATGGCCCTGGTCCCCTGCTTCGATCCCATCAACGGCGCCTGCGTCATCACCCCGGCCTGCAAGCTGCGCCGCGCCCTGCACGAGGCCCGCGCCGCCTTCCTCCAGGTCCTGGACGGCTACAGCCTGGCCGATCTGGTGGCAAACCAAGGCGCCCTGCAGGCCCTGCTGGCCCGCGCCCCCCCCATCGAGCTTGTCGATCCCTAGGCACGTTCGATCGTGATCGGCCGGCCCTGGTGGCTGAAGGTCGTGCGGGCCGGCGGTCCTGAGCGGCCATCGAGCCGCGCGGCCCAGGCCTTCAGGCGCTCACCCACCGTGACGGTCTCCGTCGGTTCGTTGGCCGCCTCCTCCACTCCGACCACCTCGGGGACATAGTACTGCACGATCCGTTGCACCCCGCCCTTCAGGGTCAGGCGCGCCGACGGGCAGCCGCCGCAGGCGCCGCGCATCCGGATCCAGAGCACGCCGGTCTGTGCGTCAAAGCGATCAAACAGGATGTCCCCGCCGTCGCGCGCTACGCCGGGCCGCACATGCCGGTCCAGGACCCCGCGGATCTCGGCCTCCAGGTCGAAGCCGCCGGACGCCTCGGGCGCCCCTGCCGAGCCGACGGCTTGCGGCGGTGCGCGACGCGCCTGGAGCAGGACGTCGCTCAGGGCGACGATCACCTTGGGGTTCAGCCGAACCCAGGACCGCCCGGGGGTCCGGGTCACCGTCACGTAGCTTGGCGCGACAAAGATCCCGCCCACCCCAGGCAGGGCCAGCAGCGCGGCGGTCAGGACGCCTTCCAGGGCCAGCAGGGTCCCTCCGGCGTCGGCGGACGGCGTGAACTTCATGGCGTTGGGATTGGGCGTCGGTTCGGGGGTGATGAACACGGTCGCTCCTTCCCCCAGGCGGGCGCGGCCGATCCGCGCGGGGCCTAGGCGAGCTTAAACAAATATTGTAGATACATGTTTAAACCACAAGCCGACAGACCTGCCGATGAACACGCCTTCCATTTCCACGCCCCCTTCCCGCCTTGGTCCGGGCCTGATCCTGCTGTGGGCCGGCCTGACGCTTGGCGTCGCCTTCCTCGCGACCCCCGCCAAGTTCCTCGCGCCCTCTCTGAGCCTGCCCGTGGCGCTGGAGGTCGGGCGACAAACCTTCCACCTCTACAATCGTGTGGAGATCGTCCTGCTGCTTGGCCTCGCCGGCTTCGGGGCGATCTGGGCGCCCCCGCGCGGCTGGTGGTTCGCCCTGGCGCTTCCCGCCATCGTCGTCCTGGCCCAGGCTCTGTGGCTCTTGCCGCTGCTCGACGCCCGCGTCGCGGCCATCATCGCTGGCGCCACGCCGCCGGCGTCGCCTCTGCACGTCATCTACATCGCCGCCGAGGGCCTCAAGACCCTCTGGCTGCTGGCCTTCGGCCTGGGCGGACTGTCGCTTCAGACCGCGGGATCGCCCTGGCTTGCCGCCGCCACCCGGCCGGACTTCACCCCGGCTCTAACGAAAGACTGACCATGTTCCATCTCCTGATGGCGCCTGCCAACGCGGTTTGCGACGCGCTCGGCGTCGTTGACGAGCACGAGCGCGGCATGATCCGCATGCTGGTCAACATGCTGCTCTGGACCACCCTGGGCGCCGTGGTCTTCATGGTGGCCTGGGTGCTGGTGGTCTGATCTCCGCGGCGACGCAAGGCGTCACCTTCATCACCCGCCAGGGCGAGGCCTTTCACCTCCCGCTGCGCCCGGGATGGTCGCTGATGAGCCTGGCGCGGCGGGGCGAGGTCCCCGGCATTGACGGCGTCTGCGGCGGCAACTGCTGCTGCGTCACCTGCCACGTCCATGTCGATCCAGATTGGCGCGTCCGCGCGGGCGAACCCTCGGCCCTGGAGGAGTCGATGCTGGACTTCGCCAGCGACGTCGATGCCGGCTCCCGCCTGGCCTGCCAGATCAGGCTCACCGAGGGCTTGGCCGGCCTCGTGGTCCGCCTGCCGGCGCAACAGCTGATCCTCGGCCTCTGAGCGTCAGGCCTGGGGCGAGGTTGTCGCCCACTCCGCTATCGTTCTCGCCGATACCACCCCCGCGCCGGGCCAGGGCGCGATGGCGAAGGCTGCGCGCGCCATGGGGCCGTCTCTAGCCCCCAGGCTGCACGGCCAGCGCCGCGCCATCCAGCGCGGCTTCGATGGCGAGCAGCAATTTGGACGGATCAACCGGCTTGGCGACGAGCCCATCCATGCCGGCCTGCAGGTAGGCGTTCAGGTGGTGGGCCATCACGTTGGCTGTCAGGGCGAGGACGGGGGTGCGTGCCCCCCCTGGCGAGCCTCTTCCTGGCGAATGGCCCGGGTCGCGGTCAGGCCGTCCATCACCGGCATCTGAGCGTCCATGAGGATCAGGTCCCAATCGGACTCCCGCCAAGCGTTCACAGCTTCCTGACCGTCATTGACCACGACGGGATTGAGACCGGCCTGCTGCAGGATGGTTTGGATGACGATCTGGTTCACGGGATTGTCCTCGGCGACAAGGATGCGGAGCGCCCCAGGGTCGCCGAACTCGGCTTCCTCGACCTCGGCCACCGCGAGCGTGGATCGCGCGCCCTCCAACCGGGCCAGCGGGAGCTTGACGGTAAAGGTCGAGCCGATCCCCTCCTGGCTCTCGACACTGACATCGCCGCCCATCAGACGGGCGAGTTCGCGAGAGATCGCCAAGCCAAGGCCTGTGCCCCCAAACCTTCGGGTGATCGAGGGGTCGGCCTGGGTGAATTTCTGAAACAGATCACCGATCTTGTCGGCCGAAATTCCGATGCCGGTGTCGCGGACGGCGAACCGCAACTCGCCCTCGGGCCGCGACACCTTCAAGGCTATCTCGCCCTGAGAGGTGAACTTCAGGGCGTTGGAGACAAGATTGTTGACGATCTGCCGAACGCGCGTCGGGTCTCCACGGAAGATCCCTTCCGCCTCTGGCGCGATCTCCAGGGTGACGGTGACGTCCTTTTCCGCGGCCATGAGCGAGAGGGTGGCGAGCGATGAGCGCGCGACCTCGGCCAGGTCGACCTCTCCTTCCTCGATCGTCAACTTCCCGGCCTCGATCTTGGAGACGTCCAGCAGGTCGTTGAGCAGGCCGTGCAGCATCTCGCCCGACTGCAGGATGACCTCCACCTGACCCTGTTGTCGGTCGGTCAGGCCCTCCTTCGCCAGCACCCGTCCCATGCCCAGAATTCCGTTGAGCGGCGTGCGGCTGGGCGCCACCTACCCCAGGCCCATCGTCGACCACGCCTTCGCCCGCCAGCGTGCCCTGGACGCCTATGCCGACATGCGGGCCCGCACCGGATCTATCGAGGACTAGGCGGGGTCCGGCAGGTCGTAGCTGACCACCTTGAAGCCGCTGAGGATGGCGGGTCCGAAGGTGTTGGCGATGGCCACGTCGGTGGCGTCGCGGCCACGGGCGATCAGCACCCGGCCGATGCGGGGCTTGTTGTTACGGGCGTCAAAGGTGTGCCACTTGCCCCCCAGATAGACCTCGAACCAGGCGCTGAAATCCATCTCGCCGACGATGGGCACGCCGATGTCGCCCAGATAGCCCGTGCAGTAGCGCGCCGGGATGTTCATGCAGCGGCAGAAGGCGACGGCAAGGTGGGCGTAGTCGCGGCAGACGCCGCGGCCTTCGCAATAGGCCTCGAAGGCGGTCATGGTCGGCCGGGCGTGCTCGTAGCCGAACTGGATGTGGTCATGCACCCAGTCGACGATGGCCTGGACCCGGGGCCAACCGGGCTCGGTGGACTGGAACATCGACCAGGCGATGTCGCTCAGCCGGTCGGTCTCGCAGTAGCGGCTGCCCAGCAGGAAGATCAGCACGTCCTCGGGCAGGTCCTCGACGGCCGCCTGGGGCGCGAAGGGTGAGATCACGTCAGGCTGGCCATCGTCGGCGATGACGAAGTCGGCCGAGAGCGTCAGGCGGCCGGCCGGCGCCAGGATACGGCTGCAGATATTGCCCCAGCCGTCCAGGTACTGGCGCACGTCCAGCATCGGATCGGTGCGCAGCCAGTCGGGGGTTTCCAGATCGTGTCGCCGGCTGGGATGAACGCTCAGCATCAGCAGCATCGGGACAGGCGCCGGGCAATCGTAGATAATTTTGTAATATGGATGCCTGTCGATCCCTAGGATGCGGGCGCTCAGATTGAGCGCGACTCAGACTTCGTAGAGCACGCGCAGGAGTGTGAAGAAGGATGGGCCGACAAGGACGATTAGGATCGCCGGCATGAAGAACAGAACCAGGACCACGATCATATAGACCGGGAACACCTCTATCCGCTGGCGGAGCTCGTATTCCCGGCGCTCAAAACTGTTCTTCAGGAAAATCTGCATCCGTTCGCGGAGATCATCTCCATTCCTCTCGGCCTCGGCGACTTCTGACACCAGGGCCGCCCCAGGACCAGTGGACGTCAGACTCCGCGCCACCTCCCCGCCGTCCAGGCCAAAGCGGAAGCGGCGCTCCAGCACGCGGAGCGTCTCGATCACAGGCCCGAAGCGGACGGCGGTGACATCAAGAGCCAGGGCCAGGGCGCTGGCCGGCGGCGAGCCGGCCTCTGACGCGGCCAGAGTGGCGACCGCAACCAGCTCGCAGGCCTCGTCCTCCAGAGCAGCGGTCTTCCGCAGGCGATCGATCAGGCTCACTTCATGGCGTCCGAAATCAGGTTCAGGCTGACCCGCCCCCAGATCACCAGGGATGCCGACAAGGTCACCATCAGCCGCCCCTCATCGGTGGCCAGCAGGCTGGCGAACAGCGGGCCGGCCCGCGCGGCCGAGGCCAACAACACCAGGAAGAAGAAGGCGGTCATGATATTGGCCTGCCAGCGGATCTGGATCAGGGCCAGGTTCCGCTTCTTGGCCAGGTCCTCGGCCATGCCCAGGGCCTCGCGGAAGGCCATGAGGAATCCCTCCGGCGCACCCCCCTGCTCACGATGCACCAGGCAGAGGCGATAGGTCAGGTTGGAGAGCGGCCAGGCCTCGACCCACCGCGCGGCGATCCCCTCAGGCTGGCCCGTCGACAGCCCCTGCAGGGCTTGGGCGAGGGCCTGGGGACCAGGATGGGGCGAACCCTGCGCACAGGTCGCCATGGCGGCCAGCAGCGGCGTGCCTGACCGGGATATGGGGCTGACCTGCTCCATCAGGCGCGCCACCGCGGCGCGTTCGGCGGCAAACATGTTGGCCTGACGGCCGCGCAGCAGCTGAGTCATCAGGATCAGGGCGCCCAAACCCAGAACCAGGCCCATGAGCAGACTCTTGGCCCACCAGGCCGTGGCGCTCAGAGCCACCAATCCCACCATCAGGGCGGGCCAGGGCAGAGCGCGCAGCCAGGACACTAGGCGCGTTCCAGCCTGTGAATCTCCGACACCAGCCGACGCCCCGAGGCGTCGCGATGCAGGAAGACAATGGCGTCGATGGCGTCACGTAAGGCCTGGCTTGGGTTGATTCCCGACTGCCCGGCGGTCGCGGAGGCGTACAGCGACTCCAGGCGGTGAACAGCGCCGCTGACCGAGCCGGCGTGCAAGGTGCTCAGGGATCCCGCCAGTCCGATCGACATCGCGGCGATCATGTCGAACACCTCCTCGCCGCGCACCTCCCCCACCACCAGGCGGTCGGGCCGCATCCGCAGGGTCTCCCGCACCAGCTTGCGGATATTGGCCTGCTCCCCGTCGCCATGGTCGATCCGACGCGTCTGCAGTTTGATGCAGTGGGGATGATCCACCTTCAGCTCGCTGACATCCTCCACCAGCACGATCCGCTGATCGGCCGGCACCCGACTGAGCATGGCGCCCAGCAGCGTGGTCTTGCCCACCCCTGGCGCGCCGGCGACGATCACGTTCAACCGCCTATCCACGGCCGTCTCCAGCCACAGGCGCTGGTCGGCGGTGACGCCGCCCATGCGCTCCAGGTCCGCCAGGGTGTAGGGACGCGCCGGAAAGCGGCGGATTGAGACGAAGGGACCGCCCATGGCGACCGGAGGCGCGACGGCATGCATCCGCGACCCGTCGGGCAGTTCGACATCGACCCAGGGATTGGCGCGATTGATCGCGCGTTCGGCCCTGGCCACATGGCGATGGACAAAGGCCACCAAGTGCTCTGGGCCGAAGAAGGCGCCGGCGAAGGGCGTCAGCCGCCCCCCCTTCTCGTACACAATGGCGTCCCAACCATTGATCAGGATGTCGGTAACCCCGGGGTCGGTCATCAAGGACTGGATCGGACCATAGCCCAGGACTTCGTCAATCGCGCTCTGGGCCAGATCGTCGGCGTCCTGGCCCGGAGCATCGGGGCCACGGGCGAGCAGACTCAGGAAAAAGTCGCGGAGGGTTTCCGGCTCGACGGCCAAGGCTCCGACCCGCGCGGTAGGATAGGCGCGCGCCGCCTCGTCGACGAGGGCCGAGACGATCTGCCGACGATCAGGAAGGCTGGTCATTTCAGAGGCGACAGGTTCGCCTCGACGGTCGGCGACGGCATCCGCTTGGCCGCATCCTCCACCCGTTCGGGGGTCACGATCAGCACCAGCTCGGTGTCGCTGGCGCTGGAGCCCCGCGAGCCGGCCAGCTTGTCGCCAATGTCGAAGGGGGTCTGGAAGGGCAGCCCCCGCTTGTTGCTCTGTGACTCCGCCGAGCGAAGGCCGGCGATGGCCACGCTCTCCCCGAATTTCAGGGTGACCGTGGTTTCGGTCTTGCGGGTGATCAGGCCCGGCACCTTGGCGCCGTTGAACTCGACGATATTGGCCGTGTCCACCTGGCTGACTTCCGGGGCGAGTTGCAGGCGGACCGACTCGCCGTCAATGATGAGGGCGGTGAACTCCAGGGTCACGCCGTAGGGCTTGTAAGTGTACCCCACCGCGTTGTTCGTCACCGCGTTGGCCTGGGGACTTGGGACCGGGAGTTCCCCGCCGGCCAGGAAGCGGGCCTTCTGGCCGCTGGTGGCGACGATAGTCGGCTCCGCCAGCATCGTGGCCGCCCCCTCGGAGCGCAGATAATTCAGGAAGGTGTCCAGGACCAGCCGGTCGATGGTGAACTTCGCCGCGGCGAACAGGTCGGTGGTTGTAGCTGTGCCGATGGCGTTGGCGAAGAGGTTCCCGATCGCTCCTGTGCCGCCGTTGAACCGGTTCTGCGCCTGCCAGCGGATGCCGAGCTCCCGGGCCTTGTTGCGGCGGACCTCCAGAACCCGGACCGAAACGGCGAGTTGGTCGTTGGTGGCGCTGCGGATCAGATTGATGATCTTGACCCCAGGCAAGGCGCCGGCGGCGATGTCGCCAGCCAGAACAACCGTGGCGGCGTTCGGCGCGTCGCCGGTCAACACAGCCACGCCGGCGGTCTTCGACACCGACAGGTTCGGCACCTGGGCGGTGCGTGAAATCAAGGCCGCGAGGTTGGCGGTGTCGGCGACCACCTCGACGGTCCGCCGCTCGATCTGCTGGTTGGCCGCGTTCATCAGCATGACGTCGGCGGAGCCCTCCTTCATCCCGAACAGCACGATCTTCCGGGCGCCGCGCACATCCACCTTCAGGGTGCTGTCGTTGGACATGACCACGGAGCTCACGTCGCCTGAGGGGGTCAAGACCAGGAAGCCGCCCTCAGAGATCGTGGTGCGACCCTGGGCCAACGCGGGCGACGCCAGCACCCAGACGACGGCCGCCAGCAGCAGGCGGCGCATCATTGCAGGTCCTGCTGCGAGATACCCGAAGGCGTGACCACCGAGACGCTGCGGGTGGGCGCGGACGGCCCCTGGGCTGTCGCGTAGGCGGAGGAGTCATCGTCCGTCTCGGCCGGATCGGAGACGGTTTCCACATCCCAGATCTGGCGAAGGGCGCCCTGATGGGCCGAGCGGGGGCTGTCGGCGCTGGCCAGCACCACCACGAGCGCGCCGGCCTGACGCCAGGCGGCCAGGTCCTCGGCTTCTTCCGGCGAGACGGCGATGGTCACGGAAGGATCCAGGCCGCGCCCGCCCCGCTTGAGGCCAGCCCGAACATGCAGGACCTGGGAGCCTTCCACCACGGTGGCGACGGAGGGCGACTCGGCGATGGCCTTGTTTCGGGCGCCGCCGACCACGGCGATGATGTTCACCCAACTGCCCTCACGCAGCATCTCGGTGGCCACGGAGAGTTCGTCGCCCATGAGCACGAAGCCGACCTTGCCGGGCGGCAGCTCCAGGTTCGATGCGCCGGCGTTTACGGCGATGACGGATTGCTTGAACACAGGCTGGCCGGCGCGGATCGGCGAGACCACCCGCCAGCCCCAGTAGGCCTCTGATTTCTTGGAGCTGTCGGTGATCCATTCCCCGCTGCGCTTGCCCACTGCCGAGCGCCACACTGCGCTCTCGGGGCTGATCACATCGCCGGGCTTCATGGCGCTGGTGGCTTGCAGATAGAAGGCGCCCGGCTTGCTGTCGCCGCCGCCGGCGTTGGCCTTCAGGAAGGAGCCCAGCGTGATGGTGATCAACAGGGCGCCAAGGAACAGGCTGACGTTCTTGATCAAGGGGGCAAGCTTGGAGGTCGGCTTCTTGCCGCCCCGGACGCCGAACAGATCGGTTTCGCTCACGTCCGGGCCCCCACGAGTTCCGCGATGGGCGCCGGAAGGCGCGGGAACACCTGGGTCTTGACCAGGTGCACAACGACCCCGGCCACCATCGCGGCCGCAAGGAACATGAGCAGGTTCCTGATCAACAGCCCGCCCGGGCGCGCGGCGCTCTTCGGATTACTCAAGACTGAAGCTCCCTGACCATCGCGTCACCACACCGTTGTCGTCAGCATTTCTGGCCGCAAGGCCAGGAACCCCCCAACGATGGCCAGGGCGTATGGTACGCCCGCCGCGGCCGGGGCTTGCTTGTCTCGCAGCCGCCGGACGAATCCGACCGCCAGATAGCAGGCGCCCACAACGCCGCCGGCGACCATGATTGACAGCACAAAACGCGACAGCTCGATCGGCAAGAGCCACACGCTGAGCGCCGAAATCAGCTTGATGTCGCCGCCGCCGAGGACCTTCTTCTGGTGAAGTCCCAGGCCGCCCAGCAGTACGATGCCGCAACCCACCAGAGAGTAGATCAACTCGCCTGAGCTGATCAGCACGCCGTGGATTAGACCAAGCAGAAAGACCCCCAGGCAGACGAAATTGGGTATCAGCCTTCGGGTAAGATCGGAAAAAACTGACCCCGCCAGCAAAGCCAGAAGGGTCAGGTTCAACACAGATTCTAGTTCGTCCATGACTGGGGCGCCGCGCCGAGAACCGGCGCGGCCCGCCGTCACTCAGCGGCGGCGTCGCCGCCGGAGACTGCGTTAACGACGTTGTCGATCGCAGTACCCGCAGCTTGCGACAGGGCGTCGGAGGCGGTGAAAACGCCGCCGGCCATCGCACCGCCCATGGTCGAATACTCGGTCGAGGTCAGACCTTATTCGTCCTTCAAAAGAACGGCAACTTGATTCAAAAGCTCGCGAAGCATTTCGCCCACTCCCCCATTTGCTCAGAGCACAGTGCTCGTCGGACGGACTTGGCCTCACGCCCTGGCTTGCGTCAAACGTCTGGGCGCTCACTTTGAGCGCGCCCGAGCCCAGGCGCCCGGCCCTCACATTAACACTCGCCTCCGAAGGGGCGCCTTCGGGCAGGAAAATGCAACGCCAAGCAGGGTAAGGGATCGCGGGGGAACAGCCGTGTCGGAGCTCACCACCAGGTCGCCTCGCGCGACCGCGTCGGTAACCTTGATTTTCCGCTGACGACCCGAGCCTGCGTAGGCTTGGCCTTCCTGGTCGAACGTAAGCGCGGCTTTTCCACCGCCTGCCGATTGCTTGACGTTCAGTGGGCAGGCTGAGCGGCCTTCCAGGCCCAGGGCGTGAGCTCGGCGAGGCGGCTGTTGAGGTGGCCGCCCACGAGCCTGCTGA
>NZ_JAYRZM010000014.1:0-21780 GCF_041916435.1 Phenylobacterium sp. | reverse complement strand
GGGCATGCCGACCGAGTGGACGCAGGGGACGAAGAAGCCGTCTTCGCCGATCTCGTCCAGGGCGCCCTTGCCCATGCGGGTCATCACCCGCATCGAGATGGCGACATAGGCGCTGTCGGTGATCTCCACGCCCAGTTGGCTGATCTTGGAGCCCAGCGGGCCCATGCTGAAGGGCACCACATACATGGTGCGGCCCTTCATGCAGCCCTTGAACAGGTCCTGCAGGTCGGCGCGCATTTCGCCGGGTTCGAGCCAGTTGTTGGTCGGGCCGGCGTCGGCCGGGTCCTGCGAACAGATAAAGGTGCGGCTTTCTACTCGGGCCACATCGCGCGGATCGGAGGCGGCGAGGAACGAGTTGGGGCGCTTTTCCGGATTGAGCGGCTTCAGGGTGCCGCTCTTGACCAGCTCGGCGGTCAGGGCCTCCCACTCGGCGTCAGAACCGTCGCACCAATGGACCCGGTCGGGCTGCGTCAGGGCCGCAATGTCTTGAACCCATTGGACCAGCTTGGCGTGCTTGGTCGGCGCAGGGGCAAGGCCCGGAATCGACGTGGCCTGGGACAAACTCGCAACTCCTTGGTGACGCCGGACAAGGCCGGACCCGGATGGCCAACGCCATAGTCACCCGCACTGAAAATGGCGAGACCGCACAAGGAAAAATTCGTTAGGAAACCGGTTACCTAACCCAAGATTCTCGAGAAAGCTGCAGCAACGGCCCACTCTCACGCCAATTCATGGTGAATTCAGATTGTGACGTCCGAATCTACATTCACCCTACGGCGCCCTAGAAGCTTAGGCGGGGCCTCACTCAACAAACTTGGGGCCGTAGCGGCCTTGGACTGATGTTGCGGCGCACTAAAACTGTGCGCCGCAACCCGAACTCAGGACGCCATCTTCAGGGCCGGCCGGCCCGCGCCGGCGCTGAGCCGGAAGCGTTCCGTCGCCTCGGCCAGGGCCTGGGCTTCATGGGCGACGGCGCGGGTCGCGGCAGTGGACTCCTCGACCATGGCCGCGTTCTGCTGTGTCGCCTGGTCCATCTGGTTGATGGCCGAGTTGATCTGGGCCAAGCCCAAGGCTTGCTCCTGGGACGAGGAGGCGATCTCGCCCACCAGGCCGTCGATCTCGTTCACCTGGGTGGCGATCCGCTGCAGGGCCTCACCGGTCAGGCCAACCAGACGCACACCGGCGCCGACCTGCTCGCTGGAGGCCTCGATCAGCGACTTGATCTCCTTGGCGGCCTCGGCGGACCGCTGGGCGAGCGCCCGGACTTCCGAGGCCACGACCGCGAAGCCCTTGCCGGCGTCGCCGGCTCGCGCGGCTTCAACACCCGCGTTCAGGGCCAGCAGGTTGGTCTGGAAGGCGATCTCGTCGATGACGCCGATGATCTGGCCGATCTGGGCCGAGGAGGCTTCGATCTCACCCACGGCGGCGACGGCGTCTGAGACGACCTGATTGCTTTCGTGAGCGCCGGTCTTGGCGGTCGACACCACCTGGGCGGCGCGCTTGGCGTTGCCGGCCGAGCGGCTGATGGTTTCGGTGATCTCGTCGAGCGCCGCCGCGGTCTCCTCCAGGCTGGCGGCCTGGTTCTCGGTGCGGCGCGACAGCGAGGCGGCGGCCTGGTCCAGCTCGCGCACGCTGGAGTGCATGCCGGTGGTCGAGGCCTTGATGGCGGCGATGGTCTGTTCAAGGCGCGAGATCGCGGCGTTGTAGTCGTGACGCAGCTTCTCGAACTGGGGCGCAAAGGCGTTGTTCAGGCGATGAGACAGGTCGCCATCCGCCAGCCGGGCCAGGCCATCGGCCAGACTCTCGGTGACTTGGGCCCGCTCATGATCCACGGAGGCCTGCAGTCGGGCCCGATCCTGGGAGGCCTGTTCCTCGGCATGGTGCGCAGCCTCGGCCTCGGCCATGGCCTTCTGCGCCGTGTCCAGCGACGCCTCGGCGCGGGACACCGCCTCGCTGGAGACGGCGAACATGCCGACGATGCTCTGGCAGACCCACATCAGGATGGCCGCTTCCGCGATCAGGATCACGGCGTGGACCATGACCCGACCCAGGCCGGCGGAGCCGGGGAACACGGCGGCGGGCAGCAGGAAGCTGAGGGTCAGGTGGTGAACGGCCACGACGGCGGCGCCGGCGAGGATCGCGCGCCAGTCGCAATAGATCACCAGGGCAGCCAGGGCGGCGAAATAGGCCATGTGCAGGTCGATCTGCCAGGGATGCCCCTTGAAGGCCGCCACCATCAGGGACACGAGGCCCATGAGCGCCGCGGCGATGGCCATGCGGCCGCCCGCGCCGTCCTTGTCAGAGGCGCCCGCCAGGGTCGCGCCGCCGGCCAGGGCCGCGGCGCCGAGCCCCAAGGCCAGCCAGGGTCCCTTCAGAAGCAGGGCGGCGCCGGTGACCGCAAGGACGAGCCCCCACAGGACACCGCCTATGAGCCGGTGACCGAACGCCCGCTGTTCAGCAATGGTCTTGAACATAACTCACCCACAGGTTTGGCCGTCGCCGGCTCAAGATAGCGCGTCCTCAAACCAGGGATTGCGCGAGAAGCCTTAACGAGCGTTTACCTACCCTAGGGAAACCCGCCGCGACCCCTTGCCGCACAAGGGATTGTCGCCGAGATGCGAGCCGCCCGCGCGAGTTGTGCGGTTAAGCTGGAAAAGCAGGGCGCAATGTCTACAATTGTCGCGCTTGCGAAAGGATATGTCGACCTGGACATCAAAAATGTCTGACAATCTTGTTGCGCGCGAGCCCCCAGCCTGCGACCTATCCTGAACAAACGTCTCAAGGGGGGATCGTCATGCGTTCGACCGCCGCGCCGCAAGGGCCGCACCGCCGCAGACTGCTGCTGGCCGGGGCCAGCCTTTTCCTCCTGCCCGGCTGCGCCAGTCTCGCGACCGGTGGCGGAGGCGCGCCTCGCAAGGCCGGTGAATGGCCGGTCTATGGCGGCGACAATCGGGGGACCAAGTATTCGCCCCTGGATCGCATCCACCGCGGCAACGCCAAGGATCTGCAGGTCGCCTGGACCTGGGCCTCGCCCGATGACGCGGTGCGCGCCGCCAATCCCGGCCTGCCGCTGGGCGAATTCCAGGCCACCCCGATCATGGTCGACGGCAAGCTGTTCGTCTCCACGGCCTTCTGCCAGGTGGCCGCGATCGATCCCGTCACTGGCGCGACCCTGTGGCTCTATGATCCGGGGACCTGGAAGCACGGCGCCTTCACCAGCAAGGGCCTGATCCACCGCGGCGTCGCCTACTGGCGCGAGGGCGACGACGCCCGGGTGATCATCGCCACCGGCGACAATCGGCTGATCGCCCTCGACGCCGCTACGGGCAAGCCTGTGCCCAGCTTCGGCCAGAACGGCGAGGTGGACCTGGGAACCATTGGACTGAGCCGGCCCCTGGCCCGCGATCCGGTCGATCTGTTCGGCACGACCTCAGCGCCGGTCATCTGCAGGGACGTGGTCATCGTGGGCCAGTACATCCACGACCGCCCTGTGATCGCTGAGATGCCGCCCGGCGACGTGCGCGGCTTTGATGTCCGCACCGGCGCGCTGAAGTGGACCTTCCGCACCGTGCCGCGCAAAGGCGACTACGGCTACGACACCTGGGAGGGCGGCTCGGCCGACCGCAACGGCAACGCCAACGTCTGGGCGCCCTTCACGGCCGACGACGAGACCGGCCTCGTTTATCTGCCCGGCACCTGCCCCACGAACAACTTCTATGGCGGCGACCGTCCGGGCGACAATCTGTTCGGAAACGCGCTGATCTGCGTGGACGCGAGCACCGGCCTGCGCCGCTGGCACTTCCAGTTCGTGCACCACGACATCTGGGACTACGACCTGCCCTGCGCGCCGAACCTTGTCGACATCACGGTCGGCGGCCGACGCATCAAGGCCGTGGCCCAGGTCACCAAATCCGGCTTCACCTTCGTCTTCGACCGCCTGACCGGCCAGCCGGTCTGGCCGATCGAGGAACGGCCCGTCCCGCAGAGCGAGTTGAAGGGCGAACGCACCTCGCCCACCCAGCCCTTCCCCACCCTGCCCAAGCCCTTCGAGCATCCGGGCATGAGCGCCGACCTCTTGGTGGACTTCACTCCGGAGATCCGGGCGGAGGCTGAGGCCATTCTCGCCAACTACAAGTGGGGTCCGATCTTCACGCCATTCGGGACCCAGCCGACGATCCAGACCCCGGCCTGGGTGGGCGGCGCCAACTGGGGCGGCGCGGGCGTCGATCCACAGACCGGCGTGCTGTTCGTACCCTCAACCTCGTCCATCGCCTCCATGGCGTTGGATGAGACCGGCAAGCGGGTGGCCGGCGCCAATGAGACCGAGGAGATCGCCGGCAGCTCGCGGGTGGTCACCGGCCCGCGCGGCCTGCCGCTGCTGAAGCCGCCCTATGGCCGCATCACCGCCATCGACCTGAACACCGGCCAGCATCTCTGGATGCGGCCCAATGGTCCTGGCGCCACCGACAGCCCGGCGATGAAGCCGTTCAATCTCGGCTGGGTCGGCTCCACCGGGCGCACCGGACCGCTGGTGACCAAGACCCTGCTGTTCGTGGGCGAAGGCCCGCATGACCCGCGCTACGCCAAGAAGGTGCTGCGCGCCTACGACAAGGCGACCGGCGAGATCGTCGCGGAAATCGAGCTGCCCGGCCACACCCTGGGTCCGCCCATGACCTATGAAACGGACGGCCGCCAGTTCATCGTCTGCGGCATGGGCTTCCGCCGACAGCCGCACCGCCTCGTCGCCCTCGCCCTGCCCGCCTGAGGATCCGCCATGTCCCTGACCCGCCGCCTCGCCCTAGGCCTGACCGCCGCCGCAGCCCTTGCCGCCGCCACGCCGGCCTTCGCCGTGGGCGCGATGAAGCACTACATCCTGGTCGACCTGAAACCAGGAACCGACCAGCTGGTGCTGGACCGCTGGTACATGACCTTCCACGCCCCGCAGGTGCGCCGCGCCTACAAGGCCTGGCAGCGCAACTACATCTCCTTCCGGTCCTACCTGCCGCCGGAGGAAGCCAAGGCGGCCTATCCCCTGCTCTATGGCCGGATGACCGAGATCCAGTTCGACAGCCTGGCCGACTTCCAGGAGACCCGGCCGAACAACATCTATGGCGGCCTGAACTCCTTCACCCCGCCGCCCGGCGGCTGGGCCAACCCGCCCTTCACCTCGACCACCGCCAGCATTCCAGTGAACCCGCAGACGGTGTTCGTGTCCAAGGACACGCCGCCCAAGGAGACGCCCTATCTGCGCTGGGTGGTGTTCTTCCGCTATCCGGCCGGGGTCAGCGCCGCCGACGGCGACGCCTGGTACGAGACCACCTACGCCAAGATGGCCGCCGCCCGGCCCGGCGTGAAGCGCTACGCCCTCTACAAGGCGGTCTCGGAGCGGGCCGAATATCCGCGCGTGGCCGAGTTCTGGTTCGACGACTACGCCGCCTGGAAGGCCGCCTTCCTGCCGGCCCCGGCCGTCGCGCCGCCGCCCTGGGGCGGCAAGGACCTGCACGTGGACGCGATCTCGATGTTCGTCGGCGAGAACCCGGACGTCGACTTCGTCAACGACAAGCGCTCGATACCTTGAATCCAGGGTTCGTCCGCGCGGCTACTCGGCGTCGGGACTGCGCGCTTCACGGCAGTGCCAAAGTCGCAGTATGAAGATGGTCCCGGCAGCGATCTCGTAACGGATCTCGTAGTCGCCCACGATAATCCGGCGAACCTCACGCGGCAGGTAGGCATCGAGCTTCTCGCCGAGACGCGGGTAGTCGAGCAGCCGGTCTGGAGCGTGCGAAAGGTCTCGAATGACCCGCGCCGCCGCCTGCGGCGCCACCGGGCTCAAGTGCGCATGCAGCCGCACAAGATCGGAGGACGCCCTTCCGGTCCATTGGGTCTTCACGGCTTAGGCGGCGGCAACGGGGCATCCGTTGCAAGGCTATCGGCCCAGGCCTTGATCGCCTGATGATCGATGACCTGCCCCGCGTCGACATCAGCCAGGGCCTCGAGCGTCATGCGGTGACGCTCTTCTTCTTGATCGACCCAAGCGGCGAGCGCCTGCTTGACGACCCATCCGCGGGATCGCTCCAGCCGAGACGCCATCGCCTCGACCTTCTCTGCCAGGCTTAGGGGCACATGCGCCGTCAGAACCTTCGTTTCAGCGGTCATGCTTGGCTCCAATCGCAATGATTGAAATATAATCAGACTGATTGGTCTTGCAAGCCGCGTATCGACCTCCGCTACCGCCCCGAGGCCTTCTCGGCCGCGGCGCGGCGGGCCTTCTGGAACTGGGGCCGCAGGCCGCTCTCCAGGCCGAACTCCATCAGGGTGTCGGCGCCGGGGTTGTAGGCCGGCCAGGCCGGCTGACCGGGGCAAGCCGGCGCGCCCGTCTTGGCGAAGGCCACCCAGCAGCCGTGCACCAGGGTCTCCATCGCCTGGTCCTGCGGCGAGCTGAACCGGCCCGCGAGCTTCGTGCCGGTGGCGAAGGCGTAGAGGATCTCCGCCCCGTGCGGCGCGCCCTTGGCCCGACCGCGCTGAGCCGTGGGCACATAGGAGAAGTAGTAGAGCCAGGACGGCGCGCCCTTGGCCGCCTGCCCCGCGACCCAGCGCGCGGGCGCGCCCATCACCAGGTCGGTATAGGCTGCATCGACCCGGTCCTCGTCGGTGGGCAAGTCCGCATAGGCGGCCTTCTGGGCTGGCGTCAGACGCGCCAGGACCGCGGCGGTCGGTAGCGGGAAGGCCTTCAGCAACGAGGCCTCGTAGCTGTTCGAGCCGATCAGCAGCGGCACATCGATGGCGCGACCGGAGGTGAAGGCCTCGGCGGGGGTGTCGTTGATCAGGCGTCCGTCCTGGAACGGACCCACCGAGCCGATCCCCTTGGGCAAGTCGAACAGGGCTTCGGGCGGCAGGGCGCGCATGGCCTCGAGCGAGGCGTCGGCGCCGAGGCCCGCCTTGGTCATCAGTTCGACACCGGCCGTCTCCGCCTGAGCAAGGTTCGTGCGCGCCTGCCAGCCACCGCCGGACTGGACGATGGCCTTGGCGAACAAACCCTTGGCCGCCGGCGTGGACAGCAGCGACAGGATCGCGGAGCCGCCCGCTGACTCCCCGAACACCGTGACGTTCTTCGGGTCGCCTCCGAAGGCGGCGATATTGGCCTGCACCCACTTCAGCGCCGCCAGCTGGTCCATGAGGCCGTAGTTGCCGAGCGGCGCACCGGGCGGCGCCGCCTTGGTCAGGGCCGGATGGGCGAAGAAGCCCAGAGCTCCGAGCCGATAGTTGATCGTGACCAGGACCACGCCGTCCTGGGCGAACCGGGTCCCGTCATAGATCGGGCCAACGCCGGAGCCGAAGCGAAAGGCCCCGCCGTGGATCCAGACCATAACCGGCGCCTGCTTCGCCTTGGGCGCCGCCCAGACGTTCAGGTAGAGGCAGTCCTCGCTCTTGGGGGCCTGGGCGCCCATGGCCAGCACGCCGTCTGGGCGCGCGGGCTGCGGACAGATCGGCGCAAAGGCGGTGGCGTCGCGCGCTCCGCTCCAGGCGGCGACCGGGGCCGGCGGCGCCCAGCGCAACGCGCCGACCGGCGGGGCGGCGAAGGGGACGCCCTTGAAGACCGAAACCCCTTCGGCGGTCGCCCCGGCCAGGACGCCGCTATCGATCCGGGCCTTTGGCCCCTCCTGCGCATGGGCTGCGCCCGCGAGCGCCAGGGCCGCCACCAGTCCGCCAAGCCAGGTCTTCATGCGCCAGGTCCTCAAATCAGCAGCTCGCCGGCGGGCTCTCCCCTTCCGCCGGCGAGCCTTTGCGCCGCTACCGCGCCTCAGACCCGAAGGCGTAGGAGAGGCTCAGCCGGATCTCCCGGGGGTCGCCATAGACGTCCCGGGTCGGATCGCGCAGCGTCACATAGGTCTTGTCAAACAGGTTGCGCGCCTCCAGCGCCATGCGCCAGCGGCCGTTGTCGACGCCGACCGAGGCGTTGAAGACGTCGAAGTCGGCCAGCTTCACCTGATTGTTGATCTTGGTGGTGTTGGTGTAGCCGCCGCGCTGGCCGCGATAGGAGACCGAGGTCACCACCCGCCAGTCCTTCACCAGCGGCCGGCGATAGGTGAGCGCCGCGGTGTAGGTCCACTCGGGCGAGCCTTCGACCTTCTGGCCCTTGTAGGGGCCGCTGTCGATCTCGCCGGTCAGGTAGTTGATGGCGCCGTTATAGCTGATCCCGCCCAGGCCCGGGCCGAAGCGGTGGCCGCCGAACACTTCGAAGTCGACGCCCTTGGTCTTCGCCTCACCGGCGTTGAACCGGTAGTTCCGCGACACAGCGTCGGGGCCGATGGAGTCCACCGTCACCAGCAGGTCGTTGAAGTTGTTCTGGAAGGCGGTGACCGTGAAGAAGGCGCCGGCCAGCTCGAACTTGGCGCCGGCCTCGAAGGCGACGTTCTTTTCCGGCTGGTAGCTGGCGGCGATCTTGGGATCGAGCACCGAGTTGCCGTTGAAGCCGCCGGCCCGATAGCCCACGGCCGCCGAGCCGAAGACCCGGAAGTTGTCGGCGATCTCATACTTCACCGAGACCGACGGGGCGACGTTCTCAAACGTGTCGTTGATCAGGGCGCGGGAGCGGACGCAGGCCGGATTGGCGGCGAAGACCCGCAGCGGATCCACATAGTTGGCCACGCAGGACAGAGCCCCGAGCTGGCGCGCCACCGTGTAGGCGTCGTTCTTCTTCTCGGCGTTGTTGTAGCGGACCGCGCCGTCGAGGGTGAGCGCATCGGTCGCCTGCCAGCTCAGCACCCCGAAGACCCCCTTCTGGAGCTCTTCTTCCTTGGACACGCTGGCGATGTTGGCGGTCGGGCTCGGGGCGAGGTTCACCGCGGAGGTGGTGCGGCCGTCCAGGATCGTGAAGAAGTCAGACTGCTTGCCCGACAGGTTGGCGCCCAGCATCCAGGTCACCGCATCGCCGAAGTCGCCGGCCAGGCGCAGTTCCTGGCTGGCCAGTTCGGTCTCGTCGGCGAACAGGGTCGAGCAGACCCGCGTGGCGCAGGTCGCGGCCGGGAACGGCGGCGAGGCGTAGCCGGGGGCCGACTGGTCGTTCTCCTGCGAGAACAGGGTGGTGCGCTTGCGTAGCATGGTGACCGAGGTCAGCTTGCCGATCGGCGTGTCCCACTCGACCTGAGTGTTGAAGCTGGAGACATTGCGGTTCACGTCATTGGTCGTGTTGGCCGCATAGGCGTAGGGGCCGTCAATGTCCGGCGGGCCGAAGGCGGTGGCCGCCAGGCTCTTGTCATTGTTGGCGTTGACGCTCTTGACCTGGTTGGAGGTCGACAGCTCGTCGGACTGGTCGACGACCATGAAGACCCGCAGGCTGTCCAGCGGGTTCCACTCCGCGGCCAGGCGCACGGCGCGGAACTCTTCCAGGTCGCCGGCCTTGCCGGTGTAGACGTTTCTGAAGAAGCCGTCCTCGCGCTGGACGTCCTGCACACCCAGGCGCAGGCCCAGATTGGCCGCCGGGACCGGCACGTTCAGGATGGCGTCGATCTGCCGGCGCTCGATCTCCGGCGAATAGACCGCCCCGAGCGAGCCGCCGAACTCCGACTTCGGACGCTGGCTGATGGCCTGCATCACACCGCCCACGGCGTTGACGCCATAGAGCGCGCCCTGCGGGCCGCGGGTCACCTCGACGCGCTCGACATCGAACAGGTCCAGGCGGGTGAACGTGCGGCCGCCGATCACGCCACCGGTGATCGAGGCGCCGTCGCGCAGCACGGCGATGGGCGAGTCCACCCCGGCCGTCCGAGCGGTGCCCGCGCCAGCGCCGCGGATGTTGTTCTCGGCGTTGATGTTGCCGGTGTCGACGAAGGACAGGCCGGGCAGGATGTAGGACAGGTCCTTGATGTCCTTCAGGCCGCCCAGATCCTTCATCTGCTCGGCGGAGATCCCCGTCACGGCGGCGGGAACATCCTGGACCTTCTCCTCCTTGCGGCGGGCCGTGACCACGACCTCGCTGACCATAGCCTCTTCGCCGGACGCCGGCGCCTGGGCCGCCGCGGGCCCGGCCAGAAGCGCCGCCGCAGCGGCTCCACACAACAGATAACGCATGTCTTCCCCCTAACGCTGTCGGGGCCTGTCGCCCCGGAGATGCTTAAATGAACGCACCTTTTGTCTGACGATCATCCAAGATGGCGCGCGACGCAAGCTCGCCGGTGCTGGTAGCGCATAGGCGCCATCGGCCGCACCGGCTTATTTCTGAATGGAAAAACCAGGATTTCTGACAGGTGACCCACCCGCCCTCCGGCTATGGATCACCGGACAATCATCACTTCACCTCCGCAGCCGCCGCGAGGGCCAGCTTGGCGAACTCCGCGTCCGACCACTTGTTTCCGGCCTTGGCCTCGGCCCGGACGGCCAGGACCATCTGCGGGGTGAAATAGGCCTGGCGCACCACCGTGACGCCCTGGGAGGGGACCACGTACAGGCGCTGATCGCCCGCCCCGCCCGCGACCACCATGTCGGAGGGCACTTCAGAGGCGTGCAGGGACAGGTCCACCGCAGCGGTCGGCGCCAGCGGAGTGTTGGACGGACGGGGCAACCACCAGGTGACGCCATAGGCCGGGTTGGCCTTGGTCCCGACGAACAGCTCGTCAAAGGTCTTTGGGTCCACCAGCGCCTTGCCGCCGACAACGCCACGCGCCCGTACGAACTCGCCGAACTTCACCCACTCCCGCGCCGTCAGCACCGCGCCCTGCGGCAGCAAGAGGTCGCCATTGGGCGCGCGGCGCCAATCGGTGGGCTTCAGGCCGATGGGATCCAGGATCCGGGCCTTGAGATAGCTGAGCGGATCTGACGGGCGCCCCGCCGCGGCCAGCTTGCGCTGCAGGACCAGGCCGAACACCTGGTAGGGCGACGCGCCATAGATGAAGGCCTCGCCGGGCGCGGCCTTGAAGGGCCAGGTCACAGCCTCGGCGAAGGGCATGGCGCGCCCCGGCGGGCTGGTCAGCCCGCTGGTCAGGGTCAGCAGCTGGCGCAGGGTGACCGTCGACTTGACGGGGTCCGCGGCCCACTCCGTGACGGTCTTGGCCACCGGCTCGTCCAGGGACAGGAGCCCGTCCTGGACCGCGGCGGCCACGGCGATCCCCCAGAAGCTCTTGGTGCCGGACCAGATCTCGAAGCCGGCCTCCGGTCCGCCCTGGGCGGAATAGCCCTCGCAGATCGGCTTGCCGTTCTTGAGGATCAGGACGGAAACGCCGCGCCGGGCGTCAGAGTAGCGGAGCGCCGCGTAACAGGCCGGGCCAGCCGCTTGAGCGGCGGTTGGCGCGGCGCCCGCGCCGAACGCACCCAAGGCCACCAGAATCGTCGCCAGACCGCCAAATCGCATCGGAACCTCCCCGGTCGCCAATTTTTGTCTGACAATTTACTAGGCCAGCCCGCAGCCTGACGCAAGCCGCAGCTTGCGGCCCAGGCGCGCGGCGGGAACAGCAAAGTCAGCCGGCGGTGCGCAGGCGCCGCTCAAGGCGCTTGGCGCCCAGGGTCGCGGGCGCAGACACCGGGCCGTTCTCGGCGATCAGAGAGGTTCGGGTGATCAGGGTGGTCAGCCGCGCGGCGGAGGCGGCGACCTCGCCTTCCCGGGCCTTGATGGCGCTGACCAGGATGCTGTGGGCATGGGCCGACTGCTCCACCGCCAGCGGCGTACCGGGCGTCAGCAGCAACTGCTGCCAGAGCGCCAGGCTGCCCACCTGGATCAGCATCCGATAGGACATCCGGCTGCCGCAGTGGCGCCCGATGAATCGCCCCAGCTCAAAGGACTTGCTGCAGAGCTCGGCCTTGGACGCGCCCGCCTTGAGCGCGGCGTCCAGCTCCGCCATCTGCGCCTCAAGGCGGGGAAACAGGGCTTCGGGGAAGTGCGCCGCCGCCAGACGAGCCGCCTGGGCGTACACATCCTCCAGCAGCACGAAGATCTCGATCAGCTCATCCAGGCCCACCTGGGTGACTTGGGCCCCGCGCCAGGGCTGCATCTCGACGAAGCCCGCCCGCGCCACATTGCGCAGGGCCTCGCGCACCGAGGCGCGGCTGACGCCGTGGCGGTCTGATATCTCCTGCTCGCGCAGCCAGTCTCCGGGGGCGTACTTGTTCTCGATGATCTCGCGGATCAGGGTCTCGGACAGCCGCGCGTCCAGGGTCTGGGCGCTCTTGCGGGCCGGGCGGCCGGCGCGTTTCGGTTCGGAAGTCATGGCGTCCTGGTTCGGCGAAGTCGCGGCCAACTTACCTGCAGCCGCGCGAAAAACAAATGTCAGACAATCGGACCCAATACACTTGCCCGAGCGCGGCGCATCCGCTTCATTGCCGCGCAGAGTTTAGGGAGGAATAGCATGCCGCCAGCCGCCATGATTGATCGCCGCGCCCTGATCGCCGGTCTCGCGGCGGGCGCAGCTAGCCCCGCCTTCGCCGCCCCGACCCTGTCGCTGCGCGAGGCCGCCCGGCGCATGGCCATCTACGGCCTTCCGCTGATCGAGACCGCGACCACGCGGGCGCGCGCCTTCAGGAACGGCCTGGTGGCCAACACCTTCCGCCATAGCCGCACGCTCACCACCGCCAAGACCCAGACCGTCACCCAGCCCAACAACGACACCCTCTATTCCAGCGGCTGGCTCGACCTGTCCTCAGGCCCCGTGCAGGTCACTCTGCCGGCCAGCGGCGACCGCTATCTGTCGGTCGCCCTGATGGATCCCTACAGCAACAACTTCGCGGTGCTGGGCACGCGGACCACCGGTCCGGACGGTGGGGTGTTCACGGTGGCGGGCCCCGGTCACGCAGCGCCCGGCCCCAATGTGATCCACTCGCCCACCGACTGGGTCTGGATCCTGGCCCGGACCCTGGTGGATGGCCCGGCCGACCTGGCCGGCGCCCATGCGGTCCAGGACGGGCTGAAGATCAGCGGGCCAGTTGGCCGCAAAGCCCAGCCCATACCCGGCCGCAACGCCGCATGGCCCGACGTGTTCCGCACGATCCAGGCCCTGGTGCTGGAGAGCCCGCCGCCGGCCACCGACGCCCGGCTGTTCGCTGAGACCAAGGCCCTGGGCGTCAGCCTGGCCGGGGGCTTTGATCCTGCGCGCTTCACCGCCGCCGAGGGCCAGGAGATCACCGCCGGCCTGTCCAAGGCGCTCGAGGACGCCAAGGGCGGCGACGACAGCGCGATCGTCCGCGGGGGCTGGATCTATCCGCGCCCCAATCTCGGTGACTTCGGCCAGGACTATCTCTATCGCGCCCAGATCGCCCTGTCGGGCCTGGCTGGCCTGCCCCTCGACGAGGCGCTCTATCTGCGTCCCTTAGGTCCCGATGGCCGCGCCGAGCTGGACAGCACCAAGGCCTGGAAGCTCGCCCTTCCGGTCAAGCCCCTGCCGGTCGACGCCTTCTGGTCGCTCACTGTCTATGAGGTCACACCCCAGGGGCAGGCCTTCCTGATCGACAACCCCATCGACCGCTACGCCATCGGCGACCGGACACCGGGCCTGTTGCGCGGGCCGGACGGACGGCTTGAAGTCATCATCTCGCCCAAGCCGCCCAAGGGCGCGCTCAAGGCCAACTGGCTGCCGGCCCCCACCAGCGGCCGGCCGATGCTGCTGAATCTGCGGGCCTATCTCCCGCGGCCGGAGCTGACCAGCGGCGCCTATCCCCTGCCCCCTCTGCGCCGGGCTTGAGCGGGCGCTCCGCCCCTAAAGATGAACGGAATTCCGACCCGATACCCATATCGGGTCACGGACAGCTGAGCTGTTTCGGGCGCGCGCCCGCGCCGCAAAGGCGGGGGCGCGGCCACCGCTCGCCACCTTTTCACCTTATTTTACAATTGACCAACGCCACCTGAGCGGGCGCCCCTTGAGCCGCCTCCAGGCCGGCCCCTGACCCCGCAATCCCTTCCTGTCCGCCAGATGAACAACCCCAACAGGGTTGGGTCAGAGCGTCGCCGTTAACCCCATCAGCGGACTGGGGGAACGGTCTTCCGACATCTCAAGGCTGCGCTAGCGCCGCTTCCCCGGTCCGCCACAGGCCGTCCATTCCGGGCGGCCGTCGAGGACGACGGGACATGACCGACGTTGAGAGTTTCAAGCGCCAGACCGGCGTGAAGATCGACTACCGGGAGTTCGGCATCGACGAACTGGCTCCGGCCCCGATCCTCCAGCCGCCGCCAGCGCCCACCGAGCCGGCGATGGAGCCGCCCGCCAAGCCGCCCAAGGCGATCAAGCCCCCCGCGCCGCCGGGCGCGCCACCGCTCCAGGCTCAGCCCAAGCCCGCGGACGCCTTCGCCCGCTACGCCCCGCCGCCGGCCAAGGCCGACGACGTCCTCCTTACCGATCTCTTTAAGAGGCTCGAACGCTGATGAGCGTCGCCACCTTCGCCACCGACAGCTTCTACCGCGCCAAGCGCGTGCTGCCGCCCATCCTCACCGGCCCGGCCATCCTCTTGGGCGTCGCCCTCCTGGCCCTGACCGCCATGGTCAGCCTGGACCTGCGCGGCCAGCTGATCTTCGGCTCGGCCGCCTTCCTGGCCTGCCTGGCCCTGTCCCGCAGCGCCTCGCCGCTGATCACCATGACCCTGGCCTTCATCGCCACCGCCATGGGCACCCGTTACCTGTGGTGGCGGACCACCGAGACCCTGCAGTTCTCAGGGCCATTGTCCCTGGTGCTGGGGACCGGCCTCTATCTCGCCGAAGTCTACGCCTGGTTCGTCATGATCCTGGGCTTCCTCCAAACCGTGCGCCCGCTGGAGCGGCCGGTTCGGCCGTTGGCGGGCGCCCCCGAAACCTGGCCCACCGTCGACATCTTCATCCCCACCTACAATGAAAGCCTCGAGATTGTTCAGGACACCGTCCTGGCGGCCCTGACCATCGACTACCCGCCGGACCGCCGGCGCATTCACCTCCTGGACGACGGCCGCCGGCCCCAGTTCAAGGCCTTCGCCGAACAGGTCGGCGTCAACTACATCACCCGCGCGGACAACCTCCACGCCAAGGCCGGCAATCTCAACAACGCGCTGAAGCTCACCAACGGCGAGCTGGTCTGCATCTTCGACGCCGACCACGTGGCCACCCGGGCCTTCCTGCAGATGACCGCCGGCTGGTTCCAGGCCGATCCGCGCCTGGCCCTCCTGCAGACCCCGCACTTCTTCTACTCCCCCGACCCCATCCAGCGGAACGTGTTCGCCGTGAAGGACATCCCCGGCGAGGGGGACCTGTTCTACAGCGTCGTCCAGCCCGGCAACGACTTCTGGAACGCGGCCTTCTTCTGCGGCTCCTGCGCGGTGATCCGGCGCTCGGCCATTACTTCGGTCGGCGGCTTCGCCGGCGAGACCGTCACAGAAGACGCCCACACCGCTCTGAAAATGCAGAAGAAGGGCTGGAACACCGCCTATCTGAACCTGCGCCTGGCGGCGGGCCTGGCCACCGAGCGCCTCTCCATCCATGTGGGCCAGCGCGCCCGCTGGGCCCGCGGCATGACCCAGATCTTCCGGGTGGACAACCCGCTGATCGGCGGCCGCCTGAGCCTGGCCCAGCGGCTTTGCTACCTGGCCGCCATGACCCACTTCCAGTTCCCGCTGCCCAGGATCGTGTTCCTGACCGCGCCCCTGGCCTTCCTGCTGTTCGGCCAGCAGATCGTGGGCGCCTCGGCCCTGACCATTGCGGCCTACGCCGTCCCGCACCTGATGATATCGCTCCTGGTCAACGAGCGCCTGCACGGCCGCGACCGCCGCGCCTTCTGGGGCGAGGTCTACGAGACCCTGCTCTCCTTCCACCTGGTCCTGCCCAGCCTCCTGCCGCTGATCGATCCCAAGCGCGGCAAGTTCAACGTCACGGACAAGGGCGGCCTGCTGCGGGAGGGCTATTTCGACGTCCGCATCCTGACGCCGCTCTTGATCACCGCCGCCCTGCTGCTGGCCGGCGTCGCCCACGGCCTGTGGCGCGCCACCTTCGGCCATGCGTCCGCGTCGGAAGTCCAGACCATCGCCCTGAACATCACCTGGTCCCTGTTCAATCTGCTGATCGTCTTCACCGCCATCTCGGTGGGTCGCGAGAGCCGCCAGGTCCGCGGCGCCGTGCGGGTCGAGGCCAAGCTGGCCGCCAAGCTGATCTATGAGGACGGCTCCATCGTCATGGGCTGCACCCGCGATATCTCCATGGGCGGGCTGGCGGTCATCACCCGTGAACGCGCCCGCCCGGGCGCCGTCGTCGCCGTCGAACTGCCCAGCGGCGAGCGGACCGTGCGCTTCCCCGTCCAGCTTTGCGGCCGTGAGGACCTGCGCACCCGGCTGAAGTTCCGGCCCATGGCCCTGGACCAACGTCGGGAGCTGGTGCGGGTGGTGCTGGGCCGGGCCGACGCCTGGCCGGTTCCGGCCGACCAACCCCGCTGGACCGCCGCCCAGTCCTTCCTGGACCTGTGCCGCGCAAGCCTGTCCGTGCTCCTGTGGCGCAACGCCCGCCCAGGCGTGCGGCGTAAGCGCCGGACCCGGCCCACTGGCCGCCGCCTGGCCGCTGCGGGTGTCGCGGGCCTCAGCCTCGCCGCCCTGGCGCTCAGCGCGCCCAAGCCGGCCGCCGCGCAAGACCTGGCGCCCGCCGCCGCGCCGGCTGGGACCTACAAGGTCTCGCTCAGCCTCAAGGACCTGGGCGCCGACTATCCGTTGCGCCTGCGCGGCGTGGACGGTGAGGCCGGCGTGCCCTTCGAGATCCGGCCCGACGAGGTGGTGGTGGGCGCGAACCTGCGGCTGCGCATGGCCTACTCGCCCCAGCTGCTCACCGACCTCAGCCACATGGTGGTCAGCCTGAACGGCGAGATCATCGCCAACATCCAGCTCACCCCGGACCGCTCTGGCGGGGTGGTGGTGGACCTGCCCATCGATCCGGGCCTGTTCCGCGCCACCAACCGGCTGAACGTGCGCTTCGTCGGCCACTACACCCGCGACTGCGAGGACCCGCTGCACTCGTCCCTGTGGGCCGACGTCAGCAATGTCCGCTCCAGCCTGGATCTGACCCTGCAGCGGACGCCGGGCCAGCCGGACCTGAACCGCCTGCCCGCCCCCTTCCTCAACCTCACCGACCCGCGGCCGGCCAAGGTGCAGATGGTCTATGCCGGTCCGCCGACCAATCGCCAGCTGCAGGCCGGCGCCGCCGTCGCCTCATTCTTTGGGGTCCAGGCCAACCTGCGCCCGCTGAAGTTCGCCGTGACCCTGGGCGCGATCCCCACCGGCGATACGGTGGTGATCGGCCGGGCCGGCGAGATGGTGGGCGGCGTGCGCCTGCCCGACGTCGACGGCCCGCGGGTCACCCTGGCCCGCAATCCGTCGGATCCCTTCGGTGTGATCCTGCTGGTCTCCGGCCGCGACGACGCCGAGGTGCTGACCGCCGCCCGCGGCCTGGCCGCCGCGCCCAAGGCGCTCAGCGGCGCCTCGGCGCGGATCAGCCTGACCGCGCCGTCCCAGCGCCTGGCCTATGACGCCCCCCGCTGGGCGCCCTCAGGCCGCAGCGTGCGCCTGGGCGAGATCACCGATCCCCTGACCCTGCAGGGCGCGGGCCTGCGCCCCGGCGTGCTCACCGCCGACCTGCGCGTCGCCCCGGACCTGTTCCTGTGGCCGCGCAGCGCCGCGCGCCTTGACCTGGACTACCGCTATCCCCGCGGCGACTGGGTCGACTACCGGACCTCGCGCCTCGATGTGTCCCTGAACGACCGCTATCTCGGGTCCCTGCCCCTCAAGCCCTCGGCCCTGGCCGAGAAGGCGGAGGATCTGGTCGGGCCGGGCCTGATGCGGCGCAAGACCCACGTCGACCTGCCGGCCTATGACCTCTTCGCTCGCAACCGGCTGGGCTTCTACTACGACCTGCGGGTCGACAAGCGCGGCGCCTGCGCGGGCGAAATCCCCGGCGACGTCCACGCCAATATCGACCCAGACAGCCGCATCGACCTGACCGGCGCGCACCACTTCGCCCGCTTCCCTGAACTGGCCAGCTTCGTCAGCGCCGGCTTCCCGTTCACCCGTCGCGCGGATCTCTCCGAGACCCTGGTCCTGGTGTCGCCCGACATCACCGCCCCGGAGATCGAGGCCCTGTTCGCGGTGATGGCCCGGGCGGGCGCGTCCACCGGCGCGCCGGTGCTGTCGGTCCGTCTCGCCCGGGCGACAGACGGAACCCCGCTCGCCGACCGGGACGTCCTGGTCGTCGGCCCTCTAAGCCTCTCGCAAGTCCGCACGGACCTGTTCCGCGGGGCTCCGGTCTCGCTGAAAGGCGGCGAGCTCGCGGTCACGGCCGCCAGCGAGGACGGCCTGCGCGCCTTCAACCGCTTCGGCCCCGCGGCGCCCGCCGTGCGCTGGCTGCTGGGCGGCGAGGACCGCTCGGCCCAGGCCCGCGACGCCCAAGGTGTCACAGCCGCCAGCCCCCGCTTCACCGGCCTGGCCAGCTGGCTGTCCCCGGTCAGCGCCGACCGGGTCGTGGTCGCGGTCCTGGCCGCCAATCCCCAGGACCTGCCCGGCCTCGTCTACGACCTGGACGATCCCAAGCGGGCGGCGGCCACCCACGGCGACCTGGCGGTCTCCACCCCGGCGGGCGTCAGCGCCTTCCAGGTGGGCCGGACCGCCTGGATCGGCGAGCTGCCGCCGCACCTGGCCGCCCTGTGGTGGATGCACCTGCATCCCATGGCCCTGACCGCCGGCGCCCTGATCCTGGCCCTGGCCCTCGCCCTCCTGGTGTCGCGCGCCATGAACGCCCACGCGCGCCGCCGCGTGAACCCTCACCTGAACCCTGATCTGGGAGACTTCTGATGTCCCCGCGCACCCTCATCCCGGCGACCGCGGTCGCCGCCCTCGCCACCGCCCTGGCCAGCCAGGCGCAAGCCCAGCCCATCGTCCGCCTGCCAGACCAGGCGCCGGTGACCCTCGGCGACCTGCCGATCCGCACGGCCCCGCCGGAGGCTGCCGACCCCCGCGCCGCGCCCCAGGTGGTCTCGCCGGTTGAAGCCCTCGTCCGCCAGGCCCAGACTTGGCGCCGCCAGGGCCGCAATGACCAGGCCGAGGCCACTCTCAAGCGGGCGCTCGCCCTGTCACCGGACGCGCCGGAGGTGCTCTACCAGCTGGCCGACCTGTCCCGCGCCAAGGGCGACGCCATGGGCGCGGCCATCTGGACCGGCAAGCTGGCCGCCGCCCGGCCGGGCGATCCTCGGCTTGCAGCCCTCGCCAAGGCGGTCCCGGCCCCTGTGGCCCAGGCGGGAACCCTGAGCCCCTTCCAGGCGGCGCCCGCGCCGCGGATCGAGGTCCAGGCCGCCGCCCCGCTGCCCGCGCCCCAGGGCCAGGCCCTGCCGGCGGCGGTCAAGCCGACCGCCAAGGCCGCTCCGGCCCCGGCCGGCGGCCAATTGCGCGCCGACGGCTTCCAGGCCCTGAACAGCGGCGACCTCGGGAGCGCCGAGCGTCTGTTCGGCCAGGCCCTGAAAGCCAGCGCCCAGGACCGCGAGGCGGCTGGCGGCCTGGGCGTCGTGCGCCTGCGTCAACAGCGCTTCGCCGAGGCCCGTGACCTGCTGGCGCGCGCGGTCCAAGGCCCCAACGCCGCGGGCTGGCGCGAGGCCTATGAGGCGGCGGACTTCTTCGCAAACCTCCGGGTCGCCGCCGACGCCCGCGAGGCCGGCCGTCTGGCGGAGGCTGAGACCAAGGCTCGCAAGCTGGCGGCCCGCAACCTGCCTTATGCGGTCGAGGCGGACCTGCTGCTGGGCGACATCCTGTCGGCCCAGCGCAAGCCCGCCGAGGCCGAAGCCGCCTTCCGCGCCGCGCTCGCCAAGGCGCCGGACCGGGCCGAGGCGCGCCAGGGCCTGGCCCTGGTGCTGATCGACCAGGGACGCGCGGACGAGGCCAGGGAGCTGGCCACCGGCCTGGACGGTCCCGCCGCCCGGGGCCTGACCGCCCGCATCGAGCGGATCCGCGCCGCCAAGCTCGCGGAGGCCGGTGATAGCTTCGGCGCTGGCGCGGCCCTGGCCAACGCCCTGGCGGCCGCGCCTGACGATCCCTGGATCCGCTACGACTACGCCCGGTTCCTGGCCGAACATGGCGATGCGGCCCAGTCGGCGACCGTGGCCGCGCCCCTGTCGGGCGCCAACGCCGGACCCGACGCCCTGTCGGCGGCCGCCCTCTACGCCGCCTCGCGCAACCGCCTGACTGAAGCCGCCTCGATCCTGCGGCGCATCCCGGAGAACCGCCGGACCGCCGACGTCAAAGCCCTGGCCCGCCGCCTGTCCCTGGACGGCTCCATCCAGGAGGCCAAGGCCCTGGCGGCTCAAGGCCTGACCACCCGGGCGGTGATCCTGCTGCGGGGCCAGGCCGATGCGGCCGGCGCCGACTTCGCCGCCCGCTCGCGCCTGGCGCTCGCCCTCTATGACCTGGGTGACGCCTACCAGGCCGGCGCCATGGCCCGCGCCGCCGCTGAAGCGCCGCTGCCGGCCGGGGCTCGCCCCGGCGATGGGGCGGGCTTTGTCGAGGTGCTGGCCGCCTCGGGCCAGGACCTGGCCGCCGAGCAGATGCTGGCCGCGCTGAAGGCCCAGGCCCGCGGCGGCGAAGACCAGGCCGCCCTGACCAGCCTGATGACCGGCTACGCCGTGCGCAAGGCCGACCAGCAGCGGACCGCCGGGGACTATGCGGGCGCCTTCGACACCCTGTCGTCGGCGTTCAATACGGCGCCCGGCGACAAGGGCCTGACCGCGGCCCTGGCGAGGCTTTGCCAGGCCGGGGGGCTCAAGGCCCAGGCCGCCCAGGTCTATGACGCCCTGGTCCGCATGTCGCCCACCGACGCCGACGTCCTGCTGGAGGCCGCCCGCGCCGCCATCGACGCCGAGGACTGGGGCCGCGCAGAGCAACGCCTCTCGCTTGGCCTCAAGGCCGCGCCCGCCAAGGCCGAGCTCTATTTCGAACTGGGCCGCATGGAGAAGGCCCGCGGCCACGACCGGGCCGCCGCCCGGGCGTTCCGCACCGCCCAATCGCTCAGCCCCACCGGCGCACCCACCGGCGTCCCCGGCCAGGCCCTGGCCCAGAACCCGATCCTGGTCGGCGGGGCGCTAGGCCCCAATCCGTTCGCCCAAGGCCGGGCGGCGAGCAACCCGTTCGCCCCGCAAAGCCTGTACGGACCGGCCCTGCAGCCGGCGTCCTTCCCGATGCAGGCGCGCGGGCAAGGCCCGGCGATCCCGGCCTATCCCCAGGCCGCGCCCTCGGCCAAGCGCGGGCTGGCGGGCCTGCTGCCCAGCTTCGGCGAGGCGCCCATGATGATCGCCGCCGATGCGCCCCTGCAGAGCCGCATCGCCGCCGAACTGGACGACCTGGCTGAAGACCACGCCATCGCCACGGACGCAGGCTTCGAGGTCCGCGCCCGCAGCGGCGACGCCGGGACCAGCCGGGTGACCGAGATCGAGACCCGGCTGGGCGTCTCGGCCCCGGCCTTCGGCGGTCGGATCAGCGCCGAGGTGACGCCGACCACCCTGCGCGCCGGGACCAGCGGCGGCTTCACCGCCGCCGGCATTGGGACGGCGCCCCTGGAGGTCGCCGCCGGCAAGCTCCAGACCCCGCCGGTCCCGGTGGTGGCGCGCTCCACCACGCCTCAGGTCTCCGGGGTCGGCTTCAAGGTCGGCTTCAAGTCCGAGGGCTTCTCCGGCGATGTCGGGATCACCCCGGCCGGCTTTGGCCACACCACCGTGGTCGGGGGCCTGCAATGGACGCCGAAGCTCGGCCCCGCCGCCCTCAAGCTTGGCCTGGAGCGGCGCGCGGTCACCGACAGCGTGCTGTCCTATGCGGGCCTGAAGG
>NZ_JAYRZM010000013.1:0-27298 GCF_041916435.1 Phenylobacterium sp. | reverse complement strand
AGCGCCAGACCCTCGAACATCGGCGCTTGCAGCACCGCAAAATCGCCGCCTAAATCTCAAGCCCAGACGAGGCCAACCCTCCACTAAATCCGCAGCCCGGCTGTCCCAAAACTTCTGACGACGGACACACCGGCTCGATCGTCTGGGGCCATGCGTGGGACAACGGCAACATCCTGCTGAGCGCCGGCTACCAGCATCGCTCCAAGCTCGAGGTCACCGCCCGCAGCTTCGCCAACAAGTCCTATTTCGATAACCCGGAAGGCGGCTGGTCGGGCGGCAACGCCGTGGCCCCCTTCGCGCCCATCACCCAGAACCCGGCCACGGGCGCCTGGATTCCGGTCGGCGGCTTCCAGCTCGACAACGGCTGCGCGCGCCTGGGCGGCGTGGCGGTGGGCGGCGCGCTGCCGGCCTGTAACTTCCACTACACCCAGTACGACAATCTGATCGAGACCGAGAACCGCTACCAGCTGTACGGCGAGGTCAACGCCGACCTGAGCGATAAGACCAGCCTGCACGTCGAGGCCTTCTATTCCGAGACCGACGTTCCGGACTGGAACACCTCGCCCTCGTACCTAGCCCTGCAGACCTCGACCTCGGCCACCAATCCCGCGGTCAGCACCCTGACCCCCGCCCTGCTGGCCGGCTATTTCGTGCCGCTCAGCAACCCGGGTCTCCAGGCCTATATCGCGGCCAATCCGGGCCTGATCCCGGCCAGCGCCACCGCGGTTCACTTCCCGGGCGTCCGCTACCGGCCGCTCTCCTTCGGCGGCAACCCGGCCTTCGACAACGGCCCGTCGGAAGGCACCCGTCACTACAAGGCCTATCGCGTGTCGGGCGGCCTGAAGGGCGAGTTCTCCAACGGGATCGGCTGGGACGTGGCCCTGACCTACGGCCAGGAGCAGGGCGTGCGGACGGGCTACGACACCATCGTGTCGCGGTTCCAGATGGCGCTGCGCGGCTATGGCGCGCTCAACAATGACACCAACGGCTGTACGGCGGCCGAGACGGCGAACTTCACCACCAACGCCGGCAACACCGCCATCGGCTGCTACTACTTCAACCCCTTCTCCAACGCGGTCGCCAAGAACGCGGTGTCCGGCGAGACCAACTCGGCCTTCTCGAGCGGCCTGGCTAACAATCCGGAACTCGTGCGCTGGTTCTTCCAGCAGTCCTCGACCAAGGCCACCCAGCGGCAGTTCGTGGTCGACGCGGTTCTGAACGGGACCCTGCCCATCGAACTCAAGGGCGGTGCGGTCGGCTGGGCCGCCGGCGTTCAGGCCCGCCGCAACTCGTACGAGGCGGACTTCGATCCGTTGAGCAACCAGCTGGCCACGCCGTGCATCGACACGCCGTTCAACGGCTCCACCGGCTGCACCTCCAAGAACGGGGCCTTCATGTTCCTGGGCGTCTCCAAGCCCCAGGACCTCGACGGCGACATCTATGCGGTGTTCACCGAGTTCAACGCGCCCTTCTCGGACAACTTCTCCGTCCAGCTGGCGGCGCGCTACGAGGACTATGGCCGCAACGGCGGCACCACCTTCAACCCGAAGCTGGCGGCCAAGTGGCAGGTCACCGACTGGCTGGCCCTGCGCGGCTCCACCGGCACCACCTTCCGCGGCCCGCCGCTGACCCAGCTGTCCAACAACTCGGTCACCGCGCTGAGCTTCATCGCCGGCTCCTTCCGGGCCATCGACCTGTTCGGCAACGCCAATCTCGAACCTGAAACGGCCACGACCTACAGCGCCGGCGCCATCGTCGAGGCGGGCAACTTCAAGGGCAGCATCGACTACTGGCGGTTCGACTTCGACAACCCGATCATCGCCGAGCCCTCGGCCTCGATCGTCTCGAAGATGTTCCCCGGCGGCGCGGCCACCAACTGCGGCGCCGCGGCCTATGCCGGTCTGCAGTCGCGCTTCACCTTCCAGGGCGCCTGCTCCACGGCCACCATCGCCCGGGTCCGCACCCAGTACGTGAACGGCCCGGCCATCAAGACCTCCGGCGTCGACGTCCTGGCCGACTACAAGTGGCCCGACGTCCTGGGCGGCGACATGCGCTTCGGCGCCTCGGCCACCTACACCATCGAGTACAAGATCGACGCCTTCACGGTGGAGGGTCTGGTGGTGGAGAGCGCCTTCGACGCCGCCGGCAAGCTGAACTACCAGCTCGCCGCCACCTCGCTGCCCCAGCTGAAGGGCTCGCTGTTCGCGGAATACACCCGCGGGCCGCACAACCTGCGCTGGACGATCAACTACGTGGACTCCTACGACGATCAGCGGGCCTCGATCCTGGCCGCCAACCCGGTCAACGGGGCGGTGAACACCAACGGCGCCAAGATCGACAAGTACATCACCCACGAGATCGACTACCGGGTGTTCCTGCCCTGGGACACCACCCTGACCGCCTCGATCGACAACGTCTTCGACGAGGATCCGCCCTTCGCGCGCCTGGACCTGAACTACGACCCGTTCACCGCCAGCGCGCTCGGCCGGACCTACAAGATCGGGCTGAAGAAGAGCTTCTGACGTGGCCCCCGCCGGCCTCGGCCGGCGGGACCTTCCGGCCAGCGAGGGGCCTCAGCGTCCCTCGCACTCGCGCCGCCGGCTCGCCCGGCGGCGCATTTTTTTCAACGAGGCCGGGGCTTGGCGCTCTCGGCGGCGCAATTTTTCTAAAGGCGCCGCAAACGTGCAACAGTCGCCTCGCTGCAGCGCTCCCATTTGGAGTCGGGCTGGACGGTATGTTTTCGAGCAGGCCGTATCATCCGGACGTCGACCGGTTTTCTGCGCGTGCGCAGATTTCTCCAGCGATGAAATGGGCGAGGCCCTAACCTGGGGGCGCGGCCCCAGCATTTTTTGACCAACCGGTATGACGCCAAAAGTCAAAAACCAGCGTTCTGTCAAAAATGTCCGCCTTGGAGCCGTGTGTTTCCGCACCGCAACAACGTTCCGCAACGGTATGGCGCTTCCCCGCAGGGCGCCGGATGATCCCCTGACTCTACGGCCGCAAGGCGTTCGGCATTTCAAAATGAGCGCCGGCCGTAAGAGGGGGAAAGGAAACATAGATGTCAAAAAGCAGATATTTCTGCGGCGGTTCGCTACTCGCCGTCGCTCTGGCCTTCTCGGGCGGCGCGGCCATGGCCCAGGACAGCACCACGGTTGAGGAAGTCGTGGTCACCGGCTCGTTCATCGCCGGCACGCCTGAGGACGCCGCCCTGCCGGTCGACGTGATCGGCACCAAGGAGCTGGAGCAGCGGGGTTCGCCCTCGATGGTCCAGTTCATCAAGACCATCCCGTCCTCCGGCGCGGTGATCGGTGAAAACAATCGCTTCGGCTCCGGCTCGGGCGCCGCGACCATCAACCTGCGCAGCCTGAACTCCACGACCACCGGCACCCGGACCCTGGTCCTGTTCAACGGCCGCCGCGTCCCGGTGTCGTCCCAGGGCCTGAACGCCGTCGACATCAACCTGCTGCCCTCGGCCGCCATCGGCCGGGTGGAAGTGCTGAAGGACGGCGCGGCCGCCACCTATGGCTCCGACGCCATCGGCGGCGTCGTCAACTTCATCACCCGCACCGACCTCGACGGCCTGGAGGCCACGGTCAACTATCAGGGCATCAGCGGCTCGGACGGCGACTATGACGCCAGCCTGGCCTGGGGTTGGCGCGGCGACCGCGGCGACGCCATGATCACTGCCGGCTACCGCCACCGCTCGCAGCTGCCGATCCAGGAACGCTCCTGGGCCCTGCGCACCGGCACGGCGGGCTATCTGGAGAACCCGCTCGGCGGCTGGGCCGGCACCGGCAACCCCGGTCAGTACCAGTATGCGACGGCGGCCCCGGTCGGCTCTGGCTCCACCGGCTTCTCGGCCGGGACCTTCGGCGGCTCGCTGCCGGACATCGGCTGCGCGGCCAACGGCGGCGCGCCCTATGTGCTGACCACCACCATCGTCAGCCCGACCTCGTGCAACTTCCAGTACACGTCCTTCGACAACCTAGTCGAAAACGAGGACCACTATCAGGTCTACGGCCAGATGAACCTGGACGTGACCGACAACATCACCGCCCACGCCGAGGTGCTGTACGCCAAGCACACCACCCCGCTGCAGAGCTGGGCGGTCACTGGTCCGAACCAGTATCCGGCCCCGATGCTGGCCTCAGGCGCCTCGCCGGGCGGCGGCGTCTCGCCAATCCCGGCCTCCGGCACCGGCGAGCAGTCGCGCTTCTACATCCCCTCGACCAACCCGGGCCTCGTCGCCCTGCTGGGGCAGATCTCCTCGGCCAGCTGCGCCGGTCCGGTCTTCCCCTACGGCGTCGATGCGGCCAGCTGCGCCACCGGCCTGGCGGTCGCCAAGGCGGGCGTCACCAACGCCGGCCTCTATGGCGTCGCGACCTCGAACACCGCCTGGCGTCCGATCGGCTTCGCCGGCAACGCCGCCGAGAGCGATGGCCACAGCCACTACAGCTACAAGGTCGACACCTGGCGTGTGGCCGGCGGGCTGAAGGGCAAGTTCGAGAACGGGATCGGTTGGGACTTCTCGCTCACCTACCAGGAGCAGGACTACAACTATAACCTCGAGGACGTGTCGGTGAACCGGCTGCAGCTGGCCCTCCGCGGCTACGGCAGCAAGCAGGGCGCGGGCGACCAGTGCACCGCGGCGGAGACGGCGAACTTCACCACCAACGCCGGCAATGCGGCCCTCGGGTGCTACTACTTCAACCCCTTCACCAACGCCTTCGCCCAGTCGACGTCCAACGTCGCGGCCAACCCGTACTATGTCGCCTCCTCGGCCATCCCGGGCTTCAACGAGGCCGCCGCCGCGCGCGCCGCGGTGTCCGACTGGATGATCGAGAAGCAGTACAACGAGATCCAGTCGCGCCTGTTCGTGGCCGACCTGATCTTCAATGGCGACACGGGCTGGAAGCTGTGGGGCGACGACACGGTGGCCTGGGCCGCCGGCGCGCAGTTCCGCTATGACCGGGTTCAGCAGACCCCGGACAAGCTCTACGACGCCAACGCCACGCCTTGCGTGGACAGCCAGCCCTTCGGCGACGGCTCGCCCTACTGCCCGACCACGGCGAACGGTCCGTTCCTGTTCAACGCGAACCTGCGTCCCTACGACGTGTCGCGGAAGATCAGCTCGCTGTTCGTGGAAACCAAGATCCCGCTGACCGACGATCTCGAACTGACCCTGGCGGGCCGGTACGAGAACTATCAGGGCCAGGGCTCGACCTCGAACCCGAAGGCCTCGATCCGTTGGCAGGCTCTGGACTGGCTGGCCTTCCGCGGTTCGGTGGGCACCACCTACCGTGCGCCGCTGGCCACCATCACCACCACCAACTTCGCGCGGAACCTGACCAACGCGAACGGCACCTACAAGGCGAACGACCTGTACGGTAACCCGAACCTGTCTCCGGAAACGGCGACGACCTACGACCTCGGCATGATGCTGAACGTGGGCCCGGTGAAGGCCACCATCGACTACTGGAACTTCGACTTCAAGGACGCCCTGACCGTCGAGGCTCCGACCGACCTGTTGAACATCATGTTCCCGGGCGGTTCGGCCACCGGCAATTGCGGCAACGCCGCCTACGCCGCGATCCAGGCCCGCTTCACCTTCGACAACAGCGTCTGCGGCCGCGGCAACATCCTGTCGTACCGCACCCAGTACATCAACGGCGGTCAGGTGAAGACCTCCGGCGTCGACTTCCAGGCCAACCTGGACGCCGGCGAATGGCTGGGCGGCGACGTGACGGCCGGGGTCGATGGCACCTACCTGCTGAAGTACGACGAGTCGCCCTACAATGTTGAAGGCTTCCCCTCCAGCGCCACGGGCGTCCAGAAGCGGGTCGGCACTTACCGGGCTTCGATCTTCACGGGCTACAACCGCGTCCGCGGCAACGCCTACATCAACTGGAGCAGCGGCATCCACAACCTGCGTTGGCAGATGCGCTACATCTCGGGCACGACCCAGGTCGAGACCAACTCGATCAACATCGCCAAGGCGGTGGGGGCGAGCATCAAGATCGACTCCTACATCCAGCACGACCTGACCTATCGGGTGCAGCTGCCCTGGGACACCACGGCGACGCTCTCGATCCAGAACCTGCTGGACGAGGATCCGCCCTTCGCCATCGGCACCCAGTACAACTACGACCCGGGCAGCGGCACGCCGCTCGGCCGCGTCTACTCCCTGGGTATCAAGAAGCGTTTCTAGGCGTTTCCCGCCCGGTCGCCTCGGCGGCCGGGCGTTCCCCTTTGCAAGACCTGACGCCGCCCCCGCATGGAGGCGGCGTCTTCGTTTCCGGGCCTAGGGCTTCTGTTTCGACGACAGGGCCGCGGCCTCTTCCGGGGTCAGCTTGGTGATCTTGCTCACCTGGCAGCGCTGCGGGCCCGTGGGGCCGCGGGTGATGATCGTGGCGTCCAGGGCCGAACAGATCGACGAGCCGGGCCGCGAGGCCAGGGCGATGTCGTTGTTCCAGCGCACGTCCGGGCAGGTCCCGAACAGGTCCAGCCGCCAGACCTCCTTCACGCCCACCCGCACATAGACGGTCTTGTCGTCCGGGGCCGAGAAGCTGCTGACGCTCTGGGTCCAGAAGCAGCGGTCCTGCTTGGGCGCAGGGCCCGCAGCGCCGAGGGTGACGAGGGCGCCGGCGGCCAGGGCGCCGGTCAGGATGAACTTTCGCATGAGGCTCAACTCCTATTTGGCTTGAATGGCCTCGGCCGCCCCGCCGAGGAGGCTGGCAGCCTAGCCCGAAGTCGCGACCGAAATACGGCCTTTGCGCATCGCCCGGATGCGGAAGCGCTCCGGATCGACCAGGGCCGACAGCTGCCGGGGCAGGGGCGAGGGCGCGCCGGCGATGCTGGCCGCCACGTGCTCGGCCAAGAGGGGCGCCATGGCCAGGCCGCGGGAACCGAACCCGCCCAGGGCGTAGAGGCCGTCCGCAAGCGCGCCGGCCAGGGGCAGGCGGTCCGGACTGGCGGCCCGCAGACTGGCCCGGCCCTGCAGCTTTTCCGGGTCGATCCCGGAGGCCAGGTCCGGCCGCGCCTGCGCCAGGGTTTCAAGATTGCGGCGGTGGTCCTCGGCCCGCACCTCGGTTCCCGTATCCTCGCGGTCATGGGTCGCCCCGAAAAGAACGCCCTGGCCGGTGGGAACCACATAGCCGCCCCAGGCCGCGGCCTCGACGGCTTCCAGCCCGTCGATCCAGCTCGCCTGGCCCCGGATGGGGGTCAGCTCCACCTGCGGCCACAGCCGGGCCAGATCGGGGCCGTTGGCCAGGATCACCGCATCGCCGCGCCAGATCTCGGCGCCATCCGCGTCGGCCAGGCGCCAGGCCCCGCCATCGCGGACGACCGCCGCCACCCTGGCCCTCACCACCTCCGCCGCCCAAGCCGCGAGCACGGCGCGGGGCGAGACCACCCGCGCGCCCGACATCTCCAGTCCGTCGCCCGCGGTCATCTCCCCGGGCTCGAACAGGTCGCTGGCCGCGATCTTCTCAAAGCGGACCGCGTCCCGGTCATCGACGGCCAGCTGGCGCACGCCGCGGGCGATCACCGCGCCTGGAACCGTTTCGTAGAGCGCCCGCGCCCGAGCCAGGGTCCGCGCCCCAAGCTCGGCGACCGGGCCCAGCCCCGCGTCCAGCCTGGGTGTCACCAGCCCGGCCGGATTGCCTGAGCCGCCCGCCCCTGGGGCGTCGGCCTCGATGAGCACCGCCTCGACTCCCAGGGCCGCCAGGGCGCGCAGGGCAGAGGCCCCGGCTATGCCTGCGCCCACCACCGCCACGCTCGGCTTTGGCGCGTCCGCCGGAACCCCCGGCAGCCAGGCCGCCAGGCGTTCGCGCTTGCGCCCGAACCCGGGCCGCTTCTCCACCTCGAAGCCGGCCACCTGCAGGCCGCGCCGCACGGCGCCGGCCACGGTGAAGGTCGCCGCCCGCGCCCCGGGCGCCGAGCGGGCGGCCACCTTGGCCATCACCTCCGGCGACCACATCTGCGGGTTCAGGGCCGGCGAGAAGCCGTCCAGGAACCAGGCGTCGGCGCGTCCGCCCCAGGCCTCCAGCGCCGCCTCCACCGGCATCACCGCCAGATCGAGCACCACCCTCAGCTCGGGAAACTCCACCCGGTGGAAGCCGCGCGCCCGTCCGGGCCAGCGCTGCGCCAACATCTGGGCCAGGTCGGCGATTTCAGGCCAGCGGGCCACGGCGCGCAGCATGTCGGCCGCCTCGACCGGATAGGCCTCGATGGAGAACACCGACAGCCGTCCATCCGGCGGACCTTCCCGGCGCCAGAGGTCCATGAGGGCCAGGATGTTCAGCCCGGCCCCGAAGCCCAGCTCGCCCACCACATATTGTCGCCGTCCCGCCCAGGCGGCTGGCAGCCCGCAGCCGTCCAGAAACACCGCCCGGCTCTCGCCCAGGCCGTCCTCGGGCGAGAAATAGATATCGCCGAACACGCGGCTGCGGGGATGGCCGTCGTCGGTCCAGTCGAGAATGGGCGTATCGGTCATGGCGAAATGAAAAGGGCCGCCCCAGCGGGCGGCCCTCCATACGCGAAATCGCGTCAGACGCTTAGTGCTTCGGCGCCTCGGCCGGCGCCGGCGCCATGGCGGCCGACATGGCGTCGCTCTGGGCCGGAGCGGCGGCCGCGGCGTCGCCCGCCGCATTGGCGGCGTCGGCGGCGGCGTCGGCGGCGGTGGCGGCCGCATCGCTGGCGGTGTCGGCGGCGGCCGCGGCGGTGGTGGCCTCGGTGGTGGCTTCGGCGGCGGCCGCGTCGGCCTTCTCGGCGGGCTTGCTGCAGGCGGCGGTGGACAGGGCGGCGACGGCGGCGCCGGCGGCCAGGATGGTGCGGAGGTAGGTCATGTGGAAGGTTTCCTGCCTTGTGAACATGCGGCGTCGGCCCCGACCCGCGGGCCCGGCGCTCGCGCGACTATGGCCCGGTTTGTGACAGCGGCAACCCCAGAACTCACGTCGCCGTGATCACATCTGAGCCTACAGCCCGATCCCCGGGATCGCCTGGGCCTGATAGGCGGCCAGGGCCTCTGGCGTGATGTCCACCACCTTGCGGGCGTCCAGATCGAAGCTGATCACCACGGCCTCGGCGCTGGCCCAGGGCTGGCCGCTGGCCGGATCCACCATCCAGTGATAGACCCGCCGGGTCCGCGTCTCGGCCCCGCCGAAGCCCGAGCGCAGCTCGACATGGTCGCCGGGCCTGGGCCATCCCAGGTGCAGAACGCGGTATTCCAGCACCGCCCCGCCGATCCGCGGCTCCGGCTGGCCCTCGACCGGCGCCGGCCCGGGGCGCTTCTCGCCGAACAGCCGGGCCACCCCGTCCGAGACCCGGCCGATGAACATCTCGCCGCGCAGGCGGCCGAACACGTCGCACTCGTGCGGCTGGATCATGCCCATGCCGATGCGCGTCAGGCCCAGCTCTTCGGCCCGGGGCCAGCTTGCGGTCGGCGCCGCCACCGGCGACAGGTCGATGCTGCGCGCCGCCGCGAAGGGGGGAACCTCGATCCTCAGCGCCTCCGCGGCCGCCCGCACCCGCGCGGGCCAGGGAAAGGGGCGCAGGTCGCGGGCCGTCGCGTGCGCCACCACCATCTGGAAGGTCGCCGCCGGGGCCCCGTTCGGATGGCGGATGACCAGCAGCACCCGGGCGTCGGTCTCGCCCATCTCCACGACCCCGCCGGTCATGGTCAGGGCCGCGCCGGCATGCGCCTCCTTCAGGAACCGCATGTGGCTCTCGCGGACCACCAGGGTCGCCTCGGCCTCGGCGCTGAAGGCCCGCGGCATGCCCATCAGCCGCGCCAGGCCGCCCAGGCCCTCAAACGCCTTGGCCACCCAGAAGCGGACATTGAGATGGCCCATCTCGTCGCATTCCCAGGTATTGACCCCGCCGCTCCAGACTTCCACGCCTTCGCTCACGCCCATCCCCCGATTTTCATCTAGGCTGTGTAACCGACCGTACCCCTGCCGCGAACTGTCGAATGGAGAGAGGGAGCCCGCATGCGATCGCCCGGCGACAAGCCGCTTCTGGTGCGCCTGACCCATGCGGTGAACGCGCTCGCCATCCTGGTCCTGGTGATGAGCGGCCTGCAGGTGTTCAATGCCCACCCGGCCCTCTACTGGGGCCAGAAGTCGACCTTTGATACGCCCTGGCTGCAGATGGGCATGATCGAGGCCGCCGACCGCGCCTATGGCGTCACCCAGATCGGATCCGTCCGGCTCGACACCACCGGCCTGTTCGGGGTCTCCGGCGCGGCGGGCGAGCCGCGCGGCTTCCCGGCCTGGGCGACCCTGCCCAGCTATCGCGACCTGGCCAGCGGCCGGCGCTGGCACTTCTTCTTCGCCTGGGTGCTGGTGCTGAACGGCGCGGTTTACCTCACCGCCAACGCCGCCACCGGCCGCGGGCGCCGCTTCTTCCCCGCCCGCGATGAACTCACCCCCGGCCACCTGGCCCGCGAGATCGCCGATCACGCCCGCCTCCGCTTCGCCCCCGGCCTCAACACCCTGCAGAAGCTGTCCTATCTGGGCATGGTCCTGGCCGTCCTGCCGCTGATGGTCGCCACCGGCCTGACCATGTCGCCGGGCATGAACGCCGCCTGGCCCTGGCTCGTGGAGCTGTTCGGCGGCCGCCAGTCGGCCCGGTCCATCCATTTCATCTGCGCGAGCCTGGTGGTCGCCTTCGTCCTCGTCCACCTGGCCATGGTCGCCGCCGTCGCGATCCGCGGCCGCAAGGGAGCCCAGCCATGAGCCTTCCGCGCCGCACCTGGCTCCAGGGCTTGGCCGCCTCGGGCCTGGCCCTCGCCACCGCCGCCTGCGACCGGGTGGTCGACAGGCTGAACGCCAACCGCAAGGTCACCGGCGTCATCGCCAAGGCCGAGGGCCTGACCTACCGGACCCAGCGCAGCCTGCAGGCCCGCATGGCGCTGGCCAAGGAATTCACCCCCGCCGACATCTCCCGCGACTTCCGCGCCAACGGCTCCATCAGCCCGCGCGATCCCGCCTACCGCGCCCATCTCGCCAAGGGTTTTGCGGACTACCGCCTCATCATCGACGGCCTGGTGGAGCGGCCTCTGGCCTTGAGCCTCGCCGACCTGCGCGCGGCGCCCGCCCGCACCCAGATCACCCGCCACGACTGCGTCGAGGGCTGGTCCAGCATCGGCCAGTGGACGGGCGCGCGCCTCTCGCCCCTGCTCGACCGCGCCGGCCTGAAGCCCGAGGCCCGCTTCCTGGTCTTCCACTGCTTCGACAGCCTGGACGAAAGCGCCGGCGAACTGGGCCGCTATTACGAAAGCCTCGACCTCGTCGACGCCCACCACCCCCAGACCATCCTCGCCTACGCCATGAACGGCGCGGCCCTGCCGGTCGCCCACGGGGCGCCCTTGCGCCTGCGCGTCGAGCGCCAGCTCGGCTACAAGCACGCCAAGTACCTCGCCCGCATCGAAGCCGTCGCCGACTTCACCCACATCGCCGGCGGGAAGGGCGGCTTCTGGGAGGACCGGGGCTATGAGTGGTACGCGGGGGTTTAGCCCCCAGCCGCTCATTCCCGCGAAGGCGGGAATCTAGGCGGCGCGGGTCACTTGGCCGCCGTCGGCGAGATGGAACCCAACGCCCTCTCGGAATTCGACGGTCTGTGGCGCGAACCAACCTCAGCATGGATCCCCGCCTTCGCGGGGATGAGCGGTGAGGGGAACTGGCGCCCGGCGCCACGTCCCGGCAAGCTCACCCCGCAACGGAGCCGCCCATGACCGCCTATCTGGTCCTCGATCTGACGGTGAACGACCTGCGGGACTTCCTGCCCTATGTCGACGCCATCCCGGCCTTCATCGCCAAACACGGCGGCCGCTACGCCTCTAAGGGCGCAGATCCGGTGGTGCTGGAGGGCGACTGGTCGCCGAACCGGCTGGTGATCCTGGAGTTCCCCTCACAGGATCACGCGCGGGCCTTCCTCACGGACCCCGAGGCCCAGGACCTGTTCGCCCGGCGCCACCGCTCCACCATCAGCCGCCTGCTCATGGTTGAGGGCGAGCCCTGATCGAGACCAGGATCGGCGCAAACCCGTTCGTGTTTTTCGTGTCGTTCGTGGTTCAATCTTCCTGGGGACAGCCAGCCACGCAGGGCCATCGGCAGACCCAGCTTGGATTCTCGCCTTCGCGGGATGACGCAAGGGATGGGGCTTCACTCCCGCTTCATCCCCTCCGGCAGCAGGGGATGAGCCTCCTCGGGGTCGTACCAGCTGGCGCCGTCCGAGCGCCAGATGTGCCACTGGCGCTCGACCTTCACCGGCGTGTCCAGGCAGCCCAGGCGCAGCATCACCTGATCGGACTCCGCTCGCTCGGCCGTGAGCTGCGAGCCGCAGCGGGAACAGAACCGCCGGGTCTTGCCGGGCGAGGAGTCATAGGCGCTCAGCAGCGCCTTGCCCCGCGTCCAGCGGAAGGCCGCCTTCGGCACGGCCCCGATGCTGGAGAAGGCCGCGCCGTGGGCCTTGCGGCAGGTCTCGCAATGGCAGTGGATGATCCCGCTGAGGTCGGCCTCGGCCTCATAGGCGACGGCGCCGCACAGACAGCTTCCGGTCAGCATCTAGATCTCCTCCACGGGCGCCAGCCGGTATGCGCCGTGCAGCAGTTCCGGCTTGGGCAGGTAGGCGCGCAGGAACAGGGCGAAGGGCTGGTCCGGCGCCGGCAGCCAGTTGGCGCGGCGGTCGGGGCCCGGATCAGCGTGGCCGATCCAGATGTCCAGCGAACCGTCCTCATTGTGCGTCAGGCCGGGGGTGCGGTCGCCGATGGAGTAGCGGCGGATCGGGTTGTCGGCGAAGAAGAACTGGCCATCCGCGGTGGCCTCGTACAGCGACAGCGACCAGAACGAGTCCACCGGCAACAGTCGGTCGGCGGCGAAGCGCAGGCGATAGGCCCGCGAGCCGTCGAACAGGGCCCTGGGCATGTTGCCCCGGGCGCGCATGTACATGGCTTCCTCGGGCGGCAGAGCCGCCAGGCCGCCGAGGGCGATGGTGGCGCGATAGCCGTACTCCTGGCCGAAGTTTCCAAGGCGGCCATAGGGATAGCTCCAGCCGTCGATGAAGGTCGGGCCCTTCAGGCCGCTGCGCAGGGACTGGCTGCGGGCCAGGGCGAATCCGGCCTCGATGGCCTCGACCTCCTGCGGGGAGAAGCGCCCCGGATCGAAGGCCTCGAGATGCAGCGGGGCCATGCGCGCCAGCATGGCCTCGTCGTCTGCGAAGGGCCGGTTCATGCCCATCAGTCGAATGGCGCTCCTCAGATAGTCGGCCCAGCCGGCGTCCCGCAGGGCCACGGGGCCCGGCCCCTCGCCAGGGCCAGCCTCCAGCCCCAGGCCGTCCTGCACCGCCCGCGCAGCCGCCAGGTCGTGCTCGCCATCCACCAGGATGCGGTACAGGGCCCAGACGTGACGGGTGGGAGCCCGGATCACCCGCTCGCCCGCGGGCCGAGGAGCATCCGGACCGATCAGGGTCCAGGTCCCGCCGCCCCCGCCGGTGGTCCGGGTCCCCAGGATCATGAAGTTGTTGGTGTAGGCGTCCATCAGCGCCAGCGAGATGTAGCGCTCCCCAGTGGGCGGCAGGGTCAGGCGCACGGGCCCCTGGGCCAGGTCCAGGTGGGCCGAGGAATAGAGGGTGTCGTTGTTGGGCGTGGTGATCCCGCGCGCCGTGTGGTCGACGATGTCGCGGGTGTGGGCCAGCTGGTTGGTGGGGGCGCCGCCGGAGAAGCCCTGCGTCCGGGGCGAGGCCACTTCCATGAGCGGCAGGGTGAAGATGTAGGCGGCGCGGGCCGCTTCCGTCAGGTCTGCAAGGCTCATGGCGTCTTCCTCCCGGCGCGTCTGGGGCCGAGCATAGCGGCGCTGGAGGTCCGCGTCAGGGCGCGCGGCCCCGATCCGGTGACCTGGCGGATCACCGGAGGCGCGGACGGCCCTCAGGCCGGGGGCGGCAGGAAGGTCACCTGGTGCCGGTCGCCGATAGCCGGCATCTTGGCCAGGTCGTCGGGCATCTTGCGCACCTCGCGGTCGATCTCCTTGAAGAAGCCCTCGGCGTGGGCGGGCGCATCGAAGATCAGCATGCGCGCCGGCGCCTTCGACACCCCATGGAAGGCGTGCACCGTGTTGGCGGGCGCATAGACGAAGTCGCCGCCGGAGACGCGCAGGGTCTCATCGCCCACCTGGAACTCCACCTCGCCGGAGATCAGGTAGTAGGCCTCGCCCCAGGGATGGAAGTGCGGCGGCGGGCCGGCGCCTTCGGGGATGATGTTCTCCATCAGCGACCAGGCCTTGGCCGTGTCCTCGGCCCGGTTCAGGAAGCGGATGGTCACGCCCAGCACATCCAGGGTCTCGCCCTCGCCGGACTTCACGATCAGGGGCTCGCCCATGGGGGTCTCCTCCTTGCGGTCAGGTGGTCAGAGTCATATGCTCTGAATGAATGTCACGGTGAATATCTCAATGTCAGACAGTATGTCAAATCCGCCCGCGAGCCTGGCCTCTCGGCATGCGGACCTGACCCAGAAGGTGATCCTGGAGGCGGCCCTGGACGAACTGGCGGCGGCGCCGTCTGAACCCCTCACCGTACGCGGCGTGGCCCGGCGGGCGGGGATCTCGGAGCGGACGGTGTTCCGCTACTATGCGGCGCGGGAGGATCTGCTGAACGGGGCTGCGGCCGAATACGCCCGGCGCATGGACTTTCCGCCCCTGCCGACCGACCGCGACAGCCTTCTGGCCTACCCCGCCGCGGTCTACGCCGCCTTCGAGGCCAAGGCCGACCTGACCCGCGCAGCCCTACATTCCGAGCTCTATGAGCGGGTGCGCAGCACCGACGCGGCGGGGCGGCTCACGGCGATCCAGGGAATCGTGGACGCCCTGGCGCCGGCGCGGTCGGCGGCCGATCGCCGGATCGCGGCGGCCAACATCCACTACCACGTGATCGCCTCGACCTGGTGGTACTACCGCACCTATTTCGGCTTCGATCTGGCGGAGGCCGCCCGCGCGGCCCGGACGGTCATCGCGCAGACCCTGGACGGGCTGGAATCTGCTAAATAATTGAAGAGGGGGAGAAATCGGAGCTTGCCGCTCTCCGCCACACCCTTCGTCCATGTTGACGTCAAAGACAGTGGGGCGATTCCGCTACGCGTTCCGTCGATCCCGTGAGACCTTGGGTGCGCGAGCGCTCAGCCTAGCGCCGCCCACTCCTGCCCCCCTGTGATTTTCCGCCGCCGGAACCCCGCCAAGCTTCGCGCGCTTAACAATTCGAGAATTCTGGAAATATTGAATCTCATCTCAAGCCCAGGAGTTCCCCATGAAGCGTCTCCACCTGCATGTGAGCGTCCCCGACCTCGACCAGTCGATCGCTTTCTATTCCACCCTGTTCGGCGTCGGCCCCACGGTGACCAAGGCCGACTACGCCAAGTGGCTGATCGACGACCCGCGCGTGAACTTCGCCATCTCCCAGCGCGACCGGGCGGCCGGCCTCGAGCATGTGGGGGTCCAGGTGGACAGTCCCGCCGAGCTCGCCGAGCTGGCCGGCCGGCTGAAGGCGGCCGGCGCCGAGACCTTCGACCAGGAGGCCACGACCTGCTGCTACGCCAAGTCGGACAAGAGCTGGGTCAGCGACCCGGCGGGCCTGCGCTGGGAGACCTTCTACACCTTCGGCGAGGCGGTGACGTACGGCGAGGACCTGGCCGAAGCGCCGGCTCCGGCGCCGGCCACGGCCTGCTGCGGCTGATCCGCATTGCGCCCCTGGACGGCGGCGCCCATCCTTTCAGGAGCCGCCGTCCGCCCTGTCCTAGAAGGCCCGCTCATGTCCCATCCCCTGCCGGACGGCCCGATCCTCACCCCCGACGCCTGGACCGGCCCCGCCATGGCCGCCGAAGGCGGTTGGCTGCAGCCGCTGAGCCCGGCCGAGACCGATGAGCTGCTGGCCGCGCGCCGGAGCGCCCTGTCGACCGGCAAGCCCATGCGGGACTGGACGCGGGCCGATTTCCCCCTTCCGGGCCTGGCGGCGAGGATCGCCGGCTGGCTGGCCGAGCTGGATCGCGGCCGGGGCTTCGTCCTGCTGCGCGGCTTTCCGGTCGAGGCCCACGACGAGACCACCCTGGCCGAGGTCTATTGGGGTCTGGGCCTGCATCTGGGGCGGGCCATCTCCCAGAACACCGACGGCGACCTCATCGGCCACATCCGCGACACCGGCGCCGACCCGGCCGCCTATGGCGTGCGGCTCTACAAGACCCGGGCCGAGCAGGACTTCCATACCGACGGCGCCGACATCATCGGCCTGTTCTGCCTGAAGTCGGCGAAGTCCGGCGGGGTCAGCCGCATCGTCAGCTCGCCGGCCATCTTCAACCGCATGCTGGCCGAGCGGTCGGACCTGATCCCGGTGCTGTTCGAACCCTTTCCCTTCGACACTCAGGGCCAGCACAAGCCCGGCCAGCGGCCCTGGTTCGACCTGCCGATCTGCCGCTGGGACGGCGATCGCCTGAGGACCTTCTTCATCGCCTGGTACATCCGCGAGAGCCAGCAGCACGCCGAGACTCCGCGCCTGACGGGGGCCCAGCAGGAGGCCTTGGCCTTCATCGAGACCACGGCCAATGACCCGGCCCTTTACCTGGACATGAGCTTCCAGCCCGGCGACATGCAGTTCCTGAAGAACGCCGCCGTCCTGCACAAGCGCACCGAATACGAGGACTGGCCCGAGCCGGAGCGCAGACGCCACCTGCTGCGCTTGTGGCTTGTCGAGGAGGCTTTCAGCGCCGGCGACGCGGCCCTGCGCAAGGGCGTCGCCCCCGGGGAGTGAGCGGCGTCAGTTGTAGGGGGCCGACTTGGTGAGCTCGACTTCCTTGGCGCAGGCGGCCGGATCCGGGGCGGGGCCGGCGGCGCGCGCCTTGGCGACCTCCTCGCGGGCCGCGTCCATATCGGCGCGGAACTGGGCCGAGCCATGCAGGCCGGCGACCAGGGCCGAGGCGTTGGTGCGGGCGGCTTCGACGGCGCTCATATTGTGGACGCCGCACACCATGCGGCTCTCGCCGAAGGCTCGGCCGCGGATGAGGATCTCGGTGGCCCGGTCCGGCGCCAGCTCGGCCAGCACCAGGGCCACGGTCCAGCCCCAGGTGGCGTGGCCCGACGGATAGTCGGGGCTGGCGGCCAGGGCCTCGCTCTTGTCGACGCAGATCGGACCTTCGTCGATCAGGTAGGGGCGCTTGCGGCCGTAGATGTCCTTGGGGTGGTTGGTGGCGTAGCCGACGTCAGGCGCCATCTTGGACAGGATGGCCAAGGTCTTGGGCGCGTTCTGGGCGGTCAGTTCGACCCCAAGGGCGCAGGCCATGTGCTTGGGCATGGTGAACTGGTTGACGTCCTCGATGGCCAGGGCCCAGCGCGGGGTGTCCTTCAGATTGCGAGTGGCGAGGAAGGCCTTGCGGTCGGCCTCATAGCGGATCGTGCCGGCGACCGGGGCCTGGGGCAGGATGCGATAGGTGTCGGGGGCCGAGGCGCCGAGATAGCCGCCGGACGCCGGCTTGGGGGCCTGAGGCGCCTGGGCGATGGCCGCGCCCCCGGCGATGGCCGCCAGGCTCAGGGCGATGATCGCGCCCGCGGTCGCGTGTTTCCTGTCCATGTCGGTCCCCCCAAATCATCTCGCCATAGTGTTGGCGGCATGATGCCCGCCCGGGCCGGGCGAGGCCAGGGCGCTCAGGACCCGGATCGGGCTGCGTTTCGGCCGCGTTTGGGTCTAGACTGGCGCCATCGGAGGCCCCGTGAACGACGAGACGCCCCAGCCCCCTGTCCTGCGCGCCGAGACGGCGCCGGCCGCCCCTCGCCGCGGGACGCTCGGCCGGTTCGCGGCCATGGGCGAGCGGGCGGAACGCCTGCGCTGGCGGGTGGTGGCCAGGTCCCGGCGTCCGATCCGCATCGCCGCGCCGATCGCCACCTCGATCCTGATCCTGCTGTCGCCCCTGATCCTATTCCTGATGGGGATCGCGGTGTTCCTGCCGGGGCGCCTGCGGCTGAACCCGGCCCTGCTGATGCTGACCGTGGGCGGGATCATCGGGGCCGTCAGCGGCGACGGAAGGTCCGAGGACCGCCGCCTGTCCTGAGGCCCAACGAAAAAGGGCCCCTCCGGAGAGGGGCCCTCGATCAGGTCCGTCGTGCGGTTCAGGCCTTCACGAACAGCTTGGCCCAGCGGCGGCGCTCGCGGGTCTTCCACGAGCCGCGGTGCCAGGCGTCCGAGGCGATCAGCGGCACCACGGTGGTGGCTTCGGCGAACACCATCTGCTCCCAGGTCACATCGACCTTGCCCCAGGAGCAGGCCTCCTTGAGCGTCGAGGACGAGCAGGCGCCGTCGCGCACGTCGGCGACGGTGATCTGGACGGCGTACTTGTGCATGTCGACCTCGTGGCCGAGGATTTCGGCGCAGACCACGGTGTCCTGGGCAAAGTTCTTCGGCACGCCGCCGCCCACCATGAACAGGCCGGTGGTGCCCGCCGCGATCTTGATGTCGGTCAGTTCGCGGAAGTCGGCCACGGCGTCGATGGTCAGGTAGGGCTTGCCCTCCTTCATGCGCTCGACCTGGTGCTTGACCAGGCCGAAGCCGGCGGACGAGTCCACGAAGGCCGGGCAGAAGATCGGCACGCCTTCCTTGTAGGCGGTCTCGATCAGGCTGTCGGGCTTCTTGGCGTTGCCGGCGGCCAGCCACTTGCCCATTTCGTGGATGAATTCACGGCTGGAATAGGGGCGCGGCTCCAGCGCGTTGCAGAGCTGGAAGATGGTCTCGTCGCAGGCCTGCAGCTCTTCCTCGTCGATATAGGTGTCGTAGATGCGGTCGATGTACATCGCCCGCAGCTCACGATCGTCGACCGGGTTCTGGGCTTCCGACTGATAGTGCTTGAAGCCGAGGGCTTCGAAGAAATCCATGTCGACGATGGAGGCGCCGGTGGCCACGACCACGTCGGTCAGGCCGTACTTCACCATGTCGCGGTAGATGTGCATGCAGCCGCCGGCGCTGGTGGAGCCGGCCAGGATGAGCCAGGTCGAGCAGCCGGCGTCTTCCAGCGACAGGGACAGGATGTCGGCGGCGCGGGCGGTGTCGCGGCTGGTGAAGCTCATCTGACGCATGGCGTCGATCACCGGCCGGGCGTCGTACTGGTCGATGGCCACATGCTCGACGGTGGTAGAGAGCAGTTGGGCCTTGCGGTTCGAATTCGCGACGTCAGCGGTCATTCTCTAGGGTCCTCGAAGAGTTTGAGCGCCCGTCCAAATAGAAAGGCGCGACCGGGACGGAGCGACCGGCCGCGCCTGAGCTGTTTCGCCTTGCGGACTACCTCTTGCGGCGCTTCTTGCCCCGGGCCCGCGACAGCTTCACGACGTTCTGGGTCTCGGCGCGCGGCTTGGCGATGGAGCGCCGGGCCAGGCCGTACATGGACGCCATGGGCGCGTCCTCGACCGCGATGCTTTCGACCTCGCCGAAGCCGTTGAAGCCCGTGCTCATCGCCACGCCATAGGCGCCCAGCATGCCGATCTCGATATAGTCGCCCTCGCGGACGTCCTCGGGCAGCCAGAACGGGCCGGGCATGTGGTCGATGGAATCGCAGGTCGGTCCGTAGAAGCGGAAGGGCTTCAGCGGCCCTTCGACCTCGATGGCGTCCTCGTCCTGGCGGCGCATCAGCTTCACCGGGAACGGCCACTTGGCGTGGGCCGCATCGAACATGGTCCCGTAGGAGCCGTCGTTCAGATAGAGGGCGTCGCCCTTGCGCAGCTCGACCTTGGCCAGCACCGAGGAGGCTTCCGCCACCAGGGCCCGGCCGGGTTCGCACCACAGCTCCGTGGTCTCGTGGACCATCATCTCGGCGAAGCCGCGCTCGATGGAGTCCATGTAGTCAACGAGGGCCGGCGGGGTCATGCCGGGATAGACCGACGGGAAGCCGCCGCCCACGTCGACCACATCGGCGAAGACGCCGGCGCGGACCAGGGCGCGCGAGGCCTGGGTCATGGCCGCCTGGTAGGCGGTGGGACGCATGCACTGGCTGCCCACGTGGAAGGCCACGCCCATCAGCTCCTGGGTCGCGCGGCGCGCGGCCAGCAGCAGGCTGGGCGCCTGCAGCGGATCGATCCCGAACTTGCCGGCCAGGGAATAGGCCGCGCCGTCGGCGGCGACGGCCAGGCGAACCATCAGGTTCAGGTCCTTGGCGCCGCCCGTGGCGTCGAGAATCTTCTCCAGCTCCTCGTGGCAATCCAACGAGAAGGTCCGGATTCCGTGGTCGAAATAGGCGGACGAGATGGCGGCGCGGCTCTTGACCGGGTGCATGAAGGCCATGCGGGACCCGGGCGCGTGCTGCGCGACCAGCTCGATCTCGCGGATCGAAGCCACATCGAAGGACGTCACCCCATTCGCGGCCAGGGTCTCGATGACCCACGGCGAAGGGTTCGCCTTAACAGCGTAGAAGACGTCGCCTTTGAAATTGTCCTGGAACCAGCGCGCCGCTACGGCCACCGCGTCCGGTCGCGCAATGGCGACAGGTCGTTCGGGCGCCCGCATGCGGACCAGGTCCAGGGGCGTATGGCACCTTTGCACCTCACGCAACCCCCAACGGATTGTTGAACCTAGCCGGCGTTAGCAGCGCTTTTGAGGACATCGGGTCCGCCGGAGCGCGCGAGATAGGTGTTATTTGTGGCGATGTAAAGACCCTAGGGCGTGTGACAGGTCCGCGCGTTAACGGACGCTGGACCGCGGGCGGGCCTCCGTGTCATGAAGCCGTCGCAGGGCTGCGCGATCAAGCGCGCTTGGCCTGTCGCGCGACGATCCCGAGGAACCCTCGCCATCCATGTCTGACGCCGCCGTTCTGACCGTGCGGAACGCCTCCAAGAGCTTCGGCGCCCGCAAGGCGCTCGACGGGGTTTCCCTCAATATTTCCCGCGGCGAGATGATCGCCCTCATCGGCCCCTCCGGGTCGGGCAAGTCGACGCTGCTGCGCTCGATCACGGGCCTGCAGACCATCGACGCCGGGCCCGGTGTGATCGAGGCCTTCGGCCAGCCGGTGCAGACCGCCGGCAAGGTGTCGAAGAAGGTGCGCGAGGTCCGCATCCGCATCGGCTTCATCTTCCAGCAGTTCAATCTGGTCGGCCGTCTGACGCTGTTCAGCAATGTCGCCCTGGGCTCGCTCGGCCGGATCCCGGTGATCCGCGGCCTGTTCGGCCTGTGGCCGAAGGAGACCAAGCAAGCCGCCATGGCGGCCCTGGCGCGCGTGGGCGTCGCCGATTACGCCGGCCAGCGGGCCAATACGCTCTCCGGCGGCCAGCAGCAGCGCGGCGCCATCGCCCGCGCCCTGGTCCAGAAGGCCAAGGTCATCCTGGCCGACGAACCGGTGGCCTCCCTCGACCCCGTCTCCGCGCGCAAGGTGATGGAACTGCTCGCCGACCTGAACGCCAGCGACGGCCTGACCGTGGTCGTCACCCTGCACCAGGTCGACTACGCCACCCGCTACTGCAAGCGGGTCGTCGCGCTGAAGGCGGGCAAGCTCGTCTATGACGGCCCGGCCAGCGGCCTGGACCGTGCGCGCCTTATCGACATCTACGGTCCCGAATTTGAAGACGTCTTCTGGGAAGGAGCCCCCGAATGATCCGTCGCAGCCTGATCACCGGTCTCGGCGTCGCCGCGGCCCTCGCCCTCTCCGGATGCGGCAAGTCGGAGGCGCCGAAATCGGCGACGCCGAAGGAGCTCACCTTCTCCATCCTGTCGGCCGAGAATCAGCAGTCCATGGGCCCCCTGTGGCAGCCGCTGATCGACGATATGAGCGCCTATATCGGCGTGCCGGTGAAGCCGTTCTTCGCCTCGAACTATACCTCCCTGATCGAAGCCATGCGCTTCAACCAGGTCCAGGTGGGCTGGTTCTCGGCGGTGCCGGCCCTTGAGGCCACCGAGCGCGCCAACGGCGAGATCCTCGGCCGCGTGGTCGATTCGGGCGGCGTGGACTCCTATGAATCCGTGCTGATCGCCCGCAAGGGCGCCGGCATCACCCTCGACAAGGTGCTGAAGTGCGACAAGTCGCTGAACTTCGGCATGGGCGACGCCAAGTCGACCTCGGGCACACTGGCCCCCAAGGCCTACCTGTTCACTCCGCGCAATATCGAGCCGGCCAAGTGCTTCAAGACCGTGCGCTCGGGCAGCCACCAGGCCAATGTCTTCGCCGTGGCCAACGGCGTGCTCGACGTGGCCACCAACAACTCCGTGGGGCTGGTGTTCGCCAAGCGCGACAACCCGCAGATCGCCGAGAAGGTCGAGGTGATCTGGTCCTCGCCGCCCCTGCCGGAAAGCTCCATCGTCGCCCGCAAGGACCTCGACCCGGCCATCCGCGAGAAGATGCGCCAGTTCTTCCTGACCTATGGGACCGGCACGGGCCCCAAGGCCGACAAGCAGCGTGAGGTCCTGAAGGGCCTCGCCTATGGCGGTTTCCGCCCCGCCGACGACAGCTATCTCGATCCCGTGCGCGAGATGGAGGCCGCCGAGGCCCTGGTTGACGCGCGCCGCTCCGGCGACGCCGCCAAGATCGCCGCCGCCGAGAAGGCCCTGGCCGAGATCCAGGCCAAGGCCGCCCAGCATCGCGCTACAAATCCGGACGCCTGATGAGCTCCCAGACCTCCTCGCAGGCGGTCCCGCCGCCGCCCAGCCGCAGCCTCGTGCAGCGCGCTCCTGACTTCCTGGTCTGGGGTGGCGTCATCGCGATGCTGGTCGTGGCCTTCGGTCCGGTGGAGATGCGCCGGCTGCCGATGCTGTTCACCAACTCGGAGAACATGCGTCAGTTCGGCCAGGAGCTGATCAAGCCCGACTTCGGTCTTTGGAAGCTCTATGTCTCCCAGATGTGGCTGACGGTGCAGATCGCCCTGTGGGGCACCGTCCTGGCGGTGATCCTGGCGATTCCGTTCGGCCTCGCCTGCGCCCGAAACGTCTCGCCGGCCTGGCTGCAGCAGCCCATGCGCCTGCTGATGAACCTGCTGCGCTCGGTCCCGGACCTGGTGATCGGCATGCTGTTCATCGTCGCCGTGGGCCTGGGTCCGTTCGCCGGCGTCATGGCGCTCGCGCTCAACACGGGCGGCGTGCTGGCCAAGCTGTTCTCCGAGGCTGTCGAATCCATCGACCGCGGCCCGGTGGAAGGCGTACGGGCCACCGGCGCCACCCCGTTGCAGGAAGTGGTCTGGGGCGTCATTCCCCAGGTCGCGCCGCTTTGGAGCTCCTATGCGCTCTACCGTTTCGAATCGAACTCCCGCTCGGCCACCGTGCTGGGCCTGATCGGCGCCGGCGGCATCGGTCAGACCCTGTTCGAGAGCCTGAACTCCTTCGCCTACGCCCAGGTGTCCGCCATCGCGATCGTCATCGTCGTGGCCGTGACCCTGATCGACCTGCTCAGCCAGACGATCCGCGCCCGCCTGCTCTGAGGGCCGTGTGTGACCGCGGCGCCACGCTCTCGGCACCGCGGGCCAAAATCACGATTTGTCGAGATGAATCCGCGGCTTGTGCGCTGCTCGCGGCCGGCCGTCGCTCCTTGTGCGGAAAAACTGTCACATAACCGCAAACCCACTGTCATGGATGTTTGTCCGGACCGTCACAGGACGTCGCTAAGCCGCGCCTAAGCCTGAAGAGGCTCACGGGGACAGCCAACAAGGATCCTGACAAATGAAGATCAAGACCGCGCTTTGCGCCGGGGCGGCGCTTTGCGTGTCCGCTCTGGCGGCCACGGCCGCCAGCGCCCAGGACACCACGGTCGCCTGGAAGGGCGCGCCGCAATGGACCAACGACGACGTGCAGTTCAAGGTCCGCGGCCGCCTGCTGATCGACTACGTGTTCCAGGACGTGGACCGGGTCGCGCCGCTGGCCGACTACCAGACCTCCAACATCCGCGGCCGCCAGGCGTTCCTGGGCGTCGAGGGCAAGCTGAACAACTACATCGCCTACAAGGCCGAAGGCGGCGCCGTGAACGGCGGGGCCTGGTCCTGGGATGACGTGGTCATCGAGTTCAAGCCGAACGAGTGGACCTCGATCATGGTCGGCAACATCAAGGCCGCCGGCCTTGAGAACCTGACCTCCACCCGCTTCCTCAGCTTCATGGACCGCGGTCCGTACGGCGACATGGGTCCGGACAGCTACCTGGCCTCCGTGGTCGCCAAGGTGAACGGCCTCAACTGGACCCTGACGGGCGCCGTGCAGGGCAACTCCCTGAACTCCGGCGACGTGAACAACACCACCGCCGCCAATCCGGGCTCCAAGGAGCGGATCGGCTACACGGTTCGCGGCTCCTACGCGCCGATCCTGACCGACGTGGACAAGGTTCACCTCGGCGGCTTCGCCCGCTACCGCAACCACGGCGACGAGAGCGCTTTCAGCTACGCCGGTCGTCCGAGCACCGGCTACGGCGACTCGGGCCGCTACTACTCGACCGGCGGCATCGGCGACACCGACGTCACCTACGGTGTCGAAGCCGCCTGGGTTCACAACAACTTCTCGGTCCAGGGCGAATACGCCGACATCAAGGTCAACCGCCTGAACACCGTGGCCGTCGGCGGCGACCCGGACGTGAAGGTCGGCTACGCGTTCGTCAGCTTCTGGCCCACCGGCGAAAGCCGCAACTACGACGCCACGAAGGGCGAGTTCGGTCGTCCGAAGATCGTCGACCCGATCACCGCTGGTGGTCTGGGCGGCCTGGAGCTGCTGGCCCGCTACGACTACGCCGACCTGACCGACGCCTACTCGACCGCGACCACCGCGGCCGGCCGCACGCTGTCGCAGGACGCCGGCAAGTACAAGGGCTGGACCCTGGGCGCCAACTACTACCCGACGTCCTACGTCCGTCTGCAGGCCAACTACACCAGCGCCGACATCGACAACCCCGGCCCCGGCCGGGACGTGAAGATCAACCAGTTCCAGATGCGCGCCCAGATGGACTTCTAGTCCGGGCGATCAGGAGAGATTTGTCATGAAGACCAAGCAAACCAAGGCGCTGCTCGGCTGCGTGGCCGCCGCCGCCCTCATGGGCGTCGGGACCGACGCCTGGGCCGCCCGGGACTATGTCTGGGCCGCCGGTTCCTCGACCGTGTTCCCCTTCGCCACCCGCGTGGCTGAGAACTACGCCAAGAAGACCGGCAAGAAGGCCCCGAAGATCGAAAGCCTCGGCACCGGCGGCGGCATCAAGCTGTTCTGCTCGGGCACCGGCGACGGCTTCCCGGACATCGCCAACGCCTCGCGTCCGATGAAGAAGTCCGAGTTCGACCAGTGCGCCGCCAAGGGCGTGAAGGACATCGTCCAGATCAAGATCGGCTTCGACGGCATCGTCATCGCCACCGACAAGGACGGCGCGGACTACGCCTTCAAGACCGAGCAGCTCTATCTGGGCCTGGCGGCCAAGGTTCTGCGCTTCGGCCAGTTTGTCCCGAACCCCTACAAGACCTGGGACGAAGTGGGCTCCGGCCTGCCGGGCAACAGCATCCTGGTCTACGGCCCGCCGCCGTCGTCCGGCACCCGTGACGCCTTCGTCGAACTGGCCATCGAGGCCGGCGCCCGGAAGTTCCCGACCGCCGACGCGATCCGTTCGGACAACGAGAAGAAGTTCAAGGAACTGGTCGACCCGCTCCGCAAGGACGGCTGGGTGGACGCTGGCGAGAACGACAACGCCATCGTCGGCACCCTGACCAAGACCCCGGGCTCGCTCGGCGTCTTCGGCTGGTCCTACCTCGAAGAGAACATGGACAAGATCAAGGGCGCCTCGGTGAACGGCGTGAAGCCCTCGCCGAACACCATCGCCGACGGGTCCTACCCGCTGGCGCGCTCGCTCTTCATCTATGTGAAGAAGGCCAATATCGGGGTTACCCAGGGCCTGCAGGAGTTCGTCAACGAGTTCGTCTCCGACGCGGCGACGGGTCGGGGCGGCTACCTGCAGTCGCGGGGCCTGATCCCGCTGCCGGCCGGCATGCACGACGCCCAGAAGCAGGCCGCCCAGAAGCTGCCGCCGATGGCGCGTCCCGCCGCCTAAGGCAGACAAAGGATCGCCGATCCCAGTCGGCGTCCGAGGAGAGCGCCGCGGTCCCGAAAGGGGCCGCGGCGATTTCCGTTTCAGGACCGGTTGTCGAACAGCCGCTGGGCCTGGAGGGCGGGAAGCGCCGCGCAGAAGTCCGCCATGGCCCTGGCCAGCACCCCACCCACCTCCGGGACCTCCGGGATCTGCGCCGGCGACAGGTCGCGGCCCTGCAGCGGCACGGTCACGCAGGCGGCCTCCACGAACGCCGCCGACATGGTGGTGAGGGTCTCCCTCAGGTGGGCGATGGCGTGGACGGCCCGGGGCGCCGCGTTGATCAGGGCCAGCGGAATGGCCGGGAACTCCAGGCTGGAGACCAGCCAGTCCAGGGCGTTCTTCATCGCGCCGGAGACCCCGTGGGCGTATTCGGGCGAACAGATCACCAGGCCGTGAGCCAGGCCCACCTGCCGACGGAGCTCCGCAACGGCGGTCGGCGGGGTCTCACCATCCAGGTCGGGATTGAAATAGGGCAGGGTGTCCAGCCCGCGCCAGATCACCACCTCGACGCCCGGCGGAACCAGGGCGGGGAGCGCCTCGATCAGGCGGCTGTTGCCGGACGCGGTCCGCAGGCTGCCGGAGATGGCGAGAATACGCATAGGGCGAGGCTGAGGCGCCCCGCGATTCCGGAAAAGCCCTAAGCCGCCTCGGGCCGGCGGCGCCGCACGCGGGCCAGCCGCCGCAACTTGCGCCAGAACCGGGTCTTCTCCGGCTCCGGATAGGGCTGCAGGTTGCGCACGAAATCCTCGGCGCAGGCTCGCCAGGAGAAGCCTTCGGCGAACTGGCGCACCCGCTTCCGGTCAAGTTTCAGGCACTCGAGGCAGGCCTCGCGCAGGCCCTCCGTGGCGCTGGAGGCCAGCACCCCGGCGCCGGAGTTCGGGATGATGTCGATGGGGCCGGGGGCCGGATAGGCCGCCACCGGCGTGCCCGCCGCCATGGCCTCCAGGATCACCAGGCCGAAGGTGTCGGTGAGCGAGGGGAAGACGAAGACGTCGGCGCAGGAGAAGTGGGCTGCGAGCTCATCGCCGAACTTGGCGCCGGTGAAGCGGACGTTGGGGTACTTGGCCTCCAGCTCCTCCTTCTGAGGGCCGTCGCCGACCACCACCTTGGAGCCCGGCAGGTCCAGCCCAAGGAAGGCCTCGATGTTCTTTTCCACCGCCACCCGGCCCACGGACAGGAAGATGGGCCGCGGCAGATCGGCGAACACATCCGGCTCGTCGTCCCGTTTGGGGTGGAACTGCTCGGTGTCCACGCCGC
>NZ_JAYRZM010000012.1:0-28714 GCF_041916435.1 Phenylobacterium sp. | reverse complement strand
CCTGTCCCAACATCGGCGAGTGCTGGACCCAGAACCACGCCACCATGATGATCATGGGCGAGGTCTGCACCCGCGCCTGCGCCTTCTGCAATGTCACCACCGGCAAGCCGGACGCCCTTGATCCCACGGAGCCGGCGCGGGTGGCCGACGCCGTGGCCAAGATGGGGCTCAAGCACGTGGTCATCACCTCGGTGGACCGCGACGACCTGGCCGACGGCGGCGCGGCGCACTTCGCCGAAGTCGTCCGGGCGATACGGGCGGCGGCGCCTGCGACCACCGTCGAGATCCTGACGCCGGACTTCCTGCGCAAGCCGGTCTCGGCCGCTGAGCTGATCATCGACGCCAAGCCTGACGTCTTTAATCACAACCTGGAGACTGTGCCGCGGCTCTATCTCTCCATCCGGCCCGGCGCGCGCTACTACCATTCCCTGCGCCTCCTGGAGCGGGTGAAGGAGCGTGACCCCAACCAGTTCACCAAGTCCGGCCTGATGGTCGGCCTAGGCGAGACCAAGGAAGAGGTCATGCAGGTGATGGACGACATGCGCTCGGCCGGCGTCGACTTCCTGACCATCGGCCAGTACCTGCAGCCCACTCGCAAGCACGCCGCCATCGACCGGTTCGTCACCCCCGACGAGTTCAAGGCCTATGAGGAGATCGCGCGGGCCAAGGGCTTCCTGATGGTCTCGGCCAGCCCGCTGACCCGCTCGTCGCACCATGCCGGCGAGGACTTCGCGCGGCTGAAGGCTGCGCGGTTGGCCCAAGACAGCCAGGCTAAGGACAGCCGGGCCAAGGACGCGGCGCTCTAGGGCTTTGCGTCATCATCTGACCCGCGTGCTGCCCTATGCGCCTGACCAGCTGTACGCCCTGGTCGGCGACGTGGAGTCCTATCCGCAGTTCGTCCCTTGGCTGACCGCCATGCGCACCTGGAACGCTCGGGTGGACGCGGAGGGTGTCAGCTGGGTGGACGCCGAGGCCCGGGTCGGCTTCTCGTTCCTGCGGGAGAAGTTCGCCACCCGTGTGCGACGCGATCCGGCGTTGCGGACCATTGACGTGAACCTGCTCTCAGGTCCGTTCAACACCCTGCGCAATCGCTGGGAGTTCCACGAAGACCCGGCCGGGGTTCGTGTGGAGTTCGATATCGACTTCGCTTTCAAGACCCGGCTGCTCGAAGCCCTGCTGGCGCGGAACTTCGAGAGCGCGGTCAGCAAGTTGATGGCTTGCTTCGACGACCGCGCGAAGCAGCTCTACGGCTAGGGGACGAGCCGGTCGCGCATCTGCTGCAGAGCAGCCTGAACTGCGGCGAGCTGAATCTCCGCGCGGGTCTCGTACTGGAAGAACTCCTGGCTGTGCATCAGGCCGTGGTTCGTGCGCGCGGTGGCGATGTGCACCGTGCCCACCGGCTTCATGCGCGTGCCGCCGCCGGGGCCGGCGACGCCGGTGATGGCGACCGCGAGGTGGGCGTTGGAGTTTTCCAGGGCGCCCTCGGCCATCATCCGGGCCACCGGCTCCGACACGGCCCCGAGGTCGGCGATCAGTTCGCCGGGAACCCCCAGCAGCTCCTGCTTGGCGCGGTTATTGTAGGTGATGAAGCCGCGCTCGAAGACGTCTGACGCTCCGGGGATCGCGCAGATCGCGCCCGCCACTAGGCCGCCGGTGCAGCTTTCCGCCGTGACGATGCGAAGATTGCGCTGGCGCGCTTCATCGATCAGCAGCCGGGCCAGGGTTTCGATCTCGAGATTGAACATGGGCGATTCCGAAGCGAGGTGGGGAGAGAGGTGAGCACCGGCCGGCGGCTCCGCACAAGAGCCGGGGCGGAGAAACGGTCAGGCGGGCAGTTCGACCGTGGCGATGGCCTGGGCCAGCAGACCCTCCTGGCGGCCGGTGAAGCCCATGCCCTCGGTCGTCGTGGCCTTCACGCTGACGCGGGCGAGGGGAAGCCTGAGCAGGTCGGCCAGACGCTCGCGCATGGCGTCGCGATGCGGGCGGATGCGAGGGCGCTCGCAGACCAGGGTGACATCGACATTGACCAGCCGGCCGCCGGCCGCGGCGACCCGCTCGACGGCGTGGGTCAGGAACCGGTCGGAAGAGGCGCCCTTCCACTGGGGATCGGTGGGCGGGAAGTGCTCGCCGATGTCACCGTCGCCGATGGCGCCGAGGATGGCGTCGGTCAGGGCGTGCAGGCCAGCGTCGGCGTCTGAGTGGCCGATGAGGGTCTGGTCATGGTCGATCCGGACCCCGCAGAGCCAGACGGCGTCGCCCGGGCCCCAGCGGTGCGCGTCGACCCCTTGGCCGATGCAGGTGACGCGGGCTGCGCCCGCCAGGCGCTCAGCCATGGCGAAGTCCTCCGGATAGGTGAGCTTCATCAGCAGGGGATCGCCGGGAGCCAGGGCCACGCGGCCACCGGCGCGCTCCACGATCGCGGCGTCGTCGGTCGGCTCCGCATCGCCCGGCCAGCGGGCGTAGGCGTCGAGCAGGGCTTGTTTGCGAAAGGCCTGGGGCGTCTGGGCGCGCCACAGGCCGTCGCGCGGGACCGTCGCTTCGATCTCGGTGGCGCCCCGCTTCAGGGTGTCGGCCACGGGCAGGGCCAGGATCGCGCCGTCGGCCTCCGAGAGCGCGGACAGGACCGCGCGGACATGGGCCGGCGTCACAAGCGGGCGGGCGGCGTCGTGAACCAGGACCGCCTCATCCTTCGGACCTGCCAGGGCCTTCAGCCCCGCCTGGACGGAATCTGCGCGCTGGGCGCCGCCCGGCACGGCCCGCCAACGGGGCAGGCCGACCAGGGCTTCGTCAGCCTCGGACACCCGATCCGCCGCCGTGACCACGATGATCTCGCGAGCCCCGGCGGCGACGAAGGCCTCCACCGACCACCTGAGAATGGGTTGTCCGGCCAATACGCGCCAAGGTTTCGGCGCCCCCGGCCCGGCCCGGGTGCTGGCCCCGGCGGCGACGATCACGACGGAGAAGTCCATGGGCGGTCTGTTTAGGGCGGCCCTGCGGCTTGTCCAGCACACCCTTAGGCGATGATGCGAAACTGGGCTTTACGGCGCCGCACAAGTTGCCTAAAAAGGGGGCGATGGGGATGACTATAAAATGAGCACTTTGCTCGAAGTCGGGGGTGTCGAAGTGCCGGGGCGGGCGTGGATCGCGCCCATGACCGGCGTGTCGGACCTGCCATTCCGGCGGGCGGCCAGCCGGCTCGGCGCGTCCTATGTGGCGACGGAGATGGTGGCCTGCGCGGAGTTCGCCCGCGGTCGGCCCGACGTCGTCCGCCGCGCCGCTGTCGGTGAGGGCCTGCCGCTGATGGTGGTCCAGCTGGTCGGCCGCGATCCCGCGCTCATGGCCCAGGGCGCGCGCCTGGCCGCCGAGGCCGGGGCCCAGATCATCGACCTCAACTTCGGATGCCCGGCCAAGGAAGTGACCGGCGGGGCGCTGTCGGGTTCGGCCCTGATGCGCGAGCCTGACCTCGCTGAGGTCCTGGTCGCCGCCGCGGTGGATGCCGTGGATGTGCCAGTCACGGTCAAGATGCGCCTGGGCTGGGACGACGCTTCTAAGAACGCCCCGGAGATCGCCAGCCGCGCCGTGGCGCGGGGCGCGCGGGCTGTAACGGTCCATGGCCGGACCCGCAGCCAGTTCTACATGGGCGCCGCCGACTGGTCGGCGGTGCGTGCGGTGAAGGACGAGGTGTCCGTGCCCGTGATCGTCAATGGCGACATTGTCGATGGCGCCACGGCGCGGGAGGCCCTGGCCCAATCCGGCGCCGATGGGGTGATGATCGGGCGCGGCGTCTATGGCCGCCCCTGGGTCGCCACTCAGGTGGAGGCCGGTCTGGCCGGTCGGTCCTTCAGCGAGCCGGACGCGGAGACGCGGCTCGCGATCGCCCTCGAGCACTTCCGCGACAGTCTGAAGTTCTATGGCGACCGCCTGGGCCTGCGGATCTTCCGCAAGCACCTGGCGTCCTACGTTGATAACGCGCCTTGGCCCACGCAGGCCGAGGCCAGGCGGAGCGCTCGGCAGGCGCTTTGCCGCGAGGAGGAGCCGGCCCGGGTCGAGCAAGGCCTGATCGCGTTGTGGCGCGATCCAGACAGGAGTTTGGCGGCATGACGGGGCGAACCCAGACCGCAAGCAGCGGCATCAACATGGAGGCGCTGAAGGCGGCGGCCTTCGAGCTTTCCCCTGAACCGGCCCTGGTGGTGAGCCGAGACGGGGCCTTGGTGGCGGTGAATGAAGCGGCCGAGCGTCTGTTCGGCCAGGGGCTCGGACTCCTGACCCGCGGGCGGTTCCAGGCGGCCCTGCCGCCGGGCTCGGCCCTGGTGTCCCTGCTCAATCGGGCGCTGGAAGAAGATGCGGCGGTCCGCGAGCGCGGGGTGGAGATCTCCCTGTTCGGACATCCCAGCTTTGAGGCGGACGGAGCGGCGGCCCCCCTGGGCGATGGTTCGGTGCTGCTCACCCTGCATGTGCGGGGCGGGGCCTTTGGGGTGGAGCGCGGTGGCGGGCCGGAAGCGGCCGGCCTGCGCACCATCGTCGGCCTCGGTCGCATGCTGGCCCACGAGATCAAGAACCCGCTGGCGGGCATCCGCGGCGCGGCGCAGCTGCTGAAGTCCGGGGCCAAGGCCGAGGATACGCCCCTGGCCCAGCTGATCGTCGACGAGACCGACCGGGTTCGCCGGCTCGTGGACCGGATGGAGGCCTTCTCCGACGACGCCCTGCCGGACTGCAAGCCGGTCAATATCCACCAGGTGCTGGACCGGGTGCGTGCCCTGGCCGCCAACGGCGTCGCCGATGGTCTGGGCTTGAAGGAGCACTACGACCCCTCGCTGCCGCCGACCCTCGGCGACGAGGACCAGCTGATCCAGATCTTCCTGAACCTGGTGAAGAACGCCGCCGAGGCGGCCCATTCCAGGGGCGACGGTCGCGGCGAGATCACGATCCGCACCGCCTATCGCCATGGCGTCCGCGTGCGGGCCGCCAAGGGCCAGGAACTGCGGGGCGCGCCGCTGGAGGTGCGGGTCACCGACAACGGCCCCGGCGTGCCGACCCATCTGCGCGAGAGCCTGTTCCAGCCCTTCGTCACCACCAAGGCCAACGGCGCCGGCCTCGGCCTCGCCCTGGTGTCCAAGCTGGTCGCCAACCATGGCGGCCTGATCGATTTCGACTCCGAGCCGGGCCGTACGACCTTCCGCGTGCTGCTGCCCATCGCATCCGAAGAGGAGTTCTCGGCATGAACGCCGTGGCCAACGCCAACAAGAAGATCCTGATCGCGGACGACGACAGCTCGATCCGACTGGTGCTGAGCCAGGCCTTCACCCGGCTGGGCTACCAAGTGCGCGCCACCGGCAACGCCACCACCCTGCTGAAATGGGTGTCGGACGGGGAGGGCGACCTCGTCGTCACCGACGTGATGATGCCGGACGAGAACCTGTTCGACGTCCTGCCCCGCATCCGCAAGGAACGGCCGAAGCTGCCGGTCATCGTGATGAGCGCCCAGAACACCCTGCTGACCGCGGTGAGCGCCACCGAAGGTGGGGCGTTCGACTATGTCTCCAAGCCCTTCGACCTGGATGACATGACCTCGGTCGCCCGCCGCGCCCTGTCGCGCCCGGCCGACTCCGAGGCCTCCAAGGCCCAGGCCCGTGCGGTCCGCGATGAGCGCTTGCCGTTGATCGGCCGCTCCGGGCCGATGCAGGATGTGTACCGGACCATCGCCCGTCTGGTCGGCGCGGACCTGACGGTGTTGATCCTGGGCGAGTCCGGGACCGGTAAGGAGCTGGTCGCCCGCGCCCTGCACGATATGGGACGGCGCAAGGACGGCAGGTTCGTGGTCATCAACCTGGCCGCCGTGCCTCGCGAGCGGGTGGAGGCCGAGCTGTTCGGGCGCGACGACGGCGACCTGGGCAAGCTGGTCGAGGCCGATGGCGGCACCCTGTTCCTGGACGAGATCGGCGACATGCCGCTGGACGCCCAGACCCGGCTGTTGCGGGTCATCGACGGCTCCGAGACGACGCTCAATCCCAAGACCGGCCGCAGGCCGAACGTGCGGATCATCGCCGCCACCAACCGCGACCTGCGCGCCCTGATCCAGCAGGGCCTGTTCCGGGAGGACCTGTTCTTCCGCCTCAACGTCGCCCCCTTGCGCCTTCCGCCGCTCCGCGACCGGGTCGAGGACATTCCGGATCTGGCGCGCGCCTTCCTGTTGAGAGCCAACCGCGAGGGCCTGCCGGCCAAGACCATCGACGCCGGCGCCCTGGAGCGGCTGAAGCTGCACGCCTGGCCGGGCAATGTGCGCGAGCTTGAGAACCTGGTCCGCCGGATCTGCGCCCTCTATGGCGAGGAGTTGATCAGCGCCCGCATCGTCGAGCGTGAGCTCGCCGATCAGCAGCCGGTAGCCCCCGGACAGGAGGGGCCGGTCACCCTGGCGACCCTCGTCGAGCGGCACCTTGGCGGCTATTTCGCCGAACAACCCGACGGCATTCCGCCGATCGGCCTCTACGACCGGGTGCTGGAAGAGGTCGAGCGCCCGCTGATCCAGCTCACCCTGGCGGCGACGCGAGGCAATCAGGTGCGGGCCGCGGAGATCCTCGGCCTGAACCGCAACACCCTGCGGAAGAAGATCCAGGATCTGGGCGTGGAGATGAACCGCGGCCGCCGCTAGGAACAGAAGCTTTGCAGCAACATACCTGTTGAGTTTGGGGCACAGTTCCGCCTAGGGTCGTAGGGTCATGGCGGTCCTGGGTCACGATGTAGAGCCGAATTCGCCACACGCCGCGCGCGTGGGTCGGCTGCTGCAGTCCCGGTATCTGCTGGGCGGGGGCTACGCGCTTGCGGCCGTTTTGACCGGTGTGGCGGTGCTCTTGGCGGCGTCGCCGCCGGAGACCGGTCCCTTGGCGCCGGCCAGCCGCAACATCCTGGTCATCCTGGGCTTCAACCTGATTCTGATCCTGGGTCTGGCCGGGATTGTGGGCTTGCGGCTTCTGGCTCTGCTGGATGCGCAGTCGAGCGACGCCGGCGCGCGCCTGCATCTGCGGTTCGTCACCCTGTTCGCCCTGGCCGCCGTGGCGCCGGCCGTGGTCGTGGCTCTGTTCTACGGGGTGCTGGTCAATCGCGGTGTCGACAACTGGTTCTCCAGCCGCGTCCAGACCGTGGTGGAGAACTCCGCCACGATCTCGCGCTCCTATCTCGAGGACCAGCAGCGCTACATCAGCGACCACGTGGCCCTGATGTCGGCGGACCTCAATCGTGCGGCGCCCGGCCTTGAGGCCAGTCCCGTCACCTTCAGCCACTTCCTGGCCCAGCAGGCGTCCTATCATGCCTTCCAGGCCGCCTATGTGGTCGACCGGGACGGTCGTATCCTGGCCCGCGCCGAGGCCGATGACGCGCCGCCCTTCGTCATTCCGCCGCCCTCGCGGTTCAAGGCGGCGGATGAAGGCGACACCATCTCCGCCTCCTTCGATCCCAACGACATGGTGCGGGCCCTGTATCGGCTGCGCGCCTTTCCCGACGCCTACCTCTATGTGATGCGCCCCCTGGCCAAGGGGATGATCAGCCAGCTGCGCGACGCTGAAAGCTCGGTCGTTTCCTATCGCGAAGCCGCCCAGAGCAGGGCGCGGATCCAGACCGTGTTCGCCCTGTCCTACGGCGAGACTGCGCTGCTGGTGCTGGTCGGGGCGGTGTGGCTGGGCATGGCGGCGGCCAACGGCATTTCCGGCCCGGTGGCGCGCCTGGTGCACGCTGCGGGGCGCGTGGCGGCGGGGGATCTGACAGCCCGTGTCGATACGGACAAGGATCCTGAAGAGATCGCTGTCTTGTCCCGCGCTTTCAACAGCATGACCGGGGATCTAGAGCGTCAGCAGGCGGCGTTGCATTCGGCCTCCAACGAAGCCAAACAGCGCAGTCAGTTCATCGAGACCGTGCTGTCCGAGGTGTCCGCGGGCGTCATCGCCACCGATGCCGAAGGCCGGATCTCGGCCGCCAATCGCCAGGCGGTGACCCTCCTGGACCTGCCCGGCGACCACGGACATGGCCGCAGCCTGGACGAGGTGGCGCCAGAGTTTTCCGCCGTGGCCGAGAACGCCCGGATCGCCGGTCTGGCCGAGGAAGAGGTCGATGTGGCGCGCGCCCGCGACATCACCCACCGCCTGAGGGTGCGGGCCAGCCGCACGTCGGACGGCCTGGTGCTGACCTTCGACGACATCACCCGACTGGTCTCGGCCCAGCGGAACGCCGCCTGGCGCGACGTCGCGCGGCGTATCGCCCACGAGATCAAGAACCCCCTGACGCCGATCCAGCTGTCCGCCGAGCGGCTGCAACGCAAGTTCCGCAAAGGCGTGCCGGCGGAGGACCTCGAGACCTTCGACCGCTGCACGGACACCATCGTGCGCCAGGTCGGCGACATTGGCCGGATGGTCGACGAGTTCTCGTCCTTCGCCCGGATGCCGGCGCCGAAGTTCGCCCGCCACGACGCCGCCGAACTGCTTCGCGCCGGGGTCTTCGCTCAGCGAGTGGCGACCCCGGACATCGATGTGGAGCTGGTCGAGCCGCTGCCCGAGGTCACAGTGCTGGCTGACGGTCGGATGATCGCCCAGGCCCTGACCAACGTCCTGAAGAACGCCTCCGAGGCTGTGGCCGCGCGGGTGGCCGGCGATCCCGAGCCCCGCGGCCGGATCATCGCCGAGCTGGTAGTGGATGCCGAAGGCGCGGCGGTGACTGTGGAAGACAACGGCGTCGGCCTGCCTGACAAGGACCGGGACCGGCTGACTGAGCCCTATGTGACGACGCGCGAGAAGGGGACAGGCCTCGGTCTGGCCATCGTCAAGCGCATCCTCGAAGACCATGGCGGCGAATTGATTCTGACGGACGCGACGCGCGGGCGAGGGGCCCGGGCGATCCTGCAACTCCCCTCCATGGCGGTGATCCGGACCGGGTCGGCGTCGGAGGCGGTCGAGACCAGCGTGGAGGTGGACTGATGGCGGCTGATGTACTGGTGGTCGATGATGAGGCCGACATCCGCGAGCTGGTGGCCGGCATCCTGACGGATGAGGGTTACGCCGTCCGCACGGCTAACGACTCCGAAAGCGCGCTGGCGGCGATCACCGCCCGCAAGCCGGCCCTGATCGTCCTCGACATCTGGATGCAGGGCGGAGGGATGGACGGGCTGGAGCTGCTCGACTTGGTCAAGACCCTCGATGGGGACCTGCCGGTGATCATGATCTCGGGCCACGGCAACATCGAGACGGCGGTCAGCGCCATCAAGCGCGGGGCCTATGAATTCCTGGAGAAGCCGTTCAAGTCGGATCGGCTGCTGCTGGTGGTGGAGCGCGCCCTGGAGGCCGCCAACCTGAAGCGGGAAAACCGCCGGCTGCGGGCCCAGACGATCACGCCGGAGGGCCTGATCGGCAAGTCGATGGCGACCCAACAGCTGCGCGGCCTGATCGGCAAGCTGGCCGGCGCGAACAGCCGTGTGATGATCTCGGGCCCGCCTGGGGCTGGCAAGGAGACCGTGGCGCGACTGATCCACGGGGCGAGCCCTCGGGCCCGCAATGAGTTCGTGGTGATCAGCGCCGCCGGCATGACGCCGGAGCGGGTGGACAGCGAGCTGTTCGGCGAGGAAGCCGAGGGCGGCCGGCCGGCCAAGATCGGCGTGTTCGAACGCGCCCACGGCGGCACCCTCTATCTCGACGAAGTGGCCGACATGCCGCGCGAAACCCAGAGCCGCATCCTGCGGGTGCTGGTCGAGCAGCGGTTCCGCCGGGTGGGCGGGGCGGCCGATGTCCAGGTGGACGTGCGGGTGGTGTCTTCCACCTGCCGCGACCTGCGCGAGGAGATCGCCGTGGGCCGGTTCCGCGAGGACCTGTTCCATCGCCTGAACGTCGTGCCGGTGTCTGTGCCGGGGCTGTCCGAGCGGCGCGAGGATATCCCGGAGCTGGTGGAATACTTCATCCAGCGGATCTGCGAGGCCACCGGCATGGCCAAGCGGCGGCTGGCGGATGACGCCCTGGCGACCCTGCAGGTGCGCTCGTGGCCGGGCAATCTCAGCCAGCTGCGGAACAATATCGAGCGGATGCTGATCCTGGCCTCGGGCGACCCGTCCGAACCGATTACCGCCGACATGTTGCCCAGCGACTCGGTCCAGTCGGACAACAACTCCAGCATGGGGGCGGAGCGGATCATCTCTCTGCCGCTGCGCGAGGCCCGCGAGGTGTTCGAGCGGGAGTACCTGAACGCCCAGATGCTGCGCTTCTCCGGCAACATCTCCCGCACCGCCGCCTTCATCGGCATGGAGCGTTCGGCCCTGCACCGGAAGCTGAAATCCCTGGGGCTCTCCGGAGCCCGCCCCCTGGAAGAAGAGGACGCCTGATGGGCCGTGTCGCCTATGTGAACGGAGCCTTCGAGCGTCATGGCGACGCCGTGGTCCATATCGAGGACCGGGGCTACCAGTTGGCCGATGCGGTCTACGAGGTCTGGGCGCTGTTCGACGGCAAGCTGGCCGATCCGGAGGGGCATTTCGCCCGGCTGGAGCGCAGCCTTTCGGAACTGCGGATCGACATGCCCATGTCGCGGGCGGCCCTGACCGTGGTGCTGCGCGAGGCGGTGCGCCGCAATCGCGTGAAGGAGGGCTTGGTCTATCTGCAGGTCAGCCGTGGCGTCGCGCCCCGCGACCACGCGTTCCCCACCGATCCGACCCCGCCCAGCGTGGTCATCACCGTCAAGGGGGTGGACCGCGCGGCGACCGAGGCCAAGGCGGCCAAGGGTGTCTCGGTGATCACCACGCCGGAGAACCGCTGGGGCCGGTGCGATATCAAGACGGTCGGCCTGCTGCCCAACGCCCTCGCCAAGCAGGCGGCGCGAGAGAAGGGCGCGGCCGAGGCCTGGTTCGTCGATGAGCTGGGCTTCGTCACAGAAGGCGCGTCTTCCAACGCCTGGATCGTGGATCACGACGGCACCCTGCGGACGCGCGACACCAACGCCAACATCCTGCGCGGCGTCACCCGCCACACCCTGCTGGACCTGATCCGCGACCAGGGCCTGAAGGTGGACGAGCGTCCGTTCACGCCGGCCGAGGCGCTCGCGGCCTCAGAAGCCTTCATCACCGGGGCTGGCTCGCTTGTCTTGCCAGTCGTGGCGGTCGACGGCAAACCGGTGGGCGATGGAAAGGTCGGGCCGGTGGCGAAACGGCTGCGCAGCCTCTATATCGAGCGCGCGCGGGCGACCGCGATCTAGAACCTCACTGCGCGATTGCGCCGGTTACAGCCGGCGCGCTAGCGTGACCTTGCGTGTGTGGGAGCGATGTAGCTCCCGAACCCAAAAAAAAGGGCGACAAGCCATGTCGAACGAGAAGAAGCAAAACCTCCAGGACACGTTCCTGAACAGCGTGCGGAAGTCGAAGACGCCGCTGACCATCTTCCTGGTGAACGGCGTAAAGCTTCAGGGTGTGGTGAGCTGGTTCGATAATTTCTGCGTTCTTCTGCGTCGCGATGGCCAGTCCCAGCTGGTCTACAAGCACGCGATCTCCACCATCATGCCGGCCCAGCCCGTTCAGCTGTACGAGCCGGCGGAAGACGAGTCGGATTGAGTTCAAAATCCATAGACCGGTCGGCGCCCGTCCAGGGCGCCATCGTCATCCATCCCGAACGTGACGACCGCGGCGCGGATCGCAGCGGCGACGCGCGTCTGGAAGAAGCCATCGGCCTGGCCCTGGCGCTGGATCTCGAGGTGCGGGAGGCGATTGTCGCGCCCCTGCGAAAGCTCACGCCTGCGACCTTGTTCGGGAGCGGCAAGGTCGAGGAGATCCACGCCCTGTGCGAGGCCGCGGATGTCAGTGTCGCCGTGGTCGACGACAGCCTGACGCCTGTCCAGCAGCGCAATCTGGAGAAGGCCTGGGAGGTCAAGGTCATCGACCGGACCGGCCTGATCCTGGAGATCTTCGCCCGTCGCGCCCGCACCCGGGAAGGCCGGCTGCAGGTGGAGCTGGCGCGGCTCAGCTATGAGCGCTCGCGGCTGGTTCGCACCTGGACCCACCTGGAGCGCCAGCGCGGCGGCTTCGGGGTCATGGGCGGTCCGGGTGAAACCCAGATTGAGACGGACCGCCGGCTCATCGCAGAGAAGATCGGCAAGCTGAAGCGTGACCTGACGGAGGTGCGCCGCACGCGCACCCTGCAGCGCTCGGCGCGGCAGCGGGCCCCCGTGCCGTCCGTCGCCCTGGTCGGCTACACCAACGCCGGCAAGTCGACCCTTTTCAACCGGCTGACCGCGTCTGACGTGGTCGCCCAGGACATGCTGTTCGCGACCCTGGATCCGACCTTGCGGACCCTGAAGCTGCCGGATGGGCGGCCCTGCATCCTGTCCGACACCGTGGGCTTCATCTCGGACCTGCCGCACGAGCTGGTCGAGGCGTTCCGGGCGACCCTGGAGGAAGTGAAGGAAGCCGACGTCATCCTGCACGTCCGCGACCTCGCCAATCCGGACACCGAGGCCCAGGCCAAGGATGTGCGCACCGTGCTGTCCCGTCTCGATGTCGAGCTCGACGAGCGCCGACTGATCGAGGTCTGGAACAAGATCGACCTTCTGGACGGCGAGGCCAAGGCTGAGGTGCTCGGCGACGCCCGCCGCCGCTTTCCGCGCGCCGTGGCCGTCTCCGCTGTAACCGGCGAAGGCCTGGACCTGCTGCTGGAGACGGTCGCCGGCCTGGTGGACGAAGCGCCGCCCGTGGAGGTGCATGCGCCGGCCGGGGAGGGCGCGGCCATCGCCTGGCTCTATCGCCACGGCCGCGTGATCGCCCGCGAGACCAATGACGAGGGCGGCGTGCGTCTGGAGGTCAGCCTCAGTCCCCAGGCCCTGGGCCAGTTCGAGCAGCTCTTCCCGCAGGCCGAACTCCGGCACTGAGGCGGGCTATTCGGCCGCCTTGGCTGCGTTCCACAGGGCGTCCATCTCGGCCAAGTCAGACTGTTCCGGCGTCTTGCCCCGCTCGCGCAGGGCCGCTTCGATGTACTGGAAGCGCCGGGTGAACTTGGCGTTGGTGGCGCGCAGGGCGTCCTCGGGCTCGATGTCCAGAGTGCGGGCGATGTTGGCGACCACGAACAGCACGTCGCCGAGTTCGGCCCGGGCCTTGTCCATGTCGCCGGCGGCGATCTCGACCTCGAGCTCACCGACCTCCTCGTGCAGCTTTTCCAGCACCTCTGTGATGCTGGGCCAGACGAAGCCGACGCGGGCGGCGCGCTTGGACAGCTTCGTGGCCCGGGTCAGGGCCGGCAGGCCCACGGGCACGTCGTCCAGCAGGCTGGCGGTCTTGCCCTTCTCCGCCCGCTCCTGGGCCTTGATCACCTCCCAGGCGTCGGTCTGCTCGGCGCTGGTCCGATGGTCCGCCTCGCCGAACACATGCGGGTGCCGGCGGATCATCTTGGCGACGATGGCCTCGACCACGTCGTCAAAGGCGAAGGCGTCCTGTTCCTCGGCCATCCGCGAATGGAAGACCACCTGGAACAACAGGTCGCCCAACTCCTCGCGCAGGTCCTTCAGGTCACCTCGCTCGATGGCGTCGGCGACTTCATAGGCTTCCTCCACCGTGTAGGGGGCGATGGTGGCGAAGGTCTGCTCCAGGTCCCAGGGACAACCGCCCTCAGGGGCGCGGAGCCGCGCCATGATTTCCAACAGGCGGTCGATCGGCCGTTCGGTCATGAACTACTCTGCGGGCCGGCCGATGGGGTGGATTTCCTCGGCGAACTTGGGGTCCGAGGCCATCTCCGGGGCGGCCATGGCCAGGTCATGCTCGTCCAGGGCCGCGCGGATTTCCGCATGGCGCTCGGCGGTCAGGCTGTAGCGGGAGATCAGGGCGCTGGCGAGCACCGCCAGGGCCGCGGGGGCGACGGTGAACATCCAGGCCAGGGCGGTCAGCCCTTCCTGTCCGTGGGTCTTGGGATCGAACCCGAACAGGCTGAGCAGCTTGAAACTGACCCCGACGGCCACGGCCGAGCCGATCTTCACCGTGCCGGTGAGCAGGGCGTAGAGCAGGCCGGTCCGGTCGATATGGGTCTCCAGGCGCACCTCGTCGCTGACGTCGGCCATCATGGCGCGCAGCAGGAAGGCGCCGGCCGAATAGGGCAGGCCGGCGACGAACATCATGACCCCGGCAGCCAGGGCCATCCCCGGCGGGATCGCGATGACGCTGACAGCGATCAGGGCGTAGAACAGACCCGAGACGGCCAGGGCGCGGTGCTTGCCGATCTTGTAGGCCATCCGGGTCCAGATGGGCGCGCCCACCAGACCGCCGATGAAGTAGGAGAGCAGCAGGATGCTGGCGGTCGTCTTGTCGAACGCCTTCACCCGCGTGAAGAAGAAGAAGAACAGGGCGCCGGTGATGGCCGGACCTGTGCCGACCAGGAAGTCCACGATCAACAGCCGCGCCACCGCCGGCCGCTTCAGGAGCTTGAAGTACTCCCCAAGGCCTGCATGGTCCGGCTTGGAGGCGACCAGCGGCTCCGGCGCACGCCAGATGGCCAAGGCGACGGTGATGGGCAGCAGCAGAATCACGAACCACCCCATGGCGCCCACCGCGGCGGCGTGACCCTTGATCCCCAGGCTCGGCAGCAGGGCGGGCAGGGTCAGGACGAGGATCATCCCCACCACATTGGCGCCCTGCCACCAGGCATAGATGCGCGAGCGCTGGTCATAGGCGCTGGACATCGCCGCGCCCCAGGCCAGTTGGGACAGGCTGGAGATCGAGACCCCGGCGTAGAGCACCAACAGCCAGGCCCAGAGGTAGAAGGTGTTCACCCCAGGCTTGGCCATGAACAGCATGTAGGTGGCCAGCATCAGGATCGGCGCCGACAGGGCGAACCAGGGCCGGAAGCGGCCGAACTTGGTGCGGGTCCGGTCCATGACGCCGCCGATGAACGGGTCGAACGCCATGTCCAGCAGGCGCACCATCATGAAGGCGAAGCCGACCTGGCTGAGGTTCAGCCCGATCTCGCTGGCGTAGAATTCCGGCAGGTAGACGACGAGGGGCAGGCCCAGGCCCGCCAGGGGCAGGCAGGGCGCGGCATAGGCCGCCAGGGTCCAACTTGATCGCCGCTCGGCCTTCGCCATGTCTCTCGCCCCCTGTCGCCGGTCGCCCTCGCCGGCTTAAGCGCGGATGTGACCCCGGCAGGCGCCAGGAGGCAAGCGGTTAGCGGTCCGGCCCTGCGTCGCCGCGTGACAGACGATCCGCAAGGCGGCCAAAAGCCCGGTCCGCGTCGCCCCAGGTGGGCTGATACCAAGCGTTCCGGATGTCGGTCTCATACCACTGATAGCTGACGGGCGTCACCGAACCGTCCGCCGCGGTGGCCGAGCCGGTGACTCGCGCCCCGCCCACGCCGAAGCTTTCATAGGACAGGCCGGGCTTGTCCCCGAGCTGCTTGAAGGTAGGCCGATTGGGTTTGACGTCCACCAGGGTCAGGTCGATCTGAGCGCCCTGGAGCGCACCGGTCCGGTCGAGCTTGCGCGCCACGGTCTGGCGCAGGGACTCGGCCACCCGGTCGACCTCGGCGACCCCATAGGTCTCCGCCGCCGCCTTCCGCACGGCGGGTGAAAGGTTCACGGTGACGGTGGGCGGCGCGGCCACAGCGCTGGTGGCGGCGCCGGCGAGCAAGGACACAAGGAGCAGACGCATGGGGACTCCTTTTGATCAGCTGATTTGAGAATTGCACGCCGGACTTATGGCGGGACAATGGCGTGCGGGATGTTCGTCGCTATAAGTTGAACCTAACGATCGGTAGGGCGGCGACTCGCCCCTTGGTTTGCGGGAGAGCGGCATGCGGGCGTCGCGGCGAGGAGTTCTGATGGGCGCGGGCATGATGGCGGCGGGCGCCGCCCAGGCAAGCCAGGCAGCGGCCGGGACGGGAGCGAGCCCCGTGGAGCTGCAGGCCGTGCTGGAGCGGTTCGCGGGCTTTGGGGTTAAGGCCTCTGGCGGCGCGGGCGACAACGCCTGCGGCGATTGGCTTGAAGGCCTGCTTTCCGCCCAGGGCTATGCTTGCGAGCGTCAGGTCTTTGACGTGCCCTTCACCGAGGTGCGCACCGCCACCCTGGCCACTGGCGGGGTTCAGGCCACTGTGCTGCCGCAGGCGATTGTGGTTCCCACGGGGCCCGGCGGCCTGAGCGGCCCGCTGCGGATGGCGGCCTCGGAAGGGAGCCTGGACGGCGCGATCGCTGTGGTGGTTCTGCCGTTCCGGCGTTGGGTGAGCCTGGCGGATCCGACGGCCAGCAAGCCGGTGGCCGACGCCTTCGCCCGTGGCGCGGCGGCGGCGGTGCTGGTGACCACAGGCCCCACCGGCGAAGCCGTGGCCCTGAATGTCAGCGCCACCAAGCCCGGCTTCCAGAAGCCGGTGGCGGTGCTGGCGCCCAAGGACGCCGAGCCCTTCCTGGTCGCGGCCAAGGCGGGGCAGGGGGCGACCCTGACCGTCGACGCCACAGTCGGGCGCCGACCTGCCTACAACCTGATCTGTCGGATGGATCGCGGGGCCGACAAGACCCTGATCGTCACGACCCCCCGGTCTGGCTGGTTCGACTGTGTGGCCGAGCGCGGCTCGGGGCTCGCCGTCTGGCTGACGTTGGCGCAGCGGCTGGCCGCCGCCAAGCCCAAGGCGAACCTGGAATTCGTGGTCACCAGCGGCCACGAGTACATCTATCTGGGGGGCGAGGAGTATCTGGCCCACAAGGCGCCGAAGCCGGCGGACACCCACGCCTGGGTCCATATCGGGGCCAGCGCCGCGGCCCGCGATTGGCATGAGCTGGCGACCTTGCGGCCACTGCCCAGCGCGGACCCGCAGCGGGTGCTGACCGCCACGCCCCAGCTCATCGACCAGGCCCGCGCCGCCTTCAAGGGGATCAGCGGCCTGGAGGCGGTCTATCCCGCCGACCGCGCCAACGCCGGCGGCGAACTGGTCAATGTGATTGAGGCCGGCTACGGCGCCGCCATCGGGCTCTATGGCGCGCATCGCTGGTTCCACACCACGGGGGACGACCTGCGCTGCTCGTCCGGGGAGCTGGTGGCCCCGGTGGCGGCCGCATTTGGGGCGGTGATCACGACCATTCTACCATGACCTGCCCAGGCTGGGCCGGGGAGGCGGTTGACGCTGCCCCGGCGCTGGCGAACCCTCGCGTTCCAAGCCAGACCGAAGGAGACCGCCCATGGCGCACAAGTTCGAGATCTACAAGGACAAGGCCGGGGAGTTCCGGGTCCGGTTCAAGTACAACAGCGAGACCATCTTTTCGACGGAGGGCTACGCCTCGAAGGCCAGCGCCAAGAACGCCATCGAGTCGATCAAGAAGAACGGCCCCAACGCCGAGGTGGACGACACCACGGATTGATCCAGATCAAGGGGTGCATGGGGTAAGTCTCTTTATAAAAGTCACAACGAAACTGTGGCTGGAGGAGACGCCCCATGAACACCCATGTGCCCCCTGACGACCTCGCCCCGTTTGGCGACGCCTATGGCCCGACCCTCATGGGGATCTATGGGCCGACCCGGACGGAGAACACGCTCTCCGACCTGCCGCTCCTGAAGGGGGCGATTCCTGCGGACCTGAACGGCGTCTATCTGCGTGCCGGTCCCAACATCCGCTACGCGCCCAACGGCCGGTATCACCCGTTCGACGGCGACGGCATGATCCACGCCGCGCACTTTCAGAACGGCAAGCTAACCTACCGCAACCGTTGGGTCCGCACGGACGGCTGGAAGGAAGACGACGCGGCCGGGGAGGGGGTGTTCCACGGCATCCGCGAGACCCTGAAGGGCCGCGAGGACAAGCGCCTGAAGGATACCGCCAACACCGACATGGTGGCCCAGGGCGGCAAGGTGCTGGCCCTGTGGTACATGTCCGGCGACGCCTATGAGATTGATCCGGTCACCCTGGAGACCCTGGGCAAGTCACAGGGCGTGCTGGCGTCCGGCGGACGCATTTCGGCCCACGCCAAGGTCGACGAGATCACCGACGAGCTCATCTTCTTCGACTACGGGCTGGACGCCCCTTACATGCACTATGGCGTCGTGGGGCCGGACGGGGCGCTGAAGCACTTCACCCCCATCGATCTGCCTGGACCGCGTCTGCCGCACGACATGGCGATCACCGAGCACTATTCGGTGCTGCACGACCTGCCGCTGTTCCATGACCCTGAGGCGCTGAAGCTCGGCCGGCACAAGGTGAAGTACTATCCGGACATCCCGGCCCGGTTCGGCGTGATCCCGCGCTATGGCGCGCGAGACAGCATCAAGTGGTTCGAGTTCTCACCCTGCTACATCTACCACGTGGCCAATTCCTGGGAGGAGGGTGACTGGGTGGTGATGGTCGGCTCGCGCTACATGCCCGAGACCCGAGCCGACGGCAGTGTCGACGCCGAGCGCACCGCCAAGAACGTCGCCGAGCTGGTCATGAAGGCGCGGCTCTGGGCCTGGCGCATGAACCTCAAGACCGGCGAGACCGAGGAGCACTGCCTTGATCCCGACCGCAATGTGGAGTTCCCCACCTTCAACAGCCGCCTGTCGGGCCGGCGGACCCGCTATGGCTATTTCGTGGACCATTCGGAGACCCGGACCCTGCAGTGGTACGGTATCCGCAAGTACGACCTCGACACCGGCGAGAGCCTGGGCGAGTGGTCGGACGATCCCGGCAGCTGCTTCTATTCGGAGCCCTGGTTCGCGGCCGCTGATAATCCCCAGAGCGAGGACCACGGCTACGTCATCACCTTCCAGTGGAACGACAAGCTGCGCCGCGAGACCCTGGACGTGTTCGACGCCCGGGACATCTCGGCCGGCCCGGTGGCCCAGGTGCTGATCCCGCACCGCATCCCGCTGGGCTTCCACGCCTGCTGGATGGCGGCGGACCGGATGAAGGCCTGAGCATAGGGCAGGGGGCGGGGCCGTAAGGCGGTCCCGTCCTTGAAGTCCCGCCGGACGGACTTCACAATCCCAACCCAGAGTTGGGGGTGACGAATGCGATTCCTGCTGGTCGGCGCGGCTGCGCTTTCCCTGGCGGCGTCCACCGGATGGGCCGCCGAGCCGGCTGATCCGCTGGCCTGGTACGACGGGACCTGGTGTACGCCGCCGGGCGCCCGGCAGATCTGCGAGCGCTGGGGGCCGCCGATGGCGGGCCTGAAGGTCGGGACCTCGCAGGCGGTGAAGGACGGCAAGACCGTCGAGATCGAGCTGGTGACCATCGACATCAGCGGGCCCAAGGCCCAGGTCCAGGTCGCCATCAACGGCCGCCCGCCGATCCCGTTCACCGAGACGGCGCGCGCCGCCACCAGCATGACCTTCGAGAACCCCAACCACGACTACCCGCAGCGCATCCGCTACTGGCGCGAGGGGGAGGTGCTCAAGGTGGAGATTTCCAAGCTGGATGGTAGCGAACTGAATGGCTGGTCCTACACTCAGTCGAGATAGGAACGGCGCAGGTTCCGGATGAGAGTTCGATCTTGCGGCTTAGTGTGAAGCACCCGGCGATCCATCTAGCCGTTCTGCTCGTGAGCATTGCTGGAGCCTGCGGCTGTGGCGTTCAAGCCGACGGGCCGATTGAGTTGTCCCACGCCAGCGGAAGCGCTCCGGGTAGAGCTTCCGGCGCCGTCGCCAAACGAATGAAATGACTGCGTCTAATCATCGCCTAAGGAAGATTATCGGAAATATGTGGCTGGCTCAGGCTGGCGGTGCAAGCCTTGCGGCTCTAAGCTCGCAGCCCATTTCCTGTCGTGATTCCCGGAGCTTCTGTCGTGATCATCATCCTAGGCTCCATCCAGATGGCTCCGGGCCAGCGCGATGCGGCTATCGCTGTCGGCCTTGAGCACTGCGCCCGATCGCGCGCCGAACCCGGCTGCATCTCCCATGATTGCCACGTCGACGCCGCAGATCCGGACAAGCTGGTCTTTGTGGAGCGCTGGGCTGATATGGCTGCGGTTCGAACCCATTTCGCGGTTCCGGCCTCCGGCGAATTCGTCCGCCGCATGGCCACCCTGGCGTCTGAGCCGCCGCAAATGTCCCTCTATGACGCCACCGAGCGCCCTGTCGGCTGAGCGCTTGATTTAAGACCTGCGACCAGGCCTTTGTTTTATTGTGTAAAATATAGAGCCAGCTGGCGGCTGAGAATTCGTCGCAGGTGACGCCGGGTCACGGCTTGCCGCTGGTCCGCGCCCTGCTAGCATCTACCTGAACAACGATAATTCAGTCAGGGGGACCAGGACGTGAGCCAGGCCAAGCTACCCAAGGTTTGCATCATCGGCGCCGGGCCGACGGGTTTCTCGACGGCCAAGCGCCTGAAAGACTACGGGATTCCGTACGACTGCTTCGAGCTGTCCGACGATATCGGCGGCACTTGGTACTACAAGAACCCCAATGGCCTGTCGGCCTGCTATGACAGCCTGCACATCGACACCTCGAAATGGCGCCTGGCCTTCGAGGATTTTCCGGTGCCGGCGGACTGGCCGGACTTTCCGCACCACAGCCAATTGTTCCAGTATTTCAGGGACTACGTGGACCATTTTGGACTGCGCGAGACCATCACCTTCAACACCGGGGTCGAGAGCGCCAAGCGCACCGCTGACGGCCTGTGGGAGGTGAAGCTGACCACTGGCGAGACGCGGGTCTACGACGTGGTCATGGTCTGCAACGGCCACCACTGGAGCCCGCGGGTTCCGGAGTATCCGGGCCAGTTCGACGGCGTGGCCATCCACTCCCACGCCTATCGGGATCCCTTCGATCCGGTGGATATGCGCGGCAAGAACATCGTCGTGGTCGGCATGGGCAATTCGGCGATGGATATCGCCTCCGAACTGTCCCAGCGGCCCATCGCCAAGAACCTCTGGGTCTCGGCCCGCCGCGGCGTCTGGGTGATGCCTAAGTACATGAACGGCCGTCCGGCCGACAAAGCCGCCATGCCCGCCTGGATGCCGCGCAAGCTGGGCCTGGCCCTGGCGCGCAAGGGCATCAAGAAGGCCCTGGGTAATATGGAAGACTATGGCCTGCCCAAGCCCGACCACGAGCCGCTGGAAGCCCACCCCTCGGTGTCCGGCGAGTTCCTGACCCGAGCCGGTTGCGGCGACGTGAAGTTCAAGCCGGCGATCCAGGCCCTGGAGGGCAAGCAGGTCCGCTTCGCCGACGGCAGCGTCGAGGACGTGGACGCCATCGTCTTCGCCACCGGCTATGACATGAAGTTCCCGTTCTTCAGCGAGCCCGCCCTGCTCCCGGACGCCGACCATCGCCTGCCGCTGTTCAAGCGGATGATGAACCCGGACATTCCGAACCTGTTCTACATGGCCCTGGCCCAGCCCTTGCCGACCCTGGTGAACTTCGCCGAGCAGCAGTCCAAGCTGGTGGCCAAGTACCTGGTCGGCGAGTACCTGCCCCCCTCCCCGGCCGAAATGCGCCAGGTCACGGCCAAGGACGAGGAAACCCACCTCGGCCAGTACTATTCGGCCAAGCGGCACACCATCCAGGTCGATTTCGGCGTCTATGTCGCCGACCTGATGAAGGAGATCGCCAAGGGCGAGAAGCGCGCCAAGGCGGCCGGCAACAAGCTGCCGGTGCCGGCCCGGGCGACCGAGCCGGCTTAAGGCTTCAGCTCTGCGGCCTTCGCGCCAGGTGAGCGATCACCCCGTAGAAGGCCGCGAACGAGGCGACCAAGGCCACGGTGAACAGGCCGGTGACCAGGTTGTTGGCGGCGTGGCTGTCGAAGGCCATGCCGCGCACGCCCAGGATCGGCGCCAGGATCGAGGCCGCCACATTGCCCCAGCCGGCGACCAGCAGGGCCGGAACGAGCCAGCGCTCGCGCCCGGCCTTGAGCTCGCCGCCGATCCGGGTGGCGAAGGCGAGCGCGATCACCAGGAGGCCATTCATCAGCCCCTCCAGGTGCGCCATCATCCAGCCTCGGGCGTCGCCGCCCACGGGCATAGGCATGGGCTGGCCATAGACCTGCTCGGCGATATGGAAGGTCAGCGGAAAGCCGGCCAGGACCATGCCGGCCAGGATCATCAGCACCCCGTGCAGGACGGAGACGCGCAGGCCGGTCTCGCTCATGACAGGCCGAACCGCGCGGGCTCGGCCCGGATGATCGCTTCAAGCTTGGGCATGCCCGATTTCAGGCCGCCGGCCAGCTGCTTGTTGACCAGGATGTTCAGCGGGAAGATCGCGCTGGCGCGACCGGCCCAGTGCAGCTCGCAGCCGCCGGCGGTCTCGACCACGCGATAGTCCTCGACGGCCGCTGAGATCGGCAGGGGCGAGGCGGCGAAGCGGAAGGCCATGCGCTTGCCCTCTTCCCAGGCGAAGAAATACTCCTCCACCTTGGCGTCGCCGATTTCGACGGTGCGGGTCGTGCCGACGCCGAAGGGCTGGGGGCTGGTCCAGGTGACCTTGGTGATCGGCAGCCATTGGGTCCAGGCCTGGGCGTCCAGCAGGGCGGCCCAGACGGCGGCGGCGGGCACGCCGAAGCTGTGGCTGACCCTGGCGGTGGCGCCGGCGAGATACTCCTCGGCGACGGGCTTGTGGGTCTTGAGCGCCATGCGATGTCCTCCGTCACGATTGGAGCGCGACTGTGACCCAGTTTCCCCGTCGTCACTGAAGCCGATTCTGCTAGGCGAGCGCCCGCGCCAAAGCCTCGCGGCTGTCCCGGGCTGCGTCGCGGCTGACCCGCGCGCCCGGCGACCACTGGAAAGCGTGGAAGGCGCCGGGATAGACGTGCATCTCCACTGGTACGCCGGCCCGAACCAGACGGCTGGCATAGTCCAGGTTCTCGTCGAGGAAGAGATCGAGGGCGCCCGTGGCCAGGAAGGTCGGCGGCAGCCCCGACAGGCTCTCGGCGCGGGCGGCCGCGGCGTAGGGCGACACGCCCTCCCCGCCCGGCGCGTGGCCGAGCAGCGAGGTCCAGCCGAAGACATTGGCCTCGGGCGTCCAGACGAACTCGCCGACGTAGGGGTGCGGATCGGGCGTCACGCAGGTGCGGTCGTCGATCATCGGATAGATCAGGTGCTGGAAGGCGAAGCGGTATTCGCCCCGGTCGCGGACCAGCAGGGCGAGGGCCGCGGCCAGACCGCCGCCCGCGCTCTCGCCCATCACCCCGATGCGCGCCGTATCGACGCCCAGCTCTGCGGCATTGGCGAACACCCAGGCTAGGGCCGCGTAGCAGTCCTCGACCGGGCCCGGAAAGGTCGTCTCCGGGGCCAGACGATAGTTCACCGAGATGATGCAGCAGCCGAGCTTGTTGGTCAGCCGGCGATGCCCGGCCTCAAGGGCCTCGGCCGAGCCGGAAACATAGCCGCCGCCGTGGATATGGAAGATGCAGGGCAGCGGGTCCGAGGCGTCCTTGGGCCGATAGATCAGCACGGGCACGTCCGGCGCGCCCTGCGGTCCGGGGACCTTTCGGGTGTTCATATCGGTGGCCGCAAGATCCCCCGGATCGACCGGGAAGCTGATCGCCGAGGCGCGCATCGTCGCCAGGGTCTCAGCAGAGACCGTCCGTTTCGGCATGCTGTCCAGCAGCGGCAGGAGTTCCGGATCGACCAGGTGACGGCTGCGGCTCATTGGGGATCCTCCTTGGACGCGACGGGCGGTCTTGAACGCCGCCATGCCCGCCAGATTGCGATGCGCCGCGGGCCTAGGGAAGGGCCAGCTGACCCGAGGCGAGCCGTTGCAGGGTCTCAACGAACACTTCGGGCTCCAAGGCCGTCAGGCGCGCCTCAAGACTGTCAGCGGTCTCGTCGGGCTTCAGGGGGACCTTGCGTACGGCCAGGACCGCGCCGTGGTCGTACTCCTCGTCCACCAGGTGGATGGTGATGGCGCTGGCCCCGACGCCGGCGGCGACCACGGCCTCATGCACGCGGCGGCCATACATGCCCTCCCCGCCGAAGGCCGGGATCGGACCGGGGTGAATGTTCAGGATCCGGTCGCGGTAGGCCGCCAGGGTCTTGGGGCCCAGCCGACGCAGGTATCCAGACAGGACGATCCACTCGACCCCGGCCTCGAGCATGGCCTTGGCCAGGGCGGCGTCGGCGGCGTCAGGATCGGCCTGGGTCGGAATGTGCAGGGTCGGGACGCCCGCCGCGGCGGCGGCCTCCAGGGCGGCGGCGGAGCGGTTGTTGCTGACCACCAGCCGGGCTTCGGCGTCGAGGGTTCCTGCGTGGATCGCCGCCAGAATGGCGCGCATGCTGGAGCCGTTTCGAGATGCGAGAAAACCTAGTCTAAGATGCTGGGTTTTCACGTGAAACTGGCCCGCATATGATGTGTCAGGCGAAGCCCGTCGTAGCCGGGCTCTACCCCCTTGGGCAGCTTGCGCTTGAGGTCGTTGTAGTCGAGGTCGATGTGCATGTTGGTCAGGATCGCCCGGCGCGGCCTGACCCGCTCGATCCATTCCAGGGCCCGCTCCACATGGGCGTGGGTCGGGTGCGGCCGCCAGCGCAGGGCGTCGACGATCCAGACATCCAGGCCTTGCAGGGCGGCGAAGGCGTGATCGTCCAGGTGCACCACGTCGCTGGAATAGGCGACGTCGCCGAACCTGTAGCCCACCGAGCGGATGCCGCCGTGGTCCTGGTCGAAGGTGACGACGGGAATGGCGCCGGAGGGGCCATCGATATGCCAGGCCTCGCCATGGGCCGGCAGGGCATGGCGTTCAGCGATGCCAGGATAGCCGCCCTCGCCTTCGAACACATAGCCGAACCGGCGCATCATCGAGGCGGTCGTCACCTCGTCCATATAGGTCGGGATGCGCGCCCGCTGGCGGATGAAGAAGGCGCGGATGTCGTCGATGCCGTGGGTCTGGTCGGCGTGGTCGTGGGTCAGCAGGACGGCGTCCAGCCGCTTCACCCCGGCCGCCGCGGTCTGGCTGCGCAGGTCGGGCGAGGTGTCCACCAGGACGGTCGTCTCGTGCTCAGCCCCCTCGCCCAGACGACGCACTAGCATCGAGCAGCGGGAGCGCTGGTTCTTGGGCTCATGCGGGTCGCAATCCCCCCAGTCTCCGTCCGCCCGCGGCACGCCGCCGGAGGAACCGGACCCCAGGATGGTGATCTCAAGCTCGCCGCTCATGGCCGGGGGATCCGATCGAACAAGGCGAAGAAGGCGTCCTCGTTGCGGCGTTCCGCTTCCTCCCGGCTCCAGCCGCGAAGCTCGGCCAGCTTCCAGAGCACCTCGGGCAGATAGGCCGGCTCATTGCGCCGTCCGCGATGCGGGACGGGCGCGAGATAGGGGCAGTCGGTCTCCACGATGATCCGGTCTTCCGGCATATCCAGGATCACCGCGCGCACGTCCTCGGCGGCCTTGAAGGTGGCGATGCCAGACACCGAGAACCAGGCCCCGAGGGCCGCGGCCCGTCGGGCCAGCGCCGCCCCCGAGGTGTAGCAGTGCAGCAGCACCTTGAAGGAGCCGGCGGCGTATTCCTCTTCGAGGATGTCGCCCATCAGGTCGTCGGCCTCGCGGGTGTGCACCACGAGCGGCAGGCCGGTCTCCCGCGCCGCGGCCACGTGGGCGCGGAACACCTGGGCCTGGATGTCGCGGGGGCTGAGGTCGTAGTGGAAGTCCAGGCCGGTCTCGCCGATCCCGACAACCTTTGGATCGCTGCAATGGGCCACCAGGTCGGCGGCGGTCAGGTCCGGCTTTTCCTTGGCCTCGTGCGGATGCGTGCCGACCGTGCACCAGATGTCCGGCGCGTCGGCGACGGCGCGGACCTTGTCGAAGCCGGACAGCTTGTCGCTGATGTTGACCATCAGCCGGATGCCGGCGGCCCGGGCGCGGGCGATCACCTCGTCCCGGTCGGCGTCGAACTGGGGGGCGTGCAGGTTGACGTGGCTGTCGATGAGCATGCGGTCGAGGGTCAGTCGCGCGCGGCGTCGCGCAGGTCGGAAAGGGCGGCGAAAAGGGCGTCCGCGCGGTCCAGATTCACGGCCTCGACCTCGCGCGGCAGGCGCTGCAGCGTCTCCCACGCCGCGGCCCAGCGATCAAGCCCGCCCCGGCCCTTGGCGGCGTGGCGTCGCGCCATCTGGTGCACACGCTCGGACAGGCGCTCGAACAGCAGGGCGAACTGGGCCGCCCCTTCCCCGCCGCGGAAGCGGTCGGCCAGGGACAGGGCCATGGCCTCGTCAACCTGGGGCAGGTCGTGCAGCAGTTCGCGGGCCGCATCGTCCATGGCCAGGGCCCCGGTCGCCGACAGGGTCCAGGCCTTGCCCGGCGCCCCATGAGCCATGCGGGCCAGGCGCAGGGCGTCCTCCGGATTGACGTCTGTGCGCTGGCGCACGAAGTCGGCGACCTCGTCCTCAGGCAGGGCGTCGAAGCCCAGGCGGCGGCAGCGGGACCGGATGGTCGGCAGCAGGCGTCCCGGCGAGTGCGAGATCAGCAGCAGCAACCCGCGCGGGGGCGGCTCTTCCAGGGTCTTCAGGACCGCATTCGCGGCGTTGACGTTCAGGTCGTCGGCGGCGTCGATGATCGCCACCCGGTGCGGGGCCGAGGCCGGGGACTTGGAGAAGAACTCCGACAGGCGCCGCGCCTCGTCGACCGGGATGGTCTTGCGCGGCTTGCCGTCCTCGCCGATCCGCTCGAGGGTCAGCAGGTCAGGGTGCGAGCGCACCGCGATCTGCCGGCTGACCGTGTGCTCCGGGTCCGCGCCCAGCACGCCGTAGCGGTCGTCAGCCGGCGCGCCCAGCAGGCGGCGGGCCGCGCGATAGGCGAAGGTCGCCTTGCCGACGCCCTCGGTCCCGGTCAGCAGCCAGGCGTGATGCAGCCGGCCTCGGGCCCGCGCGGCTTCGAAGGCGCTTTCGGCCCGCTCATGCCCGAACAGGCGCCAGGCGTCGCGGGGATGGGGAACGGGATCAGCCATGGCCCAGGCGGTGATCTACTGCACGCCAGACCGCGGCTTCCACGGCGTCGATAGACTGGGCGGCGTCGATGATCTCGCAGCGGCCGGGCTCGGCCCTGGCGATGTCGAGGAAGGCCTGTCGCAGACGGGCATGGAAGGCCGCGCCCTTGGATTCAAAACGCGTCTCGGCGTGCGTCCGGTCGGCGGCCCGGGCCAGGCCGGCCTCCGGCGTCATGTCGAACACCAGGGTCAGGTCGGGCCGGACCTCTTCGAGCACGAAGGTCTCCATGGCCGCGATCAGGCCGGGATCGGTTCCGCCTGCGGCGCCCTGATAGGCGCGGGTGGAGTCGGCGTAGCGGTCACAGACCACCCAGGCGCCGCGGGCCAGGGCCGGGCGGATCACCCGTTCGATGTGGTCGCGGCGGGCGGCGTACATTAGAAGCGTCTCGGTGACCGGGCTCCAGCGGTCGGCCGCGCCCTGGACCAGCAGATCCCGGATCGCTTCCGCGCCGGGGGAGCCGCCCGGTTCGCGGGTGGCCACGACCTCGCGGCCCGCCTCGGTCAGGCGCGTAGCGAGGCGGCGGATCTGGGTGGACTTGCCCACGCCCTCCCCGCCTTCAAAGGTGATGAAACGACCCTGCGACACGGGCGCAAGATGGCCGCTTCGCGCGGTTTGTCCAGGGATACTGAGCGCGTTCCGATAAGTGGGAACCGGTTATCGGATCAAACGCGCGACAACGAGAAACCTGGAGCAGCGCGGTTTGATTTCATCAAATCGCGCCCTGCTCTAGGGCCGGAGAACCCGGGCGTCGCCATAGCCGGAGGCGGCCACACGGTCCCGCAGCGCCCAGGCCTCGCCCTCGTCGGCGGTGCTCTGCAGCACGACCCGATAGAGCGTGGTTCCGTTGCGCTGGATCGGCTCCACCACAGCGCCGCCGCCGAGCTGGCCGGCCACGCGCTGGGCGTTGCCCGCGTCGCTGAAGGCGCCTGCCTGGACACGATAAACGCCCGAGGCGCCGCCGGCCGCGAAGACGGGAGCTGAGGGGGGCGAAGCGCCCTGGGGCTGGGCCGCAGGCGTCACAGGGGCCAGGGGCGCGGCAGCCACCGCCATGGGCTGGGGCGGAACGAAGGCCGGCATCGCGGCGACCGCCACGGGGGCCGCGGGCGCGAGCGGCGCGGTCGTGGGATAGGCGGGCTGGGCTGCGGAGTTGGCGGCGTAGCGGACATCTTTGCCGCCCAGGGGGGCGGGCCCCACATAGCGGACGCGGACCCGCGCCAGGCCCTTGTCGTCATAGCCCAGCTCGCGGGCCGCCGCGTGGCTGAGGTCGATCAACCGGCCGCCGACGAAGGGGCCGCGGTCATTCACCCGCACCTGCAGCTTACGGCCGTTGTCCAGGTTGGTGACCTCGACGATGGACGGCAACGGCAGGGTCGTGTGCGCCGCCGACAGGGCCGTCATGTCGAAGATCTCACCGTTGGCGGTGGCCTTCATGTTGAACGCGTCGCCGTACCAGGAGGCCGTGCCGATCTCGTCGTAGTTCGGCTGCTCCTTGGGCACGTACCAGACGCCGGCCACCTGGTAGGGATCGCCGACCTTGTAGCGCCCGCCAACTCCGGTCGGCAGGTCGCCCTTGGCCGCGGGCAGGCGCGCCGCCAACCGCGGCTGCGGGGTCGCGCATGCGGCCAGGGCCGCCAAGGCCGGGACCAGCACAACCAGGGTCCGCGTCCGCATCGCAAAGCTGTTCAAAGACATCTCAGCCCCTCCCTCACAGGCGGTTTTTCACCTGTCACAATGCGGGCAGAGGTTTGAACCAGGGTTAAGCGGCGTGGTTAATTCGTTAAGTCTGTCCGCGCGGCCGTCTTGGGGCTCGCCCCCGGCCTGAAGGTTCTGCTATAGCGGCGCGCTCTGGAGGGGTGGCCGAGTGGT
>NZ_JAYRZM010000011.1:0-34354 GCF_041916435.1 Phenylobacterium sp. | reverse complement strand
CGCCCTTCACGACCACCTTGTTGTCCGGGCGGACCTTCCAGGCGACCTGGTTCTTGGCCACGAAGCCGATCAGGCCGCCGGGGTTCTTGAAGTCGTCATTGCGGAAGGTGACCACGGCGCCCTTCGGTCCGACGTCGATCTTGGCGACGTTGGCTTCGCGGCACAGGCCCTTGATGGCGACGACCTTGAGCAGCTGGCCGGCCTCGGGCGGCAGCGGCCCGAAGCGGTCGATCAGCTCGGCGGCCAGGGCTTCGCGCTCGCCCGATTGCTCGGCCTCGGACAGGCGGCGATAGAGGGCCAGGCGGACGTTCAGGTCGGGCACATAGGCCTCGGGGATCAGCACGGCCGCGCCGGTGTTGATCTGGGGCGACCAGCCGCGGTCCTCGACCAGGCCTTCCTTGCCGGCCAGGATCTTCAGCTCGGCGACCGCGTCCTCCAGCATCTGCTGATAGAGCTCGACCCCGATCTCGCGGATATGGCCGGACTGTTCCTCGCCCAGCAGGTTGCCGCCGCCGCGCTGGTCCAGGTCGTGGCTGGCCAGCTGGAAGCCGGCGCCCAGGCTGTCCAGGGACTGCAGCACCTTCAGACGACGCTCGGCCGACAGGGTGATCTGCTTCTCGGCCGGGGTGGTCATGTAGGCGTAGGCGCGGGCCTTGGCCCGGCCGACCCGGCCGCGCAGCTGGTAGAGCTGGGCCAGGCCGAACATGTCGGCCCGGTGGATGACCATGGTGTTGGCCGTGGGGATATCCAGGCCGCTCTCCACGATGGTGGTCGACAGGAGCACGTCGTACTGGCCGTCGTAGAAGGCGGTCATCACCTCTTCGAGCTGGGTCGGCGCCATCTGGCCGTGGCCGACCACGAAGCGGACTTCCGGCACCTGCTCGCGCAGGAACCGCTCCAGCTCCGGCAGGTCGGAGATGCGCGGAGTGACGTAGTAGGCCTGACCGCCACGATACTTCTCGCGCAGCAGGGCCTCACGGATGACCACAGCGTCGAAGGGCGTGATGTAGGTGCGCACCGCCAGGCGATCGACCGGCGGCGTGGCGATGATCGACATCTCGCGGATGCCGGACAGGGCCATCTGCAGGGTGCGCGGGATCGGCGTGGCGGTCAGGGTCAGCATGTGCACGTCGGCGCGAAGCTCCTTGAGCTTCTCCTTGTGCTTGACCCCGAAGTGCTGCTCCTCGTCGACGATGACCAGGCCGAGGTTCTTGAACTCGACCTGCTTGCTCAGCACCGCGTGGGTGCCGATCACCACCTCGATCTCGCCCTTCTTCAGGCCTTCGCGGGTCTCGGCGGCCTCCTTGGCGGGCACCATCCGCGACAGGCGGCGGACCTTCACCGGCCAGCCCTGGAAGCGTTCGGAGAAGGTCTTGAAGTGCTGGCGGGCGAGCAGGGTCGTCGGCGCGACCACGGCCACCTGTTGGCCGCTCATGGCCACGACGAAGGCGGCGCGCAGGGCGACCTCGGTCTTACCGAAGCCGACGTCGCCGCAGATCAGCCGGTCCATCGGCTTGCCGCCGGTGAGGTCCTCGAGGATCTCGTGGATGGCGGCCAGCTGGTCCTCGGTTTCCTCGTAGGGGAAGCGGGCGCAGAACTCGTCGAACACGCCATGCGGCGGATCCACCGGGTCCGTAGACTTGAGCTCCCGCTCCGCGGCGATGCGGATGAGGCCCATCGCCATTTCGCGCAGCCGTTCCTTGGCGCGCGCCTTGCGGGCCTGCCAGGCGGCGCCGCCGAGCCGGTCGAGCTGGACCCCCTCGCCTTCCGCGCCATAGCGGGTCAGCAGGTCGATGTTCTCAACCGGCAGGTAGAGCTTGGCCTCGCCGCCGTACTGCAGTTCCAGGCAGTCGTGGGGCGCGCCCTGGACCTCAAGGGTTTTCAGGCCCGCATAACGGCCGATGCCGTGGTCGATATGGACGACGAGATCACCCGGCGTGAGCGACGAGGCCTCGGCCAGGAAGTTCGAGGCTCGCCGGCGGCGGCGCGGCCGGGCCAGGCGGTCGCCGAGGATGTCGGTCTCGGAGATGACCGCCAGGGTCTCGGTCTCGAACCCGGACTCCAGCGGCAGGACCACCCGCTGGGGCTTCTTCGGATCGGCGGCCTTAGCGGCGTCCCAATAGGGCGCGAAGGCGGCGTCCTTCAGGCCGTGGTCGGCCAGCATCACGCCCAGGCGTTCCGACGAGCCCTCGGACCAGGAGGCGAACAGGACGCGCTTGCCGCCCGTGATCAGGCGCCGCGCATGATCGGCGGTGGCCTCGAACAGGTTGACCGAGTCCTGCTGGCGCTCGGCGACGAAGGCGCGGCCCAGGCGCGCGCCCATGTCGATCACCGTGTCACCCTCGGCCTGGTTGAAGGCGGAGAACCGGCGGGTCGGGCGTTCCGCCAGGCGGGCGCGCCATTCCTCGTCATCCAGATAGAGCCGATCGGGCTCCAGCGGGTGGTAGTGGACCTTGCGGTCGGCCTGGGCGCGAGCGTCGAAGGCGTCGGCGATCATCGCCATGCGCTCTTCGCGGGCCTCGGCGGCCAGGTGGTCGACCCCGATCAGGGCACTGTCCGGCAGGTAGTCGAACAGTGTCGCCATGTCCGGGTAGAACAGCGGCAGCCAGTGCTCCATGCCGGCGCGGCGTCCGCCCTCGCTGACCGTTTCATAGAGCGGGTCGCCACCGGGGGCGCCGAAGGCCTCCACGTAGCCGCGGCGGAAGCGGGCGATGGCGTCTTTGTCCAGCAGGGCCTCGCTCACCGGCAGCAGGGTGACGTCTTTGAGCTGCTTGGTGGAGCGCTGGGTCTCAGGATCGAAGGCGCGGATGGATTCCAGCGTGTCGCCGAACAGGTCCAGGCGGACGGGCTCCTCGGCGCTGGGCGGATAGACGTCGATGACGCCGCCGCGGATGGCGAACTCGCCCTTTTCCGAGACGGTGGAGGCGCGCTGATAGCCGTTGACCGCGAAATAGCGTTCCAGGTCGGCGATCTCGACCGCGTTGCCGACCCTGGCCGACCAGGTGGCGCCGGTGACCGAGGCCTTGGGCGGCACGCGCTGGATCATGGCGGCGACGGAGGCCACCAGCAGAACGGGCTTCTTGGCGTCCAGGCCCTGGGCGAGGCGCGCCAGGGTGGTCATGCGCTGGGCGGCGACGCCCGGTGACGGGCCGGCGCGGTCATAGGGCAGGCAATCCCAGGACGGGAACTGCAGGATTTCCACGCCGCCGGCGAAGAATCGGAAGGCGTCGATGAAGGCCGACAGGCGCGAGCCGTCCCGGGCCACGAACACCGACAGGCCGCCGCGGGCCTTGAGGATGTCGGCCATGACCAGGGCGTCGAAGCCCTCCGGCGCGCCGATCAGGTCGAGGCGGCCAGGGTCCTGGGCGATGCGGCGGGTCTCGGCCTGGGTGGGCGCCCGAAAGCCGTCAGCCGCCATGCGGCCCCCCGCGGGACTCGAAAGCATCGAACCGGAACTGTTTGATCAGACGCATCATTTCGCCGTCCACTTCAGGTGGCGTTGGCGTGCGTTCGACGATCCATTCGTAGAGGTCCTGGTCCGGGTGTTCCAGCAAGGCTTCGAGGCTGTCGAGTTGCTCGGCCGTGAAAGTCTCTGCATAGCGATCCGCGAACGGACCGAGGATCAGGTCCGCCTCGCGAAAGCCGCGGTGCCAGGCGCGGTACTTCAACCGCTTCAGTCGGATGTCATCTTGGGTCATCGGAGAGGCGGGATATAGAGCGGCGCGCCTCCGGACGCCAGAGGATGAGAGGCCGGGGCCTCAGTCGCCGCCGAACCAGGAGAAGGACAGAGTCTTGAACACCTGGGCGCCGAACCGAGCGCCGGTCATCAGCACCGGCTCATCCGAGCCGTTGGGCCCCTGGGCCTGATTGGCCTTCAGTTTGTCGAGGTTGAACGTCCCGTCGATCTGGATGTCGCCCAGGACGGGATCCACGCCGACGAAACGGAAGTCCCCGCCGCCCACCTTGTAGGCCCTGGCCAGCACGCGAATGGTGCGGGTGTAGTTGGGCTGGCCGAGCTCGGTCTCACCCTGCTGGGAGCTCTCGTCGGCGAAGTCCAGCATGATCGGGCTGGAGGTGGCGGTGCGCTCGCCCGCCTCCCACTTCACGAAGTCCTCCTCGGGCAGGATCGAGAGGTTCTGCAGGGTGTAGGCGCCGACCTTCACCTCCTGGGTCGGCATGTAGTAGCCGAACAGGTCTTCGCCCTTCACGTGGGAAAAGCCGGACAGGACGGGCGGCGCCGTGGATTGGACGGGGGCCGCCGCCGGGGCTGGCGCGGGCGCGGCGGGAGCCTGGTCGGTCTTTTGCGGGCTGCAGGCGCCCAGCAGGACCGCGAGGCCCGCCATGGTCGAGATGTTTCGCATGTCGCTCCCCAGGTTGCGGCCCGAACCCCATCATGGACGCGGGCCAAGGTCCAGCCAGATCGCTATGATGGCCGCATGCGGCCCGAGATTCTGTTCCCCCTTTATGCCCCGGTGAAGACGCTGAAAGGCGTCGGGCCGCGCGTGGCGCCGCTGCTCGAGAAGCTTGCCGGGCCGATTGTCCGCGACGTGCTGTTCCTGGCCCCGCATTCCGTGGTGCGCCGCCGGCCGGCGACGGTGGCCTCCGCGGTCGAGGGCGAGGTGCAGACCTTCCAGGTGGAGATCGACGAACATCAGAAGCCGCGCGGTCCGCAGCAGCCCTGGAAGCTTCGCGCCTTTGATGGCACGGGGTACCTGACCCTGGTCTTCTTTGGCGGGTTCGGCGGTTCGGTGGCCGAGAAGAACCCGGTGGGCGCCAAGCGGCTGGTGTCGGGCAAGGTCGAGCGGTTCGGGTCGGAACTGCAGATGCCGCATCCTGACTACATCGTGGCGCCCGAGCGGGCGGCGGACATCCCGGAGCTGGAGGCGGTCTATCCGGCGACGGCCGGTCTGCCGGCGCGCACGGTGCGTCGCTTCGCCCATGAGGCCCTGGATCGCGCCCCGGACCTCACCGAATGGCAGGATCCCGCCTGGCTGGAGCGCCAGGGCTGGCCGTCGTGGAAGGAGGCCCTGATCCGTCTGCATAGCCCGGCGACCGAGGCCGACCTGCAGCCTACAGCGCCGCATGTGCGTCGCCTGGCCTATGACGAACTTCTGGCCCACCAGCTGGCCATGGCCCAGCGCAAGGCCGACCGACGCCGCGAGCCCGCGGCGAAGATCGCGGCCGCACCCCTGGCCGACGGGGTCGAGGCCGCCCTGCCCTTCAAGCTGACCAACGCCCAGCGCCGCGCGCTGTCGGAGATCCGTGGCGACCTGGCGAGCGGCGAGCGGATGAGCCGGCTGGTCCAGGGGGATGTGGGCTCGGGCAAGACCGTGGTGGCCATGCTGGCCATGGCCGATGTGGCGGCCGGCGGCGGGCAGAGCGCCCTGATGGCCCCGACCGAGATCCTGGCCCGCCAGCACTTCGAGACCCTGGGCGGCCCCTTGGCGGCCCAGGGGATCAAGGCGGTGCTGTTGACCGGCCGTGATAAGGGCGCGAGTCGGGCCGAGAAGCTGCGCGCCCTGGCCGGCGGCGAGGTTCAGGTCGCGGTGGGCACCCACGCCCTGTTCCAGGATGATGTGGCCTTCCATCGCCTGCAGTTCGCGGTGATCGACGAGCAGCACCGGTTCGGCGTAGCCGAGCGTCAGCGTCTGCAGGCCAAGGGCGAGGCGACGCACCTGCTGGCCATGTCAGCGACGCCGATCCCGCGCACCCTGGAACTGACCCTCTACGGCGACCTGGACGTCAGCCGCATTGATGAGAAGCCGCCGGGCCGTACGCCGGTAGCTACCCGTGCTGTGCCCATGGGTCGGGTGGAGGAGGTGGAGGCCCGCCTGCGGGCCGTCGTCGCCGAGGGAGCCCAGGCCTTCTGGATCTGCCCGCTGGTCTCGGAAAGCGAGCTGGTCGACCTCAAGGCGGCGGAGAAGCGGGCCGAGGAGCTGCGCCACCGGATCGGGCCGACCGTGGGGCTGGTGCACGGCAAGATGACCGGGGCTGAGAAGGACACGGTCATGGCCGATTTCGCCGACGGCAAGATCGGCGTGCTGGTGGCGACGACTGTGGTCGAGGTCGGCGTCAACGTGCCCAACGCCACCATCATGGTCATCGAACAGGCCGAGCGATTTGGCCTCGCCCAGCTGCACCAGCTGCGGGGCCGGGTGGGCCGTGGGCGGCGCGAGAGCTCCTGCGTCCTCCTCTATGATCCACCGCTGTCGGAGACCGCCCAGAAGCGGCTGGATATCCTGCGGCGCACCGATGACGGCTTCCAGATCGCCGAGACGGACCTGGAGCTGCGCGGCGGCGGCGACGCCTTGGGCCTGAAGCAGTCCGGCTTTCCGGCCTATGTGTTCGCCGATCCCTTCGCCCACCGAGACCTGATCGCCGTGGCCGGCGATGACGCCCGGCTGATCCTGGCTCGCGATCCGGGGCTGAAGAGCCCGCGGGGTCAGGCGGTGAGCGTCTTGCAGGAGCTGTTCGACTGGCGCCCGGCGTCACCGCTCAAGGACGCCGGATGACCCGGCCGTTCAGGGCGTAGACCGGCGACGGGGCGAGCGCGATGCTGCCGGCGATGGCCGGAGCGGGCCGCCTGAAGTCGGGATCGGCCAGTAGGGCGGCGACCCGCGCCTTCGAGTCTTCCTCAAGATCAGCGTAGAATAGGTTGAATCCAGGCGCTTTCTGCCGGTCCATCCAGTCGCCCTGGCGCTTCAGCATGCTGGCCTTGGGGCGCGAGATGCGCAGCACCCCGTCCTTGCACTGGGCCTGGACCTGACGGGTCAGGAACGGCGGACGCGCGCCCCACTCCAGCCCCGTGGCGTTGGCGGCGCCCAGGCCGAGCTTGGCCGGGGCGAGCGCCGTGGTCGTGCCGCCGATCAGCGGATTGAAGCACAGGGGCTTGCGGCCGTGCAGGTTCTCCAGCTGGGCGCCGTCACCCCAGACCAGGGCCCGGTCGACCACGTCCTTGGCGCGCTGCGGATCATCGCTGTAGGCCGAGACCCAGGCCGCCAGGCAGCCGGCCTCTTGCCGCCGCAGGCACGGGGTGATCGGCGGCGCGTCCGCGGGGGTGGCCGCCTCGATCAGATAGGCGCCGGCCAAGCGGGCCTTGATCTCCGGCTTGGCGGCGATCTCCTCGGCCAGCAGGCGCGCGGCCAGGGTGCCCCCCTGCTCCACACCGACGATGACGAAGGGGCGGCCGGAATTGTAGGCGGAGATATAGCGACGGAAGGCCTCGGCGACATCAGCATAGGCGAAGCGGCGCGCCTCGCGGGCGTCCTCGCGCAGGGTCATCAGGGTGTAGAGGCTGGCCTGGCGATAGCGCGGGGCGAATAGCCGCCCGGTGCGCTGGAATGGCCCGGCGTAGTTGGGCGCGAAGACCTGGCGGAACTGGCGGTCGACCTTGCGGTCATCAATGGGGGCGTTCCAGTGCGCGCCGCCGTTATAGGCTGTGGGGCCGAGGAAAAAGATGTCTGCCGGCGGATCGGCTGTGGTCCAGGTCTCCGGGTGCGCGGGCAGCAGAGCCCAGGCTTCGGGACGGCTGTAGTCTGGCGCGGCCGGTGGGCTGTAGATCTGGAACGGCTGCTTGGGATCAAGCCCGGTGCGCAGGATGTCGATGCGCCAGACATAGGCCGAGAGCGCCAGCACGACCGTCAGTACGGCCGCGAGCAAGAAGATCCACCGCTTCAAGGGACGATCCGCCATGCTCCCTAGCTATAGGAGCCCGGCCCGCACCGCCAGCATCAGCCTAGCGATACGGGTCCGACGACGAGAGATAGGTCTGGACGTAGTCGGTGATGCCGTCTTCCAGCGAGGTCATCGGCTGGTTGTAGCCGGCGGCGGCCAGGCGCTCCATCCGGGCCTCGGTGAAGTACTGGTACTTGTCCCGGATGGCGGGCGGCATGGGGATGTAGTCGATCTTGGCCGGCTTGCCCGCAGCGGCGAACACCGCCTTGGCCATGTCGGCGAAGGACCGGGCCTTGCCGGAGCCCAGGTTGTAGACCCCGCTCACGTCCGGCGAGTTGACCAGCCAGGCGACGATATCCGCGACATCGCGGACATAGACGAAGTCGCGAAGTTGACCGCCGTCCGCATAGTCGGGGCGGTGCGACTTGAAGAGCTGGATGTCCAGGCCGTCGCGAACCTTCGGCCAGATCTGGGCGGCGACGGACTTCATGGAGTCCTTGTGCTCTTCGTTCGGCCCATAGACGTTGAAGAACTTCAGCCCGGTCCACTGCGGCGGCGCATAGCCCCGGGCGGCCTGGCGGGCGGCGAAGACGTCGAACAGGGCCTTGGACCAGCCATAGGTGTTCAGGGGGCGCAGGGCCGACAGCGATGTAAAGTCGTCCTTGTCCTCGAAGCCCAGGGCGCCGTCGCCATAGGTGGCGGCCGAAGAGGCGTAGATCAACCGGCGCTGCCGGTCGGCGCACCAGCGGAACAGGTCGCGGCTGAGGGTGAAGTTGGAGTGGATGATCTTGTCGGCGTCCGGCTCGGTCGTGGACGACACCGCGCCCATGTGGACCACGCATTCGATGTCGCGCCAGCGCTTCTCCAGCCAGTCGAACATGGCCTCGGGCGCCACGAAGTCGCCGATCGGGTGCTTGGCGATGTTGCGCCACTTGCCGAGGTCAGCCTCGAACAGCCAGTCGCAGACCACCACATCCAGGTCCTGGTCCTGCGCCAGCTTGGCGACGATGTTGGAGCCGATGAAGCCGGCCCCGCCGGTGACGAAGATGATGCGACGGGTCATTGGTCGTCCTTTGCCGTCATCCGCGCGATGGCCGCGGTCGTGGAATAGCCGTCGACGAGTTGGGCGAGCTTCACCTCCCCGCCCCAGCTGCGGACCTGGGCCGCGCCCACCACCTGGTCTTCCGAATAGTCCGCGCCCTTGATCAGCACGTCGGGCCGGGCGGCCTCGATCAGCTTCAGCGGGGTGTCCTCGTCGAAGGGCGCGACCAGGTCGACGCAGGCCAAACCGGCCAGCACCAGGGCGCGGCTCTCCAGGTCATTGACCGGACGGCCCTCGCCCTTCAGCGCCTTCACCGAGCGGTCGGAGTTGAGGCCGACGATCAGGCGGTCGCACCAGGTCCGGGCCTGGTTGAGATAGGCCACGTGCCCGCGGTGCAGGATATCGAAGCAGCCGTTGGTGAAGCCGACGCGCAGGCCCTTGGCCCGCCAGCGCGCAACCTCGTCGGCCAGCCGCTGGGGCGTGGCGATCTTGGCCTCGGCCGGCGCCAGGTGGGCGGTGATGGAGGCCTCTGTCAGCTCTTCCGGCGTCACGACCGCGGTGCCGGCCTTGGTCACAGCCACGCCGGAGGCCAGCATGGCGAAGGTGATGGCGTCCTCGATCCGCGTGCCGGAGGCGAGCGCCAGGCCTAGGGCGGCGATGGTGGTGTCGCCGGCGCCGGAGGCGTCGAACACCTCCCGAGGCACGCCGGGAAAATGCCGGACCGGCTCGCCACGGACGCCCAGCGAAATGCCCTTGGCCGCGCGGGTGACCAGGATCGCCTTGGCTTCGCACAGGGACAGGGCGTGGGCCAGGGCCGCCTCGATCTCGGTGTTGGTTCCCGTGGGCAGGCCGGTAGCGAAGGCCAGTTCGGCGGCGTTCGGCTTGATCATGTCGACCGCGCCATAGCGGCGGAAGCTGCGGGCCTTGGAGTCGACGATCACCGGAACACCGGCCTCGCGCACTGCGGCGATCACCGCGTCGGTGACAACGCCCTTGCCGTAGTCGGACAACAGGATCACACCGCACCCGGTCGCCACGTCGCGGATGGTGCGGATCAGGCGCTGCTCGACCTCGCCCTCCGCCGGTCGGCTCTCTTCCAGGTCGACGCGCAGCAGCTGCTGGCCGCCGGAGACGAAGCGGGTCTTGAGCGTCGTCGGCCGCGACGGGTCGGTAAGCAGGAAACCCTCGACCCCGGTGTCGGCGCCGACCAGGCGCATGGCCTCGTGGCCCTCGGCGTCGCCGCCGACCAGGCCGATCAGCGAAACCTCGCCCCCCAGGGCGGCGACATTGCGCGCCACATTGCCGGCCGCGCCCAGCATGACGATCTCGCGCGAGCGGGCCAGCACCGGGATCGGCGCTTCGGGCGACACCCGGGTGACATCGCCATACACGAAACGGTCGACCATGACGTCGCCGACGCACAGGACGCGGGCGCCGCTCAGGCGGGCCAGCAGGGTCTGAAGGTTTGACAGGTCCATGATCAGCCTCTGGCGCTCGCAGACGTTCCGGTCAAGCCGCGGTCAGCGCACGGCCCGAATGGCCTTCAGGGTCTTCAGCAGCTCTGCGGCGCCGTCCAGCGGCAGGCAGCTCGGCCCGTCACACAGCGCCTTTTCAGGGTCGGGGTGGAATTCTAGGAACACGCCGTCGGCGCCTGCGGCGACCGCCGCCTTGGCCAGGATCGGGACGCCGCTGCGCCGGCCGCCGGTCGAGGCGCCGTTGGACTTGGGGTTGGCGCCCGGCAGCTGCACGGCGTGGGTGGCGTCGATGGTCACCGGGGCGCCGAGGTTCTGCATCTCCTCAATGCCCAGCATGTCGACCACCAGGTTGTTGTAGCCGAACGAGTTACCCCGCTCGCACAGGATCGTCATATCCTGGCCGACCGCTTCCTTGATCTTGTCGAGGATGTTGCGGCAGTCCCAGGGCGCCAGGAATTGGCCCTTCTTGACGTGCAGCAGGCCGCCGGCGGCCTGGGTGGCGCGAGCGGCGGCGATCACCAGGTCAGTCTGGCGGCACAGGAAGGCCGGGATCTGCACCAGGTCGGCGACGGCGGCGACGGGCTCGGCCTGGTCGATCTCATGCAGGTCGGTGGCGATGGGCAGGTTGAACTCGGCCTTGATGGCCGCGAGCATCTCCAGCCCCTTCTCCAGGCCCGGCCCACGATAGCTATGGATCGAGGAGCGGTTGGCCTTGTCGAAGCTGGCCTTGAACACATAGGGCAGGCCGAGCTCGGTTGTGACCGTCTTGAGGTGCTCGGCGACGCGGCGGGCCAGGTCGAGGTCTTCCAGCACGTTCAGGCCGGCGATGACGACGAGCGGATTGTCCCCGCCGAACGCGATGTTCCACTTGTCGAGCGCCAGCACGGCCATGGGCTTTTCCTCAAGGTGTTGGAAGGGGCCTAAGTGGCGCGCGCTGGCCCGCTCCACAAGTCTCAATTCCATTCCGCCGCATCCCGGCGGCCGGCTCCGCCGTAACCGATGGGCGACCGCCAACCGAGTCGCCGCCTGAAGCGTTTGGGTGTAGGTTGTCCTAGTTATCGAGGGTTGTGGTCATGTCGCCACTCGAACAATCGTCTCTCGCTATCGCCGCCCGCGACGCTCGCAGTTTTCGCAGCCTCCCGGAACTGGCCGACTCTCCCTTGCTGTTCCGCACCGCCCTGCGGGCGATGGCCCGCAACTGGGAGGCCGGCCGGCTGACCTTTGTGACGCCGCGCGGAGCGCCCCTGCCGCTGCAGGGCGCCCTCCCCGGCCCCGACGCCATCGTGCAGATCAAGGACTATCGCTTCATCCGTCGCGCCCTGTTCGCCGGCGATATCGGCTTCGCCGAGGCCTATATGGCCGGGGAATGGGATACGCCGGACCTGACGGCGGTGCTGTCGGCCTTTGCGCTCAATTTCGAACGCCTGAAGCTGGTGACCGAGGGTAACGTCCTGGCCGGCTTGGCCAACCGGGTCTTCCACGCCCTGAACGCCAACACGCGGGAAGGTTCGCGCAAGAATATTCACGCGCACTACGACCTGGGCAACGCCTTCTATTCCCGCTGGCTCGACCCCAGCATGACCTACTCCTCGGCCCGCTTCGCCTATCCGGGTCAGCCTCTGGTGGAGGCGCAGGCTCACAAGTACCGCAGCCTGGCTGAGGAGATGGGCCTGGCGTCAGACCACCATGTGCTGGAGATCGGCTGCGGCTGGGGCGGGTTCGCCGAGTTCGCGGCCAAGGAGGTCGGCGCGCGGGTGACGGGCGTCACCATCTCCCAGGAGCAGTACGACTTCGCGGTACGGCGGATGTTCGAACAGGGCCTGAACGAGAAGGTCGAGATCCGGCTGGTCGACTATCGCGACGTCGAGGGCCAGTTCGACCGGGTCGCCTCCATCGAGATGTTCGAGGCGGTGGGCGAGCGCTACTGGCCGACCTATTTCGACAAGATCCGCGACGTGCTGGCGCCTGGCGGCCGCGCGGGCCTGCAGATCATCACCATCCAGGACCGCATGTTCGAGGACTATCGGCGCCGGGCGGATTTCATCCAGCGCTACATCTTCCCAGGCGGGATGCTGCCCTCGGAGTCCCGTTTGAAGGCCGAGACGACGCGGGCTGGCCTGGCCTGGACCGGAATCACCCGGTTCGGACGCGACTACGCCGACACCCTGGCGGCCTGGCGTAGGGCCTTCGACGGCGCCTGGGAGGATATCCGCCGGCTGGGCTTCGACGAGCGGTTCCGCAGGCTCTGGCAGTTCTATCTGGCCTATTGCGACGCCGGCTTCCGCACCGGGCGGACCGATGTGGTGCAACTGGGCCTCGCCAAAGCCTGAGCCCCCTCTGGTCCGGGCGCGTTGTCGGCCCTAAGTAGCGGGGATGACGATCGCACCCACCGTCCTCGACGCCATCGGCAACACGCCGCTCATCCGCCTGCGCCGCGCCAGCGAAGCCACGGGCTGTGAAATCCTCGGCAAGGCCGAGTTCATGAACCCGGGAGCCTCGGTGAAGGACCGGGCGGCCCTGTTCATCGTGCGGGACGCCGAACGACGGGGCTTGCTCAAGCCCGGTGGCCGTATTGTCGAGGGCACCGCCGGCAACACTGGCATCGGCCTAGCCATGGTCGGCGGGGCGCTGGGCTATCGCACCACCATCGTGATCCCCCGGACCCAGAGCCAGGAGAAGAAGGACGCGATCCGACTGCTGGGCGCGGAGCTGGTGGAGGTGGACGCGGTCCCCTACTCCAACCCTGACAACTATGTCCGCTATTCCGGCCGGCTAGCCGAAGAGCTGGCTGCCAAGGAGCCGAACGGGGCGATCTGGGCCAATCAGTTCGACAATATCGCCAACCGCCTGGCCCATGTGGAGACCACGGGGCCGGAGATCTGGGACCAGACCGGCGGCAAGGTTGATGCCTTCATCTGCGCCGTGGGCTCCGGCGGCACCCTGGCCGGCGTGGCCGAGGCGTTGCGGGCCCGGAACCCTGACATCAAGATCGGTCTCGCCGACCCGCATGGCGCTTCGCTTTTCTCGTATTACACCGAGGGTGAGCTGAAGGCCGAGGGGACCTCGATCAGCGAGGGCATCGGCCAGGGGCGGATCACCGCCAACCTCGAGGGGTTGAGCGTCGACCATCCCTATCGGATCAGCGACGAGGAGATGCTGCTGGCCATCTATGACCTCGTCGAACACGAGGGCCTGGTGATGGGCGGCTCGACCGGGGTGAATGTCGCCGGCGCCATCCGTATGGCCAAGGATCTCGGGCCCGGCCACACCATCGTGACCATCCTGTGTGACCAGGGCTCGCGGTATCAGAGCAAAATCTTCAATCCCGCTTTCCTGGCCGAACGCGGCCTGCCCACCCCGCCCTGGCTGAGCTGATGACTGATCCCCTCGTCTCCACCGCCTGGCTGGCCGAACGCCTTGGCGACGCCGACCTGCGCATCCTGGACGCCAGCTGGTTCCTGCCGGCCGAGGGGCGGAGCGGTCACGCGGAATATCTGGAGCGGCATATCCCCGGCGCGGTCTTCTTCGACATCGACGCCATCGCCGACCATTCCACCGACCTGCCGCACATGCTGCCGACGCAGGAGGCCTTCGCCGAGGCGGCGGGCAAGCTCGGCCTGTCGCGCCAGGGCGTCATCGTCGCCTATGACAGCTGGGGCGTCCGCGCAGCGGCCCGCCTCTGGTGGACCCTGCGGGTCATGGGCTTCGACAATGTGCGGGTGCTGGACGGCGGCCTGAAGGCCTGGCTGGCTGAGGGGCGTGTGACTGAGGCGGGCGCGGCCACGCCGGCCCCCACCGTAATCGACCCCGCCTTCCGGCCGGAACTAGTGCGTGACGTGGCGGCGGTGAAGCAGTTGCTGGCCACCGGCGCCGCCCAACTGCTCGACGCTCGTGGCGCGGCGCGGTTCCGGGGCGAGGCGCCCGAGCCCCGCGCGGGCCTTCGCGGCGGTCACATGCCAGGCGCCCTGAACACGCCGTTCGACAGCTTGATCGGTCCCGACGGGCGCATGAAGTCTGAGGCAGAAGTGCGTGATATTTTCATGGCTTCTGGGCTTAATCTCGACAATCCTGTCGTCACCACCTGCGGTTCCGGCGTCACGGCCTCGGTGTTGGCCCTGGGCCTTGCGCGCCTCGGCCGCTGGGATGTGCCGGTCTATGACGGCTCCTGGAGCGAATGGGGCGGGCGGGACGACACTGAGGTGGTGACCGGTCCTTGATCCTGCGACCGGCCCGAGAGGAAGACATTCCGCACCTGCCGACGATCGAGCGATCCGCCGGCCAGGCCTTCCGGGGAACGCCCCAGGCCTGGATCGCTGACGACGGCGTAACTGAGGCTGACGCCTATCCGTCGCTGATCGGGGCGGGTCTGGTCTGGGTCGCTGAGCTCGAAGGCGCGCCCCGGGGGTTCATTCAGGCCGGGCCGGCCGTGGATGACCTGCATGTCTGGGAGCTGTCCGTTCACACCGACTGGCAGAAGCGGGGCCTGGGGGCGGCCCTGGTCCTCGACGCCGTGGCCCGTGGCCGGTCTGCCGGGCTATCCGGGTCCACCCTGACCACCTTTCGCAGCATTCCCTGGAACGCGCCATTCTATGCGCGGCTTGGGTATAGAATTCTGGAGGCGCCAGACAACCGGCTGTCCTCCATCCTCGCCGGGGAAGCTGCGCGCGGCCTCAGCGACAGGTGCGCAATGCGGCTGGACTTCCGCGACACGGCTTGATGCGCGCCCCCGGCCGCTCCTAAGTGGACGCCTCCGCATCGAGATCTCGTGAGCCATGGCCGAAGACACCCGCCTGATCCACACCGGCGAGACCGGCAAGCCCCTGGTCAAGACCGTGGCTCCGCCGATCCAGAAGGGCTCGACCGTGCTGCTGCCCAATGCGGCGGCGCTCTATGACGACGACCACTTCCAGACCTACGGACGCCAGGGCCTGGCCGCCCACGACGCCCTGAAGGCCGGTCTCTGCGAGCTGGAAGGCGCTGTCGGGGCGGCCCTCTATCCCTCCGGTGTCGCCGCCCTGTCAGGGGCGATGCTGGCGGTGCTGAAGGCCGGGGATGAGGTGCTGGTGGTGGACACCATCTACAAGCCCACCCGGCGGTTCTGCGACCAGGTGCTGAAGCGCTTCGGCGTCACGACCCGCTACTATGACCCCGCCCAGTCGCCGCAGGACCTTGTGGCCAGCGCCGGCCCGGCCACCCGGCTCATCGTGATGGAGAGCCCAGGCTCCCTGAGCTTCGAGATGCAGGACATGGCGGCCATCGCCCGCCTGGCCAAGGCGCGGGGCATACTGACCCTGGCCGACAACACCTGGGGCGCGGGCCTGATCTACAAGCCCCTGGCTCACGGGATCGACATCAGCGTCCAGGCCCTGACCAAGTATGTGGGCGGTCATTCGGATGTGTTCATGGGCTCGGCGGCGGCGTCCGACCCGGCCATCGCCAAAGCCCTCGATGACGGCGTGCTGCATCTGGGCTGGGCCGTGGCGCCCGAGGACGCCTATCAGATGCTCCGGGGGCTGCGGACCCTGTCGGTCCGCATGGCCCGCCACGGCGAGAACGGCCTGAAGATCGCCCAGTGGCTGCGCACGCGCCCCGAGGTCGTCGAGGTCCTGCACCCCGCCCTGCCCGGCGCCTCCGGCCATGACCTGTGGGCGCGGGATTATACCGGGACCTGCGGCCTTTTCGGCTTCGTGCTCCAGCCGACCCCGCCTGAGAAGGTCGAGGCCTTCCTGGACGCCCTGGAGATCTTCGGTCTCGGCTTCTCCTGGGGCGGCTTTGAGAGCCTGGCTATCTCCTGCGACGACCAACTGCGCAGCCGCAGTCACCGCCGCACCTATGCCGGCCCGCTCATGCGGCTGCATATCGGCCTGGAAGACCCCGCCGATCTGATCGCCGATCTCGAGCGGGGCTTCGCCGCCCTTTAGGGGCGGGACAGCCGGGTCATCAGCAGGGCGGCTCGCTTGGTCTGGCGGTCCAGGCTGGCGACTTCCATGGTCTCGCCGGGGGCGTGCGAACCTTCGCCCGCGGCGCCCAGGCCGATCAGGCCGTCGACCTTGTCCGCGACAAAGGAGATGTCGCCGGCGCCGCGCTTCAGCGGGTCGAGCTCGGGCATGACGGCGAGGCCCAGATCCTTGTTCACGTCGTTCAGCTTGCCGAGCAGCTTGCGGGAGCCCTCGGTGGGGGCCATGGCCGGATAGCCTTCCGAAAACTCCAGCTCGGCCTTGGCGCCGTTCAGATTCTGGCCAACGATCTCACGCATCTTCTTGGCCATGCGCTCGGTCTGGTCGTTGGACAGGGTGCGCAGGTCTCCGCGCGCGAGCGCGGTGGCGGCGATGATGTTGGACTTGCCGGTGGCCGTCCCGCCGGTCTCGTCGGCGTTGAGGTCGGCCGACGCGCCGCCCAGGATCAGGCCCACATTGTAGGTCGCATTGGGCTCGCGCAGATCGCGGCGGAAGGTGTCGAGGATGCGGGCCAGGTCGTAGATCGCGCCGAAGCCGGCCCGTTCGCTGAACACGCCCGAGGAGTGGCCGGGCTTGGCCGTGACCTTGACCGTCCAGGTGTTGGAGGAGCGACGGGCGATGGAGCCCATGTCCTTGCCGTCTTCCTGGGCGAGGCCCTCGAACTCCAGGGCCAGGTCGCTGCGGGTGGCGGCGGCGATCAGGTCCCGACGCGAGATGGTGACGGGATCGCCGGAGCGTTCCTCGTCGCCGGTCAGCACGATGTTGATGTCGGCGTCCTTCAGCGTGCCGGCCGCCTTCATGGCCCGCAGGGCGGCGACCATGATGACCAGGCCGCCCTTCATGTCGTTGACGCCCGGGCCTTCAACGATGTCGCCCTTGCGCACGAAGGTCTGGAACGGGCTGTCCTTCTCGAACACCGTATCCATGTGGCCGATGAGCAGCATGCGCTTGCCCTTGCCCGAGCCCTTGTGGGTGGCGACGATGTGGCCGGCGCGGCCGACCTCCTTCATCGGGATCCACTCGACCTTGAAGCCCAGGGGCTCCAGCTCGGCGCGCATCATCTTGCCGACCTCGGTGACGCCCTCGAGGTTCATGGTGCCGCTGTTCACATTGACCAGCTTTTCCAGCAGGGCCAGCGAGCGGGCGTTCTCGGCCGCAGCGGCGGCGACCAGCTTCTGTTCCTGAGCGTTCAGCCCCGCGGCGGCGGCCGGTGCGGCCAGGGCGAGGACAGAGGTGGCGGCGAGCGCGGCGGCGAAGGGGCGAAGCATGGGGAACCTGGACTGCAAGCGTGGACGGCTGGGGACTTTCCCCGGCGTCGGCGGTGAATTCAAGCGCCTGTCCACAAGCTTGAGTGGCGAAGCCTGATCTCGATCAAGGCATGGGCGGATCCGGTGGGCGAAGTCAGGGGCGATAGGAGGAATCCATGGACACCCAAGACCACACCTGGATCGTCGTCGCTGACGGGGGCAAGGCCCGCGTGTTCGAAGAGCGCGAGCGTCACGGGGACCTGAAGGAGCTGCCCGCCTGGCGCGAGGCGCATGGCGGCGAGGACCTCTCCCACGCCCACCGTCACGCCGCTCACAGCGGCGCGGGTACGCCCAAGCAGGCGGCCGAGGCGGAGTTCCTGCAGGACCTGGCCAAGGCCATCGACGCGGCCGCCCGCAAGAAGGCCTTCGACAAGCTGGTGCTGATGGCCCCGCCGAAGGCCATGGGCGTGCTGCGCGACGCGCTCAAGACCGAGGCCGCGGCCAAGCTTGAGCTCACCGATCCGCACGACCGGACCCACGAAGACGCCCGCACCCTGAAGGAGCATCTGCACAAGCTGCGCATGCCGGCCTAGGCGCGACGACCCTGCTGGAGAGCCCGGCCGCATCTCCCTTGATTCGCCCTACGTCAGCGTGAGCAGATGGGGCCACAATTAGGGAGATGCGGCATGGGTCCGTTCAAGCTGCTGATCGACGGCAAACTCGTCGACGGCGATTCCACGATGTCGGTGATCAATCCGGCCAATGAAGAGGTGCTCTCCGAGTGCCCACGCGCCTCCAAGGCGCAACTCGACCAAGCCGTCGCCGCCGCCAAGGCCGCCTTCCCCGCCTGGTCCGCCAAGCCCATCGACGAGCGCCGGGCCGCCCTGCTCGCCATGGCCGATGCGATCCAGAACGACCTGCAGAACCTGGCCCGCATCCTAACCCAGGAACAGGGTAAGCCGATCGGCGACGCCATGGGCGAAGTCTTCGGCTGCGCCGCCTTCTTCCGCTATTTCGCCAGCCTCGATCTGCCGACCAAGGTCATCGAGGACTCCGCCGACAAGAAGGTGGTGGCCAGCCGCCGTCCGCTGGGCGTGGTCGGCGCCATCGTGCCGTGGAACTTCCCGCTGATCCTGATGGCCTTCAAGGTCCCGGCGGCCCTTCTGGCCGGCAACACCGTGATCCTGAAGCCGGCGGCCACCACGCCGCTCGCCACCCTGCGCATCGCCGAGCTGGTCAAGGACCTGGCGCCGGCCGGCGTGCTGAACGTCATCGCCGACGCCAATGACCTCGGCGGCGCGATCACCGCCCACCCGGACATCCGCAAGGTCTCCTTCACCGGCTCCACCGAGACCGGCAAGAAGGTCATGGCCGGCGCCGCCGACGCCCTGAAGCGCGTAACCCTGGAGCTGGGCGGCAACGACGCCGCCATCGTCCTGGCGGACAATGATCCCAAGGAAGCCGCCCCGAAGATCTTCCAGGGCGCGTTCCAGAACTCGGGCCAGGTCTGCATCGCCATCAAGCGCGCCTATGTCCACGAGAGCATCTATGACGAGATGTGCGACGAGCTGGCCAAGCTAGCCAAGGCGGCTGTGGTCGGCGACGGCCTGCAACAGGGCGTGAACCTCGGCCCGCTCCAGAACAAGACCCAGTTCGAGAAGGTGCTGGGCTACATCGAAAGCGCCAAGGCCGACGGCAAGATCATCGCCGGCGGCGCCCGCGCCACCGAGAAGGGCTACTTCATCCAGCCGACCATCGTCCGGGACATCACCGACGGCGCCAAGCTGGTGGACGAGGAGCAGTTCGGCCCAGTCCTGCCGGTCATCAAGATCAAGGACGGGATGGACGCCGTCGCGCGCGCCAATAATTCCGAATACGGCCTGGGTGGCTCGGTCTGGTCCAAGGACCTGGACAAGGCCTGGGAACTGGCCAGCCAGATGAACACCGGCACGGTGTGGATCAACAAGCACGCCGACCTGGCCCCCAACATCCCGTTCGGCGGCGCCAAGCTGTCGGGCGTGGGCACGGAGCTGGGCGAGGAAGGCCTGTCCGAGTTCACCCAGATGCACGTCATCAACATGGCTAAGGCCTGATGCGGTTTTGGGCGGTCGGCTTCGCGCCGGCCGCCCGACTTGTCTCAACCGGCCAATTCGGCCAAAACGACGCCCAAGGTCGGCAGTTCACCTAGGCGTCGCTGCCCCGCGAGGGGAGCTAAACCTGCCAAGCTTCAGTTCCGGCCCGCACTTGTCCCGCGCCGCGTCGTAAGCCAGCGACCCTCGACATTTTCCCAGGCGCGCTCAGAGGATGAGTGATGTCCAAGACCCTGTTGCCCTTCGCCGTGAACGACGTCTCGGCCCTGGCCCGCGCCTTGGGGCGTGAGCTCGGTGAAACTGAGCGAAAGCTCGGACACGTCCAGCTGCTCAACATCCTGGCCCGCGCGGCCGGTTATCGGAACTTCCAGCACTTCCGCGCCCAGGTCGCGGCCGGCGAGCGGCTGGAGACGCCCCTGCCCGCGTCCGAGCCGGCGGATCAGGTGCTGGTGGAGCGCATGGCCCGCCACTTCGACGCCCAGGGCCGGTGGGTCCGCTGGCCGGCCAAGACCTCGCATCAACAGCTGTGTCTGTGGGTGTTGTGGGCGCGCCTGCCGACCGACGTGGCGCTGAGCGAGCCGGAGATCAACCGCCTGATCCAGGCCGCCCACCTGTTCGGGGACCACGCGATCCTGCGCCGCGAGCTGGTCAACACCGGACTCGTCGAGCGCACCCCGGACTGCAAGGTCTATCGCCGGGTAGAGCGCCGGCCGCCGCCGGAGGCGCTTGCCCTGATCCGTCGGCTGGACCTGAAGGGCCGGGCCTGAACCCTGGCGCGCCCTGCAGGATTCGAACCTGCGACCGTCCGCTTAGAAGGCGGATGCTCTATCCATCTGAGCTAAGGGCGCCCAAGGGGTCTCTTGCGGGACCTCAGTGGGTCCAGGGCTGCTTGCGGCCGAAGGCGAAGTTGTCGGCGTAGGCCTTGATGATGCGCTTCTGGTCCTTCGGCTGGGTCAGCTGGAAGGCGATGCCATGCTTCTGGGCGTAGGCGACGGCCTCGTCGCTGGTGTCGAAGGACAGGCGGACCTGACCGTCAGTGTCCGTCGTCTGGGTCCAGCCCATCAGGGCGTCCGGGTGGCGGGCCGAGGCCGGGGCGAACTCCAGCACCCAGTCCTTCATCTTGGCTCTGCCCGACTGCATAGCGTTCTTGGCCGGACGATAGATGCGCGCGAGCATGGTCTTCCTCTTGGTCCCGTTTCGGCGTGGTCGGGGCGGCGTGATTCGAACACGCGACCCTCTGCTCCCAAAGCAGATGCGCTACCAGGCTGCGCTACGCCCCGACAGAGCGCCGATCGCGCCTGCGATATAAGGCTTTGGCCGTTCCCGCAATGACCGCTACGCCGCAGAGGCGAGGCCCCTCGACGATGGTGAGTCTTCCGGGGCATTGTTCCGCCCCTGGAGAAGCGTTGATGAAGTCACCATTCAAAGCCAAGTCGTCGCGCCGGCGGCGCATGGAGGCGCGTCGACGTGCGGAATTGCTCGACCGTTATGGCGAGCAAATCCGGCTGGTGGCGATCGGTGGCGGGATCGTGCTGGTCGCCGTGATGGTGATCAAGCTGGTGATCCGCTGAGCCTGCGGGCTCAGGTCTTCTTGTGCATCAGCTTGAAGACGCCAGTGGCGCGAACGACGTCGTGGCCGCCGACATAGGCGCGGCCTTCAACGAAGGCGATGTCCTTGGTGGCGCGGGTGCAGCGCGCCTCGCCCATCACCCACTCCCCCACCCGCGCCATGTGCAGGAAGTCCACCGACAGGTGGATGGTCACGCCGGTCTTGCGGGTCTCGCGGTACTGGGCGTTGGCCAACAGGCCGTCCATGAAGGCGGTCAGCATGCCGCCATGCACCAGGCCGATGCCGTTGGCGTGCCGCGGCAGGGCGAAGAAGGCCTGCTCGGTGAACTCGCCCGGATGCTCGCGGTGAAAATAAGGGCCGTTGTGGGTGGAAAACGCGCCGCGGCCGCTCGAGCGGATGAAGCCCTCGGGCGGGGTGGGAATCTGGTCGTCCTGGGCCGTCACGGGGCCTCCTTGGGGCCCGTCAGGCCGATTTCATACAGGTGGGGCCAGTTCTTGCCGGTCACGAACAGGCGGTCCTTGGCGGCGTCATAGGCGATGCCGTTGGCCACCGCATCCGGCCCCAGGCCCATGCGGACCTCCGGCAGGCTGGAAAGATCGATCCAGCCCTTCACCCGACCCGTGGCCGGGTCGATGCGGGCGATGCGGTGGGTCAGCCAGATGTTGGCCAGGACCTCGCCCTTCACCCACTCCAGCTCGTTGAGATTGCGCACCGGCTCGCCGTCGGCGGTGACCTTCACTCGGCCGGTCTCCTTCAGGGTGCGGGGATCCAGGAACCTGAGCCAAGGCGTGCCGTCGCTCATGATCAGGCGCTTGCCGTCCTGGGTCAGGGACCAGCCCTCGCCCAGATAGCGGAAGCTGCCCTTGCGGGTCAGGGTCATGCGGTCCCAGCGGAAGCCGACGCCATCGCGCCAGGTCAGGCTGATCAGGTCATCGCCCCAGTTGACGATCCCCTCCCCGAACAGGTCCGGGTCGATGGCCTGTGACTGCAGCACCACGCCATCGGCCAGGCGAACCCGGCGGATATCGGAGCGGCCCTCAAGGCCGGTGCTCTCGTAGATGTCGCCGTCCAGATAGATCAGGCCTTCGGTGAAGGCGCCGACATCATGGGGATAGGCCGCGCGCACCTGCACCCCCTGGACGGGGATCGCGCCCGCCGGCGGATCGGCCGAGGCCGGCGCGCCACAGCCGGCCAGTCCCAGGGCCAGGAGCGAGGCGAGACAGAAGCGGATCAGCGGGGCGCGCAAGCCAGTCTCCGGAGCAAGCAGGCTCCTGGTTTGGGCAAGCTTTGCGGTCTAGGCAAGGCCCGACAGAGCCTCAGGCGTAGCCGGAGGACTCGATCTCGGCCACCACCAGGCCCTTGGGACCCTCGGCGAACCGCACCATGACGTCATCGCCCGGCTGGAGATCCTCCAGGCCCGAGCGGCGCAGGGTCTCGATGTGGACGAAGATGTCGCCAGGTTCGCCGTCGCGGACCACGAAGCCATAGCCCTTGGCGCGGTTGAACCATTTCACCTTGGCGCGTTCGAGGGGACCGCGGGGCGCCGGCGGACGGCGCGGGCCACGGGCCTGAAATCCGCCGCCCTGGCGATCAAAGTGTCCCCCGCCGCCGTGGCGGTCGAAGGTGTCACGATCCCGACGGAAATGGCCCTCGTCCTGACGTCGACGGTCGCTGGGCGGAGAGGCGGAACTTTCATCGAGGTTGACCACCTCGGAGACCTGCCAGCCCTTCGGCCGACGCACGACATCACAAACGATCACGGCCCCCTCGAGCGCGCTCTCGCGCCCGGCGTTCCGCAGTGAAGTCACATGCAACAGAACGTCTTTCAGATCCGTCTGGCCCGGATCGTCCGGAACAATGAATCCATAGCCCTTACCGGCGTCGAACCACTTAATTCGACCACTGATCCGCACCGCGCTCCCGTGCGAATCGACTCCCTCGTATTCGTAACCAGACATTTGCCCCTCTGGCCCGGTCTCCCCCGATCCTTTCGGATATTGGCCAACTATAACACTGTTCTCGTATCAGGAGAGCCGTCAATGGGGGATTTTAACCATCCGCACGCCAGGCGTGTGGTTCTCTAGTCACGCGAGCGCTGCAGCGCTCAGATCGGGCCAAAGACGATCAAGGTGCGTGGAGCGTCTTCACCTGGGAAGGGAAGTCTCCGCGAGCATGGCGCCAAGATGGGGGAGGTCTTGAGCGCCACGCCTGGCAGTCCCTAGGGGAGTCGAACCCCTCTCTCCAGGTTGAAAACCTGGCGTCCTAACCGATAGACGAAGGGACCGCGTCGGCGAAGGAGGCGCTGTATATCCGCCTCCATCCGGGTGTGCAAGCGCCGATCAGGAGATTTGTCGACGAAGATCGGCGACGTCCTCAATCTCCAGTTCCACGGCCCGGCGGCCCTGCCAATCATCGGGCTTCAGCCGCCCGGCCACGTGCAGTCCGCCGCCCTCGGCGAGCAGCCGGCGGCCGATCTCGGTATCCTCGGCGCGCCAGGCGACGGCCTTCAGCTTGCCGCCTGATCGGTCAGTCAGGGTCACACGGACATGGCCCCCGCGCAGCGCCATGGCGCGCTCGACCCTCACGTCCGCCAGGGCGAACAGCGGCTCGACATTGCCGGGGCCGAACGGCGCCAACCGCTGGAAGTCCTCATACAGCGCCCGGTCGGCGCCGGCGGTCGTCACCAGGGCGTCAATGTCCAGGGCGTCGGCCTCGGCGGCCTCGCGCGCCTCCTCGGCCATCTGGCCGCACAGGAAGTCGCGCAGCTCGGGGATGGTGTCCGGGCGGACGGACAAGCCCGCGGCCATGGCGTGGCCGCCCCCCGCCAGCAGCAGGCCCGCCTCATAGGCCGCCTGGACCGCCCGGCCCAGATTGACCCCCGGCTGGGAGCGGCCCGAGCCCTTGCCGATATTGCCCGGCCGGTCGACGCCCACGACGATCACCGGCTTGCGATAGCGTTCCCGCAGGCGACCGGCCACGATGCCGATGACGCCGGGGTGCCAGCCGTCGGCCGCCACCAGGAGCATGGGCGCGTCTGCCTGGTTGCTCTCATGCTCGATGAGACGGATCGCCGCCTCCATCACCTCGCGCTCGACCTCCTTGCGCGAGGCGTTGAGCCCGTCGAGTTCGACCGCCAGGGCCTCAGCCTCCAGCGGATCGTCGGTGGACAGCAAGCGGGCGCCAAGATCGGCGCGACCGATCCGGCCGCCGGCGTTGATTCGTGGCCCGAGGATGAAGCCGGCGTGGAACACCGTCGCCGGGCCCTGCCCCTTGGCCACGTCCAGCAGCGCCTTCAGCCCCGGATTGCGCCAGGCCGACATGGTCCTGAGGCCCAGGGTCGCCAGGGCCCGGTTGAAGCCACAGAGCTCCGTCACGTCGCAGATCGCGCCCATGGCGGCTAGGTCGAGCCACTGCTTCAGGTCCGGCTCCGGACGGTCCTGGAACATGCCCCGGCGGCGCGCCTCGCGATTGAGGGCGGCCAGCAGGACAAAGGTGACACCCGCAGCGGCCAACCGGCCCTGCCCCGAGGTGTCGTCCGGGCGGTTGGGGTTCACCAGGGCCGAGGCGGCCGGCATCTCGCCGTCCCGCATCAGGTGGTGGTCAATGACTACGACCTCCAGCCCGATCTCCGCGGCGGTGGCGATGGCGTCATAGGCGGCGGCGCCGCAGTCGACAGTCACCACCAGCTCGGCCCCCTCCTCCCGCAGTCGGCGGAAAGCGGCGGGCGAGGGGCCATAGCCCTCGGTAATGCGGTCGGGGACGTAGATGGGCAGATCCTTACCCATGGCGCGCATCCAGCGCACCAGCTGGGCGGCGCTGGAGGCGCCATCCACATCATAGTCCGCGAAGACCATCATCGGCCGGTCGCGCTCAACGGCGTCGATCAGGATCGAGGCCGCCCGGTCCATGTCCTGGAAGCTCGAAGGGTTCGGAAACAGCGCCTTCAGGGTCGGGTTGAGGAAGGTCTCACCCGCCTCGGCCTCTACGCCGCGGGAGGCCAGGGCGCGGGCCAGCGGCTCCGACAAGCCCAGGCCCATCTGGTGGCGCCGAACCAGGTCAGGCTCGGCCGGACGCGCCCGCCAGGGCCGTCCCGTCAGGGAACGGGAGACGCCCAGATAGCCCGCTTGTGTCGAGCCATCCGCCATGGGGTCAGACCGGACGCTTCATCCGGACTTCGCGCACCTCACGGGTGGACGAATTCATCACCAGGGTGTGGGTGTGGACGAAGCCGTCCTTGAACGACACGCCGTCCAGCAGGGCGCCGTTGGTGACGCCGGTGGCCGCGAAGATCGCGTCGGCGCGGACCATCTCGTGCAGGTCGTACTTCTTGTCGAAGTCGGTGATCCCGACGCGGGCGGCGCGGGCGCGCTCGTCGGCGTTACGGAACACCAGGCGGCCCTGGAACTGGCCGCCGACGCACTTCAGCGCCGCGCAGGCCAGCACGCCCTCTGGCGCGCCGCCCTGGCCGATATAGAGATCAATGCCGGTGGACGGATCGGCGGTGTTCATCACGCCAGCCACGTCACCATCGGTGATCAACTGCACGCGCGCGCCAACCGAGCGGACCGAGGCGATGATGTCTGCGTGGCGCGGGCGGTCGAGGATGCAGACGGTGATCGTCTCCGGCGACACGCCCTTGGAGTCGGCCAGCGCCTTGACGTTGTCGGCGGGCGACTTGTCCAGATCGATCACCCCGGCCGGATAGCCGGGCCCGCAGGCGATCTTGTCCATATAGGTGTCCGGCGCGTTCAGCAGGGTGCCCTTCGGCGCCCAGGCCATGACGGCCAGCGCATTGGCCATGGCCTTGGCCGTCAGGGTCGTGCCTTCCAACGGGTCAAGGGCGATATCGATGGCGGCGCCTTTCCCCAGGCCCACCTTCTCGCCGATGTAGAGCATGGGCGCTTCGTCGCGCTCGCCCTCGCCGATGACGATCTCGCCATTGATGGCCAGGCTGTTCAGGGCCGTGCGCATGGCGTCGACGGCGGCCTGGTCGGCGGCGATCTCGTCGCCACGGCCGACCAGCTTCCAGGCGGCGATGGCGGCGGCTTCTGTGACCCGGCCCGCGTCCAGAATCAGTCCGCGATCCAGAATCTCAGAACTCATCCGCAACTCTCCCGCCTGTGGCCGGCTTAGCCGGACAGTATCCGTGGATTCTTAGATGCGCGCGATGCGCAGAAGACGAGGCCTATCCAGAACCGAAGACAGATTCGCGATGCGGTCTATGGCCGCTGTCAGCACGGATTCCGCGACGGCGTGCGTCGTCAGGACGATGGGCACACCCTCGGAATTCTCCACGGGCTTCTGCAGGAAGCTTTCGATGGAGACGCCGGCCTCGGCCAGGGTTTCCGAAACCGCGGCGATGACGCCGGGCTCGTCCTTGACCAGGAACCGCAGATAGGCCCGGCTCATGGACTTGGACGGATCCACCGGCGTGAAGGGCCGAAGAGTGGTGGCCGGACGCTGGAAGACGGGCCGCACGGCGCCGGTCATCACATCGGCGATGTCGGCGGCGACGGCCGCGGCGGTCGGGCCCGCGCCCGCACCAGGGCCCTGGACGAAGATGCGGCCGATGCGCTGGCTCTCGATGAACAGGGCGTTCAGCGCCCCGCCCGCCTGGGCCAGGGGGTGGCTGAGCGGGGCGAGCGAGGGGTGCACGCGCACCAGCACGCCGTCCGCCGACCGGTCGGCCGAGGCCACCAGCTTGACCCGATAACCCAGGTCGCGGGCCATCTTGATGTCGAGAAGTTCGATCTGGTCGATGCCCTCGATCTCGGCGGCGGCGAAGTTGGGCGCGCAGCCGAAGGCCAGGGCGGCCAGGAGGGTGATCTTGTGGGCGGCGTCGAACCCGCCGACGTCCATGGTCGGATCGGCTTCGGCGTAGCCCAGGCGCTGGGCCTCGGCCAGGACCTCGGCGAAGGGCCGACCGCCCTGCTCCATCTCGGTCAGAATGTAGTTGCAGGTGCCGTTGAGAATGCCGGCGACGCTGTTGACGTCGTCGCCCACCAGGGCCTCGCGCATCATCTTCACAGCCGGCACGCCGCCCATGACGGCGGCTTCAAACACCAGCGGCGCGCTATTGGCTTCGGCCAGCACCGCCAGCTCCGCGCCATGTTCGGCCAAGAGGGCCTTGTTGGCGGTGACGACCGGCTTACCCAGCTTCAGCGCCGCCTCGACCGCGGCCTTGGCCGGACCGTCAGAGCCGCCGATCAGTTCGACAAAGACGTCATTGTCCGGCGAGGTGGCCAGGGCCACCGGATCGTCGAACCAGGGCAGGTTCGAGATGTCGAACGGACGCGGCCGCGAGCGCGACCGGGCCGAGACGCCGGTCACCACGGCGCGACCGCCGGCCGGCGCGAAGTCCGGCCGGTCCGCCAGGAAGGTCAGCAGGCCCGCGCCGACCGTGCCCAGGCCCGCAACGCCGATACGCCAGGTCTTTTCACTCATTGCGCCGCCAGGGTGTTGTGATGCCGCGACAGGATGTCGTCGGCGTTGGCCAGGAACTTCTTCACGTTGCGCGCCGCCTGGCGGATGCGGTGCTCGTTCTCCACGAGCCCGACCCGCACGAAGCCTTCGCCGTATTCGCCGAAGCCGACGCCCGGCGCCACGGCCACGCCGGCCTCTTCGATCAGCAGCTTGGAGAACAACAGCGAGCCGGCTTCCTTGAACTGCTCGGGCACCGGGGCCCAGGCGAACATGGAGGCGGGCGGCGCGGGGATATCCCAGCCGGCGCGCTTCATGGATTCCACCAGGGTGTCGCGGCGGCTCTTATAGATGGCGCGGATCTCGTCCACGCAGTCCTGCGGACCGTTCAGGGCGGTGGCGGCGGCCACCTGGATCGGCGTGTAGGCGCCGTAGTCCAGATAGGACTTCACCCGCGCCAGGGCGGCGCAGATCCGGTCATTGCCGACCACCATGCCGACCCGCCAGCCGGCCATGGCGTAGGTCTTCGACAGCGAGTTGACCTCGACGGCGATGTCCTTGGCGCCTTCGACCTGCAGGATCGAGGGCGGCGGGTTGTCGTCGAAATAGATCTCGGAATAGGCGATGTCGGAGATGACCAGCAGGTCGTGCTTCTTCGCCAGCGCCACCACGTCCTTGTAGAAATCCACGTCCACGCACTGCGCGGTCGGGTTGGACGGATAGGAGACGATCAGCACGCTCGGCGCCGGGCTGGAGTGGCGCATGGCGGCGCTCACGCCCGACAGATAGGCCTCCGGGCTCTCGGCCGGCAAGTGGCGGATCACCCCGCCGGCCATGATGAAGCCGTAGGCATGGATCGGGTAGGCCGGGTTCGGGCACAGGATCACGTCACCGGGCGCGGTCAGCGCCTGGGCGAGGTTGGCGAAGCCTTCCTTGGAGCCCAGGGTGGCGATCACCTCGCTGTCCGGGTTCAGGGTCACGCCGAACCGGCGCTGATAGTAGCCGGCCATCGCCCGGCGCAGACCGACAATGCCCTTGGAGGCCGAGTAGCGCCCGGCCTTGGGGTCCTTGGCGGTCTCGATCAGCTTGTCGACGATGTGCTTGGGCGTCGGCATGTCGGGATTGCCCATGCCGAAGTCGATGATGTCGATGCCTTGGCCGCGCAGGCGAGCCTTGATGCGGTTCACCTCCTCGAGGACGTAGGGCGGGAGGCGTTTGATGCGGTGGAATTCGGGGGTCATTTTAAGCTCATGCCGCGGCGTCCGCGGCTTTACGGGAGCTGAGGTCGCGCATGGATAGCCCCCGACCGGGGACCAGCCAAGCAGGTTCAATGGAAATTGCGCCTCCGCAGGCCCCTTTTATTTCTTGGGCGGCGGAGGCGGTGTAGCTCGCTGCCGAGCCTGCTTGGCGAACGCCTCCGTTGCAGCCGTTGTCGAGTCGGCGCCTTGGACCCCAGGACCGGTGGCGGCCAGGGCCCGTGCGGCGAAACTGTCGGTAGCCGATAGCGTCCAGGTGCTCGGGGCCGTGGCGGCGGCCAGCGCCGCGCCGTCCCCCTCAACCTCGGCTGCGGCCTTGCCCCAGGCGCGGTCCGGTCGCACGTCCGCCGGTGGCGGGGGAATGTCGGCGAAGGTCGGATAGGACTTGGCCGCGCTAGCCAAGGTGGAGATTTCGGCAGACGCCGCCGAGGCCTTGTCAAGGCTGGCCGGCGCAAACGGACCGGACGCGCATCCCGCGACGCCCGAGGCGGCGGACAGGCAGCCGAACGCCACGCCGACGCGCAGCACGCGGCGGGTCAGGCGGTTCGTCACGAAAAGTCGAAGCGATGCGTTCATTTCCGTCCAGGTCTTATGCCATGATCGGTTTCGGCGAAAGAGCGCGGAGACTAATGCGCCTCGTCAATGGGAGAACACGTCCATGAGCGATCAATCGGCCGGCAAGTCGAAGCGCAGCGGCAAGGGGCGCAAGTCCAAGGCGGACGAAGCCCAACCCAAGTCCGTCGGGACCAAGCCCGCCGAGGCCAAGGCCAAGAAGTCTGCGGCCGCGAAATCCTCTGCCAAGGCTGAGGCGCCGAAGAAGAAGGCCGCCAAGACCCCTGAGCCCCAGGCCGCCGCCCCGCCGCCTCCCCGGCCGGAAGCGCCCAAGTTCCAAGCCCCGCCAGGGCTTGATCCCTCGAGCCTGACGGCGGAACAGCGCGCCGCGCTGGAGAAGCTGTCCACCAACCTGGCCCGCGCCGCCCTCACGGCCCAGGGCGCCATCGCCGAGGCAGCCCTGCGCAACGCCGACCGTCCGGCTGCCCTGTCCCCCGATCCGATGCATGTCGGCCCCGCCCTGACCGACGTCATGGGCCGACTGGCGGCCCAGCCTGATCGGCTGGTCCGCGCCCAGGCCGACCTGTTCCAGCGCTATATGGAGCTGTGGCAGTCCGCCGCGCGCCGCGCGATGGGTGAGACGGTCGATCCCGTCGTGACGCCCGCGAAGGGCGACAAGCGATTCGCGGATCCGGACTGGAGCGAGAACCCGGTCTTCGACGTGATCAAGCAGTCCTACCTGGTCACCTCGAACTGGCTGAACGGCTTGGTGTCGGACGTGAACGACGTCGAGCCGATGACCAAGCGCCGGGTCGAGTTCTTCATGAAGATGCTGACCGACGCCTTCTCTCCCTCGAACTTCCTGGTCTCCAACCCTGCGGCCCTGCGCGAGGCCATGGCGACCCATGGGGAGTCGCTGCTGCGCGGCATGGAGAACTTCGCCGAGGACCTGGACCGCGGCGGCGGCAAGCTGGCCATCAGCCAGACCGACTATGAGATGTTCAAGATCGGCGAGAACGTCGCCACGGCGCCGGGCAAGGTCGTGTTCCAGAACGACGTCCTGCAGCTGCTGCAGTTCAATCCGACCACGCCGCAGGTGCATCAGATCCCGCTGCTGATCTTCCCGCCCTGGATCAACAAGTTCTACATCCTGGACCTGCGGCCCGAAAACTCGATGATCCGCTGGCTGTGCGACCAGGGCATCACGGTCTTCGTCGCCTCCTGGGTCAATCCGGACGTCGAACTCGCGACCAAGACCTTTGAAGACTACATGCGCGAGGGCATCTACGAGGCCTCCGCAGCGGTGATGAAGCAGGCCGACGTCGATCGGGTGAACACCGTCGGCTACTGCATTGGCGGTACGCTGTTGTCAGCGACCCTGGCCCACATGGCGGCTCGGGGCGACACCCGGATCAATTCGGCCACCTTCTTCGCGGCCCAGCAGGACTTCGCCGAGGCCGGCGATCTGCTGCTCTTCACCAACGAGGAATGGCTGAAGGACCTCGAGCAGCGCATGGACGCCGGCGGCGGCGTGCTGCCCGGCAAGGACATGGCCGACACCTTCAATGTTCTGCGCTCCAACGACCTGATCTGGTCGTTCTTCGTGAACAACTACCTGATGGGCAAGGAGCCCAAGCCTTTCGACCTGTTGTTCTGGAACTCTGACCAGACGCGGATGCCGAAGACCCTGCACCTGTTCTATCTGCGCAAGTTCTATGGCGAGAACGCCTTGGCCAAGGGCGAACTGGTCCTGGACAACGTGCGCCTCGACCTCGGCCAGGTGAAGACGCCGGTCTATGTTCAGTCTTCGAAGGAAGACCACATCGCCCCGGCCCGGTCGGTCTATCGCGGCGCAAAGCTGTTCGGCGGGCCTGTGACCTTCATGATGTCAGGCTCGGGCCACATCGCGGGGGTGATCAACGCCCCCGTCGCCCAGAAGTACCAGCACTGGACCAATTCCGAGCTGCCGCCGACCGTTGAAGAATGGATGGCCGGGGCCAAGGAGACGCCCGGGTCCTGGTGGCCGAACTGGGCTGAGTGGCTGAAGGCCAAGTCCGGTCCGATGGTGCCGGCCCGCGATCCGGCCAAGGGGCCCCTGCCCCCGCTGGAAGACGCGCCGGGCAGCTATGTGAAGGTAGTGTCCTAAGCCTGGTTCTGCTGCGGCAGGGTCTTGAGCCGCAGCAGGACGACCAAGGCCCCTATCGGAGGGGCGAAATGGAAGATCCAGGGCGCCAGCGGAGACTGGCCCTTGGTCGCCGCGACGCCGAACAGGTTGACCGCCTGCCATTCGGCGCCGAGCGCGCCGGTCGTCCAGTTGATCCAGACCGTGCCGACGCCCACGAAGGCCCCCAGCACCCACCACCACTTGCCCTTCAGGCCAGGGCTGCGCGCTGCGGCCACGGCGGTCAGCACCATCATCACCGGCGATCCGACAAGCCCCACCAGGAAGGCCAGGTGGACGAGGCCCTTGCCGGGCGCGAGGAAACCATTGGCCTTGATGGCGGCCGGGGTCACCGGCTGGGCGGTGATCGCGACCACGCGATAGAGTTTCACTTCGCGGAACGGGTCCTTGCCGGTCAGCTTCTGGCCGCGGTCATAGACCCGCTTGGTCCCGGCCAGCTCGACGGTGAGATCCACCGCCACCTCGCGGCCGGAGAAGCCGTAGAGATAGCGCAGGGTGCTGAGCTCGGCGCGCGTCTCGCGGCGCAGGAGCGGCGGGCGGGTGCGTTCCGACTCGATCAGCTTGATCCGCCACGGCGGTTCCTTGGGGAACAGGTCGCGGACCAGGACGATCTTGGGCGCGTGGTCCGGGTCGGCCATGAAGCCGGCGCTGAGCGCGGGGTCGATGGCGGGCCAGTCGTCGCGCTGGACCGCGTCGATGAAGCGGCGGCCCAGCCGGTCGGCGTCCGGTTCGGCCTGCAGCTTGCTGCAGGCCGCCAGGACCAGAGCCAGGCCCAGCACGACCGCAATTCTGCCTAGCACCCTGCCCAAGCCGGCCTCCGCCCCGAAATCGAGGGGAACCTAGGGCCAGGGGCGGCGGGGGGCAATCGCTCAGGCGGGGATGAACTTCAACGCCAGGCCGTTGTTGCAGTAGCGCAGGCCGGTGGGCCGGGGGCCGTCATTGAACACGTGGCCCTGGTGGCCCAGGCATTGGGCGCAGTGATACTCGGTGCGTGGGACGCCGATCTTGAAGTCGGTCTTCGTGCCCAAAGCGCCGGGGATGGCGCGGTAGAAGCTCGGCCAGCCGGTGCCGCTCTCGTACTTCCAGTCGGACTTGAACAGCGGCAGACCGCAGCCGAGGCAGGCGAACACACCCTTGCGATGCTCCTTCAGGAGCGGGCTCGTACCCGCGCGTTCCGTCGCCTCCCGACGCAGCACTTGGTAGCTGTCCCCGTCCAACCGTTTGCGCCAGTCGGCGTCGGCGATCCTGCGCCAGGGCGAGGACGCATAAGCGTCGGCGGCCAGGGCCTCGGCCGAGGTCAGGGCCGCAAGGGCGAAGGCGGTGGCCCCCAGCAGGCGGCGGCGATCGATGTTTAGCGTGCTCATGTATCCAGATACGGTCCCGACCGCCGTCTGGTTACATCATGACGCAGGATTTTCGCCGCGCCAGACATAGAGCACATCCGGCTCGCGCTCTTCGTTGTCCTGCCCGTCGGTCAGCGTCTCGATGCGGAAGCCGCGCTGCTCATAGAAGGCGCGGGCGCGGGCGTTCTTCTGGAAGGTCCAGAGCCTGCGTTCGGAGCCGTCTTCCAGCGCCTTGGCGAGCAAGGCCGGACCAACGCCCCTGCCCTGCTCTTCCGGTGCGACATAGAGCTGGTCGATCCAGCCCGGCTTGAACGCGACATAGCCCAGGATGCGTCCCTCACCCTCGGCGACCCAGAGCTCGCAGGTGGGCATCAGGACCTTGGCGATGAACCCCTCTGTTTCGGCCGCCGTGTGCAGGTCCGGCAGGAAGGGCAGCGAGGTCCGCATGGTGCGGTGATGCAGGCGCCCGATCTCGCCGGCGTCGGCGAGGCTCGCGCGCCGCAGGATCAAAGGCCGGCGCCTTCCGGCAGGCCCAGCATGAGGTTCAGGTTCTGCACCGCGGCGCCCGAAGCGCCCTTGCCCAGGTTGTCCAGCAGGGCGACGAGCCGGACTTGCTGGCGCTCGTCATTGCCGAACACGTAGAGCTCAATCCGGTTCGTGCCGTTCAGCGCCTCGGGATCAAGCACCTCATTGTAGCCGCCGGCTCCGGCGCGCGCCTTTTGCAGGTCGGCGCAGGCCTGGGCGCTGGCCACGCCGACGAAGGTCTCACCCGCATAGGCCTGGGCCAGGGCGTCGCGCAGCTCCGCCGAGGTCGGCTTGGCCGGCAGGGTCCAAGTCTGCAGCGGAATCTCGACCAGCATGCCCTGGGCGTAGCGGCCGACCGCCGGGGAGAACAGCGGCGCGTGGGCCAGCCCCGAATAAGCTGCCATCTCCGGCAGGTGCTTGTGCGTCAGGTTCAGGCCGTAGGCGCGGAAGGCGTCCTGCCGGCCAGCCGGCTGAGGCTGCTGCTCGAATTCCTCGATCAGGCCGCGGCCGCCGCCGGAATAGCCGGACACGCCGTGGACCGACAGCGGCTGCTCAGCAGGCATAAGGCCCGCACGGACCAGGGGCGCCATCAGGGCGATGAAGCCCGTCGACCAGCAGCCGGGATTGCTGACCCGCTTGGAGGCCTGGATGGCTTCGCGATGACCCGGTTTCCATTCCGGAAAGCCGAACACCCAGTTGGGATCGACCCGGTGGGCGGTGGACGGATCCACCACCTTCACATCCGGATTGGTGATCAGGCTCACGGCTTCCTTGGCGCCCTCGTCGGGCAGGCACAGGATCGCGACATCGACGCTGTTGAGCAGTTCGGCGCGGGCGGCCGGGTCCTTGCGCAGGGCCGGATCGATGGAGACCACGGTCAGGTCCGTGCGGGTTTCCAGGCGCTGGCGGATCTGCAGGCCCGTCGTGCCGGCCTCGCCATCGATGAACACCTTGTGGGTCATGGTCCTGATCCTGAATTCGTAAGCCAGATAGCAGAAGGGGCGCCTCGGTTGCCCGAAGC
>NZ_JAYRZM010000010.1:0-41773 GCF_041916435.1 Phenylobacterium sp. | reverse complement strand
ACGCGGCGAGCCTTGATTTGATACCGAACACCGGCGCCATCGGTGGCGTCGTAGCCAGCTGCGGAATTCGGCTCCAGTCGCCACCCGAACGCGCGGGAGAACAGAACTTCCGCATAGTCGCCCACGGGTCCATTACCGGTGCGGACGATCTCTCGTTCGCGAAGCTCGTCCATGATTTGCCCGTGCAGGACCAGCAGCTCGCGGATGCTTGCGGCCCCGATGAATGAAGGTCGCGCGGGCGCCTCGACCAGTGAAGCGGAGTCGTTTTTGCGCGCCGGCTCGCGTGGGTGCGCCGGCAATGCACCGGCTGTGCGCGTGCTCTGCGCAACTCCCGCTCCAGCTCGCGAAAGCAGATACGCGGCGTAGCTGCGAATTGCGCTGATGCAGTCGGAGAGGCTGCCTGGCGTCATGCCCGTTGCGGGCTGCTCGCGCTCCAGGCGCAGACGGATATTCGATAGCCCGATGTCCGACAGATCCGCTGTGTCCAGATCAATACCCAGGACGCGCTGCACCCGGCGGCAATTGGAGACGTAACTGTGCGCTGCCCGAGCACTGAGGCGTGTAGCGAGGTAGCTGTGAAATGCCGACTCTTCCATCTAGACCACACCTTCAGCCGCGATGGCCGTCGGATCCGAACTGTCGCAGGAGTCGCTCGGGTTGTTGATCAGAAGGCCGTTGGGCCCGTGTCTACGTCTTGCTCCAGGCTTTCGTCGATAATCACTTCTTTCGGCAGTGATTTTGCGGTCCTGGCTCCGAGCTCGCGGAGCTTCTCGGCTTAACAGACGAGATTGCCATTGCCGGTGTGCAGCTTGCCCATCGCCCCGCGGTAGCTGGTCTGGGCGAGGTCCAGCCGATGACCGAGCTTCTGCGGCGGCCTCTGAATAAGCGATCTGCAATCGCTTGGCGGCGCCGCCAAGCGCCTGATCAACTGTAGCAAAGCCAGGCTCCGGCTCGTGGCTCGGAATTACTTCGGGCCTGCACAACGGTCCACGCCGACGCCGAACAACTTAGGCGAGCGCCCAGTGGCTGCGCCTCCCGCCGAACGTCCTTCGGTCGGTCCACCCGGCTGCGGCAGATCTACGTCCAAATCTGACGCCGATGCATGTCAGCCTCTGGATGGAGGGCGCGACGCGACTCGCGCCAAACCTGAGGCTGAAGACAGAAAGGCTCTCGCGTGCGGCTGCTTCATACATCGGACTGGCACATTGGCCGGACGCTCTCGCAGGAGAGCCTCCTGGAGGACCAGGCGCACCTTGCCGACCAGGTGTTCGAGATCTTGAAGGAGAGCGGGGCCGAGGCCCTGATCATCTCCGGGGACATCTTTGATCGCCCCAACCCACGGCGTGAGGCCATCGGGCTGTTCAGCGATTTTCTGCGCCGCGTGTACCTGGACACGGACGCCGCGATCGTCGTCCTCGCGGGCAACCATGACGCGCCCGAGCGCATCAGCTTCGGCTCAGCGCTACACGACCCGCGGCGGGTCTTAGTCCGTGGCCCCCTTTCGGATGGGCCGGAGCCGCTCGTCTTGGAGGACCGCCACGGTCAGGTCGCCATCTCTGCGTTGCCGTTCTCAGAAATCTTCGCCGCCCGCGAGGCGTTCGGCGCGCCGGACCTCGCCAGCCCCGCGGACGTGCTGAGGGCGCAGATCGCCGAGGCGCACCGGTGCGTCCCGACAGGCGCGCGCTGGGTCGTTTGCGCCCACGGCTTCGTCGACGGTGCGCGCAGCACCGACAGCGAGCGGCCGCTAGCTCAGATTGGCGGGCTTGAAACTGTACCGGCCGGGACGTTCGAGCGGGCGGCCTACGTCGCGCTCGGTCATCTTCATCGGCCTCAATCGGTAGGGACGCCGCAGATCCGCTACTCAGGATCTTGGATGGGCTTCGGCTTCGACGAAGCGGGCGAGGAAAAATCGCTCTCGCTTGTCGAACTGGACGCAAAGGGGACGACTGCGGTCGAAGCCGTTCCGCTCTCGCCAAGGAGATCTCTGCGCATCGTCACCGGACATCTGGCAGACCTCCTGGAACAGGGCCGGGCCGAGCCTGATCCGCAGCGAAACGCGCTCGTCAAAGCTGTCGTCACTGACGAGGGCGCGCTCGTGGACGCGATGGGACAGCTGAGGCAGGTCTACCCCTTCGTCCTGCAGCTCGAACGCCAAAGGACCGGCAACGCGGCCCCGAACGAGGCGCCAGCGGCGTCGGCTGATCGCCGCGACCCCGAAATGATGATCGCGAGCTTTCTGCAGTCGGTCACCGGCGACGCGCCTTCCGGGACAGAGAGCGAACTCATCAACGCCACGCTGGCCGAAGTGCGCTTCGAGGAGGAAGCGGCATGAGACCCTTGCGCCTTACGCTGCAAGCCTTCGGACCCTTCGCCGGACGGGAGGTGGTGGATTTCCGCGACGCTTTGGATAGCCGCGTTTTCGGCATCTACGGCCAGACGGGCGCGGGGAAGACGACCATCCTCGATGGCCTCTGCTTTGCTCTTTTCGGCGAATCCTCCGGTCGCGAGCGGCAGGGGGAGGAGCTTCGATCCCAACACGCAACGCCGGAACTCGAGACGGAGGTGAGCCTCGTCTTCGAGGTCGGAGCGCGGATCTACCATGTTGTCCGCAAGCCGCGGCAGACTGTGAAGGCCAAGCGCGGCGCTGGCTCTGTGGAGCGAGTCCACTGGGCTGCGCTCTATGAAGTCACGGACCTCCCGCTCGACGAGATCTCAGCCGAAAATCCCGGGGTGGTGCTCGAGGAGCGGAGGGTCGAGGCCGTCGGCGAGCGGCTGGCGGCCATTCTCGGGTATACGGCGGATCAGTTCCGCCAGGTCGTCCTCCTGCCGCAGGGACAGTTCCGCGAACTCCTCACCGCGCCGAGCACCCGGCGATCCGAAGTGCTGCGCGGCTTGTTCGACGTCAGCGTCTATGAGCGCTTCGTCGAGCGCCTCAAGGCCCAAACATCCGAGCTCCGGGCCCAGATTCTTCAGGGCCGGACGAGGATCGAGACCCGGCTTGGGGCGGAAGGGGTGGACTCGGTGGATGCGCTCCGGGGGCGACTGGTTGAGATCGCAGAGCAGGTGACGGCGGGGGCGTCGTCGCGCGATGCGGCGCGGGAACGGCGGGATTCCGCCCAAGCCGCCCTGCAGGCCGGTCGCGCCGCGGCGGACCGCTTTGCGCAACACGAAACCGCGACGGCATCCTCGGCCGAACTGGAGGCAGGAGCCGACGAAATAGCCAAGCTCGCGGCGCGGGTAGCTGTCGCCGAGAAGGCGCGCGCCTGTCAAAATCCGCACGACCGGTTCGAGGAGTGCGAAGCGACCCTCAAAGACGCTGACAAGGCATGCTCCGAAAAGGCAGTCGCACTGGACACGGCTGTAAGCGCGCACAAGGAGGCCGAGACCAAGCTCCTGGCCTCCCAAGCGGCCGAACCCGAGCGTCGCAGCGCCGCCGCAGAGGTGGCCCGTCTCTCCGAAATCAAACGTCGCCTGGAGGCGGCGTCGCCCCTGCGAGCGGCCGCAGATACGGAGGCGGAGGCCGCGGCCAAGGCGCGGGAGGGCTTCACTGAGGTCACGGAAGCGCGAACCCGAGTGGAGGCGGAGCGTGACGCGGCGCGAGCCCGCCTCACGGCGGCGCGCGATCAGGAGAGAAGTGCGAGGGAGGGGGACACTAAGCTCACCGTCCTTCGCCAGGAAGAAGCGGCTGCGGCATCCCACGCGAGTGTCGCCTCCCTGGTTGCTGGGCTGAAGACGCAGCTAACGGAGGCGCAAAGCCAATCCCAACGTCACAAGGCGCTGGTGGCGGAGGCCCTTGAGGGCGTTAGCCAAGCTGAAGCCTCGGTGACGGCGGCGCTTGCGGGACGGCTCGCAGCACAGCTGCACGAGGGCGAAGCCTGTCCGGTCTGCGGTTCGACGGACCACCCGACCCTGGCGCACGAAGGTGGCGCTGCGGCAGAGGCCGATGCGGCGCTCGAAGCCGTTCGTCGTGCGTGGGCCGACGCAGATGGCGAAGAGCGCAAGGCCAGCCAAGCGGCCGCCGCGCTGCAGGGTCGGCTAGCTGACGCAGAGGCGAGGCTGGCCGATGCGCCGGCGCCGGCTCGACGGCTGGAGGACATCGCCGCCGAGCGCGCTAGCCTGGAAGCCGACCTCGATCTTGCGACGGCCGAGGAGGAGCTGCGTGAGGCGGATGGTGTGATCCTCAAGGTGGAGCAGGCCCTCGCCGAGGCGACTCAGGCGGAGAACAAGGGCCGCTCATCACTCACCACGGCCGAAACGCGGGCGACCGAGGCCGCGGCCCGTCTCGACGGCGCGCTGCGCGATGTTCCGGAAACCCTTAGAGACGTCGAGGCCCTGGAGCGCGCCCGGCTGGCCGCAGTCGATCATGACGTTGAGTTACAGCGTCATCATCAGGAGGCGGTGCAGGCGGAGCGGCTCGCGCACGATACGCTGCAGCGCGCAACCCTCGAGCACCAACAGGCTGAGCAGACGTTGCGCTCGGCATCTGACGCCTTGAAGAAGCGCGAAGCGGAGTTCGATCAGGCGCTGGCTCGGTTTGGCCTCACCCGGGACGCCTTCGCTGAAGCCAAGGAGGACGTGCTGCAGCACGACGAGTTCGTCGCGACCATTCGGGCGCACGAAGATGCGGTGGCTGCGGCGCGCGCGGAGCTCACGCGAACACGCGCAGCAATCGAGGGTCTACAGCGGCCAGACCTCCCATCGCTTGAGACGGCTTGCCAAGGTGCAGAGACGGCGTGCGCCGAGGCGGAGCGTTCGCTCGGTCAGGCTGAAAACGAGCAGGCCCGGGTCAGCGCGGCCCTTGATCATGTCGCGGGGGAGGTTGCCACGCTTGAGACCTTGAGCGAGCGCTACGGTGCGATCGGCAAGCTCGCGGAGCTCAGCGAAGGGCGCAACGCCTCTAATATCGCGCTAAGGGACTACGCGATCGCTGCGACATTCGACGCGGTGCTCGAGGCGGCCAATCAGCGGTTCGAGCGTATGTCGATGGGCAGATTTCGGCTGCTCCGGAAGCGGGATGTCGGCGACCGCCGCTCGCGGGCCGGCCTGGACATCGTGGTGCTCGACGCGCACACGGACCAGACGCGCGACGCCCACACGCTCTCCGGAGGAGAGGGGTTCTTAGCGTCCTTGTCGCTGGCGCTTGGGCTCTCGGACGTGGTCCAGGCCGAGTCGGGTGGCGTGAAGCTGGACGCGATCTTCATCGATGAGGGCTTTGGTCACCTCGACGATGAGACCCTCGACATGGCCCTCGATACGCTACGCCAGCTGGTTGGGCGCGACCGAGCGGTTGGCGTCATCAGCCACGTCGAAGCGGTAAAGCAGCAGATCCCCGCCGGCTTCGAGGTCCGGAAGGACCTACGCGGCAGTCGCGTTCTCGCGCGGACAGCGGGTTGAAGGAAGGAATCTCCAATGAGTGACAGTCTCACTGATGTGGCCGAGCGCGTTCGTAAGGTTGCTGCCGACGCAGCAAGCCTGGTGCTCAACACGCTTCCTCGACAGGCCGAGGCCGGCGGAACTCTTGTGGCGTCCCTTGAACTCGACGAGTTCATCGCGGTGATCAAAGCTACCTCACCCCGCATCGTCTATTTCTTCGAGACGTCCTTCGACGTAGATGGGGCGATCGAGGCGGCCATCGATCTAGAGGAAGACACGCTCGAGGCTAGTCTTTCCGAGCTCAGTCCCGAGCTCAAAGCGCTGCGGCAGCGGATGCGACGGCGCAATGGAGAGATCGACATGATCGCCGCCGCCGTGATGGCCGACGGTGTGCTGCACTCGGTCACCGTGACGGCTCCTTGGGCTGAAGAATTCGAGGAGCAGCTCGACGCGCTGGCGGCCGAAGCGCGGGAAGCGTTTGAAGAGGTTCGTGAGAATGCCGAGCGGGAGACCCGTTTCCGTCTTGAGAAGCTCGCAGAGACGCTTTCGCAGCACGTGGCCTTCCCGGCGGCGCGTTCCTTTGAGAGGCGCTGTGACCTTGCTGAGAAGCTCTTCCCAACGCTCAACGATCACGAGCTCGCGGAAGTGACCAAATTAGCAGATAAGCTGGCGTGGCTGGCGAAGAATACGCCCACCTAGGCGGGCGGTGGCGCACCTCTGCGGCCCCTGACGTGATGGTGTGGACGACCTCCACCCAACCGGGTTCGCTGATGTGTCGTCGATAGGGACGTCATGTCTAGGGAGCGGATTATGCAAGAGGTCGCCGTCGTCGGGTTGGATCTGGCGAAGAACGTCTTTCAGGTGCACGGGATCGACGCGGCAGGCGTCGTGGTCGTGCGCAAGCAGCTGCGTCGCAACCAGGTTTTGCCCTTCTTCGAAGCGTTGTCGCCTTGTCTGGTCGGGATTGAGGCCTGTGCGTCAGCTCATTACTGGGGCCGGCAGCTGACGGCGGTCGGCCATGAGGTGCGGCTGATGCCGCCAGCCTACGTGAAGGCCTATGTGAAGCGCGGCAAGACGGACGCCGCCGACGCAGAGGCGATCACCGAGGCCGTCACCCGGCCAACCATGCGTTTCGTCGCTGTGAAGACCGAGGCCCAGCAAGCGATATTGATGCTGCACAAGACCCGCGATCTCCTGGTGCGCCAGAGGACCATGCTGATCAACGCCCTCCGGGGTCACCTGGGTGAGTTCGGGATCGTCTCAGCGCAGGGCTCCGCAGGCGTTCAGGCGGCGTTGCGGTCACTGATCCTGGAGCAGGATCGGTTGCCCGAGCTGGCGCAGGCCGCGCTCCAGGGCCTCGCAAGGCAGCTGGAGACGCTCCGGGCGGAGATTGAACGACTGGAGCATCAGATCCTTGCCTGGCATCGGCAGGACGCCACCAGCCGGCGGCTCGCCACTATCCCAGGCATTGGGCCGATCACCGCGAGCGCCATGGCCGCCAGTGCGCCCGACCCCACCCTCTTCCGATCGGGGCGCCAGTTCGCCGCCTGGCTCGGTCTCACGCCTCGCGCTCATAGCAGCGGCGGCAAGGAGCGGCAGGCCGGGATCAGCAAGATGGGCGATGGTTATCTGCGACGCCTGCTCGTGGTTGGAGCGACAGCCGTGCTCCGTATGGCCCGCCAGCGCGGCGTAGGCGGCGCCTGGATCCGAGGCATGCTCGAGCGCAAGAAACCTAAGGCTGCCGCCGTGGCGCTGGCGAACAAAATGGCGCGGATCGCGTGGGTGCTCATGGCCCGGCAGGAGATATACACACCTGCGGCGGCTTAGTGATCGGCGACGATCCCATCCGGGATCCGAGCCGTAGACGCCAGAGTGATGAGACGTGATGACGAACCGGCCGCAGCCGGGGACGGGTGAAACCCAGGGGGTCAGAGCGCTTCGAGCGCGTTGACGTGATCAGGGAGCCAGTCCGCGGACTTCATCAAGGCCAGCAGCCTCGACCGCTGCAGCAACAGGCCGAACACATGACTGCACTCGACCGAGCGCCGAACGTCAATTTCACCCTTGCGTCTTGGAGGTCGTCCACACATGACGTCCCTATCGACGACACATCAGCGAACCCGGTTGGGTGGAGGTCGTCCACACCATCACGTCACCCCCGCAGTGATGGGCCACTTCTGACCGGCCGCATCGAATGGGGGCCCGCTTTGAACCTTTGTGCGCGCGGGTCAACTCGGTGCGAGCTATTCTGGCGCAGCTCGCGGCGCTCTCGCTTGGCGAGGGCAGCGCGCAAAGCGCCCGCTCCGTACCCCTCGGACAAGCTTTCCGGATTGGCTGAGGGCGCCAAGCGATCTGCAACCGTTTGGCGGCGCCTCCCAACCCGCTGATCAAGCGTAGCCAAGTACCCGCTCCGCGCCTTTAGTCCGGGACTATTCCCGGCTTGCGAAACGGTGCTCGCCCGATTGCCCGACGATCGAGTTGCGCGCGCCCGCAGACGAAGCGGGCTCTGTTGTGGCCGTAACGTTGGGTTACAGTTTAGCCAGCTCTGAGGTCACACCTGCAGCATCCTCATGCGACATCCCAAGTAACTCGGCAGTGATTGCCGACATCCGTGCGCGCTCATTATCGCTAACTGATCGCTGGCGCGCCTTTCGCGCTAAACTAGCCAGTTCCCGGTGAAGTACGCTCTTGGCGGAAAAGCGAGGCAAGCCTACGCGATCCAATATGTGTGTCGAGATACCTGTAGCTACAGCATAGGACCGGACGATGAGGTTCGTGACATCGGCATTTAGGAATCCGGCGACATAGTCGGCCTCTTCTTCCGTCTCGCACGGAATGATGGTCAACTTGTGATCCGGCAGCACGACCTTGGCGGTTCCATTTGGCAAGGCGCTGGAGCCGACGGCAGCGGCAATCACGCCACCACCCGTGGCCATCTCTCGCCAAACGACTTTGAAAGGGCTGAAGGTTGCGCCGAGCACGCTGTAAAGCCCGTGCCATTCGCCATTCGCCGGGTCGAAGTTCCGGAATTTCTTCCGCGCCCTCAGGACGGGGCGGAAGGCGGCAAGAAATTCTCGCGTCAGCTTTGGAAGCTTGGCGAATTGCACTGGAGCAACAGGATCGCTCGCGTCGTGGGGGACTACGATGTAGCTTTTGGGAGTGGCTTTGAAGGGCGCGACATCTTCGCCCCGCAATAGTGGGTAAAGATATTCGGGTTCGATGGGTAAGGTCTCGACTTCGACTTTGTCGTTGCGACCCTCCCGCGCCAAGTTGGTGACCATGATCCGCGGGCCGAGCAGCTCTGCGTGGACGAAGAATACCCCATTCGCGCCCCGTGTGTTCAAGCCTTCGCGCACCGCCGACGCATAAGGCGACCGGCCGAGCGCGGCACGTAGTAATGTCAGCGTTCTCTTTGTGCCCACGATCCAAGGTGACTGAGCTTGGTTTACGTCGATTGGCTCGGCCCGGAGCTTGCGGATTTTTGAAGTGCTCTTCACCTCGTCCAGTGTCACGGCAGCGCGCTTGCCCGCTTTCACGCAGCGCCACTGGTTCCACCCTACGGGATACCTGGTCTTCGCACCCCGCTTGAAGATTGCGACACAGGACGTATTGGTCGCCTGTCCCCGGAACGGCTTGAGCGGGTCGATATCTTGCACCACTTGGACCGCGAGCGGCTTCTTCGATGGCAACGCGAACTGCCGGAAATGCCAGCCCCCGGTCTCGGATTGGAAAATGGTTCGTGGGAGCACGAATCCAATCTGGCCGCCGTCCACCAAGTATTTGTCTGCTGAAACATACGTCATGAGGATGCAGACGTCGGTCTTTGTGGCAGAGCTACTTTGACGCCTTTTGCCTGGAAGGGGCCCGGTCAGCCGATAATGTTCCCACGCTTCAAAGCTAACCTTCCGATACTCGGGCGATAGACTTTCCCAATTGACCCAAGGCGGGTTGCCGACCACAAGGTCAAACCGCCCTACGAAGAGAGGGGCGAAAGAATTCTTGATGATCCGCGCCCATATACCGTCCCGGCCCTGATCGCGAAGTTTGACCATACTCTCGTATAGCTCTGCAAACAACTTAGGCTCGCGCATACGGACGCCGGTTTGAGACAAGTCACTAAGGAACTCTTCGGTGCTTAGGCCGACTTTGAGTGCGTGCTCGATCGCCTGCGTGAACTGATTGACGGTGGTGACGCTGTCGCCAACTTCGCGCGGGACTAACAGGAATGGCGGCTTTGTTGCAGCGCAGGGCACACGGGCCACCGGGGACGCGCTCGTGAACAAGTCTTCATATTCTGTGGGGGTGGAGACGGAGTCGGCGAGGAAAATCGGTAGCTCCACCTCGCCCCCGAATTTCAGAAGGTCGCGCACGGCAATCAGAAAATTGGTTCGACTCGCGAGAACGGCGAGCGGATTTATATCAAATCCGACGATATTTCTCAGAATTACATTCAGCAAACCCTTCTCTGCACCGGGCAAGGATTCTGGGCTTTGTGCGAACCGCTGCCGGATTCTTGCGATCGCCCGGATGAGAAATGTACCTGAGCCACAGGCGGGATCGAGGACGCGGAGTTTGTACTCGCCACTGTAGGCGAGTTGGTCGAGCGTTAAATCCGCTACCCAATCGGGTGTGTAGTACTCGCCGAGGCTATGGCGAACTTCTCGGGGAAGAAGCGCCATGTAGAGGTCTTTTAGTAAATCTTGACTTTCGGCTGGGCTGTCTGAGATGGATCCAAGATTATAGTGATCGAATTCGCGAACGAGTAATCGGATGGCTCCTTCAAGGTCCGGTGTCCAGGGCTTGAGATACCAAGAGAAAAGATCGCCTTCGAGGAAATTTCGAATGCCGATGTGTTGGAAAATCCCGCCGGCTTCGAGGTCGGCCAGCTCACGCTTGAGACTCTCGGTCGAGGGCGTTCTCAGTATTTTCTGCGTAACTGATGGCAGACCGTGATAGACGCCGACGATCTCCGCCGAGAGCAATTTCATCACGAGCGCATAGTAAGTGTGAGCGCAGAACAGGAGTGAGTCGAAGTCAATCTCATTCGTGGCCATGCCATAGAGCGTGGCCAAGCGGTTCACTTCAGCGTTCGACGATAGCGCTTCATATCCGCAGACAATTCCGAATAGGGACCTCCATTCGGCGAAGAGGGTTTGCGCCTTCGGATCTGCACTACCCTTGATGGCGGCATACAACGCTCGGACCATGCCACCGGCCGCAGGAGAACTGCCGCCGAAATCCCTGGCGAGGTACGCAGCAGAGAAGGGACGGCCTCCAGACCCGAGATTGAATAAGGCCCAGAGCAGTCGTGTGGCCGAGGCGGGAGTCAATGGAACCGGCGCTTCGGTAATCCAAGCGCCATCGCGATAGCGGACGAAAAGAATTCGATTTCCATCCAGGCCAACGCCGAACAGGGAGTCAATAGGCTGCCCATGCTCTGCGTTGAGGTCGGCGAAGCGGCTCTTGATTTGAGCTAGAAGTTTGCTTGTGCCTCCATCCTCAAGGGTCTTCCCGATCCGATCAGATGCGCTCGCCGGGTTTTTGTATTCAACGATTACGCGGTCATAGACCGAGTCAACTCTACCGCTGGCCACCGTAAATTCGTGGCGGGCCTCTAATTTTATGTCTGCCGCTTCTTCGACTTTAAGGAGTTCCCGGTCAGCCGCGCTGCGGATGTCGGCTTCCGTCGCGGCCTTTTTCGCGGCAGCGCTGAGCGCTTCCGCGAAGTTCACCGCAGCCTCCTCGATAACGGAGGAGAGATTTGGCTTCTCAACGTGCATGAAATTGCGACTCGGCCGCTCCCCTAGAGGCGCTCAGTAGAAGGCAGGGCAGGGGAGGCTGCAACCGCTAGGCTCGGCCTCGAGGGGACAGTGAGCGCCAGGGGGACGATGAAGCCGACGTCGCGTTCCGAGTAAGACATCGCGGCTCACGGCACCCACATTCAGGCCAAGCGCCCTAGCATCGCGTGGTGCATTGCCTAAGCGCCTGATCGCGAAGGCGAAACTGGGCCAATCCGCCTGAGCTGCGGGACTATTTCGGGGGCAGCCGTCGGTCCTCATCCTCCCTGGCGACGACCCCGGCGTCGTCGCTCGCCCGGACCAAGGCGATCAGGTCCTCCATGGCGAGCCACGGGCGCTTGGCGTGAACCATGCGATGGCAGTTGGCGCAAAGCACGGCGAGCTCGCTGAGCTTGGTCCGCGCTCCGGGCCGCAAGGTCTCCAGCGGCTTGGTGTGGTGCACCTCGATGTAACCCTCGCCACGTTCGCCGTAGGCACGGGCGAAGTCGAAGCCGCAGGCTTCGCAGACGAGACGACCATGGAGCTTCAGGGCCTGCTCCTTGCGCTTGCGCGCCAGCCCAGCGTCGCGCTCGCGTAATTGGTGAAGCCGCGTGAGCACGGCGCCTTCGGCGGCTTCGTGCTCCTCGTCGACCTCGGAGAGCCTGAGCTCGTTAGGGCTTTGTTCGAGCGCCGAGCGGATCGCAGCGGCCGTGGCCTTCAGGTGCGCGCGGTTCTCAGCGAACTCCGCCCAGATTTCCTTCTCCAGACGTCCGCCGTGGGCCAACCCCTTACGCCCCCGCGCCTGACGCGCCGGATCGAGGCTTTGGAAGTTGCCGAGTTTCATCGCCACGCCGGTCGGGTTGCGTAGGGTCTCCCGCTCCAGGCCGCGCACCGCCCAGTAGCGGTTCAGAAGGGCTGACAGATCGCGGACTTCGGCGCTCGCCTCGTCGATGATCGGCTGATCGAAATAGAGATCCAGCGCCAGGATGAGCTCGTCGCGGGTCCAATTCGGATTGCGCTGGGCGTTCGACGCCTCAGAAGCCGAGCTTGCGATGACGTCAGCCGCGGTAACTGTAAAGCCTGGTCGTCCGCCCTGGCACGAAGGGCAGCGGCGGAGCGCGATGTCGGTCCCGTTCGCCCCGTATTCGTGCGTACAGTGCTGGCACTTGAGGACGTAGATCTTCTGGCCATGGTCGGTGCCGTCCAGCCCTGTAGGGCCCAGCACCTCCTGGCCGTTGTCGTTGACGAAACCGATGTGGGTGCTGAAAGCCATGGCTCAGCCCGCCGCGCTGGATCGAGCCTGGACCTCTTCGGCGATCGCCGCGAAACCCGCCCACACCGCGTCGCGGGAGAGATCCACGAGCGGCACGCCGGGCCACCCCGTCGACTTGGTCGTAGTGATGTTCACGCCAGGCAGCGCCTTGAGCTTGGCCAGGAGGTCCAACCGGACCTCCTCGGTCGCGAAGGCTGGGTTGTCCTGCAGGTACTGCAGCGCGGTCTCCACCTTGCCGGAGCTCCGACGGATGAAGAAGGGCCAGGTCGGCTTCCCATCCGGACGGACCAGCCGCGCGAACATGGCGTCCTGGGAGTCGGTCACCCCCGTAAGGAACCCGCGCGCCTTGAACCAATCGAGCAACTTGCCGGCGTTGGCCGCCGCGGCGCCGCCCTTCAGCTCCCGCAGGCTCTCGATCCAACCGGCTTCGTCGATCGGCGGCTTCGGGGGCGTAACCGCCTTGGCGCTCACGGCGCGTTCCGTCGCCCCGATGAGCTTAGGCGTGAGCAGGCGAACGCCGCCGGCCGCCGTGAACTGCGCCACCTCGATCGCCAGCACCTCGGCGGGCCGCATCTGCTCGTTGAGGAACTCCACGATCCGGCGCAGCTCCTGCTGGATGCGATCGGCCACGAAGACCATGCGGACGCGACCCGAGCGCAGATTCGCGTCGACCTGCCGCCAGAAGGAGTCGGGCTCCTGGTCTCCGAGAAATTCGGCGAGCCGCTGATCGGGCTCGCCGCCTGTCTTGGTCACTGTCGCATTGAAAGCCTCGATAATTTGATCGACAGGCCAGTAGGCCACGCCGTTCGCGGCATAATCGAGCATCTGGGCCACGACCTCGCGGCGGGCCCGCGTGTCGGTGGCGCGTTTGACCTCGACGAGAACCGGGACGCCGTCGCCATCAAGGAAGAGGTGGTCCAAGGACCATCGGCCCGGGCCGTCTTGCGCTTCAGGCACAGGCGCTTCACGCCGCACCAGAAGCAGTCGGCCTGTCGGCCCGCCGGCGCTCCCGAGCAGGGCAGGGTGCTCGGCGAGGAGCTTCTGGAAGAGGTCCTCGGAATCGTATTCCGCATGGCTGAGCTCGGTGAGGCCGCCTGCATTGTCGATCATGAATACGGTCGAGTTCATAGCGTCACCATACGACCTTCAGTGGCGCGCGCGATAGCGCCGGCCCTTGGCCCCGCCGTGGTCCACAAGGAGCGTCACGACCTCCGCGGCCTCGTCGCTCCAGACCAGAGCCAAGGACGCAAGCTTCTCAGGCCGAGTGGTCACGTGACCCTTCAGGGTGCGATCCCGCAGGCGCTGCTTGCTGACCCGCAAGACCGTGCAGCCGCCGCCGACAGGCGCCTCCACGTCGGCGTTGGACAGGACGTCCTCGATCATCTGGTGGGTGATCCCGCGTTGGTTCGCGCGGATGGCGGCGTGCTTGGAAAGGGCGAGTACGGCCACGGTCGATCTCCATCTAGTTGTTAAGGACCGGATGGATAGGATGCCGCTACGCCAGGTTTGGTCGTGGGGGCCACATGCGGTTGGAGAAGCTGGCCGAACTCGTCGAACTCGCGCGTCACCTCGCGTCGAGTGCCGAGGGCTTGACGCTGGACGAGATGGCGCAGGTTGCAGGTGTGAGCCGGCGAACGGCGGAGCGGATGCGTGACGCTTTGGGCCAGGTCTTTCCGCAACTGGAAGAGGTGCCGGATCCTCCGACGAAGCGCTTCCGTATCCCGAATGGGCTAGATGGCTTCTCTCAGGCGCCGACGACGGAAGAGCTGCTTGAGCTCTCGAAGGCTGCGGCGCAGCTCAGGGCAGCAGGCGCTCTGCCGCGCGCGGCCGTTTTGGAGTGCCTCGAGCGGAAGGTTCGGGCGGCGACCAAGGCGAAGGCGCTGCGCAAGCTCGCACCCGACGTCGAGGCGCTCGTCAGGGCCGAGGCGATCGCTGTTCAAGCGGGCCCGCGGCCATTCGAAGACGAGAACCTGATCGGACACCTGCGCCACGCCCTTACCGCGATGAAGGCGGTGTCGTTCCGCTACATGGGCGGCCGTACGCCGGGCGAGCGGCGGACCGTCATTCCCTTCGGGCTGATGTTCAGCCGAATGAACTACCTGGTCGCTGGCGAGGTGGGCGCGCTCCAGCCCAGGAATTGGCGGCTGGACAGGATCGCGGAGATCGAGGTGCTCGACGAGCCAGGCGTTCCGCCCTCGCAGTTCAGCCTGCAGGACTACGCCGCGCGTTCGTTTGGGATCTACCAGGATGACGTCGAGGACGTGGTTCTGCGGATCACCGGCGAAGGCGTCGAAGACGCGTTACGCTGGCGCTTCCACCCCACGCAGGACGTCCATCAGGAGAGCGACGGATCCGTGATCGTGCGGTTCGCGGCCAGTGGAATGCTCGAGCTTTCATGGCACCTCTTCACCTGGGGCGACAAGCTCGAGGTGCTCCGGCCTCAAAGATTGAGGGATGTGATGGTCAAGCAGCTCGAAACCGCCCTGGCGCGCCACCGGCAATTCCCGAGCCAAGACCCTTTGGCGTCCGGAGCGCTGTCGGAAGTCTGAGGTCCCCGCGCGAAGGCGGCGTTTGAAGCCCAGTTCGATCTACGCCTCAACACGCGCAAGCTCGCGATAGTTCGACGCCAGCTTCCGTACCGCCACGTAGATGTCATCGCAGATGAACGTGCTTTCGTCCCAATAGCGCGTGACCTCGAACTGAGGCTTCTGGGCCTGGAACGCCCCAGCGTAGACCTTCGCGGCGCTCATCGCGGTCGTCAGCCGCTCGACGCTGCCGCGCGCCGCGCCATCGATCCAGACTTCGAAATATCCCGGCATCTCCTCGTAGAACTCGATGCCGTCGACCGCGTGCCGCTTGCCAGAGGGCGCGCGCGGCGCGGCCTCTGGCGCCGAAGATGGCGCGGGCTTCGACGCCGGCTCCAGTGGAAGAAGCTGTTCATTCGGCCTCTGCGCCACCGGCTCCAACGGAAGTAGCTGCTCAGTCGGCTTCTTCGTCACCGGCGTTGGCGGCGGCGGCTCAACCCGCTTGGCGGCGGGTTTGGCGCTCAGCGGCTCGGTTTCCCGCGCACGCCGGCTCGCAGCGGAGGCCTCGGCCTTCTCCCGAAGACGATCAAGCCACGCAATGAGCTTGGTGGTCTCACGCTCGGGGTCGTTGAACCAGTCCGTCGACCAGACCCGATAGATGCGCCAGCCGAGCCGCTCGAGGACATCCTGACGAATTCGGTCGCGATCACGGACGCTTAGGCCGGAGTGGTACGTCGCTCCGTCGCATTCGACGCCTGCAAGGAAGCCGGACGGGTAGGCCGGGTGCTTGATCCCAAGGTCGATCCGGAAGCCCTCCACGCCGACCTGCGGGACCACCTGGTAGCCGTTCGCGCGAATGCGCTCGGCGACATATTCCTCGAAGTCGCTGTCGGGGATTCCGCCGGTCTCGTCATCGACGAAGGCTGCTCCCTCCGCATAGGCGAGGTACTCGCGAAATGAGCGGACGCCTTGGGACGACGTCTCCGTGACCACGACGTCGGTGGGGCGAAGTGAGGTGAAGACCAAGGTGGCCATGCGAGCGCGCGTGACGAGCACGTTCAGCCGGCGATGGCCGTCCTTCCGCGTGAAGAGCCCGAAGCGCTGGAGCACACGCCCGCCGGTGGGAGGCGGGCCGTAGAGGGTCGAGACCAGGATGATGTCTCGTTCTTCGCCCTGCACGTTCTCGAGGTTCTTGATGAACAGCTCATCGACCGTGTTTTCGCGTTGCTGGACGTAGTCGGCGACGACCTTGTTCTCCGCCCGAATGCGATCGAACTCCTGCATGATGAGCTCGCGCTGCTGGGTGTTCATCGTGACGACGCCAAACGTGAGCTCGGGACGCGCATAGATGAGGCCGACCAGCGCTTCGATGACCTCTTCGGCCTCCTTTGCGTTGACCCGTCCCTCGTAAACACCACCGACGAAGCGGCTCTTGACGCCCAGGAAGTCATCCGAGGTGACGGGGCTCGGGAATACCACGAGCTCGCTTTCATAGAATTGTCGGTTCGAGAACTGGATGAGGTCGGCGTGCTGGCTGCGATAGTGCCATTTCAGCCGACGCCGATAGTTGAGGCGAGAAAACGCGAGATCGAGGATCGACTCGTTGTCGACATCGAAGCTGTCGTCGTCCTCGTCATCTTCGACACTTTCGGAGCGGTTTCGGAAGAAGTTGGTCGGGGGAAGCTGCTTCGGGTCTCCGACCACTATGATCTGCTTGCCCCTACCAAGCGCACCGACCGCCATCTCCGGCGTCATCTGCGAGGCTTCGTCGATGAGGACGAGATCGAAGTCAGCGGTCCCAGGCGGCACGAACTGAGCCACCGAGGTGGGCGACATGAGCCAGACAGGCTTGATCGCCTGAAGCGCGCTGTGGGCGCGTTTGACGAGATCGCGGATAGGGATATGGCGCTTGGATTTCGAGACCTCGTTCTCGATCAAGCACATGTCTGTCCAGCCGCCTCGCGGGCCCGACCCTTCGCCGATTGGCGCCTTGTCCGCGTACCGCTCTGAAATGATCCGAACGGCCTCAAGCTCGGAGAGCAGCTTGTCGAGGTCGACGAACCGGTTGCTGGCGTCGGCAAGCTGGGTCCCGCCGAGACGCTCGAACATAGAGCCATCGGACTGGAAGAGCTGCTGGAGTAGGGTCCGAATGAGCGCCAGCTCGTAGGCGTCCGCCAGGCTGACCAACGGCTTGCCCGAGCCCATGATTGCATCGACGAGCCAACGGACGCCCTCGTCTTCCGCCGCACGAAGATAGCGCCCGAAATCCGCGAAAAGCCTCAGACCTGTTTCGTCGGCGATCGCATCCTGCAGCGCCTGTTCCAGGTCCGCGGCGCCGAGGTTATCGATGGCGGCTCCGAAGAATAGGGCTTCGTCAACCTCGTAAGCCTGGCGGAAGCCGTCCCAAGCTGCGTCGAAGCCGTCGAGGGAGGCGACGCCCTCTGCGCCTTCCTTGCGCAAAGTCTGGATGAATTCGACCGGCGCTGCGGCCGCGGCAAGCGAAGCCGCGAGCGGCTGTGGTAAGCCGAGCTCAAGAACGCGTTGGCCTAGCTCCAGGTGCTCTCGAAGGCGATCCACGGCCTCCGACGCGCCGTCGAACCAGGCGAGCTCAAGTTTGAGCTGATCGACGGCCCTGCCGGCGTCCTGCAGCGCTTCAAAGGACGATGATGGCCGATCTTGCGGGCCGATTTTCACCGCCTCGTCGAGGCGGGCGCTCTCAACCGCGCGGATCGCCTCCTGAAGGGCCGCGAGCTCCAGTTCGAGGCGAGCTTTCACGTCGGAGAAGGCTTCGCCGTGGGCGCCGACCTCCTCGAGTCGGTCGAGCGCATGTTGTTGCTGGCGTGCTTGTTCGGCCAGGCGCCTGATCTGTCGGGCGGGTTGCGAAATTAGCCGTTCCGTCGACGCGTTCAGTCCTGCGGTCTCAAGCTTCTCATTGATGCTCGCGATCACGCTCTCGAGCTTTGCCGCCCCAGCGAAATCAGTGCGATGGCCGTCCCAAGCGCCTGCCGGAAACAGCGTCGTAAACCGAGCGTTCGCGCGGAATTCCTCCAGACCCCGCAGCAATGCAGCTGCCGCAGAGAACCCAGCGGCGAGCTCTGTGGAGCCAGCCTTCGGATTAGCGCCGACAGCGCGAGCTTGGGCCAGCGCCGCGCGATAGGCGCCGGAGAACGGGCGCAGCAGCGCAGCCGTGGTGTCGCAGGTCTTTGCCGCCTGCTCCAAATCCGCAACGTTCAGACCGGACAGACGCGTGAGGTCGCAGAACCGAGCGACCTCTTGCTCTTGCGCGCGAAGCTTCTCGGCCAACTCACGACCTTCGCCGAGGCGACGGCGGGCGGTCTCGTCCAGAAGGGCAGGGGAGCGAAGCGCAAGCGTATCATCGTCGAGCTCGACGAAGTCGGCGAGCGCCAAGCACAGAGCGCGGAGGTGCTGAGCCGTGCCTGCACATCCTGGAGCCAGCTTCTCGCGAACATCCTCGACGAAGGCCGCAAGCTCGCCGATCGTGGCCAGATGTGCCTGGCCCGCGGCGAAGGACGCGCGGGCGTCTGCGCAGCTCCTGCCCTCGTGCTTGGCGCGGGCGAAGGCAGCCTCGGCGACGCGGATTTGACCGATGTCGGCCTTCGTGGGGTCCGGGTGCGCGCCCTCAAGCTCGGTGCGCTTTTCACGCCACAGGAGGAGCTGTTCGATCACCTGCCGGACCTTTTCCGGGGCGTCGAGGCACGCGCGAAGACGCTTATTCTCGAGCCCGGACGGGTCGGGCAGGGCTTCCGCGGCTTGGGACCATTCGTGAAGCTCGCCAATTCGCGGCGGTTCAGACGCCCCGCAGACCTGCTGAAGGCGCTCGGCAGATCGTGTCAACTGCTCCAAGGCGGAGAGCGCAGATCGCAGATCCTCTCTCGCTTGGTCTTGGCCGATCGGCTGGGCGGGCGCTTTGCGCGCGGCGCGCCAGCGAGATCCGTCGAAGCCGCCAAATGACCCAAGGATCGCTTCGGCCGTGCCCTCGACGGCGTTCAGAATCTCTCGGCGACGCAGGAGCCCGAGCTCATCGACCTCCGCGGCGTACGGGGCGCGGCTCGCCCAGATGCTGCGGTCAACGATGCTCTCCAGCCGCCCTCGCAAAGCCATTTCGCGCCAGATCAGCGCGTTCACAGGCTGCTCGAGCGCGCCGACCCGCTGGCGCAGCAGCGATCTGTAGAGCTTCAGAAGCCGCCGCCGCTCAGCAATGTCGCGCCGGGTCTGATCGAGCTTGCCGCCGTTCCGGGGCGCGGACGAGTTGAGGCGCTGGTCCAAGCTCTCGATGACTTGAGCTTTCGTCGATCTTTCGGAATGTAGCTCAAGCATCAAAGGCCCGAACCCAAGGGCCTCGAGCCTACGCGCCACGACTTCCAGGGCTGCGCGCTTTTCAGCAACGAACAGCACGCGACGGCCACGGTCCAGCGCGCCGGCGATCATGTTCGCGATCGTCTGTGACTTGCCGGTGCCCGGAGGGCCTTCAACGGCAAGCGAGCGGCTGGCCGCGACATCGATCAGCGCAGAGTGCTGCGAAACATCCGCTGGCAGCACGAGCGGAGGGACCTCAGCGTCGGGAAGCGCCTCGACGTCGTAGTCTTGAGGAAAAGCGCTCCCGCCGGCTGCCCCGCCGGTGGCTCCGAGCAATTGCTGTAGGTGCGGATGAGCAAGCAGGCCCTGGCCCGGCCAGCTCGCGGCGTCGAGGTCCTGCCACACCGCCATGTTCGGAAACGGCAGCACGGCGATGGTCACGAAGCGGCGGATCGCGAGCTTGGCTTGAGCCTTGTCGAACAGCTCCTGAACCCGACCGAAGTAGTCCTCGGGAGTGTCGTCCTCAGAGACTGCGGGCAGAACCACGCCGAAATTCCGGCGCAGCATCTCCTGCAGCGCCATGTTGACCACCAGGTTCTCGTCGTCGCCGCCTAGCGTGTAGACGTAACGTCCGCCTTTCACCTCGCGCCGCAGGTGAACCGGCATGAGCAGAAGGGGCGCGTGGTGGGCGACCTTCTCACCGTCGGCCTCGCGCCACTCGATGAAGCCGAATGCGATCTGGAGAGTGTGGATGCCGAGGTCCGCGGCATGGCCCCGGTAGCGGTCATAGATCGTGCGCAACCGCGCTTCGAGGCGATCGCGCGTGTAGAGCACGCGGATCGCCTTGTCTGAAAAGTGGGTCCCTGTCGCGTCGGGTGAGGGGAGATCGAAGCTCGGATTGAAGCCGTTGGCGCGTGCGAAGGCCTCGATGTCCAGCTTCTTGCCTGCCGCGAGCTTCGGCAGCCCGAGGCTTTCGCGCACCCGCGCTATCAGATCTTGCTCGAGCTTTTGGGCCGCCTCTTCGTCCTTGACGTCGGCGCCCAGCTTCGCAAGGCCCTCGAGATAGGCCTGGTCAGTGAGCCTGGCCTTCTCCATGGCGAGCTTGAAGGCCGGTGTCGTCTGGTCGGCCGGCTCCTGATCTGGATTGGGCAGGGGATCGAAGCCCATGCCGCCGGCTTGCAGCGACTTGCAGAGCTCGTTGGGGAGCTCGTCCACGACACGTACGAAGGTGGCGCCGCGCTCGCTATGCTTGAAGGCGATGAGCGGATTGCGCTTGCTGATATCGATGAGCTTGTCGCGGAGCTTCTCGAGCGTGTTCAGCATGAAGCGGCGGGTCTCAGGATGCAGGGCGTCCACCCGCTCCTTCGACGCCTCGGCGCGCTGAGCCTTCTTCAGCCTTCGCAGCTTCTCGGCCAGCGCCTGGGCGCTCGCCGTCTTGCGGAGCGAGAGCTCGTCCAGGGCGAGCTCGAGCTCACCTTCGTCCTTTCTGAAGGCCCAGAGATGCTGTTCGATCTCCTCGGTGGACCACGAACGATAGGGTCGTGCTCCGTCAGCCGCCATTTCGTAAGCCCCCACCCGGCGGCCCCAGAGGACCGACCTTAAGTTTATCCTAGAGACCAGCCACGCCTTGGCAATACCCGAATTTTTCAGGCGAGCGCTTCGCCATCGACCGATAGCAGGCGGAACATCACGGTCTCCTGCGGGCAGAGCTTGTTGGCGCGCGTGTCGCTCAGCGTCAGCGACTGCACGTTCAGGCTATGCATTCGATCGCTATCATAAAGGCGCAGCTTCCCGCCTTCGCGGCCGCGGTAAACGCTCCAGTGTCCGCCGCCGTCTCGGAGCCATTCGAGCCCCAGAATGAAGCTGACAAACTCCGTGGACGCGATCTCGTCCAATGCGTCGAGATAGTCGCGAACGAACCTGAATCGGCGGCGAGCGAACGGACGCTCGGCTGCAATCTCGATCCTGTGTTTCTCGAGTAGATAATCGCAGGCTCGGCCGCTGACGCGGAGGAGTTGGTCCAAATCCATGCCGCGCCAAAGAACTTCCGGATAAGCGCTTCGCGGAACCGCGCGCAGGACGGCTCGGAACAGGCGCTGATCGAAAGCTTCGTCGGTGCGAGCTCCGAGCAGCTGGCGCAACGCATTGTGGACCGAATAGACGCCGCACAGGCCGTCCAAACTCCCCTGCTGATGGGTCTTGATCGTCAAACTTGGGCTCCCTGAGGGTGCGGCACGCTCAGCCGCGAGAGGAAGGTCGCAAGCGCCAGCGACAGTGATGGACGTCGAGGGCGGCTCTCATCGCTGAAAGCGCGCCTCGAGCTCGAGCGAGGAGGAGGGCGGCGCGCCGTAGCTGACCAAGCGAACCTCTAGGTTCTGGCCTCGGAAGAGGTCCAAGGCGCGATACATCGCTTCATCAATCCAGGCGTCCCGATTGCCGAAGGCGCCGCCGCCGAGCCGGGTCAGCAGCACGGTTTTGGATGCGCCACGCTTCGCGTTGAGGAGCGCCGCCCAAAGCGTCGCCTCGTAGGCCGCTTCGAGGACGAGCTTAGCAAACGGACCCCAGAGCTCCGCCGGTCGCACGCCATAGGCGACGGGCAGGGCTGAGCAGAACGCCTGTGAGACCAGCTGAACCTCAGGGCCGGGGTGCTCGGTGGCCTGGACGTCCCAATGAAGCCCGATCTGCAGCCGCGACCGAAGCCGGTCGAGATTGGTCTCGTCCAGCGCCGCGAGATGCTCAGAGATCGCACCTAGGCCCGACCGCGTGCAGAGCGCGTAGCCGTTCTGCATCGTCCACAGCTCGTCGCGCGGGCGATCGAGCGCATGCGACAGCGCCGCGCCCATGCTGGCCAGTCCGTCGAGCTGGCGGCGCGCGGTCTGGCCAAGCTCGCCGCCCACAGGCGCGAAATAGTTGCGGTAGATGGTGGCGGCGCCTGCGGCGATGGCGCAGGCTGGCCCTTGGGTGGCGTCATAGGCATAGCGGGTGACGCCGTCTTCCGGCGACACGTCCGGCCCGACCATCTCCAGCAGGTTGAACTGCGAGGCGACTTGGAAGAGCGCGCCCGCATGCTCCTTCGCCTGGTGCATCTTGCGAACGTCGCCGGAAACATTTCGGACAGCCAGCTGGCCGCTGGCGCGGGACAGTCGCAAAGCCCGCTCCCGCAGCTCGCCAAGCGAGGCGAGCTCCAAAGAGCCGATGTGGTAGGCGGCGCCATTCACCTGCGAGCGAAGGCGATCGCCCTCCACGGCCAGCTTCTGGCGGGTCGCTTCGTACGAGCTTTCGGCGAAGCCGGTCAGTCGTTCAAACCAGGTCATGGTGGTTCCCCCGACGTCCCTCAGGCCACGAGGGCTTCGCCGGACGCCGAGCCCGACTTGCGGCCGACGCGCAGGAGCGCGCCCACGAGCGGCATGTGGATGAAGAGCTCGTCGCACGCAGCGCCCGTCGCCGCAGTGACCGCCTGAGCATAGAGATCGAGCTGAGCCCCGTAGCCGACCGCTTGGTCGGCCCAACGGTCGCGCGATCCGGGGAAGCTCTTGTGGTCGATGATGGCGTAGCCGGCCTTGCTTTCGATCAGCAGATCGATGCGGCCGACGACGAGTTGGTCACCGAGCCGGGCGTGCACCGGCGCCTCGTGCAGGCGTCGGGCGCCCGGCCAGCGTCCCTCGATGGCGACGGCCAGGCGTTCGGACGCCTCGCAGACGTGCCGGGCCTCGACCTCCGTCACGCCCCATCGATCGAGCGTGCCTTGGGCGCGCTCGAGCCGTGCTGCGAGCGGCGTCGACAAATCATCGACGGCGAGGATCGCGTGCACGGCCTCGCCGACCCGGAGCATGTCCGGCGAGCCGGCCAGCGGAATGCGCGGCCCGATCTCGATCCGTTCGAGGACCGTGTATTCGGATTGGGCCGCTTCGCGGCTGGGCGTGCGGAACAGAGGCGATCGCGCGGCGGGCGCGCTGCCGGCCAGACGCACGAAAGTCGGCGTCGCCGCCGTTGCCGCAGTCGCGGCGTCATCGCCCTCGAAGACGCTGTGTCGCGCCGGGAAGGAGACGCCGCCCACAATAATGGGCGCATCTGTTCCGCCGCCGAGGCGCATGCGGGGCTCGGCGTCGAGGCCGGCGTCAAGCACGCGCAGCCATTTGTCGGACTCGTTCGCGGCGCGCGCGAAGACGAGGTAGTCGCGCGCCCGCGTCATGCCCACGTAAAGCAGGCGCGTTTCCTCCTCGCGCGCTCTCACGGTCGCCACTTGGCCGACGTCGGAGGCGAGCGCCGCCTGGGTGAGCCGGTCCTCGGGCTGGGATCCGAAGGGCCAGTGCCAGTAGCGGATCCAGCGATTGGCGAGCGGTTTGCGCCAATCGATCTCGCCGTCCGCCTCCGCCACCGCCTCGAAGAGGCGAGGTTGGGGAGATCGGTGGAGGTCGAGCAGGACCACGAGCGGCCACTCCAGCCCTTTGGCGCGATGGTAGGTCAGCACCTGCACCACGTCGGGCTGCAGGCTGGGCGGCCGCAGCGGATTGGCGCTCTTCAGGGCCAGGCTCAGGCCGGAGGCCGTCGCCGGCGCGCCAGATCCCGTACACTCGGTTTCGTAGGCGCGGGCGAAACCCCGGAGCGCCTCGAGGTCGTCGAGCCGAACCGCACAGTCGCCCCAGCTCTCCACGAGCGCCATCACCTCGGGGATCCCCATGATGGCGTCGATGAGCTCGGCGGGCGTCAGCGCCAGGATCTGTTCTCGAAGCGCAGCAAGCGGCGCTGCGATCGGCACGACCTCGGCGAGCGCGGCGTCGGGCGCTTCGGCGCCCAACGCCTGCAGCCAGGCGTCAGAGTCCTCAGTTGATCCGAAGAAGCGAGCGAGCTCAGCGAGCGCCAGGCGGTCCGTCGCATCCGCCGTCCAACGTAGCGCCGCGGCGATCAGCTGCACGTGGGCGGTCTGGGCCAGGCCTTCACGCTCGACGCCGACCTTGATCCCTCGGGCGGTCAGGGCGTCGGCGATCGCCGCGACGTCCTGATTGCGCCGGCAGAGGACGGCGATGTCGCCGGGGCGAACCGGACGCATCGCGCCGGTCTTCCGATCCTCGACCAGCCACTCCGCTGCGCTCGCAAGCGTGTCGCGGATGGCGCAGGCCAGCGCCTGAACCCGCTTGGCCTGCGCGCCTTCCAGCTCCCACACGGCGAGCGGCGAATGGTCGAATCGATCGTCCTTGCGATCGACGGCTTTGAACGCGTGCTCCTCTTCCGGCAGGCCCATGGCTTCGAAGGCCGGCTTGAAGGCGGCGTTCACCAGGTCGATGACGCCGCGGCGGCTGCGATAGGAGGTCGCGAGCACCTCGGGTGGCCCATCCCTCAGGGCCATGACGCCCTGGAATGCGGCCTGGGTCAGCGCGCTGTCGGCGTTGCGGAAGCCGTAGATGGCTTGCTTCGGATCGCCCACCCACGTGCTCGCCTCCACCGCTTCGGCGAGCGCGGTGAAGATCGCCACCTGCAGCGGGCTGGAGTCCTGGAATTCGTCGACGAAGACGCGCCGCACGCGCTCCGCGAGCCGGGCCCGCGTCTGGGCATTGTCCAGAACCTCGAGCGCAAGGGTCTCCTGGTCGGTGAAGTCGACGAGGCCCCGCTCGGCCTTGAACTCCTGATAGGCCTCCAGCGCGTCCGCCGCGCAGGCGAAGACGCCTTTGATGAAGCGCTCACACTCGGCCCGGAGCTGTGGATGCTCCCAATAGCGGAGCGCCCAAGCCTTCACCTGATCCAGTGCGTCGGTGAAGGCTTGGCCGTCCTTCTTCGCATAGGCCGCCTTCGAAAGCCGGACCCATTCCGGCCAGTTCAGGCGCTCGCCGCGTTGCAGCTTGGCGTGCGCCAGGCGCACCGCGCTCAAGGTCCCGCCGACGGTGGTGCTCGGCTTCGCTGGCGCATTGGCGACCGCGGCCGCAATTGCAGCCTTCAGCTCGCGGTGCACGGTCTCTGTCGAGCTCTGATCAGCGGGGGCGGGTAGCAAGGCGAGGAAGCCTTCCGCAGACCGCTCACCGTTCGACCGAAGGTCATCGACCGAAAGCCCGTTGGCGCGGGCGAGCTCGATAATGCGTTGGACGTCGGACTGCCAATCCAAACCCTTGCCGTTCCGCTTTGGGTCGAACTGCCCGAAAGCCTCTGCGAGGTCATTCAGCTCGGGCGCGTGAGCCTGGATCGCCTGGTCAGCGGCCGCGGCGAACACCCGGCCGACGGAAGTCTCGGCGATCACCTCGGTCTGAGGCGAGCGGCCGAGGTCGAGCGCGAACTCCGCGGCGATCTGGCCGCAGATCGAGTTCACGGTGCCGAAGCGGGCGCCCAAGAGTCGGGAGGCCTTCTCGGCCTGGCCATCCCCAAAGAGCTTGGCGCGCGAGCGTTCGATGAGCTCGTCGGCGGCCTTCACCGTGAAGGTGGTGGCCATAAGCTCCTCGGGCTCACGGTCGGTCACTTCAAATGCGATTTCACCGACGATGCGGGTCGTCTTGCCGGCGCCGGCTGAGGCCACGACGCACTGGATGTGGGCCTTGCTCATCTTCAAATCTCCAGCGCGCCGACGCGGCAAAGCGCGGTCATTTCGCAGTATTTGCAGGGCTCATCGCCCGGTCCGAAACCGAGCTCGTTGAGCTCGGCAGGCATGGGAGGGCGCAGGCCCATGGCGAACCCCCGGCCGGCCTCGGCTTCTTTGCGCCAGGCGCTCCACCCGGCGCGGACGGCATCCCATGTTTCCGGCAGACCGCGCTTGGCTTCGAGGGGCTCGTCGGAGAGGCCGCTTTGGGCGTCGGCCAGCATGCGACGTTGGCTCAGCAGGTAGTATGCGCCAGGTGCCGGTGCGCCGGCGTCAGGGTCGGCGATTGCGCCATAGGCCGAGAGCTGCACGGAACGGCCGGCGATCAACTCCTCGCGCCGATGCTTCGGACTGCGCGTCCATTTGAGGTCGACGACGGCCGGGCCGCGATCATTCTCCACGAGGAGGTCGATGCGCCCGCGGATCTTGAGCCCGTCACCGAGGTCGGATGAGCGGGCGAGCTCGGTCCCCACGACGGCGTAGCCGCGCCGGCCAAGCGTTGCTGCAAGCTGCGAGAGCGCCGCAGGCACCTGAGCGCGGGCGCGGGTCAGGTCGCCCGCGAACTCCGGCTGAAGCAGCGGGGCGGCGATCGCCGTCACGACATCTTCGAAGAGCGCCGCAGCCTCGGCCGCGACGGTCTTCGCATCCTTGAATGGGCCGGGCTGAAGCACCCGGTTGGCGATCTCGTGGGCGACGTTGCCGATGAGCTGATTGGGGTTCGGAATGTCGCCCACGCTGCCGCCTGACAGATAGGCGACGTCGCGCAGCAGCCAGCGCAGCTGGCAGTCCAACAAATGCTCGAGCGTGGTGGGGCTTTCTTGACGTTCCGCCAACCGTGCGACGAGCCCTTCCGGAAGGGCCCAGGTCGGCTGCGGCTGCGGCGGGCGAAGGTCGTGCGTGGCCCGTCGAGCGAGGGTTCGGCCCGCCAATATGGATTGCGGTTGCTCGAGGAGTTGCTCGGCGCGCCAGCGAACGGCCTCACCGCCCTTTCGGAAAAGCGGCTGGAGCTGGTGGGCCAGCAGATGGCTCACCGTCTCCTGGTCGGCCGAGAGCGCGGGCCTGACGAAGATGAGGCGCGAAGTCGCCATGTGGGCGGCGTTGGCGTAGCTCCAGCTCAGCCGCTCGGCGGCGAGCTTGGGCGGATCGAGCTCGCAGCCTGCAGCCTTCAGCCTGGCGAGTTCGGACTGGTCCCAGGGCGACGGAGGGATCTTCGGACCAGGGCCGACGAACCCCCACCAGACGATGTTGCGGGCGGGCCGCCAGACATTGGCGGCGGCTTGCACTGAGCGCAGAGCCCCGGCCTCGGCGATGTGGCCCGGATTGCGGGTTCCTTCGCCCATGGCCTCGGCGATCATGCGGTCGAGGAGGAGGCCCGGAAGCTGTGCCTCACCCAGCTCGCCGATCGCCTCCATGAGAGCGCTGGCCGCGCTGGCGAGCTTGAGAAGCAGCGGATCGCCCCCCCCAGCGTCCGCCTGGATCGCCCACTCCGATACGCGTGCCGCGATGGCGCGGGCGTCAGCCTGGCTCATCCCCTCCTTGCGATCGAAGAGACCGCCCTCGGTCCATCGCCGCCAGCGGGAAAGGCGCTTGCGCACCTGCTCCTCGGCGTCCGCCGCGCCCTCGAACCGCTTGGCGAGGTTGTCTTCGATCGCGGTCCAAGCCTTGGCCCAGTTCGCGCCGCCCAGGCCCGGTTCGCGGCTCAGGGCATTGGCGAGGCGCCCGGCCGCGAAACGCCCGATCGGCGGTCGTGGCAAGAGAAGGAGGTCGAGGAGCGGCTTGGGATTGAACGGCCGCCAAGCGATCGCGAACACCAGCGGCAGGATTTGAAGCGCGCCGCGCCAGGGCGATGAGGCCGACTGCCCGAGCGCGGGCAGCCCCCGCGAGCGGAACGCCTGATCCAAGAGGGCGGAGTCGTTATCCGGGCAGAGGATGACGGTGCCATCGAGTGCGCCTTCACCGCCGGCGACCAGCCATTCGGCCACGGCTTCGGCCGCCATGAGTGCGGTGTCGGCTTCGAGAAGCGTCAGACTGCCGTCTCCAGTGAGCGGCTGTGGCGCCTGGCCAGAGAGGAAGGCCTGCAGCCGGCCCAAATCGCCGTCGGGCGCAAGGGGCGCGGCGGGGAGCTGGCGCACGGTGACGCCGCACTGCGCCAGCGCGCCGATGACGGCCCTCCAGGCGTGGGGTAGAAGGTCGATCGGCTCGATCAACTCAAGCGCGCAGAGTTCAAGCTTCGGACGGCTCTCGAGCACGTCCATCAGGCGCCGAACGCGGTCCGCCATACCGCGCGCAAGAGCGCCGCCAGCGTGTTCGGCGAGAGCCATATCGTCGAGGCGCGGCGCGCCGACGGACTCGCCGCGCCAACCGGCCAGGGTGAGCTCGTCGCGCCAGCCCAGGAGTAGGCGGGCGGTGGCCCAGGGATCACGGGCGAAGGAGGCGGCGTAGAACGCGCTCGGTCGCTCAGCAATCGCTTCGCGAAGCTTCTTCACATAGGCGGCGATGCGGACGGTCTGGCTGGCCGACGGCTCGGTCAGGCCAAGCTGGACTTCCAGCGCCTGCGCAAGTCCCGCGGGCCCGGCGACGGACGCGTTGACGACCCCTTGGCCTGCGCCAGGGAAGTCCGGATAGGTTCTAGCGTCGGCGTTCAGGCCGAAGACGAGCTTCATAGGCACCTCGTTTGGCGAAGGTTCGGGAGAGAGCTTAGAGGAGTGCTGCGACAGGTTTGGTCGCAGGAAGCTGCGGGTCAGCAGAACGACTCCGTCCGCTCGATGGCCCAACTCAGCTCGATCGGCAGGCTGGCGTCAGGTCCCATCCGCTACACTGGGTCAGATCCGGTCGTGGTGGCGGCTGGCGCGTAGATCTCAGCGAGGCCGGCTCTTGTTCGATGCCCTTTGGGCTTCTTGCATTCCTCGCAATTCTTCTCCCCCCTCGCTTCATGTTTTCGTCCGCGCGCGACCAGGACCGTATCAAGGCTGCGCGGCGTCCAATCGTCTCCTTGCGTTTGCGCGTATTGGGCAAACGCGTCGCAGAAACCTGCGTAGGTCGAAACGTTCCCCGTCTGACCAACGCATTTGAGTCCGGCCCTGGCGAACTTATCCATGATCGGGAACGCGTTCGGGCGATGGAAGTGAAGATACTTTGAGGCGAAAGAATCGTGGTTCCGGGGCCTCCAATTCCCGTCCTGCGCCTCGCGTGACCAGGAACGGGTGGCTGCGACGATTTCGCTGACCAAGTAGCCGTGGGCACTCACTACGGACTCCAGAATCTCCGGCGAGAACCGACTGCCAAAATCTATGCTCGCCAGCATCTCGTCCAACTTCGAATTCGCGAGATACTCCCCGATGGTTCTTACGAGCGGGGTGTCGGTCATAGGTTTACCTGCGCCCCGCGCTGGAGAGGCGGCGTAGATGCGGCCAATGGCTGTCACTTTGCCCGCAGCAACATAAGAGCTGTCATGGCCGGGGTGGTCGCGACACATGGCGTAGAGAATTTGATTCTCGAAAGGGCCGGCGAATCCTTCATTGCTGCAGTAATCTGTCCACGTCGGCGTCATACTTGGGCTTTCATGTCGTCGATATTGCTCTGCTGCAGTCCCTGGTGGTCCGTGCCATCCTATCTATAGCCCCGCGCGGCACCGAGGTGCTGGTGAAAGCTGCATCCGGAAAGTCCGGGGTGCCCTCCCGGGGGCGAGTGCGCGAGCTGCACGCCGAAGCGTTAAGACCGCGCGTGGTCGGGCTTCAGGTACTCATGGTCTGCCGAAGCCGGCGTCCACTCAATGCCGGCGGCGTGCAGCCGAGCGTAGACGTCGTCTCCCACCTGCCATCCCGCTGGCATCGTCTGCCGCAACCCAAGCTGAGCGCTGGAATCGAGCCGTGCCGCCTCATCCTTCGTAATCAGGACGATCTTGACGTGCTCACGGATGAACGCGGCGACAGCCGCGTCCTTCTCCCCCGCTTCAATCATGTTGTGGCAATGCTCAATGACGACTCGCCGCGGGACGACGTGTTCTCGTCGACCTCCGCCGCTCCAGGCCTTCGAACGGCCCATGACAGTTAGCTCGTCCGGCAACAGCAAGGCTTCGAGCAGCCGCGTATCCGAACTGCCCTTCTCTTCATAAAGGCCGCGGATGTGTTGGGCGACGCGCAAGCTCGCACGCTCCAGTCGTTCAGCGTCAGAGAATTGGCGGCGCATCGCGATTTTCCGTGGGCTCCCATCAGGCAAGAAGATCAGAGGGGCGACGCCTGCACGGGCCGGGAAGGGAGCGCCCGCATCTGCAGCTCAGCTTGGGCGCGGTCCACAACTTCGCGTTCCATTTCGGGCTCTTCGACCAGCCATTTGAGATAGTGGACGGGAGGAGCGGACCAGTCCCTCCCCTTATATTTTCCGAACGGAATCCGCTGGAGTGGGCGAGCGGCCTTGCTCCAGGCCAGCAGATCTTCCACCGAGGCCTGCTGCAGTAGCTCGATGAGGATGTGGGCCGTCACCCAGGCGTCCGGCGCAGCCCGGTGCGGCGGCATCGCAAGCTGCGGGTCGAGCCTGAGACCACGCCAATAGCGCAGCACTTGGTTTGAATGGCCAGGTGCGTCCGGCCAGGCGTGTCGCGCCGCTCTCATGGTGCAGATCCAGGCGAGGGGGCCGGTGACGTTCCTCGAGATGTACTGGCTTTCGAACGAGGCGTTGTGGGCCACAAGCGCATCCGGCGCAGGCGAGGATCTGACGGCTTCGATCAGGGTGGCGTCCGTGCAGGGCGCGTCGGCGACAGCGAGGTCATCTGGAGTCAGATGGTGGATGGCCATGGCGTGCACCGAGATCGCGCCTTGTGGGCGGAACAGCCGCGAACGGGGTGCCTCCACGCGCCAGGTACCCTCGTGCGCGACGACGTCGACCGTGCCGATTTCGATGATTTCCTGTGGCTGAGCGCCGGTGGTTTCGATGTCGATCACGCGTAGACGCATGCGGTCCGCCTTCCTTGTGCGACACAAATCTTGGAGCTTTCCTACGTCAGAATTGGACGTAATTCTGTCCGGTTCACTAAGAAACTTGCCGGCCTCCTGGTCCGCGACGAACCTACGAGGTCGCCCACGGCGAGTTGCGCGGCCACGTCCCGGCCAAGTACTTCAGCGAGGAAGGCCGGGGCTGCGGCGGTCGGCTTTATGGCTATTTCCGCGAGTCGCGGGTTCGGAGCCTCTATGACGACGTCCCCTACGAGGGGCTGAGCACCTTGCGGGCGTGGATCCGCCTGATCGACGGTGGCTATGCCGGCCCGGAACAGCGGCTGATCGACGACCTGGTCGCCAGGAACGCCAACGTCATCGACGTGGAGACGGAACTGCCGCCCTGGGGGCGCCGCAATCCCGCGCTCGCCATGGACCTGGTCATGATCGAGGGGCGCCGGATCGTCTTCGGGAAGGCCAAGGCCGACGGGGTGACGAAGTTGCTCGACGATTGCCGGGAGTTCCTGGTTCAGCATGTCATCGCTGGCGCATCGCCGAGGCTTATCGTGAAGCTGCGAAGGTGCTGGTGCGCCTCCGCGCCCTCGCCGACACAGTGGCGTCGCCGCACTTGCTTGGCGCGAAGATCGTCGCGGCCACGGACGGCACGGATCTGGAAGTCGCCAGAGAGGCGGCGCTCGTCGTCCTCGACGAGACGCCGCCAGCTACGCCGTGAACCAGGCGTAATTTGTCGCCCCAGGGCGCGCCTACTGCGGCCCCGGGCGGGCCGGGGTGTTGGCGTCGGCCCCGTCGGGGAGTTGCTGGTCCTGGGCCGCCTGCTGCAACTGCTCCTTGCCGTCGCGGTAGCAGGTCTGGTCGGCGGGGCTCATCTTATAGCCGTGCGCTACGGCGAGGTCATAAAGCTCAATCTTGGCGCCGGCCCATTCGTTCATCACCTGGAAGGAGGCCGGCGCGTCGTCGGTCCCGGTGCGATGGCAGACGTCCAGCGCCATGCGCACGACGCCGGCGACGGTCTTGTCGGCGGGCACGTAGATGGCGTCGAGGTCCTTCGGGAACTCGCTCGCCGAGATCGCCGCTGAGGCTGGCGCGGCGGTCGGTCCTGCAGCCTGCGCCGGCGGCGTCGGCTTCGACGGTAAAGTGTTGATCACCTCAGTCAGGAGCGACCAGGTCGATGCGGCGTCGAGCTCCCGGCCGGCGATGATCGAGCGGTCGGCGTAGAGGCCCTTGGGGCCGCATTGGAACGGATTGTCGGTCACGCCCCTGAGCCAGGCCTTGGTCTGGGCCTCATCGATGGGACGCAGGGAAATCGAGTTCACCGTCGTGGTCCCCGAGAGCTGGTCGGCGACGGTCTGGCGCAGGATGTAGCCCGCCGCGCTCTTCTCCCAGGAGAGGGTGGCGTTCGGCTTTGTCATGGCCTGCACGAGGTTCGTCAGGCTCGCCCCGAAGATCGACGGATAGCCCGCAGGCGCGGCGGAGAAGATGCAGGCGGACGCCAGGTCCGGCGGGACGCCGAGGCCCTCCACCGCCGTCGCGGCGTTGTTCGCCGCACCGTCCTTGTTGCTGCAGGCGCTGAGTCCTGACGCGGCGGCGATGAGGAGTACCCCGGCTAGGACGACATGCAGGTGGCCGCGAACCGTCTCCGCCGCCGTCGGTCCTAGCCCCCGGGGCGGTCCGTCCTGGCGGACGGCGAGCCTGCGCCGCTCGGCCTTTAGCCGCCGCGCGCCCTTCAGCGCTTGGAAGGCGTAATAGGCGCCCGCCACGCCGCCCAGCACCCACCACTTGCTTTGTTTCCCCTGGAGGAAGCTCAGGAAATCCCAGAGCGTGAAGAGGGTGGTCTGACCGAAGACCAGCAGCACCGCCCAGGTCCGCTGCGAGATCCAGATCTCTACCCCCAGCCAGACAAAGAAGACGCCAAGGGCGCCGTAGGCCGCCAGGACCGGGTTCAGGCCTGCGCCGGCCGAGCTCGCGCCGATCAGGGGCCAGGTCTCGACCGCCCAGGACGCGAGGAGGTAGCCGACCGCGACCGTGCCTGCGGTGCGTACCTCGCTGGGCGTAGGCGCGTGCTCGTTCGATGGACCCGACGTCTCGTTGTGCTGGGACTTCATGCCGCCTCCGATTTTAAACGAAATGCTACTTAACGGCTGTAGCCGTAAAGTCATCACCATTCGAACCATCGCCCCATGTCGGGCGCGCAGATCGGGGAGCTTCGGCGGGTGGTGGCCGCGAACGTCCGCCGGCTGCGCAAGGCCAAGGGGCTGAGCCAGGAGGCCTTCGCCGACGACTGCGGGCTGCACCGGACCTACATCGGAGCCATCGAGCGGGCGGAGCGGAACGTCTCGATCGACAACATCGAGCGGCTGGCCGGGGCGCTGGCGGTGCCCGGCTACGAACTCCTGAAGCCATAGCGACGACAGCCTCGGCCTGCGCTGCCGCAGCACGGGCGGCGATGATCGGCGGGGCGGGCGAACGTCGCGCGCCACGCCGGCAGCGCGGGCCGGAACTTCGAGCAGCCGCTCCACCTATTGGGGGGACTAGGTGGGCCTCCTGAAGCCGGAGGTGAGCGCGAGACATGACCCTGCAAAATGGTCCTGGGACCAAACCGAATCGTCGCGCGCGGCATCGGTCTTTTCGGCTGAGCGCGGCGGGAGTCAGCTGGGTCGGCCTGGTTCGGCGCCCGAACGAGGATGTCGCCTCGGTGAACGGCGAACGGGTGGGCGCCCTGGCGGCGAAGACCTGGGTCCGCCGTCGCCATGTCCTGCTCGTCGCCGACGGCATAGGCGGCCATGCAGGCGGCGAGGTCGCGAGCGACCTAGCGGTGCGCATCCTGGAGGCGCAGGCTGCGGACCTGGCCGATCGGGAAGCCGTTACGGCGCTTGTGCAGGCCGCGAACCGCAGAATCTATGAAGCCGCCGACCGGGTCCCCGAGCTCCGCGGGATGGGCACGACGATCGCCGCTGCGGTCGCCAGCGCGGCCGAGGTGCTCTGGGTCAATGCCGGCGACAGCCGGATCTACCTGGTGACCCGCTCCGGCCTGCGCAGGCTCTCGGTGGACCACGCCATTGGCTCGGCGCTGACCCAGGCTCTCGGCGGCGCCGACCATTTGACCGAGGTGGTCCCGGCCTCCGGCGTCGCCCCCTGGGGGCCCGGCGACCGCATTCTCCTGTGCTCGGACGGGTTGACGGACGTGGTCGACGACGCCGAGCTCGAGGCGGTGCTGCAAGCCGGGCGCGATGACGTTGTGGCGGCCCGCGACCTCCTGCGCCTCACGCGCGACCGGGGCGCGCCGGATAACGTCACCCTGCTCATCGCCACGAACCAGGGCTGACGTGACCGCCCAGCACACCCCCGGGCGCGGCCGACCTCACCACCGCGGCCGCCCGCGCAGCGGGCCGTAGCCCGGCCGCGGCATGCGGTTGGGCGCGACCTGCCGGGGGGACTGCCGCAACGCGGCTGAGCCGGGCAGGCGGGTCGGCGCGACGCCGCCCAGGCAGAAGTTCGCCGGCGGGCTGTTCTTGCCCTCCTTGAACCAGCGCAGCAGCTGCACGACGGTGTCAACCTGGTCGTCGTGCGGCCCGTTCGGGAACTGCAGCGCCTCCTCGATGAAGGCGCGGCGCCACGGCTCGTGGACGGGCAGGTGGACGCGGCGTTCGGCAAACACCTCGAACACCGACAGCAAGCGATCCAGCTTCGACTGGCTGGGCTTGGGGATACGCACCAGCCGCACGCCGATGGATTGCAGCGAGGAGATCAGCGCCACGCCCAGGGCGGCGTCCTCGACCAAGACGCGCGCCTGGGGGTGCTGATTGATGAGCTCAATGGCTTTCGCCTTCAGGGCCTCGTAGTCGAGCCGACCGCGCCAGATCTGCGAGATGTAGAGGTTGTGGTTGTAGCGGTGGACGACCGCGCAGGCGCTGTAGGAGTTGGTCTCGCCGAGCCCGCCGCCGGCCAGATCGAAGCTCAAGTAGGTCTCGAACGGCAGGTTCGGCAGAATCTCATAAGGCGTGAAGTGCCGCTCCTCTAGCACGCCCTCGCCGGCGCCGACGGGCGCCTGCTGGTACTGCGAGAGCCAGACGAAGGCCGGGATCCGCCGGCGCAGCGCCTCGACGCCGCCCTCGCCGTAGTGCCCCGTGTCCAGCACATGGCTCGCGGGACGCACCCAGGGCACGCCGCCGATGTCGAAGGTCTGGGGCTGCTCGGCCACCAGCGGCAGGCAGATGACCTTGAACTCGCCGGCGGCCTGCAGGCGGCTGGCGAGGTCGTCGGGATGCATGCGCTGCATCACCAGCACGATCACGCCCTCGGCCTGGCTGTTCAGGCGCGACATGAACTTCTGCACCACCAGGTCATAGGCCCGCTGGCGGGCGGCGGCGGACTGCACCTCGCCGGCGTCGTGCGGATCGTCGATGATGATCCAGTCGGCGCCGTGGCCCGTCACCCCGGCCTCAAGGGAACGGGCGAAGACGTGGCCGCCTGCCGTGGTCTTGAAGTCGCCGGCGCGGTTGTGCGCGGGGTCCAGCCGGGTCTGCTGGAAGACCCGCTGATACCAGTCGGCGGCCAAGAGCTTGCGGATCGCCTCGGTGTGGGTCAGGCCGAGGGTCTCAGCGTGGGTGATGATCATCGCCTTGAAGCTCGGCCTGCGGCCCAGCATCCAGGCGGTCGTCGCCACGACCGTGACAAAGCTCTTCAGGGACCGCGGCGGCGCATTGATCATCAGCCGCGAGGTCTGACCCTCTGCCGCCAACTGCATCTCCGCGGCGAATAGCTCGATGTGCCGGCCGGGGCGGGGCGGCTGGCCTTCCAGGTATTCGAACGCCTTTAGGGTGAAGGCGTAGAGATCCTCGCGCAGCAGGGCGTCGAGGGTGTCCTGGGAGTAGGGCGAGGTCATGCCTTGCCCTCAGTCTCGTCGCTTACCCCGGGCACGGACGCGGCCGGCGCCTCGCGCGCGGCCGCGCGCGCGAGGAAGTCGTCGAGGATCTGCCGGTCCGCCTCGGCGAGCGGGGCCTGGGCCTCCGCCGCAGGCCCGGGCGTCTCCTCCGTCGCCTTGGCGACCAGGGCGATGAGCAGGCTGGCGGCCCGCGCATCGCCTTTCAGGGCCTTGGCCACCAGCGCCTTCAGCATAGCCCGCTGCTTGGAGACGGTGAGCTGCCGCTCGCCCTCGCGGATGCGGATGGTCTCGCCAAGCTCCTCGGTGAGGTCCGTGGCCAGGTTCTTGGTCCCCTTCGGCCGGCCCTTGGGGTTGCCCGACTGGCCGGACTTGAAGCGGCTGGCCTGGGGCGGCCGGCCGTAGCCGACCGCGTAGTCGCCCTTAGGCTTCGTCATGGACGGGCTCCATGGCGAGGAGGGCTTCTTCACGCGCATCGAAGCGCACGCTGGTGTCCGCCAGGATGGGCATGCGCCCGGTCTCGGCCAGATAGCGGCGCAAGATCACGTCGGCGTAGGCCAGGTCGAGCTCCAGGCCGTACCCCCGCCGGCCGGTGCGCTCGGCCGCGATCAAGGTGGTGCCGGAGCCCAGGAAGGGATCGAGCACGATCTCGCCGCGGCTGGAGACGTCCTTGATGGCGTCGGCGACCAGGGCCGCGGGCTTCACCGTCGGATGTAGCTTGATCAGCTCGTCGCGCTCGCCGCCCACGGCGTTCATGCCGCGGTAGGTCCAGAGGTTGGAGCGCGAGCGGCCCTTCTGGCCGAGCTCGAAGGTGTTGGTGTGCGGCGCCGAGCCGTGCTTGGCGATCCAGACCAGCTCGTGCTGCGAGCGGTAGAAGGTCCCCATGCCGGCGTTGGTCTTGGCCCAGACGCAGAGGTTCATCAGCGTCAGGCCCGCCGCAGCGATCGCCGCCAGCACCTCGGCGGAGTGGCGCCAGTCCATGCAGACGTCGAGGATCGCGCCGTCGACCAGGTGCGGCGTCAGCGCCGACAGCGCCTGGGTCAGGAAGGCGACGAACTCGTCCTCGGTCATCTCGCCCGAGGCCATCTCGAACTCGCGATGGCGGCCGCGGCCGGCGACGAAGCCGTCGATCGCGACATTATAGGGCGGATCCGTGAACACCATCCGCGCCCGGTCCTCGCCCATCAGGCGCGCGAGCGCGGCGGCGTCGCGGGCGTCGCCGCAGACCAGCCGGTGCTCGCCGAGTAGCCAGAGGTCGCCCGACTGCGCGACCGTGGCTCCTGCCCGGGGAGCCGGCGGCGCGTCCTCGACTTCGCCGGAGCCGGTCTCGTCCTCGATGGCCAGCGCCATGTCGATCTCGACGGCGTCGAAGCCGGCCAGTTCGACGTCGAAGCTGAGCGCTAGCAGCTCGCGGAACTCCGAGGCCAGCGCGGCCTTGTTCCAGGCGGCGTCCTCCGCCAGGCGGTTCAGGCCCAGGCGGATCAGGCGCAGCTCCTCGGGACTGCGGCCGTGGACGACGACGACCGGGACCTCGTCGTAGCCCTGCTGCTGCAGGGCTTGGGCGAGGGCGACGCCGTCGACGATGCGGCCGGCGGGGTCGATGAGGATCGGCCGCAGCGGACCATAGGCGCGGGTGAAGGCGGCGATCTTGCGCTGCTGGGCGCGGTTATGGACGCGGAGCGTCTGATCCAGGCCGGAGAGCTCGGCCAGCTTTCGGTAGTCGATTTGCAGGGTGTTGGGCATGGGCGTTCGGAGTTCCGCCAGCCGCGACGGAGGCCCGCCGCGGCCGGATAAATGAAGGGATGGGGAAGGGACGAGCCGGGCCTGGACGGCGCAGGGCCGCCCAGGCCGACGACCGGGGTTAGGACTCGTCGTCGTCAGACGGGTCCAACGGCGCCTGCAAATAGTGGGCGGCGAAGACCGCCGGCGGCAGCTGGTGGCGCAGCATGGCGATCCGCATCTGGGGCCACGCCACAGGATCGAGCAGCTTGCCCGTGAAGAACTTCACGCCCCGCTCGCCCAGCTGGAAGATGACGTCCTCCTGGGCGATGACCGGGAAGCGCCAGGTCGTGTACCGCTTCTGACCTTGCAGGCGGGCGGTCGCGTCGTCCGGATGCAGCCGATGGGTGACCAGCACGATCGAGCCGATCGCCGGGACCTTGGCGCAGGCCGCTTCGATCAGGGCGAAGGAGGCGTCGCGGGCGGCTTGCGTCGCGACGTCGGCCTGGGCCTGCGGGGTGTCGATCACCAGCAGCTTGGTGCGACGGTCAACGGAGCGCTCTTCCAGCGTGCGGTAGACGATGCGGCCGCCAGCCGTGGTTTGCAGCACCGACGGATCATCCGTCGGCGCCAGCTTCACCTCAGGGAAGATCTGAGCGTAGTCCGGATGCTCGATCAGGGTCCGCGTCAGGTCCGCCATGGCGGGCGGGGTGATCACCTCGATCTGGATGCTGGGGTTCCAACCAAGGCGCCAGGCCGGCTGGACGACGACCTCCATGAACGCCCCCGCCGACGGCGGGGCGTTGATGATGTCGCGGCGGCCGTGCGTCGTCGCGCGGTGGGCGATGAGCTCGGCCTGCACGCGGTCCAGCACGCCGTCCGTCAGGCGGACGCCGTAGAGCTGGTCCAGGAAGTAGGCCGCGAAGGCGTAAGGGGAGTTGCGCAGGCGCTTCGAGATCAAACGCACATTATAGATGAGAGACATATAGATGCTCCGATGGGGAGCCGGCGGGGGCGCCTGTCAGCAGGCGTCGTGTTCCCGCCAGCTGTCCCGAGGGGGTTCAGCTGACCCCCATGGCGGCCATCACGTGTTTAACACCTATAAAAATGGTAGGAATTAAGGGCGCTGCAGTTTCCGATAGGCGTCAATGACGCGCGCCTCGAAGGTCTAATAAAACAATAAGTTATTCAGGATCTTCGCCCAAGTCGCGGGCCAAAGCCGCCGCTTTCCGGCACAGAACCTCGATTTCCCTGCGGCGGTCTGCCGCAGCTTTTTCCGTCGCCATCGCCAGCGCCGCTTCCAGCACGGCCCAAAGGCGGGTCAGAATCTCGTCCTGGGAGGGGGGCGGCGGGCGTCTCGGCATGGGTGCTGTGGCGCTCTGGTCGGCCGGAAAGTCCAGTCGTCCAGAAAGGCGTTCGGGCGCCCGATATTCCGCTGGACTTCAATTGCCGGCAGAGCGGTAACGGTCCGGCGCGGAGACGCGCACAGCCCCGGTCGGGGCCTTTCTCGGTAGCGGCGGGCGTCTCCCGCCGCCCTGAGAAAGGAGCCCTTATGACCCAACCCCACCTCACCGACGGCCAACGCGCCGTCCTGACCCGGGCGGCGGCCGTCGAGGACGGCGCCGCCGACACCTTCGAGGGCGACGCCCGGACCGTGGCCGGCCTGGTGCGCCGCGGCCTGATGATGCGGGTCCCGACCGCCGACGGGCCTGGGCGCGTCATAGTCACCACGGCGGGGCGGGCACTGCTGGCAGGCGAGACGCCCCTGGCGCCTACGCCGGCGGCGACGATCGTGCTGGCCTCTGCACTCGCACCGCCCCAGGCTCCGGCCTCCAACCTCAAGGGGCCTGGCGGCAAGCTCGGGACGTTGATCGCCCTGCTGCAGCGGCCTGGAGGTGCCACGATCGATCAGCTCTCCGCCGCCACCGGATGGCAGGTCCACTCGGTGCGCGGCGCGATCTCCGGCGCTCTGAAGAAGCAACGCGGGATCGCCGTCACCTCGGAGAAGGTCGGTGGCGTGCGGGTGTACCGGGCCGCGGGTGCGGCGGCTTGAGCCGGCCGGTGGCTCAGGCCGCGCTCGAGGCCCGCATCGCCGAGGAGGTGCGGGCGCTCGGCTTCCTCGAGCTGGAGGCGCTGCGGGCGGAGTGGCGGCGAAAGTGGGGGGAGCCGCCGCGGTTTCGGTCGCGTGACCTGCTGGCGCGGGCCATGGCCCACAAGATCCAGACCGCGGCCTTCGGCGACCTGCCTGCGCCGGTGCGACGCAAGGCCAGGGACTATGCCGATCGTTTCAGCGCTGACCGCAAGTTCACGCCGGTCGCCGGGCCGAACCTGGCGCACGGCGCGTCGCTGATCCGGGAATGGGGCGGGGTCCGCCATGAGGTCGCGGTCGCCGCCGACGGCTTCATCTATCAGGGCCAGACCTTTGGCTCGCTCTCTCAGGTCGCGCGCCGGATCACCGGCACGAAGTGGAACGGCCACGTCTTCTTCGGCCTCAAGCCCCGGCCGGCGAGGGCGGCATGAGCAAGGTCCTGCGCTGCGCGATCTACACCCGCAAATCCAGCGAGGAGGGGTTGGAGCAGGGGTTCAACAGCCTGCATGCCCAGCGCGAAGCCTGCGAGGCTTATGTCCTGTCGCAAGCCGGGGAGGGGTGGAGCGCGCTCCCCATGGCCTATGATGACGGCGGCTTCTCCGGCGGATCGATGGAGCGGCCGGGCCTCCAGGCGCTTCTCGCCGACATCCAGCGCGACCTCATCGACATCGTCGTCGTCTACAAGGTCGATCGGCTCACCCGCGCGCTCAGCGACTTTGCGCGCATGGTCGAGCTGTTCGACGCGCGCGGCGTCAGCTTCGTGTCGGTGACCCAGGCGTTCAACACCACCACCAGCATGGGGCGGCTGACCCTGAACGTGCTGCTCTCGTTCGCCCAGTTCGAGCGCGAGGTGACCGGCGAGCGCATCCGCGACAAGATCGCGGCCTCGAAGGCCAAGGGCATGTGGATGGGCGGCCGGCCGCCGCTGGGCTACGACGGGGTCGACCGCAAGCTGGTGATCAACAGCGGCGAAGCCGACGTCGTCCGCCACATCTTTGGCCGCTACCTGGAACTGGGATCGGTCACGGCGCTCGAGCCGGATCTGCGGGCCCGAGGCGTGGTCTCCAAGCGCTGGGTCAGCAAGCAGGGTCAGCTCGTCGGCGGCGGCGAGTTCAGCCGCGGCGCGCTCTATCACCTGCTGAGCAACCCCGTGTACCGCGGGGCCATCCGGCACCGCGACCGGCTTTATCCTGACGCCCATGCGCCGATCATCGACGAGGCGACGTGGGCGGCGGTCCAGGCGAAGCTGGCCGCCAACTGTCCCGATCATCCGCAATCGCCGCGCACGGAGGCGGACGTGATGCTGCGCGAGTTGGCCTTCGACGATCGCGGCAACGCCATGCGGGCGATCCACACCAAGCGCGGCGACAGGCGCTATCGGTATTACGCCGTGGATCTGCGCGATAAGCGGCGGACGGCCGGGAGCCTGCCCAGGCTCGCCATGGGCGTGCTGGACAGCTTTGTCGTCGATCGCGTCAGCCCGCTTCTGGCCCGGGGGTGGGAGCCGGATGCGGCGATAGAGGATCGCACCCGCACAGCGCTCCTGCGGGTGACGGTGGGCGAGGACCGGATCGTCATGACGCTGCGTCCTGAAGCGGTGATCAGCGAGGTGGCCGCCGGCAGCGATGGGGACGACGGCTGTGAGGTCGCGGTGGCGATCCGGTTGAAGCGCCGGCAGGGCGCGGTGTTGATCGAAGCTCCGCAAGGGGCCTCGCTCTCCAAGGCACGGATCGATCGCGCTCTGGTGCGGGCGGTCTGCCTGGCCCGGCGCTGGGCCGAGCTGCTCGCCAACGGCGAGGCGGCGTCGACGCGGGACCTCGCGATCCGCCATGGCCTCTGCAATCACTACGCTGCCAAGCTGCTGCCGCTCGCCTGGCTCGCGCCGGATCTGACGGCGGCGATCCTTGAAGGCCGGCAGCCGCCGGCGATCACGCTGGCCGGTCTGACGCGCCAGCCGCTGCCGCTGGACTGGGACGAGCAGCGGCGGCTGTTCGACGCCGTCGGCTGACGATCGCCGCGCCCAGCGGGGCGGCGATTCTGGCTCCCTGCTGGGCGCCGATGAATTCCCTGCAGCTTCCGCGCTGAACCGGGGAAAATTCCCTGTTCGGGCTGTAGGGAATTAGCTTCTCAAGGCATTGAAGGTGTTGCGCTTCCCCCGGCGGGCGATGCCTGTCGAGGCACCGGCCGTTGGCAAATTCCCTGTAGATTCCCAGCAAGCAGGGAAATCCGGACCCTGGGGGCGAAACCTACACTTTTGAAAACGGCCGAGAGACGCGGGGCGGAGAACCCGGCGATTGGGCGCTATTC
>NZ_JAYRZM010000009.1:0-42582 GCF_041916435.1 Phenylobacterium sp. | reverse complement strand
GACGGGGCGGTCGGACATCGAAGCTTCGACTGTAGGTGAGGGGAGCGGCGCCGCGGGCGCTGCGGATGGCGCGCCTCTTAGCATGGGGATTCGCCTGCCTCCTAGCCCGGCGGCGGCGCGGGCCTGGGTCCGCGGCCAACTGGCGGCGCAGGCCGAGCGGCGGGCCCTGTGGGCGCCGGTCGCCATAGGCTGTGGAGCTGCGATCTATTTCAGCCTGCCGCGTGAGCCTATCGCCCTGTTGGCCTGGGCGGTGCTGATCGCGGCGGGCCTGTTGCTGGCCTTAAGGTCGCGCCTTGTCCTGCCGCCGCTGGCGCGGGTGGTGCTGGTGCTGGGCGCCTGCGCCCTCTTGGGCTTCGCCCTGGCCAAGCTGCGCACCGAGGCCGTGCGCGCGCCGGTCGCGCCGGACGGGCGCGGCGTTCAGGTCGTCCAGGCCTATGTGCTGGACGTGGCGAGCCCAGGCCAGGGCGGGCCGCGCCTGCTGCTGGCCCCGATCTCGGTCAGCGGCCTTGCGCCCGCCGACACCCCGATCCGCGCCCGCATCACCCTGCGGCCAGACACACCCATTCCGGCGCCAGGCCAGGTGATCCGGCTCAAGGGCATGCTCAATCCGCCGCCGCCGCCAGCCAGCCCAGGCGCCTATGACTTCGCCCGCGACGCCTTCTTCGAGGGTGTGGGTGGGGTGGGCTTCGCCCTGACCGCGCCGGAGGTCCTGGCCGACCCGGGCGCCGCGCCCTGGCCGCTGCGGCTGCAGATGCAGGTCAACGCCTGGCGCTGGGCGCTCGCCCTTCGCATCGTCGAGGTGCTGGGACCGGAGGAGGGCGGGCTGGCCGCCGCCATGGTCTCGGGACATGAGACCTTCATTCGCAAGGCCCAGGTCGACGCCCTGCGCGCCGCGGGCCTGGCCCACATCATTTCGATCAGCGGCCTCCACATGGCCATCGTCGGGGGCTTCGCCTTTGCGGCGGCGCGCCTGTTCGTCGCCGCCTGGCCGTGGCTGGCGCTCAGGGTGTCAGGCAAGAAGGTCGCCGCGCTGTTCGGCCTGGCCGCTGTGCTGGCCTACCTGGCCCTGTCCGGCGCGCCCAGCCCGGCGGAGCGGGCGGCGATCACTGCGATCTGCGCCTTCGCCGCCATCCTGTTCGACCGCCAGGCGATCAGCCTGCGCACCCTGGCCATCGCCGCGATCGCCATCCTGGCCCTGCAGCCGGAGGCGGTGACCGAACCCGGGTTCCAGATGTCGTTTGCGGCCACCACGGCCCTGGTGGCGCTCGCCGAGCTCTGGCCGCGCCCGATCCGCGAGATCAACACCCCCTGGCCGATCCGCTTCGTCCAGGGAACCGGCCAGTGGTTGCTGGCCAGCCTGGCGGCGAGCTTCGTCGCCGGCCTGGCGACGGGCCCCTTCGCCATGCAGCACTTCAACCGGGTCTCGACCTTCGGCCTGGTGGCCAACCTCGTGGTCGCTCCGATCTCGTCCTTCCTGATGATGCCAGCCCTGGCGGTCGGCGCGGTGCTCGCGCCCCTGGGCCTGGGCGAGGCGCCCCTGGCGGCGGCGGGGTTTGGCATTGAGCTGATGAACAGGGTGGCCACGACCGCCGCGTCGCTGCCCGGCGCCCAGCTGGTGGTGGCCAGCGCCCCAGTCTGGGCCCTGCCGGCGGCCTTCCTCGGGCTGCTCTGGGTGTGCCTGTGGCGGGGGCCGCTGCGCTGGTTTGGCCTGCCCTTGGCCCTTGCGGTGACGCTCGCGCCCCGGCCGCCGTCGCCGGACGCTTGGATCTCCGCCGACGGCGCGACTTTGGCGGTGCGGGCTCAGAAGGCCGCGATCCTGTTGAGGCCGGATGTGAAGCGGTTCGGGGCGGAGATCTGGGCCCGCCGACGCGGGTTGACGGTCGGTGAGACGCCGGAGATCGATCTGGCGAGGCGCGATGGTGGCTATGACTGTGACCGCTGGTCCTGCTTGCCGCGTCCGGGCGCGCCCTCGGTGGCTGCGGTCTGGACCCGTCGCGCCTCGACCATCGACAAGAAGCTGCCGGCCTTTTGCGCCAGCGCCGAGGTCATCGTGATCCGGGGAGAGGTGGCCCCCGACGCCTGCCCAGGACGATTGGTCTTGGGCGAAGCGGATTTCCGCAAAGGGGGATCAGCCGAGCTCTACCGGACGGCGGCCGGCTGGCGGGTGGTCTGGGCCCAGCCCCTGCGCGGCGACAGGCCCTGGACCCGGGGCGTCAGTGATAGCGACGGATGAGGCCGACCAGACGGCCCTGCACCTGCACCTGGTCGGGGCCGAAGATGCGGGTCTCATAGGCCGGATTGGCGGCCTCCAGGGCGATGGACGCGCCCTTCTTGCGCAGCCGCTTCAGGGTGGCTTCCTCGCCCATGACCAGGGCCACGACAATGTCGCCGGAGGTGGCCGCATCGGTCCGACGGATCACCACATAGTCGCCGTCCAGGATGCCGGCGTTGATCATGGAGTCGCCCTGGACCTCGAGGACGAAGTGTTCGCCTGCGCCCAGCATGGTCTCGGCCACGGGCAGGCGGTCGCGCTCCTGCTGGATGGCCTCGATGGGGGTGCCCGCGGCGATCTTGCCCAGCACGGGCAGGTCGCGGGTGTCGTTGGCGGCCGCCATAACCGGCGCGCCCTCGCCGGGCTCCACCAGTTGCGGCTTGAAGGGGCTGCGGCCCTTGGGCGGGGCGGCGGTCGTGGCCTGCTGCGGCAGCTTCACCACTTCCAGCGCCCGGGCGCGATGCGGCAGGCGGCGCAGGAAGCCGCGCTCTTCCAGCGCGGTGATCAGCCGGTGAATCCCGGACTTGGACGCCAGGTCCAAGGCCTCCTTCATCTCATCGAAGGACGGCGAAACGCCGGTCTCCTTGATCCGCTCATGGATGAACATGAGCAGTTCGTGCTGTTTGCGGGTGAGCATGACGGCGACCTCGAGGGAACAAAGCGAAAACCCTGCCTTTGTTCTCTAAGCGTTCTTCCTTAATGTCAAGTTACCCACAAGCCCGCTGATCTTTCAGGGCTTTTTCCGACGGTGAAGGGGCGGTTCAGCGACTCAAGGCGGAGAGCCGCGGATAGGTCGCCAGAAAGCGTTCGGCGATAAAGTGGACCACGATGTCGGGGCGTTCGCGCTCCACAAGGTCGGCGGCGACGTCGCGATCGTGCCAGACGAACACTGACCGCGAGAAGTGCTGGGCCATGAAGTCCACGAGGTGGGTGGCCGTGGAATCTCGAAAGATCAGGGCGCGAGGCAGACTTTGGTCCTCGTGGGCGTAGACGGCGAGTTCGCGGGCTCGAACATCGCCCAGACCGACCGGCTCGACCTGGTGGGCGCGCGCCCGGCCGGGACGGATGCTGAAGGCGAGGGCGATCTCCAGCATGTCATTCCAGCGGCCACTGTCGGGATCGGCGTCGAAGACGGCCTTCTGTTCCGGATCGATCTGGACATAGACGTCGCCTTCAAAGCCGATGGCGGCGGGCTTCAGCATGCCGAACTCAAGGGGCGGCGGGATCTGCGCGCCCTGGGCGCGCAGCTTCAGGATCGTCTCGCGGTACAGATGAAAGGCGCCCAGGCCATTCACATGGGTGTCGCCGCGAAAATAGAGCAGACCGTGCGTCTGGAGCGCTGTCAGCCGATCTGCGGGATAGAGGCAGGCTTGAGGGAATCGGCGCGCGAGCCAGGGCGCGGGACGGTCCGGGGCGGGCGGGACGGCTGCCAGGCCGTGCGGGAGCAGGGCCTGATAGGGCACGCTCTTCTCCGGGGTGACCACCATCAGATAGGCGGCGGGCGCCAGCCGGTTCAGCCGCTCTGCCATGTTGGACTCAACCACCGCTTGCTCGTCGGGGGTCCAGCGCGAGGCGCCGAACTGCCAGCTGAGGAAGTCATTGGTGTCGTTGACCAGGAACACCCAGCCGCCTGGAGCGACCAGGGCCTTGCCGGCCTGGGCGGTCTTGGCGGCGGCGACCCTCTCGGCAGGCGTCATCAGCCCAGGAGGGCCCGCGTCGCAGCCTCGACGTCGGCCTGCCGCATCAGGCTTTCGCCGACCAGCATGGCCTTGGCCCCGCTCGTCTCCAGCCGGGCGGCGTCAGCGGGGGTGAAGATGCCGCTTTCGGTGACCAGCAGCGCGTCGCCCGGGATCAGGTCGGCCAGCCGCTCAGTGATGCCGAGGTCGGTCTCGAAGGTGCGCAGGTTGCGGTTGTTGACGCCCAGCAGGTCGGCGCCGAGCTTCACGGCGCGGACGACCTCGTCCTCGTCATGGGTCTCGACCAGGGCGTCCATGCCGAAACGCTTGGCCTCGGCCAGCAGTTCGGCGGCGAGGCTATCGTCCACCATGGCCATGATCACCAGGATGGCGTCGGCGCCCAGGGCGCGGCTCTCGGCCACCTGCCAGGGATCGACCAGGAACTCCTTGCGCAGGGCGGGAAGGCTCGTGGCGTCGCGGGCTGCGGCCAGGTAGGCGTCGGCGCCCTGGAAGCTGGGCGTATCGGTGAGCACCGACAGGCAGGCCGCGCCGCCCCGCTCATAGGCGGCGGCCAGCGACGGCGGGTCGAAGTCGGCGCGGATCAGGCCCTTGGAGGGCGAGGCCTTCTTGACCTCTGCGATCAGGGCCAGGCGGCCAGGCGCGTGCTTGCGCTCCAGGGCGGCCTTGAACCCGCGCGGGGCCGAGGCGGCGAAGGCGGCGCCTTCCAGGTCGGTATAGGACCGGGCGGCCTTTCGCTCGGCGACTTCATCGCGCTTGTAGGCGGCGATCTTGTCGAGAATGTCGCTCATCGGGGGGCGCTCGTGATCTGGGCCAGGGTGTCCAGGGCGGCCAGGGCCGATCCGTCGTCGATGACCTTGGCGGCCAACTCGACGCCTTCGCGCAGGGTCTCGACCCGGTCGCCGACCAGGAAGGCCGCGGCGGCGTTCAGGAGCACGATGTCACGGTAGGCGCCGGCCTTGCCGCCCAGCATCTCGCGCAGAGCCAGCGCGTTCTCCGCCGGGCTGCCGCCGGTGATGTCGGCCAGGGCGCCGCGGGGCAGGCCCACGGCCTCAGGCGTGATGGTGAACAGCCGCACCTGGCCGTCGCGCCATTCGGCGACGCTGGTCTCGCCGGTGATGGTCATCTCGTCCATGCCGCCGCCGTGGACCACCCAGGCGCGTTCGGCGCCCAGGGCGCCAAGGACACGGGCCAGGGGCTCGACCCAGCGGTCGGCGAACACGCCCAGCACCTGGCGTTTGGCGCCGGCCGGATTGGTCAGCGGGCCCAGCAGGTTGAAGATCGTGCGGAAGCCTAGCTCGGCGCGGATCGGCGAGACGTGGCGCATGGCGCCGTGGTGGGCCGGGGCGAACATGAAGCAGACACCGGCCTCGTCCAGGGCCTTGAGCTGCACGGCCGAGGGGGCGGCGATATCGACGCCGAGTTCGGTGAGGACATCGGCGGTGCCGGACTTGGACGACATGGCGCGGTTGCCGTGCTTGGCGACCTTCAAGCCCCCGGCGGCGGCCACGAAGGCCACGGCGGTGGAGATGTTCAGGGTGTGCAGGCCGTCGCCGCCGGTGCCGCAGACATCGATGGTCGGATAGGGCACGTCCAGCGCCACGGCGGCGCGGCGCATGGCCCGCGCGCTGGCGGTGATCTCGCCCACCGTCTCGCCGCGCAGGCGCATGGCGGTGACCGCGGCGGCGATCTGCGCCGGGGTGGGTTCGCCGCGCAGGCAGGCGGCGAAGAAGTCCTGCGCGTCGTCCTCGCTCAGCGTCGCGCCGTCAGCGAGACGGCCGAGCAGCGGCTTGAAGATGTCCGACATCAGGCCTCGGCGGGAACTTGCACGCCGGCCAGGGCCAGGAAGTTGGCCAACAGGTGGTGGCCGCCCTCGGTGGCGATGGACTCAGGGTGGAACTGGACGCCGTGGATGGGGCGGGTCTTGTGCTGGAAGCCCATGACCTCGCCGTCGTCGGTCCAGGCGGTGATTTCCAGGACGTCGGGCATGGTCTCGCGCTTCACCGACAGGCTGTGATAGCGCGTCGCGGTGAAGGGGTTGGGCATGCCGTGGAACACGCCCTTGTCGGTGTGATGGATCGGGCTGACCTTGCCGTGCATCAGGGCCTGGGCGCGGACCACCTCGCCACCGAAGGCCTGGCCGATGGACTGGTGGCCCAGGCAGACGCCCAGGATCGGCAGGTCGGCCGGCGCGGACTCGATCAGCGAGAGGCAGATGCCGGCCTCGTTCGGCGTGCAGGGGCCGGGTGACAGCAGCACCCCTTGCGGCTTCATGCCGAAGGCCTCGGCGACGCTAAGGGCGTCGTTGCGATAGACCACCGTCTCCGCGCCCAGCTCATTGAGATAGTGGACGAGGTTGTAGGTGAAGCTGTCGTAGTTATCGATGACCAGGATCATGCTTCACCTCTAGGCCGCGCTTGGCCCTGCGCCAAGTCTTCGCATTGCATGGAGATGGGGAAGGCGCGAGCCTGACGCCATGTCGACGACCGATTCCCACCTGCCGGGTCCTGCGCTGGAGACCGGGGCCATGGCCCGGGCCCGGGGCCTGCTCTCCCAGCCCCTGCCTAAGGACAGCACCTGGCCGGTGCTGGGCGCCGCGGCGCTGGCGGCGGCGTCGGCCCTGATGCTGGCGACCGCCATGATTATGGCCCCGCCGGTCATCACCGAGCATGTGGTGCAGTCGAGCCGGTAGAGCGTGATAGCCGAAAGTGGAGGCCGGTTTCGGCGGCCATCACGCTCTAGACTTATGAATTAGTCCGTCACTTGGCGGGGACACGCTCGAAGGTCTTGGGATCGAAGAACACCTCGACCGGGCGATTGCTGGAATCGTAGCCGTAGACCTCGTAGCAGCCGTTGGTCACGACGATCTTGCGCACCGTCCAACCCTGGGTCTTGAGCATCTTCTGCAGGTCGATGGAGGGGCGGCGGTCGGCGCGGGTCGCCTCGCACTTCACGTCCCCGTGGGCGGCGGCTTCCCCGGCGAGCCCGAGGACGGTGGCGAAGGCGGCGAGGGCAAGAAAGTGGCGCATGGGAAGCCTCAGCGGGTCTTGAGGGAGAAGGCCATCGGCACGATGACCCAGGCGGAGACGGCCCGGCCGTCCTGCTTGGCGGGCACAAAGCGCCAGCGGCGCTTCACCACGTCCAGGGCCGCGTCATCGAGGGCCGGATAGCCGCTGGAGCGCTCGATGGTGACTTGCTCGGCGCGCCCCTCAGGCGAGACCAGCACCTTCAGGCGGACGATCCCCTCGTGGCGCTTCACGCGGGCCTCATAAGGGTACTGGGGGCCGGGATTGTTCAGGTAGGCCGCGGTGAAGCTGGGCGGGGTCGTCGCCGGAACCGGCGGGCCGGGCGGCGCGGCGGCGGCCGGGGCGTCCGCCTGGCTGGGGGCGGGCGAGGGGACCACGGCGGCGGCGCGGGTCACCTCGGGCATGACCTCCGGCGTGGGCGTGGGACGCGCCTGCTCCAGCTCGGGCTGGCGGGTTTCCGGCTTCGGCGGGGTCGGGGCGGTCGGCGGGCGCTTCAGGTCCTGGGGCATGAAGGCCGCCGCCGGGATCAGCGAGACCTCCATCGTGGGGTCGGGCCTGGCCTGGATCTGCTCTGCGCGGACCGCCATCAGAACGATCAGCAGGATGACGTGGACCACGGCGGCGATGCCGCCGGCGATCAGCCAGTTTCGCGGTGGCAGGGACAGCCGCAGCTTGGGCAGTTCTGGATCCGGGGCGGTGGCGATCAGGGACATGGCTCTCGCCTACATGAAACTCATTCGCATTTGAAGTCGCAACTGCAATCAGGTGGCCGCCCAGCGGCGCAGCAGGTTGTGATAGACGTGGGTCAGCCGCACGAGCTCGGCGTTGTCCGGGCCGACCGTCGCCGTCAGGCCCTGGATCGCCCGGTCCAGGTCGAACAACAGGGTCCGGTCGCCATCGTCGCGCACCAGGCTCTCGATCCAGAAGAAGGCGGCGACCCGCGCCCCGCGGGTGACAGGCGTCACTCGGTGCAGGCTGCTTGACGGATAGAGGACCATCGCGCCGGCCTCGAGCTTCACCTCCTGGACGCCGAAGGGACCCTCGATCTGCAGCTCGCCGCCCTCGTAGGTGTCGGGCTCGGCGAGGAACAGGGTCGCTGACAGGTCGCTGCGCAGGGTCTCGCCGGCCAGGGTCTGCAGGATCGCGCCGTCCACATGGGCGCCGTACTCGCCGCCGCCTTCATAGCGGTTGAACTTGGGCGGATAGATCTTCCGCGGCAGGGCGGCGGAGATGAAGGTCGGGTGGGCGCGGACGCGGCGCAGCACCTCCTGGCTGAGGCTGCGAGCGGGCTCTGCGGCGTCGTCGAGCTGGAGGTTGCGCTTCTGGCGCCGCGCGATCCCGCCGGCAGTCGCCGCGCCGTCCTGCCAGGCGGCGACATCCAGACGCTCGCGCAGGGCGGCGACCTCGGACTTGGACAGCAGGTTCTCGATGGCGATCAGCATGGGGCGCTCTAGGTGGCCGCGCCAAGGCGGCGGATGGCGGCGAGGTCGGGACAGCCGGCGAGGGCCATGTTCAGCTCCAGCTCCTCGCGCAGCAGCCGGATCATGTGGGCGACACCCAGGGCGCCGGCGACGGCCAGGGCGTAGGCCTGCAGCCGCCCGATCAGGACCGCGTCGGCGCCATGGGCGATGGCCGTGAAGACGTCGCGGCCGGACCGAACGCCGCCGTCCATCAGGACCGGAACCGTATCGCCCACCGCCGCTCGGACCGCGGGCAGGGCGCTCAGCGCCGCCGGCGCCCCGTCAAAGGCGCGGCCGCCGTGGTTGGAGACGATCAGGCCGTCGGCGCCGACGGCCAGGAACTGGCGCGCGTCCTCGGGATGCAGCACGCCCTTGATCCACAGCGGCAGGCCGGTCTCGGCCTTCAGCCGGGCGATGTCCTGCAGGCGCGGCGCCAGGCGCATCGGGCCGCCGAACACCCGGCTTTCGCCGGATGAAAGGGTCGGCGTCGCAGGGGCGGGATAGGCTGTGAGGTTGGCGGCGATGCTGCCCTCGCCGGTGAAGCCGGCGCGCAGGGCCCGCAGACTGGGGGTCTGGACGGGAGCGTCCACCGTCAGCACCAGGCCCTGGTAGCCGGCCGCCTCGGCGCGGCGGACCAGGTCCAGGCTCACCGCCCAGTCAGGCTGGAGATAGAGCTGGAACCAGCGGGCCGGGCCAGCGGCGCGGGCGATGTCTTCCAGGGTGTTGGAGGACAGGGTGCTGCAGACAAGACCTGCGCCGACAACGGCCGCGCCCTGGGCCGTCTCAAGCTCGCCCTTCGGATGATAGAGCCCCTGGTGGGCCAGGGGCGCGAGCAGGATCGGATGCGGCAGGTCGAGCCCAGCGGCCCGCACCAGGGTGTTCGCGCCGTCGAAGTCCACCAGCATCCGCGGCGTCGTCACCGCGGCCTCGAAGGCGCTTCGGTTGCGGCCCAGGGCGGCCTCGCCGCCGGACCCGCCCGCGGTGTGCGCGAACACCGCGGGACTGAGGCGCTCTTCGGCCAGGCGCTCATAGTCCTGGGCGCAGTACACGCCTGCGGGAAGGACGGGCCGCGCCGTGGCGAGGCCCGCTCCAGGTCCGATCCGGGCGGGATCAGAACTCATAGGTGAGCGTCAGCCGCGCGTTGCGACCATCGCCCTTGTAGAGGAAGGCGCCCGACCGATAGACGGCGAGGTAGTAGTTCTCGTCCGTCACGTTGCCCAGGTTCACCTTGGCCTGCAGGTCCTTGTTGATCCGATAGGTCGCGAACAGGTCCAGGGTCGTATAGGCCGGGACCGGCTGGCTATAGGTTCCGTCGGTGGTCGAATAGGCCGCCGCCGTGTCGGGCTGGCCGCCATAGCGCTTGCCCTCGTGCTTGATCACGCCGCCGACATAGAAGCCTTCGCGGATCTCGTACTTGGCCTGCAGCGAGGCCGAGACGTCGGCGAAGTTGGACAGGGTCTTGCCGACATTGGCCGGGGTGGCCGAGGCCAGGACCTCTGCTTCCATCCAGGTCACGCCGCCGACGACGGACAGGGCGTCGGTGATCTGGCCGCTGACGCCGAGCTCGACGCCGCGGACGCGGTTCTTGCCGGTGTTGAAGGTGCCGACCGATGAGTAGTCGGCGCCCTCCATGACCTCCTTCTTGGTCGACTGGAAGGCCGCGGCGGTAAGCAGCAGGCGCTCGTCCAGGACGTTCCACTTGGCCCCAAGCTCGAGGTTCAGCGACTTTTCCGGCTTCGCCCCGGCGACCTTGCCGTTGTAGATCACGGTGCCGCCGTAGCCGCTGGAGGTGCCCACGTCGGACTCGCCGCCATTGATGTCGGCGCCCGAGGCGGCGCTGGCATAGACCATCAGGCCGGGGGCCAGGTCATAGGTCACGCCCAGGTGGCCGTTCCTCAGGGTGTCAGAATAGGCGTAGTCGGCGCGGGCCAGGGTCGTGGTGTTCTGGGTCGCCAGGTCGAAGTCGAAGCTGTCCACCCGCACCCCGCCGAACAGGGTCAGCTTGTCGCTTAGATCAACCGTATCCATCAGGTAGGCCGACAGGGTCTTGACCCCCCAGTCGGTGTCCCAGGTCCCCTTGACCGCCTTCCGGCCCATCAGGGTCGACAGGTTCGGCGCGATGGCGCCAGTGCGGTCATAGATGCAGTAGGCGTTGAGGGTCGTGCTCGTGCCCGAGGCGCAGTTGAAGGCGCCGGTGTTGGTGTTGGCGAAGACGCCGTTCAGCACCTTGTGGTCAGTGTATTCCAGCCCGGCGACCAGCTGGTGCTTCAGGCCGAACAGCTCGGCGTCGATGAACAGGTCGGTCTGGTTGGCCAGGTACTCGACCTCCTGCCAGCCCTGGTGGGTCGACAGGGTGGCCGACAGATAGGCGCCGCCCGGCGCATTGGCCGAGGTCAGGGTCCCGCGCGCGCCGGTGATCAGGTAGCTGTTGTCCGACTTGCCATAGCGCAGAAGATTCTTCAGCCGGACGGCGTCGCTGAAGCTGTAGTCGACGCGGGCGGTGAAGGTGTCCACGTCCGACTTCAGGAAGTCCTGGGACTGGGCGTAGACCGGGGCGTGCTTGTTGGGCTGCTTGTTGTAGAGCCAGCTGCCCAGGTCGGGCAGGTCCTCGGCGCGCAGGCCGTAATAGTCCACGGTCACGCTCAGCTTGTCGGTGGGGGCGTACAGGCCCGACAGGGCCAGGCCGGTGCGCTCGCGATTGGCTGGCGAACGCTCGGGCACGTCCTCGCGGGCGTAGAGCAGGTTGCCGCGGACGGCGAAGGTCTCACCGAAGGAGTGGTTCACGTCCAGGGTCGCGCGGACGTGGTCATCGGTCCCGACGGCCAGGTCGGCCTTGCCGAAGTTGAAGGCGCTGTTGGCCTGCTTGGTGATGGCGTTGACCGCGCCCCCGGCCGCGCCGCGCCCGGCGAAGGTGGCGCTGGGGCCCTTGGTGATCTCCACCTGCTCGACCGCAAAGCTTTCGCGGATGGTCATGCCGGGATCACGCAGGCCGTCGACGAACACGTCGCTGCGGGCTTCCTGGCCACGGATGATGTAGCGGTCACCGAAGGCGTTGCCGTTCTCACCGGTGCCCAGGGTGATGCCCGGCTGGGCGTCCAGGATCTCCGACAGCGAGCTGTAGCCGGCGTCGTCGATGGCCGACTTGGTCAGGACCTGCAGGGTGGTCGGGGTCTCGGCGATGGGGCGGGTGCGGCGCTCGTCGCCCGAGGTCTTGGCCTTGTAGGGCACGCCCAGCTGGGCGTTCGGGTTCGGGTCGATGGCGGTGTCCTCGACCTTCACGGTGGCCAGTTCGCCGGCGGCTTCCTGGGCGGCGGCGTCAGCCGGGGCCAGCATGGAGACAGCGAGGCCCAGCATGGCGCCCGCCGTCAGGGGCGCGGCGGCGAGGCGAAGGCTGGCCGGTTGGCGTGCGGTGGTCCGTGAAACGCTCATCGATACTGATTCCCTTGGCTGAGCTGAGGAGGCTCATTTCGGGTGTCGTGGTATTGCGAGGCATTCGCAGTTGCAAGCCATAATCGCGACGTATTCGCAATTGCAGTCGCAACTGCGTCGCGCCTTGATGTGGGTCAATAGCCCCGGTTCAGAGCCCGTGGGCGGCGATCAGCCAGAGGCCCAGGGGGATAGCGATCCCGCCAAGGATCAGTGGCCAGGTCACCGGCCTGGCGCGGGCGTTGGTGAGCAGCAGGCCCAGTCCTGTGCCCGCGAAGACCAGGCAGGCGATGGCGAAGGCGTCGATCAGCAGGTTCCAGGCCCTGGGCGAATACCGCCCGGTGTGCAGGTCGTTGGCGGCGGCGATCAGGCCGCGGGCCTCGGTCTCCACCAGGGTCGCGCCGCCGGGCCGGTCGATGACGACGGTGGTCTGGCCGCCGGGCCGCTGCTGGACCAGTTCCACGGCGTGCGCGCTCCAGGTCGCGGCGGCGTCCCCGGTCCGGACCTTGAACTGCTTGTCGAGCCAGGCGCGGGCCTGTGGCGGCAGCGGAGCCTCGCCCTCAGATGGCCCGGCCGCCAGCGCGCTTTGGACCTCGGCGGGGGCGAGAGCCCGGGCCTGGGTGACCCGCGGCTCCGGCTCAAAGGTTCCGGCGTGGTTGAGCGTCAGGCCGGTGGCCGCGAACATCAGCAGCAGGGCCAGGCACAGGGCCGAAGCGATCCAGTGCCAGCGCCGAAGCTCCCGCGCGATGACCAGGCGCAGGGCGCGGGATGGGCGGGGCGCGGACGGCTCGGCCATCGCGGTCAGACGAACCGCCAGGCTTCCTCGGTCGCCCGGCGGATAGCCCGCGCCTTATGCAGGGTCTCGTCGTACTCGGCGTCGGGATCGGAGTCCGCCACCACGCCGCCGCCGGCCTGGACATAGACCTGACCGTCCTTGAAGCAGGCCGTGCGCAGGACGATGCAGGTGTCGACGCTGCCGTCGGCGCCGAAATAGCCGACCGCGCCCGCATAGGCGATGCCGCGCTTTTCGATCTCGAGCTCGTCGATGATCTCCATGGCCCGCACCTTGGGCGCGCCGGACAGGGTGCCAGCGGGCAGGGCGGCCATCAGCACGTCCACCGGATCCAGGCCCTCCGGCGCGTCGCCCTCGACGTTGGAGACCAGGTGCATCACGTGGCTGTAGCGCTCGACGAAGAAGCTGGCGGTCACCCGCACCCGCGGCGCCCGGCTGGCCGGCGCCGCCTGGTTGGCGCCTTGGGCCTTCAGCATGGCCACGCGACCCACATCGTTGCGGCCCAGGTCCAGCAACATCAGGTGCTCGGCCCGTTCCTTGGGATCGGCGATCAGTTCGGCCTCGAGCCGGCGGTCCTCTTCGGGCGTCGCGCCGCGCGGCCGCGTGCCGGCGATGGGGCGGATGGTGATCTTGCCGTCGCGCAGGCGCACCAGGATCTCCGGCGAGGAGCCTGCCAGCTGGAAGTCGCCGAAGTTCAGGTAGAACAGGAACGGCGAAGGGTTCATCCGCCGCAGGGACCGATAGAGCGCAAAGGGCTCATAGGCGAAGGGCGCACGGAAGCGGTGGCTGGGCACCACCTGGAAGATGTCGCCGGCCCGGATGTATTCCTTGGCCTTCTCCACCATGCCCCGATAGGTCTCGCGGCTCACCGGGGTGGTGAACTGGTCGGGCTGGGGCGCGCCCTTGCCGGTCAGCGGCGGGGCGGGCTTGCGGAAGTCGGCCATGACGGCCTCAAGCCGGGCCTGGGCCTCGGCGTAGGCCTGGGCGGCCGGGGTGGCCGACGGGCGCACCGTTGTGACCAGGATGATCTCCTGGGCGATGGCGTCGAAGATGGCGACGATGGAGGGCCGGGTCATCAGGCCGTCGGGCAGGCCGAGCGGGTCCGGATTGACGTTCGGCAGCTTCTCCACCAGCCGGATCATGTCGTAGCCGATGGCCCCGAACACCCCCGCCGACATCGGCGGCAGGCCGGCCGGCAGGTCCAGGCGGCTGGCGGCCACCAGGTCGCGCAAGGAGTCCAACGCGCCGCCCGCCTGAGGCGTGAAGCGGCCGGCCTCGATGTCCGCGCCTTCCGCCACCTCGGCGACGTCGCCGCGGCAGCGCCAGACCAGGTCCGGGTTCATCGTGATGACGGAATAGCGGCCCCGCCAGGCGCCGCCCTCCACCGACTCGAACAGGAAGGCGTAGGGTCGGCCCTGGGCGATCTTCAGATAGGCCGAGACCGGGGTCTCGAGATCGTCGATCAGACGGGTCCAGACGACCTGCGAGGCCCCGAGCGCGTATTTCGCCTCAAAGTCCGCCTGGGCCGGTTCGATCGTCACTGGTCCTTCTCCGACTTGGAGGTCTTGGCCTTGTCGCCCTTGCCCTTGGTGTCCTCGGGCTCCAGGCCCAGGGCGGCGCGCGCCTGGTCGGTGTTCACCTTCACCTTCAGTTCGGTGCGGGCGTAGCGACGGGCGTCGGCGCCCAACTCGCGGAACAGGGCCATGGTCACCTGCGGTCGCATGTCCTCGGTGGCGCGGGCCAGGGTCGAGCCGGACGGCGCGTGCACGCCTTCCAGCTTGGCCACCACCAGGCCGAAGGCCTGACCGTTCTCGGCGGTGAACACGTCGCCCTTGGGCAGGTTGAAGGCCTTGCCCAGGGCGTCGCGCGACAGGGTCTGGTTCTGGGCGGCGTTCTGGCGGTCCAGGCCGGTGACGCGCACCACGCGCTGGCCGACGGAGCCGGCCACGGCTTCCAGGCTCTCGCCCTTCTTGACCCGGGCGGCCAGTTCATCGGCCTTGGCCTGCAGGCGCTTGGTCATCTCGCGCAGCATCCACACGCGGACCAGCTGCGGCTTGACCTCGGCCAGCGGCGGCAGCGCCTTGCCGATCACCTTCTCGACGCGGACGGCGAAGTACTCGCCCTGGCCAGCGTCTTCGATCTCGCTGTCGGTGCCGGCGGCCAGGGCGAAGGCGGTCTTCAGCATCTGGGGCGTGACGCCGGGGACAGGCTGGCCGTTCAGGCCCTGGCCTTGTTCCGTGACCGGACCCAGGGTGATGGTCGGGGCACCGGCCTTCTTGGCGGCTTCGGCCAGGCTGGCGCCGCCGGCATGGGCGTCGTCATAGGCCTGGCTGATGTCGTAGACCTTCTGGGCGGCGGCGTCCTTGCGCAGCTCGGCCTCGAGCGCCGGGCGAACCTCTTCCAGGGTGACCGTGTGGCCGGGGGTGATGGCGCCCACGATGACCACCGCAGTGCCCAGGTCGCCCTGAACCACCGACACCCCGCCGCGGGGCAGGGAGAAGGCCGCCGCGCCCACCTTGGAGTCGGCGATCGCGGTGCGCGGCTTGTCGGCATAGATGATGGCTTCGGCGCCGACCGACTTGGCCACAAGGCTCGGGTTCTCGCCGCTGCTCAGGCGCTGGGCCACGGCCTGGCCGGTCTTGGCGTCCTTCACCGGGATCTGGGCCACGGTGCGGGTTTCCGGCTGGGACAGGGTGTCCTTGCGATAGTCGAAGCGCTTCTTCAGCTCAGCTTCGTCGATGGGCAGGTTCTGGCTGACCATGGACGGGCTGAATTTGACCACCGTCAGCACCCGGAACTCGGGCCGCATCAGCTGGGCGGCGTTGTCCTTCATGAACTGGGTCAGCTGGGCGTCGGTCGGCAGGGCCGGCTGAGCCACGCTGCGCGGATCGACCGGGAAGAAGCCGACGTCACGGGTTTCCATGTCCATCACGGCGCCGAGCGCGGTGTAGGCGCGCGGCACGCGCATGCCGTTGACCATGCCGGAGGCGAAGTGGTTCTGGGCGATGTCGTCGCGCATCCGCTGCTCGAACTCGGGCGCGGTGAACTGGTTCTCGCCCAGCTTCTGCAGATAGAGCGTCTTGTCGAAGCGGCCGGAGACCTGGTCGAAGAAGGCCGGGATCTTTTCCAGCTGGGCCTTCATCAGGCTGTCGGCGGGCTTCAGGCCGATCTTGCCCAGCAGGGCCGCGAAGCCTTCCTGGTTGGCGAGTTCTTCCAGCAGACGGGCGTCGAGATGGTTCTCGATCGCGATCTCCTGGGTGACCGGCTGGCCGACCTGTTGCTCCAGGCCCTTGCGGTACGAATCGAACTCCCGCTTGAACTGTTGCGGGGTGACCGTGCGAGACCCAGCCGTCACGACCGAGTTGCTGATGCGGCCGCGGAACACGTCCTGGACCCCGAATACGGCGAAGCTGACGATCAGCAGCCCGATCAGGAGGGTGGCGAACCACGACTTCGCGAAGGCGCGGAAACTGGCGATCATTTGAACCTTCTCCGCCGCTTCGGGCGATGCTTGGAACGCGGGGTATAGTTGAGGCCGCTCCCGACCCGCAAGCCGCGCCGATGTCCGGACAGCGTTGAAGCGGGGTGACAGTCGGCTTCTGGCGCCTTAACCGCCGTGCGAAATCGACAAAATCGAGGCCGTCATGTCCAAACCCACCCCCCTGATCGCTGGCAACTGGAAGATGAACGGCATGGCCGCGGCTCTCGGTGAGGCCAAGGCGGTGGCCGCTGGCCTGGATGGCGTCAGCGCCCGGGTGGCGATCTGTCCGCCGGCGACCCTGGTGGCCCGCGCCGCCGAGGCCCTGGCAGGGTCCAAGGTCGCTGTGGGGGGGCAGGACTGTCGCGCCGAGGCGTCGGGCGCCTTCACCGGCGACGTGGCGGCCGAGATGCTGATCGACGCCGGCGCGGCTCTGGTGATCCTGGGCCACTCGGAGCGGCGCTCGGGCTATGGCGAGACCGATGCGGTGGTGGCCGCCAAGGTGGGCGCGGCCCTGCGCGCGGGCCTGGAGCCGATTGTCTGCGTCGGCGAGACCCTTGAGGAACGCAAGGCCGGGAAGGCGCTGGAGATCGTCACGGGGCAGGTGAGGGGCTCTCTGCCCGCCGAGTTGGCTGGCAAGGCTTTCACGGTGGCCTATGAGCCGGTCTGGGCCATCGGCACCGGCCTGACGCCCACCACGCCGGAGATCGAGGAAGTCCACCGCGCCATCCGCGCCACCCTTGTGGAGCAGTTCGGCGATCAGGGCGCTGGCGTCGCGATCCTGTATGGCGGCTCGGTGAAGCCCTCCAACGCCGCCGAAATCCTGCATGCCGACGAAGTGGGCGGCGCCCTGGTCGGCGGCGCCTCGCTGAAGGCCGAGGACTTCCTGGGCATCATCAAGGCGGCCTGACGCCAGGGGCCGCTACTTGGTCTCCCAGGCGTCGCCCTTCAGGCCGCGCTGATAGCCGTAGTCGTAGAGCCGTTTCATGTTGTCCGGCTTGAAGTTCAGGCTGTCGGCCTCGATGTCGCTGGGGATGGCGCTGTAGACCAGTTCGGCCTGGTTCCGGTCGGCGAAGGCCTGGCTTGCGGTCAGCTGGACCCTGGCCTGGGCCTTGCTCAAGGCGTCGTAGGCGCGGGCCAGGATCGCCAGGGAGTTGCCCTTGGTGAAGCCGAAGCTGGTCCCGATCTGGCCGTTGATCAGCACATAGACCCGCGCTGAGCTCGATTGGGTCTCCGGCGCGGTCCAGCGCAACAGGGCCTCGGGCACGATGAAGAACGGGGTGCTGATCCCGCCGTCGGCGTGCATTTCGGACAGGGCGCGCCCCGAGCCGCTGACCTGGATCAGGGCCGGCGGAAACACGCCGGGGATACTGGCCGAGGCGATCAGCACATCCTGGAACAGTTTCACCGCCTTCTCGTCGCCGCCCATGGCGATGGCGCCCATGTCCCAGATGATGGTCTCTTCGGTGTCGAGGTTGGTGGTGGCCACCAGCAGGCGACGGCCCTTGCGATGCTCCGCCGCCACCTGGTTCAGCAGGTCGAGATTGACGTAGGTCTCGACCAGCTCGCGCAGGGCGTCTGATCGGAAGAGCCCAGGGATCGAGAAGATCGCCGCGCTCTTGCGGCTGATGATCCGGCTCACCTCGCGGCTCAGATAGGCCTCGCGAAGCCGGCTGTCGTAGGTCGGTCCTAGAAAAGCCAGCGGCGCGGCCAGGGCGCCTGTGCTGACCCCGGTGACCAGGTCGAACTCCGGACGGTCGCCGTGCGCGGTCCAACCGGCCAGGAAGCCCGCGGCATAGGCTCCATTGGCGCCGCCGCCGGAGATCGACAGGGCGTTGAAGGGCCGCTCGGCCTGCTGGCGGGCGGTGACCGACTGCGCGAACCGGAGCACCGCCGCCTGATCCTTGGCGTTGAAGCGCAGCTCGGAGAGGCCTTCCGGGGACGCCGCGGCCAGGTCCTTCTCCGTGAACATCTCACGCGAGATGGTGCCGCAACTGCTGAGCAGGACCGCCAGAAGGGGGAGGACGACCAGCCATCGTCGCATGGGGGCTCCTGAGCCGGGTTTCAGAAGGTCAGGGGGTGTAGGCCTTCAGGAAGGTCTCGACAGCCCGATCCACGTGGGCTTCCAGGTGTTCGTCGGTAAAGTCACCCAGGACGCCCCAGAGTTTCTGCTGGTGGATGTTGGACAGCACCAGATCCTTGAACTGGGCCGCGGCGACATGCGGGTCGGCCTCGCTCAGGCGGCCGGCGGCGATATCGGCGGCCATATAGGCGCTCAGCCGGTCCTGGATCTGGCGATGCCCCGATTCGTAGAAGGCTGCGCCGATCTCCGGAAAGCGCTCCGTCTCGGCCACGATGATGCGCTGTAGCCGGATCGGGCCATCCTCCAGCAGGCGGCTCAGGATCACCCTGCCGAAGTGGGTCAGGCGCTGGCGCATTTCGCCGTCCGGGGGCACGTTTTCGAACAGGGAGGCGGCAAGCCCGGCGCACTCCCTGGCGACCACGGCGCCGAACAATTCTTCCTTGGATTTGAAGTAGTTGTAGAGCGTGCCCTTCGAGCCGCCCAGGCGCGTGGCGATGGCCGACATCGAGGTGGCGGCGAACCCTTGCATCATGAACACGTCGCGCGCGATCTCCAGGATCGTCTCCCGGCGTCGGTCGTCTCGCTTGGGTAGGGGGGCGGCCATCGATCCTCCGATTGGGTCAGGCTTGTAGCTTGACGGCGTCCTCGTGTCCAATATATGACCGTACCGTACGGTCAGTAAAGCGACCCTGAATTTCTCCGCAACTTCTCCCCGAGGCGCGGCATGTCCCGAACTCTCCTTCCCGTGCTTGCGGGCGTCTTGGCGCTTTCCGGTTGCGCGGCCATCCCCGAACTCGGCGCAGCCCCCAGGCCGGCCACAGCCGGCGGCTTCGCCACGGCTAAGGCCTTCTCGGCCCCAGCGGCGGAATGGCCGGCTGATAGCTGGTGGTCCGCCTACGCCGATCCCCAACTCGACCAGCTTATGGCCGAAGCGCTGCAAGGCTCTCCAAGCCTGGCCCAGGCCACGGCGCGGCTGCGGGCGGCGGAAGCCGGGGCCGACAAGGCCCGCGGCGCGACCCTGCCCAGCCTGTCCCTCAGCGGCTATGCGGCAGAGAACAAGCAGAGCTACAACGCCGGCTTCCCCAGGGCCTTCGTGCCCGAGGGCTACAAGGACACCGGCCAGGTGAAGCTCGACGCCGGCTTCGACCTGGACCTGTGGGGCCGCAATCGCGCCGCCCTGGCCGCCGCCACCTCCGAGGCCCAGGCCGCGCGGGCCGACGCCGCCCAGGCGCGCCTGATCCTGACCACCTCGCTCGCCTCGGCCTATGCAGACTTCACACGGCTGGGCGCCGAGCGGGAGGCCGCTGACGCCGCCGCCCGCAATCGCGCCGCCACTGCCGACCTGGTCGCCCAGAAGCTCGCCCATGGCGCGGCCAACCGGGGCGAAACCGACCAGGCCCGCGCCGCCGCCGCCGCCGCCCGCCAGGACCTCGCGGCGTTGGACGAGCAACTGGCGGTCGCCCGCAACCGCATTGCGGCCCTGCTGGGCGCCGGTCCGGACCGCGGGCTCGCCCTGACCCGGCCGAACGTGAACGCGGCCGCTCAGACTGGCCTGCCGGCCAACTTGGCCGCCGACCTCGTGGGCCGGCGTCCGGACCTGACCGCGGCCCGGCTGCGCGCCGAGGCCGCCGCCCGCCGCATTGATGTCGCCCGGGCCGGCTTCTATCCGAACCTCAACCTGGCGGCCTTTACGGGGGTCAACGCCCTGGGCCTCGACATGCTGACCCGCTCCGGCTCGGACATCGGTCAGGTCGGGCTCGCCTTCAGCCTGCCGATCTTCGAGGGCGGGGCGATCCGCGCCGGCTATCGCGGCGCGCGGGCGGAATATGACGCCGCCGTCGCCGCCTATGACCAGACCCTGGTCCAGGCCCTGCAGGAGGTGGCTGACGCCGCCGCTGGCGAACGCGCCCTGCAAGCTCGCCTGTCCGCCGCCCGCGAGGCGCTGGAGGCGGGGGAGGCGGCCTACAAGGTCGCCCGCCTTCGCTACGAGGGCGGCCTGTCCACCTACATCGTGCTCTTGTCGGCGGAAGACGCCGTCATCGCCCAACGCCGCGCCGTGGCCCAGCTTGAGGCCCGCACGCTCACCCTTGACGCCAGCCTGGTCCGCGCCCTCGGCGGCGGCTTCCGCGCCTGAATTCCTCCCCGGAAGGACTTCCCATGTCCCAAGAAATCGCTCCCGCCCCGGCCAATGACCGCCGTCGTCGCCTGTTCACTGTCCTGGCCATGGTGGTCGGCACGGTGGGCGTCATCTGGCTGATCTACTGGCTGTTCGTCGGCTCCAAGCAAGTCGAGACCGAGGACGCCTATGTCCAGGCCAGCACCGCCCAGGTCACCGCCCTGGTCAGCGGGGCCCTGGTCTCCGTGCCGGTGCATGAGACCCAGGTGGTGAAGAAGGGCGACGTCCTGGCGGTCATCGAGCCGGCGGACTACCGCTACGCCCTGACCCGGGCCCGGGCGGATTTGGATCAGACCGAGCGCCGGGTGCGGCAGTACTTCGCCAATGACAAGGCCCTCGCCGCCCAGGCTCAGGCCCGCGCCTCCGACATCGCCCGCGCCCAGGCCGAGCTCCGCCGGGCCGAGGTGGAATACAATCGCCGCAAGGCCCTGGCCGGCGCCGGCGCTGTGTCCGGTGACGAGTTGACCGCGGCCGAGACCGCGCTCGCCTCCGCCCGGTCCGCCTTCGCCCAGGCCCAGGCCCAGGCCGTCGCCGCGGGTGAACAGCAGAAGGCCGCCAACAGCCTGATCGCCGGGGCCGGGATCGCCGACAATCCGGAAGTGGCCGCCGCCCGCGCCCGCGTGGCCCAGGCCGAGCTCGACCTGGCCCGCACGGTGGTCAAGGCCCCGGTCGACGGCGTGGTCACCGGCAATTCGGTGGAGATCGGCCAGAAGGTCGCCACCGGCGCCCCGCTGATGAAGATCGTCCCGGTCCAGCGCGCCTATGTGGAGGCCAACTTCAAGGAGGGCCAACTGCGCAAGGTGCGGCCCGGCCAGGAGGTTGAACTGGTCTCCGACATCTACGGTTCCAAGGTGAAGTTCCACGGCAAGGTCGTTGGCCTGGCGGGCGGAACCGGGGCGGCCTTCGCCCTGATCCCGGCCCAGAACGCCACCGGCAACTGGATCAAGGTGGTCCAGCGGGTGCCCGTGCGGATCGCCCTGGATCCCAAGGAGTTGGCGGATCATCCCCTGCGGGTGGGTCTGTCCATGAAGGCCGCGATCGACATCTCCGAAAAGTAGGAGAGGCCGCCGTGACCGCCGACACTGACGTTCAGCCGCTAAGGGGCGCACAGCTCCTGATGGCGACCCTGCTCCTGGGGCTCGCCAACTTCATGGTGGTGCTGGATTCCACCATCGCCAACGTCTCGGTGCCGCATATCGCCGGCTCGCTGGCGGTGTCGCCCAGCCAGGGCACCTGGGTCATCACCTCGTACAATGTGGCCGAGGCCATCACCGTGCCCCTGACCGGCTGGCTGGCCCAGCGGTTCGGGCCGGTGCGGGTGTTCGCCTTCGCCATGGCCGGCTTCGGGGTGTTCTCGATGCTCTGCGGCCTGGCGCCCAGCTTCGCCATGCTGGTGGCCTTCCGGGTCGCCCAGGGCTTCTGCGGCGGCCCGATCATGCCGATGAGCCAGACCCTGCTCTTGCACATCTTCCCGCGCAACCGCGCGCCCCAGGCCATGGGCCTGTGGAGCATGACCACGGTGGTCGCCCCCATCGCCGGGCCGATCCTGGGCGGGCTGATCTCTGACAATATCCACTGGAGCTGGATCTTCTTCATCAACATCCCGGTGGCGGCCTTCGTCGGGATCTTCGGCTACCGGGCGCTGATCGCCCATGACACCCCGACCCGGCGGATCAAGGTCGACGGCGTGGGCCTGGCCCTGCTGGTGGTCTGGGTCGGCGCCCTGCAGATCATGCTCGATAAGGGCAAGGAGCTGGAGTGGTTCGCCTCGCCGGTCATCATCACCCTGGCGGTCACCGCGGCGATCGGCTTCTGCGCCTTCCTGATCTGGGAGCTGACCGAGAAGAACCCCATCGTGAACCTGCGGGTCTTCCGGCATCGCGGCTTCTCGGTCGCGGTGGTGACCATCAGTCTCAGCTTCGGGGCCTTCTTCTCCAGCGTTGTGGTGCTGCCGCTGTGGCTGCAGACCTCCATGGGCTACACGGCCACCTGGGCGGGCTACGCCGGCTGCTTCACCGGGGTCCTGGCGGTGGTCATGTCGCCGGTGGTGGCGGGCCTGGCCCAGCGGTTCGACCCCCGCTACCTGACCTTCTTCGGGGTCACCTGGATGGGGCTGATCTCTCTGTGGCGGACCTTCTACACCACCGATGTCGGCTTCTGGTTCATCGCCGCGCCCCAGCTGGCCCTGGGCTTCGGCATGCCGTTCTTCTTCATCGCCACCAACACCATCGCCATGGGGAGCGTGAACCCTGAGGAGACAGCGGCGGCCTCTGGCCTGTCCAACTTCCTGCGCACCACGGGGGCGGCCTTCGCCACCTCGATCATGACGACCTCCTGGGAGAACACCGCCAGCGCCAAGCGGGCCATGCTGGCCGGCGAGCTCAACGATCCCGCCGGGACCGTCGCCAAGATGGAGGCGGCGGGCTTCACCCACACCCAGGCCCTCGCCAGCCTGGAGCGGATGGTCCAGCAGCAGGGGACCATGCTGTCGACGACGGCCATGTTCTGGGCCGCCGCCGCGGTGTTCATCTTCGCGGCCTGCTTCATCTGGCTGGCCCCGCGTCCGCGCCCCGGCGCGGCGATGGGCGGCGGCCACTAAGCCTTGTCATCCGCGCGCCATGACCTAGCTATGGTCATGCGCGCGCCTTGATGGTAGAGCGCGCGCTTCATTTCGGCGCGGCCCGTCCGCCCGGACTTATCGGATCAAGATATGCTGCTCGGCATCCTGCTCGCCATCCACATCATCGTCTGCGTCTGCCTCATCGGCGTCGTGCTGCTGCAGCGCTCCGAGGGCGGCGCGCTCGGCATGGGCGGCGGGCCCAACGGGATGATGACGGCGCGCGGGGCAGGGGACCTGCTCACCCGCACGACCTGGATCCTGGGGACCCTGTTCTTCGTCCTCAGCCTGACCTTGACCCTGCTGACCGGCCGCCAGAGCGGCTCGGGCTCGGTGGTCGACCGCATCAAGATCGACAATCTGGACGCCAGCAAGCTGGCCCCGCCGCCGTCGGCTCCCGCACAGTCGGCGCCGACCACCTCGGACGGCGCGCCCGCGCCGATCCAGGCCCCGACCCCCACCGTGCGCAATCCCTTCACCGAGCCGGCGGAGCAACCCGCCCAGCCGGCCGCGCCCAAGCCCTAATCCAGGTCATGACAATCCAGGCGTTCCAAAAGCCGCTTCGGCGGCTCCCGACCCGTTTGTGCGTGTCGTCCACAGTTTCGCGCCATTCGCCACAGGGCGCCGGCGCCGAATCACAGCTACTCTGAACGCCCATGGCCCGGTACATTTTCATCACCGGCGGCGTGGTCTCCTCCCTGGGAAAAGGTCTCGCGTCCGCCGCCCTTGGCGCGCTCCTTCAGGCGCGTGGCTACAAGGTCCGCCTCCGTAAGCTCGACCCCTATCTGAACGTCGACCCCGGTACGATGAGCCCCTATCAACATGGGGAAGTCTTCGTCACCGACGACGGCGCCGAGACCGACCTGGACCTCGGCCACTACGAGCGCTTCACCGGCGTGAACGCCACCCGGGCCGACAACATCACCACCGGCCAGATCTATAAGAAGATCATCGAGAAGGAGCGCCGCGGCGACTATCTGGGCGCGACCGTCCAGGTGATTCCGCACGTCACCGGCGAGATCAAGGAGTTCGTCCTGTCCGATCCGGGCGAGGGCGTCGACTTCGTGCTGGTCGAGGTGGGCGGCACCGTGGGCGACATCGAGGGCCTGCCGTTCTTCGAGGCGATCCGCCAGCTGGGCCAGGAACTGCCCCGCGGCCACGCCTGCTACATCCATCTGACCCTGTTGCCGTACATCAAGACGGCCGGGGAAATGAAGACCAAGCCGACCCAGCACTCGGTCAAGGAGCTGCGCTCCATCGGCATCCAGCCGGACATCCTGCTCTGCCGCTGCGAGCAGGAGATCCCGGCCGGCGAGCGCCGCAAGATCGGCCAGTTCTGCAATGTCCGCGAAAGCGCCGTGATCCAGGCGATGGACAGCGCCAACATCTACGCCGTGCCCCTGGACTATCACGCCCAGGGCCTGGACCGCGAAGTTCTGGACGTGTTCGGGATCACCGACGCCCCGGCTCCGAACCTGTCGCGCTGGGAAGGCATCTCCAACCGCCTGGCCAATCCGGACGGGGCGGTGAACATCGCCATCGTCGGCAAGTACACCGGCCTGACCGACGCCTATAAGTCGCTGGTCGAGGCCCTGATCCACGGCGGCGTCGCCAACAACGTCAAGGTCAAGCTGGACTGGATCGAGGGCGAGGCCTTCGAGCGCGAGGAAAGCCTGATCGCCGAGCGCCTGACCGAGGTGCACGGCGTGCTGGTCCCCGGCGCCTTCGGTGAGCGCGGCTCGGCCGGCATGATCCGCGCCGTCCAGTTCGCGCGCGAGCACGAGATCCCCTATTTTGGCATCTGCTTCGGTATGCAGATGGCGATGATCGAGGCGGCCCGGAACCTGGCCGGCCTGTCCAAGGCCTCGTCCACCGAGTTCGGCCCCACCGACGAGCCGGTGGTCGGCCTGATGACCGAGTGGGTGCAAGGCAATGAGCGCCAGGTCCGCAAGGAAGGCGACGACCTGGGCGGCTCCATGCGCCTGGGCGCCTATGAGGCGATCTTGACGCCGGGTTCCAAGGTCGCCGAGATCTATGGCTCCAGCACCATCCAGGAGCGCCATCGTCACCGCTACGAGGTCAATATCGGCTACCGCGAGGCGATCGAGGGGACCGGCCTGAACTTCTCCGGCCTGTCGCCGGACGGCGTCCTGCCGGAGATCTGCGAGCGCAGCGACCACCCCTGGTTCGTGGGCGTCCAGTATCACCCCGAGCTGAAGAGCCGCCCCTTCGACCCGCACCCGCTGTTCGCCAGTTTCATCGGCGCCGCCAAGGAACGCAGCCGGTTGGTTTAGGTCCTCCCCCATTGGGGGAGGCGGCCCCTCCGGGACCAACCGAAGGTCTGCCCGAAGGCAGGCTTTGGGCCAGAGGGGGCCGCTTGCGCGAGCAAGTGGTTGCTGACTCAGCTACCGTCCCTTCGGTCCGGCCTGCTCAGTCGCTCCGCGACAGCTACCCCAGCGGAGGAGCGGCATTGGGCTGAATCATTTCCGGGAGGGCAGGCCAGGGTTAGATTGGCTACAGCCACCGGAGCCCCGCCATGTCCATCCCCATTGTCGCCTTCTCTGACGTCCTCTGCGTCTGGGCCTATGTGGCCGAGCTGCGCCTGGATGAGGTGAAGCGGGCGTTCGGGGACCAGGTCTCGATCCAGCACCGGTTCTGTACGGTGTTCGGCGATACGGCCCGCAAGATCCCCACCACCTGGGCCGACCGCGGCGGCTATGACGGCTTCAACGCCCATCTGCGGCACACGGGCGAGCAATTCCCCGAGACGGTGATCCATCCCGACCTCTGGCGCAGCGTGCGGCCGGCCTCGTCCTGGGGCGCGCACCTTTGGCTGAAGGCTACCCAGCTGGACGAGGCGGCGGGCGGTTGCGCCTCCGGAACCGCGGACGCCGCCATCCGGGCCATGCGCGCCGCCTTCTTCCGCGACGCTCGCGACATCTCCGCGCGCGAGGTGCAACTCGCCGTGCTTCAGGCCGCCGGCGCTGACCCCGCCCGCCTGCAGGCGCTGGTCGACGACGGCCGCGCCTTCGCCGCCCTGGCCTCGGACCTGCAAGATGCGGAGGCCATGCGCGTCCAGGGCAGCCCCACCTTCGTGCTCAATGACGGCCGCCAGAAGCTCTACGGCAATGTCGGATTCCGCATCATAGAAGCCAACATCCAGGAACTGCTGCGCGAGCCGAAGCCCGACCAGGCCAGCTGGTGCTGAACTAGCCGACCACCCGCACGGGCCGCTCGTCGGCCTTGGACATTCGCCCCACCTTGCGCGCCAGCGGAAAGCCGTCGGCCTGCGCCAGGGCCAGGATTTCGTCGGCGGCGTCTGGCGCCACAGCGATCAGCAGGCCGCCGCTGGTCTGGGGGTCGCACAGGATGTCTCGAACGGGCTCTCCGAACGGCTCAACGCCAATCACCTCATCGCCATAGCTCGCCCAGTTGCGCACCGAGGCGCCGGTCCGAACGCCCGCGTCGGCCAGGGCCTGGACGGTTGGCAACAGCACGGGCGCGGTGGCCGAGATCTCGACGGTCAGGCCAGAACCCCTGGCCATTTCCCGGGCATGGCCCAGCAGGCCGAAGCCGGTCACGTCGGTCATGGCGTGGACGCCGGGATGCTCGGCCAGCTTCTGGCCCAGGGTGTTGAGCTGGGTGGTCGAGGCGATCAGGGCCTCATAGCCCTCCGGCGCGATCTTCTCCTGCTTGAAGGCCGCGGACAGGACGCCGACGCCCAGGCCCTTGGTCAGGATCAGGATGTCGCCGTCCTTGGCCCCGGCGTTGGTCAGCACGCGGTCGGGATGGACGAGACCCAGGGCCACCAGGCCATAGATCGGCTCGACGCTATCAATGGAGTGGCCCCCGGCGACGGGGATGCCCGCCGCGGCGCAGACCGAGGCCCCCCCCGACAGGATGGCCCCGATGGTCTCTGGCGACAGCTTGCCGATCGGCATGCCGACGATGGCCAGCGCCAGGATCGGCTTCCCCCCCATGGCGTAGATGTCGGACAGGGCGTTGGTCGCGGCGATCCGGCCGAAATCGAAGGGGTCGTCGACCACCGGCATGAAGAAGTCCGTGGTCGCCACCAGGGCCTGGGTGTCATTCAGCCGCCAGACCGCGGCGTCGTCGCTGGTCTCGGTCCCCACCAGCAGGTCGGGAAAAGCCGCCGCCGCCGGGGTCTTGGCCAGGATCTCCTGCAGCACCGCCGGCGCGATCTTGCAGCCGCAGCCGCCCCCGTGGGCAAGCGAGGTCAGGCGAGGGGTGTCGGTCATGGCGCGCTCCTGGACAAGGTCCTGAGATCGGTCATAGGCGAGGCGGGGCGCGCGCACTAGAACTTGGCCATGGCCATCCAGCACACAGAGGCGGTCGACGCCCAGTCCCTGTCGAAATACGACGCCATCCTGGACGTGCGGAGTCCCGGCGAGTTCGACGAGGATCACATCCCGGGGGCCGAGAACCTGCCGGTGCTGGACAATGCCGAGCGCGCCGAAGTGGGAACCATATACGTCCAACAATCCCGTTTTCTCGCCCGCCGGATCGGCGCCGCCCATGTGGCCCGCAATATCGCCCGTCATCTTGAGACGGCCCTGACCGACCGGCCGGCCAGCTTTCGGCCCCTGATCTATTGCTGGCGCGGCGGGCAGCGGTCGAACGCCATGGCCACGATCCTGTCCCAGGTCGGCTGGCCCGTGACCCTGTTGACCGGCGGCTACAAGACCTATCGCCGCCGGGTGACGGCGCGGCTCTATGACGAGAGCCAGGACCTGAACCTGATCCTGCTGGATGGACACACCGGGGTCGCCAAGACCGAGATCCTTCACCGCTTGGCCGCTGCAGGTGTCCAGACCCTGGACCTGGAGGGTCTGGCGGCGCATCGCGGCTCGCTGTTCGGCGCCATCGCCGGTCAGGCCCAGCCCAGCCAGAAGCTGTTCGAAAGCCGCCTGCTCCAGGCCCTGGACCGGCTGGACCCCACCCGGCCCATCGTGGTCGAGGCGGAATCCAGCAAGATCGGCGACCGGATGACGCCGCCGCTTCTGTGGCGCGCCATGCAGGCTGCGCCCCGGATCGAGATCTCCGCCAGCCGTGAGGCCCGCGCGAGCTATCTGGTCAGAGACTATCGCGATGTGGTCGAGAACCCCGCCGAGATGGAGGCCGCCTTTGCGCGCCTGCCGACCTATCCCGGACGCAAGCGCCTGGACGACTGGCGGGCGCTGGCGGCGGAGGGGGCTTTTGAGGACCTGGCCGTCGCCCTGATGGAACTGCACTACGACCCGGCCTATGACCGGTCGTCGCGCAAGGACGAGCGGCCGCGCCTGGGCGCGCTGACCTTGCCCGACCTAAGTTCCGCCAGTCAGGATGCGGCGGTCGTGGAAATCCGACGCCTTGCGGGCGTCTAGAGACGTCACATGCTCACAGTTCTCGGCCGCCAGACCTCGATCAATGTGCGCAAGGTGCTGTGGACGGCCGCCGAGCTTGGTCTGGCCTATGAGTTGGACGAGCGTTGGGGGACCACGCGAGACCTGTCTGAACCGGAATTCCTGGCCCTGAACCCCAGCGCCCAGATGCCGGTGCTGAGCGACGGCGACGTGGTGCTGTTCGAATCCAACGCCGTCTGCCGCTACCTGGCGGGCCGCTATGGCGAGGGCGCGATCTGGCCCTTCGATCCCGCGGCCCGCGCCAAGATCGACCAGTGGATGGAATGGCAGTCCGCCACCCTGAACCCGGTGTGGAGCGACGCCTTCCTGGGCCTGGTGCGCCGCCCGGAGACCTATGTGGGACGCGAGGACGCCATCGCCGCCAGCGCCGAGCGCTGGAACAGGCTGATGTTGGTGCTGGAGCGCGAACTGTCTGGGCGGCCCTTTGCGGCGGGTGACAGCTTCACCCTGGCCGACATTGTTCTCGGTCTCAGCGTCCATCGTTGGCGTTCGACGCCGATCAGTCATCCGCCGGCGCCGAACCTTACGGCCTACATGGAGCGACTGCGGCACAGGCCAGCGTTTGACACTGTTTCCCCGCCAGACATGGCCTAGCCCCTCACCCCGACCCTCTTCCCGCCCGAGCGGGGAGAGGGAGGGCGCGTTCCCTCGCCCCCCTTGGGGGAGAGGGCTAGGGTGAGGGGACTACCCCTTCACGAAGGCCTCGAACCGGTCCTTCCAGTCAGGATGCCAGCGGGAGAGGGCCGGACGGTTCTCGACGATGTCGTGGGCGTTCCAGAGCACCCGCTTCTCGTCCAGCGCCCGCGGGGTCTCGTTGTCCTCGCACCAGATGTAGAACTCGCCCCGGGCGATCCCCTCCAGCAGGCGGTCCACCACCTGGTCCGGCGTACAGGCGCCCGGCGGCTGTTGCGGAACGCGGGCTGCGATCATGCCGGTATAGGTGAAGCCGGGGATGAGCAGGTGGGCGCTGACCTGACAGCCGGGGCGGTTGCGCAGGGTGTGGGCTAGGCCCTCGGTCAGGGCCTTCACCCCGGCCTTGGAGACATTGTAGGCGGTGTCGCCGGGCGGGCAGGTGACCCCTTGCTTGGAGCCGGTGTTGATGATCAGGCCGGGCGCGCCGCCCTCGGCCATGGCCGGGCCGAACACCTGGGTTCCATTCACGATCCCCATCAGGTTCACGCCCAGCACCCGCAACCAGCCGTCGGGGTTGGACAGGGCGTCGCCCCCGCCGCCGACACCGGCGTTATTCATCAGCACCGAGACCGCGCCGAGTTCGGCGGCCACGCGGTCCGCCAGGGCCTCCACCGAGCCGCGGTCCGAGACATCGACCCGCACCGCCAGGCCTGCATCGCCAAGTTCGGCGCCGGCCTTGTCCAGAGCGTCCGGATTGGCGTCGGCGATGCAGACCCTGAGGCCCAGGGCGGCGAAGCGCTTGGCGGCGGCCAGACCAATGCCGCTGGCGCCGCCGGTGATCACCGCGACATTTCCGGATGAGAGGGCGGGGTGGACGGTCATGGCGGTGCTCCTGGGAATCTGGATGGCATCATGCCACGGGCGCCGCTTGGGAGGCCAAGCCGCGCGCCATCTGCTAGACCTTGAGCATGGTGACCCCAGACAACCTCCGCCACCTGGCCCTGCTCCTGCCCGAAACCCAGGAGGGGGATGACCACGGCAAGCCGGCCTTCTTGGTCGGCAAGAAGATTTTCTGCACGCTCAGCGAGGAGGCCGCGGTCGTCAGATTGGCGGCGGAAGACCAGCATAACCTGCTGGAGGACGGCGTGATCGAGGCGATCCCGGGATACTGGGGCCGCAAAGGTTGGACCCGCGTGCATCTGCCGGCGGCTGACGAGGCGCGGGTGAAGACCCTGCCCCGTCTGGCTTGGGACGGCGTTGCGCCGAAGCGCATACCTCGACCCTGACAATTTCGCAGGGAAGGGTGGCTATCCGGCCGGCGAGGGGCTAGCCCTGCGCCGGGACAACAGGGGTGTGGCGCATGAGCGGCGAAGACGAGTTCGTCTATGACGAGGCGACCGGTGAATGGGTGGCGGCCAGCGAGCTCGCCGCGCGCGCCGGCCCGACCGAGGTCGAGGTCCGCGACTCCGTCGGCAACCTGCTGGCCGACGGCGACAGCGTGGTCCTGGTCAAGGACCTGAAGGTCAAGGGCGCCGGCCAGACCCTGAAGCGCGGCACGGTGATCCGTTCCATCCGGCTGACTGGCGATCCCCAGGAAATCGACTGCCGCTACGAGGGCATCAAGGGCCTCGTGCTGCGCGCCGAGTTCGTGAAGAAGAACTAGCGCGTGATAGCCGGAAGTGGTTGCCGGTTTCGGCGGCCATCACGCGCTCCATAAAAAAGCGCCTAGGCGGCCGGCCAGTCCTTCATGATGGTCGCCAGATCGAAGTACTCGCGCCAGGCGGTGATCTTGCCGTCACGCACCTGAAAGACGCCCGCGACCGGCAGCTCGACCCACTTGTCCGGCAGGCGGTGACGGTCCAGCCGCTCGGTGAACACCCAGTCGTCCTGGATGATGGCCTGCAGCACCTTCAGGTCGTTCTCGATGGTGGGGGCGAAGAAGGGCTCGAGCACGGCGCGCACGCCGGCGGGCCCCTTCACCCGGCTCATGGGCATGTTCACGTACTCGCAGTCGTCGCTGATGAAGGGCAGGGCGGTGTCCCAGTCCTTCTCGCCGGCGGCTTTGAGGAAGGCTGCGATGGTGGCCATCGGGCCAGTGACTTCAGTCATGTCGGCGTCCTTTCAGGCGGGGCGGCGCAGCAGGCCGCTGGCCTGCAGGGGCAGGATCCAGGAGGCCAGCAGCAGGGTGTTGCTGGCGGCGTTGAGGGCGAAGCCGGTGGAGACCGAGATCGCGCTGTCCACCAGCCACCACAGGGCAAGGCTGGCCGTGACAGGACGCCACAAGGCCGGGCCGAGGTCGGGGTGAGCGACGGCGGCGCGGACAATCGTCATCAGGGTGAGGCCCCAGCCGAAGGTCACGGCGCCCATCAGGCCAATGGCGAAGCGCAAGGTCTCGTCCAGCTGCGTCTGGCCGTGCATGAGAGCCAGGAGGGCCAGGGTCGGGCCTTCGAGCCCCGGAACGGCGGCGCAGGCGAGCACCCCGCCCAGGGCGGTGATCGCGAGGGTCACGACGAGGAGCCAGCGGCTCCAGAAGCTTGAAAGCATGCTATCGGTCCTCCAGCGAGCCGGCCGGCTCGAATCTTGTAGTGTTCACTACATATGCCCGGAGTGTAGCGCGCGCTACAAGTATCTGATGACCCCGCGTGACGACCGCCGCCTGGCGACCCTCGACGTGCTGGCAGACCATGTGCTGGCCAATGGCCTGGCCGGCTCCAGCCTGAAGGCCCTGGCCGCCTCGGCTGGCACCAGCGACCGGATGCTCGTCTACTATTTCGAGACCAAGGATGGGCTGCTGACGGCGGTCCTGACCCACATCGCAGACCGCATGATGGCCCGGATGGACGCGGCCCTGGCGCCGGGCGTGCGCCTGCCCTTCGGTCAGCTGCTGGTCGCCCTGCGACAGGGTCTGAGAGGCCCGGATCTTGCGCCCTTCATGAGCCTGTGGGTCGAGCTGGCGGCCGGCGCCACGCGGGGAGTCCAGCCGCATCTGGCGGTCAGCGGCGCCGTGGCCGTGGGCTTTCTGGCGTGGGTGGAAGGCCACCTCGAGCCGCCGCCTGGCCAGGACGGACGGGAGCTGGCCGCCCTGCTGCTGGCGGCGATCGACGGCATGATGCTGCTGGACGCCGTGGGGCTGGGCGAGGCCTGCGACGCGGCCACCGCGGCAGGCGCGAAGCTCGCCTAGGCCGAATCAGATTGGCCGACAGTCTCGATGCGCGCGGACTGGTGGACACTGACGCCGATTTTCAGGCGGTTGCGCCAGGGCCCAAACCCCATTCGTCCATGTTGATGCTGAACCGGTTGGGAATTCCGCCTATTGTGACCCTTGAAACCGCGTGGGCTTTCATGCATACACCCCCGCTCACGTCGGCGGCCCCGTGCGGCCGCCGCTCCCATTTACACGCCTGAGAGATTCTCCCGTGGCCGTTCCTAAGCGCAAAGTTTCCCCGTCGCGTCGCAACATGCGTCGTTCGCACCACGCCCTCGGCGCCAATTCCTTTGTCGAGGACAAGGAAACCGGCGAGCTGAAGCGCCCGCACCACATCGACCTGAAGACCGGCATGTATAAGGGCCGCCAGGTCATCACCCCGAAGGAAGACTAGTCGTCTTTCTCTGGCCGCTGCGCGCGGCCGGGTGAGTATGAGCTTTGAAGCCACCCGCTCCGGACCTCCGGGGCGGGTGGCTTTGCGTTTGTAGCCCTACTGGCTGCGGCCCCGGGCCAGCACGCCCTGGCGGCGGGCCTCGACGCCCTCGGGCGTGACATGGGCGTTGTGGGCGCGGCTGACGCTCTGCTCCAGCTCAAGGCCCTCGCGCAGGGTGGTCTCGTAGCCGTCGTCGATCATGGCCTTGTAGGTGATGAGCATGTCGGTCTCGACCTGGGCCATGTCGGCGGCCAGCTTCAGGGCGGTGGGCAGCAGCTGGTCGGGTTCGACCACGCGGTTGGCCAGACCCCAGTCATAGGCGGTCTGGGCGTCCAGGAAGTTGCCGCTCAGGGACAGCTCCTTGGCGCGATAGGGGCCGATGGTCCGCGACAGCTTCTGGGATAGGCCCCAGCCCGGCGTGATGCCCACGCGGGCGTGGGTGTCGGCGAACCGGGCGCGGGTCGAGCAGATCAGCACGTCGCAGGCCAGCGCCAGCTCGAAGCCGCCGGTGATGGCCACACCGTTGATCGCCCCGATCACCGGCTTCTTGCAGGCGATCACGGCCCAGGCCGGGCTGTCCGAGGGCTCCGTGGAGTTCGCGGCCTTCAGGCCCTCCGGATCGCTGCCCAGTTCCTTCAGGTCGAGGCCAGCGGTGAAGGCGCGGTCGCCGGCGCCGGTGAGCACGATCACCTTGACCTCGGGGTTGGCGTCCAGGGCGGCCAGGGCCTTGGGCAGCTCGGCGCGCAGGGCCCGCGAGAGGGCGTTCATGGCCTCAGGCCGGTTGAGGGTGACGAGGGCGACCCCGTCCTTGATGTCCACGAGCAGCATGATTTCCTCCCTGATGTGCGGCGATCCAGCGCCCCGAGCCGTGACGGAAGTCAAGGCGGGACAGGCGGTTGCGATTGCTTGGGGGCTCGAAGCTTTGTATGGGCTGCGCACCGAAAATTGATGAGCCGCCGGAGGCCACCGTGACCGAGATCGTCGACATCACCGCCCGTGAGATCCTGGACAGCCGGGGCAACCCGACGGTCGAGGTGGACGTGGTTCTGGAAGACGGCTCCATGGGCCGCGCGGCGGTGCCGTCGGGTGCTTCGACCGGCGCCCACGAGGCGGTGGAAAAGCGCGACGGCGACAAGTCCCGTTACCTTGGCAAGGGCGTGCTGCAGGCGGTCGAAGCCGTCAACGGCGAGATCTATGACGCCCTGTCGGGATTTGAGGCCGAGGACCAGCGCCGGATCGACCAGGTGCTGATCGAGCTGGACGGCACGCCGAACAAGTCGCGGCTGGGCGCTAATGCGATCCTGGGCGTCAGCCTGGCGGTGGCCAAGGCCGCGGCGGGCAGCGCCAACCTGCCGCTCTACAAGTACGTCGGCGGCGTCGGCGCCCGCGTGCTGCCGGTGCCGATGATGAACATCATCAATGGCGGCGCCCACGCCGACAATCCGATCGACATCCAGGAATTCATGATCCTGCCGACCGGCGCGGCCACCTTCGCTGAAGGCCTGCGCATGGGCGCCGAGATCTTCCACGGCCTGAAGGCCGCCCTGAAGGCCGCCGGCCACAACACCAATGTTGGCGACGAAGGCGGCTTCGCCCCCAACATCGCCACGGCCGAAGACGCCCTGGCTTTCATCGTGAAGGCCGGTGAAGCGGCGGGCTACAAGGCCGGCGACGACTTCCAGCTCGGCCTGGACGTGGCCTCCACCGAGTTCTTCAAGGGCGGCAAGTACGTCATGGACGGGGAGGGCAAGACCCTCGAGCCCGGCGCCATGGTCGACTATCTGGCTGGCTTGGTCGCCAAGTTCCCCATCGTCACCATCGAGGACGGCTGCGCCGAGGACGACTTCGAAGGCTGGAAGATCCTGACCGATAAGCTGGGCGGCAAGGTCCAGCTGGTCGGCGACGACCTGTTCGTCACCAACCCGGCGCGCCTGTCCGTCGGCATCGACAAGGGCCTGGCCAACTCAATCCTGGTGAAGGTCAACCAGATCGGCACCCTGTCCGAGACCATGGATGCGGTCGATATGGCCCATCGCGCCGGCTACACCGCCGTGATGAGCCACCGCTCGGGCGAGACCGAGGACTCCACCATCGCCGACCTGGCCGTCGCCACCAACTGCGGTCAGATCAAGACCGGCTCGCTGGCCCGTTCGGACCGGACCGCCAAGTACAACCAGCTGCTGCGCATCGAGGAAGAGCTGGGCGACCAGGCCATCTATCTCGGCCGCAAGGCCCTGAAGCGCCTCTAGGGCGGCTGTAAACCAAAGTTAAGCATATCGGGCGAGACTGGCGCTCTCGAAATCCAAAGTGATTCCAGCGCCGTGCTCGCCCGAATTCGCCCCTACCTGCCGACCGCGGCCCTGGCGTTCCTGATCTTCTATTTCTCTTTCCACGCCCTGACCGGCGAGCGCGGCCTCTTGTCCTCGAACCAGCGCGACGCCACCTTGGCGGCGAAGATGCAGGAACTCGACAAGCTGCGTGTCCAGAGACAAGACCTTGAGGCTCGCGCGCGGCTGTTGCGCGATTCCAGCCTTTCAGCGGACCTTCTGGAGGAGCGAGCGCGTTCCCTGCTAGGTTTCGCCGATCCCAGGGATTATGTGATCCGGACGAAGCCCTAGGATTGGATTCGTATTCCCCTACGGACACCTCCTTGGGGAGAACCTTGGTTTTGACGCGGAGACGAGACCGCGGTGGCGCATTCCACGGAGAAACGCATGGCGCGTGGGCAATCCGGCTCGGCTGTGAAGCGGAAGAAGAATGACACCGGTGTCAATGGTGGGGTAGAAGGCGGCATGGACAAGGACACCCTGCTTTCCTTCTATCGCGACATGCTGATGATCCGCCGCTTCGAGGAGCGCTCCGGCCAGCTGTACGGCATGGGCCTGATTGGCGGCTTCTGCCACCTCTATATCGGCCAAGAGGCCATCGCCGTCGGCGTCCAGGCCATCAAGACGCCGGGCGACCAGGTGATCACCGGCTATCGCGACCACGGCCACATGCTGGCCTGCGGCATGGACCCCAAGGAAGTCATGGCCGAGCTGACCGGCCGGGCCGGCGGTTCGTCCAAGGGCAAGGGCGGGTCGATGCACATGTTCTCGACGGCGGCGGACTTCTACGGCGGCCACGGGATCGTGGGCGCCCAGGTCAGCCTCGGCACCGGCCTGGCGCTGGCCAACAAGTACCGGGCTAACGGCAAGGTCGCCTTCGCCTATTTCGGCGACGGCGCGGCCAACCAGGGCCAGGTCTATGAGAGCTTCAACATGGCCGAGCTCTGGTCGCTGCCGATCGTCTATGTGATCGAGAACAACCAGTACGCCATGGGCACCTCCATCGAGCGCGCCTCGTCGGAGACCCACCTCTACAAGCGCGGCCAGTCCTTCAGGATCCCCGGCGAAGAGGTTGACGGCATGGACGTGCTGGCCGTCCGCGACGCTGCGGCCCGCGCCGCCGAGCATGCGCGCTCCGGCCAGGGCCCCTACATCCTGGAAATGAAGACCTACCGCTATCGTGGCCACTCCATGAGCGACCCGGCGAAGTACCGGACGCGGGAGGAGGTCGACGAGGTCCGCAAGACCCGTGACCCCATCGACCACCTGCAGGAGCTGCTGGAGAAGAACGGTTGGGCCGACGAGGCCGCGCTGAAGGCCATCGACGCCGAGGTGAAGCGCATTGTCGCCGACGCCGCCGAGTTCGCCCGCACCTCCCCGGAGCCCGAACCGTCCGAACTCTACACCGACGTCTATCTGGAGGCCGCCCAGTGACCGACGTCCTGATGCCCGCCCTGTCGCCCACCATGGAAGAGGGCACCCTGGCCAAATGGCACGTGAAGAAGGGCGACACTGTGCGCAGCGGCGACGTGATCGCCGAGATCGAGACCGACAAGGCGACCATGGAGGTCGAAGCCGTCGATGAGGGCGTGATCGAGGAAATCCTGGTTCCGGAAGGGACCGAGGAGGTGAAGGTCAATACGCCCATCGCCCGCCTGTCCGGCGGCAGCGCTACGGCCTCGCCGCCGCCTCCGCCCACCTCTTCCGGCGAGCCTGAGAAGCAGCCGCCCGAAGCCGCCCAGCCGCAGCCCGAAGGCGAGGCGGCGACGCCGGTCCCGGCCAAGACTGAGCTGCGCGATCCGGAACTTCCGGCCGACGCCAAGATGGTCAAGATCACCATCCGCGACGCCCTGCGCGACGCCATGGCCGAGGAGATGCGTCGCGACGACGCGGTGTTCCTGATGGGCGAGGAAGTCGCCCAGTACCAGGGCGCCTACAAGGTCAGCCGCGACCTGCTGCAGGAGTTTGGCGACCGCCGGGTGATCGACACCCCGATCACCGAGCACGGGTTCGCGGGCCTGGGCGTCGGCGCGGCCATGGCCGGCCTGAAGCCCATCGTGGAGTTCATGACCTGGAACTTCGCGATGCAGGCCATCGACCACATCATCAACTCGGCCGCTAAGACGCTCTACATGTCCGGCGGTCAGATCAAGGCGTCCATCGTGTTCCGTGGCCCGAACGGCGCCGCGGCGCGGGTCGGGGCGCAGCACAGCCAGGACTATTCGGCCTGGTACGCTCAGGTTCCCGGCCTGAAGGTCGTGGCGCCCTATGACGCCGCCGACGCCAAGGGCCTGCTGAAGGCTGCGATCCGTGATCCGAACCCCGTCGTCTTCCTCGAGCACGAGATGATGTACGGCCAGGAGTTCGAGATTCCGGAAGGGGTCGACTGGGTCGTGCCGATCGGCAAGGCCCGCGTCCGTCGCGAAGGGACCGACGTCACCATCACCGCCCACTCGCGCATGGTGGGCCTGGCCCTGCAGGCGGCTGAGGAGCTGGCTGGCGCAGGCATCGAGGCCGAGGTCATCGACCTGCGCACCCTGCGCCCGCTCGACCACGAGACCATCGTCGAGAGCGTGAAGAAGACCAACCGGCTGGTGACGGTCGAGGAGGGCTGGGGTCCGATGGGCGTCGGCGCCGAAGTCATCGCGCGGGTTCTTGAGCACGCCTTCGACTATCTGGACGCCCCGCCCGCGCGGGTCTGCCAGGAGGATGTGCCGCTGCCCTACGCCGCGAACCTCGAAGCCCTCTCCCTGCCGTCAGTCGACAAGATCGTGAAGGCGGCCAAGGCCGTGGCCTACAAGTGAGCGAGGACGGCTTCACCTGGCACGCCGGGGGCTGCCATTGCGGCGGTGTCCGGTTCGAGGTGGCCCTGCCGGAGGTCGCGCCTGCGCAGACCTGCAACTGCTCCATGTGCGCCAAGACCGGCTTCATCCACCTGATCGTGCCGGAGAGCCGCTTCCGCCTGACCAAGGGCGCGGAGCGGCTGGTTGAGTACACCTTCAACACCCGGGTGGCGAAGCACCTGTTCTGCGCCGAGTGCGGGATCAAGGGCTTCTACCGGCCCCGGTCGAACCCGGATGGCTGGTCGGTCAACGCCCGTTGCCTGGACGAGGCGGTGAAGCTCGATCTGACCGCCTTCGACGGCCAGAACTGGGAAGCCAACGCCGACCAGCTCGCCCACCTGTCCCTGGAGCCGTCGTGAGCCGGCTGCCAGCCCAAATCATCCCCCGCGCGTGAGGCGCCGAGATGCCCATTGATATTCTGATGCCCGCCCTGTCGCCCACCATGGAGGAGGGCACGCTTGCGAAGTGGCATGTGAAGCCTGGCGACAAGGTTCGCTCGGGCGACGTGATCGCCGAGATCGAGACGGACAAGGCCACCATGGAGGTGGAGGCCGTCGACGAGGGCGTGGTCGAACTGGTCCTGGTGCCGGAAGGCACGGAGGGCGTGAAGGTCAACACCCCGATCGCGCGGCTGAGCGGGGAGGGGGAGGCTGCTGCGCCTGGGCCCGCCGCCACCCCGGCCAAGGCCGAGCAGCCTGCGCCGGCCAAGGTCGAGGCGCCAGCGCCCGTCGTGGCGCCTGCCGCCCCGGTGGCGAAGTCCGGCGACCGTGTGTTCGCCTCGCCCCTGGCGCGACGGATCGCGGTGCAGAAGAACCTCGACCTGTCGACCATTCAGGGCTCGGGGCCGCATGGGCGGATCATCAAGCGTGACGTGGACGCCGCCCAGCCGGGCGCAGCACGCCCTGCGGCGGCCCCGGCCGCCAAGGGCGCGGCGCCCGCACCGGTCAGCCGTCCGGTCCAGTCCCTGGCCCAGATGGGCATTCCGGACGGGACCTACGACCTGATCCCGCTGGACGGTATGAAGAAGACCGTCGCCCGGCGGATGAGCGACAGCTTCCGCGACGTGCCGCACTTCCCCCTGACCATCGACCTGGAAATCGACGCCCTGCTGGCCGGCCGGGCCAAGATCAACGCCATGCTGGAGAAGCGGGGCGTGAAGGTCAGCGTCAACGACCTGGTGATTAAGGCTGCGGCCATCGCGCTCAAGCAGGTGCCGGAGGCCAACGCGTCCTATTCGCCGGAAGGCATCGCCATGCACCACCATGCGGACATCGCCATGGCGGTGGCCATCGAGGGCGGGCTGATCACCCCGATTATCCGCTCGGCGGAGACCAAGGGCCTGGCCCAGATCGCGCTGGAGGCCAAGGACCTGGCCGAACGGGCCCGCAGCCGCAAGCTGAAGCCCGACGAGTTCCAGGGCGGGACGTTCTCGATCTCGAACCTCGGCATGTTCGGCATCAAGGCCTTCGCCTCGATCATCAACGAGCCGCAGGGCTGCATCCTGTCGGTGGGCGCGGGCGAGCAACGGCCCGTGGTCAGAGGCGGCCAGCTGGCCGTGGCCACGGTGATGACCGTCACCCTGACCTGCGATCACCGTGTTGTGGACGGCGCGGTCGGGGCCCGCTGGCTGCAGGCGTTCAAGACGCTGATCGAAGACCCCATCACGATGATCGCCTGAGGAGCCGAAGATGGATTTCGACGTCATCATCATCGGCTCGGGCCCTGGCGGCTATGTGACCGCCATCCGCGCCAGCCAACTCGGCATGAAGGTCGCCATCGTTGAGCGCGAGAACCTCGGCGGGATCTGCCTGAACTGGGGCTGCATCCCGACCAAGGCCCTGCTCAAGTCCGGCGAGGTCTACGAACAACTCGGCCACTTGGGCGACTATGGCCTGAAGGTCGAGAAGGCGAGCTTCGACTTCGCCGGCGTGGTGCAGCGGTCGCGCAAGGTCGCGGCCCAGCTGAATTCTGGCGTCGGCTTCCTGATGAAGAAGCACAAGATCGAGGTCATCGAAGGGACGGCGAAGCTGGAGAAGGGCTCGCCGGCGCCCAAGGTCGTGATGGCCCTGAAAGCCGGCGGCTCGCGCACGGTGCAGGCCAAGCACGTGATCCTGGCGACGGGCGCCCGCGCCCGCACCATCCCCGCCATCGGCCTGGAGCCGGACGGCGAGCGGGTCTGGACATACCGCGAGGCCCTGACCCCCAAGGCCTGCCCCAAGTCGCTGATCGTCATCGGCTCTGGCGCCATCGGCATCGAGTTCGCCAGCTTCTACCGGGCGCTCGGCGCCGACGTGACGGTGATCGAGGCCCTGCCGCGCATCTTGCCGGTGGAGGACGAAGAGGTCTCCAAGGCCGCCCAGAAGGCCTATGAGAAGCGCGGCCTGAAGTTCCGCGCGGGCGCCAGCGTCAAGAAGCTGTCCAAGCTGAAGGCCGGCGTCTCCGTCGAGATCGAGGTCGCGGGCAAGGCCGAGAGCCTGGACGCCGAGGTGGCGATCGTGGCGGTCGGGATCGTGGGCAATGTCGAGAACCTGGGGCTCGAAGCCCTGGGCGTGAAGATTGACCGCACCCACGTGGTGACCGACGGCCATGGCGCGACCGGCGTGCCCGGCCTCTACGCCATCGGTGACGTGGCCGGCGCGCCCTGGCTGGCGCACAAGGCGAGCCACGAGGGCGTGCACTGCATCGAGCACATCGCCGGCGTCCCGTCGTCCAACCTGAATTCTCCGATCCCGGGCTGCACCTATTCGACGCCGCAGATCGCGTCGGTGGGCCTGACCGAGGCCGCCGCCAAGGAGAAGGGTATCGCCGTCAAGGTCGGCCGCTTCCCGTTCCGGGTGAACGGCAAGGCCATTGCGGCGGGCGAGACCGAGGGCTTCGTCAAGACGGTGTTCGACGCCAAGACCGGCGCCCTGATCGGGGCGCACATGGTCGGCGCCGAGGTCACGGAGATGATCCAGGGGTTCACCGTGGCCATCACCCTGGAGGCCACCGAAGCCGAGCTGCACGCCACGGTCTTCCCGCACCCGACCATGAGTGAGGCCATGCACGAGGCTTCGCTGGACGCGTTCGGCCTCGTACTTCACGTCTGACGGCGTACGCCGCCCGCCGAACTAGGCGGCGCGGCGGCTGTCGGCCTCGACCGTGCGTTGGATGGCGACATAGTCGGTCTTGCCAGTGCCCAGCACCGGGATCTCGGCCACCTTGATGATCTTGCGCGGCACGGCCAGTTCCGGCGCGCCGATCGACTGGGCGTAGGCGACCAGCGGGCTGGCGTCAGCGTCGATACGGTCGGTGACCAGGATCAGGCGCTCACCCTTCTTCGGATCCGGCATGGCGATCACCGCATGGCGGTTGTCGGGCCAGACGGCCGAGGCCAGGTCTTCGGCGGCGGTGAGCGACACCATCTCGCCGCCCACCTTGGCGAAGCGCTTCACCCGGCCGAGGATCTTGATCCAGTGATCCTTGGTGACGTCGACGACGTCGCCGGTGTCGTGCCAGCCGTCGGTCGGGGCCTCCACCGAGCCATCCGGATTGAGGTAGCCAGCCATGACGTTCGGCCCGCGCACATAGAGCCGGCCGCCGTCGGGAATGCCTTCCACCGAATCCAGGCGGGTCTCCATGCCGGGCAGCAGGCCGCCGACGGTGCCGCGACGGTTGTCGGTGGGCTTGTTGACCGCGATCACGGGGGCGGCTTCGGTCGCGCCATAGCCTTCCAGGACCGGCACGCCGCCGAACTTGTCGTTGATCAGGGTGTGGGTCTCTTCCCGAACCTTTTCAGCGCCGCAGACGATGAACTTCAGGCCGGACATCTCGTCCTTCTCGGCCACCCGGGCGTACTGGTTCACGAAGGTGTCGGTGGCCAGCAGGATGGACGCTTTCGAGTCCTTCAGCAGCGGCGGGATCATCTTCACGTGCAGCGGCGAGGGATACTCGAAGGCCTTCATGCCAGTCAGGATCGGCAGCAGCACGCCGCCGGTCAGGCCGAAGCAGTGGAAGGTCGGCAGTGGGTTGAACATCACCCAGTCGGGATCGAGGTCGATGTGGGCCGCGATCTGGTTGACGTTGGCGACCAGGTTCTCCTGGGTCAGCACCACTCCCTTGGGCACGCCGAAGCTGCCGGAGGTAAAGAGAATCACCCCGGGATCGCTGGGCTTGGTCGCCGTGACGAACGGTCCGGGCATGGCGGCGGCGGCGGCGGCGAACACCTTGTCGGACAAGCCGACCTTCTCGCGGACGTCCTCAAGATAGACGACCTTGGAGATGCTCTCGAGAGCGTCGACCAGGTCGTGCAGCTGGCCCTGCTCGATGAACTTGTTGGCGGTGAGCACGTGCTTCACCCCGGCCAGTTCGCAGGCGCCCTTCAGGTTCCGGATGCCCGCCGTGAAGTTCAGCATGGTCGGCACACGGCCGAAGGCGTGCAGGGCGAAGAAGGTCACCACCGCGCCGGCGCTGGCCGGCAGCATGACGCCCACCCGTTCGCCCCGCTTGGTGAAGGCCGCGATCTTGCGGCCGAGTGCGAACGCGGCCCGGACCAGATCGGTGTAGCTTAAGGGATTGCGGTCCTGGTCTTCGAGGATCGGCTTCTTGGCGCCGTACTTGGCGCGGGCGTCGAGCAGGGCCTGAAAGACCGTCTTCTCGTTTTCACGCGGATCATATTGACGCGACAAGGGCGAAAACCTCCCCGACTGTTTCG
>NZ_JAYRZM010000008.1:0-100547 GCF_041916435.1 Phenylobacterium sp. | reverse complement strand
CGCCTTGAGCGCCGCGCGGTCCCCCGTCAGTGGCGGGTCTTGCGAGTGTCGTGCAGCAGGGTGTGGAAGTGGGCGATGGCCGCCGCTTCGAGCTCGAACGGCGTGGCGCTGCGCTCTTCCTGACGGTCCAGCTCTTCGGCGATCGCCAGGACGTCCCAACACTCGGCGACCACATACCAGCTGCCGGTGTCATAGAAGTCGTGGGCGTGTTGGAAAACCGCTTGCGCCATCGCCATCGTCGTCATCGTCGTCTCCCGCTTTGCTGCCGGATCGGCGGGCTCGTTCCCGCGATCTCGCGACCGGGAAGGGCGGGGAGTAGGGCAGGGGACAGGGTCGGGGCCGATGGAAACCGGCCTGCAGCGCAGCGAAGGCCGTGAGGGTCCGTCGGCCCCGCCTCGCCTTCGGCGAGGTCGCCTTGGCCCCTAACCGGCCCGCCCTAGGGTCGTGAGCTGGATCGCGGACGAGCTCGCTTCGGCGGCCTCCATCCGGGAGACGACCTTCGATGTTGCGGTGAGGTCAGGGGATCAGACCCCCCTCGAGGCGTCCGATATTCGGTGTTGGAGCGCCCTAGGCCCGGGCGACCGGCACCTCGTCCAGGCGCGTGGTGTAGCGCGGTGTCCGCCACTCAGCCTTCTGCGTCCATCGGGTCCGGCCCGTCGTCGCCCCGATCACCACGCTGCCCCGCCCAAAACGGCGGTTAGAGGCGTCAAGCGCCGCCATCAGCCGCTCTGAACGCGCAGAATCCCTTGCCGACAGCAGGCTCGCCTGCATCTGCCCGGCGGGAACCAGGCCCTCGCAGACGACGCCGGCCTTGCTGTAGCGATACCCATCCCGCCAGGCCTGGCGCGCCGCCTGCCGGGCGCCGGCGACGAGCTCGGTGCTGTCGGCCGTGGCCTCAAGGAAGGTCACGGCGCCACTGGCGCTATGATGCGGCCCGGCGCCGAAGGGATTGGTGTGCATGAACACCGACAGGCGCGGGGCGACCACCCCATTGCGGCGCAACTTCTCACCCACGCGACTGGCAAAGCTCGCGACCGCCTGCAGCAAGTCGTCTAAGTCCGTGATCGGCTGGCCAAAGCTTCGGGTCACCGCACACCCCTTGCGGCCCGCCGGAACCTCGTCCCACGACAGGCAGGTTTGGGCGCGCAACTCCAGCACCAAGCGCTCGCCGACGACACTGAGCATGGCGCGGACCTGCCGCGGATCGAGGTCGCGCAGTTGGCCGGCCGTCGTCACCCCCATGGCGGTGAGCCGCGCGGCATAGGCCGGGCCTACGCCCCAGACATCGCCAACGGGCAGATCGTCCAGGGCGGCGGCGCGCATCTGCGGGTCGCTCAGGTCGCAAACGCCGTCCAGCGCCGGCGTGCGCTTGGCCAGGTGGTTGGCCACCTTGGCCAGGGTCTTGGTAGGACCAAGCCCGACACAGGTCGGGATCCCGGTCCACTGGCGGACGGTCGCGCGCAAGGCGCGGGCGTGAGCGACCGGATCGGCAAGCCCTGTAAAATCTAGGAAGCTCTCATCGATGCTGTAGACGACGACCTCGCGCGCGAACCGCTCATAAACGGCGTTCACGCGCCGGCTCATGTCGCCATAGAGCACATAGTTCGAGGACAGGGCGGCGACCTGCTCGCGGGCGCAAAGCTCGCGGACCTTGAAGTAGGGATCGCCCATCTTCAGGCCGATCGCCTTGGCCTCGGGGCTGCGGGCGATGATGTTGCCGTCATTGGACGACAGCACCACGGTTGGCCGTCCTTCCAGGCGCGGATCGAAGACCCGCTCGCACGAGACGTAGAAGCAGTTGCCGTCGCTCAGGGCGATCACTGGCGTCATCGGGACGGCCGATGCGCGCGAAGCGACCAGGCGACCACGCCCCAGATGCTGATCTCGCTCAGCGGATCGGGCGCAAAAGGCAAGGCGCGCGGGTTGTCGTGACTAAGGCTTGGCCGTCCAGCGACATAGGTCAGGCGCTTGACGGTCGGCTCGCCGTCGACGACGGCGACCACCACGTCGCCCGAGACCGGGGCCAGCGAGCGATCGCAGACCAGATAATCACCGTCCAGGACGGTCGGTGTCATGCAGTCCCCCGACGCCCGCCACAGGAAGGTGGCGGCGGGGTTGGTGACCACCAGGCGACTGACATCGATGGCGTCTTCGATCCAGTCGTCGGCCGGGCTTGGAAATCCGCAGCAGATCCGAAAGCCCACGAGGGGGAGGGGCAGGGGAAGACCAATGACAACGGGACGCATGAGACCTCGAAAGCCTGCCGACACGAGGGCAGGGACGAGGTCGAGAACATATGTAGAACATTTGTGATCCCGCAAGAGGGCTCGGCCGCTGTCCACACATCGCCAACAGACAAAAAGGGCGTGACGGCGCGAGCCGCCACGCCCAGCGATGTCAGCCGCGCGCCTTCACCGGCAGGTGACGAATGCCGTGTTCAGCCGCCTTCTGGCCGAGGTTGAGGGCCGGCCCGAAGGGCTGCAGCGACGCCGCTCGCGTTCCGTTCAAGGTGTTGGCCAGGGTCAAGACGCAGACCGGCTCCAACGCGATCAGCTCGTCATTGGCCCGGAACGGCGCAGCCCGACCGTTCCTGTCGAAATCGGCCTTGGCCAGCACCAGGGTGACGGCCTTCTGCTTGGCCCACTTGATGGCGATCTTCTCGCCACCCTTGGCGCCCGTCGTCGCCAGCGCCATGTCCGGCCACTGCGCCTGCGCCCAGTTCAGGGCGTCGAAGATGCGATGGGCGTCGTCCTCGGTGTCTGCCTGGGGGGCGGCCCGGAAGGCGACGATGACGGCGCCCGGGTCGGTGGCGGCATGTTTGCGGGCTTTGGCGGTGCGCAGGGCGTCGCGCGCCTCGATCTGGGCGGCGGTCAGACGCGAGGCTTTCACATGGCCCTTCCAGGGGGACCAGACCTCCCCGGTCGCCGTGGTGTAGCTCGCGGCGGCCGCGTCGCGCACGAACTCCAAGGCCAGGCAGGCCACATCGGCGGCGCGGGCCTTGCGGGTGGCGTCCTGCATCTCGGTGTCGGCGATCTCCGAGCCATCGAAGTCGCGGCTCAAGCGGTTGAGCTCGTCCCTGGCCCGATCCGCCTCGCGCTCGATGCGTTGGGCGGCCGAGTGAAACGCCCCGATCAGGGTCTCGCAGATGATGGTCTGGAAGTCCTCGAGCGCGGTCTCGCCAAAGACATCGAGGGTCTCGGTCAACACGGCATGGCCAAGCTGGAGCAAGGCGTCTTCGTGAGGATGGGGCCGCGGATCGTCCAGGGAGAGCGCCTGGGCTTCGAAGTGGGTCAAGTGACCGGTGAGGGGTGAGAAGGCAGCAGAGGCCATGATGGGGGTCCTTGTCGGCGTGGGGTTTTGAGCCCGTCGGCTCGACGACCGCCCCGTGCCGACGGCTGGAGACGCCCACAAGGGCTTTGAGCGCAGCGTCCCTTGTGGGGGGCTCCGGACGGTGGCGAGGTCTCAAGAGCCAGAGGACTTAAAAGACCCAAGGACCGCCGGCAGGACCCTTGGCCGCGACGGCTTCACACCCCGTCAGCGCCCACGTCTGCCTCCGCCCAGGGCTCAGTCCCGGGAGCGCCCCGTCCGTCCCTCGATGAGGTAGACGCGGTCCTTCAGCTTGGGGATGCGGTAGAGCCCGCCCAGCTCGCTGCGATAGACGAGACCGCCGCGCCGGCGCCCTGGCCAGGCGACCGCCTCGAAGCGGGAGAAGGTCCGCCCGTCCTGAAACAGAAGCGGTTCGGCCAGGACCACGACATCACCCGGCTTGGGCGTCGGCTTGGCGGCCCGCGCCGCCCGATCCGACAGTCGGCCTCGGCAGCGTTCCCGCCAGGCCAGGGCATATGTGTTCTGCGTCGCGGTCAGGAGATCGAGGATCCGCGCGGGACACTCGGACTCGCACGGCCCCATGGACTCGGACATGTCCTTGTAGCCGAACACAAGGCCCTCCCGGTCGCGCGGGTTGTAGCGCACCAGGCAGACGAGGCCCCAGACCTCCCGCTCGCCGGATGCGGCGGTGACCCACTCGACGGCGGCGTAGTAGGTGCGCCGACCAATCAAACTTGAGGCCAGAACACGAGAGCTTCCGGTGTCGCGGTCGTAGGTGAATTGGGCGTCGAGATAGGCCTTCGGGGGTCGCGTACCCCGCAAGCGAACGCATGTAGAGCCAGCCCATGGCGGTCTCCTTGCAATGATGTGGGGGGAAGGGAGGTCAGTCGGCCAGATCGGTGACCGCACCCTGGGCGCTGAACGCCAGCAGGTAGTCGACGGCCCGCTGCGCATGACCGGAGGCTTCCAGCAGCGCAGTGGGCCGATGCCGCAGGATCTTCGCCCAATGGCCGAGATAGGCGGCGTGGCTGTCGAGCAGCTGCGGCGCAAGACCGATGCGCAGACCCAGCGCCGCCGCGCCGATTTCGGCGACCAGCTCCTCGAAGGCGTAGGCCTCGTCGCCAAAGCGTTTGCCGAAGGTGCGATCCAGCCGGTGCGCCGCGCCAGACCAGTGCAGCTGCTCATGCGCCTTGGTCGCCAGGAAGTCGTCGCGTGTGTCGAAGGCGTGCGGGTGCGGCAGGCGGATCAGGTCCAGCGCCGGCACATAGCAGGCCGTGCCGCCTCCGAACTCCACCCGGGCCGGAATCGCATCCAGCACCGCGTTGCGCGCGGCGATTCGGGCGGCGGGGTCAGGATCGACGATGTCGAGAAAGGCGCGCGGACAGTCCGTCAGCTGCTCGGCGTTGAAGACGCTGTAGGTCTTCAGATAGCGCAAGACCCGCGGGTCGCCGCTGTCATCGGCCGCGCCGACCTCCGATCTTTCGGAGGGCTCACCGACCACACGCGTCTTGTAGAGGATGGCCGGCGAGGCCTTCTCACCCTTGCCGACGGGCGCACCGATGGCCAGAGCCTGGCGGAAGGTGAACCAGTACGGCGAGCGATAGCCGCGCATCGCGCCGGCGAAGGCGAGCAGCCAGGCGTTGCTGCCGCTGAAGGCTTCGCCGTTCGACCGCAAGGGCATCCTCGGATCAGCGCTGGCCTTCCAGGCTTGGCGCCACGGCGGGACGCCCGCCTCGATGCGGGCGATGAGGTCTAAGATCAGATCATCGAGCGGGTTGGACATGGGACCCTCGGGTTCGCCCCCGGGCCAATCCCGGAGCGCTTGCCCGCTCCGTCCCTTCCTCCAGCCCTTTGCCCGTCGGTCCGCCGACGCGAAAGAGCCGCCGGCTCATCACCGGCGGCTCTCGATCACAAACCTGCTCGGTCAGGCCGCGGCGGGCAGGATGGTCTGCGCCGGCCAGCGCTCAAGGATGGCGCTCAGCACGTCCGGGCGATCGGTCGGCACGAAGACGCGCGGCGTGTAGGCGATGATCTCGACGAAGCAGCCCAGCGCCGTGAAGCTGGCGCGCTGGGCCGCCGCGCCCACGACCTCCAATCGCTGACGGTCCATCACCTTGGCCCGCCGCAGCCAGAGCCCGCCGCTCAAGGCGACGGAGGCGCCGTCCGCCAGCACCAGACGTGCGGCCGAGGCGCCATCGCCGACCGCGCCGGCCGTATCGGTCAGACCCAAGGCGATCTTCAGCGGGGTGACCTGCGCCGGGTCCAGCAGGCGCCCCAGCCAGCGCCGGCCGTCCGGCGCCTTGAGCCGGCGCACCGAGGTGCGCTTGTCGGGCAGGCTGCTCCAGATCGGCAGCAAGAGCCCCGTCACCAGCACAAGCTCGCGCGTCACCCACGGGTCGGCCACCGCCAGCTCCGCCTCCCAGGCCGCGCGCCAGGTCGCCTCGTCCGTCCCCTCCCACGCCGATTCCTCATAGGCCTTGAGCGGGGCCACGCTGCGCTTCTCTGGCCGGATCAGCCGCACCGCCGGCACCAGGCGGTCGTCATCATTGGTCGTGGTCAGGCCCTGGACGACCAGGGCGGCGCGGCCGGACTTGCTGTTGACGGCGAACACCCGCGCCTGCGGATCGCTCTCCGCCAGGGCCGCCTCGGCCCGCAGCAGGGACCGGGACGTGCGCACCTGAACGCGGAGCAGGCGGGTTTCAGCCCCGGTCACCGCATCGGTGCGGATGATTTCCTCGTCCAGCACCGAGAGGTCGTCGGCGACGACGTCCTCCATGCCCCGGTCCAGCGCGCCGGACGCCGCCGCCCGCTCCAGGATGCTGGCCAGGATCTCGTCGAACGCCGCAAACAGGCTGTTCTGGTCGGCGATCCGCAAGGCCAGGAGCCGGTTGAGGAAGGTGTTCATCGCCGGCATGTCGTCCGAACTCTTCAGCTCGCCGTCGCCGTTGATCAGCCGCAGCCCGGTCTTGGCCTCGAAGGTCTCCCGGTCCATCGCCTCCACGGTGCCGAAGTGCAGGGCGATGTAGAAGGCCTGCAGCGCCCGGTGCGCCCAGGGGCTTTCGAGATTGTCCTCGGGCCGGAAGAGGCCGTTGCCGGCGGTGCGGCGCTCGCCACGGGTCAGCGCGCCCAGGCTGTCGAGCCGCCGCGCGATGGTCGACAGGAACCGCTTCTCGCCGTGGATGTCCGTGGTCACCGGCCGAAACAGCGGGGCTATGGCCTGGTTGGTGCGGTGCGAGCGCCCCAAGCCCTGGATCGCCGCATCCGCGCGCCAGCCCGGCTCGACCAGGTAGTGGACCCGCCGCTGCTGGTTCGCCGCGCCCAGGTCGGCGTGATAGCTGCGCCCGGTCCCGCCGGCGTCGGAGAACACCAGGACGCGCTTCTTGCCGCTCATGAAGGCGTCGGTCTCGGCCTTGGCGGCCGAGGCGCTGCGCCGCTCGACCACGCGGCGGCCATCTCGGCGGATCACCCGGCGGCTGCGCCCGGTGATCTCGGCGACCTGCTCGGTCCCCAAGGCCTCAAGCACCGCATCCAAGACGCACGGCACCGCCGGCAGGCAGGCCAGGTGGGTGACCAGCTCGTCGCGAAGGCGCAGGGCGGCCTGGCTGACAACAGGCGCGCCATCGACCATCACCGGCACCATGGTGACATTGCCGTCCTCATCCTCGACCGCGTCCATCGCCATGATCGGGAAGGCCCCCATCAGGTAGTCGAGCACCTGGTCTTTCGGGGTCAGGTCGACAGCGAGGTTGTTCCATTCCTCCGGCGGGATCTCGGCCAGGCGACGCTCCATCACCGCCTCATTGGTCGAGACCACCTGGACGATGGCGGAGCGTCCGGCCGCCAGATCGTCTCGGATCGAGGCCACGAGGGAGGGGGCCTTGAGGCCGGCCAACAGGTGGCCAAAGAAGCGCAGCTTGGAGCCCTCGAAGGCCGACATCACGGCGGACGCCGCTTGGCCGCTCTTGGGCTTGCCCTCTTCGGTGACCCCGACCGCCTCCAGCGCGGCGCGCAGGTTGTGGTGGATCAGCTGGTAGGCGTCGGCCCAAGCGTCCCAGATGCCGATGTCGTCGGCGCTCAGCGGATGCTTCAGGGCGTCGTACTCGACGCCATCGAACGAGAGGGAGCGGGCGATGTAGAGCCCCATGGCCTTCAGCTCCCGGGCGATCAGCTCCATGACCGCCACGCCGCCGGTCTCCACAGCGTCCATGAAGGCCTCGCGCGTCGGGAACGGCGCATCCGGCCCGCCCCACAGGCCCAGACGGGCGGCGTAGGCCAGGTTCTCCGGCGTCGTCGCCCCGGTCGCCGAGACGTAGAGGATGCGGGCGTTGGGCAGGCGGTTCTGCAAGGCCAGACCCGCCATGCCTTGCTGAGAGGCCTTCTTCGGCCCACGCGCGCCCTTGGCGCCACCGGCGGCGTTGGCCATCGCATGGGCCTCGTCGAAGACGATCACCCCGTCGAAGTCAGCGCCGAGCCAAGCCACGATCTGATCGAGGCGGGACGGCCGGTCCCCCCGCGCTGGCTGGCGCAAGGTGGCGTAGGTGGTGAACAGGATCCCCCGATCGAGGCGGATGGCGTCCGCCTGCTTCCAGGCCGATTGCGGGGTGAGGTCGCTGGCCGCGCCGCCGATCGCGCCCCAGTCCCGCCGCGCGTCTTCCAGGAGGGCGTCGTTCTTCGACAGCCACACGGCCCGGGTCCGGCCCTGGGCGAGATTATCGGCGATGACGCCGGCGATCTGCCGGCCCTTGCCGCAGCCGGTGCCGTCGCCGAGAAAGAAGCCGCGCCGGAAGCTGACCGCATCGGCTGTGTCGTCGGCGACCAAAAGCACCTGATGCGGCGCTTCGCCCAGCCGCCAGCGGCCCGGCAACAGATTGGCGTGGGCCTCGCCGGCGTAGATCACCGTCTCCAGCTGGGCGTCCGAGATTAGGCCCTCGCCCGCGATCTTGGCGGGCAGGACCGGTCGATAGGTCGGAGCCGGCGAGGCCACCGAGGCCATGGGTCCGGATTCCACGAGGGGGGAGGGGTGAGGGCGGCTTTGGGCGAAAGCGACCCGGCCCAGTTGGTAGGCCTGATAGAGGCCGACGTCATGACCTTCGCCCGACCACGGCTTGGTCTCGTAGGCGACCGGCGCCGTGGTGGCGAGGAAAGCCAGCTTGTTCGAGGGGCTCGCCAGGGCCCGTGCCCGCGGGGCCAGGATGGCGACGCTCGCCGCCGCCCGGAACTGGCGCGGCTGCGCGCTCGGCCGAGCCGGGACGGCGGCCGCCGCGAGGGCCGCGTCCGCCAAGCCCTCGGCGGCGATCACGGGTGACAGCGCGCCAGGCTCGCCACGATCGATGACCAGCAGGCCCGTGTCGACCGAGGTCCCGTGCTTGGCGTAGGCGCGGGGCGGAAAGGCCAGCCGCAACACAATCGGTCCACGCGCCGCCAGCCCGCGCATCGCGGGCGCGTCATCGAACAGGCGGGTCGGCACGATCGCCGACAGCCGGCCGCCTTCGGCCAGGGTGTCCAGCGCGGCGTGCAGATGCGCCTCCAGCACCTGGAAGGGCGGATTGGCGATGACGGCATGGAAGCTGCCCGAGGCCGGCAGGATGTCCTTCAGGTGCCGCGCGTCATGGGCGCTGCGGGCCGCCAGCGGAAACAGCCCCTCAAGGATCGCGCCGCGTTGATCGGCGATTTCGTTCAGGGTCACATTGGCCCCGCAGGCTTCCGCCAGCACGGCCAGAAGACCGGTGCCGGCAGACGGTTCGAGCACCTGATCGCCAGGCCGGATCTGAGCGGCCAGCACCGCCAGCGCGCCCAGCTGCGGCGGCGTCGAGAACTGGTCGAGCGCCACCTGTTCTTCGCTGCGCCGCGTGTGGGTGAGGCCGAGTTCGGCCAGATTGGCCAAGAGGGCGCAGATCTCGGCCGGCGCATCTTCCAGGCGGCTGATCTGAGGCGACAGCCGGCGCAGCTGCAACACCAGTGCGGCCTCCACGGCGTCATAGGCGTCGCGCCAGATCCACGCCCCCTCCGCGTCCGAGCCGCCAAAGGTCGTGGTCATGGTGTTGGCCACCAGCCGCCGGTCGAGCGTGCGCGATCGGTTCAGCTGCGGGGTCAGGGCCCGCGCGGCGGCCAGGATGTTGGCGGCCTTGTGCGCGGCCGGGTCGGAGGCTCCAGCGGTCGCGAAGAGGGGAAGCATGGCGTTCATGGCGGGGATCCGTTCACCCGCGGCGGAGGGCGCCTCCCTCCAGTCCCGACGGGCTCGCCCGTCCACCCCCTTCCTTTACCCTTTCGGAACAACGCCGGCGCCCCGACCCCCTAAGAGGTCGGGGCCCTGTCCCTACTGGGTCAGGACGACGTAGTGAAAGAGCACGCCTGTCAGCAAAAGACGGGCGCAGCCACTGTTCACAAACGGAATGCCGTAGTGTCTGATTTTGATAACGCTTGTCATGAGATCACCTCCTTTCAGATGTATTTATGCTCGCAAGACGTAGACCAGACGATTACTTCGCTCTACCGGCTAGGGTGTGGCATTTCGGCGACACCCTGTGGCGCAGTTAGAGCCCCGCCGGTCGGACGGGGGCTCCTCTGGATCAGGCCGCGATGGCGTCGGCGACCACAGCGGGCTCGCTGTCGTCCTCGGGCTCGCCGACAGGCGCTTCGGGCTCATCCGTCTCGTCCGGCGAAGGCGCCTCGTCTTCCATGGCGCCCTCCGCCTCGCCGTCGTCATCGCCGAGCGCGGCGGGGCGATCCCAGGACAGCACGGCGGGGGCCCACTGCCGTTCGGCCGCCGCCTCGGCGACGAAGGTGACGAGCGCATCCTTCTTCAGGGTCTTGGCGCGATCGTCCTCCACCCCAAGCTCCTCCAGCAGAACCAGGAGCTGGGCCTTGGAGTGGACGCTCAGATAGGCCTCGTCCGGGGTCCAGTGGGCGGAGATGTCCGCGCCGCACAGCGCGGCGATCTCGGCCGCCTCGGCGCGGGCCCCATGGCGCAGGAGGCTGGTGCGGGCTTCGCGCATGTTGAGCGAGACTGCCGTCAGCTCCGCCATCAGGGCCATCTTCTCCCCGTGCGGCAGGGTCTCGACCCAGGTGATCGGCCGCAGGCCCGAGGCGCGGTAGGCCTCGCGGCGGGCGTCCAGGCGATGGCGCACCTCCCCGTCCAGAGCCGCGATCGGCGCCTGCGACCCGCGCTGATAGCGGGTGGCGGCGATCTGCGAGGCCGAGCCGTCCAGGGCCCCGCTCGAGTGCAGGGCCAGCTGCTTGAAGAGCTGGGCCACCAGCACCGTCAGGGCCGCGCTGGGATCGTCGGCCAGGTCGCGGATCAGGCCGCGCGTGGCGACATCGGTGCGGGTCTCATGCAGGACATGGCTTGCGCCCTCCACCTCGACGTCGGCCCGGGGAACCTCAACGTCCTGGGTCACCGCGCTGGGACGGCCACCGGCGGACAGGGTGTCGTCTTCGCTCTCGTCTTCCTCGGGCAGCTCTTCGATCGGCAGCGGCACCGAGTAGAAGGTTGCGGCCAGCCCGTGTCCGTCCGACGGCGTGAGCAGCACCGCCCCGATCTTGCTGCGGGTCAGGACCGCGCCGGCCGCCACGCCATAGGCGCTGACCAGCGGCGCCAGCTGGATCGGCGCCTCATCCGTGGACGGATCGAGATCCTGCAGGGCGCTCTCGAGCTGGGTCACCGCATAGCGGGCCTCGGCCAGCGCCGTCTTCTGGACCTCGTCGAGGTCGCGCTCCCAGACATGGGCCAGGCGGAAGAAGCCGTCCGGGGCGCTGTAGCCCGCTTCCCGCGCCAGATAGACCGCCAGGCCCTCGGCCTTCAGGTGCTCGACGATCGGCTGCACACGCTCGCGCCAGGCGCCCTGCAGGACCTCCGGATCGAGCAGGAAGTCGGGGTACTCGCCGAAGAGGTCCGAGGCCACCCGGCCGCCGGCGGCCAGGTAGCGGTCCATGCCGACCAGGGTGAAGCGGTCGTCCTCGACCGTCGCCCGGTCATGCTCGACGACGGCGCGCAGCTGATAGTCCTGGAAATAGCCGTCGAGCGCGGTCTGGGCGATCTCGGCCTGCTGCTTCTTGTCGGGCAGGCGGGCGAAGAGCCGGACCTGCTTCAGGGTCAGCCGCCCCTGCCGCAGGGCCTTCAGGACCGTGGGATGAACCGCGGCCAGGGCCTCCAGCCGCTTGATCTCCAGCTCGGCATAGCCGAGCGCGGTCGAGATCGCCTGGGTGTCCATTCTGGCTTTGCGCAGCTTGCCGATGGCGGTGATCACGTCGGCGATGTGGACCGGCGCGTGCTCGGTGTTCGGCAGCACGATGGCGGCCGCCTGCTGGGCCGGGGTCTCGGCCAGGAGGCAGTCGATGGGGTAGTCGTCATCGATATCGCCGCGCTCCCGCAGCAGGATCAGGCCAAAGCGCCGGCGGCGGCCGTCGAGCGCCATGAACGGGGCCTCGCCCTTGCGCCCCGGTCGCACAATCGGCGGGATCACCACGCCGGCGGCCAGCAGGGTGTCGGCCAGTTGCGGCACCCCGTCGTCGGCCGGTTCGTGGAAGCGGAGGTTCTCCTTGGCCAGGCCAAGATCGCCGAGGCGCACCTGGATGCGGGTCATGGCGGCGGGCGAGGCGGGGGATTGATCGGTCATCGGGGTCTTAAGCTCCTCGCGCCTGGGCGAGGGACATCCTGCCCCTGGGCGCACCCGCCCGATCCCTTCCTCCCTCCTTTCCCCGCTCAGGTCAGGACCGGATCCAGCCGGCCGGCAGCCTCCGCCTCGTTCCAGTCCCCAAAGCCCTCCGGCGGCAGGGCGATGCGCGCCTTGACGCCCGCGCCTACCAGGCCGGCGCGTAGCTGCTCGGCCGAGGCCTCGCCATCCGCGCCCCGGTCGGCGGCGATCAGCACCTCGCGCACCCCCTCGGGCGGGCGCCAGTGGCGCAGGTTGCGCGTCGACATCAGCGCCCAGGCCGGCAGAGCGAAGCGGGCGCTGGCCGACAGGGTGGTGAACAGTCCCTCTGCGACCAGCATCTGCGGCGCGGCCTCATCGATGCGCACCGCGCAGCAGGCCGGCGAGGGGCCTACGGTCTTGCGGCTCAGCCGCAGGTCGAGCGCGCGACGTCCGTTGGGCGCGAGATAGGTGACCTCGACGGCGGTGAAGCCGCCTTCCCGGTCGCAGATCGCCGCTAGCAGGGCCGGACGATGGTGCCGGCTTTCGGCATAGGCCGAGACGGGCGTCTGGCCGCCATGGCGCAGCACGTCGGGGCCGGGCAGGGGGCGGCCGACGCCGCGAAGCGCGCAATGCCGCGCAGACAGCGTGCCGGCGAGCGGCCGGCCGGCCTCCCAGATCCGCAAGGCGGCCTGGCGGCGCTCCAGCCCGGTCACGGGCGCGCCCGCTTGAGCCCGGCGCGTCTGGCTCAGCGTGGTCGGCGCGTTGTGCGCATCGACCAGGCCCTCGCCGCGCAGATAGTCGAGCACATCCTTCCAGTCGCCATCGCCGAAGGTATGGACGATCACCCGCCCCTCCCGCAGCAGCAGCGAGACCGAACGGTCAGCGGCGCTATGGCCGGGCGCGGGAATATTCGCCCGCAGGCCGCGATCATAAAGATCGCCGCCCAGGGCCTGGACGATGGGTTTCAAGGACATGGGTCGATCCTCCTTTGTCCCTCAAGGGCTCGCCCCCGGCGCCCTTGCTCCGCCTTTGGCCGCCGCAGGCCGGCTCAAACCCTTTGGGGGCGTTGCGGGGGATCGCCCCCGCTGGAGGGGGTAGGCGCTCAAGGCTTGCCTTTGCGACTCAGGGGGAGGGCGCTCCCCCCGCTCGCGGCTTCAAACCACACGCCCACAGGGTCCCACGGCACAGGTCTCAACGAAGAGGATCAAAAATACGACGCCTGCCCGGTAAAACCGGGCGATCAGCAACGCTTCGTCGCCATCCGCCCCGCGACAGCACGGTGCTTTTCTGACAAGTTAAGCACGATAGTAGGGGAGCAGGCTTTGCCGCAGCAGATGATGGCTGAACGGGAGACAGAGACGGACGCCCGCGAGGAGGCCTGGGTCATCGCGACCAACCCGGACTTCCCGATCCGCGCGCGCAACGTCAACTGGTTCCTGGAACGCGGCGGCTCGATCAAGGAAGTCCGGCTCACGGAATCTGAAACCGGCGAATGGAGCGTCTGGCTGCGCCTGGCCGGCCGCTCGGGCGAGCACCGCCTGGCCATGTTCAAATCGGACGAGCCCCGCCTCTACCGCGATGTCGCCCGCGCCATCGCCATGTGCCGTGACGACTTCGGTTATTTCGGCCCCATCACGCTATCGACCGACCGGCAACCCCAGACCGCGGGATCTTCCCCCGGCTCAAGCCAGGATCTCGGCGCGGCTTAGGCCGACACACATCCGGCGAACAGCAGGCAGGACGGACCATGGTCGACTATCGTGTTCGGATGTCTGACCGCTTCCTGGAAGCGGCGATCATGGGCGCCATCGAGGCCTACTGTCACGGCGACGGCTTCCAGACCGAGATCGAGACCATCGGCCCGATCTGGGGTCACCGCCGGATCAGCGGCGACGAGCACATCATCTTCCTCGAGCGGCTGGCCGTCAGCCTCTCAGCCGACCGGCAGACGGATTCGGTCACGCCGAAAGCCGAGGCCACCGACCTGATGGCCGAGGTCATGGAGCGCTTGGCTCCGGAGCTGACCCTACTCGGGGACTTCCACTCGCACCCCTATAAGGACCGGGCCACCGTCGAGCGCATCAAGGGCTTCGAGTTCTCGCCCGGCGACTTCAGCGCTTTCCTCCACGACGACGATCTATGGGACCGCAACCCCGCGGGCCCGGTCATGCTGGTGGTGACTATTTGCCGGCTGAACCGCGTCCACGATACGGACGGCAAGCAGCTGCGCTTCAACGTCTGGCAGTTCGACCTCGGCGAATTCCGATTCTGGATCAATGTCTGCGTCGGCTACCTGGATAAGCAGGGCCAACGCCAACACACCGGCAACAAGCGGTCGAACGTGTGGCTGGACCTGAACTCGCGCTTTTTCAATATCAGCGGCGATCGCGTCGGGACCTAGGGCGTGGCGATGGGTTTCAAGCGGATCCGCATCCCGATGGTGAGCCTGACGGGGAAGGTAGATCCCCTCTCTGGACGGCTCTGGGGCTGCGCCCCCATCGAGGCCAGTGAAATCGTCGAAGCTGCCGAACGAGGCGCTTACGAGCCTCGCCCCTGGGACGAGGTAAAAGACGACCTTCAAGGCCCAGGCGGCCGCTCATTTCACATCAAACGAGTGGCGACCTTCGTCCGCGAGGGCGTGCCCAGCGACGATCATGCCATTGTCTTGGACCTACAGCCGCAGCCGGATGGACTTCCGGTTGGCGTGCAGAATGGAAACCATCGACTTGCGGCCGCTCAAATCCGCGGTGACGCGCACATCGACGCACTGGTCTATGTCTTCGACCAAGCCGACCTCGACCGCGAACTGCCGGGCTGGACGGCGCTCTGATCGCCACGTCAGAGCGGCGCCGGATCTGAGGTTGGTTGGCCGCTCCAGAGGCTTTTCATCGCCGATATCGGGTCAGGCGCGCGTTGACTTCGGCCCTCGGCAGCCGGCAACGCGGATGTCCCGAGGCCTTCGCCAGGCCCGCGGCTAGCACCTGAGGGCTGCAGGCCCCCTGCGATTCCAGCTGATCCAGAACCCAGAGCGTTCCATGGACGTCGAGGGCGTGCGCTTCGGCGGTTCGCCTCAGACCCGCATCCCCTGTCAGCAGCGTCCACTGGCGGCCCTGAGCCAGCGCGAAGGCGAAGGTGTCGGGCAAGGACAAGGTGGCGTCCGCGCGGCGAAGCACGGTCGCGCCCTGCACCTCGCCGGGCGACAATTCTTCAACCCGAAGGCCGAGCGCCAGAAGCCGGTCTCCCAAGGGGCCAGCCAGTTCGCGATGGAACAGGAGGTCAGGCACCGCGAAATCGACCGCGAGCTGGAAGACCGACTCCAGAAGCTCGCCTCGTTCCAGGTCGATGATGACCGAGGTGTCCGAGACGAGGACTGTCATGGATCACGCCGCCTGTTCCAGGCGCGCGTCGAGGTCGCGCATCGAGATGCCCAGCATCTCAGCCGCACGGCTCTCGCCGATCACGTTCTCGGCCAAAGCCCGCAGGCACAGTCGCTCAAAGCGCTTGGGCTCTTCCTCATCGGCTTGCATGACCGCCGGCTCCTCGAACGGCGGATCACGCCAGCCCCGGCGTTTGAATTCACGGTAGAGGTCGGAGAAGGCCTTGGCGTCGATGATGCCAAGATCCTTGCAACGGAAGGCGATGGCCTGAACGCTGACGCCGAAGCGCCGCTTTAGCGCCACCAACTCGCCGATGCTGATCGATGAGCGATGGGCGCCGACCTCGGCCCGCACCACATCGGCCGGCATGAGAAAGGCGCCGGCGAAGCGGTGCGCCGCCTTCTCCTCATCGATCCCGGCCGCCGGCGCCATGACCATGTGACCAAGTTCATGGGCGAGCGTGAAGCGCTTGCGCTCCGCCCAGATTTTTCGCCGCACCACCACCACCCGGGCGGCGTCGCGGCCGTGGCGGCGCACGCGCGCGGCCAAGCCATCGATGTCGTCCAAGTCGAGGGACAGCACCTTGATGCCGCGCTCCTCGAGCAGTTCCGCCAGCTTGGGGATCGGATCGTGGCCCAGGCCCCATTCCTCGCGCACCGAGCGCGCCGCATCCTCGGCGTCGCGGATCTCGCCGACGGGGTAGGGGGCGCTGCGCGGTTGCTCCCAGTCGACGCTCTTGAGCTGCAGCAGATCTTCGATCGCCAGATAGCGCTCCAGCATTTGGATCGTCAGCGCTTCGACCGTCGCTTCTTCCTTGGCGGACGTCTTCTTTCTGAAGTCGACGCCTTCCAGAACCAGCTCCTCGTCGCTGAGCAGGTAGCCCTCGCTGACACCCAGCGCCGAGGCCAGCGCCATCAGGGCGCGCGAGCCCGGCATGTCCTCGTTGCGCTCGTATTTGCCGATCGCCTGGGGCGACACCACGCCGTCCATCCGCGCCGCAAGCTCGCGCAGCGACAGGCCTGCGGAGGCCCGCGCCACCTTCAGTCTGCGTCCTATCATCGCCGGCTCCTCACGTCGGTTTACAAAACTCGCATCTAGGCGCATTTTTGTAAACCAATACCCCTTGATTTGGTTCAGGGGGTCCCCATGTCCCAGGCGAAATAACCCTGTTTCGCCCCATTTTGTAAACCGAGGAAGCCATGGCTTGGCCGCCCCCTTCGAAAGATCCCTTCGCCGATCCGCTGGACGCCGTCCTGGCCGAGATCGCCATCAACCTCCAGCTACCGCCTGGCCTGCACGCCAAGGCCGTCGACCGTTACGAGGCGGTCCGCACCTATATTGAACGGCCCGGCAGCCCGCTGCACGGGCGGGTGGCCTGCTTCTACCCGCAAGGTTCAATGCGGATCGACGCCACCATCTCCACCCGCGGCACCGACGACGAATTACGACATCGACATCGTCGCCGAGATCACCGGCCGCGACGACGGGCCCGAGGCCCTGCTCGACGACCTCGAAGCGGCGCTCGCCGGCTATCCGGTCGGCAAGATCGTGCGCCAGACCCGGTGTGTCACGCTCTACTACGCGGACGGCATGCACCTGGACGTGACGCCGGCGCGGCGGACCGCGCTGAAGGAAAAAGAGGGCGTGATCGCCCATGCCAAGAAGGGGGCCGGCGCCCCGCCCGGTCGCTACGTCCCGATGAACGCCTATGCGTTCGGCGACTGGTACACCGCGCGCACCCCGACCGAAGAGCGTTTCGCCAAGGCGCTGAACGAGCGGCTCTACGCCCAGGCCGGGATCGCCTTCGCCGATGCCGACGTCCATGACGTTCCCGACCAGACGCCGCTGATCATCAAGAGCGTGACGACCGTGGCCCTGCAGCTGCTCAAGCGTCATCGCAACATCGCCTATGCCGACGAGACCGGCCGCGTGCCGCCCTCGATCGTGCTCTCCTGCCATGCGGGCCACGCGGCCCAGCCGGGCATGGGTCTGGCCGATATGGTGATCCGCCAGGCGCGCTGGACGGCGCGGGCGATCGATGAGGCGACGCGCCAGGGCCGCCTGCTGTCGGTGCCGAACCCGGAGTTTTCCGCCGAGCGGTTCACCGACCGCTGGCCCGAGAACCAGACCCAGCAACAGGGCTATGCGCGACACCTGCACACCCTGGCGAATGGGCTGGAAGCCGCCCAGCGGGGCAATGTGCAACTGGAAGACCTCCAGGCCTGGCTGCGGGTCCAGTTCGGCGAGCGGGTCGTGACCCGGTCGGTCAAGGCGTTCAACGAACGGCTGGGTCGCCAGGTGAAGGCCGGCCAGCACGGCTATACCCCAAAGGGCGGCCTGTTCACCCCGGCGGCGCCGGCGATCATCGGCTCGCTGTCGAGCCTGGCGCCGGTCGCGGCCCGGGCGCACACCAATATGGGCGAGCGCCGCTTCTCGTGAGCCTGTCGATCGACACCCAGATCGAGGCGATGTCGCGGCTGTGGCCGGCCTTCAAGCTGGTCCGCCGCGAAGGACCGGCGGCCCTGTGGCAAGGGACGGTCCGGCCGCTTCTTCAGACCTACCGGGTCGGCATCTTCTATCGCGCGCCGCTGATGGTCGAGCGCTACAGCGTTCGGGTCGTGCAGCCGCAGGTCGAGATCTTGTCCCCCGCGCTGCGGCCGCGCCGCGGCGACGCCGAAGGCATGCTGCCCCACGTCTACTACGGGCCGGACGGCGAGGTGACGCTGTGCATGCTCGATCCGGACTCGAGCGAATGGTCTCCGGCCGACCTGCTGGCCGAGACGACGGTGCCTTGGATCACCGACTGGCTGGTCGCCTACGAGGGCTGGCGCGCCACGGGCGAATGGACCGGCACCGGCCGGCATGTGGAACGCGCCTGATGGCGAAGACGACGATCCCCCAAAAGACTCAATCGGCGCTATGGGCGAGGGCCGGCGGGCGCTGCCAGTACCGAGGGTGCAATCAGGACCTGGTCGGCGACCTGATTTCCGGAAATGAGGACGCGACCTTCGGCTTCATCGCCCACATCGTCGGCGACAGCGTCGACGGCCCGCGCGGCGACGCCGTGCGCTCGCCGCAGCTGGCCCGATCACTTGAGAACCTCATGCTGATGTGCGCCACCCACCACAAGCTGATCGATGTGGTCGACGTCGCCGGCCACCCCGAGCCGGTCCTGCTGGCCATGAAGGCCGAGCACGAGAGCCGCATCCAGGTCCTGACGGCGATCGACGAGGACCGCGCCTCTCATGTCATTCGCTTCGGCGCCAACATCGGCGAGAACGAAGCCCTGGTCTCGACCAAGGCCATCTTCGCGGCGATGCAACCGCATCACCATCCGGCCGGGGGTCAGACGATCGACCTGGAGCTCGTCGGGTGCGCCTACAAGGACGACGAGCCCGCCTACTGGATCTTCCAGCGCGACAACCTGCGCCGGCAGTTCGAGGCCAAGGTCCGCGGGCGGGTGGAGCGGCAGGAGGTGCGCCATCTCAGCGTCTTCGCGCTGGCGCCGCAGCCCCTGTTGATCGAGCTCGGCCGCCTGCTCTGCGACATTGTCCCGGCCACAGTGCGCCAACGCCATCGCGAACCGGCGACCTGGGCTTGGCAGGCCGATCAGACGCCCATCACCTTCACCGTGTCGCCACCGGCCTCGGGACGTGGCCGTCCCGTCGCCCTTAAGCTCGGCATCAGTGCGACCGTGACCGACGAGCGCATCACCAAGCTCCTCGGGGAGGACGCCGCCATCTGGTCGGTAACGGCGGCGGAGCCCCACAACGACATCCTGCGCCGGCCGGAAGACCAGGCGGCCTTCCGCAAAGTAATGCGGTCGTTGTTCGATCGCATCAAAGCCGAGCATGGCGAAGACGCCATCCTGCATGTCTTCCCCGCCATGCCCGCCTCCCTGGCCGTCGAGCTTGGCCGCGTGTGGATGCCGAAATCCGACCTTGCCATGACGATCTATGACAACAACCGGACGGCCGGCTTCATCCCCACGATAACGATCGGGAAGGACTGACAGGATCGAGTCACCGCGCCGCCGCCGTCCAGCCCGCCGCAACGGCTTCAGCCGCCGAGCAAAACCACCGCTCGCCGCGGGCCGTGTCGATGCGGGTCGCGGCGTAGTCCTGCTGCCCGGGCACATGAAAAATGCGCCGCCCCTTGGCGTTGATATTGCCCTTGATCACGCATCCCGAGTTCGGAGGCCCTACCGGGGCCGGCTGAGCCCGACGCGCATCCGCCCGCCAGCTCGAGGGCGTCTCGAACCGCCCGGCCCAGAGGCCGCGCCGCGCCTCGCGGGCCTCGGCCTCCACCCGGGCATAGGCGCCGCGGCTAAATTGGCGGAAGTCGACCGCCCAACCGGCCCTGACCAAGGCCTCGCCAAGGTCCGTCGAACCGGCCTGACAGCGGGCGACCGCGCGGCCGTAGGCATCTCGATCCCTGATCTCGCAGCGCACGGCCCGGCCGCCGATCAGCCGCACGAGCTGGTCGCGGGCGACGTCGCCGCAGGCGTAGGTCTGTCGCTGGGCGTCCTGACAGACCTGGCGGCCCTCCGGCGCATCGACACCCCAAAGCCGCACTCGCTCGGCTCCGACGCTGAAGGTGTCGCCGTCCACGACGCGGGCCTGGCCCGTCACCTCGGCGGGGCCGGCGGCCATCAGCCCGACCGCCGCGACGAGCATGCTCAGTCGCCGGATCATCGACGATCCTTGCGCAGGGTGATCACCACACGCTCGACGAACACCTCCGCAACCTCGGCGGCGTGAAGCACCGAATCGAGGTACTGGCTCTTGATCCTGTCGGCGGCAATCTGGCTCGGCGTCGACAGCTGCAGCACGCCGTCGGTCAGGCCGTGGAAGCCGACCCGTCCGAACCAGCTGCCATAGGCCCCCTCGCGCACCAGGCGCCGCAACGGCGCGGCGATCGCCTGCCACACCGGATCGTCAGCTCCCGGCGCAGCCATCAGCGGGGCGGGTTCGGGTGGAGCCGCCGGCGGCGGAATATCGCCCTTGGCCTTGAGAACCCGCGCGAAGTTGAGGCGCAGGTCGGGCGCCCCTTTCGGCTCGTAGGAGGCCATGCGGCCAAAGTATTTGCATGGGCTGCGGACGTCGGGGTCCTCGATGGCGATCGCCAGCATGGCGATTGCGCGCACCCCGTGCCGCTTCAAGGCCCAGGCAAAGGTCTGGTCGTTGTTCCGCTCACGCTCGGGCAGAAGATCGTCGACTGCGGCCGCCACCCGCGCGAGGTCGGCAGGCGTGATGCTGGCCGGATCCGCCACGGCGGCAGGCCCCACCAGAGCGGCGATGCGGGGAGACACCTGGAAGGCGGCCCTAAGCTCCTGGCGGACCATTTCCGCGGGCGCGGACCCCTCCGAGAAGGCGCTGGAGAAACCGCTTGCTCCCTCCGGAGAGCAAAGGGCGCTGTCCTGTCGGTTGGCAGGACGCTGGCCCGAGGATTTGTTGGCCGTGCCGGTCTCGGCGGCCGCAGGTCGCCGACTGTCAGGCTGATGTCGCGCTGAAGGCGCGTCCTTTCCTCGTACAGAAGAACTGACGTTCTGATGGGACTGTTCTAGGTGAGTGAATCCTGGCGCCCGGGCGGTATTTCTTTCACTGAAGACGACGGCTTCGGAATAGGCGGCCCTTCGGGCCTGAGCCGCTTCGCGAACCGCGAGATCCGCAGCCTCCATCTCGTCGAGCCGCGCCACCAACGGGGCCAGGTCATAGGCTTCAACGCCCGCCGGACGGTTGGCACGGGTATAGTCGCGAACCATGAAGCCGGCCGCCTCCAGGGCGCGGCGATGGGCGCGAGCATTGCTCTCCGTGCAGCCCAGATAGTCAGCAATCAGGCTCGTGCCGGGCCAGACGGTCGCCACATCCTGTTCGAGCCGGTCCTGGTTGAGGTGCTCGACATAGAGCAGCAGCGTCATGCGTTGCTGCACCGTGAGCATCGGCGTGCCCTTCAAGACCGCCGCGGCGATCCGCGCGACGGTGACGCCGGCCTGCCAGCGCCAGGCGCGGGCCTGGGCGCAGACCGCGTCGAAATTGGGGGCGCGCTTGGCGAAGCCTGGTCGCCAATCGTCGCCCGCTAAGGCCGTTTGCATGTCGTCCCTTCCCAACGGGACGAGGCCGTTTCGCGGTCGCGAAACCGGCAGGCGAAAGACCATAGGTCTCCTGTTCGAGGCCTTGACGACGCAAAATGCGCCGCTTAGGCTTACTCGATCAAATCAAGCCGCTACCACACGGCGCCTGCGATTTCCGAGAGCCTCCCGCGCCAACGGGGGGCTCTCGCCGTTTAGGGGTCTCGTCTAGGTCAAGATGAAGTCCTCTGAGGCGACCGGGCGCGCGCGGAGGCTCCGCGACGCGACTCAGTCGACGACAGCGTTCAGTGAGTCTGAGGATTCCTAAAGGCTTGGAATTGCACCCTTTTGGGCAAAAAGGGCCGATTCGGGCGGTTGACCTTGTCTCGGAAACGAGTCCGCCCGGATGCGACTCAGCCCGCTAGGGGTTGCGGTCGCGGCGTGGTCGCACCCCTACAGATAGATCCTTCCCCCGTTGGCGAACTCTGCGCCGGCCAGGTGGGCGCTTGCCCAATGACCACGGGTCTTTGACAAAGAGGGGGTGTCTGACGCCCTCGGCCAACTGCTGGAACTTCGCCTGCGCTTTCGGCGCAATCCCGAAGCCCGCGCCTTGGTCGACCGCGCCATCGCGCTGGTCGCCAAGGCCACGGCCGCTGACGCGGACCCATGTGCCCTCGATCTAGAGGTCGCCAAACTCGGCGCCGAGCTTACCCGGCGCTTCGGCTCACCGAGCGGCGTCAGCTTTCACTGAGCGGGTTACGCTGCGGCCGGCTGCGCCTTGCGCCAAGCTTGGAAGCCTTTGTCGGCATCGATGAAGGCCGCGAGGATGTGAGGGACGAGCTGCTCGAGCTCCAGGGCCTGATCGTTGGCCTGGGCGAAGGCGCGCTGATAGTCGGCCAGATCAACGGCGAGCTTGCCCTTCAGCTTCAAACGCAGGTCGGTCGTCTTCTCCTCGAGGTCGATCTTGCCGAGGGCCAGGGCGGTCTTGGCGGGGCGCGTCATGGGCGTCTCCTTGGGTGGTTTGCAGGAAGCGGTCGATCGCCGTGAAGGCGAAGTCGGTGAGCTTGAGGTTGAGAGCGTCGGTCTGCCGGCGGATCCGCAGGCAAAGCGGCTTGGACAGGCGCACCGAGACCCGGTCCTTGGCGCCGCGAACCGCTGGGAAGGTCACCGTCTCGCCGCTGTCGAGCGCCTCCACCAGCTCGCGAAACGCCCGCTCATAGATCAGCCGCACACAGCCCCGGGGGTTCTTGCGGGTGTTCAGGCGCTCGGCGGTGTCGAGCATGTCCTGGTGAAGGCCTTCGGGCAGGAACAGCCCGAGCTTTTCCGCGGATGGGATCATCTGAAACACTCACGCTTACGGATAGGGGGCGAGGATCATGTCCTTGCTGACGAGCACGCGGACTGGCCAACCGGCCCGCACGCGCAAGGTGGGCTGGCGGTTGAGGTCGCGGCCGGTGATCTGCTGGCCGACCTGTTGGGCGGAGTTGGCGACCCCGCTGGCGGCGGAGTTGACCACCAGCGCGCCGGAGCTGCGGTCGCCGGCGTCCTGGGCGGCGGCCGCACCGACGCTGAACAGGGTGGACAGGATCACGCCCCGCGCCAGCTGACCGAAATGGCCGTCGGTCTTGTCCTGCAGGCCGGCGGCGCCGGTGAGGTCTGCGCCGGCCATCGCGCCGATGTTGATGGACCGGCCATCGGGCATGATGATCCGGTTCCAGGCGATGAGGGCGCGGTTCTGGCCGTAGGCGATCTGGCTGTCGTACTGGCCGATCAGGCGCGAGCCCTGCGGGATCAGCACGGTGCGTCCGGTTCTGTGGTCATAGACCGGCTCGGTGACCTGGGCGATCACCTGGCCCGGCAGGTCGGAGTTGATCGCCGTGACCAAGGCGGCCGAGATGATGCTCCCGGCCTTCACCTCCCAAGGGCTCAACGCCGGCTGCAGCGGATTGGTCAGATAGTCGTCGGTCCGGGCACTGGCGGCGAACTGGCGCTTGGCGGCCTGGCCATTGGCCGGCTGAACCTCGGCGGCGGCCGGCTCGGCCGCGGCGCCTGCGGACGCGGCGATGGGACGAACGAGCGCGGCGGGGTCCGCCCCCGCTGATGCGGTCATCGCGGGCGGCCCGCCGAAGAATGGACCGGATGTCCGCGCGGCCAGCGCCTGTTCGCGCGCGGCTTGCACGGCCGGATCGACCTGAGCGGGAGGAGGAGGCGGCGGCGGAGCGCCCGCCGGCAAGGCGCCTGGCGCACCCGGCGTCCCCTCGGCTGGAGGCAAGGGCGCCGTGCCGGGAAGGCCCTGAAGCGCCGGATCGGCGTAGCCAGCGGCGTACTTGGTCGAGATCGCCGGCGTCTGGACCTGGCCGGTATCGGCGGCGTCGGAGATCGCCTCCTGTCGCGCCTGCGGCGCGTGGGCCCCGCCGAAGCCCAGGTAGAAACCCAAGGCGACAATGCTGGCGAGGCCCGTGGCGCCCAAGATCAGATACTTGCGGTTCCAACGTGTCACCGGCGTGCGGGGCGCGGCCAACACGCTTTCCGGCGACGCCTTGCGCGGCGGATCGGGCGGAAGCTGGGTCATGACCCGCCCCCGGTGCGGGTGATGCGCACCACCTGCTGCTTGCGCTCGCCCAGCCGCAGCTCCGCGACATCGATCAGCCGATCGACCACATAGTAGCCGCCGAGATAGCGGTAGTTGACGAGCTGGGCCTGCTTGTCGGGCCCGATCAGGAACAGCGGCGGGGCCTCGGTCGAGGCCATGTCACGCGGAAACTGGATGTAGGTTTTCAGGCCGTCGTCGAAGACGCGGACCGGCTGCCAACGGGGCGCGCGAAAGCCATTGGCCTTGATTCGGTAACCGAAGTGCAGCGAGTCCACCGCCAGCCCCGACGCCGCTACGCCCTGGCTCTCGGCCGCCTGGGCGGCCTGCGCCTCGCGGGCTTCTTCCTGCGGGTAGTTCCAACTGATGACGCTGGTGTAGGTGTCGCCTTCGTAGCTGACCGCATCGAGCAGGTAGGTCCGCTGGTCGGTCGTCAGGATGATGTTGGTCCGCAGGCCGCCGCGGATCGGCTTGACCATCACAATGACCTGCTGGGTCGCGCCTGACCCCTGCACTGTCTCGCCGAGCACCCAGCGCACAGTGTCGCCGGCCGCCTTCGAGATCAGTTTCTCGCCGGGGCGCAGCGAGATGGCTGTCAGGAAGCGGGGGCTGGTGTGAACGGTGTAAAGCCGCCCCGGCTCGAAGTCGTAGTAGAGGGCGGCGTTCACATAGGCCCCAGCGCTTGGATAATCCCGCGCGCTGCTGTTGGCCGACTGCACAGTCGTCAGCGCCGTGGGCCGCGCGTAGCGCCGTGGCGTAGCCCTGCGCTTCGGCGCGGCCCGGACAGGCGCCTGAGCGATCGGCGCTGGAGCGGGCTGCGCGACAGGCCTCGCGACGGTCGGGACCGGGCGTGGCGACGGCGTTTGCGCCTGAACCGCAGGACTGGTCGAGGCCGCCAGCATCGCCAACAAGCCGGCCGCAGCGCCCATGGAAATCCGTCTAGGGGACAAGGCGCTCATAGCTCACGACTCCATTGAAACTCGGTGATGTAGATCCCCAGCGGATTGGCCCTCAGCTCGGCCTCGTTCTTCGGCGCCACGACCTTGGTGGTGAAGAGACCCGTCCAGGCTTCTGTCGCGCCGGAGGCGCCAGCGTTGAACTGGGTCTCGCGCCACTGGACCTGGTAGGTGTGGGGGCTCCGCGGCAGGACCGAGACGATCTCGACGTTGACGGCTTGGGTGCCCGCATTGGCGAAGGGGTCGTTGGCCTTGGCGAAGGCGTTGAGCTGGCCGATCGCCGGGCCGGACACGAAGTGGTAGGCCCCGGTCCAATTGTCCCGGATGACAATGGGGTCGATGCTCTTCGAGCGGGTTCGACGCACCCAGTCCGCGAGGAAGTAGCCGATCTCGGCCGTGGTCGGCTCGTAGGTCCGCCCCGCCAGCTCGATGCGTCCGGGGCGGGCGTAGCGGTCGATCGGCACGACGTAGGTGGCGATGTTGGTGTTGTTGGCCTCGTAGATGAACCCGCCCAGCGCCAGGGCCGCGAGGCCCAGCCCGCCGAACGCGGCCATCCGCCAGTTCTTGGCCTGCACGACGGCAGAACCGATGCGGTTGTCCCACTCGCGCGAGGCCCGAAGATAGGGGCTCTCGACCGGCGCCGAGCTGCCGTATCGATCGTTGGGTCGTTTGAACGGGTTCATCGGCGCACTCTCGACTGGGATTACTCTTCGGGGTCGTCATCGCGGCGGGTCGGCGTGGCGCTCAGTCCAGGGCCGTTTCCATCTCCGCCAGCGGTCGCCGCGGCGGCGCTGTCCCGAGCGGCGCCCGCCAGCCCGCCGCCCCGGCGGGCTTGAGCTCGCGAAACGACCAATGACGTCGCCCCCGATTCAGGCGGAGGCGGGGGAGGGGGCGGCGGTGTTTCGCCGTCGTTCGCGGCTGGCGTGGAAAACAAGCGGCTGCCCGCAGCCCGACCCTCTGAAACCAAGGTTGACAGCGGGGCGCGTGCGAAATCCGCGGCCATGCCCCCACCGCTTGGTCCGCCGCCGCCCCCGGACGGGCGGGAGGCGCCAGATCCCAGGCCGCCCGACGCGGCGCGCGCGGCGGCGATCTTTTCGCCACCAGCCGCCCAACCTCCAGCAACAGCGCCTCCGACCGCCCTGCCAGCCAACGCCACGCCCGCTGCGCCAGCGGCAACTCCAGCAGCGCCCATCAGCGCGCCACCGGAGTTGAGCTGGGGGCCGCCGGAGATGAGCGCACCAGCGATCGACGGGATCTTGAGCGCGAGCATCATCAGGAACACGGCCGATAGAAGAAGCCCGCATTCCTCCGAAATTGTCGGCTCAAGGGAGAGGGTGAACTGCTGGAATATGTTGATCCCGATGCCGAGGATCACCGCCAGGGCCATGAACTTCAGACCGACTGAAACGACGTAGCCGATCGCCCGCTCGGCCAGGAACGACGTCTGGCTGAGGACGCCAAACGGCACGGTGACGAAGGCGATGAGGGTGACGAGGTGAAACTCGATGATCGTGATGGCGATCTCGATCGCCAGCACAATGAAGGCGAGCAGGATGCCTATCGCCGCCACGGCCGCGACGATGATGACATCGATGTTCTGCAGAGCGCCAAAGCCGCCGTTCTGCTTAGCCAGCTCGCCGATATAGGCCATCAGCTTGACGACGATCTGCATCCCCGCATCGACTGCCGTCGTCGGAGCGTTCATGAAGTCGTCGACTGACCCGCCTCCACTCGCGCGAAGACCAAGCTGACCGAACCCGTTGACCACCGTCAGGCTGAGCGTGTGCCAACTGCCTACGAGCCATGCGAAGAAGCCGACCAATAGGACCTTTCGCACCAGGCTCGCGAGGACGTTCTGGGTCTCATCAATCGCCCACAGGATCGCTGTGAGCGCGATGCTGATCACGACCAGCGTCCCCAACACCGTTTGAACTTCGCCGGAAATCACCCCGAAGCCGGTGTCGATTTGCGTGGTGAAGCGGCGGATGAACTCGTCCAACGCCGCTGGACTGGCGGTCGCCATGCTTGGGTCTCGCTATCTACGGCTCAGAAGGATTTCTGGCCTTTGAAGGAGCCCTTCACGGGCTTGTAGTAGAGGGGAGAGCAGGGGTTGCTCGGGTCCTTGATGCTGGGGTCAGGACACTTGGGCTCTGTCTTCGTCGCGGCAGGAGGCGCAGGTTCGGCTGGCGGCTTTTCTGCCGGCCCACAGCCAGCCAAAAGGAAGATCGCGGCGATAGTTGAGGTCGTGAGAAGCGTCCGCATGGCTAAAAGCTCTGCTGGCCGGAGAAGGACCCACGCACAGGGGTATATGCATTGTGGCGCTGGGACTCCGCCCGCGCCGCCACCGCGCCTGCCTGCTGCTGCGCTAGGATCGTCTCCTGTGTCCGCGCCTGCGTAATGAGGATGGTCTGCAGACCTTGAAGCTGGCTGCTTAGAGCGGCGAGCAACTGATTAGTCGCCTGGATAGCGGCCGTCTGACCGGCGGCCCCCTGCGAAGCCGCGACGGCGCCGTTCACCGCGCCGGCCGTCGTCGTCTGGGATCGGACCAGCTGGTTCTGCACCGCCATCGAGTCCTGCAGCGTCAGGCGGCTGTTTGCCTCCCAGCTCGCGAGACGCTGCTGAATTTGGGCAAAGCTCTGACCCGAAAGGCTGGTCGGGTAGAGCTGCTGGAATTGGCCGGCGATGTTCTGGCTGTTGTAGCCGATGGCCTGCGCCTGCTGCATGAGCTGGCTGGCCTGGGCGTTGATCTGCGCCAAGGGCTGGGTGACGTCGGTGCCGAGCTTCTGCAGCATCGCCATCTGGTTAGTGACCTGGGCCTGCAGCTGCTGGATTTGGGCCAGCCCCTGGTGAACCTGCTGCACGGCCTGGGCGACGGCGCGCGGATCAAAGACGATCTGCTGCGCGGCCGCGGGCTGCGGCGGCAGCGGCCCCAAGCCGAAGGACATAGCGACGACCGCCGCTGCGGCCATGAGCTGCTTACGCATCGAACGAGTCCTTGTGTTGAGCGGGGAGGGGCGTCGGCAGGGTGTCGGCCGCGGCCTTTACGAAGAGCGGCTCGGTCAGGGCGCGGAAAGCGACAGCGCCGCCGAACAAGGCGAAGCCGGCCAGCATGACGAAGAAGTTGTGGTGATAGGTCGTGCCAAAGACCGCCAAAAACCCTGGTGCGGCCAGGACGAGGAACAGGATCCTGCGACGCCGGCGGTTGGCGATCCACGGGGCAGGGAGGCGGCGACGAAGCCAAGCCAGCCGTGCCGCGCCCCGCGCGCTAAGGGGCGGCTGGGAACTGAGAAACGAAAGATCGTGCGCGCCCATCACGCCACCCTCGGATAGGCGGCGCGGCGCTGTTCGCCGAGGTAGCGGGCGACGTCTGCGTGGCCCTTGGCCGCGAAGAAGCGTTCAGCGAATTGGCTGCGCTCATGGTCGGCGAGCAGCTGGCTGATCAGCTGCTGGTCCCCCGGCGAAGAGGACCCCACGGCGGCGAGGGACAACCCGCCCAGGCCCAGCTCGAAGAGCCGGTTCCCGGCCGTGGACTGATAGTAGTATTCCCGCTTCGGCGTGGCGTTGGCGATGATCCGCACCTGCTGCGGGTTCAGGCCGAAGTCTTGATAGAGCGCCGCGATCTGCGGGGTCTGGGCGTCCGGATTGGGCAGGAAGACCCGGGTCGGACAGCTCTCGATCAGCGCCGGCGCGATCGATGAGCGGGCCACGTCCGCCAGGCTCTGAGTCGCGAACACGACGGCGACGTTGAACTTGCGGAGCGTCTTCAGCCACTCGCGGATCTTGGCGGCGAACGCGCCTTGGTCGAGGAAGAGCCAGGCCTCGTCGAGCACGAGAAGGGTCGGCCGGCCGTCGAAACTGCGCTCGAGGCTGCGGAAGATGTAGGTCAGCACCGGGGCCAGCGCCGACTTGCTGGCCATCAGTTCCGCCATCTCGAAGGTCTGCCAGGGCGCGGGCCGCAAGGCGTTCTGGTTGGCGTCGAGCAGGTGGCCGTAGGGCCCACTCAGCGTGTAGGGCGTCAGCGCCGCCTTGACGGCCTGGTCCTGCACGGTCGCGGCTAGAAGGGTGAGTGTGCGTTGCTCACGCGGGCCCTCGGCGAGATTGCGCAGCCCGCTCCAGATTTCATCCTTCACCGGCGGGGTGATCGGTACGCCTTCGGCCGCGACGATGTCCTGCACCCACTCCTGCGCCCAGGCGCGGTCGTCTGCGGAATCGATGGCCGCCAACGGCTGGAAGGCCAGCTCGCTGTGATCACCGCCCAGGACGTAGAACTGGCCGCCAGTGAGCAGGGTCGAGGCCCGCGAGCTCGCGCCCTTATCGAAGTAGAAGACCTGCGCCTCGGGATAGCGCAGCCATTGCATGGCCAGCGTGTTGAGGAGCACCGACTTGCCGGCCCCGGTCGGGCCGACGATCATGGTGTGGCCGACATCTCCCTGGTGCAGGTCGAACCGAAAGGGAGTGGTCCCGGCCGTTCGCGTAACCAGCAAGGCGGGTTGGACGCCGGCGTGGCCGCGCTTCTGGCATTCGGCGCTCAAGTGCGCGTTGAGCGTCGGCCCCGGCCAGATCGCCGACATCGGCATCATGTCGCAAAGGTTCAGCGACGAGACCAGCGGCCGGCGTAGGTCGGCATAGGCCTGGCCCGGCAAGCTGCCGATCCAGGCTTCGACGGCGTTGACGTCCTCGACCTTGCAGACGAAGCCAGCCCGGTTGATCGCGCCCTCGACCTCCCGAACCCGGTTGGCCAGCCGGTCGGGGTCGGCGTCCATCAAGGTCACGGTCGGGGTGAAGTAGCCGATCGAGGCGTAGTCGCCGCCGAGGATCGCCAGGGCCGCGTCGGCGTCGACCGACTTGGCCGCCGCATCAGGATCTTCCAGCAGGGAGGGCTCGCGGGTGATGGCCTCCTTCAGGAGCGCCATGACGCCCTTGCGCTTGGCGAACCAGCGCTTGCGCACCGTCGTCACCGCCTTGCGGGCGTCTTCCTTGTCCAGCGGCAGATAGCGGCAGACCCAGCGATAGCTGATGCCCAGCTCGTTGAGCCGGTCGAGCAGACCTGGCGAAGAAGTCGTCGGGTAGGCCCGGACCGAGATGGTGCGCAGGTACTGACCGCCCAGGCGAGGCAGCAGGCCGCCCTGAAAATCGTCGTCGGTCAGGAAGGCGTCCAGGCAGGCGGGCGTCTCTGGCGCCGCGACGGGGTGGCGCTTGGTCGAGATGCAGCTGTGCAGGTAGGTCAGGGTCTCGTTGTCGCCCAGCTCGCCCACCTCCGGCATGATGGCGGTGAGGATGTCGGCGATCTGATGAACCGTGCTGAGGAAGTCGCTCAGTGCCGCCCGATACATACCCTCCGCGCCACGGCCAGACGGCGCGTTCTCCAGCAGCAGGCTCTCAGCCGTCGAAATCGCCTCCTCCGGCGGCAGGTAGGTGAAGGTCAGAAAGTAGCGGCTCTCGAAATGCCGCTCCTGCGCCTCGAACCCTTCGCGCCGCTCCTCATCGACGAGGTCGGAGACGGAATCAGGGAAGGCGCTGACGGGATAGGTCTGAGAGGGCGAGCGGACCGCCTCGATATGCAGGCACCAGCGTGACCCCAGACGCCGCAAGGCGTTGTTCAACTGGGCGCGGGTCGCGACAAGCCCGGCGTCGGTGGCGCTGGCCAGATCGGGTCCGCGAAAGGCCAGGGTCTTCTGGAAGCTGCCATCCTTGTTGAGCACCAGGCCCGGCCCGATCAGGGCGACCCAGGGGAGGTGATCGAACAGGCGATCCGCCTTTGGCCGATACTCACGCAGATAGAGCACGTCGGACCCCTATGAGACCGGATGGGAGGAGGGGAGGAGCCGAGGGCGCACGTCAGGCGTCCAGGTAGGGCTTTTGGCGAATGTGCCGGCCCAGGGCGTCGAAGAAGTAAGGGTCGCGCTTGTTCAGCCAGTAGCAGGCGCCGTGGATGGCGAGCCCGACCGGGATTCCGATGAGCGGGACCTGCAGGCCAAGCGCCAGAACGGCGGTGAGGGTGCCGTTCAGCACCGCGATCATCCGCGGCACGCCGGCGATCGTCACCGGCTCGGAAAGCGAACTGTGGAAGGCGATCTCGAACCCTTCGACTTCGGAGCGCGCCATCTCAGAACGCAGCCCCGGCGGTCATGTTGAAGAAGGTGGAGATGAAGGTCGTCGCCGTGAACGCGATGGCCAGGCCGAAGACAATGCCGATGCCCTTGCGCAGGGCCGATCCGCCCTCGGCGAAGGCGAAGCCCAGCCCGGTGAGCACAATGGCGATGATCCCGACCGCCTTGGCCACAGGCCCCGACAGCGACTGCATGATGGTGTCGAGCGGCCCTTCCCAGGGCATGGCGGTGCCGGCGCCTGCCGCCCAAGCCGGGCTCACCGCGAGGAGGACAGCGGCGCCAACGACGAGGGCCAGGGCGGTCGATGCGCGCCCTCGAAATTGGCTTTGAACGGCGGTTTTCATCGCAGCTGACCCTTGATTGCGTCCGCCCGCGCTTGCCGGGCGTCACAACCGTGAGTCGCGGAATACGCGAGGTCAAGGGCATTATTTCCTAAAAAGGTGCAATTTGTGCTTTTTCTACAGCAAAGCTACGACCGTTAGAGGCGAGCTTCTGGCCGCGCTTCGTCGCCCTGAATCAAGCAGGCAGCCGCGCGCATTTCCCCCGAATGGTCGGTATGTTTCGGCCGCAGAAGGGGCGACTTTGGGGCAAACGCCCGAGTTCTGTGGGCTGTTGATTCGATCCAGGCCGCGCAGCGCGTGATCACCTAACTGCCCGACCGTATTTGTCGGGTAGCTTTGCTAGTCTTCCGATGATTGAAACATCTCGGAGATCTGCATGAGCCAAGACCTGTCGCCCGCTGAATCCTTCGCTGATCGTGCGCTTGGCGCCTGGCTCGGACTTGCTGTCGGCGATGCGCTGGGGACCACCCTGGAGTTCAGCCGGCGCGATAGCGAGCCCCACCACACAGAAATGATTGGCGGCGGACCGTTCCGTCTTCAGCCGGGCGTGTGGACCGATGACACCAGCATGGCTCTGTGCCTTGCCGACACCTTGCTGGCGACCGGAGAGGTCGACCCGCGCGATTTGATCACCCGGTTCATCAGCTGGTGGCGCGACGGCGAATACAGCGTGACAGGCTCCTGTTTCGACATTGGCAATACGACCCGTGCGGCCCTGGAGCGGTTCGAGCGCACAGGTGATCCTTTGGCCGGCGATCCCGCAGCCCCCGCCGCTGGGAACGGCTCGCTTATGCGCCTCGCCCCAGTCGCCCTGTTCTACTGTGACGACCGAGAGACGGCGGGCTGCGCCGCACGTCTACAGTCTCAAACGACCCACGCGGCCGACGAGTGTCTCGACGCTTGCGAGGCCTTCGCGCATCTGCTGATCGACGCCTTTGCGGGCAAGCCGAAGGCGGAGCTTCTCAACGGGGCGCCGACTAGGACGGCGGGCCAGGTAGCCGAAATTCTAGCGGGCAGTTGGCGCGCCAAGCCTCGCGCCGATATCTCGTCCAGCGGCTACGTCATTCACACGCTCGAGGCCGCCTTGTGGGCCGTCGGCCAAGCGTCGAGCTTTGAAGAGGCCCTGGTTCTGGCGGTCAACCTCGGCGACGACGCGGACACTGTCGGGGCCGTCACGGGCCAGCTCGCCGGCGCGATCTGGGGAGCGAGCGCGATCCCGCCGCGCTGGATCGAACGCCTAGCCTGGCGCGATCAGCTTGAAAGGACGGGCAAGGCCCTCCTGCGCAAGGGCGCGGCAGCCCAAGGCTTGACCGCCTACTTGCGTCCCCACGACGGACCGCCGGACGCCCCGGATTGGCTGGACCAGGTCGCACATGGCGCATGGGCCGCGATCCCTCCAGATCTCGCCTATGACGACTCCATCGTCTTCGCACACATGCTCAATGGTTACGTCATGGCTGAACGCCTTGGCTTTGGGCACGCCTCCGAGGTCGCTCACGCCGCGTTTGCCCGCCACCGTGAGACCGGCGCGTGGTCGGGATCGGCCGTCGAGCTTTGGATCACCTTGTTCTTCCAGCATCGCGCAGACCGCTTCACCGTCATGCTTACGGCGCCCGAGCCGCAACCCCACCTGGATGCGCTCTGCCAAACCTTGCGCCGGCAGCTGATGGCGGGGGACATCTGGCCGGGAGCGTCGACGTGACGGCGGCCGAGCCAAGCTTCACGCTCTGCCCCTCGCTTGTCGCCACCTTGGCGGCCTGTCCCATCGAGCCGCAGGGCGTGATCGGCCGGGCGCCACGGGCCTGGGCCAATCACGTTGAAGCCGGTCTCGGCGACCGGCTCGCCCTGGATGAGACGCGGATCGACCGGGCACGCCTCTTCGGCCTGGCCAGAGAAGGCCAGCCCGAAAAGTTCTTCCTGTCTGTGATGGCCTGGGGTGGCATGAAAGTCGGTCACGGCATCTCAGCCTGGGCGGAAAGGGCCCACTGGTCACCCGCCTTGGACGCGGCGCTGGCTGGCGGCCTGCCGCGCGCCGAACTCTACCGTCGCTTCGCCGCCGTCCCGACGACGGGCATGCGCGCTGCCTATTTCACCAAGCTCATCCATTTCGCCTCAGCGCTCAACGAGGCGCCGGTCGGCTACATTATGGATCAATGGACGGCCAAGTCGGTCAACATGATCTGCCGGAGCCAAGTGGTGACGCTTGATGCGGCCGGCTACGTGCTGCCGATCAACGACCATCAGGTTTATGAGGCCTTCTGCAAGGCGGTCGACGCCCTCGGCGAGGCGCTGCAGATCAGCGGGGCGCAGGCCGAAGAGCGCATTTACTCGCGAGGCGGCCGAAAGCCGGCCGCGTGGCGGCGCCACGTCAAGACGCACTGGCGGCCCGCAGTGCGGCCTAAAAAGGAGGAAAACTAGAGGTGCCCGCCCATGAGAAGCTCATAGGCTTCATCGCCAAGTGCGAGGATCCCGCCCAGCTCCGCACGATGATCACCAACGCGAAGGCGCGCGGGGAGGACGAACTCGCCCTGGCGGCCTTCAGGCGCCTTGTCCTGGTCTCGCCGTCCGAAGCGCCGGGGACGGTCGAGCATGATATGTGGCAGACCATATTCGCCTTCGAGCACCTGCTGAAGGAGGAGCGCGGCAAGACCACCTTGCTCGCGCGAACCCGCCAGAAGATCGCCCGCGTCGGGGTCATCGAAACCCTCAAGGACTGGGCCGCCGCCAAGCAGGAGACCGAAGGCTTCAGGATGCTGCTTGAGCGCGGCCTGCCGGAGATGACGGGTGAGGCCATCGTTCTGCGTCATCCGCAACTCTTCCCCCGCAGCGCGGTCGAGGCGGCCCGAGCGCGCCTGACAGCGGCCGGCGTCGGCGACGACGCGGTCCTCAAGCCGCTGGGAGACACCTATGTCTGCGCCGATGACTGAAGCCGCCAAACCGCCGCCGCACATGACGGGCTGCATCTGCGAACAGGGCAGCGCGCGCTTTACGGAGTTCGATGCCAGGCCCGTCGGTTGCGACGAGACCGAGGGCCGGTTCGCCGATGTCACCATCAATCGCTGCCGGACCTGCCATCGCCTCTGGCTCCGTTACCTCGTCGAGTACGAAGCCTTCAGCCGCTCCGGTCGTTGGGCGAGGGGTCTCATCTCGGAGGAGGCCGCAGCGGGGATGACGCCGGAACGCGCCGTCGATCATCTCAACGGTCTCGAATGGTATCTCTATGGAGGCTCCTACTTCGACGGCATCGCCGGCCGCCGCAGCGGCCCGATGCGCTGGGGGCCCTGACATCCGATGAAACAGGACCTTCTCTATACAGAGGCCGGTGAGAGTCTCTTTCGCGCCGTCGACCTCTCGGCGGCGCCCCCTACCAGCGTTTACGCACGGCGACGCTGACCATCCGGCCCATCGGCGAATAGTTCACGCTGTCGTAGCTCACATCATAGGGCTGGGTGGTGTTGATGGTGTCTGGGGGCGCGTTGAAGAGGTTGCGGACGCCAAGGGAGAATTCGAGGCCATGAAGGGCGCCGCTTTGCCGGAAGGCGTAGATGCCATTGACGTCCACCGTGGTCATGCCGCCGACATTCTTGACGGTCGTCAGTCGCCGATCCTCGACGCCGCCGATAGCGCTGCAGCGAAAATGGAGATTGCGACGTCGGGCGCGCCTGTGAAGGCCAACGCGCTAAGAGCGGCATGATGACGCCTGCGTGTTGGGCGCCACGGTCAGCTTGAACTGGCGCCAAGCTAAGGCGTCGGTTCGCCCGGTGAGCGCGATGGGGCTGGCTCGAGCCGCGCCAAGTCCTTTTGGGGCTTCCACCGAATCCAGGCCAAAAGGCCGTACCCGCAAGTGAGCACGGACAGCCCCGCCAGGTCAGGCCAGACCTCGGCCAGACTTGCGCCCATCTGGTTGAGTTTGATGAAGACCTGGATGCCCGACGTGGAAGGAATGAAGTGCGCCGCCAGCGCCAGAGGGACCGGCATGGCCGAGAAAGGCCAGGCCAGGCCGCTCAGGAAGAAGAAGGGCACGGAACTGGCCGCCAGCACCTGGGCCGAGCGCTCGGGGCGGTCAAAGGCGCTGCCCAGCAAGAGGGCGAAGAAGACGACCGCCGGCACGTAGAGCGCCGTGGCCAGGAGCATGCCCACCAGATTTCCCCCGCGCGGATAGTCCTGAAACCAGAACACGAAACCGAAATAGAACAGGCATCCGGCCACGCCGATGGTGCAGAAGGCGGCTGCCGCGCCGAGGAAGTCGATGCGGGACGGGGCGATCTTGCCACGCCGACCGGCCGACAGGAGCACCACGCCCATCAGCAGGGTTTGTTGAATGATCAGCACCGCCACGCCGGGCACGACATAGCTTCCATAGCCCTGGGCGGTGTTGAACAGGGGGCGGGTGTCGGTCTGGATCGGACTGAGCGCTCTGATCCCCGCGGCGCGCGCGAGGGGCGCCAGGTTCTCGGCGACCGCGCCGGTCAAGACCGACTGAACGGTCGCGCCCACCGTACTGGCGCGGACGAGATAGGCGCCGTTGACATAGATGGCCAGACCCGCGGCCGGCGCGCCGGTGAGCAGACCGCGCTCGAGCTTTTCGGGGACCACGATGATGGCGTCCACGCGCCGGCTTTCCAGCGCGTGGCGGGCTTCACCAAAGTCTGTGGTGCGAAGAACGATGCGAACCCGGTTCGCGCTCGAAAGACGCTCGACGAGGGCTCGGCTGACCGCGCTCTGGTCCTGATCGACGATGGCGACGGGCAGGTGGGTCGCCACTTGCGAGCGGTAGGCGGCGGGGTAGTAGAAGGCGTAGACGATCACCGCCAGCAGCAGCAGCGAGACCGCGGGCCGGCTGGCCAGGATCGCTTTCCAAGTGCCAAGATAGGCGCGCGCGAACCGGTTCATTCGGCCGCCTTCGGGGGCTTGCGCAGGAGGAGACAGGCGGCGGGAAAGAGGACCGCGCAGAAGAGCGCCAGGACGGTTAGCCATCGCAGGGAGTCCGCACCTGGCGAGCCCATGAACATCTGCTCCATCTGCAGGCGCACATAGCTGGTGAACGGCAGAAGGTTCGACAGCACCCGGGTAAACAGCGGTGCGGTCAGGGTGGGCAAGGTGGCGTCCGAGAAGGTAATGGCCGGCCCGCCATAGATCGCCGCCGCCGACAGGGCCGTGGGGATGTCCTTGATCAACACGGTGACGAAGGCGGCCAGGGCGGCGTAGGCCGCGTACATCAGGAATTGGCCGGCGGTCAGCAGCAAAAGACTGCCATGCACGCCCCAGCCGCGAAAGCCGCACAACCAAGCCGTGCCCGCCAGGTTCCAGGCGGTGAACACCAGCACATAGGGCGCGAGTTTGCCCAGGAGCGCCGGCGCGACCTCGCGCGGGGCGGCGATCCAGGTCTTGAACGTGGCGTCGCGAAACTCGCGGCCGATCGTCACAACGATCGCACAACTCATCATCAGGTGCAGAACGCCCGGTTGGATCAGGGCTTCCAGGAACCATTCGTAGCTGAGGCCGGGATTGAACAGCACGGTCGCCTGCACGGCAGGAGGGGTAAACCGTGCTTGAGGCAGATTGTGGATGCGCTGCAGCCTGGGGGCGATCTGGCCTGACAGGCCGCCGATCGCTTCGGCCACGCCGCGCGCGGCCAGGGCGCCCAGCGAATAGTATGAGGCGTTGTCGTAGACGACGATGGTCGCCCCGACGCCGGACAGGGCGTCGCGGTCAGCGTTCTTGGGCACGTAGACCACGGCCCAGACCTTCCCCTGGCGCGCCAGGGCGAAGGCCGAGGGCAGATCCGCCGGTTCGGCGGCCAGGCGGATCGCGCCGGAGGCGTCCAGATCGCGCGCCAGTTGTCGGCTGAGCGTGGAGTGGTCGGCGTCGACCAGAGCCACCGGCAGATGCCGGGGGCTGCCGGCGAGAAACAGCCAGCCCATCACCACCAGCAGCAGCAACGGCCCCACCACGACCACGCCCAGATCCCAGGGGCTGGCGACGAGAAAGGCGATCTCGCGACGCCAGGCGCGAGCGAACGCCGCCACGGTCAGAATGTCCTGGTCTGCGGCCAGGCGAAGAGCACGCTCATGCCGGGACGCAGGCCCCCGATCCGCGCGACCGGCCGGACCTTCACCTCGAAGGAGCGAATGTCGTAGCCGCTGGACTGACGGGTGGCGCGCCAGGTGGCGAACTCGCCGGCCGGGCTGATGTAGTCGACCCGGAACCGGACGTTCTTCAGGTCCAGCGCGGGCACCTCGCCGGTCAAGATCTGGCCGGTCCGCAGGCCATGAAACTGGCTTTCGGGAACATTGAGGGTAACCCACGGATCGGACAGGCGCGTCAGGGTGAAGACCGGAAAGCCGAGCGGCACGATCTCGCCGTCGTTGACCAGCTTCTTGCCGATTTCGCCGTCAGCCGGGGCGCGCAGGGTGGTCTCGGCCTGGAGCGACGCGGTCTCGGCCATGCCCGCCTGTGCGATCCGCACCTGCGAGGCGGCGATGGTCTTTTCCTCGACCGTGGCTCCGCTAGCAACCTTCAGATATTGCAGACGCGCGGCCTCGGCCTGGCGGGCGCTGGCGTCGCGCGCGGCAAGAGCTTCATCGCGACGCTGGGCTGCGACCACGCCCTGGGCGTAAAGGTTGGAGGCCCGGACATAGGTCTTCTGCGCCAGATCCGCCGCGGCCTGGGAGGCGTTCCAGACGGCCTTGAGTGAGGCAATGTCCTCCTCGCGCGCGCCCTTGACGGCGCGTTGATTGACGGCGCGAGCGCTGTCGAGCAGACCTTCCGCCTGCGTCTGCTTGGCCGCGATTTCCGGACTGGCCAGTTGCGCCAGCAGCTGGCCGGTGCGGACCTGCGCGCCCTCGTCCACCAGCAGGCGCTCGACGCGGCTGAGAGGCGCCTTGGTGGCGATGGTCAGTTCTTCGGCCTCGACCATGCCCTGCAGTTGTCCCGCGGCCGGGCGATAGGCCAGCCACAGGCCCACGATGATGAATAGGCCCGCCAGAGCGACGATCCCGCCGGCGATGAGCTGTCCACGGCGGCGGGGCGGCTTGGCGGCGGGCGGGGCTTGCTGCGGCGCTGCGGGCTCGCTCATCGGACATCCTTGTCGGCGCGGGCGATGTGGTCGCCATAGGTCTGGATCTGGCCGCTGGCGGCCAGCAACTGGGCAAGCGCCAGGTCGTAAGCATAGGCGGCGGTGACCTTCTGGGTCTGGGCCAGGCTGAGCGCGGTCCGCGCATCGATGACGGCCGAGGCGGTCGCCTCGCCCTCCTTGAAGGCGATCTCCTGGACGCGCAGATTTTCCGTCGCCGCGGCGATGTTGGTGTCCAGCAGCAGGAACTGCTTGCGCGCGGTTTCGACCTGGCGCCAAGCAGTCGCGATCACCACGCGCAGGTCGTTTTGGGCCGCGCCGACCGCAGCGGAGGCCTGTTCACTCTTGGCCCGGGCGGCGGTCACCGTCTTGCCTCGGTCGATGTTGGAAAAGAGCGTGTAATGGACGCCCACGCCGACGATCCAGTCGGGGTCGATGATCACCGCGTCGTCGCGGTTGAGGTTGTAGGACGCGAAAGCATAGGCCTTGGGCAGCATGGCGCTCTTGGCGATCTTGACGCCGGCCTGACCGGCTTCGCGCAATGCCTTTAGACGCTTGAGCTCCGGCTGATTTTCCAGCCCGGCCTCCACGAAGGTCTGGGCCGGCGGCAGGGGCGCGGTCGACACGAACAGCGGCGTGGTGGGCGTCAGCGCGCCGTCTTCACGCAGCAGCAGGGCGAGGGTCTCGTTGGCGGTCTGGTAGGCGTCGGCCGCCGCCAGGCTCTGACGGCGGGCGCTGTCATAGGCGACTTCGGCTTGAAGGCGCTGGGACTTGGGGATGACCCCTTGGGCTTCGATCTTGCGGGCGTTATCCAGGTGATGGGCGAAGCTGGCTTCGGTCTCCTGGCTGACCGTCAGCAGGCGAGCGGCCATTTGCTGGCCGAAATAGGCCTGGATGAGCCGTAGCAGCGCGATGTCGCCGGTGGCCTGAGCCTGGGCCTCGGCTCCCGCCGCCTCGGCCTTGGCCGCGCTTTGGGCGCCGGAGATAAGGCCTCCGGTATAGAGCGGCATGATGGCGCTAGCGGTAGGTCGCAACACGCTCTGGCGGGTCTGCAGATCGAGCGTGTTCGGCGTCAGGGCCAGCGCGTCCTGGACCTTGCTGGCCAGGCCCGACTGGATGGCGGCCGTCAGGTCGCTGGGAACGTTGGGCAGCAGGCCCGGCAGATTGGCGATGAAGCCGTCGGCGGCCGAGCCCACCGCGTCCTTGGCCGGCTGCAGCGAGATGTCGATGCTCTTCTGATATTCGAAGGCTTGAGCGTCGAGCGTGATGACCGGCAGATGCAAACGCGTCAGAGCGTCGGCCTGGGCGCGGCTGGCGCGAGCGCCAGCCTGGCTGGCGGCGATCTGATCGGAACTGCGCTCGAGCTGGGCGCGGGCTTCCTCGAAGCTCAGTGGGCGGGTCGTTTGCGCAAGGCCAAGGCTTGGAGCCAGCATCATGGCCGCGACAAGCCACGAAGCGGGTTGGCAGATCACGAGCCTCGAAAATGGAAGAGTCTTCACGCCAGCCAACCTCGGGAGCGGATCACGGTCGCCATGGCCTAATCCCTCCCTAAGATGTGGTCGTCGCGCTTGACGGTGTCGATCACCTTTTCACCTTGCCAGACTTCCACGGCGACGGCGCTGGCGTGCTTTTGCAACATCTTGATCGCGTGATCGCGATAGCCGGTCAGCGGCAGTTCCTGCAGATCCACCATGGTCCTGCTCTGTGTGTCGCTGATGCAGACGAAGATGAAGGTGTCCACGATGGGATCTCTTGCCGCGTGCGAAAGCGAAATCTGAGTCTGGGTGTTGATCTTAAGCTTGTTCGAGCAAAGCCTTGGAGGTCGGGCCGGCGGGTTCCAGGCGCAACGTGGCCAGATAGCCCCTTACAACCTGCGTGATCTGACCGCGCAGGTCGGTCTCCGGCGCATGCCCGCGGTGCGCGCCGGTATATTGCCTGGCGATCATCAGATGGGTCGCGGCGAAAATGGTGCTGGCCGCAAGCCGTCCGGCCTCGGCGTGCTCCGCCAGGCCATGGGCGCGAGCCGCCCCCGCCAGGCGCGAGGCGATCGCGGCTTCCAGATCGGCGATGACGCCAAGCCCCTCTTGGCGGTTGGGCGTTGTCGGGGCGCCAAACAGCAACTCGCGCTGGTAGGCCGCGCCGTTGTCGCTGCTTATCCGCCCAAGCTCAAGCAGGGGAGAGACCATCTCCATGATCGCCTCGACGGGATCGTCCGCCCCGACGGCGCGCGTCGTTCCCTGGGCCAGCGCCTCGCGCAGTTTGTCGTTGTAGACAAGCAGCAGCAGTTCGCTTTTGGACGCCGCATACCGGAAGAGCGTACCGACGGCGATGTCTGCCTTCTCGGAAACTTCGTGGGTCGTGACGCCGTCATAGCCTCGGTCTTCGAACAGGCGCGTCGCGGCCTGGACGATCCGTCGCCGCTTGTCCTGCATGTTCCGGTCGCGCCGGCCCAGAGGCGGCGCGAGGTCGGGCGAACTCATGCGCGAACCCTCAAAAAATGACCATAGTCATAAATAAGCGTACTCATAATTTTTGGACGAGTTCAAGCCGCTCCTCGGCGCGCGTGGAAGCGCAGTCCAATTGGTGAGCAAAGACGATTGCCGTTGCGCCGCCAAGCGTCGCAGTCCTCGATCGTCGTTGCGCTGTCTCATGTCGGCCATCGCCCGATCGCAGTCGTCGATCAGGTCGGCAATTTTCCGCGCCACGCCGATGGACGTGGCTATACGAACAAATCGTGTCTTTTGCATTTTCTCGGTCCCTCCGCCGCAGGAGGTGACCGCCTTCTCTGAACCGCCTTGATCTACCTCAAATCGCCGACGGGAGCGCTTCAATCTTCAAGGGCGGCGCTCGCGGACGCTCATAGGGCGCTTGGGTAGGGCTCCAGAGGCCACGCGATCCCGGCGCCGAAAGTCACTGGAGCGCGGCGCATTCCCCGCCTCTCTGGGCGTCGAGCGCTCGATCGCCATCAAGTGCGTATGTCGCGAGGTCTAGTCAAGGTCGCCCTTTCCGGCCGTCCGGTGGCGGGACGTGATTTTGGTCTCGACCATCCGTCAAATTGGGATATCGTTTGATATCTGGATTCGTCCTCAATGCTGGCCGGTCCAAGGTTCAGCATGACTGCTGGAGGTTCCGCAATGCCGATTCCGCGAAAGGAAACGCAGCGCCAAACACGCGACCGGCTGATCGCCGCGGCGCACACCTCGATCGTCGAGGAAGGGGTGTCCGGCATGTCGATCCGCAACATTTGCGGTGCGGCTGGCCACTCTCAAGGCGCCTTCTATTCGAACTTCGCCAGCAAGGATGACCTGCTGGTCGAGGTGATGGAGGCGCACATCCACGATGAAGTCGCGCTTTTGCGCGAGTTGGTGCGCGGCTCCGAAAGCGGCGACATCGAACGGACGCTTCGGCGTCTGGCCGACCGGCTCGCCAATCTGGCCGCCGAACCACAATGGTCGCTTCTTTCGATCGAATTGCAGCTTCACGCTCGGCGCGACGCCGCCTTCGCCGCCCGACATCAGGCGGGCAAAGCCTCGTGCTACCGGATGTTCGGTGAGCTCGTCGCCGACCTTACCCAGCGGTTCGATCTGACCCCAGCCCTGCCGCCGTTGCAGGCGGGTATCGGCCTTTACGCCTTGTGGATGGGGCTAGCCGTTCAGGGGCAGGTGGCTGGCGCGATCGGGCGCGAGGAGATGTTGGTCGCCTTCTTTCGCGCCATGGCGGGCCTGGATGCGCGGGCGCCGGCAGGAGCGCGGCCATGACAGGCGCCGTGGTCGCTCGCCGCCGGATTGGTTGCGACGCGGCTGGAGCGCCGCTTCTGGGACGCCTTGATCCGCAGCGACGCTTCACCCTCACGTTCTGCGCCCAGGACGAACACATCGATGAACTGGGCCATGTGAATAACGCCACTTGGGTCGTCTGGATTCAGGAGGCTTCGGTGGCGCATTGGTTCGCCGCAGCCCGACCGGAGGATGCGGATCGCTATGCGGCCGTGGTGCTCCGGCACGAGGTCGACTATCGCGGCAACGTCCTGGCCGGCGCGCACGTCACCGCGGTCACTTGGCTCGATGGCCCGCCGCGTGGCGCGCGCTACGCCCGGCGCGTCGAGTTCATCGACGTGCGCGGCCGGTGTCTCGTCGCGGCCCTGTCCCAATGGGCGCTGATCGATAAGGCGACAGGCAAACTGGTCCGCGTCCCCCGCCAGGTGTCCGCCCCATTTCTCCACGATGCCGCCGAACCCGGGAGCGCTTGCGATGATTGATATCCAGAAGGTCACCGTGCTGGGCACGGGCGTATTGGGCAGCCAAATCGCCTTCCAATCCGCTTTTCGCGGCTTTGACGTTGTCGCCTATGACATCAGCGACGAGGCCCTGGTCCAGGCCCGCTCGCGTTTGGATGGTCTGGTCGCGACCTATGAGAAGGAGATCCCGCAAGCCGCCGGCGGTAAGGCGGCGCAGGCGCTCGGCCAAATCCGGCTGTCGGCCGATCTGGCCGACGCGGTAGCACAAGCGGACCTGGTGATCGAGGCTGTGCCGGAGGTTCTGGCGATCAAGCAGCAGACCTACGAGGCGTTGGCTCGGGTCGCGTCGGACAAGACTATTTTCGCCACCAATTCCTCGACCTTGCTGCCCAGCGCCCTGAAGGATTTCACGGGGCGTCCAGACCGGTTCCTGGCCCTGCATTTCGCCAACAGCATCTGGAAGTTCAACACCGCCGAGGTGATGGGCACGTCCGACACCGATCCGGTCGTCTTCGATGCGGTGATCAAATTCGCCACCGACATCGGCATGGCGCCCATTCCCCTCCGCAAGGAAAAGGCCGGCTACGTCCTCAATTCGTTGCTTGTGCCGTTTCTCAACGCCGCGACGGATCTTGCCGCCGGCGGCTACGCCGGTCCCCCCGACATCGACAAGGTCTGGCGGATCGCCACCGGTGCGCCGATGGGCCCGTTCCAGATCTACGACATCATCGGTCTTTCCACGCCCTACAACATCCTCTCCCACGGCGACGAGCATGCTCGCTCGCTCGCCGCCTGGCTGAAGGAAAACTACATCGACAAGGGCAAGCTGGGCGTCGCCGCCGGCGAAGGCTTCTACCGATACTAGTCCCCACAAGATTTTCAGTTCAGCCGAAAGGACTTCGCCATGCACTACAGCAGCGGAAACTATGAGGCCTTTGTCCGTCCGCGCAAAGCCAAGGACGCCGACAAGAAGTCAGCCTGGTTCGTGGGCGCAGGGCTGGCCGGACTGGCCGGCGCGGCTTTTCTGATCCGCGACGCCGGCGTGGCGGGCGAGCGGATCACCATCCTGGAGGAACTCGACATTCCGGGCGGCGCGCTCGACGGCCTGGACGTGCCGGAAAAGGGCTTCGTCATTCGCGGCGGGCGCGAGATGGAGGAGCACTTCGAATGCCTCTGGGATCTTTATCGCTCGATTCCGTCGCTGGAGATCGAGGACGCCAGCGTCCTGGACGAATTCTACCGGCTCAACAAGGACGACCCGAACGTCTCGTTGCAACGCGTCACCCAGAACCAGGGCCAGGACGTTCCCGACAAGGCGCTGCTGACGCTTAACGATCGGGCGCAGAAGGACCTCATCTCCGTCTTCCTGGCGACGCGCGAGGAGATGGAGAACAAGCGGATCAACGAGGTCTTTGGCGAAGATTTCCTCAAGAGCAACTTCTGGCTCTACTGGCGCACGATGTTCGCCTTCGAGGAGTGGCACTCGGCGCTGGAGATGAAGCTTTATCTGCATCGCTTCATCCACCATGTCGGCCATCTCGCCGATTTCTCCTCGCTCAAGTTCAATCGCTACAATCAGTACGAATCTATGGTCCTTCCGCTGGTCAAATGGCTGAAGGAGCACGGCGTCCAGTTCCGCTACGGTGTCGAGGTCACCGATGTCGACTTCGATATCCAGGCCGACCGCAAGCAGGCCACGCGCATTCACTGGACGGAGAAGGGCCAGGCCGGCGGCGTCGATCTTGGTCCCGACGACCTGGTCTTCATCACCATCGGATCTCTGACGGAGAACTCCGACAATGGCGACCACCACACGCCCGCCAAGTTGAAGGACGGCCCGGCGCCGGCTTGGGATCTTTGGCGTCGCATCGCCGCCAAGGATCCCGCCTTCGGCCGCCCCGACGTTTTCGGCGCCCATATTCCCGAGACCAAGTGGGCCTCCGCGTCGATCACCGCGCTGGACCCGCGCATCGCCCAGCAGGTCGAGAAGATCACCAAGCGCAACCCGTTCACCGGCAAGATCGTCTCGGCTGGGATTGTGACGGTCAAGGACTCCAGCTGGCTGCTCAGCTGGACCGTTCACCGCCAACCTCACTTCAAGAAGCAGCCCAAGGACCAGATGATCGCTTGGTTCTATGCGCTCTTCGTCGACAAGCCTGGCGATTATGTGAAGAAGCCGATGCAGGACTGCACCGGCGAGGAGATTACCCAGGAATGGCTGTATCACCTCGGCGTGCCGGTCGAGGACATCCCGGAGTTGGCCGCGACCGGCGCTAGGACCGTGCCGGTGATGATGCCTTATATCACCGCCTTCTTCATGCCGCGTCAAGCCGGCGACCGGCCTGACGTGGTGCCTAAAGGCGCGGTCAACTTCGCCTTCATCGGCCAGTTCGCCGAGTCCAAGCAGCGCGACTGCATCTTCACCACCGAGTACTCGGTGCGCACGCCCATGGAGGCGGTCTACACCCTGCTGGACGTTGAGCGCGGTGTCCCGGAGGTGTTCAACTCCACCTATGACATCCGCACGCTGTTGGCGGCGATCGGACCGTTGAGAGACGGTAAGGGCATTGACGTCCCGGGCCCTGCATTCCTACGCAAGCTGCTGATGAAGAAACTGGAAGGCACAGAGATCGCCGCGCTTCTCGACGAATTTCATCTGATTTCGGAATAGCCAGGACAACAGGCCTTAGGGGAAACGCCAATGGCCGACAGGGATCACGAACGAGGAACGGCGGGCGAAAGCGCGGCGGCCAGTGGGGGCGCGCACGGCGACGCGGCGCCGCGCCGAGACCGCGTTCGTGATCCGGTCTGCGGCATGATGATAACGCCGTCGGACGCGACCCTTCGAAGCGACCATGAGGACGTGCGCTATTATTTCTGCTCGACCGGCTGCAAGGCGCGGTTTGTGTCTCGGCTTGCAAAAGTGGCTCTGACTCAGTTTTGATGAAGTTGGCCGGCTGACTGGCGTGAGGTTCACGCTCGGATCAGCGCCATGGCCAAACGCCTTTCCCAATCCAGTCTCGTCCCCGCTGGCTTTGTCGTCGTCGGCGCTTGGGCCACCGATGGGCTGACCACCCTCAACATCCGAAGCACGGGCTCGACAAGTCGATGCCCTGACTGTGGCGCCGCGAGCCAACGCGTTCACAGCCACTACACCCGGCGCATTTTTGACCTTCCGATCGCCGGCAAATCCGTGACGCTGCGGGCGCAGGTCAGGCGGTTTCGGTGTGAGGCTGTGCTCTGCGGCAGGCGTATCTTCGCCGAGCGGTTCGATCCGGCGGTGTTGGCGCCGTGGGCGCGACGAACAGGACGGCTGGAGGGCCTGGTGCATCATCTGGGCCTGGCCCTCGGCGGTCGACCAGGAGCGAGCTTCGCCAAGCGCCTGGTGCTGCCGGTCAGCAACGACACCCTGCTGCGGGTGGTCCGCCGGCGAGGCTCTCCAGCGCCCCCGCCGCCCACCGTGATTGGCATCGATGACTGGGCCTGGCGACGCAACCATCGCTACGGGACGATCATCTGTGATCTGGAGCGTAGGCGGCCTATCGGCTTGCTTCCAGATCGCGAGCCGGCCACGGCCCAAGCCTGGCTGCGCCAGCAGCCGCAAATCGCCATCGTCGCTCGTGATCGCGGCGGCGCCTACGCCTTGGCTGCCGAGAGAGCACTTCCGCATGCGATCCAAGTCGCCGACCGCTGGCACTTGTTGGAAAACGCCAGCCGGGCCTTCCTCGACGCGGTGCGAAAGTCGATGCGCCAGATCCGCAGCGCCATTGGCGCCATGACCATCAATCCCAATCTGCTGAGCGCCGCCGAGCGCCTCCAATATGAGGGCTACCTCCGGCGCGAGGAAGCCAACGCGGCGGTCTTTGCCCTGGCCAAGGACGGCGTCGCGATCAAGGAGATTGTCCGCCGTACAGGGCACAGTCGCGGTCTGGTGCGTCAGATCCTTCGCGGACAACGCGGCGACGTGTTCCGCCTCCGCGAGAGCTCGCTGGAAGGCTATCTGCCGTGGCTCGATGTCCAATGGTCGGCCGGACGTCGCAACGGCGCCGAGCTTTGGCGGCAGCTTAGGACACAGGGCTTTCGGGGTTCACTTCGCGTCGTGACGGAGTGGGCCACCCGACGCCGGCGCGCTGACCAGGTCAACGCCGACACCCTGAGCCGCATCCCTTCGGCGCGTACCATAAGCAGGCTGATGACGACCTCGCGCGACACGCTGTCCAAGGCCGAGACGGTCACCGTCGCCGCCATCGAGACGGGCGTGCCTGCGCTGATCGAAGCCCGCGAGATCATCGCCGCCTTCCACTTGATGATCCGCCGTAAAGCTGAAGGTGACCTCTGCCCCTGGATCGAACGTGGCCGCGCCAGCCTAGTGGCGTCGTTCGCCAACGGCGTCGACCGGGATATCAGCGCCGTTCGCGCCGCCATCACCTCGGGCTGGTCAAACGGTCAGACAGAGGGTCAAATCACCAAGCTCAAGCTCGTCAAACGCCAGATGTACGGCCGTGGAAAGCTCGACCTGCTAGAGGCCAGACTCCTGGGCCACGCCATCTGATCACGTCACCAAATCTGCGTCAGAGCCAATTTTCAACGCCGTTTGACACCGTGAGTTTCAGAATTTACCCGAGTCACACACCTGGGCGCTATTTCCAATGGAAACTCAGCGTCATAAGCCGCGCGATTTCCGATAAGATATATTAGGCGCAACATGAGTTCAGCGCCCTCATTGGGTCGCTGAGCTTTATCGCAAAAGCTCATATGGCCTTTCGGCGTTTGCGAAGCATCTCACCTGCGGGCACGCGCTCATACTGATCCGGGTAGAGTACACCAGCCACTCCTTGGTGACGCTCCAGAGGTCCTCCGGACTAAAGTCGTGGTCCTTTGGCAGGCTCTTGCCAATTGTCTCTGCTGCTACGTGATCGGTGAGCCCCAGATTTGTCAGCCGATCGAGGTCCTGGATCCAACGGACCTGCCGCAACATGGCGCCGACGTAGCTATTGAAAGCCGCTTCGCTGAGGCTTGGGGGAGTTCCCAGGTAAGCGAGATCGTGATCGCCCAGCTTCCGCGCGTTGGCGAGCAGGAGGTCGCCAATCGTTTCGTTGTAGACGCGAAAGAGCAGGTCGGGCCGCGGACAAGTCGGTAGCCAAAAGGCGCTTGAAAATGCGTGACCGGGGGCAAAGTCGCACGCCCACGCCGGCACACGGGGTAAAGTAGCTTTAAGGGCTGCCGCGGCGGCCGCGACCGCCTGGCGTATCCCCTCGTCGGCTTGCAGGACGCTGGAGAAGAGTAGCGCCTCGAATGCCTGCAAGTGTGCCGCATTCGGATCCACTTCCACCAACAACTCAAGGTTCGCGGGCTCGGCCCAGCCAAGCGCTCGGCCGGTCAGGTTTGCGGACCCAAGCAGCCCCGATCTGCCCGCCTTGAAAAATTTCGCGTGCAGGTGTGGATGGAGGAAGAGGCGCCCATTCGGCCAAGCCGCTATCTGATCGAAGACCTCCAGATCCGAAACGCCGGCCGCAACCTCGTCCGGTCGCCACCGCGTGACGCAGGTGATCGGCAGCTCCTTAGGTGTCGCTGCCAAGATGCGCGCGAAAGCGTCCGCCTTGATGAAGGGCGCGACCAGCAGAACGGGTTCTTGGGCTTCGGCGCAAAGCGCTAGCAGCCGATCGCCAAGCAGGGCGCTCACTCTGTCAAATCGTCGACGGCCAGAAACGTCTTGGCCATCTGACCCCAGTCTTGCCGCATGTCCTTGAGCTGTTGCTTGCGGGCATTGGACATCTCTTCGATTTCAAGCCGCGCCCAGGCCGCGAACAGCATGCGAAGGGTTTGAGAGGCTTCGTCGAGGTTGCGGAGGAGCACCGCTTCGCTCACCTCATCACGGAATTCTGGCGAGAGCACCTGAAGTAAGCGCCGATAAGCGGGATGCGAACTATTAAAGACAATCTCGGTGAGACCACCGGGTTTGCTTTCAACCTTAAAGAATGCATAGCTCTCCCAATCCTCAATTAGAAACAGGACCTTACGGTCGCGGTCCTGCGCGGTTTGGGCGATCCCGCGCGCGACGTCTGGCTCATAGCGCTTCTTCTCTAAATCCTTGACCAGCGCCTCTTTGGCGGCGTCATCGAGGACTTCCGCGTCGGACTCGACGCTGCGCTCCTCCGCGCGATCCTTGAACGCCTTGGAGGCCCGATCATCAACGGTGGGCTGCTCATGCCGCTGACCACCTGAGCGCGTGCCCTTAGTTTGAGCTTCGAGGCGCTTTCGCACCTCCTTCAATTGGTTGCGGATGTAGTTGGTGATATCGATGAGGTGATATCGGGGATCGCCTTCCTCGAGCAGGCGCTGCTTGAAGGCGACTGACGTCTCGCCTTCTTCCGCCTCATCCTCCCAATTGAAATGGGCCATGCGGGCAAAATGGACCGCAGCTTGTTTATTGTTGGTGACTCCGAAGATCTCATCAAGTTCTGGCGGAAACTCCACCTCGACTCCCCACCAGCGCTCAACCGGGTCGTATGAATTGACCCAATTGTCGTCTAGGTCGAGCTCGCGCGCAGCGCGCACGACGGAGACCCCAATGTTCTTAGCAGCGTGGCGGCCGTAGTGGGTGGCGCCTCGGTTTGTGCCGTCCTTGGGGACTGTCTCTGGGCGAGCCCAGGAGATGCGCACGATTACGTCGTGGGCGCCGCGGTCTTCCGTCTTGATCGTGAACTTGTGATCCTGTTCGCCCCACGGCTGAAACATCGGCGTGGTGTCGAACGGCTTCGGCGTTGAAGACGGTGCCATAAGATAGATGGGGTCATTAACGCGGGCGTGCTCGTCATAAGCCACCTCCCCGTCCGAAATCGCCTTTAGTCGAATTGCCACGCGGCCGTCGTCGATGAACTTCCGATAGATACGGCCCACGAGCATTTCCGTATTGTGGAGCGTGCTACGCGCTGAAGACCAAGTAAGGCGATGTTCGTCGAATTCGGACCAGACGACGAGGGTGCCGGTGCGCCCCAAGATCTCGGAGCGCTCACGCCATTCGGTCGGCACAGGGCGCAGCGTAACTTCGGGCACGAGCTCAGTCGCGCCGCTCTCCATCTCATCTACGTTGAGATACGAGTGGATGGCGTTCTCGAGACCATTCTGCCAAGTCCAGACGTCCACCCGCTTGCATTGGGAAATGGACGCGTTGGGCAAGCCCATGCCGAAACGACCGATCCCCGTGCGATCGGCCAGCCGCATGCCATTCCCGAACTGCAACGCCTTATCGAGGACCACTGCGTCCATACCCTCGCCGTTGTCCACCACGGCGATCTGCGAGATGCGGGCGCGCTGATATTTCTTCGCGCTCTCAGGCTTGGCCTCTACGCAGATCACCTCCACGTCCGAGGCCTTCGCCTGAATGGCGTTGTCGATTAGCTCGGCGAGGGCGTAGGCGGTGCTCTTGTAGCCACTGTCGCGCATCGCCACGACCGCCAGATTCGGCGGAATAATCCGGCCCCGCGGAACGGTCACGCCGTTAAGATCATCAGCCACGCCAAATATCCTCCCAATTCTTGAAGGCTTCGGCGACGTCACCAAAGCCTGGCAGGTCTGGATCGACCACCGTCACGATTTCCGCTTCCGCATTGCCGCCCGCCCTGGGCCCTCGCGTCGCGCGGCCCACCATCTGGCTGTAAAGGACCAGAGATCGGGTGGGCCTAGCAATCACAGCGGCGCTGGTTTTAGGGGCGTCGAATCCCGTCGTGAGCACCCCGAAATTGCACATGACGATAGGATCGGGGGCGTTGCCTTTGTACCTACGGATCGCGCGTTCACGGACCGCCGGATTCATATCGCCTGTGACCACGAGCGCCTCATGGCCGCGCGCGGTCAGCACCGCCCGAACAAGGTGCGCATGGCGTACACTAGCCGCAAAGACAATGATCCGTCGGTGCCGCCGCAGGAGATCTTCCACGTCTGTGACGATCTTCAGGTTGCGCTGCTCGTCCTCGCCCAACTGCTCGAGCATCTCCGGGGGCACATCGAGGGCGCTCGCCAGGTCCGCCTTGTCATCACACGAAAGCCCCGCGCCCAAGCTGTGGTTCAGGGTGCGGAATGTTGGTCGCGCCAGATAGCCTTCGGCCATGAGGTATTCAACGGGATCGGGGTAGCCCGGCACCTCGAGCGTCACCTTTCGACGGCCGAAAAATTCGGACAGCTTCGCATCAGCGTCGATGTCGGCCCAAGTCCGGCCAGGTGTCGCCGAGAGCCCCAAAAGGCGTCCCTGAGGGTGCTTCTGAGACAGGGCCTCGATCACATTGCGGTAGGTCGGAGCGATGGCCTGATGGGCCTCATCCACCACGGTCAGGGTGGTGCGATCGCCCAAGCGCAAGAGGTCGTTGGCATTTCGGGCTAAAAGCGCGTGAAGCTTCTGAAGTCCGCCCACCAGAACGCCATCGCGCAGATTGCCCAGATCAGGTGCGAATGAACCCCAGTATCGCGCCAGGGTCAGGCTTCGGTCGCCCAGATTGCGCCAGGCGTTCTGCACCTCTTCGGCCGCTTGCTCGAGAAGCTCAGGGCTATTCGCCAGCCAAATCACCAAGCTCGGTCCGTGGGTGCGAAGGTGGTCGCAAACCACGTGCATCGCGGTGCGGGTCTTTCCGGCGCCGGTCGGCATGTGGAGCAGAACCCGGCGCGGTTCCTGGTCCAACTGCGACAGCGTGCGGCGCGCCGCCGTGCGTTGATGCGGGAAGAGGCCGTAGCCTGCTTCAAGCTCAAGCGTTGCCGGTCGATGAACGCCCGCTGCGCGCTCATCAGAAGCAAGGCCGAAGAATTCGAACAACGGGGTGAGGTTGTCCGCCTGGGCGAGGGCCGCATGCAGGCGGCGCGGCAGCGAGAGCAACGGTTCGCGCGAGACATCAAACGCTCCCGCGAGCTCTTGGATTTTGGCAACCGGCAAGCTGTCAACCAACTGCTCTCGCGTGCGCACGTCGACCAGCACACCGATGGGATCGACCATGTCCTTGGCGAGAACACGTAGCTTCTCGTCACTGACCAGGTCAGCGTCCATCAGACGGAGCACCGCCTGAAGGGGCTCACCGACGATCTCGCGTGTGAGCGCGATCGGCGCACGAGCAAGTGCGACGTCGAAGGGAAGCCCCCGTCCTATGTAGGACTCAGCGTTCATGATGGCAGGCTACGCCCATCCGCTGAGCGGAACCTGGCCGGGCCCGACCCGGGGCGCCCTGCAACCTTCTGCCGACTGGAGCGGCCGCAAGGGCATCATTCTCTTCAGTGATCGTCTTCAGCATGTGCATCCCCCGCGCGCATCCTAGCGTAGCTGCACGCGCCTCCAAGCCGGCCAAAAAAGTATCGCGGAAAAATCTAATGCGGCTATCACCCGACAGAATCGGTCGGGACAATGCGAGCGGGGTTGTGCCTTCAGGAAGCCCTTGAGCGCTCCATCCTTGCGAACGCTTGATGAACGAGGGGCGAGCTGCGGGTTGCCTAGCGATGCGGGTTGGCCACACTTTTCAGAGTGATGGGCGGGAGATTGTCCAAGGTGGCGGTTGTCCGGGCAAAAGCGGCCTCTGACGTCGGCAAGCGAGTCGGAGCCGCCATCTACATCCATCGGGCTGCCGTTAGCTGCTTGTCGGGCGAGCATGCGCAAATCCTCAACGGTGCATTGGCGATTGCCGGGGAGGTTCGGTGGAACGTCGCCAAGGTTAGCCGAGGCGGTGCAAGCCTTCTCCTCTACGAGGATTTCGATGACGTCGCCTTCCCTGCCCTGCTGAGCTCGACTGCCGTCGTCTTGGAAGGCAGGAAAGCCAAGAGCCTCGACTACACCGCAAGCGCCAATCCACCGATCCTCCATCGGAAGGAACTGCTGCTCGCACCGGACGACCCCAGGCGGCCGACATTCGCGGCGCTCACGAGGGCGGCCGAAGAGCATGGCTTGTTTCGTCAGCCCAATCGGATCGGCACACGGCGCGCATGGGCTAAGCTCATCGATGACGCTGGGCTTGAGCTGCGGGGCCATGTGCTCGTGCCCAAAGGCGCCCCGGTCGTCGAAGTCGCCCGGCACAAGACGGCGTTGTCACGGCGAGATCTTTCGCAGCCGGTCTCCCTCATGCTGCGCTGGGGTGTGATCGAGCGCGACTCGTCCGTCTTCGACTATGGGTGCGGCCAGGGCGACGACGTCGCGATCCTCAGCGCCAACGGCATCGAAGCGTTCGGTTGGGACCCACATCACGCGCCGACGGGCCCTCGGCGACCGGCCGACGCGGTCAACCTCGGCTTTGTCCTGAACGTCATCGAGGAGCCGAATGAGCGCGTGGAGACGCTGAAGGCGGCCTGGAGCTTCGCGCGCCGGGCTCTGACCGTAGCGGTGATGCTGCCCAGTCAGACGCCACCGACCGCACAGCGGCCATATCGGGATGGTTTCCTGACCGCTCGGGGCACGTTTCAACGCTACTTCGCACACGAGGAGATCAAGACTTTCGTCGAAGGCGCCTTGGGGGAACGGTGCATCACCCTGTCGCCGGGCATCATCACGGCTTTTCGGGACAAGGAGCTTGAGCAGGAGGTCTCATATCGCCGCCGATCACGCGCGGCGCTGATCGCAGAAGGTTTCGTCGTTCCGCCGCGCCCGCCCAGGCCGGTTACGGTCGCGCCGTCTGTCCGTGAGCGCATACAGCCTGAGCTGGAGGATATCTGGCGCACGGCCCTGGCCCTCGGTCGTCCACCGGAAGCTGGCGAGGTGGAGTCCGATGTGACGCAGGCGCTGGCGACTGCGCGAGTGTCGCTCGAGCGCGCGATCGCCTTGGCCTGCGACGGCACCTTCGACGCAAATCTGCTCGAAGAGGCGGCGCTGGCGAGGCGGGAGGACCTCTTGGTCCACTTCGCACTCAGCCTGTTCCCGGGCGCGCCGCGTTACACGAAGCTCGCCAGGTCGCTTCAGCGTGACGTGAAAACCTTCTTCCGGAGCCATGCCGCCGCGATGGAAGAAGCGAAGCGACTGCTGTTTTCCGCCGGCGACAAGCTAGCCATCCGAGCTGCGGCGGAAACGGCGGTTGCGGCTGGGCTTGGCGGATTTTTGGGCGACGCCTTCGTCTTCACGCCATCGGTGCTGGCGCGGCTCCCCCCTTCCCTGCGGGTCTTGCACGGATGCGCGGAGTTCCTCCACGACGACCTGAACTCGGCGCATTTCCTTCACCTGCCGCTTGACGCGCCCGCGCTCACTGCGATCACTTGCGACGATCCATCCCGGCATTTTCCGGCGGTCCGGTCTCGTGTGGAAATCGACCTACAGGCCCTGCGCGCCCGACGGCGTGGCCGGGCCGGATCGGTCCTTTATTTGAAGAGCACCTACCTCGCGGAGGTCGATCCCCTTCGACCCGCCCAAGCCGCCATCGACCAGCAGCTCGTCTCAAGGGGCGTCGTCACCAGTTCAGGGGAAGGCCCGCTGTGGGAGGAGCTTCAGTCCGCCCTGAAAGCCAAGGCTTAGGCTTGCAACCCCGAGCGCCACGCGTTCAAGCGGCGCGTTTCAGAAGCACAGATCGAAGAGCGTCGGTTGCGATCTCAACGTCGGTTGGGCCTGAGAAGCGGCCGACCGAAAAGCGGACACATTGAGCGGCCTCCTCTTGCGACATGCCCAGTGCGAGCGGCACGTGCGACGGCCCTATGATGCCGGAATTGCACGCCGAGCCAGTGGACGCCCCGACGCGCGGTTGAAGCCGCGTGAGAAGGTCGGTCGCGTCTATGCCGGGGAAACGGACGTGCAACGCCCCGGGGTGGCGGGGGGATGTGGCGCACGTCACCTTGAGGGCAGGAAAGATGCCGCGAAGGGCAGACTCTAATCCATCCCTGAGGGCCGCGACGGCAGCGCGCTCGTTTCCACCTTCATCAACGATCAGCCGACATGCTTCGCCCAAGGCGGCGCACAAGGCGGCGGGGACGGTCCCCGCTCTGAGCCCACGCTCCTGTCCGCCTCCGTGAACGAGGGGCTGCGGGCGCCACGGCGCCTCGAGGGCCACGAACAGGGCGCCGATCCCGCCCGGAGCATAGATCTTGTGGCCTGAAAGGCTCAGCGCGTCGACCTTCCACTGGAGCACGTCAACCGGTTGAGCGCAGAGCGCCTGCGTCGCGTCGACGTGAAAGAACGCTCCAAATTCATGGGCGACCTCGGTCAGGTCGGCAACGGGCTGAATGGTGCCGATTTCATTGTTCACCGCCATGATCGACACGACGGCGACATCCGGCGCCATCCTCGACCTCAACTCACCGGGGTCAACCAAACCATCCGGGCCAACAGGGACAAGTTCTACGGAGAACCCACGAGCCGACAGCGCCTGCGCCGGCGCGAGCACCGACTTGTGCTCGATCGCGCTCACGAGGACCCGGCGCCGATCCGCGGGCGAGCCCAAGGCCGCCCCGAGGATTGCGAGGTTGTTAGCCTCGGTGGCGCCCGACGTGAAGGTCACCTCCTCCTCTAGCGCGCCGATCGCCCGCGCCACTGATTGTCGGGCGTCCTCGATTCGGCGCGCGGCCGCCCACCCGAACGCATGATCCTCGGCGCTCGCGTTCCCCGGGTGCGAGAGCGCCTCGATCAGGGCATCGCGGACACGAGGGTCGACGGGCGTGGAGCCCTGATAGTCGAGATAGGCGGCGGCTTCGGACACATTCACCCCCTGACGCACTGGCGGCATCCACCAGGAGGTTGACACAATGTTCTCATTGGGTCCATCCAACTGGAAACGATCTCCAGTGAGTAAAGAATGGCCCGGAGCCTGCTCGACATCGCCGACGCCCGCCTTCAGTTTGCAGGCCACGAAACCTTTCCACTCCGTTACGGGTGGCTAAAGAAGGCCTACGACGCTGTCAGCAATGAAATCGAGAGCGGCGTTCCGGCGGGCACAATCTTTAATGACGACGCTTCGATCTCGCTCTTCGGCGTTGGTCGCAACATGGTTATCTCGATTCGGCATTGGGCTCTCGCGACGGATATACTCGCGGCGGAAGACAGGCCGGGCGAACGTGCGACACGAATCGCAAAGGGGCGCCTTGGCGAGCTCCTCTTCGGCGACGCCCTAGATCCCTACCTCGAGCACCCCGGCTCGCTCTGGCTTTTGCACTGGATGCTTGCCTCGAAGCCCGGCCGCGCGACCGTGTGGCATTGGGCGTTCAACGAATTTCACGAGCCGTCCTTCGACCGCGAGCTGATGCGCCGGCGCCTGCAACGTCGCTGCGACGAGCTCAGCGAGGCACGCCGACTCGGGAAGGACCGATCAATTAGCGACATCACGATCCGCCGCGACGTTGAGTGTCTGATCCGCACTTACGTCGCTACCGCGGGAGGCGCTCGCCGGGCGCCGGAAGATAATATTGAATCTCCATTGGCCGAGCTGAGCCTCATTCAGAAGGCCGGCATTGGTGAAGTCTATAGATTTCGCCGCGGCCCGAAATCATCTCTACCCGATGAGGTTTTCCTATTTTCCCTTCTCGATTTCTGGAACACCTACTTCCGAGGGCGGCGTTCGTTCTCGGTTGATTTCCTGACTTTTGAACGTGGTTCGCCAGGACAGGTCTTCCTCTTGGACGAAGAGACGGTAGCCGAACGCTTGGTGCGATTGGATGCCCTGACCGAGGGAGCCCTCCGCTGGGATGAATCTTCCGGCATGCGGCAGCTCTATGCTCACGATTTGGATCGTCTCGACATGTGGCAATCCTTGAGATCGATGTACCTGCGCGACATGGCGGCGGCCGCCGCATGAGCACTCCCCTCGCCTCTTCCGTTCGCGTCGCCCGACGGTTCACCCGGGCCATACGAGTCGACAGCGATCTGGGCGACCCCGCAGCCCTTGAAGGCTACGTCTGCTCGCAGTCGGCCGCCGACGCCCTGCTGCTGATGGGACGCCATCGAGAAGCGACAGGGCATTGCGCCTTCACTTGGACCGGCCCCTACGGAAGCGGGAAATCGAGCCTTGCGGTGGCCTTGGCGGCCCTGCTCGCAGGTCCGCGCGGCCGGACCAAACAGCTCTTCCGCGATCTGCCAGCGGAAGACGGTGTCGAAATCGGCCGACTCTTCCGGCCATCTGCTCGAGCCTGGACCGTGGCGCCGGTCGTCGGCCGCCGAGCCTCTGCCGAAGACGCTATTGCGGACGCCATCATGGCCGTCGCACAGCAAGAGAAACTCCCGCCGCGAAAGCCCAAGGAGTCCCTTTCGAGCTGGATTTCCCGCCTGGTCAGCGCGCCTAGCGCCGAAGGCCTGGTCCTCATCGTCGATGAAATGGGGAAATTCCTTGAGCACGCTGCGGCGGACGGTGGCGACGTTCACGTCTTCCAGGACCTGGCGGAGATTTCCGCACGGTCTGGCGGACGTTTCATCCTGATCGGCATCCTTCACCAGGCGTTCGACGAGTACGCGCACCGCCTCTCGCGCGAAGCGCGGGACGAGTGGATGAAGGTCCAGGGCCGCTTCCTAGACGTGTCCATCAGCCTCGCGGGGGAAGAGCAGATCGAGCTCATCGCGCGCGCGATCGAATCCAAGGACAAGCCGGCCGTCCCCTCGCCGATGGCTCAGGTGACCGCAAAGGCGATCCGCGGCAAGCGCAGCGGATCACCGGCCGCTCTGGCGGAGCGCCTGTCAGCCTGCTGGCCGCTGCACCCGATTGTCGCCGCCCTCCTGGGCCCGATCTCCCGTCGCCGCTTTGGACAGAGCCAACGGAGCATCTTCGGTTTCCTCACCTCCGCCGAGCCGTTCGGTTTGCAGGAGCATTTGGCCAGAGCGACGGGACGCGAGGAGCTGTTTGCCCCAGAACAGCTGTGGGACTATCTGCGCGCCAACCTGGAACCCGCGATTCTGGCGTCGCCGGATGGCCACCGCTGGTCGACCGCGGTCGAGGCGATTGAGCGGTGCGAAGTGCGCGGCGGGAGCCGTACGCATCTTGCGCTCTTGAAGGCGATCGCGCTCCTCGACCTATTCAAGGATCGTTCCGGACTTCAGGCCACGCCCGAGGTGGTCGCCCAATGCCTGCCGCCTGGTGAGAGCGGTTCGATCGAAGCTGCCCTGACGGACCTAGTCAGCTGGTCGGTCGTCGTTTTCCGGAAGCACGCCGGGTCTTACGCCATCTACGCGGGCAGCGACTTTGACATCGAGCAGGCCATTGAGGACGCGCGCCGCAACGGCGTGACCGTCGACTATCGCCACCTGGCACGTCAGGCATCGCTGCAGCCCATCCTCGCCAAGCGCCACTACGAGACCACAGGGGCGCTCCGCTGGTTCGAAGTGGACCTCGCGCCGCTTCACGAGGCTCAGGAAAGGGTAGCCAGCTACAAGCCAGCCGCTGGCGCCGCCGGCCTGTTCCTCCTTCTCGTCAGCGGCCAAGGCGAGCCCCAAGCAGCCGCCCGGAAGATCTGCAAGCGGGTCGCCCGCGAGGCTGGGGAACGACTGATCGTCGTAGGGTGGACTCGCGACAGTTTCCGCCTGCGTGAGATGGCCATCGAACTGGCCGGTCTTGAGCACGTCCGCGCGAACCGGCCCGAACTCGAGGGCGATCCCGTCGCCCGACGCGAAGTCGATGCGCGCATCTCCAGGCTCGCCGCGGAGCTGGAGGACCGACTGAGCGACGCCATCGACCTGGTCGATTGGGTGCTTCCAGTCGAGGTCGAGGCTGGTCATTCCCAGAGGCTCACGGGCCCCGCCGCCCTCAGCATCCTTGCATCAGACCTGGCGGACTGGCACTACCCGGCGAGTCCGCGCCTGCGTAACGAGCTCGTCAATCGGACTCGACCCTCCTCAAATGCGGCTGCAGCGACCCGCGCTCTGCTGCACGCGATGGTCGACCATGCGGGTGAAGCGCGGCTCGGTCTCGACGGCTATCCGCCTGAGGCTGGCCTCTACTCCAGCCTGCTGGAAAGCACCGGTCTTCACAAAAGAGCCCGCGGGGCCTGGCGCTTTCTCGCCCCGCAAGACGGCGATCCGCACTCACTCGCCCCTATTTGGCGCAGGGCCGAGGAGATGCTGAGGGCGAACGACCGCGGACAGACGTTCGCCGAGCTATTCTCGGCCTGGCGGGCGCCGCCATTTGGCGTTCGCGATGGGCTGCTTCCAATCCTCGGGGCGGCCTTCCTGCTGAGCGCGTCTGAACGGGCGGCGATCTATCTCGATGGGGTGTTCCGCCCGCAGCTCGACGCCTATCTGGTCGACCGGATCCTCCAAGACCCGGGCGCGGTGCGCGTGCGTTGGGTGGAACTGTCCGATCTCGACTCAAACCTCGTCGCGGAGCTTTCGCGGCGCCTGAGCGACGAGGAAGGGTGCGTTGCGCCCTCACCGCTCGAGGTCGCCAAAGCGCTCGTGCGGCAGGTCCGCGCTTTGCCGAATTGGACACTTCGGACCAGCACGCTATCCCCGAATGCAACGGCCCTTCGAAACCTTGGCCGCAATTCTCACGATCCCAACCAGCTCCTCTTCGAGGATCTCCCGCGCGCCATTGGGGGGGAGCGTGGGGCGACGGGCGCCTTGCTGGCGAGCGCGGTCGACCGCGCTCGCCTGGAGTTGCAGGGCGCCTATCCGCAAATGCTCAACGACCTGATCAACACCCTCTATCGTGAGCTGCGATTCAAAGGGGCAGCGAGTGCGAACTTCGGGCCGCTTCAAAGACGCGCGGCTGCGGTCAAGGGACTGTCGGGCAACTTCCGCCTCGATGCGCTGGCCACCCGTCTTGCGGCCTTCGACGGGACCATGGAGGACGTTGAAGGCATCGCGAGCCTTGCAGCGAACAAGCCGGCGAGAGATTGGGTCGACCGAGACGTCGACGCCGCTCGCATCGAGCTCGCGGCGCTCGCCCAGCAGTTTTTGCGAGCGGAGGGCTTGGGCCATCTCAAAGGTCGCGCCGATGGGCGGGTGACCATGGTCGTGTATGTCAGCGACCCCGACTACCCGGCTCCCGCCGCGCCTGAGATCGAACTCGATCCTGCGGAACATCGACAAGCGGACCAGCTGGCATCCAAGATCGCGAAAATCCTCGGACAGGAAGGCGCGCCGACCAACGTCGCGCTTGGCGCCCTCGCCAAGCTCGGGCTGCAGCTCAGCGCGCCCTCGGATCTCCATGAACCCGCAGAGGCCTGAATGACCGAACGACACGTGCTCGGCATCTCCGGCGGCAAGGACAGTGCAGCCCTAGCCGTGTATATGCGCCAGCACGCCCCCGAGCTCGACATCGAGTATTTCTTCACCGACACTGGCAAGGAGCTGCCGGAGGTCTACGAGTTCCTGGGCCGTTTGGAGGGCTTCCTGGGCAAACCGATCCTCCGCCTGAACCCTGATCGCGACTTCGATTTCTGGTTACGGGAGTACAACAGCTTCCTCCCCTCGCCGCAGACGCGTTGGTGCACGCGACAACTCAAGATCAAACCGTTCGAGGAATGGGTCCGCCCGCTCGTTCGCGCGGGTGACGTCGTGCACAGCTATGTCGCGATCCGGGCCGACGAGGACTACCGAGAAGGCTACATCTCCGGGCAGGAGAACCTTCGGGTCCACCTGCCGTTCAGGACTGCCGGCATCGATAAGGCCGGCGTCACCGAAATCCTCGAAGCAGCTGGCGTCGGTCTCCCTGACTACTATCGTTGGCGGTCCCGCAGCGGCTGCACGTTCTGTTTCTACCAGCAGAAAATCGAGTGGGCACGCCTGCTCGAGGAACATCCAGAAGCCTTCGAAGAAGCCCGTGGCTACGAGAAGACGGCGCTGGAGCACGGCTCGCCCTTCACCTGGAGCCAAGGCGAGTCCTTGGACGATTTGGCGCGCCCGGAGCGCCTAGCTCAAATCCGAGCCGACCACGAGAAGCGCGTCGCGCGGCTCAACGCCCGTAAGCCGATCAATGCCCTGGCGGACGACGTGCGGGTGGACATCGACGAGGTGTATGGCTCGGCTGGGAAACTCTGCCTTGCCTGCCACAAGTAGATCCCCCGCGTCAGATCGCGTGTTCCAGATCGTAGGCGGTGAGCACGTCCCTCAGGCGCTCGTAGGCTTCGAACCGGTTCTCAGCCAAGGTCGAGAACTCCGCTACGCGCTTCAGCTCAGCGCTGATCAGCTTGCGGGCCGCGCCAGTCGGATCGAGCGCGCCTTCGGGTAGGATCACCACGAAGTCGTGGATGGTCGCGAGGCTCTTCCCGGGGGACCGGCGCAAAATGCGGCCGCGGCGCTGGATGAACTGGCGAGGATCGCGCGAACTCGCCAGGATGTACGCGGTCCCGCAGGCCGGCACGTCGATGCCTTCATCCAGGCATTTGATCGCGACGAGGCCGTCGATCAGGCCGACCCGAAACGCCTGCAGGATTCCCTCGCGCTCGCGCCGACCCTCCCGGGCGGTAAAGCGGGAGACCTTCCAATGCAGATCGTCGAGCACTCGGCTGACGACCTCGATCTGCCGCGACGGCAGACTGTCGGCGTTGTCGTCCTCGTCGTCCTCCTCGTCGCCATCGTCGTATTCGACACGGCCGTCGCCACAGTAGAACAGAGCGTGACTTTCGGGCGGCCGACCGGCGAGGACCGCCTGAAGCGCGGGGATCTTGTTCACCGCGGAGCCGATCAGGCGCGCGCGCCTCATCAGCAGCGCCGTCAAGCCCTGGCTCGGCTTAGACCCTAATGATTGCCCTTCGCGGGCGAACAAGCGGGCGATCTCGTCCGACAGGGCGATGAATTCCTCCGCCTCGTCGTCCGTCAGCGCGACGAGGTGGGGGTAGTAGTTGTAGGGCGTCAGGACCTTGTCCTCGATCGCCTGCTTCAGCGTGTAGCTGAAGACAATGTCGCCATAATACGCCTTTAGCCGGGCGTTTCGCTCTTCGTCGAGGTAGTGCTCGGGTGTCGCTGAAAGACCAATTCGATACCTCGCATTCTGAGGCAGCGCGCTGGCGAATGAGTCTGAGCCGTGATGGTGGCACTCGTCGCCAATCCACAAGAACTGGTTTGCTGGAATTCGAGCGATGGCGTCTTGGAAATCCGCTGTCTTCAGCGTTCGATTGACCACAACAATTGCTTCGAACGGCGTCGATCCGGTCAGGACGTCGAGCACCTTCTTCTGCAATTCGTCGTACCAATTGGCCTTTGACACGTAACACTGAAGCGCTCGGATATTGAACGTCTCTAAAATCTCGCACCATTGGTCCGCGAGACTTTGATAAGGAGCCGCAATCACCACAGTCAGCCCGGGGATCGCCTTCGCCATCTGGACGATGGCGTAGACGGCCGTAATGGTCTTCCCGGCGCCTGTGGCCAGATCGAAGATTCCTTGGAACGCCCCTTTGGCCTGCCAGGCCGTCAGCGCTTCGCGCTGGTGGTCTCTGATTTGGAAGGGCATCCCGTTGACGGTCTCGGGCACGCTCGGACCGCGTGGGCGCGAGGCTACGGCCCCCTCTTCCTCCGCGGCGCGGAGCCGCGCCTCAATTTCCAGTTCTCGTTGCGGGTCGGGCGGACGCTCCATCGTCGCGGCCACCTCCAGCAGGCGGTCCTTAAGCGCCGTGGGAACGTCAATCACGACGGTGCCCCGACTCTGGTTGGCCCAGAGGCGTTCAAAGCTCGCCCGGTGTGGCTCATGCCAGTCGGACAGCTCGGGGCGCCACGCGGGAAACACGTCGATCGATTCGTAGTTGAGCGTCGGCAGGAGCGCCGACGCGCTCTCATTGGCGGACCCTGCGAAAACGATCGAGTCGCCGGCGGCGTCGGAAATGATTCCGACCTTGTCGTGGTAGAGTCCCCGAGGGCGCAGCGCGACGCGGATCTCCAGGCGGCCCTGCGCGACGAGCCAAGATAGCGCCTTGAACCGATGCTCGAAGAGCTCGTCGTTCGCCACCTCCTCTAATGCGGCGATGAACGTCTGGCCGAGGCTGTCTGAAAGCTCCTTCAGACGCAGGCCCTCCTTCACCGCCTCGATATCCGCCTGGTCCGAAAAGGCGCCGACGATCAGCCGGATCGCTCCGCCACCGGCGATGAAGGCGGTGAGGGCCTGGGCCGCATGGCTCAAGGTCGAGGCGGAGAAGAACCCAACGGCGCGGTCGTATCGGTTGGCCACTGAGAGCGCCGGAAAGTAGAAGTCCCGAAGGATGTCATCCTGGTCCGACTTGTAGACGCCCTTGAGCTGCAGATCGCGCAGCATTTCAGAACTTGATCGCGGCCAGATCGGGCTCAGCTTGCGCCGGCTGCAGATATTTTCGCTCCTTCAGCAGGGCCATCAGCGCCCGATCAGGGTACTCGCCGCCGTTCCGAAGCATAAAATCCTTGATCAGGCCCAGACCGCCGTTGGCGTACTCCTCGAAGATTTGGGCGCAGCGAATCTCTTCGCCCTCGCGAAGCACCTCGACGTCTCCGGTCTCCGCGACCGCGATCGTCCAGAGCAGATCCTCAGCCGCCGGCTCGCGCTCGAACTGTTGATAGGAGATGTCCTCGACGCCTTGACTACGGTCGAGCGGAACCCGCCGCTGTTCGGAGAAGCCGAGAAGCGCTGCGAAGCACAGAAGCTCCCGGATGGTCGGGAAGAGCTTCCGGTCCGATCCGGGGATGTTCTGCATAGAGAGCCGCTGGACGAGTTCCTCGTGGACCCGGCTACGATTGATGTTGGGGGCGCGATCAGCCATCAGCGAGTTACCCGAGCAAAGGTGCTGCCATCGAATTCAGCGTCGAAGACCGCTGTCTCGACGTCTTTGCCGTTGAATTGGCGGACCTCCAATGGCCGCTCCCCGCGAGGGTCCCGGTTGTGGCGCACCAGGACGTATTCCTCCCCGATGCGGCCCTTGATCGCCTCCATCACACTGCCGGAACCCTGCGATTTCGACACCATCAGAAGGACCTGGCCCGCCATCTGCGGCACGTACTCCGCCGTCGTCTGACGATAGGCTTCGTCGAGCTGACCGAACGGCGAGTCCAAGACCAAGGGCGCCACGGTGCCCCGCAGGAGCCGGTAATCGTCGGCGTTCTGCCGCAGCTTCGCGAACTCAACCAGCGCGGCCGTGAACGCCAAGCCAAGCAGCTGATTTTCCCCGCTCGACTTGGGCAATTGCGTGCCGGCCTCGTTCACCAGGCTGATGCCGTAGTCGTCGGTCATCTGGAGCCTGAAGGCCTTGCGGCTCGTCTTCTCGAGAACCTTCGTGATGGAATGACGAAGTACCTTGCGGGCGGCCTTTTCCTCCTCCTGCAATTCACGCTCGAGTCGCCCCTTCAGGGTTTCGCACAGCGTATAGCGCTTCATGAACACCCGCGCGCCGGCGTCTTCCTGAGCGAGCTTCTGCAGCTCGCGCGCGGCGACAGCCTTATCGTTTTCGGCGCTCTGGATGCGGGACGTCAGATTCCCGACCTGCTCGTGCTTTTGGTTCACGAGCTTGCGGAGTTCGTTCCGCTTCGCCTCGCGCTCGGCGATTTCACCGAAATTGATGCCCGAGAGCTGTTCGGAAATCTCCTGCAGGTCCGCTTCGTGGCGCGAGATGTCCTGCCGCGCTTCGGACAGCCGAGCATTGGCCGCGTCCAGTCGCCCCGGCGCCTTCGCGCGCTCGGATCGGAGCTGAGACAGCTGGGCGCGCACCTTCATGATCCGGTTGCGCAGGGTAGCGTTAGCGGCCTTCTGGAGCAGCCCCTGGACGGCCGCATAGGCTGCGGTGCCGGGTTCGAGTTCCCGGTCGCAGATGCATTTGTGCATCTCCAGCAGGTCGGAGACGAGCTCTTCGTTGTATGGCGCCGGCAGCCGACCTTTGACCTCCTTCTGGTCGAGATAGTCCATCGCCAGTTCGGTGATCCTCGTCGACACTAGGAAACGCCCATTGTCGCCAAGCCACTTCAGCACCTCGGCTTGAGCTTCGGCCTCTCGCTTCGTTGCCCGGGTCAGCTCGCCGGTCGCTTTGTCGCGACGGGCCTGCAGCTGCTTGGCGGCCGCCGAGTTCCTCAGCTTGTCATCGATGTCAGCGATCTGTTGGTCGATGCGCTCGATGTCGCCACGGAGCCCGTCCCGCGCTTCGGTCGCTTGTTGGATCTGCGTGGTGAGCGCATCGATGCGCGAGCTGATCGCCTCCATGCTGGAGGACGCCTTCGTGGTCGGCATCTGCCGGCGGTAATAGGTCGACGTCTCGGCCAGGTCCTGGATCGCGGTCTTGATCAGGGAGCAGCCCAGAATGTCTTGCACAGCCCTGCGGATGCTTCCCCGGTTGTCCTCCCCCAAGAACACCTCGGCGTGCTCGCCGTCGAAGAGGAAGTGTCCAGCCATCCCCTTCGGGATGACGGTATTGATGAACGCATCGGGGTTCTGCAGCGTCTGATGGTGGCCATTGTCGACCCGCATCACCGTGAACTCGCGATCGCTCGGACCGCCCTTGGTGTAGCGCCGGGCACGGTAGCGATTGCCGTTGTGCTCGAAGAGGACCTCGACAAACGCATGCGTCCGCCCTGCCGCCCGGGCGTCATAGTTCACGAGATCATCGCGCTTCTCAAACTTTGCTGTCGTGTCGCCGTAGAAGCACCACAGCAGCGCATTGAGCAAAGTGGTCTTGCCGACGCCGTTCTCGGCATGAATGAGGGTGACGTTCCGATCGGGGTCTTGGGACAGCTCAATGGCGCTCTCGCCATAGAAGCAACGGAAGTCTTTCAGCGTGATTTGTTCAAGCCACATTATTGGCCGCCCTGCGCACCCGTAGCACGCTCGATGATGTCTCGCAGGCGGCGCCGGCGCTCCGTTTCCTTACCTTTGTTCTCGAAGTAGAATTCCCGTTGGAGCTCAACGATTTGCTCGATAACGCGGCTTTGCACTTGCTCTTCAACCGCCTTGCCATCTTGTGACAATCTCACGCCCCCGTTCACTTAGCATCTTCTTGATGCGGCTCGCCCATGACGAGCATAATGTTCCAGTGCCGGCTGCCAAGCTACTCATTGGGCTCCTCGACGGTAACGTCGGCTCGCAGAGCCACCTCGCATCCTTAAGACGGTGACAATCTCCCCGGTCCGGTCGCTCCAGACGATGCTGAGGCCACGTAGCCTCTCGCGCTCGGCGCCGAGGCGGTCGGCCAGGTCCGGATCCTCGAGCCGATCGCGGGTCATCCGCAGCACGGTGCAGCCCCCGCCCACCGGCGCCTCGAAATCCGCATAGCTCATCAAGGCGTCGATCAGATGATGCGGCACGCCACGCTGCTGCGAGCGAACGGCGGCGTGTTGGGTGAGCGCGTAAGTCATAGCCAGATCTCCCTGTCCTCTGATCATCACCCTGAAGGCTGCACCCGACAGAATCGGTCGAGTAGGACTCGACGGAACAACAACCGCAGGTAAGCTCGGCCGTGTCCAAGTTGGGGGGACGCCATGCGGCACGAGAAAGCACAGTCACTCTTGCATCTGGCGCGGGTCCTCGCCGGGTCTGCCGAAGGGCTGACCCTCGATGAGATGGCGGAAGTCGCGGGGACCGGACGGCGGACGGTCGAGCGCATGCGCGACGCGCTGGAGCAGCTCTTCCCTCAGCTCGAATGCATCGAGGAACCGCCGTCCAAACGCTACAGAATGACGGCCGGGCTCGACGGCCTCTTTCAGGCCCCGACCGCCGAGGAGCTTGTGGCCCTGGGCACCACGGCCGAGGCCATGCGATCGGCTGGCCACCATGACCGTGCCGCCGCCCTGGCGTCGATCGAGACCAAGGTGCGCGCGTCGATGCGATCATCGGCCCTGCGCAAGCTGGTGCCCGACATGGAAGCCCTGCTGCACGCCGAAACCGTGGCTGTTCAGGCGGGGCCCCGTCCATTCGAGGACGAGACCGTGCTCGCCACCGTCCGGCACGCGGTCAAGGCCATGTGCGGCCTGAAGTTCTCCTACAACGGCGGCTCGACGCCGGGTCGGATCCGCGAGGTGGCGCCCTATGGCCTTATGTTTGGCCGCACCAACTATCTGGTGGCCGCGGAGCTAGGGACGACCGAGCCCAAGTCCTGGCGGCTGGACCGCATCCACGACCTAACTCTGATGGACTGCCCTGCCCCGCCGCCCGAGGACTTCAGCCTGTCGGCCTTCGCCGGCCGGTCGTTTGGCGTCTTCCACGGCGACGCTGAAGACGTGGTCCTGCGGATCAAGCCGCATGGCGCAGCCGACGCCCTGGGGTGGCGCTTCCATTCCAACCAGCAGGTCACCGAACAACCCGATGGGTCCGTCCTGGTCAGCTTCACCGCCAGCGGCATGCTCGAGCTGGCTTGGCACCTCTTCACCTGGGCGGACAAGGTGGAGATCGTCTCGCCGCCCAGACTGCACGACCTGATGGTCACCGAGCTGCAGAACGCCTTGGCTGCACACCTTTCCCGCCACCCGACCGGATCTGTCGGGAACACACGGTAGCCTCCAAGAATGGCGGCCGATGATTTTGGCGGGGAAACCAGCATGGATTTGATTATGGGACTGGCCTGCGACGGGCGCGCCTATCCGGATTTTCCCGGTGAAGGCGACGGCGCCCTGCACGCGGCCGTCGTCGGCGCCAGTGGCCTGATCGACGTTCTAGAGGTCCAGCTGGGTCTGACGGGACCTCGCGGCGCCGAAGCCGTCCGGATCGCCGCCTACGCCGCGAAGCTGCGCGCGGCTGCGTCGGCGGGCAGCGCCCCCTTCTATGCAGCCTCTTTCGCCCGTGACCCCTGGGCCAGCGCCAAAGCGCTGTTGGCCTGGCGCGATCAGCTAGTCGCCGCGGGCTGGCAGGGTCTTGCGATTGGCTCGTCCCGCCTGGACGATCTGGCGCAGGCCGAAGTCACCGGCCCTTCGCTCCCGCCGGGGACGGCGGACCGCCTGTGCGCTGTGTTGGCCGCCCTGGCGGACCGCCCACCCATCAATCTCGACCGCATCCAACTGGTCGAACCGCGAGAGATCCTGCCGCCGGCCTACGCCCGGCTCATCGACGAGCTCGAAAACTGTGGCGTCGAGATCGTCCAGGCCCCGAGATTGGATCCGGGTGATGACGCGGATCTTCATCGGGTGCGGACCTTCCTCGCCACGGGAGCGGCAGAGCCGCTGCGCGGGGACGCGAGCTTCGTGACCGTCGAGGCCGACACCGCTCTGATGGCCGCCGAGGCGCTGGCGGAGTGGCTGGCCGCCGGCTCTGAAGAGGATCTATCGGGGACCGTGGTCGTCAGCTGCGACGGCGACACCGCGCTCCTGGATCGCGCGCTCCAGGCGCGGGGCCTGCCGGCCCTCGGACAGTCCGCCGCCTCGCCCTGGCGTGGCGCGCTGCAGGTCTTGCCCTTGGCCTTCGCCGCCAGCTGGGCCCCGTTCGACGCCAAGGCTTTGCTCGATCTTCTCCTGCTGCCGCGTCCGCCCATCGGCAAAAGCGCGGCCCGCAAGCTGGCGCGGGCCCTCGCGCGAGAGCCCGGAACCGGCGGTGCCGCCTGGGATCGCGCCTGGGCGGACCTCGATGCGGATCTGGCGCAAAGGTTCGCCGATCACCCCTCGGCCGCGACCGAGATCAGCCGCCGACGGGACCGCTGGCGCGAGTGGACGACCGGCGGCCTCTACAACCGGATCGACGGCATTCCAGCGGACGCCGCCCGGCGGATAGCAGCGCGGGTGGGTCAATGGGCCATCGAGACCGACGCCGGCGCGTCCGACCCCTTGCTGCTGTCCGTCGCCGGCGCAGCCAGTGCGCTGGCCCAGGCCATCGAAGTCCTGGGCCAGGATCCCCTGCCCGCGCTCCTGGTCGAGCGGATGATCGAACAGGTGCTGGCCGAAGGCGCCCAGAATCCTGAGCACATCGCCACAGCCGGGGGCCTGCGCTGCATGAAGAACCCGGCGTCGATCTGGGGGCCGGTCGAGCGCCTGATCTGGTGGGATTTCAAGGGGCCCGGCGATCGCGTGCCGGCCACCCCGTGGAGCCAAACCGAGGTCGCGGCCCTGACGAACGCGGGCTGCACGCTGGAGGCGCCGTCCGCGGCGGCCGCCCGCCTCGGCTGGGGCTATGCCAACGCGCTGCATCATGCGCAGACGCGGGCCATGCTGTTCCGCCCGGCCCTGTCCGGCGGTGAGGAGACCGTCAGTCACCCTCTCGCCCACCAGCTCAATCCCCTGATCCAGCCGGCCGGGGAAAGGATTCGCTGGAGCGCCGAGCGACTGCTTGAAGATGCGGCCCACGACCTGGCTGGCCGGCGCCTGCCGCGAGAATTGGCCCTCATCGTGCCGCCGCCGCAAGCGCGCGCCCGTTGGAGCCTGCCGCCGTCGGCGCTCGCCAAGCTGGCCGACCGTAAGGAGAGCGCCACTAGCTTTGAGCGCTTGGCGGACTGCCAGATGCGCTGGATTCTGCTCGACGTGCTGCGGCTGTCGCGGGGCCGGTTCTCAGAAATTCCCGGCCCCGATCAGCTGCTCGGCAACCTGGCCCACGAGATCGCCAACCGCGTCTTGCAGCCCGGGCCCGTGGCGGATGCCGAGGAGGTGCTGCGGCAGGTCGATACGGTGTTCGACAGCCTGCTCAGCGCCATCGCCTCACCCTTGCAGCAGCCCGAGTTCGCCGGGGAACTGGCCGCCGCGCGGGCCCGCGTCCCCGCCGCCCTGGCCGAACTGGCGCGCCTTCTGCGCCAGAAGAACCTTGAGGTCGTGGGCACTGAGCTCGATCGCGAGGCCGCCTTCGCCGATGGACTTGCAGTGCTGGGCCGGCTGGACCTGGTGGTCCGCCACCCCGCCAAGGGAACGGGCGTTATCGATCTGAAGTGGACGCGCAGCGCCAACCGGCGACGCACCGAGCTCGCCGAGGGCCGCGCCCTCCAATTGGCGACCTACGGCGCCATCGCCGATTCAGCCGCCAGCGCTCCGGCGCCGGGCGCCTACTACCTGCTCAACCAGCGACGCCTCATCGGTCCGGCCGGCGCTTTCGTCGCCGACGAAGAGATCGACGCCGCGCGCTCGCTTGCCGACACCTGGATCGACCTTGTCGAGACCTGGCGGTCGTGGCGCGATCTGGCCGCCCAAGGCGTCGCCCTCGGGACCGGCCTGCCGGAAGCCGCCGACCACTTCCCGGCGGACCTGCGCGTCGGTCCTAACGAAGAGCCGTGCCGCTACTGCGAACTCACCAGCCTATGCCGCGTCACCCAGGAGGCGAACTGACCATGAGCGCCGCCAAGATCAACACTGTCGTGGCCTCGGCTGGGGCCGGCAAGACCACCCGCATCGTCCGCGATATCGCCGGCGAAGTTGAGACCCGCGAGCCGGAAGAAATCGTCGCCACCACCTTCACGGTGAAGGCGGCCGACGAGCTCATCGAGCGCTCGCGCGCCCATCTGTTCAAATCGGGCCGCGCCGAAAAGGCCGCGCGCCTGCTCGGCGCCCGGTTCGGCACGGTCAACTCGATCTGCGGTCAGATCGTTGGCGAGCACGCCATCGATCTTGGCCGATGCCCCCGCGCTGAGGTCATTCCGGAAGACGGCGTCTCGCGCCTCTTCGCCATCGCCGCCGATACCGCCATTGAGCGGCATGCGCCGGCGCTAAATGCCTTGGCCGACGCGATGGGCTTCTTCGAACCCAAACGCGCCGCCGACGCCGAGCGCTCGGATTGGCGCTCTACCGTGCGCCGCTTGATCGAACTGGCCAGGGCCAACGGCCTGGGCGCCCCCGGCCTAGCCCACTCCGCCGATCGCTCGGTCGAAACCTTCCTGGCCCTGCTGCCGGAACCGAGCGTCAGCGCCGAAGCGCTCGACAAGGCGCTGCATGACGCCGTCGCCGCGGCCTTGGCCGTGTTTCCGGCCGAACTGGGCAATGACGGCAAGGCGGCGCTGAAGCTGTTGCGACCGATCCATGCCGCCGCACAACGCGGTGAGCGGCTGTCTTGGCCCGACTGGGCGAGGCTCTCAAAGGTCAAATGCGCCAAGAAGGATGGCCAAGCGCTGATCGACGCCCTCGACGCGGTATCCCGCGCCGCGGCCCGCCACCCCGAACATCCACGTCTGCAAGCGGACTGCGAAGCCTTCATCCGCACGCTCTTCACCTGTGCGGCCGAGGCGCTGGACGCCTACCAGGCCTATAAGGCCGCGCGCGGCCTGATGGATTTCATCGACCAGGAGGCGCTGGCGCTGGAGGTGCTCCGGGACCCGGCCATGGCCTCGCGTCTTGGGGAGCGGATCAGCCGCGTCTTCGTCGACGAGTTTCAGGACTCCAGCCCGCTCCAGATCGCCATCTTCACGGCCATGGCTGAGCTGGTTGACGCCAGCACCTGGGTCGGCGACCCCAAGCAGGCGATCTACGGGTTCCGCAACGCCGATAGCGCCCTGACCCAGGCGGCGTTCGATGGGGTGGCCTCGACCACGACCGATCCGCAGGAGGTGCTCGCCACATCCTACCGCAGCCGCGCGGGCATCGTGTCCTTCGTCAACGCCGCCTTTGGCCCCGCCTTCACGGCCATGGGCCTGCCGGCGTCCGAACACGCCTTCACCGGCACGGCGCGCAAGGAGGAGGGCTTCGGCCACGCGCCGTTCGCGGTCTGGTGGCTCGAGGGCAAACTCGATCTGCAGTACGCCGCGCTCGCGGCCGGGATCCGTGACGCCATCGCCGACGGGGCCGAGTGGCGCGTCGACGACAAGGCCGAAGGCGGGGTCCGCGCGCTGAAGGCTGGCGACGTCGCCGTGCTCTGCCGCAGCCACGCTGACATCCTGCGGGTCGCCACCTCGCTCAGCCGCCTCGGCGTCAAGGTCGCCGTCGAACGCGACGGCCTGGCCAAGACGCCCCACGTCGAACTGGTGATGGCCGCTTTCCGTTGGGTCGCCGACCCGACCGATCGCCTGGCCCTGGCCGAGCTCGCCCGGTTCTTCAGCGACGATCCGACCTCGGATCTGTGGCTCCAAGCCGTCAGCGCCGAGGACCAGGACGCCGCGCTCCAGGCCGCCGTACCCATCTCGGCGGCCCTGGCGGACCTGCGCGAGACGGTGCTGACCCTCACGCCGGCCGATCTGGTCGACGCCTTGATCGTCCTGCCCGACGTCATCCGGCGGATCGAGACCTGGGGCGACGTCGCCGCCCGTCTCGACGATCTGGAAGCCTTGCGCGGCTTCGCGCGGGCCTATGAGGCCAGCTGCGCCAGCTCAGGCGCGCCGGCGACCCCGTCTGGCTTGGTCCTGGCCCTCGCCGCCGACGAACCAAGACGGCCTAAGAGCCTGCAGGCCGACGCGGTGAAGGTCATGACCTACCACGGCGCCAAGGGGCTCGAGTGGCCGCTGGTCGTCCTGACCGGCCTCAACCGCGAACCGAAGCCGCGTCTGTTCGAACCTGTCGCCGAGGCTGAAGGCGCCCTGGACTGGCGCGATCCCTTGGCGGGACGCTGGATCCGGTACTGGCCCTGGCCCTACGCCAGCCAGAGCAAGGACGTCGGACTGGATGAGGCCGCCCTGACCTCCCCCTTGGGCCAGGCGGCCGAGCTGCGCGCCCGGCAGGAAGAAACCCGCCTGCTCTATGTCGGCGTCACCCGCGCCCGGGACTACGCGGTCTTCGCGCCGCCCGCCAAGGGCGAGCTGAAGTGGCTGCAGGTGCTGGACGGAACAACGCCAGGCCACGTGGCCCTGCCCGCCGGCGCCAACAACATCCTGACGGCGGGGACCGAGACATTCGCCGCGCGCGTGAGCCCCCTCGTCGCGGATGACGCGCTCGTGCCGCCCGTGGTGCGACCGGCCTATGTGCGCCTGACGCGGCAGACCCGCGATCGCTTGCCTCTGCACCGGCGGCCCAGCAGCGAGGCGAGCGCCGGAGCGTTCGTCGTCGTTGAGAAGGTTCAGCTTGGGCCGCGCCTGCCCTTTGTCGGCACACCCGACATGCTGTCGCTTGGCGAGGCGGTCCATGCGATTTTCGCCGCGGATCGCGCCGACGACCCGGGTCCGGCGCGGCTGGCCAAAGCCAATCGCATCCTGGAGCGCTGGGGCGTGCATCAGGTTCAGGCTCAAGACGTGCTCGACGCGTGCGACCGGCTGCACAGGCATCTGGACAGCCTTTGGCCGACCGGACGGCTTCATCGCGAGACCCCGGTATTCGCGCGGCTCGGCGATCAGCTGGTCTCGGGCCGCATCGACCTCCTCGCGGACCACGACGCCGGCTTCGCGGTGATCGACCACAAGAGTTTCCCAGGATCGCGCGACACCTGGGAGGCGCGCGCCGTCAGTTATGGCCCGCAGCTCGGCCTCTATGCCGAGGCGATCGAAGCCGCCGTCGGCCGATCCTGCGATGGCCTATACATCCACATGCCGATTGTCGGCGCCCTGCTGCGGGTCGCCCGCCAGAGCGAGGCTGCTTGACCAAGTTCGATCCCATCGCCAGCGCGAAAACCGCCCTCCTCGACCACCTGCCCAAGGCCGCCATCCTGGCCCGCTACCAGGTCGCCGGCGGCCAGGAGCTAGTCAGCGGCAAGTTCGCCAACCCCGAGTCTTCGGCCGCTTTGGCCGCCAACGCTTTCGGCTTCTTCGCCGAGCAGCCGCAAGCCTTGAGCCTGCCGGGCCTAGTCGCGGCGGGCGATGCCCAGCGTGTCGACCTTGAGGTTGAGATGCGCTTCCCCTGGAGCGGCGGTCACCACCCCTGGCTGGATGTCGGCGTGGTGACCAAGGAGCAGCTGATCGGCATCGAGTCCAAGCGCTACGAACCTTTCCGCGACCGTAAGGCCGCCAGCTTCTCCGCGGCCTATTCCCGACCGGTTTGGGGCGAGGCGATGGGCGCCTATGAGGCGATGCGGGACAGTCTTACCGGCGGGCGCACCTTTGTCTTTCTCGACGCCGCCCAGCTGGTGAAGCATGCGTTCGGCCTGCGCACCCAGGCGCTGGCGACGGGACGACGCGCGGTCCTCTTGTATCTCTACGCGGAGCCGCCGACCTACCCGGACGGCCGCTCGGTCCCACAGTCCGCCGTTGACGGCCATCGCACCGAGCTGGCCGCCTTCACCGCCGCGGTCGACGACGCCCTGGCCGACGTCGCCTTCTGCAGCCTGTCCTATGCGGACCTGCTGGGGCATTGGTCCGGCGTGCCGGCCCTGGCCGACCACGCCGCCGCGATCGCCACCCATTTCAAGGTGGGGTCGCAATGACCCGGCTGCGTGTGATCGACCTCGAAACGACCGGGACCGAACCGCCGGCGGAGATCATCGAATTCGGCCGGGTCGATGTCGTGATCACCGATCATGGGGCGTCGGTCGAGCCGCCGCAGTCCTGGCTCTACCGACCGCTGCGGGGCATTCCACCAGAGACCATGGCCGTGCATCACATCACCGAGGCGGATTTCGGTCCGGCCACGCCGGTCTGCACGCCCGATCAACTCCATGCGGCGGTGTGGAGTGGCCCCGCGCCGGCCGCGCTGGTGGCCCATAGCTGCGCCTTCGAACGGCAGTTCGTCACCGAAGCGACCACGGGCGCCATCCCTTGGATATGCACCTACAAGGTCGCCCTACACGTTTGGCCCGACGCGCCGCGCCACTCCAACCAGGTGCTGCGCTATTGGCGCGGCCTGACCCTCGACAACGCCCTGGCCATGCCGCCGCATCGGGCCGGGCCTGACGCCTGGGTCACGGCCCACCTGCTGGCGGAGCTGGCCCGGTTCGCCAGCTTCGATCAGATGGTCGCCTGGACGCGCGAGCCTCGGCCCATGCCGGTTCTGACCTTCGGCAAGCATCGCGGCCAACCCTGGGCGCAGGTGCCCAGCGACTATCTGCAGTGGATGATCAGCCAAACCGATATGGACGCCGACATGGTCTGGCACGCGCGACAGGAATTAGCCAGACGAGCAGAGAAGACCAGGTGAGTACTTTGAACGTCGTTGCACCCGAGGAATCTCCGCCGTTCGCCAGCGCTGGTGAGTGGGACGTCTTCCTGCGTCACGAGCTGGACGCGAGCTGGGCGCCCAGCACTCGAACGTCACAAAATTTCTTAATGGTCGGCGACAGCAGCCAGCGCCGATCTTGCCCTTCCCCCTGTTCGGCCCGGCCATCGAGAATATCGGAGCGACAGGTCCCGGCCGAGAGCTGATTAGCTCTGTGCGGCAGCTGAGAGACGCGGGTTACAACACCGTCATTGCGTCCCCTTTCTTCAGCGAGAAAGCCTTTAACAAAGCCAAAGAGCAGACGGCGGAGTTTGAGCCACGTTTCCTTTTGTTTGTTCGGGCATTGGTGGAAATCGAGATACGCGTCCAAGGATTTGAGCCACGGATTTGGCGCAAGAGCCCCACTAGCGGAGACCATCTCGAACTGGAGATGGTAGAAGGTGATGCATCCACGGCCGAGTCTTGGATCTGTCGTTATGCCGGTGGAGAACTGGCGGAAGACCCGGAGCGGCCCGCTGATCAACCGAGCCGCTATGAACTCGCCGTCGCCTTGCGCACAGATGACGCCAATGAGCGGGGCGAGCTGCACTGCTATTTTCCCACTAGCGTCGCAGTACCATTTCCCGCCCTTTTCCACGCGACTCTGGAGATCACCTCCAACCGGAAGAGCCTGAAGGATCAATCAGCTCAGAATGACGAAGTCCTTGCGAAGCTTGCAGATTTCTATGCGCAGACCCTGTCTGAGCTGCGCCAGGACGGGGTTGTCGAGAACGCACTGGAATTTCTCTATCCGGACGAGACCTTCCCAGAGCCGCTGAAGCCCTTCGAAAGGGCAGTTTACGAAGCCGCGGCACAAAGGTCGATTATCGCGACGATTGGCGGGGAGCATGTTTGCGCGGATCAAACGCGTCTTGGGCCACAGGGCTATGACAAGTTCTTCCCGGAACGTCTGTTCCCTGGGTTGGCGCGCTGCAGTTCGGCGAGCGATCTCGTCGTTCTACGCGCCTTGGGCGTGGAAGCCATGGCGGCGGATGAAGCCATCGACGTCCTCCGGAAAGCTGACTTGGATCTAGAGGAACGCGCCAGCGTCATCGCCGGCATTGCTCAGCACCTTCCAGCCAAGTTTCACTTGAGATCGTTCCTGATCGATCAAAAGGATCGTCCGCTCAAGGCGAGCAACAGCTGCTTCCCTCCGCCGACGAGCGGACGGCCACCCGCGCTTCCGCGCTGGGCCCGGGGAAAATTCCTAAGCAGCCCTCTATGGGATCGTTTGAGCGCTGCTCTGCCCGGCACGCCGCGCGAGAAGATCCTTCGACTAAAATCGTTTGGCGTCGAGGAATACAATCTCGATGGCGTCGCGCGCTCATTGGTCCGGCAAGCCGAAAGGCTGATCGACCGCAGTTCTGCTGACGTTGCGACGCGCGTGCGCGGTGAGTTGTTGTCGGCGCTGGCCAGGCTCCATGACCGCGAGGGAGAGAACGCCCCGAAGTTTCCTCAACTGTCCGTCCTTGCCTGCGCGAAGGACGGAGTGTGGCGGCCTCTGAGAGATTTGCACCTTTCAGAGGGGTACGGCCTGGCGGGGCGCATCAACGAAGCCCTCTACGACGCCCGCTCCGATTTGTTGTTGGCGCCCATAACGGCGCAGGGAATTCCGGAGTTGCCAGCCAACCCTGGCGCATTCTTCGAATGGATCGGGGCCAACCGATGGCCAAAGGTCCAAGAGATCACCGAAGGCTCGGTGGAGTGGCAGATCATAGTAGGCACCCTGCCGTCTGAATTCGAGGTCTTCGACGACCGAGGCACACCTCAAGAAATCAAACGATTTGAGCTGTCGCTGGGTTATTCCGCCCGCTTTAAGGCTGAGGTTATTGTTGGCCTTGGCGACATCCTCAACTCGGCGAGCAGCGATGCCGTCGTCTCATGGCTCGCTCGAGACCCTCGCTTCGACGCGGCAACTGGCTATGCATTCCCCTGCTCCCTCGAAGCCCGCAAGAACGCCATCGCAAATTTCCGAAGCTACCGTGGTAATTTGCCAGACTTGGTGCGTCAGCAGATCCGTGACGCTAAATGGCTTGATTGTGTGGATGGCGAGAGGCGAGCGCCGGCCGAAGCCATGCGGGACCCTGGTCGTTTGGTCGGACTCTTTGTGCGACCCCGGCATGCCTCAGACGCCATCGCGGAGGCCCTTTCGCTCGATAACACGCTTTGGGCTCGAGGACTCGCAAACGCCTCTGTACCGGCGACGCTTCAAGACCTTTCAGAGGCGGAGATCTATCACCTGCTTCTGGGCCTCGAGGGCCGGGGCTTAGAACCTGACCTTGTTCGCCGGTTCTACCTGCACATCCTCGAACTGGAGGACTTCAAGGCTGATCGCGGAAGCGCCAGCGGCGAGCAATTCAGGCAAAATGGTACGATCCAGGCTCGCCGCGGCCGTAACATTGAGTGGATACCTCCAGGGTCGGCATTCTACGTCGATCGCGATGGTATCCCTGCATCCGTGCGGGAGAATCTTCCGCTGATCGATTTGCCAACCCGCCGAGGCGCCAAACAAGTCTCGGAACGGTTCGGCGTCCAACCTTTAGGCCGTCAGGATTTCTCAATCGAGATTGCAGCCCACCGCGCCGCGCCCGAGCCAGACCGATCATTGCTCGTCCATCGGTTCGCCGAGTGCAAGAAATTCGTCAGGGCGCTGCGGTCCGCAGCGTCGTCTGACACGACATCTCTGCGCCGGCTGGAGCGGCTCCAGATCGTCCCGGCGACGGAGGTCTCACTGAAAGTCAGCTTACACGAGCAGGCGTTTGGCGGATCGCTTGAGCCGTGGTCGCACCTGCTCGACGGCGACACCCTCTATGTGACGATCGAACAGGCGATGGAACCTGGAAAGCTCCTGCAATTGTCGGCGAGTGCCGTTGGCGATGGTCTAGCGGAGTTGTTCGAAATTCAGAACGGCGGTGACTTCGCCACCATGTTCGCTATGGCGGACGATCCCTCAAGACGGATCATGTTTCGGAAGTTCCTGCCTAATTTCTCGGACGAGGAGCTCGAAGCGCTGTTTGGAGAGATTGACGATCCGGGAACGCCGGCGCCCCCTCGTTTCGATCCGTCTCGCCTTGTAGTCCCGCCGGCCGCAGCAAAACAGGGTCCAACCGAGGCGGCGGACCCGGACGATCCGGCACCTTTGGCACCAGCCCAGAAAGTGAATCCGGATCTCGTAGACGCGCACGCCGTCGAACCCGAAAATTCGCCTGAGCGCGGATCACGCAAGGCAGGTCTAAGAGTGAGCCGAGGCTCCAGCGGACTAGGCCGCCCGCCGCGCGACCCGACGAAGACGGGGGACGCTGAAACTTGGGCGGCGCTATTTGAGAGACAGCAAGATCGGTATCCGCTGGAGGTTGCGCACCTTCAAGGAGAGGATGCCTTTGGCTGCGACCTGCTTTCGTTCCTCACAACAGCTGATCTGGAAGCCTTCGAGGAGACGCTGGACGAGAACTTGGTGGCTCGATTCGTGGAGGTAAAGTCCGGCGGAGTCCGGCTTACCCCCAACGAGGTCCGGGCGGCTGAGCGCTATGGCAATCGATATTGGGTCTATCGTGTGCTGTTCGACGGCGAAAGCCGCGATTCGGCAACGTTGACCGCTGTATCGAACCCACTCAGTCGGCAGTCGGCGCTGGCCACAGAGCTGACCGTGGACCTGAACGCCGTCGCCGATCGACACGTATACAAGGTGACGCGAAAGGACACGGTCGCTCCGGACGGCGATGAGGACGCAGCTCCCGATCCACTGACGTTCGCCACATCCGAGGCAGGATCGTAGCTGCCGCGCAGTGTCGCGCGGCGGGAAATGAAGGCCGCAAGGAGCCCGCGCAAAGCGCGCGGCGGGACGCGCCGTCGAGCGGCCGGCGGCGCCTGAAGGCGCCCGTCAGGGGCGGGCCCGTAGGAGCCGCGGCACGCGGCGGGACCGAGCACGCCCGCCGGCCGCTCTCCGTTCCGGGGCGCTGCGGGGTGTCCCCGCTCGAAGGGGTCGGCGGAGACGGAAGTCTCAGCCGCAGGGGAAGCCCTTCCCATAAGCGCTAACTTAACGCGCCAGCCCATTGGAGGTACGGGTAGCCGTTTGATCTGCCAGTCAGCAGGCGACAGACTCATGACATTCTACACCGGGCGCCTGAACGTGGCTAAGACTAAGACCTACCCTAAACATGTCTCCAAGAGCCTCGGATTAATGCCGACACGAAACGCCGTTCACCTCGAACGTTCGCCTCGTCAGAAGCAGGCATATGTTCATCCAGATCGACCAATTGGCGCGTTTGCCGGCAATCAGCCGGCGGATCCTTGTTTTTGACAAATTTTATGTTAAAAGGAACGAATGAAACTCGAAGAGCTTTCGGCGACTACCGGAGCGACAATCCGGCAGATCCGCTTCCTGATTTCCGAGGGGTTCGTCCCCTCGCCCGAAGGCGGGCGCACTTATGCTACATATGATGACGCACACGTCCAGGCGATCCGTCGCTTTCAGCGCTTGAAGGGCCTTGGCTTTCCCAATGCCGCGATCCGGCTTCTTCTGGATGCGCGCGAGGGCGTGCCCGTGCCGGTGATGGACGGCCTGACACTGGTGATCGCACCCGATCTGATCGGCAGGGATGCTGACCTGGATCAGATGATCGCGCGGACCGAAACTAGACTGCGCGAGGCATTTTCAGGCGATGTACCGAAGGCTCGCAAACGGGCGGCTGGCTGATCATTCGCGGGATCCGAGGGAAGCACGACGATGGATAAGCTGATCGATCCGCTGGTGCCCTTGTTCCGGCCGTCACTCGCCCCAAGACCACCCCTGCTTCTCGACAAAACCGAGATCCGACTTCGTCTGGTTCCACCAATTGCCCGTCTGATCGTCGCCCGCACATTCACCAATCGCGAAACGGTACCGATCGAGGCGGTGCTGACCATGCCGCCCGCTCTGACCGGCGAAGTGGTTCACGGCGTGGAAGTCGAGATCGGCGAGCGACGATGGACAGCACAGGCACGGCCAAGGCGCCGGGCCGAAACCGCCTATGACGGCGCGGCGGTTGACGGCAACCGCGCGATCCTGCTCGAAGACCTCAAGCGCGGATGGCGTACCTTGTCGGTGGCGGGCGTGCAGCCAGATGAGGTGGTCTCGGTGAGTTGCGAAAGCGTGATCGCGCTTGGTCCGACCGGAGCAACGGTGCGCCTCTGCCCCGGGGTTGACCCCGATCTTGCCGTTCCCGCTCTCCCGAATCACCTGACTCCGCGGCAAACCAGCGAGGCCCATCCGATCACGCTGAAGATCGAGGGCGCGAATGAGATCATCGTGCGGTCCGCGGGAACTGATCTGCCACCGGTGCAACAGATCGGCAACGCACCGATGATGCTGGAAATCGTCATCCCCGCAGGCTTCGAGGGTAAGGTGACGGACTGGTCTGCCGATGATGTGCGCTCGGAAATGGGCTTGCGCATGGCGGAGCAGATTGCGGCACTGCTTGACGGTGACGGGCCAGTCGATCGCCAGCGGGTTCGCGAGCTTGCGCTCAAGGGCAATTTGCTGACCAGCGAAACCAGCCTGGTCTTCGTAGGCGCCGAAGGGGAAGCGACCGGGGTGCTGCCGGCCATGCGCAAGCTCGCACTTGTCGATGCAGTATCCTCCGATGTGCAGGCGGTTCCGTCACAAGCACCGACAGTCGAGCCCGCTGCATCTCCGCTCGCGCCAGATGACGACTTTCCCGCCCCCGGCCGGGCTCGTGGGTTTGCCGTGCGATGGCCGACCGTGGGTTCGCGACCACCATGGCATGTCCGGCTTGGTAACTGGTGGCGCAACAGGAGACCGCGGCGGGAGGTGTCTCCCGATATACCGCACCTGGGCACGCGACTTCGCTCTGCAGCTTCGCAGGTGCTATGGAATCAGGACGGGGTGCTGGCCTTGCGGTCGGGCGATGCGACCCATTTGCCCCGAGAGGTTGCGGCAATTATCCGGGACGTCGCCACTGTCGAGAACGTGCGTCAGACCGCCTCGGCAATGAACCTCACGGCGGACCAGCTCGCCATCGCGCTGCTGGCACGAGCCGCTGTGTTGGATGGTGTCGCGCCGCCCGATCTGCTCGATCAGTTGTTCCCGGACCGGCTGCCGCTCCCCTTCGAGCGGTTGGCCCGGCAATTGGGAATGAGCGCATGAGATCTACGGTTTTAGCCGGCGCGCTGTTGCTCGCTGCGCCGAACGCCAATGCCGAGCCTCCCTCGCTCTCGCCATGGGGTGCGCGAAGCGGCGAGGAACTGGCGATAGACAGCGTCCGCGGACCCTGGGCGCGACGCTGGGTGGGACGGAGCGACGTCGGCGCGGTCATGCTCACCGTCTATCGGTCGGCGGAAGACGCCCAAAGGGTCGCGATGTTCTCGCGCGGACTGGGTGACGGGCCGGAGAATGATGACGACATGGCATTTCTCAGGGGCAATCTTCCCCGTGCATGGCAGACGCGGGTGCGAGCGATTCAGGCGACCGCTTACAATTCCGAAGCACGCGGTCTGTGTGCGATTGTCGGGGCGAGCGAGCAGACGTTCAGGCTCTGCATGGCTAGTCGGCCTGACAGTGCGGTAGTCGCGACGGTGATGACTGCGGTTGCGCACGATACGGCTATGGAAGCGGCGATGCTACTGGCGCGTTATGCGGCGCGTCATCCGATGCGCGTTGCCGGGTAACAGCGGACCTACTGTTCTTCCTTCAACCGCTTTTTGAGCAATGCGCGCGCCTCCGTCGTAAGCCCCTGATCCGCAGCGCTATTGCCGGCCGGCGACGATGCGCCTTGCATGCTCGACAGGTTGCCGGAATGCTCGACCAGATAGCGGTCAAGATTGCGATGGCCGATCGCTGATGCCGACGGATCGCCGCCGGGCAATGATCCGGTCAATCCGCCTGGATTGATCCGCCCGTCCTTCTCACGCAAAATTTCCCCGACCATCCCGTTACCCGGGATCCGGGCCGAGCCCTGGCCGAGCCCGATGACGCCGGGCTTACAGGGAATGGGCGTTGCGCGCGTGCCTCGGAGCCAGTGGATCGGCCAGTTCCACCCCGTCGCGATAAAATCTATCCATCCGAAAGCTTCACGTTCGCTCGCCTTGGCAGGATAGCAATGTCTTTCAATGGCCTGCTTTTCCGCACCGAAGAACCAGCCCAGGACTAGGAGAAGGAAAAGGACGCCGGCCAGTTTGCCACCCACATCCGAAGTTTTACTCATCATGACGTCTTCCCATCAGCAGCTAATTCACGCGTTATGGCGGCCCGCACCCGTCGCTTTTTTACCTCACTACCTTGTCGGTGCCGAAGTCGTTGCAGACGTCACCTGGTTGCAGCCAGGACGCGCTACACGGGGGCCGGAGGACGAACGGAGCAGAATCGCTTTCACGCAACGGAGCCGGCTGCCGGTTACGCCGCACTGCCGCCGCCCGCCGCTCATAATCGGCGACTTCATCGCCAAAGACCACGCGGCAATCCCGCCCACCGCTTTGCAGGACATCATAGCAGACGTCGCCCCGGCGATTGCCCGCCATGGGCCGCGTGAACACCCACCAGAGGCGTGCGGCATCTCCATCTCCCCACCAGCGAAGCACGGCGGGGCCATCTTCTCGACTGCCGCCGGCGAGTGACGGCAAGGCCATGGCGTCGTCCGGGATCGCCTTCGTCGTTCCGGTCACGTCGCCCGCATAGGTTTTGCCTGTCGGTAATTGCCCGGTCTCCGCGTCAAACAGCATGGCCATCGTGATGTTCTTGGTACGCGAGTAGAAGCTCGGCACCACCACTGGGCTTGAGAAGTCTCCGTTATGCGGCCGCAGTTCCAGTGCGCGCAGTTCCGCATCCGGTGCCCAGGCTTTGGCCACGGCAATGGCGAGGGCGACGTTGGAGGCCATATCCCTGCCTGAGCCGTTTGCAGCCTCGATCATCGCATCGACCTGCCTCCTGGCGTTCGGTCCGATGGGTCGGAACCACAGGATCTTCTGCTGCATCATCGCGACCATGCCGCCGCCCGTCACCGGGAGCCACTGACCCTCGTCGTTCCATCCCTGACCTGAGACGAAGCGCAAGCCCGCCCCGCTCGCCGACATCTGTCCGCGGTCGATATGAAAGGCATAATCGTCATCGGCGATGCCGTCGCGAACGATCGCGACATAGCTGCCGTCCGGCGCCACACGCAGCCCGATCACGCCGGACGACTTTTCCATATTGGGCTGGAAGACCGCCACCGACCAGGTGCCGCAGAAATGGCCGATGCCCGAGCGGTCACCGGCATCCGCCGGGCGCGCCACACCTCGGCGCATGCGGTCTACCCAGAACTCGAAACTCCGCCAGCGCGGGTCGTCGCTTGCGATCGTCCCTCCCGTCGCAGGAGGGATAACGCAATCGCCTGCCTGCTCCAGCTTTTCATCAGATTGTGAGAGTTGCTGCGCCACAGCTGGCGTGCGCGCATTGGCGGTTTCATGTCCGTTTTTTGCGGCATCGCAGGCGCTGACCATGAATGCCAAAAGCATCGTGGCTGACACGGAAACCCTGAACTGCGCCATGATAGCACCCCCTTCAGATAGAGGTTTCTAGCAGCCTCCATTTCTTTCGACAATAGATATGTTATAAGGGCGTCGAGCTTTGTCGGAGCGCTGCGTTGAACAGAGGGACATGGGTCGTGAAGGATGACGAAGAACTGCCAATCGACCCTACGAAGCTCTACTTCGTGCGGATCGTCGAGACTCGCGCGGCCGTGGGCCTGTTCTGGTCGGGGTGGCACGGGTTGCAACTGCTGATCCCGCGCCACATTGATCAAAGGCGCTGCGAAGTGGCGGAGATTGAGCCGCTGGCTGGCATGCTGTTCATGGATGGGCCGGATTTTCGCCAGCAGGCCGTTGCGGAAGGCTATGAGCACCGTTGTGCGTTGACGGACGGTCTTGCTCAGCAGCTCTTCGACGACGATGGCAGGGTGTTTGGATTGCCGCTGACGTTCGAACCGCTCTGTCGGGTGTTCGGCCCCGGGGAGGATACTGCGACATAGGATTACAACCGGCTTTGCGCCGAGCGGTATGCCCTTCGGGCAGGCGTTGCGCGGGCGAAACGGCGCTGTCTGCCATGAGTGGGCGGCGCTCGGTTTCTAACTTCCATTGAGCGTTGCTCAGGAACCGGGATCAATGATCATGACGCTGACGGAGACCAACAGAAAGACCGGGATGATATTAGCGACGGCGATCGCCGATGCGCATCGTCTCGCGCCTCGGGCCCGAACGATGCCGACAGCAGCAATGAAGCAAAGAAGCGCCACGGCCGCATACTGGCCGATCATCATCCGTTCCCGGATGTCCGTGCCGACCGCATGATGGTCTGTCACGAAAGGACCCAAGAGAATCGCAAGACCCCACGGTATGATCATGAACAATAGGGCATGCAGACGACGCCGTGCCTCGGGTGCCTTCGGAAAGGAGCGGACAACGACCACAATGGATCCGATCCACGCGAGAAGCAGGGCCCAAATAAGCATCGGAAGCTGTCTCCTCCTGTCCTAGGGGCGCCCGCCGTCCCGGTCTCGCGAAAGACTCTGGCCCATCGGAAGATCGTAAGGAAGTGTTCGGCATTGAACCGGGAATCTACTTGCCGAGGCGCTGAAACACCCTGATCATTCGGTCGATCGGCTCCTGATCGAACACTTGGTCGGTATCGTTCCGCCGCGGATAGGTGGTCACCAGCAGCAGAGGAATGTCTGCTACACTGGCTGAGCATGTCGCCTGAGGGCTTTCAGCGACCGGCCGGGCCATGCAGAAGGCCAGGAGATTTTCCTGGCCACCAAAGCTGGTTCTGGCCGATGATCCGGTCGGCAGGCCAACGATATCCATCGTTTCGTCCAAAATCCTCTTTCCGCCCGCAGCGTCGGGCTTGCCCGGCCTCGCGATCGGCTTCCTGAGATAATAGACGGTAACCGGGGGGTCGCCCACGAAGGAAATCGTTGCGCGCCCGACATAGCTGGCGCCGGCTGGCGGATCGATATTGACTTCATATTGCGTCACCCGGCTTCCGCCTGCGCCGCTTCCGATGGGCGGCAGGATGCTGGCGAGCATGTTGGCAGCCTGCTGACGAGCTGGCGTGGGAGCTGGCGCCTGAGCGGGCGCGGCCCCCTCTGAAAGCTGCAGCGCTTCCTGAGCGACTCCATTGACGCGGTCGCTGGTGGATCTGTCCTTATCCAGTTCAGCGATGACTGCCCGCCAGCCTGACGAATTGGCGCTGGAGGCGCCCCCTATCAGCTTCGGTGACCCCACGTCTTCGCTTTCGGCAGCCTGCCGATTCTGCTCGGGCGCCCGACCGCAAGCTCCCAGAGCGATAACCGCGTATATCATGATCACATGTCGCTTCATCCGAGCCTCCCAATTCCAGGCGGCTCTTTTTACACGCGTATTGTCATAAGAAAAGTGGCAAACTGTCTGAGGTGCAGGAACTCGGCCCCCAAAGCGCGTTACTTCTGAAGCTACCGATGGAATTCGCCTAGATTTGCTCGTACTGGGCTGGCGGCGAGATTCGCGAGAAATGTCCGGTTTCGGCGGGAACCGTCGTTGGCGGATGTCACCGAGAATGACGGGTTTGTCCCAATCACGGCCATCAGCAGCCAGTCATGAATTCACTCGCCAGCTATAGCGGTGTGTTGATCCTCGGGCTGCTCAGATCGGTAGAGCGCGAAGCTGACTGAACTGCGATATCCTTCGTCGGGGTGGCTCGAACAGGGTTCTGGTAGCGCCCGCGAGGCTTTGACCGATCCGGGCGAGGCGGGGCTCTCCAAGGATTGCGACCAAGAGCGCGTTCCTTAAGAATTTTTGCATTCGCCATAGCGACAAATGCGCGCCCAGCGCTGCCGGCGACGCAGGGGGGAAAAGCGAGGCTGTCGGAGACAGCCTCGTCGATCAACAATCCGACGATGAGATATGCCGCGAGCCAGGAGCGAGCGAGTTGGCCATCGCGTGCCGGGAGATCGTCGATCCCGAGCCCACTCTTAAGCCGTTTGAACGCAAGTTCGATTTGCCAACGCAGACGGTAGGTTGCGATCGCATTGTCCGAAGACATTTCCCGCGCAGGTACCGAGGTCAATAATAGCAGGAAATCCGCCGACGCGACTGTCAATGGATTGGGCTGCGCGGCCACCCGCTGCTTCCTTCTATGGTCAAACCATATCGCCTTGCGTGTTCGTTCCGAAGCAGCCTCGTCTTTGCGCCGAATGATCAGACGGGCCCGGAACGTCGAGACGCCCGACGTTTCTCGCTTGCGACCGGAACGATCAACCAGCACTTCGTGTTCGGCGACGTCGCCCGGTTGCATTCCGGCGTAGATCGCGTTCCAGTCCAGCCGCGCGCCATTCGGTGTAAGCAATCGGATTGTCGACCAGCCGATCCGCATGATGAAGTCCGCCCCCATCTCGCGCACGTGCAGCAAGCCCGGCGTTCTGGCATATCCTCGGTCCGCCAGGACGAGATCACCCTTCTCGAATGTATGGCGCGATAGACTCTCACCGCCATGCGTATCGCTGATCTCAAGCTGGCTGAATCGGCCCTCTGCGGGGTCGTATGTTGCGTGCAGGCGCCAGTTTGCGCCGCCCTTGCCCGGTGAGCGGATCACGCTGCCATCCACCACCCGCAGCCGTCGCGCGGCAAGCCGGCCGCGGATATTCGCGTCTAGCAAGGATGCGGCAACATGGCTCAACCAGTCGTTCGCCCCTTTGAGGCGCTTCAATAGCCCCACATCCGACAGATGTGCGATACCGCATCCCGCCGCCCATGCCGCTGCGGATCGTAGGCTCATCCCGCCTGGCCCATAGGCCAGTGCCAGACGGAGCATGGTCGCACCGTCCCTTACCACCCGTCTGCGCTTCAACGCGCCGTGCTCACGCGCACTTTGATCGAGATCGAGATTGTCCGGCAAACGCGACAGTAACTCACGCCACGCAATGTCGAAATGGGGATGGGTTTCGGAGTCCATCCTCCTCATGAATCACAGACTGATTCTTGCCGTCCACCCCTAAGTTAGCGCCTATGGGAAGCCCTTCCCCTCCCCCCGCCAATAGATGCGATTTCGTCTGCACCCGTAATTCGCGATATTTGGACAATTATCTTGCAAAATACCCGAGAACTGGCCATATATGGACAGTGCTAAAAACGCCCTCCGAAATCCTGCAAGACCTCGCTGGGCGCATCAAAGCGCGTCGGGTCGCCTTGGGCTGGCCACAGCTGGAGGCGGCTCAGCGGGCCGGCGTCGCCTACCGGACTTGGCGGCGTTTGGAGACCGAAGGTCAAGCCTCGCTGGAGGACATGGTCAAGGCCGCTGTCGCCCTGCGCTGCGAGGATGCGCTGGGCGCGCTGTTCCCCCTCCCCGCGGCCAGCAGCCTCGATGCGCTCCTGGCGCAGCAGGCGGCCGGCGCCGCGACACGGCCGGCGCGTGTGCGGGCGCCCAGGTCACGATCTGCGAAGGCGCTCCGCCCATGAAGCTGGCGCCCGGAACCCCGCTGGCCGCCAACCTGACCTTTGGCGAGGACCAGCCCTCTCTCCCCGTCGGCCGGCTGGCCATGGCCAGCGGCCTGGCGCAGCTGGAATGGTCGCCGGAGCTGATCGCCGCGCCACTCCCCGTTTCGGCCCTGCTCTATCCACCGGAACCTGGCCTGCATCCCGCGCGCGGCCGGGAGTTTGAAGGTCTGCACGGCTTTCTGGCTGACAGCCTGCCCGAAGGCTGGGGCTTCCTGGTCATGCGGCGACGCTTGAGCAAGCTCGGGGTCGCCATCGAGACGCTGAGCGCCCTGGATCGCCTGGCCCTGGTCGGCGACCACGGCCGCGGCGCCCTCACCTACCGCCCGGCGACCGCGCCGCCGCCGGAAGTCGAAAGCCTCGACCTCGACGCCCTGGCCGCCGAGTCGACGGCGATCCTGACCGGCCACGAGGGCGCGCTCGCCGACACCCTGGCCACCCTGGCGGGCGGCTCGGGCGGCGCGCGGCCCAAGGTTCACGTCGGGTTCGACGCCGAAGGACGGGTCTCGGTCTCCGAAGGCGAGACCGCCGCCGGCCACGAGGCCTGGATCGTCAAGTTCGCCGCGACCAACGATCCACCCGACATCGGCCCCATCGAAGCGGCCTACGCGGCGATGGCCGTGGCCGCCGGTCTGGACATGGCCCCCTATCGCCTGCTGCCGTCAAAGACGGGGCCCGGCTATTTCGCCACCCGCCGGTTCGATCGGCCAGAGCCTGGTCGGCGCCTGCACATGGTCTCGCTCAGCGGCGCGGTCGAGTCGCCGTGGCGCACGCCCGCAAGCTACGATCTTTTCCTGCGCGCGACCCTGGCCATCACCCGCCACGCTGACGACCTGCACGCCGCCTTCCGGCGCATGGTCTTCAATGTGCTGGCCAGCAATCGCGACGATCACACGCGCCAGCACAGCTACCTGATGGACGAAGCCGGTGGATGGCGGCTCGCCCCAGCCTACGACCTGACCTATTCGGCGGGGCCGGGCGGCGAGCACTATCTCGACGTCGAGGGCGAGGGCAAAAACCCGACCCGCGAGCAGGTGCGCAGCCTCGGACGTCGCCATGGCCTGCCCGATCGGCTGATCGACACCATCATCGACGAGGTCCGCGCCGCCGTGGCAGACTGGGCGCGCTACGCCGAGGAGGCCGGCGTCACCAAGGCGTCGCGCGCGGAGATCGCCGCCGCCCACCAGGACGTGGCCGCCCGCTTCTCGGCTTGAACCTAAGCGGCCTGGACGATGTAGCCGTCCTCCCCCCAGCCGGTCACCCGCATCAGCTCCGACACCCGCCGGCCGCCCGGCGTTCGCGCAATATGGATGACCAGGTCGATCGCTTGGCCGATGGCCCGGTGCGGGATGCGCTGCGTCACCTCGCCGATGAGGTCCTCGAGGCGGCTCAGGCCCTCCGCGGCGCTGTTGGCGTGCAAAGTCGCCAGCCCGCCCGGGTGACCGGTGTTCCACGCCTTCAGCAGGTCCAGCGCCGAGCCGTCACGGACCTCGCCGATCACAATGCGGTCCGGCCGCAGGCGCAGCGTGTCGCGCACCAGGTCGGTCATGGTCACGGCCGGCTCGGTCCGCTTGGTCAGCATCTGGATCTGGTCGGCCGCCGAGCATTGCAGTTCAGCGGTGTCCTCGATCAGCACCACCCGGTCGCCGGCGAAGGCCGGCTCGGCGAGGACCGCATTGGCCAGGGTCGTCTTGCCCGAGCCCGTACCGCCCACGATCAGCAGATTCTGGCGCGCCTCGGCGGCGGCCCGGATCGTGTCCGCCTGAGCCTCGCTCATCATGCCGCCGTCGACATAGTCCCCCAAGGTGAACACCACCTCCGGCCGCTTGCGAATGGCGAAGGCCGGCCGCGCCACGACCGGCATGAAGGCGCCCTGGAAGCGCTCGCCAGTCTCCGGAAGGGTGGCGCTAACCCGCGGGCGGTCGCGGGTAACCACTTCGCCCGCGTGATCGGCCAGCAGCCGCAGGATGCGGTCGGCGTCGGCCGCCGCCAGCAGCTCGCCCGTCCACGACCGCCCCTCCCCGATACGGTCGATCCAGATCTTGCCGTCCGGGTTGACCATCACCTCGACCACCAGCCGGTCGGCCAGGGCCTTGGCGATCACCGGCCCCATGGCCTGGCGCAATGCGGCGACCTTGCGATCAAGAACATCGGGATGGCGTTCGGTCATGACGGACTCGCGAAGATTGGGGGATCAGAGGCTGCCGTCGTCATCTTCGGCCCGCAGAGCCGCGACAGGGGCCAGAGTGAGGTAGTCGGCGGCCAAAACCGCCTCCGGGGCGTCAGGGGCCCCTGGAGCGCCCTCAGCGGCGCTGTAGCGGGGCTTGGGGACTCGAACGCCGGCGAACGCCTCTGGCGGCGCGCAGACGGCCCGAACGCCCCGCCAGTCGATGCTGGCGGGCCCCGGCAGGTCCGCCGCGCCGGGCCGCTGCTCATAGCTCGCCGGCACGCCGTGGAAATAGTCGCCGGTGCGCGCCTTGAAGAAGGGCTCTTCGTAGTAGCGGATCTTGTCGGCCAGGATCGGCTTGGTGTTGTTGACGAACAGGAACTGCTTGCGGTCGTCGAGGCCGCGCACGTCCTCCTCCGACAGGATGTAGCGCTGCTGCTCCGACTGTGAGGTCGATCGATGGGCCCGGCCGAACAGGCTGCGCGGGTCACTGTAGCTCTCCCGCATCTCCAGCGCCTTGCCGGCCCGCCGGGTGACCTTCTCGATACTGGTCGGCTCCGACGTCGCGAAGGTCGCGGTGATATGCATGTTGTCGAATAACGGTGTTTTGTCACCGTACTTGGAGAACACGTCGTTGAAGCTCTGGCAGACCAGATGGGCGGTGATCCCGTAGCCGGCCATCTCGCCCATGGCGTTCTCGAGGAACGGCAAACTGCCGAGCTTCGGAAACTCGTCGAGCAACAGTAGCAGCCGGTGTCGCTTGCGCCGACGACGGCTGTCATAGTGCTCCTGCTCCATCAGGCTGTTCACGCTCTGCCGGATGAACACCCGCACCAGGAAGGCCAAGCGATCGGCGTGGGCCTGTGGCGTGATCAGGTAGAAGGTCACCGGAGCCTCGGCGCACACCAGGTCGCCGATCGAGAAGTCCGACCAGCTGGTGGCGTATTCCACCAGGGGATCAGCCCACAGCGACAGCGAAGCGCGGCAGGTCGCCAGGACGTTGGACTTCACACGCTCATCCATGCCGGCCAGAGCCGTCGCCCCCAGCCGCACCTCCGGATGGACCTCGGGGATGGGCGCGCCGCCCTCGTCGCGCGCCAGGCCATCGGCGGCGTGATAATCGGGCCGATAGCGATGCTGGGTATGCAGCATGGCGTGAAGCGTCGGTTCGATGTCGATCAGCAGCCGGCGGACCTGGGCGAGGTTCTTGCGCTCGTCAGCCTCGCTGTAGAGGACGTGCAGGATCACCGCGGTGAAGAAGTCGGTGGCGCTCTGGTCCCAGAAATTGAGGTCGCCCGCTTTGCGCCCCAAGGGGTCGACGAGGATGCCGACCACGTTCTGGATATCTGCGATCTCCATCGGACCCTTGCGGACCTCGAACAGCGGATTCCAGCGGACCGTGTTGGGGTCGGTCGGGGCGAAGTAGAAGACATGGCTGAACGTCTTCCGATGGTCAGCGGTGATGTGCCAAAGCTCGCCCTTGCGGTCGTAGACGAAGGCGCTTTCCGGCCAGGCGACCAGCGTCGGCACGACATGGCCCGCCCCCTTCCCGCTCCGCGAGGCCCCGACGATGATTGCATGCTCAGGGCCGCCATAGGTCAGGTAGCGGCCCTTGAACCGACCGAGCACGCGGCCTCGGATTTGAGCGCCCTGGCCGAACAGTTTGGCCCGCGCCACGTCGGCCAAATCCGCCCAGGCGTCGCGGCCGAAAGCCTTTGGCGCACGCCTTGAGCCGCGGGTCGCGACCGCCGTCAAAAGGATCGGCGCCATCGCGACGGCGAGCCCCGTCAGACCCGCGCCGTCGAACAGGCGCGGATAACGCGGCTGCAGGGCCAGATACCATTCCACGAAGGCCCAAGGCCGATAGAGACGGATGGGGCCAAAGTCTGCCCACCCTGCCCCCAGGGCAGCCGCATAATGCAGCCCGTGCGCCGCCTGCTGCGTCGCCCAGGCGAGGCCCAAGAGGATCGACAGGATCGCGATCGGCGCCACCAGAACGAGACGTTGAGACGTGCTCATTGGCCCCTCATCGCCCCGGAAGGATGCCGCGGCCGATGGTCTGGCCCATCGAACGATTGACCCGCTCGACCGCCAGCGCCCGCGCTTGCGCCGGGTAGCGCATCAGCGCGGCTCGAGCCGGGCCGCCGACCTCGCGGATGAACCGGGTTTCGTCCGGAAGGCGGGACGGCACCTGCAGTTCCTTTTGGCCGAGCGCCTGGGCGACCCGTAGGTCGTTGTAGGCCCGCGTTGCGCCCTCGATGCGCTTGTCGATCCGCTTGATCTTGCGCTCCAAAGTGCGCCTCTGGCGGGCCACGTCGCCGGCCTTCTCCAACTGAGGGCCCCGGCGCGCGGCGACATAAGCTTGTCCCGCCGGTGAGGCGATCCAGGCGACGCGCACCTGCACCCCGACTTCGGCGCGCTTGGCCGCGGCGCGGGCCCGGCCGAGGGCGTTGAGCTCCGCATGCTTGGCCCAGATCATGCGCGCCGGATTGCGGATCCACTGCACCAGGGCCAAGCGTCGCTGACGCACCTGCGTGACCCTCTGTTCGGTCTGCCGCAGTCGAAGTTTTGCCGCCGCCAAGTCGGCCTGGGCGGGCTGAATGAGCTCCCGCTCCAATGCCCGCACGCTGTCGATCTTCGGCAAGACGAGCGCCGCGCGTTCGGCCGCCCACTTGTCGCGCTCGGCCACCATCCGCGCCCGCATCTGCTCGGTCTCGGTCGTTAGCTTCGCGACCGGAACGGCGATCACCGGCGCCTCGCGAACCAGCCGGTCGGCGGTCGCCTGGAAGTCCGTCCGCAGTTCCTTGCGCTTGGCGTTATGGGCGTTGGTGTCGCGGTTCTGCTGACCCCGTTCCGAAGCGATGTCCTTGCGCTCAAGCGCGCTCGCGGTCGGCCCCAGATGTACCCCGGGCTCGCGGTCTGAGCCCTGCTCCGCCAGGGACAGGTGCGAGACTTGCGGAGCGTCCGGACCAAGGTGTCGGCGCAGGTGCTCGTTCTGAATATCCGCCCACGCCGAACGCCACTCGCGAACCGCCTTTGGGCTCCACCATTCGGCGGGCTTCTTTCCAAAACCGTCCGGGGTCACAGAGCGCGTCGTAACCAGGATGTGGGCGTGGAAATTGCGCTCGTCACCCGCCTTGCCCGGCCGGTGCATGGCGACGTCGGCGACCATGCCACGCGCCACCAGCTGGTCGGCGACGAAAGCCTCCACGAGGGCGCGCCGTTGCGCGAAATCGAGCTCGTGCGGCAGGGACACCAACAGCTCCCTCGCGGGCACGGCGTCCTTCCGCTTCTCGGCGTCTTCGGCCGCGTTCCAGAGCGTCTGCCGGTCGCTGAAGGCGGCCGGGGCGTCGGCCGGCGCCATGATCGCGGCAAACTCAATGTCGCCCTTCGATCCGAAGTCGAACTCCATCGCCAGGCGCTCGTCGATCAGCCGGTCGCCAGAGCGATAGGCCGCCGCGGCGACAGCAGATCGGCCGGCCGATCTTTGGATGGTTTGGACCTCTAGTCGGTACTGCGCCATGCGCCCTCCTCCGGCCTCGCCGCCTTGGCCCCTGCCGGGATCGCTAAGGGCTGCGCCCTTGGCCCAAGGCTTCCCATCGATCGTTGGCTGGAGGGGCCTTGAGGGTGTCGGGCGAGGCCTGACCGCAGGGTTGGTGGGCGCAGCACATCCAACCCGTAACTGCGCCCTTGTGATGAATGACGATGAACCCCGGCATAGACCGATTTGCACTTTCGTGGCAGCTTAACGCCGTTTCGTGCTTTTTTGTCCCGGAAAGGCCGCGTCATGACCAAGGTCGATAAGCGCCGGCGGAACGCCCGTCCCTCGAAGTACAAACCACGCTCGCCCGCCCAACTGGCTCGCAAACGAGAGCTCTGGGCGGCCCGATCAAACGACCGCGACAGGGCCAAGCGCGTCGACGAAGAGGCTGCCCTGACCGAGCGGCTAGCCGAGCTGGAGACCGCGCTCAGAGAGGCGGGGCAGGACGGCGTCCACAAGCAGCGGCACGTCACCCCGCTCGAAGACATTGCCGATGACGCCAAGCGGTTCCACGTCCTGAAAGCCCGCGTCGAACGCCTCGAAGCCCTCTGGTCGATCAACAAGCGCAGACGCGAAACGCGCGGCAAAATCATCATCGGCGGCGCTCTGCTCGCTGAAGCCGGCGACGCGCATTTCGCTGGGGATGACGAGCTTCTCGCCCGCCTGGTCGACATCCTTGACCGCCGTGTCGAGCGGGTTCGTGACCGCCTGACGGTCCGCGAACTCCTGGGCAATGTGCCCCTGCCCCTGCGCCCCGGCGGCGACCTGGATGAGGACGCTGAAAGCGCCCTTCAAGCGGCCGGAGAGCGCCTGCCAGACTTCGATCTGATGGCCGAAACAGCGCTTGCCCAGGAGGACCCCGACGCCCTGGCGCCGAGCGATTTCGACCCCGACTATGCTGGCCTCGATCAGGCTTGGCGCGCCGCCTGATCATTGGTCGGACCCCGCCGCGAGGCCTGGCCCGACCACGAAGATGGCGCGCCCTGGATCGGTGACGGGAGTGGCGCGCAGGCTCCCCTGCCCTGCCCCATTCGGGCTCGCCGACGATGGCGGAACTTCCGGCCCCACGGCCCGATTGTCGCCGACGAAAATTGCCCCGCCCGCCGACTGCCAGGCGGCGGCGGCCGGCGACCCGCGAGGGGTGGAAGTGGGCGCCGGGGCGCGAGTTCCCCGCCCTCCAGCGGACCGCGCTTCGACGTAGAAGCTGTGGGCGCCGATGACCGCAGACGGGCCCGTGTTGCCGAAATTGACCAGGCCTTCGGAGACCTCGCCCCGGCTCGCGCGATCCGCCACGATCTGCGGGTTCTGGAAGAACCGCGCGCCGTTCGTCAGGTCCGGCAGGCGGCCTTCCAGCGACAGGTTCAGGATGGTCTCGATCCGGGCGCGCTGGGCCACGGTCGAGGCCGGCAGACGACGCCAGTCGCCGCCGGCGCGCATGACCGGTTCAAACTGACCGCGCGCATTGATCACCGCCTCGACGGTCGCGCCCCAGCGCCCGTCCTGAACCCTGTTGAGGATCGTATAGACGACAGCGGCCAGGCCGCTGTCGCCCTGATTGCCAGCTTCGGCGAAGGCGACCCGAGTGATCGCTTCGCGGGCCTCCGGTCCGGCCACAAGGGCGGCAAGACCGCTCGTCGCCATAGACGTCGCCGGCCTAGATGAGGCGGGCGTTGGCGGCGAACAATTGACCCCCGCGGGCAAGGGTTGGGCGCTCTGTCCGCGCGCGAGCAGGAGGCACAATCCCGCCAGGGCCGCCGGGTCCATCACCGGTCTCCCGGCTGAGGGCGCGACAGCGCCAGGGGCCGAAACACGCCAAGGATCTCGGCCTGGTTCACGGGACCGAAATAGCGGCTGTCGAAGCTGTTGGGGATGCGGTCGGAGAAGACGAACACCTCGCCGTCGCGAAGCCGGCGGCAGCCATTCCAGCGCGGCAAAACCGCGCCTCGGCGATCGGTGTTCAGGATCGGGGCTCGCACCTCTCCGTTGATCACCAGCCGGTCGTCGCCGGTGCAGACCTGGTCGCCGGAAACGGCGGCGACGGTCTTCAGAACCGGCACGCGGCGTAGGTAGCTCATATGGGGGTCAGCATAGGGAAAGGCTGACGCCGGCACGGGAAATGCGACTACGGCGCCGATCCTCACCGGCGCGGCCTGCCGCAGATAAAGTCCCTCCGGCTCGCTGGCCGTTCTGTTCCACAACACCAGCGGGCGAGCGCCCCCGTCAGTCGCGAGCGACAGCGCGCCGAGCAGCGCCGCGCCGCCGGCCAGGACGCAGGCCAGCGGTGTCCAACGAGGGGCTGTAGGGGAAAGGAACATCGAGTGAGACCGGCGCAGCCAAAACGAGCCGAAGGCTCGGCAGGGCTTGCGGCCGGGATGTGACTCATGCCCGGCGATTGTGGGCAAGGCGCCGGCAGCTGGTCACTGATACCCCGACAATGGGGGCGAGTTGCCCATGGGCAACTTGTCGCGCCGTGGCGCTAGATAGCGGGGTCCACGAGGGGCGAAGGCGGGCGGTTGCCCATGGGCAACTAAGCCTTCGGGCGGACCCTATCGAGTTCGCGCGCGAAGGCGGCCTGGAAGTCCGCGTTGGTGGCTTCGACGTCCAACGACAGTTCGAGCACGACCCGCTTGGCGCCCTTGCGCGCCAGGGTGAACAGGGTCGCCCCAGCGTCGTTGGTGACGTTCACAACGCCCTTGGCGGCCGGCTTCTTGGGCGGCGCCGCTTGAGCGGCGGCCTTCGCCAGCAAGGTGACCACCTTGGCGGCGTCGATCAGCCCCTTCCCGCTGGCCAGGGCCGCAGCCTGAACGCCCGCCAAGCGCTTGGCCTCGGCCATCACTTTCGGACGCGAAGCGTCATTGGCCAGCAGCGGCTTCAGCGTGCGCGCGTGGCGCTCCTTGAGCTGGCGCGGATCTCCAAACGCTTCAACGACATCGGTCGGCAGCTTGCCGAGGTCCAGGAAGCGCGAGAGCCAAGCCTTGGGCACTTCCAGCCGTTGCGCCATGCGCTGGGCGACACCGCCATAGAAGGTTTCGACCGCGTGCCGGTAGTCGAGCGCGCGCTCATAGTCGCTGATGTCCTGGCGCGCACGGTTCTCGACATCCGCCAGGCGGAAGGCCTGCTCATCGGAGAGCTCGCGCTCCTCGATCAGGTAGCGAATCTCGCGATGCTCGACATTGCGCAGATAGCTGATCGACCAATGCCGGCGCGCGCCGCTGATAACCTCGTAGTCGTAGGCCGGGTCATCCTCGACCCGCCGCACGATCGCGGGAAATTCCTGTTCGCCCTGTGCGCGGAGGCTTTCCAGGAGGTCGGCGCAGGACGCCTCGTTGAGCAGGTCGTAGCGGCGATTGTGCCGGCTCCACAATCGGCAGCGGGCCGGATCGACGAGCTTGAGCGTCTTTTCCTTCACATCGCCGGACGTCACCCGCGCCAGCCCGGTCAGGCGGGTGCTTAGGCGCTCTGTCGGGGGCGCCCCACGGTCCACGGTCGGGGTTTCGGTGACCGGAGCCACCAAGCCCGCGAGGATGGAGCGGTTCTTGCCTGTTGTGGATGCCATGACCGCCCTCCCCTACCCTAGTCCAAGCCGACGAAGCTCCGGCCGATGGCTCGGCCAGGCTTTGCGAATAAGCAGTTCGATCTCGCCGTTGAGGCGATCCAGATTGTTGCGGCAGCGCTCATAGGTCTTCGTCGCGGGTCCGCTGAGTTCATAGACCGTGCGCAGCTGGACGTTGGCGTTGTCGATCTCGGCGGAATCGAGCAGCGAGGCCGACAGCATGTCGGCGCCAAACACCGCTTCCATCATGTCGCGGATCTGGGTGTGGGCGCTCTTGCCCTCATCGACCTTGGTCGCGACCACGCGCAGGAAGTGGTAGCCGCGGGCGCCCAGGTGGTTCTGCATCACCTCGAGCGTTTCGACGATCATGCGCAGGAAGTGCGCTGTCGAAGCGAAGTCGACCGTCGATGGCGGGGTGGGAATCAGCAGGGCGTTGGCCGCCCGCAGAACCGCCAACGACAGCATGCCCAAGGCGGGCGGGGGATCGAGTAGGACCACGTCGTAGTCCCCGGCCATACTCTCAACGCCGCGCCGCAGGCGATCGAGCGCGTCCGGATTGCCGCGTAGCCTTGCCGCAGCCTCGTATTCCGCCTGGTAGAGCCCAAGGTTCGCTGGCACCAGGTCAATGCCCGGCCAGGCGGTAGACCGCAGGGCATACTTCAAATCCGGCTCACCGCCGTGACGGAAGAAGGGTAGCAAGGTCTCTTCGTCATCGATGTCGATGTCGGGGTTGAACCCGAAGATGGTCGTGGTGCTGGCCTGGCTGTCGCAGTCGATCACCGCGACCCGGTAGCCCTTCAGCGCCAGGAACTGCGCCACATGGCAGGTGAGCGTGCTCTTGCCGACGCCGCCCTTGAAGTTCTGCACCGCCATGACGATCGGCGGATCGTCAGGCCCGCGCCGCGGGCGCGTACCGAACACGTCGCGCATGTGGTTGACCTCGGACAGGCTGTAGCCTTCCCGCCGTCCCGTTGCGCTCAAGCGAGGCGCGGGGAGGCGGCCATCCGCTTCCGCCTGCCGGATAGCCTCAGAGGTGCGGCCGACCATTTCGGCGGCCTTGGTCACCGAAAATCGTAGATCGACGATCTTCTGTTCACCCGGAGCGAACACCGTCGCCCGCAGTCGGGTGATAACGTCATGCGCGCGGTCGCTGAGCGCTGACATCGCCGCCAGCAGGACCGGCCCGGAAGCGGCGCTTTCAGCTAGGGCTTGCTTCGCCATGGTCCGCCTCCTTTGCAAATATCCGACATCACGCCTGGAATTTGCCAAGTTTTCGGCTCGATACAATGAAGAAAGGGTTAACAGCGCGCCGAGCCTGAACCCTCTTGGTTCAAGGCGACGGCAAGCCAGCCTGTCCGCGGCGGCCGTTAGAAGAGATCTTAGGGATAAGGTTAGACAGAGTTAGGCGCCCTGCCGACGGCAGAAATCCGAGACCCCACAAAGGCTTCTGAAATCGCCTGGTCACTGAAACCCCGAGGGGAGGGTCACCGATCCCCCGACCCGGCGGTCATCGATACCCCGTGGAAAAGGTCACCGATCCCCCGAGGGCGGAACCCGGCGCTTCTCAAACATGGCGTCGACTTGCAACGCCCTGGCGTCCTCGCGCTCGCGACGGGCCGAATCAGCCGCGAGCCGCTCAAGGTCCGCCTTGATGGCGGCGCGCTCTGCGGCGTCGCGGCGGACGAAGTGGATGGCTGGCGAGTTGTCGGCCGTGTTGACGAAGCTGAGGTCGTACTCCGGCAGATCGTTCGCCGCGACGATCCGCTTGAGCAGGTAGTTGAACTGCTTGAGCGGACTCTCGCTTCCGGTCTTGTCGTGCAGCACACTGACGCGGCAGGTCCAGCCGCCGGGCTGGTCGCCGGCGTGCTTGCGGGCGATGCGATAGATGGCGCGCTCGACGCCGCCGGCCAGAGCGAAATAGTCCGGGTGCAGGGTAAGCAAGGAGCGATCCTTGATCACCCCCTCATAGACCCAGTTCGACAGGGTCAGCGTCAGACCCTTGGGCGCGCCCGTCACCGGATCGGAGTCCAAGACCCATTCGTCCAGCCAGCCGAACTGCGCCTTGGTGTTGCGCTTCGAGCCGCGGATGGAGGTCTGGATGGTGGTGGCCTCCAGACGTTGCAGCGCCGCCTGCAGTTCCTTGTAGCCCTTGCCCCCGGTATCCCGCTTGATTGCCTTGAGCAGGTCGTAGCTGGTCGTGTGCAAGGTGCGCGGCAGGTCGTTGACGCCCTGCTCGCGCATCTGGTTGATCCGCGACGTCGCCCAGATGAGGATGTCGGCATCCCAGATCGTGGCGATGCCGAACGCCGGATTAGCGCTGACATGGACCCAGACCTCACCGTCGGGGCTGGTGTATTCGATCGGCTTCAGTCGCTTGCGCTTACTCAGCGAAAAGAACGGTCGCTCCATCACCTCCCGCTGGTCTTTCAGCGGCAGGCTGCTCATCCGCGGGATGAAGAGATCGAACTCCTGTTGTCGAATCGCGCGCTTGGACATCTTGGGCGCCACCATGCTCATTTGTGAGGACGAAGGGTAGGGGAGGGCGCGCCCGGTCGGCCTGGAGGCGACAAGTTGCCCATGGGCAACTTCACCCGGACGCACCCCAAATCCGCCCTTCCTTTCCGGCCTTTGCAGGCCCGCCCGGCGACCGGGCGGGCCCTCTCAAGGCTCAGTCCTCGTCGGAGGCCTCCTGCCGGTCCAGCGACTTCAGCTCGTGCTGCGGGGTCGCCACCACAACCTTCGAGAAGAAGCGCTCCTGGCCGCTCTGGTCGGTGTAGCGGTCGTGGCGAATCTCGCCTTCGACGAACACCTTGGAGCCCTTGGGAAGGTGGCGGCCTTCCAGCCAGCCGACCGTGCCTTGGTTCCAGATCTCCACCTGGTGCCAGGTCGTGTAGTCCTTCCGATCGCCGTCCTTCTTGGTGTAGCGGTTGGTGGCGACCCGCAGGGTAGCGACCTTCTTACCGCCCGAGACGGTGCGGATTTCAGCGTCGGCGCCGGTGAAGCCGATGAGTTGAACCTTGTTGAGCATCACGTTTCTCCAATTGACCGCCGGGAGAAGCCCCGGCGGCTCGCGGTCCCTGCCGCGATCACGCGACCTGCTGGGCCGGGCATAGGGGCTGGGCCAAAGCCCGCGGGGTGTGGAAACCGGCCTGCACAGAGCGCAGCGGCGGAAGGCCGGAGGGTCCGCATCCCGCGCCTCGCGCGCGAGGTCGGCTTTGACCTAGGGCCGCCCGGACGAGGTTCGTGGGATTGATCGCGGGGGACCGCAGTCCGCTGGGCATTTTCTCGGGGTATTGGTGACCGGCCTCAACGGTGAACCGGCTACACACGCTGCAGCATATTCCCCGTCTCGGAGGCCTTGGGTCCCGCCGCCAGCGAGCACCTCCGCATTCCAGACGGCGCGGCGATCAGGGGTCCGCGAGGAGGGCAGGGGATCTAAGGTCCAGGCCAACGTCGCGTGCTTGGCCGACCACTCGGGCGACAGTTCAGAGATTAGGCGCGATCTTGCCCTTGTGACTGAACGCGCGCCTCCAGGTCCTGCGGGCCAAGCCGACGCGCCTTCGAGGGTCGTGAAGCTGGTCGCCCGGTCGTCGGCTGAAGTCAGCCATGGTGCGGGCCTGGACCGCTTGCTGTCCCCTGAAGACGCTCAGGCGCGACTGGGCGCCTATGCGACGCGCGCCGAGGGCGACGAATAGGCGGATAGACCCTGCCGACCTCGCCGGACGCTGACGCTCAGAGGGGATCCCAAAGCCGCCGCCCGCCGCGACGCGCATAGTCTTCGGTCAACCGATCGAGTTCGGCCGCCAGGTCGGCCTCGCTCAGGCCCTGGTTTTCCAAGCGCATGGTGTGGTCGATGCGGGCAAGCCGCGCTTCGGCGACAACACGCGCCCGACTATGGACCATGTCGGCCAACGGCCGGTTCGGCACCAGGACATAGTGCAAGGTACAGTCCAGCGCCGCAGCAGCCTTTTGCAGGCCCGCCAGAGTCAGCGTCCCTGAAACCTCGCCCTGCTCAAGCGCGACTACGGTTGAATGGCTCTTGCCGAGGCGCGCCCCAAACTGGCGGACGGTCAGGCCAAGCGCATCGCGGATCGCCCTCACCCATCCCTTAGGCGGGCGAGGCGACAAGACGCCGACATCCAAGGCGGAAAACCTGCGGTCCAGATGTCGACGCGCGACGGCCGAAGTGTCTGAATGGTTCGACATAATGAACCATAGCCGCTCAGTCTGGTCGATCATAGCCTACCAATATTAGCGACCTTGGACGATCATGACGGACCGCGCGGCGCCGTGTGCGCCGCGCGGTCCCCCGTCAG
>NZ_JAYRZM010000007.1:0-346257 GCF_041916435.1 Phenylobacterium sp. | reverse complement strand
TCGCGCCGCCCGTCTTCGCAAGCGTCATCGTGATCGCCGCCGTCAGCGTCGTCTTGCCGTGGTCCACGTGACCAATCGTGCCAATGTTGCAGTGCGGCTTGTTCCGTTCAAACTTCTCTTTGGCCATTTCAAGCTCCAGCCCTGTTTGGGCTTGTCCTCTTAACTAGGGATGGAAAACGGTTAGGCGTACTTCTTGATCACTTCGTCGGCGACGTGGCTCGGCACCGTGTCGTAGTGATCGAACTGCATGGTGAACTGAGCCCGGCCCTGAGACATCCCGCGCAGGGTGTTCACATAGCCGAACATGTTCGCCAGCGGGACGAAGGCGTTGATGACGATGGCGTTGCCGCGCACGTCCTGCCCCTGGATCTGCCCGCGGCGGCCGTTCAGGTCGCCGATCACCGAGCCGAGATATTCCTCGGGGGTGACCACCTCGACGCCCATGATCGGCTCGAGCAGCTTCGGCGCCGCCTTCTCGCGCAGTTCCTTGAAGGCCGCGCGCGAGGCGATTTCGAAGGCCAGCACCGAGGAGTCGACGTCGTGGAAGGCCCCGTCGATCAGGGTCGCCTTGAAGTCGATCAGCGGGAAGCCGGCCAACAGGCCGTTGTCCTTGGCCGATTCCAGACCCTTCTGGACGCCGGGGACATATTCCTTCGGCACCGCGCCGCCGACGATCGCACTTTCGAAGACGAAGCCCGAACCCGGCTCGCCCGGCTCGAACACCAGCTTGACGCGGGCGAACTGGCCCGTACCGCCGGTCTGCTTCTTGTGCGTGTAGTCGATCTCGGCGCGCTTGCCGAGGCTTTCGCGGTAGGCCACCTGCGGCGCGCCGATGTTGGCCTCGACCTTGTAGGTGCGCTTCAGGATGTCGATCTTGATGTCCAGGTGCAGCTCGCCCATCCCCTTCAGGATGGTCTGGCCGGACTCGTGGTCGGTCGACACGGTGAAGGACGGGTCCTCGGCGGCCAGCTTGGCCAGCGCCACGCCCAGCTTCTCCTGGTCGGCCTTCGACTTCGGCTCGACGGCGATCTCGATCACCGGCGCCGGGAACTCCATGCGCTCCAGGATCACCGGCGACTTGTTCGGATCGCACAGGGTGTCGCCCGTGCGGGTCTCCTTCAACCCGGCCAGGGCGACGATGTCGCCGGCGTAGGCTTCCTTGATGTCTTCGCGGTTGTTGGAGTGCATGAGCAGCATGCGGCCGACCCGCTCGCGCTTGTCGCGCGTCGAGTTCATCAGGCTCATGCCGCTTTCCAGCTTGCCCGAGTAGATACGGCAGAAGGTCAGCGAGCCCACGAAGGGGTCGTCCATGATCTTGAACGCCAGGACCGACAGCGGCTCGTCGTCGGACGCCTTGCGCTCGACCTCGGCCTCGGTCTTGAAGTCGATGCCCTTGGTCGGCGGGATGTCCACCGGCGACGGCAGGTAGTCGACCACGGCGTCCAGCAGCGGCTGCACGCCCTTGTTCTTGAACGCCGAGCCGCAGAGGATCGGGTAGAAGGCGCCGGTCAGCACCGCCTTGCGCAGGCAGGCCTTGATGGTTTCCTCCGACGGCTCCTCGCCGCCCAGGTAGGCTTCCATGGCGTCGTCGTCGAGCTCGACGGCGTTCTCGATCAGGTAGTTGCGGGCTTCCTCGGCCTTTTCCTTCAGGTCGGCCGGGATCTCTTCGTCGCGGTAGTTCGCGCCCAGGCCGTCATTGTCCCAGACCACGGCCTTCATGCGCACCAGGTCGACCAGGCCGCGCAGCGCCGATTCAGCGCCGATCGGCAGTTGGATCGGCACGGCCTTGGCGCCCAGGCGGTCGCGGATGGACTCCACCGACTTGTCGAAGTCGGCGCCGAGCTTGTCCATCTTGTTGACGAACACGATCCGCGGAACCTTGTACTTGTCGGCCTGACGCCAGACGGTCTCGGTCTGCGGCTCCACGCCGGCGTTGCCGTCGAGCACGGTCACCGCGCCGTCGAGCACGCGCAAGCTGCGCTCCACCTCGATGGTGAAGTCCACGTGCCCGGGGGTGTCGATGATGTTCAGGCGCTTGCCGTTCCAGAACGCGGTCGTCGCGGCCGACGTGATGGTGATGCCGCGCTCCTGCTCCTGCTCCATCCAGTCCATGGTGGCCGCGCCGTCATGGACTTCGCCGATCTTATGGCTCTTGCCGGTGTAGTAGAGGATCCGCTCCGTCGTCGTCGTCTTGCCCGCGTCGATGTGGGCCATGATTCCGAAGTTGCGGTAGTCTTCGATTTTGTGCGTGCGAGGCATAGCGGCAAGCTCTGCAAAAAGGGGCGTTCGGGCCGGCTGAACGAACGGCGCGGGCGGTTTAGCTCAAACCGCCCGCGCCGGAAAGCGATGGATGATCGATCTTACCAGCGGTAGTGCGAGAACGCCCGGTTGGCTTCCGCCATCTTGTGGGTGTCTTCGCGCTTCTTGACGGCGGCGCCACGGTTCGAGGAGGCGTCGAGCAGTTCGCCCGCCAGCTTCTCGGTCATGGTGTTCTCACCGCGGTTGCGCGCGGCGTTCACCAGCCAGCGGATGGCCAGCGCGCGGCGGCGGTCCGGGCGGACTTCCACGGGCACCTGATAGGTCGCGCCGCCGACGCGGCGGGAGCGGACTTCGATCGAGGGCGAAACGTTGTCCAGGGCGGCGTGGAAGGTCTCCAGCGGGCCCTGGTCCTTGCGCTTGGCTTCCAGGATGTCGAAGGCGCCGTAGAGGATGTTCTCGGCGACAGCTTTTTTGCCTTCGTACATCACGTAGTTCATGAACTTGGTGACGACGAGGTCCCCGAACTTCGGATCGGGCAGGACTTCACGTTTCTCGGCGCGGCGGCGGCGGGACATGTCTTATATTCCTTACTTCGGACGCTTGGCGCCGTAGAGCGAACGACGCTGCTTGCGGTCCTTGACCCCTTGGGTGTCGAGCACGCCGCGCAGGATGTGGTAGCGGACGCCCGGAAGGTCCTTCACGCGGCCCCCGCGGATGAGCACCACCGAGTGCTCCTGCAGGTTATGGCCTTCGCCGGGGATGTAGCACACCGCTTCGATGCCCGTGGTCAGGCGCACCTTGGCGACCTTCCGCAGAGCCGAGTTCGGCTTCTTCGGCGTCGTCGTGTAGACGCGCGTGCACACGCCGCGGCGCTGCGGGCAGCCCTTCAGGGCCGGGACCTTGTTCCGCGTCGGTTTGTCCTGACGCGGCTTGCGGATGAGCTGGTTGACTGTCGGCATCTATTCTCTTGCTCGATGAGGCGTGTGCCGTGTGGCCGAAGCGCCTCGGGGTCCTTGTTGTCGTCGATTTCCGAGGCCGCCGTCTGAACGCGAAAACTCGCCGGCACGCGCCAAGCTGCGTTCCGGCGGGCGGTATGTCCTTGGAGGGACTTCCGGTTCATCGGGACTGGGGACGAATCCCCGGCCTCGAAAGGAGCGCGGTTCATACTCGCGAAGGGCCCCTGCGTCAACGGCGGCGAATTACGACGCCATTGACGGCCGCCGTCAGACTAGGCCGCAAAAGCGCCGCCCTGGCCGACGCAGTTTCGGCACGCTCGGCAAGGGATGATCCGACATGCGCGAACGGCGGCGGCTGCACGCAGCCCTCCTGGCCGTTTCGGCCGCGATCCACGTCCTGGTCCTGTCCGCCCTGGCCCTGTCCAGGGGCTCGACGCCGCAGATCCCTCCCCCGCCGCCAATCCTCCAGGTGCAGATCGCGCCGGCCTTCCTGCCGCCGCCGAAGGCCGCGCCGCGGCCCAAGCCGCTGGAGCGGCCGAAGCCGCGCGCCCCGAAGATACGTCCGGCCCGGCGGCCCGACGAACCGGCGCCCGTCGCCCCGCTCCTCATCCCCTCCCCCGCGCCCGCCGCGGCCGCGGCGCCGGCGGCGCTGGACGAGGCGGTGCGCAACGCCCTGAGGAACGGCGCGCCGGGCTGCGCCGACGCCAAGGCCCTGCGCCTGGACAAGCGCGCCCAGGACCGCTGCCTGGAGCGCCTGGGCGCGGGCGCCAAGGACGCCCCCTTCTTCCCCGCCCCGCTCTCCAAGGAGAAGCAGGCCGCCTTCGACGAGGCGGCCGAAGCCAAGGCGAACTGCCGCAAGTACCGGCAAGGCATGCCCCCCGGGCTGGAGCCCTCCGACAGCGGCATTCCGGGCCTGGGCTACGTCCCCAAGCTGCGCCACGGCGCCTGCTAGGCGCAAAAAAAGCCCCGGCGCGGAGGGGCGCCAGGGCTAAGGGGGAGCTTGCGATGGGCTGGGCGGCCGCCTCAGGCGGCGATCACGTGCCCGCCGGCGGTCAGGGGCGCTTCCAGGGTGGCCCAGTCGATGGCGCCGTCGTGTTTCAGGTTTTCGAACTGCAGCACGCCCAGTTCCTCGAACTTCGGGCGGATCTTGTCGGTCAGCAGGCCGACCCGCTTCAGGTTCGGGATCATGCGTTCGAAGAGGAAGGTGCGGAACGCCCGGCCGCCCTGGCTGGCGTTGTTGATCTCCAACGCCTCCTCCTCGGTGAAGCCGAACTCCTGGGCCACCGTGGTGGAGACCAGCCGGTTGCGCATCACCACGCAGGCCTCGTAGGCGAACTGGGCGCGCTCCTCGATCTCCTCGGGCGGCAGGGCCCGGATCCAGTCTTCGAGGTAGTTCACGCCGAAGGCCACGTGGCGGCCCTCGTCGCGCATGACGAGCCCGACGATGTCGCGCAGCAGCGGATCGTGAGTGGTCTGGTGGATCGTCTGGAAGGCCGCCAGCGCCAGGCCCTCGATCAGCACCTGCATGCCGATGAACTTCAGGTCCCAGCGCTCGTCGGTGAGCACCTTGTCGAGCAGGAACTTCAGGCTCGGATTGATCGGATAGATCATGTGGCACCGCTCCATCAGGTAGCGGTGGAACACCTCCACGTGGCGGGCTTCGTCGAAGGTTTGGGAGGCGGCGTAGAGCTTGGCGTCATGGGTCGGCGCGCAGCTCACGAGCTGCGAGGCCACCAGGAGCGCGCCCTGCTCGCCGTGCAGGAACTGCGACAGCGTCTGGGCCGTGGTGCGCCGCTGGAACTCGATCCGCTGCTCGGGCGTCAGCTTGGCCCACTTGGGATGGCTGGCGAAGCCCTCGGGGCCCTCGGAGTCGGCCTCCTCCTTCGGATAGGGCTGGCTCCAGTCGACGTCGAGCTCGACGTTCCAGTTGAAGCGCTTGCCGAGCTCGTAGAGCCGCCGGATCTTCGAGTTGGCGTTCTCGTAGTCCCAGTTGTACGAGCCGGTCAGCGGCGTCTTGAAGATTTCGCGGATGGTTTCGACGTCGTGGTCGGTCAGGCGCTTGGCCAGTTCGTCCTCGTCGAAATACTGGACTTCCGTAGGCGGTCCCTTGACCACTTGAACGTGCAGCATGGCGGTCTTCCTTCCCTGATCCGGCGGAACCGCCGGTTGGACACCACCATAAAGATGACGCAGGCGTCATCTTTGACTCAGATCAAATCGGCCGTTCTTTCCGCCCCCGCCGGATAGCAAAACGGCCCGGGATCGCTCCCGGGCCGTCTGCTTGTTTCGCCTCGCGGGCGGAGGATCAGACCTCCACCTGCTCGCCGGCGGCCTCCTGGGCGATCACGTCCGGAAGCGGCTCCATGGCCTCTTCGCGGCTCGCGGTCAGGGCCTCGTCGCGCTTGGCGGCGATGCGCTGCAGGGTGCGCAGGTAGGAGCCCGTGCCCGCCGGGATCAGGCGACCCACGATCACGTTCTCCTTCAGGCCCTCCAGGGTGTCGGACTTGCCCTGCACCGAGGCCTCGGTCAGCACGCGCGTCGTCTCCTGGAACGAGGCTGCGGAGATGAAGCTGCGCGTCTGCAGCGAGGCCTTGGTGATGCCGAGCAGCACCGGCTGAAGCACGGCCGGACGACCGCCGCGGGCTTCGGTCTTGGCGTTCTCCTCGTCCACCTCGACCTTGTCGAGATGGTCGCCCTTGAGCAGCCCGGTGTCGCCGGGCTCGAGGATTTCGACCTTCTGCAGCATCTGACGGACGATCGTCTCGATGTGCTTGTCGTTGATCGGCACGCCTTGCAGCCGGTAGACCTCCTGGATCTCATTGACCAGGAAGTCGGCCAGCGCCTCGATGCCCTGGATGCGCAGGATGTCGTGCGGATCCGGGTTGCCGTCGATGAGGTATTCGCCCTTGCGGATGATGTCCCCGTCGTGGACCGCGATGTGCTTGCCCTTCGGGATCAGGAACTCGACCGCCTCGCCGCCGTCCTCCGGCGTGATCTTGATCCGGCGCTTGTTCTTGTAGTCCCGACCGAACTCGACCCGGCCGTCCATCTCGGCGATGACCGCGCAGTCCTTCGGACGGCGCGCCTCGAAGAGTTCGGCCACCCGCGGCAGACCGCCGGTGATGTCCCGGGTCTTGGCGCTTTCGGTAGGCATCCGGGCCATGACTTCGCCGGGCTTCACCTCGTCGCCGTCGCCGATCGACAGGATGGCGCCCACCGGCAGCAGGTAGCGGGCCTCGCCGCCGTTGGACAGGCGCTTGTAGGCGCCGGTCTCGTCGACCACGGCCATGGCCGGACGCAGGTCCGAGCCCTTGGTGGAGGCGCGCCAGTCGATGACCACGCGGTTGGAGATGCCGGTCGCCTCGTCGGCTTCCTCGCGCACCGACACGTTCTCGACCAGGTCCTCGAAGCGGACGCGGCCGCCCACTTCGGTGATGATCGGGGTCGTGTAGGGGTCCCATTCGGCCAGGCGCGCGCCACGCTTGATGGTGTCGCCGTCCTTGACCTTCAGGCGCGCCCCGTAGGGCGGCTTGTAGGACTCGCGCTCCTTGCCGTCGACCTGGACGGTGATCTGCAGGTTGCGGCTCATGCACACCAGCTCGCCGTCGGCCGCCATCACGGTGTTGCCGCCGCTGATCTTCACCACGCCGTTGTTGGCGCTTTCGAAGAACGACTGCTCGGCCACCTGGGCGGTGCCGCCGATGTGGAAGGTCCGCATCGTCAGCTGGGTGCCCGGCTCGCCGATCGACTGGGCGGCGATGACGCCCACGGCCTCGCCGATGTTCACCGGCGTGCCGCGCGCCAAGTCGCGGCCGTAGCAGGCGCCGCAGACGCCGATCTTGGCCTCGCAGGTCAGCACCGAGCGCACCTTCACCGAGGTCACGGCCGCCGCCTCGATGGCGTCGACCATGTTCTCGTCGAGATAGGTGTCGGCCGGGATGATCACCTCGTTGGTGGCCGGATCCTTGATGTCCTCGGCCGCGAAGCGGCCCAGCACCCGGGCGCCCAGCGAGACCAGCACGTCGCCGCCTTCCACCACGGCGCGCAGGGTGATGCCCCGCGTGGTGCCGCAGTCTTCCTCGGTAATGATGCAGTCCTGCGCCACGTCCACCAGACGGCGGGTCAGGTAACCCGAGTTGGCGGTCTTCAGCGCGGTGTCGGCCAGGCCCTTACGGGCGCCGTGGGTGGAGTTGAAGTACTCCTGGACGGTCAGGCCTTCCTTGAAGTTGGAGATGATCGGCGTTTCGATGATCTCGCCGGAGGGCTTGGCCATCAGGCCGCGCATCCCGCCAAGCTGTTTCATCTGGGCCTGCGAGCCGCGGGCGCCGGAGTTGGCCATCATGTAGATGGAGTTGATCTCCGCCTGGCGGCCCGTGTCCGGGTCCACCGGAGCGCTGGAGATTTCGGCCATCATCTCGTCGGCCACGCGGTCGGTGGCCTTGGCCCAGGCGTCGACGACCTTGTTGTACTTCTCACCCTTGGTGATCAGGCCGTCGGCGTACTGCTGCTCATACTCCTCGACCAGCTTGCGGGTCTCTTCGACGATCGGCGCCTTGCGGGCCGGGATGACGATGTCGTCCTTGCCGAAGGAGATCCCCGCCTTGGCCGCCTCGCGGAAGCCCAGGCCCATCATCTGGTCGGCGAAGATGACCGTCGCCTTCTGGCCGCAGTGCCGATAGACCGTGTCGATGAGGTTGCCGATCTCCTTCTTGGTGAGGTTCTTCTCCAGAAGGCGATGGCCGACCGCCGGGTGCTGCGGGAACAGCGCGGCGATCTTCATCCGGCCGGGCGTGGTGTCGATCACCTTGGTGACGAGCTCGCCCTCGGCGTTCATCTCGGTGTAGCGGGCCTTGACCTTGGAGTGCAGGGTCACCGCGCCCGCGTCCAGCGCGCGGTCGATCTCGGCCAGGTCGCCGAACAGCTTGCCCTCGCCGGGCTCGTTGTCCTTGGCCAGCGACAGGTAGTAGAGCCCCAGAACGATATCCTGCGACGGCACGATGATCGGCCGGCCGTTGGCGGGCGACAGGATGTTGTTCGTCGACATCATCAGGACGCGCGCTTCGAGCTGGGCTTCCAGCGAAAGCGGCACGTGCACGGCCATCTGGTCGCCGTCGAAGTCGGCGTTGAAGGCTGCGCAGACCAGCGGGTGAAGCTGGATCGCCTTGCCTTCGATCAGCTTGGGCTCGAACGCCTGGATGCCCAGGCGGTGCAGGGTCGGGGCGCGGTTCAGGAGCACCGGGTGCTCGCGGATCACCTCGTCCAGGATGTCCCAGACCGCCGGCTGCTCGCGCTCCACCATGCGCTTGGACTGCTTGACGGTGCCCGACAGGCCCTTGGCGTCCAGCCGCGCGTAGATGAACGGCTTGAACAGCTCCAGCGCCATCTTCTTGGGCAGGCCGCACTCATGCAGCTTCAGCTCCGGGCCCACCACGATGACCGAACGGCCCGAGTAGTCCACGCGCTTGCCGAGCAGGTTCTGGCGGAACCGGCCCTGCTTGCCCTTGAGCATGTCGGCGAGCGACTTCAGCGGACGCTTGTTGGCGCCGGTGATCACCCGGCCGCGGCGGCCGTTGTCGAACAGGGCGTCGACGGCTTCCTGCAGCATCCGCTTTTCGTTGCGGATGATGATGTCCGGCGCGCGCAGCTCGATCAGGCGCTTCAGGCGGTTGTTGCGGTTGATCACCCGACGGTAGAGGTCGTTCAGGTCCGAGGTGGCGAAACGGCCGCCGTCCAGCGGCACCAGCGGGCGCAGCTCGGGCGGGATCACCGGGATGACCGACAGGATCATCCACTCGGGCTTGTTGTTCGACTCGATGAAGCTCTCGATCAGCTTCAGGCGCTTGGACGCCTTCTTGAGCTTCATTTCCGAGGTGGTGGTGAGCAGCTCCTCGCGAAGCTTCTCGGCCTCCTTGTTCAGGTCGATGGCCCTGAGCAGGCCCTGGACCGCCTCGGCGCCGATCTCGGCGGTGAAGCTGTCGTCGCCGAACTCCTCCTGGTAGCGCATGTAGTCGTCTTCCGAGAGCAGCTGGTGCTGCTTCAGCGGGGTCAGGCCCGGCTCGGTGACGATGTAGTGCTCGAAGTAGAGCACGCGCTCGATGTCCTTCAGCGCCATGTCCAGCATCATCGAGATGCGGGACGGCAGGCTCTTCAGGAACCAGATGTGGGCGACGGGGCTGGCCAGCTCGATGTGGCCCATCCGCTCGCGGCGGACGCGCGCGAGGGTGACCTCGACGCCGCACTTCTCGCAGATGATGCCCTTGTACTTCATGCGCTTGTACTTGCCGCACAGGCACTCGTAGTCCTTGGTCGGACCGAAGATGCGGGCGCAGAACAGGCCGTCACGCTCGGGCTTGAACGTGCGGTAGTTGATCGTCTCGGGCTTCTTGATCTCGCCGAAGGACCACGAACGGATCTTTTCGGGGCTCGCCAGCGCGATACGGATGCGGTCGAAGGTCGGAGCGGCCTGGACCGGATTGAAGATGTTCAGGACTTCCTGGTTCATCGGATATCCAGTTCGTCAGAAATTTCGGTGGCGAAGCGGGAGGAGCTGACGGCCCCTCCCCTCGCATGGCTCGGTCGGCTAGGCCGCGATCAGCTGTTCTCCAGCTCCACGTTCAGGCCCAGAGAACGCATCTCCTTGACCAGCACGTTGAAGCTTTCCGGAATGCCGGCCTCGAAGGTGTCGTCGCCGCGGACGATGGACTCGTAGACCTTGGTCCGGCCGGCCACGTCGTCGGACTTCACCGTCAGCATCTCCTGCAGGGTGTAGGCGGCGCCGTAGGCTTCCAGGGCCCAGACCTCCATTTCCCCGAAGCGCTGACCGCCGAACTGGGCCTTGCCGCCCAGCGGCTGCTGGGTGACCAGGCTGTAGGGGCCGATCGAACGGGCGTGGATCTTGTCGTCCACCAGGTGGTGCAGCTTCAGCATGTAGATGTAGCCGACCGTGACCGGACGCTTGAACCGCTCCCCGGTCTGGCCGTCGTAGAGGTACGACTGACCGGACCGGTCGAGGCCCGCCCGTTCGAGCAGGTCCTCGATGTCGCCGATGTGCGCCCCGTCGAACACCGGGGTGGCGAAGGGCACGCCCTTGGCGAGGTTGCGGCACAGCTCGACGAGCTCTTCGTCGCTCTCCGGCAGCTCTTCCTGCGGGCCGTAGACCTCGGTCAGGTGGTCGATCAGCGCCTGACGCTGCCCGCCGTTCTGCCAGGCCTCCAGCATCGCGGCCACTTCACGGCCGAGGCCGGCGGCGGCCCAGCCGAGGTGGGTCTCGAAGATCTGGCCGACGTTCATCCGCGAAGGCACGCCCAGCGGGTTCAGCACGATGTCGACGTTGGTGCCGTCCTCCAGGTAGGGCATGTCCTCGATCGGCAGGATCTTGGAGATGACCCCCTTGTTGCCGTGACGGCCGGCCATCTTGTCGCCCGGCTGCAGCTTGCGCTTCACCGCCACGAACACCTTGACCATCTTCATCACGCCGGGGGGCAGCTCGTCGCCGCGCTGCAGCTTGTCGACCTTGTCCTCGAAGCGGCGGTCCAGACGCTTGCGGGCCTCGTCGAACTGGCGGCGCAGAGCCTCCAGCTCGCCCATGGCCTTCTCGTCGTCCAGGGCGATCTGCCACCACAGGCCGGGGGCGATCTCCTCCAGCTTCTCCAGGGAGATCTCGCCGCGGCCCAGGCCCTTGGGCCCGGAGACGGCGGTCTTGCCGACCAGAAGCTGGCGCAGACGCGCGGTCATGTTGCGGTTCAGGATGGCGAACTCGTCGTCGCGGTCCTTGCCCAGGCGGTCGATCTCGGCGCGCTCGATGGCCAGGGCGCGCTCGTCCTTGTCGACGCCGTGACGGTTGAACACGCGCACTTCCACGATCGTGCCGGCCACGCCCGGCGGCAGGCGCAGGGACGTGTCGCGCACGTCGGAGGCCTTTTCGCCGAAGATGGCGCGCAGGAGCTTTTCTTCCGGCGTCATCGGGCTTTCGCCCTTCGGCGTGACCTTGCCGACCAGGATGTCGCCCGGCATCACCTCGGCGCCGATCGCCACGATGCCCGCTTCGTCGAGGTTGCGCAGGGCTTCCTCGCCGACGTTGGGGATGTCGCGGGTGATCTCTTCCGGGCCCAGCTTGGTGTCGCGGGCCATGACCTCGAACTCCTCGATGTGGATCGAGGTGAAGACGTCATCGCGCACGATGCGCTCGGAGATCAGGATCGAGTCTTCGAAGTTGTAGCCGTTCCAGGGCATGAACGCGACGAGCGTGTTGCGGCCCAGGGCCAGCTCGCCCAGCTCCGTGGACGGGCCGTCGGCGATGACGTCGCCGGCCGCGATCTTGTCGCCCACCCGCACCAGCGGACGCTGGTTGATGCAGGTGGAGGTGTTGGAGCGCTGGAACTTCTGCAGGCGGTAGATGTCGACGCCCGGCTTGGTGGGGTCGGTCTCTTCCGTCGCGCGCACGACGATGCGGGTGCCGTCGATCTGCTCGACCACGCCGGAGCGGCGGGCCACCACCACGGCGCCGGAGTCCACCGCCACGATGGCCTCCATGCCGGTGCCCACGAGCGGGGCGTCCGACTGGATCAGCGGCACGGCCTGCTTCTGCATGTTCGAGCCCATCAGGGCGCGGTTGGCGTCGTCGTTCTCAAGGAACGGGATCAGCGAGGCGGCGACGGAGACGACCTGCTTGGGCGACACGTCCATCAGGTCGACGGTGTCCTTGGGCAGCAGCGAGGGCTCGCCGTTCACCCGGCCGGGGACCAACTCGCCGACGATCTCGCCGTCCTTCAGCTCGATGTTGGCCTGGGCGATGACGTGCTTGGCCTCTTCCATCGCCGACATGTAGACCACCTCGTCGGTGGTCTTGCCGTCCTTGATCCGCCGGTACGGGCTTTCGATGAAGCCGTACTTGTTCACCACCGCGTGGGTGGCCAGCGAGTTGATCAGGCCGATGTTCGGGCCTTCCGGCGTCTCGATCGGGCAGATCCGGCCGTAGTGCGTCGGGTGCACGTCGCGCACCTCGAAGCCGGCGCGCTCGCGGGTCAGACCGCCCGGGCCAAGGGCCGACAGGCGGCGCTTGTGGGTGATCTCCGACAGCGGGTTGGTCTGGTCCATGAACTGCGACAGCTGCGAGGAGCCGAAGAACTCCCGCACGGCCGCGGCCGCCGGCTTGGCGTTGATCAGGTCGTGCGGCATGACCGTGTCGATATCGACCGAGCTCATGCGCTCCTTGATCGCCCGCTCCATGCGCAGCAGGCCGACGCGGTACTGGTTCTCCAGGAGCTCGCCCACCGAGCGGACCCGGCGGTTGCCCAGGTTGTCGATGTCGTCGATCTCGCCGCGGCCGTCGCGCAGGCCGACCAGGGTCTTCAGCACCGCCAGCACGTCGTCCTTGCGGACCACGCGCACGTCGTCGGGGCAGTCCAGCTCCAGGCGCATGTTCATCTTCACGCGGCCGACCGAGCTGAGGTCGTAGCGTTCGGAATCGAAGAACAGCGACTTGAACATCGCCTCGGCCGCTTCGACCGTCGGCGGCTCGCCCGGACGCATCACCCGGTAGATGTCGAACAGGGCGTCTTCGCGGGCGGTGTTCTTGTCCACGCGCAGGGTGTTGCGCATGTACGGCCCCACCGAGACGTCATCGATGTCGAGGACGTTCAGGGTGGAGAAGCCCTGCTCCTCGAGCGAGGCCAGCAGCGGCGCGTCCAGCTCGTCGCCGGCTTCGGCGTAGATCTCGCCGGTCTGCATGTTGACGAGGTCGCTGGCCAGGTAGCGGCCGGTGAGCGCCTCGGGCGCCAGCAGCAGCGTCTTCAGGCCGTTGTCGGCGAAGCGCTTGGCGTTGCGCGCCGAGATCTTCTGGCCGGCCGGGGCGATCTCCTCGCCGGTGTCGGCGTCGATCAGGGCGAACTCCGGCTTCACGCCGCGCCAGCGCTCGGGCTTGTAGGGCGTGGCCCAGCCGCCTTCGCGCTTCTCGAAGGGAACGGCGTCGTAGAACGTCGAGAGGATTTCCTCGCCGTCCATGCCCAGCGCCATCAGGAAGGTGGTGGCCGGCAGCTTGCGGCGCCGGTCGATGCGCACGAACACGATGTCCTTGGCGTCGAACTCGAAGTCCAGCCAGGAGCCGCGGTAGGGAATGACGCGGGCGGCGAACAGGAGCTTGCCCGAGGCGTGGGTCTTGCCCTTGTCGTGGTCGAAGAAGACGCCCGGGGAGCGGTGCATCTGGGAGACGATGACGCGCTGGGTCCCGTTGACGATGAAGGTGCCCTTCTCCGTCATGAGCGGGATGTCGCCCATGTAGACGTCCTGCTCCTTGATGTCCTTCACGGAGCGAGCGCCGGTTTCCTCATCGGTTTCAAAGACGATCAGGCGCAGCTTCACCTTCAGCGGCGCGGCGAAGGTCATGTCGCGCTGGACGCATTCCTCGACGTCGTACTTCGGCTCCTCGAACTCGTAGGAGACGTACTCGAGCACGGCGCGCTCGTTGAAATCCTTGATCGGGAAGACGGACTTGAAGACCGCCTCGATGCCCTCGTCCCGGCGCTCGGCGGGCCGGACTTCGCGCTGCAGGAACTGTTCGTAGGACGACCGCTGAACCTCGATCAGGTTCGGCATCTGGACGGCCTCAGGGATGCGGCCGAACGACTTCCGGATCCGCTTCTTGCCAGTGAAGGACTGCGCCATATTTTTCCCTTAGCGCGCGCGGAAGCTGGACTTCCGGCGCTGATCGTTTGCATCCTGCGTCCACCCTCGGCCTCCCTTGCGGGAGGAGGACGCGGAAAGCCCCTGTCTCGTCAGGGGCGCTCCTTCGCACGGCCGGAGGGCGGCGGGCCATGCCTCGGAGCTTGCACGCGCGACGAATCGCGTCTCGACGAAAATTTCGCGAAGCACGCGAGATAGGCGCTTTGCAAGCGGAAGCCAAGTCCTTTTGCACAGAATTTTTCCGCGCGACGTCCCGGACGACCCGTGCAGGCGCGCCGAACGAAAAAGGGCCGGGGATCGCTCCCCGGCCCTTCGGAAATTCAAAGCTGCTGACGCAGCCCAGATCACTTGACCTGGACGGAGGCGCCGGCTTCTTCGAGCTTCTTCTTGATCTCTTCGGCTTCCTGCTTGGAGATGTTTTCCTTGACGTTCTGCGGGGCGCCTTCGACGAGGTCCTTGGCTTCCTTCAGACCGAGGTCCGGACGGACGGCGCGGACTTCCTTGATCACGTTGATCTTCTTGTCGCCGCCGGCGGTCAGCACGACGGTGAATTCGGTTTGCTCTTCGGCGGCTTCGGCCGGAGCGGCGGCGCCGGCGCCGGGCATGGCGGCCATGGCCACCGGAGCGGCGGCGGAGACGCCCCACTTTTCTTCGAGCAGCTTGGAGAGCTCAGCGGCTTCCAGCACGGTCAGGGCGGAGAGGTCTTCGACCAGCTTTTCGAGCTTCGACATGATGATGTGTCCTTAGAGGTAAGATGTGGTGTCGGGGAAGATGACGGGTCAGGCGGCGTCTTTGGTCGCGTAGGCGTTGAACACGCGAGCCAGTTGGCCGGCCGGAGCCTGAAGCACGCCGGCGACCTTGGTGGCCGGGGCCTGCAGAAGGCCGATGATCTTGCCGCGGAGCTGGTCCAGCGAAGGCAGGGTGGCCAGCGCCGAGACGCCCGCCTTGTCCAGAACCTGCTGGCCCATCAGGCCGCCGACGATCGTGAACTTCTCGTTGCCCTTGGCGTAGTCCGTCACGACCTTGGCGGCCGAGACGGGATCAGGCGCATAGGCGATGGCGACCGGACCGACGAACAGGGCGTCGCCCGCCTCGCCGACCGAACCGTCCAGGGCCTTCTGGGCCAGGGTGTTCTTGACCACCTTCAGCGTGGCGCCCTGCTCGCGCAGCTTGCCACGCAGATCCGTCATTTCCGCAACGGTCAGACCCAGGTTGTGGGTCACGACCACGGCGCCGGCCTCGGCGAAGACGCCCTTGAGCGCTTCGATCGATTCCTGCTTTTGAGCGCGGTCCATTGCGGTCTCCTACTCAGTTCGACCCCCGGACCATCCGGAGGCCGCAAACGATCGTTCGCCCCGGAAATCCGGCGCGAAGGATCAGCCTGTCCTTGAGAAGCCGCAGTCTCCACGCCCGCGCCGATGGACGGCCGGACGGCGAAACCTCATCTTCCCGTCTCCCGGCGGTCGAGGAAGGCCTTCCCCGGATTAAGGCCCTGGCGACCCCAGGACCCCGCAGTTCTCGGACAGGATGGGAAAGCGCGAACGCCTTCCCCACCCCGCCTCCCCAGGCGGAGAGGCGAAACTCTTGAAGGCGCGGCCTATACAGGAGGCCGCCGCGAAACTCAACCGGTCCAGTTCGCCTTGCGCTTTTCGGTCCAGGCCTTCACGCCCTCCTTGTAGTCGGGCTGCTTGATCATGGACTCCAAGAGGCTCTCGGCCTCCATCACGGCGCTGGCCGCGTCGCGGTGCAGGTCGCGGTAGATCTGCCGCTTGGTCTCGCGGGCCGAGCCGGGCGAGACCCCGTCGGCGAGGTTGCGCGCATAGGCCATCACCGCGTCCATCAGCTCGTCGGCCGGCAAGAGGCGGTTGAGGAAGCCCATGGCCATCGCCTCCTCGGCGGTGAACACGCGGCTGGAGAGCAGGATGTCGTTGGCGTGGGTCAGGCCGACGATACGCGGCAGGATCCAGGACAGGCCGAACTCGGCCGGGAAGTTGAAGCGGCCGTGCGCGGCGGTGAACTTGGCGCCCCGGACGGCGAAGCGCAGGTCGGCGAAGGCCGCCAGCACCAGCCCGACGCCCGCCGCAGCCCCGTTGATCGCCGCGATCACGGGCTTCGCGATCCCGAAATGGTAGGCGAAGGTGGCGTCGAAGGCCGGATCGACGCCGTAGCCCGGCATGGCGATGTCCTCGGCCGTGCCCGGATCGTAGCGGCCCTTCTCGGAGTGCCCCTCCAGCGCGCCGAGGTCGGCGCCGGCGCAGAAGGCCTGCCCTTCCGGATCGCCGGTGACGACGATGACGCGCACGGCCGGGTCATGGTCGGCCTGGTCGAGAATCCAGCGGTATTCGGTGTGCATGCGCCCGGTCCAGGCGTTGCGCCGCTTGGGGCGGGCCAGGGTGACGACCGCAATCCCGTCCTTCACTTCGTAGCGTGTGGCCTTCAGCTCCACCGGCGTCCTCCTGCATCGCGCTTTTCGTCATCATGGCGGCCGGGCTAGGCTTTGCCCATGATCGAATTCTTCTTCGACTGCTCCAGCCCGTGGACCTACCTGGCGTTCCACAACATCCAGCCGATGGCGGCCGAGTTGGACGTGGCGATCAGGTGGCGGCCGTTCCTGGTGGGCGGCGTGTTCAACACCGTCAATCCCAGCGTCTACGAGGCCCGCAGGACGCCTGTGCCGGCCAAGGCGGCCTATATGCTGAAGGACCTTCAGGACTGGGCGCGCCTAGCGGGCTTGAAGATCGGGATGCCGCCCAGCGTCTTTCCGGTGAACAGCGTCAAGGTGATGCGCGCGTGCCTGGCGCTGGAGCCCGAGGGCAAGCTCGCGGCCTTCGCCACCGCCGCCTTCGAAGCCTATTGGGGCGAGGACAAGGACATTTCCCGCGACGAGGTGGTCGCCGAGCTTTGCGAGCGGGTCGGGGTGGCCCCCCCTGCCCTCTTCGCCGCCATCGCCGAACAGCCGATCAAGGACGCCCTGCGCGCCAACACCGAGGAGCTGATCGCCCGCGGCGGCTTCGGCTCGCCGACGATCTTCGTGGACGGCCAGGACATGTACTTCGGCAATGACCGCCTACCCCTGGTGCGGGCGGCGATCGAGCGGCGGAAGGCGGGGGGCTAGGCCGCCTCGAACACCGCCGCGATGCCCTGGCCGCCGCCGATGCACATGGTCTCCAGGCCGTAGCGGCCGCCGCGGCGCTTCAGCTCGCGCAGCAGGTTGGCGAGAATCCGCCCGCCGGTGGCGCCGATCGGGTGGCCCAGCGAGATGCCCGAGCCGTTGACGTTCAGCCGGTCGCGCTCGTCCCAGCCCCAGCCCTTGAGCACCGCCAGCACCTGGGGCGCGAAGGCTTCGTTGAGCTCGACGAGGTCGATGTCGTCCCAGGACATGCCGGTGCGGTCGAACAGGCGCTTCACGGCCGGCACCGGGCCGATGCCCATGCGCGAGGGATCGCAGCCGGCCGCGGCCCAGCCGACGAACCAGCCCATGGGCTCCAGGCCGAGCTCGGCCAGCTTGTCCTCCGACACCACCAGGCAGGCGGCGGCCGCGTCGTTCTGCTGGCTGGCGTTGCCGGCGGTGACCACGCCGTCCTTCTCGATGGCCTTCAGCTTGCCCAGGCTCTCGGGCGTGGCGTCGGCGCGCACGCCCTCGTCCTTGGCGAAGACGACCGGATCGCCCTTGCGCTGCTTGACCGGGACCGGCACCAGCTCGTCGTCGAACTTGCCTTCTTCCCACGCCTTGGCCGCCCGCTGGTGGCTCATGGCGGCGTATTCGTCGCATTCCTCGCGGCTGATCTGATAGTCGCGGGCCAGGTTGTCGGCGGTCTCGATCATGCCGCTGATCACGCCGAAGCGCTCGATCGGCTGGCTCATCACCCGGCCGCGCGCCAAGCGGTCGTGCAGGGTGACCGAACCGGCCCGCGCGCCGGCGCGCATGTCGGTGGTGTAGTACTCGACGTTGGACATGCTCTCCACGCCCCCGGCGATGACCACGTCGGCCGCGCCGGTCTGCACCATCATCGCCGCGTCGACCACGGCCTGCAGGCCCGAGCCGCAGCGCCGGTCGAGCTGGTAGCCGGGAATCTCGATGGGAAAGCCCGCCGCCAGGGCCGACCAGCGGGCGATGCACGGCGCCTCGCCGCTGCCGTAGCCCTGGGCGAAGATCACGTCGTCCACCTGCATCGGATCGATGCCCGTGCGCGCGACCAGCGCCTTCAGGATCGTCGCGCCCAGTTCGCCGGCGGTGACGCTCGACAAGCTGCCCAGGAACTTTCCGACCGGGGTGCGGATCGGCGAGACGATGGCGGCGCGTTTCATGGGGCGTTCTCCGGCGATTGACGCGGCGAGTCAGTGGCCGTTGACGCGCCGTTGGTCAAGCGCGCGGCCAAAGCGAAGGCGGCCGGGGCCAATGAAAAGGGGCCAATGAAAAAGGGGAGCGACGTCGCCGTCGCTCCCCTCTCAAAGTTTCAAGCCTTCGTGGGCTCAGGCGCCGACCGAGGTCGTGTCCACCTTGAAGCCCGGACCCATCGTCGAGGACAGGCTGATGCGCTTGATGTAGGTGCCCTTGGCGCCGGAGGGCTTGGCCTTGTTGAGCGCGTCGACCACGGCGCGCACGTTGGCCAGGATGGCGTCTTCGGTGAAGCTCGCCTTGCCGATGCCGGCGTGGATGATGCCGGTCTTCTCGGTGCGGAACTCGATGGCCCCGCCCTTGGCGTCCTTCACGGCCTGGCCGACGTTGGGCGTCACCGTGCCGACGCGCGGGTTCGGCATCAGGCCGCGCGGGCCCAGCACCTTACCCAGACGGCCGACGAGGGCCATCATGTCGGGGCTGGCGATCACGCGGTCGAATTCCATGAACCCGCCCTGGATGCGTTCCACCAGATCCTCGGCGCCGACGATGTCGGCCCCGGCGGCGGTGGCCTCGGCGGCCTTGGCGTCCTTGGCGAAGACGGCGACGCGCACGTCGCGGCCGGTGCCGGACGGCAGGTTCACCACGCCGCGGACCTGCTGGTCGGCGTGACGCGGGTCGACGCCCAGGTTGACGGCGATCTCGATGCTCTCGTCGAACTTGGCCTTGGCGTTGGTCTTGACCAGCTTGACGGCTTCTTCGACGGCGTGGACGGCGTTGCGGTCACCGGTCCAGGCCTGGATGCGCTTGGGTTGCTTGGGCATGTCCTTACGCCTCCACGATCTCGAGGCCCATGGAGCGGGCGGAACCTTCGATGATGCGGGACGCCGCCTCCACGTCGTTGGCGTTCAGGTCCTTCATCTTCTTCTCGGCGATCTCGCGCAGTTGCGTGCGGGTGATCTTGCCGACGGTCTCGCGGCCGGTCTTGGACGCGCCGGACTTAAGCCCCAGGGCCTGCTTGATGTAGTAGCTGGCCGGCGGGGTCTTGGTGATGAAGGTGAACGACTTGTCCTGGTAGACGGTGATCACCGTCGGCAGGGGCGTGCCCTTCTGTTCCTTTTCGGTGCGGGCGTTGAACTCCTTGCAGAAGCCCATGATGTTGACGCCGCGCTGGCCGAGCGCCGGCCCGATGGGCGGCGAAGGCGTGGCGGAGCCGGCGGGCACCTGCAGCTTGATGTAGCCCAGAATCTTCTTGGCCATCTTCTCCTCTTTGACCGGACGTCCGGTCGGCTGAGCCGTGGTGCGGGGTTAGGCTGGCCGCCCCCTCCCACGGATTTGACGTCGCGAACGCAGACGCGCCCGCGAAGGGCGCGCCTCTACCAGCAATGGCTTGCGTCCGCAACCGTGGCGGATCAGGCGATCTTCTCGACCTGTCCGTATTCCAGTTCCACCGGCGTGGCGCGTCCGAAGATGGACACCGTCACGCGCAGGCGGGCGCGTTCCTCGTCGACCTGCTCCACCGAGCCGTTGAAGCTGGCGAACGGGCCGTCGGTGACGCGCACCTGCTCGCCGATCTCGAAGCTGATGGTCGGCTTGGGCCGCTCGACGCCTTCCTCGATGGCGCCGATGATCCGGGAGACTTCCTTCTCCGACACCGGCATCGGCTTGGAGCCGGAGCCCAGGAAGCCGGTCACCTTGGGCGTGTTCTTGACCAGGTGATAGGCCTCGTCGGTGAGGTCCATCTTCACCAGCACGTAGCCGGGGAAGTACTTGCGCTCGGCGTCCACCTTCCGGCCGCGGCGGATCTCCACCACGTTCTCGGTCGGCACCAGGATTTCAGAGAAGGCGTCGTCCAGCCCCTGGGCGTGAGCCTGCTCACGGATCGCCTCGGCGACCTTCTTCTCGAAGTTCGAGTAGGCGTGGACGATGTACCACTTGTGGCGCGGATTGGCGGCGGTGGCGGCTTCGGCGTTCATTTCGGCATTACCCCGCGTTCGTGAGCTGCAGGAAGAGCGACATGCCCATGCCCAGCACCCAGTCCACGACCCAGAAGAACAGCGCCGCGATCACCACCATGATCCCGACCATCACCGAGGTGATCCAGGTCTCCTTGCGCGTGGTCCAGGTGATCTTGCGCGCTTCGGCCCGCACTTCCTTGAGGAACTGCGCCGGGCTCGTGCGCTTCTTGGGCTCGGCCTGAGCCAGCGTCGAGCCAGGCGACATGACCGCGGCCGTCTTGGCGGCGCGGCTCTTCATGGCTTGCGGGGTCGAACCCGGTTTCCTGGCCATCTCGGCTCTACGACTCTCTCAAAGCTCGGGCTCGGCCCGATGGGATCACACGCACTCATATAGGATGGCAGGAGTGGAGGGACTCGAACCCCCGGCCCTCGGTTTTGGAGACCGATGCTCTACCAGCTGAGCTACACTCCTACGCGCACCCAACCGACCGCTGTCGCCTGCCTTCCCGTCGTTCGAGGACTTGGCGCTGAGCGCCGATCGTCCGCGCTGCGGCGGTTATAAAAGCAAACTCCAACGATGTCGGGTAGGACGCAGGCGTATGACGCAATCCGCCGGCCATTTCAAGGGCGAACGCCGCGCGGCCGGCCGGCCCACAGAAAAGGCCGCCCGGGTTTCCCTGGGCGGCCAGATCTGTCTGGTCGGCTCCCTTGGGGGGAGCCGGAGGTTCGTCGAGCTTACTCGACGATCTTGGCCACGACGCCCGCGCCAACCGTGCGGCCGCCTTCGCGGATCGCGAAGCGCAGGCCCTGGTCCATCGCGATCGGCGTGATCAGTTCCACGTCCAGCTCGGCGTTGTCGCCCGGCATGATCATCTCGACGCCTTCCTTCAGCTTGATGATCCCCGTCACGTCGGTCGTGCGGAAATAGAACTGAGGACGGTAGTTGGTGAAGAACGGCGTGTGGCGGCCGCCCTCTTCCTTCGTCAGGATGTAGGCCTCGGCCACGAACTTGGTGTGCGGCGTGATCGAGCCCGGCTTGCAGAGCACCTGGCCCCGCTCCACGTCCTCGCGCTTGGTGCCGCGCAGCAGAACGCCCACGTTGTCGCCCGCCTGGCCCTGGTCCAGAAGCTTGCGGAACATCTCAACGCCCGTGCAGGTCGTCTTCTGAACCGGACGGATGCCGACGATCTCGACTTCGTCGCCGACCTTGACGATCCCCTTCTCGATCCGGCCCGTCACCACCGTGCCGCGGCCCGAGATCGAGAACACGTCTTCCACCGGCATCAGGAACGGAAGGTCCACCGGACGCTCCGGCTGCGGGATGTAGGTGTCCACCGCCGTCATCAGCTCGAGGATCCGGTCCTCGCCGATCGCCGGGTCACGCCCTTCGACCGCCGCCAGAGCCGAGCCCTTCACGATCGGGATGTCGTCGCCCGGGAACTGGTAGCTCGACAGAAGTTCGCGAACTTCCATCTCCACCAGGTCCAGCAGCTCCTCGTCGTCGACCATGTCGACCTTGTTCATGAACACCACCAGCGCCGGAACGCCCACTTGGCGCGCCAGAAGGATGTGCTCGCGCGTCTGCGGCATCGGGCCGTCCGCCGCCGAAACCACCAGGATCGCGCCGTCCATCTGCGCCGCGCCCGTGATCATGTTCTTCACGTAGTCGGCGTGCCCGGGGCAGTCCACGTGGGCGTAGTGACGGTCAGCCGTCTCGTACTCCACGTGAGCCGTGTTGATCGTGATCCCGCGCGCCTTCTCTTCAGGAGCCGCGTCGATCTCGTCGTACTTCTTCGCCGTCGCGCCGCCCGTCTTCGCAAGCGTCATCGTGATCGCCGCCGTCAGCGTCGTCTTGCCGTGGTCCACGTGACCAATCGTGCCAATGTTGCAGTGCGGCTTGTTCCGTTCAAACTTCTCTTTGGCCATCGTGGTCCTGCCGGCGTTGTCCTAAAACTTGAAATGCGGGGTTGGGTTGGAGCGGGTAGCGGGAATCGAACCCGCATCCTCAGCTTGGAAGGCTGCTGCACTACCATTGTGCTATACCCGCCAGAGCGCGGGATCGCCGCTAATCTCCTCGTTCGTTCCGGCGCGTGGTGGGGGAAGTAGGACTCGAACCTACGAAGGCGTACGCCAGCGGATTTACAGTCCGCCCCCTTTGCCGCTCGGGACATTCCCCCAACGCGCTCAGAGCCTGGTCGGCGCCCGAAGCAAAAACCCCTCCGCCCACGGCCGCGACCAGTGCTAAAGCGCAGGTCGCCTGAACGCAGACGGGACGGGAAATCGAACCGGGCCCCGAAAGGAGCGCGTCTTATAGTGTCGTCCCACAGCGAACGCAACGACGCCCGGCGCGGGAAAAATCAGAGGCCCGGCGGCCGCTTCCCGAGACGCACGGAAGCCGTGTCCGACGACTGGTTGTGGGGCTGGCACGCCGTGGCCGCCGCCCTGGCCAATCCGCGCCGCGCCCAGCCGCGCAAACTGCTGGCCACCGCCGAGCGCGCGCGGGAGATCGAGCGCCGATTCGGCCCCCTGCCCGGCCTGGAGGTGTGCGACAACCACGCCATCGCCCAGCGCCTGCCGCAGGGCGCGGTCCACCAGGGCGTGGCCATGCAGGTCGAGGCGCTGGAATCGGTCGAGCTCTCCGACTTCGCCGCCGAGCCCGGCGCCGTGCTGGTGATGCTCGACCAGGTGACCGATCCGCAGAACGTGGGCGCGATCCTGCGCTCGGCCGCCGCGTTCGGCGCCAGGGGCCTGATCCTGCAGGACCGGCATGCGCCCAAGCTGGCCGGCGCCCTGGCCAAGGCCGCCGTCGGCGCCGTCGACGCCGTGCCGACCGCGCACGTGGTGAACCTGTCGCGCGCCCTGGAGGCCCTGGCGGACGCCGGCTGGCGCGCCGTGGGCCTGGACGGCTCGGCCGAGGCCGACCTGGAGGACGTGCTCGACGGCTCGCCCACGGTGCTGGTGCTCGGCTCCGAGGGCGAGGGCCTGCGCCGGCTGGTGGCCGAGCATTGCGACGCCCTGGCGCGAATTCCCATGCCGGGCGAGTTCGAGAGCCTCAACGTCTCCGCCGCCGCCGCGGTCGCGCTCTACGCCGCGTCGAAGATTCGCCCCTGACGCGAAGCTGCACGCCTGGACGGAAGCGGGCTTTTGATTTCGGCGGCGCGGCATGGTCTTGTTCGCCGGGGGGAGCGCCGACCTTGAGTCTGCGAGCGAGCGGAGAGCGAACCAGATGACGACCTGCGCCGCGCTGCGCCCCCCTGCGCCGACGCCCGCGACGATCCGAATCGCCGTCCTGGGCGCGACGCTGGCGCTGGCCGCCTGCACCAGGGCGATCAATCCCACGCCCCAGCCCGCGCCGCAGACCTATGAGCAGGCGCCGCCGCCGCACCTGCTGGGCGGAGAGACCTCCGAAGCGGCCAAGCCCGCCGACGAGACCGGCCTGCTGGGCGGGCCGCCCGCCGCCGGCGCCGAGGGCGGCGCCCCGGCCTCGGCCACGCTCCATTTCCGCCGTCCCGACGGCGTGGTGGTCTCGACGATGAAGACCATCCCCGACGAGCCTGCGCAGGCGGCGCCGCCGGTCCACCGCCGCGCCCGCGTCAAGGGCCGCGTCAGCCGCTCCGGCTCCATGCGGGTCACGGCGCAGGCGGTCACGCCGCCGCCGCCGCTGGTCAGCGCTACGCCGGCGCAGACGGGCCAGGCGCCGCCGCCCGCCCCGGCCGCGCTGGCCAAGGCGCCGCAGTCGCCGTTCGACCACGCCCTGCCGCTCACGCCGCCGGCGGACCCCAAGCTCGCCGCGCTGCAAGGCGCGCTCGCGGCCCCGGACGGGGCGGCCGGCGCCAAGCTCGCGGTCGCCGAGGCGGTGACCCAGGGCAAGCCCGGCGGCGTGGACCTGCGCCTGCCGGCGAACCTGCTCGCCCGCCTGAAGGCCGAGGCCGCCAAGCTCGGCCTGGATGCGGCCGCCCGCACGGCGGAGGTCAGCGCCAAACTCTCGGGCGACGGCTACAAGATCGAACCTGAGGGGCCGATCACCCTGCCGCTCAAGGCCGACCAGGAAATCATCTTCAACTGGCGCGTGACGCCCGGCGAGGGCGCCGCCGCCAAGGCGCTGAAGGCCGAGGCCGACCTGGCGCTCACCGGAGACGGCAAGGCCCAGACCTTCAGCCTGGCGGCCCTGGAGCGCACGCCCGCCCCGCCTTCCGCCAAGCCGGCCTCGGCCCAGGGGCAGACCCAGGCCAAATGGGCGCTGGCGATCATCCTCATCCTCATGGCCGTGCTGGTGCTCGCCGGGGTGTGGCGCAACCACAAGGACCGCCGCCGCGCCGAGGCCGAACGCCGCCAGCGCAAGCAGGCGGCCGAAGCGTTCTCCGAGGACGAATCCAAGGCCGCGCCCGCGCAGGAGCCCGAACCGACCGCATCCTGACCTGCGTGAGCACGAGGCCGCGCGTGCGTCCTTCCCGCTCTTGCCGGATGCGCGCGGCTCGCGCAAAGAGCGGGCGATGAGCATGCTTCCCGCCTCCGCGCTCGGCGCTGCGACCACCTTCGTGCAAGTCATCATGATCGACCTGGCCCTGGCCGGCGACAACGCCGTGGCGGTGGGGCTGGCGGCGGCGGGACTGCCGGCGGCTCAGCGGCGCAAGGCCATCGTGCTGGGGCTGGCCGCGGCGGTGGCCATGCTGATCGGCTTCGCCCTGATCACCGTGCAGCTCCTGCAACTCGTCGGCCTGCTGCTCGGCGGCGGCTGCCTGCTGCTGTGGGTGTGCTGGAAGATGTGGCGCGAGCTGCGCGAAGACGGCCGCGAGGACGCCGCCGAGGGCGAGGCCGCGCTCGCCGACGCCACCGGCGTGACCATCGGCGCCGCGCCCAAGCTCGCGCCCAAGGCCAAGACCATCGGCCAGGCGATGCTGCAGATCCTGATCGCCGACCTGACCATGAGCCTGGACAACGTGCTGGCCGTGGCCGGCGCGGCGCGGCGCCATCCGCAGGTGCTGGTGGCCGGCCTGCTGATCTCGATCACCCTGATGGGCGTGGCCGCGAGCTGGATCGCCAAGCTGCTGCATCGCTGGCGCTGGCTGGGCTATATCGGCCTGGCGATTGTCTTCTACGTAGCGCTGCACATGATCTGGGAGGGTCACCGCGCGGTGGTGATCGACCTTGACCGCACCAGCCAGTACAACGCCGCCGTTCCCGAGGCGTTGGCGATCACGCCGGGCGAGGTGACCGAACGGCGCGACTCGCGCCGCTAGGCTCGCAGCGCCGGCGCCGCACGCCTATCCAGCCACGCACGATGCGAAGGACCCGATGATCGACACCCTGCTCAATGCGGAGGGCGCCGCCTGGCCCATGCTTAGCGCGTTCCTGCAGGTGCTTCTGATCGATCTGGTCCTGGCGGGCGACAACGCCGTGGCCGTCGGGCTGGCGGCGGGCGGCCTGCCCTCGAGCCAGCGGCGCAAGGTGATCCTCTGGGGCCTGGCCGCGGCGGTGACCCTGCGCATCGGCTTCGCCCTGATCGCCACCCAGCTCCTGGGGATCATCGGCCTGACCCTGGCGGGCGGGCTGCTGCTGCTGTGGGTGTGCTGGAAAATGTGGCGCGAGCTGCGCGCCCAGCCGGAGGCGGCCGACGCGGACCTGGACGGCGAGGCCTCGGCCCGGCCGGCCAAGTCGTTCCGCAGCGCCCTCTTTCAGGTGGTGGCCGCCGACCTGTCGATGAGCCTGGACAACGTGCTGGCGGTGGCCGGCGCGGCGCGCGAACACCCGGTGGTGCTGGTCTTCGGCCTGATCCTGTCCATCGCCCTGATGGGCGTCGCGGCGAGCTGGATCGCGCGCCTGCTGCATCGCTGGCGCTGGATCGGCTACGCGGGCCTGCTGATCGTGCTCTACGTGGCCCTGCACATGATCTGGGACGGACACCGGGACGTCGTCGCCGACCTGGGACAGGCCGAGGTCTACAACAACGCCGTGCCCAGGGCGCTGGAGATCGACCCGACGGAGAGCGAAGGCGCGCACGGGTCCGGCGAAGCCGTGCGATAAGGTCTCAATGTCCTCGGCCCGCGACATCATCGAGCGGCTCCAGCTGCAGGCCCATCCCGAAGGCGGCTGGTATCGCGAGACCTGGCGCGCGGCGGCAGCACTGGGCGAGCGCGCCGCCGGCACCTCGATCCTGTTCCTGCTGGAAGCCGGCCAGGCGTCGCATTGGCACCGAGTGGACGCCGCCGAACTGTGGCTGTTCCAGGCGGGCGCGCCGCTCACCTTGCGCACGGCCGGCGGCGAGCGCGGCGAGGCCGGGATCGTCGAGACGCGCCTGGGCGCCGATCCGCTCGCCGGCCACGCGCCGCAGCATGTGGTCCAGCCCGGCGAATGGCAGGCGGCCGAAGCCCACGGGACCTGGTCGCTCGTCGCCTGCGTGGTGGTGCCCGGCTTCGAGTTCTCGGGTTTCGAGCTGGCGCCGCCGGGGTGGGCGCCGGCGGCCTAGGCGCCCTGCTTGGTCTGGATCGACTTCAGGTACTCGATGATCGCCTTCACGTCGTCGGGCGGGAAACTGAACTCGGGCATCTGCGGGTGGCCGGTCAGGATGCCCTCGGCCAGGGCCTCGGCCAGATCGTCGATCGGATAGCGCGTGTGCAGCTCGCGGAACGCCGGCGCCGCCGGATTGGGGCTCTTGTCCTTGACGCCCACGGCGTGACAGACGCCGCAGTTCTTCAGCACCAGCTCATGGCCGCGCTGGGCAGGGCTTTCCGCGGCGAACGCCGAGCCCGCCGTCCCGACAGCGAGCAGAACCGCGGCGAGCGCCCCGACGCCAAGCCCGACCGACACGTCCCGTTTCATCCGCGCACCCCTCGCCCGTCGCGCCAGACCACCACAGTGCATGGGAGCGCGGCGCTTGGGAAGCGTCCCGCTCAACCTTCCTCGGGGCCGCCGAAGCGGGCGAGCCACTCGGCGACCTGGGCGTCCTCGATCTTGCGGAAGAGCACCTCTGGCGCCTTCACGGGCCGGCCCGGCGGCAGAGCCAAGAGCAGCGCCGCGCCCTGCCCTTCCGGCCAGGCCGGTTCGGCCGGCTCGCCCACGGCCTCGGCGATCTTGCCGCAGGCGAAGGGGATGAACGGGGCGGAGACGCGGGCGAACAGGGCCACCAGGTTCAGCCCCGTGCGCACGGCCACGGCGGCGCGGTCGCGATCGGTCTTGATGGCGGTCCAGGGCGCGGCCTCGGTGAGGTACTGGTTGCCCAGCACCCAGAGCTGGCGCAGCGCCTGGGCGGCCTTGCGGATCTCGATCGCCTCCATCAACTCGGCGTATTCGGCGAGCTTGGCCGAGACGTCGGCGTAAAGCTGGGTCTCCAGCGGCCCCGCCTCGCCGCCCTCGGGCACGACGCCGTCGAAGCGGCTCTCGGTGAACTTCAGGATGCGGTTGACGAAGTTGCCGAGCACGTCGGCCAGGTCGGCGTTCACCTGGGCCTGGAACTGCTCCCAGGTGAAGGTCGCGTCCGAGCCCTCGGGCGCGTTGGCGCTCATCCACCAGCGCCAGTAGTCGGCCGGCAGGATCTCCAGGGCGTGATCCATGAAGACGCCGCGCTTCTGCGAGGTGGAGAACTTGCCGCCGTAGTAGTTGAGCCAGTTGAAGCCCTTGAGGGTGTCCACCAGCTTCCAGGGCGCGTTGGAGGCCGAAATCCAGGCGCCGTCGGCGGCCTGCTTCTCGTTCACGCCGAACAGGGTGCAGGGAAAGCCCACGGTGTGGAAGGGCACGTTGTCCTTGCCCATGAACTCCACGTAGGCGACGTCGGCCGCGCCCGGCTCGCGCCACCAGCGCTCCCAGTCCTCGGCGTCGGCGTTCGGGCGGCCAGCGGCCCGGGCGTTGGCGTCGGCCCATTCCCAGGTGGCGCCGATGTACTCGATCGGCGCGTCGAACCAGACGTAGAAGACCTTGCCCTTCAGCCCCTCGACGTCGGGCTTCTCGCCGGCGGGATTGGGGCCCCAGTCGGCGGCGTTCACCGGCACGCCCCACTCCAGGTCGCGCGTGATGCCGCGGTCCTGCAGGCCCTCGTCCAGCCACTTGAAGGCGATGGAGGTGACGAGGTTGGGCCAGGTCCCGCGCTTGGAGCCGATCCAGTCGCGCAGCTTGCCGGCGAAGGCCGACTGCCTGAGGAACAGGTGCTTGGAGGGGCGGATCTCGATGTCGTAGGAGCCGGAGACGGCCGAGCGGGGGTTGATCAGGTCGGCGGGATCCAGCACCCGCGTGCAGTTTTCGCACTGGTCGCCGCGCGCGGCGTCGTAGCCGCAGTAGGGGCAGGTGCCGATCACGTAGCGGTCCGGCAGGAAGCGCTCGTCGGCGTTGGAATAGACCTGCTGGGTCACCCGCTCCTCGATGAAGCCGGCCTCCCACAGCCCCTGGGCGAAGCCCTGGGTCAGGGCCCGGTTCTGCGGCGAGGAGGAGCGGCCGAAGAAGTCCCAGGACAGGCCGAAGCGCTCGGCGAGGCCAGCCTGGATGTCGTGCTGTTCGTCGCAATAGGCGCGCACGTCCTGGCCGGCCGCGGCGGCGGCCAGCTCGGCCGGCGTGCCGTGCTCGTCGGTGGCGCAGATGTAGAGCGTCTCGCGGCCCCGGGCCCGCTGGAAGCGGGCGTAGACGTCCGCCGGCAGCATGGAGCCCGCCATGTTCCCCAGGTGCTTGATCCCGTTGATGTAGGGCAGCGCGGAGGTGATCAGGATGCGGGACATGAACGGCTCGGAGGCGGACGGGTCAGGAAGGCGCGCTTATATGGTGTTCCCCGCCAAACGCCAAAGCCGCGTGCGCGCCTAGCCCGCCGCCCGACGCATCGGCCCCTTGGCGGCGGTCTCCACGCACTGCGCCGTCTCCGACAGGGCGTGGCGGCCCAGGCAATAGACGTCTTCGTAGTTCGGGCCGGCGCTGGCCAGGCACTGGTGCAGGTTGAGCTTGGCCAGGCGCAGGCACTGGCCGCTGCGGGGCTCAGACAAGAGGGCCTTCGCCCGGCCGCCCTCGCCCAGCACGCTGAGCGCGGCCACGGCCACGCCGCGCACGGCCACCGGGCTGGTGGAGCCGCGGCCGCCGCCCCTGCCCGCCGAAGCGTAGAGCGCGGCCGGATCGGAGCCCGCGGGCGCATGCGCGCCGGCGGCCTTGACGCGGGCCAGCCGCCCCCTCGGATCGGGCGCGGCGGCCCGAGCCCAGGCCTGTTTCTGCATCGCGTAGGAGGCCTTGGTCGCCGCGGCCCCGGCATGCTCCAGGGGCGCGGCCTGACGCATCAACGCCGCGCTGGCGCGCGCCGCCGCCGCCCGGCCGCCGGGAAGCTGCAAGGCCGCGTCCGGATTGGCCGCGAGCCGGCGGGCCAGCCCCGGCTGCGCGCGCGCCGCCTTGCGCACGCCGGCCGCGAACGCGGGATCCTGCAGGGCCGCGGCCCCGGCGAAGGCGATCATGCCGCCCTCCAGGCTCCGGGGCTCGTAGGCGGCGGCCACGTCCAGCGCGTGAGCCACGTCCTTCGTGCTGGTGAAGTTCGCATCCAGAGCGCCGGCGGAGCGGGCGTAGGCGTCGAAGGCGGCGGCGCGGGCTTCCACGCCGCGATCGAGGCGCACGGCTTCGGCGCTGGGCCCTGGCGTGCTTGCGCATCCGCTCAGCACGATGGCTGCGGCGCAGCCGGCGGCGGTCGTCCAACGCATTCTTGGCCCTCCAGGCGAGAGCCCCCCGCGGCCGATTTCGCCGGCCGGCCGTGAACGAAAAGTTACGCCGACGGCCGCCAGCGTCAGAACGGCCCCTTGAACACGAACAGGGCGCCCGCGGCGATCAGGGCGAAGCCGATCGCGTGGTTCCAGGTGAGCCGTTCGCCCAGGTAGGTCACCGAAAAGACCGTGAAGACGGTCAGGGTGATGACCTCCTGCATCGTCTTCAGCTCGGCGGCTGAATAGACCGTGCGGCCGATGCGGTTGGCCGGCACGGCGAGGCAGTACTCGAAGAACGCGATCGCCCAACTGACCACGATGATCAGCCATATCGGGCGATGCTCCACCCGCAGATGCCCGTACCACGCAAACGTCATGAAGACGTTGGAGGCGACCAGCAGGAGAACCGGCGCGATCGCCGCCGCGGCGGAGGGCATGGATGCAAGGGCCTAGAGGATCGGCCGCTTGTCGAACCACGGCTTGGCCTGTTCGAGCTGGGCCGCCAACTGGAACAGCATCGCCTCCTGGCCCATCTTGCCGACGAACTGGGTGCCGATCGGCAGGCCGTCGCTGGTCCAGTAGAGCGGCACGCTCATGGCGGGCTGGCCGGTGTTGTTGAAGGCCTGGGTGTTGGGCATGAAGGCGAACAGCCGCTCGGTGTAGCGGCGATAGTCCTCGGTGAGCCAGCCGAGCGGGATCGGCGGGCGGCCCAGGGTCGACAGCAGGAGCACGTCGTAGGCCTGGAAGAAGCTGGCGATGGTGCGGCTGAAGCCGTGCAGGAACTGAAGCGCGCGCACGTACTCCGATCCGGTCACGCCCTTGCCGCGCTTGTACATGGCCATGGTCAGCGGCTCGACCTCGTCCTCGCCGATGGCCGCGCTGCGCCGCTCGGCCTCGGCGTCCAGCAGGGCGGCGATGGAGGCGGCGATCACCGTGCCGGCGGCCTGGCTCATGCCCTGGAAGTCGGCCTGCAGGTTCACCTGCTCCACCTCGTGGCCGAGGGATTCGCAGAGGGCGGCGGAGTCGTAGACGGCCGAGACGCACTCCGGGTCGATCTCGGGGGTCATCAGGCCGGCCGGGGTGAAGGCGATCCTCAGCTTGCCGGGATCCTTTTTCATCTCCTCCAGGAACGGCCGCTCGGGCGGCGCCATGAAGTAGGGATCGCCCGGACGCGGCTGGCAGACCGCATCGAGCAGGGCCGCCGAATCCCGGACCGAACGGGTCACCGCGTGCGCGACCGAAGCGCCGGCCCAGCCCTCGCCCTGCGGCGCGAAGGAGACGCGGCCGCGGGAGGGCTTCATGCCGAACAGGCCGCAGCAGGAGGACGGCGTGCGGATCGAGCCGCCCCCGTCGCTGGCGTGGGCCGCCGGGACGATGCCGGCCGCCACGGCCGCCGCCGCGCCGCCGGACGAGCCGCCGCAGGTGCGGGTCAGGTCCCAGGGATTGCGCGTCGGGCCGAACAGCGCCGGCTCGGTCACCGCGGTGAGACCGAACTCGGGCGTGTTGGTCTTGCCGAAGACGTTCAGGCCGGCCGAGCGGTAGGAGGAGACGATGGCGTTGTCCTCGTTGGCGATGGCGTTCTTGAAGACGCGCGAGCCTTGCGAGGTGACGGTGCCGTGAAGCTGGGCGCCCAGATCCTTCAGGAGGAACGGCACGCCGCCGAAGGGGCCGTGGGCGGGGATGTTGGTCGCCTGTCGCGCGCGCTCGGCGAAGGTGAGGACGACGGCGTTGACCTGCGGATTGACCTCTTCCATGCGCGCCAGGGCCAGGTCCAACAGCTCGCCGGCCGTGACCTCGCCCTTCGCCACAAGCTCGGCCAGGCCGAGGGCGTCGTAGCCGGAATATTCCGCGAAATTCATGCGACTCCTCCCGTGAGACGCCGAAGGGGAGCACAGCCGCGCGCCGAAGCAAACCACCCTTGCAACCCGGATGCTGTATGATCGGTCCCGACACCTGCGCCGAGCGCTGCGGAACCTCGGCGGCCGCCAGCATTGCGGCCAGATGAAAAGCCGAATAACTACAGCGCCGTGCCGGCTTAGCTCAGATGGTAGAGCAACTGATTTGTAATCAGTAGGTCGCGGGTTCGATCCCTGCAGCCGGCGCCATTTACCCGCTTCCGGACGACGATCCGGGCCGCCGCGGCGGGGCGACTTTTCGCCTCGTGCCCAGCCGCTGATCAGGCCAGCGCCCCCACGGCGCGAATCCGCGCAGCCCGCGACAATCGCCGGGCCCGGCGCGGGCCGCCTCTCGCTTTAGCGCCTCGGCCCTGTAGCCCGGAGGATGGGGACAGGCTGGAGCGGACTCTGCACATGGACACCGAACGTCAGGCGCCGACGCGGCGCCAGCTCTTGCACGCGGTCGGCCTGATCGGCGGCTCCGCCGCGATCTACAACATGATGACCGTGCTCGGTCACGCCGAGGAGACGCGCTTCGACGGCCCGCCGAACCTGTCCGGCGCGCGCAAGGGCGCGACGGTGATCGTGCTGGGCGCGGGCCTGGCGGGGATGCTGGCGGCCCACGAGCTGGAGAAGGCCGGCTACAGCGTGCGCATCCTGGAGTACCAGAACCGCGCGGGCGGGCGGAACTGGTCGCTCTACGGCGGCGACAAGTACACCGAGCTCGGCGGCGCGACACAGAACGTGAGCTTCGCGCCGGGCAACTACCTGAACCCGGGCCCGTGGCGCATTCCGCACCACCACCGCACCCTGCTGCACTACTGCAAGGCGTTCGGCGTGGCGCTGGAGCCCTTCATCCAGTTCAACCACAACGCCTATGTGCACAACGCCGACGCCTTCGGCGGCGCGCCGCAGCGCTTCAAGTCGCTGGCGGCGGACTTCGAGGGCAACATCGCCGAGCTGGTCGGCAAGTCGATCGACCAGAAGGGCCTGGACACCCAACTTTCGGCCGAGGACCTGGACCTGTTGAAGGAAGCCCTGCGCGGCTGGGGCATGCTCGACGAGAACATGCGCTACACCAAGGGCCTGCGCTCCTCAAGCCACCGCGGCTACGCCCTGCCCCCCGGCGGCGGCGTGAACGGCGCGCCGCAGCCCTCGGATCTGTTCCCGTTCGACGAGGTGCTGAAGTCGCGGGTGTGGGCGAACATGGCGTTCTTCATGAACGACGAGTTCCAGACCACCATGTTCCAGCCGGTGGGCGGCATGGGCATGATCGGCAAGGCCTTCGCCAAGCAGGTCGGCCACATGGTCACCTTCAACGCCAAGGTCTCGAAGATCTTCCAGGACAAGAAGGGCGTGGCCGTCACCTACACGGACACGGCGACCGGCGCGACGACCACGGCCAAGGCCGACTACTGCGTCTGCACCATCCCGCTGGCGGTGCTGAGCCAGATCGAGACCAACCTGTCGGACGCCAAGCAGGCGGCGATCCAGGCGGTCCCTTACTCCAACTCCGTGAAGATCGGCCTGGAGATGCGCCGGCGCTTCTGGGAGGAAGACTACGCCATCTATGGCGGGCACAGCTTCACCAGCCAGGAGATCGGCCTGATCTCCTATCCCAACAACAACTTCTTCCAGGACGGCCCGGCCGTGCTGCTCGGCGCCTTCGCCAGCGGCATGGGCGGCTACCGCCTGGCCGGCATGACGCCGCAGGAACGGATCGAGGCGGCGCTGGAGCAGGGCTCGGTGTTCCACCCGGACAGCTACCGCAAGGAATTCGTCAGCGGCGCCTCGGTGGCCTGGAACCGGGTGCCCTGGACGCTCGGCTGCTGCGCGCGGTGGAACGAGGAGACCCGCAAGGAGCACTACCAGACCCTGGTGGCCGTGGAGGACCGCATCGTGCTGGCCGGCGAGCACGCCTCCTACGTGGGCTGCTGGATGGAAGGGGCGCTGCTCTCGTCGATCGACGCGATCACCCGCCTGCACAAGCGCGCGCTGGAGGCCTGAGGATGACGCACCGTCTGTTGAACGCCTTCACCCTGGCCGGCGCGCTGGCCCTCGCCGCCACGGCCGCCTCGGCCGACGAGCCCGGCCCCGGCGGGACGCGCCCGGTGGTTCCCAAGACCGGCGAGGAGGTCTACCGCACGGTCTGCCAGGCCTGCCACATGGCCGACGCCAAGGGCGCCCAGGGCGCCGGCGCCTTCCCGGCCCTGGCGGGCAATCCCAGGCTGGCCGCGGCCGCCTATCCCATCGTCATGATCGAGCGCGGCAAGGCCGGCATGCCTTCGTTCAGCGACATGCTGACGCCGGCCCAGGTGGCCGAGGTGGTCGGCTACATCCGCACGCACTTCGGCAACGCCTACGCCGATCCGGTGACCGAGGCCGACGTCCTGAAGTTCGCGCCGAAGACCTCACGCTGAGGTCTCAGGCCGCCTTGGGAGCGTATTTGGCGGCCATCGCCAGCCGTTGGGCGATGTCGTGCACGGTGACCAGGCCGACGAGGTCGCCGCGGTCGACCACCAGCATGCGGACCGCGCCAGTCTGGCGCATGCGCTCGAACACCGCGAAGGCGTCCTCGGCCAGACGCGCCTGAGGCGTCTCGTCCAGCGGGCGGCAGACCTCGCCCAGGGTCGTGCGCGCCCAGGCGTCGCGCGGCGTCTTCAGCAGGTCGGTCGCCTCGATCACGCCTACCAGCCGGTCGCCGTCGACCACCGGATACATGCCGTGGTGGCTGGCGTAGAGCCGCTCCTGGACGAACGCGTCCAGCGTCATGTTCGCGGGCGCGGTCTCGACCTGACGCACCATGACGTCGGAGACCGGATGGCCCGCCAGCTCATGGCGAGCGTCGATGTCGGAGAGCGACGACTGGGCGGCCGTGCGCAGGAACAGGCCGATGAGGATCCACCACAGGCCGCTGGCGACCCCGCCGAACAGCGCCAGCGCCGCGCCGCCGATCATCAGGATCAGGGCGAACCCCATGCCGATGCTCGCCGAGATGCGCGTGGCCCGCTCGGCCTTGCCGGTGGCCATCCAGACGATCGCGCGCATCACGCGTCCGCCGTCCATCGGAAAGGCCGGGATCATGTTGAAGCCCGCGAGCACCCAGTTGAGCGTGGCCAGATAGGCCAGCGCCCCGGCCAGCTCGCGCGCCGCGCCCGCCGCCTGCAGCAGCCCGGCGATCAGGGCGAAGACGAAGCCGAGGACCACGCTCAAGGCCGGGCCGGCCAGCGCCATCAGCAGCTCGGCCCGCGGCGCCTTCGGCTCCTCGTGCAGTTCGGCCACCCCGCCGAACAGGAACAGGGTGATACGGTCCACGGACATGCCGAACGCCCGCCCCACCAAGGTGTGCGCCAGCTCGTGCAGCACGATGGACACGGCCAGGCCGACGACGGCGATCAGCGCCATCAGCCAGTATCCGCTGGCGGGCAGGCCCTTGTAGATCACCGGGAAGGCGCCGGACGCCAGCGACCAGGCGATCAGCAGGGCGACCAGCACCCAGCTCGCATGGACGTTGATCTCCACCCCGAACAGGCGGAAGCGCATCACCGAGCCGCCATGCATTCCGTTCGCCATCGCCGTCTCCTTGCCGGTCCGGCCCGTCGCATGGCGCGGACCCGCCGTCCTTGAGCCCGATCAAGCCCGCGGCGCAGCGGATCAGGCCGGCTCGAACATGCCCAGCAGGAGGCCGACGCGGCCGTCGCCCCACATGGGCAGCAGCAGGCGCTGTCCCTCCTCGCCCTTGAAGAGCGTCGGCGCGCGGCTCTCGACGGTCGCGCTGGCCTGGGACAGCAGGTAGGCGAACGGCGCCGGGAGCTCGACCTCGTCGAGGAACACGCCCTCGAACTCGGCGCCCAGCTTCGCCTTCAGATCGGCGCCCACCATGGCCACGCGGAACCGCTGCGGCTTGTCGAACGCCTCGAGCGTGAAGGCCCAGCCCTCCAGGTCGCCCAGGTCGGCCGGGGCGAGGTCGTCCCAGAAGGGCATGGCGGCCGAGCCCCGCAGCAGTCCCTCCCAATAGGCCCGGGCTCGGGTGAGGTCGGGCGACAGGGTCTTGGGCGCGGCGAAGGGGTGCATAGGTTGCCTCTCTGACGAACTCGCCTTGTGATGGCGCGGCTTGCGCGCGCGCCCCTTGACCGGCGTCAAGGCCGGCGGCGGTCGCGAACGCTCAGGTAGCTCTTATGCAGACGAAAGCCGACGTCGTCACCCTCACGGCGAACCCCGCCCTCGATATCGCCACCAGCGTGGCCAAGGTCGAGTCCGTGAACAAGCTGCGCTGCGAGGCGCCGCGGTTCGATCCGGGCGGCGGCGGGATCAATGTGGCGCGGGTGGTCCACCGGCTCGGGGGTTCGACCCTGGCGGTGTTTCCGTCCGGCGGACCGACGGGCCAGCGGCTGGCGGGCCTGCTTCAGGACGCGGGCGTGCCCACCCGGCCGATCGCGGTGGCCGAGGACACCCGCGAGAGCTTCAATATCACCGACCGGGGCGACGGCGCCGAGTACCGCTTCATCCTGCCCGGGCCGCATCTGACCGAGGCCGAACTCGGCCAGTGCCTGGACGCGGCGCTCGACGCGGCCCACGCCGGCGGCTTCCTGGTGGTCAGCGGCAGCCTGCCGCCGGGCGCGCCGACGACGGTCATCGGCGACCTCGCCCGGCGGGCCAAGGCTGCGGGGCTGCGGCTGGTGGTCGACACCTGGGGGCCGACCCTGGCGGCGGCGCTGGAGGCCGGCGTCCACCTGATCAAGCCGAACCTGCGCGAGCTGTCCGACCACCTGGACCGCGCGTTGCCGGACATGGACACGCGGATGGCGGCCTGCCGCGAGCTGATCGCGGCCGGCCGCACCGAGATGGTGGCGCTGAGCCTGAGCGAGCAAGGCGCCATGCTGGTCACGGCCGAGGAGGCCTGGAGCGTGCCGGCCGCGCCGATCAAGCCGGCCAGCACCGTCGGCGCGGGCGACAGCTTCCTGGCCGGGCTCGTCTGGGCGCTGGGCCAGGGCCGCGAGCCGCGCGACGCGCTGCGCTTCGCCGCGGCGTCCGGGGCGGCCACCCTGCTCTCCCCCGGCACCGAACTCTGCCACCGCGACGACGTCTTCAGGCTGGTGGAGCAGATCGAGCCGTCGCGCCTTGGCTGAGCGCGGCCGGCGTGCGGAGAATGGCGAGCCCCAGGTCGCGATAGCGCGCGGCGGTCTCCAGGTCCTCGGCCTCCACGGCGACGGCGGCGCGCACGCCCGCGCGCAGAGCGGTGAACAGCGGCAGGAGCGCCAGCGCGGCCTCCGGCTCGCCCGCCGCGGCCCAGTAGGTGCGGCGCGCCCGCTCGGCCAGGTCGTCCAGCCCGCAGGCGTGCAGGTCGAGCAGCAGGAAGGCGATGTCGTAGAGCACGTCGGCGGTGGCGAGCGCCGGGTCGAACTCCAGGGCGTCGAACGGCGTGGCGCGCCCCTCGAACAGGCAGATGTTGCGCAGGTGCAGGTCGCCGTGGCCCCGGCGCACCCGGCCGGCCTTGCGGCGCGCCTCGATGAGCGGGCCGAGACGGATCACCTCGTGCTCCAGGCCGGCGAACAGCGGCTCTGACGCCGAGGCGAGGCCCAGGCGCGCGGCGGCCTCAGCCTCCGTCGTCCTCAGGCCGTCGATGATGCGGATGTAGTCGGCGGCATGGCCCGCCTCGGGATGCGGCGGCTGGCGCGCATGGAAGGCGGCGACGGCCCGGGCCGCCTCGTCGATCAAATCGGACGTGAGGGTTCCCGCCTCGGCCATCTGCGAGAACAGCGCGCCATCCGGGAAACGCCGCAGGACGACCAGCCAGTCGAGCGCCGTCCCCTCGCCGCCCACCCGAATTGCTCCGTCGGGGCGGCGGACCAGGGGCTCGACGCCGAGGTAGAGGCCGGGCGCAAGCGCCTGATTGACCGACAGTTCCGCCTCGCAGGCGGCGCGGCGCGCCTGAAGGCTGGACATGTCCGCGAACGGATGGGCCACGGCGCGCTTGAGCTTGTAGACGCGCGTCGCGCTCAGGAACACGTGCGACATGTGGGTGTCGATCCGCCGAAGCGGCGCGCCCTCGCCGCACGCCTCGCCGCTCCGCAGGGCCGCGACGGCCGCGGCCTGGCCCGGCATGACCTCCACGTGCTGGCTCACGGCTCGCCCGCCTCGCGCAGCCGCGCCGCGTCGTCCTCCGGGCTGGAAGGATTGATCGCCATGCCCGAGCCGAGCTCGAAGCCGCCCCACTCCGCCAACTTGGGCGCGATGCGCAGGCGCCAGTGGACGAAGGGCGAGCCGAGATGGGGCCGGCCGGCGCCGTCGAAGGCGAAGTTGTAGGTGGGATCGCCGTGCGCCCGCGCGAGCCGTCGCAGCGTGCGGCGCAGGAGGTGGGCGAACTGCGGCAGGCGCGCGTCGCCCAGCTCGGTGAAACTCGCCTGATGGTCGCGCGGCAGAATCCAGACCTCGCTGGGATGCTCGGCGGCGAAGGGCGAAAGCGCCAGGAAGTCCGGCGTCTCCTCGATCACGCGCGCGCCGTCGGCCAGCTCGGCCGCGATCAGCTCGCAGGTCGGGCAACGGCCGGTGGCCGCGAAGTGCGCCGCGCCGGTCTCGGTCAGGGCGCGCGGCAGGGGCGGCGTCAGGTCCAGGGCCAGCGCCTGGGCGTGGCAGTGGCGCAGCGACGCGCCGCTATGGGTTCCGTGATTGCGGAAGAGGACCACCGCCTCGACGCCGGGCCGCGACAGCAGCCAGCGCATCCGGTCGCGATAGACCCGCACGACGGCCTCGACCTGGGGGTCGTCCATCCGGGTCAGGTCATCGTCATGCACCGGGCTTTCGACGATCACCTCGTGCAGCCCGCCGGCCGGCCGCGCGCCGGGACCGGCCGCGCCCCTCGCCGCACCCGGGGCGTCCACGGCGGGAAACTTGTTGGGCACGACCCGCACCCGCCAGCCCGGCGCGCCCTCCACGACGACCTCGTCGATCACGCCCGGCAGGAGCGCCTCCGAACCGGGACAGAACGGGCATTGCGGATCGAACCTGAGCGACGTGCGCGCCGGCTCGGCGAGGTTGGCGTCGGCGCCCGGCCGGCCGCGGCGTCCGGGCGCTACGATCACCAGGCGGCCGGAGGTGCGATCCTGGCGAAGTTCGCTCAACGGACGGGCTGTTCTGCGATCCACGCCTTGGCTTGATCCATCTCTGCGAGGCGGAAGGTCCTGACCTTGCCCGGCGTCAGGAAGCCGAAGGCCTGAACCCCGAAGGCGATCCACGAGATATCGGTGACCACGGCGATCCGCTCCCACTGGGTCAGATGGGCGAAGCCCACCCTGGCGTCCTCGAACATCGCGCCGGGCTCGACCCCGGCGAAGTCCTTGTCGATCCGGTACAGCAACCGGAGCCCGGCGTTGTCGCGCGCGGCCTCCTCGATCGCCGGCTCCAACACCTGGCGGTAGTCCAAGGCGGTCAACAGGCCGCCGCAGGTGAACGCGAGGACTTCCGGCGGGAAATCCTTGAGCTGCTCGATCATCGACGCCTCCCTTCGCGCGATGCCCGCCCAGATTCGAAGCTTAACCTCGTCTCACGGTCCGGCGCACCCCCTCCAGCGTGGCCTCGCGCGCGGCCACGCGCTGTTTGACCGTCAGGAAGCTGTCGGGGCTCACCGACATGGAATCGATGCCGCAATCGACGAGGAACTCGGCGAACTCGGGATGGTCGCTGGGCGCCTGGCCGCACAGGCCCACCTTGGCCCCGACGGCGTGGGCCTCGGTGATGACGCTGGAGATCATCCATTTCACCGCCTCGTCCTGTTCGTCGAACAGGCCGGCCAGCTCGGCGGAATCGCGGTCCACGCCCAGGGTGAGCTGGGTCAGGTCGTTGCTGCCGATGGAGAAGCCGTCGAACCGCTTGGCGAATTCCTTGGCCAGGATCACGTTCGACGGGATCTCGCACATCACATAGACCTGCAGCCCGTCTTCGCCACGCTTCAGGCCGTTGTCGGCCATCACGCCCAGGACGCGGTCGGCCTCGGCGACGGACCGGCAAAAGGGGATCATGACCACGACGTTGGTGAAGCCCATCTCCTTGCGCAGGCGCCGGATGGCCGCGCACTCCAGGGCGAAGCCCTCGCGGTAGCGCGGCGAGTAGTAGCGCGAGGCCCCGCGGAACCCGAGCATCGGGTTCTCCTCCTTGGGCTCGAACTCGGCCCCGCCGACCAGACCGGCGTACTCGTTGGTCTTGAAATCGCTCATGCGCACGATGACCGGGTTCGGATGCGAGGCCGCGGCGATCTGGGCCAAGCCGCGGGTCAGGCGGTCGACGAAGTACTCGGTGCGGTCGGCTTCGTAGCCCCGCGTCAGCTCGGCGATCTGCGCCCTGGCCGCTTCGTCCTTGAGCGTGTCGAACTTCACCAGGGCCATCGGATGGACCTTGATGTGGTTGTTGATCACGAACTCCATGCGGGCCAGGCCGACGCCGTCGGCCGGCATGCGCCACCAGCGGGCCGCGGCGGCCGGATTGGCCATGTTCAGCATCACCTTGGTGCGGGTCGCGGGCGCGGCGGCGACGTCGATGTCGCGGCTTTCGATCTCGGCCGCGCCCTCGTAGACGAAGCCCTCCTCGCCCTCGGCGCAGGAGACGGTGATCTCCTGCTGGTCGTGCAGCACCCGCGTGGCGTCGCCGGCCCCCACCACCGCCGGCAGGCCCAACTCGCGGCTGACGATCGCCGCGTGCGACGTGCGCCCGCCCTGGTCGGTGACGATGGCGGCCGCGCGCTTCATGATCGGCACCCAGTCCGGATCGGTAGTGCGGGTCACCAGCACCGAGCCGTCGACGAAGCGGTCGATGTCGCGGGGACTGTCGATCAGGCAGACCCGGCCGGTCACGGCCGCATCGCCGACGCTGAGCCCGGAGACCAGCAGACGGCCCTTGGAGCCGACGCGATAGGTGCGCAGAAGCGCCCCGCCCCGCCGGGACTGCACCGTCTCCGGCCGCGCCTGGACGATGGAAAGCTCGCCGGTCAGGCCGTCCTTGGCCCACTCCATGTCCATGGGGCGGCCGTAGTGGTCTTCGATCACGCAGGCCCAGCGGGCCAGCTGCAGGATTTCCCCATCGCTGAGGACGAACGCCTCCTGTTCGGCGCGCGAGGTCGGCACGTTGCGGGTCGGCCGCTCCTCGCCCGTGGCGTAGATCATCTTCTGGGCCTTGCCGCCGAGGGTTTTCTCGATGATCGGCGTCAGGCCCTCGTCGTCCAGGAACGGCTTGAAGACCGCGTACTCGTCGGGATTGACCGCCCCCTGCACCACGTTCTCACCGAGGCCCCAGGCGGCGTTGATCAGCACGACCTTGTCAAAGCCGGTCTCGGTGTCGATGGAGAACATCACGCCCGCCCCGCCGAGATCAGAGCGGATCATCAACTGCACCCCCACCGACAGGGCCACCTTCATGTGGTCGAAGCCCTTGGCCTGGCGATAGGCGATGGCCCGGTCGGTGAACAGCGAGGCGTAGCAGCGGCGGCAGGCGCTGAGCAGCGCCTCCTCGCCGCGGATGTTGAGGAAGGTCTCCTGCTGGCCGGCGAAGCTGGCGTCGGGCAGGTCCTCGGCCGTGGCGCTGGAGCGCACGGCCACGTCCACGTCGGCGCGCCCGGCCCGGCGGCAAAGCTCCCGATAGGCTTCGACGAGCGCCTTGGCCGTATCCTCGGGCCAGTCGCCGCGCAGCATGGCGGCGCGCACCGCCGCGCCGGTCTCGGCCAGGCTCGCCTTGCCGGAAGCCAGATCGGCGAACGCCGCGTTCAGGCGCTCGCGCAGGCCGTTGGCGTCGATGAATCGCCAATAGGCGTCGGCGGTGGTCGCGAAGCCGCCGGGCACGCGCACGCCCTTGGAGGCCAGGGCGCCCACCATCTCGCCGAGGGAGGCGTTCTTGCCTCCCACCTTGGGCACGTCGCCTCGCGCCAGTTCCTCGAACCACAGCACTTGCGAGGATTGCATGACTGGAGCCTCCCTTCTCAACTAGGCGCTCGCGCCGCTCAACAGGTGGAATTCGGTGCGGAACGAGCCGATCAGGTCCAGCCATTCCTCCATCAGCCGGCTCATGAGGAAGTGGCGGCGAACGCTCTCCTGGGCCGCGTCGCCGAGCCGCTTGGCCAGCTCGCGGTCCTTCAGCAAGAGGACGATCCGGTCGGCGGCCTCCTCGATCGAGCCGACCAGGAAGCCGTTCACCCCGTCCTCGATCTGCCGTCGGATGCCGCCGGCGCGGCCGCCGATGACCGCCGCGCCCTTCCACATGGCCTCGGTGACCGTCAGGCCGAAGCCTTCGCGGATCGACTTCTGCAGCACCACGGCCGCGCGCCGCTGCAGCGCGTTGACCAGGGCCGAGTCCTGCACCGACAGGATGATGATGCGGTCGTCCGCGCAGTCGCACAGGCTGGCGAACACCTCCTGGCCTTCCGGATCGTCGGTCGCGACGTTGCCCACCAGCACCAGCCGGCAATCGACCTGGGTGCGGGCGAGCTTCACCGCATCGATCACCCCGTGCGGATCCTTCCACTTGTCGAAGCGCGAGACCTGCACGACCAGCGGCAGGTCGGTGGGAATGCCGTAGCGGCTCAGGCGCTCGTCGATCTCGCTGTCCGACAGCGCCTTGTTGGTGGTCGAGAAGGGGTTGATGGCCGGGGTGATGAACCGCTGCGGCGTTGTCAGCTTCTGAGCGTACTCCGGCAGCGAGAAGACAACGGCGTCGTATTCCTCCACAAACGGCGACAGATAGGACCATAGCCCCGGGTTGGGACGCGACATGTCCACGTGGCAGCGCCAGATCCACGGCGCGCGCCGGCGGTAGTGGCGGATCAGCGGCAGGGGCTGGGGGTCGTGCACGATGACCACGTCGTGGTCGATGTGGTTGCGAACCGAGTTCTCGTAGGCGACCTCCTCGTAGATCTGCGTCTTGAGGTCGGTCATCTCTATGTCCGCGCCCTGAAGAGCGTTGTGCATCTTCTTGGTGACGCTGAAGAAATCGGGACGCCCCTGGATCACGCGCCAGCCGGTCTTGATGCCCGCCGCGTTCATCAGCAGCGTCAGTGAGGCCAGGATCTCGGCCACCCCGCCGCCGTAGTAGGTGGAGTTGACGTTCAGCACGTGGACGTCGTGCAGGCGTTCGGCCTTGGCGAGAATCCGCTCGACCGCCTGCTCGCCGATCAGGGCCCGGTAGTCCTCCAGCGAGGTCAACGTGAGCGCCGGGTCGGCGGCGGGGCTTGCAGGGTCAGCCATCGGGCGGTCTCCACGATGCGGCCGCGCGAGGCGCCGACGCGGCCCCGGCGAGGCGGGAAACGCGCGACGCTGCGCATTGGTTCGGCTTGCCGGACGAGCCTGTCGGATCGATCCCGGCCGGGCGTTGACCGAGGTCAAGCCTGGCCCGGCTAGGCGCTTCCTTCCTGCAGCGCTTCGGCTCCCGCGGCCAGTTCGATGATTTCGGTGGTGATTTCCGACTGCCGAAGCTGGCGCTCACGATCCGTGAGCGTGGAGAGCTTGGCCTCGATGTTGGTCTTGGCCCCGGCCATCTCCAGAACGCGCGCCTCGTTCTCGGCGGCGAAGGCGTGCATCGCCGCCTCGCAGAGCTGGGCGTAGACGTATTCGGTGGCCAGGCGCTCCAGGAGGGTCGCCGGCTGCAGGTCGATCAGGGGCGGCTGGTTGCGGTTTGGCGGCGAGAAGCGCTCGAAGTCCAGCGGCAGCAGCGACTGGCTCACCACCTCCACCTGCCCCGCCGCAGCGCTCTTCGGATGGATGATGTCCACCCTGACGAGCTGGTCCTCCTCGATCCGCTGATAGAGCGCCTCGGCCAGCCGGTCGGCCAGCGAGGGCACGGCGGCCGCGTGCGTGGCCATGGCGGACGCCCAGTCGACCTTCAGCCCCCGCTCCTCGGCGACCACCGAGCCGCGGCTTCCCACCAGCAGCACCACCGTGTCCGGCGCCAGCGCGCCCGCCGCGTCCAGCACCCGCTGGCTGAACGCGCCGGCGAAGCCCTGCTCGGCGCAGAACAGGATCAGGCCGCGCCGCGCGCCGTCGTGGGGCGCAGGCGCCGGCGGCTCCCCGCCGAGAAGGGTCAGGGCTTCGCCGATGCCACGGGAGACGACCTCGGTGTAGGCCTCCACGCCGGGCAGCATCGACCGACCGTTCTGGGCGCGCGAGGCGGCGATCCCGCGCATGGCGGCGACCACGGCGTCGAGCTGGCGCACATTCTCGATCTGGGCGACGAGATCGGCCAGCCGTTCGGCCATCAGCCGGCCCCCTGACCTGACGCCAGGCCGCTCGCCAAGGTCTTGAGCGCATCGACGAGTTGCGCGCGCGGCGCGTCCTTCAGCTCGCCCGTCTCGTGGATCTGCTTCACGGCCTCGGCGGCGAAGCGGTCGATGTGGGCCGGCAGGGATTCGCGGAAGCGGCCGACCTGGTCCAAGGCGATCTGGTCGACGAGACCCTCCTGCAGGGCCAGGACGAGCGCCACCTCGTCGGCCAGCCGCAGCGGCGCGTACTGGGGCTGGCTGAGCACCGCGCGGATGCGCCGGCCGCGCTCGATCCGCGCCTTGACCTTGGGATCGGCCACCGCGCCGAAGCGGGTGAAGACCTCCAGCTCCAGGAACTGGGCGTAGTCGAGCCTGAGGCTCTCGGCCGCTTCGCGCAGGGCCGGCGCCTGGGTCTTGCCCCCCACGCGGCTGACGCTGACGCTGATGTCGACGGCCGGCTTCTGGCCCTCGGCGAACAGGCGCTCGTCGAGCACGATCTGGCCGTCTGTGATGGAGATCAGGTTGGTGGGGATGTAGGCGCTGAGATTGCCGGCGTTCAGCTCGGCGATCGGCAGGGCCGTGAGCGAGCCGCCGCCCCTGGCCGCCGACAGCTTGGCCGCGCGCTCCAGCAGCCTGGCGTGCACGTGGAAGACGTCGCCCGGATAGGCTTCGCGCCCCGGCGGCTGGCGGGTCAGGAGCGCGATCTCGCGGTGGGTGGCCGCGTGCTTGGTCATGTCGTCGACGACCACTAGGGCGTGCTGGCCGCGATCGCGGAAATATTCGGCCATGGTGAAGGCCGAGAACGGGGCGATCCATTGCAGGCCGGGCGGGCTGGAGGCGCCGGCGACCATGAAGATGCAGCGCTCCGGCGCGCCGTGCGCGCGCACGGCGTCGATCACCCGCCGCACGGTCGAGGACTTCTGTCCCACGGCCACGTAGACGCAGATGATGTCGCTGGACTTCTGGTTGATGATGCAGTCGACGGCCGCCGCGGTCTTGCCGATGGCGCGGTCGCCAATGATCAGTTCGCGCTGGCCGCGCCCCAGGGCGAACAGGGCGTCGATCACCAGAAGGCCGGTCTGCACCGGCTCGTTGACGAAGTCGCGGTCGATGATCGGCGGGGCGGGCTGCTCGATCGCCCGGACATCCTCGGCCGCGATGGGCTGGCCGCCATCAAGCGGCCGTCCCAGGGGATCGACCACGCGGCCCAGCAGCGCCTCGCCCACGGGGGCGCGGACCACGTCGCCGCTGCCGCGAACCAGGTCGCCGGCCTCGACGCCGGCCGCGTCGTCGAGCAGCACGCACTCGAGCGCCTCGCGCTCCAGGCTGAGCACGAAGCCGACCTGCCCCCGCTCGAAGCGCACCAGCTCGTCCAGCCGCGCCTCAGGCAGGCCGAGGACTCGGGCCACGCCGTCGGCCACGGCCTCGACCCGGCCCACCTGATCGACCCTCGGCGCGGGCTCGGTCCGCCCGACGCGCCCGCGCGCGTCGGTCAGCCAGTCGTCAAGCTTGGCCCGGGCGTCCGTCACCGCTCAACTCCTTGTCCATCGCCTCAAGATCGGCGCGCCAGCTATTGAGAATGATCAGGTTCACGCCGTGCAGCTCGACCCCGGCGATCAGCGCCTCGTCGGTCGTGAACCGGCATGGCGTGCCCTCGCCGAACGCCTTGTCGACCGCCGCGCGCACGCGGTCGGCCTGAGCCTTGGTCAACGGGACGGCGCTGACGACCTCGACATCCTCCTTGGTTCCGTCCACCGGCGCCTGCTTCGCCAGCGCCTCGCCCAGGGCGTCGACGAACGCGGCCTGGACGCTGGCGGGCGGCAGCCGGCCGAGCAGCCGCCTGGCGATGTCCACGGACAGCTTTCCCGCGCTCGCCAGGATCGCCTGGTCGGCGGCGGCGCGCTCCTGGGCGATCAGGGCCTCGGCCTCCTGGCGGCGCTTGTCCGCCTCGCCCCTGGCCTTTTCGACGAGGTCAGCCTTGGTCGTCTCGGCCGCGGCGCGGGCTTCGTCCAGCAGCCGCTGGCGCTGGGCGTCGACATCGCCGAGCGCCTTGTCGGCCTCGGCCTTGGCGCTGGCGGCGGCCGCGCGATCGGCCTTGGCGTCGTCCAGCAGCGCCTTGGCCGCCGCCTGGCGCTTGGCCAGGATGTCGGCCACCGGCCGGAAGAAGAAGCGGGCGAGAATCCAGACGAGGATCAGCGCATTGATCGTCTGGATCGCCAGCGTGGACCAGTTGAGCTGCATCGGCTCAGGCGGCGTACGGGTTGGCGAACAGGAGCAGCAGCGCGATGACCAGGCAGTAGATCGCCACCGTCTCGATCATCGCCAGACCGACGAACAGGGTCCTGGAGATCACGCCGGACGATTCCGGCTGGCGGGCGATGGCGTCCAGGGCGGCGGCGACGGCGCGGCCCTCGGCCAACGCCGGGCCGATGGAGCCTATCGCCACGGCCCCGGCGGCGCTCGCGATGCTGACGATCTGGATCCAGTTCATGAACCTGCCTCTTGAGTTTCCTGACTTTCGGCCGCGCCTTCGCCGCCGCTGACGGCGCTGCCGATGAAGACCATGGCCAGTACGGTGAAGATGTAGGCCTGCACGGCGCCGGTCAGCAGATCGAGCGCCATCAGCGGGATCGGCACGAGCAAGCCGGCGAGCGACAGGATCACCCCGATGATGAAGACCCCGCTCATGACGTTGCCGAACAGACGCACGATCATCGCCAGCGTCCGGGCGAAGGTGGAGATGATGTTGAGCGGGACCATGAACAGCGCCGGCTGGGCGAAACTCTTCAGGTAGCCGCGCACGCCGCGGGCGCGCACGCCGAACCAGATCACCGCCATGAAGACGATCAGCGCCAGCGCCGCGTCGGTCTCCAGATGGGCCGTCGGCGGCTCCACCCCCGGGATCAGCGACGACCAGTTGGCTGTCAGGATGAACAGGAAGATCGTGCCCAGCAGCGGCAGGTAGGGTCGCGGCGAGGCGTGCATGGTGTCGCGGATCTGGCCCTGGATCGCCTCGACGATCATCTCGAACACGGCCTGGCGACGGGTCGGCTCCAACTTCAGGCCGCGCCCGGCGGCCCATCCGCCGACGGCGAGCACGGCCATCAGCACCCAGGTGACGACGACAGGCTCGGTCACCGCCACCGGGCCGACCGAGAAGACGATGTGGGACTCAAGCGGCGATCCGGTCACGAGGGCGCTCCGAACCGGACGGCGGCCATCCGCGCGCCGAGCAGGCCGAGCGCCGCGGCGAGCAGCGCGCCCGCCCCCAGGACGATGGCGATCGCCGCCAGCGCCAGGGTGCTCAGCACGACGCGCACGGCCTGCAGGGCGAACAGCCGGCCGAGCGACGGCGCCTGGACCAGCGCATCGACCTGCGCGCGCAGGGCTCTGAAGTGAAGCACGCCGATCAGCGCGCCGGCGATCAGCCCGCCGGCGAGCGCGACCCACAGCGGCGGATGGAAGAGCGGGAGGGTCATTGACGGTTCATCCATCGCCAGGCCGACCAGAACCCGAGGGCGAGACCGAGCATCAGCAGCGGCGCGCTCCAGAAGACGCCGGTGCCGAACCGATGGTCCAGCCAGCGGCCGAAGAACAGGAACAACAGCCCGGGCGTGACGATCATCCAGCCCAGGACGCCGATCTGCCCGACGAAGTGCAGCACCGGCGGCTCGCCGCCCTCGCGCAGCCAGCGCTTGCGCCGTTCGCTGCGCTTGCGGATGGCGTCCGCCAGGCCCTTGGCCGGGCCGGCGTCCGGCTCTTCGTCCGGCTCGCTCACGACGCGGCCCCATAGGCGCTGCGCCGGCCAGGACGCAGATAGCGCACGATGCGCCGCATGGCCTTCATCTGAAGCTGAAGGCTCTCCGTGCGTGCGACCCGCTCGGCCTCCGCCGCCTCGTGGAAGCGCGTGCGCACGATCCCCTCGAGCTGGTCGAGGTCGTCCCCCAGGATCGCCTCGCGGGTGGCGACGGCCACGCCGCCGGCCCGCGACACCGTGAGGACGCCCCGCCGCACGGCGCAGTAGCGCCGCCGCTCGTCCGCGCCGCGCCAACTCACGACGGACGGCGTCAGCACCGTCAGGAAATCGGCGTGGCCCTCCAGCACGCCGAAGCCGCCGCTCTCATCCTCGGCGCGGACGGCCGTGACGCCGGTTTCGTCCAACACGACGCTGGCGGGGGTGGTGATCAACAGCCTCATGCGCCGCCGCCGCCCTGGCCGCTCTGGCCGCCCTGCTGCTTGGCGCGCGCCTCGTCGATGTCGCCGACCATGTAGAGGGCGTTCTCGTCCCAGCCGTCGCAGGCGCCGCTGAGGATCTCGCGGCAGCCGCGCACGGTCTCGGCGAGCGGCGTGGAGCGCCCGGGACGTCCGGTGAAGGCCTCGGCCACGGTGAACGGCTGGGTGAGGAACCGCTGCAGGCGGCGCGCGCGCGTCACGGTCTGGCGATCCTGGGCGCTCAGTTCCTCGACGCCCAGGATCGAGATGATGTCCTGCAGCTCGCGATAGCGGGCGATGGTTTCGCGCACCTGCTCGGCGACCTGGTAGTGCTCCAGCCCCACGACGGTCGGGTCCAGCAGGATGGAGGAGGAGCTGATCGGATCGACGGCGGGATACATCCCCTCTGCGACCATGTCGCGCGAGAGCATGATCATGCTGTCCAGGTGGCTCGAGATGGCGGCCACCGCCGGGTCGGTGAAGTCGTCGGCCGGCACGTAGACCGCCTCGATCGAGGTGACCGCCGCCCCGGCGATGGAGGCGATGCGTTCGTGCAGGGCCGCGACCTCGGTGGCCAGGGTCGGCTGGTAGCCCACCCGCGACGGCAGCCGGCCCAGGAGACCGGAGACCTCCGCGCCCGCCTGGACGAAGCGGAAGACATTGTCCATCAGCAGCAGCACGTTCTGGTGCTTCACGTCGCGAAAATGCTCGGCGATGGTGAGCGCGGTCAGGCCCACGCGCCAACGGGCGCCGGGCGGCTCGTTCATCTGGCCGTAGACCAGCACGCTGCGGTCCAGCACGCCGGAGCGGCGCATCTCGTTGAGCAGCTCGTGGCCCTCGCGGCTGCGTTCCCCGACGCCGGCGAACACCGACACGCCCTGGTGCGACTCCACCATGGCGTGGATCAGCTCCATCACCACCACCGTCTTGCCCACGCCGGCGCCGCCGAACATGGCCGACTTGCCGCCCTGGGCCAGCGGCGCCAGCAGGTCGATCACCTTGATGCCGGTCTCGAAGATCGAGGTGGCGGGGTTGCGTTCGCCCAGCGGCGGGGCGGCGCGCTGGATCGGCGCGCGGGCCATGTCGGCCGGCAGCGGCGGGCCGCCGTCGCGCGCCGCGCCCATCACGTCCAGCAGTCGCCCAAGAACGGGATCGCCGACCGGCGTGGTGATCGGCTGGCCCGTGGCGCGCACGCGCACGCCGCGCCGCAGCCCTCCGGTGGTCTGCAGCGCCACGCCGCGAACGGTGGTGTCGTCCAGGTGCGATTGCACCTCCACCACCAGTTCCTCGCCGCCGTCCCACTCGACGATCAGCGCTTCCTCGAGGCGCGGCAGCGGCGGCGCCTCGAAGGCGACGTCGACCACCGCGCCGCGAACGGCGAGAACTCTTCCCATCGGCTGCGTCGCCTGGACCACTGACTCGTCCACTCGCATCCCACGACCCATCGGCGGGCCACCCTACCCCAGCTAGGCCCTATGGGAACGATCCTCCTTGATGAAAGTCGCGTGCGGGCGCGCCGTTGCACGCTTGACACGCTTCTATAATTCGACAATCGTTGAAATATGGAATCAGAAACCGCCGTAAAGCGCCTCTCGGCGCTCTCGCAGGACAGCCGCCTCGCCGTGTTCCGCCTGCTCGTCCGGGCCGGCCGCCAGGGCGTCCCGGCCGGCGAGATCGCCCGCACGCTGGACATCACGCCCAACACCCTGTCGGCCCAGCTCAACATCCTGACCAACGCCGGCCTGGCGACCAGCCGGCGAGAGGGCCGCTCGATCATCTACGCCGCCGACTACGACGGCATGAGCGAACTGCTCGTCTACCTGATGGAAGACTGCTGCCAGGGCCGCCCGGAAGTGTGCGCGCCGCTGGCCGACGTCGCCGCAAAGGCCGCCTGCTGCGACCAACCTACCGGAGCCCTGTCATGAAGCGCCTGCATGTTCACGTCTCGGTCGAGGACCTGAAGAAGTCCGTCGGCTTCTATTCGACGCTCTTCGGCGCCGAACCCACCGTCCTGAAGGACGACTACGCCAAGTGGATGCTGGACGATCCGAGGGTCAACTTCGCCATCTCCGCCCGCGCCCGCGCGCCCGGGCTCGACCACCTGGGCGTCCAGGTGGACAGCGGCGAGGAGCTGGCCGAGCTGGCGACGAGGCTGAACGCCGCCGGCCAGACGACCCGCGACCAGACCGCGGCCACCTGCTGCTACGCCAAGTCGGACAAGGCCTGGGTGGTCGATCCGGACGGCGTGCGCTGGGAGACCTTCCACACCTTCGGCGAGGCCGTGACCTACGGCGAGGACGAGCCCGAGGCGGTGCTCGCCGTCAAACCCGCCGCCGCCTGCTGCTGAGAGGAAGCGACCATGTCTGAACCCGTTCGCGCCCCGCTGAACGTGCTGTTCCTGTGCACAGGGAACTCGGCGCGCTCGATCCTGGCCGAAGCGATCATGAACCGCATCGGCCCGCCGAAGTTCAAGGCCTACTCGGCTGGCTCCATGCCCGCCGGCAAGGTCAATCCGTACGCCCTGGCGCTGCTGAGCAAGCTCAACTACCCGACCGAGGGCCTGCGCTCGAAGTCGTGGGAGGAGTTCTCGCGGGCGGACAATCCCGACGCGCCGGAGCTGAATTTCGTCTTCACCGTCTGCGACAACGCCGCCGGCGAGGTCTGCCCGATCTGGCCCGGCCAGCCGATGACGGCCCACTGGGGCGTGCCGGATCCGGCCGCCGTGCAGGGCTCGGAAGCCGAGATCGGCCTCGCCTTCGCCGAGACCTATCGCATGCTCAACAACCGCATCAACATCTTCGCCAGCCTGCCCCTGGCCAGCCTGGACCGGCTGACCTTGCAGAAGCGGCTGGACGCGATCGGCAAGACGACAGGCCAGCCGGAGGCGGCGCAGTGAGCATCGAAGCGGCCGAAGGTCAGGCCGCAAAGCCGGCCATGTCCCGCTTCGAGCGCTACCTGACGGTCTGGGTGGCGCTGTGCATCGTGGCCGGGGTCGCCCTCGGCCACTTCTTCGCGCCCCTCTTCCAGGCCATCGGTTCGGCGGAGATCGCCAAGGTCAATCTGCCGGTGGCGGTGCTGATCTGGCTGATGATCATTCCGATGCTGATGAAGGTGGACTTCCGCTCCCTGAGCCAGGTCGGCCGCCATTGGCGGGGCATCGGCGTCACCTTGTTCGTCAACTGGGCGGTGAAGCCGTTCTCGATGGCCGCGCTCGGCGCGTTCTTCATCGGCTACCTCTTTCGCCCCTTCCTGCCCGCCGGAGAGATCAACAGCTACATCGCCGGCCTGATCCTCCTGGCCGCCGCGCCGTGCACCGCCATGGTGTTCGTCTGGAGCAGCCTCAGCCGCGGCGAGCCGAACTTCACGCTGAGCCAGGTGGCGCTCAACGACACGATCATGGTCGTGGCCTTCGCGCCGATCGTGGGGCTGCTGCTGGGACTGTCTGCGATCACGGTGCCGTGGGAGACGCTGGTCCTTTCCGTCGGCCTCTACATCGTGATCCCCGTCGTGATCGCCCAACTGGCCCGCACCGCATTGCTGCGGCGAGGCGGCGAGCCGGCGCTGTCGGGCGTGCTGGCCAAGATCCAGCCGCTCTCCCTGACGGCGCTTCTGGCCACGCTGGTCCTGCTGTTCGGCTTCCAGGGCGAGCAGATCATCGGCCAGCCCGCCATCATCGCGATGCTGGCGGTCCCGATCCTGATCCAGGTCTACTTCAACTCCGCCCTGGCCTACATGCTCAACCGGCTGAGCGGCGAGGCCCATTGCGTGGCCGGCCCTTCGGCCCTGATCGGCGCAAGCAACTTCTTCGAGCTGGCGGTGGCCGCCGCGATCAGCCTCTTCGGCTTTTCGTCGGGCGCGGCCCTCGCCACGGTCGTGGGCGTGCTGATCGAGGTGCCGGTGATGCTGTCCGTCGTGGCCATCGTGAACGCCAGCAAGGGCTGGTACGAGCGCGGCGCGGCGGTGCGGCGGCTGGCCGAACGCGCCTGATCGCGTCTTGGCCTCCGCCCGCCGCGGCGCCTGCGGCCTAAATGCGCCTATCGGACAAAACCGCCGCTCGTCGCTTGTCTTGGTCAAGCCTTGCGATGTATCGCATCGCGCCATGCCCTTCCCAGTTCCAGCCCCTTCCGTGAGCGCCACGGCGCATATGTCATGATCGGGATGCGAGGGCTGGAATCGTGGCGGCGACGCAGCGGAGCGAGCTTCAGCCGCAAGCGCATCAGACTGCGCGCGCGCCGCGCCTGGCGGATGACCATCATCGTGCTGGGCTCCGTCGTCGGCGGCCTGGCGGCCGTGTCGTTCGCCAAGCTCTGCGACGCCGGCATCGCCTTCCACCACAACGTCATCCGCTCGGTCCCCTTCCTGCCCTACGTGCTCATGCCGGCGAGCATGGCGCTGGCGACCTGGCTGACTATCAAGTTCGCGCCCGCGGCGGCCGGCAGCGGCATTCCCCAGGTGATCGCCGCCGCCGAGGAAGCCGGACCGGACAATCCCGGCGACGACAAGATCTCGGTGCGCACCGCCGTGGTGAAGGTCGCCCTGACGGCCCTGCTCCTCACCTGCGGGGCGGCGATCGGGCGCGAGGGCCCGACGGTGCAGGTGGTGGCCGCGATCCTCTTCCTGTTCACCAGCCGGCTGCACGGCGGGCCCAGCCGCCGCGCCCTGCTGATCGCCGGCGGGGCGGCCGGCGTGGCCGCCGCCTTCAACACCCTGATCGCCGGCGTCGTCTTCGCCGTGGAGGAGCTGGCCAAGGGCTTCGACCGCCGCAACAACTCCATCATCATCCTGGTCGTCGTGATCGCGGGGGCGGCCTCATACGCCTTCGCCGGCGACTACGCCTATTTCGGCAGCCTGCGCGGCTCCACGGCGCTGGCCTCGGCCTGGCTCGCGGCCCCGATCATCGGCGTCGTGTGCGGCGTCACCGGCGGGCTCTTCGCCCGGGCGGTCGCCGCGGTCATCGGCCCGCAGCCCAACGCCGTCGGCCTGTTCAGAAAGAGCCGGCCGATCGTCTTCGCCACGGGCTGCGGCCTGGTCGCGGCGCTGGCGGCCTTCGCCAGCGGCGGCCTGAGCTTCGGCACCGGCTATGACTCCACGACCGCGCTGCTGGCGGGCGGTGGCGGCGCCCAGAGCTGGTCGCTTTCCGTCTGGCGCTGGATCGCCACCCTCGCCGCCTCGGTCTGCGGCGCGCCGGGCGGGCTCTTCGCGCCCTCGCTCGCGATCGGCGCGGGGCTGGGCTCGGTCGTCGACCAGGTGGTGCCCTGGGTGCAGGGGCGCGACGTGGTGGTGCTGGGCATGGCCGCCTATCTGGCCGGCGTCGTCCAGGCCCCGCTGACGAGCGCGGTGATCCTGATGGAGATGACCCGCGACCCCGGCCTGGTGGGCCCGCTGATGCTGAGCACGCTGATGTCGCGCGCGATCTCCTCGCGCATCATGAGAGAGCCGCTCTATCATCAGCTTGCAGGGGCCTGGCGGCGACGCGTCGGCAAGCCCGCCAAGGCGGTCCCGGCGCCTGCCGCCTGAGGACGGCGAGACCAGGCCCCGCACATCGACGACGCGGGCCGCGCAGGAGGAACGGACATGACGGCGGAGTCGCTGATCGCCTGGGTGGAATCCGGCGCCTGGACCCCGATCGCCGGCCGGATCGGGGCGGCGCTGATCATCGTGATCCTGGCGTTCGCCGTCGCCCGGCTCGTGACCATCACCCTGCAGCGGCTGCGCTCGCGCTCCCGGTCCGGCGCCCAGTCGATCTACATCGTCGAGAAGCTCACCAGCTACGCCGTGATCCTCGCCGGCGGCTTCATCGGCCTGTCGACCCTTGGGGTGAACCTGACGTCGCTGACGGTGTTCGCCGGCGCCGTGGGCGTCGGCGTGGGTCTCGGCCTGCAGGGGATCGTGCGCGAGTTCGTCTCGGGCCTGGTGATCATCTTCGATCCGCTGGTGCACGTGGGCGACTACGTGGAGATCGAAAGCGGCATGCGCGGCGAGATCCTGGAGGTCGGCCCGCGCGCGACACGCCTGCTCACCAACGACGGCCTGGACGTGGTGATCCCCAACTCCAAACTGATCGACGGCGAGGTGGTGAACTGGACGCTCAAGGGCCAGACCCGGCGCCTCCACGTGCCGTTCGGCGTCGCCTACGGCGTCGACAAGGCCAAGGTGCGCGACGCCGTCCTGGCCGCCGCCCACAAGGTGCCCTTCACCCTGCCCGACACCGACACCCGCCGCACCCAGGTGTGGCTTATCGGCTTCGGCGATTCCTCGCTGAACTTCGAGCTGGTGGTGTGGCCCTCGTTCGAGGCGGTCAAGCGGCCGGCCTCGGCCCATGCGGCCTACACCTGGGCCATCGAGGACGCCCTGCGCGAGGCCGGGATCGAAATCCCCTTCCCGCAGGTCGACCTGCGCGTGCGCAGCCTGTTCGGCCGCGAGGGCGAGGCGGCCGCCCGCTCCATGGGCCTGAAGGTGCAGGCCGCCGAGGACGCCGCGCCCAAGGCGAAGTCCACGAACGACGCGGCCGAGGACCTGCTGCGCGAGGCCGCCGCCGAGGCGGCCAAACCCCAGGCCGGCCAATCGGGCGGCGGCGAGCCCGAAGGCGCCTGATCGGCGGCCTGGCGCGCGCTTCGGCGCCGGCCGTATCGGCGAGCCCCTGGAGCGGCGAGTCGCCGCCATGCTAGATTTCGCTCATCGCCCGTTTCCGTGACGGGCACAGTCCTGGTTCCATCGGCTTCGACTATGACATCCAGCATGCGCGCCGGCGGCGCGCCCCAGGCGCCGCAGCAGACGATCGTGTTCGCCGTGGGCGACGTGCATGGCCGGCTCGATCTTCTGGAGCGCCTCACCGAACAGCTCGCGGTCGAGACCGAGGCGGACGCCCGCGACGGCAAGAGCGTCGTCGCCGTCTTCCTTGGCGACTACATCGACCGGGGCCCGGACTCGGCCGGCGTGATCGACCATCTGATCCGCTTTCGGGGCCAGGCCGAGTGCAGGACGGTCTTCCTGCGCGGCAACCACGAGGACGTGCTGCTGAGCCTGCTCGACGGCCATGAGGATTCCACGCGCTGGCTGGAGTATGGCGGCGTGGAGACCCTGCGCTCGTATGGCGTCTCGCTCCGCGGCGAGCTGGCCAATCCCTCGGTCGACAAGCTGCGCCAGGCCGCCGCCAGGGCCATCCCGGCCGAGCACGTCGCCTTCCTGCGGGACACAGAGCTCCGCATCGCGTTCGGCGACTACATCTTCGTGCACGCCGGCTTGCGGCCCGACACGCCGCTCGACGAGCAGACCGACGCCGACATGATGTGGTTTCGCGACTACGACGACGAGCCGCCGATCTGGCCCGGCGTGGTGGTGCACGGCCACACGGTCAATCCCAGGCCCGTGCGCGGGCGCGCCCGCATCGGCATCGACACCGGCGCCTACGCCACCGACGCGTTGACGGCGCTGCGGCTGGAGGCCGGCCGGCAGGACTTCATCAAGGTGTCGATCAATCCCGACGACGGCGACGTCGACATCGACGTCTGGGACACGGTCGACCGCGCCTTCGCCGAGGCGGAGACGCCGCGCCCGCGCGATCCGCGCCGCAAGCTGACGCCAGCGACCCCGAAGCGGCGGACCGGCGCCCTCCGCGCCCCGGCCATCGCCGCTGGCGCGGCCCTGGCGGCGGCGGCCGCCGCCGCGGTCATCCTCTACAAGCCGGTCGCCAAGCCCTCGTCGGACGTCTCGCCGCAATCGATCGCCGCCGAGCTGCGCGGCCAGGCCGATCCGGGCCTCCCCGCCCTCCCGGCCACCAAGGCGGCTGCAGTCGGCGGAGCCGCGCCGGCCGCCGCCAGGGCGGGCGCCGATGCGGCCTCGACGCCGCAGCTACGCGCCCTGGCGCCGTCGCAGGCGCAGGACGCCGTGGGCCCGCCGCCGCCGCTGGACGCGGCTCCGGCAACCGCCGCACCGGCCGCCGCCGCACCCGCGAAGCCGGAGCCGCCTGGCGGCGGGCCCCGCGTGCAGATCGCCGCGGTCGCCTCCACCGACGCCGCCGAGGCCGCATGGACGGCCGTGCGACAGCGCCTCCCCGGCCCGGCCGCGGGCAAGCGCCTGGAGATGGAGAACGTGCAGGTGGGCGATCAGACGCTCCATCGCGCCCTGGTGGCCGGCTTCGCCACCGAGGACGAAGCGCGCGCCTTCTGCGGCGCCCTGCGCGGCGCCGGGCGCGACTGCATCGTCCGCCCCTGAGCCGCTGATTTCCGGGCCGCGCGGGCGCGAGCGACGCCCGGCGGAACCCGCCGTTCGCGGCCTGTCGAAATTGCGCTGATTACGCGTCTCAGGAACAGGGATCGGCGTTGCATCTGCGGCGCCCTTCGCTAGCTTGCGCGCGCGTTTGCACGAGAAGAGGTGTTGGTAGAGTCCATGCGCATTCTAATGACGATCTCCGTGACCGCCGCCGCCGCCGTGGTTCTGGCCGGATGCGGTCAGAAGCCTTCGGCTCCTGCGCCGGCCGCTGAACAGGGCGAGCACGCCGAGGCCGGGCACGAAGAAGGCCCCGCGGCCGGCGCCGAGCATGAAGGCGGCGAGCACGAAGAGCAGGGCGAGGACGCCGCCAAGCTGCTCGCGTCCCTGCCGGCGCCCTACAACACCGCCGACCTGGAAAACGGCAAGCGCCGCTTCGCCCTGTGCCGCTCGTGCCACACGATCACGCCCGACGGCCCGAACATGACCGGGCCCAACCTCTACGGCGTCTTCGGCCGCAAGGCCGGCTCGCATGAGAAGTTCAACTACTCCGACGCCCTGAAGAACGCCGACTTCACCTGGGACTTCGACAAGCTCTCGCAGTGGCTGCCCGACCCGCAAGCCATGATCCCGGGCGTGAAGATGCCGCCCGTGGCCGGCCTGAAGGGCGACAAGGACAAGATCGACGTGATCGCCTACCTCAAGGTCGAGACCAGCAAGGCCGGCGAATAGGCGCTCGCCGCGCCGCCTGCGCGCCTATTCGGCGGCGTTGGCGGCGCGCGCCCGCTCGGCCTCCTCGAAGGCGTCGATGCGCCGGGCCATGTGCATCGGCGACTTCGTGAACCGCGCCAGGAGGTTGTAGAACACCGGCACGATGAACAGGGTCAGCAGGGTCGAGAAGATCGCCCCGAAGAAGATCACCACGCCGATAGTCTTGCGGGCTTCGCCGCCCGCGCCGCCCCACACGATCAGCGGGATCGCGCCGGCCGCCGCCGAGATCGACGTCATGATGATCGGGCGCAGCCGCAGCGACGCCGACTCGATCACCGCCTCGCGGATCGACAGGCCCTCGTCGCGAAGCTGGTTGGCGAACTCCACGATCAGGATGCCGTTCTTCGCGGCGATGCCGACCAGGATGATCAGTCCGATCTGACTGTAGGTGTTGATGGTGGACCCGGCGATGAACAGGCCGAAGAGCCCGCCAAGCGCCGCCACCGGCACCGTCAGCATGATGACGCCCGGGTGGATCCAGCTCTCGAACTGCGCCGCCAGCACCAGGAACACCAGGAGCAGCGCCAGGCCGAAGGCGACGGCCACCGCCCCGCCGGCCTCCAGATAGTCGCGCGCCGCCCCGCCCCACTTGATGGCGATGCCGGACTGCTTGGCGACCTCGTTCTGGAAGAACTTCACCGCGTCGCCGGTGGTGTAGCCGGGGTTGAGCTGCACGCTGAGGGTGATGGCCCGCAGGCGGTCGACCCGCGAGCGGTCGGGCGTGTCGCCGCGAACGGTCGTGGTCACCACCGAGGACAGCGGCACGAGCGTGCGCGCGCTGGTCCGCACATAGAGTTTGCTGAGATCCTCGGCCGTCTCGCGCCGCTGGCGGTCGGTCTGCAGGATGACGTCGTATTCCTGGCCCTGCTTGATGTAGGTCGTCGCCTTGCTGGAGCCGAACATCGTCTCGAGCGCCGAGCCGACCGACTGGGCGGTGACGCCGAGCGAGACGGCCTTCTCCCGGTCAAGCTCGACCATCAGCCGCGGCGAGGTCGGCTCGTAATCCAGGCGGGCGCGCGACATGCCCGGATTGGCCTCGGCGGCCCTGAGGATCGGTTCGATCTGCCGCGCGATCTGCGGATACTCGTTGCCGACCAGGATCAGGTCGACGCTGGAGCTGCTGCCCCCGCCGCGCTGCAGGCTCGGCCGGACCGAGGCGATGACCCGCGCGCCGGTGATCGACGAGAACTCGCGGTTGAGTTGGGCGGCCAGCTCCTGGGAGCCGATCTTGTGGTGCGGGGCCAGCGTCACGTTGCCGCCGGATGTGTTGTACTGGGTGTTGCCGAACCGCGGGCTGGAGATGACGTAGCGGTTGATCACCCCGCTCTTCAGAAGCGCCATCAGCCGCGTCTCCACCTTGCGGCTGACGCTCTGGATATAGTCGAAGCCAGCCCCCTCGGGCCCCATGATCATGAAGTCGACGCGGCCGCGGTCCTCGTTGGGCACCAGTTCCTTGGGCAGCATGACGAACAGCCCGGCCGCGGCCACCGCCAGCACGGCGACGAGCGTCGCCGCAGCATAGGTCGCGCTGCGCCTGCCGAGCAGGGCGTCCAGCGAGGCGTGGTAGGACTCCCGCAGCCTGTTCATGGCCACGTTCACGCGCTGGGCGATGAAGCCTTCGCTATTGGCCGGCCGCAGCAGCTTGGACGCCAGCATCGGCGACAGGCTGAGCGCCAGCAGGGCCGAGAAGGACACCGCCGCGGCGATCGCCACCGCCAGTTCGACGAACAGCCGGCCGATGTAGCCGGGCATGAACATCAGCGGCGCGAACACTGAGACCAGCACGATGGTCGTGGCGACCACGGCGAAGAACACCTGCCGCGCGCCGCGCTGGGCGCCCACCGGCGGCGGCTCGCCGTCGTCGATCCGGCGCTGAATGTTCTCGACCACGACGATGGCGTCGTCGACCACCAGGCCGATCGCCAGGACCAGCGCCAGCAGCGTGAGCAGGTTGATGGAGAAGCCCAGCGGGGCGAGCACGATGAAGGTGGACAGAATGCAGATCGGCGCGACGATCGAGGGGATCAACGCCGCCCGCAGCGTGCCCAGGAAGATGAAGTTCACCAGGGCCACCAGGGCGAGCGAAATGCCCATGGTGATCCACACCTCCTTGATCGCCTCGGCGGTGAAGGAGGTGTAGTCGACCGCGATCTTCAGCCGGGTGTCGGGCGGCAGGGCCTGGTTGATCTCCGGCAACGCAGCGCGCACGCCCTTGGAGATGTCCAGGTCGTTGGCCTGCGACTGGCGCGTGATGGCGATGCCCACCTGGTCGACGCCGTCGGACCGGAAGATCCGGCGCCGCTCGTCAGGCCCCTCTTCCACCCGCGCGATATCGCCCAGGCGGGTGACGTAGCCGGTGCTGGAGGAGATCACCCCGAGGTTGCTGGGGCGCACCGGAAGCCTGGCGAACTGCTCGGGCGTGGAATAGCCCCGCGCCACGCGGATGGTGAAGTCCTTGCTGGGCGCCTCGAGCGAGCCGGCCGGCAACTCCAGGTTCTGGCTGGTCAGCGCGTTCTTGACGTCGTCGACGGTCAGGCCGCGCGCGGCCATCGCCTCCGGATCGAGCCAGATGCGCATGGAGAAAAGCTGGCTGCCGACGACGCGCACGTTGGCGACCCCCGGCACGGTCGAGAAGCGCTCGACCAGATAGCGCTGGGCGTAGTCCGACAGCTCCATGCGGTTGAGCCGGTCGGAGGACAGGCTCAGGAACATGATCGGCTGGGCGTCGGCGTCGGCCTTGGCCACCTGAGGCGGATCGGCCTCGTCGGGCAACTGCGAGGCCACCCGCGAGACCGCGTCGCGCACGTCGTTGGCCGCCGCGTCGAGATCCCGGTTGAGCGTGAAGGAGACGTTGATCCGAGAGGCCCCGTCACGCGACGACGAGGTCACCCGGTCGATCCCCTGGATTCCGGCGACCTGGCCCTCGATGACCTGGGTGATGCGCTCTTCCACCACCTCGGCCGACGCGCCGGTGTAGGTGGTCTGGATCGAGACGATCGGCGGGTCGACGCTGGGCAGCTCGCGCACCGACAAGGCGCCGAACGAGGCGAAGCCGACGACGCAGAGAATGATCGCCGCCACGGCGGCGAACACCGGGCGCCGGACGGAAATGTCGGAGAGCATCATGCCGCGGGCCGGGGCCGCGCCTGGCCGCCCCCTCCCACGCCGCCGCCCGCGCCGGCGCCGGCGCCGGCCAGGCGGATCGGCTGGCCCGGCGTGACCTTGTTGAGACCGTCGGCGACGATGCGGTCGCCCGGCGCGACGCCCTCACGCAGCTCGACGAAGCCGTCCTTGCGCGCGCCGGTGACCACGGCCCGCTGCTCGGCCACCATCTTCCCGTCCTGGTTGGCGATGAGATAGACGAACGCGGAGTCGCCCTCCACGGCCAGGGCGGTCTCGGGCGCGGCGGGGCTCTGGCGCTGGCCGTGGGCGATGGAGACGCGCACGAGCATCCCCGGCTTCAGCCGGTGGCCCGGATTGGGAAACTCCGCGCGCGCGGTGATCGCCCTGGTGGTTTCGTTCACGCGGGTGTCGAGCTTGGCGACCTGGCCGGTGATGATCTCGCCCGGATAGGCGTCGACGGTGGCGGTGATCTGCTGGCCCTCGTGCAGGTCGGCCATGTAGCGTTCAGGCACGGCGAAATCGACGCGGATCGTGCTCAGGTCGTCGAGCGTGACGATCGCCGCGCCGGGATTGATGAGCGCGCCGGGCGCGATGTCGGTCAGCCCGACCTCGCCCGAGAACGGCGCACGGATCACGCGGTCTCCCTGGCGGGCGCGGGCGGCCTCCACGTCGGCCTTGGCCGAGATGTAGGCCGCCTCGTACTGGTCGATCGACGCCTTGGAGGCGAAGCCCTTCTCGCCCAGCGTCTTCCAGCGCTCGAAGGCGCGCTCGGCCTCGACCAGCTTGGCCTGGGCCTGGGCCAGGCCCGCATCCTGTTCGGTGGACTTCAGCTCGACCAGCACGTCGCCTTTGCGCACCATCTCGCCGTCGTGGATGTGCACGGTCTGGACGAGCTGGGTGGTGGCCGCGCTCAGCGTGACCGACTGGCGGCCCTTGGCCACGCCCAGCACCTCGATGGCGTCGACGAACGTGCGCGGCTGGACCGTGACCGACGAAACCTGGGTCGGGCCGCCCATGCCGCCGCGGCTGCGCCCGCCGGCGGAGCCGCCGGCCTTGGACGACGCGGCGCCCGGCCGTTCATTCGCGCCGGACGGGCCCTTGCCGCCCAGCGCGAACTTCAGGCCGGCCGCAGCGACCATCAGTACGAGCACCGTCAGCGCACTGACGAGAAAGAAATGGCGACGCAGCAAACTGGGGGCTCCGTGTCCCGATCCTGAAAGGCGCCCAGGACCAACGACGGCCCCGAACGCGACGAGGCCGGATATACCCAATCCAGCTACAGAACGATGGCGCAGCGATTGCCGCGCTGAAACAGATGCGGAATTGGGCGCCCCCACCCGACACGAGCGCCGAAAAACGGCGCCAAATTCCATTCCGGCGCAGAAAACAAACGCTAATGACTGCGGGACGACAGGGCCCTGGCGGCGCCTGCGCGCCGCCGGGGCCCGATTCGTCTAGGCGTCGTAACCGGGCAGCTCGCGATCAAGCCGGCGCAGGCAGCCCGGCCAGGCGAGCTTGCCGCCGATCCCGCGCCCGGTCTGCATCTTGACCTCGGCCTGGGAAGCCTCGGGCGCGAACAGCACGTTTTCGCGGCCGGCGGACAGCGCCATGACCTGCTGCTTGCAGGCCCGCTCGAGGAAGAACATCCCCACCCAGCAGTCGGCCGCGCTCTCGCCCACCGACAAGGTGCCGTGGTTGCGCAGGAGCATCAGGGTCTTGTCGCCGATGTCGGCCACCAGGCGCTCGCGTTCGTCGAGGTTGAGGGCGATGCCTTCATAGTCGTGGTAGGCCAGCCGCGGCAGCACGATCAGCGCGTGCTGCGACAGCGGCAGAAGGCCTTCCTTCTGGGCGGCCACGGCCACGCCCTGGTCGGAGTGCAGATGCATGACGAACTTGGCGTCCTCGCGAGCCGCGTGGATGGCCGAGTGGATCGTGAATCCCGCCGGATTGATGAAGTAGGGCGTGTCCTGGAGGATGTTCCCGTCCAGGTCGATCTTCACCAGCGACGAGGCGGTGATCTCGTCGAACAGCATGCCGTAGGGATTGATCAGGAAGTGGTGCTCGGGCCCCGGGATCCGCGCCGAGATGTGGGTGTAGACCAGGTCGTCCCAGCCGTGCAGCGCCACCAGGCGGTAGAGCGCCGCCAGGTCCACCCGCGCTTGCCATTCCTCGGCGCTGACCTTGTCCTTGAGCGAGATCACGCCCGCGAGCGAACCATCGGCCATCTCGGCCTCCCATGCGTCTTGAAGTTATCTGCGATTAGGTTTCGCCCCGCCGATCCGGCGGGTCAAGTATTCGACCGCGTGCGCGCCACCGCGTCGAGCCACCGCGCATAGGCGGTCTCGCGCGCATGGCGGCCCATGGCGGGCGTGACGGGCTCGGCCTGCGGGCGGGCCTCGGCGGCCTCGGCCATGTCCGCGTAGACGCCGGCGCCGATGCCGGCGAACAGCGCCGCGCCCAGGGCCGTGGTGTCCTGGAAGGTCGCCCGGTTCACGTTCACGCCCGTCAGATCGGCCAGCCGCTGAGCGAACCAGGCGCTGCGCGCCATGCCGCCGTCGATGCGCAGCACGGCCTCGGCGCCGAACGCCTCGGGCGCGTCGGCGCGCATGGCCTCGATCAGGTCGCGGGTCTGCAGGGCCGAGGCGTCGAATGTCGCCTGGGCGATCTCGGGCAGCCCAGCGTCGCGGGTGAGCCCGAAGATCGCGCCGCGCGCGGCCGCGTCCCACCAGGGCGCGCCGAGGCCGGTGAAGGCCGGCACCAGCACCACGCCGTGATCAGGCCGGGCCGCCTGCGCCAGCCGCTCGACCGCCAGGGGCCCGCCCTCCACGCCGAGCCCCTCGTTGACCCACTGGACGCCCGCTCCGGCGATGAAGATCGCCCCTTCGAGCGCGAAGGTCGTCTTGCCGGCGACGCGGGCGGCGACCGTGGTGAGCAGCCGCGAGCGCGACACGGGCGCGGCCTCGCCGGTGTTGACCAGCAGGAAGCAGCCGGTGCCGTAGGTGGCCTTCATCTCGCCAGGAGACACGCACCCCTGCCCCATCAGCGCGGCCTGCTGGTCGCCGGCCACGCCCCGGATCGGCACGGGCCGGCCAAGGAGCGCCGGCTCGGTCTCGCCGAAGTCGCCGGCGCTGTCGCGCACCTCGGGCAGCAGCGCGGCGGGAACGTCGAAGATGCGCAGCATCTCGTCCGACCACGCCTGCGCCCGCAGATCGAAGAGCAGCGTGCGCGAGGCGTTGGTGGCGTCGGTCGCGTGGACGCGCCCGCCCGTCAGCTTCCAGATCACCCACGTGTCGATCGTGCCGGCCAGCAGCTCGCCGGCCTGCGCGCGCACCCGCGCCCCGGCGACGTTGTCCAGGAGCCAGGCGATCTTGGCGCCGGAGAAGTAGGGATCCAGCAGCAGGCCCGTCACCTCCGTCACCCGCGGCTCGTGACCGGCCGCGCGCAGCCGGTCGCAGGCGGCCGCGGTGCGGCGGTCCTGCCAGACGATCGCCGGATGGATCGGCTTTCCCGTGGCCTTGTCCCAGACCACGACCGTCTCGCGCTGATTCGTCACACCAATCGCCGAGATCGCCTCGACGCCGCGGCCGCAGGCCTCGACGGCCTCGCGCAGAACTTCGACCGCGGCGGCGAAAATCTCGTCAGGGTCGTGCTCGACCCAACCGTCGGCCGGATAATACTGCTTCAGGTTGCGCCCAACCGTCTGCAAGGGCTGACCGCGCCGGTCGAACACGATGGCCCGCGTGCTGGTCGTGCCCTGGTCGAGCGCAAGAATGAGCGGTTCGGCCACGCGGCGTCCCTCCCCTTTTTCCGTGTGTCTGCTCAGCGGCTTGGCCGGTTTAAACATGTTTTCACCTTCGCGGGAGGAGGCTCGTCCAAAGTTGTCCCGCGCAGCGAACGGGTGGGGGTCCCCGGTTTGGGCGTAGCGATCAAGACCGAGCAGATCCTTGGCCTGGCCAAGAGCCGCAGTCCTCAGGACCGCGAGCGCCTGTTGCTGGCCGTCGTGGACCTCGCGAACTCCAGCGAGGGCGAGGAATCGATGGCCGCGCCGGCCGTGCAGGCGCTGCTGAACTCGATCTTCATGAGCCTGGTGGTCGAGGCCGAGCGGGACATCCGCCGCCGCCTGGCCGAAAAGCTCGCCGCCGCGGCCTGGGCGCCGCCGGCCCTGATCAACGTCCTCGCCCTGGACGACCTGGAGATCGCCGCGCCGATCATCGCCCAAAGCCCTGTGCTGAAGGATCACGACCTGGTCCGCCTGCTCGTGGAGGCCACCGTCGAGCACCAGATCGAGGTGGCGCGCCGGCCGAGCCTGGGCCCGCCCGTGGTCGCCGCCATCCTGAGCGCGGCCGAGCCGGCGGTGCTGACGGCGCTCGCGGACAACACGCACACCGAGCTGTCGCCGTTCGACATGGAGCAGCTCCTGGAGGCCTCGCGCCACGTGACCGGGCTGCGCGCGCCGCTGTCGCGCCGGCCGGAACTGACCTCTGGCATGGCCCAGCGCCTCTACGTGTGGGTCGGCCAATCGCTGCGCCAGGCGCTCGTCGGCCGCTTCCGTCTGGACGCCCAGGCGCTGGACGCCGAGCTCGCCCACGCCGTCCACGCGGCCCACGGGGCGGTCACGAGCGAGGGCGACGACGAGCTTCCCATGACCGTGAACGAGGAACGGGAGGGCATGGAGCGGCGGCTGATATCCAAGCTGCACGCCGCGGGGCAGCTCAGGCCCGCCTATCTGCTGCGCGCCTTGCGCGAGCACCGCATCTCGCTGTTCGAGGCCGCCCTCGCCGCGCTCGGCGGCTTCGACTTCGAAGAGGTGCGCCGCGCGATCGATTCAGACCGGCCGGAGTTGCTGGCCCTGGCCTGCGCGGCCGTGGGCATCGACAAGAGCTGCTTCCCCGACATGCTCGATCTCGTCCGTCAACTGAATGGCGGGCGCCCGAGCGGCGGAGCCGAGGGCGCCCGGCGCGCCGTCGGGGCGTTCGGCCCGTTCTCGCCGGAGGTCGCCTCCGCCGCTTTCCGGCAGGCCGTTTCCTCCGTTTGACAAGCGTCGCCGCGTGGGGACTTGTGGCGCCCCATGTTCAAGCCCGAACCCTTCGTCACCCGCCTGGCCTTCGTCGCCAGCGAGCGGCCTGAAGCCCAGGAGGCCCGCGAGCGCCTCGCCGCGCGCTACGGCGATGTGGACGAGGACCGGGCCCAGGTGGTCGTCGCCCTGGGCGGCGACGGCTTCATGCTGGAGACGCTTCACCGGCACATCGAGGCGCCGAAGCCGATCTACGGGATGAACCGCGGCTCGGTCGGCTTCCTGATGAACGAATACAGCGAAGACGACCTCTTGGAGCGGATCAACGCGGCCGAACGGGCGGCGATCCATCCCCTGAGCATGGTGGCGGTCGACACCCGCCGCGGCCAGCATCGCGCCCTGGCCATCAACGAGGTCTCGCTGCTGCGACAGACGCGCCAGACCGCCAAGCTGCGCATCTCCATCGACGGGCGGGTGCGGCTGAACGAGCTGTTCTGCGACGGCGCGCTGGTGGCCACGCCTGCGGGTTCGACGGCCTACAACCTGTCGGCCCACGGCCCCATCATTCCGCTGGACGCCAAGGTGCTGGCGCTGACGCCCATCAGCGCGTTCCGGCCCAGGCGCTGGCGCGGGGCGCTGCTGCCGCACACGGCCCGCGTCACCTTCGAAATCCTCGAGGCCGACAAGCGTCCCGTGAGCGCCGTGGCGGACAACTTCGAGGTGCGCGACGTGCTGGAAGTTCACGTGGCCGAAGACCGCGACATAACCCTGACCATGCTGTTCGACGCCGGGCGCAGTCTGGAAGAACGCGTTCTCGCCGAGCAGTTTTCCGTCTAAAGCGCTACAATAGCGTCGAAGACGTTTGTTAACAGGTGCGTCCTAGACTCATTCGCGTTGCTTGATGGAGGCGCGTGTGAGCCAGCAAAACCCCGGACAAGTGATTCAGGTCCCCAACACCCTTCGCCTGAAGGTGGGCGGCCGTCTGGGCGGCTTCGATCCAGCCGCTATCGCCAAGGCGGAAGCCGCCTTGAAGAACCTGTCGGGCAATTTCGCCCAGTGGCTGCAGGACGAAGTGGTCAAGCTCGAGACCGCGCGCCAGCGCGTGAAGAGCGAAGGCGTCAACGCCGAGACCATGGAGCAGCTCTACCTGCGCGCCCACGACCTGAAGGGCCTGGGCACGACCTACGAATTCCCCTTGATCACCCGCATCGCCGCCTCGCTGTGCCGGCTGATCGACGACAAGGACAAGCGCGACCAGGCGCCGATGGCGCTGATCGACGGCCACATCGACGCGATCAAGGCCTCGGCCCGCGACGGCATCAAGACCGACGACCATCCCATCGGCAAGGCGCTGGTCGAGGAGCTCGAACGCCGCGTCGCGGACATGGGGCTCTAAGCCCCTGAACGACGCCTAGGCCACCGACGACAGCGATTCGGCCACATCGCCGTAGCCGGCGTCCGCCGGAAGCGTCAGCACCTTGCCGTCCGGGCGATCCTCGACCTTGGGCTCGACGGTCACCAGCGGGCGCGCCTTGGCCCGGGCGATGGCGTCGCCGGCGTCGCTCGCTTCGGCCAGAAGCTGCAAATTCATCCGCGTAGGGAATATGATCTTGCGCTCGCCGGTCTCGGCCTTGCGCAGCGCTTCGGCCGGCGCGATCCAGGTGGCGTCCACGGTCTCGCGCCCGTCGCAGGCGGCGAGTTGGTCGGCCGGCGCCTTGGCCATGTAGAACCAGGTATCGAACCGTTTGGGCATGATCGCCGGCGTGATCCACCGGGCGAAGATGGTCAGGCTGTCCAGATCAAGCTTGGCGCCCAGTCCCCGCACGACGTCCAGGAACGCCATCTCGCCCCGGTCCACCGCCGCGCGCACGTCCATTGGCGCGGCCTCGCCCGAGATCATCGCCCCGTCCTTGCGGGCCAGCAGCACGCCGGCCTCCTCGAACACCTCGCGGATCGCGGCGATGCGCAGGGCGCGCTGGTCGGAATCGAAGTCGTCGCCGCCGATCACGTGCTCCAGCCAGGCCGGATCATGATCCCCCGCGTGCCACTTGCCGCCCGGAAAGACCAGGGCGCCGGAGGCGAAGTCGATCTGATGGTGACGCTCGACCATCAGCACCTCGAAGCCCGGCGCGTCGCGAAGAAGCAGGATGGTGGCGGCGGGCCGTATCTCGGCCGCAGTGTCTTTCTGGTTCATGCCGCAGATTGAACCCCACGCCGCCGGGCCGGCAAGCGTGCCGCGACGTCAAGCGCTAAGGCGGGTGCGCGCTTCGCGGCGCGACCGGCGAGCCACGAGATCCATCCGGTCGAGCAGGTAGTCGGTATCGTCGCGGCCGACGGTCTGCTTCTGCGTGAGGAAGCGCTGCAGCATGCGCTCCTGGAAGCGGTTCTGATCGCGCGCGCCGCCCTCGTTCTCCATGGAATGGAAGGTGTCCACTCCGGCGCGAAAGGCGGTGAAGAGCCGCGCCGGCAGGCCCGCCCGCTCGTAGATGGCCCGTAGGCCCAGCGGCCCGGCGTCGTGGATCATCAGCCAGGTGCGATGGTGCGGAACGCCGGAAAGCTCGGCCACGCCCCATTCGAAGAACGCCATGTGGCCGTGCGCCAGGCCGCGCAGCAGCAGCGAGGCGGTGAGCCGCTCGTGCTTGTTCAGGTGCGCCACGAAGCTCTTCAGGTCCGCCGTGCGCCCGGCCTGGTCCACCAGGTCGATGGTGGCCCGCTCCTTGGCGCCGAGGACCAGTTCAACGGCGGTCTCCGGGGAGATCTCGTGATGGCTGACGATGTGGTCCAGCACCTGATCGCTGACAAGGTCGATCAGCCGCTCGGTGACCGACATGGGCAGGACCTGGCGATAGGCGATGGCGGCCAGCACCCGCTCGGACTGTTCGAAGCGGCTGATCACCTTCTGCAGGCCGGATTCGGCGAAGTCGGCCCGGTCGTTGGCGCAGGCGACCTCGATCGCGCGCTCGACCCCGTGCTCGGCGATGGCGCCGGTCACCTTCTGCGACAGCGACGGCCGCTTGGCGATGGCCACCTGCTGCACCGCGCCGCCCAGCCGCACGATCTCAGCCAGATCGTCGTCGGTGAACACCGGCGAAAAGCTGAGAATCGGCAGGCACACGCTGTCCACGTCCTCGGCCAGCCGCATGGCCACGTCGTGCGGTAGAACCGCGGACGACTTGAGCGTGATGGCCATGGCCCGCCGGACCAGCTCGGCCGCGTCGGCGGCCATGACCCGCAGGATTTCGCTGGCGCGAGCGCGGTCCTCGGCGGTCAGATCGTCGCGATCGATGGAACGGCAGATCTTCTGAGCCGCCATCGCGCGCTCGTCTGGCGTGGCTCCCCTCACCAACGTGCGGATGTCTTCGTCGGTCAACGCCGCGCGCGTCGTCGTCATGCCGCCCCCGCAGGCCCCATCGGCCAAGTCATCGTTCGCCCCAGTATCGGCGCTTTAGGCTTAACGTTCGGTTGCCCCCGCTCATAAGCGGTTAACGCTCTTGGGTAACCCCGCGCCAACGTTACGGCCCCTAATCTGCGCGCCTCGCCGCAGGGGATGCGTACGTGTTCTTTTCACCCATGTTCAAAGCGGCCAGGCCCTTGGGCGGCGGCGTTTCCGTCACCCACCAGGCCCTGGAAGCGCAGCGCGCGCTGCTGCCCTACGCGCTGGCCGCGTTCGGGGTCAGCCTGCCGATCTTCGTATGGGTCGGCTCTCACGCGGCGAACGTGGCCTGGATGAGCTTCGCCCTGGTGGCGTTCGCCATCGCCTGGGCCGGCTTCTACGCCGTGGTGAACTGGCTGCGCGAACCGCAGGCCGAGAACCTGGAGACCCGCGCGCGGGTGCACATCCTGAGCGGCCTGCTTTGGGCGGCGGCGATCGTGCAGGTGACGGTGTTCGCCGACGACGCCGGACCCGCCCGCACGGCGCTGCTGATGATGGCGTCGGCGGCCGGCGTGATCTGCATCTTCTTCACGGCGCCCTGGCTGCCGAGCCTGGCGATCGTCGGGCCCGCCGCCGTGGCCGCCCCGCTCATCGCCATCACCGTGGAGCGGTCGGACCCGAACCTGACCGCCTTCGTCTGGGGCGCGGTGGCGCTGGCCTTCGCCCTGGCGCTGATCCTCAACCGCACGCTGCGCCGCCAGTTCACGCTGGCCGCCGACCGCGAGACCCTGATCGCCGAGCGGGCGCGTTCGGCGGAGGAAGCCCAGCGCCTGGCGCAGTCGAAGTCCGACATCGTCGCCACGCTCTCGCACGAAATCCGCAACGGCCTTGCGGGCGTCGCCCACGTGCTGGCCGCCGCGGCCGGCCGCAGCGGCCGCCAGGCGCCGTCGCGCGAGCAGCTCTCCGCCGCGCTGGACGCCACCAACGACCTGATCAACGTGCTGAACACGACCCTGGATTCGGAGACCGCCGAATCCGGCCGGCTGTCCGTGGACACCCGCGCGTTCGATCCCGTGGCGCTGGTCCGCGACCTGGTGCTCCTGAACCGGCCGGCGGCCGCGGCCAAGGGCCTGGAGTTCGCCCTGCACGTGGACGCCGAGCTCGCCGACGCCAGCAAGGGCGCGGTGGTGGCCGACCCTGCCCGGGTGCGCCAGATCCTGGCCAACCTGATCAGCAACGCCTTGAAGTTCACCGTCCGCGGCCGCGTGGAGGCCCGGATCGAGCTCGTCGGCTCCGAGCGCCTGGCCATCGCCATCGCCGACACCGGGCCGGGCCTGACGCCCGAGGAGATCGAGAAGGCCTTCGAAGCCTTCCACCGGATCCAGCGCACGAGCGCCGGCGTGCGCGGCGCCGGTCTTGGCCTGTCGCTGTCGCTGCACCTGGCGCGCCTGATGGGCGGGGAGCTGACGGCGACGAGCGCGCTCGGCGTGGGAAGCTGCCTGCGCCTGGAGCTGCCGTTCGATCCGCTGGCCAGCATCGACCGCGTCGCGCAGGTGGAAGCGGCTCAGCCCGAGACGCCTGCCGAACGCAAGGGCCTGCGCATCCTCATCGCCGAGGACGACGCGCTGAACGCGGCCATGCTGCGCGCCATCCTGGAGCAGCTCGGCCATCACGTGGTGCACGCCATCGACGGCCGCCGCGCCGCCGATCTGGCCCGGGTGTGCGACTTCGACCTGCTGATGATCGACGGACGCATGCCCGGCATGGACGGCCCGGAGGCGATGCGCGCGATCCGCGCCCTGCCCGAGGCGGCCGGGCGCACGCCGATCATCGCCGTGATCGGCGGCGACGCCGACGAGGCAGCCGAATGCGTCGAGGCCGGCGCGGACGTGGTGCTGCGCAAGCCGGTCACCGTGGCCGCGGTCGCCCGCGCCGTGGCCGACGCCTGCGCCACGCAGGGCGAGTTCGGCGCGCGCCAGGTGGCCTGAAGGCTTCCGAACCGGCCCGCCCACGGCTAAGACTTCCCGCCAAGGGGAGGAACCGCCGTGCTTCTGAATGGCCTGAAGGTCGTCGAATTCGCATCCTATATCGCCGCGCCCGGCGCCGCCGGCATTCTCGCCGACTGGGGCGCGCAGGTGATCAAGGTCGAGCGTCCGGGCGGCGATGCGATGCGTCACGTCTTCGCCGACGCCAAGAGCGAGCTTTCCGGCAACCCGACGTTCGAGATGGACAACCGCGGCAAGCGCTCGGTGGTGCTGGACATCTCCAAGCCGCGCGGGCGCGAGGCGCTGGCCCGGCTGGCGGCCAAGGCCGACGTCTTCCTCACCAACGTGCGGGCCAGTTCGCTGAAGAAGTCGGGCCTGGACGAGCCGACCCTGCGCAAGGCCAACCCGCGGCTGATCTACGCCATGGTCACCGGCTATGGCCTGGAAGGAACCGAGGCCGAGACCCCCGGCTTCGACGTGACGGCCTTCTGGGCCCGCGCCGGGGTGGCGATGATGACCACGCCCAAGGGCCACGACCCGTTCCTGCTGCGCACGGGCGTCGGCGACCACACCACGTCCCTGGCGACGGTCTCGGCGATCCTGGCGGCGGTTTACGAGCGCGAGCACACCGGCGTCGGCCGCCTGGTGCAGACCTCGCTGCTCGCCACCGGCGTCTACACCGTCGGCTCGGACCTGGCCGTGCAGTTGCGCTTCGGCCGGCTCGCCTCGAACAAGCCGCGCACCGCGCCGTTCGATCCGGTGGCCAACTTCTACCGCAGCGCCGACGATCGCTGGTTCGTGGTCAATCCCCGCGGCGGGGCCGTCGACTGGCCGGTGCTGACCAAGGTGGCCGGACGGCCGGAGCTGACCGAGGACGAACGGTTCCGCACCAGCCGCTCGCGCAAGGACAACAGCGCCCTCCTGGTCGCCGAACTGGACGCCGCCTTCGGCGCCATGGCGTTCGACGAGATCGCGCGGCGGCTGAACGAAGCCGACCTCGCCTGGGCGCCCGCCCAGACCCCGGCCGAAGTGGCCGCGGACCCGCAGCTTCGGGCAGCCGGAGCCCTGGTGGAGGTGGACGACGGATCCGGCCGCGCGCACCTGTCGCCCGCCGCGCCGGCGGTCTTCCCCGGGCTTGACCCGGGCGTGCTGCCGCCCTGCCCGGCGCTGGGCCGGGACACGCGAAAGGTGCTTGAAGAGGCCGGCTTCTCGGCGGCCGACATCGAGGCGATGTACGACGAGGGCGCGGCCGCCTGAGACGGCCCCTGCCCGCCGGATCGCCGGATCAGGCCGTTAGTTCGGCTTCCGTGAGGGCCCGGCGCAGGCGAGCGGCCACCGGATCGGCGGCGCGCCAGTCGGCGTCCTCGTCATCGGCGTCGACCAGCACCGAGGGCACGCCCCAGGTGTTCATCAGCTCGCGCGCCAGGGCTGGCCCGTCGCGGCGGCCGGTGAGCTTGGAGCCCACCACCGCCAGCGTCAGCGGCGTCTGGGCGGCGAGCGCGAGCGCCATGCGGGCGGAGTCCACCGGGCCGACGACGCTGAAACCGAAGTCGGAAAGAATGCCGACAATCTTTTCCGAAGATTCGGGCGCCGCGCACGCCACGACGACGGTGTCCGATGCGTTGACTTCAGGCATGCCCGGTTCGCCCCCAAAGGTTAACGAATATTCATAGTCGCGCTTCAATAGCATCGCCGAGCGCGGGAGCCCCATGACAATGCCGTGACCTGTCGGCGGCCGCGCAACGCCTAGCCATAGACCAAGGAAATGGTCGTGGCCGAAACGCCGACTACCAGCAGCGACAGGATCCAGCCCACCCGTCCGTAGTCGGCGAAGCGATAGCCGCCGGGGCCCATCACCAACAGGTTGTTCTGGTGGCCGATCGGCGTGAGGAAGTCGGAGGACGCGCCGACGAGCACGGCCAGCAACAGCGCGTCCGGCGGAGCGCCCAGGGCCCGCGACACGGCGATGGCGATCGGCCCCATGATCACCGCCGTGGCGACGTTGTTCAGGAAGATCGACAGGATCAGCGTGGCCGCCGTCGTGCAGGCGGCGGCCACCAGGAGCGGCGCGCCCGCCAGCCATTCGCCGAGCTGATGGGCGACGATCGCCGCCGCGCCGCTGGTCTCGAAACTCTGCCCCACCGGGATCATCGCGCCCAGCAGCACGATCGCGGGCCAGTCGATCGAGCTGTAGATCTCCTGGGGCGGCAGGAACTTCAGCGCCGCCAGCGCCGCCGCGGCCGCCGCGAAGGTCAGCGCCGTGGGCCAGCCGAACACCACCGCGGCCAGCACCGCCGCCGCATAGATCGCCACCGCCAGGGCCGCCCGGCGCGGCTGCACCACCACCGCCGCCTTGCGCTCCACCTCCAGCAGCCGGGCGTAGCGGATGTAGCTTTCCAGCCGCTGGGCGGGGCCGTGGACGGTGAGCTGGTCGCCCGGCTGGATGTCCAGGGCCCCCAGCGGCCCCTGCGCCCGCGCCGCGCGCGGCCCGGCGGCGACGACGCGCAGGTCCCCGTCCGTCTCCGCGGCGATGGTGTCGTAGGGCCGGCCCACCAGCGGCGAGCCGTGGCCCACCACGATGCGCGCCGTCACCGCGTCCGGCGCGTTCGACACCGGGGCGCCGAGCCGGCAGCCGGAGGCCTTGGCCACCTCCCACGGGTCGTTGCGGCTGACCACCAGGACGCGGTCCGTCGAATAGAGCGCGTCCACCGCGCGGGGCTTGAGCCGCTCGTGGTGGCGGACCACGGCCAGCACATGGGCGCGCGCGCCGCTGAGCGCGGCGAAGACCTTGGCCGCCGCCACCGGCTTGACGCCGTCGGGCTGCGGCGGCTGCAGCTCGAACACGCTGCGCCCGCCGGCGTCGGTCGCGCGGCCCGCGCGGCGGGGCGTCAGCCGCCAGCCCACGAAGCAGAGGTAGGCGAGCCCCACAACCGCCACGGCGCCGCCCACCACGGTCATGTCGAAGAAGCCGAAGGCCGCGCCGAGCTGGTCCTTGCGCACCGACGACAGGATCAGGTTGGCGGGCGTGCCGATCAGGGTGGTCATCCCGCCGAGGATCGTGGCGAAGGACAGCGGCATCAGGCCCGCGCCCGGCGGCAGGCGGGCGTTGCGGCAGATGCCCGCCACCGCCGGCATGGTGATCGCCAGGGCGGCGATGTTGTTCATGAACGAGGACAGCGCCGCAGCGACCAGGAGAAGCACCCCAAGCTGCAGGGGGAACGGCGCCCGCAGCGCCGCCAGCCGTTCGGTCGCGGCGGCGGCCACGCCGGTCAGCTCAATGGCGCGGCCGATGATCAGGACGGCGGCGACCACCACGACGGCGGAATCGGAAAAGCCCACGAGCGCCTGCTGCGGCGTCACCAGGCCCAGCAGCAGGCATGCGCCGAGCGCGATGACGGCCACCAGGTCGTGGCGCACGCGATCCATGGCGAAGAGCACCAGCGTCAGGATCAGGACGATCCCGCTGAGCAGCGGCTCGCTCACCGCGCCTGGCCCTCCGGCGTCAGCCTGGCGACCCACAGGTCCGGCGAATCCACGCCGGGCGTGTCCGGCACCGAGCCGCTGACCTGGCTGACCGTCACGCCCAAACCGGAAAGCGCATCGGCGACCGCCTGCGCGCGGCCCTCGGCGAGCGCCTGGTCGATCCGTCGCGGCCCGCGCCGGCCGGGGCTGGCGACGCCCTCGACCCGGACGGACGACAGTCCCCAGCGCTTGAGCGCCCACGCCGTGACGGCCAGGTCGGCGCGCGCGGCGCCGGACAGCGCCCGCGAGCCGCGCGCGAAGCTGATCACCGGCAAGGGCGCGAACGGCGGGACGATCTGCACCTCGGTGTCCGGCAGGAACCGCTGCGCGGCGATCTCGAGCGCCCGATAGCTCGACAGCCCCGGCGAGCCGGGCAGCACCACCGTGGCCGTGATCGCGCCGTCCTGGCGGTCGATGGAGGAGACCTGGCCCGTGGCCGACAGCATCTCGCGCAGCCGCGCCTCGGGCGTGCGCGGCGCGGTCGCCTGGGCCGTCAAGGCGCGGTTGGCCAAGGCCGAACCGGAAGCGGCCGGCTCACCCTCGGCGACCAGCACTTGCTCCAGCTCCACGGTGCAGTCCTGCCCCAGCGCCTTCTTCACGGAGGCCTCGGCGCCGGAGACGTACTTGCGCGTGAGGACGACGGCCTGAACTTTCGAGAGCCGGCTATGGGCGAGCTGCACCTCCAGGTCGCTGACCCGCGGCGACTGGTCGGCGAAGGTCTTCTCGATCACGGCGCGCGCGCGGCCGGTCTCCTTCGCCTCGATGACGATGCTCCTCAGGGACAACGCCAGGGGCACGCAGAGCGCCGTCATCGCGCCCAGGAGCACCGGCGTCTGCCAGCGCGCCTCGACCGCGCCGACGTGCCTGAAGCCGTAGAGCAGCGCCACGCCGTAGACCGCGGCCAGGATCGCCACGACGTTGGTGAGGAACAGCAGCAGCGCCCCGCCCGCGATCTGGGGCGACATCGTGGCCACGCCGTAGCCCACCACCGCCAGCGGCGGCATCAGGGCCGTGGCGATGGCCACGCCGGCGATCACGGCTCCCCGCTGGGTGATGGTCACATAGGCCCCGACGACGCCGGACAGCACCGCCACGACCAGGTCCAGCAGCGTCGGCCGGGTCCGCGCCAGGATTTCCGGCGTGACGTCCTTCAGGGGCGACAGCCAGACGATCAGCGCCGAGGCGGCGATCGCCCCCAGCGCCCCCACGGCCAGGGAAATCCCGGCCTCCTTGGCCGTCGGCGGATCGAACCGGGCGAGCGAGACGCCCATGGACATGATCGGGCCCATCAAGGGCGAGATCAGCATGGCGCCGATCACCACGGCCGCGGAAGATTGCAGCAGGCCCAGGATGGCGATGCCGCAAGCGCAGGTCAGCAGCAGCAGATAGCCGTTGCTGATGCGGCCAGCCGCGTGGATGTCCGCCTCGATCCGGCGGCGCTGCTCCTCAGGGCACGTGAGCGCCAGCGCGTGCACAGCCTGGCGGCACTTCATCACTCCCAATCTGAGAAGCGCCTTGGCGCGGTGGCGGGCGATCGGCGTCAGCATGCCCAAGCCATACCGTCCTGCGCGACGGCTTCCTAGAGGCCGATCCTGCGCGACAACCGCAGGATTTCAACACACCAGATTGAAATTACCGATCATTGCCCCAGGAGAACGATCCGCTCGCGCGATTGTGCGCGTCAGCTCTTGTCGCGCGCGTCGGCGAGGACCCGCAGCATCTCGCTCGTGAACAGCGACCCGGTGACCGACCGGGAGGCGTCAGGCGTATCCGGCGACTGCGATCCCCGCAGGATCATCTGCACGAGCGCGTCCTGCTCCTTCACCCGGTCCATGCGGCGGGCGGAGGCGTACTGAACGAAGCCGTCGTCTTCGTTCGGCGCGACCGCCGCCCCCCCGGCCGGCCCCGCGCCGCCGGTGCGCGTGAGATTCGCATAGACCTCGGCCACGGTGGCGGCGCGCCCGCCGGGATAGAAGATGTTCCGGTTGGCCGCCGCCGCGTCCGGGAAAAGGCCCGCCGCCGCCGCGCCCGGCCGCGACCGCATCGCCTCGATCAGCCGCGCCGACCCCTGCGGCCCCAGGAAGTGAGCCGCATAGAGCTCGCCCGCGGTCGGCGAGCGGCCAGTGCGCCCGCGCAGATAGGAGGCGTGGTCGGCCGCCAGTTCGCCGGCCATCAGCGACGCCGCGTGCGGGTCGAACCGCAGGTCCATCACGGCCTTGCGCGCGGCTCCTGCGGGAACGGAGTAACGGCCGTCGGGCCCCTTCTGGATCAGGTCGGCGTAGCGCGCATAGCCGTACTTGGCGCCATGCTGCTTGAGCGTGGAGAGCCAGGTCTGCTCGACGAACTGGAAGAGCCCCGCGGCGGACGACGAACCGGCCTTGGCCTTGGGGTTGTAGCCGCTCTCGCGGGCGGCCGTGCGCATCAGGAAGCCGAAGTCGACGCCCGTGGCGGACGAGGCGCGCTGGATGGCGGCCTCGACGACTCCCCTAATGCCCTGAATAGCCATGGGAAGGGTTCTGCGCCCACATGGTTAACGCCGCGCTAACCATGTTCGGCGGCTTGGCCCCCGCCAGCCCTCAGCCAAAGCGGGCCGGCCTCAAGACCTCGGCCCGCGCCCCCGGATCGGCGTCCTGCACATAGGCGGCGATGATCCGCGACACCATCGGCGCCAGCAGCCATCCGTTGCGGCGCGCGCCGACCGCCAGCAGCACGCGGCGATCGTCCGTCGGCCCGACCAGCGGCAGGCCGTCGGGCGTCGCCGCGCGCACGGCGGCCAGGGGGCGGACGTCCGCCCCGGCCAGGGCCGGGAACATCGCCTCCCCCGCCGCCTGCAGGGCCGCGGCCCGGGCGGGATCGATCGCGCAGTCCGCCGCGCCGGCCTCCATGGTCGCCCCGACGGCTAGGCCGCCGCCCGCGGGCGCGGCGTAGGCGGCCGGCCCGCGCACGACGACGCCCTGATAGGCGGCCCCCGGCAGGCGCAGGATGTGGCCCTTGATCGGCGCCAGCAAGGCGAGGGCCGGAGCAAGATGCGACAGATCCTGCGCCGCGCCGGTGGCGATCACCAAGCGGTCGGCGTCGCCGAGGTCCCGCAGCGGCTCGGGGCGGAAGACCACGCCCTGCGCCTCGGCCGCGCGGCGCAGGGCCGCGATGGCCGCGGCCGCGTCGATCCGCCAATCCTCGGCGGTGAAGAGCCCGCCGGCGTAGGCGCCGGAAAGGCCCGGCGCGAGAGCCGCCGCCTGGTCCATGTCCAGCCGCGCGGCGGCGGTGTCGAAGACGGCGACCTTGGCGGCCAGGGCCTCGAGGCGGTCCGCGTCGCCGACGGCCAAGGCGCCGCGGCGGTCGAGCTCGATCCCCGTCTCCTGCGCGAAGGCCGGCCACAGCTCGCGCGCCGCCGCCAGGAGCGCGAAGTGAGGCCGCGCCGCTTCGTCCAGGGCCGACTCGAAGACCGGCGCGAGCATGCCGGCCGCCACGCCCGAGGCGTTCGCCGTCGGCGCCGCGGCGTCGAACACCACGACCTCGGCGCCGGCCCGCGCCAGCCGCACGGCGCAAGCCAGGCCGAAAGCCCCGGCGCCCGCCACGTGAATCCTGGGTGATCGCATTGCGCGCCCTAAGCAGCGGGCGACGGCGGCAAAATCAAGCCCTGACGGCGGAAAAGACGCGCCGGGGGCGTCAGTCCCGGCGGAACAGCGCGTCCAGACCCTGGATCACGTCTTCCATCAGGTCGTCGTAGTCGTCCTGCTGGCCGAGCGTCATCGACGCCGCGCCATGGCCGCACGCCCAGACCGCCAGGGCGATCTTGTGCAGTTCGTCGGGCGTGCGCGGCCGAATCGGCGTGATGGCGACGCCGACGAGTTCCTCCAGCACGGCGAAGGCCCGCGCCATGGCGCAGCGCACCTCGCCGTCGGTCATCACCGCCGGATCGAACATCAGCGCATAGATCGTGGGCTGGGCGCGGGCGAAGGCGAAGTAGGCCCGCGCGCAGGTGCGGATGCGCTCGCCCTGGCGCGCCTCCCGCGCGGCCTCCTCCAGCCGCTCCTGCAGGTCGCCGAACCCTTCGGCGGCCAGGCCCGCCAGCAAGGCCGCCTTGCTGGCGTAGTGGTGATAGACCGAGCCTGGAGCGATGCCGGCGCGGGCGGCGAGCGCGCGCAGGTTCAGGCCGCCAAGACCCGCCTCCTGCAGGATCTCGCGGGCGTGCCGCATGAGCTCGGCGCGCAGGTTGCCGACGTGATAACGCCGTCTGGGCGCCTCAAGATCATCGGCCCCCGCCCCGGCGCCGATGTGCGCCCTGCGAATGCAGCCGCCATACTTCATGCACGAACCCGCCTTGGCGAACCCCACGTTCAATAAGCTGATTGGGCCGTACTCGAGGCCAGAAGTCCAGCCCCGTAGCGACTGGCTTGAAGATGACGGCGAACCCTCCGAACGTGGCGGCGGCAAGAAGGAGTCCCGTCATGACCGGCGTCGTCACCCTGGAATTCGAGGACCGGCCGGGTGGCCGCGTCGCCCGGCTCACCCTCGACAACGCGCGCAAGCTCAACACCTTGAACAGCGCGCTGATGGAGCTGTTCGTGGAGACGGTGCAGGGTCTCGCGGCCGAGCCGGACCTGCGCGCCGTGGTGCTCACGGGCGCCGGCGGGCGGGCGTTCATCGGCGGCGCCGACATCGACGAGATGGCCGGGCTGGACGCCGAGAGCGGCCGAGCCTTCATCACGCGGGTGCATCGCTGCTGCGCGGCGCTGCGGGACCTGCCGGTTCCGGTGATCGCCAGGATCGACGGCTATGTGCTGGGCGCGGGCCTGGAGATCGCCGCGGCCTGCGACCTGCGCGCGGCCTCCGACCGCAGCCACTTCGGCATGCCGGAGGTCAAGCTGGGCATCCCCTCGGTGGTCGAGGCGGCGCTGCTGCCCAGCCTGGTCGGCTGGGGCCGCACGCGCGAGATGCTGCTGATCGGCGAGACCTTCGGCGCGGCCGACGCTTTGCGCTGGGGCCTGGTGGAGATCGTCGAGCCGGCTGAGGACCTGGACGCGGCGCTCGAGCGCTGGCTGGAGGGGCTGCTCGCGGCCAAGCCGCGGGCCGTGCAGTTGCAGAAGGCGCTGATCCGCCGCTGGGAGGAGCTGCCGATGAGCCAGGCCGTCGCCGCCGGAATCGACTGTTTCGCCGACGCCTGGACCACGGACGAGCCGGCGCAGGCGATGGCCGAGTTCCTGGCCGAGCGAAAAGCCCGCCGCGGCCGCTAGCGCGAGACCAGCCGGTCCAACCGCAGGCGCTCGCGCTCGTCGGTCAGACGCCAAGCGGCGAGATAGGCGACGATCAGGGCGCACAGGCCGCTCGCCCCCGCCAGGAGGAACATCAGCAGGATCTGGTATTTCACCGCCTCGAGCGGATCGAGGCCGGCGAGGATCTGGCCGGTCATCACCCCCGGCAGCGTGACAAGGCCCGCCGCGGACATCTGGTTGATGATCGGCAGCATGCCCCGGCGGACCGCCTCGCGCACCAGCGGGGCGATCGCGATCCAGTAGCGCTCGCCAAGGCAGAGCTGGGCCTCGACCGAGGGCCGTTCGCGCGCGGCCGAGGCCAGCAGGGCGTCGAGCGACAGGCTGCCGGCGTTGAGCGCGTTGCCCAGGATGATGCCGACCAGCACGATCACATAGCGCGCGTCGTACCAGGGCTGCGGGCGCACGGCGGTGGTCAGGGCCAGCGCGGCGGTCAGATAGGTGGCGATGGCGACGCTGACGAGGGCGAGCCAGAGGGAGGAACGGTCGGCGAAGCGCCGTTCGGGCCGCGCGGCCACTTCCCGGGCGGCGACCAGGGTCATGACCACGACCACGCCGAGGGTCGCCGCCGGATGATGCAGGGCGAAGACGGCGCGCAGGATGAAGCCGATGGCCACGAGCTGCACCACCATGCGCGTGGCCGCGATCAGCACCTGCCGGTGCAGGCGCAGACGCAGCACGACCGACAGCAGCGCGTCGGCGAGGACGAGCGAGGCGGTGATCGCCAGATCCGAGGGCGCCAGGGAGATCGGGTTCATGCCGCCACCAGCTTCCGATCGACCATCCGCATCGGCCGGGCCCCCAGCCGCCCGCCCTGCCCCGCGTCGTGCGTGGCCATGACGAGCGTCGCGCCGGCGGACAGCCGCGCCAGCAGCTCGGTCTCGACGGCGTGCACCGAGTCCGGGTCCAGCGCGGCCGTCGGCTCGTCGAGCAGCAACAGGGGCGGATCCAGGACGAGCGCCCGCACCAAGGCCAGCCGCTGGCGCTCGCCGGTGGACAGTTGAGCGACGGGCCGATCGAAGGCGCTCTGCTCCACGCCGAACCGCCCGGCCAGGGCGCGTGCGGCCTCGACCCGGTCCTTGGCGAAATGTTCGACGGGGTGCTCGCGCCACCAGCCGGACTCGGCCGGGATATAGACCGCCTGGCGGCGCCACTGCGGCCCGCTGTGGGTCGCGCGCGAAAATTCGCCGATGGAGACCTCGCCCTCGCTCCAGTCGAGGTCGGCGATCAGGCGCAGGAAGAGGCTCTTGCCCGAGCCGGACGCGCCGCTGACGGCCAGGCAGCCGCCGGCTTCCACATCCAGGTCGTAGGGCCCGCCCAGGGCCCCTCGCAGATTGCGGACGATCAGGCCCTTCGCCATGGGGAGCCCTCCAGGTCGGCGCCATCCATAGCCCAGCCGACGCCCGCTGTCCGCCGACACCGCCAGCCCGCCGGCCTACGCCTTCAGGTGATGCAGCACGATCCCGCTGGTCACGGCCACGTTCAGGGAATCGAAGCCGGCGGCCATGGGGATGCGGATCGTGCGGGCGCGGGCCATCAGTTCCGGGGCCAGGCCGGGTCCTTCGGCGCCGAGGATGATCGCCGTGCGCCCGCTCGGGCGAAAGGCGGAAAGCGCCGTCTCGCCGGACGGGCTGAGGGCCAGCGGCGCGAAGCCGTGGCGCTGCAGGAGACCGATGACGTCGGCGCCCTGCCCCAGGCGCGCCGTCGGCGTGATCAGCGCCGCGCCGACCGAGACGCGGATGGCCTTGCGATAGAGCGGATCGCAGCACCCGGCGTCGAGGACCACCGCGTCGGCGCCGAAGGCGGCGGCGTTGCGGAAGATCCCGCCCATGTTGTCGTGGTTGCCGACCCCGCAGACCGCCACGACCACCGCATCGCCTGGCAGGCCGGCCATGAGGGCGTCGGGGTCCGGCTCAGGCGCACGCTCGCCCAGGGCCAGGATGCCGCGGTGGATGTGAAAGCCGACGATGGCGTCCATCACCGGCTGGGCGGCGGCGTAGACCGGAACCGCCTCGGGAAAGGCCGCGATCAGATCGGCCTGCGCCTCCAACCGCTGCTCGGCCAGCAAGAGCGCGAGCGGCCTGTGCCCGGGCGCGCGGGCGAGCAGGCGCGCCACCACCTCGCCCTCGGCGATGAAGCGCCCTTCCCGGCCCACGAGGTCCCGCTCGCGCACCGCCCGGAAGGGGGCGATGCGCGGATCGTCGGGATCGTCGATGCGGACGATCCGGCTCACCAGATGCGCACGCGGCCCTCGGGCGGCAGGTAGAGCTTCTGGTCCGGCTGGACGTCGAAGGCCGAATACCAGGCGTCGAGGTTGCGCACCGTGTCGGCGCGGTATTCGCCCGGCGAGTGCACGTCGGTCAGCACCTGGCGGCGCAGCGCCGCGTCGCGGGCCTTGGAGCGGTAGTTCTGCGCCCACCCCAGGAACACCCGCTGGTCGCCGGTGAAGCCGTCGATCACCGGCGCCGGCTGGCCGCCCAGCGACAGGTGATAGGCGTCGAGCGCCGTCGAAAGCCCGCCGAGGTCGGCGATGTTCTCGCTGAGCGTCTGCGCGCCGTTGAGCTTCAGGTCCGGCAGCGGCTGGTAGGCGTCATACTGGCTGATCAGGGCCGCCGACGCCTTCTTGAAATAGGCGAGGTCTTCGGGCGTCCACCAGTTCCGCAGGTTCCCCTGGGCGTCGAACATGGCGCCGAGGTCGTCGAAGCCGTGGGTGATCTCGTGGCCGATCACCCCGCCGATGGCGCCGTAATTCACCGCCGGATCGGCCGCCGGATCGAAGAACGGCGGCTCCAGGATCGCGGCCGGGAAGATGATCGAGTTCTGCAGCGGCGCGTTCAGCGCGTTGACCGTCTGGGGCGTCATGTACCATTCGCCGCGATCGACGGGCCGGCCCAGCTTGGCGAGGTTGCGCCTGTACTCGAAGAGCTCGGCGCGCTGGTGGTTGCCGAAGGCGTCGCCGGTGACGACCTCAAGCCCCGAATAGTCGCGCCACTTGTCGGGATAGCCGACGCCCACCTGGAAGTTGGCGAGCTTCTCGTGCGCCTTGGCCTTGGTGGCGGGCGTCATCCAGTCGAGCCGTTCGATGCGCGCGTCGAAGGCGGCCAGGATGTTCTTGACCATGGCCTGGGCCTCGGCCTTGGCCTGCGGCGGGAAGTATCGGGCGACGTAGAGCTGGCCGACCGCCTCGCCGAGGGCGTCGCTGGTGGCGTCCACCCCGCGCTTCCAGCGGGCGCGCTGCTCGGGCACGCCCGACAGGGTCTTGCCGTTGAAGGCGAAGTTCTCGTCGACGAAGGCCTTGGACAGATAGGGCGCGCCCTGCTCGACGGCGTGGAAGGCCAGGTAGTCGCGCCAGGTCTGCAGCGGCTGGTCGCCGACCAGCTTGGCCAGCCCCGCGATCGCCGAGGGCTGCCAGACGCCGAATTCGGGCTGGTCGGCGAGGCCCGCTGCCGTGAAATAGGCGTTCCAGTCCAGGCCCGGCGCCTTGGCGGCGAAATCGGCCTGCTTCCAGACCGTCTTGTTGCGGTCGATGTCGCTGGAATCCACCGTCGTCCAGTGGACCTTGGCCATCGCTGTCTCCAGGGCGAGGACGCGCTTGGCGCGCGCCGCCACGTCGTCGAAGCCGGCCAGCGCCAGCACGCGGCCGATGTGGGCCTCATAGTCGGCGCGCACGGCGGTGAGGCGCTCGTTGTCGGACAGGTAGTATTCGCGGTCGGGCATGCCGAGCCCGCCCTGCAGCAGGTAGGGCCGGTAGCGGCTGGTGTCGTCCAGCGCCTCGGCGACCCACAGGCCGAAGAGGCGGTCGGTGTGCAGGTTGGTGGCGTTCAGGGGATCGACGTCGGCGCGCAGGCCCGCGCCGAGTTCGCGGGCCAGGGCCTTGCGGTCGCCGATCGCGGCGATGCGGGCGAGTTCCGGCTTCAGCGGCGCAGCGCCCAAGGCCTCGATCTTCGCCTCGTCCATGAAGCTCGAATAGTAGTCGCCGATCTTGCGGGCGTTGGAGCCGGCCGGCGCGTCGCTCTTGGCGGCCTCGTCGATGATCTCGGCCGTGCGTTTCGAGGCCAGCTCACGCAGCACGGCGAAGGTGTTGAACGTCGACCGGTCGGCCGGAATCTCGGTGGCCTTGACCCAGCCGCCGTCGGCGTACTCGAAGAAGTCGTCGCCGGGCTTGACCGACGCATCCATGCCGGCGGCGTCGAACCCGAAGGCCCCGTACTGCGGCTTGGGCTTCTCGGCCGTGGCCGCGGGCGGCATGGGCGGCGCCTCGGGGGCCGCGGCCGGCGCGCCGGTGGTGGCGCAAGCTGTCAGGACCAACGGCGCGATCGCGCCGAAGGCCCAGCGTTTCCAATGGTTCATCATCTGCTCCCAGGTCCGGCGCACCCGCGCCAGGCTGTGTTTGGCCCTGTCATACACCTCGGGGCCGCTCGTGCACCCCTCGCCTGGAAAGCGATCACGGTCGCGAGATCGCGCAGAGGAAAGTTGACGCAAGCGTCATCTTTGGGTAGCAAAACCCGATTGGGAGGATTGATCTATGGCCGATGGAACTGTGGACATTCGCAAGGCGGCTGAAGCCGAGGCCTATGCGACGCCGCTCGAGTTGCTGAACCCGGCGCAGCCGGCGCTGTTCCAGGCCGACGCGATGTGGCCGTACTTCGAGCGCCTGCGCAAGGAGAGCCCGGTCCACTACACGCCCGAGAGCGATTTCGGGGCCTACTGGTCGATCACCAAGTTCAACGACGTCATGGCCGTGGACACCAACCACGACGCCTTCTCGTCCGAGCCGGGCATCACGATCATGGAGCAGCAGGGCGACGAAGGCCCCCTGCCCATGTTCATCGCCATGGACCCGCCCAAGCACGACATCCAGCGCAAGACCGTCAGCCCGGCCGTCTCGCCGCACAACCTGGCGATCCTCGAGCCGCTGATCCGCGAGCGCGCGGCGAAGATCCTCGACAGCCTGCCGATCGGCGAGGAGTTCGACTGGGTCGACAAGGTGTCGATGGAGCTGACGGCGATGACGCTCGCCACGCTCTTCGGCATCCCGCAGGAGGACCGGCGCAAGCTGACCTACTGGTCCGACGTGGTCACCGCCGCGCCCGGCCAGGGCCTGGTCGACTCCTTCGAACACAAGATGCAGATCTTCATGGAGTACCGCGCCTACTTCGACGAGGTGTGGAAGGACCGCGTGGCCTCCAAGCCCACCGACGACCTGATCTCCATGCTGGCGCACAGCGAGGCGACCAAGAACATGGAGCCGCGCGAATACTTCGGCAACGTCGTGCTGCTGACCGTCGGCGGCAACGACACCACCCGCAACACCATCTCCGGGTCGGTCTACGCCCTGAACAAGAACCCCGACCAGTACGACAAGCTGCGCGCCAATCCCGACCTCATCCCCTCGATGGTGTCGGAAACGATCCGCTGGCAGACGCCGCTGGCGCACATGCGCCGCCGCGCGACCCGGGACGTCGAGGTCCAGGGCAAGAAGATCCGCGAAGGCGACAAGGTCGTCATGTGGTACGTCTCGGCCAACCGCGACGACGAGGTGATCGACAACCCGAACGCCTACATCATCGACCGCGAGCGGCCCCGCCACCACATCTCGTTCGGCTTCGGCATCCACCGCTGCGTGGGCAACCGCCTGGCCGAGCTGCAGCTCAAGATCATCTGGGAAGAGATCATGAAGCGCTTCCCGCGGATCGAGGTGCTAGACGAGCCGAAGCGTTCGTACTCGGTGTTCGTGAAGGGCTACGAGCGCCTGCCGGTCGTGATCCCCACGCGGACCTGACCGCCTACCCCAGCCTCCGCCGGAACAGGCTGAACAGCCGCTCCCAGTGGCGCTCCGCGGCGTCGCGGTTGTAGGCCGCGCGCTGGGGGAATGCGAAGCCGTGCTCGACGCCGGGGTAGATCTCCACCTCGGCGTCGACGCTCGTCGAGGCGAGCGACTGGGTCAGTTCCTCGATCGTCTCCAGCGGCGCCCAGCGATCCACCTCGGCGCAGGCGAAATAGAGCTCGGCGTCGGCCTTCTGCGCCATCAGGTGCGGACTGTCCTTGCGGTCGGTGACCAGCATGGTGCCGTAGATCGAAGCCGCCGCCGCCACCCTGGCGGGCCAGCGCGCGGCCGCGTTGATCGCGTACTGCCCGCTCATGCAGTAGCCCATGGCCCCGGCCGGACCGTCCGACGCCGCCGCCTGCCCGTCGGCGTAGGCGAACAGCGCCTCGGCGTCGTCCATCACGAGGTCGATGTTCAGCGAGTTCATGAGGTCGAACACCCGCTCCATCGACGCCTTGGGGTCGAGCGGCGGCAGATCGGCCAGCTCCATGACGCCGCGCCGGTAGTACATGTTGGGCAACATCACGTAGTAGCCGACGCTGGCCAGGCGCCGGACCATGTCGCGCAGCTCCTCGCGGATCGCCGGGGCGTCCATGAAGAACAGGATCACCGGATGGGCGCCGCCCCGCTCGGGATGGCAGATGAAGGTGGTGGCGAAGCCGTCCTTGGTCGGGATCTCGACGGTCTGTTCGATCATCGTCGCCTCTAGAAGTTGGCGCGCTGGCTGATGGCGCCGTCGACGACCATGTTGATCCCGGTGGTGAACGCCGAGCGCGGGCTGGCGAGAAACACCGTGGCGGCGGCGATCTCCTCGGGCGTGGCCATGCGCCCGGTGGGGTTGCGCTTGATCATCTGGGCGAAGAAGTCGGGCATGCCGGCCTTCACCTGGCCCCACACGCCGCCCTCGAAGAAGACGGTGCCGGGCGAGACCACGTTGCAGCGGATCTTCTTGGGCGCGTTCTGCCGGGCCAGGCCCTTGGCGAAGTGGATCTGCGCGGCCTTCATCGCGCCGTAGGCCGAGGGCGCGGAGGCCTCGGCCGCCGAGACCGACGAGGTGATCAGGAAGCAGGCGTCGCCGTTCGCCTCGCCCGCCGTCTCCAGGAACGGCAGGGCCGCCTCGAAGGTGCGCACCGCGCCCAGCACGTCGATGTCCAGCATGGCGCGCCAGTCTTCCTCGCGCGCGCCCTGCACCAGCGCGCTGGCGTTGGAGACCAGCACGTCGATCCCGCCGAGCGCCTCGCCCGCGTCGGCGACGAAGGCGCGCAGCGCCGCGCCGTCGGCGATGTCCACGGAACGGCCGAAGGCGTTCACCCCCTTGGCCTTGAGCGCGGCGACCGCATCGGCCACCTGGGCCTCGTTGCGCGCGCAGATGGCGACGTCGGCGCCTTCGTCGGCGAACAGGTCGGCGATCGCCCGGCCGATGCCGCGGGTCGCGCCGGTGACGACCACCTTCTTGCCCTTCAATTGCAGATCCATCCCGACGTCTCCCTCACTGAACATGTCTTGCTCGGGCCAGGATAGCGCCGCGCCGGCGCGCGTCGAGGCGCGTATGGAAACTCGCCGTTGCCTTCGCCGCCACTTTGACGCCACCTTGGCGGGTACGGCGCGCAAAGACGCCGTCGCGCGCGTTCAGGGCGCGGGACAGGAGGAAACGGTCATGAAGGGGCTCGCGTTCGCCGCGGCCGCCCTGGCGTTCGTCAGCCAGGCCGCCGAAGCCAAGACATTGAAGGTCTCGCCCAGCGCGGACGCCCAGGAGGCGCTGCAGACCGCGCTGCTGGACGCCAAGCCGGGCGACGTGGTGCGCCTGGCCGCCGGCCGCTACGTGCTGGTGGACGGCCTGTCGCTGGACGTGGACGACGTGACGGTGCGCGGCGCCGGCCCGGACAAGACCGTGCTGAGCTTTTCGGGCCAGAAGGGCGCGGGCGAAGGCCTGCTCGTCACCTCGAACCGGGTCACCGTGCGCGACCTGGCGGTGGAGGACACCAAGGGCGACGGGATCAAGGCCAAGGGCGTCGACCAGATCAGCTTCGTGAACCTGCGGGTGGAATGGACCGGCGGGCCGAAGGAGACCAACGGCGCCTACGGCGTCTATCCGGTGAGCTCCACCAACGTGCTGATCGACAAGGTGATGGTGAAGGGCGCCTCCGACGCCGGAATCTACGTGGGCCAGTCGAAGAACATCGTGCTCAAGCGCAGCGACGCCGAGTTCAACGTGGCCGGCATCGAGATCGAGAACTCGATGAACGCCGACGTGTTCGAGAACGTCGCCACGCACAACGCCGGCGGCATCCTGGTGTTCGACCTGCCCGGCCTGCCGCAGATGGGCGGCCACTCGACGCGCGTGTTCAACAACAAGGTCGTGCAGAACGACACGCCGAACTTCGCGCCGAAGGGCAACATCGTGGCCGGCGTGCCCACCGGCACCGGCGTGATGGTGATGGCCAACCGCGACGTGCACGTCTTCGCCAACGAGATCGACGAGAACCAGAGCGCCGCGGTGATGCTGGTGGCCTATCAGCAGCCGTTCGACGACGCCAACTACGACCCGCTGCCGCGCCAGATCGTGGTGCGCGACAACAAGATCGGCCGCAACGGCTGGAACCCGCAGTTCCCGGGCGGAGCCGACCTGGCCGCCGCGGCCGGCGGCATGCTGCCGCCCGTGCTGTGGGACGGGGTCACCGTCGATCCCCGATCGGGCGAAAGCCCCGAGGGCGCCGGCCAGATGATGCTGAGCGACGGCCCGGTGATGAACCTCAACCTGCCGGCGCCGAGCGAGATGGAGCGGGCCAGGCCCGAAGTGACGCCGACCCTGGGGAGCGGCCCCCTGCCCGAGCCGCCCGCCGTCAGCCTGCCCCCCGCCCAGGCGGCGCTGGGATCGTGAGGCGGGCGCTGGCGCTGGCCGCGGCCCTGGCGGCCGCGTGGCTGCTGGGCGCGGCGCCGGCGCCGGTGGCGCTGGACGTCCTGCTCGCGGCCGATCCCGCGCCGAGCCTGGACGCCTATCGCCTGTTCCTCGACGCCGGCGGACGCCGTCCGAACGCCGGGGTGACGCCCTATGCGCTGAACACGCCGCTGTTCAGCGACTACGCGGAGAAGTCCCGCTACGTCTTCATCCCGCCGGGAGCCCGCGCGCGCTACACCGGCGAGGGCCTGCCGGACTTCCCCGTCGGCGCGGCCCTGGTGAAGGTGTTCGCCTATCCCGCCGACCTGCGCCGGCCCGGCGAGAAGGTCCGCCTGGTCGAGACCCGGCTGCTGATCCGCAAGCCCGAGGGCTGGACCGCCCAGGCCTATGTCTGGAACGCCGAGCAGACCAAGGCCGTGCTGAAGCGCGCGGGCGCGCGGCTGGACGTGGAGACCGTGGGCGAGGACGGCGCGCCGCTCTCCATCGACTACGCCGTGCCCAACGCCAACCAGTGCAAGGAGTGCCACTCGCTGAACGGCGTGCTCTCGCCGATCGGCCCCAAGGCCCGCAACCTCAACGGCGACTACGCCTATGCGGACGGCGCGGAGAACCAGATCGCGCACTGGAGCCGGACCGGCCTGTTGGAGGGCGCGCCCTCGCCCGCCGCCATCCTTCGCACGGCCCGCTGGGACGATCCGGCCGAGCCGCTGGCCGACCGGGCTCGCGCCTATCTCGACGGCAACTGCGGCCACTGCCACAACCCGGCCGGCGCGGCGAGCAACAGCGGCCTGTTCCTGGACCTGGAGGAGCAGAACCCGTCGGCCCGCGGCATGGACAAGCGCCCGGTGGCGGCCGGCCGCGGATCGGGCGAGTTGGAGGTGGACATCGCCGCGGGGCGTCCCGACCGCTCGATCCTGGTCTACCGCATGGCTTCGGTCGAACCCGGGGTGATGATGCCCGAGCTCGGCCGTTCGATCGTTCACAAGGAAGGGCTGGCGCTCATCCGCGCCTATGTGGCCGCCATGGACGAACCGGCGCGAAACCCGGCCTCGGGAACCATCACACCTCCGTGAGGCGAACGCGAAGAGCGCGCGGCCGTGATAGGAATTTCGCGAGCTCACGAACCATGCAATTCGCGCGGGTTCGGTGCCCACACAAGGTCATTTAAGTCGAAATTTCGTCTAATCTGGGCTATCTCGACTGCGTGATACTGGATCGATCCTGATCGTCCGTGTGCAATCTATTCAGAGAACGAGAGTCGAGGTTCGGTTTTTGCTTTGCGTCAATCTTCAGTTGACAATGGGGATCGCCTCACCGGCGCAGGTGGGCGCCCACGACGGCCTGTGCGCGTTATTGAAGGCGCCGCCGCTCAGCGACGAGCGCAACGGGGGGCGCGGCCGATAGAACGATGACCTACGAACAACGAATGACCACCGCCAGTGAACAGCTTATCCACGCCACGCGTGACCTCATTCTCAACCTGATGGAGCTCAGCCCGCTGGAGCTGGCGGTCAACTCCGCCCTCAGCCTGGGCGTCGTCGGCGTCGCGGTGTTGGCGGCCCACCTGGTCAGGGCGGCCCTGCGCCGCGCCGCGAGCGTCCTGCCCGGCCCCTCGGACGCCGAAAAACACGTGCGGACCCGTCGCGTGGCGCGCTTCACCGTCACCGTGTTCGACGGGGCGCTGGTGCTGGCGGCCGTCTATGTCGTCTGCCGGATCTGGGGCTTCGACGTCGGCGCCTGGATGTCGCGCGGACTGGGCGAGCGGCTGGTCCGCTCGCTGCTGCGCATCGCCTTCCTGATCGTCATCAGCTTCGCGGCGATGGAGATCGCCGGCCTGCTGATCAACCAGCTTGTGGGCCGGCTGCTGGAGAACGCCACCCGCCGCCGGCAGAAGGCCCAGCTCAACACCTTGGCGCCGCTGATGCGCGGCGTGGCCCAGACCGCGATCATCATCATCGGCGCCCTGATGGTGATGTCCGAGATCGGCGTTCAGATCGGCCCCCTGCTGGCCGGCGCCGGCGTGGTCGGCATCGCCGTCGGCTTCGGCGCCCAGACGCTGGTGAAGGACTTCATCACCGGCGTGTTCCTGCTGGCCGAGGACATCGTCGCCGTCGGCGACGTGGTCAACATCGGCGGCTTCGGCGGGCTGGTCGAGCAGATGACCTTGCGCACCATCCGCCTGCGCGACTTCGACGGCACCTTGCACGTCTTCCCGTACAGCGAGGCCCAGGTGGTGCACAACCTGACCAAGAGCTTCTCATACTACGTGTTCAACCTGCAGATCTCCTACGACTCCGACATCGACAAGGCGATCGAGGTGATGCGCGACACCGGGGCCAAGCTGATGGCCGACCCGGCCTATTCGGAGTTCATCATGGAGCCCATCGAGGTGGTGGGCGTGGACTCGCTGGCCGACAGCGGCGTGGTGATCAAGGCCCGGATCAAGACTCGGCCGATCCAGCAGTGGAACGTGGGCCGCGAGTACAACAAGCGCATCAAGCAGGCCTTCGACGCCAACGGGATCGAGATCCCCTACCCGCACCTCAAACTGGTCGCCGCGCCGGCGCCGCAGCCGCCGCCGACAACGCTATGAAGCGCCCCGTCCCGATCTCCGAGGCGGCGCGCGAGCGGGACGCCGACTGGCCGGGCCCAGACCGGATGGCCTTGTTCCTCGACGTGGACGGCACGCTCGCGCCGATCGAGACGCGGCCGCACGCCGTCGGCCCCGTGAGCGAGCGCAACGTCCTGCTCGGCGAGGTGGCCAGGCGGTTGCACGGGCGGGCGGCGATCGTCAGTGGACGAACCATTGCCGACGTCGACCGCATTCTCGACCACAGCATCACCGCGGTGGCCGGGGTGCACGGGCTGGAGCGGCGCACCGCGCTGGGCCGGCAGATGTCGTCGCCGGCCCACCCGGCCCTCGTCGAGGCCAAGCGCGCGCTGCAGGCCTTCGCCGCCGCCGACAGCGGCCTGGAGGTGGAGGACAAGGCGCTCAGCGTGGCCCTGCACTTTCGCCGCGCGCCGGGCGCGGCCGAGGCCGTGCGCGATCTGGCCGGCCGGCTGTCGGCCGCCACGGGCCTGTCGCGCCAGGACGGCGACTGCGTGATCGAACTGCGCACGCCCGGGCCGAGCAAGGGCGACGCGGTCGCCGCCTTCATGGCCGAGCCGCCGTTCGCGGGCGCGGCGCCGGTGTTCGTGGGCGACGACCTGACCGACGAGGACGCCTTCCGCGCGGCGGTCGAGGCCGGCGGCTTCGGCGTGCTCGTCGGCCCGCCACGCGACACCTGGGCCACCCACCGCCTGGCGAGCGTGGACGAGGTGCTGGCCTGGCTGCGGCGGCTGGCGCGCCGCGACGAGACGGAGGCCGCCGAATGAGCCGGCTGATCGTCATCTCCAACCGGGTGAACCCGCCCCTGGAGCAGGGCGGAGGCGCGGTGGGCGGCCTGGCGATGGCGCTCGCCGCGGCGCTTCGCGAATATTCCGGCGTCTGGTTCGGATGGAGCGGGCAGACCACCGACCACTACACCGGCCAGATCGCCATCCAGCGCGTCGGCGGGGTGACGGTGGCGACCGTCGACCTCGATGAGCAGGACCGGCTGGAATACTACAATGGCTACGCCAACAAGACGCTGTGGCCGCTGTTCCACTATCGCATCGACCTGACGGCCTACGAGCGCTCGTTCGACGCGGGCTATGCGCGGGTCAACCGCCGCTTCGCCGAGACGGTGCGCCCGCTGATCGAGCCGGACGACTTCGTCTGGGTGCACGACTATCACCTGATCCCGCTGGCCAACGAGTTGCGCAAGCTGGGCCTGCGCAACCGGATCGGCTTCTTCCTGCACATCCCCTGGCCGGCGCGGCGGCTGCTGACCACCCTGCCCAAGCACCGCGAGCTGGTGGAGGCCCTGTTCGCCTACGATCTGGTGGGCTTCCAGACCGAGGATTCGCTGACCGCCTTCGAGGACTATGTGATCAAGGAGGGCGGCGGCACGGTCGGCCCCACGCGCGTCGCCAAGGCCTTCGGCAAGACAACGCAGCTCGGCGCCTTCCCCATCGGCCTCGACGCCGACCACTTCGCCAAGGCCGCCGAAAGCCCGGAAGGCCAGCGCCAGCTCGCCCGCATGAAGGAAAGCCTGGCCGGCCGCCAGATGATCGTCGGGGTGGACCGGCTGGACTATTCCAAGGGGCTGGAGGAGCGCTTCCTCGCCTACGAGCAGTTCCTGGCCGACAACCCGGACCAGCGCGAGAAGGTGTTCCTGCTGCAGATCGCCACGCCGAGCCGCGACGAGGTGGAGGCCTACCAGGACATCCGCGGCCGCCTGGACGCCGTGGCGGGCCGCATCAACGGCGAGTTCGCCAGCGTCGACTGGGTGCCGATCCGCTACGTCAATCGCACCTACCGCCGCGACGAGCTCGCCGGCATCTACCGGGCGGCGCGGATCGGCTTGGTCACGCCGCTGCGCGACGGGATGAACCTGGTGGCCAAGGAATACGTGGCCGCGCAGGATCCGGACGATCCGGGCGTGCTGATCCTGTCGAAGTTCGCCGGCGCCGCCGCCCAGCTCTCCGAAGCGCTGATCGTCAACCCGTTCGGGCGCGAGGACGTGTCGGAGGCGATCCGCAAGGGCCTGGCCATGACCCGCGAAGAGCGTCTGGCCCGCTGGCGGCCGCTGATGGACAACGTGACCACTCAGGACGTCACGGCCTGGCGCGACGGCTTCGTGGCGGCCCTGCGCGCGACCGGCGCGCCCTCCGAACAGCAGGTTGCGGGCTGAGCGCCGGCGCCAGGGGCGCGGCGTGACGTCGAAATCCCGAAGCGGTCAGGCGCCCAGCGCCTCGGCGCCATAGCGGAAGTGACCGATCAGGCGGCCGCCACGGTCGTGCACCTCGACCTCCGCGGCCTCTCCATTGCGCGATATGCGCTCCGCCAGCTCCCTCGCCTTCTGCTCCGCGCGCCCGCCGCCAAGGAACATCAGCGGCATGCCGCCGGGCGTCTGATCAACCACCCAACCGCCGGGAACCGGCTTGACGGTGATGGTCTTCATCGCTGGGCTCCTCCTGTTATCCTCACGCGACGTGAGGAGCGTGATAAGCGCGTTCGGCGACAATCAATCCCCGGCGCGACGTCACAACGATTACATCTCGGTGATCGCCGTTCTCCGGGCGGACAACGGCGCGGAATGCACGCTTGGCGGGCTCCTAGGAGGGCACGGGCGCGAAGAGGCCGGCATAGGTCTCGCGCAGGCGATTCTTCTGCACCTTGCCCATGGTGTTGCGCGGCAGCTCGGTGACGAAAACAACCTTCTTGGGCGCTTTGAAGGCGGCCAGGCGTTCGCGCGCGCCGGAAATGATCGACGCCTCGTCGCTCCGCCCCACGACGATGGCGACCACCGCCTCGCCGAAGTCGGGATGCGGCGCGCCGATCACGGCGCTCTCCACAACCCCGGCCAGCTCGTCGAGGATCAGCTCCACCTCCTTGGGATAGACGTTGAAGCCGCCCGAGATGATCAGGTCCTTGGCCCGGCCGGAGATCCATACGCGGCCGTCGGCGTCGACCCGCCCCACGTCGCCTGTGATGAAATAGCCGTCGGCGGTGAACTCCTCGGCGGTCTTCTCGGGCATGCGCCAATAGCCGGAGAAGACGCTGGGCCCCTTGATCTCCAGCACGCCCACCTCGGCGCCGCCGCCGACGCGCAGGCTGACGCCCGGCAAGGGAAAGCCCACGCTGCCCGGCACGCGCGCGCCGTGCAGCGGATTGGTGGTGATGATCGCGGCCTCGCTCATGCCGTAGCGCTCGAGGATCCGCTGGCCGGTGCGGGCCTCGAACTCGGCGAAGGTCGATTCCAGCAACGGCGCGGAGCCCGAGATGAACAGGCGCATCCCACCGGCCGCTTCCCGCGTGAAGGCCGGATCGGCCAGCAGGCGCACGTAGAAGGTCGGCACGCCCATCATCACGGTGGCGCGCGGCAGGGCGGCGATCACCTTGGCCTCGTCGAATTTATCCAACCACAGCATCGGCCCGCCCGACAGCAGCGAACAGTGGAGCGCGACGAACAGGCCGTGGACATGGAAGATCGGCAGGGCGTGCAGCAGCACGTCCTCGTGCGTGAAGCCCCAGGCTTCGTGCAGGGCCAGGGCGTTGGCGGCCAGATTGCCGTGGCTCAGCATCGCGCCCTTGGAGCGGCCCGTCGTGCCGCTGGTGTAGAGGATGGCCGCCAGGTCCGAGGCCGCGCGCGGCGTGATCTCGGCGAGCGACTCGAGCGCCTGCGCCTCGTCGGCGATCTCCGCGGCGTCGCGCACGAAGAGGACCGGCTCGGCGTCGTTCAGGAAGTATTCGATCTCGGCGGCGGTATAGGCGGTGTTGAGCGGCAGGAAGGCCGCGCCGACCTGCAAGGTCGCCAGGTAGAGCATCACCATCTGCGGGCTCTTGGGCGCCTGCACGGCGATCCGGTCGCCCGGCTTCACGCCCTTGGCGCGCAACAGCGCCGCGATCCGGCCGGTCCCGGCCTCGAGCTCGCCATAGCTGATCGCCGGCCCTTCCGGCGGCACGAAGCAGGGTTCGGACCGGTCGGCCGGGAAGCGCGAGGCGAAGAGCGCGTAGAGGTTCTCGGACATCGAGGCTCCAGGGTGCGGGCGCGAACCGCGCCGGATGGATCAGGCTTCAGGCGGCCGCGGACCGGGCGCACGCTCCGAACGGCGGCGAAGTCACGCGACGAGACTGCGCGACGACTGGGCGGACGGGCGCGACGGCTCGTCCGGATCGAGGTCCATCAGCCTGGCCAGGCGGCTCCTGGCGCGGTTGACGCGGCTCTTCATCGTGCCCACGGCGCAGCCGCAGATCTCGGCGGCCTCCTGGTAGCTCAGGCCCGAGGAGACCACGAGCAGCAGGGCGTCGCGCGCCTCCGGGCTCAACTGACGCAGGGCGCGCAGGAGCTCGCCATACTGCACGCGCCACTCCTGCTCCGGCGTGCAGGACAGGGTCGCGGCCCAGCGGCCGTCCACGTCCTCGACGGTGTCCTTGCGCTTGGCGGCGTGGGTGTAGAAGGCGTTGCGCACGATGCGGTAGAGCCACGCCCGCAGGTTCGTGCCCATCTGATACCCGTCGCGGAAGCGCCAGGCGCGCATCAAGGCTTCCTGCACGATGTCGTCCGCCTCGGCGCTGGAGCCGGCCAGACTCATCGCATAGGCGCGCAGCCTCGGAATCAATGCAACGACCTGGTCCTGGAACGCGTCTTTCATCGACCGCACCATCCTAAAGCGCAGCGAGCGAGTCTTTCGCTCACCTGATCCGCCGCGCCGCCGCCCCCTGAAAACGGACGACCTCAGGTTGGCGTTAAGAATTTACGCCAACCGTGATTGCGAGTGAGTCTAGAGTCGCGGCAGTTGCGCATCAAGCGCAACTTTTCGACATCTTCGCCTCGGGCGGCGAAAACATCGAAAGACGGGCGCCGGGGTCAAGCTTGCGATCCGTTTACTTTTAGCGCGCGAGCGAAAGCACGGTCAGCTTTCGGCCATGATCCCCGGGGCGTCGTGTACTCCATGCCTGCCAGCGCCGGGCTGGCGGCGGCCGCGTCGAAGCCCTGCAGGATCGCGGCGAAACGCGTCTCCACCAGGCCGCGCATGTCCGGATGGGTGAAGATGTAGCGCTCCCCGGCGAGCAGCGCCTCCAGGACGCGCGCGCCGACCCGCTCCGGATCGATCCCCGAAGCCACGAACGAGGCGCCGGTGACGGATTCACCCGACGCCTCGGGCCCGCCGAAGCGCGTCTGGCGGGTGCGCCGGCTCTGGTCGATCCTGGTCTTCACGAAGCCCGGACAAAGCACGCTGACCGAGATGCCTTCCGGCGCGAGCTGGGCCGCCCAGCCCTCGCTCATCGCGACCACGGCGAACTTGGTGGCCGAATAGGGCTCCATGCCGGGCGCCGAGATCATTCCGGCCATGGAGGCGGTGTTGATGATGGCGCCGCCCTCGCCGTGCGCGCGCAGGTGCGGCAGGAAGGCGTCGACGCCGTAGACCACGCCCATCAGGTTGACGGACAAGATCCAGTCCCAGTCGGCGGGCTTCACCTCGCCCACCAAGCCGCCCGCGCCGACGCCGGCGTTGTTGCAGAGCACGTGGACCTTGCCGAAGCGCGCGACCGTCTCGGCCGCGGCCTGGACCACCGAGGCCCGCTCGGAGACGTCGCAGGGCACGCCCGCCGCTGTCACCTGCATGGCCTCCAGTTCGGCGACCGCCGCCGCCAGCGGCTCCGGCTCGATGTCAGCCAGCATGACGTTCATGCCCGCGCGGCCGAAGGCCCGGGCCATGGCCAAGCCGATCCCGCTGGCTCCGCCGGTGATGAAGGCGGTCTTGCCGCGCACGTCCTGCATGAAACTCTCCTCCCGCGGGGCCCTGACGCCCTCGCCCCGCACCATGGCCGATGAAGGCGGCGCCCGTCGACCGTCTGCTTGGGCCGCCGCGCCGAAGGGCGGCGCGGAACCCGCCGGCGCAAGCCGATACCCGCGCTACGTGTGTCAGGTCTTGTTAGGCATGACGATTCACCACCCGGCAGCAACTGGTTGGCATGCTGCGCAAGACTTTTCCGGAACCCGTGCAGCAGCAGATGAGTTGGCCTCGGCTATTTGGCGCGCGCTTGCGCCTTCCGCTGATAAGCTACCGCGGCAAGATCATCGCCGTGGCCGCGACCGCCGCGGCCCTGCCCTTCGCCGTGCTGTTCACCCTCGCACGCGGGGCTCCGGCGCTGAATCTGGGGCCGGTGGTGGTCGCCGCCCTGGCGGGCGCGATCCTGGCGCTCCTCGCCCTGACCCATCTGCTGCGCCCGGTGGCGGTGACGGCCGCGACCCTGCGGGGCTGCGCGGGCGACGATGCGGGCGGCGCGCCGATCAAGGACGAGGCCCACCGCATGGTGGCCGACGTGCGCGCGGTCGCCGTCAAGCTCGACACCCTGCGCCACCGGCTCAGCAACCGCCACGGCGTCAGCCGCCTGCCGACCCGCGAACCCTTTTTCGCCGAGGTGGCCGACGACATGGCCGCCGGCGTCGGCCAGATCGTGATGGGCGTGATCCGCTTCATCGACTACGACCGGCTGGCGGCCTTCGACCAGGCCGCGGCCGACCGCGCCCTGGCCGCCTTCTCCCAACGCCTGGAGACCGCGGTGGCGCGCAGCCGCCCGCTCGCCCAGGTGGACCGCGACTGCTTCGCCGTGTGGTTCCGCGGCGTCGCCTCCCCGGAAACCGCCGCCGGCGAACTGCAGGCCATGGCCTATGTGCTGCAGCAGGAGCTGGGCGGCGGCGAGCTGAAGATCACGCCGCATGTCGGACTGGGTGCGGCGGTCTATCCGCGGGACGGCGGCGAGCCGCATACGCTGCTCACCCGCGCCATCGCGGCCCTGCCCAAGGCCGAACGCGCCACGTCGGGCAAGCTGGCCTTCTTCTCGGCCCAGTCGACCGAGGAGGCCAAACAGCGCTTCGCCCTGGAGCAGGACCTGCGCCAGGCGATCCGCCGCGACCAGTTCCTCCTGCACTTCCAGCCGGTGGTGGACCTCGCCGCCCGCCGCGTGGTGGGCGCCGAGGCGCTGCTGCGCTGGCGCCACCCCGAGCTCGGACTGGTGCCGCCCGCCCACTTCATCCCGGTGCTCGAACAGTCGTCGATGATGGACGAGGTGGGCCTTTGGGTGCTCAACACCGCCTGCCGCGAGGCCCGCGCCTGGCAGGACCAGGGGCTGGAGGACCTGAAGATGGCGGTCAACCTGTCGGCCCGCCAGTTCCACGACCCGGCGCTCAACGCGATGATCCTGCGCACCCTGGAACGGCACGGCCTGCCGCCGCAGGCCCTGGAGCTGGAGCTGACGGAGACCGCCGCCATGGAGGACGCCGAGCGCACGCGCGAGCTGTTCGGCGACCTGCGCAGCCTTGGCGTCAGCGTGGCCATCGACGACTTCGGCGCGGGCTACTCGAGCCTGAGCTATCTGAAGAACCTGCCCTTCACCAAGCTGAAGATCGACCGGGAGTTCGTGACCCAGATCGACCAGCGCGCCGACAGCCGGGCCATTTGCAAGGCGCTCGTCGAACTTGGCCGCGGATTGGACATCGCAGTGCTGGCGGAAGGCGTCGAAACACGCGATGAAGTGGAGACGCTCCGCAATCTCGGTTGCAGCATGTTCCAGGGCTACTTCTTCTCCAGGCCGCTCGCCGCCGACGAGTTCGTTCAGCTCGTGAACGACCCCGATTGGCTGACCCTGCTGGCCTCGCCGGTGCATCGCGAACGGGCCGACCTGTCACGCCGCGTGGCGGGATGATCCACCGCCAGGCCCCGCAGCGCCTGAGCCGCATGTGCGCCGCGCCGTCCGCGGCGCTGCTCCTGATGCTCGGCCTGAGCGCCTGCACCAACCTGCCGACGCCCAAGCCGCACGCCAGCAAGCCCGCGCCCCTGAAGCCGACGCCCGGCCTCAGCGTGCAGCAGCGCATCGGCAAGGCCGTCGAGCTGCTCGGACAAGGCGAGGCGCCCCAGGCGCGCGTCGAACTGGTGCAGGCGCTGGCCGACGAGCCGGGCCAGCCGGCCGCGCGCAACCTGCTGGGGCAGATCGACGTCGATCCCAAGACCCTGCTGGGCGACAAGAGCTACGCCTACACGGTCAAGCAGGGCGACACGCTCTACAGCCTCGCCGACCGCCTCTTGGGCGACAAGCTGAAGTTCTACGGCTTGGCCCGCTACAACGGCATGGACAAGCCCGAGGAGCTGGCCGTCGGCCGCGTGCTGCAGATCCCGGGGGTCGAGAAGAAGGCCGCGCCGCCGCCCCCGCCGCCTCCGCCGCCGCGAAAGCCCGCCCCCGCGCCTGCGCCGGCGCAGCCCGTCAAGCCGCCCCCCGCGTCTCCCGCCGACCAGGCCCGCGCGCGCCAGCTCCGCGCCACGGCGCTGCGGAACATGAACAGCGGCGCGATCGACGCCGCCGTCGACCTGCTGCGCGAGGCGCTGCAGCTCGACCCCGGGAGCCACCCGATCCAGAACGACCTGGTGCGCGCGCTGCGCATCCAGGCGACGCTGCGCGCACGCCCCTGACCGCCGGTTTCGCGCCCGCTGCGGGCGCTCGCTTTGTCTTAACCTCATTCATCTAGCCTGGGGCAATCGGCCGCAGGCGGCCGTGGCCGAGGTCGTCGCGACGCGGCAGGAGGAGAGGCAGTGCTTAAGCTTGTCGGACGCTACGAGTTGCAGGAGCTCATCGGCGAAGGCGCCATGGCCGACGTCTACCGCGCCTACGACCCGAGCATTAATCGCGTCCTGGCGATCAAGGTCCTGAAGGGCGAGTTCCGGCAGAACCACGAGTGCGCGACGCGCTTCCTGCGCGAGGCCAAGGCGGCGGGCGCCCTGTCTCACCCGAACATCGTGACGATCTACGATGTCGGCGAGGCCGACGGCTATCCCTACATCGTCATGGAGATGCTCGAGGGCGAACCGCTCGACCGCATCATCAACGCCGGCGAGGCCCTGCCGCCCGACGACGTGATGGCCATCGGCGCTCAGCTCGGCGAGGCGCTGCACTATGCGCACGCCCAGGGCGTGATCCACCGCGACATCAAGCCGTCCAACATCGTCGTCGGCAAGGACGGGCGCACCATCAAGATCCTGGACTTCGGCATCGCCCGCGTGAGCGAGGCCGACAGCCTGCGCATGGAGGCCGAGACCCTGAAGACCCAGGTGGGCCAGGTGATCGGCACGCCGCGCTACATGAGCCCCGAACAGGCGCTCGGCGGCGAGATCGACGGACGCTCCGACCTCTTCTCCGTGGGCGTGGTGCTCTATGAGCTGACCACGGGCTGCAAGGCCTTTTCCGCCTCGAACCCCGGCACGCTGGCCCTGCAGATCACCCAGCAGGACCCGACGCCGATCGACCAACTGGCGCCTGGCGCGCCGCGCGGGCTGCAGTACATCATCGAAAAGCTGATGGCGAAGCGGGCCGACCGCCGCTTCGCCGACGGCGCCCAGCTCGCCGAGGCGCTGCACCGCGAGCAGGCGGCCTACGCCGCCGCCGTGGCCGAGACCGACGGCAAGGCCCGCGCCCTGCCGCTGCAACTGCGCCTGACCCTGGTGATGGCCTCGATCACGGCCCTGGTGCTGTTCTTCAGCATCGGCGGGGTGCTGAAGCGGCAGAACGAGGCCATGCAGCACATGGCCCTGACCTCCGGCTCGGCGATCGCCTCGTTCGTCGCCAGCAACGCCTCGCTGCGGGCCGTCGAGAACGCGGCCCTGCCGCCGGAGGAACGCGACTGGCTTCCGGTGGAAGCCTTCATCGCCGCAGCCTCCAGCGACCCCAACGTCCAGCAGCTCACGGTCGTCGACGCCGACGGGATCATCCGCGCGGCGAGCGATCCGGCCCGCATCGGCCTCCCCTACAAGGCGCCTGCGGGCGAACCGCTGGTGCAGACCGAGGGCGCGCTGAAGATCACCCAGACGCGCAACGCCAAGGGCGTGGAGGGCTTCCGCTTCGTGCGGCCGATCACCTATGCCGGCCGTGCGTTCGGGGCGGTGGACGTGAGCGTCAACAAGACCGAGCTGGCTCAGGCCGCGCGCCTGTCGCGCCTTCTGCTCATCGGCCTTGGCCTGGTGACCCTGGGCGCGGTGATCGCGGTCAGCTTCACCATGGCCCGCCTGCTGGCCCGTCCGATCCGCCGGCTCAAGGCGGCCCTCGACGACGCGGCGGACGGCGACCTGGACTTCCGCATCACCCACCACCGCACCGACGAGTTCGGCGAGCTGTTCGACAGCTTCAACCGCTTCACCGCCCAGGTGCAGGAGCGCCTGGAAGTGGCCGAGGCCCGAGCCCGGGAGATGCCGATGGCCCCGCCCCGCCGCGCGCCGCAGCCGCGCAAGGCCCCTGGTCCGGCGCCGGTCGCGGCGGCCGATCCGTTCGCCACACCTGACGACGATCTCGATTCCACCCGCCTGGACGCCACGCCGCAGCCGGCGATGGCGGCGCGCCGCTGACGAACGCCGATGGTCACCCTCAGACTCTTCCACCAGTCCGATCCGTTCCGTCAGATCGAGGCGCGCGCGTTCGACGGCGGCGAACTGACGATCGGCCGCGACGCGGCGGCCGACTGGATCATTCCCGACCCCGACAAGTCGGTCTCGCGCCTGCATTGCGTGCTGGCCGACAAGCAGGGTCGGCTGTCGCTTCGGGACACCAGCTCCAACGGCGTGTTCGTGGGCAATGAGCGTCGGCGCCTGCAACCGCTGGAGCCCGCGCCGGTGGAGCTTGGCGAGACGTTCCGCCTCGGCGGCTACCTGATCGTGATCGACCCCGGAAACGATGAGCGGGCCGGCTTCGACGCCCCGTTCTGCGAGCCCATGCTCAAGCCGATGTCGGTGACGAGCGACGCCCTGTCCGTGCCCACCGACTGGGCCGACGCCGACGCGCCGGAGGCCGCGGCCCGGCCGCCGGCCGACGGCTCGCTTCTCGAGGCGTTCTGCGAGGGCGCCAAGCTGGACGCCTCGGCGTTCTCCGGCGAGGAACCGGCCCAGGTGATGCGGCGGCTGGGGGCGGTCTACCAGCAGATGGTGCTGGGGCTCGGCGACCTGATGAGCGAGCGCACGACGCTCAAGACCGAATACCGCATGACCCGCACGACCGTGCGCGCGGAGGGCAACAATCCGTTCAAGTGGGCGCCCGCCCATCGGGTGGCGGTGGACCTGCTGCATGCGCGCGACGACGGCTTCCTGTCCGGGCCGGCGGCGGTGAAGTCGAGCTTCGAGGACCTGAAGAAGCACCTGTTGTGCATCCTGGCCGGCCTGCGCGCCGCCCTGGGCGCGACGCTGGAGAGCCTGGATCCCGACCTCATCGAGGAGTCGCTGAAGGGACGCGCCTTCGTGCTGCAGGGCCGCGCCGCGGCCGCCTGGGGCGAGTACCTGAAGCTCTACGACGAAGTGCGCCAGCAGGCCGACAACGATCCCGACAGCCCCGTGAGCCGCGCGTTCCGCGCCGCCTATGAGCAGCAGCTCAAGGCGCTGGACGCGATGGGCCCGGCGGCGTGAGCGTCCGGGCCGCCGTGAAGCCGCCGTCCATCGACGCGACGCCGGCGCCGAGCCCCCGCCGCGGATCCATTGGCCTGCGCTCTGTGGGGCGCAGCCACGTGGGCGTGGTGCGCACTTTGAATGAGGACCGCTACCTGGAGCGGCCGGACATCCGGCTGTGGGCCGTGGCCGACGGCATGGGCGGGCACGAGGCGGGCGACGTGGCCGCCGACCTGATCATCGAATCCCTGGCGCAGATCTCGCCGCCGCAGTCCGGCTACGGCTTTCTGAACGCGGTCTGCGATGGCCTGCAGGCGGTGAATCACGAACTCCTGGAGCGCGCCGCGGCCCTGTCCTACGGCGCGCTGATCGGCTCCACCGTGGCGGCCCTGCTGGTGTACGACGACCACTACGCCTGCGTCTGGGCCGGCGACAGCCGCATCTACGTGCTGCGCGACGGCAAGCTCATCCAGCTCACCCACGACCACAGCGCCGTCCAGGAGATGGTCGACACCGGCCTGCTGACGCCCGAGCAGGCGCATGGCCACGCCCGATCCAACATCGTCACCCGGGCGGTGGGCGCCGGCGATCCGCTGGAGCTGGACGTGCGGCACGCCGCGATCGAGCCGGGAGACGTTTTCCTCATCTGCTCGGACGGCCTGACCGGCACGGTGACCGACGACGAGATCCGCCGCGTGCTCACGGCCATGCCGCCGGAGCGAGCCGCCGACGGCCTGATCGCCCTGACCCTGGACCGGGGCGCGAGGGACAACGTCACCCTGGTGCTGATCTCGGCCGAGGCCTGATCCGGCGCAATCGCGCATAGGCGCTGACGCCCGGCGCTGCTAATCCGGGCGCATCTTTGAAACCAGCGCCCCGGTCCGCCATGTCCCAGCACGCCGTACCCGCCCGACTGAACCGGTCACAGCTCGCCGTTCCCGGCTCCTCGCCGCGCTTCATCGAGAAGGCCGCCACCAGCGCGGCCGACGTGGTGTTCCTGGACCTGGAAGACGCCGTGGCGCCGCCCGACAAGCCCGCCGCGCGCAAGACCGTGATCGAGGCCACGCGCGACGTGGACTGGGGCGAGCGCACGCTTTCGGTGCGGATCAACGCGCCGGACACGCCCTTCATGTACCGCGACCTGGTGGATGTGGCCGAGGGCGCGGGCGAGCGGCTGGACCTGATCCTGGTCCCCAAGATCAACAGCGCCGCCGACGTGCACATGCTGGACGTGCTGCTCACCCAGATCGAGGCGGCGACCGGCCGCAAGAAGCGCCTGGGCCTGGAGCTGCAGATCGAGACCGCCGAGGGCCTGGTGAACGCCGACGCGATCGCCCGCGCGAGCTCCAGGGTGGAGAGCCTGCACTTCGGCCCCGGAGACTTCGCCGCCTCGGTCGGTGCGCGCACCACCACCATCGGCGGCGCCGTGCCGGACTATTCGGTGCTGGCCGACGCCGATTCCGAGGGCCTGCGCGCCCTCTACATGGGCGATCCCTGGCACTATGTGCTGGCCCGGATCGTCGTGGCCTGCCGCGCGGCGGGCGTGCGCCCGATCGACGGCCCCTACGCCGACTTCAAGGACCCGCTCGGCCTGGAGTGGAGCGCCAAGCGCGCCGCCGCCCTGGGGTTCGACGGCAAGTGGGCCATCCATCCCAGCCAGATCGAGGCGCTGAACGAGGTGTTCAGCCCGCGCCCCGACGAGGTGTTGCAGGCCCAGCGCATCCTCGCCGCCCTGGCCGAGGCCGAAACCGCCGGCCGGGGCGCCGTGGTGCTGGACGGCAAGATGATCGACGCCGCCTCGATCCGCCAGGCGCAGGGGCTGGTGGAAAAGGCCCGCCGCGTGGGCGCGGCCTAGACCGCCTCAGGCCTTCCCCAGCTTCTTCAGCAGCGGATTGGGCTCCGGCTCGGCGACCTTGGTCAGGGTGTTGCGATCGCGGTGGCGGAACGGCGCCTCGAGGCCGCGCACCGTCAGCATCGTGTCGGACAGATAGCTCCAGGTGCCGTCGTCGTTGAACGTGACCTCCAGGCGGTAGGAGTCCGTGCGGAAGGCGTATTCCAGGAAGGCGGTCGAGCAGATGCCGTATTCCGTGCCGCCGCGCTCGGCGCTGACGACCAGGGACTTGCCGTCCGCGGCCGCCCGGCCGCCGGCCAGCGCGGTCTGCCCGCGCGGAATGGTCAGCGACTGCATCACCAGGCCCGTGGCCGGCTCCCACAGCCAGTAGCCCACCTGGTCGTGGAAGGTGTTGTCCTCGTCCGTGGCCAGGATGTGGATGTGGTAGCGCAGCCCGTAGAAGAGCTGCGGCCCGTTCGCCTGCGGATCGATCGGCTGCATGTCGATCCGCTCGATGTATTCGCGGCGCTCCGGCCCCTCGGCCTTGGGATTGATGTCGACGCCCTTTCGTCCCTCCCAGACGCCCGCCAGCGGCCGCAGGGGCCCGAGGTTGGCCAGGGTGTCGGGGTCGACATCTTCCTGCTCGGTGTAGATGTCGTCGGGAAAGGGATTCATCGGCGTCCTCAACAGCTTGGTGCGGCTTCAAGCGTTGCCTGCCGGCGGCGGGGTTGGTCAAGAGGCCCGATGCGGCGCGGCTAGGCCTCGACGCTGGCGGTCATCCCCACGACGCCGTCGCAACGCACGGCCTGCGCCTCACCGGCGCTCTCCCCGGCCCTCAGGCGGATCTGCTGGCCGGCGAACATGGGCGCCTGGGCGCGGAAGGCGAAGCGCTTCAGGCGGCGGCCCGCGCGCGCCTCGGCGAAGGCGTACAGCCGGGCGGCCGTGAACGGGCCGTGCACGACGAGGCCGGGATAGCCCTCCTCCTGCTGGGCGTAAGGCAGGTCGTAGTGGATGCGGTGGCTATTGAAGGTGACCGCGGAGAAGCGGAAGAGGTCGACCGGCCCCGGAGTCCAGATCAGCTCGCCCTCGGCGCCGGCCGCCTCGACCGGCGTGACCGGCGGCGTGGGCCCGCCCTCGCCCCGGTAGACGATCGTCTGGCGCTCGATCACGCACGGCTCGCCGCCCTGGGCGATCACCCGCTCGACCTCGACAAAGACCAGGTCGCCGGAGCGGCCGGACCGATGGCGAACGTCCATGACCGTCGATGTCATCCGGGCGGGCTGGCCCAGGCGCAGGCGCGCGCCGAACTCCATGTCGGCGGCGGCGAACATGCGTCGGGGCAGGCTGACCGGCGGCAGGAAGCCTCCGCGCTTGGGATGACCGTCCGGGCCGATCTCCGAGCCGGGAACGACCGGCAGGAAGAAGGCCCAATGGGCCAGAGGCGGATTGACGCGCTCGACCTCCAGGTCCGCCCCGACGGCGGCGGCGAAGCGGCGCAGGGCTTGCGGATCGAGCGTCTCATCGACGGTCTCGACCTTGCCGATCCAGGCGCTCCAGGCCTGCAGATCCGCGGGATCGACCGTGTCCGTCATCAGCGCGCCTCCGGCCCGGCGACCAGACCCGCGTCATGCAGGCGGCCGATCTCGTGCGAGGACAGGCCCAGCACCTCGGCCAGGACCTCGTCGGTATGCTGGCCGAGCCGCGGCGCGGGCGCCAGGGCCCCTCGCGGCTCGCCGGCCAGGGTTCCCGGCGGACCCGAGGCGGGGTAGCTCAAGCCGCTGGGGTTGGCGATGGTCTGGAAGACCGGGTTCTGCGTGAACAGGCGCGCATCGCCGGTCGCCGCCTCGTGCAGGCTCTGGTACGGCCCCCAGGTGACGCTCTGCCCGTCGAGCAGCGGCCCGAGTTCGGCGCTCGAGCGCTGGGCGAAGGCCGCCTCGAACAGGGGAAAGAGGCGCTCGCGATGAACGAAGCGCGCGCCCTCGTCCTTGGCGAAGTCGGCGGAAAGCTCCGTCTCCAGCGCCGCGACGGCCTCGTTGAGCCCAAGGGCCGCGACCAGGCCGCGCCACTGCTTGGGCGTGATCGCCACGACCATGAGCCGGCGGCCGTCGGCGCAGGCGAAGTCCCGGCCGAAGGCGCCGAACAGGCTGTTGCCCAGACGCGGGCGGTCCTTGCCGGTGGTCAGGACCTCGGCGAGCTGACCCATGTGCGCCAGGCTGGTGGCGGCCAGGTCCGACAGGGGGACGCGCACTTCCCTGCCCTGTCCGCTCGCGCGGCGGTCGTGGAGCGCGGCCATCAGCGAGAATGCGCCGTAGGCCCCGCCCAACAGGTCCCAGGCCGGCAGCACGTGGTTGACCGGATCGGGCCGGTCGAGCGGACCGGTCATCATCGGGATGCCGACGGCGGCGTTGACCGTGTAGTCCATCGCCGGCGCGCCGTCGGCCCAGCCCATCACCCGCACGCAGATCATGTCGGCCCGGCGCGCCTTGAGCTTCTCGTAGGAGAGGAAGCCGTCGACCGGATAGTTGGTGACGAAGAGGCCGGCGTTCTCGCCGGGCGCCGTGGCGATGGCGACGGCGAGGTCTCGCCCTTCCGGACTGGAAAGGTTGAGCGCCACGGACTTCTTGGCCTTGTTCAGCCCTTCCCAGTAGAGGCTGTCGCCCGCCGGCGTCAGCGGCCAGCGCCTGAAGTCGGGGCCGCCGCCGATGGCGTCGAAGCGGATGACCTCCGCCCCCATCTGCGCCAGATGCAGGCCGCAGGTCGGGCCGGCGACGAAGGCCGCGCCCTCGACCACCCGCAATCCCTTGAGAAGTCCGTACATCGACGCGCCGCCCTCCTGTTTCTCCCGACGGTCGGTCTCCGCCGAAATCGCTTCGGGGGCAAGGCGCCGTAGCGGCGCCGCGGGCCGATCAGGCCAGGTAGTTGCGCACGACCTCGCCCAGGGCGATGCGGCCGTCGTCGAGTCGCTCGAAGATCGGCATCTGCAACGGCGCGTCGCCCTGCGCGACCGAATAGTAGTCGATCAGCGCTTCGATCTCCTGGCGCACCATCGCCTCGTCGCGTTGCGGCATGGCGCCGGCCACGATCGCCATCAGCGCCTCCGGCGCGGCCACGCCGCCCGCCAGGTGCATGGCGGCGAACAGCGCGCCCAGCAGCTCGAGCCGAGGCACGGGCGCCGGCGCCTTGCGGGTCGTGGGAAAGGCGACGATCTCCGCCGCGTCGCGATGGGCGGCTTCGCCGGCGAGATCGGCGGGCGGGACGACTTGTACGAGACGATCGGATTGCTGCGCCACGGACGCCCCTCCTACCTGTGCTGAATATGCCGCGCGGCATGGACCGCGGCCGCCGTCTGTTCGGCCAAGACAATGTTCAGCGGGGGTTTTTGATCCATCTGATTCACAACGACATTGACCTCGGACAAACGGCTTCGGCGCGAGCGAGGCCACGACAGCCGCGCGAAGGGAGCAAACATCAGGCACGCTTAACGCCATATTGTCCGAGCCGCACGGCGCTACCCGATCTGAGTATTCAAGCAGCCGAATACTTGTGACAGCGGTGAAATCTTCGGCCGAATCGCCCGCCATTGGAGCGACTACTCATTTTGGGTATGGGGCCGCTTGCCTTGCCCGAAATTCGCGCGGCCGATTTGAGCTTCGCCTGCAACCGCGAGTCGCATACGCTCCTCCATGGCTGGCGGACAGGCCGGCCGATGCGATGGTTGAAGGCCGGTCTCAATGGAGCCCGAGGCGCAGCGCGACCCTTCGCCGGCCGTCGGCCGTCTGTCGGCCGAGTTTGTGCTGGCGTTCCTCAAGCGCGTTTCCCGGATCAGCGGCGGCGACTTCCTGGACGGCGTGATCCGGCTTGCGATCCTGGACGCCAATATCCGCCACCTGATCGCCTCGCCCGAGGTGGCGAAGGCCTACGCCAGTTTCGAGACGCCGATTCCCGACGAGATGCGCAGGCCGGCCAGCATCAACGCCGTGGCCGGCTCCCTGGGGCTGCCGTTCGAGACCGTCCGCCGCCGCGTCCATGCGCTCGACCGCCAGGGCCTGGCGCAGGCCGGCAAGGACGGCGTGATCCTCTCGCAGAACCAGTTGATCACCGGGCCGGTGCAACAGGTGCTGGACGAGAACTTCGCCAGCCTGGCCGCCTTCTACGGGCGACTGCGCACGATGGCGCCCGCGCTGGAGCTGGTCCCCGCCCCGGCCGCCGGCGAGCAGACCGCGGCCAAGCCGGCCGACGAGCCCGTGCGGGTGGCGATGCGATCCACCGTCGGCTACGTGCTGCGCTACCTGGAATCAGCCCAGCCGGTGGCCGGTGATTTCCTGAACGCCATCATGTTCCTGGCGATCGTCGTCGCCAACGTCGGGCACATCACCAACGACCAGACCGCGTCCGACAGGTTCTCGACGCCGCAGACCGTGGCGCCGGACAGCGAGCGGCGGCGGCTGACGGTGCACGCGCTATCCAAGGACCTCGGCATGTCGTTCGAGACGACCCGCCGACGCGTCAATGCGCTCATGGAGCGGGGCGTATGCCTGCGCGACGGGTCGGGCATCTACGTCCCGGCGGCCACGCTGCTGTCGGATCCGGTCGTGAAGCACCGGCGGACCAACGCCGCGAGCCTGCAGCGCCTGTTCGGCGGCCTGCAGCGGCTCGGCGTGCGCTTCGACTAGGGCTGGGCGGGCCGCCGCCCGACGATGGCCGTGACCGCCAGATCGGCGGTGACGTTGCCGACGGTGCGGAAGATGTCGGGGACGGTCTCGACCGCCAGGAAGATCGGCAGCAGGTCCAGCGGCACGCCCAGCGTCAGGCAGATCGGCACGATGGTGGTGAAGAAGGTGGTCTGGCCGGGCAAACCTACGGCGGCGAGGCTGACCACGGCGGCGACGACCACCGCGACGGCGACCTGACCTGGGGCCAGGCTGATCCCGTAGACCGACGCAATATAGAGGGCCACGGCCAGGTTCGCCGGCGGGCTACTGATGCGGAACAGCGACACGGCCAGCGGCAGCACCACGTCGGCCGTCGCGTTCGAAACGCCCAACGAAACTGCGCCGCGCAGCATCGCCGGCAGGGAGGCGATCGACGACTGGGTGGAGAAGGCGGTGACCTGGGCCGTGGCCGCGGCCCGGGCGAAGCGCCAAGGCGCGACCTTGGCCGCCACCGCCGCCAGCGGGTACTGCAGCAGGGTCATGGTGATCGAGACGCCCGACAGGATCACCAGGTAGTGGCCCACGACGCCCGCCGCGCCGAGGCCAGCGCGCGCGCCGACGCTCACGGCCAGGGCGAAGACGCCGACGGGCGCGACCGACAGCACCCAGCCGACGAGCACCAGCATGGCCTGGCCCAGGGCTTCGAACAGGCCGGCGAGGCGCGAGCGCCCCTCCTCCGGGATGCGGCAGGCGGCCAGGGCGAAGAGCACGGCGAAGATCACCAGCGGCGCCATGGCGCCGTCGGCGGCGGCCTTGACCGGGTTGGTCGGGATGAAGCTGCGAATCCAGTCGCCCGGCGGGGGCAAGTGCGCCGACGGCGCCGGGCCGGCCGAGCCGATCGCCTCCCTCAGGCCCTTCGCCGCCTCAGCCGGGACCGGCCAGGCCTGAAGCACCAGCGGAACAACCAGGGCGCTGACCGTGGCGGCCGCCAGCAGCAGGACCGCGAACAGCCCAAGCGCCCGCGCCGCTCCGCCGCCCCGCGACGCCGCCCCCCGCGCCGAAACCATGCCGGTGACGATCAGCGAGAAGACCAGCGGCACGATCGTCATGCGCAGCGCATCGAGCCACAGCCCGCCGATGGGATCGGCCACGGCGACCAGCCGGTCGAGGCCGGAAAATCCGGTCGCGCGCAAGACGACGCCCAGCGCCAGGCCGGCGACGAGGCCCAGCAGGACGCGCAAGGTCAGGGGCATGGGTGTTCTCCGCTAGATCCGCACGCCAACCTAGCGGGGCGGCCGGTCGAGGGAAGCGGCAAGCCTGACCATGACGGTGAACGGGTCGCGGCGCCGCGTTCGTCGCCGCTTCCTCGGGCGCCGGCGCGAACGAGGGCGGGCGCGGTCCGGCGACCGCCCCGCCCCCGTTCGCTCCTGGCCTAGGCGCCGATCACGGCGCGCAGCTTGGGAAGCACGCGGTCCAGCGTCTCCCCGTAGCCGATGGGCTCCACGAAGCGGCCGTCGGCGTCCATCAGATAGACCGCCGAGGAGTGATCGATGGTGTATTCGCCGCCGCCGGTCGGAACCTTGCGGTAGTAGACGCGAAAGCCTTTGGCGACCTTGGCGATGGCCTGCGGCGTGCCGGTGACGCCGCGGATCCGCGGATCGAAGGAGGACAGGTAGAGCGCGAGTTGCTTCTGGGTGTCGCGCTCGGGATCCACCGAGATGAACACCACGTTGAGCTTGTCCGCGTCCTTGCCGAGCGCCTCGAGCCAACGACCGATGTCGACAAGCGTCGTCGGGCACACTTCAGGACAGTAGGTGAAGCCGAAGAACACCGCGGTCGGCTTGCCCTTGAGATCCTGCGCGGTGAACGGCTTTCCCTTGGTGTCGACGAGCTGGACGCCCGCCGGCATGGAGATCGAGGAAGGTTTGGGCGCCTCCCCTCCCCGCGCGAAGATGAACACCGCGCCCAGGGCGACGATCACGGCGACGGCGACGCCGCCGATCCAGACGGCCATTCCCTTGAACATCTTACATGCCCTCGCGCTTGCGGGCGGCGCCGGGCATGGGCGGGTTCTGCACAACGAACTCGACGGCCACCTCGCCGGCCTTTTCGAACCGGAGCTTGGCGGGCACGCGGTCGCCGAGCTTGAGCGGCTTCTTCAGGCCGATCAGCATGATGTGCAGGCCGCCGGGCTTCAGCTCGGCGGTCCCGTTGGCAGGGATCGCCACGCCGTCGTCGAGCTTGCGCATGCGCATGATCGAGCCCTGCATGGACATCTCATGCACCTCCAGCCGGTCGGCCACGGGGGTGGAGCCGCCCAGCAGCCGATCCGGCGTCGAGCCGTGGTTGACCAGGGTCAGGTAGCCGCCGCCCGTCGGCGCGCCGGGAGGCGTGGGCCTGGCCCAGGGATGCTGGATTTCGATGGCGCCGGCCTTCTGGCCGCTGGCCAGGGCGGGAACGGAAGCGAACAGGGCGATGGCGGCCCCAAAGGCGATGAGATCGCGACGAAGCATGGTTCGAGGTCCTGAATTGGAATCGGATGGCGCGCGCCGAGCACGCGTGTGAAGGCGCGCCTCCGTGGAGGCGGCGGTCAGATCAGGCGAAGCGCGGCGGACCGGTCTGCGGCGGCGGAGGCGCGCTGAGGCCCGCGCCTGGCCGGACGTCGGCGGCCAGCGCACCCGGCGCCGCGGCGCGCCAGTAGACGACCTCGGCGGCCAGCAGCGGCGGCTGTCCGGCCAGGGCCGGCCCCACGGCGGCGAACACGCACGGCCCGTGCCCGGACGACCGGTCGTCGTCGGCCGGCAGCGGGCGGCCCTGATCGTCCAGATGGAGGGTCTGCGGGCCGTGGCCCGTACAGATCACGATGGGCGAACTGCGCCCCTCGTCGGGCGCGGCGACCATGAAGCCCGGCGGCGCCAGGATGCGCAGGCCAAGCGCCAGACACGCCAGCGCAAAGGCGCAGGACGCCCACAGCCGCGTCATGTCGCGCATCGACCGCATGGCAGGCCCATACACAGCGCCGCGCGCTCTGTCGATGGGAGCCGTCAGGCGCGCGGCAGGCGGATCTCGGCGCACAAGCCGCCTTGCGGGCGGTTCGAGAGCTTCAGCCGCCCTCCCTGGCTCTCGGCCAGGGCGGCGACGATCGCCAGGCCCAAGCCGGCGCCGCCGTCCCCGCGCTGGCGAGACTCCTCCAGCCGCTCGAACGGCTTGACCAGCCGGTCCAGCGCCGCCTGCGGAATGCCCGGCCCCTCGTCCTCGACGCGCACCACGACCCAGTCGCCTTCGGGCCCGGCGTAGAGCCGCGCCATGCCGCCGTAACGAATCGCATTGTCGACGAGGTTGGCGAGCATGCGGCGCAGGGCGAGCGGCGCGACGCGCGCCTGCAGCCCCGGCTTCGCGGCGCACAAGGCGACCGGCTCGTCCATCTCGGCGCGCGCCGCGACCATCCGGACCAACTCGGCGGACACGTCGAGAGGGGGCGCCTGGGCGCGCTCGGCGGTGGCGGCGCCGGCGAAGGCCAGGGTGTCGTCGAGCAGCAGCCCCATCTCGTCCAGGTCGGCCACCGCCTTCCCGCGCTGTTCCTCGTCGGCGATGAACTCGGCGCGCAGGCGCAGGCGCGTCAGATAGGTGCGATAGTCGTGGGCGATCGCGGCCAGCATGCGCGTGCGGTCGTCGACCAGCCCGCGGATCGTGTGCTTCATCTCGTTGAAGGCGATCGACAGGTCGCGGATCTCGCGCGGCCCCTCGATCGGCAGGTCCGGCGCGCGCAGGTCGTCGGCCAGGCGGCGCGCGGCGCCGGCGAGGCGCTCCACCGGCCGGGCGGTGCGCCGGATGCCCAGCCAAAGCATCGCGATCAGGATCAGGCCGCCGAGGGCGGCGAGCATCGCCGAGCGGCTGACGAAGCGGCGCAGGGCGGCCGGCGCCGTGCGCTCCATGACCAGCACATCGCCGGTGCGCAGGCGCACCAGCATGCGCACCGGCCCCTCGGCCACCAGGCGCCCGTCCGGCGCGGCGATGGCGTGCAAATAGGCCCCCGGCTGGACCTGGATCATGAAGGCGCGGCCGTCCATGGCGTCGCGGTAGCGGGCGAACAGCAGCCGGCGGGGCGACGGCTGGAAGCTGCGCGTGCCGGCGTCGACGGGAAACTGCGGCTCCAGCCGCACGATCATCGCCGAACTGGAAACCGCGCGGGCGATCAGGGGGCGGGCCTCGGGCGGGCTGGCCTCGATCGCCTCGACGATCGCCAGGGCCTCGGTCGGCGACGGCAGTTGGAAGAGGCCGCCGCGATCCTTGCCGGCCGGCAGGATCATCACCGCGCCGATGACGAGTTGCAGCGCCACGAGCCCGGCCAGCAGGATCACGGCGATCCGCGTCGCCATGTTGTCGATCAGCGCGGGCACTAGCCGCGTTCCACCTGCGGCGCGAACAGATAGCCGCCGCCGCGCACGGTGCGCACGAAGGTCGGCGAGTCCGAGCGGTCGCCGAGCTTGCGGCGCAGGCGCGAGAGCTGCACGTCGATCGCGCGATCATAGGGCTCGGCGCTGCGGCCGCGCGTCCAGTCCAGGAGCTGATCGCGGCTCAGCACCCGCTGCGGGTGGGTCAGGAAAGCCATCAGCAGGTCGAACTCGCCGCCGGTGAGCTCGACGGGATGGCCGTCCGGATCCGCCAGCGCCCGGGAGCCCGCGTCCAGCGACCAGCCGGCGAAGCGATAGACGGCCGGCTGCGGCGCGGCGGGCACCCGATGGGCCTCGCGCGTGCGCCGAAGGATCGCGCGAACGCGGGCCAGAAGCTCCCGCGGATTGAAGGGCTTGCCGAGATAGTCGTCGGCCCCGAGTTCAAGACCCACCACCCGGTCGATGTCGTCGGACTTGGCGGTGACCATGAGCACCGGGACGTCGCCGGCCGCGCGCAGCCGGCGGCAGATGGAAAGACCGTCCTCGCCGGGCATCATCAGGTCGAGCAGGACGAGGTCGACCCGCCGCCGGGCCATCACCCGGTCCAGCTCCCCGCCGTCCGGGCAGGCGGCCACCTCGAAGCCCTCGCGGCTCAAGAGCCCCGTCACAAGGGCCCGGATTTCCGCATCGTCCTCGACGACGGCGATGAGCGTGCCTTCGGTCATGGGTGGAAGCTGGCGGATTTCCGGGCGGCGAGGAAGCGCGGCCGTGCGCCGGATACACTTTGATACGAAGCGAAGCGGCTGGGACATGGCCGCCTTACAGCAGGGATCGAGGGTGGTCAGCGTCCAGACGGACCCCACGCGAACTTCAGCCCTGCGAAGGAACCGACCCCATGTCCCTCTCCCGCTCCAAGACCGCGATCGGCGTCGCCGCCGTCGCCGCCCTCTTCACCCTGACCGCCCTCGACGCCGCCCAGGCCCAGACCCGCACGCGCAGCCGCGCCGTTCAGGGCGCCTACGGCGCCGGCTACACCTCGCAGCACACCGGCACGCGCACGCCCGGCGCCTACACCGGCTCCACCAGCCGCACCTACAACAACGGCGCCACCGCCACCCGCAGCGGCTCGGCCACGGCCAACGGCGACGGCTCGGTCAGCTACTCGGGCGCACGCACCGGCGCGGCCGGGGGCAGCCAGTCCACCTGGGGCACGGTCTACGCCACCGACGACGGCCACGCCCGCGAAAGCACCTACACCAACGCCAACGGCGCCTCGGCCACCGTCGACAAGGACGTGTCCTACACCGAGGACGGCCGCGTGGTGACCCGCGACACCTCCACGAGCAACGGGCGCACGACCTCGAGCACGCGCACGACCTCCTACTGAGCCCCCCGAAACGCCGAGACCACCCGGCGTTTCAACCCAGGCGTCCCCGGCCGGTCCCCAACACGCCGGGGACGCCCCCTGTTCCCTCCATGACGGACCTGAAGACATGATCGCCGCCCTCATCTCCGCCGGCATGATGGCCGCCGGCCCCTCTCCCGACGTGATGATCGCCCGCGCCGACGTGAACCACGACGGCCGGGTCACGCGCGCCGAGTTCATCGACATGCGCGCCAAGAACTTCGACCGGCTCGACCGCAACCACGACGGCTACATCACCCAATCCGACATGGGCCAGGGCATGGCCCAGCGGCTTATCGCCAGCCGCGAGCCCGACATCTTCGGCCGGCTCGACACCAACCGGGACGGCCGCATCAGCCGCCAGGAGTTCGCCACCGGCCCGGCGCCGGTCTTCGACATGGCCGACACCAACCAGGACGGCGCGATCGACAAGGCCGAGCTGGCCGCCCTGCGGGACACGGCCCAGCGCGCCAGGGGCTACTGAGCGGAGGCCGCGCGATGGAGTTCCTCGGACGTCCGAAAGGCTTCGGCCTGGTGATGCTGGCGGCCATCGCGCTGGAGATCGTCTGGCGGCTGGCGTTCGCCCGCCGCCGCTACGACGGATGGGCCGCCGCCGCCTCGTTCGGCGTGGCGGCGGGCAACCTGGCGGCCGGCGCGGTCTCGATCGCCGCGCTCGGCGCGATCTACGCGGCCCTATGGCGCATCGCGCCGGTGCACTGGCCGGTCGACGACTGGCGCACCTGGATCGCCGCCTTCATGGCGGTGGAGTTCGCCTACTACTGGCAGCACCGCTTCAGCCATACCGTGCGGTGGATGTGGGCGACCCATTCGGTGCACCACTCGGCCGAGGAGTTCACCCTGCCCGCCGCCATCCGGCTGGGATGGACCAGCCTGATCTCCGGGGCGTGGCTGATGTTCGTCCCGCTGATCCTGGCCGGCTTCAATCCGCTGATGGTCCTGGGACTGATGGCGCTCGATCTGCACTACCAGTTCTTTCTGCACACCGAAGCGGTGGGACGGCTCGGTCCCCTGGAATGGGTGCTGAACACGCCGCGGCACCACCGGGTGCATCACGCCTCCAACCCGAGCCTGCTGGACAAGAACTTCGGCGGCGTGGTGATCGTCTTCGACCGGCTGTTCGGCACCTTCGCCGAGGCGCCCGATGAGGAGCCGCTGCGCTATGGCCTGACCCATCCGGTCGGCTCGAAGAACCCGTTCGCCATCGCGTTCCACGAATGGGGGCGGCTGGCCGCCGATCTGCGCCGCGCCCGCTCGCCGCGCGAGGCCGTGGCCCTGGCGCTCGGCCGCCCGACCTGACGCCTTCAGTTCCGCCCGCCTTTCACGCCCTAGAGCGCGGTCGATCCGGCTCGGCGCGACGGAGAGGCCCGCACCTGCCGCCGAATCCGCGGAAGGGACGCCGGGCCGCTGTAGCCGAAACTCGAGATCAAATGGCCGTCCAGGACACGCTGGACCTCGGCCTCGTCCGCCGCAGACAGGCGCACGGCCGCCCTCGCCCCGGCGTCGGAGACCACCGCCTCGCCATGCTCGGGGTCCAGGCGCGCCGCCAGCACCTGGCGGGACGACACGGCCAGGGCCGCCTGCACATCGGCGTCGGCGAGTTCGACGCCCCAGTGCGCCCAGATTCGCCGGATCCAGGTGGCCGGATCGTATTCAACGTCCTCGTACCGAACGACCAGCACGCGTTCGGGCGTGGCCCTGGCCAGTCCGCCCCAGCGATTGAAGAAGCGGACGAACCACCACAGGTCCTCGACCTTGCGCCGTCCCGGCGCCGGCCGGCGGACGAAGTCGGAAAGCTCGCCCAGGCCGTAGGGCTCGCGCCACTTCACGTAATAGGACAGGAGCGCTTCGCGGATGTCGCGCACCAGCACCACGGTGGGGGGCAACCGCATGAGCCCCAGCCCCGCCAGCAGCGTCACCAGGCGGGACGGAATATTGTGCGACGAGCCGATCCGCGGGGCGTTCGCATGAATCTTCCGGTGGCGTGGGTGGCCGATGAAGGTGTCGCTGTCGGGCCCGCTGGACCGCTCCGGCGCCGGCAGGCCCAGCCGGTGGGCGATCGCCGCGCTCAAAATGAAGCGCAGCCAATGGGTTCCGGAGTTCTTCGACGTGGCGAGGTAACCGTCGACCCGGCCAGCATATTTCAGAATGTGAAAGTTCGACAGATCGTTGCCGATGTCGCGCAGCGCCAAGCGCCAAGCTTCGTTTTGCACATCGCCTGTGGAAGCGCGCTCAAGGCCACGCCCCGCGCGCTCAATATCCTGACGGCTCGCCGCCTTCACCCGTCTGCGCCCCGCATCGCTGCTCTCACACCCAACAGAACAACGCGATTTGTCTAGAGTAGGTCAAAGTATACTCAAACCCGTCGGCCGTCTGACAAAACTGTAATGAACATGTGAGAAACGGCCGCAACGCCGCGCAAGAAGGCGCCCAAAGCGCCCAGCCGGCGCGAGCGCGGCGGTTTTGCGCAGCGGAGGGCGGCGAACGGCGCCGCCGCGCGCTCGGCGACGGGAACTGGCGCGCGGCGCCGGCCCCGCCGATAGTGGCGCCATGAAGATCCTCTCAGCCCTCGTCGCCCTGGCCCTGCTGGCCGCGCCCGCGCGCGCCGCGCCCATCCTTCTTCGCCCGGACCGGGTCTTCACGGCCGACGACCGCCAGGCGCACGCCGGCTGGACCGTGCTGGTGGATGGCGAGACGATCGCCGCGGTCGGGCCGGACATCGCCGCGCCGGCCGGGGCCCGCGTCATCGAACTGCCTGGCGCGACCCTGATCCCGGGCCTGATCGAGGCGCACAGCCACCTGTTCCTGCACCCGTACAACGAGACGGTCTGGGACGATCAGGTCCTGAAGGAGCCGCTCGCCTACCGGACCGCGCGGGCGGTGCGCCAGGCCAGGGACACGCTGGAGGCGGGCTTCACCACCGAACGCGACCTGGGCACCGAGGGCGCAGGCGTCGCCGATGTCGGCCTCAAGCGCGCGATCGACGAGGGGATCGTTCCAGGGCCCCGCCTCGTGGTGGCCACGCGGGCCATCGTCGCGACCGGCGCCTACGCGCCCTCGCGCAAGGCCTATGCGATCGCCGACCTGCCGCAAGGCGCGCAGGAAGCCAGCGGCGTGGACGAAGTGACGCGCGCGGTTCGCGAGCAGGCCGCCGCGCGGGCGGACTGGATCAAAGTCTATGCGGATTATCGCGTGGGCGCCGGCGGCGAGACCGTCGCCACCTTTTCGCTGGACGAATTGAAGGCCCTGGTGACGACCGCCCACGATCTGGGCCGGCCGGTGGCCGCCCACGCCGCCTCGGACGAAGGCATGCGCCGCGCGGTGCTGGCGGGCGTGGACACCATCGAGCACGGCTATGGCGGATCGGAAACCACCTTCCGGCTGATGGCGCAGAAGGGCGTCGCCCTGATCCCCACGCTCACGGCTCCAGAGGCCACCTCATCCTACTTCCAGCACTACGTGGCCGGCGTCTCGCCCGCCACGCCGTCGATGGCCAACGCCGAGCGGGCGTTCCGTCTGGCGATGAAGCTGGGCGTGACGATCGGATCGGGCTCGGACGTCGGCGTCTTCCGCCACGGCGACAACGGCCGCGAGCTGGAGTGGATGGTCAAGGACGGCATGAGCCCGGCCGAGGCCCTGCTGGCCGCCACGGCCGTGGACGCCAAGATCCTGCGGCTGGAGGGCAAGCTGGGCCGCATCGAGAAGGGCCTTCTCGCCGATCTGGTCGCGGTTCAGGGCGACCCCACCACCGACATCTCGGCCGTGCGGCGCGTTGTGCTGGTCATGAAGGGCGGCCAGATCGTCAAGGCGCCGGAGCCTGGCGCAACGCCACGGTGACCCTGGCCGACAGCCCCGGCCGCAACCGCTCCAGCCCCGCCTGACCCGGCTCCAAACGCAGGCGCACGGGGATGCGCTGGACGATCTTGGTGAAGTTGCCCGTGCCCGGCTCGAACGGCAGCAGGGCGAACTCGGAGCCCGAACCCGGCGCGAAGCTGTCCACCCTGGCCTTGAACGCCACGCCCGGCAGGGCGTCGATGCGCACCTTGGCCGGCTGGCCCTTCAGCATGCGCGCGGTCTGGGTCTCCTTGAAGTTGGCGGTGACGTAGAGGGTGTTCATCGGCACCAGGGTCAGCAGCCGTGTGCCCGGCTGCACATAGTCGCCCGGATTGGCGCGCCGGTCGCCGACCACGCCGTCCACGGGCGCGCGGATCACCGCATGCGTGAGGTCCTGGCGGGCGAGGTCCAGGGCGGCCTGGGCGCGGTCTCGGGCGGCCTCGGCCTGGGCCACCGCCGCGACGAGCTCGGCCCGGCGGCTCTCGGTGACGGCGGCCTGGTTGCGGCTGACCGCCAGGGCGGCGCGATTGCGCTCGGCCGCCGCCTGGGCGCTGATCGCCTCGGCCCGGGCGCGGTCGGCGGCGCTGCGGGCGACCGCGCCGGTCCGCAGCAGGGCTTCGTAGCGCTTCCAATCGGCCTCGGCGCGGGCGGACTCCGCATCGCCCGCCGTGATCGTCGTCTCGGCTTCACGCACGCCGGCGTGGGCCAGAGCGTTCTCCGCGCCCAGACGCGCCAGCGCGGCCTGAGCCGACCGGACGGCGGCGTCGGCCATGGCGAGATCGCCCTGCCTGGCGGCGACCTGGGCGGCGTACTCCTCCGGATCGAGTTCGATCAGGGGCTGGCCGGCGCGGACCATCTGGTTGTCCCTGACCAGCACCCGCGCCACCAGGCCGCGGACGCGCGGGGCGACGTAGGTGGAATCGGTCTTCAGATAGGCGTTGTCGGTGCTGACCGACGCCTTGGCCGCGCGCAGCCAAAGACCGCCGCCGGCCGCGGCGACGGCGGCGAGCGCCAGGACGATGATCGCGCGCCCAGGCAGCCGGCGGCGCGGCGCCGTCTTGGCCGGCCGGGCCTCCTCGGACGGCGCGAGACGTTCGACGACGGCGGCGGTCATCGGTCGAACACCAGAAGCGTGGAGGTCGCCGAGGCGATCAGGCGGCCCTGCTCGTCGGTGAGCCGTCCCTCGGCGAAGGCGGCGCGGCGGCCCAGATGGGTGACCACGCCCTCGGCCCGCACCGGGCCGGTGTCCTTGGTCATGGCGCGGTGATAGGCGACCTTGAGCTCCAGGGTCGTGTAGCCCTGCCCCGCCTTCAGCCGCGAATGGACGGCGCAGCCCACGGCGGAGTCGAGCAAGGTCGCCGCGTAGCCGCCGTGGACCGTGCCGATGGGATTATAGGCGTCCTCGTCGGGCGTGCCGCCGAAGACCACCCGCCCCTCTTCGAGCTCCAGGGCCTGGAACTTCAGGGTGCGGCCGATCCCGCGGGAATAGCCGCCGCGCTCGAAGGCGGCGCGCAGTTGCTCCAGGCCGCTCAGCGCCTGGGTGTCGACGACGTCGGTCATGCGGTGGTCCTGTCGATAAGGTCTTGCGGCAGGCCCATGCGGGCCTTGATGCGGCGGCGCGACTGCGCCAGCAACTCGTCGGAGACGGCCGGATCGGACATGGCGCGGGCGAGCGACACCGCGCCCGACATCTCCGCCAGCAGGGAGCCGGCGAGCCCCTCGCGATCCTCGGCCGGCGCGCTCGCCAGCCGGCGGGCGATGGAGCCGATCAAGCCCTTCACGCCGGCGTCGAACGCCTGCCTGACGACGGCGCCCTGGCGCGGTACGTCGGACGACAGGGCGGCGATCGCGCAGCCGCTTTCCGGATGGTCGCGGTGCGTGGCGCTGACGTAGCGGTCCACGAAGGCCGACAGCGCCTCTTCGTCCGACAGGCCGTCGTCGAACAGCGGCATGCGCTTGCGGCTCTGGCTGAACGCCTCGCGCACCGCCTCGGCCAGCAGCGCGTCCTTGGAGCGAAAGTGGGCGTAGAAGCCGCCGTGCGTGAGGCCGACCTCACCCATGATGTCGGCCACGCTGACGCCGTCCGGCCCGCGTGCGCGGACCGCCGCGGCGGCGGCGCGCACCACCTTCTTTCGCGTCTCGGCCTTGTGGTTTTCGTCGTAGCGCATCGCGCCCTTCCAAATAATATGATGACTATCATATAATGATCCACGCTGCGGCGTGAACCCCTGCCCCTGCGGATTTTCCGATGACCGAGCCCCTCCTCCCGCCCGCCGCCCTGCCCGAGCGGCGCAAGCTGTTGATCTTCGGCCTGATGGCGTTCGGCCAGTTCATGGCCCTCCTGGACATCCAGATCGTGGCGGCCTCGCTGAACTCGATCCAGGCGGGCCTGTCGGCCGGCCCTGATGAGATCGCCTGGGTGCAGACGGCCTATCTGATGGCCGAGATCGTCATGATCCCGCTGGCCGCCTTCCTGTCGCAGGCGATCTCCACGCGCTGGCTGTTCACCGCCTCGGCCGCGCTCTTCACCCTCTCCAGCCTGATGTGCGGCCTGGCCTGGGACATCAATTCGATGATCGCCTTCCGCGCCATCCAGGGGTTTGTCGGCGGGGCGATGGTGCCCACCGTGTTCGCCACCGGCTACGCGCTGTTCGAGGGCCCGAGGCGGGCGATGATCCCGGCGATCCTGGGCATGGTCTCCACCCTCGCCCCCACCCTCGGCCCCAGCGTCGGCGGATGGGTCACCGAGGTGGCGAGCTGGCGCTGGCTGTTCTTCATGAACATCATCCCCGGCGTGGCGGTGGCGACCCTCTTGCCCCTGCTCGGCAAGATCGACGCGGCCCAGCCGACCATGCTGAAGCGCATCGACTGGCTGCACGTGGCCGCCCTCGCCGTCTTCCTCGGCGGGCTGCAATACGTGCTGGAGGAAGGCCCGCGCCACGAGTGGTTCGGCGACGTCGGCGTGGCGACCGCGGCCTGGCTCTCGGTGGTGGGCGCGGTCGTCTTCTTCGAGCGGTCGTTCTTCTCGACCATGCCGGTGCTGAAGCTCACGCCGTTCCGCCGGCCCACCTTCGTCATGGCCTGCGTGCTGAACCTAGTGATCGGCTTCGGGCTCTATTCGGCGACCTATCTGACGCCGGTGTTCCTGGGCCGGGTGCGCGGCTATTCGAGCCTGGAGATCGGCACGACGGTGTTCGTCGCCGGACTGACCATGGCCTTCGCCGCCCCGCTGGCGGCCCGCCTGTCGCAGAAGATCGACCTGCGGATCCTGATCACAGCCGGCTTCAGCCTGTTCGCCACGGGCCTGTGGCTCTTCTCCTACATCGGCCCGGAATGGGGCTTCTGGCAGCTCTTCGCGCCGCAGGCCGTGCGCGGCTTCGCCATCCTTCTGTGCATCGTGCCCGCCGTGGGCATGGCGCTGAACGGGGTGGCGGCGGCCGAGCTGCGCTACGCCTCGGGCCTCTTCAACCTGATGCGCAACCTTGGCGGCGCGATCGGCATCGCCGTGGTCAACACCTGGCTGCAGGACTTCGGCCGCGCCCACGCCCTGCGCATCGGCGAGGCCATGGCCGACAACGCCCAGGCGGCTGGCGAGGCCCTGAGCGCGCTCGCCGCGCACGCCGGAGAGCTGACGCCCGACCCGGCCATGGCGCTCCAGATGGCGCGCGCCCAGTTCTCGGGCGTGGTGGGGCGCAACGCGCTGACCCTGGCCTTCGACGACACGTTCCGCCTGATGGCCTGGGTCTTCTTCCTGGCGCTGCTGATCGTGCCGTTCTGCCGCCCGGCGCCGCTCTCGGAGCCCGGCCCCGACGCCGGCCATTAGGGCGCCGCTCGCGCCAAGGCGAACACGAAGGCGTGTGCGGGCTGCGCTCCAACCGCCGCACCCCAATCTTAGGCTTTCATTTCAGCAAAAGAGCCATTTCCCATGATCGAGCTGCATTACTGGCCGACGCCCAACGGCAAGAAGGTGACGATCCTCCTGGAGGAACTGGGCATGCCCTACCGCATCGTGCCGGCGAACATCGGCCGGGGCGATCAGTTCACCGACGCCTTCCTGAAGATCGGACCGAACAACCGCATGCCGGCCATGGTCGACACCGAGCCGACGGGCGGCGGCGCGCCGATCAGCGTGTTCGAGAGCGGCGCGATCATGATGTACCTGGCCGAGAAGGCCGGGCGCTTCTGGCCGCAGGATCTGCGCGGCAAGTACGAGGTGACCCAGTGGGTCATGTGGCAGATGGCCAACCAGGGTCCGAAGTCCGGCGAGCGCGGCCACTTCAGCCGGGTTCCGCCGGAGATGGGCGACCAGAGCTACGCCCAGCGGCGGTTCAACGACGAGGTCCACCGGCTCTACGGCGTGTTGAACAACCGCCTCTACGACCGCCGCTACATCGCCGGCGACGACTACACGATCGCCGACATGATCTCCTATCCGTGGACGGCTGGCTGGAAGCAGCAGGGCATAGACCTGGGCGAATTCAAATACTTCAAGCGCTGGTTTGAGGAGCTGTCCGAACGTCCCGCCCTGCAGCGCGGCATGGCCGTGACGGCGGGCGAGCCGGAGGATCCGGCCTCCATCACGCCCGAGGAGCAGGCGCGCCGCCGCAAGCTGCTCTACAACCAGCGCGCCCGGCCGGCGCCCGCCGAATAGGCCGCGCTCGCCCCTCGCCTCCGGCGCGGCGGGCGCTACATTGCCCCCATGTCCGCCGCGCCCGCATCCGCCGCCTCGCCCGTTCTTTCGCTGCGCGGCCTGAGAAAGAGCGTGCCGGGCGGGCGGGTGCTGTTCGACGGTCTGGCGCTGGACCTGTCGGCCGGAGAGTTCGTGGCGGTGATGGGCGAATCCGGCGCCGGCAAGTCGACCCTGCTCAACCTCATCGCCGGCCTCGACGCCGCCGACGCCGGGGTGGTGGCGATCGACGGGACCGATCTGGCGACGCTCGACGACGACGCGCGCACCCGCCTGCGCCGCGACCGCATCGGCTTCGTCTTCCAGGCCTTCCACATCCTGCCGCACCTGAGCCTGGCGCAGAACGTGGCCCTGCCGTTGGTGCTGCAGCGAAGCCCGGGCGACCGCGCCCTGGCCCGCGCCGGGGAGATGCTGGAGGCCGTCGGCCTGGCCGGACGCGGACACGACTTTCCCGCCCAGCTTTCCGGCGGCGAACTCCAGCGCGTGGCGATCGCCCGCGCGCTGGCGCACCGTCCGGGCCTGATCCTGGCCGACGAGCCCACCGGCAACCTCGACCCGCAGACCGCCGAGCGCATCCTGCGGGTCTTCACCGACCAGGCTCGCGCGTCGGGCGCGGCGGTGCTGCTGGTCACCCACTCCGAGCGCGCCGCCGCCGTGGCCGACCGGCGGCTGACCCTGGGCGCGCAAGGACTGGTCGCGCACGATGGCTGAGGGCTCGGCCAGCTTGGCGGCCCGCTGGATGGCGGCCGGCGAATGGCGCGCGCATCCCGGCCGCGTCGTCACGGCCGCCCTGGCCATCGCCATCGGCGTGGCCCTGGGCTTCGCCGTGCATCTGATCAACGCCTCGGCGCTGAACGAGTTCGGCCGGGCCGTGCGCGCGGTGAACGGCGAAGCGGACCTGCGCGTGCGCGCCGTCTCTCCCGGCGGCTTCGACGAGCGCCTCTATCCGCGCCTGGCCCGCGCCGGGGGTGTGGCGGCGGCGAGCCCGGTCGTGGAGTTGAAGGCCGCCGCGCCGGGCGGGGTCTCGCTCACCCTGGTCGGGCTGGACGCGCTGCGCGCGGCCCAGGTGACGCCCAGCCTGGCGAGCGGCGGGCGCGTGGCGGGCGTCTTCGGCGCGGACGGCGTGCTCGTCTCCCCCGCGCTGATGGCGAAGAGCCGGGCGAAGATCGGCTCGACCCTGGCGCTCAGCGCCAACGGCCGCACCCACGCCTTCCGCGTGGCCGGCGCCCTGCCGGGCGCGGGCGACGGCCAGAACCTGGCGGTGATCGACATCGCCGAAGCCCAGTGGCGGTTCGGACGGCTCGGCCGGATCGATCGGGTCGACCTGCGCCTGGCCGAAGGCGCGGACGCCACGCGCGTCCGTTCGGCGATCACGGCGATGCTGCCCGCCGACGCCCAGCTCGCCGACAGCCGCAGCGACGCGCGGGCCTCGGATAATCTCTCGCGCGCCTACCGTGTGAACCTGGACATGCTGGCGCTCATGGCGCTCTTGACCGGCGGCTTCCTGGTCTATTCGGCGCAGTCCCTGTCGGTGGCGCGCAGGCGCACCCAGTTCGCCCTGCTGCGGGTGCTGGGCTCCACTCGGCGGGCCCTGCTCGCCCAGGTGCTGACCGAGGGCCTGATCGTGGGGACCGTCGGCGCGGCCCTGGGCCTCGCACTCGGCCTGGGGCTGGCGCGGGGCGCGCTGCAGGTGTTCGGCGGCGACCTGGGCGGCGGCTATTTCAGCGGCGAGCGGCCCGACCTGGTGTTCGCGCCCCTCGCGGCGGCGGTCTTCTTCGCCCTGGGCGTGGCGGCGTCGCTGGTGGGCAGCCTGATCCCCGCGCGAGAGGCCGGGCGCGCTCCGCCGGCCGTGGCCTTGAAGAACCTGGGCGACGCGGTCGATCCGAACCGCCGGCCAACCGCGCGCATCGCCCTGGCCGCCCTGGCGCTGGGCGCGGGTGCGGCCTTCCTGCCCGCGGTCGGCGGCCTGCCGGTGTTCGGCTACGTCTCCATGGCGCTGTTGCTGGTGGGCGGCGTGGCGGCGATGCCCTGGCTGGCCCGCGCGCTGCTGGCGCCGCTGCAACGGCTGAACCTGGGCGCGCCGCCGCTGGACCTGGCGGTCAAGCGCCTGTGGGGCGCGCCGAGCCAGGCGTCCGTCGCCCTGGCAGGCGTGGTGGCCTCCACCAGCCTGATGATCGCCATGGCGGTGATGGTGGCGAGCTTCCGCGGCTCGGTGGAAGACTGGCTCAATCAATACCTTCCCGCCGACATCTACATCCGGGTCGAGGACGGCGACGGCGGGCTGACACCGGCCGAGCAGGCGAGACTCGCCGCCACGCCGGGAGTGGGCCGCGTCGAGTTCCTGCAGATGACGCCGCTGCGCCTGGACGCCGAGCGCCCGCCGGTGCTGCTGATCGCCCGGCCCCACGGCTGGGGCGACGCGGCCGACTCGCTGGCGGTGGGCAGGCTCATCCAGCCGCCGCCCGGCGCCCTGCCTGTCTGGGTCTCCGAGCCCTACGCCCGGCTCTATGGCAAGCATGTCGGCGAGACGATCGACCTGCCGATCGGCCCGGGCGGACGCACGCGCGCCACGATCGTCGGCGTCTGGCGCGACTACGCCCGTCAGAGCGGCGCCATCACCATGCGCGCCGACGACTTCCAGCGCCTGACCGGCGATGAGACCCGCGCGGACGCGGCGGTCTATCTGAGGCCGGGCGCGCGGCTCGACGCGACGCTGAGCGCGCTGGAGGCCGCCGCGCCGGACCGGCTCGCCGGCCGCATCCAGTTCGCCCAGCCGCGGCAACTGCGCGAGATGGCCCTTCGCCTGTTCGACCGCAGCTTCGCCGTCACCTACCTCCTGGAAGCGATCGCCATCCTGGTGGGCCTGGCCGGCGTGGCCGCGACGATCTCGGCCCAGACCCTGGCGCGGACCAAGGAGTTCGGCATGCTCCGCCATCTCGGCGTCGGGCGCGGACAGATCGTGGCCATGCTGGCCTCGGAGGGCGCGCTGTTGGGCGGCGTCGGCGGCGTCGCCGGGATCGGCCTAGGCCTGGTGATGAGCCAGGTGCTGATCCACGTGGTCAACCCGCAGTCGTTCAACTGGACCATGCAGACGCGCCTGCCGTGGACGCTGCTCGCCAGCGTGGGCGCGGCGCTGGTGGCGGCCGCGGCCGGCGCCGCGCTGGTCGCCGGACGGCGGGCGCTGTCGGCCGACGCCGTGCGCGCCGTGCGGGAGGACTGGTGATGGCCGGGCCGCGCCGCCGCTTCACCTGGGTCCACGCCCTGACCGTGACGCTGGCCGTGGCCATCGCCGCGGCGGTCGTCTTCCGGCCCGCCCCCGCCCCTCGCCCGGCCAAGACGCCGTCGCCGCCCGCCGCGGGCGCCGCGCCCAGCATCATCGAAGCGCCGGCCGAGGACGCGGAGGCGGCGCCCGCCGCCGCGGGCTTCGCGACCGTCACGCCGGGCGCGAGGCTGGTCTTCCCGCGCGATCATGGCGCTCACCCGGCCTTCCGCACCGAGTGGTGGTACGTCACCGGCTGGCTCGACACGCGCGATGGGCCGCTGGGCTTCCAGGTGACCTTCTTCCGGACGCGGCCGGGGCTGGAGGAGGACAATCCCAGCGCGTTCGCGGCCAAACAGGTGCTGTTCGCCCACGCCGCCGTCAGCGACCCTAAGATCGGCCGCCTGCTCCACGACCAGCGGATCGCCCGGCAGGGTTTCGGCCTGGCGGAAGCGAAGACCGGCGACGCCGACGTCGTGCTGGACGACTGGTCGCTGAAGCGCGCGCCGGACGGGCGGTTCCACACGATCGTCAAGGGCGCGGACTTCGACCTGGACCTGACGCTGACGCCGACCCAGCCGCTCATGCTGGAGGGCCAGGACGGCTATTCGCAGAAGGGGCCGGAACCGAGCCAGGCGAGCTACTATTACAGCCTGCCCCAACTGGCGGTGAGCGGCGAGGTGCGCCGCAAGGGCCGCGCGCAAGCGGCGACGGGGCGGGCCTGGATGGACCGGGAATGGTCCTCCACCCTGCTCGACCCCAAGGCGGTCGGCTGGGACTGGACGGGCCTCAACTTCGACGACGGTTCGGCGCTGATGGCGTTCCAGGTGCGCGACGCCTCGGGCCATGCGCTCTGGGCGGCTGGAACCTTGCGCGACGCCGGCGGCGCGGTCACCCGGTTCGGCCCCGGCGACGTGCGTTTCAGCGTGGTGCGGTCCTGGCGCTCTCCAGGCACCGGAGCGCTCTATCCGGTGGCGCGGACGCTGGAGATGGGCGGGGCCCGGCGGCTGACGCTCACGCCCCTGTTCGACGACCAGGAGCTGGACGGACGCGCCACGGGCGGCCCGGTCTACTGGGAGGGCGCGGTCACCACCGAGGGCGGACGCGGCTATCTGGAGCTGACCGGCTACGTCTCGCCGCTGAAGATGTGACCTAGGAGGACGGCGTGTCGCCCCCGAGGGCCTGGTAGAGCGTCGACATGTTCTGCAGGCGCGAAAGATCGTTCTGCAGCAGCGCGGTCTCGGCCGAGCGCTTGGATTCCTGGGCGTCCAGCCAGGTGCGCAGCGCCACGGCCCCCGCGTGATAGCGCACGCCGTAGAGCCGCTCAGCCTCGCTGGCCGACGCATAGGATTCCGCGAGCCGCTGGCCCTGGATGTCGAGCTGGGTGCGGGCCGAAAGCGCGTTGTCCACGTCGGCGAAGGCCGAGAGCAGCGACTGGCGGAAGTCGATCACCGCCTTTTCGTAGTCGGCCTTGGAGACCTTCAGGTTCAGCGAGAGCTGGTTGAAGTTCAGGAACGGCAGGGTCACGCCGACGCCCAGGGCCGTCACCGGGTCGGCCAGCACGTTGGAGAGCGACGAGCTGGAGCCCCCGGCCGAGCCGGTGAGCGTGATCTGCGGATAGAAGCTGGCGCGGGACGCATCGACGGTCGACAGGCTCCCGCGCAGACGAAGCTCGGCGGCGCGCAGGTCGGGACGGCGAGCAAGCAGCTCGGCGGGAACGCCCTCGGCCACGCCCGGCAGGGCGCCGGACGACAGGCCCTGGGGCTCGTCGTCCTGGGGCCAAGCCTGGCCGCCCAGCAGCAGGGCCAGGGCGTTGCGGGTCTCCACCCGTTGCTGCACCAGGGCGCTGAGCGCGGCCTCCTGGCTCTGAACGCTCTGACGGGCCTCGTTGAGTTCGATGCCGGAGACCGCGCCCGCGGCCTTCTGCGCCTCGACGAGGGCCAGCACCTGGCGGCTGTAGGCGACGCTTGCCTCGGCGCTGGCGATGCGCGCGTTGAGATAGCCGAGCGTCCAGTACTGGGTGAGCGTCTCGCCGATCAGGGCCAGGCGTGTGGCCTCCAGGTCCTGCGCGGTGGCCTTGGCCTCCCAGCGCGCGGCGTTGCGTTCGGCGCCCAGGCGGCCGAACAGGTCGGCCTCGTAGGACACCGAGGCCGAGGCGCTGGCCGAACGGGTGGTCTGGCCGTCCTGGCGGCTGGTGGACGCCGAGCCGTCCGCCGAGGCGTGCGGCAGGAGCTGGTCGGTCGCCAGGCTGGCCTGGAGCTGGGCGCGGCGCACGGTGATCGCCGCCGCGGCCAGGTTGTTGTTCCGGGCCAGCGCCTCCTGCACCACGCGGTCGAGCCGGGCGTCGCCGAAGGCGGCCCACCAGTCGCCCGAGGGCGCGGGCGTCGCCGCGGTCCCGCCGTGCGCGTAGCTCGCCGGAAACGCGCCGACCGCGCCCTTCACGTCGGCGGCGGGCGTGCTGGCGCAGCCGGCGAGCGCGGCGGCGACGATCAGGGCGGACAGGGAAACGGAGCGCATCAATCTCGGGCCAGGGCTGCGACGGGGTCGAGGCGCGCGGCGCTGCGGGCCGGCAGGAAGCCGAACACGACCCCGATCAAGGTTGAGCAGGCGAAGGCGGCGATGATCGACACCGCCGAATAGGCCAGCTTGAAGTTGCTGCCGAAGGCGCTGAACACCGCGCCGAAGGCGAGCGCGGCGAGCACCCCGAGAGCGCCGCCGAGCAGGCAGACCAGCACCGCCTCGATGAGGAACTGCTGCAGGATGTCGCCCTGCCGCGCGCCGACGGCCATGCGCACGCCGATCTCGGCGGTCCGCTCGGTCACCGACACCAGCATGATGTTCATCACCCCGATGCCGCCGACCACCAGCGAGATCACCGCGATGGCGGCGATCAGCGTGGTCATGGTCTCGGTCGTCGCAGTGATCGTCTGGCGGATCTGGTCGGTGTTGATGATGAAGAAGTCCTTGGTCCCGTGGCGCTTGGTCAGCAGCTTGACCACGCCTTCCTCGGCCGCGGCGCTCGGCGTGTCGTCGTTCACGCGCACGGTGACGCTGCGCAGGGTGGTGGTGCCGAGCATGCGCGCCTGGACGGTGGTGTAGGGCAGATAGACCGTCAGGTTCTCGCCGCCGCCGCCGAAGCTGTTGGATTGCGCCTTGGCCACGCCGATGATCCGCGCGGGCATGGAGCCGACCAGGATCACCTGGCCCACCGGGCTGCCAGGGAAATCCTTGAAGAAGGTCTCGCGCGTATTGTCGTCGATCACGACGTCCTGGGCGTAGCTCTTGATGCTGGCGTCGTCGAAGAACCGCCCCTGGGCGATCTCCATGCCGCGCACGCGGAAGTACTGATCGCCCACGCCGCTGGCCTGGCCGGACGCGGTGACGTTGCCGAAGCGCAGGGTGACGCTGGTCTGAACGATGGGCGTGACGCTGTCGACGTAGGGCTGCTTGGCCAGGGCGTCGGCGTCGGCCACCACCAGGGTGCGCACGGCGCCGGACCGCATGTCGCCGAAGTCCTTGCCGGGCATGATCTCCAGGGTGTTGGTGCCGATCGCGCTGATATTGGCCAGGACCTGCTGGCGCGAGCCCTCGCCCAGGGCGACCACCGACACCACCGAGGCGATGCCGATGATGATGCCCAGCATGGTCAGGAAGGTGCGCAGGCGGTGGGCGTTCATCGCCAGCACGGCCATGCGGAAGGCCTCGGTGAAGCGCGAGCGGTAGGCCTCCAGCGCCGTCTCGTGGCGGAAGGCGGGCGACAGGGCTTCCGGCGCCGGCGCCGGCTCGGGGCGCTCGGACTTGCGGGTGTCGGAGATGATCACGCCGTCGCTGATCTCGATGATCCGGTCGCAGGCGTCGGCGACGGACCGCTCGTGGGTGACGATGATGACCGTGCGGCCTTCGTCGTTCAGCTCACGGAGGATCTTCATGACCTCCGCGCCGCTGGTCGTGTCCAAGGCGCCCGTGGGCTCGTCGGCGAGCACGATCTCGCCGCCGTTCATCAGGGCCCGGGCGATGGAGACCCGCTGCTGCTGGCCGCCGGAGAGCTGGTTGGGCCGGTGGCCCATGCGGTCGCCGAGGCCGAGGCGCTCCAGAAGCCCCCTCGCCCGCTCGCGCCGCGCCTGGGTCGTCATCCCGGCGTAGATGGCCGGCACCTCGACATTGGCCGCCGCGTTCAGGTCGGTGAGCAGATGATAGCGCTGGAAGATGAAGCCGAAGCGCTCGCGGCGCAGGGCCGCCAGTTCGTCGGGCGACAGGCCGGCGGTGTCGACGCCGGCGACCCGATAGACGCCAGCGCTCGGCCGGTCCAGGCACCCCAGGATGTTCATCAGGGTCGACTTGCCCGAGCCGGACGCGCCGATGATGGCGACCATCTCGCCGGCGTCGATGGTCAGGTCGATGTCCTTCAACACCGTCAGCAGGCTGTCGCCGGCCGGGAAGGACCGGCGCAGATCCTTCAGCTCGAGGAGGGGAGCCGCCATGGTCAGAACCCGAACGGTCCCGCTGGGCGGCGCCGGCCGCCCGGCCCGTTGGACGCGGCCGTCGCGGATGCGGAAGACGTCTGGGCGAGCACCACCTTGTCGCCGGCGTTCAGGCCGGACAGCACTTGGGCCTTGGAGCCATCGTCGACGCCGATCTTCACCTGGCGCGGCGCGGGCCTGCCGTCCTCGCCCACGACCGTCACCTGGTAGGAGCCATCCCGCGCCTTGCTCCCCACGGCCGCCGAGGGAATGGTCAGCACGCCCTTGGCCTGGGCGAGCACGACATTGATCTGGGCCGTCATGAAGGTGCGCAGCCGCCCGTCGCTGTTGGGCACGTCGAACAGGGCGTTGTAGTAGATCGCCTCGGTGGACGAGCCGGTCGTGGAGATGTCGTCTTCGGTCTTGATCGTCTCCGGCGCGGGCTCCACGGCGCGCAGCTTGGCGTAGTAGCGCTTGTCCGGATCGCCGAGGATCGTGAAGTAGACCGGCAGGCCCGCGTGGACCTTGATCACGTCGGCCTCGGAGATCTCCGCCTTGACCGTCATGGTCGACAGGTCGGCCAGCTTGACGATGGTCGGCGCCGACTGGTTGGCGTTCACCGTCTGGCCCTGCTTGGTGACGATGGCCACCACCGTGCCGTCGATCGGCGCGCGGATCTGGGTGTAGCCCAGATTGATCTTGGCCGTTTCAACCGCGACGTTGGCGCTCGAGATCTGGGCGGTCAGGGCGGCGAGCTGGGCCTTGCCGGCCTTCTCGGCGGCCAGGGCGGCGTCGTACTCGGCCTGGGACGTGGCGTCGGCGGCCAGCATCTGCTTCTGCCGCGTCAGCGCCAGTTCGGCCTGGGCGAGGTTGGCCTGCACTTCCAGGCGCTGGGCGGTGTAGTTCGCCACCGAGGCCTCGGCCGTGCGCAGGGCGTTCTTCTGCGGCGCCGAGTCGATCTCGCCGATCAGTTCGCCCTTCTTCACCGTCTGGCCCAAGTCGACCTTGAGCGAGGTGAGCTGGCCGGACACCTGGGCGCCGACGCTCACCAGGGTCGAGGGTTCGAGCGACCCGGTGGCCAGCACCGTCTGCTCGACGTCGCCCTTGGCTGCGACGGCGGTGGCCATTTCCGGCCCCTTCGAGGCCGGGAAGAAAATCGCCTTCACGCCCCAGGCGGCCGCAAGCGCGACGAGGACGGCCACGGCGATGAGGAGGGTTTTGCGCTTGTCGAGCTTGTCGAACTTCATGGGTCCAGATGGGCGTGCGATCGCAGGAGCGGTCTGACTGAGCCGTGGCTATGGCGGAGAAGCGGCGACGGTTTGTCCGTCTTTGTCATTATGCAGGAAAGATATTTCGGACTTTGTCGAACGCGTCTCCTACAGGGCTTCGACACAAGAAATTTCGCCGCGTTTTACCGTTTGCAGCCATGATCCAGCGCATGGACGCCTCCGAAGCGCACCTTTTGATCGTCGATGACGACCGCGATATCCGCCAGTTGCTGGCCGAGCAGCTTTCGGAGGCGGGCTACGCCGTCTCGACCGCCGCGGACGGGGTGGAAATGCGCCGCGTGCTGGCCGCCGGCGGCGTCGACCTGATCGTGCTGGACCTGAACCTGCCGCGGGAGGACGGCCTGTCGCTGTGCCGCGAGGTGCGGTCGAACGCGACGACGCCGATCATCATGCTCACCGCCCGGGGCGAGCCGATCGACCGAATCCTGGGCCTGGAGATGGGCGCGGACGACTATCTGCCCAAGCCGTTCGAGCCGCGCGAACTCCTGGCCCGCATCCGCAGCGTGCTGCGCCGGGCCCAGGCCCTGCCGGCCAACATGGAGCCGCTGTCGGCCAAGCGCGCGCGATTCGCCGGCTGGACGCTGGACTTCGAGCACCGGCACCTCACCGACCCGAGCGGGCGGGTGGTGATGCTGTCCGGCGCGGAGTTCAAGATGATGCGCATCCTGGTGGAGCACGCCAACCGCGTGCTGAGCCGCGAACAGCTCCTGGCCCTGGGCGACGTGAAGCCCGGCGAGGCGCTGGACCGGGCCGTCGACCTGCAGATCAGCCGCCTGCGCCACAAGCTGCGCGACGATTCGCGCGCGCCGACCCTGGTGAAGACCGTGCGCAATCAGGGCTACGTGCTGGCCGCGCCGGTGAGCCTGGAATGAGCCGCCTGGCCGCCTTCTTCGCCTCCATGGCCGGCCGCATCTTCCTGGTGCTGCTGCTGGGCGTGGCGGTGTCCGCCTCCCTGGCGCTCGGCCTGGCGGACTTCAAGCGGCGCGCCGATCTCAACCGCCTGCACCTGGAGCGGGCGGCCGATCGCACCCAGGACTTCGTCAGCACGCTCAACAACACCTCCGAGCCCGTGCGCGGCCGGCTGGCGGCGAAGGGCGCGCGGGGGGTGCGTCCGGCGCCCGCCGGGCCCGACGACGGCAAGACCGATCCGGAGTTCACCGCCCTGCTGGCCACGCGCCTGGGATCCAAGGCGCAGGTGCGCGCCGCGAGCGCGGACCTCGCCATCTGCGCCCGCTCGTGGGGCCGCGACGGCGCCAGGTTCACCCAGCAGGCCGCGTCCGACAGGAACGAGCTGCCGCCGGGCGTGGAGCCGCCGCAATGCTGGATCGTCACCCTGAAGCTGGATGACGGAACGCCGCTGCGCCTGGCCGTCGACACCCCGCCGCGCCTAGTGGGCGAGAGCCGCGCGTTCGATCCGATCTACCTGGCGATCCTGGCCGCCGGCGTCTGCATCATGGCGCTGATCGTCGCCCGGATGGCCGCCGCGCCGCTGCGCAATCTGGCCGAGGCCGCCGACGACCTGGGCCGGGACCTCAATCACGCGCCGCTTGTCGAAGGCGGCCCCACCGAGGTCGCCGCCGCGGCGAGCGCCTTCAACAGCATGCAGACCCAGCTCCAGGAGCATGTCGCCGGCCGCACGCAGATGCTGGCGGCGATCACCCACGACCTGCAGACGCCCCTCACCCGCCTGCGCCTGCGCCTGGAGAAGGTGACCGATCCGGCGCTGAAGGCCCGGCTGGTGGCCGATCTGGCGGCGATGCAGGACCTGGTGCGCGAGGGCCTGGACCTGGCGCGCAGCCAGCAGACCGTCGAAGCCGTCGCCCGCGTCGACCTGGACTCGCTGCTGGAAAGCCTGGTGGCCGACGCCGTGGACGCGGGCGAGACCGCCCGGCTGGCGAAGGGCGCGGGCGCCGACGTGCGCGCCCGGCCACAGGCGCTGCGCCGCTGCATCTCCAACCTGATCGACAACGCCCTCACCTATGGCGGCGACGCGGAGGTGTCGGCGAGCGCCGAGCGCGACACGGTGGTGGTGCGTGTCCGCGACCATGGCCCGGGCCTGCCGCCGGACAAGCTGGAGGCGGTGTTCGACCCGTTCATGCGCCTGGAGGATTCGCGATCGCGCGAAACCGGCGGATCGGGGCTGGGCCTGACCATCGCCCGCGCCCTGGCCGAACGGAACGGCGGCTCGCTGACGCTGCGCAACCACCCTGAGGGCGGCCTGGAGGCGGTCCTCACCCTGCAGGCGATCTAGAGGCTCACCAGCCGAAGCCGACGGAACGCACGAACGGCAGGCCCTGCAGCCGGGTCCTGAGCGCCTCGGCCTGCCCCACGGCCAGCCCGGAGGCGCGGATGACGGTGCGCGCGGCGTGGACGGTGGCCGAATGGTCGACCGTCTCCACGGCGGCCTGCTGCACCATGAACGGCCCGAGCAGTCTTACGAGGGCGTCGCCGTCCGGATCGGACTCGACGACGAAGCGAAATTTCGGAACGTCATCCACGAGCCGGCTCCGCGGATTTGAGCGCGCCGACCGCGTAGCTCTCCTGAGCCAGCAGCGCCCCGTCGGCGTCGAAGGCGCGGAAGCGCAACTCCGGCCCGCGGCCGTGCAGGTCTTCGCGCGACCAGACCAGCTCCTTGGCCACGTCGCCGGGCCAGGCGCGGGCGACGGCGTCCTCCAGGCTGAACAGGCGCGCGACGCCGCCCTGGGCGAACAGGGTCGCCTCCAGGCGGTCGGCCGCCCGGGCGCCCAGCGCCTGGACGAAGCGCCCGACGGCGCTGGCGACCGCTGAGGGGTCGAGAACAAGGTCTTGAGATGAAGGCATGGCTGGATCCTTTGGCTTTGGGGGTTGGGATCCGGCGGGCGCGCAACAAAAAACCCCGCGTCCTGGTTGGAGCGGGGTTCTGATCTTGCGATCCGCCGGCGAGTTGTCAGGTCGCGCGCGTTCGCCCCGGTCCGACGATGGAGGGGGTAATTTTCATCATGGTCATGGTCGCGCAGGCGATCGCCATCGGCCGCGCGAAGGCGGTCTCGAAGAGGCGGTGCTGGCCAGCGGAAAGGAACATGATCAAGCCGAATTGGAACGACGAGGCAGGCCTTAGCGCATCCGCGCCGATTTGGGAACCTTCAGGGGCCGGAAAGCCCCTCGCCCTCATTCAGCACCCCGCCGGCGGCGAGCACGCGGCGCAGCGGCTCCAGGCCCGCGCCGTAGCGGCGCCAACGGCCGATCGAGGAGGAATAGAGCGGCTGGCGCACCTGGACGGAGCTGGCGGTGGCGACCGGGGCCGCGTTCTCGTGAAAGGCCAGGCAACGCTCGTCCCAGGGCAAGCCGCAGAACGCCAGGAGCCGGCGCGTCTGCCCCTCCTGGTCGGCGACGATGTCCTCGTAGGCCGCCTCGGTGAAGCGGTCCGCCGGCAAGACGTCGCGCCAATGGGCCACCAGGCGGTCGAAGCCCAGGTAGTAGCGCCCCACGTCCTCCAGATCGAAGGCGTAGTTGTAGTAGGAAAAGCCGGTCGCGAAGAGCTGGCGGAAGTTCGACAGGCAGGCGTCCATCGGCTCGCGGCGCAGGCAGATGATGCGCGCGTTCGGCAGGGCCCTGTGGATGAGCCCGGCGTAGAGGACGTTGAGCGGCATCTTGTCGACGAAGCGCGGCGTCGAGCCGGTGAGCGGACGGGTGCTCTCCACATAGGCCGCGCCGATGGCCGCCAGGTCGAGCCCGCCCGCCGCCTTGAGGGTCTCCACGTCCAGGACCAGGTTCGAGGGCGTGCGCGCGGCGCGTTTCAGGAGCAGCGCGAAGTTGGTGAGCTCTCCGGCCGACACGACGTCCGGATGGCTGGAGAGGATGCGGTCCACCAGGGTCGTGCCCGTCCGCGGCAGGCCGACGACGAATATGGGCTCCTCGGAGGGGCAGCCGTTCACGACGGTCCCCGGCGTGAAGGTCTCCATGGCCGCGGCGAACAGCGCCTCGTCGACCGCCGGATCGTAGGCCACCGCGCGGCGCTTGGCCGCCTTGGCGCGCAGCAGCCAGTCGAGCGAGGACGGATGCTCGCCGAGGTCTTCGCAGGACTTGGCCAGGGCGTGACCCAGGTGCAGCGCCCGATCCGGATCGTCGGACGGGCGGGCGATCAGCGCCTCCAGCTCGGCGATGAAATTCGTCTCAGGCGTCTGGCGGGCCAGCTGGACGCGCGAGGACCAGGCCCGGTGCAGTTCCGGATCGATCGACAGGGCGGCGGCGTAGGCCGCCTCGGCGCCGGAGAAGTCGCCGGCGAACTGGCGGGCGGCGGCCAGGTTGTACTGGAAGCCGGCGTTGTCGGGCGCCAGGCGCGCCGCGCGCTCGAAGTAGTCCAGCGCCCGGGCGTGCTGCCCGGCGCGGGCGAACACCACGCCCAGCGTGTCCAGCGTCAGCGCGTCGGTCGGCGCGAGTTCGACGGCGCGGTCGGCGGCCGCCAGCGCCGGCGGACGCTCGTTGAGGGCGATGAGGGCGCGGGCCAGATGGGCGTGGTGGCGCGCCACGCCGGGCGCCAGCTCCGCCGCCCGCTCGAACAGTTCGGCCGCCCGGCCGGGGTTGTCGTGGTCGGCCGCCAGCACGCCCAGCAGGAACCAGGCGCGGGCCTCGCCAGGGTCGGCCTTGAGGGCTTCCATGCACAGGCCGTGAGCCTCGCGGTAGGCCCCTTTCGCCATCAGCGCTTCGGCGCGGGCCAACCCTGCAATGGCCTCAGTCAATGACCAAAACCTCGTTTTTAAAGCATACGCGCGTACAATTTCGTCATATTTCAACAATTGGCGCCGCACTGCAACAATCGCCTTGAAGGCGTTACAGACCGAGGCGGACCCTTCCCCCATCGCAGCCACCGGAGGGGGATATGCTGTCAAACAAGTCATCGTTTCGAGCCGCGCTCCTCGGCTCCATCAGTATGCTCGCCCTGCCGGTGGCCCTGGCCCCGGCGCACGCCAGCGCCGCCGACGCGGCCGCTTCGGACTCCAATGAAGTCTCCGAAATCGTCGTCACGGCCACGCGCCGCGACACCACCGTCCAGGACGCCCCGATCAACATCGCCGCGGTCGGCGCCCAGCAACTGGAGCAGCAGGGCCTGACCGATCTCAACGCGGCGGCCAAGTGGGTGCCGGGCGTCTTCATCGTCGACCAGGGCGCCCGCCAAGGTAACAACATCGTCGTACGCGGCCTGAACGCCAGCGGCCTGGGCTCCAACGACGGCAACAACGACGGCGGCGGCCGCGTGGCCACCTACGTGGGCGACATCCCGCTGTTCGTCGACCTGAAGCTCAACGACATGCAGCGGGTGGAATTCCTGCTGGGCCCGCAGGGCACGCTCTACGGCGCCGGCACGCTCGGCGGGGCGATCCGCTACATCCCCAACCGCCCCGACTTCAGCAAGCCGGAGCTGATCGTGCGCGGGTCGGCCTACGGCTATTCGCACGGCTCCGATCCCAGCACCGACGTGGGCTTCACGTTCAACAAGCCGCTCACCGACAGTTTCGCCGTGCGCGGGTCGATCGACTGGCTGAACGACCAGGGCTTCATCGACCAGCCGTTCCTGGTGAACGAGGTGGGCGTTTCGAACGCCGACCCCGACTTCACCGACCCCGCGGCGGTGAAGGCCAACCTGCACAGGAAGCGGGACGTCAACACCGAGGACACGCTCTCGGCGCGCCTGGGCCTGCGCTGGAAGCCGATCGACGCCCTCGACATCAACCTGACCTACTACCTGCAGGACGCCAAGGTGGGGGGCCGGCAGATCTCCAGCTACATGGTCTCCGACTTCCCGGTGAAGATCGACAAATGGGAATCGGCGACCCGCGTGGAGGAGCCGATCCGACGCAAGAACGAGTTGCTCGCCCTGGAGGCCACCGCCGACCTGGGCTTCGCCGAACTGACCTCGGCCACGGGCTACTCGCGCTACAAGTCGCTCGGCCAGCGCGACCAGACCGACCTCCTGATCAGCCTGGAGTACAGCTACGAGGCGTTCCCGACCTTCAGCGCCTACACGCAGGAATACGACAAGGAAGAGAACTTCGTTCAGGAAGTGCGGCTGGTCTCCAAGAACGAAGGGCCGCTGAGCTGGATCGTCGGCGGCTTCTACGACCGCAAGCGCATCAGCTCCTACAGCAAGGAGTTCACGCCGCACTACGACCAGTACCTGGTCGACATCGGCCTGGGCGTGCAGCTTCGCCCGGACATGGTGGAGTACTACAGCCCCTTCCAGAGCCTGCTGAAGGAGGAAGCCGCCTTCGGCGAGGTCTCCTACCAGCTTACGCCCAAGTGGCAGATCACCAGCGGCGCCCGCTACTACAAGTACGACTATTCCACCCGCAGCACGGCCGATATTCCGCTGTGGAACACGGTGGTGAACGGCCGCACGCCCGTCGACCTGTTGCTGAACGACTTCGAACTGGGCGGCCAGAGCGACAACGGCTGGCTGTTCAAGTTCAACACGTCCTACAAATTCACGCCTGAGGTGATGGCCTACTTCACCTTCAGCGAGGGCTACCGCATCGGCAGCTCGAACGGCGTCGCGGCCTGCCCCGACCCGCTGCCGACGAACCAGATCGTCTGCGCCCTGCCCAACGAAATGGACTACCAGCCGGACAAGACCGAGAACTACGAGCTCGGCCTGCACAGCCAGTGGTTCGACAAGCGCCTGACGCTGAACGGCGACGTCTACTACATCAAATGGAAGAGCCCGCAGGTGGACTCGGCCACCCAGAACGGCCTGCAGCCGATCACGGTGAACGGCGGCGACGCCGTCTCGAAGGGCTTCGAGATCAGCCTGGCGGCCGACATCACGCCGAACTTCACCGTCCGCGGCAGCTACGCGCACAACGTCTCGGAATTCGTCGAGACCACGCTGAACCTGATCCCCTACATCACCCCGCCGGGCTATCAGTCGACGCTGCAGTACGCCGACGGCGAGGACGGAGACCGCCTGCCCGGCTCTCCGGAGGACCAGGGCACCCTCTTCGCCCGCTACACGGTGCCGCTGAGCAACGGCTGGGACATGGCCTTCAACTACGGCTTCACGGCCGCCGGCGACGTCCTGACCCGCGCGGGATCGAAGGGGGGCGGCTACGTGCTGCCGGCCTATGTGATCCACAACTTCAGCGCCGAGCTGTCGGGCGACAAATGGACCGCCACCTTCTTCGTCGACAACCTGTTCGACGCCTTCGTGCGGACCGGCGCGCGCGGGACGCCGGCCTACAACCAGATCGTCTACGACGAGAACGGCGATCCTCACTACGAGCGCTCGTTCTTCTTCAACGTGCTGCCGCCCCGCAAGGTGGGGCTGCGCTTCACCCGATCGTTCTAGAGGGGGGTGTGACGGGGCGGGCTTCGGCCCGTCCCGTTCGCTTTGGCGACGAAGGCCGCCACTGATCGGCGGGCCGCGCTCAGCCCGGCGTCTGGGCGAGCATCTTGGTGACGAGATAGGCCGAAAGGCCCTCCATGCCGCCCTCGCGGCCGAAGCCGCTGTCCTTCACGCCGCCGAACGGCGCCTCGGGCCCGCCGATGGCGAAGGTGTTGACCCCGACCATCCCCGCCTCGAGGGCGCGGCCGACGAAGGCGGCGGTCTCGTGCGAGCGGGTGAAGGCGTAGGCGGCCAGGCCATAGGGCGTGCCGTTGGCGCGGGCGATCACCTCGTCGCGGTCCGTGAACGGAGCGATCACCGCCACCGGCCCGAACGGCTCCTCGCGCAGGATGCGCGCGTCTTCCGGCGCGTCGGTGACGACCGTGGGCGCATAGAAGTAGCCGCGGTTGCCCAGGCGCTCGCCCCCCGCGCGGATGGTCGCGCCTTCGGCCCGCGTCTCCTCGATCAGCGCGCCGATCGCCTCGAGCCGGCGGTCGTGGGCGAGCGGCCCCATCTGGGTGCGCGGATCCGTCCCGTCGCCGACCACGATCGACTTGGCGGCCTCCACGAAGGTCTCGACGAAGGCGTCGTAGGCGGACTGCTCCACATAGAAGCGGGTCGGCGAGACGCAGACCTGGCCGGCGTTGCGGTACTTGCCCTGGACCAGGGTGCGGGCGAGCGCCACCGGGTCTACGTCGCCGAAGACCAGCACGGGCGAGTGGCCGCCGAGCTCCATGGTCGCCGGCTTCATTTCAGCCGCGGCCATCGCGGCCAGTTGCTTGCCGACCGGCACCGAGCCGGTGAACGAGATCTTGCGGATCACCGGCGAGGCGATCAGGTGGGCCGAGATCTGCGGCGGATGGCCGAGCACGAGATTGAGCACCCCGGGCGGCAGCCCCGCATCGGCCAGGGCCTGGACGAGGCCGGCGGCCGGGCTCGGCGCGTCCTCCGGCCCCTTCAGCACCATCGAGCAGCCGGCCGCGAGGGCGCTGCCGATCTTGGCCGCCGCCTGGGAAGCCGGGAAGTTCCAGGGGGTGAAGGCCGCCACCGGCCCGATCGGCTCGCGCGTGGCCAGCCAGGTCAGGTTCGGCACGTTGGCCGGGATGACCCGGCCATAGGCGCGCCGCCCCTCCTCCGCCGCCCACTCGAACCCGCGCGCGCAGTTGCCGATCTCCATGCGCGCCTGCTCGATGGGCTTGCCCTGCTCGGCGGTCAGGGTCGCGGCCAGGACCTCGAGCCGCTCGCGAATGAGCGCGGCGGCCTTGCGCAGGACGTCCGAGCGCGCCTGGGGCGCCCAGTCGCGCCAGATGCGGAAGCCCGCGGCGGCCGCGTCCAGGGCTTCATCCAGGTCGGCGGCGGTGGCGACGGCGTGGCGGCCGATCGGCGCCTCGGTGGCCGGATTGACGATCGGCAACCAGTCGTCGCCCGCCCCGGCCGTCCATCGGCCGGCGATGAACAGGCGGCATTCGTGGGCGGCTGCGGCGGCGGGCTTCAGCGCCTGGGCCGTCAAGACGCGCCCTCCGTCCGGGCCTGTGGCTGGGTCGTGGCCGGGTATTCGTTCACCGCCTTGCGCTTGAACGGATTTTCCTTGTGAATCGGGAAGTTGATCTCGATTTCTCCCTGCACGATCTTCTTGCGCAGGTGCTTGGCGCCGTTGACGCTGAAGCCCGCCAGGTGATCGCCTGAGACGATGCGGTTGTACTTGGCCGGATTGCCCTCGGAGACGAAGGCCGGCAGGGGCTCGATCACCGTGTGATAGTCGACGGTGATGAACAGCGGGATCGAGTAGCGCTCCTTGCCGGTGTTCACCACCCGGTGCTGGGTGGCCTTGAAGCGGCCGTTGGTCCAGCCTTCCAGCAGGTCGCCGACGTTGACGACGAACGTGCCCGGGATCGGCGGGGCCGAGATCCATTCGTCGGCGGCGTTCATCACCTGAAGCCCCGGCCCGGCCGTGTGCAGGATCGTGAAGCATTCGAAGTCGGAGTGCGCGCCGATGCCCAGGTGATCGTTGTCCATGGGCATTTCGTTGGGCGGATAGTGCAGCAGCCGCAGTTGCGAGGGCGCCTTCGTGGACCGCTCGGCGAAGAAGTCCCTGGGCAAGCCCAGGCGCATGGTGAAGGCCTCGAACAGAAGCTGACCCAGTTCGATGACCGCGTCGTAATAGGCCATCACCTCTTCGCGGAAGCCGGGAATCCAGTCCGGCCACTGGTTAGGCACCAGCATCAGGTTGCCGGCCCGGAAATCCGGGTCGTCCTCCGGCAGCTCCAGGGCCACGTCGAAGGCCGCGTGCAGCCGCGGCTTGGTCAGGTAGTCGTGGTCGGGATTGGGTTCGACCAGGCGGTAGAGCTCCGGATCGCCGTCGTCGTCGTCCTTGGTCACCGGCACCCACCCGCGGGTGCCCGGCGAATGGCGGATATGGACGCGCTCCTTGTCCTTCACCGGCGAATAGTGGAACCGCCGCGACAGCTCGTAGGTGCGGTCGATCAGCGCCTGCGGCACGCCATGGCCGGCGATGTAGAAGAAGCCCACCGTCTCGCAGGCGCGCCCGATCTCGTCGGCGGTCGCCTGCTTGGCTGCGGGGTCGTCCCCCCGCAGGGCGGAGATGTCGATCACCGGAATGGAATCGAAGGGCACGAGCTTGGCGCCCATGTCGCCCATCTGTTCGGAAACGCCATCCGCCATGACCGATCCCCTCGTAGACGCCGGACGCCCACTCCTTTCGCCGGACGCCGCAGGCAGAGTGGCGCAATTCGCCAGCGTCGCCCGGCCTATCTGGGAAGCAGCGCGAAAATCGCCCCTCAGTAATACGAACTGCACAGAACGTAGTCGCCGCGCCTAGCGCCGGCGCCGAAGCGAGGAGCAGATTCCAGGGGGTTTTCGAGGGCCGGACGACGCGCTTGCCAGCCGCCTGGGCCGATGTCGTCGTGAACGCAGATCGCACGGGATCAACCTCGGAGACCGCGTCATGGCCGAACACAGCGAGCGACGTCGCCTATCCGGCATCGCACCGCGCGGGAGCGGGTTTGGACTGGACCGACGTCGATTGCTGAGCGCCGGCGCGGCCGCCGCGGGCCTGGGCCTGGGCCTGCTGAGCGGCTGCTCGCCGGGTGGATCGGCCGCTGGCGGCGGCGGCCGCAGCCTCAGGGTCTCGGCCTATGGCGGCAACTTCGAAGAGGCGATGAAGACCTACGTCTATCCGGTCTTCACGGCCAAGACCGGCATCCGCGTGGACTCCCAGCCGCAGCCGGCCGGCGTGCAGTTCCTGCTGCAGCTCATCGAGGCCAACAAGGCCGGCCAAGCCCCCATGGACGTATGCATCGCGGCGGCCACCGACGTGATGCGGGGCCGCAAGGCGGGCCTTTGGCGGACCTATGACGCGGCCAAGCTGACCAACCTGGGCAATCTGACCGACAACTACATCGCCAAGAGCCCGCAGGGGATCGACGGCGTCGGCGCCCTGGGCTGGTACATGACGATGGTCACCAACCCGAACCTGATCCAGCCAGACCCGACCTCGTGGGAGATCTTCTGGGACCCGAAGTATCCGAACGCCTGGGGCCTGTCCGGCGGCGGCCAGAGCGGGATGTACGAGATCACCGCCCAGACCTACTTCGGCGGCACCGAGATCCTGAACACCGAGGACGGCATCCGCCAAGTGGCCGCCAAGATGGCCGGCCTGAAGCCCAACACCAAGCTGTGGTGGGAATCGGAAGGCACGATGCAGACCGCGCTGGAGAACGGCGAGGTCAAGGGCGGGGTCTACTTCGCCGACGTGGCGCAGACGCTGAAGGCCTCAGGCACGCCGCTGAAAGTGATCTATCCGAAGGAAGGGCCGGTCATCGACTTCGGCAGTTGGTGCCAGCCCACCAGCTCCACCAAGACCGAGGAGGCGCTGGAGTTCATCAACTTCATGCTGACCCCCGAGGCCCAGGGCCTGGTCTGCACCAAGGTCCACGCCCCGCCGCTGATCCGCCAGGAGCTCCTGACCGTCTCGCCGGAGGAACTGGCCAAGACCGTGAGCCCCGTCCCGCCCATCGCCGTCAATCTCCAGGCCCGCTTCGCCCACCTCGATTTCATGGTGAGCCAGTTCACCGCGATGGTCGCGAGCTAGGAGAAGCGCGATGTTCGGACTTGAGCTGCGCGACCTGACGAAGCTCTACGGCGCGCACGCCGCCGCCGACAGCGTTTCACTCACCATTCCGCACGGCCAGTTCGTGTGCCTCCTGGGCCCGTCGGGATGCGGCAAGACCACCGTCCTGCGGATGATCGCCGGGCTGGAGGCGCCCAACGCCGGATCGATCCTGCTCAACGGCCGGGAGATCACCCAGGAGCCGGCCAACGTGCGCCGCTTCGGCATGGTGTTTCAGTCGCTGGCGCTGTTTCCGCACCTCGATGTCGGCGAGAACATCGCCTACTCGATGCGGCTGCGGGGCCTGGATGCGCGGCGGCGCGCCGAGCGCGTGGAGGAGCTGCTCGATCTGGTCCGGCTGAGCGGATACCAGAAGCGCGCCATCACCCAGCTTTCCGGCGGACAGCGCCAGCGCGTGGCTATCGCCCGGGCCCTGGCCCAGGAGCCGCCGGTGTTCCTGCTGGACGAGCCCTTCTCGGCGCTGGACGCCAAGCTGCGCGAGGAGATGCAGGTGGAGCTGCGGCTGCTTCAGCAGCGGCTGAAGATCACCACCATCCTGGTCACCCACGACCAGCGCGAGGCCATGAGCATGGCCGACAGCATCGTCGTGATGGGCGACGGGCGCGTGCAGCAGCACGACGCGCCGATCTCCATCTACAAGAACCCGGCCAACCGCTTCGTCGCCGACTTCATCGGCGCCAGCAACCTGCTGCCCGTCGAGGTGATCGACGCGGCGACGGTGCAGTTCGGCGAGCAGGCCTTCCGCGTGACCGGCGCCGGCCAGGCCCTGGCCAGGGGCGCGGCCACCCTGTCGATCCGTCCCGAGGACATCCTGATCAGCCGCAGCGGCGGCGCCTGCTGCAACGAGGTCTCCGGCACGATCTCGCTGGTGCGCGACATGGGCGCCAGCATCGAGGTCCGCGTCGACTGCGACGGGCGCCAGATCCTGGGCGTGGTGCAGCCGCGCGACTGGATCGGCGCCTCGCCGGGCGAGATCGCCCATGTGGGCCTGCCGGCCGCCCAATGCCGGGTGCTGGCGGGATGACCGCCCTGGCCGTCGAGGACACGCCCGGCGCGCGCGGCGCCGGCAAGAGCCTGCGGCGGCGGCTGGCGCTGTTCGCCCTGCTCGCCGCGCCCGGCGCGTTCGTGGCGATCATGGGCCTCGTGCCCGCGGGCCTGCTGATCCAGCTCAGCTTCGCGCACCGGGTGGAAGGCGGGCTCTGGTCGCCGGGCTTCGAGCTGACCCAATACGCCCAGGTCGCCTCGCCCCTGCTCATGCGGGTGATGGCCTTTTCGCTGACCTTGGCGCTGTGCACCGCCGCGATCGTCGTCAGCATCGCCTTCCCGGCCGCCTATTTCATCAGCCGTATGAGGCGGCGCGGCCAAGTGGCTTGGCTGATCTATCTCTTGTCGACGCTGTCGCTGTCGGAAGTGCTGATCGTCTTCTCGTTCCAGGTGCTGCTCTCGACCAGCGGCTCCCTGGCCAAGACGCTGACGGCGTTGGGCCTGCTGGCCGAAGGCCAGTCGCTCTATCCCAACTTCGCGGCCGTGCTGGCCTGCCTGGTCTATCTGGTCCTGCCCTATGTGATCCTGTTCTTCTATCCGGCGGTGTCGCGCATCGACGAGGAGATCGAACAGGCCGCGGCGACCATGGGCGCCTCGCGGTTCCACACCTTCATGACCGTGGTCCTGCCGATGATGCGCGGGACCATCTTGGCCGGCGTGCTGCTGGTGGTGATCTTCACCGTCGGCTCGTATCTGACGCCGCTGGTGCTCGGAAAGCCGCAGACCTGGACGGTGGCCATCCACATCTCCAATGCGGCCATGCAGGCGGCGAACCTGCCGCTCGCCGCGGCCGAGGCCGTGGCCGTGGTGGTGGTGATGATCGCGCTCCTGATCCTGTCCCGCTGGCTCACGCGCAACGAGGCCGCCGCATGATCGTCCAGGCGTTCGGACACTGGCTGCGCCGCGGCTTCATGAGCCTGCTGGCGCTGTTCATCGCCTCGCCCCTGGTGGTGGTGGCCGCGGTTTCGTTCAACGACAGCCGCCGCATGGCCTTCCCGCCGACCGAGATCAGCCTGCGCTGGTACAAGGCCTTCTTCGCCGACGCCGGCTGGATGCGCTCGCTGGAGACCTCGGCGACGATCAGCGGCTTCGTGGCGCTGACCACCGTCATCCTGGCGCTGCCGGTGGCCTATGCGATCTGGCGCTACAACGCCGCGGCCGCCAAGGCGATCGCCGCGCTCGGCTCGGGCATGGTGCTGATCCCGGGCGTGGTGTCGGCCCTGATGCTCTCGGCCTTCTGGGGCGTGACCGGCCACGTGGGGCGGATCGAAAATGTGGTGCTGAGCCACAGCGTGGTGATGCTGTGGATTCCCCTCACCCTGCTGACCATCGGCTTCCAGGCCATCGACCGCTCGCACGTGGAGGCGGCCCAGACCATGGGGGCCAGCGACAGCGACACGTTCCGCACGGTGGTGCGGCCGGCGATCACGCCCTATGTGCTCTGCGCGCTGATCTTCGTCTTTGTACTGAGCATCAACGAGTACCTGATCGCCTACATGGTGGCGGGCTTCTCGGTGCAGACCCTGCCGATCCGCATCTTCACCAGCATGCGCGCGGGCTATGAGCCGACCATGTGCGTGGGGGCGGTGCTGTTCATGATCCTGGGCTTCACGGCCTTCAACCTGATCGCGCGGATGGCCGACCTGCCCAAGCTGATGGGCCGCCAGCGTCCGCTGGAGAGCTGAGGCCCGATGACCGAGCATGTGGATCCCGCCCTCACCGGCGTGTGGCGACGCGAGGTGATCACCACGCCCAGCGGCTATCGTGACGAGACCACCCGGGTCTTCTGGCTGCAGACGCGAAGCTGGTACGCCGACATCCGCGTGCCGGCCGCGCGGCCGGGCCGACCGCAGGGCGCGGGCCTCGCCGACTACACGGCCGAGGAGCTGGTCGAGCTGGCCGCCATGCAGGGCTTCGCCGGCGAGCTGAGCGCCGACGCGACGATCTGCCGGTGGCGGCGCGACGTGGACTTCCAGCCGCCCAGCCCCTCGCCCGACGAAGGGACATGGGAGCTCGACGGCGAGGTGATGATCGAACGCGGGATCCACGCCGACTATGAGGAGATCTGGCGGCTGCAGCCGCAGAGCCGCGGCGCACTGATCGCCTTCGAGCTCGCCGGGGACGCCGCCGCGCCAGGACGCAAGGGCCTGTTGGTGATCGCCGGGGACCACTTCCTGTCGATCCAGGGTCGCGTGAGCCCCCTGCCGGTCGGTGAAACGCTGAAGGAGATCGTGGAGGCCGCGCTCGCCCGCGGCGACCTTGAGGCCGCCCACGCGGCGCTGTCCATGCCGATCGCGTACGGACGGATCGCCGGCGCCGCCGCGCCCTGGCAGGTCACGCTGTCGACGTGGCCCTGGCTTGAGGGACAGAGCCTGTGGCCGGCGGGCGCCGCGAGCTTCGACCAGAGCGCCCAAACCTTGCGCCTTTCAGGCTCAGACCTTGATCAAGCCTGGCGCCTGCTCGACAGTTCCGAGGAGATCAGCCAAATCAGCCGCTGTTTGCGCCTGCCCGCCACCATGGCGGCGCCGGGATAGGAGAACGCCATGCCTGACGACGCCGCGGCGCATTCCCGCCTGTCGCCGACGCGCGCGTCTGACGAGACGCCTGCGCTGGCCCGGATCGGCGTGAGCCTGCCTGCGCAGCTCCTGGCCGAAGTGGACGAAATGGTCGCCCGCCGCAAACTGCCCGGGCGCTCGCAACTCATCGCCGAGCTGATCCGCCATGAACTGGCGGACCTGGACGACGCGGCCGCCGACGACGTGCTCGCCGGCACGATCACCCTGATCTACAAGGCCGAGAGCGGTCGCATCCGGCACGCGCTGGCGCGGGTGCAGAGCGAGTACCTGGAGGAGGTGATCTCCTCGCAGCACGTCTTCCTGGAACAGGACCGCTCGCTGGAGGTGCTGCTGGTCCAGGGTTCGGCCGAGCGGCTCACGGCGCTATGCGACCGCCTGCGGGCCCTGCGCGCCGTCCAGCAGCTCAAGCTGGTGACGACCACCGCGCTGCTGCCGCCGCTGCACGCGCACAGCGTCGGCTAGAAGGCGGCGCGGGCGCCGAAGCCGTCCTTCAGGGCGAGCTGGTAGAGCGCCCAGGCGCTCGACAGGTCCTGCACGATGCTGCCGAGGGACTTGTAGACCGTGAGCTCTTCCGGCGAGCGGCGGCCCTCCAGCGATCCGTCGAGCACCTGGCCGATCTCGCCCAGCACATGATCGTCGCCGACGAGCCCCTTGGCCTTGGCGCGCAGGAACTCCGCGCCCTGGGCCAGCACCGACGGGCGATGGTCGGCGAACAGGCGGGCGCGCACGACCAGATCGTCGTCCACCTCCACCGGCCCCGCCCGGCTGGAGCCCACCAGGTTGACGTGCGCGCCGGGCGCCAGCCATTCCCCCAGCAGCACCGGCTCGGCGGACGCCGTGACCGTGCAGACGATGTCGGCCCCGGCCACCGCCTCGCGCGCGGACGCCGCGGCGCGGATCGGCAGGCCCAGCTCGGCGCCGACCCGCCGCGCGAACGCCTCGGCGCGGTCGGCGGACCGTCCCCAGACGACCACCTCGCTCAGCGCCCGCACCTTGGAGATCGCGGCCACGTGCGTCTCGGCCTGCTCGCCATAACCGAGCACCGCCAGGCGCGAGGCTTCCGGCCGGGCGAGCGCGTCGGTGGCGACGGCCGAGGCGGCGGCCGTGCGCACGGCGGTCACCTCGCCCGCATGCACCATGGCCGCCGGCGCGCCGGTGTCCGGGTCGAAGATCGCCACGACGCCCTGATGCGACTGAAGCCCCTTGGCGAAGTTTTCCGGGAAGACGCTGATCAGCTTGGCGCCGAACACCTCGTGCGGGCCCATGGCGCCGGGCATGACACCGAAGGCCCGGCCTTCGTCCAGGTCGATGATCCCGCGCAGGAGCTGGCGCGTGCGCCCGCTGGACAGGGCGACCATGGCCTCGCGCACCAGGGGGATGCAGACGTCGTAGGTCAGCCGCCGCCGGACCTCTTCGCGGCCGATGATGATCAGTTCGCTCATGACGACGCCCCCTCCCGCCGCTCGCCAAGGCCGACTCGGCCGGCGGACCCGCGGAACCAAGCACGCCGCCGTCAGGGGCGCAAAGTCCGGTGCAGGATATCGATCGCCGGGCCGTCAGGACCGTTCGAGACGCGCGCCTCGACGCCATAGGCGCGGTCGAGCGCGGCCGGCGTCAGCGCCTCCAGCGGCGCGCCTTCGGCCAGGACCCGACCGTCCACCAGCAGGAGCACGCGGTCGGCCACCCGCGCGGCGAGCGACAGGTCGTGCAAGGTCAGGATCACCCCCCTGCCCTCCTCGTGCGCCAGTCGGCGGAAGAGATCGCAGGCGTCGAGCTGATGGCCAGGGTCGAGGCCCGTGAGCGGCTCGTCGGCCAGGAGCCAGGCGGGATCGCCGGCCAGCGCCCGCGCGATCAGCACCCGCGCCCGTTCGCCGCCGGATAGGGTCGTCACGTCGCGGTTGGCGAGGCCGGTGACATTGGCCGAGATCATGGCCCGGTCGATCGCGGCCGCGTCTTCCGCCGACAGGCCGCGCGCGCCGATGTAGGGCGTGCGGCCCAGGCCCACCAGGACGCGGGTCTCCACCGCCCAGGCGATCTCGGGCGTCTGCGGGATGAAGCCGAGCCTGCGCGCCCGGTCGCGCGGCGCCAGCCGCCGCAGATCCTGGCCGTCGAGCCGGACGATCCCCGCATCCTGGCGGCGCAGCGCGGCCAGGCAGGCGAGCAGGGTCGACTTGCCGGCGCCGTTCGGGCCGAGGATGACGGCGACCTGGCCCGGCTGAAAGGCGGCGCTCACGCCATCGAGAACCGTCCGGGCGCCGAAGCGCACCCGCAGCCCTTCGGCTTCCAGGCCGCTCACGCCAGCCTCCGGCGCATGGAAAACAGCAGGCCGAAGAAGAAGGGCCCGCCCAGCGCCGCCATGGCCACGCCAAGCTTCAGCTCGGCGGCGGCCGGGGTCAGGCGCACGGCGATGTCGGCGGCGAGCACCAGGATCGCGCCGCCGAGGGCGCTGGGGATCAGCAGCGCGCCGGGCCGCGCGCCGACGACGGGCCGCAGCAGATGCGGAACGATCAGGCCCACGAAGCTGACCACGCCGGTGACGGCGACGCTGGCGCCCGCGGCCAGGGCGACGCCGACAGCAAGCAAGCCGCGCACCCGGCCAAGGTCGATCCCCAGCGATTGGGCGCCGGTCTCGCCGAGCGTCAGGGCGTCGAGCGCTCGCCCGGTGAGCAAGAGCAGCGCGCAGCCGGCCAGGATGAACGGGGCGGCCAGCGCCACGTCCGCGCTGCTGCGGTCGGCGAGCGACCCCATCAGCCAGTTGATGATCTCGGCCGAGGCCCAGGGGTTGGGCGCCAGGCTGAGCGCCAGGGCGACGCCGGCCGCGGCCATGGTCTGCAGGATCACGCCGGCCAGCACGAAGGCGACGACGCTGGACGAGGCGCCCGCGAGCGCCAGCAGCAGCAGGACCGCGATCAGGGCGCCGGCCATGGCGGCCGCGGCGATCACCCAGCTCGCCTGGGCGCCGGCGCCGAAGTAGAGCGTGAGCACCGCCCCAAGCGCGGCCATGGACGACACGCCAAGGGCTCCGGGATCGGCCAGCGGATTTCGCGTGTAGCCCTGCATGGCCGCGCCCGACATGCCCAGGCCCGCGCCGATGAGGATCGCCAGCGCCGTGCGCGGCGCACGCAGCTCGAAGATGATCGACCAGCGCGGATCGGCCCGGTCCGTCCAGGCGGCGAACGGAACCCACACGCGCCCGGCCTGCAGGCTGAGCATGGCCAGCAGCGCGATCAGCGCCAGCAGGCCGGCGAACACCAACGGTCGCGGCGCGCGCCTCATGAGCGCCACCGTCCCGCGCCGGCCGCCAGGACCGCGCGCCGGGCCGTGGCCAGCATGGCGGCGGTTTCGATCAGCACCGGACCGCCGCAATACATCAGCCGCTGGGGGAACGGCTCGACATGCACGCGCCGCGACAGGCGCTTGAACGCCGGGTGGCTGAGAACGCGGTCCGCCCATGCCGGCGCCCCCGGCTTCGGCCGGCCGGAGAGGATCAGGTCCGGCGGATCGGCGACCAGCGCCTCCAGCGGGATGTTGCCGCTTTGCTTCAGGCCGTAGCGCGCCGCGGCGTTGTCGAGGCCGGCCCTGGCCATCATCTCGTCCATCAGCGTGCCCCTGGCCGAAGCGAAGCCGGCGGACTGGTAGACGACCGCGGACAGGCGCGGCTCGCCCGGCCCGGGTTCGGAACCGGCGATGGCGGCGCGGATCTCGGCGATGAGGCGCTCGCCGCGCCCGGGGTGGCCAAGGGCGGCGGCGGCCTGAGCCACCTGGGCCAGGCTCGCCTCGATCGTTTCCGGCAGGTCGAACAGCTCCAGCCTTACGCCCAGCCGCCGCAACGCCGAACGCGTCGCCGCTGAGGAGTAGCGCGCCATCAGCACAAGGTCGGGGCGGACCGCCACCACCTCCTCGGCGGTGTCGTGGATGATCGGCAGGTCGCGTCCCGCCGGCCCGACGTTGGAACTCGCGGGGTCGTGGGCGTAGCGGCTGAGCGCGGCGATCTGCGAGCGGTCGGCCAGGCGCACGACGAGCACGTCCAGGCAGGGGTTGAGCGAGACCACCCGCCGCGGCGCCGGGGCCGCGGCGAAGGCCGGAGCGGCCGCGGCGGCCACGAGGCCCCCGGCCGCGACGCGGCGGGTGATCCTCGAAGACGCCAGCGGCCGGTCCAAGCCCGCCTCCCTAGAACCTGGCCCGAACGCCGGCGAAGGCCGTCCGTCCCGCCGCGCCGTAGCCGCTGATCGTCTCGTAGTGCTCGTCGCCGGCGTTCTCCACCCGCGCATAGAGCTCCACCCGGTCGTTCAACGGATAGGACACGCGCAGATCGAGCAACGCGTAGGCGTCAAGCTTCGTGGCGTTGGCCGCGTCGTCGTAGCTGTCGCCCACGTAGCGCACGGCGGCCGTGGTGGAGACGCCGAGCGGCCAGACGTAGGTGAGCGCCAGGTTGCCCTCGTGCTTCGGCCGGCGCGCCAGCTCATTGCCGAAATTGGCGCCGGCGGATCGGTTCTCCGTATCCGTCCAGGTGTAGTTGGCCTGGCCGGACAGGGCGCCGAAGGTCGCCTCGCCCGCCAGCTCGATCCCATGGGCTGACGCCTTGGCCACGTTGGCGTAGTAGCCGAAACGCGGCGAGCCGCCGGGCGCGCAGAGCGCGTCCGAACTGCTGGTGCAGGTGAAGAAGTCGATCAGGTTGGTCGAACGCCGCTGGAACCAGGTGGCGGAGACGCGCACATGGCCGTCGGCGAAACGCTGCTGGATTCCGGCGTCCCAGGCGTCGGCCTCCTCCGGCTCGAGCCCCTCGTTCCCGTAGTCGCCGTAGAGCTGGTAGAGGGTCGGCGCCTTGAAGCCCTGGCCGAAGCTGGCGCGCAGCACGGTGTCGCCGCCGTTGAGCGACCAGGCCGCGGCGAGTTGGCCCAGGGTGTGGCCGCCGAACGCGTCGTGGTTGTCGTGGCGCACGCCCGCGGTCAGGGTGAGCCCCGGCGCGACCTCGCCATGCGCCTGGGCGTAGACCCCGTCGATCGACGCCTTGGCCCGGTCAGGCGCGGGGTTGGGGTCATAGGACGACGGCGAGGCCGACCTCATCTTGGCCTCCTCGTGCTCGGCCCCGAACGTCGCGGTCCAAGCCTCGGAGATCGCCCAAACGCCCTGGTACTCGACGCGCCGGTTCTCGCCGAGGGAATCGAACGTCTTGTCGGTGAGCGCCTGGGTCGGATCGTAGTTGTCGCGGTCGGTGCGCGTGTAGCCGTACGCCAGGCGGCTCTTCAGCGCGCCGTCGAACAGGGCGAGGTTCAGGCCGGCGTAGCCCACGAAGTCCTTTGTCGTGCCGTACTCCGCCGTGTCGGCGAAGCTGTAGGCGGGCGCCGGAAAACCGTCGAAGTCGGTGCGGCCGTCGGAATAGAGCGCGCGCAGGTCGACTGAAGCCTGGTCGGTCAGCAGCAGGCGCACGCGGCCGCTGGCCTGGGTGTTGCGATAGCCGTCCTTTTCCGCGCCCTTGGCGTAGGCCGAGGCCGCACCATCGGTCACATAGCGGCCGGCGGCCAGACGCCAGACCACGCGCGGCTGGGCCCCGCCGATCGCCGCGCGGGCGTAGGCCGTGCCGTCCGATCCGCCCTCGGCCAGGACCGAGCCCTCGAACGGCGAGGTCGGCTCCGCCGTGACGATGTTGACGACGCCGCCGATGGCCTGGCTGCCCCACAGCGTCGACTGGGCGCCGCGCAGCACCTCGATGCGCGAGACGTCGCCCACCAGCACATCGGAGAAGTTGTAGCCGCCGCCGGGCGCGGACGGGTCGTTCACCTTCACGCCGTCGATCACCACCAGGGTCTGATCGGTTTCAGCGCCGCGGATGCGTAGCTGCGCCGCCGCCCCGACCGGGCCGTTGCGCGTGAAATTGACGCCCGGCGTGGTGGCCACCAGCTCGCCCAGCGAGATCGCCTGGCTGGCGCGTATGGCCTTGGCGTCGATCACGCTGACGGATTGGCCGATGCGATCGGCCGGCTGCGGCGAGCGCGTGGCCGTGACAATCAGCTCGCCGACGCCCGCCGCCTCGGCGCCGGCCACGTCCGGCGCGGGAGCCGGAGCTTCGTCGGCCCAGGCAAGATTGGAAAAGGCCAGCGTCGCGACGCTGGCGAACAGAACGGTCTTCATCGGGTCATCCCCCTTCCTGACGACGGACCGTCGAGGAACAGGGGCCATGACCGGAGGACTGACGCACGCCGGACGGCCCGCGTCCACGCGCGGCCCAACAGCGTCGTCTCTCGGGAAAACCCGTTCGTTCGGCGCACCCCGGCCGGACGAAGGACGACCGCGTCAGGCAGGTCTCCTGGCTCGCGGGTCAGGGCCGATGCGCGCCGCCTTCCCAGACCAAGGTCCAGTGGCTCATGACGCGCGGGCTCGCCGCTTACAGTTGCGGGGGCAGCCCAGGTCTTCCACCTGAGTTCCCTTTTGATCCCCTTACGGGGAACCTGTCGCGCCGTCCGCATTAGGCGGCGCGCAGGCGGGCGTCAATTGTGGAGTGCGCGCGAGGGGCCCGAAGCCCCTCGCCCGTTCGTCAGCCGAAGCGGCCGGTGATGTAGTCCTGGGTCTGCGAGTTCTTCGGGTTGGCGAACATCTCGCTGGTGGCCCCGAACTCGATGATGCGGCCCAGGAACATGAAGGCCGTGTAGTCCGACAGGCGCGCGGCCTGCTGCAGGTTGTGGGTCACGATCACGATCGTGTAGTCGCGCTTCAACTCGCCCAGGGTGTCCTCGAGCTTGGCGGTCGAGATCGGGTCGAGCGCCGAGGCCGGCTCGTCGAGCAGCAGCACGTCCGGCTCCACGGCGATGGCGCGAGCCACGCAGAGGCGCTGTTGCTGGCCGCCCGACAGGCTGAGGCCGGAGCTCTTCAGCTTGTTCTTCACCTCGTCCCAGAGGGCCGCGCGCTTGAGCGAGCGTTCGACGATGTCGTCCATCTCGCTCTTGGACTTGCGATGGTAGAGGCGCACGCCGAAGGCGATGTTGTCGTAGATCGACATCGGGAACGGCGTGGGCTTCTGGAACACCATGCCGACGCGGGCGCGCAGCTTGGAGACGTCCACCCGCGGAGACAGGATGTCCTGGCCATCCAGCAGAATGGTGCCCTCGGCGCGCTGGTCGCCATAGAGCTGGTAGATGCGGTTCAGCGTGCGCAGCAAGGTGGACTTGCCGCAGCCCGAGGGACCGATCAGCGCGGTGATGCGGTTGCGCTCCACCGGCAGGTCGACGCCAAACAGGGACTGGTTCTTGCCGTAGTAGAAGTCGAGCTTCTCCACGCTCATGATGTTGCGCGGCTGGCGCTCGGCGCCGGCGAGCGTCTCTGCGTCGCCGATGCGACGCGCGTCAGGTTGTGGTTGCATCATTTCCACCGGGGCTCCCGAGCAAGAATTCGCCCAATGATGTTGACCGACAGCACCGCCACCGCGATCAACAGCGCCCCCGCCCAGGCCAGACGACGCCAGTCGTCGTAGGCGCTGAGCGCGAACTGGAAGATCACAGCCGGCAGGCTGGCCATCGGCTTGCCCATGTCAAGGCTGAAGAACTGATTGTTCAGCGATGTGAACAGCAGCGGCGCGGTTTCACCGCTGATCCGGGCGAAGCCGAGCAGCCCCCCCGTCAGCATGCCGCCGCCGGCCGACCGCCAGATGATCTTGCGGATCGTCACCCACTGCGGCGCCCCAAGCGCCATGCCGGACTCGCGCAGCGCATGCGGCTGCAGGTTGAGGATGTCCTCGGTCGTGCGCGTCACGATCGGCGTGGCCAGGAAGGCCAGGGCGACCGCCCCGGCCCAGCCGGAGAAGCCGTGGAACGGCTTGACCATGATCTCGTAGACGAACAGGCCGACCAGGATGGAGGGCGCGGCCAGCAGCACGTCGTTGAGGAAGCGGATGATGCGGCCGTAGTGGGAGTCGCCGCCCATCTCCGCCAGCCAGGTGCCCGCCAGGATCCCCACGAGGACCGAGATGACCATGGCCGCCACGCACAGCATGACCGAACCGACGATGGCGTTCAGCAGCCCGCCGGGCGAGCCGGGCGCCGGCGTGGATTTGGTGAAGACGTCGGCGTCGATCCCGCCCAGGCCCTGGGCGAGCAGCGAGTAGAGGATCAGGACCAGCGCGGACAGCGCCAGCAGGGTGGCCACCACCGTGCCGGCGGTGAACGTGTAGTTGGCGATCTTGCGACGGGAATATCGGCTGATCATCCTGGCCTCACGAGTGGCTTTGGGTCGGCAACAGCGCGCGCGCCAGAGCCAGAACCGAGAAGGTGATGAGGAAGAGCACCAGGCCCAGGGCGATCAGGGCGGAGGTGTGCATCTCGCCGGTCGCCTCGGTGAACTCGTTGGCGATGGTCGAGGCCAGCGTCGCGCCCGAGGCGAAGAGGTTCTTCGGAAGGCCGTGGGCGTTGCCGATGATGAAGGTCACGGCCATGGTCTCGCCCAGCGCGCGACCGAGCCCCAGCATGACCACGCCGATGCTGCCGCGGCGCACATAGGGCAGCATCACCGACCAGACGGTCTCCAGGGGCGTGCAGCCCAGGCCGTAGGAGGCCTCGCGCAGTTGCGGCGGCACCGTGCGCAGCAGTTCGCGGAACACCGCCGACATGTAGGGCAGGATCATGATCGCCAGGATGATCGAGGCGGTCAGGATGTTGGCGCCGTTGGGAATGCCGGTGACCAGCTTCTCCCAGATCGACCCGGGAGGCGCGGCCATCATCAGCGGCATCTGCACGTGCATGGCGAAGAAGGGCGCGAAAACGAAGAGCCCCCACATGCCGTAGACGATCGAGGGGATGCCGGCGAGCAGTTCCAGCGTCACGGCCAGCGGACCGGAAATCGCCCGCGGGCAGAATTCAGTGAGGAACACCGCCACGCCGAGCGCCACGGGCAGAGCCAGCGCCAGCGCCAGGAAGGAAGTGATCAGGGTTCCGGCGATCGGACCGGCCGCGCCGTAGACCTCGGTGACGGGGTTCCAGGTGGTCGACGTCAGGAAGCCGAACCCGAACTTGGCGAACGCAGGCCAACCGCCGATCACGAGCGAGATGAGCAGACCGCCGAGCGCGGCCAGGAGCAAGGTGGCGGCCCCGAAGCAGACCCCGCGGAAAATCGGATCGCCGAGCGGCCGGGACGACTGGTGAGTGAGCGATGGCGGCGCAGCGGCGCTGGTCATGGGACCCCCACAGTGAGCGGGACGGACGCGTCATGCGTCCGCCCCCTTCAGTTCGAGATCGATACTAGCAGATCAGCGCGACACGTAGACCGGCTTGCCGCCAGCCTTGATGTTCGCGGTCCACTGCTTGCGGATGAGGTCCTTCACGCTCTCCGGCAGCGGCACGTAGTCGAGCTGCAGAGCCATCGCGTCGCCGCTCTTGTAGGCCCAGTCGAAGAACTTCAGGACGCCCTCGCCGGCGGCGGCGTTGGTTTGCTCCTTGTAGAGCAGGATGAACGTGGCGCCGGTGATCGGCCAGGACTTAGCGCCCGGCTGGTCGAGAAGCAGCAGGTAGTTGCCCGGAGCCTTGGCCCAGTTGGCGCCGGCCGCGGCGGCGGCGAAGGCGTCGGACTCAGGCGCGGGATACTGGCCGGCCTTGTTCTGCACCAGGGCGTAGGTGGCGTGGTTCTGCTTGGCGTAGGCGTATTCCACGTAGCCGATCGAGCCGATCGTCTGCTTCACGAAGGCGGCGACGCCGTCGTTGCCCTTGCCGCCGATGCCCGCGGGCCATTCGACCGCGTCGCTGGCGCCGACCTTGCCGGCCCAGGCCGCGCTCTTCATCGACAGGTACGAGGTGAACAGGAAGCTGGTGCCCGAGCCGTCCGAGCGGTGCACGACGGTGATCGGCAGATTCGGCAGCTTCACGCCCGGGTTGAGCTGGGCGATCGCCGGATCCGTCCACTTCTTGATGTCGCCCAGGTAGATCGAGGCGAGCACCGAACCGGTCAGGTGGACTTGGCCGGGCTTGATCCCCGGCAGGTTCATCACCGGCACCACGCCGCCCATCACGGTGGGGAACTGGTACAGGCCGGCGGCGCTCAGATCTTCCGGCTTCAGCGGCTTGTCGGAAGCGCCGAAATCAACGGTCTTGGCCTTGATCTGCTTGATGCCGCCGCCGGAACCGATCGCCTGATAGTTCAGGCCCACGCCGGTTTGCGCCTTATAAGCTTCCGCCCACTTGGCGTAGACGGGCGCGGGGAACGTGGCCCCGGCGCCGGAGAGGTCCGCAGCCTGGGCGGCGCCCCCGGCCAACACCACCGCCCCCACGGCGGCCGCGATCATCTTGAACATCCCACATCTCCTGAATTGCGCCGAGCCCCGGCGCGTTCCGGAGGTCCGATTAGGCGGGAAGTGCAACGGTTGCGTGACAAACCACCAAGTCGTTCACCTTGTCGCCGCAGCAGGTCGCCCAGCCGGCGAACGCGGTTCGCGTGCGGACGCCGAAGCTACATGGGAGTGTCACAAAACTTGTCTACCACGCGCCTCCGAAAGCCGCCGGAACCAGGCGGGCATTCGAGGGGTAAACATCATGAAAACGAAATCCTGGCTGCTCACGGGAGCGGCCGTGGGCCTCATGGCCCTGGCCGCCGCCGCGCCGGCCGAGGCCGCTTCCAAGAAGTCCACCGCGGCCGCCCAGGCCGCCGAGATCGAAGCGCTGAAGGAGCAGGTCCGCCTGCTGACCCAGCGTCTCGACGCCCAGGAAGCCGCCCAGCAGCAGACGCAGGCCACGGCAGTCCAGGCCCAGGCCACGGCTCAGGAAGCCAAGGCGGCCCAGGAAAGCGCCGCGCAGGATATCGAGAACATCCCGAGCCAAGTGAACATGGCGGTGGCCGCCATTCCGAAGCCCAAGAAGACCTGGGCCGAGGACACCAAGGTCAGCGGCCGGATGTACTTCGACCTCTCCAACGTCGAAGCGAAGAACAACGGCACGAAGACGACGCCTTCGGGCACCGGCTTCGACATCAAGCGCTTTTATGTCGGCATCGACCACAAGTTCAACGACACTTGGTCGGCGAACGTGACGACCGACTTCCAGTACTCCTCGGCGATCTCCGCGACCGAAGTGTACATCAAGAAGGCGTACCTCGAAGCCAAGGTGAACCCGTACCTGACGGTCGACTTCGGCTCCACCGACCTGCCCTGGGTGCCCTATGCTGAAGGCATCTACGGCTACCGCCACATCGAGAACACGCTGATCGACCGCACCAAGTTCGGCACCTCGGCCGACTGGGGCGTGCACGCCAAGGGCACCCTGCCCGGCGGCATCGTCAGCTACCAAGTGTCGGTGATCAACGGCGCCGGCTACAAGGCTCCGCTGCGCTCGAAGGGCATGGACGTCGAAGGTCGCGTCAGCGCCAAGCTGGACAAGATCAACCTGGCCATCGGCGGCTACAGCGGCAAGCTCGGCAAGGACACCCAAGGCGCCACCACTTACCACACCGCCAACCGCTTCGACGCCCTGGCGGCCTACGTCGATCCGAAGTTCCGCGTCGGCGTCGAGTACTTCGCCGCCGAGGACTGGAGCAACGTCGCCACGGTCGCCTCGGACAAGTCCGACGGCTACTCGCTGTTTGGTTCGTACAACTTCACCGACAAGATCAGCGCCTTCGGTCGGTACGACTACGTGAAGCCCAACAAGGACACGGCGTCGAACAAGAAGGACAGCTACTTCAACATCGGCGTCCAGTACGAGCCGACCAAGATCGTCGACCTGGCCCTGGTCTACAAGCGCGACCAAGTCGAGCATGGCACGCTCAGCACGTCGAACGGCACGATCGGCGGCAGCAACAAGGGCACGTACGACGAGATCGGCCTGTTCGGCCAACTCCGCTGGTAAGCTCTTTGCGGCCGGGGCCAAGGTCCCGGCCGCTCCTCATTTGGAGCCAACTGGATCCGCCGCTCCCGCGGCGGGTTTTTTTATGCGGATGGAAGCCCGCAGCCTCCGGCCCCGCGAGCTTGCCCCCCTGCCCTGGCGACGCGGCTTGGCCTGACGTCCGCGTTGGCCATGCCCAGCCCGCCCGCCATCGCCGATCAGCCCGACTTGGCGCGCAGGGCGTCCCATCGGCGATATTCGTCCGCCTTGGCCGGGTCCGGGTCCTTTTCGCCCTTCAGCCAGTAGGCCCACCAGTCCACCGCGCCATCCTGGACCGTCATCCGCTCGGCCGGGCGCAAGGGCCAGTGGTTGGAATCAGGCAGGAAGGTCAACTCCACGGGCTTGCCCAGATGCTTGAGCACCACATAGTCCTCCCAGGGCTCGGACAGCCCCAGCGGCTGGAACGCGAAGATCTTCACCGCCGTATGGAGGTCGTCGAAATTGAACGCCGGGGCGGTCTTGGCCCAGGTCTGAAGGCCCGCCCGTCCGATCGGCGAGCCGCCGTTGATCGCCTCCAGCGTGTCCTGATAGCTCGCGCGGATGCCTTCGGCGGTCAGGTACTCCATGTAGTTGACCGTCATGCTGTCGACGAGCAGGGCCGCGGCGAAGCGATACTTCGAGTGCACCAGCGTCCAGCGTACGGCCACGCCCGTTCGGCTCCAGGCCTGGATGCCGATCCGCGAGGTGTCGATCAGCCCCTGCCGGTCCAGTTCGTCCAGGATCGCTTCGAACAGGGCCATGTTGTCGGGCCCCTCCGCCGGATTGGTGAAGGTCGGGGATTCGCCGCACTGGACCACCACGAAACCCTTGCCGGCCAGGATCTGGGCGGCGTAGCCGGCGCTGCTCTCGCCGGCCATCTGGAAGGACTTGGGGTCCCATCCGTGGGTCTGGATCACGACCGGGTAGCGCTCGCCGGCCTTGTAGCCGGCCGGCAGATAAAGGCCGTAGCCGATCGGCGCCTTGGCGCCCTTGGGCGTGATGCTGAGATTGCGCACCTCGCCCAGCGCCAGGTCCTTGAGCTGCGGATTGAAGTCTAGGATCTCGCGCACCACCTGCTTGGCGCCGGAACAGGCGATGACGGCCCGGCCGCGCCCCCACATGCCGCGATCCGCCAGCCGCTCCGTGATCGCTTCGAGCAGCGCCGGCGCGCCGTTGAGGGCCGTGTATTTGGTTTCGCCCCGATCGATCGCGGCCTTGGCCGCCACCTTGATTTCTTCGGGGGTGTCGAAGTCGGGCTCGCCGACGGTCAGGTCGATGATGTCGCGGCCGGCGGCGCGCAGTTCCCGCGCCCGCTGGGACAGCGCCAGGATGGGCGAGACCTTGATGCTTTTCAGCCGGTTGGCCACGCGGAGGGAAGAGGGACTCAAAGGGTACGCTCCACTGTTCAGAAGGCGCGAGGCCTGACGGGGGTCTGGGCCGCCCCCGCTCCGCGCGGGGACGGCGAGCCTGGTCATGCTCGACCCTGGCGCCTAGCGAACGGCGCTCGCCGGCCCGTAGTAGAGGCCGTTGAAGAGGAACTTGTAGGTCCCCTGGGACTGGCCCAGCTGCGTGACCTCCGGGCCCATCAGGAAGACCTTCCCTGGCCCGACGGAGGCTTCGACCACAGAGGCCGCGCCCTGGAGATGCTGCTGCCCCCAGGCCCAGCCGCTGCGCAGGCTCTGGGCGCTGTCGAACCAGGAGATCGGCTTGGCCTGGCCCGAGGCGCGGAAGGCGGGGCTGTTGTAGTAGTACACGTTCACCTCGGCGGGCAGGCCAAACGCCAGCGGCTGGGTGTTGTCCACCCTGTTACGCAGCACCGAGCCCGGAACGTAGAACTGGGCCCTCGGCAGGTGCTTGCCCTCGGCGGTGACCAGGGCGTCGGTGACGGGCAGGCCAAGTCCGCCGGCCAATTGCGTGGCGCTGCCGATGGCCACGATCGAGCCGCCGGCCTGCAGGAACTCCGTGAGCCGTGGAACCGTCTTGTCGTCGGTGACTTGTCCAAGCTTGTCCCGCCATTCGGCGGGAATGGCCTCTGGAGCCGGCTGGCTGCGCCGCGGCCGTTCCGGCGACGCAGGCTCCAGCACCGTGTCGTCGGAGAAGACCAGCACGTCGTATTTCGCCTTCAGGTTCCCGGCGTCCAGCTCCTGCGGGAAGACCAGCTCGAAGGGGAACTCGTAGTTCTCGAACAGCCATCGGTTCCAGCCCGACTGCATGACGCCGCCGTACAGGTCCACCAGCCCGATCCGGATCGGCTTCATCGGCATCGCCGGCGAAGCGGGTTTGGCGGCGACGGCGTAGGCGTCGACGCCAGCGTCCTTCAACGCCGCCTCAAGCGCGGGCCGTACGCCCGGACCTTCCTGAATCCAGAGCGCACCGGGCGCGAAGCGCTGGCCGCCGGCCGCCACGGCCTCCGTCAGCCATTCGACGGTCGCCCCGGCTTTCAGAAGCCGATTCTGCACGAGGAAAGCGTTGTTGGCCCTGTGGCTGACGATGTAGCCCGCCGACCCGCGGCCGATGATCTTGCCGGGCGGAGGCGCCATGACATCGGCGACCCGCTCGGTGGGGGCCTCGAAGCCGTCCAGCACGCGGTCGAACTCGACCCCCATCTGATAGGCCAGCGTGTAGCCGGTCACGTTGTGCGGCGGGATCGGATCGGCGCCGGGATAGGGGATGTTGTCCGGATGGATCTGGGCCTCGAACATGTCGAGAACCTGGGCGCGAAAGGGCTGCGCCGTCTCCACTACGAAGGAGCCGGCCGGGTAGGTCTTGCCCTTCACCGTGAACGGGCGGGTGGCGCGCTCCACCTGCAGACCGCTCTTGATCAGGGCGTTCATGAACACGACCACCGAGGGGTAATCGGGCTGGTCGGCGCTCAGGATGTATCCACGCGGATCGCGGTTTTCGGGGGCCCGCAGGGCCGCGTCGTAGAGCGAAGGGTCCACGGCGTCCGGGGCGAAGCCCATGCCCCAGCGCGGCACGCCCTGGTGATAGGTTCCGCCCGCGGCCGCCTTCTCCAGAGCCGCGATCTCACGCGGCGTGGTGGTCCAGTGATCCTTCTCGCCGCGCTCGATATTGTCCTTGCCCATCCGGTAGACCGAATAGAGCAGGTGCTCGCGGTTGCTGGCGGCGTAGTCGAGCATGCCCCGGTTCAGGGCGACCGAGTAGTCGATGCCGTCCTGGAAGGTGAAGGTCTGCGGCGCGATGGGCGTCAGGTTGTCATTGGTCGGGAGTTGCTGGCGCGGCACCAACTCCAGCTGAGCGGGGTTGGGAGCGCCGATGATCTCGGTGATCACGCCGATGGAGTTGTGGAACAGCGCGTTGGACCGCAGCGTCGTACCCGCCCAGTTGGTGTAGGGGGCGTATTCCCGCCGCACCCCGCCGGGCTTGCCCTCCGCAATCAAGCGGTCGAGCATTCGCGCGCCCACCCCGTCCAGGCCGGTGAGCACGAGGGGGTTGAGGTTGTAGTTGTAGGGATTGCGGTGCGGCGGGATGAACACCACCGTTCCGGGCGGGCCGGACTGGTGGTGGTTGTAGACGATCTGCGGGAACCACTCCCGATACAGGATCCGGTTGATGTTCACCGTCTCCTTCATGTTCGACATGAAGAAGTCGCGGTTATTGTCGTGACCCACGTACCAATTGTAGAGCCGCGGCAAGCTTTCGAATTCCCGCGCCTGCGGCGTCGGGTTGCGCATGTACCAGTTGCTGACCAGCTCGTTGCCGTCGGGATTGGCGTGGGCGAAGAGGATCACGCACTCGTCCAGAATGCGCAGGGTTTCGGGGTCTTGACCGCTCACCATCTCGTAGAGGGTCTGGGTGAGTTGCTGGGTCGAGACGGTTTCGGTCGAATGGAGGCCGCCGTCGATCCAAACCACCGCCTTGCCTTCGCGCGCCAGCGCCTTGGCCTCCTCCTCGCTCACGCCTTCGGCCTGGCTGAGGCGGCGGGCGATCTCGCGGTAACGCTCCACGTTCCTCAGATTTTCCGGCGAGGAGACGATCGCCATCATCTGGTCCCGCCCCTCGCTCGTCTTGCCGATCGAGACCAGGCGCATGCGGTCCGACTGGCCGGCCAGAGTGCGCCAATAGGCGACCATCTGGGTGTAGTTGGCCAGCTGATAGCTGTCTCCGATGCCGAAGCCGTAGGCCTGCCGCGGCGTCGTCACCGCCAACCGCGCCGGCTCGCTCGCCACGCCCTGGGCGTTCGCCAAGGTGGGCGGCGCGCTGGCCTGGACCAGCAGCGCCAGGGTCAAGGTGGTGGCGACGAGGTTGATCTGACGCATGCGGGCTTCCTGGGCGCGACGAGACCTTGTGGCCTCGAAGAGGAAGACGCAGCGGGCGGGATCTTGTCACTCCCCACGACCACAAAACCGCCGCCGCGCTCGGCGGTGGGCCGCTCAGTCGCCGCACCCGCCTAATCCCTTGCCCACCGAGCCGGAGTTTCAGTCCAAGCGGGACGCCTGGCGCACCGCTAGCCCTGGGGAGCGATCCCGCCGGCGATCGGCAAAAGGTTGGCGGGCTGATTTGCCCCACGTACCATGGGCTTGCCTGTGGGAATGCGCACTTGCAGCTCGCAACCAGCGACGCTGCTCCCCCTTCCCTGGCTATCGAAGCTTCGGCGATGCGCCACCGGCCGACATGCAGGTGTGTGGAAGACGGACATTCGGCTACGCGTGGCCGCGCACATGGCGACAGTGCGAGTCCGGATGGTGAGGGTTCTTGGCTCGTGGCGACGCGGATGGAGACGCGAGCCGCGCGCGGGCGTGGAGGCTGTAGACGATCCAACTCCCCCGAAGGCGCCCTGGCGGCAGGCTTAAGAGGGTCTGCGAGCCCAGGAAGCGCTCGGGCTGATCCTTGAGGCCGCCCGCCCGCCAAGCCGGAACCGAGGGGCGGCGGCGAGCCGCCGCAGCAGCTGGGATCGCGCGCCGCCGACCGGGTCAGGCTGGCGGACAGGGTCGCCGAACGGGTCGCGAAACGGGCTTGAAGCCACCGGCGACGAACAGCGTGGGACCGAAAGGCGCAAGGCGGGGCGCCAAGAAAGCCCGAGACAGGGCCCTGGAACGAAAAAGGACCGGAGCGAAACTCCAGTCCCTTCAACTTCTTGCGATGGTACCGCCTCCCCGGATCGAACGGGGGACCTCCAGAGCCACAATCTGGCGCTCTAACCAACTGAGCTAAGGCGGCGCATCGCGAGGGCCCGGTAATAGTCGCGCCGTCGGCCGCGATCAAGCGTGGTGCGACCGGGAAATCGACTTCGTCGGTTGGGCCCCATTCCTGGACCGACGTCTCGCCCGACGGCCCCGAAGGGCGTTATGGCGGGGGGAAAAAAAGTTGGCCCCGGCAGGCTTTCGCCGCCGGGGCCTGTCTTCAAGTTCGACCGGCCGTTATTTCGGCAGGACGAAGCGGATCGGGATCCGCACGGTGCCGCCTTCGACGGGCGAGCCGTCCAAGGTCTTGGGCCGCATCTTGAACAGACGGCTCATCCGCACCGCGGCTTCGCCGAAGCCCATGTCGCTCGGATCTTCCGAGGTGACCGAGCAGTTCTCGAGCGTGCCCTTGGCCGTGACCGAGCAGCTGATCGTGGCTTTGCCTTCCACGTTCATGCGCTGGGCGCGGTCAGGATAGTACCGGGCCATGTCCTCGCCATCGGGCCGGCGCAGCCAGTCGGGACTGGTGATCACCGAAGGACGCGGCGGTTCCGGCGGCGGAGCAGCCGGAGGCTTGGGCTCTTCGATCCGCTTTTCCACCGGCGGAACCGGCAGCGGCGGGATCGAAGGCGCATCCACCGGCGGCGCCACGGGAGGCCGCGGCTGCAGCTTGGGCGGCGGCGGCGGCGGCGTGTTCGGCGGCGGAGGCGGAGGCGGCGGCGGCGGCGGCGGAACGGGCTTGATGATCGCCACGTCCGTCACGTCGTCCGTGTACTCCCGGTACTTCGGCTCGAACTTCGACTTCCACAGATACACGCCGAGCAGCACGTGGACGATGACCGACGCGATGATCGCGATGGTCACGCCCTTGCTGCGCTTCTTCGGCGGATCGTCGAAGATGCTGCGCGTAGGGTGGGCGACGTCTTGCTGTTGAGTATCAGCCATGAGTCACCCCACCTACTTGTCTTCGCCGACGAGCGCGACGCTGTAGAACCCGTTGTCCTGAAGCATGTTCATCACGCCCATGAAGTCGCCGTAGAGGACGTCCTTGTCTGCGCGGATGAAAATGCGTTCCTTGGCCGGGTTGCGTGCGCCGATCGTCGAACGGATGTCGTCACCCAACGTCGACAGGTCGGTGGCGCTGTCTCCGATATAGAGGGCGCCGTTCGACTGAATCGAGATGTAGACCGGTTTCGGCGGGTTCGGCGACGGCTTGGCGACCGCCGGCGGAAGAGCGACCTGCACCGTCACGGAGGCGAGCGGAGCCGCCACCATGAAGATGATCAGGAGCACCAGCATCACGTCCACGAAGGGCGTAACGTTGATCTCGCTGTTCGCCTCGATCTCGTAGCGACCGCCGCCGGAGCCTGCGAGTTTGGCTCCCATCTGGCTTAGGCTCCTTTGTCGAGCGACCGGGAGACCATGTTCATCAGCTCAGCCACAAAGCCTTCCGTCCGGGCGCCGAAGGCGGAGATCCGGGTTTGGAAGTAGTTGTAGAAGATAACCGACGGAATGGCGGCGAAGAGACCGATACCGGTGGCGAGCAGCGCTTCGGCGATGCCGGGCGCGACGACGGCTAGGTTGGTCGTGTTGGTGTTCGCGATCCCGATGAACGAGTTCATGATCCCATACACGGTGCCGAACAGACCGATGAACGGACCGGACGAACCGACCGAGGCCAGGAACTGCATGCCGCCCGACAGGCGCTTGGCCAGGGACGACTGAACAGCGCCGACGGCGGCCTGAGCGCGGTTGATCGTGGTGTCGCGGTGTTCGCCGCTGACGGCCAGACCAGCCTGCTTGGAGAGCTCCACTTCCTGGGCGGCCGCAGCGGCCATGTCGGCCAGCGGGTTGCCAGCGAACTCTTCCGAGAGCGCCAGACGGCCCATTTCGTTGATGCTCTTCGTCCCGCGGAAGGCTTCCACGAAGGCGTCGGCGGCGCGGTTGAGCGAGCCGAACTCGATCAGCTTGGTGACCAGCAGCATCCAGGAGAACACGGAGCAGAGCACCAGGCCGATCATGACGATCTTAACGACCCATTGGGCGTCCAAGAACATCTGCATGACGGTGAGCTTGCCGGCATGTTCGATCGTCGCCGGAGCAGCCGGTTCGGCCTCCGAAGCGGCCGCGGGAGCCGCGGCTGCGTCGGCCGCGGGTGCGGCGTCGGCGGCAGGTGCGGCGGCGTCGGCCGCGGGGGCGGCCGTGTCAGCGGCGGCGTCCTGCGCGAACGCCGGCGCGCTCGTCATCAGCGCGACCGCGCCGAGGAGAGCGATGAAAGGAGTCGTTCGTTTGTTGTCGAGCATCTGTCGCCAGTTCCTAATTGGTCTAGCACGTTTGGACCGAGGGTCGTCGCGCGAGAGCGTCTCCACCCTAGTTGAACAAGCCCGGCGCCGTGAACCGATTTCCACCGGCACGCGTCACCAGAACCGCTATCGCTGCACCCGACCCGTAACGCGTTTCTCCAACAAGGCTGTGAAGATAGGCGTTTCGAAGGCGCAAGCGGCCCCTCCTCCGCAGGATTTGGAGCCTTACCGCAATGTTAGACGTGCGGCGACGGTCCTTTGGCAACCCCTCGATCAGGCGTCAAGGGGGCACGCAGACGACAAACGCCCGCTCCCGAATTCCGAAAATTCGGTATTGTTGCGACGCAAAATCGCAAGGCCCGTTAATCTTAGGCGAATTTCCGATCGAGCCGGAAATTCGCGCTGCAACGCAGCAAATTCGACGGAACGCCGGTCTGCCGATCTAGGGCCGTCGCGACCAGTTTTCCCGCGCCGGCGACCGAAAATCGGGCGCCCTCGCGCCGATGGCCGGTGAAATGGGATTCGTGGTTGCTCAAGTCAAGCAACGCCATGCGCCGCACGGTTTGCCCGTGCCGGAGTGTGTCCTGGTTGCACCGCCACACCGCCGCTCGCCGCGAACGGCATGAGGCGATCCGACGCAGGCGGCGGCTCACAGACCGGATTTTGAGAGAAAAAGTGGTGCCTGGGGGCGGATTCGAACCACCGACACGCGGATTTTCAATCCGCTGCTCTACCAACTGAGCTACCCAGGCCTCGCCGCGGCGACGCGGGAGCCGCGTCTATAAAAGAGCGTTTCGGCGAAGTCCAGCGACGCCGTGCAGGGTTTGCTCAGTCATCCATTTCGTCGGGGTCCGGCGCTTCCTCGTCCTCCACGGCGGGAACCGCATAGACGCCGGAGAGCCACCGCTGCAGGTCGACGTCGGCGCAGCGCTTGGAGCAGAACGGTCGGTAGTCGGGCGAGGACGGCTTGCCGCAGACGGGGCACTTCGGCGAGCTCATCGCGCCGCGACCTCCAGGCGCTCGCGCGGCGCGGCCGCGTCCGGCTCGATGGAGAAGCGCGCGCCGATGCGCTCGGCGAGCCGCGCGGCCAGCGGTCCGGCCGCGGCCGCCACCGCCGGGGCGCACGTAGCCGCCAAGCGGGCGCCGGGCTGGGCCATGGCCTCGGCTTCGATCCGGCGGATCAGGCGCAGCGCCAGGGTTCGCTCGGAAAGCCGCCCGTCGGACCCGCAGAGCGTTTCGCGCAGAGGACTCGCGCGGCGCGGGACCGTCAGCTCTATCGTGCCGAACCGGCTCACCGGCCCGATCGCCACGCCGGGATTGTCCGGGGCGAAGGCCGCGCGCGCGGCCGTCATCAGCGCATTGCCGTCATGCCCGCGGCCGGCGAAGTCGATCACGACCAGTCCGCCGAGGCCCTTCAGCCTGAGAAGGCGGGCGGTCTCGGCCAGCGCGGTCAGATTGGCCTGGCGGGTGACGCGCTTGGCGTCCTGCCCTTTGCGTTCGCCCAGGTCGACGTCGACCGCGGTCAGCGCGCGGGTTGGCTCGATGGCGATGGTTCCGCCGCCCGGCAGCGAATGAATGAGGTCCAGGGCCTCGGCCTCGGCTTCATCCGCCACGGCCCGCGCCAGGGCGCCGGTCTCGATCTCGGCGCCGCGGGCGAAGAATGAGAGCTGTTCGGCCAGGTCCGGCGCGGGCGCGAGCAGCGCAGGATCGCCATCAGCGGGGCCGATCGCGCGGACGGTCGCCAGCTTGCCGACCCGCGGCTCCGAGCGGATCTCCACCTCCAGGGCCTGGCCCTGCACCGGCCGCGCATCGGGTTTGAAGGCGAGCAGCGCCTCGCCCCCCTCCCCCAGGTCCAGGAAGGCCGAACCGAGCGCCGGCTCGACCTTGCGGACGCGGGCGCGCACGCGGGCGCCCAGGCGCAGGCGCTCCGGCTCGTCGTCACGCAGGACGAGCAGGCGCTCGGGCCGGTCGTTCAAGGTGACGACGCCGCGGCTTTCGCCGATTCCGCGATCCAGGAAGAGCCGTCTTGCGCTCATGGCGCCTTGTACCCGAGCCCGACCAGCAGGTTGAGGGTCTCGTAGAGCGGCAGGCCGACGACGCCGGAATAGGAGCCGTGGAGATTGATGACGAAAGCGCCGGCATGGCCCTGGATGGCGTAGCCGCCGGCCTTGCCCAGCCCCTCGCCGCCGCCGACGTAGGCGCCGATCTCCGAACGGCTCAGGCGCTTGAAGTGAAGGCGGCTCTCGACGAGCCGGCTGGCGAGCGGCCCTTCCGGCCCCTTCACGGCCACGGCGGTCAAGACGCGGTGGGCGCGTCCCGAAAGCAGGGCTAGGCAGTCGGCCACCTCCTCGCCGCTCTCGGCCTTGGGCAACACGCGGCGCCCGACCGCCACCACCGTGTCGGCGGCGATCACCCACGCGTCGGGCTGGCCCGGAGCGACCTTGGCCGCCTTCTCCTGGGCCAGTCGCACGGCGAGTCGTCGTGGCGTTTCTTGAGGGAGCGGCGTCTCGTCGATCTCGGCGGCGGACACGAGGTCCGGCGTCAGGCCGATCTGGCGCAACAGGCCGAGCCGCCGGGGGCTCGCGGACGCCAGTACGAGGCGCGGCTGCGGCGCGGCGGGCAAGCCCCGAGCGTCCCTAGCGGACGCGGAAGGTGATGCGGCCCTTGGTCAGGTCGTAGGGCGTCATCTCCACGAGCACCTTGTCGCCGACAGCCACCCGGATGCGGTTCTTGCGCATCTTGCCGGCGGTGTGCGCGATGATCTCGTGGTCGTTCTCGAGTTTCACGCGGAACGTCGCATTGGGCAGGACTTCGCTCACCGTGCCCGGAAACTCCAGTAGTTCTTCCTTCGCCATGCAGGCTCCATGTCAGGCGGACAACGCGCGGCCGAAGCGCCTTGGAATCAAGGCGCCGCGCCGCAAGCTGCGCCGACTCATACCGCATACCGATGGAACTGGTCGACGCGCTCGCGGGCTCCTGTACAGGAAGTGGCGGCGCTCGGCCACTCCTGGCGCGGACGACCTGTTCAGCCGATCGCCGCCGCGATGCCGAAGCGCTCGGCGATTTTGGCGGCCAGATCGTCGCGAACTTCGCGAAACGCCTGCAGGCGCGCCTCCCGCGAACCGTCGGCCAGGGTCGGATCGAACGTCGGCCAGTATTCGATCTGGGTCGCGCGGTTGCGGGTGAATTCCACGGCGCGGTGCTGCGCCTCCGGCGTCAGCGAGATGATCAGGTCGAAGGAATCGTCGTCGAGCTCCTGGAAGGTCTTGAGCTGATGGTCCGACAGATCGCAGCCCAGCTCCGCCATCACCGCCTCGGCGAACGGGTTGGCTCCCCCGTCCTCATCGGCGGCCTCGTCGCGCCGCAGGCCGCAGCTGTCGACGAACACGCGATCGCCCAACACCCGCTTGAGCAGCGCCTCGGCCATCGGCGAGCGCACGCGGTTGAAGTTGCAGGCGAAGAGCACCGCTCCTGGAAGCGGCTGGCGCGCGTCAGACGTCATGTTCCCTCACCCGCGCCAATGCAGGGCGCAGATCAAGGTGAAGAGACGCCGGGCCGTGTCGAGGTCGGTGTCGATCTTGCCCTGAAGGCGGGTGCGCAGGAGATTCGACGCTTCGTTGTGCAGGCCCCGGCGGCCCATGTCCAAGGCCTCGATCTGCTGCGGCGTGGAGTTGCGGATGGCCTGGTAGTAGCTCTCGCAGATCAGGAAGTAGTCCTTGATCAAGGCTCGAAACGGCGACAGCGACAGGATGTGGCGTCGCTCGTAGTTCGGCCCCTTCACGTCCAGGACGAGCCGGTTCTCCATCAGACCCATGCGCAGGTCATAGGGGCCGCCCTCGGCCCCCTCCGGCGCGAAATAGTTGTCCTCGAGCAGGTCGAAGATGGCGATCTGCCGCTCCTGCTCCTGGTCGCGCGAAACCGCCGCGAGCGACTCCTCGTCGATCTCAACGGACTGCAGGCGGTGTTTCTTGCGGTCGTCGTCGGCCATGGCGTGACTTGGGGCGGAAGCGCCAAGGCGACGTTTAGGCAATCACGAAGCCAACGTCATCCTGTCGCGCGAATTCCTCGTGCTCGGCGCCCCGGCCGGTGGCTTCCAGGACACGCGCCGCGCCGCGAGGCGGATACGAAAAGACGCCCGGCGCGCAGGCGCCGGGCGTCCCCAGGGTCCTCATGCCGTTCGGCCTAGTAGCCGTAGGACGCGCGCTGCCAGCCCGCCGGGCGGACGTAGGCGTCATTCACGTAGCCCACGCCGACGCCGTTCTGGCCGACCAGGATCCAGTCCGAACCGCGCACGCGGGCCAGCGCCTGGAAGCGCTCTCCGGGCTGCAGGGCGCCGACGCGGGCGCTGCGAACGGTCGGCGCGCCGCGCAGGTTCACGCTGTTCGTGGCGATGAACGTTCCGCCGTCGGCGGCGAACTGGGCCGGCGCGACGGCGGAGTCGAGCCGATAGCCGGAGTGGGTGTAGGTGGCCGGCGCGGCCTGATAGCCGTAGCCCGCGCCATAGGTGGTGCGCTGGGTGTCGGCCCGCTGCATGCGGCAGCCCACGTACGAGCCGGCGGCCGCGCCAGCGACCGCGCCGATCGCCGTGCCGGTCCCGCGGTCATTCTTGGCCAAGTTGCTGCCAGCCGCCGCGCCCAGCAGGGCGCCGATCAGCGCGCCCCCGACCTGCTTGTTGCCGGGCGCGTCGCAGCCGACCACCGGCTCGAGGCCCGTCGGACCACGGTAGGATTGAGCAGAAGCCGTCGTGACAGCGCCGATCGACAGGGCGCCGGCCAGCGTCGCAGCCGCCGCGCCGCGCATCAGCTTGGAAGTCATCAGAGTGCGCATTGGTCGTCTCCGTCAGGTGCGTCTTGAGCCGAGGCCGCTGACGGCCCCGATGAGACGCACCCTAGGAGGGGCCGCCTGAACGCACGCTGGAACGGAATTGACAGGAAGCGTTCAGCTTCCGGCGCCGGCTCAGCCGCGGCTGAGCCGGATCGCCGCCGAGCGCGCATGGGCCGGCAGCCCCTCGGCGTCGGCCAACGCGACCGTGGCCGGCCCGAGCGCGGCGAACGCCGCCGGATCGCATTTCACGATCGAGGTGCGCTTGATGAAGTCGTAGAGGGAAAGGCCGGACGAGAACCTGGCCGCGCGGCTGGTCGGCAGCACGTGGTTGGAGCCGGCCACATAGTCGCCGATCGCCTCGGGCGCGTGCCGCCCCAGGAAGATCGCGCCGGCGTGGCGCACCCGGTCCGCCAGGGCCTCGGGATTGTCGAGCGCGAACTCGACGTGCTCGGGCGCGATACGATCGACCAATCCCGGCGCGGCTTCCAGCGGCGCGATGACGATCGCTCCGTGGTCGCGCCAGGACGCCGCGGCGTCCTCGCCCGTGGCCAGCGTCTTCAGTTCGGCCTCCACGGCGGCCTCGACGTCCGCGGCGAAGGCCTCGTCGTCCGTGATCAGGATGGATTGAGCGGCTGGGTCGTGCTCGGCCTGGGACAGAAGGTCGGCGGCGATCCAGTCGGCCCGGTTGGCCGCATCCGCCACGACGACGATCTCCGAGGGACCGGCAAGGGCGTCGATGCCAACGGCGCCATAAACCCGGCGCTTGGCCGCCGTGACGAAGGCGTTGCCGGGGCCGACGATCTTGTCGACGGGACGGATGGGACCGGCCCCATAGGCCAGCGCCGCCACCGCCTGGGCGCCGCCCACGCGCCAGATCTCGCTGATCCCGGCCGCCTTGGCCGCCGCCAGCACGGCCGGTTGCAGCCGGCCGGGCGGCGTGACCATGGCGATGCGCTCGACCCCGGCGACGACCGCCGGCACCGAATTCATGAGAACGGTCGAGGGATAGGCCGCCCGTCCGCCGGGCACGTAGACGCCCACGGCCTCCAGCGGCGTCCAGCGCCAGCCCAGCTCGACGCCGGCCTCGTCGGTGAAGCGCATGTCCGCCGGGCGTTGGCGTTCGTGATAGGCGCGGATGCGGCGCGCGGCGAAGTCGATCGCCTCGCGCACCTCGGCCGGGCATTGCGCGGCGCCCGCCTCGATCTCCTCGGCGCTGACGCGGATCGTCGCTTCGTCCACGTCCGCCTTGTCGAACCGCCGGGCGAAGCTCAGCAGGGCCTCAAGCCCGTCGGTCCGGACCGCCGCGATCACGTCGCGGACGATCGCATCGACCTCTTCGGGCGTCTCGCGGCGCTCGTCGATGAAGGCGTTGAAGGCGGCCTCGAAGCCGGGGTCGGAATAGCGGAACCTGCGCATGGCGCGCTCTTTAGCGAGCCTGGGCCGTGGACGCCAACGTCAAGTGAGCTCAGTCGCCGTGCGTCGGCGCCCGCCGCGTCGGCCAAGGTTCGGACAGGTCCGCCAGCACCGCGTCGATGCACTCGACCTGGCAGCGCAGGTCTCCACCCGCCGCGAAGTTCAGGGTCACCACGCCGCCGGGAGCCTCCCCCGGCTCGAAGTTCAGCGCGAGCAGTTCGATCACCGCCGACGGCGCATCGCGCCTGAGACGCTTGGCCTGGACGTTGAGCACTGATCCCAATTGCAGAGCCGCGCGCACGCGCTCGCCACCGCCCGCCTCCCAGCGGTAGCGGTTGAACACGATCGTCAACCGGCGCGCCTTGGGTTCAAAGGCGATGTCGCCGATCTTGGCCACCGCGTCCTGCAGGGCCGCGGAGACCACCGAAAGGTCTTCCGGATCCTCGGCCAGCAGCTTCAGGGACGAATGCCTCGCCATGCCCTCGACTAGCTCTCCTCTTCGCCGCCGTCGCCCTTCAGCCGGCGCACGGAAGCTCCGCAAGCGCCCAGCTTTTCTTCCAGGCGCTCGAATCCCCGGTCCAGATGATAGACGCGGTTGACGATCGTATCGCCTCTTGCGGCGAGACCGGCGATCACAAGGCTGACGGATGCGCGCAGATCGGTCGCCATCACCGGAGCGCCTTCCAGGGCTTCGACCCCGCGCACCCTGGCCTCGCCGCCCTGAACCGAAATGTCGGCGCCAAGGCGAGCCAGCTCCGGCGCGTGCATGAAGCGGTTCTCGAAGATCGTCTCGCGGATCACGCTTTCGCCATCGGCCAGCGTCATCAGCGCCATGAACTGCGCCTGCAAGTCCGTGGCGAAACCCGGATAGGGATCGGTCTCGATTTCGACCGCCTTCAAGCGCCCGCCATTGCGGGTGATGGTGACCCCGTCGTCATGGCGGGTCACCTCGACGCCGGCTTCCTCCAGCTTGTCGAGCAAGGCGGAAATGAAGTCATGCCGGGTGCCGGTAAGGCGCACTTGTCCACCCGCAGTCGCGACCGCGAGCGCGTAGGTCCCGGTCTCGATCCGGTCGGGGATCACGGCGTGCGTCGCGCCGTTCAGCTTGGAGACGCCCTCGATTCGGATTTCGGAGGTTCCGGCCCCGGAGATTCGCGCGCCCATCTTGGTCAGGCATTCAGCCAGGTCCGCGATCTCAGGTTCGCGCGCGGCGTTGCGCAGGATGGTCTGGCCCGACGCCAGCACCGCGGCCAGCAGCGCATGCTCGGTCGCGCCGACGGAGATGAATGGAAACTCGATCTCGGCCCCGACCAGGCCGCGCGGCGCCTGGGCGTAGACGTAGCCCTCGTGAAGATCGATCCGCGCCCCCAGGGCCTCGAGCGCCTTCAGGTGCAGGTCGACCGGCCTCGCGCCGATCGTGCACCCCCCGGGGAGCGAAACCTTCGCCTGCCCCGTTCGCGCGACCAGAGGACCGAGCACATTGAACGAAGCCCGCATTTGCCGGACCAGGTCGTATGGCGCGATGGCGCTGACGATCTCTGGCGTATGCAGCGTGGTTTCGGGCCCCAGCACGCCATCAGCCTCGACGACCTCCGCGCCCAGCCGCTGCAACAGCTTCCCGAGAAAACGCGTGTCCGCCAGCCGCGGCATGTTGGTGAGGCGCAGGGGCTCGTCAGTCAGCAAGCTTGCGGCCATCAGCTTGATCGCTGAATTCTTGGCGCCGCTGATGGGGATCTCCCCCTCAAGCCGCGCGCCGCCGGTAATGGCGATTCGGTCCAACCACGCCCCTCGTAAGAAAACGCACCGCCCTGCGAGCGGGCGGCCGACATATGCGGAAGGCGCTATCTAGCGTGCGGCGGGCGCGCCGCAAAGCTGGCGGCGCATCGACGGCCTCAATCCGGGTCGGATTGGCCCGCCTTCCCTGCTTCGGCGCCTTTCGGCGCCTTACGCCGGCGCAGGTTGGCGCGCAGCGCCTGGGCGAGCTTCGCCTCACGGTCGGCCGCTTCGGCGGGCTTCGTCCTGTCCTTGGTCGGCGGCTTCATGATCTGGGCGTGCGACGGTCTTGCTCAGCCGTCAAGATCGCCTTGAACCGTTTTTGGGCTTCACGGCCGCGTCAGCTTTGGCTATAGCCCCCGCCTCGCCTTTCGCCGCCGTAGCTCAGTGGTAGAGCGCATCCTTGGTAAGGCTGAGGTCGGCAGTTCAATCCTGCCCGGCGGCACCACTTCCTCTCGTCCGATTCAAGAACGAGGCGATGTTCCAGAACGCGTCGACCTACACGGCGTTCGCTGGCGACCAGCTCCTGGCCGCCGGCGATCGAACGACGGTGGCGCGAGCCCTGAAGGCCGCGGCTGATGCGGGCGCATCCCACCTCGTCGCGTTCGAGGACGCCACCGGCCGCCAAGTCGATTTCGGACCGGACGATACAGCACACGATCACGCGGCGGACACGCCGGCGCCTCTCCGTGTCGGCCGCGGTCGGCCAAAGCTTGGCGTCGTCGCGCGGGAAGTCACACTGCTCCCCCGCCATTGGGATTGGCTGGCGACCCAGCCGGGCGGCGCTTCGGCCGCATTGCGCCGTCTGATCGATCAGGCGCGCAAGGACACGCCGGCCGCCGATGAGATCCGCCGCGCCAAGGACGCCGCCTACCGCGTGATGTCGGTCCTGGGCGGAGATGCACCGGGCTTTGAAGACGCCTCGCGCGCCCTCTTCGCCGGCGACTTCAAGCGCGCGGCCGAGCTTGCATCGCAATGGGCGCCCGACGTCGCGGCCTACGTCTCAGCGAAGATCGAGCGCGCGGCGGCGCTGAACGCTTCTGAGACATGAAGCCAGGCTAGTTCGCGCCGGCCTGCGCCCTCACCCAGTCCTGCAGCGCCGACAACTGGACCCTCACGGCGTTGCAGGCCTCGTAATTTCCGACGACGGCGGCGGCGACCGTATCAAGCCCAACGCCGGAGGCCGCCGCATCAGGGAGGCCGGCGGCGTCGGGAACGGCGGGCACGCCTTGGGCCGCGGCGTCGTGCAGGCGCACAAAGCCAGCAGGCACGTCGCAGCGAGCGACCGCTTCAGGCGGGACATGCTTGGGAATCTCCCGATGGAGGTCACGATAAACGACCTGCGCCGCCTCGGCCGCCGCCGCGTAGCGGTCGTCCGTCGCGGCCGTGATCGCCGCTTGTCGCGTGACGACGCGCACGACCTGGGCCTCGGCGCGGGCTTCGCCCAACAGGGCCCAAGTCGCGCGCAGTTGCCAGCCGATGCTGAGGCCGACGAACAGCACGCCGCCAGTCAGCAGCGTACGCAGCACTTCAGCGCAGAGCCGTCGTGGCCGTGCCGCGGCCCCAGATCGCCAGGAGGCCGGCGATGGAGCCGCCGATGCCGACGATGGCCTGAACGATGGCGTTCTGTGCGTCGGCGTCTTTCACGCCGAAGAGCGCCAGGAGCATGGGCCCGTAGGTGGGCGCCGCCGAAACGATGAGGGCGAGCAAGCCGCCCCACACGCCCTTAGATGCCAGGGCGGGCTTGGTTTCCATGGTGATGTCCTCAGGTTGAAAAAGGGTCAGCCCGGCCGCAACCCGGACCGGTATCCGCCGTCGCGCGCCTTGGTGAGCACCTGCCGGCGCAGGCGTGGGTCGAAGGAGAGGTGAACCCACGTCCCCTCCTCGATCAGTTGATCGAACTCGATTTGCGAGGCCGCGATCGCCTTGCAGACCTCCAACGGGTCGCCGAAACTGAAGCAGTTGAAATCCACCGCGCGCCCTGAAAGATGCGCGCTGCGCCGCACGCCGCCGATCTCGCGGTTGAGCTCCGGCGACCGATAGCCCGACGAGACGCTGATTGCGCGATCGCCCAGGACGGCGCGCACGGCTTCCATCCTCTCCGCCGTGTCACCGAGGGCCTCGATAACTGAAGGCGCCGGCGTATTGTCGATGCCCTTGCGCGTGGCGGTCTGCGATTGGGTCAGTTCCTCCAATGTGAAGTGCGGCGACAGTCGGATCATCGCCGCATCTCCTGCTCGGACAATCGGCTCTCGATGCGGTTCACCGACGTGACCAGCGACAGCGTGCGTTCGTCCATCCGCGCCACGGTCTCGGAGACCTCGGCCATTTGGTTCGTGCGCTGTTCCAGCATCTGCACGCGCTGGTCCATCTTCGCGCCCCAGATCACCAGGCTCGCCGTTTGAACCAGCAGGCCGATCGCCAGGGTGATCAGGCCCCAAAGAGGGATCTTGAGATCGATCCAGGACGCGGGGCGATTTGATGGGTCACTCATCGTCGCCCGCCCTGCGGCGTGCCTGATGGGTCGAACTCACGCATGGAGCGCCCCATTTTCGTAGGTGCCGCTTGCAGACACCCCCCAATTGAAGTTCGACACCTTGCCCTTCTGATCGGTCTGGCTACCGGTGAAGAGCTGCAGCGGCAGGCCGCTGTAGATCTGCGACAGCGACCCCAGGGTGGAAATAGGCGCCTGCGCCTGCGTGTTCTGGACGCCGTACAGCGCATTGCCGACGTCAAGCTGCGTGGCGATGTCGGCGCGATCGCTGGCGCTCTTCTGGAAGCCCATGTCCGCCAGAAGTTGCGCCAGCTGGAGCCCCTGATTCTGTTTGGCCATATGAAGTTGTGCGTTGGCGGCCGAAGCGTCCTGCCTGCGCGCGGCGTCCTGGCTCGACAGGTTCGCCGCCGTGTTGAAGGCTTGATCGTAGAGGTTGGCCGACGTGGATGCCCGGCCTCTCGCCAGAGCATCCTCGGTCTGCGCCTGAGCGATGCCCGCGCGCGACCCTCCGAACGCGCTCGAGCGCGCGAGGTCGGCGGCCAGTCCCGCCCGCGCCTGGCCCGCACCGTAGTCGTAGTCAGCCAACGCGGCGTCGACGACATTCTTAGTATAGGGGTTCTGATAGGCGTCCAGATTGTCCAGAAGGCTCTGGGCGCGGACCTGCGGCGCCTTGTAGTTGCCCACGAGATTGACGATCGAAAACGCCTGATCGAGGTAGGGATTGGAGCCTCCCAGTTGTCCGGCGCGATCGGCGGCCGTCTGTTGGTAGGGGTTCCAATCGGCGACGAATGTATTCGGATCGGCGGTCGCCAGGCCCGTGGCCTTCGACGCGAGGCCCTGCGTACCCGTGCTGATCCAGTCCGGGACGATCGGCGTCGTCTTGCTTGTCGCCGACGACTTCTCCTTGCTGCCGCCGAACTTGAGTGAAAGGCTCATGACAACTCCTTCGCGCACACCGTCGCGACTTCCTGGTAGCCAAGGGCTCGCGCCCATCCTTTGCGGCCAATGATCGTCGCGCGCGTGCAGCCCTGCGCCCTGCCCCAGGCCTCAGCCATGGGCCGCAGGTGATCGCGCAGTTCGGCTAGGTCGCCGCCCGCCAGCCAGAAGTGCAGCGCTCGCACACGCGGATATTCGTGGATCTCGGTGACCATCGCCGCCTGGCGACCCGCCCAGAAACGGGCGTCGCCAAGCCGAACGATCTCAAGGACGTCCTCCAACGCGTATGCGCCACGGGCATGCTCCAGCGCCGCTGCGATCCAGTGCGAGCAACGCGCCCACTCGTTTTCGAAACTCACCGTCGGCCGGCCGGGCGCGCGTCCAGCATGATCCGTCCCAGCCGGAAGTAGGCGGGCGACGAATTGACCTCGAATCTCAACCGATGAAGCCGGCCGGTCGCGCGCAGGTCGACCTTGCGTTCGCCCGGCGCAATCACGCCGCTGGCTTCGGCGAAGACGGCGCCTTGGGGGTCGAAGCGGTAGGTGTCGGTGATCGTCAGCCCGCCGACTTGGCCCGACGCATCCGGCCAGACTTGAGCCAACATCGCGACCTCCTCTTCTGACAGATAGAGATCGCCGGTGGCGATGTAGGCGCTCATCGCCGCCCCGTCCGCCGATTGGCCGCGCTCATGCCAATAGACCTGGCCGTCGAAGGCCGTGCCGAGGGGATACAAGGAAGGTCCCGCATCCACCATCGCGGTCCGCGCCATGCGCCCCCTGGACCATACGCCGGCGTCAGCACCAGACACCTGCAGCACGACATATCGAGAATTCTCAAGTCCGTCGCGCGCGTCAGGATAGTCCCAGCGCACTTCGCCGAACTCGGTGACAGACGAGGCGACGACTTTGTCCGCCTGAGAGGCCGCCAGATTGCCGGCGAACTCGTCCCGAATGGGGCAGTCCAGAGGCGTCGGAGCCCCGCCGAGCTGACAGCTCCAGAACTGCCGGTCGGGGCTGATCCAAAACGCGGTCTGGCCAAAGACGACGGCTGCGTTTGGGCCGATCAGGCCGCAATTTCGGCCGATCTGATCGAAGCGCCAGCCCTGCGACGTCGAGCCGACGAAGGCCCCAAGAAAGAGCCCGTGGTTTGTCCAGGCCAACACGTATTCCCCAACAACCCGGCCGGCGACCAATCGCCCGCCTCCCGACAGAATGATCTCTTCGGCAAGGTTGTCCGCTCGGGTGGCCCAGTCGGTGTTGTCGCCGATGTTGCTCACCCGGATGCAGACGGGATTGAAGACGTTGGACAGTTCTTCGTTGGCGCCCAGCGCCATCACCTGACGGGTCGGCGTCACAAGGGCGTAGGTGACCTTTGACGGAGCATCTTTCAGCGGCGCCGCGACGATCCCCGTGTCGGTCGCCGCCCACTCGTAAATCGTTCCGCCGCGGGGATTGGCGATGAGATTCTGCCCCCACGCCGAAAGGCTCCAAGTGCGCGGGAAATAGTCCGCGGTGGAAGGTTGGCCGTAGCCGCCAACCCCGTAGGCGCCTGTGCCGTAACCCGCCGAACCCGTGCCATCGGTCTGCCCCTCTTGGAAGGCGGCTTGCGGCGCGACGACGACCGAACCGCCTCCCGTGTCAGGCACCGTGACGACGATCGCCGAACCCCCGCCAGTCGCAGTGGAGCTCGCCGGCGACGTGAAGTCGAACGTATATTTGTCGGCGTCGATCACAGTGACTGCGAACACGCCGTTTGGCGTCATCCCCCCGACTGCACCAGCGCCCGAAATGGTGATCTTCGTTCCGTCGGCGATGCTGTGGCCGGGGTCAGCCACCGTGACCGTCGTCGATCCGTTGGTCACTGAAAGCGGGTTGGCGCCCAGGGTCTTGGCGAGATCCGCCGACGACGAATAGGCGTAGCTGTAGCTGTCGGCGTCGATGATCGCGATGGTGAATGCGCCGTTCGGCGTGACACGGCCGACAGGCAGGGCGCTTGAGACTATGATCTCGCTCCCGTCGGAAAGCCCGTGCGACGGGTGCCGCACAGTGACCGTGGACGAGCCGTCTGCAACCTGCAATGCGTCAGCCAACGTCGTCGCAGGAAGCTGCAGGACCGGTGTGACGTCATACAGTCCGCCGCCCTGGAAGAGCTCCAGCGTAACGTGCGTGCCGAAAGCTAGATTCAGCACGCCGAAATTGTCGGTCCAGGACAACGCCGAGCGACACACGCCGCCCAGCTTATCCTTGACCACCGTCTCCCACCCGCCGCGCACCTGCGGCCTGCCGAGCCGGAAGCGAACGTTGTCGCCGTCCACCCAACGTCCGGAAGACGCAAATGTCGTATCGTCCGCCTGAAGACCTGGCGGAATATCAAGGCCCAATCGCATGGATCTAGCCTCCTGCGCGAAGGGGTTTGGCGGTCTTGTAAGGATGATCCGCCGGCAATTTCGCGGTGAGGCCCCACTTCCAGGCGAGGTAGCCCTCAAGACGCGTTCGGTCATCGTCGGAAAGGACGTCGGGAAAAAGGAGGCACTCGGAAATCGCGCCGTACCAGCCCCGCGCGCCGTAGTCCCGGTCGTCGCCCAGACTGACCGCGTATGCGCCGGACCCGTCAGCGTTCTCGGCCACCAACAGGTCGCCGCTCATAGGCAAGGCCGCGCTGCCGTTCACGTCCTGATAGCCGCTTCCATTACGTGAAACAGAGTTTAGGAAGCCACCGGCCGTCCACCAGTTTCCGTCGGTGTTGTTGATGCCCATTAGCCCAAGGCTGCCAGCATCACCTGTTCCAAAGTTAACAAGAGTCTGTGCATAGACCGTCCAAGACGTCTGCGTTCCGGTTCCGAACTTCGCCACGACCGCCAGCGCCCGAATGTCTTGCGCGGCGCTGCCCACGAGCCATTGGCTGCCGCCCGCGAAAACGGCGGCCGGCCGGCCGTCGAAACCCGTCGACGAATAGGTCGGCAACGCGCCCTGACCCTTCCGCAGATAGAAGTTGAAGTCCGCGCGCGAACGCCACTGCGCAAGATTTCCAGAGTCGTCCAGGATGACGCCCGGCGCCCAGGTCGCGTCATACCATTGGCGCAGCTGGGCTACGGAGAACACCTCAGGCGTCCACAACAGGTCATCCGCGCCCGTGATCGACCTGGCGATCGCGCTGCGCTTGCGCGCCTTCAACCCGCTCGGCCGCGCCCTCGCCTGAAAGCGCTCGGCTACGCTGCCGTCCGCAATCGGGTTAGCGCCGATCACGCGCCCCATTCTTAGAGCTCCTCGTACTGCGCGTCGAACACCACGCCGCCGGCGAGGGCTACGCCGATCGCCACATAGAGCGCGTCTCCAGGCGCCAGGCGCAGCGGCGCCGTCTCGTTGAAGCCGAAATCGGTCGGCGCCTGAGCCGACGTGGCGGCCATCGTGTAGGCGCTCATCACCGTCGAGGCGATCAGGTTGTAGTTCGCCCCATCATAGCGATAGAGCTGGCATTTGGTCGCCGTGACTGTGGCTCTAGCCACCGCCTTGAGGCCATACAGCACCCCCCCGTTCGCGCCCGCCGTGAGCAGCAAGACTGCGGCGGCGGCGTCGTCATAGGTGGTTTTCGCCGCCGTGCAGACCGCATTGGCGGTCTTGATGCTCTGGGGCGTAATGACGGAGTTCGGCGTGACAGCCATGAATGTCTCCTAGAGAGCGATGGCCATGGCGATGGCGAAGCCTTGCGCGCTCGCAAGCGTCGCCGCATGGCGGTTGGTCTGATCCGAGGCGTAGTCGCTGATCGCAGAGACGCCGGGGTAAACCCACAGGGCGATCGAACCGTTGTTCGTCAGCCATTTGCCGGCGTTGGACGTCAATGACGGCAACGAGGCTCCGCCGCCGACGACCACGCTGTCGATGTAGGCCTTGAGCGAGACGCCGGCGATCCCTGGCGACTTGACGTTGGAGCCGTCGCACATGACGTCCACGATGTCGTCGGCGTCGATGATGGCCGTCGTCCCAGCGCCTGTGGTGATCGTCAGCGTGTCGCTGCAGGCGTTCCAGATCCGGTAGGCCTTTTGAACGCTCGGCAAGGTCACGAGAAACGGCCCGCCGCCCGTAAACTTGAGCATGGCGTAGCGCGCCTGGTCCTCCGCGTAGTTGGCCGAGGTCAGCGTGACGTCGCCCGTGAGCGCGATGGTCGCCAGGCCGCAGATCGCCTGGTCGATGAGGTCGAAATTGGCGTTGAGGCGCTCGCCCCACACGTTGATGTTCTCGCCTGTGAACTGCTTTTCGAAGCGCAGGCGGGCCGTGGCCGAGCTAGGCAATGGCGGCTCCCGTGTCTTGTCGAATCCAGGATGAGCCGTCCGAGACGGCCAGGATGTTGAGGTCGCTGAGGCGCACCAGACAGCCCGGATACGAGGCCGCCGCCGGCAGGCCGTCCGTAGCGCTGGAGAAGATCGGCGTCGGCGCGCCCGGCGCCCGCGGCCGATCGAACTCGCGCTCGAGTTCCAGTTTCAGCCCCTCAAGGGTGCTCGCGATGAAGCGCATGCTCAGCTCCAGATTAGGTCCGATGGGGCTTGCCGCGACCACGCGGCGGCGCGGGCGCCCCAACTCGCCCATGCCCCAGAGGTCGGCGTCGCGCCCTGCCAGAGGCTCCCCCCGGCCAGGGTCAACCTCGCCACGCCGAAGCCCGCTGCAGGCCCGGCCAAGAGCGCGCTCCTGAGCATCACCGCGAGCATCGCCGCGCCGCCGGACGAGACGCCCGCGATCACGCCAGGCCCTGCGCCCGCCGTTCCGCTCGCAGAGCCCGCGCCGGCGGCTGCACCAGCCACAGGTCGTGAGGCGGCCAGCACGGCCGTCGCGCCGCCAGCGCCGTCGCCGAGGCCGGCGCAGGGCCGCAGCGCGCCGAGGGCGGCGGACGGACCCGCGACGCCCGCCGCAAGACCGGACAAGGCGAAGCTCGCGCCGCCGTCGAGGGAAGAAAAGCCGCTCGGCGCCGAATAGGTCCAGTCGGCCGAGGCGAAACGCGCGGTGCACGTGGTGTTGGCTGAAGAGCCTGTGGTGACCACGGGAGCGCTGGGCGAGCCGGCGATCGTCGCGGCGGAAACGTCGAAGCCGCCGGTTCCAGCAGCGGGGTCGGCTCCGGCGCTCCCGTTCCAGGTCCCGGTCCCGACCTTGACCCAGAACAGCAGGTTGTCCCAATCCACCGCCAGACGGACGATGACGCCATTGGCGAGAGACGAGCCATAGCTGACCGTCGACCCGTACAGACCCGCCAGATAGATCGTCCCGTCGGCGTAGATCCAAGAGCCGTAGTTGTTGAAGTCGGTCGAGCCCAGAGGCATGAGCCCCACGGCCGCCTCGGAGGCGCCGGCGCTGACCAGCACCTCCCAATAGGTCTTTCCCGACAGCGCCGTGGTGGCGCGTGCGTAGTCGAGGAAGGCGTCCAGAACGGCGGTCAGATCGCCGTTCGACAGATGCGCGCCCGACGACTTGTCCGATGGATTCCAGGTCGTAGCCACGTTTCAGGCCCGGCGATCAGTCTTCGCTGCAGGCGATCGCCGCCGCCGCCACCGTTCCGCTTTCACCGTCGTTGATGGTCCGCGAGGTGGTCAGCGCGCCGACGTAGAGGCAGTTCCCGGACGTGGACGCATCCCAGATGGAGAAGTGGCTCACCGTTCCCCAATCGCCGCCCGAGGCGGTGAAGGTGTGGGTGGAGGTGTTCGACGCCGAGCCCGACGAGGCCGCGCCGAAAGTGATCGCCTGGCGAGCGTAGCCGTTCCCCGACAGCTCCCCGGTCGCGCCGGCATCGGTCGGATCGGCGGTGTGCAGCGCCAGGTAGCGCGCGCTGGGTCGCGTCGGCGTCGCTCCGCCCAGCAGCCAGTCGACCACAGCGGTCTCGGCGTAGTTGGCCTTGCTCACATCAGAACTCCGTCGTCGAGGATGAAACGGTTCGCAGCGTCTGCAGGCCCGGCTCCACCTGCAGCGGACCGGCTTCAGTCGTCTGGCCGGCGCGCAGGCCGGCGAGCGCGGCGTCATAGCCCGCGCTCCAGATCGCGATGGCGTCGGTGTCGCGCAGGTAGGGCGCGGCCTGCAGCAGCGCGCCGAAGAGGTAGGCGTCGGGCGCTTCGGCCAGCACCCAGTTGGTCGTCGTCGAGGCCGAGAGGGCCGGGATCTTGGCGTAGTAGGTCAGGGTCACGCCATAGGCCGCGTCGGGCGGCGGATGCAGGTGGAAGGCCTCGCCCACCACCGCATAGCGCCGGGGTCTCGCCGTTGCGCTCGCAGCGGCCTTCAGCGCCGCAAGCACCTGCGGCGGCGCGGGCGTCAGCACCTGGCCGTCGTCCAAGGTCAGGGCGATCACCTCCAGGAAATCACTCGGAACCGTGGTGAATTCCGCGTCCAGGCTCGCGGTCGATCTGGCGATCATCCGGCGCAGCCTGAGCGAGCGGTTCATCTGCGCCTCGGCCAGGGCGATGAAGTCCGGGATGCGCGCCGTCAGGTCGGCGCGGTCCAGCCAGTCGGCCACGGCCGACTTCAGGTCGGTGTAGGTGGAAAGCGTCATGGCCCCGCCGATGAATGGGAAAAGGTCGAGGGGCGGGACTGGTCCCCGCCCCTCCTGGTCAGCGCCGCGGCGCTAGTTGTTCGCCAGGCGGCAGGCCAGTTGCGGCCGCAGCGTCTGGTAGCCGTAGAGCACGTCCAGCCGGCACGGGAACTTGTCGTTGTTGATGTCGTACTGGCGCACGATCCGCATCGACACCCCGTCGAACACCTCGCGGGCGGCGAAATCCACGCCCCGCGGCATCACCATGTCGGCCGAGGCGAAGGCGAACGCGCCCTTGTGGTAGGCCATGGAGATCCCGTGCGGGGTCGAGGCCGTGCCGGCCACGGTGATCGCGGCATTGTCCGCCGGCGAGCCGGAGACGTTCTGCGTCGCGCCGGTGGTCACGATCGCCGGGCTGATCGCCACGGTCAGGTTGCCCGAGCCGTCCGCCACGCCGTCCGCCGTCGCCACGAACTGCTGCAGGATGCCCGTCGACTGCTTGGTCTCCGGATGCACGCGATAGACGCCGGCGATGGTGAAGACGTCGCCCGCCGTCAGCGCCGCGGTGGAGGCCGTCCAGCCGTCGGTGATCAGCGAGGCGCCGCTCTGGCTCGCCCCCTTCACCAGCGGCGTGCCCGCCTTGGTCCCCACGGTGTGCGAGGGCCACAGCGTGTTCTCCATGAAGTCGAACCCAGCCGTGCGGCCCATGTAGCCTTCGCGGTACTGCTTGGAGATGTTGGTCCGGTCGTTGAACAGGCCCTTCAGCGCGTCGACCAGGTCGACGTTGTCCTGGGTGTTCAGGTTGCAGGTCCGGCCGGCCAGCGGCGCCAGGTTGTCCACCAGGATCTTTCGGCCCTGCAGGATCTTGGCGAAGGTCGCCGTGGCACCGTGGTTGTTCACCTGGTTGTAGACGTCCTTGTACATCGACATGGCGTCCGCCTCGATGTTGGCGGCCAGCACCGACATCGCCGGCTCCAGGATGCGCTCGGAAAAATCGTCCAGCGACAGGGTCAGGTCCACCGAGGTGAAGTTCAGGTCGACCCCCTTCTGGGTCTGCACCTTCAGGTCCACGCTGGTCTCGGTGGAGTCCTGGGCGTCCAGAGTCGAGCCGGTCCGCACCGTGTACTGGTTGGGCAGGCGCACCTTCAGGGTGTCGCCGACCTTGGCGCCTTGCCGGGCGAAGCTGTCGTCGTATTCCCGGGTGATGGAGCCCACGAAGTTCAGCTTCTGGTGCAGCACCCGAAGCGCCTCACGGGTCACCGCCGTGGGCGTGAGAATCGTATTGGCCATAGGGCTTTGGAGGTCCTTCTTCAGGCCCTTGCGGAGCCGCGCTCGCGCACGGGCCGGATGGGTTGCGGATCACGCGGACGCAAGGTCCTGACCGCCCGGCCAGCTCGCGCGCGCAGGGTTGGTCGCGCCGCTTGCCAGCTGGCGCCTTGGGCGACTTCCTCAGGCGGATTGGTCGCCGATCGTTCAGAGTTGGCCGCGCCAAGCGGCGTCAGCCGACGCGCCCGGCCTTGCGGCGCATCTAGTGGAGGTCGACGCCTTGCTTGGCTTCCTGCCTGCGGAGCCAGGCCTCCTCGGCCGAGTCTTTTGGGGCCTCGGCCGCGTGGATCGTGCGATAGCGTACTGACACGCCCAACCCTTCCGGTTCTTCCCGGAACGGCTTGGCGCGGTCGTCGATCATGATGAGGAGCCCGTCGTGATCCCACGACGCCTTGGCTTCATTCCAGTCGAAACCGGCCACGGTCACCGCGCCTTTCTCGTCGAAAGCGTGGCCCGCCTGCGTGAGCACGATCTTGATGCTGTAAGCTGTCGTCGCGCCACAGTTCACACGCACGACATGGGCATCGACGCGGCCGTCAGGCGATGTCACGCGTTCCAGCACATCGTAGCCGCATTCCCCGGTGAGCCCGCCCGGCAGGAAGAAAGCGCCGTACGTGGACCAGAAGCCCCAGGCTGCGAAGGCGAGAACGACGCCCCCCAGCAATCCGGCCGCCCACTTCCACATCAGCTTGCCCTTGACGGTGGTTAGGTGCGCTCAAGCTAGCCCGAACAAAATGGGAACGCAACCGTCAGTGGCTGCCTGCGTATCGAATGCCCTGCTCGATCCAGTACTGGTCGACCGGATCGTCTCCAAGGGATTTAGTTCCTGTAAAGGGCAGGAATCGAATGCCGGGCGAGCCGAATTCCGAGTTGGATGTGTGATCCCGCGTCTGGGCCCGGCCCGCCTCTTGGAAGAGGTTCCCGCTCGGAATGCCGACGGGCCCAACGACCTTGCCGGTGGCCCCGTAGTGGAAGTTGCCGAAGGCTTCGTACTCGCCATTGTTTCCCCGCTGTTTGTAGTCCCAGGGCCCGCGGTTGGGGACCATCTGGCGGAACCAGAACGGATCATGGCTGCGCGCCTCAGCCATGTTGCTGTCGACGTCCGCGACCGCCGGCCCATTGGGCGCCAGGATCGGCCCCACCGCCGCCGCAGAACGACCATTCCCAAAACCCTCGTGCAGGGTGACCTGAGGGACATTGTCCTTGTCCATCCGGATCGTGGCTCGATCCGTGACGATGACGTCACCGGGCTTCGAGCGCGACAGGTCGATCACCGGCGACGCCTTCGGGTCGGTGTTCCGCAGATCCAGCGTCTTAGGACGATGTCCGTCATGGCCGTACTCTGAAGCGTAGAGTCCGCCCGCCGCGTCGTCGTTAGGTTGGCGCGTATCGGAACGGCTGGGAAGCCTTCCACTCGCGCCTCCGCTGCGATCCGCCGGAGCGCTCTGATCGGGAAGCGCGTAGGGAACACCCCGCCAGCCGGCTTCCATTGGCTCCTGGTCCCGCCGCTTAGGAGCCGTCATCAACCGAAGGCGCCAATTCTCCGCCATCAGCGCCCCCGCACGGCCTGGGCGTTGCGCCGCTTCATCCATTCGGCGGTGCCGAGCTCGTCGCGCACGCCGCCGCCGCCGGCCGCCGATCCAGTGACCTGCACGGCCGGGCGCACGGCCTGGGCCTGCTCCACAGTCCGCGCCATCTGTTGCTGGCGGGCCAGCTCGTCGCCCTGCTGGGCGCGGTGCAGGATCTGCCAGAGCCGAGGGTCGGCCGCCTCGCGCAGCTCATCCAGGGTCACGCCGAAGGCCTGGGCGTAGTCCACCAGCTTCATCGCCACCTCGGGCGACCAGCCCTCGATCTGTTGCGACAGCACCTGGCCGGTCTCGGCCAGGCGCTCGGACAAAGCCCGCTCGGCCTGCAGCCGCTGGCGCTCGCCGCGGTGCGCGATCATCCAGGCCAGCCGCTCGCGTCCTTCCAGGAAGGCCTGGTACTGCGCCCATAGCGCCTGGGCCCCTTGCGGGTCCTGCGAGGCGTAGAGCTCCCAGTCGACACCCTGGAACTCGGCCAGGGTCTCGTCCAGGCTGGCCATCCGCGCCTGGTCCATCATCTGCGCCTGGGCGCCTTCAGCCTGTTCGTGGAAGGCGCGCCGGTGAGCCTCCAGCGCGCGCCGCTGCTCGGCCAGCTCCTGGGTCTTGCGGGTGTAGTCGGCGTGGCGCATGAGCGCGCCCTTCAGCGCCGCCGGCGCCTGGTAGATCCGCCCGTCGTGCTCGATCTCCACCAGCTCGTCGCCGCCCGCGCCCAGGCCGGCGTCGTCATCAACGCGCGCGCCATCGCCCGCGTCCATCAAGACCGCGTCTTCCGTTTCCATGTTTTCCTCGGGATAGAGGGGCTCAGCGCCCCGTGGACCAGCTCGCGCAACCGGCGACGCCCAGGCCGTCCCGCGCCTCAGACGCAAGAACCGACGATAGAAACATCGTGCCGAAACCACGCGCGGAAGTCAAGAACAAAATACGAACATCGAAGCGCGCGCCGCCCTCGGCCGCGGCGTTCAGCGCCTCAGATTGTCGCTGATTTCGACCGCGCGCTGGCGCATCCAGTCGAGCGGATTCATGTCGTCGCGCAGGCGGGTCCGCACGCCCCAGAGCTGCCCGCCTTCCAGGCGCTTCCCCGTCAGCACCTGGTAGACATCAGCCGCGACGCTATTTGAGTTCTGGTTCGGCCAATAGCCTCTGCCGAGATCGTTCGTCTCGCGCACGATGTCGGCGGCTCTGCCGGCCAGGGCTTGTCCGGAAACATCGGGCAGAAATGTCGTGAAGTACCGCCTGACCGTCTTGTGCTTCGCCTTGACCATGTCGGGCTCGATGCTCTTGTCGATCGGCTCGACCTCACCGACGACATTCAGGTCGCCGGCCCTCACGGCCTCGTAGAATTCCGCCGGATCACGGCGGCTGGGACCGCCACGTACAATCCACCTCTTTCCTGATGCATTGTCCGTGATCACTAGAAATGCGTGGTTCGGCCCCAGCCCGTCTTCAGGTGCGAGCACGTCATAGGCCATCACCTCAATGGTCGCGCTATCCCGGACGCGTGCGGGACGATAGTCCTGGCGCGGGCTCATCTCTCATTGATCTCCTTGGCTTGCACTTGACGCTGGCAAGTCGACCGTCCACAAAGGAACAAATGAGGAACTCGCCTCGCCTTCGGAAATTCGTCGGGTTCTTCGGCCGCCGCGCCGTCATCGTCACGGCCTCGGGGGTTGGCGCTTCTACGCTGCTCTGGACACTGTCCTGGGGCGCTCTCGGCCTATGGACGGGCCTGGCCGCGATCCTGCTCGTCGGCCTCGCCGTCGCCGGTCGTCGGCTCGAGGCGTCGAGCGCCGATGGACGAGGCGGCCAGGTCGCCTTGGGCCGCGCGCTGGCCTTGGGGAGCGCGGCGATCGCAATGCTCTGGCTGGGCGTGGGCATCGCCGCGTTCGGCCTCGGATGGGCGTTCGTACTCGGCGAGGTCGGCGCGGCCTCAGCCACGATCTATGCGCTGGCTATCGCCAGCCTCGCCATCGGCGCGCTGTTCTTAGTGCTGGGAGCCGTGCTGCTGGCCAGCGCGGTTCTTTCGGCGTGGCGCAGCGACTTTCGGATGCGCTGGTTCTAGTTCTGGCCGCCGTCGAGCCCGCGGCGATCGGCCCGGGTCCGCAACCGGGCCGCCTAGCGCTTCACCTCTTCCATATGGAACTCTAGCTCGCCCTCCGTCCCGGCTCCCCTCCGCCTCCCGCCACCCTCATCCGCTGGGTCTGCGCTTCGAACGCCTCGATCTCAAGCTTGCGGGCGTGCAGGGCGCGGTCCTTCTCCAGCTCTTCGATCCGCGCCTTGGCCGCGGCCAGGGCCTGGACGATCTGGGCCATCTGCTGCCTGGCCTGCTCGATCTGCGGCGAGGGCGCATCGCCACGCACCTGCGGCGGCAGGAGCGAGGCCAGCCGCCCGGCGATCTCCTCGGCGCCCGGCCAGTCCAGGTTCCGCGCCAAGAGGTCGCCGATCACCGGCGCGGCCTGTGGGAAGGCGCGGATCAGGTCGATCATCTGGCTGGCGGCCTCTTCCCGGCGGCTGGTGAAGCTCGGCCCCGAGCGCACCGTCAGGTCGTACTTGCCCGCCGTCAGATCGTAGATCTTCTCGATCTCGCGCAGCTGGCCGTCCGGCCCCGCCGCCTGCTGGCGCACCTTCTGGTTCACGGCCACCGCCCCCGGCTCGCCGCCAGGGCCCAGCACGCGCACCACCCGCGGCGTCGCATACACCTTGGGGATAAGGTCGATCAGGATGCGCCCGGCGTGGCGGATCGCCCGGGAGAGGTTGTCGATGTAGTGGAAGGTCGAGACGTCCCCTTCCCGCTGCCGGGCCATGATCGCCCGGCCGGAGGTCTCGTTCGACCGTGCGCCCAGGCTCGCGTCATGCAGGCCCATGATCGACTTCATGTCGTCGCTGGCGTTCAGCGCCTCCTGCAGCGCCCCGGCCGGCACGCCGGAGAACGGCTGGCGCATCGGCGGCTCGGGCCCGTCGTATTCGATGTAGGCGTGGGTCTGCACGTTGGCCGTGGCCCACTTGGCCGCGTCGCTCTCGAACGCGCCCTTGCGGCCGATGAACGGCGCCTTGGGCGCCAGCGCCACCAGCTCGGTGGAGGTGGTGCGCCAGTAGTTGAACATCCGCTGCGGGTCCTTGGCGTCGCGCACCAGGCTCTTCAGCCGCCGCCGCCCGTCCACGTGCACCTCTTCGCCATAGACCGGCACGATGGGAATGAACCGGCCGACCCACTCCACCGTCTCCAGCACCTCGGCGCCGGTCATGATCCGCTGGACCACCTTTTGGCTGGCCACGTCCCGCGGCTGGCCCACCACCTTCACCCCCAGGGCGTCGAACAGCGCCTTCTGCTGCTCATAGGCCGAAAGTTCCATCACCTGGCCGTCCGACAGGGCGACGATGCGCCGGCGCACCGCCTCGCGCCGCCAGTACTCGGCCACCATCACCCGCTCGCCGTCCAGCCAGGGCGCCTTCATCCCGGCGTAGCCGTCCGCGGCCCAGTCCACCGGATCGGCGCCCTTCCAGCGCGCCTCGAACGCGGCCTTGGGCAGGGTGTCGACGACGAAGGCGGTGTTCCAGTCGCTGGAATCCACCGCCGTGGACTCCGGATCGCCGTAGACCGAGAAGGGATTGGCCACCCGCTCGATGGCGATGTCCTGGTCGAAGGCGTCGTCGCGCGAGTAGCGGGTGTTGATCCGGAAGTAGCCGAAGCCGCAGGTCACCGCGAAGTCGAGGGCGGTGTCGTAGGCGACCTCCGCGTCGCTCGACTGCTCGATGTGGCGGATCAGCCCGTTGAAGATCTCCGCCGTCGCCGGATCGGCCGCCCCGTCCACGGGATGCACGGTGATCGACGGCGAGTTCAGTCGCGCATCGTTCACCACCTGGCGAATGAACGCCGGCAGACGGTTGATGGTCAGGCACGGCCGGCCCTCCAGTTCCCGGTCGCGCCGCACCTTCTCCGGCCACTGCTCGCCAAGGCGCGCGAAGCGCAGGTCGTCCAGCGCCTCGCGCCGGTTCTCGGCCTCGTGCTCGGCCGCCAGGTCGAACGCCTCGCGGGCGTCCTTCAGGATCTCATCGGACATGGGGTCTCCTGCTCCGCCCGCGGGAAGCGGGGGATGTGAATATGCTCAGGCGCTTGTCGAAGGAGGAGGCGGCCGGCTCGGCCGCGCAATGAGCGCCACGGGGCGCAAAGACCTTTGTTATTGCTTGCGATACTCGACCACGCCGTCGAGGTCGCCGCGCAGCCAGAACTGCAGTACAGGCCGTTGGCGCGAGGCTCCTCCCCACTCGGTGGCGTCGTTGTACATCAGGCTGTTGGTCCAACCCGCCGGATATCCTTCGGCCTTGTCGCCCTCCAGCTCGACAGGTGCCCAGTAATCCAACCAGGTTCGACGATTGCCCGGCTTCCCCAATCGCCACGTGCCCGATACTGACACCCTCGGCACGGGGTTGTCGGTCTTGAGAAGCACGTCGCCTGGATCCATTTCCTCAATACTTTTCAGTGGGTAGGCGACGCCGACGAACCGCCCGTCGGCCGCGAAGACCAACTCGCCGCCCTTCTCGCTTGTCCAACGCCCAACAATGTCCTGGGGCGCGGGCGATCGCAGCCCGCAGCCGAAAAGCGGAAACCCGATCGCCAACAAGACGATGCCTATCGCCGCCGCTCTCGTCGCCAACCGCATCGCCGCCCTTTCGATCACTTCCCAGCCGGAATCGTTTCGGTCCACTCGAATGTCTGCGACGTCTTCGATAAGGGGCCCGTCGGCACCAGGCTATTCAGCGCTGGTCCGACAATCTCTTTGTAGGGCCCTGTATATCCCAGCACCGGCGGCCGCGTAGCTGATTCAAGCGTGGACTGGTTTGCTACCTTGAACGCCACTGCCTTTGAGCCGTCCTTGTTCACCGAAAGAACTCTGTACTCGAGTGGATACGAGCCGAGATAGGCTGCCGCTAGATTACCCACCCGACCGCCAGTTGGCACCGCCGAATAGACCTTCGCAAATTTCGGAACGCCCTGCCGTCCTCCAAGAGAAAAATTGTCGTGATAGGTCTTCCCAACTTCGAGCGTCGAATCCGCGATATGTTTTCGCAAGGTCGCAATGTGTTCATGCCCTCTCAGGATCTTGGTCGCCGGATCATTCTGTCCAAACTCATGGCGCCTCGGACCCAGCCCAGTCAGCCATTCGAGTCCAAGCCTGTAGTAGCCTGTGTCGTCTCCATCGCTCAGATCGGTGTCACCCTGCGCTAGGCGGCGAATGGATTTGATCATCGCGTCATAGGCATCGCCCGCGGCGTCAGGGACTGACCGCGGCTCGCCCCGAGGCATGGTGGCCATGGGCTGCTCCAGACTTGTGGATTGAAGGGAGGCGCCGGCCCCCGCCGATCGGCGCGCCGACCTTAAGTTGAGCTTGACCTCGGCCGCGGCTCCGAGAACATTAGAAGAACTTGGAGCGCGACCTCACACCGTGCCGAAACCAACGACCCTGCTTTGGCTGGCGCTGGCCGCCACGCTTTTCGCCAGCCCGGCCGCGGCGGCCCCTCTGCCACGTGCGGAGTCGCGCTACTCGGCTGAGTTCCGGGCCTGCCTGAAAGCCGCCGCGGACGCCGCCCAGGAACGTCGCTGCAATCAGGGCGAGTTCGCCCGCCAGGACGCGGCCCTGGAGGCGATCTATCGCCAGAAGCTCGCCCAATGGCCCGACGACGAATTCCAGAAAAAGTGGGTCAACAAGATGCGCGAAGACGGTATCCGCGCCCGTGAAGCGGTCTGCCGCTACGAGAGCCTCGACGACGAAAGCGGAACGCCCCCAGCCCTGGTCTTCGACCGCTGCCGGCTGCGACGCACCGCCGAACGCATCATCATGTTCCAGGCCGACGCGGCGTTCTGTCGATGACCTGGCCTCGTCACGGCTCAACCGCGCTTGTCTTCGCCCTCGCGCTCCTTGGCCTCACCGCATGGGCTGCGACTTCGGCGAACGCCGAAGAGGACAAGCCGCCGTACAATTTCGATCTCAAGGCTTGCACGACCGCCGCGCGAACGGGGGCGGCGATCGACGATTGCATCCAACGCGCTTACCTCCAGGAAGATGAAGCGCTTAACGCCGCGTACCAGCGGCTCATGAGACGTCTCGCGCCGGCTGAAAGATCACACTTGCGAACGGTCGAGCGCGCCTGGATCAAGGCTCGGGACGCCGAATGCGACATGGTCTATTCGGACGCCGGCCTCGGAACGCTGTCGCGGACGAACGGCATCTCCTGCAATTTCGAGGAAACCCGGAAGCGCCGCGAACGCCTCGAGGCGATCGAAGCCAGGCTCGGTCCAAGCGCGCCCTAGGGGAACAAGGGAATCCCGAGCGCCATCAGTTCCTCGGCCCCGACGATGGCGTCCAGGCGCGTTCGGTCGCGCGCGATGCGCCTTCGCTGATCGTCGGCGCTGTTGGGGAAGTTCTTATCCACATTGTCCAGCTTGTACGTCTGGATGGCGTCGACGATCTGGCGGTCGGTCGCCGTTTTGAGGTCGAGACCGGCCAGCGCATGGGCCAATAGCTCGGAGTTCTGCCCATGCTGGATGGAGGTTGCGAAAACGGCCTCCCGCGCGGCCCGCCCGCGCGTGGACAGATCCACGCCTTCGCGGCGCAGCCGTTCCATGGGCCGTTCGTAGTAGGTCTTCAGCACATACCGCTTCTGCGCCTTTCCGAACTCCGGATCCCCGTCTGCGAGCGCGACCCACGTTGCGTCGAAGGCCGGCGTGTCGGGGGTCAGCCCGGCGAACTGGGCGTCGTAGCCGCTCGATCGCAGGAACTCGCCGAGCGCGCCGCGTTTGCTGAAGAATTGATAGGTTCCGTAGCTCGCACCGCCCTTGTCCTTCTTCTGCCGACCGATCGTCGCCGGCCCCTTGTGCGAACTCTCCTCGGCCTCGGCCAGGCCGCCGAAATCCGGCTCTAGACCGTCGATCAGCGCGTCGCCGGCCTGGTTCGTCCTGGGGGCCATGGGCGGCCTCCTGTTCTTGATTGTTTCGCGAAGAGCGCGCCCGCGCCGAGACGCCGGCGAGGCGCATCACGCCCCCGGCGCGCTGGCGACTGCTCGGGTTCAGCACTCGCCGGCTCGGCGAGGCGCCGAGCTCGAGAAATGGTCTCACGCCGGTCGCAATGCGGCCCTGATGGGGCTGGGCCGCCTAGCGGATCTGGCCGATGCGCGCGCCGTTCACGGTCAGGACGCCGTCGTCGTCCAGCAGGATCGCGTAGCCGCCCGGGCAGGCCTTGGAGAGGCTCTCCTGCTCCAGGGTCATCTTGATCCCGTGTGGCGTGCGCACCGTCTTGGCCGAAAGCGAGGCGTAGAGGTCGAGCCTGGGATCGGCCCAAAGCACGCCGCCGGGCTTGGTCTCCCCCTCGTCGCCCTGGGTCGCGTAGATGACGGCGTAAGCCACCCAGGCGCCTTTCGCGGGCTGATCCTCATCGTCGAAGGGCCAGACGACGATCACGCCGCCGAGGGGCGTCTTGAGGCTTGAGTCCATGGACTCGGCGGCAAGCCGGCCGATCGCCGAGACGCTCAGACGCGCGTCCGGCTCGAAGCGGAAGGCCTTGGCGCAGTCGTCCGCCCAGGCCGGCCCGGCTACGACCACCGCCAATCCCAGCGCACATGCGGTCCTGCGCCAGGTCATGGAAGCGTCGGCGTCACGCCGATCCGGGTCCCGTTCGCCCAAAGCACGCGTTGGCCGTCCAGCTTGAAAGTGAATCCATTCACGCAGCCGCTCATCGGCTCGGAAGGCCGAACGACAAGGAAGATGTCCTTGCCCGCCTTGCGCGTCTCAACCGTGCCCCAACTGCCAAAGGCCGAACGGTCTGTCGTCCAGAGCACTCCGCCGATGACATCAGCGTAGCCGGAACCGTCCGAAGCATAGACGACCGCCAACTCATCCCACTTGCCTCGCGACGGGTACCCTTCCCAGAAGGTCGTCGCAGCGGCGAGGACGCGATCGTCGGCCGCCCGAACACTCGTGTAGTCTCCAAAGGCGATGAACTCGTTCACCGTCAGCTTGGCGTGCGGATCGAAGTAGAAGACGCCCGCGCAGTCCTTCCCCTCGGCGCGGGCCGCGCCGCCGACGAGCGCCAAGGCCCCGGCTAGCGCAGCAACCGCCGCCTTCGCCTCGATCGGCGCGCCACCGCTCGTCATGACCACCTCGCCTCACTACTTCAGGTAGGAATGATCATGACGGCTCAGCCGCGTCAAGAACAAAATAAGAACTTCGTCGTCACCGCTGTCCCGACACATGGACGTGAGCCTGATGGCCACCACGAACTGATGGCCATTGCACAGGAGGAGCTCCAGACGAAAGCACCTTGGTTTGGCTACGTGGGCCAAAGTTGTCGCGGATGTTTGATTGGCGCGCCATGACCGCTTGCAAGTGTGCGGCGTCGTCGGACTGCGGCGTCACGCGAGCGCTGTTGATCCGGTTCATGTCGACGGCCTGATCCGTGTAGTGTCGGCTCTTCGGGTCATGCTTCCCGCCCGTCGTGCTGTTGACGTTCACCAAGTCCACGCCGGAATCCACGATCCCGCCGGCGACCATCCGGGCTGTCGGCGTGGTCAGCGGCTGATTGGGGCTGGGGTTTGCGGGTTCATCATTGACGAAGGTGACGTGCGGCCCCGGATCCACGGGCTTGCCGGCCAAGAGGTCCACGATCTTGCCCTTGAGCTCGTCCGTGCTCATCGGCTGTTGGCCAAGGCCGCTCGCCGGATAGGGATCGATGTAGGAGCGGCTGCGGTCGATGTTCCCATGCTCGTCCCTGGCGTAGGTGGTCATGAAGGGATTGGCTTCCGGGTGGGTCAGGTCCGCCAAATAGCGGCCCTGCGGCGCGGCGACGGCCGGCCTGGGCGGCTCCGCCGGCTGCGGCCCGCGCAGGCCGACGTCCTTGGCCTTGGGCCGCACCGCCTGGACCACCGCATCGCCCGCCGCGCGCAGCGCCCGCGCCTGCTGCGCCGCCTGGAGCTGGGCGGCGCTGGTCTGGGCCTCGGCGTAGGTCCGAAGGCCCTTGGCGGCCGCATCCGCTAGGTCCTCGCCCCGCTCCCAGGCCAGGCGCGTCTGCTCCTCCAGCTTGGCCTTGGCCGCCGCGATCTGCTCGGCCGAGCGCTGGAAGAAGCCGCCTTGCGACGATGACTTGCCGCTCATCTGCATCTCCGGCATGCGGACGCGCGCGCCGTCCGGCGGACGCGCGACCCTTGGTTTTCTGAGGTCTCGAAGAGGTGGCGGCGCTAGGAGCGCAGCCGGTCAGTTCAGGCGCGGCGGCGGCTCATGCGGCGCGGCGCTCACGCCCTGGCGGCGCGCAGCAACATGACGCCGCTCACCAGGGCGACCACGGTCGCCGCCAGGTAGGCGAGGTTCCAGGCCGGCGAGAGCCACATGCCGAACGCCAGGCGCATGCCCGCGTCGGCCGCGCCAAGCGCACCCAGCGCGACCAGTGCGCCCGGCCCGATTGCGTGCTTGGCCAGGAGCGTGCCGCAGGCCATCAGCGCCAGCATCACGATCAGCGCCATCGACATCGGGCCGGTAAGCAAGCCGAACCCTACGTAGAGCGCCACGGCCGCCGCCGAGATCACCCCCGCCCATCGCACGATCCGATTGTCCATGACCTCGCCCCCTCCTGCTGGCCCTGACGCAACTATGCCGGGTCTACCGCCCCTTGTCCTGCGCCGATCCCGACACGGAGCGTTCGAAGGCGTCGCCCAGCGAGTACATCCCGCCGCCCAACGTCGCCGCGTCCGCGCCGGTCAGGCCTTCGCCGACGACGCCGGTCACGCCGGCTTTCGACGCCAGCCCCGGCGCGCCGCCGCCGGCGACCGCCCCGGCTCCGATCGTCGCCAGGTCGCGCGCCACGCCGCCCCAGTCGATGTACTTGGCCCAGGTCCCGAAGTCGAAGGGCCCGGTCGTGCGCCACCCCGGGATCGGCTGCAGCTTGCCGTCCGGACCGGGAACGAACACGTCGGTCTTGGACGGGTCGATCCGCTGGCTCGCCTGACGGTCCGCCTTCATCGGCACGCCTCGGGCGCGCAACAGAGCCCGTGTCGGATTGGTCTCAGACCCCATGAAGCACTCCTAGCAACTGAAAGGCTGTATCGTCTCGCGGCCGACTAGGCCGACTCTTGGCTCGGCGCGGGTCCTAGAAGTAGCACCCCGTCTCGTCGTTCCAGCCGCCGCCACGATCCAGGCAGGTGTCGATCTCGAAAAACCGAATGACCGACGGCGTGCAGCCCGCCGCCGTCAACAGCAGCGCGCCGACGACAGCAAGCCAGATCTTGATTGCTCTCCTGCTCACCGGCGGAACACTACAAGAACATTTATGCCCGTCAAGGTGGCGCCGGCGCACGAATTGGTAGTTGTCGGGCAGGCCCGCCGGTCGAAATTGGGAGCATGTTTGGTCGCGGTAGTCGCCAGCAAAATCGCCGATCGCTTCTGCGCTTTGGATCGGATGAGCCAGGATATCTTCCGACCTCTTCACATGGCCGGCGGCTTGCGTAAGCGCGTCTTCCGCCGAGCGTCGCGCAGACGCGCCATCCAGTAGTCGTATGCTTCACCTGCAGCGTCGGGCACGCTGCGCGGCTACCCTCTGGGCATGGTCGCCATTTCTAGTCCTCAGTCCAACGCGAAAGCTGGGCCCTACCCCATCCAGCTCCGCGCGCCGGCGTCCGTCGCCGCCCGCCGCGCCACCGCGCCGCGCCGGTTGAGCGCAAACTCGCCGAAGGCGTCGGCGCCGTGGCTGGCCGCGTCGTGCAGCGGCCCGGCGTAACTGCGGGTCGTCTTGTTCCAGCGCTTGCGATAGGCGCGCAGCCGGTCCAACCCCGGCCCGCATTTCTCCGCGTCGAACCACGTCGTCGGGATCATCAGCCGGCCGGCGTTGATCCGCTCCTCTGGATCCGTCGCCGCGCCCACCGCGACGGGCGAGACGCCCAGTCCCGCCAGGGTCTCGTAGCGGCTGCGCCCGGCCGCCCCCAGTTCGCGCACCATCACGTCGTGAGGCAGGTGGTGGGTCCCGTAGACATAGGGCTTGGACGCGATCGCCTCGCGCGCCACGCTCTGCAGCCCCTCGCCGCCGGTCTCGTAGTAGTCGATGGCCCGCACCTCGCGGCCGACCTGCTGGAAAAACCAGATGGCCGTGTAGTCGTCGATCCCCAGATCCCAAGCCGTGTCGACCCGCAGCGCCGGATCGTAGGGCACGCGTGCAATACGGCCCGCCTTGTCCGCCTCGGCCAGCAGGCTGGCGTAATAGGCGCCGGGCGCGGCGGCGTCGAAGTCCACCAGGTACTCGCTGGCGAAGCGGGCGTGGCCCTCCGCCTCCGATCCCAGCTCAGCGATCAACTCGGTCCGCTCCCGGGCGAGCTGGCCTTCGGTGAAGACGTCCGTCTCGGTCGCCGGCGAGCGCAGGGTGAACCAGGCGGGATCGCCGCGCCGCGCCTCAAAGGCCCGCACCGCGTGGTTGCGGCCCCTGGGCGTCCACAGGAACACGGCCCAGCCGCCGTTCTCCGCCAGGATCGGGCGGATGTAGGCCCAGGCGTCCGGCTTGGCGAGCGCCCACTCGGAGAACACCACGCCCACCGGCGGCGCGCCCATCAGGCTGTTGAAATTGTCCGACCCGGCCACCTGCCAGACCGAGCCGTTGGCGAAGCGGACGCTCATCTCCGCATCGCGCGTCGCGGCCCGCAGCGCCTTGGGAAACGCTTCGTCCACCCGCCGCCGGCCGGTGTGCGGGTTCACCGCGTCCCAGATCGCCTTGCGCCCCTGGGAGGCTTCCGGCAGCAGGTGCCAGTAGACGCCCGGCCGCTGGTGGGCGGCCACCGCCGTCCAGTTCAGCGCCACCTCGTCCTTGCCCCACCGCCGATGGGCGGCCACGTCGGCCCTCAGCCCTCCGCTCTGCAGATAGCGCCAAAGACCGGACTGGTAGCCGCGAGGCGACCAGCCGGCTGGAAGTTGAAAGTCCATGGTCACTCGCTGGGGCGCTCTCTAGCGGCCCGCTTCAGCCATTTGCGCGGGAGTGCATGTGGGAATCCGGCTGATGACGGCATCGATGGCCGCCTGCGGCGCAGGCGTCAGTCCGCCGACGCTCCAGACCGTTTCGCCTCTTGGAACGCCAAGCTCGGCGGCGACCGCTTCATAGGCCTCGCCAAGTTCCTTGGAGTCCTTCGGCCAGAACCCGACCACCGGCCGCCCCATGATCAACTCCATCTTGTCGCGCCGGGGCGTGATGAACGTCATGCGATTGAGCGTCGAGCGCCTGTCGGGCGACATGCACGCCGTCACCAGAAGGCCCGGTTGATAGAGGAAGGACGTCGGCAGGCCTCGCCGCCTGTAGAACGCCGCCTCCTTGGCCGACAGGGCGCGTCCCTCCGCGGCGCTCTCCGGCGTCTCGTCGGCGAATTTCAGCGCGTCGATGTACGACGCCGTGTGATGAAACCCGACGAGCGCTCCCTGCAGCACCACAGCATTGGGCGTGGGCGCATAGACGAAGTGCGCGCAGGCCGACACGCAAATTCCGGCGATCTCGAGCCTCAGGCGCCGCCGCTCAATCAGGTCCGCAAGCGCCATCGCCGCGGGGCCCTCGCCTCCATTGCTGGTCAGCCGGACACGAGAGTCTCCAGGTTTCAGGGCCTTCTGGATACGCTCGACGAAAGCCGGCTCCAGCCTCCCGCAGGCGGCGACCCCGCCTTCGATCCGCATGAGCCCGGCGGCGCACACTTCCGAAAGCCGGGGCTCTCGCGCGCCATGGGCCTGGCACGCCGTCAACGCCGTGATCGCAACGACGACAAGCGCTCCCAGCCGCGCAAGCATGCTCCCTCCCCGGCCCGTCAACGATATCGGCCCTGCCGGTTTGCATACCATTCTGGATTGTTCAAGCGCCCGGCTTCGCCTGCGATATGCGCGCCGGACTCGCGCAAGGACTCCGCCCGCTGGCGCATCTCGCTCACTCCGCCTCCCCCGCCTCGAGCTCGCGCCCGTCCGCGCCGAAACGGCGGATGACGACGGTCACCGGGCCGCCTTCGCCGGCCGGTTCGCCGGCCTTGGGCTTGCCCCCGGCGCGGTCCAGCACCTCGCGCGCGGCGGCGAGCCTGGCGGTGTCCGACCCGCTCTCGCGCATAATCTTCTCCAGGGTCTCCATCGCCAAGCCGGCGATCGAGCGGGCCGCCTCGCGAAGGTCGGCCGGCGGCGGTGGGATCTCCTTCGCCGGAGGCGCCGCCTTCTTCCTGGCGGGCGCGGCCGGTTTGCTCGCAGGCGCGGCCGGCTTGGCCGGCTTTGCGGCCCTCAGTTTCGGCGCGATCGGGACGACTTTTCGCTCTTCGTCCCCCGTTCCGCCGCCCGTCGCCCGCGCCATCCGTCCTCCAGCTCAACGACACCTTCGCGCGGCACACCCCCGCGCCCGCTCACGCTCCACGAGAAGCGCCTTGAAAGCGGCGGGCGCGGGGGGCCTGGGCGCGTCACGCGCAAGCATCTTGGAGCTTGGGCGACGGCCGCGCCGGTCCCGCGCGGCGCGCCCTCGGCGGAGGGAGGGACGCTAGGCGCGCAACGACTGCAGGCGCAACGCGCCGTCGCCGGATCGCGGCTCCTCCTGCGGCGCGCAACTGCGCGCGGCGGGTCGGCCGCGATCCCTTCAAGCTCTTGGAAAATCCGGGCCCGGCGTCTCGGCGCGGAGCCCGTCTCACACGTGTCGCGCGCCGCAGACGCAGACGCAGACGCACGATCCAACGTTACAAAATCTTCGCCGAAAACCGCGCGGAAGTCAAGAACAAAAAAGGAACAAATAGGCCGTCCAGACCATTCCCGCGCGAACCGTCGGCCTGTACAATTACACCTCGCAGTCCGCGAAGGGCGGCCCGCGAAGGAGAGCCGCCATGAACGTCGCCGTCCTCACCTTCGAGGCTTTCAACGAGCTCGACTCGTTCGTCGTCGCCGCCCTGCTCAACCGCCTCTCCGAGGAAGGCGTGCGCGCCTACATCACCGCGCCGACCGAGACGGTGGTCTCCAAGAACGGGGTCGCGGTTCAGGCGCAAAAGCCGCTGGAGTTCGCCAACGAGGCTGACGCCGTGGTCATCGGCAGCGGCATGAAGTCGGCCGAGGTCGCCGCCGATCCCAAGATCCGCGCCGTTTTGAAGCTCGACCCCGCGCGCCAGCTCATCGCCAGCCAGTGTTCAGGCGCCTTCCTCCTCGCCGCGCTGAGGCTCGTCGAGCCGGGACGGCCGATCTGCACCGATCTCGCCAGCGCGCCCGCGATCAAGGCCCTGGGCTTCACCACGCCGGGCAAGCCGTTCCACGCGGAGGGCGACGTGGCCAGCGCCGGCGGATGCCTGTCCTCGCAGTACCTCGCCACCTGGATCGCCGCGCGCGCCCTGGGCCTGGAGGCGGCCGAGCGCATGATCTGGGGCGCGGCCCCGGTGGGCGAGAAGGACGCCTGGGTCGAACGCGCGCTTTCCGCCGTGCGGCCGTTCCTGCGCCTCAGCGCCGCCGCTTAGGCTTCTGCCAGGATATCCAGCGCCACGGTCAACACGGCTTCCAGCCGGCCGGCCTCGCGCTCGCCGCCGGCCGCTTCGCGCGGCGTCAGTTCCTCGCCGCAGACAAGGTCGCATGCGCTCACCAGTTCGGACTGGTTCGACAGCCGCGCGCGGAACGCCGCCAGCCGCGCCGCCGCCGAAGCCGTCCGCTCGGCGTGGCTCAGGATCGCGTTCAGCGACGGACCGCCGCTGTCGCTGCGTCCCGGCTTCACGTCCAGGCTCGAGGGGATGGCGCCCTCGCGCTTGGCCCGGCGATAGGCCGCGCCATAGCGCTCGCCCGCCGCCCGCTGCACGGCGGTCAGCCGCCCCTTGCGCGCCAGCCAGTCCAGGCCCGGCTGCCGGCGATAGGGCTTCTCGCGTTCGCCGCGGCGCACGGCCGGCGCCTCGAAGCCCGCGCCCCGCGCCTTGGAGAGCGCCACGGTCTCGGCGACGCCCGCGGCCACCGCGCTCGCCTCCGCGCGGGCCTCGGCCCGGCGCTCCAGAACCAGCAGTCGCTCGCGCTCGCGGCGCGCGGGATCGAACGGACGGGCCATGCGTCGGGTCTCCAGGACGTTGGGGATGATCAGCTTCAGTCGCGGCCGCCGGCCACCACCGCGTCGGCCAGGCGATAGACCGCCTCGCTCGCCTTGGCCTCGCCTTCCAGCACCACCAGCCCGGCGGCCGTGTGCGCCAGCAGTTCGCGCAGGAAGAGCCCGCGCTCCTCGGCCGAACGGGCGCGCAGTTCGGCGGCCACCCAGCCAGCCACGTCGTTGCGCCGGCTAGCCATGACGGCGGCTCGGATCGCAGATCGAGTCCGGCCAGGCCAGCTTCGCCGTCAGCACCGGCCGGCCGTCGCTCGCGCGCGTCTCCACCAGGGCCGGGAAGCCGCCCTCGGCCATCACCGCCCGCACGTGGGCCGCATGGCGGGCGAACCGCGGGGTCTGCTCCCCGCCACCGCCCATCACCCGGGCCGCGAACAGGCTTTCCAGCGCCTCGGCCTTGCGCGCGTCCAGCGCCAGTTGCGCGCGGGCGGCCTCGGGCGTGGCGCCGCCGCGCCGCAGGACAGCATAGGCGGCGGGATCGGCCGGTCGGGTGGTGGAAGGGATCGAAGGATTAGGCATGGTGGTAATGTATGAAAGATACATACCTTGCGCAAGGCGAATCTGTATGCAAAATACATTTCATCCACAGGCAGGCCCCATGACCGACGACCGCTCCCACCGCCTGCGCCAGGCGCGCCTGGAACGAGGCTACGAAACCGCCGCCGCGGCGGCCGACGCCTTCGGCTGGAACCGCAACACCTACGCCTCCAACGAGAACGGCAACGCCCCCTTCTCCTATCGCAAGGCCAAGGAGTATGCGGCGGCCTTCGGCGTGCGCCCCGAATGGCTCTATGACGCCTCAGGCCCCATGCGGCCGGCGGCGGAGAGCGGCCTGGTGCCGGTGATCGGCCGGGTCGGCGCCAATCCGGATGGCATCGTGCTGTTCGCCAACGGTCAGGAACCTGGGGATCTGGCTCCGATTCCGCCGGGCGGCACCGATCGCGCCGTGGCCCTGCGCGTCGTCGGCCATTCCATGCGCGGCGTCGCCGACGACGGGGCGCTGATCTACTTCGAAGACCAGCGCACCCCGCCCACCCCGGACATGCTCGGCCACGTGGTCGTCGTGGAAACCGACACCGACGAGGTGCTGGTCAAGCGCCTGCTGCGCGGCTCCGGGCCCGGCCTCTACGACCTGGAGAGCATCGCCGGCCCTACCCGCCAGGACGCGCGCCTGCGCTGGGCCGCGCATATCACCGCGATCATTCCGCCCTATCAGGCGCGCCGGATCATCCGCACCAGCGCCGCCTGAACACGGGCACGTATCTGATATACGGTTCTGGTTGACGCAGGATTGTATATTTTATACATTACCCTCATGATCACCGCTTCAGAAGACCTCAACCGCCTGATCGCCCTCGAACAGTCGACCGATCGGGCCCAGATCGCCGCCCGCGATCGCGAGGCCGCCCGCCACGGCGGCGTGGCCTGGTCCGGCTTCTCCCCGCCCCCGGTCGCGCCCAGGCCGGCCGCCGCCCTCGCCGCCGAGGCGCGCGAAAAGCTGGCCCGCCTGCACTCCTGGCGTGCCTCCAGCGCCGGCCGCCTCCTGGCCGCCGTGGCCGAAAGCCAGCGCGCCGCCGCCGCGGCCCACGCCGCCGGAGAGGCGGCCCGCGCGGCCCTGTCCCGTGGCGCATCCTCCGGGGTCGAGGGCTGCGCCACCGCCGCCGAGGAAATGGCGGACAGGGCCCTCGCCGCCTGCCGCGCCGCGCGCCGGGCCCGCCGCATCGCCCGCGGCGCCGCGACCGGCGAAACCGACTGATCGGGCTTCCGAATCCCGCCTGATCGGCGCCTCATGGCGCCATGTGCAACGAAGTCCGCTTCCGCCAGTCGCTCGACCAGATCGTCCAGGACTTCGAGGTCCTGGAGATTCACATCGACTGGCCCGGCGGCGCACCCAACCTGGAGCCCCGCGACTCCATCCGCCCCACCGACCCCGCCGCCGTGCTGGTGGGCCGCCCGGGCGGGGCGGAGTTGCGCCAGCTCCGCTGGGGCTTTCCCCGCCCCAAGGGCGGCCCGGTGATCAACTTCCGCTCCGAGGGCCGCCGCTTTGCGACCGGCCGCTGCCTGGTGCTCGTCGACGGCTTCTATGAGTTCACCGGCGACAAGTCGCCGAAATCCAAGTGGCTGTTCACGTCAAGCGAAAGCGAGCTCTTCTGCATCGCCGGCCTGATCCGCGAAGACCGCTTCACCCTGCTCACCTGCGCGCCCGGCCCGGACATCGCGCCCTACCACGACCGTCAGGTCGTCATGCCGCCGCGGTCGCAATGGGCGGCCTGGCTCGATCCCGGCGCCGCCGACGCGCCGCCCATCGCCCCCTCGCCCGCCGGCTTCCTGCAGGTCGAACGCGTCCGTTAGCACGGCGCCCTTGATCGACTCGGCACGCGCCTATATAGATAGTTAGGAAATCTAACTAAATTAACCGTCTCTCGTGCCGCTCAACGCTCTCGCCGACAACCCCGCCGACCCGGTCGCCCTGGCTGAAGCCCTGCGCCCGGCGATCCTGCGCGTCTCGCGCCGCCTGCGGCAGGAGGCCAACAAGGTCGGCGCCTCGGCTCTCGACGCCCTGCTCCTGGGTCAGATCCTGCGCACGCCCGGCGTCGGCGTCTGCGACCTGGCCGACGAAGAGAAGATCTCCCGTCCCACCATGAGCAGCCACATCAAGCGGCTCGAGGCCGCCGGCTGGGTCAGCCGCGCCACCGACGCCGAGGACGGCCGTCGCTCTGGCCTGACCATCACCGACGCCGGTCGCGAGGCGCTCGCCGCCATCCGCCGCCAGCGCAACGACTGGCTCGCCGCGCGGCTCGCCCAACTGCCCGCCGAAGCGCGCCAGGCCCTCGCCGCCGCGGCCGCCCCCCTCCTCGAACTGTCTGCGATCGAAAATTGAGCCAGGCCGAAACTCCCCTCCGGTCGGCTTCGTCCGACGCCTCCTCCGGCGAGCCCACCGAACGCGTGGGCTGGATGGTTCCGGCGATCATCGGCTCGGCGCTGCTGATGCAGACGCTCGACTCCACGGTCCTGTCCAACGCCCTGCCGACCATGGCCCACGCGCTGCACACCGACCCGCTGCGCCTGAACCTGGCCATCACCATGTACATGCTGGCCACGGCGGTCTTCCTGCCGGTCAGCGGCTGGGCCGCCGACCGCTTCGGCGCCAAGCGCATCTTCATGGCCGCCATGGTGCTCTTCGCGGTGAGTTCGGCCGCCTGCGGCTTCGCCCACTCGCTGCTGGACCTCGTGCTCGCCCGCATCTTCCAGGGCATGGCCGGCGCCATGATGGTGCCGGTGGGCCGCCTGGTCCTGCTGCGCACCACGCCCAAGCACGAGCTCGTCGGGGCCATGTCGGTGCTCACCATGCCCGCGCTCCTGGGGCCGGTGATCGGCCCGCCGATCGGCGGCTTCATCGTCACCTTCTGGGACTGGCGCTGGATCTTCTTCGCCAACCTGCCGATCGCCACCGTCGGCGTCGCCCTGGTCGCCCGCTTCGTGCCCAACGTGAAGGAGCAGGAGGTCTCCCCGATCGACTGGACCGGCCTTTGGCTCACCGGCTTCGGCATGGCCGGCCTGATCTTCGGCTTCGAGAACCTGGGGCGGGACCTGCTGCCCGCCCCCGTCGTCGCCGGCCTCTTCGTCGGCGGCGGCATGTGCCTCTACCTCTACGTCCTGCACGCGCGCCGCGCGCCGAACGCCATCCTGGACCTGTCGCTGTTCAAGGTGCGCACGTTCAACGCCTCGGTCGTCGGCGGCGCCTTCATGCGCATGGCCATGGGCGCCAACCCCTTCATGCTGGCCATGCTCCTGCAGATCGGCTTCGGCATGTCCGCCTTCCGCGCCGGCACCCTCACCTTCGTCAGCGCCGCCGGGGCCCTGGTGATGAAGACCGCCGCCCCGCCGATCCTGCGCCGCTTCGGCTTCCGCACCGTGCTGTCGATCAACGCGGTCATCGTCGGCCTCAGCTTCATGGCCTACAGCCTGTTCCGGCCCACCACGCCGCACTGGCTCCTGATGATCGTGCTGCTGATCGCTGGCTTCTTCCGCTCGCTGCAGTTCACCAGCCTCAACGGCATGGCCTACGCCGACATCGAGCAGTCGCACATGAGCCGGGCCTCGACGATCTCCAGCATGGGCCAGCAGCTCATGCAGTCGATCGGCGTGGGCCTGGCGGCCATGCTGCTGCATCTGCTGATGACCGCCCACGGCCAGACCCAGATGACGGCGGCGACCATCTCGCCCGCCTTCCTGGTGATCGGCGCGATCACCTTCATCTCCCTGGCCTTCTACCTGCGCCTGCCCAAGGACGCCGGCGACGCGATGAACGGCCGCGTCGCGGCCTGAGCGGCCAGGGCGCGGCGGCCCTTGCGGTCGGCGCGCGCGCCTAGTCCAATGCGCCCGCGCTGATCCGCGCGCGTGGATTCCCCCTTGCCGCCCAACAGCTTCGCCAGACGCACCAAGCCGCCCGAGCCGCCCCGCCGGCGCCTGCGGCTATGGCCGATGCTCGGCGCGCTGCTCTGCGTGGCCCTGGTCGGCGCGGCCGGCTTCGGCCTGGCCGTGCAGCGCTTCTACGTGGCCGGCCTGCCGCAGATCCCGGATCGCGCGACGCTCTGGTCGGCGGGCCGGCCTCCGGGCGTCACCTTCATCGGCCCCGACGGCCAGGTCCTCGCCTATCGCGGCCCGCGCCACGGCCGCCGCGTGGAGCTGGCCGACCTGCCGGCCCGCGTGCCCCAGGCCTTCCTGGCCGCCGAGGACAAGCGCTTCTACCAGCACGGTCCCATCGACCTGCGCGGCCTCCTGCGCGCCGCCGCGGTCAATCTGCGCGCGGGCCGCCCGGTCGAGGGCGCCTCGACCCTCTCCCAGCAGCTCGCCCGCACCCTGTTCCTCAAGCCCGACAAGACCATCAAGCGGAAGATCCAGGAGGCGTTCCTCGCCGCCCGCCTGGAGCAGGCCCTCTCCAAGGACGAGATTCTCCAGCTCTACCTGAACCGCATCTACTTCGGCGACCGCGCCTACGGCCTCGCCGCTGCGGCCGACGGCTACTTCGGCAAGGACCCGCGCGACCTCACGCTTGGCGAGGCGGCCCTGCTGGCGGCCCTGCCCAAGGCGCCCACGCGCCTGTCCCTCACCAAGGACCTGCCCGCCGCCTGGAGCCGGGCGCGCCTGATCCTGACGACCATGGCCGAGATGAACTGGATCACGCCCGACGAGGCCCGGGCCGCCCTCGCCGCCGCGCCCAAGGTCCGCGCGCCGGCCCCCTCGTCGGAAGGCGACATGGCCTGGGCGCTCGACGCCGCGCAGAAGGAGGCCGAAGGCCTCGTCGGCCCCGGCGCGGCGCCGGACCTCGTCGTGCGCCTGACGGTCGATCCCGCGCTCCAGGCCGCCGCCGCCCAGGCCCTGCGCCGCAACCTCGGCGCTGCGGGCCGCCAGGGCGCGCTGGTGGCCCTGGCGCCCGACGGCGCGATCCGCGCCATGATCGGCGGCGTCGATCACGGCAAGAGCCCCTATGACCGCGCGCTGCAGGCGCGCCGCCAGCCGGGCTCGTCCTTCAAGCCCTTCGTCTGGGCCGCGGCCCTCGAGCAGGGCGTCGGCCCCTTCGACGTGCGCATGGACGAGCCCATCGCCATCAACGGCTGGACGCCGCAGAACTATGGCGGCGGCTATCACGGCCCGGTCACCGTCGAGCGCGCCCTGCAGTTGTCGCTCAACACCGTCTCGGTCCGCCTGGCGCGCGAGGCCGGCGTCGACCATGTGGCCTCCCTCGCCCGCCGGTTCGGCCTGTCCACCATTCCGGAACACCCCGGCCCGTCCCTGGCGCTGGGCGCCTACGAGGTCAGCCTCCTTCAGCTCGTCAGCGCCTACCAGGTGCTGCAGAACGCCGGCTCACGCGTCCAGCCCTACCTCGTCGCCGAGGTCACCAACGCCCGCGGCGACGTGCTCTACCGGCGCGCGCCGAGCGCCGGCGCCCCGGTCTATTCTCAGTATCAGGCCGGCCAGATGGTCAGGATGATGCAGGGGGTGATCACCGCCGGCACGGGCCGCCGGGCCGACATCGGCCGCCCCGCCGCGGGCAAGACCGGCACCAGCCAGGACTACCGCGACGCTTGGTTCGTCGGCTTCACGCCCGACTGGGCCTGCGGCGTCTGGGTCGGCCACGACGACAACCGCCCCATGCGCGGCGTCACCGGCGGCTCGACGCCGGCTACGATCTGGCGCGCCTTCATGACCGTCGCGGAAAAAGGCCTTCCGGTGCGCGACTTCGACTGGGCGCCCGAGCTGACGCCGCCGCCAAGCTGGTTCGACGACCAATACGCAGAAGACCCCTACGCCGAAGACCCCGGCGAGACCGGGGACGACGGCCGCTGGCCGGACGGCGCGCCTTGGGAATCGCCCCAGGGGCCGGGCTCGGTCACCTACGCCGAACCGCGCGGGCGCGCCGTCGGCCCGCTCTTCCCGCCCGGCTACGGCCGCGCCCGGGCGCCCGCGGACATCCGTCCGCCGACGCCCCGGGACGACGCCGACCTGGCCGAAGAGCGCGCCGGGTCCGAGTCCGGCGGCCGGCCGACCTGGTCTCCCAGCACGCCCTTCTAGAGTTCGGCTATTCCGCCGCCGCCAGGGCGTTCACCTGTCCGCGGGTCAGCGCGACCTTGGCCGCCAGCGAGGCCACGGCCTCGTCGTACTCGCGGGTCAGGCGGGCGACCAGTTCGGCGGCCGACGGGATCTCCTTGACCGCGCCGATGCCCTGGCCGCAGCCCCAGATGTCCTTCCAGGCCTTGGCCTTGGTGTTGCCGCCCGAGCCGAAGTTCATCTTCGACGGGTCCGATTCCGGCAGGTTGTCCGGGTCCAGGCCCGCCGCCACGATCGAGGGGCGCAGATAGTTGCCGTGCACCCCGGTGAACAGGTTCGAATAGACGATGTCGTCGCCGCTCGAGGCCACGATCATGTCCTTGTAGCCCTGGACGGCGTTGGCCTCCTTGGTCGCGATGAACGCCGAGCCGATGTAGGCCAGGTCCGCGCCCATGGCCTGGGCGCCCAGGATCGCGCCGCCGTTGGCGATCGCGCCCGAAAGGGCGATCGGCCCGTCGAACCACTCGCGCAGTTCCTGGATCAGGGCGAAGGGCGACAGCCGCCCGGCGTGGCCGCCGGCGCCCGCCGCCACCGGGATCAGCCCGTCGGCGCCCTTCTCGATGGCCTTGCGGGCGAAGGTCGAGTTGATCACGTCATGCAGCACCACCCCGCCATAGGAGTGGATCGCCTCGTTCACGTCGGTCCGCGCGCCGAGCGAGGTGATGATCACCGGGACCTTGTACTTCACGCACAGCTCGAGATCCTGCTCGAGCCGGTCGTTGGTCTTGTGCACGATCTGGTTCACCGCGAACGGCGCGGACGGCGTGTCCGGATGGTCGCGGTCCCACGCGGCCAGTTCCTCGGTGATCCGCGCCAGCCATTCGTCCAGCAGGCTGATCGGCCGGGCGTTCAGCGACGGGAAGGAGCCGACGATCCCGGAGGTACACTGGGCGATGACCAGGTCCGGGTTCGAAATGATGAAAAGCGGCGAGGCGATCACCGGCAGGCGAAGGCGGTCGCGAAGGACGGGCGGCAGGGCCATGGACGAGGTCCTCTCGAGTATAAGTTTCCTCTCTAATATTTACAGCGTACGCATATAACGCGGGCTCACGCAAGCGCCCTGGCGTCGCGCCCGCGCGGTTCCGCTACGGCGACTTGACGGGCAAGGCGCGCGCGGCCCATCTGGCCGGCGATGGCCGATACATCCTCCCTCGCCGCCGCCTTTCCCGCCGCGAGCGCGGCCGACTGGCGCGCCCTCGTCGCCAAGACCCTTGGCGACAAGCCCTTCGAAAGCCTCGTGGGCGCCACGGTCGACGGCGTGCCGGTCGAACCGCTCTACGCCGCCGCCGCCGACGCGTCGCCGCCTGCCGTCGCCCCGCGCCCGTTCGACGCCGACCGGCCGTGGGACGTGCGCGTGGCGGTCGCTCATCCGGACCCCGCCCGCGCCAACACCGAGCTCCTGCGCGATCTGGAGGGCGGCGCGGCTTCGGCGATCCTGCGGATCGACCCCACCGCCCAGGACGGCGTCGCCGTCGGCTCGGCCGACCAGCTCGCCCGCGCCCTTGAGGGCGTGCTCCTCGAACTCGCGCCCGTCGCCCTCGACGCCGGCTTCCTCGGCCCCAAGGCGGCCGATTGGCTGGGAACCGTGGCCAAGGCCTCGCCGACCGCGCGCCTGCTCTTCCACCTCGATCCCCTGAGCGCCTTCGCCGGAGCCGGCGCCAGCCCCGGTCCGATCGAGAGCCATCTGGTCTCCGCCGCCACCGTCGCCGTGCGCCTGGCCGAGACCTACCCCCAGGCCCAGCTCTTCCTCGCCTCCGGCCGCGTGGTGCATGAGGCCGGCGGCGGCGAGGTCGGCGAACTCGCCTTCGCTGCGGCCGCGGCGGTGGCCTACGCCAAGGCGCTGGTCCGCGCCGGCATGGCGATGGACAAGGCCTTCTCTACGATCACCCTCAGCCTGGCGGCCGACGCGGACTACTTCCTGTCCATCGCCAAGCTGCGCGCCGCCCGGGCGATCTGGGCGCGCGTCACCGAGGCCTGCGGCGCGCCCGGCCCCGCCCGCATCGAGGCCCGCAGCTCGCGCCGGATGCTCGCCGCCCAGGACGCCTGGACCAACATGTTGCGGCTCACCTCGGCCGGTTTCGGCGCGGCCGTCGGCGGCGCCGACGCAATCCAGCTCGGCGCCTTCACCGACGCCATCGGCGCGCCCACTGCCTTCGCCCGCCGCCAGAGCCGCAACACCCAGCTCGTGCTGATGGAGGAATCCCACGTCGGCCGGGTCAGCGATCCGGCCGCCGGCGCCGGCTACGTCGAGGCCCTCACCGACGGCCTCGCCCGCGCCGCCTGGGCCGCGTTCCAGGCCATCGAGGCCCAAGGCGGCCTCATCGCGGCGCTCGCCAGCGGCCACGTCGCCGAGGGCGTCGCTCACGCCGCCCAGGCTCGCGTCGCCGCCGGCCAGCCGAAGATCGTCGGCGTCACCGCCTTTCCGCCTACCCAGGCCGCGCCGGTCGAGGTCGAGACCCCGGCGCGCACGCCGGTCGAGGCCCCCTCGCCCCGCCTGCCCGGCCCCGACGGCGCCTGCCCGCCGCTGACGCCGATCCGCCTAGCCGAGCCGTTTGAGGCCGCCCAATGAGCCGCTTCCCTGACTTCTCGACCCTGCCGTTCACCCTGGACGCTTCCACCGCCGCCCAGCCGCCCGAGGCGCCGTGGGACACGCCCGAGGGCATTGCGGTCAAGTCCGCCTACACCGCCGCCGATATCGCCGGCTTCGACGCCCGCCGCGGCTATCCGGGCCTGGCGCCGTTCCTGCGCGGCCCCTACCCGACCATGTACCTCACCAACCCGTGGACCATCCGCCAGTACGCGGGCTTCTCCACGGCCGAGGATTCCAACGCCTTCTACCGCCGCAACCTGGCCGCCGGTCAGAAGGGCCTGTCCGTCGCCTTCGACCTGGCCACGCACCGCGGCTACGATTCCGACCATCCCCGCGTGAGGGGCGACGTCGGCATGGCGGGCGTCGCCATCGACTCCATCCTGGACATGCGCACCCTGTTCGACGGCATCCCGCTCGATCAGATGAGCGTGTCGATGACCATGAACGGCGCGGTGCTGCCGATCCTGGCGCTCTACATCGTCGCTGGCGAAGAACAGGGCGTGCCGCACGCCAAGCTCTCCGGCACGATCCAGAACGACATCCTCAAGGAGTTCCTGGTCCGGAACACCTACATCTACCCGCCCGGACCTTCGATGCGGATCATTTCCGACATCTTTTCCTATACTTCGCGCGAAATGCCGAAGTTCAACTCGATCTCGATCTCCGGCTATCACATCCAGGAGGCCGGCGCGACGCTGGACTTGGAGCTGGCCTACACCCTGGCCGACGGCGTCGAATACGTCCGCGCCGGTGTCGCCGCCGGCATGGACGTCGACCGCTTCGCCCCGCGCCTGTCGTTCTTTTGGAACGCCGGCATGAACGCTTTCATGGAGATCGCCAAGCAGCGCGCCGGGCGCCTGCTCTGGGCCAAGCTCATGAAGGAGAACTTCGACCCGAAGGACGCCCGCTCGCTGGCCCTTCGCGCCCACACCCAGACCAGCGGCTGGAGCCTGGCGGCGCAGGACGTGTTCAACAACGTGCCGCGCACTTGCATCGAGGCCATCGCCGCCACCAGCGGCCAGACCCAGAGCCTGCACACCAACTCGCTGGACGAGGCCCTGGCGCTGCCCACCGACTTCTCGGCCCGCATCGCGCGCAACACCCAGCTCTTCATCCAGATGGAGAGCGGCCAGACGCGGGTGATCGATCCCTGGGGCGGCTCCTACTACGTCGAGCGCCTCACCGCCGACCTTGCCGAGCGCGCCCTGCAGCACATCGCCGAGGTCGAGGCCCTGGGCGGCATGGCCAAGGCCATCGAGGACGGCCTGCCCAAGCGCCGCATCGAGGAGGCCGCCGCCCGCACCCAGGCGCGCATCGACTCCGGCCGCCAGAGCGTTGTCGGCGTCAACCGCTACCGCCCCGACAGCGCCGACGTGATCCCGGTGCTCAAGGTCGACAACACCGCGGTGCGCGAACGCCAGCTCGAAAAGCTCGCCCGCCTGAAGGCCGAGCGCGATCCGGCCGCCGTGGCCAAGGCCCTCGAAGCCCTCACCAACGGCGCGCGCGGGAGCGGCAACCTCCTGGAGCTGTCGGTCGAGGCCGCCCGCGCCAAGGCCACCGTCGGCGAGATCAGCGACGCCCTGGAGGCCGTCTTCAACCGCCACAAGGCCAAGGCCGATGCGGTCAAGGGCGTCTATCTGCGCGAATCCGGCGCCACGCCCGCCGCCGAGCGCGCCCGCGCCCTGGTCCAGGCGTTCGCCCAGGCCGACGGCAAGAAGCCGCGCATCCTGGTGGCCAAGATGGGCCAGGACGGCCACGACCGCGGCCAGAAGGTGATCGCCTCCGGTTTCACCGACCTCGGCTTCGACGTCGACATCGGCGACCTCTTCCAGACCCCGGCCGAGGCCGCCGCCGAGGCCGTCGAGGCCGGCGTCCACGTGGTGGGCGCCAGCTCCCTCGCCGCCGGCCACCTCACCCTGGTGCCGGAGCTGAAGGCCGAGCTCGCCCGCCTGGGCCGGCCGGACATCATGGTGGTCGTCGGCGGCGTCATCCCGCCGGAAGACTTCGACGCCCTGCGCGACATGGGCGTGGCGGCGATCTTCCCGCCCGGCTCGCCGGTGCCCGAATGCGCGATCGAGGTCATCGAGCGCCTGAACGAGCAGCTCGGCTATGCTCAGGTCGAACCGGCCCGCTAGGCTCTAGCCCCAGAGCTCGGACGTCGGCGGCTCGATCATCGAGCCGACGAACGTCAGCCCCGGCTCCCGGTCCCTGGCCAGCAGCAGCGGCCCGTCCAGGTCCACGAACCGCGCCCCCTGGGCGATGATCATCGCCGGGGCCATGGCCAGCGAGGTCGCCACCATGCAGCCGGCCATGATCTCCAGGCCCAGCGCCCGCGCCTCGGCGCAGAGCGCCAGGGCCTCGGTCAGGCCGCCGGTCTTGTCGAGCTTGACGTTCACGCAGCCGTAGCGCCGCGCGCAGGCGGCCAGCTCGGCGCGCGTGTGCAGGCTCTCGTCGGCGCACAGCATCACAGGGCTTTCGAAGCCCTCCAGCGCCTCGTCCTCGCCGGCCTTCAGCGGCTGCTCGATCAGCTTCACGTCCAGCCGCGCGAACTCCGGCGCCAGGGCCTGCAGCTCCGCGAAGCTCAGCGCCTCGTTGGCGTCCACCACCAGCCTCGACTTCGGCGCGGCCGTGCGCACGGCCTCCACCCGGTCCAGGTCGCCCGGCCCGCCGATCTTCAGCTTCAGCATCGGCCGGCGCGCGGCCGCCCGCGCCGCCTCGGCCATCGCCTCGGGTGTTCCCAGGCTGATCGTGTAGCAGGTCTTCACCGGGTCCAGCCGCTCGCGGCCCGCCAGCCGCCAGGCCGGCTCGCCCGCCAGCTTGGCCTCCAGGTCCCACAGGGCGCAGTCGACGGCGTTGCGCGCCGCCCCGGCGGGCATCAGCTCCAGGAGGTCGATGCGCGTCGCCCCGGCCTCGACGGCGGCCCGCGCCGCCTCGATCTCGGCCAGCACGCTCTCCACGCTCTCTCCATAGCGGGCGTAGGGCACGGCCTCGCCCCTGCCCCGCGCCTCGCCCTGACGCACTTCGGCGACCACGACGTGGGCCTCGGTCTTGGCGCCGCGCGCGATGGTGAAGGCGCCGGCGATCGGCCAGCGCTCGTCCTGAACGGTCAACTTGCGCAGGGGATGTCTCCTGGGTGCGGTTGCGCCTCAGGCCTAGCCGCCGGCCCGCGCCGCTTCAAGCCGCCGGCCCGCGCCGCTTCAAGCCGCCGGCGTCGCGTCCGGCTTGGTCGGCGCCGCATAGCGCTGGCTCACCTGGCGCAGGCCGCTCAGCACCGCCTCGGTCTGCTCGGCGTTCTGCGCGCTTTCTGTGTGCAGCAGCAGCTTCAGCGCCTGCACGTGCACTTGCAGCGCCTCCACGTCCCAGCGGCCGGTGGTGTGCAGGTGGTCGATCAGGTCGCACAGGCTGTGCAACGCCACGTCGATGGCGCCCAGGCCGCAGACCGAGGCCACGCCGATCGGCGGGCTGACGAGGCCGTAGAGCTCCATCAGGAAGCCTTCGTCATACGTCGGCGGGCTCTTGGCCATGCAGGCCTCGGCCTTGTCGATGCTCTGCCCCACCTCGGCCACGCACGCGCCGGCCAGCTCGCCCAGGTTGGCTGTGGCCTTGGCGATCGCCTCCTCGACCGGCAGCCCTCCGGGCGCGCGCAGCAGCGCGCTGAGCTGGCGTTTGGGGGTGAAGAAGCTGACGCTCACAACTGGACCTTCCGGCTGGTGACCATGTTGTCGATCATCTCTTGGTCCATGTTGGGCATGACCGCCTCGCCCACCTCGGGCGGCAGGTCGTCGCGACGTCGTCCCTGCCCGCCGCCGGGCACGCCCTCGTTCTTGATGCGCCGGTCCGGGCCCACATAGGTGTCGCAGTCCACGAACTTGCGGCCCTCGCGGGCGATGAAGACCACGCGCTCCAGCACTGTCTTCGGCGTCAGCGGCTTCTTCATGATGAAGTCGGCGCCACAGGCGCGGGCCTGCTCCACCGCGTGGCTCGGGGTGTGGCCGGCCGTCAGCAGCACCGGCGTGAAGCAGTTGGGCTCGATCTTGCTGCGCCTCAGCCAGTTGACGAACTCATAGCCCTCGCCCGTCGGCGAGGCGTCCACCACGGCCAGGTCCACGGCGAAGCGCTTGATGATGTCCTGCGCCTCGTCGAGGTTGCTGGCGCGATGCAGCGTCCTGGCGCCGAAGCCGGTCAGGAGCTGGACCAGGATCTCCATGCCCATGGGCGTGGTTTCGAACAGAAGCACCGAAGCCCGTTCGAAATTGAAGCGTGCGCGGGATTTTGGATCCAACCCCATTTCAGCGCCTCGCTGTCAGCCTGCCCACGCCAACTCCCTCGGCGACGTTCTTTCAGGCCGCGGGCTCAAGGACCGGCCCGAGCCCGCCTCCGCAGTACCGTTCAGAATAGCCGCCGCCCCCGTTAAGGAACAATTGCACGGCCCTGGCCGCCTCAGCCGGCGTCGCCGGCCGCGGCGTCCAGCAACAGGTACGCCCGCCCGGCGTCGGACGCCAGCAGGGCGCTGAGCTCCAGGCCGTCCTTGTCCCGCTTGGCCGCATCGGCCAGCAGGCGCTGGTGACGCGTCAGGTAGCGGCGCACCTGCTGCTTCAGCGCCGGGTCCGTGAACAGCCGCCGGGCCAGGCGACGCGTCGCGGCCGGCGCCATCCGCCGCACCAGGGTCCGGCAGGCGTCGCCGTCGTCCGACTGCAGCAGCTCGACGATCTCCTCCACCCGGGCCCGGGGCAAGAGCGCCGCCGGATCGATGCCCATGCTGGTGATCTCGGAGATCAGCGTGTCCTCCACCCGCGCGTCGGATACCGCGCCCGGATCCTCGTCGATCGACGACAGGAGCTCCTTCCAGGTCCAGCCCTCGGCGTCCGAGCTCTGGTCGCCGCCGCGCCCGCCGGCGGCCTCGAACACGCTGCTGAACTCCTGGTCCGTGGCCGTCGGCGTCAGCCTCAGCCGCGGCCGGGGCCCGGCGTCGGCGGCCGGGGGCTTGCTCGCCGGCTTCTTGGCTTGCGGCGCCTCCACGGGAGCCTCCAGCTCAAGCGGCTCGGTAGGCGCCGCCGGCTGCGGCGGCTGGGCCTTGGGCTCCCGCGGCGCCGGCGACGAGGTGCTGGCCACCGTGCCCATCAGCCGCACGGCCTCGCTCAGCATGTCGTAGTTGCGGCGCACGCGCTCCTGGAAGGCCAGGTCGATCGCCTCGGTCTCCTCGGCCGTGCGCTTGGCGTGCGCCATCAGCTCGTCCATGCCCTGGATCACCGCCGCGCGCACTTCCTCGGCTTGCTGGCGCGCCGCGGCCGGCATCTGCGCCGCGCGCGTCTCGATCTCCGCCAGCATCCGCTGCAGTTCCTGCAGGGCCCCGCGCGCCGCGGTCGCCCCTTCGTCGAGCTTGCGGGCCGTGGCCGCGCCCGCCTGCTCCACCATCTGGGCGGAGCGCTCGATCAGGTCCCGCGCCTCGGCCAGGCGGGTCTCGAACACCTGGTTGGCGTTCTGGCCCGCGGTGAACGCGGCTTCGGAAAGCTGGTCCACCTGGGCGCGCGCGGCTTCGGCGTGGCGCTCGGCCGCCGCGCGCGTGTCGTCCGAGGCCTTGATCAGCGCCTCGATCGCCGCGCGGGTCTGCGCCTCCAGCTTCACCCGTTCCTCGGCGGCGCCGGCGGCCACGGCTTCAAGCGACTCCTTGGTGGAGGCGCCGAAGGCGTCACGCTCGATCTTGGCCTGTTCGGCGAACTCCCTGAACTGGTCGGCCGCCTCGGCGATCAGGCCGCGCAGGGCGTCCGCGCCCTTGATCGCCCGATCGCCCATCTCCGAGGCCGACTGGCGCGCCTGGGCGATGAATTCCGAAAGCTTCGCCGTCTGGCTTTCCGCCTCGGCGGCGAACACCTCCTGGTCGGCCCGCAGCGCCTGGCTGGCCGTGACCAGGGCGGCGCGCTGCTCCACCAGGCCCGCTTCGACCACGCTGATCTGTTCGGCCACGCCGCCGCCGGCCGTCTCCAGCCGCGCGATGTGCCGCGTCAGGTCCTCGCTCGCCGCCCGCGCCGCGTCGCCCGCCTGGCCAACGGCCGCGGTCAGATCCGCGGCCCGCGCCGTCAGCGAGGCTTCGGATTCGCGAAGCTGCGTCACCGCCAAGTCGGAGGCCTCGGCCACCACCCGCGACTGGCGGCCGATCGCCTCGACCACCGAGGCCGATTGCGCCTCCAGCGCCTTCGCCGTCTCCGACATGCCGACGCGCTCGCGGCCCAGCGTCTCGGCCAAGCCGTTCGCCGCGCGGGCCGAAGCGCTGGTCGCCTCGGCCAGCCGGCCCGCTTCGGCCGCCAACGCCTCGCGCAGCGCCGCCAGCGCCTCGCGCGCTTCCTTCGCGGTCTGGCCGGCCTGGGCGATCTCGGTGCGGATCGCCTGCACTAGGTCGCCCGTGCGCCCCGCCGCGATCACCGCCGGCGAGACCATGTCGTCGGCCAGCGCCTTGGCCCGCATCGCTTCCAGCGCGAGCAGCCGGCCCTGCCGGGCGAGATAGGCGGCGATCCAGATCAGCGCGACAGGGCCGAGCGCCAGCGCCGCCAGCGCCGCCAGGGCGATGGGGTCGGCCGTCAGTCCGGGCGCGGCGGCGCGATAGGTCCAGGCCGCGCCCGCCAGCGCGCCGACCCAGCCCAGGCTCGCCAGCCCCGCAAATCCGTAGATCGCCCCGGCCGACGGCGGCCGTTCGCGACGCCCCGGCGCCTTTCCGGCGCCGGCGGGCCGCCTCGGCTTGGCTTTCGACGCCGCTGGCCGCATGGGTCCGAGCTCGGGTTCAGGCCTGGGCGCGGGCGCTTCCCGCGGCGCGTCCATGCGCGGCTTCGGCGCCTCCACCGGCCTGGCTTCGGGCTGCGGCTGGGCGGGAGCCGGCTTCTGCGGCTCGGCGCGCGCGGCGACGGGCTTGGCTTCGCGCGCCTTCTGCGGCGGCTCCGGCGCCCTGGCGGCGACGGGCGCGGGCTGCGCGGCCCTTTCCGGCGCGGGCGCGGCGACGGGACCGGCCTGCTGGCTCACGCCGTCGTCGTTGCTTGGCGGCTCGATCGGCTCCAGGTCGAAATCGGGCGCGGCTTCGAGCGGCTCGGCCTCCTCGAACTCCACCGACGGCCCACCGGCCAGGGCTCCGAAATCCAGCGGCGCCCGCCGCTTCTTGATCTTCATACGCGATCCGCCTGGCGCGGGCTGCCACTCTGCGGTCGAAGACGCACGCGACCACGCGCGCCGCCCCGCACTCGCGCCTTGAGCGAAGGATTACCGACGAAGTCGCCTAAGGCAAAGCGAGTTCCGCCAATTCGCCGCCGAGATGGACACGATGCCGCCGATTCCACGGCGGCTGTGTCCTCAGGTCTTCACGACCTTCGAGCGCGGGGTCGGACAGTCGGCCACCGGCGTCGCCGGCTGCGGCGCGGTGCGCGCGACCGTGCGTGCGGCCGGAGCGGGCTGCTCGACCTGATGTGCTTCAACGGGCACGCCGAAATGCGAGAACGCCGCCGCGGAGGAGTGAACCACCACGGCCGCCACGATCTCGGTCAAGGTTTGCATCGGACCTCTCCCCGAATTCCGATACGATTCCGTCGAGCGGCGTTATCCGACAAGCTTCGCGCTGCGGCAACATGACGCTACGTGAATTTTTGGTCATCCTCCGCCGCGGACGCCGCCGCGGATCAGTACCGGCGGCACAGCACGTCGCGCAGCACGTTGGTGTTGGCCACGTAGCGCCCCTGGGCGTCCACGGCCTGGGCGGCGCGCTGGCTGGAGTCCAGATAGAGCGCCTGCCCCAGGCCCTGCGAACGGCAGAAGGCGTCGGCGGCGTTGTTGCCGGTGGCGATGTCGCGCCCGTTGTAGGTCGGATAGGGGAAGAACACCGAGCGGAAGCCTTCGGTCGGGCGCGCCTGCCCGCCGCCGCCGGGAGGCCGGCCAGGATTGTAGCCCCCGCCGCTGCCGCCGCCGTATCCGGTGTCGGGCTGCAGCGAGGAGATTCGCTCGGCCATGCCGATCCGGCCGAGGTCGGGCACGTCGCCGCGCACCTGCTGGCAGCGCCCGCCGAAGCCGGCGTCCTCGCACACGCGCCAATCGCCCCGGAAGCGGGCGCTGCGCGCCTTGTCGTTGAAGCGCATCCCCGCCAGATTCGACTCGCCGCCATAGATGTCCACGCTGCGGCCCTGGTAGTTGTAGCCCTCGTAGAGGGTCGCCATCGGCCCCCTGTCGCGATCGTACTGCTGGGCGCTGGCGGACGCCGCCAGGCAGCCGGCCGCGCCGGCGATCGCTGCAATGAGACGAAGTTTGGGCATCTGAAGCCTCCCAGTGGCGTTCGCTGGACCTTAGCCCACGGCCTCGGCCGGCGAAAAGCCGCCCCGTGCGCTTCAGGACGCCGCCGCGCCCTCGTGCGCCAGCAGCCAGCGCTTGCGCTCCAGCCCGCCGCCGTAGCCGGTGAGCGAGCCGTCCGCGCCGATCACCCGGTGGCAGGGCACGACCAGGCTGATCGGGTTGGAGCCGTTCGCCAGGCCCACGGCCCGAACCGCCGCAGGCCGGCCGACGCGCGCCGCCAGCGCCGAATAGCTGCGGGTCTCCCCTGCCGGGATCTCGCAGAGCGCCGCCCACACCGCCTGCTGGAAGGCCGTGCCGTTCGTGCGCCAGGCCAGGTCGTCCAGGGCGTCGATCCGCCCGGCGAAATAGGCCTCGAAGGCGGCGCGCACGGCGGCCGGCGCGCGGCCGGTGGAAATGTTCGCGCCGCGGTGGTGGCGTTCCAGCAGCCGGCGCATGCGCGCCTCGAAGTAGTCTTCCCAGTCCACGGCGCAGAGCACGCCTTCGGCGTCCGTCGCGATCACCGCCTCGCCGATCGGCGTCGCCATCCGATCCAGCGTCAGCGTTTCAGGCCGCTTGCCGTTCATCCCGCTTCCCCTTCACGCGCTTCATCGGCGCCGCGGCGTCGGCCGCCCACAGATGCAGCGCCGCGTACGCCCTCCAGGGACGCCAGCGCTCGGCCCGGGCCAGCAGTTCCGCCGGGCTCGGCCGACGCCCGTCCTCGTCGGCCAGGGCGCGCATGAGGCCAATGTCGCCGTGCGGGAACGCGTCCGGCTCGCGCAGCTCGCGCATGGCGATGTACTGCGCCGTCCACTCGCCGATCCCCGGCAGGTCGCGCAGCCGCGCCACAGCCTCGTCCAGGCTGGCCCGCGGGGCGAAGAGGTTCCGATCGCGCACGGCCGCCTCGGCGAGCGCGCTCAGCGTCCGGGCGCGCGAGGCGGGCATGCCCAGGGCGGCGATGTCGGCGCCGGCCAGCCGCTCGGGCGTCGGGAACAGGTGCGTCAGCCCGGCCTCTCCCGCCAGCTCGGGCGACAGCGGCTCGCCGAACGCGGCGGTCATCCGTCCGGCCAGGGTCGTGGCCGCGGCCACGGTGATCTGCTGGCCGAGCACCGCCCGCACGGCCAGTTCGAACCCGTCCCAGGCGCCTGGCGCGCGCAGGCCGGGCCGCGCCGCCACCAGCGGCGCCAGCGCCGGGTCCTCGCGCAGGTGCGCGGCGATCGTCTCCGGCTCGGCGGTCAGGTCGAACACCCGCCGCACCCGCGCGATCACCGCCGGCAGGGCCGAAAGCTTGGCGAAGCGCAAGGTGGCCTTCAGGTGGTCGCCCTCGCCCGGCTCCACGACGACCAGCCCCTGTTCGCCCCCCACCTTCAGCGTGCGCGCGTAGCGCCCTGGCGACACCGTCTCCACGCTCGGGATCGCCCGCATCGACAGGAACGCGGCTATGCCCTCCCAGTCGTAGGGCGCGCGGTAGCTGAGCTTCAGGCTCACGGCGCCGCCCGCGCCCGCCGCGCTTTCCCGCGCCCCGGCGCGGCGAAGCGCCGCCGGCGGACGGTCGAAGAGCTGCTGGAAGGTCTCGTTGAACCGCCGAACGCTGCCGTAGCCGGCGGCCAGCGCCACCTCCGCCATCGGCAGCGAGGTCTCGTGAATAAGCTGCTTGGCCAGGAGCACGCGCCGGGTCTGGGCCACCGCGATCGGCGAGGCGCCCAGGTGCTGGCGAAACAGCCGCCGAAGCTGCCGCTCGCCCAGCCCCAGCCGGTCGGCCAGGCTCTCCACGTCGCCCTCGTCCAGCGCCCCGGCCTCGATCAGGCCCAGCGCCCGCGACACCGTGTTCGACGTGCCGCGCCACGAGCCGAGGTCCGGCGAGGTCTCCGGCCGACACCTCAGGCATGGCCGAAAGCCCGCCTCCTGGGCCGCCGCTGCGGACGGGTAGAAGACCATGTTCTCGCGCTTGGGCGTGCGCGCCGGGCAGATCGGCCGGCAATAGATCCCGGTGGTCTTCACCCCGCCGAAGATCTTGCCGTCGAACCGCGGATCGCGCGTGACGACGGCGCGGTAGCAGGCCTCGTGGTCCATATCCATGCGCGAAGCATGACCCCGCCCGGGGTCCAAGTCTCGCGGTTTTCGGACATTCTCGTGGTCCGGCCCGCCGCTTGCAGGCCGGATCGCCAAGCCCCGACGCTTATGTCGACGGGAGAATTTCTAACGCAGAGCGCAAGAAACCGCCCATTGCCGTAAGAACCCGCCTCCCCTAGATCGAGATCAAGGGGCCGCAACGCACGCCGATCACAATATGGCGCGCGCCTTTGTTTCTTTAGTACAAGGTTGCCCGAATGAGCGCCGTCGCCGCGCCAGACCTGAGGTCCATGGCCGCATCACCTTCGATCACGCCCGAGCGTCTGACCCACCTCCAGCGACTGGAGGCGGAGTCGATCCACATCATGCGCGAGGTCGTCGCCGAGGCTGAGCGCCCGGTGATGCTCTATTCGATCGGCAAGGACTCGGCCGTGATGCTGCATCTGGCGGCCAAGGCCTTCTATCCGTCGCGCCCGCCGTTCCCGCTGCTGCACGTCGACACGACGTGGAAGTTCAAGGCCATGTACGAGATGCGCGAGCGCATGGCCAAGGAGCTCGGCTTCGAGCTGATCGTCCATCAGAACCCCGAGGCGCTGGAGCGGGGGATCAATCCGTTCGACCACGGCTCGGCCCTGCACACCGACATGTGGAAGACCGAGGGCCTGAAGCAGGCGCTCGACAAGTACGGCTTCGACGCGGCCTTCGGCGGCGCCCGCCGCGACGAGGAGAAGTCCCGCGCCAAGGAGCGCATCTTCTCGTTCCGCTCGGCCCAGCACCGCTGGGATCCCAAGAACCAGCGTCCCGAACTCTGGCGGCTCTACAACGCCCGCAAGAACAAGGGCGAGTCGATCCGCGTGTTCCCGATCTCCAACTGGACCGAGCTGGACATCTGGCAATACATCCACCTGGAGAGCATCCCGATCGTGCCGCTCTACTTCTCGGCCGAACGGCCGGTGGTCGAGCGCGACGGCGCGCTGATCATGGTCGACGACGAGCGCTTCCCGCTGAAGCCCGGCGAGACGCCGCAGATGAAGTCGGTGCGCTTCCGCACCCTCGGCTGCTATCCGCTGACCGGCGCGGTGGAGTCCGCCGCCGCCACGCTTCCCGAGATCATCCAGGAGATGCTGCTCACCACGACGAGCGAGCGCCAGGGCCGCGTGATCGACCACGACCAGGCCGCCTCCATGGAGAAGAAGAAGCAGGAGGGCTACTTCTGATGGCCCACCAGAGCGCCCTCATCGCCGAGGACATCGAGGCCTACCTGGAGGCCCACCAGCACAAGTCGCTGCTGCGCTTCCTCACCTGCGGCTCGGTGGACGACGGCAAGTCGACCCTGATCGGCCGGCTCCTCTATGATTCCAAGATGATCTTCGAGGACCAACTCGCGGCCCTCGAAGCCGATTCCAAGAAGGTCGGCACCCAGGGCGGCGATATCGACTTCGCCCTCCTCGTCGACGGCCTGGCCGCCGAGCGCGAGCAGGGCATCACCATCGACGTCGCCTACCGCTTCTTCTCCACCGACAAGCGCAAGTTCATCGTCGCCGACACCCCCGGCCACGAACAGTACACGCGCAACATGGTCACCGGCGCCTCCACCGCCGACGCGGCCGTGATCCTGATCGACGCACGCAAGGGCGTGCTCACCCAGACCCGCCGCCACTCCTATCTCGTCAGCCTGCTCGGCATCCGCCACGTGGTCCTGGCGATCAACAAGATGGACCTGGTGGAGTGGTCGAAGGAGGTGTTCGACACGATCCTTCAGGAGTACCGCGACTTCGCCGGCCAGATCGGCCTGACCGATTTCACCGCCATTCCGATGTCGGCGCTGAAGGGCGACAACATCACCGCGCGCAGCGACGCCGCGCCCTGGTACGAAGGCCCCGCCCTCCTGCCCCACCTGGAGGACATCGAGGTCGAGGATCTCGAACGCGGCAAGCCCTTCCGCATGCCGGTCCAGTGGGTCAACCGGCCGAACCTCGACTTCCGCGGCTTCTCCGGCCTGATCGCCTCGGGAACCGTCAAGCCCGGCGACCGGATCAAGGCCCTGCCTTCCGGCCGCGAAAGCACCGTCGCGCGCATCGTCACCATGGGCGGCGACCTCGCCGAAGCCGTCGCCGGCCAGTCGGTGACGATCACCCTCGCCGACGAGATCGACATCTCCCGCGGCGACGTCGTCGCCGCCGCCGCCTCCCCGCCGGAGGTCGCCGACCAGTTCGAGGCGACCATCGTCTGGATGGACGAGGAAGCCATGCTTCCGGGCCGCCCGTATCTGATCAAGATCGGCGCGCGCACCACCGGCGCGGCCGTCACCGAGCCCAAGTACAAGGTCAATGTGAACACGCTCGAGCACCTGGCCGCCAAGCGCCTGGAGCTCAACGAGATCGGCGTCTGCAACCTGTCGCTCGACGCGCCGATCGCCTTCGATCCCTACGCCGAGAACAAGGACCTGGGCGGCTTCATCCTGATCGACCGGATGACCAACCGCACGGTCGGCGCGGGCATGCTGCACTTCGCCCTGCGCCGCTCGCAGAACATCCACTGGCAGGCGCTGGACGTCGACCGCGCCGCCCGCGCCGCGCTGAAGGGCCATCGCGGCCGGGTCGTGTGGCTGACCGGCCTGTCCGGCTCGGGCAAGTCGACCATCGCCAACCTGGTCGACAAGCGGCTCTACGCCGACGGCCGCCACACCTACCTGCTCGACGGCGACAACGTGCGCCACGGCCTGAACAAGGACCTCGGCTTCACCGACGAGGACCGGGTGGAGAACATCCGCCGCGTCGCCGAGGTCGCCAAGCTGATGGCCGACGCCGGACTGATCGTGCTCGTCTCCTTCATCTCACCGTTCCGCGCCGAGCGGCGCATGGCGCGCGAGCTGATGGCCGAGGGCGATTTCGTCGAGGTCTTCGTCGACACCCCGCTGGAGGTCGCCGAGGCCCGCGACGTCAAGGGCCTCTACAGGAAGGCGCGCGCGGGGCAGTTGAAGAACTTCACCGGCATCGATTCCCCCTACGAGGCGCCGGAGAATCCCGAGATCCACGTCGACACCCTGAAGCACTCCCCCACCGAAGCCGCCGAGCGGATCGTCGAATGGCTGGAGGGCGCGATCGACTACTCGATCTGAGCCCCGGCCGCGCTAGTAGCTTTCGAAGGTGTCCAGACCGAGCGTGTCGACGAGGCTTCCGATCGCCGTCACGCGATCGACGTCGGCGAGCCGGTTGCGAAGTTCGGCTTCACGGCCTTCCTCGCCCTCGCTCCAGAAGTCGGGATGCGCCTTGATCGACGCCCGAGCCCGCGCTTGAACCTCCTTGAGGGTCACCGGCTCGAGCGCTTCCAACTCGTGCTCAATTCGCGATTGAGGCGGCGCGCCGAGAAGCCTGCGGAGCGACAATAGGGGCTCCGCCCGACCGGTCCGAGTCACCGACAGAACACGCCAACGGCGACCGTCGGAAGCGATGATCTCCATGCCGTCCTGCATGCGGTCCTTGAGCGTAAGCGACCCGCACTTCGTGAGCCGATCCAGGTCGGGCCAGCCCCAGATGTCCTCATCGGTCGTGAAGCCGATCACGGGAAAGGCGAAGTCGACTTGCGACGTCTTCATTGGAGCCTCCACTTCATCCATGCGCCCGCCATCGACGGCATTCTCGCCATTTCGTTCTCCGTGTGAGACTTGATGAGCTTCTGGAGTCCCACCGCCGTACAAGACGCCCCGCGCGAACCATGCCCGCGCGCGGACGCTTGGACGCCCCAATCCCAGCCGCCACTCTCTCATGGCAACCTTGACTTGTGAAGAACAAATAGGGAACTATTCGCCCTGTGGCGGGCGCGATGGGCCGCTCAGAACTCCAGCACGATCTTGCCGAAGTGTTCGCCGGCCTGCATCGCCCGGAAGGCCGCGCGCGCTTCGGTCCAGGGGAACACCTTGTCGACCACCGGGTGGATTCGGTGCAGCTCCATCGCCCGGCACATGGCCTCGAACATGGCGCGCGAGCCGACGGACAGGCCCTGTAGCTTGGCGTTGTTGCCGATCAGCACGGCAGGGTTGAAGCCCTCGGCGGCGCCGGCCACCACGCCGATGATCGCGATGTGCCCGCCGATGCGCACGGCGCGCAGGCTCTGCTGGATCGTGCCCGCGCCTCCGACCTCCATGATGAAGTCCGCGCCCACGCCGCCCGTCGCCTCGCGCACGGCGGCGGCCCAGTCGGGCTGGGCCTTGTAGTTCACCAGATGATCCGCGCCCAACGCCTTGGCGCGTTTCAGCTTTTCGTCGGACGACGAGGTGATCACGGTGCGATAGCCGGCGGCCTTGGCGAACTGCAGGCCAAAGATCGACACGCCCCCCGTGCCCTGCAGCACCACCGTGTCGCCCGGCTCCAGCCGCGCGTCCTCGAACAGCCCCCGCCACGCGGTCAGCGCCGCGCACGGCAGGGTCGCCACCTCGTGGTCGCTCAGGAAGTCGGGAACCTTGGAGACGCCGTCCTGGCTGAAGGTGGCCAGTTCCCGCCCAGCACCTGGGATCGGGTGGCCGAGCGAGGAGCTCAGGTTCTCCAGCCGCGCCGGCCCGGAATTCCAGTTCTGGAAGAACAGGGTGGCGACCCGGTCGCCGGGCTTCACCCGCGTCACGCCCGGCCCCACCGCCTCGACGATCCCGCAGCCGTCGGAAAACGGGGTGATCGCGCCGTGCATCGCCGAGCCGCGGCTGTACATTCCGTTGACCATCAGCAGGTCGCGGTAGTTCAGCGACAGGGCTCGCATCCGCACCAGCACCTGGCCATGCGCCGGGCTCGGCGCCTCGACCTCCACCACGTCCAGGCGGTCCAGCCCCCAGGGCTCGGTGACTTGCAGCGCGCGCATCGCGTCCTCCCTTGCGTTTTCGCCCATCATCGCCCGGCCGGATGGGCTCGCAAGGCTGTCGCCGCGGAAGCAGTCGTCGATTTCTTCTCAGGCCCGGCTATAGTTTTCCGATGTCCCGGCCCCGCCTTCTCGTCTGCGGCTTCGGCGCCTTCCCGGCCGCGCCGCGCAACCCCGCCGGCGAGGCGGTGGAGGCGCTGGCGCGAAGCGGCTGGGCGCCCGCCGCGGCCGATGTCGATTTCCTCACCGTGCCCGTCGCCTGGCGCGGCGCGGTCGAGGCGGTCCACGAACGCCGCCTCGCGGCCGCCTACGACGGCGTGCTGGTGGTGGGCGTCGCCGTCGAGGCCGACGGCTTCCGCGTCGAGACCCTCGGCCGCAATCTCGCCGCCCCCGGCCGTCCCGACCATCTGGGCGAGCTTTGGCCCGCGGCCACCATCAGCGCCGACGCCCCGGCGACGCTTGCGGTCACCGCGCCTTGGGCCGCCATGCTCGAGGCGCTTCAGGCCGCCGGCCTGCCGGCCCGCGCCTCCGATCACGCCGGCGAATACCTCTGCAACTTCATGCTCTTCAGGCTGCTTCTGGAGGCGGCGGCTCCGGCTGCGGGCTTCCTGCACGTGCCTCAGGCGCGGGAATGCGAGCCGGGCGCGGCCTTCGCCCTCTCCGACATCGAGGCCGCCGTCGCCGCCTGCGCCGGCGCCTTCGCCGCCGACCTCGCCGCCGCTACGGATCCAGCCGCGCGACGCCGTACAGCCTGAGCGCGCCGATCAGGCCGGCCGCGGCCATCGCCGACATCAAGAGATAGCCCTTCGCGCCGCCGTGGTCGTAGAGCCAGCCGGAGGCGATCACCGCCGCCCCGCTCAGCAGCCCGCCGGACAGGGCCGAGTTGATCGACTGGGCCGCCGAGGCGTTGTCCGGCGTCGACAGGCGCTCGACGATCTGCAGCGAGGCCAGGAAGGTCGCCGAGAACGACAGGGTGTGCAGCGTCTGCAACGGAACCAGCGCCCAGAGCGGCGGGGCGAACGCCAAGGCCGTCCAGCGCACCACCGCCGCGGCCCCGCCCAGCACAAGCAGCCGTCGCGGTCCGACCGTCCGCCGCCACGGCTCCATGAACCACATGAAGATGATCTCCACGACCACCCCCACGCCCCAGAGCACGCCGGTCAGCACCTCGGGAATGCCCTGCTGCTTCCAGACCAGCGCCGAGAAGCCGTAGTAGAAGGCGTGCGCCGACTGGATCAGGCCGATGGAGAACACGGCTAGCAGGAAGCCGCCGTCCTTCAGGAGCCCGCCGAGCCCGGCCATGCGCTCCGAGAACCGCCCGGCCTCGCTGGTCTCGCGCACCGGATCGGGCGGCAGGAAGATCTGCGCGCAGGCCCCCGCCAGGCCGGCCGCGATCACCGTCCAGAGCAGCACAAGCTGCGGCGAGAAGCGCACCACCAGCGCCCCGGCCCCGACGTTGGCGACGATGAACGCCGCCGAGCCGATCCCGCGCGGCCAGCCGTAGTTGAAGCCCTCCAGCCGGGCGCGGCGCAGCGCCACCACGTCGATCAGCGGCGACATGGTCGAGATCAGCGACGAGGCGAAGAACCAGACGCCGAACCACCACCAGAAGCCGAACGGAACGGCCAGCAGCGCGTAACCGACCGCCGAACCGGCCCCCAGCAGCATCAGCGGCGTGCGCCGCAGCTTGAAGCTGTCCGCCCACATGGCGATGCCCGGCGCGGTGACCGCCCGAGCCAGCATCGGCGCGGAGAGGATCAGCCCGATCTGCGCCCCGTTCAGGTGCTGGGAGGCGAACCAGACAGGCATGTAGGGCGAACTGGCGCCCGAGCCCACGAACAAAGCGGCGTAGACGAGGCCGAGGCGAAGGGGCAGCTGCATGTGGGTCCGCGAGAGGGGCGATTCGCCGAGATGAGCGTGCGCGCGCTCCCGGCGGCCGGCAATGGACCTCTCTGCGACGCTTTTTCACCGATCGCCCTTCGCCTGAAGCGCCGGTCGTGCTAGCGGCGGAGCCCTGATGGCTCACAAGTCCCAGGCCGCCAGCGTTTCGCAGATCTTCGACCAGATCAGCGCGCGGAAGACGCGCAAGGTCTCGGTCGCCGACGTCCTCGACGCCTTCGGCCACCGCGCGTTCGGCGCGCTCATGTTCGTGTTCGCCGCGCCCCTGGCCCTGCCCATGCCGCCCGGGGCTTCGGCGATCCTTGGCGCGCCCCTGATGTTCATCACCGCCCAGTGGATGCTGGGGCGGCGCACCCTGTGGCTGCCCAAGTTCCTGCTCGAGCGCACCATGAGCATGAGCGACTTTCGCGCGGTCACCACCAAAATGACGCCCTATCTGGAGCGCCTCGAACGGCGCATGCGCCCGCGCCTGACCTTCATGTACAACCGCGTCGGCGACCGGCTCCTGGGCGCGGTCTGCTTCCTCTTGTCGATCATCGTCTTCCTGCCGATCCCCTTCGGCAACATGCTGCCCTCCTTCGCCATCGCCGCCTTCGCCATCGGCGCGGCCGAGCGCGACGGCGTGGCGGCCATCGTCGGCTGGATCGCCACCATCCTCAGCGTGCTGGTGCTGGCCGTCCTCTCCAAGGCGATCATCGCCGCGGTGATCGTCTTCTTCGTCACCCTGGCTCACATCTTCTAGGTCGGCGGTTGCCGCGAGGCCCGCGCGGGATAAGGTTGTCGCTGTTCACCTGAGGGAGGCGCGCCATGACCATCGCCAACAGCCGCGACCGCGCGCTGCGCGAACGAGCCGCCGCCGTGATTCCCGGCGGCATGTACGGACACCAGGCCGTCGGCCTTTTGCCGGACGACTATCCGCAGTTCTTCGAGCGCGGCGAAGGCGCGCGCATCTGGGACGTCGACGGCAACGGCTATCTGGACATGATGTGCGCCTACGGGCCCAACCTGTTCGGCTACGCCAATCCCGAGATCGACGCGGCCTATGTGCGCCAGCTCAGCCTGGGCGACACCCTGACCGGCCCCACCGAGCTGATGGTCCGCCTGGCCGAGGAAATGGTCGCCATGGTCAGCCACGCCGACTGGGCGATGTTCTGCAAGAACGGCACGGACGCCACCTCCATGGCCCTCGTCGCCGCCCGCGCCCAGACCCGCAGGAAGACCATCGTGCGCGCCAAGGGCGCCTACCACGGCGCCGCGCCCTGGTGCACGCCCCGCGGCGCCGGCGTGCTCGACACCGACCGCGCCAACCAGATCTTCTGCGACTACAACGATGTCGCCAGCCTGGAGGCCGCCGTGGCCCAGGCCGGCGACGACCTGGCCGCGATCTTCGCCGCCCCCTTCAAGCATGACGCCTTCATCGACCAGGCCATGCCCGATCCGGCCTACGCCCGCCGGGCCCGCGAGCTGTGCGACGCGCGCGGGGCGATGCTGGTGGTCGACGAGGTGCGCGCGGGCCTGCGCCTGTCGCGCGACTGCAGCTGGTCGCTGGTGGGCGTGAAGCCGGACCTGTCCACCTGGGGCAAGTGCCTGGCCAACGGCCACGCCCTCTCGGCCCTCATGGGCGCCGACAGCGCGCGCAAGGGCGCGGCCGCCATCTATGTCACCGGCTCGTTCTGGTATCAGGCCGCGCCGATGGCCGCGGCGCTGGAGACCATGCGGCTGGTGCGCGAGACCGACTACCTCGACCGGCTGGCGTCCCTGGGCGAGCGACTGCGCGCCGGCCTGGCCGAGCGCGCCGCCGCCGCGGGATTCGGCTTGCGCCAGACCGGCCCGGTGCAGATGCCCCTGTTCCTGTTCGACGACGACCCGGACCTGCGCAAGGGCTTCTTCTGGTCCAGCCGCATGTTGGAGCGCGGCGTCTACGTGCACCCCTGGCACAACATGTTCCTGTGCGCGGCCATGACCGAGGCCGACATCGACGGCCTGCTGGACGCGGCCGAAGCGTCCTTCGCCGACCTCAAGCGTCAGGGCCCGGCGCTGGAGCCGGTGGAGAAGATGGCGTTCCTGGCGGGCGCCCCCCGATAGCCCCCAAGAGGTGAGGACCGCATGAGCTTTCCCGAATTCGCCGACTACGACGGCCTCGGCCTGGCCGCCCTGGTCAGGTCCGGCGAGGTCTCGCCCGCCGAACTGGTCGAGGCCGCCATCGAGCGGATCGAGCGGCACAACGGCGCGCTCAACGCGGTGGTCTACAAGGCCTACGACGAGGCCCGCGCCGCGGCCAAGGGAGCCCTCCCCGACGGCCCGTTCAGGGGCGTGCCCTTCCTCATCAAGGACCTCGGCATGCCGGTGGCCGGCTGGCCGCGCAGCTACGGCAGCCGCTTCGCCCGGGACATCGTCGACCAGGAGGACGGCGGCCTCACCGCCCGCTATCGCGCCACCGGCGTGATCCCGATGGGCAAGACCAACACGCCCGAATACGGCATCACCGGCACCACCGAGGGCGCCTATCTGGGCGCCTGCCGCAATCCCTGGAACCCCGAGCACATCTCGGGCGGCTCCTCGGGCGGCTCGGCCTCGGCGGTGGCGGCCGGCATGGTCCCCCTCGCCCACGCCAGCGACGGCCTGGGCTCGATCCGCATTCCGGCGGCGATCTGCGGCCTCGTCGGCATGAAGGTCACCCGCGACCGCAATCCCAACATGCCCGACGGCTTCGACTACGCCGCCGGCTTCGTGGTCGACCACGTGGTCAGCCGCACGGTGCGCGACAGCGCCGCCATGCTCGACGCCACCGGCTATCCCGAGCCTGGCTCGCCCTACCCCGCGCCGCCCAAGGCCAGGCCCTACATGGAGGAGATCGAAACCTCCCCCGGGCGCCTGCGCATCGCCTGGTCCTCGGAGACCCCCAGCGGCAAGCCGGTCCACCCAGAGGTGCAGGCCGCGCTGGAGCGCACCGCCGCCCTCCTCAAGGGGCTCGGCCACGAGGTGATCGAGCGGGGCCTCGGCATCGACTATCGCGCCCTCTACACCGCCCGCGCCCCGCTCAGCGGCGCCAACTTCGCCGCCGGCATGGCCCGCCTGATCGACCAGATCGGCCGCGAGCCCGAAGAGGACGAGCTGGAACCCCTCACCTGGGCCTCGCTGAAGGGCGGCCGCAAGGTCTCCGGCGCCGACGCCCTGCGCAGCCTGCAGGAGCTGCGCATGCTCAACCGCCGGACGCTCGCCGCCTTCGAGGACATCGACGTCTACCTCAGCCCGGTCACCGGCGCGCCCACGCCCAAGGTCGGCTACATCGACCCGGTGGCCGTCGAGCCGCGCGAGCTCAACCGCCGCCAGGCCCAGGTCTTCCCCTTCACCCCGCCGTTCAACTTCTCGGGCCAGCCGTCCCTGTCGCTGCCGCTGGAGCAGTCGTCCGACGGCCTGCCGCTGGGGATGATGTTCACCGGCCGCTACAGCGACGAGGCGACGCTCTTCCGCCTGGCCGCCCAGCTCGAGAAGGAAGCGCCCTGGGCCGGCCGCCGCCCGGCGCTGTGGAACTGAGGAGCGCCCGGTCAATGCGAATCTGGATGATGTTGGCCGCCATCGGCGGCTTCCTCGGCGTGGCCGGCGGCGCGTTCGGCGCCCACGGCGTATCCGATCCCCTGGCCAAGGAGTGGCTGCGCACCGGCGCGCTCTACGCCTTCGTGCACGTGCTGGCCACATTCGCCAGCCAGGTGTTCGTGGCCGCCGGCGCCCGCCGCGCCCGCTTCGCCCCGGCCTTCTTCGTGCCCGGCGTCGTCTTCTTCACCGGCAGCCTCTACGCCATGGCGCTCGGCGCGCCGCTCTGGCTGGGGGCGATCACGCCGATCGGCGGCACGCTGTTCCTGATCGGCTGGGCGACGCTCGCCTGGTCGGCGCTCCAGCTTCAGCGGGCCTGAGCCGGCCGCTCCAGCGGCAGCGCCAGCACCCGCAGCGCCAGGGTCGAGCCGGCCATGGCCGCGAACATGATCAGCGCCATCGGCCGCGCCGTGCCGTCGTACAGCAGGCCCGAGATGCTCGAGGCCAGCGCCCCGGTGGCGAAGGAGGCCGCGCCAAACAGGGCCGAGGTCGAGCCCGTGCGCAGGGGATCGACGCTCAGCGCCCCGGCCGTGGCGTTGCCCTGCACGAAGCCGTAGCTGGCCAGCAGCAGGAACAGCAGCGGCAGCACCGTCCAGGGCCCGCCCAGGCCGGCGAAGGCCGCCAGCACCAGCACCGCGGCGATCGCCGTGGAGGCCACGCTGGAGACCCGCAGCACCCGGTCCGGCGTCGTGCGGCGCAGGATCATCCGGTTGATCTGGCCCGCGCCGATCAGCCCCGCCGCGTTCAGGCCGAACAGAAGGCCGAACTGGCCGGCCGGCACGTGGTAGGCGCCGATCAGCAGGTCCGGCGACGTCGAGATGTAGGTGAACAGGGCCGCGCCGTTGCACGCTCCGGCCAGGCCGTAACCCACCAGCCGCCGCTGGCCCAGCAGCGCCAGATACGCCCGCAGCGGATGTTCGGCCCGGGCCTGCCGCGCGGTCTCGTCCGACCGCGACTCCGCCAGCCCGAGATAGCTCGCCAGGCCCACGGACGCGCCGAACGCCACCAGCACCCAGAAGATCGCCCGCCAGCCGGCCGCGAGCAGGATCGCCCCGCCGGCGAGCGGCGCCAGGATCGGCGCCAGCCCCATCACCAGCATCAGCAGCGACAGCATCCGCGCCGTCTCCACGTGGTCGAAGCGGTCGCGCACCACCGCCCTGGCGACCACCGCCCCCGCGCATCCGCCCAGCGCCTGCACGAACCGCGCGCCGATCAGCATCTGCGGCGAGGTCGCCAGGGCGCAGGCCGCCGAGGCCGCGACGTAGACCGCCGAGCCGATGAAGATCGGCAGCCGCCGCCCCAGCCGGTCGGACGCGGGGCCGTACAGCACCTGGCCGATCGCCATGCCCGCCAGGAACGCCGAGACCGTCGCCTGGGTCTCGCCCGCCGAGGCCGACAGCGACTTGCCGATAGCCGGCAGGCTCGGCAGGTACATGTCGATCGACATGGGCGCGAAGGCCGTCAGCGTGCCCAGGAGGATCACAAGCCCCCATGGCGTCTTTGTCGGCGTCTGGTCGCTACGCTCGGTCATCACCGCCTTCTAGCCGCGCTCACGCAAAGGCGAAGCGCGAAATCCTTGCGCCGTCCCTCGCGCCCGGCCACGTTGCGCGCAAAGCTCGCCAGAGGTCAGGAAACGCCCGCATGTCCGCTCCCATCGCCGGGATGCCGCCGGTCCAGTACGCGCCGGTCAATGGAATCAACATGGCCTACTATGAGGCCGGCCCGCGCGAGGGCGTCCCCGTCATCTTCTGTCACGGCTTTCCGGAGATCGCCTACTCCTGGCGCCACCAGCTCGCCGCCTTCGAGGCCGCGGGCGTCTGGGCGATCGCCCCGGACCAGCGCGGCTACGGCCTGACCTCCCGGCCCGACGCCGTCACCGACTACGACATGGAGCATCTGGCCGGCGACCTGGTCGGTCTTCTCGACCACCTCGGCGTGGAGAAGGCGGTCTTCTGCGGCCATGACTGGGGCGGCCTGATCGTCTGGCAACTTCCGCTGCTGCATCCCGACCGCTGCGCCGGGATCATCGGCTTGAACACGCCCTTCCTGCGCCGTCCGCCCATGGATCCCATTGGCGGGATGCGCGCGGTGTTCGGCGATCAGATGTACATCGTCTGGTTCCAGACGCCGGGCGAGGCCGACGCCGCCCTGGCCGAGGACGTGGACAAGACCATGCGCTTCTTCATGCGCCGTCCCCAGGCGATCGGCGCCGCCGCGCCGGCCCAGGAGGGCGAGCGTCCCACCTTCGCCTTCGGCCCGGCGCTGAAGGCCTGGGACAAGTCCGACACCGCCTACCAGCTCCTCACGCCGGAAGAGCTGAAGGTGTTCGTCGACAGCTTCGAGCGCACCGGCTTCACCGGCGGGATCAACTGGTACCGCAACATGACCCGCAACTGGGAGCGCTCGGCCGACCTGCCCACCCGGATCGACGGCCTGCCCTGCCTGATGATCATGGCCGAGAAGGACGCGGTGCTGAGCCCGGCCATGGCCGACGGCATGGAAGCGGTCATCGGCGACCTGGAAAAGGTGCTGGTCGAGGGCTCGGGCCACTGGACGCAGCAAGAGAAGCCGGATGAGGTCAATCGCTTGATCCTCGACTGGATGGCCCGCCGCTTTCCGAAGTAGAACAAGATCATGGAACGCACGACCCCGCCGCCCCCCTTCTCCTCCACGGCCAACCGCCGCGGTCTGTTCCCCGAAAACGAGCCGTTCGCCTACGGCTGGCTGCCCGAGCGCGACGGCCACGAGGTGTTCTACGAGGAATGCGGCCGGCCGGACGGCAAGCCGTGCGTCATCCTGCACGGCGGCCCCGGCGGGGCGATCAATCCGACCATGCGGCGCTTCTTCGATCCGGCGAAGTGGCGCATGGCCCTGTTCGACCAGCGCGGCTGCGGCCGCTCGCGGCCGAACGCCAGCCTCGACCACAACACCACCTGGACGCTGATCGAGGACATCGAGCGCCTGCGCGAACACCTCGGCGTCGAGAAGTGGACCGTGTTCGGCGGCTCATGGGGCTCCACCCTGGCCCTGGCCTACGCCATCACCCATCCGGAGCGGGTCTCGGGCCTGGTGCTGCGCGGCGTCTTCCTGCTCACCGAGCGCGAGCTGAAGTGGTTCTACCAGGACGGCGCCTCGTTCCTCTTCCCGGACGCCTGGCGGCGGTTCTCCGCGCCGATCCCGGCGGCCGAGCGCGGCGACATGATCAGCGCCTACCACAAGCGCCTCACCCACGCCGACCGCCGCATCCAGGCCGAGGCGGCCGCCGCCTGGAGCCAGTGGGAGGGCGACACCATCTCCATCCGCGGGCCCGAGGCGCGCCCGTCGAAGTTCAACGAGGTCGACTTCGCCATCGCCTTCGCCCGCATCGAGTGCCACTTCTTCGTCAACCACGGCTTCTTCCCGGAAGACGGCTGGATCCTGAAGAACGCGGCGAAGCTGCGCGACATCCCCGGCTGGATCGTCCAGGGGCGCTTCGACGTGGTCACGCCCATGGAGGCGGCCTGGAACCTGAAGTCGGCCTGGCCCGAGGCGCGGTTCGAGGTGATCTGGGACGCGGGCCACGCCTCCACCGAGCCGGGCATCGTCGACGCCCTGGTCCGGGCGACCGATCAGGCGCTGAAGGTCTAGCGGCCGCCGCGGCGGCCTAGAGCAGGCTGCCCTTGCCGCTGGTGACCTCGGTGTAGCGGTGCACGCGCACCGACTGCACCAGGCCGAAGCCGATCATCACGGTCAGCATCACGGTGCCGCCGTAGGACAGCAGCGGCATCGGCACGCCCACCACCGGCGCCAGGCCCATCACCATCGCCCCGTTGATCAGCACGTAGAAGGCGAAGGTCGCCGTCACGCCGGCCGCCGACAGCCGGCCGAAATGGCTGTGGGCGATATAGGCCGTGCGCAGGGCCATGTAGATCACCGCCGCATAGAGCAGCAGCACCGAGATGCAGCCGACGAAGCCGAACTCCTCGGCCAGGGTGGCGAAGATGAAGTCGGTGTGCTTCTCCGGCAGGAAGTTGAGCTGGCTCTGCGAGCCCAGGCCGTAGCCCTTGCCCAAGAGCCCGCCCGAGCCCAGGGCGATCTTCGACTGCAGGATATGGTAGCCCGAGCCCGAAGGGTCGCTCTCCGGGTTGAGGAAGGTCAGGATGCGTTTGCGCTGATAGTCGTGCATCCCGAAAGTGATCAGCGCCGGCACCGCCAGGACCGCGGCCACCACCCCCGCGCCGATGATCCGCCACGACAGCCCCGCCAGCACCATGATCGTGCCGCCGGTCAGGGCGATCAGCATCGCCGTGCCCAGGTCCGGCTGTTTGGCCACCAGCAGCACGGGCACCCCGATCATCGCCGCCGGGACCAGCAGCCACCAGGACATCTTGGCGCTCTGCGCCGACAGCCCGTGGTAGAAGCGCGCCAGGGCCAGCACGATGCCGATCTTCATCACTTCGGAGGGCTGGAAGCTGATCACGCCCAGATCCAGCCAGCGCTGCGCGCCCATGCGAGTGTCGCCGATCACCTCCACCGCCACCAGCAGCAACAGGCCGAACCCGTAGATCGGATAGGCGAGCACCGACCAGACCTGCAGATCGACCATCGCCAGCCCCACCATCAGGAGGAAGCATAGGCCGAAGCGGATCAGGTGCTTGGCCGCCCACGGCTCCCACGAGCTGCCGGCGATCGAGAACATCATCAGGGCGCCGGCGCCGGCGATCAGCGCCAGCACCAGGCCGAAGGTCCAGTCGAACTGGCCGATCTTGACGATCAGGCGATCGCGCTCGCCTGGGCGTGTCAGGGCGCTGACGGTCATGCGGGCCTCCCGCTGGACGACTGGTCTTGGATTTCGGGCTCGGCCGCGCCGCCGATCGGCGGCAGCGGCGTGTGGATGCGCCTTAGCACTTCAGGGTCTTTCAAGAGGGCCACGCGCATCACCTCCCGCGCGCGCGGCGCGCCGGCGGTGGCGCCGCCCAGCCCGCCGTGCTCGACGATCACCGACACCGCATAGCGCGGATCGTCATAGGGCGCGAACGCCACGAACAGGTTGTGGTCCTTCAGCTTCCACTGGACGCTGGCGCTGTCGCGCGAGGCGGCGCGGTCGTAGCTGCGGACCTGGGCGGTGCCGGTCTTGCCCGCCATCATCACATCGCCCAGGCCAAGCTGGCTCTGGCGGTAGGCCGTGCCCGAGGCGTCGTTGGCCACGGCGCGCATCCCGCCGCGCACGTACTCCAAGTGCTCGGGGGCGAACGGCAGCGCCTCGGCCGCGTCGCCGCGGGGCAGCTCCACCCCGCCGATCGACTTGATCAGGCGTGGATTGAGCGCGGTCTTCCCGTTCGCCAGCCGCGCCGTCATCACCGCCAGTTGCAGGGCGTTCACCGCCACATAGCCCTGGCCGATGCCGTAGCTCACCGAGTCCCCGGGCTGCCAGACCGGCTCGCGCTTGACCGCCGCGCGCTTCCACTCGCGCGAGCCGACCACGCCGGCCCGCTGGCCGGGAATGCCGATGTCGAAGGTCTGGCCGAAGCCCAGCGCCTTGGCCGCTCGGGCGATCGCGTCCGGACCGATGCGCAGGGCCGTCTGGTAGAAATAGATGTCGCAGGAGTTCTTGATGGCGTCGTGCATGGTCTGCGGCCCATGGCCGCCATGCTTCCAGCACCGCCAGGTGCGGCCGCCGAAGCGCCAGCCGCCGGCGCAGTTGATCGGCTCGTTGGGATCGATGCCGGCTTCCAGCGCCGCCAGCGCCACCGTCGGCTTGAAGGTCGAGCCCGGCGGATAGGTCCCGCTCATCGCCTTGTCCAGCAGCGGCCGGCGCTCGTATTGCGCCAGCGCCCGATAGTCGGCGCTGGACAGCCCGCGCACGAAGGCGTTGGCGTCGAAGCTCGGCGCGGAGGCCAGGCACAACAGGTCGCCCGAGCGGCAGTCCATCACCACCACCGCCCCGCTCTCCTCGCCCATCACCTCCAGCGCGCGGTTCTGGATGTCGGCGTCCAGGGTGAGCTGCACGGTCTTGCCCGCCGTGGCGGCGATGTCGCCGGCCGGATCGCGCCGCACCTCGCGGCCGTGGGCGTCCACCTCCACCTTCTTCGCGCCGGCCTTGCCGCGAAGCTCCAGGTCCAGGGCCTTCTCCACGCCCTGGCGGCCGATGCGGAAGCCCGGATGCAGCAGGATCGGGGCGGCGTTCGGCCCGGTCTTGGTCAGGTCTTCCTTGTTCACCTTGGCCACATAGCCGATCACGTGGGCGAAGGCCCCGCCATGGGGATAGACCCGCACCTCGCCCATGTCGGCGGTCACGCCGGGCAGCTCGGGCGCGCGCACGTTGATGGCGCTGAACTCCTCCCAGCTCATGTCCTCCAGCACCGACACCGGCGCGCGGCGGGGGGCGCGGTCGATCTCGCGGATCAGGCGCGCGCGGCGCTCCTCGTCCAGCGGCACGTAGTTGGCCAGCCGCTCCAGCAGCGCCGGCGCGTCGGTGTTCTTGTCGCGCATCACCAGCAGGCGGAAGTTCGGGCGGTTGGAGGCCAAGACCGTCCCGTCGCGGTCGACGATCAGGCCGCGCGGCGGCGGGATGAGCTTGAAGTCGAACTGGTTGTCAGCCGAGAGCTTCTGGTAGCGCTGGGCCTCGACGAGCTGCAGTTGCGCCAGGCGGCCGGCCATGGTCGCCAGGCCCAGTCCCGCGCACGCGCCCATCAGCACCGAACGGCGGTGGAACAAGCCCTGCCGTTCATTGACCTCGGAGAAGACGATGGAGGGTTCGGCCACGAACGGTCGATCCTTGGGTTCTGTTCAGCGTTTGCGACGGTCCGGCCTCGGGGCCGGGTCCGTCACGTCGAAGTTCCCGGCGCGGCCGGGTGGTCGTCGGGAATGGGCGTGGGCGCCTCGGGCAGGCCGCCCTCCATCTTGGCGTCGGCGGGCAGCTCCGGCATCGGCAGCGGCTTGACGATCCGGGCGCGCACCTCCGGGTCCTTCAACAGCGCCACGCGCATGATCTCGCGGGCCCGGGGCGCGGCGGCCGAGGCGCCGAAGCCGCCGTGCTCCACCAGCACGCTCATGGCGTAGCGCGGGTCGTCATAGGGCGCGAAGGCCACGAACCAGGCGTGGTCGCGCAGCTTCCACTCGCCGACCGCGCCGTGCGCCCCTCGCCCGCCGCCGTAGGAATAGGTCTGCGCCGTGCCGGTCTTGCCCGCCATCTTGATCGGGCCCAGGCCCAGGTCCGCCACCCGCGCGGCCGTGCCGCTCGTCGTCACCGCCGCCATGGCCTCGCGCACGAACTGCAGATGGTCCAGGTTCACCGGCAGGTCGCCGAACGCCGAGCCGCGCGGCCGCTCGACCCCGCCGATGGATTCGACCAGGCGCGGGTGCAGCGCCTTGCGCGCGTTGGCGATCCGCGCGGTCATGACGCACAGCTGCAGCGGGTTGAGGTGGGTGTAGCCCTGGCCGATGCCCATGCTGGGCGTCTCGCCCGGGTGCCACACCGGGTCCTTCGGGAAGGTGCGCCGCTTGTAGGCCCGGTCGGGCACCAGTCCCGCCTTCTGCCCCGGAATGCCGATGTCGAAGATCTCGCCCAGGCCGAACTTGCGCGCCGTCTCGGCGATCTTGTCGGGGCCGACGGCCAGGGCGCACTGGTAGAAATAGATGTCGCAGGAGGTGGCGATCGCCCCTTTCAGGTCCTGCGCGCCGTGCGCTTCGTCGCAGTGCCAGACCCGCCCGCCCCACGGCCAGGCCTTGTTGCACACATGCACCGTCGCCGGATCGTAGCCGTTCTCCAGCGCGGCCAGCGCCACCATGGTCTTGAACGTCGAGCCCGGCGGATAGGTGGCCGTCAGCGCCTTGTTGAACAGCGGCTTGCGCTCGTACTCCGCCAGCGCCTTGTACTCGGCGCCGGTCAGCCCCTTCACGAACCGGTTGGCGTCGAAGCTGGGCGCCGAGAACAGGCAAAGGATGTCGCCCGTACGGCAGTCCATCATCACCGCCGCCCCGCTCTCCTCGCCGAACACCTCCATGGCGCGGGTCTGGATGTCGGAATCCAGGGTGAGCTGGATCGTCTTGCCGACGGTGGCGGGAATGTCGCCCGCCGGGTCGTTGCGCACCTCCCGGCCGTTGGCGTCCACCTCCACCTTCTTCGCGCCGGCCTTGCCGCGCAGTTGCAGGTCGAACGCCTTCTCCACGCCCTGGCGGCCGATGCGGAAGCCCGGATGCAGCAGGATCGGGTCGGAGTTGGGCCCGGTCTTGGTCAGGTCCTCCTTGTTGACCTTGGCCACATAGCCGATCACGTGGGCGAAGGCCCCGCCCTGCGGATAGACCCGCACCTCGCCCATGTCGGCGGTCACGCCGGGCAGCTCGGGCGCACGGATGTTGATCGCGCTGAACTCCTCCCAGCTCATGTCGTCCATGATCGACACCGGCACGCGGCGCGGCGCGCGGTCGATCTCGCGGATCAGCCGCTTCTGCCGCTCGTCGTCCAGCGGCACGTAGCTGGCCAGGGTCTTGAGCGTGGCCTCGGTGTCGGTGGTTTTGTCGCGCGTCACCAAGAGGCGGAAGTTCGGCCGGTTGGAGGCCAGCACCACGCCGTTGCGGTCGATGATCAAGCCCCGCGGCGGCGGCACCAGCTTGTAGTTGAACTGGTTGTTGGCCGAGAGCTTCTGGTACCGCTGCGCCTCGACGAGTTGCAGGTGCGCCAGCCGCCCGCCCAGCGCCGCCAGCCCCAGACCGGCCAGGCCGCCCAGCAGGATCGAGCGCCGGTGGAACACGCCCTGGCGCTCGTTGACCTCCGAAAAGAAGATGGATGGCTCAGCCATCTCTCCGCCCCCTAGCGGAACCTCACATCGGCGTCCTCGAAGCGTTCGATCAGCCTATGTGTGAAAGGGTAAAGGACGATTGTGGCCAGCAGTTGCCAGCCGACGCTCACGATGTTCGGCGCCTGATGGGCCTGCACCATGCTGAACAGATAGGCCGCCCCCACGGCGATGAGGCATGTCACCGCATACCAGGCCCACATCATCGGCTGGCTCTGGCCGGCCATCATGCTGCGGGTGACCAGCACCACGCCGTAGCCGGTCAGCAGCGCCAGCGCCCAGAGGCCCAGCGGCCCGCCCCAGAACACGTCCAGGAACAGGCCCATGAACAGCACCGCGATCGGCGCCATGATCGAGGGGCGGATCACCGCCCAGGCGAAGGTCGCCACCATCGGCGCCACCGGCTCGGGCAGGCGCAGGCCGAACATCCTCAGCGGAATCGCCAGCAGGATCGTCACCGCCAGGCATTGCAGCATCGGCACGCCGAGCCAGCGCAGGGGCGTCAGGGGCTGGGCGGCCGAATAGCTCATTCCTCGAACGGCGCCGTTTGCGGTTCGGACGACTGAGCCGGCGGTTCCCGCTGCGGCGGCTTGGCGGCCGGCGTGGACGCCGCCGGCGTCTGGGCGGCGGGCTTGGCGGCGGCCGGCTTCGGCGCGGCCGGCTTGGCGGCCGGCGGCGCGGCGGCGCCCGTCGTCGATCCGGCGGCGGATGCAGGCGGCTTGGCCGGGGCTTGCGTCGCCGGCTTGGGGGCCGTCGCGGAGGGCGTCGTCGCCGACGCGGGCCTGGACGGCGCCGGCGTCGCCACGGACGGGGCTGTGGCCGATGGGCTCGTCGCCGGCTTGGGCGGGGCCGCCGCCGGCTTGACCGCGGCCGCGGCGACCGCCGAGGCCGACGGCAGCTCCATGGCCGCCGGCGGGGTCATCCGGTCCAGCGCCTTGGCGTCGATGAGCTGGGTGAAGTTCTTGAACAGCAGGATCCGCACGAAATCGATCGGGGCGGCGTCCGAGGCGAGCACCACGCGCCACTCCCCGTCCAGCCCCTTCACCGCCACGCCCACCGGCAGGCCGCGCGGCATCAGCCCGCCGTCGCCGGAGGTGAGGATGCGGTCGCCTTCCTTCACCGGGTCCTGGCCGCGCAGGTACTCCAGCTTCGGGTTCGGTCCGCCGTCGCCGGTCAGGATCGCCCGTGCGTTGGTGCGGTCCACCATCACCGGCACACGGCTGGCGATGTCGGTGAGCAGCAGGATGCGGCTGGCGCCCCTGGTCACGCCGATCACGCGGCCGACGACCCCGTTCTCGCTCATCACCGGATTGCCCTCGGTCACCCCGCGCTCGGCGCCGGCGTTGGCCAGCCGCGTATTGGCGAACGGGCCGCGGGCGTCGGCCACGACGCGCGCTGTCGCCATCGGGATCGGCGGATCGGTCTTCAGGCCCAGGATCGTCTTGTAGCGGTCGTTGGTGTCGCGCAGGGCGATCGCCACGTCGCGCCACTGCTTCATCTCGGCGAGTTCGGCCTTCAGCTTGCGGTTCTCGGAGACCGCGAAGAAGTAGCCGCCGATCGCCTTGCCCCCCAGGCCGATCCAGCGGCCCGGCGTGGACAGCACGTCGCCCACCGGCGTCGCCACCGCATCGGTCACCTTGCGCGTCACGCCATAGGCTTCGGCCTGGAACCGCTCGCGCCGGTCGCCGATCAGCAGGGCGGCGGCCACCACCGCGGCGACGACCAAGGCCACCCCCGCCGTCCAGGTCAGCGGGACCTTCAAATCGCCGAACTGGTTGTCCCGCAAGGGCACTTAAGCGTCGTCTCCAAAGGCCGTCGTCACCTGCGCGCCCACGGCTGCGCAGGCGCGATTCGCTGGCCTCAGGCTAGAGTGGACTCCAGCACGCCCTTCATCCACTTCGGATGTTCGAGCACCTTGCCGCATCCCAGCGCCACGCACGACAGCGGATCGTCCGCCACGGTCACCGGCAGGCCGGTGTGATCGCGGATCTCGGCGTCCAGGCCGCGCAGCAGCGCCCCGCCGCCGGTCAGCATGATGCCCTTGTCGGCGATGTCGGAGGCCAGCTCCGGCGGCGTCGCCTCCAGGGCCATCTTCACCGCGTCGACGATCTGGCCCACCGGCTCGGAGAGCGCGTCGGAGGCCTGCTTTTCGCTGATGCGCACCTCGCGCGGCACGCCCTGCATCAGGTCGCGGCCCTTGACCTCGATCGACAGGCCCTCGCCGTCCGCCGGCGCCCGGGCCGTGCCGATCTCCTTCTTGATCCGCTCGGCCGTGGTCTCGCCGATCAGGAGGTTATGGTTGCGGCGCATGTAGCTGATGATCGCCTCGTCCATCTTGTCGCCGCCCACGCGGACCGAGCGCGAATAGACGATGCCCGACAGCGACAGCACGGCCACCTCGGTGGTGCCGCCGCCGATGTCCACCACCATCGAGCCGGTGGGTTCGTGGATCGGCAGGCCGGCGCCGATCGCCGCGGCCATCGGCTCGTCGATCAGACCGACGCGACGGCCCCCGGCGTTCAGGCAGGAATCGTTGATGGCGCGGCGTTCCACCGCGGTCGCGCCGGACGGCACGCAGACGATCACCTTCGGGTTCACGAAGCCCTTGCGGTTGTGAACCTTGCGGATGAAGTACTTGATCATCTCCTCGGCGACTTCGAAGTCGGCGATCACCCCGTCGCGCATGGGGCGGATGGCTTCCATGTGGCCGGGCGTGCGGCCCAGCATCTGCTTGGCCTCGATGCCGACGGCGTGCACCACCTTGCGTCCGCCCACGTTGCGCAGCGCCACCACCGACGGCTCATTGAGCACTATGCCCTTGCCCTTCATGTAGATCAGGGTGTTGGCGGTGCCGAGGTCGATGGCGATATCGTTCGAGATGGCGCCGAAGAGGGACGAGATCATTTAGTGCCCTGAAAGGAAAGCGAGCAGGAACGGCGAGTCCAAGAAGCCTTGCGGCGCGGCTCCACGCGCCCCGCGTCCGGAAGCGCCTGACCACCCAGCCTTCGCTGTCGGACTCCCGTCCGTGTGCCCTGCCATCTGGTCGATTTCAAGGCTTATTGACGCGAGCATGGTCAACGAACTCGCACAGCCGCGGAACGACGATCCAAGCGTGCATTGATTCGGCCAGCGACCCCCAGGTAGATCGGGTCCATTGTGGCGGGATGTCACGGGCCGGGGCCAGCCGTATCGCGCCTCGGTGGAACTTCGATCAGGCAGCGCAGCCCCTCTGGCGCGAACGTCAGGTCCACTCGCCCGCCCAGTTCGCGGCTCACCGCGTTCTCCAGGAAGCGGCGGCCGAAACCCAGCCGCGCAGGCGCGTCCACGGCGGGCCCGCCGCTCTCGATCCAGGCCAGGGCGAGCCCGCCGCGCGCGTCAGGCCGCCAGCTCACGTCAACTCGTCCGCCTACGGACGATAGCGCGCCGTAGCGCTCGGCGTTGGCCGCCAGCTCGTGCAGCGCCATGGCGAGGGTCACCGCCGCCCGCGCGGTGATCGGCGTCGGCGGGCCGCTCGCCTCGACGCGCCCCTCGCGTCCCGGATCGAGCACGGCCGCGGCCAGGACGCCCAGTTCGATCTCGCGCCAGTGGGCGCGCGCCAGCAGGTCGTGCGCCTGGCTCAGCGCCAGCAGGCGCGCCTCGAACGCGGCGGCCATGACCGCCGGATCGCCCCCGCCCCGGAAGCTCTGCCCGGCCAGCGACTGGATGGTCGCCAGGGTGTTCTTCACCCGGTGGTTCACTTCGTCGAGCAGCGCCTTCTGCCGCAGCTCGGCCTCCTTCCGCTCGGTGATCTCCACCAGCATGTTGACCGCGCCGATCAGCGCGCCGTTCTCGCCGTGCAGCGGCGTCGGATAGGCCAGCACCGCGCCGCGGGCGCCGTCGTGGCGCTCGAAGCCGACCTCGACGCCGACGCCCCCGAGCCCCTCCCGCACCGCCGCCGCCAGCGGACAGGTCTCGCGCGCCATCTCGCGCCCGTCGGGATGGAAGAGCCGGCGAAAGCCGCACCAGCGGTTGACGCCCGCCTCAGGGCGTCCGCCCCAGAGCATCTCGGCGGCCGGGTTGAAGGCGGTGATGCGGCCCTGCACGTCGGTCCAGTAGACGGCCACGGGCGAGTTCTCGACCATGCGCCGCGCCCACACCCGCTCCTTGCGCAGGTCGTCGCGGGCTCGGCCGATGGCGTCCACGCCCTGGAAGCAGACGATCACGCCGGCCGCCGCGCCGTCCTCGTCGCGCAGCAGGTCCGCGGCGGTGAGCAGGTGCAGCCAGCCGCCGTCAGCGCGCTCCACCGCCACCTCCAGGTCGCGGATCGGCGCATTGGCGGCCAGGGCCTCGGTCATCGTCGCGCCGCACAGGGCCTGGTCGAGCTCCTCCGCCGAGGCGGCGGCCGCGCCGATCTCCTTGGCCCGGCGGTTGGACCGCCTGAGCACGCCGTTGAGATCATAGAGGTGGGCGCCTACGGGCAGCGCCTCCAACAGGCTCGCCCATTGGGAGGCGAAATGTCCCCCTCCCTCCACCGGCCGCTCGCTTCGAGCAAACCCGTCTATCCGCATCGCCATCCCCATGGCCCCGGCGGGCGCCGCAAGCGCCGCGCCCGAACTAAAGCCCGAAACGCGCGTTGGTTCCGTCGCTGACGGCGCCGTCACCGAACGCCGGCGCGCGACACGGCCGAGCCGGTCGTCACGCCTTGGGCGCCTGCGCCGGCGCTGTGAAGCCGTAGCGCCGGAAGATCCGCATCGCCTCCTTGCCGGACATGAAGTTCAGGAAGCCGGCGGCCTGTTCGCTCTTGGTCGAGGCCGTCAGGGCGGCCGGATAGATGATCGGCGGATGGCTCCCGGCCGGGAACCGGCCCACGATCCTGACCTTGGGCTCCACGAAGGCGTCGGTCTCATAGACCACCCCCAGGGGGGCCTCGCCGCGGGCGACGTACTGCAGGGCCGTGCGCACGTTCTCGGCGTCAACGACCTGATTGGAGACGCTGTCCCACACGCCGAGCGCGCCCAGGGCCTCGCGGGCGTAGCGGCCGGCCGGCACCTGCGGCGCGGCCACCGCCAGCCGCCCTCCGTTCAGCGCGCGCGCCAGCGGCATGTTCGGGCCGATGCGCAGTTGCGTCTTCGACCCGGCCGGGGCGATCAGCACCAGCCGGTTGCCGAGCAGGTCGCGGCGGCTGGCCGCGTCGATCAGCTTGCGCTCGGCCAGATAGTCCATCCACTTCACGTCGGCAGAGACGAACACGTCGGCCGGCGCGCCCTGCTCGATCTGCCGGGCGATGGCCGAGGTCGCCGCGAACGACACCTTCACCTTCACCCCCGTGCGGGCCTCGTAGGCTTGGCCGACCTCGCCCAGGGCGTCCTTCAGCGAGGCGGCGGCGAACACCGTCACGCTCTGCGCCGCAGCCGGAACCACGCTCAACATCCAGGCGGCGACCAGCGCCGCGACCCACCGCATGACCGTCATGTCCGTCTACTCCACCGCCAGGATCACGTGGGGCGCCTTGATCAGGGCCAGCGCCGCGTCGCCCGGCTTCAGGTCCAGCGCCTCGGCGCTTTCGCGGGTGATCGTGGCGGTCAGCGTCTTGCCGTCGGCCAGCTCCAGGGCGATCTCGCTGTTCACCGCCCCGTCCTCGCGCCGGCTCACCACGCCGGCGAGCTGGTTGCGCGCGGAGGTGCGCAGCCCCTCGCCCACCGCCAGGGTGATGAAGCTCGACTTGATCAGGGCGATGGCCGCCGCGCCGGGACGCAAGCCCAGCTCGCGCACGCTGTCGCGAGTCACCATCGCGGTGATCGACACGCCCGGCGCCACCTCGACCACCACCTCGGCGTTGACCGCGCCCTCGGTCACCGCGCTCACCACGCCGCGCAGGGCGTTCCGCGCGCTCGTCCGCATCCCCAGGCTCCAGAAAAGCTCGCCGACGTCGGCGCCCGCCAGCCCCGCCTCCAGCCGCGCCACGGCCGAGGCCAGTTCGGCCTCCACCTTGCGGAAGGCGGTCACCACCGCCCGGCCCCGCGGCGTCAGGCTGGCCTCGCCACCGGAGCGGCCGCCGGCGTGGGCGGCGATCAGCGGCGCGTCGAACAGGTTGTTCAGCGCCTGCACCGCGTCCCAGGCGCCCTTGTAGGACAGGCCCAGGCGCTTGGCCGCGCCGGAGATCGAACCGAACTCGGCCACCGCCTCCAAGAGCGCGATCCGCTCGGCGCCCACGCGCGCGCCGGCGCCGCGCCGCAGCGTCAGGGAGGCGACCAGGGCCGAGACGTCGTCCATGCGTTATGTAGACGTACTTCATAACGACTCGGCAAGGCGAAACTCAGCCGAGCGCGGTCAGCACCACGCCCACCGCCGTCGTCACGCCGGCCGCCGCCTGGGCCAGCGAAAGCCGCTCCTTGAACAGCCGCCGGCCCGCCGCCGCGGCCACCGGCGCCTCGATCACGCCCACCGCGCGCACCAGCCCCGCCGGCGCCAGGGCCAGCGCCGAGAACCAGCAGGCCGAGGCGGCCGCGCCGAAGAAGCCCGCGCCCAGCGAGGCGCGCCAGGAGGCGATCACCGCGCGCAGGGCCGCCGGTCGGGTCAGCGCCAGCATCGCGGTCAGACCGATCGTCTGCAGCGTCTGGGCCACGCACACCGACGCGATCCCGGAATAGAGCGGATGGTGCGGCTCCAGGGCGAGGCCGGCCTCGCGATAGCCGTTGAGCGTCACGGCGAAGAACGCCGCCGAGGCCAGGCCCGTGGCGACCCCGACCCAGTCGTTCGCCTCCCGCCCGCCGCGGGGCCACGACAGGGCCGCCAGTCCGGCCGTGGTCGTCGCCACGCCGATCCAGCCCTGGGCGCTCAGGTTGTCGCCCAGCACCGCGAAGCCCAGCAGCGCGCCGAACGGCAGCGAGGCCTGCTGCATGAAGGTCGCCACCGCGAATCCCGAGCGCCGCATGGCGGTGAGCAGCGCCGCCGTGGCGCTCACCTGGCCCAGGGCGCCGATCGACACGGCCGCGAGGTAGCGCCCGCTGAAATGCGGATCGGCGCCGGGCGTCAGCAAGGCCGCCACCGCGAAGAGCGCCAGCGAGAACGGCAGGCCGAACAGGAAGCGCACCAGGGTCGCGCCCCAGGGCCCGGCCTCGCCGATCAGGCCGCGCTGCAGCGCGTTGCGCGCCACCTGCAGCGGCGCGGCCGCCGCCGTCAGAACAATCCACAACATGTGAGAAACATCCGCTCAGCCCGCGCACGCGCGGGCCCGCCGCCCGTCTCGGGGCGGCGAGGTCGCCATCAATCCCGCCTTGCGGCCGGTGCGTCTAGAAGCCGGAAGCGACCTTCGCTTCGGGCGCGCTCTTTTCCTTCCTCGCGAAGAGGTTGTTGAGCGCGTTGACGTAGGCCTTGGCCGAAGCCGTGAGCGTGTCGGTGTCGGCCGCCTGGCCGGTGGCGATGCGGCCGTCCTCTTCGAGCCGCACCGAGACCTGCGCCTGGGCGTCGGTCCCCTCGGTCACCGCGTGCACCTGGAACAGGCGCAGGATTGCGGTGTGCGGGATCACTTCGTGGATGGCGTTGAACACCGCGTCCACCGGGCCGTCGCCGGTGGCCACGCCCTTGCGTTCCTCGCCGTCCACCGAGACGGTCAGCTCGGCCTGCTGCGGGCCCTCGGTGCCGGCCACCACGCGCAGGTGCTTGACCTGGATGCGGTCGGCGCCGGACGCCAGGGCGTCGTCCACCAGGGCGACGATGTCGTCGTCGAAGACGTGCTTCTTCTTGTCGGCCAGGTCCTTGAAGCGCTGGAACGCCTCGTTCAGGGCGTTCTGGCCCAGCTCGTAGCCCAGCGCCTTCAGCTTTTCGCGGAAGGCGTGGCGGCCGGAGTGCTTGCCCATGACGAGGTTGGTGGCGCCCTGCCCCACGTCCTCGGGCTTCATGATCTCGTAGGTCTCGGCGTTCTTCAGCATCCCGTCTTGGTGGATGCCGCTCTCGTGGGCGAAGGCGTTCTTGCCGACGATCGCCTTGTTGAACTGCACCGGGAAGCCGGTGATCGCCGACACGTAGCGGCTGGCCCGGGTGATGTGTTGCGGGTCGATGTTGGTGTGGTAGGGCAGCGCGTCGCCGCGCACCTTCAGCGCCATCACCACTTCTTCGAGCGCGGCGTTGCCGGCCCGCTCGCCGATGCCGTTGATCGCCACTTCCACCTGCCGCGCGCCGCCTTGCACGCCCGACAGGCTGTTGGCCACGGCCAGGCCCAGGTCGTTGTGGCAGTGGGTGGAGAAGATCACCCCGTCCGCGCCCGGCACGTTCTCGATCAGGTCGCGGAAGATCTCGGCGTATTCCGACGGATAGGTGTAGCCCACCGTGTCGGGGATGTTGATCGTGGTCGCGCCGGCCTTGATCGCGGCCTCCACGCAGCGGCGCAGGAAGTCGCGCTCGGTGCGCGTGGCGTCCTCGGCCGACCACTCCACGTCGCCGCACAGGTTGCGGGCGTGGGAGACCGACTTGGTCACCATCTCCAGCACCGCGTCCGGCTCCATCTGCAGCTTCCACTTCATGTGGACCGGGCTGGTGGAGATGAAGGTGTGGATGCGGCCGCGCTTGGCCGGGCGGATCGCCTCGGCGCAGCGCTCGATGTCGGCCTGGCCGGCGCGGGCCAGGCCGCAGATCGTGCTCTCGGTGACGATCTTGGCGATCTCGCTCACGGCCTGGAAGTCGCCGTTCGAGGCGATCGGGAAGCCGGCCTCGATCACGTCGACGCGCATTTCCTCAAGGATCTTGGCGAGCTCCAGCTTCTCGTCCAGCGACATGGAGGCGCCGGGCGATTGCTCGCCGTCGCGCATGGTGGTGTCGAAGACGATGACGCGGTCTTGCGCGGCTTGGGATACGGAGGTCATGGGACGGGTCTCTTCGCGGAGGGCTGTTCTACAAGGGTCGGGCTCGTGGGTCATCCCCTGAACGCCCGGCCGCGAAGACGCGCAGCCTAGTAAGGCGCCCAGGGGCGGCTAAGGCCGAGTCCAAGCAGAAGTTGGCTGTCGCGACGCATGTCCATGCCGCTCATCTACCGAAAAGCCCCTGATCGCGCAAGGCTATTGCGCGTCCCGCGGCTCTAGGCCGCTTCCTCGGCAAGAACCTTCCTCACGGCCGGCCGCTCGGCCATCCGCGCGGCGTGCTCGGCCACCTTCGGGAAGCGGGCGATGTCCACCTCGTCGGCCTCCAGCCAGCCGCAGATCGTGAAGAGGTAGGGATCGGCGATGCTGTAGGCTTCGCCCATCACCCAGGGGCCCTTGAACATCTGGGCCTCGATCAGTTCGAAGCACTCGCCCATCACCTGCGGCGCCTTGCGGCGCATGTCGGCCAGCGAGCCTTCCTCGTCGGCCCAGCGGTGGCCGCGATGACGGTGGGCGTGCGCCGGGTGCACCGTCGAGCAGAGATAGGCGTTGAAGGCCTGCAGCTCGGCGAAGGCGAAGGGATCGTCGAGCGGCGCGAGCCCGGCCTGCGGGTGGGTCTGGGCGATGTAGGCCAGGATCGCCGGGGTCTCGGTGATCACCCCCTGGGCGGTCGCCAGCGCCGGCACGCGGCCCTTGGGATTGATCGCCAGATAGCCCGGCCCGCGCTGCTCGCCGCCGCGCACGTCGACGCGCACCGCCTCGTAGGTGGCGCCGGCCTCTTCCAAGGCGATGTGCGAGGCCAGGGCGCAGGCGCCGCGGGCGTAGAACAGTTTCATTCGGACGGATCTCCCAGGGCGCCCTCGCGCCGCTTCAGCCACCGGCGCGCGAACCAGCCGATGGCCAGCCACAAGATGGCGATGGCGGCGAGCCCCACAAGGTAGCGCCCGCCCTCCCCCTTCATGGCGTGGACGATGGAATTGCCGGCGAAAGCCGTCAGCGCAATCTTCGGCACGATGCCGATGGCCGTGCCGGCGACGAACGGCCAGACCTTCATCGGCGTCACGCCCGCGGCCATGTTGACCACGATGAACGGCGCGGAGGGCACCAGCCGCACGATCAGGCTGGCCAGGAAGCCGTTGCGCCCCACCAGGTCCATGAACTTGCGCACGCCGTCGCTGGACAGCAGCTCCAGCGTCCGCGCCCCCGCCACCCGGCCGATGTAGAATCCGACCATCGAGGAGACCATCGTGCCGATCCAGCTATAGGCGAAGCCGGCCCAGGCGCCGAAGGCGACCACCGCCGCGGCGATCAGCACGAATTGCGGCACGCCGACGAAGGCCAGCAGGGCGAAGGCCGCCACCGCCACCGGCAGCGCCCAGGGCCCGTGCGCCGCCAGCCCCAGCCAGCGCTCCACCGTCGCCTCGCCGGAGAAGCCCAGCACCTGGGCGCCGAACAGGAACACCACCCCCACGCCGCCGAACAGCACGAAGGACACGGCCAGCGTGCGCCAGGCGCGGGCGTCCATGTTGGTCAGGAAACTCAGGATCCGGCGCATGCCGCTCCCTCGCCCGTTCGCCTGCGCCGGTCAAGCGCGGCTGTGGGCGCGCGCCGCGTTCGCGAACGCCGCCTTCAAGGCTGCAATCACGCCAGCAGCCTCGCCCCGGCGAACAGCATCCAGACCCCGGCCGCCGACGACAGCGCCCACACGCCCAGCACCGCGGCGATGTTGACCAGGCTCAGCCACGCCGGCAGTCGCCGCCGCGCCACCAGATAGAGTCCGGCGCACATCAGCAATATCGCACCGTTGGCGAAGACGTAGCTCTGGGTCGGCGCGAACAACAGGAACCAAAGCACATAGGGAAAGATGAACAATCCCGGGAGCTGCGCATAGACCATGTAGCCGTGACAGGTCGTGGCCGCGCACCGGTCCAGCATGAGGGAGCTCAGGTCCACCGCCCAGAGCAGCGCCAGCACCGCGCCGATCGTCCACCCCGGGACGATCGGCGCGGCGCGCAGCGTTCTAATGGAACACGACTTGGCCATGCTCGAGCGCCCTTTGGTAGGCGTCGCGAGCCCGCCGCCCCAGTTCATCGGTTCCAGCTTCGTCGATCAGTTGATCGATCGCCGTCTTCTGATTTGGGCTGATCACGATAGGTATCCCCTCCGCACAGCCAAGGTAGCCCTCAATCCTCGGTTGTCAAGAACAAATATAGAACAACCAGCCCCGTCACCCCTTCGCCACGCCCGGCACGGCGAAGCCGCGGCAGAGCTCGCGCACCTGCCCGCACAGGCGTCCGGCCAGGGCCGCGTCCTCCGGCGCGCGCAGCGCCTCGACCATCCAGCCGCCCAGCCGGCGCATCTCCTCCTCGCCCATGCCCCGCGTCGTGCAGGCCGGCGTGCCCAGGCGCACCCCGCTCGGCCGCAGCGGCGGGCGCGGATCGTCCGGGATCACCTGCTTGTTGGTGGCGACGCCGATGCGGTCCAGCGCCTCCTCGGCGGCGCGGCCGTCCAGGCCGAAGCTCTCCACCGTATCGATCACCATCATGTGGTTGTCGGTGCCGCCGGTGATCAGGCGTGCGCCCCCGTCCAGCAGCGTCCGCGCCAGGGTCTTGGCGTTGGCCAGCACCTGTTCGGCGTAGCCGCGGAACGCCGGCTCGGCCGCCTTCTTGAAGGTGATCGCCGCCCCGGCCACGTTGTTCATGTGCGGGCCGCCCTGCAGCCCGGGAAACACCGACGAATCAATCGCCTTGGCCAGCCCCTTGCGGCACAGGATCATTCCGCCCCGCGGCCCGCGCAGGCTCTTGTGCGTGGTGGTGGTGACGATGTCGAAGCCCGCATCGAAGGGATTGGCCATCACCCCGGCCGCCACCAGCCCGCCGATGTGCGAGATGTCGGCCATGGCCAGCGCCCCCACCTCGTCGGCCACCTGGCGGAAGCCCGCATAGTCGTAGTCGCGCGGATAGGAGGAATAGCCGGCCAGCACGATCTTCGGCCGCACCTGCTTGGCGATCGTCATCATCTGCTCGAAGTCGATCGCCCCGCCCTCGCCGGTCTTGTAGCGGACGAAGTTGAACACCTTGCCCATGTGCGAGACCGGCGCGCCGTGGGTCAGGTGGCCGCCGTGCGACAGATCCATGGCCAGCACCGTGTCGCCCGGCTGCATCACGGCGAAGTAGGCAGCCTGGTTCATCGGCGAGCCCGACAGCGGCTGGACGTTGGCGTGCTCAGCGCCGAACAGGGCGCAAGCCCGCTCGCGGGCCAGCCGCTCGACGGCGTCGGTGTGCTCCTGGCCGCCGTAGTAGCGCCGGCCCGGATAGCCCTCGGAGTACTTGTTGGTCAGCACTGAACCCAGCGCCGCCAGCACCTCGGGATAGGTGTAGTTCTCCGACGGGATCATCTCCACGCCGTCGGTCTGGCGGCCCTCCTCGCCGGCTATCTCGGCGAAGATCTCGGGGTCGTACGACTTCAGGGCTTGGCGGTCGGCGTCCATGGGCGGCTCCTCCTTGGAAGAAGCGTTGGACCGGGATGGCTCCCGATCGCCCAGGCGAGCGGCCGATGACGCCCGCGCTTCCCGAGGGTTCAGCCCCTCCGATCTCGCCAGTCACGCGGACGGCGCAGACATACCCGCCCGTGTCACCCCTCGCAATGGATCAGGCCCACCGGCGCGGGGAACGGCCCGCCCTCCACGAGCACGCCCTTGGCCGCCTCGACGAATCGCAGGCTCAGCGCCTTCGCTGGCGTCGGCGCGCCCTTGCTGGCGCAGGCGGCCGCGACGTCGTAGCCGCCGGGCGCCTCGGCCACGCTGTCGAAATCGCAGGTCACCTCGTCCGGCGCCGACAGGCCGTCGGCGGTGAAGATCCAGGGCGCGGTCGCGCAGGTGGCGGTGGCCTCCGACCAGCGCCCGACATAGCGCGCCGCCTTGCGCTCGTCGGCCGAAAGCGTCCTTGGCGGCGCCGGCGCGGCCGCCGCCGGCTGCGCAGCCGCTGCGGGCGGTTTCTGCGGTTCGGACGAGCTGACGGGCTGGCCGCATCCGGCCAGAACCGCGCAGGCGAGGAACAGCGAAATCTTGCGTGGCATCGGCGCCTCCTGTGGCCTTTCGGCAAGCGCGGGCCGCAAGGCGCCCTTCGGACGCCCATATTGGGTTCCCGCAGTGAGCGGCATGGGCTACACCCGCGCCGTTTCCTCCACCCCTAACTGGAAAGCACGAAGAGCCATGTCGCTCCAGTCCGCCACGCTCGCCCGCGTCAAGCCCTCCGCCACCATGGCGACCGATCAGAAGGCTCGTGAGCTCAAGGCGCAGGGGAAAAACGTCATTAGCCTCGGGGCCGGCGAGCCGGACTTCGATACGCCGGACAACATCAAGGAAGCCGCGATCAAGGCGATCCGCGACGGCAAGACCAAGTACACCACCGTCGACGGCATCCCGGAGCTGAAGGAAGCCATCTGCGCCAAGTTCGCGCGCGAGAACGGCCTGACCTACAAGCCCTCCCAGGTGAACGTCTCGCCCGGCGGCAAGCCGGTGATCTTCAACGCCATGATGGCCACCCTGAACCCTGGCGACGAGGTGGTGGTGCCCACGCCCTATTGGGTGAGCTATCCGGACATGGTGCTGCTGGCCGGCGGCACGCCGGTGTTCGCGCCGACCACGGCGGACAACGGCTTCAAGCTGAAGGCCGCCGACCTTGAAGCGGCGATCACGCCCAAGACCCGCTGGCTGATCCTCAACTCGCCGTCCAACCCGTCCGGCGCGGCCTACACCAAGGCCGAGCTGAAGGCCCTGGCCGAGGTGCTGCTGCGCCACCCGCAGGTGTGGATCCTCACCGACGACATGTACGAGCACCTGGTGTTCGACGACTTCGAGTTCTGGACGATCGCCCAGGTGGAGCCGGCGCTCTACGACCGCACCCTGACCATGAACGGGGTCTCCAAGGCCTACGCCATGACCGGCTGGCGGATCGGCTACGCGGCCGGGCCGGAGGAGCTGATCAAGCTGATGGCCAAGGTCATGAGCCAGTCGACCTCCAACCCCTGCTCGATCAGCCAGTACGCGGCCGTCGAGGCGCTCAACGGCTCGCAGGACTTCATCAAGCCCAACGCCAAGCTCTTCCAGGAGCGGCGCGACCTGGTGGTGTCCATGCTGAACCAGGCCTCGGGCCTGAAGTGCCCGACGCCGGAGGGGGCGTTCTACGTCTATCCGTCCTGCGAAGGGCTGATCGGCAAGACCGCGCCGAGCGGGGTCAAGATCGCCTCGGACAAGGACTTCGCCAACGAGCTGCTCGAGGCCGAGGGCGTGGCGGTGGTGTTCGGCGAGGCGTTCGGCCTGTCGCCGTTCTTCCGCATCAGCTACGCCACCTCCAACGCCACGCTGGAAGAGGCCTGCGCGCGCATCCAGCGCTTCTGCGCCTCGGTGAAATAGGAATGGACGAGGCGGCCCGCCGCCGGCTCGCGAGGGACATCGCGTCCGTCGCCCGGCTGGAGGGCCGCTTCACCCTGCGCTCCGGCGCCGTCGCCGCCGAGTACTTCGACAAGTACCGCTTCGAGAGCGACCCCGCCCTGCTGAAGCGCGTGGCGGCCGCCATGCTTCCGCTCGTGCCGGATCGGGCCGAGGTGCTGGCCGGGCTCGAGCTGGGCGGCGTGCCCATCGCGACCGCCATGTCGCTGGCCGACGGCCGGCCGGCCGCGTTCGTGCGCAAGGAGGCCAAGGCCTACGGCACATGCCAGGCGGTCGAAGGCGCGCAGGTCGGCGGCAAACGCGTGGCGATCATCGAGGACGTCATCACCACCGGCGGCGCGGTTCGTGACGCGATCGGCCACCTCGAGGCCGCCGGCGCCGAGGTCGTCGCCGTCGTCTGCGCGATCTGGCGAGGCGACGGCGAGCCGAAAATCGCCGGCGTCGAGGCCGCCGTCCTCCCCGCCTTGCGCCGCGAGGACCTCGAACAGGCCTAGTGGCGCTCGCGCCAGGCCGAGCGCGCGGCGTCCTGGGTCAGGTTCAGGCACACCTTGTCCCGTTCGATATGATCCACCCAGGTCATCGGGATCAGGTGGTGCCTGAAGCCCGATCCGGTATCCAGGCGCGCCAGCTCGATCTCGCGGCCGAGCACGTGGTCGACCCTGCCGACGTGGCCGCCGTCGGAGCCCACCACCTCCATGTGCTCGTGAATGTCCGAAGCTTGGACCATCGCCGATCTCCTTCGTTGCTGCGGGTGCGAAGAAAACCGTTGAACCGCGCCGCGGTTGCCGCGGGCGGCGCGATCACGCGGCGCTTTCGACCTCCTCGTCGGGGGATGTGCTCGGCGGCGGCGCCAGGTTGAAGGCGATGGCGCAGGTCACCCCGTCCGGGTCGAAGTTGAGCCTGACGTCGCCGTTCAACTGGTGCGCCAGGCCGCTCACGATCAGGCGAGAGCCGAAGCCGGTGCGCGAAGGCGTCGTCACCGTCGGCCCGCCGGCCTCGCGCCAGACGATCGACACGCGGTCCGGCGCCTCGTCCGAGCGCGAGACGGTCCATTCGACCCTGACCCTGCCGTTGGCGCCCGACAGCGCCCCGTGCTTGGCCGCGTTGGTCGCCAGTTCGTGGAACGCCATGCCCAGGGCCACGGCGGTGTTGGGCGACAGCCAGACCGGCTCGCCCAGGATCGTCACCCGTTCGCGCCGCCCGCCGCCGTAGGGCGCCAGCTCGGCCTTGGCCAGGTCCGCCAGGCTCGCGCCGCGCCAGTTGTCGCGGGTGAGCAGGTTGTGCGCCTCGCTGAGCGCCATCAGCCTGGCCTCGAAGGTCTTGCGGCCGGTCTCCAGGTCCGGCGCGTTGCGCAGGCTCTGGGCGGCGATCGACTGCACGGTGGCCAGGGTGTTCTTCACCCGGTGGTTCAGCTCGCCCAGCAGCAGTTGCTGGCGCTCCTCCGCCAGCTGCCGCGTCTGGACCTCGCGTTCGGCGGCCAGCCGCGCCTGCACCTGGGCCAGCATGGCCCCGGCGATCAGCGCGGTCGCCAGCACGCCGATCGCCGCGAAGCCGGTGACGAACTGCGCGTCGTCCGCCGGCCTGAACTCGTCGTTGGCGTTGTAGGCGACGATCCAGCTACGGCCGGCCACGTCCAGCCGCCGCACCGACCGGAACTCCGCGCCCGGCCCGGACGTGCGAGGCGGCGCCGAGCGCTGCAACAGGTTCTGCGGCGCGGCGGTCCCGTCGTAGACCGCATACTCCAAGCCCCGGTTGTTCAGGTTGGCGATCACGCTCTGCAGCAGCGCCTTGGCCTGGAACGGCGCATAGACGAAGCCCTCGAACCGCGTGCGCCGCGCGGCCAGGTCCGCCGGCACGTCCCCGCCCGTGTAGACCGGCTCCAGCATCAGAAAGCCGGTCTGGCGGCCGTCGGCGTCCTCGCGGTGAAGCTCCACCTTGCCCGACATCGCCGGCCGGCCGCTGTCGCGGGAGCGGACGATCGCCTCGGCCAGCACCGGATCGGCCGCCAGGTCGCGCCCCAGCTCGCGCCGGTTCGGCTCGGTCTGCGGCTCCAGATAGGTCACGATCACGCCGTCTTCGGCGCGTCCCGGAGCCGGCCTGCGCGCGGCGAAGCCGATGCCCTCGATGCCCGGATAGCGCCGCACCAGCTCGATCCGCCGGGCGAAGCTCTTGAACTCGCCGGGGTCGACGGTCTTGCTGGCCGCATAGAGGCCGGCGCCGGCGCGCAGCACCGCCACATAGGTCTCCAGCCGGTCGACGATCGCGTCGTTGGTCTCGTCCACCAGCCGCTCGAAGCGGTCGTGCGAGCGCTGGGCGTTCACCTTGTGGATCAGGAAGCCGCCCGTGATCGTGGCCAGCGCGCCAAAGGCGGCCACCAGCAAGGGCGCCCACCGAAGGCGCGCCCACCGGACGCCATCGCTGATCGAGCCCGTCTTCACGACCGCCCCCAAGGGTTCCGTCGGTCAGCCGTGACTCATTTGGCGGCGACAGTCCACACCGTTCGCCCGGCCGCCGGCGCCCCGGTCACGGCGGTCGCCCGTGGGGTCGGCGGCGGGTCCGCCGCGCCAAACCCGTTTGCCGGCCGCGCGTTTGGGTGCAGGATCGGCGCCCGTCGCAAGGGTCCGCCGATGAGCGAAATCATCAATCTGAACAAGGCGCGCAAGGCGAAAGCCCGCGCCGAGGCCATGGCGCAGGCCGCCGAGAACCGCGTCCGCCATGGCCGCGCGAAGGCGCAGAAGGTCCAGACGCGGGCGGAAATCGCCAAGCTCGAGCGCCGCCTGGACGACGCCCGCAGGGAAGACTGACCTAGGCCGCCGCGCGGGCCGCGGTCATGTCGCGATCCTCGGGCGGGATCGCGTCGTAGAGCGTCGCCGGCGTGATGTTCAGCCGCTTGCGCGCCGCCTCCAGCGGCTCGCTCATCACGCGCGCATAGTCCTCGCCCAGCAGCCACTTGGCGGCCTTGCCGCGCTGGTAGCCCTGCCAGATCGCCCGCCGGTAGGGATGCGGCCGGGCCGCCTTGCGCGAACGCGACGCCGCGCCCGCCGCGATGAACGCCCAGCCCAGGCCGCCGGTCTGGGCGAACGAGAACGCCACCAGGCACGCCTCGCCCAGGCCGTCGCGGTGATAGCCCGACAGGATGTGCCAGATGTCGTGCACGTCGCGGGTGCGCCGGCCGAACCAGGCGTAGGGATGGGCGACGTCCACTTCCTTGGCGTTCTGCTGGCTGACTTCGGCCAGGCCCTGCGCCGAAAGGTTCTCGCTGCGCACGAAGTCGCGATAGGCCGCGCCCACCGTGCCGGCCGCGAAGCTGTCCAGCCAGGCGTCGTCCATCAGCCGCTTGGCGAACTCCTCGCGCTCATAGGCCATGCGCCCGCCCTCGGCGGTGGCCAGCAGGCGGTGATAGCCCTTGGCCGTCGAGCGGCCGTTCAGCGCCCGCATGATCTCGAACACCTGGCCGGTGTCCTCCTTGTCGCGGAACAGGCGGCGCAGGGCCTTGAAGGCCACGCCCCATTGCAGGCGCGGCGGGCCGATGTGGCGGGGAGCGGCGGAAGCGGGAGAGATTACGGCGTCGGTCATGCCGAAACCATAGACTGAACACTGTTTAAATAGAAGTGACGGTTGCGTCACGCACACGAGTTTTGCACCGCTCGCGCTTGCGCCCGGCCGCCGATCGCCCGCACAAGAGCCCATGCCCCGCCTGCGCAAGCGCTCGATCCTTCTGTCCGGCCACGCCACCTCCGTGGCGCTGGAGACCGAATTCTGGACCGAGCTGGAAGAGATGGCCGCCGAACAGGGCGTCAGCCTCGCCGCCCTGATGGCCGAGATCGACGAGACGCGCGCCGACACGCCCCTCGCCTCCGCCTGCCGCCTGGCCGCCCTGGCCCACGCCAAAACCGCCGCCCGAGGTTAACCGGCGGCCGGCGTGTGCTACATATGTTCTGATGTCTTCGCCTGAATCACTCGACCCTGCCGGCTTCGACGCCCCCTCCCCCCGTGTCAGCGACCTGGCCCGCGTGCGCGGTCCCGACTACCTGGAGGGCCTGAACCCCGAACAGCGCGAGGCGGTGGAGACCATCGAGGGCCCGGTGCTGGTGCTGGCCGGCGCGGGGACCGGCAAGACGCGGGTGCTGACCACCCGCCTCGCCCACATCCTGGCCGCCGGCAAGGCCAAGCCGTGGGAGATCCTGGCGGTCACCTTCACCAACAAGGCCGCGCGCGAGATGCGCGAGCGGATCACCGCCATCATCGGCCCGCAGGCCGAGGGCCTGCGCTGGCTCGGCACCTTCCACGCCATCGCCGCCCAGATCCTGCGTCGCCACGCCGAGCTGGTCGGGCTGAAGTCGAACTACACCATCCTCGACACCGACGATCAGGAACGCCTGATCAAGCAGGTGCTGGAGGCCGAGAACATCGATTCCAAGCGCTGGCCGGCCAAGGCCCTGGCCGGCCTGATCGACCACTGGAAGAACCGCGGCTGGACGCCCGAGCGGCTGCCGCCCGCCGAGGCCGCCCACTTCGCCAACGGCAAGGGCCAGGCGCTCTATCGCCTCTACCAGGAGCGCCTGCGGGTGCTGAACGCCTGCGACTTCGGCGACCTGCTCCTGCACAACCTGACGGTCTTCACCTCCCAGCCCGACGTGCTGGCCGAGTTCCACAACCGCTTCAAATACATCCTGGTCGACGAGTATCAGGACACCAACGTCGCCCAGTACCTGTGGCTGCGCCTGCTCGCCCAGGGCCGGCAGAACCTGTGCTGCGTGGGCGACGACGATCAGTCGATCTACGGCTGGCGCGGGGCCGAGGTGGACAACATCCTGCGCTTCGAGCGCGACTTCCCGGGCGCCAAGGTCATCCGGCTGGAGCGCAACTACCGCTCCACCAGCCACATCCTGGCCGCCGCCTCGGGCCTGATCGCCGCCAACAAGTCGCGCCTCGGCAAGACGCTGTGGACCGAGGCCGAGGGCGGCGAGAAGGTGATCGTCCGCGGGGTCTGGGACGGCGAGGCCGAGTCCCGCCTGATCGCCGACGAGATCGAGCGCGCCCACCGCGGCTCCACCGAGCGCGACCCGCGCAAGTACCGCGACATCGCCATCCTGGTGCGCGCCTCCTTCCAGATGCGCGCCTTCGAAGAGCGCTTCGTCCTGCTGCAGATCCCCTACACGGTGGTCGGCGGCCCGCGCTTCTTCGAGCGGGCGGAGATCCGCGACGCCCACGCCTATCTGCGGCTGATCCAGTCCGACGCCGACGACCTGGCCTTCGAGCGCATCGTCAACACGCCCAAGCGCGGCATCGGCGAGACCAGCGTCCAGAAGCTGCTGCAGGTCGCGCGCCTGAACGGCGTGCCGGCCACCGCCGCCGCGCGCCAGCTCGCCCTGACCGACGAACTGCCGGCGCGCACCCGCACCTCGCTCGCCAACTTCCTGCGCGACATCGACCGCTGGCGCGCCCAGGCCGAGGTGATGCCCCACCAGCGGGTCATGGAGCAGGTGCTGGAGGAGAGCGGCTACACCGACGCCCTTCGCCTGGACAAGACGCCGACGGCCCAGACCCGGCTGGAGAACCTGAAGGAGCTCGTCCAGTCCATGGGCGCCTTCGACAGCCTTCAGGCCTATCTGGAGCACGTCTCGCTGGTCATGGATCTCGACCGCGGCCCTTCGGCCGACGCCGTGCAGATCATGACCCTGCACTCGGCCAAGGGCCTGGAGTTCCCGCTGGTCTTCCTGCCCGGCTGGGAGGAAGGCGTCTTCCCCTCCCAGCGCAGCATGGACGAGAAGGGCGAGAAGGGCCTGGAGGAAGAGCGGCGCCTGGCCTACGTCGGCATCACCCGCGCGCGGGAGGAAGCGCGTATCTCCTTCGCCGCCAATCGCCAGGTCTATGGCCGCTGGACCAGCCAGCTTCCCTCCCGCTTCGTCGACGAGTTGCCGCTGGCCAATGTCGAGGCCTCGTCGGAGACCGGCTACTACGGCGGCGGCCCGGGCATGCAGCAGCACGGCAGCCGCTGGGACGAGAGCCCTTCCTTCGGCGCGGGCTATTCCTCGCCCGGCTGGAAGCGCGCCCAGGAGCGCAACTACCACGGCAGCCATCCCGGCCGGCAGCAGGTGATCGAAGGCGAGGGCCGTCTGGTCGCCGTCTCCACGCCGTCAGCCTCCAGCGACTATCAGCGCGGCGACCGGGTGTTCCACGTCAAGTTCGGCTACGGCCAGGTGAAGGGCGTGGAGGGCAACAAGCTCACCGTCGTCTTCGAAAAGGCCGGCGAGAAGCGGGTGATCGACTCTTTCGTCGAGAAGGGCTGACCCCGCCCTAGCGCCGCCGCAGCAGCCGCGCCGCCGTCACCCCCAGCCCGACCACCAGGGCCGCCGTCCCCGCGGCGAGGGCGATCAGCTTGGTCTTCGGCGCGACCGCACCCGCCGCCTTGCCTTCCGGCGAGGCCGGGATCACGGCCACCGGCGCCGGCGCGGACACGGCCTTGACCGCCGCCGGCTTCCTGGCCGCCGTCTTCACTGCGCGCTCGAACACCACCTTGCCCTCGCGCCGGTCCACGTCGGCCACGCGCCAGCCGGCCGACAGCCAGCCGGCCTTGTGCGGCTTGTCGTCGTCGTTCGACCACCAGGTTCCGTGGGTCGAGGCGGTCTTGGGCAGGGAAAAGCCCAGCACGGACTCCACCTCGGCGAAGCTCGCGCGCCATTCATCGGCGCTCATCGCCGCCAGATGGTCGGCCAAGGGCTGGTATTTGCTCATGGTGCGCTCCCGTTGCGGCTCATGCCTCATTGCGCCGATGCGCCTGAAGCTTCAAGTTAAGGCGTCGGAAGCCAAACGCGAGGCCGAGATGCGCTGGATCATCGCGGGCGCGGGCGCGATCGCCGCCGCGTTCGCCGGCGCCGCCGCCGGCGGCGTCATAAAACCGGAGTTCGGCAGCTTGGTCGGCCAGCTCTCCGCCCCGCGCCTGGTCACCGCCAGCGCCGGCCGCCGCGCCGCGGCCGAGGCCGAGACCGCCCCCGACGCCGCAGACGCCAACACCGACGACGCTTCGTTCGACGGGAACCTGCCGGACTACGTGGTCGGCACCGACTGGCTGCCGCCCAAGTTCGAGGAGGACGCGCCGCCCGCCGACGCCGGCGACATCGCCCCCGTCCAGGTGCTCAGCGCCGCCTCGCCGGCCCCCGCCGCCCGGACCAAGGTCGTGCAGCCCCTGGCCGCCGGCAAGGCGCTGGAGCCCCTGCGCACCGCGCCCTCGGCCCTGGTGGCCGACGCCGCGGCCAAGGCCAAGTCGGCCTTCTAACCCCTCGCCTTTCGCCGCGCGCCTCTCTAGAGGGGGCGCATGACCGACGACGCCTATCAGATCATCGCCCGCGGCCCCCGCGCCGACGCCGAGGCCGCCGCCGCCGCGATCGACGCCGATCCGGCGCTGGAGGGCGCCACCTACTCCATCCTGGAGGAGGACGAGGACCGCGGAATCTGGCGGATCGACGCTTTCCCCACCTCCGACGAGGAAGCCGCCGGCCTGCAGGCCGCCCTGGCCGCCTTCCCGGCCCTGAAGGTCTCCCGCGAGAAGCTGGCCGACGCCGACTGGCTGGCCATGGCGCTCTCCGGCCTGCCGCCGGTGCGGGCCGGTCGCTTCTTCATCTACGGCGCCCACGACCGGGGCCTGGCGCCGCCGAGCACCGTCAACCTGCGCATCGAGGCCGGCGCGGCCTTCGGCACCGGCCACCACGGCACCACGGTCGGCTGCCTCCTGGCCTACGACCGCCTGCTCAAGGCCCGCCGCTTCGCGCGCGTGCTCGACGTGGGCTGCGGCACCGGCGTGCTCGGCATCGCCGCGGCCCGCACCGGCTCGCCCGTCGTGGTCGGCACCGACATCGACAAGGTCTCGGTGCGCATCGCCCGCGAGAACGCCAAGCTCAACCTCGCGGGGGCCCGTTTCGTCCACGCCTTCGGCCTGAACCACCGGGCGGTGAAGGCGAGCGGCCCCTACGACCTGGTGTTCGCCAACATCCTGGCCGCGCCGCTGGTGTTCCTCTCCCAGCCGATCAAGCTCGCCCTGAAGCCCGGCGGCCTGGCGATCCTGTCGGGCCTGCTGCGCTCGCAGGAGCGGCGGGTCCTCGCCGCCTACCGCTCCAAGGGCTTCGTCCTGGTCCGCCGCATCCACCGCGACGCCTGGGCCACCCTGGTGCTGCGCCGGACCTAGCCGGCCCACTCCTCGGCGAGCACGGCGTAGACGCAGGTGTCGCGCCAGCCGTCGCGGCCCATGTGGTTCTGTCGCAAGAGGCCCTCGCGGCGCATGCCGAGCTTCTCCATCACGCCCCAGGAGCCGCGGTTGCGCACGTCGCAGATCGCCCACACCCGGTGCAGGCCGAGCGCGCCAAAGGCCGCGCCCACCACCGCGCGGGCGGCTTCGGTCGCATGGCCCTGGCGCCAGTACGGCCGGTGGAAGCTGTAGCCGATATCGGCGGCGAAGTTGTCCGGCTCCTTGATCTCCAAGCGGATCGAACCGATCACAGCGCCGGTCTCGACAAGTTCGACCGCGAGGCTGACGCCGGGCCGCGGCCAGACCTTCGCCGCCTCCAGCCAGCCGTCCAGCACCTTGCGGGTGACCTCGGGCGTGTTCGGGCCCCACTCCATGTAGCGGATCACCTCCGGGTCGACAGCGTAGGCATGGACGTCGTCATAATCCTCTGCGCGGAAGTCGCGCAGCAAGAGCCGCTCCGTTCGCAGCGGAAACCAGGGGTCGGGGGGAAGGGTCATGTCGAGCTCTCCGAGGATGGATCGGACGGGCTCGTCTTTCGTGGACCCCGGCCGATGGGCGGGGTCCGGTCGCTTCAGCCCTGGCTCAAGGCGCGCGACGGCGAACGACCCCGCAAGGAGCGTTCGAGTTCGAGCAACCGAGGGCGGCGGCGTGGACCATGGGCACGGTCTTACCCAAGGCCTGGCTTGGGCGCAACAAACGCCCTTTGCCGGGCGCGCCGGACGGCCTACATCCCTTGCATGCGCCAGACCTTCGATGAATCCACCGATCCGTCCTTCGGCCCCAGGCACGTGCCGCTGATCCGCCAAGCCATGGCCGAGCAGGGCCTGGACGGCTTCCTTGTGCCGCACGAGGACGAGCACCAGAACGAATACCTGCCCGCCGCCAACGACCGGCTGGCCTGGGCCACCGGCTTCACCGGCTCGGCCGGCGCGGCGGTGATCTTCAAGGACAAGGCCGCCGTCTTCGTCGACGGGCGCTACACCCTGCAGGTGCGCGACCAGGTGGACGCGGGCCTCTTCGAGATCCGCGACCTGATGGAGGGCGGCGTGCCGGCCTATCTGGAGGCCGCGGCGGGCAAGGGCCAGGCGATCGGCTACGATCCGCGCCTGCACAGCCCCGACGGCCTGGAGCGGTTGAAAGCCGCCGCCGAGAAGGCCGGCGCCAAGCTGAAGCCCGTCAAGGTCAACCCGCTGGACGAGGCCTGGGGCGCCGACCGGCCGGCCCAGCCGCAGGCGATGGTCGTCCCCCACCCCCTGGAATATTCGGGCGAGGACTCCTCGGCCAAGCGCGCCCGGGTGGGCGGCGACCTTGCCAAGAAGAACGCCGAGGCCGCGGTGCTCACCGCGCCCTCCTCCATCGCCTGGCTCTTCAACGTGCGCGGCGGCGACGTGATCCGATCGCCCCTGCCGCTCGGCCAGGCGATCCTGAACGCCGACGGCTCTGCGCGCCTGTTCCTCGACCCGGCCAAGGTGAGCGACGAGTTGCGCGCCTTCCTCGGCAACGAGGTGCGCCTGGAGACGCCCGAGGATCTGCCCTGGGCGCTCAAGGAGTTGAAGGGCAAGCGGGTGCTGGTCGACCCTGCCCAGTCCTCGGCCTGGTACTTCGAGGCCCTGGACCAGGCCGGCGCCGAAGTGGTGCGCGGCGAGGATCCCTGCGCCCTGCCCCGCGCCTGCAAGAACCCCGTGGAGATCGAGGGAACCCGCAGGGCCCACGCCCGCGACGGCGCCGCGCTCACCCGCTTCCTGCACTGGCTGGCCACCGAGGCCCAGACCAGCCTGCCCGACGAGGTGGAGATCGTCAGCCGCCTGGAGGCCTTCCGCGAGGAGACCGGGGCGCTGAAGGACCTTTCCTTCGACACCATCGCCGGGGCCGCCTCCAACGGCGCCATCGTCCACTACCGGCCGACCGAGCGGCTGAACAAGCGCACCGAGGCCGGCTCGCTGCTGCTGGTCGACAGCGGCGCCCAATACCTGGACGGCACCACCGACGTGACCCGCACCGTCGCCATCGGCGAGCCGAGCGCGGAGATGGCCGAGCGCTTCACCCTGGTGCTCAAGGGCAACCTGGCGCTCGCCCGCGTGCGCTTCCCGGAGGGAACCACCGGCTCGGCGCTCGACGCCCTGGCCCGCATGGCGCTCTGGGCCCATGGCCTGGACTACGACCACGGCACCGGCCACGGCGTGGGCGCCTACCTCGGCGTCCACGAGGGCCCGCAGCGCATCTCCAAGGCGCCCAATTCGGTGGCCCTGAAGCCGGGGATGATCGTCTCCAACGAGCCCGGCTACTACAAGGAAGGCGCCTACGGCATCCGCATCGAGAACCTGCAGGTGGTGACCGAGCCGGCCGACATCGCCGGCGGCGAGCGGCCGATGCTGGGCTTCGAGACCCTGACCCTGGCCCCCATCGACCGGCGCCTGATCGTCGCCGACCTGCTCACCGCCGAGGAGCGCGCCCAGCTCGACGCCTACCACGCCCGCGTGCTTGAGGTGATCGCGCCCCAGGTTCCGGCCGACGTCGCCGCCTGGATGGAAGAGGCCTGCGCGCCGATCTGAAATGCGCGCTTGGCCTTGTCCTCCCCCTCTGGGGAGGTGGCCCTCAGGGCCGGAGGGGGACTTTGGCTCTCCCCCGGCGCAGAGGTTCGCAAGTCCCCCTCAGTCGCTTCGCGACAGCTCTCCGAGAAGGGCAGCATCCGGGGCGCTAGCCCGCCCTATCCACGCCGGCCGAACAGGCGGGCGAAGAAGCCGGGGCGGGCCTCGCGGACGGGCTCCGGCTCCGCGCCTGGACCGACGAGGCCGATGAACGCCGGAACCCAGTCGTCGGCGCGGTAGCCGCAGGCGGCCTTGGCCGTCTCCAGCGGAATGTCGTGCAGGAAATCGGTGTCGGACTCCTCGCCGCCGTCGTCCTCCTGCGCCTGCATGAGCTGGTCGCGGATGGCGGCGAATTCGGGCGGCGGCTCGCCGGAGACCTCAAGCCTGCGCTTGTCGTTGTCGTGATAGACCCGCCAGAGCTCGGCGCCGCCTTGCGCGCCGGTGGCGATGGCCGTCATCTCCACCTTGTCCTCGAACTGCAAGCCCACGGCCTGGCCCAGGCGCGACAGCTCCAGCACCCGCTCGCGGCTCGCCCAGTCGAAGTCCTCGCTGAACACCACCGTCCAGCCGTCCGGCAGCTCGCCGCAGCTGATCCCCCGGTAGCGGGCGCCGGGCAGCACCTCCTCGCCAGTCTCCTCAAGCCCCAGCGCCTCCAGCACCGCCGCCTTCGGCGCCCCCTTCACCGCGATCCAAGACGCCATCCACCCCATCGCCCGCTCCTTGCAAGTGCAGGATCACTCAACCATGAGGCGGATCGAGACGTCAAGAACAAACAGGGAACTTTTGGGGTGTGGGTGCGCGAAACGCTTCCTCTCCCGCAAGGGGAGAGGGTGGCCCAGCGGAGCCGGGTCGGGTGAGGGGCTGAAGACGTCTTCCGCCTCGAAAGCGGCGATGTCGGGCGCGGGACCCCGCTTTGCGACCTTCTTTGGATTGCACGTTTATGACTCGCACACTCTATACGCGTTCTCATTTGAGCCTGGACAGAGTTCGACATTGGCGCTCGGTGACGGCATGAACGGTGCGTACTACAACACCTCAGGACACAACCGCGCTCACGCCAGCAACGCACACGCACATCGGCATTTCCAACTGCTCGCAGTGCTGTGCATGGCTGCCGGCGCTTTGATCACTCAACCGGCGGACGCGGCGCTCCCCCAAGGCCAGATCACCCTTCTCTGCACGGGCGTCGAACCCGTCTGGAACTCCGGTAGACGCACCGACGCCCCGTTCGAACAGCGCGTCATTATCGACTTCGATCGCCGAACGTTCTGCCTCGACACGTGCGAGGAGCACTTTCCTGTCAGCGCGATCACGCCGGACAGAATTGTGCTTCGAAACGCCCTTGAGGGCGGACGGCACATCGACAGCATTGTCGTCTACCGAGAACACGAAACCTATCGACTGGAGTCGTCATACGAAGCCGTGATGCGATGGCGCAAAGGCCCCTGCAACGTCGTCGATTGATCGCTGAATTTCCCAGAAGGAAACACCACAGCAAGTAAGCTGCACCACATGCAAGGCTTGGCGCGAAGTAGATGCAGGTTGACGGTTGGCGGGCGGAGCCCATCTTCCACAGTGAAGTTACATCCTTTGGCCAGATATCGATGAGCCCCCTGAGCTGGATCGAGCACCACCCTGCATTAGCTGCCTGGATTCAGGGTATCGGCACCTTCCTCGCAGTAATCGTAGCCGCCGCGATCGCCGCGGCGCAAATCCGTGCGACCCGCAGTCAACAGGCACGACTTGACGCCTATCGGCTTCTGTCCAACCGGCAGGCTGCTACGGAAGTCGCAACAATAGTCGGAAAATTTGTTCAATCATTCGGCAATTCAGTTGACACTCCTAGTAGCCTCGACGCCTTACGGCACATCAAGTCTCTCGACGGGGCGCTTCGCGGCTATGATGAAGCGCTCGGCCAGATAGTGCTGGGAGACCTTCGCGACGCGATCATGTGCGAGCGTATCTTCGTGATGCGAAGCCACATCATCAACATGCTGGAAATGATTGAGAATCTTCGGAGCTACCTAGTCCGCGGCGGCAGCAACAAGGCGGAAATTGGCGCTCGCACCAGCAGTGTGAAGAGCTCGGCCACGGCCGTCATGACCGCCGCCTCCGAGCTTCGGGAAAGGCTTGGCCTTCTCTATGGACCTGCTGCCGATCACTCTGGGACGCGAGACAAAAGGGCTTAAGTCGAAGTCGCTAGGCGTGCCCTGGTAACGAAAACCAGAAAAAGCCTGGGTCCCCGCCTTCGCTGGGATGAGCGGGCGTTTCGTGGGGAGTGCGCGCCGCGGCGGCGGGCCTTTCGAGGCCCGTCCGCCCCCTACCCCACCAGCGCCCGCCGCCAGAAGTCCATCATGTCGGCGCGGAACAGGGCCGGCTGGCCGGGTTTGGAGCCAATCTCCGCGCCGCGCACGCCGAAGCCGGCCTTCAGGGCGTAGACCATCAGGTCGCGGTCGACGAGCGCCGGGTCGGCCAGGCCGGTCAGCGGATGGATCATGGCCCCGTCGTCGGCGATGTAGGTGGTCGGCGCGGCCGGGGAGACCGAGGCCTCGGCGATGGTCTCCAGCGGGCTTTCGCGGTCGAAGCTGTGGGCGGCGTCGGCCACCAGGCGGAAGTCGGCCCGCCCGCCCGTCAGGCGGATGGCGTTGAGGCAGCCCTGGGCCTGCTGGGGCGAGCACCATTCGTCGCGCTCGCCGATGATGGCGCGCACCCAGGTCTCGCCCACCGAGGGGTCGGCGAACTGCTGGCCGCACCAGGGATAGGCGGCGTAGACGGCGGCCAGGCGCGGGCCCTCGCCCATCACCGCGTCGGCGAAGCGGGCGGAGGCGGCGGTGAGCACGGCCGAACCGCCGCGACTGTGGCCCTGGGCGCCGATGCGGGCCGGGTCGATCCCGGGCGTCTCGGCCAGCACGCGCAGGGCGGCGAGCACGTCGTAGCCGCTGGCGGCGAAGGAATACTGGGCCTGGTTGGCGACGGTGGAGGTGACGCCGCGCGCCCCGAACGGGTCGATGACGAGGGCGGCGATACCGGCGTCGGTGAGGGCCTCGGCGTGGGCCAGGTGCGAGACGGCCACCCCCAGGCTACCGGGCGTGACGATGACGGCGGGCGTCAGCGCGCCGGCCGCCACCGGGGGCAGGAAGAGCTTGGCGTCGATGCTGGCCGGCGCCATCTCGCCCGGCGCGCTGATCGCCTGGTGAAAGTTGACCGGGTTGGCGGTCGGCACGGCGATGTCGCGGCCGACGAGGCCGTTGGCGAAGACGACATCGCGGTCGCGGAAACGGGCGGGCGTGAGGGCGGTCTCGGACATGGCGGCAATCTGACCCTCCGGGCGGGCGATGCAAGGGCCGTCGGGCGCCGCCCCTACCCCGCCCCCACCAGCGCCAGCCACTCGTCCTCGGTGAGCACCTGGATCCCGAGGTCGGTCGCCGTCTTCAGCTTGGAGCCGGCGCCGGGGCCGGCGACCACCAGGTCGGTCTTCTTCGACACCGAGCCGGAGACCTTGGCGCCCAGGCGCTCGGCCTGGGCCTTGGCCTCGTCGCGGGTGAGCCGCTCCAGGGAGCCGGTGAAGACGATGGTCTTGCCGGCGACGGCGGTGTCGGCCTTGGGCCGCTCTGCGGGCAGGACGGTGAGCTCGGCCAGGAGGTTCTCGACCAGGCGGCGGTTGTGCGCCTCCTTGAAGAATTCGCCGACCATGCGCGCGGCGACCACGCCGACGCCGTCCACCGAGGCGATCTCCAGGAAGGCCTCGCCGGGGCGCTCGCCGACGGCGGACGAGGCGGCCAGCAGGAAGGCGTCCCAGCGGCCGAAGCGCTCGGCCAGGGCCGCGCGGGCGGTGCGGTTGAGCTTGGGGATCGCCAGGCGCAGGCGCTCCTCCAGCGAGGCGTCCTCGGGGACCAGGACGTCCCTGGGCGCCTCGGCGAAGGCCAGGATCGCCTCCAGGGCGGTGGGGCCCACGCCCTCCAGCGCCGCCAGGTCGTGGTAGGCCGGGCCGGGACTGGCCGCGGCGGTGCGGGCGCTGGCCTCGATGAAGGCCTCGATCGTCTCGAAATGGCGGGCGAGCGCGGTGGAGGTGGTCTCGCCGATGTGGCGCACGCCGAGGCCGAAGATGAAGCGGTCTAGCGGGATCGAGCGGCGCGCCTCGATGGCGGCGACGAGGTTGGCGACGGAAGTCTCGCCATAGCCCTCGGTCTCGCGCAACGCGGCGAGCTTCTCCTCGTCGCGGGCCAGGCGGAAGATGTCGGCCGGCTCGTTGATCCAGCCGCGCTCGTGCAGGGCCTGGAGCTGCTTTTCGCCGAGGCCCTCGATGTCGTAGGCGCGGCGGGAGACGAAGTGGCGCAGGTGCTCGATGCGCTGGAAGGGACAGGCGAACTCACCCGAGCAGCGGCGCACCACAGTCTCGGCGCCCGAGGCGGTGGTCTCGCGCACCAGGGGGGTCTTCAGGTCGCACGGGCAGAGCGTGGGGAACTCGAACGGCTCGGTCCCCTTGGGCCGGTCCTCCAGCACCACGCCGACGATCTGCGGGATCACGTCGCCGGCCCGCTGGACGATGACGGTGTCGCCGGGGCGGATGTCCTTGCGGGCGATCTCGTCGGCGTTGTGCAAGGTGGCGTTCTCGACGACCACGCCGCCGACAGTGACGGCCTTCAGCCGCGCCACAGGGGTGACCGCACCGGTGCGGCCGACCTGGACATCGATGGCCTCCAGGACGGTGCGGGCCTGCTGCGCCGGGAACTTGCGCGCGATCGCCCAGCGCGGGGTGCGGGTGATGAAGCCCAGGCGCTGCTGCCAGTCGAGCCGGTCGACCTTGTAGACCACCCCGTCGATGTCGAAGCCGAGCTTGGGGCGCAGCTCCTCCATGTCGCGATAGGCCGAGAGCAGCCCCTCGGCGCCCTCGACCCGCTCGGCCTGCGGGGTGACCTGGAAGCCCCACTCCCGCAGCTTGGCCAGCGCGCCCCACTGGGTCTCGGCGAACGGCGCCGACAGCTCGCCCCAGGCGTAGGCGAAGAAGCGCAAGGGGCGCTGGGCGGTGATCGAGGGGTCGATCTGGCGCAGCGAGCCGGAAGCGGCGTTGCGCGGGTTGGCGTAGGTCTTCTGGCCGGCGGCCTCGGCCGCGGCGTTCAGGGCGGCGAACTCGGCGTGGCCGAGATAAACCTCGCCGCGAATCTCGATCACGTCCGGCCAGCCGGCGCCCGCCAGCCGATGGGGGATTTCCGACAGCGTCTTCAGGTTGGCGGTGACGTCCTCGCCGACGCGGCCATCGCCGCGGGTGGCGCCGCGCACGAAGACGCCGTGCTCGTAGCGCAGCGAGGCCGACAGCCCGTCGATCTTCGGCTCGGCGGTGAAGGCCACCGGCTCGCCGACCCTCAGGAAGCGCTTCACCCGCGCCTCGAACTCGACGGCCTCCTCGTCGGAGAAGGCGTTGTCGAGGGAGAGCATCGGCACCCCGTGCTCGACGGGGGCGAACTTCTCGGCCCGCGCCGCGCCGACGCGCAGGGACGGCGAGTTCTCGCGGATCAGATGGGGGAAGCGCTTCTCGATCGCCGCGTTGCGCAGCTTCAGCGCGTCGTAGTCGGCGTCGGAGACGCTGGGCGCCTCTTCCTGATAGTAGCGGATGTCGTGCGCGGCGATCTCGTCGGCCAGGCGGGTGAGCTCGGCGGCGGCCTCGCTGGCGGTGAGCTCGGCGACGGGCTTGAGCGGCTCGGCGGTGTTCTCGGTCTTAGGCATGCATCAGGGCCCGGGCGGCTGCGCGCGCGGCGTCGGTGATCTCGGCGCCGGCGAGCATGCGGGCGATCTCCTCCTCGCGCTCGACCGGGCCCAGCACCTCCACGGCGGTGCGCACGTGCTCGGCGTCGCCGGCCTTGGAGATGCGCCAGTGCGCCTCGGCGCGGGCGGCCACCTGCGGGCTATGGGTGACGACGAGCACCTGGGCGTTCCCGGCCAGGCGCTTCAGGCGCAGGCCGACGGCGTCGGCCACCGCCCCGCCGACGCCCTGGTCGACCTCGTCGAAGATCATCAGCGGCTGGGCGCCCTCTCCGCGCGCGGCCAGCGAGGCTTTCAGCGCCAGGGCGAAACGGGCGAGTTCGCCGCCCGAGGCGATGGCGCCCAGGTCGCCGAACGGCGCGCCGGGATTGGTGGCGATCTCGAAGGCGACGCGGTCCAGCCCCGTCGGCCCGGCGCGCTCCTCGGCCAGGGTCTCGACGGCGACGCGGAAGCGGGCCTTGTCGAGCTTCAGCGGCGCGAGCTCGGCCATCACGGCGGAGGCCAGGGTCTCGCCGGCGGCCCTGCGGGCGGCCGACAGGGCCTGGGCCTCGGCGAGATAGGCGGCCCTGGCCTGCGCCACGGCGGCGTCGGCGGCCTTCAGGTCGTCCTCGCTGGTCTCCATGGCGCGCAGGCGCTCGGCGAAGCGCACGCGCAGGATCGGCAGCTCCTCGACGCTGACGTTCAGCTTGCGGGCCAGGCCGCGCAGGTCGAACAGGCGTTCCTCGGTCTTCTCGAGCTGGTCGGGGCGGAACTCGAAGGCCTCGGCCGCCGTGTCGATCGCCGCCTCGGCCTCCTGGATCTCGCTGAACACCCGGTCGACCGCGCCGGACGCGGCGATCAGGCGCGCGACGGCCGGCGCCTCCTCCCCCGCCCCGGCGGCCACGGCCCGCTCGCGGGCGCGCTCCAGGGCGCGGACCGACTGGGCCAGGCGGTTGGACAGCCCGTCGAAGGCCTCGCGCGCGCCGTTGATGTCGGCCAGCGCCTTTTCCGCCGCGCCGAGCACGGCGCGGGTCTCGGCGAGCTCGGCCTCCTCGCCCTCGCGCGGGTCGAGCCGGTCGAGCTCGGACAGGCGCAGCGACAGCTCCTCGGCCTCGGAGGCGGCCTGGGCGACCTGGCCGGCCAGCTCGTCGCGGCGCGCCTGGGCCGCGCGCCAGTCCTTCCAGCAGCCGGCGACCACCGCCCCCCGCCCCGCCAGGCCGCCGAACGCGTCCAGCAGCGGCCGGTGGGTGCGCGCGTCCAGCAGGCCGACGGTCTCGTGCTGGCCATGCACCTCCAGAAGCTGCTCGCCGATCTCGCGCAGGACCGTGGCGCTGGTGGCCTGGTCGTTGACGAACGCGCGGCTGCGCCCGTCGGCGCTCAGCGTGCGGCGCAAGATCAGATCCTCGTCGGTGCGGTAGGAGAGCCCCTTCTCCTCCAGGATCGCCCAGACCGCGTGGTCGGGCGCCGGGGCGAAGACGGCGGAAACGGCGGCCTGGCTCGCGCCGCGCCGCACCAGTCCGGCGTCGGCCCGCGCGCCGACGGCCAAGCCCAGGGCGTCGAGGATGATGGATTTGCCCGCCCCGGTCTCGCCGGTGAGCGCCGTCAGGCCCGGCCCGATGGACAGGTCCAGCGCCTCGATGAGCACCACGTCGCGGATCCAGAGCCCGATCAACATGCGCGGAAGATCGCCCGGAATCAGTCCGGCCGGAAGCCGGTTAGTTCGACTTTGGTTCTTCCATCGGCGGCGGCTTCAGGGTGGCCTTCTTGTCCTTCACGAACGGCAGGCGCGAGAGCATGCCCTTGCGCTCGGGGCCGGTGGCCGGCGCGCTCGCCGGGCGCAGGCCCTTGTTGTTCAGGAGCTTGTAGGCGTCCGAATACCAGATGCTGCCCGGATAGTTGTAGCCGAGCACGGCGCCGTTGCGCTTGGCCTCGTCGTAGAGGCCGAGGGTCAGGTAGGCCTCCACCAGCCGGTAAAGCGCCTCGGGCGTGTGGCTGGTGGTCTGATAGCGGTCGACCACGGTCTTGAAGCGGCCGATGGCGGCGAGCGTGTCGCCCTGGCGCAGGTACCAGCGGCCGATGCTCATCTCCTTGCCGGCGAGCTGGTCGTGGACCATGTCGATCTTCAGCCGCGCGTCACGGGCGTATTCGCTGTTGGGGTAGCGCTTGACCACCTCCTCCAGGGCGTCCAGCGCCTGGCCGGTGGCGGCCTGGTCGCGGCCCACGTCGACGATCTGCTCGAAGTAGCAGATGGCCTTCAGATAGTAGGCGTACACGGCCGCCGGATTGCCCGGATACAGCGACAGGAAGCGGTCGGCGTCGCCGATCGCCTCGGCGTAGTTGTTGCCCTGGTAGTGGGCGAAGGCGGTCATCAGGATCGCCCGGCGCGACCACTCCGAATAGGGGTGCTGGCGCTCCACTTCCTCGAAGTAGCTCACCGCCTGGCTCCACAGGCCGTGGTCCAGCCGGTCCGCGCCCGTCGAATAGAGCAGCTCCACAGGCCGCTCCTCGTAGGCGAGCTTGAGCTTTTCCTTCTTGCGGCCGGCGCATCCGGCGAGGGCCAGGGCGGCCACGGCGACGACGAGCGCCGTTCGACCCAGGGATTTGCGAAGCAGGAACACCGTCACCTCAAGACCAACGCGCGCCCCCGCGCCGCGTCCGTCGCTTCTACACCAGGGTGCGCTTCGCGCAAACGGAAGGCGATCACGCCGGCGTCAGACCGCTTCGGCCAGGCGCTCCACCAGGGTGCGGACCCGCCAGGCGTGCGGCTGGGCCAGGAGCGCGCGCACCAGGGCGTTGTTCACGCCGTGGCCCGCCAGAATCCCCTCGAAACGGCCGAGGATCGGCGCGCCCAGCACATAAAGGTCGCCGATGGCGTCCAAAGCCTTGTGGCGCACGAATTCGTCCGGACGGCGCAGACCTTCCGGATTGAGGATGCGATCGCCTTCGATCACCACGGCGTTCTCCATCGAGCCGCCCCGCGCAAGGCCCATCGCGCGAAGCGCCTCGACCTCGTGCAGGAACCCGAAGGTCCGGCAGTCGGCGAGTTCGCGGCGGAAGGCCTGCTCATCCATGCGCAGGTCGATTCGCTGGCGACCGATCGCGGTCGATGCGAAGGCGATCTCGAAGGCCACCTCGAACTGGTCGGCGGGCGTCAGCGTCGCGCGCTTGTCGCCGTCGATCACCTCGATGGGCTCCAGGATTTCGATGTAGCGGCGCGGCGCGTCCTGCGCGCGGCGGCCCGCCTGGTCGAGGATCTGCACGAAGGGCAGCGCCGAGCCGTCCATGATCGGCATCTCGGGGCCGTCGAGCTCGACCACGGCGTTGTCGACGCCCAGCATGGCCAGGGCCGACATCAGATGCTCGATGGTCGAGACGGTCACCCCGGCCTCGTTGCCGATCACCGTGCCCAGTTGGGTCTTGCACACCGCCTCGCCGGTCGCCGGCACGCGGTTGTCGCGGTCGGTCACGTCGGTCCGCACGAAGACGATCCCGGCGTCCACCGGCGCGGGCCGCACGGACACGCGCGTATAGGCGCCCGTATGCACGCCGACGCCCGCGAAGATCGCGGGTCCTTGGAGGGTGTGTTGAAACGCGGCTGCGGCCAAGGTGTTGAACCTTCCCAAAAAACGGGCGGCCGACTTGACCGCATAACGCCCCAGCGGCGTGGTAAACACTATGCTGCGGCGCCGCAAAACAACTCCTGTTTCGGATTGTTTCGCTTGTTCGAAGCCTTCGGAATCAAAGAGCCCCGGCGCCGGCCGGGGCTCCTTTTACGCTGTCGTCTCAACAAGTTACGCCCAGCTTCCGAGACGACCCAGGAAGCACCCCCTCGAAGCTAGTTGGCCAGCCGGCGAAGGAAGGACGGGATCTCCAAATCCTCGCCGGCTTCGTTGGTTTCCGGCTCGGCCGGCGTCTCGACGGCGAGCGCCCCGCCCCGCGGCGCGCCGGCCGACGGCCGCGGCGTCGCCGCCGGCGCGTCGTAGCGCGGCCGGCTGCCGAACAGGCTCAGGAAACCGCCCTTCTGCGGCCGGCGCTCCTCGAAGCCGGCGTCGCTGAACAGCGGCTCGTCTTCGTCGTCGGCCACGGCCGGATCGACGATCCGGGTGGTCGGCCGCACGATCTGCGGCTCGGGCGCCGCAGGCGCAGCGGGGGCCGCCGCGGCCGGCGCGGAATAGAGATCGCCCTGCTGCTCGTCGCTCGCCGCGGCGACGGCGCGCTCGGGCGCCGGTTCCGGCGCGGGCCCGAACGACTGCGGCGCATAGGCCGGCGCCGCGACGGGCGGCGCCGAGGGCGTGGCCGCCGTCGGCGCGACGTGCGTGCTCGGCTGGTAGCTGGGCTGATACGACGGCTGGGCCGGCGCGGGCTTGGGCTGGTAGGTCGCGGCCGGGCGCGCCGGTTCCGGCGCCGGCTGGCGCACGGGCTCGGGCGTGGCGCGCGCCACGGTCGTGCGCTCGGGCTTCGGCTCGATCGCGGCGATCGAGGCGCCGTCCATGCCGGTGGCCACCACCGACACGCGGATCACCCCGTCGAGCGACGGATCGAAGGCCGCGCCGAAGATGATGTTGGCTTCCGGATCGACCTGTTCGGAGATGGCGTTGGCCGCCTCGTCGACTTCCAGCAGCGTCATGTCCAGGCCGCCGGTGACGTTGACCAGCACGGCCTTGGCGCCCTTGAGCGACACCTCGTCCAGCAGCGGGTTGGCGATGGCGTTCTGGGCGGCCATCAGCGCGCGATCCTCGCCGGCCGCCTCGCCCGTGCCCATCATGGCCTTGCCCATCTCGGTCATCACCGTGCGCACGTCGGCGAAGTCCAGGTTGATCAGCCCGGGCAGCACCATCAGGTCGGTGATCGAGCGCACGCCCGAGTGCAGCACCTGGTCGGCCATGCCGAAGGCTTCGGCGAAGGTCGTGCGTTCGTTGGCGACGCGGAACAGGTTCTGGTTGGGGATGACGATCAGGGTGTCGACGTAGCGCTGCAGTTCGCCGATCCCGGCCTCGGCCAGGCGCATGCGATGACGCCCTTCGAAGTGGAACGGCTTGGTCACCACGCCGACGGTCAGGATGCCGCGCTCGCGGGCGCACTTGGCGATGATCGGGGCCGCGCCGGTGCCGGTGCCGCCGCCCATGCCGGCGGTGATGAACACCATGTGGGCGCCGTCCAGATGCTCGCCGATCTCGGGGATCGATTCCTCGGCCGCGCTCATCCCCACCTCGGGATGGGCGCCGGCGCCCAGGCCCTGGGTCACCTGCACGCCAAGCTGGATGCGGCGGTCGGTCTTCGAGAACGCCAGTTGCTGGGCGTCGGTGTTGGCCACCACGAACTCGACGCCCTCGAGATGGGCCTCGATCATGTTGTTGACGGCGTTGCCGCCGGCCCCGCCGACGCCGAACACCACGATGCGCGGTTTCAGCTCTGTCGCCTGCGGCGCTGAAAGTGCGATTGCCATAACGAGCCTGCGTCCTCCGCACAAAATCCCCGTACGAGCGCCCGCCAACCCCGCCCGGCGCACGCCCTCTCGCGGATGCGGTTAACTAAGCGACCACCATCCTTAATTGAGAGTTAACTCGCATAACCTGAGTCGGAGATTCGTCGATCTGGTCCGAAGCGAATTTTCTTGTGGGACAAGGGGTAGGACGAATCGGGCGCAGCAGATGCGACAAGCTGGCCCAGGCGATTTTATGGCGCATTCCCGGCGTGTCGCCGCGCCCTGGCGCCCGTTTAAGATGCGTCCGTTCGGCGCAGAATTTACGACATTCCCAGTGCGACCGGCCGGTGCGCGCGAGTGGGTCCAGCGCCTCGGCTAGAGGTGTTCGCGCAGCCAGGCCGCGGCCTTGGCCACCGGATTGGCGCCCGGATCGAGCGGCTCGCGGCGCAGCTTGGCGCTGGCCAGGGCCTTGGGCGAGACCGCCTCGCGCGGACCGAAGGCGGCGCGCTGCAGCACGCCCGCCGCCGCGCAGAACGCGGGGCCCGAGGCGGCGTCGGCCAGGTGCGGCACGCGCCGCGGACGGCCCAGCCGCACCGGCCGGTCGAACACCCGCACGCACACCTCGCGCACGCCGGCGAGCTGGCTGGCGCCGCCGGTCAGCACGATGCCCGCGCCCGGTTCCACCGGCGCGCCGGAAGCCTTCAGCCGGTCGCGCAGCAGCTCCAGCGTCTCTTCCACGCGGGGCGCGATGATGCCCTTCAGCAGCGAGCGGGGCGCCACCACCGGGCCCGCGCCGGGATCGTCGCCGCGCGGGGGCGCCTCGATCATCTCCCGATCCTCGTTAGCCGAGGCGATGGCCGAGCCGTGCAGGGTCTTGATCCGCTCGGCCCCGGCGATCGAGGTCGACAGCCCGCGGGCGATGTCGGCGGTCACGTGCTGGCCGCCCACCGGAACGGTCTCCACGTGGGTCAGGCTGCCGCCGGCGAACACCGCCGCCGAGGTCGAGCCGCCGCCCATGTCGATGCAGACCGAGCCGAGGTCCATCTCGTCCTCTTCCAGCGACGCCAGCGCCGAGACGAACGGCGCGGCGACGACGCCCTCGAACTGCAGGTGCGCGCGCTCCACGCAGGCGCCCAGGGTCTGGAACACCGCCTCGCTCACCGACACCACCAACAGCTCCACGCCCAGGCTGCGGCCGAACATCGAGCGCGGGTCGCGCACGCCGGCCTGGGCGTCCACCTGCCAGGCGATCGGCAGGATATGGGCGGCGCGGCGGCCCGGCAGCTTGATCTGCGCCAGGGCGGCCTGGATGGCGCGCACCAGGTCGTTGTCGGTGATCGGCCGCGCGCCGAGGGAGACCTTGCCGAACACCCGGTGGCTGGCGAGCTGGCCGCCGGCGGTGGCCACGGTGACGCCCTGCACCGAGACGCCGGCCACGTTCTCGGCCCGCTCGACGGCCTGGGCGATGGCGTCGGACGCCTCGTCGAGGTTGACGATCGAGCCGCCGCGGACCCCGCGCGACTGCACATAGCCCACGCCGGCGGTCGTCAGGGTGCGGTCGGCCCGGCGCACGCCGTCGGATTTCATGATGAAGCAGGCGACTTTCGACGCGCCCAGGTCCACGGCGGCGAGCACGGGCTGGCGGCCCAGCGCCGCCTTCAGGCTTTCGCGGTTTTCCTTGCGGTCTTCGACCCGGGTCGCCAACTGGGTTTCTCCCTATTGATCCTAAGCGCCGCCCGCGGCGAGCGGCTCCGAAGAGTCGCCCCCGCGCGGCCTGACGGCCACCATGTTCGGATCGCGCAGATCGATGCGCTCGAAGCCGAGCTCAAGGATGCGCGAACTGTGGTCCAGCTGTTCGAGCTGGATCAGCGCCGCCTCTTCGTCGACGGCCGGCAGTTGCACCAGCGAGCCGTCCTTCAGCCGCAGGTCCCAGCGGCGGTTGTCCACCCGCACGAGCGCCTCGAGCCGGCTGGTGAGCCAGGGCCGCGTGGCCAGCTCGGGCAGGATCTCGGCGGCGTGTTCGTTGGCCCCTTGCCCCACGATCAGCGGCAGCTGCGGGAAGCGGCGCGGATCGGCCTCTGGGATGACGGCGCCCCGCTCGTCGATCACCACCGTGCGCCCGTCGTTCTGCCAGACGGCCAGTTGCTGGCGCTGGACGACGACGATCATCAGGGTGTCCGGCAGGAGCCGGATCACGCGGGCTTCCTTGACCCAGCCCACGCCCTCCACCCGCTGGCGCAGAGCGTCCAGGTCCATGCCGATCATCGGCCGGCCGATGTCGGCGTCGGCGGCCTTGAGGATGTCGGCGCGGGCGGCCTCGGAGGCGCCCTCCACGTGCACCGCCTTCAGGCGCAGGCCCATCCCGGCCAGGCGCTCGCCGACGGCGTTGGTGGTCGCGTCGGCCAAGCGTTCGGCGCGATGGCCCGTGCCCAGGGCCACCGCCACCGCGCCGACCAGCACCGCGCCGGCCGCCATCAGGGCCTTCTGCGGCGACAGGCCGACGCCGTGCGCCGCCCCTAGCTTCGCCGGCGCGTAGCCGGCCTTGGACTTAGCCTGGTTACGCGATCTGGCCGGACTAGCGGACGCTTTGGTCCGAGGTTTCGCTTGCGCTCGCGATCCCCCCCGCAGAGCCGCGGGCATAAGCGTCCTCCGTGATCCAAAGCACAAGACGATCGAAGTCCACCCCCAGCGACGCCGCCTGCTCGGGAACAAGCGAAGTCGGCGTCATGCCGGGCTGTGTGTTCACCTCTAGAAGGACCAGAATGTCCTTAACGTCGTCATAACGCAGATCGGATCGTGTAACGCCGCGGCAACCAAGCGCCGCGTGCGCCATCTCGCTCAGTTTCATCGCCTTTTCAAGGACATGAGGCGGCAGCGCGGCCGGAACGATGTGCATGGAGCCGCCTTCGCCGTACTTGGCGTCATAATCGTAAAAGCCGGTCCGCGGCACGATGTCCGTAACCGTCATCGCCTTGCCGTCCATCACCCCCACGGCCAGCTCGCGCCCGGCGACATAGGGCTCGATCATCACCTCCTCGCCGAAGGTCCAGGACGGGGCGACGATCTCCTGCGGCGGACGGTTGGCGCCCTCGAACACCAGGAACACCCCTACCGAGGAGCCCTCGGCGTTGGGCTTGACCACGTAAGGCGGCTCCATCACGTGGCGCGAGGCCGCCTCGAAGCGGTTGAACAGCCCGCCCCCCGGCACGGCCACGCCGGCCGCGGCGAGCACCGCCTTGGCCTTGGCCTTGTCCATCGCCAGGGCCGAGGCCAGCACGCCGGAGTGGGTGTAGGGAATGTCCAGGGTCTCAAGCACGCCCTGGATGCAGCCGTCCTCGCCCCATTCGCCGTGCAGGGCGTTGAAGCACACGTCGGGCTTCAGCCGGGTCAGCACCTGGGCGACGTCGCGGCCGGCGTCCACGTAGGAGACCTTCGCGCCCAGGCGCTCGAGCGCCGCGCCGCACTCGCGGCCCGACACCAGGCTCACCTCGCGCTCCGACGACAGCCCCCCCATCAGGAGGGCGACGTGATGGCCCTTGATCCCGCTCATTTGGCCTCCGCCGACAGGGCGCGGAAATCGATGTCGCTGTCGGCGACGATGTAGAGGAAGCTCGCCCAGGCCGCGACGTTCTGCGCCATCTCCCCGGGGTCGATCTTGTCCAGGGTGTCGTCGGCCGAGTGGTGCCAGTCGAAATAGCGGGACGCGTCCTGCTGCATGTCCACCACCGGCGCGCCGGCCATGACCATGGGGAACACGTCCGAGCCGCCGAACCGCGAGGGATCGTCGGCGACGAACGCCTTCAGCGGCGGCAGGACCGAGGCGAAGGTCTTCATCTGCGGCGCGCCCGCCGCGCCCTTGGGCAGGGCCACCTTCCAGATCCGTCCCGCGCCCTCGTCGCTCTCGCCGACCAGCACCACCTTGGGCAGTTCGTCCTTGTGCGCGGCGGCGTAGGCTTCGCCGGCCCCACCCTGCTCCTCGGAGCCCCACATCACCACGCGGATCGTCCGCCGCGGATGCTTGGGCAGCTCGCCGATCAGCTTGGCCGCGGCGGTGGTGATCGCCACGCCCGCCCCGTCGTCGATCGCCCCCGTGCCCGGATCCCAGGAATCCAGGTGGCCGCCGATGATGATCACCTCGTCGGGCGCCTCGCTGCCGCGGATCTCGCCCGAGACGTTCCAGGCCGGCGCCTTTTCGAGCACGGTCGAGGTCATCGACAGCTTGATCCGCACCGGCTGGCCGCGCGCGGCCAGATGCTCCAGGAGCTCGGCGTCCGGCGTCGACAGGGCCGCGGCCGGGATCGGCTTCACATCGCCCCAGGGCCGCATCGCGCCGGTGTGCGGCAGGCGGGTGTCGTCGGTGGAGAGCGAGCGGTGCAGATAGGCCACCGCGCCGCGCTTGGACGCCTCGATCGGCCCGAGCGTCCGCAGCGGGTTGATCGCCCCGTAGCCGGAGCCGTCCATGGTGCGGGTCATCTTCTCGGTGACCACCACGATCTTGCCGGTCAGCGCGCCGGGCGGCTGGGCCTGCAGCTCCGCCAGCGACTTGAAGAGCGCCACCTCGGCCTCCAGCCCGCCCTTCGGCGTCTGCGCCGAGCCGCCCAGGCCCAGGATGTGCAGCGGTTGCGGGTATGGGGCGACCACTTCGGCGCTCTCCTGGCCCCGCAGCCACGAACGCGTCTCGAACGGCTCGACCTTCACGTTCTCGAAGCCCAGCGCCTTGAACTTGGCCACGGCCCAGTCGCGGGCCCTGGCGGCCGCCGGCGAGCCGGTGGGCCGGGGCCCGATCTCGGTGGTCAGCGACTCCACCACGTCCCAGGCGGTGGAGTCGGCCAGCGCCTTGTCGCGCAGGGCGGCGGCGGTCGTGGCGAGGTCGCCGGCATGGGCCGGGGCGACGGCGAGAAGCGAGGCGGATGCAGCCAGCATGGTCATGAAACGCATATGTCGCCGGTGCGCCCCGATCGGATTCTAGTCAAGCCGCTCCACGCGATGCGGCCGCGGTTGCTGACAGCATGATGGCCGCAGGCCCGGCGCATGTCTTGCGCAAACGGAGGACGCCATGATCGCGACGGCCCTGGACGGCCTGCCCGCCCCGCCCTGCGCCGAACTGCTCGGCTGGCGCCTGCTCGACGCCCGGCCCGCCGACGGGTGGGTGCGCGTCGCCTTCGAAGGCCGCGGCCAGTTCCGCAACCCGGCCGGCGTGATCCAGGGCGGGCTGCTGGCGGCGATGCTGGACGACACCATGGGCCCGGCGGTGTTCGTCATGACCGAGGGCGCGCTCTTCACCGCCACGATCGACATGAACGTCAGCTTCCTGGCGCCGGCCAAGGTCGGCCCGCTCTTCGGCGAGGGCCAGGTGATCCAGCTCGGCAAGTCGGTGGCCTTCATCGAGGCCAGGCTGATGGACGAAGCCGGAACCCTCGTCGCGCGCGCCACGTCCAGCGCCCGGCTGATCCCGGCGGCCAAGGCGCTCTAGCCGACGATCTCGAAGGTCTCGGCGTCCTCCTCGATGACCAGGGCCGTGGCGAGGTCGAGCTGGCGCCAGAGGGACATGGCGTCGAGGCCCAGGGTCTTGGCCGCCCACAGGCAGATCACCCGGCCGTGGCTGACGATCACCAACCCGCCGCCCGGCGTCATGGCCATCTGCCGGTCCAGGGCCTGGGCGAAGCGGTCGCGGGCCGCCGCGCCGGTCTCCTCGCCGAGGACGAGCTCGTCCGGATGGTCGAACATCCGGGCGACAAGGCCCTCGAAGAGCTGGCGTTCGAGAAAGCCGCCCTGCTCGTTGCGCTGCTCGCCGAGGCCGGCGTCGCGCCGCGGCTCGAGGCCGAGCGCCTTGCCGATGATGCTGGCGCTCTCCACGGCCTTGGGCTCTTCGCTGCTGGCCAGCCCCGTCGGCGCGAAGCGCCCGAGCCTGCCGGCCAGCGCGGCGACGGCCGCGCGGCCTTCGTCGCTGAGCGTCCAGGTTCCCGGCGGCGCGTCCGGGCGGATGTCCGGATGGCCGTGCTTGACCAGGATCAGCCGGCGGGGCGGCCGATGCGCTTGATCTCCCATTCCAGTTCGATCCCCGTCTTGGCCTTCACGTCGGCGCGCACCGCCTCGCCCAGCCCCTCCAGGTCGGCGGCGCGCGCCTCGCCGGTGTTGATCAGGAAGTTGGCGTGCAGGGGCGAGAACATCGCCCCGCCGTAGGGTTTGCCCCGCCAGCCGGCCTCGTCCACCAGTTTCCAGGACGAATGGCCGGGCGGGTTCTTGAAGGTGGAGCCGCCGGTCTTCTCGCGGATCGGCTGGGAGGCCTCGCGCCGGGCGGTGATCTCCTCCATGCGCGCGGTCACCGCCGCCGGATCGTCAGGCCGGCCTTCGAAGAGGGCGCCAGTGAAGATCAGCTCCCCCTGCGCCGCCCGGGCGGACTTGCGATAGCTGAAGCCCATCTCGGCGTTGGAGAAGCTCACGCGCTCGCCCGCGCGGGTGACCGCATAGGCCTCGACCAGCACGTCCTTGGTCTCTGCGCCATAGCAGCCCGCGTTCATCACGCAGGCGCCGCCGATCGAGCCCGGCACCCCGCGCAGGAACTCCAGGCCGGCGATCCCGGCCTTGGCCGCCTCGCGCGCCACCATGGCGTCCAGCGCCGCCGCCCCGGCGAAGATCTTCGCCCCGCCGCGCGGCTCGACCTTGGCGAAGGCCTTGCCCAGGCGGATCACCACGCCCTCGACGCCGCCGTCGCGCACCAGGGTGTTGGAGCCGACGCCCAGCGGGATCACCGGCACGGCCGGGTCCAGCTCCTTCAGGAACGCGGCCAGGTCGTCCTCGTCCTCGGGCAGGAAGATCACATCGGCCGGCCCGCCCACGCGGAACCAGGTGAACGGGCCCAGGGGCTCGTCCTTCAAGAGGCGGCCGCGCACCACCGGCAGGCGCTCACGCCAGTCCATGCTCAGACGCCCCCCGCATCACAGAGACCCACGCCGCCCGACAGCAGGGCGGTCTGCCCCGCCGGCGCGAAACAGAGATGCTCCCCCAGAGGGGGAGCATCCAGGCGCCCAGCGGTTCGAGCCTCTTCGACATGCGCTCACCTGCCCCGCCGAGAGAGGATCATTTGCAGTGAAAGCACTTCAGTCGCCCAGCGCTTCGAGCTGGCCCGGCAGGGCGTAGGCCCAGCTGGTGATGTCGCCCGCGCCCAGGCAGACGACGAGGTCGCCGGCCCTGGCCTCTTTGCGGATCAGGCCCGGCAGCGCCGCCGCGCTCTCCAGCGGCAGGGCCCGGCGGTGGCCGTAGCGGCGCAGGCCCTCCACCAGGGCGTCGCGGTTCACCCCTTCGATCGGCGCCTCGCCGGCGGCGTAGACGTCGGCCACGATCACCACGTCGGCGTCGTTGAAGCAGGAACAGAAGTCCTGGAAGAGGTCGTGCAGGCGCGTATAGCGGTGCGGCTGGACCACCGCGATCACCCGGCCGTTGGTCACCGCGCGGGCCGCCTTCAGCACCGAGGCGATCTCCACCGGGTGGTGGCCGTAGTCGTCGATCACCCGCACGCCGTTGGCGACGCCCGTCGTGGTGAAGCGGCGCTTCACCCCGCCGAAGCCGGCCAGGCCCTTGCGGATGTCATCCAGCGACACGCCCAGTTCACGGGCCACGGCGATCGCCGCCAGGGAGTTCAGCACGTTGTGCTGGCCGGCCATCGGCAGGTGCATGTCGTCCAGCCGGATCAACTCGCCGTCGTGCGGGCGGATCACCACGTCGAAGTGCGCGCCATCCGCGCCCATGGAGATCTTCTCGGCGCGGACCTCGGCCTGCGGATTGACGCCGTAGGTCACCAGCCGGCGGTTCTCCACCCGGGAGGTCATCGCCTGGACCTCGGCGTGGTCGGTGCAGACCGCGGCGAAGCCGTAGAAGGGGATGTTCTCGACGAAGTCCTGGAACGCCTTCTTCACGGCCTCGAAGTCGCCGTAGTGGTCCAGGTGCTCGGGGTCGATGTTGGTGACCACGGCCACCGTCGACTTCAGCTTCAGGAAGGTGCCGTCGCTCTCGTCGGCCTCGACGACGATCCAGTCGCCCTCGCCCACCTTGGCGTTGGTGCCATAGGCGTTGATGATCCCGCCGTTGACCACGGTCGGGTCCATGCCGCCGGCGTCCAGCAGGGTGGCGATCATCGAGGTGGTGGTGGTCTTGCCGTGGGTGCCGCCGACGGCCACCGAGAACTGCAGGCGCATCAGCTCGGCCAGCATCTCGGCGCGGCGCACCAGCGGCAGGCGCCGTTCGCGCGCGGCGACCATCTCCGGATTGTCCGGCTTCACCGCCGTGGAATAGACGACCGCATAGGCGCCCTCCACGTGGCTGGCCTCGTGGCCGATGGAGATTTTCGCGCCCAGCTTCTCCAGCCGCTCGGTGTTGGCGCTGGCCTTGGCGTCGGAGCCCTGCACCGCATAGCCGATGCGCAGCATGATCTCGGCGATGCCGCTCATGCCGATGCCGCCGATGCCGATGAAGTGCACGGGGCCGATATCGAACGGGACGGGACGGCGGTTCATGGAGGGATCAGGCTCTCGGCAGGGCTTTGGAGGTTTGGGCGGTCTTCTCGACCACGTCGGCCAGGCGTTCGGCCGCGTCGGGCTTGGCGACCGATCGCGAGGCGGCGGCCATGCGCGCCAGGCGCGTGGGATTGCTGAGCAGCTTGGCCAGCGCCCCGCTCAGGCTTTCGACGGTGAGCTGGTGCTCGCGCGCCACCTCGGCGCCGCCGGCCTCGGCGAGCAGGCGCGCGTTCTGGCCCTGGTCGTCGTCCAGCGCCACGGCCAGCGGCACCAGGATCGCCGGCTTGCCGGCCACGGCGAACTCGCACACCGAGCCGGCGCCCGAGCGGCCGATCACCAGGTGAGCGTCGCGCAGACGGCTGGCCATGTCGCGGAAGAAGGGCGCGACCTCGGCCTCGACCAGGGCGTCGCGATAGATCTTGCGGGCGATCTCCATGGATTCCGGCCGCGTCTGCTGCTGCACCTTCAGGCGCATGCGCAGCTCGTCCGGCAGGGCGCGGATCGCCTCGGGCACCAGTTCGGACAGCAGCCGCGCGCCCTGGCTGCCGCCGGTGATCAACAGGCGGATCGGCCCGTCCTCGGTCGGCGGCTCGTAGGGAACTTCGTAGAGCGCCTGGATCGCCGGGCGCACCGGATTGCCCACCACGATCGCCCGCGCCGCCACGCTCGGCGCGGCCTTCTGCAGGGTCGGGAAGGCGCAGGCGACGGTGCGCACGTAGGGGGCCAGGCGCCGGTTGGCCCGGCCCATCACCGCGTTCTGCTCATGGATCACGGTGGGCCGGCCCGACAGGATCGCCGCCACCAGGGCCGGCGCCGAGGGATAGCCGCCGAAGCCCACCACCACGGCCGGGTCGATCTCCCTGAAGGCCTTCTGCGCCTGCATCACCCCGCGGCCGATGGCCAGGCCCGCCAGGGCCATGCCCACCAGGTCGCCGCGCTTGAAGGTGCGGGCCGACAGCCCGATGCGCTGCTCGGCCGGAAAGCTCTCGGCGAAACCCGCCACACGCTCGTCCGAGGCCAGCACGATGCGCCAGCCGCGCGCGATCAGCGCCTCGGCCAGGGCCTGCGCGGGAAACAGATGGCCGCCGGTTCCCCCAGCGGCGACGACGGCGGTTCTGCCCATCGGCTGGCCTTTAAGCGAAGGAGCCGGCTTTGGCGAGGCCGTCGATCTGGGAATAGGCGCCCGGCCGGCGGCGGGTCAGCGCCAGAGCCATGCCCATGGTCAGGCCCATCGCCAGCATGGACGAGCCCCCATAGGAGATGAACGGCAAGGTCATGCCCTTGGTCGGGATCATGTTCAGGTTCACCGCCACGTTGATGAAAGCCTGCTGGCCCACCAGCACGAAGAGGCCGGACGCGGCCACCTGCTCGAACGGATCGGACAGCTTCATCGACTTGTAGAGCCCGCGGATCACCACGAAGGCGAACAGCGAGATCAGCAGCAGCGAGAACACCAGGCCGTATTCCTCGGCGCCCACCGAATAGATGAAGTCGGTGTGCAGGTCGGGCACATGGCGCTTCATCACCCCCTCGCCCGGCCCGCGGCCGAACAGGCCCCCGGCGGCGATGGCTTCGGCCGCGCGGTCCACCTGATGGGTGTCGGCCTTGTCGGGGCTTAGGAACCGGTCCACGCGGCTGGCCACGTGGGGGAACAGGAAATAGGTGCTGGAGAGCCCGGCGATCGCCGTGCCGCCCAGCAGCATCACCCAGCTCAGCGGCACGCCGGCCATCCAGAACGCCGCGCCGAAGGCCACGGTGATCAGCACGGTCTGGCCCACGTCGGGCTGGATGAGCAGCAGGCCCACCGACAGCAGGTAGAGCACGAAGGCGATGGTGACGCCCGGCACGCCCTCGCCCTTCTGGCCCTCGGCGAACATCCAGGCGACCAGAATGATCAGGGCCGGCTTCATGAACTCCGACGGCTGCAGGGTGAAGCCGCCGAACTCCAGCCAGCGCGTGGCGCCCTTGGCGTTGTGGCCGATGAACGGCAGGGCGATCATGATGCCGATCGCCACCAGGTAGATGAAGAACGCCGCGCGCTTGATCCCCTGGGTGCTCAGCATGGAGACGGCGACGACGATCACCGCCGCGCCGACGGCGAACACGCACTGGCGCACGGCGAAGTGGAAGGGATCGCCCACGTTCATCCGCGCCGCCGCGGCCGGGCTGGCGGCGAACGACATCAAGACGCCCAGCGAGATCAGCACCGCCACCGCGCCCAGCAGCCAGCGGTCGGTGGTCCACCACCACACGCCGAAGGTGGAGCGGTCGTTGCGCGAAAAGGCGTGGGCCTGCGACGGTTTCATGCCGTGGCTCCCTTGGCCGCCGGCATGGCCAGGGCCTGCACCGCGGCGCGGAACGCTTCGCCACGGGCCTCGAAGTCGGTGAACTGGTCGAACGAGGCGCAGGCCGGCGAGAGCAGCACCACCGCCTCCTCGCCCGAGGCGCGCGCGTCGGCCAGGGCCTGGGCGACGGCGGCCTCGATCGTGCCGCTCTGCACGCTCGGCGCGCGGCCTTCCAGCGTACGGGCGAAGGCCGGCGCGGCCTCGCCCACCAGATAGGCCTTCTCGACGCGGCCGAAGAGATCGACCAGGTCGTCGATGCCGCCGTCCTTGGCCCGGCCGCCGGCGATCCAATAGACCTTCGGATAGCTCGACAGCGCCTGGCGGGCGGCGTCGGCGTTGGTCGCCTTGGAGTCGTTGATGAAGCGCACACGGCCGATCTGACCCACCATCTCCATGCGGTGCGCCAGGCCTGGGAAGGTCAGCAGGCCGTCGGCCGCCTCCTCGGGCGACAGGCCGATGCCGCGCGCCGCGGCGTAGGCGGCCGCGGCGTTCTGCCAGTTGTGGCGGCCCGGCAGCGAGCGCGCCTGCAGAAGGTCGGCGACCTCCACCGCCCGCTCGCCGGTGGCGTCGTAGAGCAGGCCTTGCAGGGCGTAGACGCCGCGGCCGATCGCCTTGCTGGCCGAGATCGGCACGATGGTGCGGCGGTTGGCGGCGGTGATCTCGGTGCAGATCTGCTGGCCCCAGGGATCGTCCACGCCGATCACGGCGGTGTCGCCCTTGCCCTGGTTCAGAAGGATCCGGCGCTTGGCCGTGACATAGCCGTCCATGCCGCCGTGGCGGTCCAGGTGGTCCGGCGAGATGTTGAGCAGGATGGCGACGTCCGGCTTCAGGCTCGAGGTCAGGTCGAGCTGGTAGGACGACAGCTCCAGCACGTAGACCGCCCCGCCGTGCATGTCGTCCAGGCCGAGCACGCCGAAGCCGATGTTGCCGCCGATGCGCGCGTCGCGGCCGGCCGCGGCGCAGACGTGACCGATCAGGGCCGTGGTGGTCGACTTGCCGTTGGTGCCGGTGACCGCGATCACCTTGGGCCGCTTGTGCTCGGGCGCGGCGTTCACGGTGCGGGCGAAGAGCTCGATGTCGCCGAGGATCTCGACCCCGGCGGCCTTGGCCCGCTCGACGGTCCAGTGCGGCTTGGGATGGGTCAGCGGCACGCCCGGCGACAGCATCAGGGCGGCGAACTCGGACCAGTCGGCGGCCTCAAGGTCCACCAGCGGCAGGCCCTCGGCCTCGGCGGCGGCGCGGGCGGCCGGCTTTTCGTCCCAGAGCGCGACCTTGGCGCCGCCGGCCACCAGCGCGTGCGCGGCGGTCAGGCCCGTGCGGGCCAGGCCGAACACGGCGACCGTCTTGCCTTCGAATCCGCGGACCGGGATCATGCGCGCGCCGCCCCCCTACCGCAGCTTCAGGGTGGCGAGGCCGAGCATCGCCAGCATCACCGCGATGATCCAGAAGCGGATCACCACGGTGGACTCGGACCAGCCCAGCTTCTCGAAGTGGTGGTGGATCGGCGCCATGCGGAACACCCGCTTGCCGGTCAGCTTGAACGAGGCCACCTGGATCATCACCGACAGGGTCTCCAAGACGAAGAGACCGCCGATGATGCCCAGCACGATCTCATGCTTGGTGGCCACGGCCACCGCGCCCAGCGCCCCGCCCAGGGCCAGGGCGCCGGTGTCGCCCATGAAGATCTTGGCCGGCGGGGCGTTGTACCAGAGAAAGCCCAGGCCCGCCCCGATCATGGACCCGCAGAACACCGCCACCTCGCCCACGCCGGGCACGAAGTGGAGTTGCAGGTACTGGGCGAAGACGAAGTTGCCGACCAGGTAGGCGATGAAGCCGAACGCCGCCGAGGCGATCATCACCGGCACGATGGCCAGGCCATCCAGGCCGTCGGTGAAGTTCACCGCATTGGCCCCGCCGACGATCACGAAGGCGGCGAAGGCCAGGTAGAACCAGCCCAGATTGATCAGCAGCTCCTTGAACACCGGGAAGGCGACCGAGGTGGACAGGTTCGGCGCCTCGGGCGGCCGCGCGCCCCACAGCACCAGCATGGTCACCGCAGCCACGGCGATCAGCGCCTCCAGGAACAGCCGCGCGCGCCCGGAGATGCCGGCCGTGGTCTGCTTGGTCACCTTGGCGTAGTCGTCCAGGAAGCCCAGCAGGCCGTAGCCCAGGGTGACCAGCAGCACGGCCCAGACGTAGATGTTGGTCAGGTCGGCCCACAAGAGCGTGCCTACCGACACGCCCGCCAGGATCATCACCCCGCCCATGGTCGGCGTGCCGGCCTTCTCGACCACGTGGCGCTCGATGCCCTCGGCGCGGATCGGCTGGCCCTTGCCCTGCTTGGCCTGCATCCAGCGGATGAAGCGCGAGCCCATCATCACCACCACGAGTTGGGCGGTGAAGATCGCCAGTCCCGTGCGGAAGGTGATGTATTTCAATACGTTGAGGATCGGGACATGCCCGCCGGCGGCAGCCTGCTCGTACAGCCAGTAGAACATCAGGCAGTCTCCCCCGACACGGCGTCGACCTCGACCAGGGCGGCCGCCACCGCCCCGGCCTTCGAGCCGTTGGACCCCTTCACCATCACCACATCGCCTGGCTCTACGGCCCGGACGACCTGAGGCGCGAGGGCCTCAGCGGTCTCGGCGTAGCCGCCCCGACGAGTCGACGGAAGGGCGTCCCAGAGGGATTTCATCATCGGCCCGGCGCAGAATACGAGATCGACGCCGGCCTCGGCCAAAGGCCCCGCCAGGGCCGCGTGGAAGGCGGGCGCGTCCTGGCCAAGCTCGAGCATGTCGGTGAGCGCGACGATACGCCGCCCCTTGGTCCGCCGCGCGCCGAGCGAGGCGAAGGCCGCGCCCATCGACACCGGATTGGCGTTGTAGCTCTCGTCGATCAGCGTGAAGGCGCCGCCGGCCAGGCGCACTTGGCGCTCGGCCCCGCGGCCGGCCAGGGGCTCGAAGGCGCCGAGGGCGGCCACCGCGTCGGCGCGGCTCACCTCCAGGGCCTCCAGCATCAGCAGCACGGCCATGCTGTTCGGCCCCCAGTGGAAGCCGGTCTGCAGGATCGGAAACTCCAAGGGCTCGCCATGCAGGCGCGCGCTCACCACCGCGCGGCCCTCGGCGACGCGGAAATCCGTCAGCCGCGCGTCGCACCCCTCGCCCGTCCCGAAGCTCGCCACCCGCGCGCCCGCCTTCTCGGCCTCGGCCTTCAACAGGTCGAACCATGCGTTGTCGGCGTTGAGGATCGCCAGGCCGCCGGGCGTCAGCCCTTCGAAGATCTCGGCCTTGGCCAGGGCCACGCCCCGCTCGCCCTCGGCGAAGTTCTCCACGTGCACCGGGCCCACGGTGGTGATCACCGCCACGTGCGGCCGGACCATGCGCGAGAGGGGCCGGATCTCATCGGCGTGGTTCATGCCGATCTCGAACACCGCCCGCTCGGTGTCGCGGGGCATCCGCGCCAGGGTGAGCGGCACGCCGATGTGGTTGTTGTAGGACTTGACCGAGCTGTGGCCGCGGCCGGCGCGCAGCAGGCCCGCCCGCACCGCCTGGGTGACGCTGGTCTTGCCCACCGAGCCGGTCACCGCGCCGCGGCGCGCCTGCGGCGCCCGCTCGCGGGCGGCCACGCCCATCGCCTCCAGGGCCTTCAGCGTGTCGGGCGCGACGACGGCGGGGGCGTCCACCGGCCGGGCGGCCAGCACGCCCGCCGCGCCCTTGGCCAGGGCCTGGCCGACGAACTCGTGGCCGTCGCGCGCGCCGGCCAGGGCGACGAAGAGGTCGCCGGGCTCGATCGTGCGCGTGTCGATGGACACGCCCGAAACGGCGAACGCCCCGCCGGACACGGCGCCGCCAGTGGCCTGGGCGATCTCCTCGGAGGTCCAGAGCGGCTCAGCCATGGGCCGCCTCCAGCGCCGCGGCCACCTCGGCCACGTCGTCGAAGGGATGGGTGACGCCGGCGATGATCTGGCCCTGCTCGTGGCCCTTGCCGGCCACCACCAGCACGTCGCCTTCGGAAAGCTCGGCGACGCCCGCGCCGATCGCCTCGCGGCGGTCGCCCACCTCGCGCGCGCCGGGCGCGCCGGCCAGCACCTCGGCGCGGATCGCGGCCGGATCCTCGCTGCGGGGATTGTCGTCGGTCACGATGGCCTCGTCCGCCAAGTTCGCCGCCGCCGCGCCCATCAGCGGGCGCTTGGCCCGGTCGCGGTCGCCGCCGGCGCCGAACACCACGATCAGCCGCCCGGCCACGTGCGGGCGCAGCGCCTTCAGCACCGTCTCCAGGCCGTCCGGGGTGTGGGCGTAGTCGACATAGGCCTCGCCGCCCCGGGGGCCGCGCCCCACGCGCTGCAGCCGGCCCGGCGCGCCCTGCAGCGTCGCCAGGGCCGAGACCACGTCATCGATCCCGACGCCGGCCGCCAGGCAAAGGCCGGCCGCGACCAGGGCGTTGCCGGCCTGGAACGCCCCGGCCAGGGGCAGTTCGACCTCGAACGAACGGCGGTCGTAGGCCAGGGTGAGGCGCTGGCCGCGCGGCGTCATCGCCCGTTCGGCGAGGCGCAGCCCCTGCCCGGCCGTCCCGACGGAAAAGACGGTCTGGCCGGCCTGGACCGCGGCGGCGGCGAAGGCCGGAAAGGCGTCGGAATCGGCGTTCAGCACGGCGGTCCCGCCGCGCGGCAGGAGCGTCTCGAACAGGCGCAGCTTGGCCTTGCGGTAGTTGGCCATATCGCCGTGATAGTCCAGGTGGTCCTGGGTGAGGTTCAGGAAGCCGGCGGCGGCCAGCTTCACCCCGTCCAGGCGGCGCTGGTCGATGCCGTGGGACGAGGCCTCCAGCGCCAGGCGCTCCACCCCGAGGTCCTTCAAGGCGGCCAGCAGCGCGGCCACGTCGCCGGCGTCCGGCGTGGTCAGGCCGGGGGGCGTGAGCTGGTCGTCGAAGCCGTCCGGCCCGGTGGCGCGTACGCCGAGCGTGCCCATGCTGGCGGCCCGCAGGCCCGCGTGGTTGAAGATCTGCCGGCAGAAGGCGGCGACCGAGGTCTTGCCGTTGGTGCCGGTCACCGCCACGCAGGTGTCGGGCTGGCGCCCGTGCAGGGCGGCCGCGGCCAGGGCGTAGAGCCGGCGCGGATCGCGCGTGCGGATCAGCGGCGCGGCAAGCTCGGCGGTGTCCTCGGCGGCGATCACCGCCGCGGCCCCGGCCGCCAGGGCGGCGGGGATGAAGTCGCGGCCGTCCACCTTGGTCCCCGGCAGGGCGGCGAACAGCACGCCGGGACCGGCCTTGCGGCTGTCGGCGGTGACCGCCGCGATCATCGGATCGACCGTCAGGTCGCGCCGGACCAGGGATGAGAGCAGCGCGCTCACAGCCCCTCCCCGATGGTCGCCGGGTCGGCCTGGGCGGTGATCAGCTTCGGTTCGTACCTGCGCGGCACGCCCAGGAACGGGGCGATGCGGTTGATCACCCGGCCGACGCCCGGCGCGGCCACCCAGCCGCCGGTCGAAAAGCCGTAGGTCGCGGAGTCGCCGTGCGGCTCGTCCAGCAGGATCATGACGAAGTAGCGCGGCGCGTCGACCGACCCGTCGGTCGGGAACGTGGCGGCGAAGGAGGAGACCTGCTTGTCGTGGCTGTAGCCGCGGATCGAGGGTTCGTACTTCTCGCCGGTGCCGGTCTTGCCGCCGACGGACAGGCCCGGCACGTTGGCGCTCTTGCCGCTGCCGCCGGTGACGTTGGCGCGCATGATCTGCAGCATTTCCGCCGAGGTCCTCTCGGAGACCACGCGCGGGCCGTCCGGACGATCGCCGGGAGCCAGCTTGCGGATGGTCAGCGGCACCAGCGTGCCGCCGTTGAGAAGCGCGCCCATGGCCCGCGCCACGGCCAACGGGCTCACGGCGATGCCGTGGCCGAACGAGGTGGAGGCCACCGCATCCATGTCCCACTTCTTCGGCGTCAGCGGATAGGCCGACTCCTCCAGCTCCACCTTGGCCGGCTTGGTCAGGCCCAGCGCCTCGAAATAGCTGCTCAGGCGGTCGCCGCCGATCGACTCGGCGAGCTTGGCCGTGCCGATGTTCGAGGAGTGCTGGAAGACCTCGACCAGGGTCAGGATCTTATGGGTGGCGTGGTAGTCGTGAATGGTGCGGTAGCCGAGCTGGTAGGGCTGACGCGCGTCGAAGGTGGAGTTGGGCGTGGCCACGCCCGTATCCAGGCCGATCGCCACGGTGAAGGCCTTGAAGGTGGAGCCCATCTCGTAGACCGAGGCTGCGGCGCGATCGAGGCGATCGGCGTCGCTGAAGTCCCCCGGCCGGTTCGGGTCGAAGTCCGGATAGCTGGCCAGGCCCAGGATCTCGCCGGTGTGGACGTTGGTCACGATGCCCACGGCGCCCTTGGGATGGAACTCCAGGGCGGCCTTGCGCACCTCGTCCTCCAGGGCCGCCTGGACGCGCAGGTCGATGGACAGCGCCACCGGCTGATGGTTGGCGACGGCGCCGCGGATGGTGTCGTTCAGCGCCAGTTCCGCGCCGGCCAAGCCCTGGCCGCCGGTGTCGGCGAAGCCCAGCAGGTGCGAGGCGGTGTGGCCCAGCGGATAGACCCGCCGCTGCTCGGGATCGAAGATCACGCCGGGCAGGCCGAGCTCGTGCACGCCGGCCTTCTGCGCCGGGGTCAGCCCGCCGATCACGTACATCCGCCGCCCGTAGTGCAGGGCCTTCTCCAGGCGCTGCGGCGACACCTCCGGCAGGGCGCGGCGGATCGAACGGCGGGTCTCGTCCACGTCCCAGACTTCGCTGGAGTCGATGTAGAGGCCGTAGTGCGGCAGGTCGGCGGCCAGCAGCTCGCCGTTGCGGTCGACGATGTCGGCCCGCGCGGTCCCGCCGCCCGCCCAGGCGGCGCCGCTGCGGCCGGCGTCGGCGAACAGGGCCGCGCGCGTCGCCCCCACCGCCAGGGTCAGGAAGCCGGCCGCGAACAGGGCGGCGACGAAGAAGATGCGGATGCGCGTGTCGTCCTCGGCCTTGCCGGCGGCCCGCGCCCGCTCGAAGGCGTGCTCGATGCGCCACAAATGCGAAGACACCCAGCGCAGGCCGGGCGGAGAGACGCCTCCAAGACCGGAATGATGCAGGCTCATGGTTTGGCCTCGCTCTCGGCGATCTCGGTGAGCCCGGCGGGCGTCGTTTCCTGCTTGGCCTGCACCGGCTCCATGTGCAGGTAGGTCGTCGCCAGCCGCTCGATGCGCGAGGGCTCCTCCAGGTGCGCCACCTCGGCCTGCATCAGGCGGATGCGCGTCTTCTCCAGGTGGATCTGCTGCTCGACGCTGGCGATCTCGGCGCGTTCCTTGCCGGCCACCGTCTTGGCCAGGTAGACGCCCAGCACCAGGGCGATCAGCAGGGCCGCGGCGATCACGTCGATCAGCCGGAAGCCCCGGATTTTCGCATTCAGCACGCTCACGCCGCCGCCCTCCACACAGGGGCGGCCGTGCGCACCGCCGCCCTCAGCTTGGCCGACCTGGCGCGCGGGTTGGCCTCGATCTCTTCCTCGGAGGCCGAGCGCGCGCCGTTGAACAGAAGCTCGAAGCTGGGCGCCGCGCCGGCCTCGGCCGGCGGCAGGTGCCGCGAGCCCGCCGGGGTGCGCCCGGCCCGCGCCGCCAGGAAGCCCTTGACGATCCGGTCCTCGAGCGAATGGAAGGTCACCACCGCCAGGCGCCCGTCGGCCTTCAGCACCCGCTCGGCGGCGGCGAGGCCCGCCTCCAGCTCGCTCAGTTCCTCGTTGACCGCGATGCGCAGGCCCTGGAAGCAGCGGGTGGCCGGATGCACCTTGGCCCCGCGCCGCCCGCCCAGGGCGCGCTCGATCACTTCGGCCAGGTCCAGGGTGCGCTCGAAGCGGGCTTCGGTCCGCCGGCGCACGATCGCGGCGGCCACCCGGCGCGACTGACGCTCCTCGCCGTAGACGAAGAAGATGCGGGCGAGTTCGGCGGCGTCGGCTGTGTTGACGATGTCGGCGGCGGTCGGCCCGTCGGCGCCCATGCGCATGTCCAGCGGCCCGTCGCGCATGAAGGAGAAGCCGCGCTCGGCCTCGTCGAGCTGCATGGACGAGACGCCCAGGTCCAGAGCCACGCCGTCGGCCGCGCCCTCGCCCAGCTCGGCGTCCATCTGCGAGAACCGCGCCTCGACCAGGCGGAAGCGCGCAGCCTCCAGCCCCTCGGCGAACCGCCGCGCCGTCGGATCGCGGTCGAAGGCCACCACGTCCGCTCCGGCCGCCAGGAAGGCGCGGGTGTAGCCGCCGGCGCCGAAGGTGCCGTCGATGATCAGCTTGCCGGGGGCGGGTTCCAGCGCGCGGACCACGTCACCCAGCAGCACCGAGACATGGGGCTCGCTCACGCCGCGCCTCCCGCCGCGCGGGCGGCGCGCTGCTGGGCGCGAAGCTGGGCCAGCCCCTCGCGGGCGGCCTCGCGCTGGGCGGCGCGATGCGCCTGGAAGGCCTCGCGCTCCCAGATCTGGAACCGCTCCCCCAGGCCGACGATCACCACCCAGTCGGTCAGGCCGAACATCTCGCACAGGGTCTCCGGCAGGGTGATGCGGCCGGCGGTGTCGAACGACAACTTGGCCATGCCGCCCAGCACCGAAGTCTCCAGCGCCGTGCGCAGGGGATCGCCGAAATCCAGCTCCTCGATCACCCCGCCGTAGCGGTCGAACAGGGCCTTGCCGCCGCCCTCGATACAGTCGGATTCGATGGAAGGGAAACAGAAGACGCCGTCGAAGGGGCCGGACACGGCGGCGCGGAAATCCTGCGGCACGACCAGGCGCCGTTTGGAGTCCAGCTGCTTTTCGAAGGTCGAGAGAAACATCTCGCCCCAACCCCTGTTTGCGGCCCCGCCATCGGCCGCCGGTCCCTTCACCCCGACGTCGTCGCCAGCGCCCCCACGGGCGACGGATCGGCTTGGTTAGCGAATGGTGTTTGGGTTAACACGGGACGAATTGGGACACAATGACTCTCAGCGCCATTTTGGGACAAATACCTAGATGTCGCAGCGAGTTATGGTTAACGCCCATAAATATTCCACAGAACATACATCGAACACGCCAAGTATAGCGGCGCGGCGTTCGTCCGTGCGGGGATGGAAGGGATCAGACGGCCTGTAAGCCGGGTTCTGTGCCGCCGGCGAGCGCCGGCGCGGCGATCATTCCTCTGGACCGCCCATTGCTGGACGGTTCTCGCGACCTACCCGGGCGCCTCGGGCCTACGACAGCCCTGCCGGCCGAAGCCGGCGCAGCGCCCCTATTCGGTCTTGCTCCTGGCGGGGCTTGCCATGCCGTCTCCATTGCTGGAGCCGCGGTGCGCTCTTACCGCACCCTTTCACCCTTGCCCGCGCCGAGGCGCAGGCGGTTTGCTTTCTGTGGCGCTATCCCTGGGGTCGCCCCCGGCGGGCGTTACCCGCCGCCATGTCGAAGTGGAGCCCGGACTTTCCTCCCCCGCCTTGCGGCGAGAGCGACCGCCCGGCCGTCTGATCCGCGCGGAAAGTGGGGCCGAAGGCCGCCGGCGTCAATCTGCCCGCTGATCGATCCGGGCGTAGATGAACTGGTCCCAGAAGCGGCCTTTCCAGAAGCCGTGGTCGCGCAGTTGCCCCTCGCGGGCGAAGCCGTGCCGCTCCAAGAGCCGGCAGGAGGCCGCGTTGCCCGGCGTGACGAACGCCTCCAGCCGCCTCAGCTCCAGCCCGTCGAAGCCGATGCCCACCAGCTCGGGCAGGATCTCGCTCATCACGCCCTTGCCCCAATAGGCCCGCGCCAGGTCGTAGGCCACCTCGCCGCGCCGGCCGCGCTCCAGCTCCAGGGTGTTGAAGCCGCAGGTGCCGATCAGCGGCCCGCCGCCCTCCGGCCGGATCGACCAGCGCGCGCCAAGGCCCTCTCGCCGCCGCGACTGGGCCCAGTCGATGACGCCGTAGGCCTCCTCCAGATCCTCCAGCGGATCGATGTCCATGAACTCCACCACCGCCGGATCGCCGAACAGCGCCAGCAGCTCCGGCGCGTCGGTCCGTTCCAGCGGCCGCATGACGAACCGCTCGGTGCGCCACTCCAAGGGATCGCGGGTGAGTTCCAGGCTCACGACGGCTCCTCCATCAGCCCGCCGATCGGGCGGCCGGCCAGGGCGCGGACGACGCCGGCGCGGTCTTCGGCCGACTTGTTCTGCGAGAGCTTGAAGGTGCCTTCCAGCCGCTCGACGGCGAGCCGGGCGCCGACGATCCCTTTCAGCATCGCCTCGAAGCGGCCCGGGCTCATCTTGCCGCGCGTCCAGGCAGGTTTCGGCTTGAGCCGGGCCTCCTCCTGGGCCGACAGGTCGTCGAGGAGCCGGATGGTCGCCTCTTCGTCCAGCGGCGCGACGGGGCCCTCAGCCTCCACGGCGACGTAGTTCCAGGTGGGGACCTGGTCGGCCGAGGCGTACCAGTCGGGGCTGACGTAGGCTTCCGGCCCGAGGCTCGCGACCACGGCGGCGAAGCCCTGCGCCACATGGCCGGCCAGGGCGTTGTTGCGGGACAGGTGGAAGTCCAGCGCCAGGCCCTCGGGCAGGTCGCGCACGACCAGCGGGGCGTGGGCCAGCAGCGGGCGTCCCTGCGGCGCGGCGGCCAGGGTGACGAACGGCCGCTCGGCCAGGAACGCCAAGAGCGCGGCCCGGTCCTCGATCCTGAACGCCGCCGCCGGATGCATCAGGCCGCCGCCCGCAACAGCGCGATCAGCCGCGCGCGGGTCTCGCCGTCGGCGATCCCGTCCACCCGCTCCTGGCGCCAGTGGCGCTGGAAGGCGCGGACCACCGCGGCGGTGTGCGCGTCGTACTGGCCGGACGGCGCGCTGTCGTAGCCCAGCCGCGTCAGGCCCGCCTGCAGGGCGAAGACGCCGGCGCCTTCGGCCCCCTCCCCCAGCGGCTCGCCGGGCGCTGGCGGCGGCTCGGCCCACAGGCCGTGGCCGGCCTCGGCCAGGCGCTTCCAGGGAAAGAGCTCGCCCGGGTCCTCCTTGCGCTCGGGCGCGACGTCGGCGTGGCCGACGATCCGCGCGTCGTCCACGCTCCAGCGGGAGCGGATGTCGCCCACCAGCGCGATCACCGAGGCGATCTGGGCGTCGGGAAAGGGCCGGTAGCCGAACTCGTGCCCCGGATTGACGATCTCCACCCCCACCGAGGCGGCGTTGACGTCGGTGACGCCCTTCCAGAACGAGCGGCCGGCGTGCCAGGCGCGCCGCTCTTCGGGCACCAGGCGGAAGACGCGCCCGTCCTCCTCGACCATGTAGTGGGCCGAGACCTTCGCCTCGGGGTCGCGCAGGCGCTCCAGCGCCTCCTCGCCCGTGCGCATGCCGGTGTAGTGCAGGACGATGATGTCCGGCGGGCTGGTGCGGGCGTCGAAGTTCGGCGAGGGCGCGTCGATGAAGTCCATGACCGGTTATTGCACGCGGTTTCGCACGGCGAGCAACAGCGGCATCACCTGGTTGGGCCGCAGCGCGATGATCAGCACGCCGCTGAGCGCCACCAGCGCGCCCACCGCCATGCGCCAGCCGAACGGGTCATGGGTGATCAGGACGCCGAGGCCGATGGTGGCCAGCGGCGTGATCAGGGTGAGCGGGGCGATCAGGTTGGCCTCGTGGCGCTGGATCAGGCCGTAGTAGGTGGTGTGGCCGAGCACCGAGACCACCAGGGCCGAGAACAGCACCGCCGCGACGAAGGGCCAGCCCGCGCCGAGGGCGGCCTGCACCTGTCCGGGCTCGAGCAGCGCCGAGGCCAGCGCCAGCGGCGGGAACGAGGAGACCCCCACCCACGCCTGGAACTGCAAGGGCTTCACGCCCTCCATCTGCTTCATCATCACCGCGCCGAGGGCGCCGAAGAAGCCCGAGATGACGATGTAGATCAGCCCGCCCGACAGCTTCAGACCTTCGGGATTCCACATCACGCAGAGCACGCCGGCGAAGGTCAGGGCGATGCCCAGGCCGCGGCGCCAGCGCACCCGCTCACCCAGCATCAGCACCGACAGGATGGTGGTCATCGGCACGCCGAGCTGCATGACCACGGCGGCGGCGGAGGGCGTAGAGGCCTTCAGGCCCATGAAGGTGAAGGCGAAGCTGGCGCCGCCCATCAGGAGCGATACGACGATCAGCCGCCAGCGCGGCCGGGGCATCGGCCGCAGCCAGGGGAACACCACCGCGGCCACCACGGCGAAGCGCACCGCCGCATAGAACAAGGGCGGCACGTCCATGACGCTGACCACGAACTTGCTGATGATGTTGTTCGACGCCCACACCAGGCAGACGAGAACGATCAGGGCGAAGTCGCGGAGCGGCATGGGCGCCTTAAGCCCGGTTCCAACAAGCTCCGCAAGCGGCCCCGGCGGCCGGTCGACGATTCTTCCGCGAACATGCGCCGCCGACACAACGGGAGGGCCGCCCGGTTCCCGAGACGGCGGCGTCGCCCCGCCTCAACTGCGGCGGCGGGTGAAGCGCAGCGCCGTCAGGGTGTCGGAAAAGGCGCAGACCTTGTTGTCCACCAAGCCATGGGCCTTGGCCGCGGCCATGACCTCCACGTCCTTGATGGTGGCGGCCTTGCCCTTGCGCGAGACCACCCACATCGCCCCGCTCGGCGCGAGGGCCGGGGCCAGCTGGCCGATCCGCGCCAGGGCGGCCGCGTCGTCAGCGCCGTAGAAGAGGATGTCCAGGCCCGAAAGGTCGTGCGCCAGCACGGCGCCGCGCCCGGCGACCTCGCCGGCGATGCCGGCGTCGTCCACGCCCAGGATCGCCACCCGCTGGCCGGGCTTGACGCCCAGCTTGTCGAGCCGGCTCTTCGGATGAAGGATCGCCTGGGCCCAGCTCTCCGCGGCTTTTGCGCCGAGACCGAAGCGCGAACCGTCGGCCAGCACCAGATCCCCGCCCTCGGCGCGCACGCCGGCCAGGGCGGCGGCGTCGAACACCCGTCGCGCCGCGCCGCGGAAGATCAGCTTCGGGGGCTCGTATTGCAGGCGGCCCTCGTCCGCGCCGTCCGCCAGGACCGCACGGACGTGGGCCTCCTTGCCCATCCCGCCTAGGCGGCCTTGCCCAGCGACAGGCCCTCGTAGCGGGCCAGGTGGTGGTCGGTCGAGCCGAACGCGCTCTCGATCATGGTCGCGCGCTTGAAGTAGTGGCCGATGGCCATTTCGTCGGTCATGCCCATGCCGCCGTGGAGCTGGATGGCGTTCTGGCCGACGAACTTGCAGGCCTTGCCGATCTGCACCTTGGCCGCCGAGGCGCCCTTGGCCCGCTCGATGTCGCTGTCGCCAAGCTTGATCGTGGCCATGTAGGTCATCGAGATCGACTGCTCCATCTGGATGAACATGTCGACCATGCGGTGCTGCAGCACCTGGAAGCTGGAAATCGGCACGCCGAACTGCTTGCGCTGCTTGGTGTATTCCAGGGTGCCTTCATGCAGCTTGCGAAGCACGCCGCAGGCTTCGGCGCAGGTGGCCACGACGGCCTCGTCGAGCACCTTCTCCACCAGCGGCAGGCCCTGGCCTTCGGAGCCGATCAGGGCGTCGGCGCCCAGGGCGACGTTCTCGAAGGTCACTTCCGAGGCGCGCAGGCCGTCGACGGTGGGATAGTCGCGCGTGATCACGCCCTTGGCCGACTTGTCGACCAGGAACACCGACACGCCCTGGGCCTCGCGCTGGCCGCCGCCGGTGCGGGCGGTCACCACCAGATGGGTCGCCCACGGCGCGCCGATCACCACGGCCTTGGCGCCGTTCAGCACATAGCCGGCGCCGTCCTTCTTGGCGGTGGTCTTCAGGTCCTGCCAGGTGTAGCGGGCCTGCGGCTCGGCGAAGGCGAAGGCGATGGTCATCTCGCCGCCGATGATCTTGCCGATCACGTCGGCCGCGCCGGCGTAGTCGGAGTGCTTCATGAAGCCGCCGCCGATCACCACGGTGCCGAGATAGGGCTCGACCACCAGGGCTTTGCCGAACTCCTCCATGACCACCATGTTCTCGATCGGGCCGCCGCCCAGGCCGCCCAGCTCTTCCGAGAACGAGGCGCCCAGGATGCCGAGCTCATCGGCGAAGGCCTTCCAGACCTCGGGTCGCCAGCCGGCGTCGCTGGCCACCGCCGCGCGGCGGGCGTCGAAGCCGTAGTTGTCGGTCAGATAGGCCGCGACCGTGTCGCGCAGCATCGACTGTTCTTCGGTGAAGCTGAAATCCACTGTTCTTGTCTCCTCCTGGCCGCGCGCCCTTGCGGGCCGGGCGGGATGTCTGTTCTGGCGTCCGGTCGAAACCTACCTCGACGGCGCCTGCCTAGCGTCGGTCAAGCCCGAAATGGGCCGAACGGGAGGGCTGGACGCCCTCCCCGGGGCGATCAGAGGCCCAGCACCATCTTGGCGATGATGTTGCGCTGGATCTCGTTGGAGCCGCCGTAGATCGAGGTCTTGCGGCCGTTGAAGTAGAGGCCGTTGGCGTCCTGCAGGTAGGTCGGGCCGATCCCGGCGTTGTGGCCGATCCCGTGGCCGAACGGCGCGCCGTAGTGGCCGGCGGCCTCCAGGGCCAGTTCCTGCAGGCGCTGCTGGATCTCGGTGCCCTTGATCTTGAGGATCGAGGATTCCGGCCCCGGGCCCTTGCCGCTCGACTCGCCGGCCAGGGTGCGCAGCTCGGTGAACTCCAGCGCCGTCAGGTCGATCTCCAGCTCGGCCACCTTGCGCTTGAAGAACGGGTCGGCGAGCAGCGGGGCGCCCGCGTCCGACAGCTCGGTCGTGGCGATCTGGCGGATGCGCTCCAAGCCGCGCTTGGAGCGGGCGACGCCGGCGATGCCGGTGCGCTCATGGGCGAGCAGCGCCTTGGCGCAGGTCCAGCCCTGGTTCTCGTGGAAGACGCGGTTCTCGACCGGCACCTTCACGTTGTCGAGGAAGACGTCGTTGACCTCGTGGCCGCCCTCCAGGGTCGTGATGCGCCGCACCTCGATGCCCGGGGTCTTCATGTCGACCAGGAGGAAGGAGATGCCCGACTGCGGCTTGGAGTTCGGGTCGGTGCGGACCAGGAAGAAGCCCCAGTCGGCGAACTGGCCGAGCGTGGTCCAGGTCTTCTGGCCGTTGACCAGGTAGTATTCCTTGCCGTCGTCGCCGGTGATGCGTTCGGCCTTGGTCTTCAGGCTGGCCAGGTCCGAACCCGCGCCGGGTTCGGAATAGCCCTGGCACCACCACACCAGGCCGTCGCGGATGCCCGGCAGGAACGTCTCTTTCTGCTCCTGGGTGCCGAAGGTGTAGATCACCGGCGCCAGCATCGACACGCCGAACGGCAGGATGCCGATGGTGTCGGCGCGGGCCTGTTCCTCGGACCAGATGTACTTCTGCGTGGGCGTCCAGCCGGTGCCGCCCCATTCCTTCGGCCAGGACGGCGTGGACCAGCCCTTCTTGGCCAGGATCCGGTGCCAGGACAGATAGTCCTCCTTGCCGAGCGTCTCGCCGCGGTCCTGCTTGTCGCGCAGGGCCTTGGGATAGTTCTCAGCGATGAACCGGCGCGCCTCCTCTCGGAACGCGATGTCTTCGGGCGAAAAGTCGAGGTTCATGAATGGCTCCCAAGCGGCGCTTCTTTCGGCGGCGCGGACCATAGGCGGAAGGCGGACGCTTGGGAAGATGACGCTAACGTCAACGTAAGGCGTTTCCTGCGATCGGCGCGCACAACCGCTTGCAGGCGAAGAGCCGCTTGCATCGCAAGGCGGTCCGGCCCACCACTGCGCGCCCATGCCGCGCATCCTCACCTACAACGTCCACCGCTGCGTCGGCGTCGACCGCCGCCTGGACGTGGCCCGGGTGGCCGAGGTGATCGCCAGGCTCGAGCCCGACATCGTCGCCCTGCAGGAGCTGGACGTCGGCCGGCTGCGCACCAACGGCGTCGACCAGGCCCACGAGATCGCCCGCCGGCTGGACATGGCCTTCCACTTCCACCCGGCGCTCAGGGTCGAGGAGGAGCTCTACGGCGACGCGGTGCTCACCCGCCTGCCCGAGCGCAAGGTCAAGGTCGGCGCCCTGCCCGGCCACCCGCGGATCGCCGCCCTGGAGCCGCGCGGCGCCCTGTGGATCGAGGTCGAGGTGGGCGGCGCGCCCGTGCAGGTCATCAACACCCACCTGGGGCTGGTGCCGCGCGAACAGCACCTGCAGGCGGCGCACCTGGCCGGCCCCGCCTGGCTCGGCGATCCGCGCTGCGAGGGCGCGACGATCCTGCTGGGCGATTTCAACGCCACCAGTTCCTCGGTGGTCTACCGGGCGCTGACCGCCCGGCTGCACGCCGCGCGCAAGCTGTCGCCGCGGCCCTCGCCCAACGCCACCTTCCCCTCGACCTTCCCGATGCTGCGGATCGACCACCTGTTCGTCAGCCGGCAGATCGTCGTGCAGGACGTCTTCGCCCCGGCCGATCCGCTGACGCGCGTGGCGTCCGATCACTTGCCGCTGGTGATGGACTTCGATGTCGCCGCCTGATCGTGGGCCGGCGCCGACAGGGCCCTGAGCGCCGCGCGGACCCGCGCCCTGCGCCGCCACGGCCGCCAACTGTCGGCCACGCCCAGGGGATCGCCCAGGTGCGAGACGGCGATGAAGTCGCCCAGCGGCGTCATGTTCCGCGTCGGGATCGGCGAGAGCCGCCGGGCGTCGTTGAGCGCCTCGATGGCGCCGATCAGGCCGTCGCGCTCCAGCCGGGCCTTGGCGACCGCATCGCCCGTGCAGCCCAGGAAATGGCCCACCAGCCGGTCGCGCAGCGCCGACAGGGCCATGCGCGCGGTCTCGTCCGGCGCCTCGACCAGCAGCTCGCACTCGGTGTCGAAACCGCCCGAGCGGTTGTTGAGGTTGGCCGAGCCGACCCAGGCGATCCGGTCGTCGATCACCGCCAGCTTGGAATGCACCACGATCTTCCGCCCGCCGGCGGTGTCGGGGAAATAGGCGCGGAAGCGGCCGTAGCGGTCCGCCGCGTGCAGGCGGCGCAGCATCACCGCCCGCGCCCGGTCCATGGTCAGTTGGTCGAACCAGCTCGGACTGCGGCCGGTGGAGACCAGCACCACCTCCGGCCCGTCCGGCTCGGCCAGGCGATCGGCCAGCGCCTTGGCCACCACCGGCGAGGTGAAATACTGGTTCTCCAGGTAGATGAGCCACTTGGCGCTGGCGATGGCCGCCAGATTGGCCTGGCGCAGCTCGGCGACCTCCGGCTCGCCGCGCCAGGCGGGCATGGTCCGCGCGATGGCCACGTCCACGTCGCGAAGATGCGCCGGGATCTGCGCCGGCCAGCATTCGCCGCCGCCTTCGACGGGCGACAGCTCTTCGCCGGTCGCCCGCGTCCAGCGGGCCCGGGCCAGGTCGCCCAGGGCGCGGGCGGCCTCGCCCTCCACCATCATCATCACGTCGTGACGCGGCGGATGCAGCACGTGGGTGGGCATGATCCGGCGCGGATCGTCGTCCAGGTGGCCGGGCGTGTCCCAGCGGTCCACCCCCAGGTCCGCGCCGCCGCAGAAGGCCACCTTGTCGTCGACCACCAGCACCTTCTGGTGATGGCAGCCGCCCAGCGGCACCGCGGCGTCCAGGCGGAAGCGGATGCGCGAGCCGCGGAACCATCCCCTGGCCCGGTGCGGGAAGAAGTCCTGCGAGGCGCTGATCGGCAGGGCCGAACGCCAGATCAGCAGCCGGATGTCCAGGTCCGGCCGCGCCCGCGACAGGCTCAGCAGAATGCGGCCGATCTCGTCGGGATCATGGTCGCCCTCGCTGCCGTCCGGGAACAGGCGCGTGCGCGGGTCGAACCCCCAGCCCAGCAGCAGCACCGAGCGCTGCGCGCGGCGCAGGGCCTCGAACACCGCGGTGAAATAGGACTCGGCGTCCACAAGGAAGGCGGCTCGGGACGCGCGCGCCTTGCGCCAGTGCGTCTCGCCCGGAATCAGGATCGTCATGTCCTCCCGACTATAGGGCCTGCGCAACAAAAAGACGGCGCGTCCGCAACGGACGCGCCTTGAAAGTTAGCGACAGCGGCTCGACGCCAGGGGGTCCGGCGTCGGACCGGATTTGGCGGGGTGGGGCCCCGCCAAAAGGGGTGCGGGAAAGGGTCAGTTCTGCAGGGTCTCGCCGCCCTTCGCGCTGGCCGTGGCCGCGGGCGAGGCGCCCATGTAGGCCATGCAGGGGCCGGTCAGCTCGGCGTTGAGGCGATCGCGGCTGTCCTGGTAGCGCGCCTCGCGCTTGGCCTTGGTCTCCTCGATCTGGGCGCGCTGCAGGACGACGACCGACCGCGTCGGCTCGGCCGCCTTCAGGTAGGAGTCCAGCGCCTTGGAATCGACCGGGCTCAGCTTGCCCGAGGCGTCGAGCCCGCGGCAGCGGCTGGCCTTCAGGTAGTCCATGTCGGTGACCTGGCCGGCGGCGAGCGCCGCGCCGGAAGTGGCGGCGATCAGGCCCACGGCGGCGATGGCGGTGGCTACGGTGCTCATGGCGTTGCTCCCTCGAATTTCGATGAGGGGAAACTGCTCGCCACCCGACAGTTCTTCAAATGAATTCGAGGCAATAATATCGCCAAGACATTAATAATCATCCATGTCGTTAAAGTGTAAATCAAGCAACATGAAGACCTTGTAATGTTCGTCCCGTCGGGGCATGAGACGGCATGGTCGATCTTACGCTCAAGCTCGACGCCGAGGGCGTCAACCAGTTGCTCCAGCGCGCCTTCCCCGAGGCCGCGCCCGACCAGATGCCCCGCGTGCGCGTCGCCGAGCCGGGCCGCGTGCGCATGGTGCGCGCCTACGGTCCGGGGATGCTGCGCCCCGGCGGCGTGATCTCCGGGCCGACCCTGATGAGCCTGGCCGACACCGCCGCCTACGCCCTGGTGCTGGCCCACCGGGGCGAGGAGCTGATGGCGGTGACGAGTTCGCTGGTGATTAACTTCCTGCGCGGCGCGGCGCCCGGCGACATCCACGCCGACGCCGACCTGCTGCGCCTGGGACGCCGCTCGGCGGTGTGCGACGTGCGCATCTGGACCGAGGGTCCCGAGCGGCTGGCGGCCCAGGCCACGGTGACCTACGCTCTGCCCCAGTCATGACCGATCGTCCCCCCGCCCCCATCAAGACCCCCTGCGTGAAGGTCTGCGTCGTCGACGGCGAGAGCGGCCTGTGCATGGGCTGCTATCGCGCCCTGCCCGAGGTGGCCGGCTGGGCCAGGCTCAGCGAGGCCGAGCGCGAGGCGATCATGGCCGAGCTGCCCTCGCGCCGCGCCCGCATCCGCCCCGAAAAGCTGGCGATGTTCTGAGGCCGGAACGCGCGCTCAACCCCCGCTCGGATTCGGCCGCGACCTGATTCACCGGTTGCAAACCCCGCCCGGCCTATTGTGACCGCAATGGGGCCGAGAACGGTCCAGGCCTTTGATGGGGCGGGGTGTCGAAATGCTCAGGTTCACGGCGCTAGCCGTCACGGCCGCGGTGTCGGCCTATGGCGCGGCCAAGGCTGTGGTGGTGCTGGATGGGCGCGACGCCCATCCGCCGATGCGCGCGGCGGTCGCGCAGGTCGATCCGGGCGGCTCCGCCGCGTCGGTGACCAAGGCCGTCGACGGCCACTATTGGGCCGAGGCCAAGGTGGACGGCAAGGCCGTGCGCTTCCTGGTGGACACCGGCGCCAGCGCCGTGGCGCTCACCCGCCAGGACGCCGAACGCCTCGGCTTCGACGTCAAGGATCTCAACTACGCCTACCGCGTGACCACGGCCAACGGCCAGACGCGCGCCGCGGCCGTGAAGCTCGCCTCGGTGTCGATCGCCGGCGCGCGCATCGACGACGTCGAAGCCCTGGTGATCGAGGACGGCCTGGACGCCTCGCTGCTGGGCATGACCTACCTAGGCCGCCTCTCCGGCTTCGAGGCCACCCCCACCACCCTGATCCTGCGCCCCTAGGTCGCGCGCCGCCGACACGGCCTCCAGCGCCGCGTCCAGCACCTCCAGGCCCGCGCCGGGCTTGACGCCGTGGACGGTCAGGATCCGCCGCCAGGCCCTGGCGCCCGGCCGGCCGTGGAACAGCCCCAGCATGTGCCGGGTCATCGCCGCCAGGTGGACGCCGCGCGCGAGCTCGCCGGCCATGTAGGGCCGATAGCGCTCCACCGCCTCGAACGGGCCGACGTCCGCCGCGTCCTCGCCGAAGATGCGCCGGTCGGCCGCGCCGAGGATGTCGGGGGTGTGATAGGCCGCCCGGCCCAGCATCACCCCGTCCACGTGCTCCAGGTGCGCCTTCGCCTCGTCCAGCGAGGCGACGCCGCCGTTGATCGAAACGTGCAGGCCGGGCCGCTCGCGCTTCAGCCGGTAGACCAGCGGATAGTCCAGCGGCGGCACGTCGCGGTTCTCCTTGGGTGACAGGCCCTTCAGCCAGGCCTTGCGCGCATGGACGATGAAGACGCTCACGCCGGCCTTGGCGCACAGGTCCACCAGCGAGAACAGGCTCTCTTCCGGGTCCTGGTCGTCCACGCCGATCCGGCACTTGACCGTGGCCGGAACCTTCACCGCCGCGTTGATCGCGGCCATGCACTCGGCCACCAGCTCCGGCTCGCGTATCAGGCAGGCGCCGAAGCGGCCGGACTGCACCCGGTCTGACGGGCAGCCGACGTTGAGGTTGATCTCGTCGTAGCCCAGGTCCTCGCCGATCCTGGCCGCCTGCGCCAGCTCGGCCGGTTCGGAGCCGCCCAACTGCAGCGCCACCGGATGCTCGGCCGGGTCATAGCCCAGCAGCCGCTCGCGATCGCCGTGCAGCACCGCGCCGGTGGTCACCATCTCCGTATAGAGCAGCGCCCGCGCCGACAGCACCCGATGCAGGCTGCGGCAATGCCTGTCGGTCCAGTCCATCATCGGTGCAATGGAGAGCCGAGAAGCGTACTGCGTCGTATTTTGTCGTAGTTTTTCAGTCACTTCTTCGTTTGCTCGTTCAAATCATTTTGGCCGATTATGGCTCATGTTGTACCATTTTTCGGCCTTAGGTACTGCAATGCAGTACCATCGACGTTCATGTTGTACCGCGTCCCGCCAGCAGATTGGACAGATCGATGGGAACGATTGTCGCCCGGAAACGGAAGGACGGATCAACGGGGTACAACGCCCAGCTGGTCATCAAGCGCGGCGGCGTCATTGTCCATCGTGAAACCCGCACGTTTGACCGCCGCCAGGCGGCCTCCGCGTGGCTGGAACGGCGAGAGTCCGAGTTGGGCAGGCCGGGCGGCCTCGAGCGCGCCAAGATCGAGGACCCGAAGCTCGCGACTGTCATCGATCGCTATGTCGACGAGTCCCTTAAGGCCATCGGGCGAACCAAGGCGCAGGTTCTGAAGGCGATCAAGACCTACGACATCGCCGAGATGCGTTGTTCGCAGATCGGCAGCCCGCATGTGATCGCCCTCGCCCGGAGCTTGGCCGCAAAGGTTCAGCCCCAGACCGTAGCCAACTATCTGTCTCACCTGGGCGCGGTGTTCGCCATTGCCCGGCCCGCCTGGGGATATCCGTTGGACCCGCAGGCGATGAAAGACGCCTTCATCGTCGCCAAGCGGCTTGGTCTCACCACCAAGAGCCGCGAGCGTGACCGGCGCCCCACGCTGGATGAGCTGGACAAGCTGCTGACGCACTTCGGCGAGCGCCAGAAGCGGCGGCCCCGCTCATCGCCGATGCAGAAGATCATCGCCTACGCGCTGTTCTCGACCCGACGCCTCGAGGAGATCACGCGCGTCGAATGGACGGGGCTCGACGAAGTGGGCAGCCGTATCCTGGTCCGCGACATGAAGAACCCTGGCGAGAAAATCGGAAACGACGTCTGGTGCGACCTGCCCGAGACAGCGCTCCGCATCGTTCAGTCGATGCCGCGCAAGACCGCCGAGATCTTCCCCTACAGCGCCGACGCGATTGGCGCGTCGTTTACGCGCGCCTGTCAGTTCCTCGGCATCGAGGACCTGCATTTCCACGACCTTCGTCATGATGGCGTCTCGCGGCTCTTCGAGATGGGGCTGAACATCCCCCATGTCGCCGCGGTTTCAGGCCACCGCTCCTGGTCCAGTCTCAAGCGCTATACGCACCTGCGGCACACTGGCGACAAGTACGCCGGGTGGAAATGGCTGGAAGTCATGACTGCGAACCCTGCCGACCCTCAGGGTAATGGTCGCCGAGCCGCCTAGGAGCCCGCGCAAGCTACAGCTGCGAACGGGGTGCTCTCCGCGGCGACGGCCTGCTATCTAATGGCCGTGCAGCCCATCATGGACCTTCGTGGCGCGTCAGGCGCTATCTATCGCTTCCGCCTGGCCCAGCCGGACGCGCTGCCGAACGCCGCCGGCAACTTCGTCTGTCTTGTCGCGGCGCAGGACGGCGACAGGGTCGTCACCTGCGGAGCGACGACGAGCCTCGCCACGGCGGCCGCAGCTTGGAAAGCCGCCGCCCGGGACGGCGCCACCCACCTCTTCATTAGGCTGAACGTCGCCCGGCAGGTGCGGACGGTCGAGCACGACGATCTCGTCTCGGCCCTCAGCCCTGCGCGTGTCATCTCCGATCCCGGCTGAATGGCGCGGCGACAGAGTTAGAGGGGCTGGGCGCCTTCGTGACGGGTTCGTGGCTGCGAGGGAGGCTCGCGGCGCCCGTCGCGGAGACGTGCGATGGCATCCCCCACTGCTCAGGCGCGCGCCGGCCAAGGCCGCGCGAGCCTCTATCAGGAGATCACTGACAAGATCATCACCGAGTTGGAGGCCGGCCGGCTTCCCTGGGTCCAGCCTTGGCGCGGAGGCGCCAAGACGCCCCTCGCCATGCCGATCAATGCGACAAGCGGGCGACGCTATTCCGGGATCAATGTGCTCATCCTATGGCAGGCCCTGGCGGACTTCGGCTTCCGCAGCCCGGCGTGGCTGACGTTTCGCCAGGCCCTCGCCACGGGCGGCGCCGTCCGCAAGGGCGAACATGGCGTGACGGTCGTCTACGCCGACCGCTTCACGCCGGATGCCGAACGCCGCCGCGCCGAGCGAGAGGGCGGCGCGCCGGACGCTGTGTTCTTCCTCAAACGCTTCACGGTGTTCAACATCGACCAGTGCGAGGGCCTTTCCGACCAGGTCGCCCCACCGCCAAAGCCAATCCCGCCGGGCCTCCTCCTGCCGCAAGCCGAGGCCCTGATCGGCGCCACTAGGGCCGATTTCCGGATCGGCGGCGACCGCGCCTTCTACAGTCCGACGCACGATTATGTGCAGGTGCCGCGACCGGACGCCTTCTTCGAGCCGATCAATTGGCATCGCACGGCCCTGCACGAGCTCGGCCATTGGACCGGGCATGGCTCTCGCCTCAGTCGCGATCAGTCCGGCCCCTTCGGCTCGGCCTCCTACGCCAAGGAGGAGCTAGTGGCCGAGATGGCGAGCGCCTTCGCCTGCGCCTCACTCGGCATCGTCCCTACCGTGCGCCATGCGGACTACCTGGGCGCCTGGCTCGAGATTCTCCGCGGCGACAACCGCGCCATCGTCCGCGCGGCCAGCTCAGCGTCGAAGGCCGCGGATTTCCTGCTCGGCTTCCAGCCGGCGGCGGCCGGCCGTGGGGAGTGAGAGGGCGGGAAGGGCTTCATGACGGGTCGAAGGCCGAGAGAAAGGCTCCCGGCCGGCCCGTCATGGAGATCCACCATGACCAAGGTCCAGAAGATCCAGCTCTCCAGCTCGCGGGACATCCCGTTCGACAAGCTGGTGCTGAGCCAAGCCAATGTCCGGCGCATCAAGGCCGGCGTCTCGATCGAGGAGCTCGCCGAGGACATCGCCCGGCGCACCCTGCTGCAGAGCCTCACCGTGCGGCCGGTGCTCGACGCCGACGGCGCTCCCACCGGCATGTTCGAGATCCCCGCCGGCGGGCGGCGTTACCGGGCGCTCGAGCGGCTGGTTAAGCAGAAGCGTCTGGCCAGGAATGCGCCCGTCCCCTGCGTGGTGCGCGAAGTCGGCCTGGCTGAAGAGGACAGCCTGGCGGAGAACGTCCAGCGCGCGCCGTTGCACCCGCTCGACCAGTTCCGCGCCTTCCAGGCGCTGCGCGAGAAGGGCAAGTCCGAGGAGGAGATCGCCGCGGCCTTCTTCGTCTCGGCCGGGGTGGTGCGCCAGCGGCTGCGCCTGGCCGCGGTCTCGCCGCGCCTGCTCGAGGTCTATGCCGAGGACGGCCTCAGCCTCGACCAGTTGATGGCCTTCACCGTCAATCCGGATCACGAGCGCCAGGAGCAGGTCTACGACGCGTTGTCGCGGACCTATTCCAGGGAGCCCTACCAGATCCGGCGGCTGCTGACCGAGGGCGCGGTGCGGGCTTCCGACCGGCGGGCCCAGTTCGTCGGCGCGGCTTACGAGGAGGCCGGCGGCGCCATCATGCGCGACCTCTTCCAGGGCGACGACGGCGGCTGGCTGCAGGACCCCGCCCTGCTGGAGCGGCTGGTGGTCGAGCGGCTCGATCTCGAGGCCGAGGCCCTGCGCGCCGAAGGCTGGAAGTGGACCGAGGCGGCCGTGACCTTCCCCTATGGCCACACGCTCGGCCTGAGGCGGCTCAGCGGCGACATCGTCGCGCTGAGCGATGAGGAGGTCGCCACCCGCGACGCGCTGAAGGCGGAGTACGAGCGGCTCGAAGAGACGTGGGCCGAGACCGAAGACCTGCCCGTCGAGGTCGACGAGCGCTTCGGCGAGATCGAGGCGGCTCTGGAGGCCCTGCAGGACCGCCCGGTGCTCTACGCGGCCGAAGACGTGGCGCGGGCTGGCGTCTTCGTCAGCATCGACGCGGGCGGCGGCCTGCACGTCGAACGGGGGTTCGTGCGCCCGGAGGACGAGGCGCCGCCTGCCGCGGAACCCGGCGCCGAGGCCGATGGCGGCTCGGCGGACGACGATGGCGCCGAAAGCGAGCATGATCGCGCCGCAGCTCCGGTCGCGGCCGGCGAGCCGGACGAGGCTGACGAGGGCCTGCGCGCCCTGCCCGACCGTCTGGTGGCCGAGCTCACCGCCCACCGCACCCTGGCGCTGCGTGACGCCCTGGCCGGCGATCCCCACATCGCCTTCGTGGCCGCCCTCCATGCGCTCTGCCTGAAGCTGTTCTACCGCTTCTCGGCCGACACCTGCCTGGAGATGGACGCCAAGAGCGCGGGGTTCGCCGCCCAGGCGCCGGGCCTGGCGGAGACCGCTTCGGCCCGGGCGGTGGAGGCGCGTCACCACGCCTGGGCCGACCACCTGCCCAAGGAGCCGGCCGAGCTATGGGAGACGCTCGGCGGCTGGGAGGACGACAGCCGCCAGGCGCTCTTCGCGCACTGCGTCGCGCTGACCGTCAATGCGACGATCGAGCCCTACAACCGCCGGCCCAAGGCCATCGCGCACGCCGACCGCCTCGCCGAGGTCCTGCGCCTCGACATGGCCGCCGCCGGCTGGGCGCCGACGGCCGGAACCTATCTCGGTCGGGTGACCAAGGCCCGCATCCTGCTGGCCGTGCGCGAGGCCAAGGGCGCGGCGGCGGCGAGCCGGATCGAAGCCTTCAAGAAGGACGACATGGTCGCCGAGGCCGAGCAGCTCCTGGCGGGATCCGGCTGGCTTCCGGAGCCCCTGCGGACGTCGGGCCTGCCGGCGGACGTGAAAACGGCGGCTGCAGCGAACGAACCGGTCGTCGACCCGGACGACGCGACGGCCGAAGCTGACGACCATTCGGCAGCCCCCCACGCACACGCCGCCGAATAGGCCGAACTCCCCCCTTCGGCCTCGAGGGGCCCGCCGTCCGGCGGGCCCCTCTGTCTTTGCAGGAAGGTCCACTACATGGCTCAAGACGCCTCCGAGCTGGCCCGTCGCCTGGCGCGTGACGCCGAGGCGGTCTGCCGGCGCTATCTGTCGAACGGCCGCCGCGAGGGCGCCTATTGGCTCGTGGGTGATCTTTCCAATCGGCCCGGGCGCAGCCTCTATGTCCGCCTCTCCGCACCCGGTGATGGCGAAGGCGTCGGCAAGTGGACCGACGCGGCCACGGGCGAACACGGCGACCTGCTCGATCTCATCGCCCTCCGCCAAAACCTGCCGCGGTTGCGCGACACCCTGGACGAAGCGCGGCGGTTCCTCGCGCTGCCGCCCATGGTCGAACCCTCACCTGTCCCATCGGCGCGCCAGGCGTCACGCGGTTCGGCCGAGGCGGCGCGGCGATTGTTCGCCATGGCCCGGCCCTTCCGCGGCACGCTCGCGGAGACCTATCTGCGTCGTCGTGGCCTGAGCGATCTCGCCGACTGCGCTGCCCTGCGCTTCCACCCGCACTGCTACTATCGCGCTGGGCCGGACGACCGACCCGACACGCCGTCCGCCGCGCCAGCCCTGCTGTGCGCCGTGACCGACCTTTCGGGTCGCCAAACCGGCGTCCTGCGCACCTGGCTTGATCCTGCGAGCGCCGACAAGGCCGAGCTCGCCTCGCCGCGCCGCGCGATGGGCGAGCTCCGCGGCTATGGGATCCGGTTCGGTTCAGCGACCTCCGTCCTGGCCGCCGGCGAAGGCGTCGAGACCCTCCTCGCCCTCCGTCAGGCCGCCCCGCGGCTGCCGATGGTGGCCGCCGGCTCGGCGGCGCATCTCGCGGCGCTCATCCTGCCGTCGGGCCTGCGCCGGCTCTATCTGGTTCGCGACAATGACCCAGCCGGACACCAGGCAGTCGCGCGACTGGCCCGGCGCGCGCAGGGCCAGTGCGTCGAGACCATGGTGCTGGCGCCCAGCCTTGGCGACTTCAATGACGACCTGCGCCGGTTCGGCCGCCGGACCTTGGCCGACCGCGTTCGCTCGCAGACGGCCCCGGAGGATCGCTGGCGCTTGCTCCAAACGTGAACTCAGCCGCTGCTCGTGACTGCCGCCGGTGTGGCGGCGTCGACCGCGCGGCGCGGTCCCCGCGGCCTTCTAGAGGGCGATCTGACGGCGGCCGGCCAGCCCCCGCAACGGCTCGCGCCGTCCTCCGCTCCGCTGCGGCCCTAGGGGTGCGGGGTCCCGCCGGCCGCCTGGAGGGGATCGCCACGAAGGCCGCGATGGGCGCGGCCACCCCGTCAAGGCCGACCCCATGACCTACGACCCTCACCTCAACGACCTCGAACCCGACCACGAGTCCTCGCCCACCGGACGGCTCCTTGAAGACCTCGTGCTTTATGGCCACCGGACCACCGACGACGAGACCGATCCTCGCCCGGCGCCTGACGCCAACGACATAACCGCGGCCCTCACCGACATCTTCGACGCCCTAGTCGCGACAATGGCGGACACCGTCCTCGAACCCGATCTCGGCCCCCTCCTGTGGTCGACCGTGAACCTTTTCCATCAGGCCGCAGCGCGGGTCCAGACCCGCCTCGACCTCAACGAAGACGCGCAAAAGCGCAGCCAACGGGAGCAGGACGGCTCAGAGGTGCGCTCGACGACGCTGGAGCGGCTGCTCGCCGAGGGCCGAAACCTGCTCGACCGTCGCGACGGCCTGGAGGCGTTCCGCGAACAGGCCGCAGAGTTGCACCAGATGCACCTAGGCGCGCCTTGGACGCCGCGGGCCGGCTCGCGGGTCAACCATCGCACCCTCACCGCCGCTATGATCGACAGCCGCGATTTCCTTGCGGCCAAACGGCATGCCGAGACCGCCCCGCTGTTGCCGCCTGGGCCCAAGGTCGCCGTCACCGGCGGCTCTGGGTACAATGACCACGGCCGGATTTGGGCGCTGCTCGACCGGGTCCTAGCGCGACATCCTGACATGGTCCTGCTGCACGGCGGCACGCCGACAGGGGCCGAGCGCATCGCCGCCTGCTGGGCCGAGGCGCGGCAGGTCCCGCACATCGCCTTCCGGCCCGATTGGAGCCGCCATGGCAAGGCCGCGCCGTTCAAGCGCAACGACCGCATGCTGGAACTGATGCCGATCGGCGTCCTGGCCTTTCCAGGCAGTGGCATTAACGCCAACCTGGCCGACAAGGCCAAAGCGCTGGGCCTGCCGGTCCGCCGGTTCGATGGCGGTTAGCCGCCTCCATCGGACCAGACAGGCGAAGGCCTATCTGCTAGTCTGTCGACGCGCCGCGGTGGTGGTGGAGGCGCGTCGGAACATCCTTGTCCCGGAGCCCACCACCATGATGCTTCTCGCCCTCCTCATGGGCGGCGTCGGCCTGATCCTGCTCGGTCGCTTCGCCGCCCGCCTCGCCGTGCACGCCGGGCCGCTCTTCGCCGGAGCCGCCGCGGGCGGCGCCTTTCACGCGCACGGCGTCGACCTGGCCGCCGCCATCGGCCTGGGCGTCCTCGTCGCCATCTCCGTCCTGGCGCTTGCCCATCTGCTGATGCAGCTCGTCCGATCGTCGAGCCGTCGCGTGGCTCTCGCCGCCCTCTTCGCGGGGCCCGCCGCGTTTGCCGGCTATCACCTGCTCCACGGCGTCGCCGCATTGCTCCTCACGTCCGAGATGGATCGGCAGCTGCTGGGTCTGGTCGGCGGCGCGATGGCCGCGGCGTCGGCCTGGGCGCAGATGATCCGGCCGATGGTCGACCACGGCGCCGCCCCGGAGCCGCCCTTGTCTCCAGAACCGCCGACCTCCGGACCGCCCACGTTCGCGCCTCATCGTCGATAGGACACCACGAGACTTGCTGGGTCGGTCGGGGCCGTGAGCGACCGAAGGGGTGGGGTCGCGCCCGCGGCTGAACGGTCAAGGGCCAGCGTCTCGTGCGACCGACCTCGTGGGGTGACGGTCGGCGTTGGGCGGGACATCGGCGCCGGACACGGCGGCGCCAGCCTAACGCTTCGCGCGACGCGCCCTGTCCGCCCGGCTCCGGCTGGGCGATGTGAGGCCTCGAAATCTCCGGCGGACGGTCAGGGGGCCCCGCCCCCATCGCGGTCCCCTTGGATGGCCAGATCTGGCCCAGGGCCGGGCTTCGCCCCGCTCGCCAGCGACGCAAGGTCGGCCAGCGGTTTTCTTCCCCGGGCGCCGAGGCGCCCTTCCTCGCGCGCCAAGAAAGCCGCCGCCCGCCCTCCTCCGCGGTGCTCCGGCCGGGCCTGGCCCGGTGCGGCGGCGAGCGCCTGGGCCGGTCGATCGCCATCGGGACCGCGACGGGCGCGGGTCCGAAATCAGACCTTTAGGAGATACGACAATGGCCAACATCGGCAGCTTCAAGAAGACCAGCCAAGAGTTCCAGGGCGAGATCGTCACCCTCAGCGTTCAGGCCAAGGGCGTTCGCATCGTTCCGGAAGCCACGCGTCCCAACGAAAACGCCCCCAGCCATCGCGTCTATGTCGGCCGCGCCGAGATCGGCGCCGCCTGGGCCAAGACCTCCGCCGAGGGACGCGACTACCTCTCCGTCAAGCTCGACGACCCCAGCTTCACCGGCCCGATCTTCGCCAACCTGTTCGACGACGAGGACGGAGAGGGCTTCAGCCTCATCTGGTCGCGGCCGCGCAAGGCCAGCGCCGATTGAGCACGGCGCCGGGCCCCGCTTCGGCGGGGCCCACAGCGCCTTGGGTGATGTCACAGGCGCATCCCCCACGGTCCCCAGCGCGTCGTCCTCCGACACCCCGACGAGGGCAGGCTCAATCGCTCCGGCTCGCGAGATCGCCATGTCCGACCTTCCCGTTCAGGCCGCAGCCCCGACGGCGGCCACACTCACCGACTACGACCGGCGGCATGTGAAGACCTATCTGCGCATGCTGGACGCAGTCGCCGATGGCGTGGACTGGCGTGAGGCGGCCGCCCTCCTGCTCGGTCTCGACGTGGCCGCCGACCCTGAAAAGGCCCGTGCGACCTATGACAGCCACCTCGCGCGGGCGCGCTGGTTGAGTGCGCGCGGCTATCGTGACTTCTTACGCTAGCGGCCCCGTGAAGTGATGCCGCTGTGACATCGGCCGCGTCTCGCACCCACCCTTCCGACGCCGCATCCGCGCGCTCAAGCCTATGCCCGGCGCGCCTCCCCGCGCCTGGCCGGAGCCCCCGATGCGGCCGGATCCATCGCAATGGCGCACGCCCGACGCCTACGCCTATCTGGATGATCTGATCGCCTCGGATCTGGCCTGGGAGTGCCTGCGCCGAAACGCCGACTATCAGGCCGACTTCCAGGCCAGCGCCCATCGCGGCGCCGACGCGGCTCTGAGCGCGCGCTGGGGGTTGCGATTTCCCGGTCGATCCGTCCCGCTCAGCTTCCGACGAGGCGGTGTTCTGGTCGCCGGACGCCGATCTGGCCACTGTCGTCCTGGGGCCCGCCTTGCCCGACCTATCGAGCGTTGCAACGCCGTCGCTGGGACCGCCGCGTAAAGCGCCGCGGATCAGCCGCGAAGGCCACTGGCGGGTCCAAGGGACCGGCCGCTTCACCGTCCACTTGCTGCTGCTGCGCGAGGCCCGACCGGGCCATCCGCTCGCCATCGTCACGCCGTTCGACGCTGATGGCCCCGCACGGCTGGCGATGGCCGCGCGCGCCTGGCGCATTCTTCACGACGCGCCCGAACCGATCGACGATCAGCTGACCTTCCAGCGCCGCCGTCGGCTGGCCCACGTCCTGCGCGCGCACGACGGCCGCACCGCCGGCGCCAGCCACCGCCAAATCGCCAACGCGCTTTTCGGCGCCGAGCGCGTCGCGGATGGGCCGTGGAAATCCTCGGCCCTGCGCGACCAGACCCTGCGCCTGGTGCGCGACGGCGCCGCCCTGGTGACCGGCGGCTATCGTCGCCTGCTGCGGCCGAGCCGCATCAGCCGCTGAGCGGCCCCGCCCGGCGAAGGGGGTGCGATCGCGTCGCGACGCCTTCGCCCTCCGCCCGACCGGCGGCGGCGCGCCAGGGTGGCCTATCGCCGCCGGAGCCCCTCACCGGCTCCCGCGCGGCGCAGGAGACACTGCATGCCCGCCCCGCCCGTCGGCTCCGACCGCTTCCTGCGCACACCGGAAGCCGCCCGCTTCCTCAGCCTGTCGCACCGGACGCTCGAGAAGCACCGCACCTATGGCACCGGTCCGGCCTACCGGAAGCTTGGCGGCCGCGTGGTCTACGCCCTGGAAGACCTGAAGGCCTGGGCCGACCGCGGCGCGCGGCTCTCCACCACCGACCCCTCGGCCGATGTCATCCGGCCGGCCAAGCCGATCGTCGATTCAGGCCGATGAGCGCGCCAATGGACAAGCCCGACGATGGTCGAACCCGCGTCGAGCTCACCTGGCTTGAAGGCCGCGTCGAACACTGGATCCGCTTCGGCGCGATCGCCGAGGAGACGATGATCGACCGCCGCCGGCGCATCGTCGCCTTCGATCCCCATGCGATCTTTGCGTTCGTCCGCTGGGCGTCCAACGACTTCGGCACCGTGGTGTCGCGGCTCGACATTGTTCGCGCCGTCGGCCCCGGCGAGGCCTATTCCGCCCTCCCCTATGTCCGCCCCGGCGGCGAAATCCTGCTGCGTCAGTCAGGCTGGCCGAAGGTCCAGCAGGTGCTTCAGGCGATCGACGCCGTCGAGGCGCTTCGCATCGCGCCCGCCGAGGCCGCGCCGGAGCACTGGCGGCATCTGCACAACCGCCTAGCCGCCGGCCAGCCGCCGCGGCCCTACACCTTGGCGCGGCATCGCGCCTGGCTGCTACGCCGGAAGATCAGCGCATGACGCCCCGCGTCCGCGCCTGGGTGGTCGCCAGCGCTGTTGGCGCGGTCGCCGCTTTGGCGATCTCCGCGCGTCCGCACTCCCCTACCTTCGTCTGGAATGCGAGCGCCAGCGTTCCGGAAGGCCTCTATCAAGTGCGGCCGGCGCGCAAGCTGCAGGTCGGCGACGTCGTTGTCGTCGCGCCGCCCGAGCCGCTGGCCAGCTTCCTGGCGCAGCGCCGCTATCTGCCGCGCGGCGCGCTCCTATTGAAGCCCGTCGCCGCGCTCCCCGGCCACACCATCTGCCGCGCGGGCCTGCGCCTGCAGATCGACGCGGCGCCCCGGGGAGACGCCCGGGCGACGGACAATCTCGGCCGGCGCCTACCTGCCTGGCGCGGCTGTCGCAGGATCCGCCCGGGCGAAGTCTTCCTCATGAACCCCACCGTGTCGGACAGCTTCGATGGGCGCTATTTCGGCGCCCTGCCCGTCTCGGCCGTGATCGGACGCGCGACACCGATCTGGCTGTCGCTGTCCGTCCGTAGGCGCGGCCCCATCGCCGCGGCTCGGCCGTCATCGGCTTCACCTTCCCCCAACGGAGACCCAAGACCATGACCCAGATCGGCCTCTTTATCCGCAGCGCCGATGGCTTTCGGGGTCGCGTTCAGACCCTCACCTTGGCGGCCGACCTCACGCTCGTCGCGCTTGAGAACGGCGATGGGGGACGCGTCCCAGCCTACCGGATCCACCTTGGAGACGCCGACGGACCCGAGGTCGGCGCCGCCTGGCGTCGCACCGGTGAAAAGGCCGGCGCCTATCTCGCGGTACAGCTGGACGACCCTGCCTTGGCGCGTCCGATCCGCGCCAACCTCTTCCCGGCCGATGCGGACGCCGTCCAGTTTCGGCTGGTTTGGAGCCGTCCCACGCGCGGCGCGGCGCAGCCATGAGGACAGTTTTGCGCGGCCGTCGTCTAGCGCTGGCCACCGTCGCCGTGCTCGCGACGGCGGCCGCGCCAAGCCCCGTCATGGCCTCGCCGCCGAGCAACTCAGCGCGCATGGAGGTCCTTTCGCCGCTCATCGCCAAGGCCGCCGCCCGCGCCGGGCTTCCCGCCGCCTGGATCGCCGCCGTGCTGCGCGCCGAGAGCGCCGGCGATCCCCGCGCCATCTCACGCGCGGGCGCGATAGGCCTGATGCAGTTGATGCCGCCCACCTGGCAGGAGTTGCGCGTGCGCCTCGGCCTCGGCGACGACCCGTTCGAGCCGAGCGACAACATCCTGGCGGGCGCCGTCTACCTGCGCGACCTCTATGATCGCTATGGCCGCCGCGGCTTCCTCGCCGCGTACAACGCCGGCCCTGAGCGCTACGAGGCTTACCTGCGAGGGGGACGCGCCTTGCCAGCGGAGACCCGCGCCTACCTCGCGAACGTTGCGTCGCGGCTCGACCTGGCCTTAGCCACCACGCCGCCTGCCGAGCCCCGGGACTGGCGCAGCGGATCGATCTTCGCGGCGCGCCCGAATGACGGGTCATCGACGGCCCAAGCCGCGGCTGTCGAGCCAATCGCTGCGCAGTCACCGCTCGATCCCCGCACAGCATCGCGGCCGACCGAACACCTCTTCGTGCATCTTTCCAGCGCCACGACGCCGTCCTTGCCATGACCCTCCCATCCCCCCACGGCCGTTCGCAGTTCGAACGCTCAGAAAGGGAAACCTTCAGGCCCAAAGGCTTCTCGGGTGGACGGCAAGGGAAAAGCCGCGCCGTCGGCTCGCGACATGGCGTTGGGAACATTGGGGAATTTCGGCTGGCAGGCGATGAGCTACGCCAGCCGCACTGCAACATCTCCAAGGGATTTCAGGCGGTTGAGCGCCAGCCGCCGGGGGCGAATGCATGACCGACCGCTCGGACGAAGGCTTTCGCGTCCGGCCGGGCCGCATCCGATCTGGCCCGCGCGCGCCGACCTCCTTCGTCGGCCAGGTCATGCAGGCAGCCAAGGCCGCCGGCCACACCGGGCGTGGATTCGGTGGGCGCGGGGGGCGTTCCGCCTCGTCGTTCGGCCGCGGGCGGGCCGCCGCCGCCATGTTGGCGCTCCGCTCTTCCTCGCGGCGCGTGGTCACCAAGGCGCGTGTCGTGCGCCACCGGGGCCGGCTCTTCCGCGCCGCGCCGCTCGCCCGGCACATCCTCTATCTCGCCCGGGACGGCGCCGGCCGCCACGGGACGCCGGCGCGAATGTTCGACGCCGCCGGCGACACCGCCGACGAAGCCGGTTTCGCCGAGCGGACCCGCGAGGACCGCCACCACTTCCGGTTCATCGTCTCGCCCGAGGACGCCGACCAGCTCGGCGACCTGCGCGCCTTCACCCGCGACCTGATGGCCGACGCCGAGCGCGATCTCGGGACGCGCCTCGACTGGATCGCGGTCGACCATTGGAATACCGACAATCCCCATGTGCACCTCCTCGTGCGCGGGCGGGCCGACGACGGGCGCGACCTCGTCATCGGCCGCGACTACATCAGCCGCGGCCTGCGCGACCGCGCCGCCCGGCGCGTGACCCTGGAGCTTGGGCCTCGTCCCGAGCACGAGGTGTCGAGCGCCTTGGCGCGCGAGGTGAAAGCAGACCGCTTCACGCGCCTCGACCAGGCGCTGCAGGGCCTTGCCGACGCCGGCGGGGTCCTTGACCTGCGTCCAGGCGAGACGCCTGCGGACGAGAGGTTGCGCGCCCTGCTCTTGGGCCGCGCCGGGCGCCTGGAGCAGCTCGGCCTCGCTGAGCCCCTCGGGCCCGCGCGCTGGGGTCTGCAACCCGGCCTCGCCGACACCCTGCGCGCGCTCGGCCGACGCGGCGACATCATCGCCACCCTGCACCGGACGATCACAGCGGCCGGGCGCGAGGCGGACGCCGGAGCCTTCGCGATCCACGAGCATCCGCCTGTCGCGCCGATCGTGGGCCGCCTGGCCGCGCGCGGGCTCAAGGACGAACTGACCGGGGAAGCCTACGCCGTCGTCGAAGGCCTCGATGGCCGCACGCACCACCTGGGCTTCACCGACCTCGAGCGGACCGGCGACGCCCAGACGGGTGCGATCGTGGAGGCGCGCGCCTGGATCCACGCGCGCGGCGAACCTCACGCGGCCTTGGCCGTCCGCTCCGACCTGAACTTGCACGACCAGGTCATCGCCGACGGCGCGACCTGGCTGGACCGCCAGCTGGTCACGCCGGCCATGTCCCGCGCCGAGACGGGTTTCGGGGCGGAGGTGAGCGCGGCGATGGCTGGGCGTATCGACCACCTGGCGACGCAGGGCCTCGCCGAGCGGCGGGGCGACCAGGTCTGTTTCGCGCCGGCCCTGCTGGCGACGTTGCGCCGCCGCGAGTTGGCCGCCACGAACGCCCGCCTGGAAGCTGAAACCGGCCTGCCGCACCGGCCAGGCGAGGCCGGAGACAGCGTGAGCGGTGTCTACCGCCAGCGCGTGATCCTCGCCTCCGGCCGCTTCGCCATGATCGACGACGGCCTGGGTTTCCAGCTCGTCCCTTGGCGTCCAGCCCTCGAGGCGCGGCTCGGCCAGCCGGTGAACGGCCTCCTCGTCCCCGGTGGCGTCGACTGGGACTTCGCGCGCAAGCGTGGGCGCGGCCTCTAGCGCCGGTCCGACAATTCGCACGCCACCCTATCCGTTCGCCCTCGGCCCGGGCCGAAGCCCTTGCGCGCGCCGCCGGGGCGCCAAGCTGGCGATCATCGACCAACGGAGCGTGACCATGTCCGCCACCAAGATCCTCTGGGGCCAGGTGATCCTCGTCATCGGCCTCGTCTTCGCGGGCGTCTGGGGCGCCACCGAATGGACCGCCTGGCGCCTCGCCTTCCAGCCGCAGCTCGGCGCGCCCTTCGCCACCGCCTTCGGGCTCCCGCTCTACCCGCCCCCCGCCTTCTTCTGGTGGTGGTTCGCCTACGACGCCTATGCGCCGCAGATCTTCCTCGAAGGGGCGACGATCGCCGCCTCGGGGGGCCTGGCCGCCATACCGGTCGCCATCTCGCTCTCCGTCTGGCGGGCGCGGGAGGCCAAGCACGTGGTGACCTACGGCTCGGCGCGCTGGGCCAGCCCCGGCGAGGCCCGCGCCGCCGGCCTCCTGGGCGAGGACGGGGTGGTGCTGGGGCGCCTCGCGGGAACTTATCTTCGCCACGACGGCCCCGAACACGTGATGTGTTTCGCCCCCACCCGATCCGGCAAGGGCGTGGGGCTGGTGGTGCCGACCCTGCTGACCTGGCCGGCCAGCGCCATCGTGCACGACATCAAGGGCGAGAACTGGTCGCTCACCGCCGCCTTTCGGGCCCGGCATGGGCGGGTGCTGCGCTTCGACCCGACCGCTGAGACCTGCGACGCCTATAATCCCTTGCTGGAGGTCCGCCGCGGCGCCAGCGAAGTGCGCGACGTCCAGAACATCGCCGACATCCTCGTCGATCCGGAAGGGTCGCTGGAGCGCCGCAACCATTGGGAAAAGACCAGCCACACCCTCCTGGTCGGCGCGATCCTGCACGTGCTCTACGCCGAGGCGGACAAGACCTTGGCGGGCGTCGCCCACCTGCTCTCCGATCCGCGCCGTCCGATCGAGACCACCCTGCGCGCGATGATGACGACGCCCCACCTCGGTCCAGCCGGACCGCATCCGACCGTGGCCGCCGCGGCGCGCGAGCTGCTCAACAAGAGCGAGAACGAGCGCTCCGGAGTGCTCTCCACGGCCATGTCGTTCCTAGGCCTCTATCGCGATCCGATCGTGGCGGCGGCGACCGGGCGCTGCGACTGGCGCATCGCCGACCTGGTCGAGGGCGCCGCGCCCGTCACCCTCTATCTGGTGGTGCCGCCGTCCGACATCAGCCGCACCAAGCCGCTGATCCGCCTGATCCTCAACCAGGTCGGGCGGCGCCTGACCGAGGACCTCGCCGGCTCGGGCCGACGGCGCAGGCTCCTCCTCATGCTCGACGAGTTCCCGGCGCTCGGCCGGCTCGACTTCTTCGAGAGCACGCTCGCCTTCATGGCCGGCTATGGGCTGAAGGCCTTCCTGATCGCCCAGTCCCTGAACCAAATCGAGAAAGCCTATGGCGTGAGCAACGCCATCCTCGACAACTGCCACGTCCGCGTAGCCTTCGCGACAAACGACGAGCGCACCGCCAAGCGGATCTCCGATGCGCTGGGTACGGCCACCGAGCTGCGCGCCATGCGCAATTATGCCGGCCACCGGCTCTCCCCCTGGCTCGGCCACCTGATGGTCTCGCGCCAGGAGACCGCTCGCCCGCTGCTGACCCCTGGCGAGGTCATGCAGCTGCCGCCGGGCGAAGAGGTCGTCATGGTCTCGGCGCTGGCGCCCATCCGCGCGCAGAAGGCCCGCTACTACGAGGACCGCCGCCTGACCCGGCGCGTTGGTCCGCCGCCTGCGACCGGACGCCATACGCGGCCGCCGGGCGACGACTGGTCGCGCCTGCCGCCGCTCGCGCCGGCGACGGGACGGGCTACGGGTCCGCGCGGTCCGGGGCCCGACGCTGGCGGCGACGGTGAGGAAACGGAGGGAGGCCTGCGCCGCGAACCGGAGTTCGCCCCGCCGGACGCGGTCATGCCCGCGCCATCCCTGGGGCCTGAGTTCGACTTCGCCGACGACACGGCCGATGAGGCGCCCGTGCAGGCGGCGACCCTGCAGCGGCGGATGGCCGGGGTAGCCCGCCAAGCCGCCCTCGACCCCGACGACGGCGTGGAGCTCTGAGCTGGCATGCGCACCAAGCACACTTTCCGCCTACCGGCAGCGCTGGCGCGCCAGCTCGCTGAGCACGCCAGCCGCCACCGCATCAGCCAGGCCCTCGTCGTGGAGGCGGCTCTAACCTCGCTGTTCTCCCCGGACAGCGCCGACCGGCTGGAGGCGGCCCTCGCGCGCCGGCTCGACCGGATGAGCCGCCAGCTCGAGCGGCTGGAACGGCACGTCACCATCTCCAACGAGGCGCAGGCGCTTTTCGTGCGTTTCTGGCTCACCCAGACCCCGGCCCTACCCGACGCGGGCGGGATCGCGGCCCAGGCCAAGGGGCGCGAGCGCTACGAGAACTTCGTCGAGGCGTTGGGCCGGCGCCTGGCGCGGGGCCAGACCCTCGCCGAGGAGCTGACGCGCGATATCGATCCCGGCGCCGACTAGGCCCGGAGCGGCGCCGGTTTGCCGACAAGGTCCGCTAGGAGGGCGGTGAACGGCCCGATGTTCTGCTCCACGCTCGCGGCTTCGAGCGCAGCCATGTAGGGCGCGCGCGCCTGGACTGGGATCACCGTCCAGGGATATCCCGCCGCCGCGAGCATCACGTTCATCAAAAACCGCCCTGAGCGGCCGTTCCCATCGTAGTAGGGGTGGATGTAGACGAAGATGAAGTGACCCAGCACGACACGCACGGCCGGGTCCGCCTCTTCGCTCAACAGTTCGAACAGGGTCGGCATGGCGTCGCGTACGGCGTCCGCGTTCAGCGGCACGTGGCGCGAGCCACGGATGTAGACCGGGCCATTCCGATAGCCGGCGAGGTTCTCCGGCTTGAGCAGGCCGACGGCGACGCTCGGCGCGAACAACTCTCGATACCAAGTTGCGTGGTCATGATCGGCCACCTCACCAGGGTCGTCCCCGCCTAGGACCTTGCGGACGCTGGTCTTCACCGCCTGGAAGGCCTGCCAGTAGCCGCGGGCGGCCAAAGCATTGCGGTGTTCCCGATCCCCCTGGTCACCGTCCGGATTCCAGGTGCCGCTACGCACGCGCTCGATGAGGTCTGGACTGACCTGGTAGCCCTCGATCGACAGGGAGTGGTAGGCGTCGGTGATGTAGATGTCGTCCACGCGGCGAAGGTAGGCGTCGATGTCGTCGACCGGCGGCGGGACCGGCGGAAACCGGCCAACGACGCCTTCGCGCAAGGTCGCCCACAGCAGCCGGATACGGTGGACGTAGGGAGACGGCTCCCGGCGATAAGGGATTCGCGCCAGCTGCTCCTTGAAGGGATCAGTCTCGCGCACGTCGTAATCGGCCGACCGCATGCCGGCCAAGATAGCGTCTGCCTCGCGATCGCGGCCGATGTTGCGGAAAGCGCCGGCCAACCGCCCGGCAATGGCGCTGTGCCCCCCCTTGAGCAGGCGCGCCAGGATATCCGAGGCGTCGCGCTGCATCGACAGGATCGTTCGAGCCTCAGTAGGGTGAAGTTCAAAGAACGAGGGCTGGGCGGCGACCAGCGCCGCTTCCGGCCTGAACAGCCGAAGGCCGTTCAACACCGTGACATCGCCCGGCTCGGGCAGTGTGTGGGCGCCTTCGAACAGCGACGTGCCATGGATGAGCTGGGTGGGATGGTTTCGAGCCCCTTTGGCCCGGACCAGCAGCTGGCGTGGGACGGCCGTATCACCGGCCAGGAGGACCAGCGACTGCTCGGGTGTCAGCGACCAATCTGCGCCAAACCGCTCGGTCAGATAGTCCCGGCAGAAGTCCCAGAAAGAGGTGTACCAGGCCGTGGTGTCGCCATCGCCGACGCCAGGACGCGCGGCGATATACCAGCCCTTCAGCACCTCCTGCAGGAAGCCGTGCTTCTGCAGCAGTTCGCGCGTGGCGCGGGTGAGATCCCGCGAGCGGATCGCGGCGGCGCCCCCAGCCTGGAGCGCCTTGAGGCGTTCGAGGGCGGCGGCCAGTTTTTCGTTGGGTGACGCCATCGCGAGACCTTTCGGTGCGCTTGTAGCATGGATCGCGTTTCGTGTTGTGAGAAATATCGCTTTTCGTGTTGTGTGTTTGATCGCTTATTATGCTGAGATAAAAATCGCCTTTCGTGTCGATGAAGCCGCGAACCATCGTCTAGACGCGCTGTCCTCGTCGACGCGCTCAGATGTGCGGTTAGGGCCGCCCATCGGCTGGCCTTTCGCCCACGGCGCCCTCGTTGGGTCCGCCTAAGGCGCGCGGTCGCAGGCGCGCATCTCAAGGCCGCGCCGCCGTGCGCCTGTCTTTCTACGCCGGAGCGCGACCGCGAAAAGCGCTTGTTGCCGAGCGCTCGGACCTGCCCCTTCTAGTCGACCCCGTCACCTAGCGCCGCCCTGCCGGCGCCTCACCTGGACGGGAAGTCGATGTCTGCCCTCACCGGTGTTTCTGAAGCTGAGGCCCGCGGCGCGCGCATGCTGCGCACGGCGCTCGGACCCGCCATCGCGGCGTGGCTCGAGGATCCCGCCGTCGTCGAGGTGATGCTGAACCCGGACGGGCGGCTCTGGGTCGATCACCTTACCACGGGCCTAGCCGACACCGGCCTTCGCCTGACGCCGGCCGATGGCGAGCGGATCATCCGCCTCGTGGCCCACCATGTCGGCGCCGAGGTCCATGCCGGCGCGCCGCGGGTCTCCGCCGAGTTGCCGGGCTCGGGTGAGCGGTTCGAGGGCCTGATCGCCCCCGTGGCCACGGCCCCAATCTTCGCCATCCGCAAACCGGCGGCTAGCCTCTTCACGCTCGAGGACTATGTCGCGGCCCAGATCATGACCGCCCCCCAGGCCGCGGCCCTGCGCGACGCGGTCGCCCAGCGGCGCAACATCCTGGTGGCGGGCGGCACCTCCACCGGCAAGACCACCCTGGTCAACGCCCTCCTGGCCGAGGTCGCGCGCACGGACGACCGCGTCATCCTGATCGAAGACACCCGCGAACTGCAGTGCGCCGCGCCCAACCTGGTCGCCCTGCGCGCCAAGGACGGTGTCGCCTCCCTGACCGACTTGGTGCGCTCGGCCCTGCGGCTGCGCCCCGACCGGATACCGATCGGAGAGGTCCGCGGCCCCGAAGCCCTCGACCTCGTCAAGGCCTGGGGCACCGGCCACCCCGGCGGCATCGGCACCCTGCACGCCGGCTCCGCTCGCGGCGCACTGCAGCGCCTGGAGCAGCTCATCCAGGAAGCTGTCGCCACCGTCCCGCGCCGCCTGATCGCCGACACCATCGAGCGCGTCGCGGTCCTCGCCGGCCGCGGCGCAGAGCGGCGCCTCGCCGAACTCGTCCGTGTCGAGGGCCTCGACCCCGACGGCGACTACCGCCTCACCCCCGAAGGAGACCCCTCATGACCTGCCTTGCCTCTCAGCCCCTCGGCGTTCGTCGTTCCCGTGTGATCCGCAGGTGCGCCGGCCTCGCCGCCGCGCTCGGCGCCCTCGCCGCGTCGCCGGCGTTCGCGGCGGGTTCCTCCATGCCCTGGGAGGCGCCGCTGCAGTCGATCCTGCAGTCGATCGAAGGGCCCGTGGCCAAGATCATCGCGGTGATCATCATCATCGTCACCGGCCTCACCCTGGCGTTCGGCGACACCTCCGGCGGCTTCCGGCGACTGGTGCAGATCGTCTTCGGCCTCTCCATCGCCTTCGCCGCGTCGTCCTTCTTCCTCTCCTTCTTCTCCTTCGGCGGCGGGGCGCTGGTCTGATGGGCCGCGATCCCTCCGCCCTGGAGATCCCGGGCTTCGTCGCCCCGGTCCACCGCGCCCTTACCGAGCCAATCCTGCTGGCCGGCGCGCCGCGCGCGGTCGCCATCGCCAACGCCACCCTCGCCGCCGCGATAGGACTGGGCCTTCGGCTCTGGCTGGCGGGCCTGGTGATCTGGGCGGCCGGCCACGCCGCCGCGGCCTGGGCCGCCAAGCGCGACCCCTGGTTCGTCGAGGTGGTGCGCCGCCACCTGCGCCACCCAGCCTACCTGCGCGTCTGAGGGGCCCCGACCATGATGTTCCTTGGCGCCTACGCCGATCGCACCGCCCGCCTCAGCGACCACCTCCCCTGGGCCGCCCTGGTCGCCGAGGGCGTCGTCCTCAACAAGGATGGCGCCCTCCAGCGGACCGCCCGCTTCCGCGGGCCCGACCTCGACAGCGCGACGCCCGCCGAGCTCGCGGCGGCGGCCGCGCGCCTCAACAACGCCCTTCGCCGCCTGGGCTCTGGCTGGGCTGTGTTCGTCGAGGCGCAGCGGCGCGCCGTCACCGCCTACCCCGAAGGCGCCTTCCCCGATCCGGCCAGCGCGCTCGTCGAGGCCGAACGACGCGCCCAGTTCGCCGACGAAGGCGCCCACTTCGAGTCCGTCTATTTCCTCACCCTTCTGTGGCTGCCGCCGGAAGAGGACGCCGCCCGGGCCGAGGGCTGGCTCTATGAGGGGCGCGCCGAGCGCGGCGTCGACGCCTGGGAGCTCACCCACGGGTTCGTTGATCGCACCGACCGGGTCCTGAAGCTGGTCGAGGGCTTTCTGCCGGAAGCGGCCTGGCTCGGCGACGCCGAGACCCTGGCCTACCTGCACAGCACCGTCTCCACCAAGCGCCAGGGCGTCGCGGTCCCTGAGATCCCGATGCACCTGGACGCCCTCATCGCCGACCAGCCCCTGACCGGCGGGCTGGAGCCCCGGCTCGGTGATGCAGCGCTGCGCGTGCTGACCCTGACCGGCTTTCCAGGAGCGACCACACCGGGGTTGCTGGACGATCTCAACCGCCTGGCCTTCCCTTACCGGTGGACGACGCGCGCCATCATGCTTGACAAGCTGGACGCCACCCGCCTGGTCGGGCGCATCCGCCGCCAGTGGTTCGCCAAGCGTAAGTCGCTCGCCGCCATCCTGAAGGAGGTGATGACCAACGAGGCGTCCAGTCTCATCGACAGCGACGCGGCCAACAAGGCCGCCGACGCCGACGCCGCCCTGCAGGATCTCGGTTCCGACGAGGTCGGCCAGGTGCTGGTCACCGTCAGCCTCTGCGTCTGGGACGATGATCCGCGGCGCGCCGACGAGAAGCTCCGCCTCGCCGAAAAGGTCATCCAGGGCCGCGATTTCACCGTCATCGCCGAGCGGGTGAACGCGGTTGAAGCCTGGCTCGGATCCCTGCCGGGCCAGGTCTACGCCAATGTCCGCCGCCCGCCGCTCTCGACCTTGAACCTGGCGCACATGGTCCCGCTGTCGGCCGTGTGGGCCGGGCCCGAGCGCGACGAGCACCTGGCCGCCCCGCCCCTCTTCTTCGCCCGCACCGAGGGCTCCACACCGTTCCGCTTCAGCCTCCACGTGGGCGATGTCGGCCACACCCTGGTCATCGGCCCCACCGGGTCTGGCAAATCGGTGCTGCTGGCGCTGATCGCCCTCTCCTTCCGCCGCTACCGCGAGGCCCAGGTGTTCGCCTTCGACTTCGGCGGCTCAATCCGGGCGGCGGCGCTGGCCATGGGCGGGCGCTGGCATGACCTCGGCGGCGCCCTCGAGGCGCCGGATCGGGACGATGGGGCCCCGGTGCAGGTCGCCCTTCAGCCCCTGCGCCGCATCGACGACCTCGCCGAACGGGCCTGGGCCGCCGAGTGGCTGGCGGCGCTCTTCGCTCGCGAAGGGGTCATCGTCAGCCCGGAGCTGAAGGAATATCTCTGGACGGCGCTAGGCTCCCTGGCGAGCGCGCCGCCGCCGGAGCGGACCCTGACCGGGCTCGCCGTGCTCATGCAGTCGCAGAGGCTGAAGCAGGCGCTCGGCCCCTACACCGTGAGCGGACCGTTCGGGCGCCTGCTCGACGCCGAGCGCGAGCAACTGGCCGACAGCCCCGTCCAGGTCTTTGAGACCGAGGGCCTGGTCGGCGGGGCCGCCGCGGCGCCGGTGCTGGCCTATCTCTTCCACCGTCTCGAAGCGCGCCTCGACGGGCGCCCCACCCTGGTCCTGGTCGACGAGGGCTGGCTGGCGCTTGGCGACCCCGGCTTCGCCGCCCAGCTGCGCGAATGGCTGAAGACCCTGCGCAAGAAGAACGCCTCGGTGGTTTTCGCCACCCAGTCGCTAGCGGACATCGAGGCGAGCCCGATCGCCGCGGCGATCATCGAAAGCTGTCCGACGCGCCTCTTCCTGCCCAACGACCGGGCCTTCGAGCCGACGATCGCCGGCCTCTACCAGCGCTTCGGCCTCAATCCGCGCCAGATCGAGATCCTCGCCCAGGCCACGCCCAAGCGCGACTACTACTGCCAGTCCAGTCGCGGGAACCGCCTCTTCGACCTGGGCCTCGGCGAGGTCGCCCTAGCCTTCGCCGCCGCCTCGGCCAAGGCCGACCAGGCTCGCATCACCGCCCTCCTCGCCGATCACGGCGCAGAAGGCTTCGCCGCCGCCTGGCTGCGCGAGCGGGGCCTGGACTGGGCGGCCGACCTCCTTCTCACCCTCACCCCGGAGCCCTGACATGCCCCTGCCTCACCGCGCCATCCTCGCCGCCGCCTGCGCCGCCACCCTCCTCGCCGCCGCCTCGCCCGCCGGCGCCATCGTGGTCTTCGACCCCAGCAACTACGCGCAGAACGTGCTCACCGCCGCGCGCGCCCTGCAGCAGGTCAACAACCAGATCACCTCGCTGCAGAACCAGGCCCAGTCGCTGATCAACCAGGCGCGCAACCTGGCCAGCCTTCCGTTCTCGAGCCTGAAAGCGCTTGAGGACCAGGTGCAGAAGACCCGCGCGCTGCTCCAGCAGGCCCAGCGCCTGGCCTATGACGTCCAGACCATCGACCAGGCCTTTTCCACCCGCTACGGCGCCGTCGACGTCTCCGCTTCCGACCAGACCCTCGTCGACAACGCCCATGAGCGCTGGCGCGACAGCGTGGCCGGCTTTGAGGACGCGCTGAAGGTCCAGGCCGGCGTGGTCGGCAACCTCGGCGGCGCCCGCGACCAGATCAGCCAGCTGGTGGGGGCCAGCCAGTCAGCGAGCGGCGCCCTGCAGGCGGCGCAGGCCGGCAACCAGCTCCTCGCCCTACAGACTCAGCAGCTTGCCGACCTCGCCGCCCTCCTGGCCGCCCAGGGCCGCGCCCAGGATCTGGAGGCCGCCCGCCGCGCCGCCGCCGAGGACCAGGCTCGCGAGCAGCTCCGCCGGTTCCTGGCGCCAGGCCAAGGCTATCGGGCCGTCACTGTGTCGATGTTCCACGACTAGGCCCGTCCTCCATGTCCACAACCCGCCTCTTGCGGCTCGCCGGCGTCGGCCTGGCCGCGCTCGCCTTGGGGATTTCCGCACTGGCGCTGCGCCAGGCGCCGCCAGCGGCGGACCCGCCGCTCGCCCCAGGTCCGCCAAGCCCGCCGCCCGATCCGCTCGCGGCGGCGCTCCGCCACTGCCAGGCGCTCGGCGAGGCGGGCGCGCGCGACGCGGACTGCCTGGCGACCTGGGCCGAGGGCCGTCGCCGCTTCCTGGGCCTTTCGGCCCGAACCTCAAAGGAGTAGCGCCATGGGCGGAACCGGCGTCATCGACCGCTTCCTGGACACCTTCACGTCCTACATCGATAGCGGCTTCGGCCTCCTCCACGGCGAAGTCGCCTTCATCGCCACCACCCTCATCGTCATCGACGTGACGCTCGCCGCCCTCTTCTGGACCTGGTCCGAGGGCGAGGACCTGATGGCGCGGCTGGTGCGCAAGACCCTCTTCGTCGGCGCCTTCGCCTACATCATCGGCAACTGGAACCGCCTCGCCCGCATCGTCTTCGAGAGCTTCGCGGGCCTAGGCCTCAAGGCCGCCGGCGGCGGGCTCTCCGCCGCCGATCTGTTGCGGCCCGGCCGCGTCGCCCAGGTCGGCCTCGACGCCGGACATCCCCTGCTGGAGTCGATCTCGGGCCTGATGGGCTACGTCGCCTTCTTCGAGAATTTCATCCAGATCTCCGTGCTGTTCCTCGCCTGGCTGATCGTGCTGCTCTGCTTCTTCATCCTGGCCGTGCAGCTCTTCGTCACCCTGATCGAGTTCAAACTCACCACGCTCGCCGGCTTCATGCTCGTGCCCTTCGGGCTCTTCGGTAAGACCGCCTTCCTCGCCGAGCGGGTGCTGGGCAACGTCGTGGCCTCGGGCGTCAAGGTGATGGTGCTGGCCGTCATCGTCGGCATCGGCTCGACCCTCTTTTCCACCTTCACCGCAGGATTCGGCGCGGGCCAGCCGACCATCGAGGACGTACTGACGCTGGTCCTGGCGGCGATCGCGCTCCTGGGCTTAGGCATCTTCGGTCCGGGCATCGCGAACGGCCTGATCTCCGGCGGTCCGCAATTGGGCGCCGGGGCGGCGGTCGGCACGGGACTCGCCGCCGGGGGCGTGCTCGCCGCGGGCGCGGCGGCCGCGACGCTGGGCGTCGGCGGCGTGGCCGCCGGCGCGGCGGGCGTGGTGCGAGGCGCCGCCGGTCTGGCCGGCGCCGCGGCGGGCGGATGGCGCGCCGGGGGCGCCCTGGGCCTCGCCCGGGCCGCCGCCAGCCCGCTGCGCCGCGCGGCCACCGACCTTGGCGCGAGGTTCCATGCCGGTCAGGCCGCTCAAGGCGCCGGCGCGGCCGCGGCCCCGTCGCCCCCTCCCCCGTCCCCGCAAGGTCCGCCACCCTGGGCGCGCCGGCTGCGCCGCGAGCAGGCGCTGGGCCAAGGCGCCGCGGCCGCCAGCCATGCCGTCCGCGAGGGCGACGGCGGCGGCGCCGGGACCTCTGTCGACCTCTCAGAAGGATCCTGATCCATGTTCCGACGCCCCTCCGTCCACTATGGCGCGACCCCACCGCTCGACACGCCTTACGCCCGCGCGCGCCAGGCCTGGGATGCACGGATCGGCGAGGTGGCCGTCACCGGCCGCCGGGTCTGGACCCTGGCGCTCTGCGAAGGCGCCGCGATCATCGTGCTCGCCGGCGCGCTCGCTTGGGTGACCCTGCGCGGCAGCGTCGTGCCCTGGGTGGTCGAGGTCGACCGTCTCGGCGAGGCCCGCGCGATCGCGCCGGCCACCGCCGACTTCCACCCGAGCGACCCACAGATCGCCTTCCATCTCGCCCGCTTCATCGAGGCCGTGCGCAGCCTGCCGGCCGATCCGATCGTGCTGCGCCAGAACTGGCTCTCCGCCTACGATTTCACTACCGATCGCGGGGCCCTGGCGCTCAACGACTATGCCCGCCAGGCCGACCCCTTCGCCGAGGTCGGAAAGACGGAAGTCGCCGTGGACGTCTCGAGCGTCATCCGCGCCTCACCGACGAGCTTCCGGGTCGCCTGGACCGAGCGCCGCTACCAGGACGGCGCGCTGGCCGCCACCGAGCGCTGGTCGGCGATCCTCACCCTCGTCCTGCAGCCGCCCCAAGACGCCGAGCGCCTGCGCAGGAACCCCCTGGGCGTCTACGTCACCGCCATCAACTGGTCGAAGGAACTCAGCCAATGACGCCGTCCGCCCTCGCCTGTCCCTCGCTGGCGGCCCTCGCCGCCCTCCTCGTCGGCCCCGGTTGCGCCGCGATCCCAAAGGCGCCCCTGCGCCAGGCCAGTGTTCCCGTGGCGGCGGTCCTGACGCCCGCCATCCTGGCGCCCGCGCCCGTCCTCCCGCCGCCGCCGGCCCTACCGGCGCCCCAGCCCGGACAGCTAAAGCCCATGCCGAGCCGCGCGCCCGCGATCGCGCCCCTCGACGGTCCGCCCCGCCGCGTAGCGCTGGCCAACGCCGACGCGCGAATCCAGCCCACCCGGGACGGCTTCGTCAACGCCATGCAGCGCTACGCCTACGCCGACGGCGCGCTCTATCAAGTCTACGCCGCGCCCGGACAGGTCACCGACATCGCCCTCGAACCCGGCGAGACCCTGGTCGGCGCCGGCGCGGTCGCGGCTGGCGACACGGTGCGCTGGATCATCGGCGACACCGAGAGCGGCGCGGGCGCGTTCCGGCGCGTCCATGTGCTCTTGAAACCCACCGCCCACGACCTCGTCACCAACCTGATCATCAACACCGACCGGCGGACCTATCACCTGGAGCTGCGCGCCACGCCGGCCACCTACATGGCCGAGGTCTCCTGGACCTATCCCCAGGACGCGCTGATCGCGCTACGCGCCAAGGCGAGCGAGGCCGCCGCCACCGCCCCGGCGGCCAGCGGCCTCGACCTGGACGCCCTCGACTTCGGCTATCGCATCGAGGGCGACAAGGTCCCCTGGCGGCCGATCCGCGCCTTTGACGACGGCAAGCGGGTCTATATCGAGTTCCCGACGAACGTCGGGCAGGACGAGATGCCGCCGCTCTTCGTCCTGGGCGCCGGCCGCCAAGGTGAGTTGGTCAACTATCGGATCGCCGGCCGGCGGATGATCGTCGATCGCCTGTTCGCGGTCGCCGAGCTACGCCTGGGCGACAAGCATGACGCCCGCCGCGTCCGCATCGTCCGCGCGACGCCCGAGGCCCGGCGATGAGCGACGCCCTCCCCGATCCCGGCCAGGGCCCGTCCGCAGACGCCTTCCGCCTGCGCGTGCCGGCCCCGCGCGTCACCCGCCTCTCCCGCAAGGTCCTGGCCGGTCTCGCCGCCGTGACGGCGGCGGGCGTGGGCGGCGCGCTCGTCGTCGCCCTGCAGCATCGCCCCACCGACAAGGTTCACGCCAATCCGGTCAATATCGACGGGAAGGCGATGGCCGAGGCGCTCGCCGGCGCGCCGAAGGACTACAGCCAGATCCCCAGGCTCGGCCCGCCGCTGCCTGGCGATCTCGGCCGGCCAATCGTCGCAGCAAACGCCGCCGGCGCCGGCGTCAGCCCGCCCTCGATCGGCGGCACGCCAGGTGCGAGCGCGGCGAGCAAGCCGCCCGATCCGGCGGTGGAGCGGGTCCGCCAGACGCGCGAGGCGGCCCGCACGAGCCGCCTCTTCGCGGCGGATAGTCCTGGTGGGTTGGCTGAGGTTGGCGCAGCCAGTTCCACCGCCCCCTCTAGCGCGTCATCGGCGGAAGCGGCGCCGACCATCGCGGCGGCCGCGCCGACCGGCCAGGCGGCCAAGCACGCCTTCCTCACCGGGACGGGCGCACCGACACCCACCGTCGCGCCGGGACGCCTCACGCCACCGGTCTCGCCCTATGTCCTGCAGGCGGGCAGCGTCATCCCCGCGGCATTGATCACCGGCCTGCGCTCAGACCTGCCTGGCCAAATCACCGCCCAGGTCACCCAGAACGTCTATGACAGCCCGTCGGGCCGGCTACTGCTCATCCCGCAAGGCGCGCGGCTGATCGGTGAATACGACTCCAGCGTGGCCTGGGGCCAGAATCGCGCGCTGCTGGTCTGGACGCGGCTGATCCTGCCAGGCGGGGCCTCGATCCCCCTCGATCGCGAGCCCGGGGCCGACCCGCAGGGGTTCGCGGGCCTTGAGGACCGCGTCGACCAACACTGGGGCCGGATCGTCCGCGCCACACTTGTCTCGACCTTGCTGGGCGTCGGCGCCGAGACGGGCTCCAGCAACAACGACAGCGACCTGGTCACCGCCTTGCGCCGCGGCACGCAGGACACCTCGAACCAGACCGGTCAGGCCCTGGTGCGCCGCGAGCTCGACGTCCAGCCCACGCTCACCATCCGTCCCGGTTCTCCCGTGCGGGTGATCGTCACCCGCGACCTCGTCCTCGCCCCCTTGCCGCAGGAGACCCGCTGATGGGCAAGCTGAAGCTCGGCCCGCTCGCCGACGATCGCCCCGTGCGCCTCACCATCGACCTGCCGGCGAGCGTCCACCGCCTGCTCACGGCCTACGCCGCGGCCTTGGCGCGCGAGACCGGCCAGCCGGTCGGCGAGCCCGCCAAGCTCATTGTGCCGATGATCGAGCGCTTCATGTCGACCGATCGCGGCTTCATCCGCGGCCAGCGGACCAGCGCCCCGCAGGATCCGCCGTGACCTCGCTGGCGAGCCGCAGCGCACGCCGCAGGACAAGCTTGTCGTTGCGGGGCGACCAGGCGGCGCGGAAGCCGAGATCGCCGCGGGAGATGGGCCGGGCCACCAGATCCGCGCCCAACCGTCCCGCCTGCGACGCAGGGAGGACAGCAATCCCCTGCCCCAATGCCGCCAGGTCCAGGACCGTCGCGGCCGAGGCGGAGGCAGCGGGGTTGGAGGGCGCAGTATCCCTGCGGCTCCGACCGATCGCCAAGCCAATCGCGCCGTCAGGAACGAGCAGCGGCGTTGCGGCAAGGTCCCGCCACGTCAGACGCGCCTTGCCGGCGCCCGGATGATCGGTCCGCATCACCGCCAGCAGGGCCTCCCGCCAGAGCGGGGCGGTGAGCAGGCCATGGGCCTCGACGCCGTCAGGAACGATCGCGAGGTCGATCTGGCGCAGCGCTACGGCCGCCAGGAGTTGATCGGGCGATCCCTCCGTCAGCGCGAAGCTCGCCGGGACGTGTGACCCGACCAGCCGGCGCAGCAGGTCCGACAAAGCCCCCCGCCCGGGCGGCTGCACCAGGCCGATGCGCAAGACGCCCCGCTCGATGCGGGCCGCGGCGCCCGCAACGTCCGCCGCTTCCGCCAGGTGCGTTACCGCCTCGCGTGCGCGCGCCAGGAACGCTCGCCCGGCGCGGGTCAGGCGCACGCCGCCGGCTTCACGCTTGAAGAGCGTCGTGCCCAGGCGATCCTCAAGCTCCCGCACGCGGCGGCTGATCGTGGACTGCTGGATGTTGAGGCTGGCGGCCGCGCGGCGGAAGCTGCCCTCTTCGGCGGCGCTCAGCACGTAGCGCAGGTGGTTGAGCTTCATCCCCAGTGGCACCGCCGCGGCGAATCCACCGGCCGCGGCCCTCGCCGAATACGTCCCTTGGTGCGCGACCGATCCCAGGATGCTCGCTCCCTCCTCCGGCGATCCCATGACCGGCGTGCCCATTCCGGCAGCCGCAGGCGGCTATAGCCAGCCTATAGCTCGAATATATCTTTCAAATATAGGGGCTTGGCCGGATATCCTGCGATCTCCCGCCGCACGACGGCGGTCCAGCCAGGAGGCCTGACGCCTTGAACCGCACGGCGATTTACCGTACAAATGGCGCACCGAAAGGATGCGCCATGACCTCCCCATCCTCCCGCCGCGCACGCGGGTCGCACGAGCTCAAGAAGGAGCGCATCGAGCTGCGCGTTGCGCCTTCCGCCAAGGCGCTGATCCAGCGCGCCTCCGCCGTCAGCGGCCTCACGGCCGGCGACCTCGCCTATGAAGGCGCGCGCCGGGTCCTCGACGAGCATGAGCGCATGATGCTGACCGGCGCCGATCGCGACGCCTTCCTCGACGCGGTGCGACGCCCACCGAAGCCGGCCGATCGTCTCGTCCAGGCCCTGCGCGGGCATCGCGACCAGGTGCGCTGAGGTTTGGCGCTCACCGTCGAGCCACTCCAAAACGCTCACGACCGCAAGGCCTTCGCCTGCGGCCAGCCCGGCCTCGACGACTGGTTCAAGCGCCGGGCCGGCCAGGACGAGCGGCGCAATCTCGCCCGCGTCTTCGTGGCGCTCGACGACGACCTGGGCGTCCTCGGCTTCTATTCGCTGAGCGCCTTCACCCTGGCGCTGGAGGATCTGCCACCGGACCTGGCGGGCAAGCTTCCCCGCTCTGACGCCATCCCGGCCGCGCTCATCCGACGGCTGGCGCGAGATCTCAGGGTCAAGGGTCAGGGCGTCGGCGACCTGCTGCTGGCGGACGCCCTCCAGCGGATTCTCGGCGTCACCGGTGACCTCGCCGTCTTCGCCATCCTGGTCAACGCCGAGGATGAGGCAGCGCGCGTCTTCTATGCGGCTTTTGGGTTCAAGCCCTTCCCGGACAGGCCAAATCGGCTCTTCCTACTCACCTCGACGGTGGCCGCAGCGGCCGAACTCGCCGAGCCTCGTGTCTCCCACGGCCCGCCCCGATGAAGAAGCGCCTCGACCACCTGCCCACCGGCAAGCGCCACGAACTGAGGTTCGTGGTCGAGGTCGTGCGCGAGGGCTTCGCCGCCGCCGTCGCGCACCGCACGGCGCCGCGGTTCCGCGAAGGCCGCATCCTGAAGATCATCCTGTTCGGATCCTATGCCCGCGGAGATTGGGTCGAGGACCCCGTCGGCCGCTACTTCTCGGACTACGACCTCCTGGTGGTCGTCACCCACGAGGACCTCGCCGATCCCGGCGAATTCTGGCTCGCGACCGAGGAGCGGCTGCTCGCCGAGCTCGCTTCCGGCGAGCGCCTGCGTACCCCGGTCAGCCTGATCGTCCACAGCATGGACGACGTGAACGAGAAGCTGCGGCTCGGCCGCTACTTCTTCATGGACATCCTGCGCGAAGGGATCGTGCTCTTCGAGGAGCCGGATCATCCGTTCGTCAATCCCGAGCCGCTGCCGCCCGCGGCGGCGCTGAAGGAGGCGCAGGAGTATTATGAGGAGTGGTTGGAGAGCGCAGAGCAGTTCTATCGGCAGTACCGGCACGCAGTTGCTGACGGCGCTCCAAAGGTGGCCGCATTCGACCTACATCAGACGGCAGAGCGCCTGTACCACTGCTACTTCCTGGTCCTGACGCTCTATAGCCCCAAGACCCACAATCTGAACCGTCTACGGGCGTTGGCCGAGGGGATGGACGCTCGGCTCAAGGAGGTCTGGCCGTCGGCCACCAAGTTCGAACGCCGCTGCTACGAGCTCATCCGCGCCGCCTATGTGAAGGCGCGCTACTCGCGCCACTACAAGATCACGGCCGAGGAGCTCGAGTGGCTGGGCGGACGCATCGACCAACTCCGCAACCTCGTCAGGACCCTCTGTGAGGAACGCCTCGAAGCCCTCGCCCGCGAAGCCGGCTGAAGAACGGGGAGTCGGGGAGGTGGAAAGACCGTGCGACGATCCCTACGGGTTTTAGCGCCGAAGCCCCTGGACATGCCCGCAGGCCCCCCGACGGCCGCAACCTACCGCACAAGAACGAACGCAACGAGGGGGAGGATAGCACGGGAGCAGGAGTCTCGCCGGAAAGCGGAACTCGAGCCCCCATCAATTGACCACAGCTAAAGCTGGCCTCGATCGGCGGTGATCGACCCGCCCGCCCCAACGCCAGCACAATTCCAACCGCCAGCACCGGGAACACTGGGCGCCCCGGCGCCGGATAAAGTCGCCAGTCGGCGGGGTATTGAAAGCCGCCCAAGCCGGCCGGCATCGGCGCGGCTCGCACCGCATTCGGCGCGGCATGATCCGCAGTGGCTGCAAGCCATGACTCGGCGCGCCCGCGCAGCCGCGTCAGCAGTGCACGATAGATCAGGCAGCCGGTCACGAACGCGACCGCAAGCGCCAGGCCGCCGCCCGCCTCGCCCCATTCCTACCGAATGCTGATCAGTGCGGCACCGCCGGTCGCCGCCGCGATGGATCCGGCTCCGGCGACAGAGCCATGCACTTGGACCAAGCCTGCGGCGGCCGCGACCGCGAGGGTCACCAGCGGCGCCCGAGCGACCAAGCGCCAGCGCACGCCGGCTCGCCCGCCCCTCCGGGCCCGGGGCTCCAGCGCGAGGCCCGTGGCCTCCGGCAACTGGATCATCGCCAGCTATCCCAGATCGACGAACTGCGGCGCGCCGCTCGCCATCAGGGCGGCCCAAATCCCCAGCACGCCGAGCGCCAAGGCAGTCATCCGCAGGCCAGGCGAGCCGACCATCAGAAGCCCACCTCGCTGAGGCCCGGATGATCGTCGGGGCGGCGCCCTGACGGCCACAGGAACGCACGTTCCGACGCGGCGATCGGCAGGTCGTTGATGCTGGCGTAGCGCCGTTGCATCAGGCCCGCCTCATCGAATTCCCACATCTCGTTGCCGTAGGAGCGATACCACTGCCCGTGGGTGTCATGATGCTCGTAGGCGAAGCGCACCGCAATGCGGTTCTCCCGGAAGCTCCAGAGCTCCTTGATCAGCCTGTAGTCGAGTTCGCGCGACCACTTGCGCGTCAGGAAGGCCTCGATGGCCGGCCGGCCTTCAAGGAATTCGGCGCGGTTGCGCCACAGGCTGTCGGGTGAATAGGCGAGCGCCACACGGGCGGGGTCGCGCGTGTTCCAGGCGTCCTCGGCCAGACGCACTTTGCGGACGGCGCTCTCCATTGTGAAGGGCGGGCGCGGCGGCGGTTCGGTCGAGATCATGGTCAGCCTCCTTGGGCGGCCAGGCGGGCGCGCAGCTCACGGTTTTCGGTCTCGAGCCGCGCCATGCGCTCGCGCTCGGGGACAAGCGAATCGGCAAGCTCGGCGGGCGTAAAGCGCGGGGTGATGTGCTGGGGGCAGTTCCAGTCGAAGGCTTCGAGCGCGATCTTCAGGATGCGCTCGGGCCGGCCGCGATAGCCGTCGGCGACCACGCTGCGGGCCAGCTCCCGGTCGCCATCCAGGCCCACCGACGTTATGCGGCCGTAGATCTTGAGGCGGCGGCGATTGGGATAATCCATCAGGAACAGGCACACCCGCGCGTTGGCGGCCGCGTTGCCCAGCGTCAGGTACTGCCGGTTGCCGCGGAAATCGGCGAAGGCCAGCGTGCGCTCGTCCAGCAGGCGCAGAAATCCCGGCGGCCCGCCTCGATGCTGCACGTAAGGCCAGCCGGTCTCGGACACGGTGGCGACGTAGAAGCTGTCGCGCGCGGCGATGAAATCGGCCTCGTTGGGGGTGAAACGGTCCGACGCGCGGTCCGCCTCGAGGCTCGACCACAGCGCCGCCGATCCGTTGGCGGCCTGCGCGGCCTGCACGCTGGTTGTGATTGCGATGCCGAGAAAGCCGTAGCTCATGGGGATCATCTCCAGGTGGTGAGGTGCGGCCGGCGGGCCGGCCGCACCCGTCGGATCAGGCCGCCTCCGCGGTCAGGCATACGGGGAAGTCGATTTCGGTCTTGGCGACGTTGTTGATGAGGTTGGTGAGGAAGTTCTGGGCCACGACCGCGACAATCTCGATGACCTGGGCGTCGGTGAAGCCGGCGGCGCGGACCGCGTCGAGGTCGGCGACCTCGATCCGACCGCGCGTCTCGGCGACCTTCTTGCCGAACCGCACGGCCGCATCAGCCTTGGCGTCGGTGGAGGCGCCCTGGCGGTTGAGGGCAATCTCTTCGGGCGTCAGGCTCGCTAGGTTCAGGCCCAGGTAGGTGTGGGCGGACAGGCAGTAGTCGCAGCCGTTCGCCTGGGCCGTGGCGACGGCCAGACGCTCGCGGGTCTTCACGTCCAGCGCCTTGGCGAGGGCGCCAGACAGGCTCGTCATGCCCGTAAGCGCGGCCGGGCTGAGGGCGACGAGCCGGTAGAGGTTCGGCACAACGCCCAGCTGGACATTGACGGCGTCGAGAATGGAGTGCGAGGCGGCCGGGGCGGCGTCTCGGGCGGGAATGGCGATGCGGGACATGGGAAACTCCTTGGCTGGATCGGCGGCGGCACCGCGATGGCCAAGGTGTAGACGTTCTCAAAAATCCAGGTTATCCCGCCATTTTGAGAATACTAATTCCATTAATTGGAAGAATGTATGGATCGGCTCGAAGCCATGGCGATCTTCGTCGCTATCGTGGACACCGGGAGCCTATCGGCCGCAGGACGGCGGCTGGGCATGCCCCTGCCGACTATCAGCCGCAAGCTCACCCATCTGGAAACTCACCTTCAGACCAGCCTGCTCGTCCGATCGACACGCAAGCTGGCCTTGACGGACGCCGGTACGAGCTTCCTCGCATCGGCGCGACGCATTCTGGATCAGGTGGACGAGGCCGAGCGATCGGCGGCCGGGGAATATCTGGCGCCGAAGGGCGAACTGCTGGTCGCGGCCCCGATCCTGTTCGGACGGCTCCATGTCCTGCCCCTGGTGAACGCCTTCCTCGCGCGTCATCCCGAGGTCCGGGTTCGCCTAGAACTCTCCGACCGGAATACCGACATCATCGAGGACCACATCGACGTCGCGGTCCGTATCGGCCCGCTTCCCGACAGCACGTTGGTCGCGACCCGCGTCGGCGCCGTTCGGAGCGTTTTCTGCGCCAGCCCGGCATACCTGGCCGCGCATGGAACCCCGCGGACGGAGGCGGATCTCGACCGTCTCGACGCCATCGTCTTCAGCGCGCTCGGCGAGCGCGATACCTGGCCTGGCTCGTCCAGGGAACGCGGTCGCACGCGGCTGACGGTGACGACGGCGGAGTCTGCGCTCGACGCGGCGATTGAAGGGATCGGCGTGACGCGAATCTTGTCCTATCAGGCGGCGGCGGCGGTGCGGGAGGGGCGTCTGCAATTGATCCTCAGACACTTGGACGGTCCGAGCCTCGATGTGAGCCTGATACATGCGGGCCAAGGCCGCGTCGCGCTGAAGGCGCGGGCCTTTCTGGACATGGCCGCGCCCCACCTGACACAGGAGTTAGCGCATCTCTCGCGGTGAGCGCCGGTCGAGGACTCCTGTGCGCCATGGGAGACATCCTGCGCGCTCACGGCGAGGCCTTCCGCCGGGCGCATGCCGGACGCCTGAGCCTCCGACAGCTCAAGGTGATGCGGCCATCGAGGCCTGCCGCACCGCCTGGCTCGGCGGCCACGTCGCCCGCTGCGACGGCTGCGAGCGGCTGGCGGTGAGCGACAACTCCTGCCGCAACCGCCACTGCCCGAAGCGCCAGGGCGCGGCGGCCAGGGTCTGGCTCGCGGAGCGCGAGGTGGACTTGCTCCGGCGGCGACTCGGGGAGTTGAGATGCCGGCCAACGAATGGCGCAGGCAAAGCCTTCAACAATCGTACTGGCCGCCGGCGACCGGCGTATCCCACAGGTCACATGACATGAAAGACTCTGCTTCCTGTTAGACCGCCCCGAGCGCCCGATAGAGGTCAATCGATGCCTCCACCGCAGCGGTCCTAGCCAGCACGCTCTGGTCCTTAGCCTGCCATAACTCCTGGTCGGCCTGCAGCACCGGGTCCCGCGTCGCCGCGCCCACCTCGTGCGCGCGGGCCGCGGCGCGGCGAACGCCCTGCATCGAATCGACGAACGCCGCGATCCGCCGGGCCCGCTCCGCCGAGCCGCGCACCGAGGAAAGCGCCGTGTCGATTTCCGCGACCGCCTGTTCCACCGTCGAGCGATAGGTCGCCAGCGCCTCGGCCTCGCGCCCCTTGGCTGAGCGCAGGTCGGCGTTCAGCCGCCCCCAGTCCAGGATCCGCCAGCGCACCGAGGCGCCGCCGGCCCACAGGCGCGCCTCAGGGTCGAACAGTTGCTCCGGCTCGGTGCGCGAATAGCCGACCAACCCGCCCAAGCTCACCGAGGGATAGTACTCCGCCAGCGCTGCTCGCACCCCGGCGTGTGCGGCGGCGACGGCCCGTTCGGCGGCCGCCACGTCCGGCCGGCGCGCCACCGCCGCGACCGGCGCGTCCAGCACCGCCTCGGGCAGGGCTGCCGGAAGCTCGCCCGGCGCCGCCAGCAGCTCCCAGCTGTGGCCCAGCGGCGCGCCTTGCAACAGGTCGAGCGCGTCCGCCGTCCGCTCCAGCCCCGTCTGGAGCTGCGGCTGGGCGGCCTGCAGCGCCGCCAGTTGCGCCTGCGCCTTGCGCGCCTCGACCATCGCCCCCTCGCCCACCGCCGCCCGGCGCTCGGCCAGGCGCAGCGCCTGCCCGGCCAGGTCGACGCGGGCGCCCAGCGCGATCTTCCGCTGCTGCAGGCTACGCAATATGACATAGGCCCGGGCCGTTTCCGCGGCCACCGCCACCCGCGTCGCCCGCGCCTTCTCCGCCTCCGACTCGACCAAGGCCGAGCGCGCCTCGCGCGCCTGCTTGAGCCTGCCGAACAGGTCCGCCTCCCAGCCCACCGCCAGCACGCTGCTGTAGAGATCGGTCTCGCGGCCCGCTTGGAACGCCCCCAGCAGCCGGCCCTCCGGACTGAGCGTGCTGTCCGAGCCACGGCCGGCGCTCGCCGCCGCCGCGCCGATGGGCAGCGACAGCGCTCGGGCCTCGTCGAACGCGGCCCTCGCCTGCTCGATTCGCGCCTGGGCGATCTCCAACTCGGCGTTGGCCTTTAGCGCGCGCTCGACGCAGGCGCTGAGTTGCGGATCGCCCAGCCCATTCCACCAGGACGCGAGCGCCACGGCCGTATCGCCGCTCGCCGCGCCCTGGGAGGGGAAGGCGGCCGGCAGGTTTGGTTGCGGCGCAATATAGGGATGACCGACCGCGCAGGCCGAAACGACGCCTGTCGTGGACACCGTGGCGAGGGTTGAAAAAGCGCGCAGACAGGCCCGCCGCGTGATCATCCGTACTTCTCCTGGCTTGGAGCCGATCAAATTTTCCCCCGGCTCGCACCGGCCGCAGTCTGCGCTTTGCTGCCGGCACGCGCTGTGCTCTGGATCAATTCATGCTGCGCCGCAGCGCGCTAGGGTGATTTTCAGTTTCGCAAGTCGGTGCAACCAATGCGATTGAACATCAAACGGCTCACGCCGGTCCTCCTGGCCCTCGTCGTCCTGGCCGCCGCTGGCGGCTATCTGGTCTGGCGCGCGCAGAATCACGACGGCCTTCCGCCGGGAATCGCCCAGGCCAACGGGCGGGTCGAGCTGCAGCGCTACATCGTCGCCGCCAAGATGGCCGGACGTCTCGTCTCGGTCGTCCCGCGCGAGGGCGACGAGGTGTCCGCCGGCGCCGTGCTGGCGACGCAGGAGACCTCTCAGCTCGACGCCAGGGCCGCCGCGGCCAGCGCCAACATCGCCGCCGCCCGCGAGGCGCAGGTCCGCGCCGCCGCCGAGGTCCGCGCCCGCCGCGCGGCGCTGGATCTGGCCCGCACCGAAACCCGGCGCGCCGACGAGTTGGTCGACGACGAGGCCGTCTCCCGCGCCGACGCCGACCGGCGGCGCACCCAGCGCGACGCCGCCGAACAGGCCCTGGCCGGCGCGCAGGCCGCCGAGGCCCAGGCCCAGGCGATGGTGGCGGCGGCCGACGCCCAGCTCGCCGAGGTCCGCTCGGCGATCGCCGACGCCCAGTTGAAGGCCCCGGCCGCCGGCCGTGTGGAGTACCGCCTGC
>NZ_JAYRZM010000006.1:0-485346 GCF_041916435.1 Phenylobacterium sp. | reverse complement strand
TCTCGGCGCTGGCGCGCCGAGCCACCTCCCCCAGGGGGGGAGGATCTGGGGCGTCGTCGTCCGGGGCTTTGCCGAAGGCCAGCCAGCGGCGGATGACGTCGGGGTCGTCGACGGTGGCGGAGAGGCCGACGCGGCGCAGGTTGGGGGCGAAGGTCTGCAGGCGGGCCAGGTGCAGGGCCAGGAGATCGCCGCGCTTGGAGGAGTGGATGGCGTGGATCTCGTCGACGATCACCCGCGACAGGTTCTCGAAATAGGCGCGCGCGCCCTCCCAGGCGCAGAAGAGGGCGAGCTGCTCGGGCGTGGTGAGCAGGATGTCCGGCGGCTTCACCCGCTGGCGCTGGCGGCGGGAGATCCCGGTGTCGCCGGTGCGGCTCTCGGCGACGATCGGCAGGCCCATCTGGAGGATCGGCGCCATCAGGTTGCGCTCCACGTCCACGGCGAGCGCCTTGAGCGGGGAGATGTAGAGGGTGTGCAGGCCCTGGGGCGTGTTGGCCGGGGGGCGCTCGGAAAGCTCGATGAGGCTGGGCAGGAAGCCGGCCAGGGTCTTGCCGCCGCCGGTGGGCGCGATCAGCAGGGCGTCGCGGCCGGCGCGGGCGCGCTCGACCATGGCGAGCTGATGGGCGCGCGGAGCCCAGCCGCGCTGGGCGAACCAGGCGGCGAAGCGGGGCGGAAGCGGGTCGGCGCGGGCGGCGGCGTCTTCGGCCATGACGGGCCTATAGCATGTTCCCGTTCCGTTTCGCCTGTCCCGGCTTGACGCGCAAGCCCGGCGGGGCGCTGACTTCGCGGTCAGAGAGCTTTTTCGGAAGCGATGGGGAGCGTGATGATCAAGCAGATTGCGCCGGCCGTGGCGGCCGCCCTGGCGCTCGCCGCCGCGACAACGGCGGCGGCCGAGCCCGCGCCGCCGGGGTGCCGCTGGCAGGATGCGGCGGGCGGGCAGATCCTGGCCTGCAAGGACGCCGAGGGCTACTGGCGCCGGGCCGGGGACAACGAGATCGTCGGCTACGATCCGCCCAAGACGCACAGGCCCGCGCCCAAGCCGGCCGCCGCCGCCGCCGCGGCGCCGAAGGCCGAGCCCGCGCCGGCGGTCCAGGCCGCGACGGAGGCCGCCGCCCCGCCGGCGCAACTGGACAACGGGCCCGCCGTCGCGCCGGACATGATCCAGGCGCCCGCCGCTCCGCCCGAGCCGCCGCAGGAGCCCAAGCCGCCGGCCTCGCCGATCGAGCGGCTGATCCAGTGGCTGATGAACCTGTGGCGCGGCTTCTGGCTGTGGCTGGGCTCGCTGTTCTGAGGCCCGGCCGGGCTCAGCTCGCCAGCAGGGCGGCGACCGCCGGAGAGCGCTGAGGGCCGATGTAGTCGTCGGTGCGCACGAACACGCGGTCCTCGTTGATCACCCGCAGGATGCGGTCGGCCAGGGTGCGCCCGGTGACCGGCTTGGCGAGCAGGTGGTCGACCCCGGCCGCCAGGCAGGCGCGCACGTGCGCGTCCTCGGGATGGCCGGTGGCGACGATGATCGGGACCATGCTGAAGGCGCTGGCCTCGTCGGCCCTGAGCGTGCGGATGAAGCTCAGGCTCTCGGACACCGGCAGATAGAGGTCGGCGATGATCAGGTCCGGCTTGACCTTGGGGATCATGGTCAGGGCCTCGTCGCCGTCGTCGGCCAGATGGATCGAGGTGAAGCCCAGGGCGCGCAGCACCGCCGTCAGGATGCTGCGCATCCCGATATTGCCGTCCACCACGAGGATGTTCACGCGCGGTTGCGAGGGCGCCATGGACGAGTCCGAGCCGGGCCAGGTGAGAAGCCTGGCCCCATCTGTCATGGTCAAGGTTTCCAGCGGGCTACCGAGGCCGCGCCCGCGGAAGATTTTTTGGCGCCCGCCGCGACGATTTTCGCCCGGCGGCCGGCCGACCCCGTCGTTCCTGTTTCGTTTCGGGGCGGAACAGGCTAGCTAGGAGCGGTGAACGCCCCCTCCGCCATGCTCGACCTGGCCCCGGCCCTGGTGGTGCTGCCCGGCCCGCGCGCCGGGATCGCCGACGCCTCTGGCGCGGGGACCGCGCGCGCGCCGGACGCGCGCGACCTGTTCGAGCGCGGACCCGTGCTGGTCGCCCACGCGGCGATGACGGCGCGCCGGCTGGGGCTGAACGCCTCGCCCAGGTCGCCGCGGACGTTCGACGCGCTGGAGCTGTTCGCCTTCGCGCGGCCGGCGCAGTTCTGCGCGCCCTCGGCGGCGGGGCTGGCCCTGGCGCTGGGGCTGGCCGAGCCGCGCGGCGCGGCCGAGCAGGCGGCGGCGCTGCGCGAGGCCTGCCGGCGGCTGATCGAGGACTTGGCGCTGGCGCCGCAGCCCAGCCGGGAGGAGGCGCTGGCCATCGCCGAGACCCTGGCGCGGGGCGGCTGGGCCTGGGGCCCGGCGGCGATCGGAGCGCTGCGCTCGGCGCCGATCGGCAACGCCTTCCGCGGCTCGGGCCTGGACGTGTGGACCCGCGTGGCCGAGTGGGAGGACCAGGCGCCGCCGGGCGAGCCGGGCTCGCGGCCCATCGCGCCCGAGGCCGCCGTCGAGCGGCTGAAGGAGTTGCTGCACCGGGGCGGGCTGGACGAGACCCGTCCGGCCCAGGCCGAGTACGCCGCCGAGACGGCCTATGTGTTCCAGCCGCGCGAGCGCGAGGGCGAGCCGCGCATGATGCTGGCCGAGGCGGGCACCGGGGTCGGCAAGACCCTGGGCTATCTGGCGCCGGCCTCGCTGTGGGCCGAGGCGAACGGGCCCTCGGTGTGGGTGTCGACCTACACGCGGGCGCTGCAGCGGCAGATCGAGCGCGAGAGCGCCTCGGTTTATCCCGACCCCAGGGTGCGGGCGAAGAAGGCGGTGGTGCGCAAGGGGCGCGAAAACTACCTGTGCCTCCTGAACTTCCAGGACGCGACCAACGCCGCCCAGCTCGGCAATGGCGACCTGATCGGCCTGGGGCTGACCGCGCGCTGGATCCGCGCGACCCGCGACGGGGACATGACCGGCGGCGACTTTCCGGCCTGGCTGCCGGGCCTGTTCGCCGTGCCGACCGCCGCCCAGGCCAGCGCCGGCAACCTGGTGGACCGGCGGGGCGAATGCATCCACGCCGGCTGTCCGCACTACCGCGCCTGCTATGTGGAGAAGGCGATCCGCGGTTCGCGGCGGGCCGACCTGGTGATCGCCAACCACGCCCTGGTGCTGACCCAGGCCGCGTTCGACGGCGCGCGGGCGGCGCGCGGCTCCAAGGCCGACGGCGAGACGAGCCTTTTGAAGCGCATCGTGTTCGACGAGGGCCACCACCTGTTCGACGCCGCGGACAGCGCCTTTTCCGCGGCGCTGTCGGGGGCCGAGGCCGCCGAGCTGCGCCGCTGGATCCGCGGGCCGGAAGGGCGCGGGCGGCGCGGACGGGGGCTGGAGGCGCGGCTGAAGGACGTGCTGGGCGATCGCGAGGAGGCGGCCCGGGCGCTGGACGACGCCGTGCACGCCGCCGCCGGCCTGCCGGGCGAAGGCTGGAGCGGGCGCATCGCCCCGCCGAACGGCGAGGTGCGGCCGATCGGGCCGGTGGAAGGCTTCCTGGTGGCGGTGATCGAGCAGCTTCGCGCCCGCGCGGCCGGCTCGGACATCGGCATGGAGTGCGCCGCGCGCCCGGCGCTGGACCTGGTGCGCGACACCGCCCGCGACGCGGCGGTCGCGCTGGCCAAGGTGGAGGCGCCGCTGCTGGCGCTGGCTCGCCACCTGGAGGACGTGCTGGACGAGGACGCCTCGAGCCTGCCGACCGGCGACCGGGCGCGGATCGAAGGCGCGCTGCGCGGGCTGGACCGGCGGGCGCGGATGATGCTGCCGGCCTGGCGCTCGATGCTGAAGGCGATCGACGAGGACGCCGAGGACGACCCGGACTTCGTCGACTGGTTCGACGCGACCTTCCTCTACGGGCGGGTGGTGGACGCGGCCTGCCGCCGCCACTGGGTGGACCCGACCGAGCCCCTGACCAACGCGGTGATCGCCCCGGCGCACGGGGTGCTGGTGACGAGCGCCACCCTGGCCGATTCCACCCTCGACGATCCCTTCGCCCTGGCCGAAATGCGCACCGGGGCGGCGCGGCTGCCGGACCGGCCGAAGACGCTGCGGCTCGCCTCGCCGTTCGACTATGCGGCCAATTCGCGGGCCTTCGTGGTGACGGACGTGGGGCGGGACGATCCGCGCCAGGTGGCCGCGGCGATGCGCGAGCTGTTCCTGGCGGCCGGGGGCGGGGGGCTCGGCCTCTTCACCGCCATCCGGCGGCTGAAGGCGGTGCATGAGAAGATCGCCGCGCCGCTGGCCGACAAGGGCCTGGCGCTCTACGCCCAGCATGTGGACCCGCTGGAGGTGGGCGCGCTGGTGGACATCTTCCGCGCCGAGGAGGACGCCTGCCTGCTCGGCACCGACGCGGTGCGCGACGGGGTGGACGTGCCGGGCCGCTCGCTGCGGCTGCTGGTTTTCGACCGCGCGCCCTGGCCCAGGCCCGACATCCTGCACAAGGCCCGGCGCGGCCGCTTCGGCGGCAAGGGCTATGACGACACCATCGCCCGGGCGCGGATCGCCCAGGCGTTCGGCCGGCTGATCCGCCGGGCCGACGACAAGGGCGTGTTCGTGATGCTGGACGCAGCCTCGCCGACGCGGCTGTTCTCCGGCCTGCCGGAGGGCGTGCAGATCGAGCGCATGGGCCTGGTGGAGGCCATCGAGGCGACGGCCGCGTTCCTGGGGCCGAAGGCGGACGGCTAGGCCCAGACCTCCAGGAAGTCCTTGCGCACCACCCGGCGCGAGACCCGCAGGGACAGGAGCGCCGACAGGCCGGTCTCTTCCAGGAGAGCCTCCATGGCCGCCCTCTCGGCCGGGGCGGCGGCGTCGACCAGGTCCTGGATCTTCTGCAGCAGATAGACGCGGTAGGGCATGACGCCGACCTTGATCGGCACGCCGCGCCAGACGAACTCGACCTGGCCGATGGCGCGGTCCTGGAGCCTCGGCAGGCCGTTGGTCCCGGGCTCGATCCCCGGGTGCTCGGCGAGCCAGCGGTTGGTGAAGCCCACGAACGCCTCGACCTCGGGCAGGTAGTCCTCGGCGACGAAGGCCATCAGCGCCTTCAGCGTGTCGGGGACGGCGTCGGCCTCGAACAGCTCGGCGGGCGGGCAGCCGTATTCGCCGGCGTCCTGGTCGGCCGCGTTCATCCGCTCGGTCCAGCGCCAGACGCGGAAGGCGGTCTGCTGCATCAGCCGGGCCGGGAACGGATCGCGCGCCAGGTGGGCGTAGAGCGGGGCGATCAGGCCGTAGTCGCCGATGGTGGGCCGCCCGCCGAGCAAGTAGGGCGAGGCCGCCAGGTGCGCGTCGAACAGGGCCAGGAACCTGGCGTAGGCCGCCTCGACGGCGGGGATGCTCTCGGGGCCGACGCCGAAGCTCGCCATGGCCTTGCGCATGCGCCCGGCGGCCATCTCGAAGACGGCGGCCTGGTCGGCCTCCGACGCGCCGGTGGGGGCGAGGGCGGCGGGGAAGTCCCTGGAGAGGAACGCGCGGTTGGTCTCGTCGAAGTTCCAGCGGTAGTGCATGGCCGGACGCAGCAGGCCCTCGCCGCCGAAGAGCTCGAAGACCTGGCCGATCAGGCGGTGGCGGGGCGTCGCGGGATAGGCCGGCAGGCGGACGCCGCCCTCGGCCTCGAAGTGGGCGATGATCTCCGAGCCGTCCTGAATCAGGGCGCCGTCGGGCGTCTCCAGCACCGGGATGATCCAGCGGCCGATCTTCGGCGTGATCTCGGCGCGGAAGCGGGCCTCGCCGGCGGCGCGGTTCTCGAAGGCGATCCGTTGCTTGATCAGATAGGCGCGGGCCTTGCCGGTGTAGAGCGATCCCGGCGTGCCGTAGAGGCGATAGGTCATGGGTTCAAAGGCTCAAATGAAATGAGGCCCCAGGCCTAGCGCGCCGCGGCGAAGGTTTGAAGCCTCAGGCCGGCGTGGGCGGGCTCTTGGCCATGTCGTCGGGCGGGGCGTTCTTCTCGCCCAGGGCGACGACGAAGCTACCGGCGATGATCAGGGCGCCGCCGGCGAGCAGGGTCGGGGTCAGGCGGTCGCCGAACAGGGCCACGCCCAGAGCCGCGCCCATCAGGGGCTCGATGTTGATGAAGACCCCGGCGCTGGCGCTGCCCACGCGCGAGGCGCCGAACTGCCAGGCGGCGGTGGCGGCCAGGGTGGACAAGACGCCCTGGCCGACGATGGCGGCCCAGACCGGCGCGCTGAGGTCGAGCCGCGGCGGGCCGTGCATGACCAAGGCGATCGGCAGGATGGTGAGCGCCGCGACGATCACCGTGACCGCCGGCACGGCCATCGCCGTCGGCGCGGGCGGGGCGCGGCGCAGCGCCATCAGCCAGGCCAGGAAGATGAACAGCGAGCCGACGGCCAGGGCGATCCCCAGGGGCGAGCCGGCCTCGCCGGGCTTTCCGGCGATCAGCGCCGCGCCGAGGGTGGCGGCGGCGACGCCGGCCATGGCGCCCCTGCTGACGTGCTCGCCCACCACCTTGGCGGCCACGGCGATCAGCGCCGGCATCAGGCCGACGAGCAGGGCGGCCATGGTGACGTTGACGTACTTCAGCGCCTCGAACTGGACGAGGAAGGCGACGCCGTAGAAGGCGCCGGCGGCCAGGATCGCGGGCGAGCGGAAGAGGGCGCGGGCCTCGGCCGTGCGCAGGGCGAAGGGGGCCGCGGCGAGGGCTGCGACGGCGAAGCGCAGCAGCACCATGTGCGCGGCCTCGGTCTCGGTGAGGATCAGCTTTCCGAGGGGAAAGCCCATGCCCCAGAAGACGCCCGCCATGATCAGGGACAGAAAGGCGACGCGCTTCATGAGGACTCCGGCCGCATAGTCGGCGAGGGCGCGACTAGCAGGAGAGCGGGGCCGTGGGAACCACCCCGGCGCAAGAAGCTGTCAGCAGCGCGCGTTTCAGTCGGCCGCGGCGACGTGGCCGCCCGGCATGGCCTTTCGCGTGAGCCAGATGCAGGGGATCAGCAGCACGATGAGCCAGGCCGACACCCGGAAGAAGTCCAGCGCGGCCATCACGAACGCCTGGCCGGAAACCTGGTGCACGATCGCGCCGAACGCCTGCTGCGCCGACAGGCCCGCGCCCTGGAGGGCGGCCAGCGCGGCGTGCAGGGCCGGATCGCCCGGACCCATGATCTCGGCCAGGCGCGTCTGGTGCACGCTGGCGTCGGTTTCGTAGATGGTGGTGGCCAGGGAGGCGGCGAAGCTGGCGGCGGTGAGGCGCGCGAAGTTCGACAGGCCCGAGGCCTGCGGCACCTGGTCCGGCGCCACGTCGTTGAGGATGAGGGTGACCATGGAGACGAAGAACATGCTCATCGCCACGCCCTGGACCAGCATCGGCATGACCAGCACCGAGAAGCTGGCGTCGGGCGTGTAGCCCGAGCGCATGAAGAAGGAGAGGGCGAAGGCGGCCAGCGAGGCCGTGCCCGTCCAGCGCGCGTCCACCCGGTTCATGAGCCTGGCCGCGAACGGCGTGAGCAGCACCGCCACCACGCCCGACGGGGCGGCGACCAGCCCGGCCCAGGTGGCGACGTAGCCCATCTGCGTCTGCAGCCACAGCGGCAGCAGCAGGCCGTTGCCGAAGAAGACGCCGAAGCCCAGGCAATAGACCAGGGTGGCCAGGGCGAAGTTGGGCGACTTGAACAGCGACAGGTCGACGATCGGGTGCTCCTCGCTGAGCTCCCAGATCAGCCAGGCGATGAAGGCGACGATGGCCACGACCGTCTCGACGACGATGGCCGGCGAGTTGAACCAGTCGGCGTCCTTGCCGGTGTCGAGCATGACCTGCAGGGCGCCCACCCAGATCAGCAGCAGCATGAAGCCGGTGCGGTCCACCGGGATCTTGCGGGTGGGCGTCTCGCGGCTGGCCATGGCGCGCCAGCAGACGAGGCCGCACAAGAGGCCCACCGGCACGTTGATGAGGAAGATCCAGGGCCAGGAGTAGTTGTCGGAGATGTAGCCGCCCAGGATCGGCCCGCAGATGGGCGCGACCAGGGTGGTCATCGACCAGATCGCCAGCGCCGTGCCCCGCCGCTGGGGCGCGAAGATCATGATCAGCAGCGCCTGGGAGCCGGGCGTCATCGGGCCGCAGAACGCGCCCTGCAGGATGCGGAAGGCGATCAGCGACTCCAGGTTCCAGGATATTCCGCACAGGAACGAGGCGGCCGTGAACAGCAGCACCGAGCCGACAAAGGTCTTCACCACGCCGTAGCGCATCATCAGCCAGCCGGTGAGCGGCACCGAGACGCCGTTGGCCACCGCGAAGGAGGTGATCACCCAGGCGCCCTGGCTGGAGCTGACGCCCAGGTTGCCGGCGATCGTCGGGATCGAGACGTTGGCGATGGTGCTGTCCAGCACCTGCATGAAGGTGCCGAGCGCCAGGGCGACCGCGGTGATCGCCAGCGTCATGCCGGTCATCGGCGCCGGCGCGAACGGCTTGTCGGCGGCCTCGGCCATGGACCCTCCCTGGGCCGGCCCGCGCCTCTTCGGACGCTGGCGGGCCGGAACGTTCGTCTTTCCAGCGCCGGGCCGGGCGGCGCGACGCTGGAGATAGATGGAGCCGGGAGGCGTGCTCCAAAAGATCGCGTCACGTCAAGCCGACGGCCAAGCTTTCGAGGATTCCGGCTCGGCGGGCCGGCCCGGCGCGGCCGGTCAGTGCTTGTCGCGGTCGCGGCCGAAGTTGGGTTCGGCGCTTTCCTGGCCGGCGGCGATGACGCCCCTGCGGATCTCGCGGGTGCGGCTGAAGAGGTCGTGCAGCTTGTCGGCCTCGCCCCAGCGGATGGCGCGCGAGAGGGCCTGCAGGTCCTCGGTGAAGCGGCCGAGGATCTCCAGCACCGCGTCCTTGTTGGCCACGAAGATGTCGCGCCACATGGTGGGGTCGGAGGCGGCGATGCGGGTGAAGTCGCGGAAGCCCCCGGCGGAGTACTTCATCACCTCGGCCTGGGTGACCTCCTCCAGGTCGGCGGCGGTGCCGACGATGTTGTAGGCGATCAGGTGGGGCAGGTGGCTGGTGACGGCCAGCACCAGGTCGTGATGCTTCTCATCCATCACCTCGACGTTGGCGCCGATGGCGGTCCAGAAGGCCGACAGGCGCTTGACCGCGCCCTGGTAGGCCTCGTCCGTGCGCGGCAGGGGCGTGAGGATCGTCCAGCGCTTGTCGAACAGCTCGGCGAAGCCGGCGTCGGGGCCGGACTGCTCGGTGCCGGCGATCGGGTGGCCGGGGACCAGGAAGACGTTGTCCGGCAGCTCGGCGGCCAGGGCCTCGGCCACGGCGGACTTGACCGAACCCACGTCGGTGACGGTGGCGCCGGGCTTGAGCGCGTGGGCGGCCTTCTTGGCGGCCTCGCCCATGGTGAGCACCGGCACGGCGAACACCACCAGGTCGGCGTCGGCGACCGCCTCGGCCACGTCGCCGGTGACGTGCTCGGCCAGGCCCAGCACGTGGACGCGCTTGAGCACCTCGGGGCTGAGGTCGGTGACGGCCACCTCGTCGACCACGCCGGCGCGGCGCGCGGCGCGGATCAGCGAGGAGCCGATCAGGCCGCAGCCGATCACGGCCATCTTGGGATAGATCGCGCCGGTCATCGGATCAGGCCCTCATGAAGTCGGCGAGGGCGTCGGCGATGGCGCGGTTGTGCTCCTCCAGGCCGATGGTGATGCGCAGGTGGTCGGGCAGGCCGTAGCCGGCGACGCCGCGCACGATCAGGCCGCGGGATTCCAGATAGGCGCCGGCTTCCTTCGCGGTCTTGCCGGGGGTCTTGGGAAAGCCGACCAGCAGGAAGTTGGCGGCCGAGGGCACGACCTCCAGGCCCAGGCCGCCGAGCTGCTGGGCGAGCCAGGGCCGCCACTGGGCCATCAGCGCCAGGGAGCGGACCTGGAACTCCTCGTCCTCCAGGGCGGCGACGGCGGCGAGCTGGGCCGGGATGTTGATGTTGAAGGGCGGGCGGATGCGCTCCATGGCCGCGGCGATCGCCTCGGGGGCGTAGGCCCAGCCCACCCGCAGGGCCGCCAGGCCGTGCAGCTTGGAGAAGGTGCGGGTGACCACCACGTTCTCGGCCGTGCGGGCCAGGTCGGTCCCGTCCTCGTAGGCCGGATCGTCGACGAACTCGGCGTAGGCGCCGTCCAGCACCAGGACGACGCTGGGAGGCAGGGCCGCGTGCAGCCGGCGCACGGCCTCGCCGCCGATGTAGGTGCCGGTGGGATTGCCGGGATTGGCGATGAAGACCAGGCGCGTGCGGCCGTCGACCAGCTTCAGGATCTCGTCCACGTCGATGCGGTAGCCGGGTTCGGGCGCCATGCGCACCTCGGCCTGGCAGGCGCGGGCGATGGTGGCGTAGGCGCCGAAGCCGTACTGCCCCTGGACGATGTTGTCGCCCGGCTCCAGGAACATCAGGTTGAGCATCTGGAACAGCTCGTCCGAGCCGCAGCCGAACACCAGCCGCTCCGGCTCCAGGCGGTAGCGCTCGGCGATCGCCGCGCGCAGGCCGGAGGCGCGGCCGTCGGGATAGAGGTGCAGGCTGTCCACCGCCCCGAGGTAGGCGGCCTTGGCCTTGGGGCTAGAGCCCAGGACGTTCTCGTTGGCCGACAGCTTCAAGGGGTCTTCGACGCCCTCCACCTTGGCCTTGCCGGGCACGTAGGCGCCGATGTTGAGGATGCCGGGCTTGGGGAGGGGACGCGCCGCGGCGGCGCGATCGGCGAGGGCGGTGGTGTCTGACATGGGCTCACAAGAACTGTGGAGCCCCGCCTCTTACACGTCCAGCGGCGCGGGCGCAGCCCCGATGACGCCGGAAAGCCGTCCGGGCGCGCGGGCCAGGCGCTCGTCGTGGTCCTGGTAGAAGCCGGCCAGGGAGAAGAGCTTCAGGCCGCCGGCGTCGGCGACCAGCTCGGCGGCCGCGCCGTCGCGGGCCAGGGCCTCGACCACCGCGCCGGCCGGCGTGGCCGCGTCGGTGACCCAGTAGGTGTTGTCCGCGCCGGTGGGTTCGACGTCGACCTCGGCGACGGCCAGGGCGTTCATCGGCCCCCAGGCGGCCAGGCACGGAAGGGCGGCGAACACCTTCAGCTTCGGCTCGGCCAGCAGCCGGCCCCACCAGGGCGTTTCGCTGGAGAGGCTCATGACGGCCACGCCGCCCAGGGTGCGGGCCGCGGCCAGGGCTTCTTCCGGCTTGGCCACCATCCGCAGCGGCGGGGCGACGCCGAAGCGCAGGCGCGCGCCGTCGACCGCGCGGATCGGATCGCGCCCGCCGAAGACGGAGACGTGGAACGGGCCCTGGCGGGAGAGGCTGTCGGCGATCAGCTCGCGCCAGACCTTGACGACCAGGGCGGTGGTGGCCGCGTCGCGCCCCTCGCCGACCAGCCGGCGCAGGAGCTGAGCCTCGCGGCCGGGGCGCAGGCCGAACTTGCCGACGTCGCCCGCCGCGGCCTTGGCGGCGGCGACCTGCCGGGCCAGGCCCGCGCGCTCTTCGATCAGGGCCAGCAAGGCCGTATCGACGGCGTCGATGCGCTTGCGCACCTCGTCCAGCGACGGCGCAGGGGGCCTTTGATCGGCGTCGGCCATGATTTCTCCCGAAACGAAGGATTGGCGCTTAGGTCATTGCGGGGACGCGTGCAATAGGCCGGTCCGCCGCAAGATTGTTGCGTCTGCAACTAGTAGAGTTTCGGCGCAGGCCCGAGGGAGACCGGCCCAAGCGTGGTGCGCCCGGCCTGGAACACCAGGTCCACCTGGGCGCTGTCGCCGGCCCCCTGGCGCGCGGCGACCACGGCGCCGGCGGACTCGGCGGTTTCCTGCGAGATCAGGCCCCTCCTGGCGAGGGCGGCGACGGCGGCGCCGGCGCCGCGCAGTTCCAGCGACAGGTCGCCGGTCAGGCGCCCGTCGGCGCCCGCCGCCAGCCGGCCGGCGCGGACGTTGAGCGCCGTGTCGCCCGCCGTGATCCCGGCCTGGCGCACGGTGGCCCGACCGCCGGCCCGCGACCAGGCGCGGACGGCCGAGGCCCAGTCGGCGCCGTCGAAGCCGCTCATCTTCGACAGAATCGAGTCCCAGTCGACGGCGACGGCCTTGTCGCCCGCCAGATCGCCCAGGACCGTGCCGGCGCGGGCCTTGCCGCCCTCGACGCGAAGCTGCGCCGCGCCCTGGTCGTCGGGGCCGGGAATCACGCGCAGGGCCGCCAGCTCGGCCGACGCCAGGGCGAACGGCGCCGCGCCGGCCGCCGGGGCGAAGGCCACCTTCGTGCCCTGGAAGACGAAGCGCGGCATGGACTGGTCCTGGCCCACGAGGCTGGCGTGCAGCAGTTGGCCGGTGACGACCACGGCCCCGCCGCTGGGCCGCAGCAGGCTGAAGCCCTCGGGCGTGGCCATCACCCAGTGGCCCGGGGCGTAGAGGTAGGATTCGGCCTCGAAGCGCGGGCTCGACACGCCCCAGCCGGACGGGTCGCGCAGCCGCGCGTCGGTGAGCTCCACGTCCAGGCGGAAGGGATAGCCGTAGAGCTTGCGGCTCTTCCAGGAGACCTCGTAGCCGGCCTGGCGCAGGGCGTCGGCCTGGCCGTCCATGGCGCTCAGCATCCGGTTGCGCGCCCAGATCCAGAAACCGCTCCAGGCGACGGCGCCGATCAGCAGCAGGACGAAGGGGGCGTAGAGCCAGAAGCGGTTGGGTTTGCGGGCGGGCTGGGGATCGGGCACAGACATGGAGGCAAGCTTACGGGGCGTGGCGTGACGGCGGTTGAGCGGTGGGTCTTCGGATACGGGTCGCTGATGTGGCGGCCTGGATTTTCGTTCGTCGAGCGACGAGCCGCCACCCTACACGGCCGCAGGCGCGCCTTCTGCATCTATTCCGTCCACCACCGCGGCACCTATCAGCGGCCGGGGCTGGTGCTGGGTCTCGCGCCCGGCGGGGCGACGCGCGGCGTGGCCTACCGCGTGGCCGAGGCCGACTGGGACGAGACCTACGCCTACCTGCGCGAGCGCGAGCAGCCCACCGAGACCTATGTGGAGACCACCGGCTTCGTGCGCACGGCCGACGGGCGGCGGCCGCGGGCGCTGGTGTTCGTCTCCGACCGCGGCCATCCGCAATGGGCCGGCGACCTGTCGCTGGAGCGGCAGGCCGAGCTGATCGCCGGCGCCACCGGGCTGTCGGGCCGCAACGTCGACTACCTGCGCGACCTGGTGGAGCACCTGCGCCACGACGGCGTCCACGACCAGGCCATGGAGCGGCTGCTGTCGCTGGTGGAGGCCAGGGAGCTGACGGGCGGCTAGAGGGCCGAGGCTGCGGTGCGGCGACCCCTCTCCCCTTGCGGGAGAGGGTGGCCCCGCGGAGCGGGGTCGGGTGAGGGGTCGCGCCCGGCCGTCGGATCAGTGAGCTGCGAGGCAGCTTGGGTCCCAGCCTTCGCTGGGATGAGCGGAAGGGGAGAGGTCTGAGAGCCCCCTCATGCGACCTGCATTCGCAGGCCACCTTCTCCCGCAAGGGGAGAAGGACCGCTGGCTAGAGCTCCAAGAGCTTGTTGGAGGCGCTTTCGATGCGTTCCTCGAGCTGGCGCATGAACTCCACGCGCTTGAGGCCGGGCGGGATCGGCTCCAGGTATTCGAAGACGATGGTTCCGGGCTTGCGCAGGAAGCCGTGGCGCGGCCAGTGGACGCCGGAGTTGGTGGCGACCGGGCAGACCGGCACGCCGAGCTCGCGGTAGAGGGCGGCGATGCCGGGCTTGTAGTCGCCGCCCTGGCCGGGAACGCCCCGCGTGCCTTCGGGGAAGATCACCACCTGGCGGTGCTCGGCGAAGCGCTCCCTGGCCTCGCGCACCAGCTTCTTCAGGGCGGCCGAATGGCCCTCGCGGTCGACGACGATGGTGCCCACCTTGTTGGCGTACCAGCCGAACCAGGGAATCCAGGTGAGCTCCTTCTTCATGACGAAGCAGGTTCCCGGCAGGAAGGTGAACTGGGCGAAGACGTCGAACATGCACTGGTGCTTGGGCGCGACCAGCGAGGCGCCCTGGGGGATGTGCTCGCGCCCGCGCACCTCGACCTTGACCGCGCAGCAGACGTCCAGGAGCACGATGATGCCGCGGCCCCAGATCTCGAACATCCTCAGGGTCCAGCCGGCGGGGCCCAGCAGGATCGGTGTGCAGGCGACGGCGACCACCGCCGACCACAGATAGAACAGGGCCACGAACAGCAGCGAACGAAGGGCGGTCACGGTCATCCTTTCCGGGAAGACGCCTCGTCCTTGGGCCCCAGCCCCAGCACGGCCTCCCGTCCGAGGATCGCCAGATACTTGCAATACTCCACGATCATCAAGCGCGCGCCGCGGGTGGTGCGCCACCAGCGGTGGGCGTCCACCGCCGAGGTGGCGACCGGATAGGCCGTCAGCCTGGCGCGCGGCATGGCGCCGCGAAGCTCGAGCATGGCGCGCGGGATGTGATAGTCGGCGGTGACCACGATGATGCTGGAGTAGCGCATGGCCCGGGCCCACTCGGCCGTCTCGCGGGCGTTGCCGAGGGTGGTGGCGGCGGTGAAGCCGAGGTCGACGCAGCAGTCGTAGAGCGGGCGCACGGCGCCGCCGAGCTTGCGCACCTCCTCGCGGCTGACCTCGCGGTTGACGCCGGACACCAGCACGCGCTTGGCCTTGCCGTCCTCGAGCAGATGGATGGCCGCGGCGATCCGCTCGCCCGAGCCCGCGCCGGTGAGCGCCACCGCGCCCTCGGCCGGCGCCGGATCGGGGGCGGGCGTGGAGGCGGCGACCCGCGCGGCGAAGGCCAGCAGGCCGGCGGTCCAGATCATCGCCACGACGAGGATGGCGGCGGCGCCCCTCATGCCATCTCCCGGATCATGCCATCTCCCGGATCAGGGCCGCGGCGGTGATGCGCGCGGCCACGGCGGCCACCAGGGCCGCGGCGAGGGGGCATGGGACGACGGCCAAGAGGTCGATCCACTTGACCGGCAAGACCGGCGTCAATCCCGCGCCGCCCCCGATGAGGCGCAGGATCGCGCCGATCATCGCCGCGCCGGCCGCGCCGAACAAGCCCGCCACCGCGGCGGTCCTGGCGAAGCGAACCTGGAAGAGCTGGGCGATGAAGCCGTCCTCGGCGCCGGTCAGGTGCAGGGTCTCGACCACGTCGCGGCGGGCGGCCAGGCCGGCGCGGGTGGCGAAGGCGACCACGGCGGCGGCCGCGGCGGCGATCAGCAGGAAGACCCCGGCCCCCGCCCAGCGCGTCAGCCGCGCCGAGCGCTGGATGTCGCCGATCCACATGGAGTGGTCGTCCACCGCCGCGTCGACGCCGGCGGCCTTCAGCGCGCGGGAGAGGCTGGCCGAGGTGGCCGGGTGCTCGGGGTCGAGGGTGACGGCGACCAGCCGCGGCACCGGCAGGTCCTCCATGTCGATGGTCGAGCCGAGCCAGGGCTTGATCAGGGCCTCCACCTTCTCCCGCTCCAGGGCGCGGGCCTCGGCGACGCCGGGGGCGCCGGCCAGGGCCTCGGCGGCGCGGGCGGCGGCGGCGTCGGGGCTGTCCGCGCCCTTGGAACGCACGATCACCGTGGCCTCGCCGGTGAGCTGGCCGGTCCAGCCGTGGGCGGCGCGGTTGGAGGCGATCACGCCGAGCGCGGTCAGGCAGGCCAGGAAGCACAGGACGGCCACCACGAAGGTCAGCGCCCCGTCGTGGGCGTCCTGTTCGGGCAGGAAGGGCGCCGGGCGCCAGGCGTCGGCGTCGAACAGCTCGCTCATCGCCGCGCCCCGGTCATGTCCACTTGCGGGCGGGCAGCTCCACCAGCCGTCCGCGCTCCAGGTGCAGCACCGGCATGCCCGATCGGGCGACGAGGTCCTGGTCGTGGGTGGCGATCATCACGGTGGTGCCCATCCGGTTCAGCTCGACGAACAGCCTGAGGATGCGCAGGCCCATCTCGTGGTCGACGTTGCCGGTGGGCTCGTCGGCCAGGAGGATGTCGGGGCGGTTGACCACGGCGCGGGCGATGGCCAGCCGCTGCTTCTCGCCGCCGGCCAGGGTGGGCGGCATGGCGTGCATCCGGTCCTTCAGGCCCACCCACGACAACAGTTCGGCCACATCGTGGCGATAGCTGTCGGGCTTGCGCCCGGCGATGCGCAGGGGCAGCGCCACGTTGTCGAACGCCGACAGGTGGTCGAGCAGGCGGAACTCCTGGAACACCACGCCGATGCGGCGGCGCATGAAGGGGCGGTTCTCCGGCGAGACCGAGGCCACGTCCTGGCCGAACAGGTGGATCAGGCCGCGCGAGGGACGGGCGGCCAGGTACATCAGCTTGAGCAGCGAGCTCTTGCCCGCGCCCGACGGGCCGGTGACGAAGTGGAACGAGCCGTGGGGCAGGGCGAAGTTCAGATCCTTCAGGGTCTCCGGCGCCCGCCCGTAGCGCATCGAAACGTCATCGAAGCGGACAACGGCGGATTCGGCGTCCGGAGCGCCTGAAGAGAGCGGTTTTCTGGACATGGAGACCGAAATCGGCGACCTCGGTAAGGGGAGCCTGGAGCGGCCGATTCGCCTTCATGATACTGACCTGCCCAGAGTGCGCCACCAGCTATTTCGTGGACGAATCGAAGATTCCTCCCGAGGGCCGGTTGGTGAAATGCGCGGCCTGCGGCGCGCGGTGGACCGCGTATCCGGAGCCTGAGCCCGCGCTCGAACCGCTGGCCGAGCCGGTCGAGGCGAGCGAGCCGGCGCCGCCGGAGCCGGCGGCGGAGGAGCTCGTCGTCGAGCCCGCCGCCGAGGAGGAGGCGCTCACCGGCGAGGACCTGCCCAAGGCCTTCCGCGCCAAGGCCGACGAGACCCGCCGCGTGCGCGAGGCGGCGACCACGGGGATCATCTGGGCCGGCATGGCCGCGGCCCTGGCGGTGCTGATCGCGCTGGCGATCGTCTTCCGGGTGGACGTGGTGCGCCTGTGGCCGAAGACGGCCGGGGCCTACGCCAGCGTCGGCCTGCCGGTGAACAGCCTGGGCCTGACCATCGAGGGGGTGAGCGCCGAGCCCTCGCTGCAGGAGGGCCACGCGGCGCTGTCGGTGTCGGGGGTGATCCGCAACATCGAGGGCCGGCCGATCGTCACCCCGCCGCTGCGCATCAGCCTGTTGGACAAGGCCGGCAAGCCGGTGGCCACCAAGATCGCCCGCGCCGCCGACCCGCGCATCCCGCCCGGCGAGACGCGGCACTTCGCCCTGGTGATGCTGGACCCGCCCAGGACCGCCAGCGACCTGGAGATCGCCTTCGCGCCGGAGCTGCCGGCCCACGCCGGGACCGCCCCGGCCGCCGATCCGCACGCCGCCGAGGCCGCCCCGGAGCTTCGCGGACCGGCGGAGGCCGCCGCCCCGCCGCCCCCCGCGCCGGTGGACGCCAAGCCGCTGGACATGGAGACGCCCTACACCCTGGACGACCATGGCTGAGGCCAAGCCCGACGTGCTGCTCAGCGAGGCCGAGGTGGCCGAGCGGGTGGACGCCCTGGCGGTGGAGATCGCCCCGCGCATTGACGACGACACCGTGGCGGTATGCCTGCTCACCGGCGGGCTGTGGTTCGCCTCCGACCTGACGCGGGCCCTGGCGCGGGCCGGGCGGCACGTGGGCTTCGACGCCCTGTGGCTGGCCTCCTACGGCGACGAGCGGGCGAGCCTGGGGCGCTGCGAAGTGCGCGCCGACCTGCAGCGGCCGCTGGCCGGGCGCACGGCGCTGATCGTCGACGACGTGATCGACACGGGCCTGTCGCTGAGCGAGGCCGCCCGGCTGGTGCGCGACGCCGGGGCGCGGGAGGTGCTGACCGCGGTCTTCGCCGCCAAGCCCTGGCCGACGCCCAGGGCCATCGAGCCGGACTTCGTCGCCTGGCCCGCGCCGGCCCGCTTCCTGGTGGGCTACGGCATGGACGCGGGCGGGCGGCTGCGCGGCCTGCCCTACATCGGCGCGCTGGACTAGGCGGCGTGGAGACCGGCCTGGTCCTGGCGCTGCCGGAGCTGGACCCGCCCCTGCGCCGCTGGCGAAAGCACGATCCGGCGGCCCGGCTGGGCATGCCGGCCCACGTGACGCTGATCTATCCGTTCATGGACAGCCGCGCCTTCGACGAAGCCGCCCGGGTGCGCCTGCGCGACGTGCTGAGGGGCTTTGCGCCGCTCGAGTTCGCCTTCGACCGGCTCGGCGCGTTCCAGGGCGGGGTCTGGCTGGAGCCCGCCGATCCCGCGCCGGCCGTTCGGCTGATCGAGGCCCTGGCGGCGGCGTTCCCGGCGCATCCGCCCTTCGGCGGGGCCCATGCGTCCATCATCCCGCACCTGACGATCGCCCAGGCCGCGCCGGGCGTGCTCGCGCGCATCCGCGCCGAGGCGCCGCGCATCCTGCCGCTGACGGCGCGCGCCGAGGCGGTGAGCCTCTACGCCCGCTCGGAGGAGGGCTGGATCCCGCTGGAGCGGTTCGCGCTCTAATTTAAAGTCTTTAGCGCGATCCGGTCGCAAAACCGGTGTCCACTTTTGCGGATCGCGCTCTAGCTGGCTAGCCGCTCTTGCGCCGCGGCCGGGGCGGGCGCGCAGCAGGCGGCGACGGCCTGCAGGAGGGCGGCGGGCTGGACCGGCTTGGGGTGGACGTCGTCGAAGCCCTTGGCCAGCAGCCGCTCGTGTTCGCCGGACATGGCGTCGGCGGTGAGCGCGATCACCGGCACGGCGGCCGGGCCGGCCTTGCCGGCGCGGATGCGCGCCAGGGCTTCGATCCCGTCCATCACCGGCATGCGCACGTCCATCAGCACCACGTCGAAGGGCTCGGCGGCGAGGCGGGCCAGGGCGTCGGCGCCGTCGCCGGACACGGCCACGTCGGCGCCGGCCGCCTCCAGCACGGCGCGGGCGACGACCTGGTTCACCTGGTTGTCGTCGACCACCAGCAGGCGGCGGCCCTCCAGGCTGACGATGCGGGGCTCGGCGGCGGCGCGGGGCGCCTCGGCGGCGGCGAGCGGCAGGCGCACGCGGAAGGTGGAGCCCTCGCCCAGGCGGCTTTCGACGATGATCGTCCCGCTCATCAGCTCGACGAGCTGGCGGCAGATGGACAGGCCAAGGCCGGTGCCGCCGAAGCGGCGGGCGGTGGAGGATTCGGCCTGGGAGAAGGCCTGGAAGAGCCGGGCCTGCTGCTCCTGGCTCATGCCGACGCCGGTGTCGCTGACGGCGAGCTCCACGCCGAGGCCGGGGGCGGGGCGGATGCGCACGGACACCTGGCCGGCCTCGGTGAACTTCAGGGCGTTGGAGATCAGGTTGAGCAGGATCTGGCGCACGCGCACCGGATCGCCGGCGAGCCAGGCCGGCGTGCCGGGCGCCACCTCGAGCACGAGCTCCACGCCCTTGGCGCGGGCGGTCTCGCCCCAGAACAGGTAGAGCTGGCGGCTCATCCTGGCGAGGTCGAAGCTGACGGTCTCCAGCTCCAGCTTGCCGGCCTCGATCTTGGACAGATCTAGGATGTCGTTGAGGATGGCCATCAGCCCGTCGCCGGACTGGACGATCATGTCCAGGTAGTCGGCCTGCTTGCGGTCGAGCTCGGTGGAGGCCAGGGCGTGGGCCATGCCGAGGACGCCGTTCATCGGCGTGCGCAGTTCGTGGCTCATCATCGCCAGGAAGGCGGACTTGGCTTCGCTGGCGGCCTGGGCCTGGGCGCGGGCCTCCTCCAGGGCGCGGGCGTTGGCGCGCACGGCCCGCGCGGCGTCGAACACATAGGCTCCCAGGCCGACCATGGTGAGGACGACGAAGATCAGGTCCCAGCCGCCGTAGCCGCCGAAGAAGCAGACGGCCGCGCCCAGGGCGGCGAAGGGGATCGGCGCGATCAGGGCGAAGGCGCCGCCGCTGGTGGCGCCGTACTTCAGGCCCTCGATGAGCATGGCCAAGAGGATGATCAGGGCGGCGAACTTCATGCCCGGCGCGCCGTGGATCCAGCTTCCCGCGGCCATCACCGACCAGGTCGTGGCGAACAGCACCATCGGCAGCACGCGCGCCGGAGAATTCGGCGGCCAGCGCCGCCCGGCCCGGAACTGGCGCCGGCGCCGCTCGATCAGGCCCTCCAGGCAGAGGTTGGCCGTAAGCCAGGCGGCCCCGGCCCAGATGTTGAAACCCACGGTGAGCAGGAGGGCCACGAGGCAGGCCGCGAACACGCGCACGGGCCGGCTGCGCGCGCTCATCTCGAGCGATGCGCCGTCCCGGCCGTCGTCGAACACCTCGTCAAGCCGCACGCTTCGCCCCCCAGCTCGCGTAAGGAAACACAGGGGCGCGACCATGCCCGGCTTGTGTTCAAGAAGGGTTTCGGCCGCGACGTTTCGCCCCACGGCGGTTTCTCGGCTATGCAGGGGTCCATGACCGTCGCCATCCGCCCCGTGCGCCCCGAGGACTTCGACCAGTGGGCGCCCCTGTGGGAGGGCTACAACACCTTCTACGAGACCGTCGCGCCCGAGGCGGTGACGCGCATGACCTGGGCGCGGTTCTTCGACGCCTACGAGCCGGTGCACGCGCTGGTGGCCGAGGACGCGGGCCGGCTGGTCGGCCTGGTCCATTACGTCTTCCACCGCAGCACCTGGATGATCGGGCCGACGACCTATCTGCAGGACCTGTTCGCGAGCCCCGAGGCGCGCGGCCAGGGCGTGGGACGGGCGCTGATCGAGGCGGTCTACGACGCCGCGCGGGAGGCGGGCTCCACGCGCGTCTACTGGCTGACCCACGAGACCAACGCCACGGCGCGACTGCTCTACGACCGGGTGGCCGAGCGCTCGGGGTTCATCCAGTACCGCAAGGCGCTGTAGGGCGCGCCGTCAGCCGAGCCAGGGGGCCGGGCGCTCCAGGGCGAGCATGTCCTCGTAGGTGGGGCGCGGGCGGATCACGGCGAACTGGTCGCCCTTGACCAGCACCTCGGGGACCAGCAGGCGCGAATTGTACTCGCTGGACATCACCGCCCCGTAGGCGCCGGCGCTCATGAAGGCGATCAGGTCGCCGGCCTGGAGCGGCGGCAGGCGCCGGTCGCGGGTGAAGGTGTCGCCGGTCTCGCAGATCGGGCCGACCACGTCGTAGACCTCCGGCTCGTCCTCGCGCGGCTTCAGCGGACGGATGTCGTGGAAGGCGTCGTACATGGCCGGGCGGATCAGGTCGTTCATGCCCGCGTCGATCACCAGGAAGCGGCGGCCCTCCGGGCGGACGTGGACGTGGATCACCTCGGAGACCAGCACCCCGGCGTTGGCGGCGATCATGCGGCCGGGCTCGAAGGCGAAGGCGACGTCCAGGCCCTTCATCGCCCGCGCGATCATGGCGGCGTAGTCGGCCGGCGAGGGCGGTTCGGGCTGGTTGAAGTAGGGCACGCCGAGGCCGCCGCCGAGGTCGAGGCGCTCGACGTTCATGCCCTCGGCGCGCAGGCGCTCGACGAGGCCCCGCATCTTGGAGAAGGCGGCCTCCATGGGCGCCAGGTCGGTGATCTGGCTGCCGATGTGGCAGGCCACGCCCACGGGGCGCAGGCCGGCGTCGTTGGACGCCTTGGCGTAGAGCCGCTCGGCCTCGGCGAAGGAGACGCCGAACTTGTTCTCGCTCTTGCCGGTGGCGATCTTGGCGTGGCCGCCGGCGGCCACGTCGGGGTTCACGCGGATGGCGACCTGGGCGCGCACGCCCAGGCCCCGGGCCACGCGCGAGACCGTGGCCATCTCCGGCTCGGACTCCACGTTGATCTCGGCGACGCCGGCCTTCAGCGCGAAGGCGATCTCGGCCTCGGTCTTGCCGACGCCGGAGAAGACGATCTTCTCGGGCGGCACGCCGGCGGCCAGGGCGCGGCGGATCTCGCCCTCCGACACCGTGTCGGCCCCGGCGCCCAGGCGGGCGAGGGTGGCCAGGACGGCGACGTTGGAGTTGGCCTTGACCGCGAAGGCGATCAGCGGCGGCCCGCCCCCCGCGCCGGTCACGCCGGCGGCGGTCAGGGCGTCGCGCAGCACCTGGAAGTGCCGCTCGAGGGTGGCCGTGGAATAGACGTAGACGGGGGTGCCGACCGTCTCGGCGATGCGGGCGAGGGGGACGTCCTCGCAATAGAGTTCGCCACCCCGGAACTCGAAATGATCCATCAGCGCGGGTTCGCGTAGGGGTCGGGCAGGGCGCCCTGCGGCGCGGTCTGGGTCGGGCTGGGCGAGGTGCCCTCGATCGGGATCGTGCGCGGCGGGGCCGGGTCGGTGTAGCGCTGGCGCATGCTTTCCTGGTCGACCGGCCGGCGCGGGTCGTCGGCCTGGCGCTTGGTCTCGTCGGCGCCCTTGGTGGTGTTGCGGCCGGCGCCGAACAGCGGGCCGGGGCGTTCCAGCTCGCCGAGCTTGCCGCAGCCGCCGAGCGAGGCGGCGGCGAGGATCAGGCCGGCGAGGGCGATCGGACGAAGGGTCATTGCAGGATCTCCTTCCAGCGCGCCACCTGCGCGCGGACCTGGTCTGGGGCGGTTCCGCCATAGCTGGTGCGGCTGGCGGCCGAGGCGGCGGGCGTCAGCACCTGATAGACGCCCTCATTGATGCGCGGCTCAAGCGCCTTCAGCTCGTCCAGCGACAGATCGGCCAGATCGCATCCCAGGGCCTCGGCGCGCTTCACGGCCGCGCCGGTCACGTGGTGGGCGTCGCGGAAGGGCATGTCCAAGTTGCGCACCAGCCAGTCGGCGAGGTCGGTGGCGGTGGAGAAGCCGGCGCCGGCCGCGGCGGCCATGCGCTCGGGCTGGGGGGCGAAGTCGCGGACCATGCCGGCCATGGCGGCCAGCGACAGCTCCAGGGCGTCGAACGCCTCGAAGGTGGGGACCTTGTCCTCCTGCATGTCCTTCGAATAGGCGAGCGGCAGGCCCTTCATCACCACGGCGAGCTGGGTGAAGGAGGCCAGGAGGCGCCCGGCCTTGGCCCGGACCAGCTCGGCCGCGTCGGGGTTCTTCTTCTGCGGCATGATCGACGAGCCGGTGGTGAAGGCGTCCGACAGCTTGATGAAGCCGAATTGCGGCGTCATCCAGACCACGATCTCCTCGGCCAGGCGCGACAGGTGGGTGGCGCAGATCGCCGCCGCCGCCAGGGCCTCCAGGGCGAAGTCGCGCGAGGAGACGCTGTCCAGGGAATTGGCGGTGGGCCGGTCGAAGCCCAGGGCCTTGGCGGTGGCGTGGCGGTCGATCGGGAAGGGCGAGCCGGCCAGGGCCGCGGCCCCGAGCGGGCTTTCGTTCATCCGCGCGCGGGCGTCGGCGAAGCGCGAGGCGTCGCGGCCGAACATCTCCACATAGGCCATCATGTGGTGGCCGAAGGTGACCGGCTGGGCCGGCTGCAGGTGGGTGAAGCCCGGCATCAGCGTGTCGGCGTGGGCTTCGGCCTGGGCGACGAGGGCGCGCTGCAGGGTCTTGAGCTGCTCGACGGTGCGGTCGCAGGCCCCGCGCACCCACAGGCGGAAATCGACGGCCACCTGGTCGTTGCGCGAGCGGGCGGTGTGCAGCCGGCCGGCGGTGGGGCCGATCAGTTCGCGCAGCCGGGCCTCCACGTTCATGTGGATGTCCTCGAACTCGTCGCGGTAGGGGAAGGTCCCGGCGGCCATCTCCTGGGCCACCGTCTCCAGGCCTTGCTGGATCAGGGCCTCGTCCTCGCTTGAAATCACGCCTTGCTTGCGCAACATCGCCGCGTGCGCGCGGGACCCGGCGAGGTCCTGGGCGGCCAGACGCTTGTCGAAGCCGATGGAGACGTTGATCGCCTGCATCAGTTCGTCGGGCTTGGCGGAGAAGCGTCCGCCCCACATTGCCTGGCCCTGGCCCTTTGCTTCGGACGTGTCCGGAGCGGCCGGGGCGTTTACGGAGTCATTGGACATATGAGCGAGCACCCTACGGCGAAACCCAAGCCCGACATGCTGAAATGGGGGCTCTGGGGCGCCGCCCTCCTCGGCGTCGCGGCGGTTGTCTACATCATCGTCCAGGCTTCGACCAATCCCGCGCATAGCGATCTGAAGGCGTTGGCCAAGGGCGAGATGTCCAAGCTGACCTTCTCGGCCGACGCGGGCGCGCCGCCGGCCGACAGCTTCCTGGATGCGGACGGCAAGCGGCTGCGGCTGGCCGACCTGAAGGGCAAGGTGCTGGTGGTGAACCTGTGGGCCACCTGGTGCGCGCCGTGCCGGCTGGAGATGCCGACCTTGGCCAAGCTGGCCGCCGAGTATCAGGGCAAGCCGGTGGAGGTGGTGGCGATCAGCATCGACAAGGGCGACGACGACCAGGCCAAGGCCCGCGCGTTCATCGCCCAGAACGCGCCCCTGAAGTTCTACATCGACCCGGCGGCGAAGCTGCCGTTCGACCTGAAGCCCCAGGCGGTGGGCATGCCGACGACGGTGATCTACGGCGCTGACGGGATCGAGCGGGCGAGGCTGTCGGGAGGCGCCGACTGGTCCGGGCCCGACGCCAAGGCGTTGATCGACAAGGTGCTGGACGAGGGATGACGAAAAAGGGCGCCGATCCGCTGGGACCGGCGCCCTTTTTCCTTCGCGCGACGGCCGGGGCCGTCGGCAGGCCTCGTCAGGCGGCGGCCGTTTCCTTGGAGGCGGCGGCTTCGGCGCGGCCGCCGGTCAGGGCGCGCAGGAAGGTGACCAGCGAGGTGCGGCCCTCCGGCGACAGGCGCTCATAGGCCGCCAAGAGCTCAAGCGCGCCCGGCGTGCGCATGCGGCTCAGCAGGTCGATGTCGGCGCCGCCCTCGTGATCGGGGGTGTCCAGCACGTCCAGGAGATCGACCACGCGGCAGCGCAGGGCGCGCGCGATCTGCACCAGCCGGGAGAACGAGATGCGGTTGGCGCCGTTCTCGTACTTCTGGATCTGCTGGAAGCTCACGTTGCACTGCTCAGCCAGGGCCTCTTGCGACATGCCGATCGACCGCCGACGGATGCGTACGGCCGCGCCCAGGGCCACGTCCATGGGATCCGGCGTCTTGGTGGAAGGCTCCGACACTTCTGTTCTTCTCCTCAGTCGATCCGCCCTTCGGGACGGTCGAACGATGTTCGATCAAACTCGGTAACTACTGGATCGGCCACCGTTCTCCAAAGCGCCACATCGCCGCAGTGCGGCGCGGCTCGTCGCGGAGAATCATGTTCAGGCCGGTTCCAGCACCAGACATTACGATTCAGGCGTGGAGAGGGCCGCAATGCTTCAGTTGTGTTTCACAACTGACTGCAACCTGTAGGACGAGGGCGCGTCAGGCGTTGCGCGCCATCAGCCCGCCGTCGACCGGGATGGTCGCGCCGGTGATGTAGGAGGCGGCCGGCAGGCACAGGCTGAGCGTCATGTGCGCCACCTCCTCGGGCGCGCCGTAGCGGCGCAGCGCCGTGCGGCGCCTGGCGAAGACGGCCTTGTCCGCGTCGGGGACGGAGGCGGTCATGGCCGTGTCTATGGGACCGGGGCAGATGCAGTTGACGGTGATCCCCTCCGGGCCGAGCTCGACGGCGAGGGCGCGGGTGAGGCCGGTGACGCCGGCCTTGGCCGCCGCGTAGGGGCTGTCGCGCGAGGTTGCGCCCAGGGCCTCGGTGGAGGCGATGTTGACCACGCGCGGGGCGGGCGATCGGCGCAGGTAGGGCAGGGCCGCGCGGATCACCCGCGGATGGGCGGTGAGCAGCACCGACAGGCTGCGCTCCCAGACCGTCTCGTAGTCGGCGGAGTCGATCGGCGCGAAGGCCGAGATCCCGGCGTTGTTGACCACGATGTCCAGGCGGCCGAAGCGCTGGGCGGCGGCCTCAACCACCGCCTTGATCTGGTCCGGATCGGAGACGTCGAGACGCCAAGCCTCGGCGCTGAGGCCCTTGGCGCGCAGGCCGGCGGCCACCGCCTCGGCCGCCTCGCCGGCATGGTCGGTGACGGCCACATGCGCGCCCTCGGCGGCGAACACCTCGGCGGTGGCCCGGCCCATGCCGCTTCCCGCGCCGGTGATCAGGACGGCGGAGCCGCGCACGGAGCGGCTGAGGGTCTCGGTCATGGAAGGCTCCTTCAGGAGAGGGACAGGCCGCCGTCGACGATCAGGGTCTGGCCGCAGACGTAGGCGGCCAGCGGCGAGGCCAGGAACAGGGCCGCGCCGGCCATGTCGGACGGCTCGCCCATGCGCCCGGCGGGAATGGCGCGCAGGGCCGCCTCGCGCCGCCCGGGATGCTCGGTGGTGACCTTGGTGAGCTTGGTGTCGACCAGGCCGGGGGCCAGGCCGTTGACGCGGATCCCGTCGCGCGCCCAAGCCTCGCCCAGGGTCTTGGTCAGGCTGACCGCGCCCGCCTTGGAGGCGGCGTAGGCGGGGTTGCCGCGGTTGGACTGGAAGCCGGAGACCGAGCTGACGATGATCATCGAGCCGCGGGCGGCGGCCAGCATGTCGTGGAACTTCATGGCGCAGGCCATCAGGCTGTCGAGGTTGACGGCCATCACCCGGTCCCAGCCCTCGCGCTGGAACTCGCCGCGCCGGTAGACCACCACGCCCTGGCACAGGACCAGCACGTCCAGGCTCTCGAACGGCGCGGGCCAGGCCTCGATGGCGTCGCGGTCGGCCACGTCGACGCAGGCGTAGGCCAGGCCCGTCAGGTCCGAGCCCTCGGCCGGGTCGTAGTCGGCGGCGCTGGCCCGCGTGCCCCAGACCGAAACCTGGGCGCCGCGCTCGCGAAAGCCGTGGGCGATCCCGTTGCCGATGCCGCTGGAGCCGCCCACGACGAGCACGGTCCTGCCGGTGAAATCGGTGTCGTTCATCGCCCTGGCTCCCGGCGTTTCTTCCCTGGAGCGAGCTTGGCGCGGGGCCGGGCGGCGCGGCAAGGCTGACGTGGCGTCGCCTGACGCTTCGTCACCCGCCGGTCAGGGGGCGAAGCTGGAGCGCGCCTGGACCCCCCAGTGGCCGTCGACCTTGGTGACGACGTACATGGAATCGAAGCCGCCGATGACGCCGCCGTCCTTGCGGTAGCGGGTGAAGCGGGTGTCGAAGTGCACCTTGTCGGGGCCGGCGTGGATCACCTCGCGCCGCTCCCAGGCCGAGTGGTCCCAGTCGGCCAGGGCGCCGCGGTCGAACATGCCCGGATGGTGGTAGCCCGGCTCGATGATCGCCACCTTGCCCGAGGCGATGCGGATCGAGGGGAAGTTGAAGGCAGCCTCGAAGGCCTTCACGTCGCGGGCGTTGAAGGCGGTCATGAAGTCGTCCAGGCACTTCATCGCCCCGGCCACGGCCTCGTCGGTTTCGGCGGTCATCGGATCGGCTCCCTCAGAGTGGCGCCAGCAGGGTGCTGGCCGCGACGGTGCGGCGGGTGAGGTCGCGCCGGCGCATGAACAGGTCGCGCACCTCCGGCGCCGGGGCGCGGGAGGCCTCCCAGACGCCGTGGTCGGCGTAGCGGGTGACGAGCAGCATGCGCGTGCCGCCGGCGCGGGCGTCCTCGGCCGTGGGCGAGACGCGGAACAGGCCGAAGATGTCGCTGTCGAAGCCGCCCTCGAAACCGCCCCAGGCCTGGCCGGAGAGGGCGACGAACATGTCGACGTCGGCCGCGTCGATCTCGAAGACCCGGTGCACGAAGATCCCGCCGGGCGGCGGCAGGTCGGCCGGTCCGGGGCGGATGGTGGCGGCCATGCGGTCGCGGCGCGCGCCGGCCAGGGCCGGGTCGGCGCAGAGGCCATCCACGGCGGCCTTTCGGCCCGGCGCGTCCGCCGGCCAGCGCAGGATCAGCGCCGCCTCGTCGGACGACCAGCCGAGCTGGGGGGTGAAATAGCCGACGAGCTCGCCGCCGGCGGCTTCAAGCGCCCGGCGATGCGGACCGGCCAGGCGCTCGGCGAAGGCGCGCGGGGCGGCGCGCGAGGCGTCCACCGCGAAGGTGAGGAACAGATAGTCGTAGACGTCCGGCGCGACATCGCCGCTCATGCGGGCCTCCCTTACGCGGACCCGAACTCGACGCCGGGTTTACGCAAGGGACTGTCGGGCCGGACGCGGCGCGGAGTCAACGCCGCGCGGCGGCCGGAGGTCTCGTCAGATCAGGGCGCCGTGGCAGTGCTTGAACTTCTTGCCGGAGCCGCAGGGGCAGGGGGCGTTGCGGCCGGTGTCCTCCCAGCCTTCCGGCAGGGCGGTGACCGGCAGGGCCTGGCGCTGCTCGGGCGAGAGGCCCTCGGGCAGGGCGCCCATCTGGGCCGCGTTCTCGCCGGTCAGCGGGTCCAGGTGGACCTCGGTGAAGCCGAAGTTCTGCGGCGCCGGCTCGGGCTCGGCGAACTGGAACTCCACCGTCATCAGCCAGCGGGTGACGTTCTGGCGCAGGTCGACCATCAGCTTCTCGAACAGCGAGAAGGCCTCGGTCTTGTACTCGTTGAGCGGATCGCGCTGGCCGTAGCCGCGCAGGCCGATCACCGCGCGCAGGTGGTCCAGGTGCATCAGGTGCTCGCGCCACTGCAGGTCGATCATCTGCAGGAGGAAGTTCTTCTCCAGGCCGCGCATCTGCTCGGGGCTGACCAGGGCCTCGCGCTCGGCGGCGCGGGCCTCGGCGGCCTTGGTGATCCGCTCGTGGATCTCCTCGTTGGCGATGCCGTCCTCGGCGGCCCAGGCCTTGATGGGCAGGTCCAGGCCGAGGAGCTCCCTGGCCTGGTGCTCCAGGCCCTCGACATCCCACTGCTCGGCGTAGGCCTTGGGCGGCAGGTGGCGGGCCACCATGTCGTCGATGGTGTCCTCGCGCATTTCGCGGGTCACGTCGGACAGGTCGGCGGCCTCCATGAACTCTTGGCGCTGCTCGAACACGGCCTTGCGCTGGTCGTTCACGACGTCGTCGTACTTCAGAAGGTTCTTGCGGATCTCATAGTTGCGCTGCTCGACGCGCTTCTGGGCGGTGGCGATGGCGCTGTTCAGCCACTTGTGGGTGATCGCCTCGCCTTCCTGGACGCCGAAGGTGCGCATGATCGCGTCCAGCCGCTCGCCGGCGAAGATGCGCAGGAGGTCGTCCTCGCAGGACAGGAAGAACTTCGAATGGCCCGGGTCGCCCTGACGGCCGGTCCGGCCGCGCAACTGGTTGTCGATGCGCCGGCTCTCGTGGCGCTCGGTGCCCAGGACGAACAGGCCGCCGGCGGCCAGCGCCTTCTGCTTCAGCTCGGCGGTCTCGGCCTCGATCTCGGCCTTCTTCTCGGCCGTCATCTCGGGGGTGACCTCGATCCCCAGGCCGCGCTGCTCGTCGCGCCACTTGGAAACCTTCATGTCGATGTTGCCGCCGAGCTGGATGTCGGTGCCGCGGCCGGCCATGTTGGTGGCGATGGTCACCGCGCCGGGCACGCCCGCGTCGGCGACGATGTAGGCTTCCTGCTCGTGGTAGCGGGCGTTCAGCACGCTGTGCGGGACGCCCTTGATGGTCTTGCCGTCGATCTCGAACTTGTGGGCGTTCAAAAGCTCGGAGAGCTGCTCGGACTTCTCGATGGAGACGGTGCCCACCAGGATCGGCTGGCCGCGGCGGTAGCAGTCCTCGATCTGGGCGATGATCGCCGCGTTCTTCTCGTCGGAGGTGCGGTAGACCTCGTCGTCGTCGTCGATCCGGGCGATCGGCCGGTTGGTCGGGATCTCCAGGACGTCCATCTTGTAGATGTCGAGGAATTCCTGGGCCTCGGTGGCCGCCGTGCCGGTCATGCCCGACAGCTTGTTGTAGAGGCGGAAGTAGTTCTGGATCGTCACCGAGGCCAGGGTCTGGTTCTCGGGCTGGATGTGGGCGCCTTCCTTGGCCTCGATGGCCTGGTGCAGGCCCTCCGACAGGCGCCGGCCCTGCATCATGCGGCCGGTGAACTCGTCGATCAGGATCACCTCGCCGGCGCGGACGATGTAGTCCTTGTCGCGGGTGTAGAGGATGTTGGCCCGCAGCGCCTGGTTGACGTGGTGCACCACCGAGATGTTGGCCGGGTCGTAGAGGCCGGCGGAGTCCTCGGCCAGGTGGCCGCGCTCGGCGAGCATCTCCTCGACCTTCTCGGAGCCTTCCTCGGTGAGGATCACCTGGCGCTGCTTCTCGTCGTGGTCGTAGGTGGCCGGATCGACGATCAGCTCTTTGATGATCAGGTCGATGATCTTGTAGAACTCGCTGCGGTCCTCGGTGGGGCCGGAAATGATCAGCGGGGTGCGCGCCTCGTCGATCAGGATCGAGTCCACTTCGTCGACGATCGCGAAGTTGTGGCCGCGCTGGACCATCTCCTCGACGTCGTAGACCAGGTTGTCGCGCAGGTAGTCGAAGCCGAACTCGTTGTTGGTGCCGTAGGTGATGTCCGACTGGTAGGCCTGCTTGCGCTGGCCCTGGCTGAGGCCGTGGACGATCACGCCCACCGACAGACCCAGGAAATTGTAGATCTGGCCCATCCACTCGGCGTCGCGCTGGGCCAGGTAGTCGTTGACGGTGATGACGTGGACGCCCTTGCCGGCGAGGGCGTTCAGATAGACCGGCAGGGTGCCGACGAGCGTCTTGCCCTCGCCGGTGCGCATCTCGGCGATGCCGCCGATGTGCAGGGCCATGCCGCCCACCATCTGCACGTCGAAGTGCCGAAGCCCGATGGTGCGGAGCGAGGCCTCGCGCACCACGGCGAAGGCCTCCTCCATCATCGCATCGAGGCTCTCGCCCTGGGCCAGGCGCGCCCGGAACTCCTCGGTCTTGCCGCGCAGCTCGGCGTCCGACAGAGCCTGGATCTTGGGCTCCAGCGCGTTGATCTTGGCGACGCGCGCCGTGTAGGCCTTGACCTTGCGGTCGTTGGAAGAGCCGAAGAGCCGTTGGAAGATCATAAAGTCAGGCGTCCGATTGTGCCGTCAGGAGACGCTGTCGGCGGACGCGCGGGCGCGCTGAAACCTTTCGCTGGCCCGGAATTCCGCTCTCTAAAGCGCGCGCGAGACTTAAGCAGGCGCCCTTGCGGTGTCAACGTGAGGCGAAGCGCGAGCGTCGACGCAGGCGCGGACGCGCGCGCCTAGGCCGCATCCACGACGGCGGCCGGCCGAACCGTGGACACGATGGTCTCGATCAGCGCCTTGGGGCTGATCGGCTTGGCCACGTGGGCGGTGGCCCCGGCCTCGATCGCCTCGAGCACGTGATGGTTCATGGCGTTGGCCGACAGGGCCAGGATCGGCGTGGGCTGCGCGCCGGTCTCGACCTCGCGCTCGCGGATCAGCCGCATGGCGGTCAGGCCGTCCATCACCGGCATCTGCAGGTCCATCAGCACGATGTCGAAGGGTTCGGCGGCGAACGCCTCCACCGCCTCGGCGCCGTTCTCCACGAAGGTCGCCCGCGCGTCCATCAGCTCCAGGATCATGGCGGCGATCTTGCGGTTGTTGGGATTGTCCTCGGCCACCAGCACCTTGAGGCTCTGGGTCTCGGCCTCGGCCGCCTCGGCGGCCGGCGCGGCGGCGGGGGCCGGCTCGGCCCGCGCGACGACGAAGCTGGCCTGGAAGGTGGAGCCCTCTCCCGGGCGGGAGTGGAAGACGATGTCGCCGCCCATCATGCGCGCCAGGGTGCGCGAGATGGTCAGGCCAAGGCCGGCGCCGCCGAACTGCTTGGTGATCGAATCGTCGCCCTGCTCGAAGCGCTTGAAGAGCTGGCCGGCGCGCGCGGTCGACACGCCGCAGCCGGTGTCGGCGACCATCACCCGCACCAGGACCGAGCCGTCCAGCGGCGTGGCGGCGATCTTCACCGTCACTGAGCCCTCGGCGGTGAACTTGACGGCGTTGCTCACCAGATTGGCGACGATCTGGCGGACGCGCAGGCTGTCGCCGACGAACCGGCCGCTCGTCTCCGGGTCGATCTCGGTGACGAAGCGCAGGCCCTTGTCCTCGGCCTTGGCGGCGAACAGGTGCAGCACCGAGGTCAGGGCGGCCGTCAGGTCGAACGGCGCCGCCTCCAGGGTCAGCCGGCCCTCCTCGATCTTGGCGAAGTCGAGCACGTCGTTGAGCAGGCCCTCCAGCATGCGGCTGGACTCCACGATCAGGCCGACCATCTCGCGCTGGCGCGCGTCCAGGCCGGTCTGGGCAAGCAACTCGGCGACGGCGGCGACGCCGTTGAGCGGCGTGCGGATCTCGTGGCTCATGTTGGCCAGGAAGCGGGACTTGGCCTCGTTGGCCTCCACCGCCGCGCGGCGCTCGAGCTCGGCGGCCTGGGCGACCTGGGCCAGCTTGCGCCGCTGCGCCGCCGCCAGGGTCTGGGCCACCAGCAGGCTCAGGCGCGAAGCCAGCGCGCCCTCGTGCGTGGAATAGGCGCCGTGCTGGCTCGAACCCAGCACCAGCAGGCCATGGCCGCCGTCGACGGCGAGCGGGGCGAAGACCCCCGAACCCGGCGGCGGGCCGCAGCGCTCGCAGGCGGCCCATTCGGGCACGCGGCGGCAGTCGGGCACGACGGCGGCGGCGCGCCCGGCCGCCACGCGGGTGAGGAAGCCGCCGGCCGGCCAGCGCGCGCCCATGGCCCGCTCGTCAGTGGCCGCGGTGCAGATGAAGCCGTCGTCGCGCGGCTCCAGGACCAGGGCGACGTCGAAGGCCACGGACTGGCGCAGCACCTCGAACGCGCGCGGCAGCAGCTCGGCCGAGTCCTCGGCCGACTGCAGGGCCTCGATGCCGTTCAGCACGATCTCGCGCTCGCGCAGCCGTTCGGCCAGAGCCGCCTCGATCTGCTTGGCCGAGGCCAGGGCCTCTCGGAGTTTTTCGACCTCGCCGTCCATGTCAGCCGAAGGTCAAGGCCGACACCATCAGGTTGCCGTGCCGGTTGCAGCTGTCGACGATGGCGCCCTGCTCGCCGAAGGTGAATGCGCCGAGGAACGGGGCCTTGGGCATGGCCTCGCGCACCAGGGCGGCCACTTCATCCATGCGCTCGCGGACGTGGAGCATGCAGCCGCCGCAGTAGATGACCAGGCCGCCCAGGGTGTCCTCGCGCCGCCAGCCGCCCATGGCGCAGGCGTCGTCCACGACCAGGCCGGCGCGCTTGACCAGGGAATCGGGCGAGCCGTGCATCAGGTGCACCAGGTCGCCTTCGCGGATGTCGGTGAACAGGGACAGGTCGCCGCCGGTCCCCACCATCGCCGGATGCGAGAGCACGAACATGGGCACGCCCTGGACGTCGGCGGCCACGCGGCCGAGCGGGGCCGGGGTGCTCTTGGCCAGGATCGGGCCGCTGGCGGCGGCGTTGATGCGCCCGTCGGTCCAGGCGCTGTAGACCTCGGCGGCGGGGCGGTGGTCGATCTCGATGATCTGGCGGTCGTTGGCGCGGGTGATCACGCCGGTGACGCCGCTGGGCGCGTAGCCGCTCTGGAAGGCCGCGCCGTACTGGGCGCTGGGGAAGAGCGCGGCGACCACCGCATGGCCGTGCAGCACCGCCTCGGTGGCGAACTCGCTCCAGTCGCCGGCGATCGTCTCGTCGGCCGAGCTGCCGCCGATGATCGGCGTGCGCGCGCCGATGACCGACTGCACGCCCTCGATCACCGCCTCCTCCTCGCCGGGGGGCTGGCAGCACCAGACCAGGGCCGGGGTCTCGAATTCGCGGTCGGCGGCGGCGAGGGCGCGGGAGATCGCCTCGGCGCCGGCCTGCCGCGCGCCGCCCTCCAGGCCGCATGCGCCGACGCCGTAGGCGCCTTGCGGGTCGAGCACGCCGAGCGCGCCGACCGCGCCGTCCGGGCCGCAGTGGAAGCCGGCGTCGGTCATGACGCCGCCGCAGCTCGTGCCGCCGACGATCTGCACGCCCGCCAGGCGCTCGCGCAGGCCCGCCAGCAGGTCGTCGTGCGCCAGGTGCTGGGTGGCGTAGAGCACCACGAGCTGGGGCGGCCCGCCGAGCTTGGCCAGGAGGTCTTCAGCCAGGGCCGCGGCGGCGTCGCGGGGCGCGGCGGCGAGGCTGAAGGCGGAGGCGAGCTTCATGCAGGTCGTCCGGCCGGAATGCGCCGGTTCCTCGTGATCAATAGGCGAAAATGGGCGCAAGGCCCCCCGTGCAAGGACCCATCATGACGGACGAGGGTAAACGAAAACCCCCCGAACGGGCGTTCGGGGGGCTTGAATGGCTGAATTGTCAGGGAAAACCCGCGGAGAGCTTCCCTTGCGGCGCCCCACCCGAGATCGCGCGGGCGATTTCGGGCGCGTCCTTGCCGACGGGCGCCGGCGGCCGGCCTCTTAGAGGACCTCGAAGAGGCCGGCGGCGCCCCACCCGAAATCGCGTGGGCGATTTCGGGCGCGTCCTTGCCGATGGGCGCCGGCGGCCGGCCTCTTAGAGAACTTCGAAGAGGCCTGCGGCGCCCCACCCGAAATCGCGCGGGCGATTTCGGGCGAGTCCCTGCCGATGGGCGTCGGCGGCCGGCCTCTTAGAGAACCTCGAAGAGGCCTGCGGCGCCCATGCCGCCGCCGATGCACATGGAGACCACCACGTGCTTGGCGCCGCGGCGCTTGCCTTCCTGCAGGACGTGGCCGGTCAGGCGCGCGCCGGTCATGCCGTAGGGGTGGCCGATGGCGATGGAGCCGCCGTTGACGTTGTACTTCTCCGGGTCGATGCCGAGCTTGTCGCGGCAGTAGAGGCACTGCGAGGCGAAGGCTTCGTTCAGCTCCCAAAGGTCGATGTCGTCGACCTTCAGGCCGTGGCGTTCCAGGAGGCGCGGAACGGCGAAGACCGGGCCGATGCCCATTTCGTCGGGCGCGCAGCCGGCCACGGCCCAGCCCTTGAACAGGCCCATGGGCTGCAGGCCCTTCTTCTCGGCGGCCTTGGCTTCCATCACCACCACCGCGGCGGCGCCGTCGGAGAGCTGGGAGGCGTTGCCGGCGGTGATGAACTTGCCCTCGCCGCGCACCGGCTGGAGCTTGGCCAGGCCCTCGAGCGTGGTGTCGGGCCGGTTGCACTCGTCGCGGTCGACCACGTAGTCGACGACGGATTCCTCCTTCGTCTCCTTGTTGACGACCTTCATCTTGGTCTTCATCGGGACGATTTCGTCCTTGAACTTCTGCGCCTGCTGGGCGGCGGCCATGCGGCGCTGGGACTCGACGGAATATTCGTCCTGGTATTCGCGGCTGATCTTGTAGCGCTCGGCGACGATGTCGGCGGTGTCGATCATCGGCATGAAGATCGCCGGATACTGGTCGGTCAGGGCCGGGTCGATGTTGCCGATGGCGCCGCCGCCGGGGACCGACAGGCTCTCCACGCCGCCGGCGACGACACAGTCGGCGCCGTCGTTGCGCACGTAGTTGGCCGCCACCGCGATCGTGTTCAGGCCGGAGGAGCAGAAGCGGTTGATGGTCATGCCCGAGGTCGTGATCGGCAGGCCGGCCAGGAGGCCGACCGTGCGGCCCATGTTGCCGGCGCCGTGGGCGACGTTGCCCATGAGGCAGTCTTCGACCTCATCGGCGGCCACGCCCGACTTGGCCACGGCGTGCTTCACCGCGTGGGCGCCCATGGACATGGTGGGCGTCATGTTGAAGCCGCCCCTGGCGGCCTTCGCAAGTCCGGTCCGGGCGTAGGAAACAACGACCGCTTCGCGCATTTGAAATTCCTCCCTGAAAATGGCGGTCGCTCGACATTGGCGACCGTGGGGCATGATCCGCGCAACCTTTGCATCCCGCGGCGTAAATGGCTAGGGACGGGGCTCGCCGCGCCGTCGCGCGGCGCATCTGGGACGCTCGGCATGGCGCGCGCGCAAGTTCTGAGGATCGGTCGGCTGGCGGCGGCGACGGCCCTCGCCGCGCTGGTCCTGGCCGCCTGCAACCAGCGCGGCGGGACCGAGAACCCCCCGCAGCCCGGCGACCAGGCCGTGGCCGAGGTGGACGGGCGCACGGTGTGGGCCTCGGACGTCAAACGCGAGGCGGTGGCCCAGGGCCTGATCGGCGAGGGCGAGCCGCTGGACGTGTCCTCCGAGCTGTTCCGCCAGGTGCTGGACGAGGTGGTCGACCAGAAGCTGCTGGCCGCCGAGGCGCTGAAGCGCAAGCTGGACAAGGACCCCGTGGCCCAGCGCCGGCTGGCCGCCGCGCGCGAGCGCATCCTGGGCGACATGCTGGTGGAGAGCGTCGTCGCCGGCGCGGTCAACGACAACGCCATCAAGGGCCTCTACCAGGAGCAGCTCAAGCTCGCCAAGCAGTCGGAGGAGATCCGCGCCCGCCAGATCGTGGTCGCCACCCAGGAAGAGGCCGAGGCGGTCAAGAAGCTCCTGGCGACCGGCGCCTCGTTCGAGGCCCTGGCGATGGAGCGGTCCACCGACACGGCCACGCGCTTCAACGGCGGCGACCTGGGCTATTTCACCACCGACGTCATGCCCGAAGCCTATGAGGCGGCCCTGAAGGACGCCAAGGTCGGCGAGGTGGTCGGGCCGATCCGCGTGGACGACGGCTGGGCCCTGGTGAAGGTGGAGGACCGCCGCTCCGAGGCGCCGATCACCCTGGAGGCCGCCCGGCCGCAGATCGTGCGGTTCCTGACCTACGACCAGATCCGCGACCTTCTGGAGAAGCTGCGCGCGCGGGCCAAGATCAAGACGCTGATCGGCCCGCCGCAGGACGTGCCCGGCCAGCCGCAGGAGCCGGCCTCGGCCCCGCCGGTGCCCGACGATCCGCGCGCGGCCGAGGCGCCGGCCGACGAGCCCGCGCAGGTGGGCGCGCCGAAGCCGGCGGACAAGCCCCAGCCCAAGGCCAAGCCTTCGCCCCCGGCCAAGGCGGCGGCCCAGCCGGCGCCCAAGGCCGACCCCGAGACCACCCCCGATCAACCCCCCGCCCAGAGCGCCAAGCCTTGACCCGCAAGCCCACGCCAGCGCCCGCCACCCCCAAGGCCGCCGCGCCGAAGAAGACCGCCCAGCGCGCCTCGCCGCAGGACGCGCCGGCCAATCCGGTGGAAGTGGTGGGCCAGACCCTGGAGCGCGCGCTCGACCCGCTGGCCAGCGCCCTGAAGCGGGCGGCCCTGAAGCGGGCGGACAAGGAAAGCCGCCAGTTCGCCGCGGCCCCGGCGCAGCCGGCTGCGGCCGCGACGCAGGCCAAGGGCGCCCTGCCGGTCTCGCCGCTGGCCGTGCCGTTCCCGAAGATCCCGCCGATCGCGGGGGTGGAGCTCGCCACCGGGCGGGCCGGCTTCTACAAGCACGACCGGCAAGACCTGCTCGTGATGCGCTTCGCCGAGGGAACCTCGGCCGCCGGGGTGTTCACCCGCCACACGGTGGGCTCGGCGCCGGTGGACTGGTGCAAGCGCCAGCTCGCCGCCACCAAGGGGGCCGACGTGCGCGCCCTGGTGGTCAACGCCGGCTGCGCCAACTCCTTCACCGGCCGGCCGGGGATGGACGCGGTGCGCCGCGTCGCCTCGGCGGTGGGCAAGCGCTTCGACTGCCGCCAGCGCGACGTGATGATGGCCTCCACCGGCGTGATCGGCGTGCTCCTGGACGACGCCAAGATCACCGCCCGGCTGGCCGAGGTGGAGCACCGGCTGGCCGAGGACAACTGGGCCGCCGCCGCCCACGCGATCATGACCACCGACACCTTCCCGAAGGGGGCCTACGCCGAGGCCAAGATCGACGGCGAGACCGTGCGCATCGCCGGGATCGCCAAGGGCTCGGGGATGATCGCGCCGGACATGGCCACCATGCTGGCGTTCGTGGCCACCGACGCGGCGATCTCGCCGACGGCCTTGCAGACGCTGGCCAGCCTCTACACCCGCACCACGTTCAACTGCGTGACGGTGGACGGCGACCGCTCGACCAACGACACGCTCCTGCTGTTCGCCACCGGCCAGTCGTCGGCGCCGAAGATCAGCCGGGCCGGCGACAAGCGCCTGGCCGACTTCCGCGAGAAGCTGGAAGGCGTCCTGCTGGACCTGGCGCTGCAGCTCGTGCGCGACGGGGAGGGGGCGACCAAGTTCGTCAAGATCAACGTGACCGGCGCCGAGAGCCCGGCCTCGGCGCGCAAGATCGCCCGCACCATCGCCGAGAGCCCGCTGGTGAAGACCGCCTTCGCCGGCGAGGACGCCAACTGGGGCCGGATCGTGATGGCCGTGGGCCGCGCCGACGAGCCGGTGAACCGCGACGACCTGTCGATCCGGTTCGGCCCGCTGGTGGCCGCCCAGGACGGGATGATCGCGCCCACCTACAACGAGGCGAAGATGAGCGCCTACATGAAGAACGCCGAACTGGAGGTCAGCGTCGACGTGGGCGTGGGCCGCGGCTCGGCGAGCGTGTGGACCTGCGACCTGACCAAGCAGTACGTGGCGATCAACGGGGATTACCGGAGCTAGATCGCTCCGGTTCCCGGCCGGCGCTTCCCTGAACAAGAAAGCCTGGGTCCCCGCTTTCGCGGGGATGAGCGCAGGCTCAGTCCAGCGGGCTCCAGCGGGCGGGCTGGGGCTTGCGCTTGGGGCCGCGGTAGGCGTTGGAGGCGGCGACGGCCGCGGCCGGGCCGTTGGCCTGCTGGCCGCCGGTCTTGGCCTTGTTCGGGCGGCGGCGGCGCTTGCGGTTGGCCGCGGGCAGGTCGGCCGCCGTCTCCGGGCGATGGCCGCCGGCGCGATGGTGCGGCTCGTGGCGTTGCGAGCGGCCGCCCTGGCCGCGCGTGTCGGGCCGGTCCGGCTTGACGCCGGTGACCTCGGGCAGGGCCGCGGTGGCCGCGCCGAGCTGGCGGTCGTTGCGCCGGTCGAACGAGGGGATGGTCTGGCGCGTCACCTTCTGGATGTCGCGCAGGAGGTTGCGCTCGTCGTCGGCGCAGAAGGCCACGGCCGAGCCCTTGGCGCCGGCGCGGGCGGTGCGCCCGATCCGGTGGACGTAGCTCTCCGGCACGTTGGGCAGTTCGTACTGGACGACGTGGGTGACGCTGTCGATGTCGATGCCGCGGGCGGCGATGTCGGTGGCGACCAGGGCGCGGACCTCGCCGGCCTTGAACGCCGCCAGCGCCCGCTCGCGCTGGCCCTGGGACTTGTCGCCGTGGATCGAGGCGGCCTCGACGCCCACCTGCACCAGGCCCTTGGCCACGCGGTCGGCGCCGCGCTTGGTGCGGGTGAAGACGATCACGCGGGTGAAGGACGGATCGTCGAACAGCTCGGCCAGGAGGGCGCGCTTGCGCTGCTGCTCGACAAAGACGACCTGCTGGTTCACGCGCTCGACGGTGGTCGACTGCGGGGTCACGGAGACCTTCAGCGGATCATGCAGCAGGCCGCCGGCCAGGGCGCCGATCTCGGCCGGCATGGTGGCCGAGAAGAACAGGTTCTGCCGGGTCTTGGGCAGGTGGGCGACGATCTTCTTGATCGGCTGGACGAAGCCCATGTCGAGCATCTGGTCGGCCTCGTCGAGGACGAAGATCTCGGTTCCGGTGAGGACGGCGCTCTTCTCGCCGAGGTGGTCGATCAGGCGGCCGGGCGTGGCCACCAGGATGTCCACGCCGCCGGCCAGGGCGCGCATCTGCGGGCCGTACTTCACGCCGCCGAAGATCACGGCGACGGACATGCCCAGGTGGCGGCCGTAGGCCTTGAAGCTGTCGGCGATCTGGGTGGCGAGCTCGCGGGTGGGCGAGAGCACCAGGCAGCGGCAGCCGCGGCGCGGGGCCGCGCGGCGGTCCTCGGCCAGGCGGTGGAGGATGGGAAGGGCGAAGGCGGCGGTCTTGCCGGTGCCGGTCTGAGCGATGCCCAGGAGGTCGCGGCCGGCGAGCACGCCGGGGATGGCCTGGGCCTGGATCGGCGTGGGCTTGTCGTAGCCCTTGTCGGCCAGCGCCTTCAGGAGGGGCTTGGAAAGGCCCAGGTCGGAAAACTGAGTCAAAGCGATGTCTTTCGCACATGCGCCACGTGCGGCCGCTCACATGCCGTGAGGGTCGCGAAGGGCGCGGAAGTTGGGGAAGCGCCCCGCGTGGCCGGGCGATCTATGAAATCTTCAGGGCGCTCAACAGGCTGGGCCCGAGGAAGGACCCCTCACGCGGCTGGAGCGCCGATAGCGCCTATTTGGCGCGGCCCTCACATCGGCCTTCGGCGCTGCAAAGTCAAGTTGCTGCGGCGCAAAAGCGACAAGCTGTTGCATTCCGGGCGCATCGGGGGAATGGAGCGGCATGGCTGAGAAGAAGATGCTCCTGGTCGCCGCCGCCGCCCTCGTCGACACCGACGGGCGGGTGCTGATCTGCCAGCGCCCGAAGGGCAAGCAACTGGCCGGGCTATGGGAGTTTCCGGGGGGCAAGGTGGAGCCGGGCGAGACGCCGGAAGCCTGCCTGATCCGCGAACTCAACGAGGAGCTGGACATCGTGGTGACCGGCGCGTGCCTGGCGCCGTTCGTTTTCGCCAGCCACGATTATGAATCCTTTCACCTACTTATGCCCCTTTATCTGTGTCGGCGCTGGTCTGGCGTCGTCACGGCGAAAGAACATGAGGCGCTGGCATGGGTGAAGCCCTCGAGACTCGGAGACTATCCGATGCCCCCGGCGGACGCGCCGCTGGTCGCGTGGCTGCGCGACCTGCTGTGAAGCGTTTCGCCCGTGACGCGCGCGGCGCCACGGCCATCGAGTACGCCCTGCTGATCGCGATCCTCGGCCTGGGGATCATCACGGCGGCCAGCACGCTGAAGAACCAGATCTACAACTCGCTGGGCAACACCACCAACGCGATGGCCAGCGCCGCCGCCGGGAGCTGATCGCCCTAGGGCTGGTCGTCTCCGCGCGGAACGCTGACTTCCTCGACGCCGAGCGCGTCGGCCAGGCGCATCTTGGCCGAGCCGGGCTTGAGCGGCTTCTGCTGGCTCTCGTGCGGCGCCCAGCCGGTGAGGGTGAGGATCTCGAAGGTGGCCGGGATCTTGCCGTCGGCCTCGGCGAACCTTTCCAGATAGATCTCGCTGGCGCGGCCGATCAGGGCGCGGGTGAGCGGCTTGGGATGGCGTTCGGCGAGGACGTTGGTCTCGCCCATGCGCCGCAGGTCGGCCATCAGCATCAGGGGGTGGCGGTAGCGCACGGTCACCCGGTCGACGTCGGCGACGGGCAGGGCGAAGCCGGCCCGCTGCAGAAGGCCCGCGGCGTCATAGGCGTCGGCGAAGGGCGAGACGCGCGAGCCGGCGCCGCCCAGGATCTCGGCCTCGGCGGCCATCAGCGACTGGCGAAGCTCGGTCAGGGTGGCGCCGCCCAGGAGCGCGCCGATGAACAGGCCGTCCGGCTTCAGCGCCCGGCGGATCTGGATCAGCGCGCCGACCACGTCGTTGGCCCAGTGCAGGGAGAGGGTGGAGACCACCAGGTCCAGGCTCTCGGCGGCGAAGGGCAGGCGCTCCTCGTCGGCCACCAGGCGCGCGCCGCCGCGCCCGCCGAGCATCGGCAGCGACAGGTCGGCCTCGACCAGGCGGCCGACGCGGGCGGCCGCGTCGCTGGCCTCCAGCGCCTGGCGGAAGACGCCGGTGCGCGCGCCGAGGTCGACGGCCAGCGGGAAGTCGCGCAGGATGGTCTCCAGGCGCGCGACGGCGTCCTCGGCGGCGCGGCGCTTGAGGAAGTCGGCGTCGGGAAAGCCGGCGGCGGCCCGGTCCAGGCGCTTCCGGTGCAGGCTGCGGTCGAAGATTTGGGGCGGGGCGGATGAAGTCGGGGCGGGCATGAGCCTGCAAGATGGGCCTTCGGCGGGCGGCTGGAAACCCGCCGTGAGCGCGGCCTTGCGCGGCGCCCTGGACCTGGTGTTTCCGCCGAGGGCGCTGGACGACGGGCCGGCGCCGCTGAGCGGCGGCTATTCGGCCGACGCCTGGAGCCGCATCAGCTTCCTGGACGACCCGGTGTGCGACGGCTGCGGGACGCCCTTCGAGTTCGACCTGGGGCCTGGCTCCGTCTGCCCGGCCTGCGCGGCCGGGCCTCGGGCGTTTTCGCGGGCGCGGGCGGCCTGCCTCTACGACGAGGCCTCAAGTCCCGGCATCCTGCAGCTCAAGCACGCCGACCGGCTGGACCTGGCGCCCCTGTTCGCCCGCTGGATCTCGCGGGCCGCGCGCGAGCTGATCGCCGAGGCCGACGCGATCGTTCCCGTGCCCATGCACCGCTGGCGGCTGATGGCGCGGCGCTACAACCAGGCCGCCGAGATCGCCCGGCCGCTGGCCCGGCTGTCGGGCAAGCCCTACCTCGCCGACGCGCTGCGGCGGACGCGGGCGACGCCCAGCCAGGCGGGCAAGTCCGGCTCCGGGCGGCGGCGCAACGTGGCCGGGGCCTTCGTCGTGCCGGACCGGCTGGCGGGCCAGGTCGCCGGGCGTTCCATCCTGCTGATTGACGATGTTCTGACCACCGGCGCCACCGCTGAGGGCTGCGCGCGGGCGCTTCTGGCCGCGGGGGCGACGCGCGTAGATGTCGCAGTGGTCGCCCGGGTGAAAGAAGCCGCTAACTGACCATATGACATTGTAGCGACAGGCATTATGTAACCAGAGCCATGAGCAAGGTCACGATCTACACCAAGCCGTTCTGCCCCTACTGCATCCGCGCGGTCGACCTGTTGACCAAGAAGGGCGTGAAGTTCGACGAGATTTCGGCGGCGTTCGACCCCGACAAGCGCCGCGAGATGATGCAGCGCTCGGGCCGTTCGACCTATCCGCAGATCTTCATCGGCGACACCCACGTCGGCGGCTGCGACGACATGATGGCGCTGGAGCGCGAAGGAAAGCTCGACCCGCTGCTGGCGGCGGCTTGAGCCGCGTGCTGAAGGTCGGCCTCGTGCAGACGCGCACGCCGGCGACCCAGGCCGGCGCGCTGGCGCACGTGCTGCCGCTGGTGCGCGAGGCGGCCGAGGCCGGCGCGGAGCTGATCGCCACGCCCGAGGGCGTGAACATCCTGCAGAAGGACCGGACCAAGCTGTTCGGCCAGCTCGCCAGCCTGGAGGACGACGCCTGCGTCCTGGGGCTGCGGGAAGCGGCCGCGGACCTGGGCGTGTGGCTGCTGATCGGCTCGGCCCTGGTCAAGCGCGAGGACGGCAAGGCGGCCAACCGTTCGGCGCTGGTGTCGCCCAAGGGCGAGATCACCGCCACCTACGACAAGCTGCACATGTTCGACGTGGACCTGCCCACCGGCGAGACCGCGCGGGAATCGGCGCTCTACGAGCCGGGCGACGCGGCGGTGATCGCCGAGGCGGCGGGGGCGAAACTGGGCCTGACCATCTGCTACGACGTGCGCTTTCCGGCGCTGCACCGGACGCTGGCGCTGGCGGGCGCCCAGGTGCTGACCGTGCCGGCGGCCTTCACCCGCCCGACCGGCGAGGCGCACTGGGAGGTGCTCTTGCGCGCGCGGGCCATCGAGACCGGCGCCTTCGTCATCGCCCCGGCGCAGGGCGGCTTCCACGAGGACGGGCGCGGCACCTACGGGCGCACGCTGGCCGTGGCGCCCTGGGGCGAGGTGATCGGCAAGCTTGACCATGACGAGCCCGGCGTGCTGATCGCCGACCTCGATCTGCCGCAGTCGGCCAAGGCCCGCGCGGCGATCCCGAACCTGAAGAACGCCCGGGCCTTCAGCGGCCCCCTGCAGTAAGCCCATGATCCGCTACGCGCTCATCTGCGAGCATGACCACGCGTTCGAGGGCTGGTTCGGCGCCTCCGGCGACTTCGACGACCAGCTCGAGCGCGGCCTCCTGGAATGCCCGGCGTGCGGCTCCAAGGCCGTGCGCAAGCAGATCATGGCCCCGGCCGTCGCCGGGACCAAGCGCACCACGCCGGACGCGCCGCCGCAGATGCGGGCCATGATGATGGAGGCCATGCAGCGGGTGCGCGCCCACGTGGAGGAGAACTTCGACTACGTGGGCGACGCCTTCGCCAGCGAGGCCCGCGCCATCCACGAGGGCCGCTCGGAGGACCGGGGCATCTATGGCGAGGCCAGTCCCGGCGAGGTGAAGAAGCTGGTGGAGGACGGCGTTCCGGTGGCGCCCCTGCCGGCCGCCGCGCCGAAGAAGACGCAGGTGAACTGAGCCCGAGCGGGCGCCATTGCCGGGCGCCGCCGCCGGCCCTAGGGTCGCCTCTTCCAGATTCCGGGGGAGGGCCGCCCAATGATCCGCAAGATGTCCGCCGCCGCCGTCGCGCTCGCGACCGCCGGCCTCGCCCAGGGGGCGCACGCCGCCGACCTGACGCCCGACCAGGCCGACTTCCGCTCGCTCTACAAGGAGCTGCTGGAGATCAACACCACCCTGTCGGTGGGAAGCTGCACCGCCGCGGCCGAGGCCATGGCCGCGCGGCTGAAGGCGGCCGGCTATCCGGACAAGGACATCCAGATCCTGGCGCCCGACGACCGGCCCAAGGCGGGCAACCTGATCGCCGTGCTGCACGGCAAGGACCCCAAGGCCAAGCCGATCCTGCTCTTGGCCCACATCGACGTGGTGGAGGCCAAGCGCGAGGACTGGGAGCGCGATCCCTTCAAGATGGTGGAGGAGAACGGCTACTTCTATGCGCGCGGCGCCAGCGACGACAAGGCGATGGCCGCCTCGATCACCGACGCGATGATCCGCTACAAGAAGGAAGGCTTCAAACCGCGCCGCGACATCAAGCTGGCCCTGACCTGCGGCGAGGAGACTCCGGACACGTTCAACGGCGTGTCCTGGCTGATCAAGACCCATCCCGAGGCGCTGTCGGCGGCCTTCGCCCTGAACGAGGGCGCAGGCGGGCAGGTGGACGCCGACGGCAAGCCGGTGTTCCTGGGCATCCAGGCCGGCGAGAAGGTCTACCAGGACTTCCAGCTCGTCACGACCAACCCCGGCGGCCACTCCTCGCGGCCGGTGAAGGACAACGCGATCTACCACCTGTCGGCCGCGCTGACCCGGCTGCAGAACTACGACTTCCCGGTGGCGATCAACGAGGCGACCCAGGGCCACTTCAAGGAGATGGCGGCGATCGAGGGCGGCGACACCGGCAAGGCCCTCCTGGGCGCGCTGGCCGGCGACCCGGCGGCCATCGCCGAGGTGGCCAAGGACCCGTCGCGCAACTCGATGATGCGCACCACCTGCGTCGCCACCATGGTCGACGCCGGCCACGCGCCGAACGCCCTGCCGCAGCGGGCCGAGGCCAATGTGAACTGCCGCATCCTGCCGGGCGAGAGCGTCGATTCCGTCGAGGCCAAGCTGGTCCAGGTGTTCGACGATCCGAAGATCGCCGTGACCGCCGTCGGCGAGCGCAGCCCGGTGACCCCGCCGCCGCCGCTGACCGACGCCATCGTCGGGCCGGTGAAGACGGTGGCCGCCCAGCTCTGGCCGGGCCTGCCGCTGGTGCCGGCCATGGCCACGGGCGCCACCGACGGCCGCTTCCTGAACGCCATCGGCACGCCGACCTACGGGCTTTCGGGCATGCTGGGCGACAAGGACGGCCAGGGCGTGCACGGCCTGAACGAGCGCATCCGCGTCAAGTCGCTCTATGACGGCCGCGAGTTCCTCTACCGGGTGGTGAAGATCTACGCCAACGCCAAGGGCTAGGCCCTAGAACGTCCGGCGCAGGCCGACCGACAGCACCGCGCCGCGTCCCTGCACGCGCCCGCGCTGGCTGGCTGTCACCTGCGCGGGCGTGCCGGCGTAGAACACCGCGTCGTGGGTGATGGTGCTGTTGTCGAAGTCGATGTAGGCGGCCGCCACGTCGAGCTTGGTGGCGGGGCCGAGCTGGGCGGTCGCTCCGGCGGCGTAGAGCCAGCGGTCGCCGTCCGGCACGCGGGCGGTGCGCTCGCCGTCGGGCGTGGGCGTGGGGTCGTACTGCACGCCCGCCCGCAGGGTCAGGCGGTCGTTGAGCGCATAGTCCACGCCGACCGCGCCGGAGGTGGTGTCCCGGTAGTTCTGCTCCATGACCTGCCGGCCCGCGGCCGTGTCCACCGTGATCGCGTCGAACTTGCTCCAGCCGAAGCGCTGGACCTGGGCGTTGAGCGTCAGCTTGTCGGTGGCCCGCCAGCGCGCGCCGACCGTGGCGATCCAGGGCGTCGTGAAGCTCGCCGAGCCGGCGAGGTCGGCGTTGGCCGCGGCCAGCGGGCCGACCAGGCCCATGACCAGCACGCGGCCGTCCAGGTCGTGGTCCATGGCCGAGCGGTAGCTGGCGCCGAGCGACCAGTCGCCGAAATGGGCCTGGGCGCCGGCCGTCCAGCCGTAGTTCCAGCCGTCGCCTTTCAACTGCGACACCCCGTCGGGCAGCAGCGGCGAGAGGTTGGGATAGGCGGTGGTGAGCTTGGCGTCGGTGTATTCGGCGTCGACGCCCACGCCCAGGTCGAGCCAGTCGGTCGCCCGCATCGCCCCGGTGAGCTGGATGTCGGCGGTGTTCAGCCGCGAGGTCAGGGCGTCGTACCGCGCCCAGGCGGTCGGCTCGTATTCGGTGGTGAAGTTGTACGGCGCGGCCACGCTGAGCCCGAGGGCGAAGCGGTCGCCGAGGGGCGCGGCGATGGCGAAGTTCGGCGCGACGCCGTCCTGGATCGGCTTGAAGGCGCGCTCCTGGCCGACCGTCGGAACCGTGGCGCCGCCCGGGTAGGTGACGGTCGAGCCGGCGTCGCTGACCTTTGAATCGATCAGCACGCCGTGGACGCCGACATAGACCTCGCGCGGGGAGCGGGCGATGGAGGCCGGGTTCCACCACAGCGAGGCCGGGCCCTGGTCGGCGGCCTCGCCGGCGTAGGCGCGGCCGAGCCCGCGGACGGACTGTTCCTGAAGGTAGAAGCCGGCGGCGTGGGCCTGCGAGGCGGCGCCGACCCCGGCCGCGCAGGCCAGGGCGAAGAGGATCTTGGGAGGCATGGAGGAGCTGCTCCGGTACTGAGGCCCGATGGGCGATGCCTCTTAAGTGCGCAAACCGCCCAGGCGTTGCGCCCCGGCGCGACGCCGCGTGCGGGCTTGATCCCTCATGGCTGGTGCGCCACCGTGGCGCGGGGTATCGGGGGGCTAACACCATGACGAGTGTGCGGATCCGGCTGGGCGGCCTGCTGGCGGCCTGGGTCGCGGTGTTCTGGATCGCCACGCCGTGCGCGGCCGCGCCGCTGGAGGCCTACGGCCGATTGCCGAACATCGAGACAGCGGCGATCTCGCCCAGCGGCGACTGGCTGGCGGTGATCTGGACCGACGGCGAAGAGCGCAAGGTCGTCGTGCAGGATCTGCGCACGGGCAAGCTGGAGCGCGCGCTGGACGCGGGCCAGGCCAAGGTGCGCGGGCTCGAATGGGCCGACGACAAGCACCTGCTGATCACCGGCTCGACGGCCAAGATGGCCGTCGACGTGCTGTCGGCCCGCCGGGAATGGTACATGGGCTTCGTCTACGACCTCGAGCACAACCGGCTGAAGCCGCTCATGGGCAGGGTCGGCGATTCGATGAACGTGATCGCGTCGGCCCCGGTCGTGCGCATCCTCGACGGCAAGCCCTACGCCTTCGTGCAGGGCGTCCATTTCGTCGGCGGGCGCGGGCGGCTGTCGCTCTACAAGGTCGATCTGGAGACGGTGACGGCCCAGGTCTTCGAGAACGGCTCCGACGACACCCAAGACTGGGTGGTGAGCGCCGACGGCCGGGCGGTCGGCCAGGCGGAATACGACCCGGAGGCGGCGCGGTGGTCGCTGAAGGTGCGCGGCGACGGCGACCGCTGGCGCGTGGTCACGACCCAGCAGGCCTATGCGGACTGGCCGGACCTGCCGGGGCTCGGCCGCGACGGCGCGTCGGTTCTCGTGGCCGACTACACGGACGGCAAGGCCGACCTTCGCGAGATCGCGCCGGACGTCGGCGAATGGGTCGAGCCCTTCACGACCGAACCGCTGGGCGAGGACCTGTGGGATCCGGCCGACCATCGGCTGATCGGCTTCCACGGGCTCGTCGGCGACGAGGACCGCTACGAGTTCTTCAATCCCCGCGACCAGAAGATCTGGGCCGCCGTGCAGCGCGCGTTTCCGAACAACCGGGTGCTGCTGGTCAGCTCGTCGGCCGATCGGCGCCGCTTCGTGGTGCTGTGCGATTCGCCGACGGACGGGCCGGCCTACGCCCTCGTCGACCTGACCACCAAATCGGCCAAGTGGCTCGGCGTGGTCTACCAGGGCCTGACCGCGGCGGACATCTCGCCGGTCAGGCCGATCCGCTTCAAGGCCAAGGACGGGCTGGAGCTGAGCGGATACCTCACCACGCCGAAGGGGCGGGCGGCCAAGAACCTGCCGCTGGTGGTCTTCCCGCACGGCGGCCCGGCCTCGCGGGACACGCCCGGCTTCGACTGGTGGGCCCAGGCCATGGCCTCGCGCGGGTACGCCGTGCTGCAGGTGAACTTCCGCGGCTCCGACGGCTTCGGCTGGGACTTCCTGAAGGCCGGCTTCGGCGAGTGGGGCCGCAAGATGCAGACCGACCTGTCCGACGGGGTGCGCTACCTGGCGGGCGAGGGGGTCATCGATCCGAAGCGGGTGTGCATCGTCGGCGCCAGCTACGGCGGCTACGCGGCGCTGGCCGGCGCGGCGCTGGACCGCGGCGTCTACCGCTGCGCCGCCTCGGTGGCGGGTCCCTCGGACCTGCGGCGCATGGTGATCTGGTCGAAGCGGCAGAACACGGTGGCCGCGGAGCGCTACTGGTTGCGCTTTATGGGCGCGGATGATCGCGACGATGAGAAGCTCGCTGAGGTCTCCCCCGCCCTGCACGCCGAGCAGGTAGACATCCCGATCCTGCTGATCCACGGCCGCGACGACACGGTGGTGCCGCTGGAACAGAGCCAGGTGATGGCCAAGGCGCTGGAGAAGGCCGGCAAGCCGGTCGAGTTCATCGTCGAGAAGGGCGAGGACCACTGGCTGTCGCGCGGCGAGACGCGGCTGCAGATGCTGCAGGCGGTCGTGGCGTTCCTGGAGAAGAACAACCCGCCGAACTAGGCCCCCGGCCTTCCCCGAGCGCTGCGCGCCGGCTGGCAGGTTGCGTCCGCCAAGAGATGGCAGTAAGAGTGCCAATATAACGCGAACGCCCCGGGAGGATGCGATGACCACGGCCAAGATCGGCAGGACTTTGGCGGATTCCACGCCCTACTGGCCGGACGCGCCGCGACCGCCCAAGGGCGCGCCGAACATCCTGGTGGTGCTGTTCGACGACGTGGGCTTCTCGGACTTCGGCTGCTACGGCTCGCCGATCGCCACGCCGACCATCGACGGCCTGGCCGCCCAGGGGGTGCGCTACACCGGCTTCCACACCACGGCGATGTGCTCGACCACGCGGGCGGCGCTGCTCACCGGGCGCAACCACCATTCGGTGGGCGTGGGGTGCCTGGCCAACTTCGACAGCGGCTATCCGGGCTATCGCGGCAAGATCTCCAAGGAGGCCGGCACCCTGCCGGAGATGCTGCGCCCGCACGGCTATCGCACCTACATGGTCGGCAAGTGGCACGTGACCTCGCTGACGGAGACCGGGCCGACCGGGCCGTTCGACGGCTGGCCGCTGGGCCGCGGCTTCGACCGCTTCTACGGCTTCATGGACGCCGAGACCGACCAGTATTCGCCCGAGCTGGTGCGCGACAACACGCCGATCGACGCGCCGGCCGGCTACGCCGACGGCTACCACCTGACCGAGGACCTGGTGGACGAGTCGATCCGCTTCCTGGCCGACCACCAGGCCAATGCGCCGGACGCGCCGTGGCTCCTGTGGCTGGCGTTCGGCGCCTGCCACGCGCCGCACCAGGCGCCGCAGGACATCATCAAGAGCTATGACCCGGTGTTCGCCCACGGCTGGGACGCCGAGCGCGAAGCGCGCATGGCGCGGCAGAAGGCGATGGGCGTGGTCCCGGCCGACACCCAGATGCCCGCCCGCAACGACGGGGTGCGCGCCTGGGACGAGCATGGCGAGGACGAGCGGCGCGTCTTCACCCGCCTGCAGAGCGCCTTCGCCGGGATGCTGGACCACACCGACCGGCACCTGGCGCGGCTGGTCGCCTTCCTGGAGGAGACCGGCGTCAAGGACGACACCCTGATCTTCGTGCTCTCCGACAACGGCGCCAGCCAGGAGGGCGGGCCGCTGGGCTTCATCAACGCCATGGGCCCCTACAACATGAAGTTCGAGCCGATGGACGAGAAGCTCGCCCGGATCGACGACATCGGCGGGCCCGACACCCACTCCAACTTCCCGCACGGCTGGGCGATGGCCTCGAACACGCCGCTGCGCCGCTACAAGCAGAACACCCACGGCGGCGGCATCCGCGACCCCCTGATCGTGTCCTGGCCCAATGGGGTGAAGGCGCGCGGCGAGCTGCGCCACCAGTTCTGCCACGCGAGCGACTTCGCGCCGACCGTGCTGGAGCTGGTGGGCGTGGAGCCGCCGGCCAGCGTCAACGGCGTGGCGCAGAAGCCGATCGAGGGCCAGAGCTTCGCCGCCTCGCTGAACGACCCGGCCGCCCCGCGCCGCACCCGGCCGCAGTACTTCGAGATGTTCGGCCACCGGGGCCTTTGGAAGGACGGCTGGAAGGCGGTGGCCTTCCACCCGCCGAGCTCGTCCTTCGAGGACGACAAGTGGGAGCTGTTCCACCTGGACGCCGACTTCTCGGAGACCAACGACTTGGCTGGGGCCGAGCCGGAGCGGCTGAAGGCGCTGGTCGACGAATGGTGGAAGCAGGCCGAGGCCTGCCAGGTGCTGCCGCTGGACGACCGCTTCGGGCCGCGCTTCGCTGAGAACGCCCAGCGCTTCCACGGGCCGCGCAAGCGCTTCGTGTTCCACGCCGGCATGGGCCACCTGCCCACCGACATGGCCCCGGACGTGAGGAGCCGCACCTATCGCATCGAGGCGGACGCGACGATCCCGCCGGACGGCGCCGAGGGCGTGCTGATCGCCCACGGGGACGCCACCTGCGGCTATTCGCTGTTCCTGAAGGGCGGGCGGCTGCACCACGTGCTGAACGTGGGCGGCAAGCTGATCGAGGTGGTCTCCGACCGGCCGGTTCCGCCGGGGCCGCGCAAGCTGGGGGTGATCTGCCGCCAGGGCCAGCCGCGGCGCTTCACCCTGACCATCGACGGCGAGGCGGCCGGCGAGGTGGAGACTCCCTACGGCTTCGCCACCCTGATCTCCTGGTCGGGCCTGGACATCGGCCGCGACCGGGGCAGCCCGGTGGCCGACTATCCGGCCCCGTTCAGCTTCACCGGGACGCTGCGCAAGGTGACGGTGACCATGGACGAGGACCAGACGCTGGACGGCGAGGCGGTGGGCGCCGCGGAGATGGCGCGCCAATAGGCGAGACCGCGCGCGGCCATCGCCTGCCGCGCGCGGGGACTCGAATTGTTCAGGGTTTGCAGGTTCTATCGTGACGCGTAAGTTCGAGTCGTTCTCAGTCGCTGGGTGTCGCGGTGCGAGAAGCGGAGGAATCGGACAAGTCCGCTGACGTCCACGACCTGGTGGGCGAGGAAGGTCGCTATCGGGCGATCTTCGACACGGCGGTGGACGCCATCGTCGTGATCGACGAGATGGGCGTGGTCCGCGCGCTCAATCCTTCCGCCCAGACCCTGTTCGGCTATGACGCCGCCGAGGTGATCGGCCAGAATGTCAACATGCTGATGGCCGAGCCCTACCGCAGCGCTCACGACGGCTATCTCGACCGCTACCGCCGCACGGGCGAGCGGCGGATCATCGGCGTCGGCCGCGCCGTGAGCGGCCAGCGCAAGGACGGCTCCACCTTCCCGCTGGAGCTGTCGGTGGCCGAATGGCGCGAGAACGGCGAACGGTTCTTCACCGGCATCATGCGCGACGTGACCGAGCGCACGCGGACCGAGGAACGGCTGCGGCTGATGGTCAACGAACTCAACCATAGAGTGAAAAATACGCTCGCGACGGTGCAGTCGGTGGCCCTGCAGACCCTGCGCAACGCCGTCTCGCTGGACAGCGCCCGCACGGCGCTGAACGAGCGGCTGCTGGCGCTGGCCAAGGCCCATGACGTGCTCACGCGCGAAAGCTGGGACGGGGCGGACCTGGCCGACATCGTCGCCTCGGCGATCGAGGCGCACGGCGCGGCCGCCCGCGTGAAGGCCGAGGGGCCGCATGTGCGCCTGCAGCCCAAGCCGGCGGTGGCTCTGGCCATGGCGCTGCATGAGCTGTTCACCAACGCGGCCAAGTACGGCGCCCTGCGGCACGATGACGGCGTCATCCACCTCACCTGGTCGGCCGGCGGCGCGCCCGGCGCCCTGCGGCTGGTGTGGCAGGAGCACGGCGGGCCGGCCGTGGCGCAGCCCAAGCGCCGCGGGTTCGGCGCGCGGCTGATCGACGGCCTGGCGCGGGACATGGCCGGCGCCGCCACCCTGGAGTTCCGTCCCGAGGGGCTGCGCTGCGTGGTCACCGCCGGCGACGTGGAGGACGGCGCGTCCGAGGCGCCGGGAGGGCTGCGCGCATGATCGTGGACGCCAAGCGGGCGCTGGTCATCGAGGACGAGGCCATCGTCGCCATGCTGATCGAGGACCTCTTGCAGGACCTGGGCTGCGAAATCGCCGGCTCGGCGGCGACGGCCTGCGAGGCGGTGCGGCTGGCCCGCACCTGCGAGGCCGACTTCGCGCTCCTGGACGTCAACCTGGGCGACGGACAGACCTCGGCGGCGGCGGCCGACGTGCTGCGCTGCCGGCGCGTGCCCTACGCCTGGCTCACGGGCTACGGCGTGCAGGGCGTGCCCGCCGGCCACGACGACGTGCCGCTGCTGACCAAGCCGATACACCTGGGCCTGCTGGCCGCCGTGGTCCGCGGCTTCGGCTGAATCCCGCGAAGGCGCGCCGATCGGGCTGTCGCCGACTTGTGTTGCGAATAAGCCACACTACATCCGGAACGTCGGGATTGCGCTTGGTCAAGGCGATCCCGGCGAGTCCGCCTAACGAGGGGAGCCCATGAACATCGATCTCTATTCCGATCGCGCCAAGCAGGCGATCCAATCCGCCCAGAGCCTGGCGCTCGCCCGGCGCCACCAGCAGCTCGCGCCCGAGCACCTGCTCAAGGTGCTGCTGGAGGAGAAGGACGGCCTGTCCCGCGCCCTGATCCAGAGCGCCGGGGGACGGCCCGATCAGGCCGACAGCGCGGTCGAAGCCGCGCTCGGCAAGATCCCGAAAGTGGAGGGCGGCTCCGGCCAGCTCTACATGAAGCCTGAAATGGCCGGTGTCTTCGCCCAGGCCGAGGAAGGCGCCAAGAAGGCCGGCGACGCCTTCGTCACCACCGAGCGCCTGCTGATCGCCATCGCCGGCGAGAAGGGCGCGGCCGCCGACGCGCTGAAGTCGGCCGGCGCCACCGTGGCGGGCCTGGAGGAAGCGGCCAAGGCCGTGCGCAAGGGCCGCACCGCCGACAGCGCCTCGGCCGAGGAAGGCTACGACGCGCTCAAGCGCTACGCCCGCGACCTGACCCAGGCGGCCAAGGACGGCAAGCTGGACCCGGTGATCGGCCGCGACGAGGAGATCCGCCGCACCATCCAGGTGCTGTCGCGCCGCACCAAGAACAATCCCGTGCTGATCGGCGAGCCCGGCGTCGGCAAGACCGCCATCGTCGAGGGCCTGGCCCTGCGCATCATCAACGGCGACGTGCCCGAGAGCCTGAAGGACAAGAAGCTGCTGTCGCTCGACATGGGCGCCCTGATCGCCGGGGCGAAGTACCGCGGCGAGTTCGAGGAGCGGCTGAAGGCGGTGCTGAACGAGGTGACCGCGGCCGAGGGCTCGATCATCCTGTTCATCGACGAGATGCACACCCTTGTGGGCGCGGGCAAGTCCGACGGGGCGATGGACGCCTCCAACCTGCTCAAGCCCGCCCTGGCCCGCGGCGAACTACACTGCGTGGGCGCGACGACGCTCGACGAGTACCGCAAGCACGTGGAGAAGGACGCCGCGCTCGCCCGCCGCTTCCAGCCGGTGTTCGTCGAGGAGCCCTCGGTGGAGGACACCATCTCCATCCTGCGCGGCCTGAAGGAGAAGTACGAGGTGCACCACGGGGTGCGCATCTCCGACAGCGCCATCGTGGCCGCCGCGACGCTCTCGAACCGCTACATCGCCGACCGCTTCCTGCCGGACAAGGCCATCGACCTGGTGGACGAGGCGGCCAGCCGCGTGCGCATGGCCGTGGATTCCAAGCCCGAGGAGCTGGACGAGATCGACCGGCGCATCGTGCAGCTCAAGATCGAGCGCGAGGCCTTGTCCAAGGAGACCGACGCGGCTTCCAAGGCCCGGCTGGAGAAGCTGGAGGAGGAGCTCGACGACCTGGAAGGCCAGTCCGCCGAGATGACCGCCCGCTGGAAGGCCGAGAAGGAGAAGGTCGGCCAGGCCGCCCAGGCCCGCGAGGCCCTGGACCGGCTGCGCGCCGAGCTGACGGCGGCCCAGCGCCGCGGCGACCTGCAGCGCGCCTCCGAGATCGCCTATGGCGAAATCCCGACGCTGGAACGGCGCCTGGAGGAAGAGGAAGCCGAAGGCGCGCAGGAAGCCCTGGCGCCGGAGGTGGTCGACGCCGAGCAGATCGCCGCGGTGGTCAGCCGCTGGACCGGCGTGCCGGTGGAGAAGATGCTGGAGGGCGAGCGCGAGAAGCTGCTCACCATGGAAGACAACCTGCGCAAGCGGGTGGTCGGCCAGGAGGAGGCCCTGCAGGCCGTCTCCGACGCGGTGCGCCGCGCGCGGGCGGGCCTGAAGGACCCGAACCGGCCGATCGGCAGCTTCCTGTTCCTGGGCCCGACGGGCGTGGGCAAGACCGAGCTGACCAAGGCCATGGCCGAGTTCCTGTTCGACGACGAGACCGCGGTCACGCGCATGGACATGAGCGAGTACATGGAGAAGCACTCGGTGAGCCGGATGATCGGCGCGCCTCCCGGCTACGTCGGCTACGACGAAGGCGGGGCGCTGACCGAGGCGGTCCGCCGCCGGCCCTACCAGGTGGTGCTGTTCGACGAGGTGGAGAAGGCCCACCCGGACGTCTTCAACGTGCTGCTGCAGGTGCTGGACGACGGGCGGCTCACCGACGGCCAGGGCCGCACGGTGGACTTCCGCAACACCCTGATCATCATGACCTCGAACATGGGCTCGGAGTACCTGGCCAACCAGCCGGACGGCGAGGACGTGGAGGCCGTGCGGCCGATGGTGATGGACGTGGTGCGCCGCCACTTCCGGCCCGAGTTCCTGAACCGGATCGACGAGATCATCCTGTTCAAGCGCCTGGGCCGCGGGGAGATGGACTCCATCGTGCGCATCCAGCTCGACCGGGTGGAGAAGCTGCTGGCCGACCGGCGCATGCAGATTTCGCTGGACCCGGAGGCGCTGCACTGGCTGGGCGACAAGGGCTACGACCCGGTCTACGGCGCGCGCCCGCTCAAGCGGGTGATCCAGAAGGAGCTGATGGACCCCATCGCCCGCAAGCTGCTGGCCGGCGACCTGGAGGACGGATCGGTGATCCACGTCGGCGCCGGGCCCGAGGGCCTGGAGATCGGCCGCGCCCAGGTGCACTGAGCGCGACCTCCATGGCTAGCTGACGACAGGCCCCTCTCGCCGCCCGGCGGGAGGGGCTTTTCGCATCCGGCCTACCAGCAGCGGGTCCGCTCGTAGTAGTCGCCGTAGTAGGGATCCCAGTAGCGGTCGGTGCGGCAGGCGCGCGGCGGCGGGGGCGGCGGCGGACGGTAGTAGCGCGGCGGGCCGTAGCCGCCGTAGTCCTCCTCGCGATAGTAGGCGCGGTGATTGTCGCCCGATGTCAGGGCCGCCCCGAGCGCCAGGCCCAGGATGCCGCCGGCGATGGCCGCCGCCGCAGCGTCGTTGTCGTGATGGCGCCGGCCGTCGCTGTAATAATAGCGATGGTGCGGCTCGGCCGCCGCCGGCAGGGCCGTGCTCAGGCCGCCCGCGAGCGTGGCGGCGGCGAGCACACAGGTCAGCAAACGTCTCATGCGTTCTCCTCGTGCTCCGCCCCTCGAGGATGCTTATGCCACAGTCACTATGGCAGATGTTCGACGTCGTCGCCCAGGACGACCGTCCAGGGGTGTCTGCGCCGTTCGTAGACAGAAAAGGCCGGCGGCGGCGAGAAGCCGGGATCGGCGAAGGCGCCCAGCGGGATCGCCACCACCTGCGGCTGGTCGGCGAGCTGGTAGGCGACGGTGGAGCCGCACGCCGGGCAGAAGCGATGGCGCACCAGATTGCCGCTGTCGGCGCGGCGCTCGAACAGCCGGGTCTCGCCGGAGATCGTCACCCGCTCGGTGGGGAAGCGCGCCTGGGCGCCGAAGGCGCTGCCGGTGCGCTGCTGGCAGGCCAGGCAGTGACAGACCGAGACCCGCACCGGCTCGCCCTCGCACACGGCCGTCAGCCGGCCGCAGGCGCAGGCCGCCGTGCGGAGCCGCACGGCTAGAGGTCGCCCGGCGTGACGCGCCCGGCGTGGGTGGTGACGCGGCGCATGATCGCCATGGTCTCGCCCTGGGCGGCCACCGGCTTGGCCACGGTGATCACGAACCAGGCGCCGTCGGGCAGGCCGGAGAAGCTGAAGTGGTCGGCCGCGTCGCAGGTGGTGCGGCGCACGAAGGCCGAATAGTCGTCGTTGGGCGCGGACGGGGTGCGCGCGCGCACCTCGTTGGCCGGCAGGGCCGCGCGCTCGGGCGAGTTGTAGAGGATGGTCATCCGCCGACGCGTCCACAGCGTCTCCGGCGTCAGGACCACGGTCATGCCCTGACAGGTGTAGCGGACCGGCCCGGCGCGATAGGTCAGCCGGCCCTCGATGCGCGCGGAGCCGGGCACCGCCGACCATGAGAAGTCGCCGGCCCGGAACACGGTGGCCGAGGGCGGAGCCTCCCTGAACGGCGGCGGGGGCGGAGGCCCGGGCGTCTGACAGGCGGTCAGGATGGCCGCCGCGGCGACGACGGCGAAAAGGCGTGCGCTCGACATGGCTGCACTCTAGGCGCTCGGCGCCCCGCTCGCCAAGCGTGCGCGGCCGCACGAGGTTGATTCTCTTAGTCGTCGGACCTGGGCCGCCCGCGCGTGGACTTCACGCCGGACCGCCGCGCCTTGGCCTCCAGCCGGCGGGTCTTGGAGGCCAGGGTGGGGCGCGTCGGCTTGCGGCGCTTGGGAATCTCGGCGGCCTTGCGGATCAGTTCGACCAGCCGCTCGACCGCGTCCTGGCGGTTCAGCTCCTGCGAGCGGCGGTTCTGGGCGAAGAGCACGATCACCCCGTCGTTGGTCAGGCGCGCGCCGGCCAGCTTCTCCAGGCGCGCGCGCACCGGCTCGGGCAGGGACGGCGAGCGGCGCGCGTCGAAGCGCAGCTCCACGGCGGTGGAGGTCTTGTTCACATGCTGGCCGCCCGGCCCGGAGGCGCGCACGAAGGCGTAGACGAGCTCGTCCTCGTCGATGGCGATGGCGTCGGTGACCTGGATCATGATCGAGCCGGCCGGCGGGGGCGGACTATTCGGCCTGGCAGGCGGGGCAGAGGCCGCGGGCCTCCAGGGTGACGGCCCGCACCCGGTAGCCGGAGCGGGCGGCGGCTTCCATCTCGGCGGCGAAGTCGGGCTCGAACTCCTCGGCCGCGCCGCAGCACTCGCAGATCAGGAAGGCGGCGCTGTGGGTGGCCGTGTCCTCCATGCGGCAGGGGACATAGGCGTTCAGGCTCTCGATGCGGTGGGCGAAGCCCAGACGCTCCAGGAACTCCAGCGCGCGGTAGACCGTCGGCGGCTTGGCCGGCTCGCCGTCGGCGCCGTAGGCGGCGATCAGGTCGTAGGCCTTCATCGGCGCGTCGGCGCCGAGCAGCAGCTCCAGGACGCGCCGGCGCGGGGCGGTGAGCCGCTCCTGCGTGGAGTCGCAGCGGCGCTCGGCCTCGCCCAGGGCGGCGGTCAGGTCGCTTCCGGAAAGCCCAACATGTGGGCCGTCCCCGTGATGGCACTCCGTTCCCATAGGCAATTGGCTACCCGCCGCAGGATTCTTTCGCAATGGGCTTGACGTCTCGTTATGTTATTTCATAACGCCTCGGCCGCTGTTCAACCCCGAGTGCGTTCGTTTCATGTCCAAGTCATTCCTCCTCGCCTCCGCGTGCTTCGTCATGGCTGCGGCCGGTCCCGCCTTGGCCGATGAGGCGGCGGACAAGTCCTCCGACAAGACGGTCTCCGAACTGGTGGTCACCGCCGCGCCCTATGCGGTGTCGGTGGACTCGGCCACCACCAGCGTGAACATCCTCAAGCGCGAGGACCTGGACACCGGCCCGCCGGGCGGGCTGGGCGACGCGCTGGCCGGGGTGCCGGGGCTGCGCTCCACCTTCTTCGGCCCGGGCGCGAGCCGTCCGGTGATCCGCGGGATGTCCGGGCCGCGGGTGATGGTGCTGACCAACGGCGTGGGCATGATCGACGCCTCGGGCCTGTCGCCGGACCACCAGGTGGCGTCCGATCCGCAGGAGGCCGAGCGCGTGGAGGTGCTGCGCGGGCCCTCGGCCCTGGCCTACGGCGGCTCGGCCATCGGCGGCGTCGTCAACATCATCGACGACCGCATTCCCGACACCTATTCGGCCGGCGCCCACGGCCGGGCGATGGTCAGCGCCAACAGCGGCGACGACGGGCGCGAGGCCTCCGGCCAGCTCCGCGCCGGGGTGGGCGACAAGTGGATGCTGACCTTGGACGGGGTGCACCGCACCAGCGAGGACTATCGCGTGCCGGTCGATCCGATCTCCAGCCGCCTGGCGGCCGAGGAGGGCCTGCCCGCGCCGTCCAAGAGCTCCACCAAGGTGCCCAACACCTATGTGGACCTGAACACCTACGGCGGCGGCGTCTCCTATGTGGGCGACAGCGGCTGGGGCGGGGTGGCGGCCAAGCACACCGAGACCAGCTACGGCAGCGCCGCCGAGAGCGACGTGCACATCCAGCTCAAGCAGACCCGCGTGGACACCCGCGGCGGCATGGACCTCAACGCCGGCCCCTTCGAGAAGCTGAAGTTCGCCGGCGGCTGGGCCGACTACAAGCACACCGAGTTCGAGGGCCCCGATCCGGGCACCACCTTCCTGTCGCAGGGCTACGAGGCCCGCGTCGACCTGGTGCAGGCCAAGCGCGGCGGCTGGCAGGGGGGCGTGGGCTTCCAGGGCCTGCACCGCACGATCGACGCCATCGGCGAGGAGGCGCTGATCCCCAAGACGCACATCAACGAGCTGGGCGCCTTCACCCTGCAGCGGCTGGACAAGGACAGCTGGGGCGTGGAGGGCGGCGTGCGCGTCGACACCCGCAAGCTCTCCAGCTCCAAGGGCGACCGCGACTTCACCAACCTGTCGGCCTCGATCGGCGCCTTCCTGCGCCCGGCCCACGGCTGGTTCCTGGCGCTGAGCGGCTCGCGCACCAGCCGCGCCCCCGACGAGGAGGAGCTGTTCGCCGACGGGCCGCACCCGGCCACCGGCACCTACGAGGTGGGCGACGTGTCCATCGACCAGGAGACCTCCTATTCGCTGGACGCGACGGTGCACTACGACGCCGGCCCCTGGTCGGTGGACCTGCACGCCTTCGGCGTGAAGTACGACGGCTTCATCGACCTGCAGGCCACCGGCGCGGTCGACGCCGCCAGCAACCTGCCGATCTACCGGTTCGTGCAGACCAGCGCGACGTTCTACGGCTCCGAGGCCGAGGGCTCCTACGAGGTCTGGAAGGGCCAGTCGCTGACCGTGAAGCTGGAAGGCTCGGGCGACTATGTGCACGGCGACACCGACCTCGGCCCGCCCGCGCGCATCCCGCCGTGGTCGGTCACCGGCCGGGTGGTGGTGGAAGGCGAGCGCTGGGACGGCAAGCTGGAGGTGCGCCACGTGGCCAAGCAGACCCGTGTGTCCCAGTTCGAGCTGCCGACCGACGGCTACGACATGCTCAACTGCCTGGTCTCGTTCCACCCGCTCAAGGACAAGGACCTGAAGATCTTCATCGACGGCCGCAACCTGACCGACGTGGAGGCGCGCGAACACGCCTCGTTCCTCAAGGACGTGGCCCCGCTGCCCGGCCGCAGCGTCCGCGTGGGCGTGGGCTACGCGTTCTAGGAAGCGCCGGGACGCGGCGAGCCAGCCCGCGCCGACGAGGGCCGCAGATGCTCCCCCTCTGGGGGAGCTGGCCCGAAGGGCCTGAGGGGGACTTTGGCGAAATCCGCGCGCCGCGCACCGGCGTGGCTGGACAGGCTGCAAGCCTCGGGAGCTTTCGTCGACGTCAGTGTTGAGGAGTCGAAGTCCCCCTCAGTCGCCGTGCGACAGCTCCCCCAGAGGGGGAGCATCTTGAGGCCTATCGATCGTACTCGCCGCCGAACTGCGCGCGCCCTGGCTCAGGCTTCCTCGGTCGCGTCGGAGGGGGCGTCGGCGCCGCCTTCGAAGCTGCGCGGGGCGCGGCGGCGGCGGGGCTTGCGGGTGGGCGCGTCGCCTTCGCCCTCGGCGGCCGGAGCCGGCGTGGCGCGGGCCTGCAGGAAGGCCGGGGCGTGGCTCTCGCCGCCGTCGGCGTCGCGCAGCACCGGCCCGGTCGGCTCGGCCTCGCGGCTTTCAGCGACCAGCGGGGAGCCTTGCGGCTCGACCACCGCCAGCGGATCGCGGGCCTCGCCGCGGTCGGACCGCTCGGGCCGTTCGCCGCGATCACCGCGGTCGCGCCGGTCGTCGCGATCGCGCCAGCGGTCACGCCGGCCTTCGCCGCGTTGGCGGTCGTCACGCTGGCGATCATCGCGCTGGCGGTCGTCGCGTTGCCGCTCGCCGCGGTCGTCGCGATCCCGGCGGGCCTCGGTCTCGCCCTCGCCGGACTCGGCCTCGGCCGATTCGGCTTCGCCGTTCTGGCCGCCGTTCTCGTCCTCGAAGTCGATGTCGTAGCCCGAGGCGAACTGGTCGCGGCCCAGGATCTCGGAGGCCGGGCGCTGCGGCTGGATCGCGCGCACCAGGCGGAAATAGTGTTCGGCGTGCTGCAGATAGTTCTCGGCCAGGATCCGGTCGCCGGACGAGGCCGCGTCGCGCGCTAGCTGCTGATACTTCTCGAAGACATGCTGGGCGTTGCCCCGCACCTTCACACCGTCCGGTCCATTGGACTCGAACGCGCGGTTGGCGTTCTGTTGCGGCTTGCCGCCGCCGCCGCGATTGCGCCCGCGCTGGCGCTTCATACCCTTGAAATCTCTCATCCTGCGGTGACCGTCCTGAGGTCCGCGCCCGGGCAGGACCAAATGCGTCCGCCTCTAGGCTGCTAAACGAGCGCGGGTGAAACGACCCGCGACTCCGAAGTCGAAAACGAAATGTTCCCCGTCGTCCGCCCTGGGCTTTGAGGCGCGCGTCTCGCCGTTCTCACGATCGGTCACGCCTGCCGGAGCGGCGCTGCATCCGAGGATGCTTGAACCCTAACGCCGGCGATTTGGGTGGAGACGCCTTTTGATGTAGCGATTCAGGCGCTTCTTTCCAAGGGTCTTTTTTCGCCCGTGACAACGCGGTCGCGGCCGGACAGGTCCGGCAGGGTGCGGATCGCCGCCGCGCCCGCCGCCTGGAACAGCGCTTCGACCTGCGTCTTCTGGTCGTAGCCGATCTCCACGGCGAAGCGGCCGCCGGGCTTCAGCACCCGCAGAATCTCCGGGGCGAGGATGCGGTAGGCGTCCAGGCCGTCCGGGCCGCCGTCCAGCGCCAGGCGCGGCTCGTAGTCGCGCACCTCCGGCTCCAGGCCGGCGATCACCTCGCTGGCGATGTAGGGCGGATTGGAGACGACCAGGTCGAAGCTTTCGCCGTCCAGGCCCGCCGTCCAGTCGCCGCGCAGCAGGGCGCAGCGCGGCTCCAGGCCGAGGTTGGCGGCGTTCTCGCGGGCCACGGCCAGGGCCTCCTCGGAGACGTCGACGCCCAGGCCCCTGGCCGCCGGCCGCTCGGCCAGGATCGCCAGGATCAGGGCGCCGGAGCCGACGCCGAGGTCCAGGATCGAGAAGCGCTCGTACTCGCCGTAGGACTTCAGGGCGAAGTCGACGACGGCCTCGCTGTCCGGGCGCGGGGTGAGCACGTCGGGGGTGACGCGCAGCATCACCTTCCAGAAGCCCTTGCGCCCCAGGATGTGGCTGACCGGCTCGCGCCGCTCGCGCCGCTGCAGGAAGCCGTCGAGCCGCGCCTCCTGGTCGGCGGTGAGGGGGCGGTGCGGATCGGTGACGATGTCGGCGCGGGTGGCGTCGCAGGCGGCTTCCACCAGCAGGCGCGCGTCGATCACCGGCCCGTCGAGACCGGCCGCCTCCAGCCGCTTCCTGGCCGCGCTCCAGGCCTGGACCAGGGTCAGGCTCATGCGGCGGCGTCCCGCGGCTGGGTGGCCGCATCGCCCGGCGCGACCTGGCCGTCGTGGGTGACGTGCACGTAGATCCCGCAGTTCATGTGGCCGTAGTTGTCGAACAGCGCCTTGACGATCTCCATGTCGCGCTCAGCCGTGGCCGGGTCCACGTGGGTGGCCGCGCAACGGACGATGGGCTTGAACACCTTGGCCCTGGCCCAGCCGAGCATCAGCTCGCGCCCCTCCCAATCGTTCTCGGCCCAGGCGGGCCAGCCGTCGACGTAGAGGTTGGCGCGGAAGCGCAGGGGATCGACCGGCCGGCCGATCCTGGCCTCCAGGTCGCGCACGCTGGCCAGGTTGACGATGGAGACGTGGCCCAGGGGATGGTCGGTGAAGCGGTGGGCGCCGGGGGCGGCGATCACCTTCAGGGGGCCGCGGGCGGCCTCGCCCAGGAGCCCGGTCAGCCAGGCGGCGAAGGCCTCGCGCCCGGCCTCCTCGGTGAGGCGGGCCGAGATCGGCGGCCGTCCGTCGGCGGCGGCGTGCAGCACGCCGGAGGCTTCGTCATAGGCGGTGCGGGCCCTGGCCACCTCGGCGATCTGGGCGAGCACCGTGAACTTCTGCTTGGGCACGAAGGCGGGGGCGGCGGGATCGAAGCCGCTGGGGCCGTTCTCCACCGCATAGAGCCGGTCGCAGGGGAAGACCTGGCCGGCCTTGAGCTCGGCGGCGTCCAGCCGTTCGGGCGTGAAGCCTTTCACGGGATGGCGGTAGAGGGCGGCGATGTGACCGGTCATGGGCTTTCGTTGCCCCATGGCGCGCGCCAGGGCAAGCGCGCCGGGCCTCAGCGGAACTCGTCTTCCAGGGCGGCCAGGCGGGCGGCCTGGTCCTCGGCGATCAGCGGCTCGATGACGTCGTCCAGCGCCTCGCCCTCGATGATCTTGGGCAGGTTGTAGAGCGTCAGGTTGATGCGGTGGTCGGTGACCCGGCCCTGCGGGAAGTTGTAGGTGCGGATGCGCTCGGAGCGGTCGCCCGAGCCGACCTGGCTCTTGCGGCTCTCGGCGCGGGCGGTGTCGAGCGCCTCGCGCTTCTGTTCGTAGAGGCGGGCCTTCAGGACCTTCATGGCCCGCGCGCGGTTCTGGTGCTGCGACTTCTCCGAGGAGGTCACCACGATGCCGGTGGGGATGTGGGTGATGCGCACGGCCGAGTCGGTCTTGTTGACGTGCTGGCCGCCGGCGCCGGAGGAACGATAGGTGTCGATGCGCAGGTCCGCATCGTTGATCTCGATCTCCACGTCCTCGGGCTCGGGCAGCACGGCCACGGTGGCGGCCGAGGTGTGGATGCGCCCGCCGGCCTCGGTCTCGGGCACGCGCTGGACCCGGTGGACGCCGCTCTCGAACTTCAGCCGGCCGAACACGCCCTCGCCGGTGATCGAGGCGATGATTTCCTTGTAGCCGCCGACCTCGCCCTCGGAGACGGAATCGATCTCCACCTTCCAGCCGTGGTTCTGGGCGTAGCGCTGGTACATGCGGAAGAGGTCGCCGGCGAACAGGGCGGCCTCGTCGCCGCCGGTGCCGGCGCGCACTTCCAGGATGGCCGAGGCGTTCTCGTCGCGGTCCTTGGGGGCGAGCAAGAGGGCGACCTCGTGCTCCAGTTCCGGCAGGCGCTCGTCCAGCGCGTCCAGCTCGTCGCGGGCCAGGGCCGCCATCTCGGCGTCGGCGGCCTTGGCCATCTCCTCCAGCTCCGGGCGCTCGGCGCGGGCGCGCTCCAGGGTGGTGACCGCATCGGCGACGGGCTTGAGCTCGGCGTGCTCCTTGGACAGGCGCACGATCTCGCCGCCGTCCGTGGCCGCGCCCATGCGCGCCTCGATCTCGCGGAAGCGGTCGAGCACCTGGTCCAGTCTGGCCTGGGGAAGTCGCACGGAAGAATCTGGCTCGCCGGAAGTTTCGCGGGCGCTTCCTTTAGCGCCCCGGCGCGGCGGCGCCAAACGTCCGGGCGGAAATGAAAGGGCCCTCGTCCCGCGCGGGAGAGGGCCCTGAACCTGACCGGCGTCGAAGCCGCAGGTGAAGCGTCAGGCGCGAACGCCGCTCAGCGAGGCGTTGCCGAAGGCGCCGAGCTTGACGTTGCCGCTCATGGAGTCGCCGGCGACGGTGGCGCTGAACTCCAGCGTCATCGGCATCGGCGAGGTGATGGCCGTGCTCCAGGTCAGGGTGTCGCCGCTGACCTTGCCCTCGACCGATTGCTCGCCCATCTGGCCCTTGGTGGTGCCGGTGAAGGTGTCCCCGCTGGTGGTGATCGAAGCGTCCACCGTCTGGGGCCCCATGGGCGTGTTGATGGTGATCTTCCAGTTGCCGTCCGCGGACATGGCGTTCTCCCTGTTGGAAGCGGGCACCTAATCAACTGCCGCTGGCGGGCGCAAGTGGTGACGCGGGCGTCAAGTTGATAAAATGGCGTGCATAGCGCCAATTCTTTCCGCGCCGTGGCCGGCCGGTCGCGCCAGGCGCGGCGGGTCAATCGCCGTCGTGGTCGTCGGCGTCGCCGAAGCTGAAGCCGGCGGCGCGCAGGCGCATCACCGTGTTGACGAAGCGCGTATGGAATTCGTTGGCGCTGGCGATCATCTCGGGCCGGACGAACACGCCGGAGGGCACGGTCAGGCCGGCGGGGGTGCGCTCGACCTCGCCGCTGGCGATCAGCCCGTCCAGGTAGGCGTCGAAGATGGCCGCCGGCACGCCCACGGTCTTGCGCAGCGCCTCCTCCGACACCGGCCGGCGCTGGCTGTCGGGCGGGATGTCGCGCAACTGGGCGAAGCGCTCCGGCGAGGTCAGGTGGCCGCTGTTGGCCGTCCAGATCGCCGTGAAGATGAAGAACCGCAGGATGTCGCCGCCGAAGGGCTCGGCCATGGCCGAGATGATGCGCACCACCTCGTCGCTGACGATGCGGACGGTCAGGCGGCGGATGTCGGCCGCGGACTGGGGGGATGGGGTGGTCATACTGGTCTATGCGCAGGCTTCGCCCTCGGGCGGGGCACTACACGTCAAACGCAATTAAGGACGGGTTAGGTCCAGGTGCGACGGATCGGCCTACTCGGCCGCCTCCAGCGAGGCGGCCTTGGCGCGCTCGAGCTCGGCGGCCTTGGCCTCGACCAACTCGACGATGTGGTCGACCATCCCGTCGTTGTCCATCTTGTGGTCGGGCTTGCCGGCCAGATAGACCATGCCCGCGCCCTTGCCGCCGCCGGTGAAGCCCACGTCGGTCATCAGCGCCTCGCCAGGCCCGTTCACCACGCAGCCGATGATCGACAGGCTCATGGGGGTGGAGATGTGCGCCAGGCGCTGCTCCAGGGTCTCGACGGTCTTGATCACGTTGAAGCCCTGCCGGGCGCAGGACGGGCAGGCGATGATGTTCACGCCCCGGTGGCGCAAGCCCAGCGACTTCAGGATGTCGAAGCCGGCCTTGACCTCCTCCACCGGATCGGCGGCCAGCGACACGCGGATGGTGTCGCCGATGCCGGCCCAGAGCAGCGAGCCCAGGCCGATGGAGGACTTGATGGTGCCCGAGCGCAGGGCGCCGGCCTCGGTGACGCCCAGGTGCAGCGGGCAGTCCACGGCCTCGGCCAGCATCTGATAGGCGGCGACCGTCATGAAGACGTCGGAGGCCTTCACGCTGATCTTGAACTCGTGGAAGTCGTGATCCTGCAGGATGCGGGCGTGGTTGAGCGCGCTCTCGACCATCGCCTGTGGGCAGGGCTCGCCGTAGCGCTCCAGGAGCTCGCGCTCCAGGGAGCCGGCGTTGACGCCGATGCGCATGGAGCAGCCGTGGTCGCGGGCCGCCTGGATCACTTCGCGCACCCGCGCGGGCGAGCCGATGTTGCCCGGATTGATGCGCAGGCAGGCCGCGCCGGCCTCCGCCGCCTCGATCCCGCGGCGGTAGTGGAAGTGGATGTCGGCCACCAGCGGCACGCGCGCGGCCTTGGCGATCTGCTTGAAGGCGGCGGTGGAGTCCTCGTCGGGACAGGAGACGCGGACGATGTCGGCGCCGGCGTCCTCCAGGGCGCGGACCTGGTCGATAGTGGCCGCCGCGTCGGCGGTGACCGTGTTGGTCATCGACTGGACGGTGATCGGCGCGTCGCCGCCTACCTCGACGGAGCCGACGCGGATCTTGCGCGAGGGGCGGCGCTCGATGGCGCGCCAGGGGCGGACGTGGGCGGGATCTTGGCTGGACATGCGCCGCAGAAAATAAGGCCTCCGCGCGGTTTTCCCAACCGCTGATCGCCGGCCTCAGTCGGCCAGCTTGCTCAGCGCGGTCTTGGCGTCGGGCAGCAGGCCCTTGGTCTGGCCGGCGACGAACACGTGGATGGCGTGCGGGTCGGAGACCTCGGCCACCAGGCCGTCCAGCATGGGGGCGCGATAGGCCTCGCCGGCGGCGAGCTGGCGGGCGAAATAGACCGAGCCGTCGGCGCCGCGCACGATCAGCGAGGTCGACTTCAGCGCCTGCAGCGTGACGAGCGACTTGTCGGCGTCCACGCCGTAGACCGCGCCGGCGGGCGAGAAGGTCGCTGGCAGGGGCGCGGCCGGAACCGGCGGAGCGGCGGCTTCCTTGGCGCGCTGGGCGGCGGCGGCCAGGGCGGCGTCGGCGGAACCGCCCGCGGCGGCCGCGGCGGCGAGCCCCGGGGTTTCGTAGGGCGGCGGGGTGGTGGACTCCACGGGCGCCGGGAGCGGCGCGCCGAGGGTGACGGGGCCGGAGGCGGTGACCACCGGGGCGGCCGTCTCCGGCGCGGCGGACGGCGGCGGAGCCTCTTCGTTGATCGCCCGCTGGGCGATGTTCCAGAGCACGATGGCGCCGATGATCAGGGCCGCGCCCACGGCGATGGCCGCCAGCCGCGGATCGCCCGCCGGGGTCACGCCCACCGGCGCGCGCAGCCCGTCCTCGGGCGCGGGGGTTTCGGCGCGGAAACGCTCGACGGCGGCGTCGCCGTCCAGGCCCAGGGCCTTGGCGTAGGCGCGGATGTAGCCGATCGTGAAGGGGCGCGAGGGCAGCCGTTCCAGCCGCATCTGCTCGATCGCCTCGAGGTAGGCGGCGCGGATCCGGGTGGTTTCGGCCAGGCCGCTCAAGGTCAAGCCGCGGAATTCGCGCGCCGCCTTCAGGGCTGAACCGATGTCGGGGCCTGACTGAACCGTAGGGACGAAGGTTTCGGGAAGACCGGAGGGCGATTCTCCGTCCACGCGAAAATCAAGCTGCGACAGTCCGCCAGTATCCAGCGGCATGGGTGTTTCTCGCCCCCGACCTAAGGCTGCGATCATATCTCGCGCCCAGCGAATCCTACGCTTAGCGGACATACGTTAACAGCCTGTTGTGCGTAACATTCAAGCATCCGGCAGGCAATGCGTTAATCGGTCACGTGCCGAAATACGGCGATTACATGGCGAGATACAGTTTTCGGGCCAGGGTCTCGATCTCGTTCCGCACCGAGCCGGCGCCCCCCTTGAGCAGGGCCTGCACGCCGCGACGGGCGGCCTCGCGGTCGCAGGACAGCACCATCTGCTTGACCGGACCGATGCCCGCCGGAGGCATCGAGAGCCGGTCGAACCCAAGCGCTACAAGGGCGAAGGCTTCCAGCGGCCGGCCGGCCATCTCGCCGCACACGGACACCGGCGTGCCGGTGTCGGCGCAGGCCCTCTGGATCATCTCGAGCGCCCGCAGAGCCGGCGGCGAGAGCAGGTCATAGCGATCGGATACTCTTGGATTGCCGCGATCAGCGGCGAACAAATACTGCATAAGGTCGTTGGTGCCGACCGAGACGAAGTCGGTCATGGGCAGGAGCGCGTCCAGGTGCCAGATCAGCGCCGGCGCCTCGATCATCGCGCCCACGTCCAGCCGCGAGGGGGCCGGGCGGCCGCGCCGAAGCGCCCAGGCCACCTCGGTGTCCACCAGGGCGCGGGCGGCGCGGAACTCGTCGACGCTGGCCACCAGGGGGAACATCACCCGCAGCGCCCGGCCGCGCGCCGCCGCGATCAGGGCGCGAAGCTGCAGGCGCAGCAGGGCCGGCCGGTCCAGCCCCATGCGGATCGCCCGCCAGCCCAGGGCGGGATTGTCCTCGCGCTCGGCCTCCAGGTAGGGCAGCACCTTGTCGCCGCCCAGGTCCAGGGTGCGGAAGGTCACCGGCATGTCGCCGGCCGCGTCGAGCACCCGGCCGTAGAGGGCGGCCTGCGAATTGAAGCGCGGCAGCTCCTCGGCCACCATGAACTGGAACTCGGTGCGGAAGAGGCCGATGCCCTCGGCGCCCGTCTCCACCAGGATGTCCAGGTCCACGTCCAGGCCCGCGTTCATCAAGAGGGTGATCTTGGCGCCGTCGCGGGTGAAGGCGGGGGTGTCGCGCAGCTTGGCGAACTCGGCCCGGCGCTGGGAGCGCACCTCCATGCGGTTCTTGATGGCCGTCACCACGTCGAGCCTGGGCCGCAGGTAGGCCTCGCCGGTCTCGGCGTCGACGATCACCGGGTCGCCCTCGGACACCCGGTCGCGCAGGCCCGGCAGGCGGCCGACGCAGGGGATGTCCAGCGCCCGCGCCACGATGGTGGCGTGGCTGGCGGCCGAGCCTTCTTCCAGGAGCAGGCCCGCCAGCTTGGTGCGGTCGTATTCCAGAAGGTCGGCGGGCCCCAGGTTGCGGGCGATCAGGATGGCGTTGTCGGGCAGCTCGCGGGCGATGTGGCCGTCGCCGGCCAGGTGGCGCAGCAGCCGGTCGTTGAGGTCCTCCAGGTCGTGCAGCCGTTCCTTGAGGTAGGGGTCGCGCGCCTGGCCCAGCCGCGCGCGATGTTCCGAGCGCACGCGCTCCACGGCCGCCTCGGCGGTCAGGCCGTTGCGCACGGCGTCTTCCAGCGACCGGTTCCAGCCCCGGTCGTGGGCGAACATGCGGTAGCTTTCCAGCACCTCGTAGGAGGCGTCCACCAGCCCGTGCTGGCCCTCGAGCATGTCGTCGATCTGCGCCTGCAGGGCGGCGACCGCCGTCTTCAGCCGTTCCTCCTCGGCCGCCACGTCGTCGGACAGCAGCTGGGAGGGCGCCACCGGCGGCTCGTGCAGCACGGCCGTTCCCAGGGCCAGGCCGTCGGCGAAGCGCGAGCCCTTCAGCCGCTCGGGCCGGTGCGGGGCGATCTCGACGCCCTTGAGCTCGTCCTCGGTGATCAGCTCGCCGCCGGCCACCATCTCGGCCAGGACCATGGCGATGATCTGCAGGTCCTCGACCTCGTCCTCGGTGTAGACCCGCTCGGTGCGGTTCTGGACGACCAGGACGCCGATGGTCCGGCCCCCGCGCAGCAGCGGCACGCCCAGGAAGGCGTGGTAGGGGTCTTCGCCCGTCTCCGGACGATAGGAGAAGGCCGGGTGGTTCGGCGCGTCCGACAGGTTCAGCGGCCGGCCCAGGCGCATGATCTCGCCGACCAGGCCCTCGCCGGGCTTGAGCTGGGTGACGTGGACCGCGCCTTCGGCCAGGCCTTCGGTGGCGAACAGCTCCATCTCGCCGGCCGCCCGGCGCAGGTAGAGCGAGCACACTTCAGCCACCATGGAGCGCGCGATGATCCGCACGACCATGTCCAGGCGCGTCTGCGCAGGCCCTCCGCCGGCCAGGGCCTCGCGGATCTGCTTGAGCAGACTGCGCTGGCCGCGAATGGCGACGCCCGGAATGGCCATACGCCGCAACCTCCTGTCCCTGTTAGTCCCCTAGCAGCTTTGGACGTCGGAACGGAGACCGAAATACGGCGTCGGCCCTCGACGATCCGTCCACGCCGTAATGGCTTGTGGACGGCCGCCGGCTCCCGTCCGGTCCGTTCGGCTTGCGCCCGCCGCCGCGCGGCTCACATACTCATTCGATTATAACCATAACAACGTTCGGGGAGAGACATGGGACGGGGCTGGCGGCTCTTCGTGCTCGGCTGGGCGCTGGTCCTGGGCGGCTCGCTCCTGGCGCACGCGATCCAGACCTCGGGCGGGGTCAGGGTGTCCGACGTGCGCTTTCCGGGCCAGGCGGGCCTGACCATGAGCGGCCTGCTCTACGTGCCGCCGGGGGCGAGCGCCGAGCGCCCGGCGCCGGCGGTGTTGGCCAGCCACGGCTACATCAACAGCCGCGAGATGCAGTCGCCCTTCGCCATCGAGCTGTCGCGGCGCGGCTTCGTCGTGCTGGCCATGGACATGACCGGCCACGGCTATTCGCAGGGCGCGACGGGCGAGCAGGACTACGGCGGGCCGGCGGCGCTGCGCTACCTGAGAAGCCTGCCGTTCGTGGACAAGGACCAGATCGGGCTGGAGGGCCACAGCATGGGCGGCTCGCCGGTGATGGCCGCGGCCACGGAGCTGCCCGACGGCTATCGCGCGGTGGTGCTGGAGGGCTCCACGCCGGGCCTGCTGGGCGCCAAGGGGACGGCCACGCCGACCTTCCCGAAGAACTTCGCCCTGGTGTTCGGCCGCTACGATGAGTTCGCCCCCTTGATGTGGCAGGTCCCGACGGGGGCGGACGTTCCGGCCTCGCCCCGGCTGGCGGCCATCTTCGGCGCGCCGGCGCCGCTGCAGCCGGGCAAGGTCTACGGCTCGGTCGCCGAAGGCACGGCGCGGGTGGTCTACATCCCGCCGGTGACGCACCCGTGGGAGCACTTCTCCGAGCCGGGGGTGGGCCACGCCGTGGACTGGTTCCAGACCACCCTCAAGGGCGAGGCCTCGCCGCGCGATCCGGCCGAGCAGATCTGGATCTGGAAGGAGGTCGGCACGCTGATCGCGTTCGGCGGGTGCACGGTGCTGATCCTGGGCGCTTTCCAACTGGCGCTGCGGCTGCCGGCCTTCGCCTCGCTGGAGCGTCCGGGCCAGGCGGTGCGCGAGCGGCGGGGCGGCGGCTGGTGGCTGGCCTTCTTGCTGACCGCCGCGATCCCGGCGGCCACCTACCTGCCGCTGATGAGCCTGGGCCAGGCCGTCCTGCCCTCGCGGCTGCTGCCGCAGTGGGTGACCAACCAGCTCCTGGTCTGGGCGCTCGCCAACGCCGTGATCACCCTGGGGCTGGGCCTGGCGCTGCGGCCCGGCCGGGCGCGCTTCGAGACCCAGTGGCTGAAGTCGGCGCTGGCCGCGCTGATCAGCGTCGGCGCGGGCTACCTGGCCCTGGTGGCCGCCGACGCCCTCTTCAAGGTGGACTTCCGCTTCTGGGTGCTGGGACTGAAGCCGCTGGACGGCCGCCACGCGCTCCACGCCCTGGTCTACCTGCCCTTCTGGACGGCCTTCTTCCTGGCGGCGATGCGCGCGCTGACGCTGAATCTGCCGGTCAAGGGCGAGGGCGAGATCGTCCAGTTGGGCTGGGCCAAGTTCGCCATGAGTTCGGGCTTCATCGTGCTGCTGGCGATCGAGTACGGCAGCCTGTTCGCCACCGGCCGGCTGGCGACGCCGGCCGACGCGCTCAACGTGATCATCGCCATCCAGTTCGTGCCGCTGCTGGCGGTGGTGGGGGCGTTCGGCCTGTTCACCTGGCGGCGCACCAACAGCTACGCGCCCGGCGCCTTCATGAGCGCGCTGTTCATCACCTGGTACATCGTGGCCGGCACGGCGTTCCACTGGTCGCCGCACTTCCGCTTCCCGCCCGCGCCGCCGCCCGCCGCGGCCGCGCAGCGCTGAGCCGGATCTAGATCGCGCGCATCAGGCCCTGGAGCTGCTTCAGGGCGGCCGGATCGCGGGAAAGCTCCGCCATGGTCCCCGGTTCGGCCAGCATCCGCTTGGCCTCGGTCCTGGCGCGGGAGGCCGCGCCGCCGGGCGGCGCCGTCTCGCCGGCGGCCATGCGCAGCAGCGCGCCCAGGCGCTGGGGCAGGGGCGCCTGGGCGCGCACGAGCTGGCGCACCACGCCCTTGGCGTCCTCGTACTTGTCGGCGACCAGGCTGATGCGCTCCAGAAGGCTCTCCACCCGGCCGGCGTCGTTACGCGAGCGCGCCAGCGTGCGGTGGAGCTGGGCGAGCTGGGCGAGCTTGGCCATCGGCGTGCCCGGGCCCGAGACCAGCTCGGTGTCGAACCGGGGCGAGGTGATGGTGGCCTCCAGCCAGCGGGCGGCCTGGGCCCGGTTGGCGCCGCCGGCCAGGTTGTCCATCAGCCGCGCCAGGCCGAAGGCCTCGTCCATCGCCGGGCGCTCGGCGCCCAGGTAGGCGTCCATGAAGTCCTGGCTGACCATCAGCCGCGAGCGCTCGATCAGGGCGTCGCGCACTTCCTCGGCGGGCAGGATGCGGCGGTCGGCGGCGCTGAGCACGAAGCCCAGGGCGCGGGTCAGCCGAATCTCGCCGGCCGGATCGGCCGGGCGCAGGCGTCGCGGCGCCATCAGGTCCTGCAAGAGCCGGCGGCTCAGGGTGTGGCGCACGTCGTCGAAGCCGAACAGCGCCAGGCGCTCGGCGATGCGCTGGGCGGTCTCGCCGAGCGGCGGGATCAGGGCGGCGGCTTCCGGGTCGGCCTGGGCCACCGCCTCGGCCGCGTCGGGGGCGACCAGCCGCACGGTCGCGGCGATCTGGCCGCCCAGGTCCAGGTCCGCGCCCAGCAGCTCGGCGCAGGCGGCCTTGGAGGCCAGGATCTCGCCGAGCGGCTGGGTGAGCACCTCGGCGGCCAGCGCCCGGGCGGGATCCGTGTCGGGGGCGGCGTCGACCAGGTCGAGCAGCAGGTTGGCCTTGTCCGACCAGGTTTCCCCGGCGCCGATGAAATCGGCCACGCCGCCGGCCAGGCGGTAGGCGGCCCTCGGGGTTCCCGCCAGCTCGCGGCAGACGCCGGCGAAGGACGCCGGGGCGACCGCCACGAAGACGCCGGCGGCGCGGTCGGCGCGCAGGGCGGCGACGGCCTGGTCGAACAGGCCCTGCAGGGCGCGCACCACCTGGTGCACGCTGGCGCCGCGGCCGAGCGAGCGGGCCACGGCGACCTTCTGGATCGCGTGCTGCGTCTCGGTGCTGGCCAGTTGCAGGCGCTCGGCCAGGTCCAGCCGGTGCAGGAGCTCGAAGGGCGTGAGCTTGTTGCGGCCCAGCCAGCCCTCCAGCAGGCGGGCGAGCTGCAGCCGCGAGCGCAACTGGTAGAAGTCGGCGGCCTGGCGGCAGCTTATCGCGTCGCTGTCGCTGCCGCCGGAGCCGATGCGGCGGAATTTGCCGTCGTCCTGGTCGCCCAGGCGCAGCAGCACCTTGCCGGTGAAGATGCCCGTCTCGGGATCGAGAGTCTCGCGCAGGACCCGCACGCCCACGAACTCGCCCGTGGCGAACATGTCCTCACCTTCGGCGAGGGCGCGCTCCTCGTCGAAGAACGTGAGCTCCACGTTCATGCCCCCGCCGGGGCGCCGGGCCAGGACTTCGTAATGGAGGTTGGACAAGCACGGCCCCCAGACATCTCGGTCCAGACGACCCTAAAGGATTTAAGTCCAGCTTTACGGGAGAAGGGGCCCAGCGCGACGGTCGGTCGCGCTTTCGCGACGCTGGATTGAGTCAGTCTCGATCGGGCGCGCCAAGCGGGAAGAGCGGGCGGTGCGGACGGGCCTCGTCGATGCAGCGGGCGAAGGAGGGCCGCGCGTTCAGACGCTGGCGATAGGCGCGCAGCGAGGCGAACCGCGGATCGATCGGATGCGACCAGTCGGCGTAGAACAGGGCCGGCGCGGCGGCGCAGTCGGCCAGGGAGAAGGCCTCGCCCACGGCCCAGGTCCGCCCGGCCAGGCGCTGGTCGAGCCAGGCGTAGATGGTCTCCAACTGCTCGCGGGCCCGGGTCACGCCGAACGGGTCGCGCACGTCGTCCGCCGGGCGCAGGACGTCCTCCACCAGCTTCTGCTGGACGTTCATGACGTAGTTGTCGAACACGCGGTCCATGAAGCGGACCTCCAGCGCCGCCTCGGGGGCGTCGGGGATGAGCCTCACCGGGCCGGGGTGGAAGGCCTGCAGGTGCTCGACGATCACGCTGGCCTCGATGACCGGCGTCGCGCCGTCGACCAGCACCGGGAACTTCACCAGCGGCCACATCGCCGCCAGTTCGCCGAAGGCGTCGGCATGGTCGGCGTCCAGCATGCGGAACTCGAAGGGCGTGGCGTTCTCGTAGAGGGCGATCAGCGCCTTCTGGCAGTAGGACGAGAACGGGTGGGCGTAGAGGGAAAGCGGCATGGCGGGGCTCAGTCCTGGAGGGAGGCGGCGAGGGCGTCGACCAGTTGCAGCGTGCCCTCCTCGCGCAGGGACGGATTGTCGAAGCCGTCCAGGAAGGCGCCCTGCTCGGTCATGACGAACCGCGTGCCGCCGCCGCTGGGCTTCAGCTCGATGGTGGCGATCGACACGGAGATGCGCACGCCGCCCAGGTGCATCTCGTAGGCGTAGATGATCCGCTCGTTCTCGATGATCTCGTAGTAGAGCGCGTCGAACCGGTGGAGCGGGCCGCCGGGCGGGCCGCCGGCGCTGACCTCCCGGCCGCCGACGCGGAAGTCCAGCGACCGCTCGGTCTCGTCCCAATCGTCCGGGCCCCCGAACCACATGGCTTTCGCCTGCGGATCGGCGAACGCCTTGAAGACCCGCGCCGGCTTGGCCGGGAAGGTCCGCTCGATGGTGAACATGGCGTGGGTGACGGTGCGCTCGGTCATGGGATCGGCTCTCAGGAGGGATCGGTGTCGTTCTCGGTGTCGGCCAGGTAGCGGCCCAGGCGGTCGAGGCGGCGCTCCCAGCCGGCCCGGCGCTCGGCGACCCACCGCTCGACGCTGGTCAGGGCCGCCGGCTCGATGCGGCAGGTGCGCACCCGGCCGACCTTCTCGGAGTGGACCAGGCCGCTCGCCTCCAGCACCGACAGGTGCTGCATCACCGCGGGCAGGGACATGGACAGCGGCGCGGCCAGCTCGCTGACCGAGGCCGGCCCCCGGCTCAGACGTTCGACCACCGCGCGGCGGGTCGGGTCGGCCAGGGCCTGGAACAACAGGTCGAGGGAGGGCTGTTGGTTAGGCATGCGCTTAAGTATCCGCCTTGGCGGGGATAGTCAAGCTATTGCTTAAGTATCATGATGCTGTCGGAATCCGGTCGGCTCATGCGTCCTAGGATCGCCATGCACGCCGCTTAAGGAGGAGACGCCGTGAAACCCCTGTTCGCCGCCTGCGCCCTGGTCGCGCTCGCCGCCTGTTCGCCGAAGGCCGAAAAGACCGCCGCCGCCCCGCCCGAGGCGGCCCAGCCTCAGCCGCCGAAAAGCGACGCGCCGGCCGGGACCTATGCGCTGGACAAGGCGCACGGCAGCATCGTGTTCCGGGTGAACCACCTGGGCCTTTCCAACTACACCGCCCGCTTCACCCGGTTCGACGCGGAGCTGAAGTTCGATCCGGCCGATCCGGCCGCCTCCAGCGTGACGGCGACCATCGATCCGGCCTCGATCCAGACCGACTATCCGTTCAAGGACGTGGACTTCGACGCCCAGCTTTCCGGCAAGGACTGGCTGAACGCCGCCCAGTTCCCGCAGATGACCTTCAAGTCGACCTCGGTGACGATGACCGGCCCCGCCACGGCGGACGTGACCGGCGACTTCAGCCTGCACGGGGTGACCAGGCCGGTGACGCTGAAGGCGACGTTCAACGGCGGCTACGCCGGCAACGGCATGGACCCGGCCGGCTCGCGCATCGGGTTTTCCGCGGACGGCGTGCTCAACCGCTCGGAGTTCGGCATGGGCTACGGCGTGCCGCCCAAGGGCTCGACCTTCGGCGTCGGCGATCCGGTGAGCTTCCACATCGAGGCCGAGTTCACCCGGCCGATCCCCAAGGCCGCCGGCGACTCCAATTCAAAGGATTGAGCGCGGCCTGATCGCAAGACCGGCGTCCGCTATCGCGGACCGCGCTCCAGGGGAATCTCGCGCGCCCTGTCGGAGGCGGGCATAGTCGCCCGTCCTTTGGGGGAAGCAGGAAGGAGCCTTCGATGCAGTACGCCGTGCTTTGCTACAACGACGAGGACGTCGTCTGGTCCTGGACCAAGGAGGAGGACGACGCGGTGATGGCCCGGCTTGGCGTGGTGCACGACAAGCTGATGGAGCAGGGCAAGTTCGGGGCGGGCATCCGCCTGTTGCCCACCACGGCGGCCACCACCCTGCGCAAGAACTCCGACCCGCCCGTCGTGGTCGACGGCCCCTACGCCGAGACCAAGGAGCAGCTTCTGGGCTTCTACATCATCGACGTGGAGAACCTGGAGGAGGCGCTGGACGTCTGCCGCGAGCTGACCAAGGCCAATCCGGGCGGCGCCTACGAGGTGCGGCCGCTGGCCCTGTTCGTACCGGGAACGGAGATCAAATGAGCGAACTGGCCTGGATCGAAGCGGCGCTCACCGCCGCCCGGCCCCAGGCCGTGGGCGCGCTCTTGCGCTACTTCCGTGACCTGGACACGGCCGAGGAGGCCTATCAGGACGCCTGCCTGCGCGCGCTGAAGAAGTGGCCGGTGAACGGGCCGCCGCGCGATCCGGCCGCCTGGCTGATCATGGTGGGCCGCAACGCGGCCATCGACGCCTCGCGCCGGGCCAAGCGGCTGACCGCCCTGCCGGACGAGGACCAACTCTCCGACCTGGAGGACGCCGAGACCGCCGTCGCCGAGAGCCTGGACGGCTCGCACTATCGCGACGACGTGCTTCGGCTCCTGTTCATCTGCTGCCACCCTGACCTGCCGGCCACCCAGCAGATCGCCCTGGCCCTGCGCATCGTCTCCGGGCTTTCGGTGCGCCAGATCGCGAGGGCCTTCCTGGTGAGCGAGGCGGCCATGGAGCAGCGCATCACCCGGGCCAAGCGCCTGGCGGCCGGCGCGGGCGTGGCCTTCGAGACGCCCGGGCCGGTGGAGCGGTCCGAGCGGGTGGGCGTGGTGGCGGCCATGATCTACCTGGTGTTCAACGAGGGCTATTCGGCTGGCGCGGCCGAGGCCGCCGCCAAGGGCTCGCTCTGCGAGGAGGCGATCCGCCTGTCGCGGCTCTTGCTGCGCATGTTCCCGGCCGAGCCGGAGATCATGGGGCTGACCGCCCTGATGCTGCTGCAGCATTCGCGGGCGCGGGCCCGCTTCGACGCCGAGGGCGAGATCGTCCTGCTGGACGACCAGGACCGTTCGCTGTGGAACCGCGACCTGATCGCCGAGGGGCTGGCGCTGATCGACAAGGCCATGCGCCACCGCCGGGCCGGCGTCTATCAGGTGCAGGCGGCGATCGCCTCGATGCACGCGCGGGCGGCGCGCGCCGAGGACACCGACTGGACCAACATCGAGCGGCTCTACGCCCTCTTGGAGCACCTGGAGCCCTCGCCGGTGGTGACGCTGAACCGGGCCGTGGCCGTCGGCAAGACGGCCGGCCCGCAGGCCGCGTTGGAGATGATCGAGCCGCTGGCGAACCGGCTTTCCGGCTACTTCCACTATCACGGCGCGCGCGGCGCCTATCTGATGCAGCTCGGCCGCGCGGCCGAGGCGCGCGAAGCCTTCGGACGGGCCATCGCCCTGGCCAACACGCCGGCCGAGGCCTCGCACATCCGCATGCATCTGGACCGCCTGGCCGGCGAGGGCGCGGCCGGCTGAAAAACGCGCTCCTCCTGTCGGGACCGCGCCCGCCCGCGCGTCCTTGCAGTGAAGGCCGGCGCCGGCCGGCGATTCAGACCGAGGAGACGTCAATGCCGCAGAACACGCCCAAGCCGGTGGGCGGGCTCACCGCCTACGTCAACATCGACGGGGCCGCCGAAGCCTCGGCGTTCTACCAGCGCGCCTTCGGCGCGAGCGAGCAGATGCGCTTGCCCGACAAGGACGGAAAGCGCCTGCTGCACTGCCAGCTTCGGATCAACGGCGGCGACCTGTTGATCAGCGACATCTTCCCGGAGATGGGCATGAGCCGCGAGGCGCCGGCCAACCTGACCCTGCACCTGCAGGTGGACGACATCGACGCCTGGTGGAAGCGGGCCGCGGACGCCGGCGCGACGGTCGTCAGCCCGGTGCAGCAGATGTTCTGGGGCGACCGCTACGGCGTGCTGAAGGACCCCTTCGGCGTGCAATGGTCGATGGGCCAGACCGTGGCCGAGTTCCAACCGCCCAAGTGGGATTGAGGACGAGGCGATGCTGAAGATCGTTCTGATCGCCGTCGCGCTCGGCGTGGCGGGGCTGCTGGCCTACGCCGCCACCCGGCCCGACAGTTTCCGCGTGCAGCGCTCGATCGCCATCAAGGCGCCGCCGCAGAAGATCTACGGCCTGATCGCCGACTTCCGCCGCTGGAGCGACTGGTCGCCCTTCGAGACGATCGACGCGGACCTGAAGCGCGTCTACGGCGGCCCGGAGGCCGGGGAGGGGGCGACCTACGCCTGGGACGGCCGGAAGGCCGGCGCCGGGAACATGATCATCACCCGCGCCGAGCCTGAGGCGAAGGTGCTGATCCGCCTGGAGTTCACCCGGCCCATGAAGACGGTGAACACCGCCGAGTTCACCCTCCAGCCCAACGGCGGAACCACCACGGTGACCTGGGCCATGTACGGGCCGATGAGCTTCGTCTCCAAGCTGATGAGCGTCTTCTTCAGCATGGACAAGGTAGTGGGCGGCAGCTTCGAGCAGGGCCTGAAGGACCTGAAGGCTGAGGCGGAGGGCTGAGCGCGATCTCCTAATCCACCGTGACCCGATAGGCGCAGCGGCGCGCGCCGGCCAGGATGTGGTCGGCGCGCTCGACCCTGGCCGGCGCCAGCATCTGGCGGAAGAGCGAGAGCTCGGCGCGGCAGAACCCCTGGCAGGCCGTGGCCGCCGCGCAGATCGGGCAGTGGTTCTCGACCAGCAGCCAGGCGCCGTCCGGCTCGCGCCGCCACTCGGCCATGTAGCCTTCGGCGCTGCGCAGCTCGACCAGCCGGTCGAGCCGGGCCTCCATCTGGCGCGCGCCGTCCAGGGCCGCCGCATAGGCCGCCGCGGCGGCCCGTTCGCGCCGCGCCACCAGCCGGTCCAGACCGTCCTGGCCGAACTCGGCGCGCACCGCCTCGACGAGCTCGACCGTCATCTGGGCGTGGGTGTCGGGGAAGCGGGCGTGGCCGGCCGGTGTGAGCGACCAGGCCTGGCCCGGGCGGCCGACGCCGCCGGCATGGTCGGGGATCGCCTCCACCAGCCCCTCGGCGGCCAGCTTCTCCACCTGCTGGCGCACCGCCTGGCGCGTGACGCCCAGGCGCTCGGCCAGCGCGCCGGCCGGGGCGGGGCCGCGCATCTTCAGGTGCAGCAGGATGTCGTCGGCGGTCGTGCGCATTTGACAAGCAGTTGATTGCAAAAATAGCCGCGACTGTCTAGGGATCGCTCGGCGATGGCGCGGGAGGATTCGATGACCAAGGCGGCGACGGCGGACGGCGGGTGGGCCGACGTCCTCAGCGAGGGCCGCCTGCCGCTGTTCGCGCTGATCTGCCTGGGCGTGTGGCTGAACGCCGCCGACTCGCTGGTGACCGCCACCATCATGCCCAGCGTCGGCAAGGCGCTGGGCGGCTACGCCTTCTTCGGCTGGGCGACGGCCGGGTTCCTGCTGGGCTCGGTGCTGGCGGGGGCGAGCGCGGGCCTCCTGGCCCAGCGGTTCGGCCTGCGCCGGGCCATGGCCGGAGCGGCGCTGCTCTACGCCGCCGGCTGCGCGCTGAGCGCCGCCGCGCCGGAGATCATGGGCTTCCTGGCCGGCCGCATCATGCAGGGCGTCGGCGGCGGCTGGGTGATCGGCTTCTGCTCGGTGGCGATCGGCCTGCTGTTTCCCGACCGGACCCTGGCCAGGGTCTATGCGGCCTCCACCTCGATCTGGGGGATCGCCACCCTGATCAGCCCGCTGCTGGGCGGGCTGTTCGCCGACGCCGGCGCCTGGCGATGGGTGTTCTGGTTCTTCGCCGCCCAAGCCGCGGCGGTGGCCCTGGTGGCGCTGAAGCTCCTGCCGAAGGGCGACGCCGACGAGGGCGCGGCGGTGGCCTGGCCGCAGCTCGTCATGGTGGCCCTGGCGATCTCGGCGATCGGCTACGCCGACGTGGCCGGCGAGGTGCTGGTGGCGGGGCTGCTGACGGCGGCGGGCGTGGTGCTGCTGGCCGTCACGGTGCGGTTCGACGCGACCCAGGCCGCGCGCCTGCTGCCGATCGGCTCGGCCGACCTCCGGGCGATCCCCGGCGCGGGCTACGCCACCATGTTCCTGACCACCGCCGCCTCCATGGGCTTTTCGGTCTACGGCCCGGTGGTGCTGCAGACCCTGCGCGGCTATTCGGCGCTGGAGGCCGGCTACGTGATCGCGGTGGAGGCCATGGCCTGGACCGGCGCGGCCCTGCCGGTGGCGCACCTGGCCGGGCGCTGGCCCGACCGGCTGATCTTCATTGGGGCGGTGCTGGTGACGGCCGGGCTCGGGCTGTGCGCCCTGGCGTTCGGCCACTGGCCGCTGCCGGCGGTGGTGGCCGGGGCGGGGCTGCTGGGCGCGGGCTTCGGCCTGTCCTCGGCCTTCATGAGCCAGAAGGTGATCACCGCCCTGCCCATCGGCGAGCGGGCCATCGGCTCGGCGGCGATCATGACCGTGCGGCTGACCGGCGGGGCGGCCGGCGCGGCGCTGGCGGCCGTGGTCGCCAACATGCTGGGCTTCGCCGAGGGCGTGACCGCCCAGGTGGCCGAGGCGGTCAGCTTCTGGGTGTTCGTGGCGGTGCTGCCGGTGGCCGCGCTGGGCGTGTGGACGGCCGGGCGGCTGGCCGCCGCCAGGGCCGAACCGGCGCCCGACCAGGCCGCGCCCGCCGCCTAGAGCTGGTCCAGGCCGTAGGCGCCGTGCAGGGCGCGCACGGCCAGCTCCGTGTAGGCCGCGTCGATCAGCACGCTGATCTTGATCTCGGAGGTCGAGATCACCTGGATGTTCACACCCTTGTCGGCGAGCGCGCTGAACATGGTCTTGGCCACGCCCGCATGGCTGCGCATGCCGACGCCGATCACCGAGACCTTGGCCACGTCCTCGTTCACGGCAACGTCCTCGAAGCCGATCTCCTTCTGGGCGGCGCGCACGATCTCTACGGCGCGGGCGGCGTCGCGCTTGCCCACGGTGAACTCCATGTTGGCCGTGTTCCGCGTGCGCGCGTGGCTCTGGACGATCATGTCCACGTTGACGTTGGCGTCGGCCAGGCGGCCGAAGATCTCCGAGGACACGCCCGGATGGTCGGGCAGGCCGAACAGGCTGATCTTGGCCTCATCGCGGCTGTAGGCCACGCCGCTGACGATCCGCTTTTCCATGATCTCTTCCTCGTCGCACACGATGGTGCCTTGGCCGGGCGCCTCGCCCGGTTCGACGAAACTTGAAAGGACGCGCACGGGCACGTGCTGCGACATCGCCAGCTCGACCGAGCGGGTCTGCAGCACCTTGGCGCCCAGGGAGGCCATCTCCAGCATCTCCTCGTAGGAGATCTTGGCGAGCTTCCTGGCCTTGGTCTCGATGCGCGGGTCGGTGGTGTAGACCCCGTCCACGTCGGTGTAGATGTCGCAGCGCTCGGCCTTGACGGCGGCGGCCACGGCCACGGCGCTGGTGTCTGAGCCGCCACGGCCCAGGGTGGCGATGCGCCCGTTGCGGGTCACGCCCTGGAAGCCGGCGATCACGGCGATCTCGCCGCCGTCCATCGCCGCGGCGAGCTTCTCCGGCGGGACGTCGTCGATGCGCGCGCGGCCGTGGGCGTCGTCGGCGATGATCGGAATCTGCCAGCCCATCCAGGAGCGGGCGCGCAGGCCCATGTTGCGCAGGACCATGGCCAGGAGCCCGGCGGTCACCTGCTCGCCGGAGGCCACGACCGTGTCGTACTCGTCGTCGGAGGGCGTCAGGCCCTGGGCCGCGGCGCCGGCCGCGTCGGTCCAGGCCACCAGCTCATTGGTCTTGCCGGCCATGGCCGAGACCACCACGGCCACCTTGTGGCCAGCCTCGACCTCGGCGGCGACCAGCCGGCCCACGCGCCGGATACGCTCCAGGTCGGCGACCGACGTGCCGCCGAATTTCATCACCAGCCGTGACATGACGGGCTAGCAGGCTCCTCGATGGGGAGGGGAAAGCGCGCCTAATAGCGAGGCCGGGGCGAGGGGGCAATGCGCTTGACCGCGATCAGGCGGCGGCCTACGTACATACATGCCTAACTACCTGTCCGAACGAGCTTCGACATGACCACCGCCGAAGAGATCGTCGGCGCCCAGGCGACCGTCGCCGACAAGATCCGCGCGCTCGACCGCGCCGGCTATCCGCGCGCCGAGATCGCGCGCTTGCTGGGCAAGCGCTACCAGCATGTCCGCAACGTGCTGGAAGGCGACAAGGCGGCCGCCTCTTCAGGCGTGTCGGAGGGCGACGCCGCGCCGTTCCGGGCCGATGTCCATCCCACCCAGTGGCGCGGGGGCGGCGTCTTCCGCATGGAGATGGACGCCCAAGGCCGGCTCGCGCTGCCGCGGCAGGTGATCGACGCGTGGGGGCTGAAGCCCGGCTCGGTCGTGATGGGGCGGCTGGAGGGCGAGAGCATCGAACTGATCGCGGGAGCGACCTCGGCCCGCCGCGCGCGTGAGCTGGCCCGGCGTCTGCTGCCGCCGGGCGGTCCCAGCATGGTCGACGAGCTGATCGCCGACCGCAGGGCCGAGGTCCGCCGCGAGCTCGACGATGAGTGACCTGGTGCTGGACGCCTCGGCCGTGCTCGCCTGGATCGAGGCGGAGCCCGGCGGCGAGGATGTGGGCGAGCGATTGGCGGATTGCGTCATCTCCGCCGTCAATCTGGCCGAGGTGGTGGCCAAGCTGATCGATCGGGGCGTCGAGCCCGCCGGGGCGGTGGAGATCGTGCGGGCGGCGGCCTTCCATGTCGAACCGTTCGACGAGGGCTTGGCGCTGGAGGCCGGCGCCCTGAGGGGGCGGACCCGCCGGCACGGCCTGTCGCTCGGCGATCGCGCATGTCTGGCCCTGGCCAGGCGGGAAGGCGCCGCAGCGCTCACCGCCGATCGCGCCTGGGGCGCGGTGGACGTGGGCGTGGAGGTGCGTCTGATCCGATAGCCCGCGCCTGCAGCGCCGGACTTCGCACGGACGGCGCGGGGAGCTATTGAGGGCGTCATGACCGCCACCGCCAAGGCCCGTTCCAGCGTCGATCCCGCCGAGGTCGAGCGCTTCTCCCGCATCGCCGCCGAGTGGTGGGATCCCAAGGGCAAGTTCGCCCCGCTGCACGTGTTCAATCCGGTGCGCCTGGCGTTCATTCGCGAGCAGGCCTTGGCGCGGTTCGGCCGCGACGGCGCGGCGCGCGCGCCGTTCGAGGGGCTGAGGCTGCTGGACATCGGCTGCGGCGGGGGCCTGCTCTCCGAGCCCATGGCCCGGCTGGGCTTTTCGGTGACGGCGGTGGACGCCTCGGAGCGGAACATCGGCACGGCCTCGACCCACGCGGCCGAACAGGGCCTTTCCATCGACTTCCGCTGCGCCACGGCCGAAGCGCTGCTGGCCGAGGGTGACGGGCCGTTCGACGTGATCCTCAACATGGAGGTGATCGAGCACGTGGCCGACCCGGGCGAGTTCCTGCGCACCTGCGCGCGCCTCCTGGCGCCGGGCGGGCTGATGATCGTGGCCACGCTGAACCGCACGCTCAAGGCCCTGGCGCTGGCCAAGGTGGGCGCCGAATACGTGCTGGGCTGGGTGCCGGCGGGCACGCACGACTGGAAGAAGTTCCTCAAGCCGGAGGAGCTGCGCGGCTTCCTGACGGGCGAGGCGGTGACCGTGGACGGGCCGTTCGGCGTGGTCTTCCAGCCGCTCGCCGGACGCTGGATCCGCTCATCCGACTGCGACATCAACTACATGGTGACGGTGGCCCGCGACGCGTCCTAAACAGGCGTCAGGGTCAAAGGAGCATCCATGGCTTCGCTTCGCGTGCTCGGCCACGCCTTCCGAGCCTGGCGACGCAATCTGCGCTGGGCCAAGCACGAGCCCGAGACGCCCTACCTGGCGGACCTGCTGAGCGGCGAGCCGGTGTGCCTGCACATCGGCGCCAGCGATGGACGCCACTGCTACGTGATGACCCAGGTCGCGCCAAAGGCGCGCATCTACGCCTTCGAGCCGTCGAGCTTCACCTTCGAGGTCCTGAAGACCTGCCTGGCCTGGCACGGCATCGCCGACCGGGTGACGCCGGTGAACGCGGCGGTGGCCGACAAGCCGGGCGACGCCCTGCTGGTGACGCCGATGAAGACCTCCGGGCGGCTCGGCCGGGCCTTCGCCTTCGTCGCCGAATCCGTGCCCAAGGGCCCGGTGCGGCCGGACCTGGACGACATGGGCGCCCAGGTGGAGCCGGCCAGGGTGGTGGCGCTCGACGAGTACTGCGCCGAGAACGGCGTGGCCTACGTCGACTTCATCCGAATGGACGTCGAGGGCGCCGAGCAGATGGCGCTCTCCGGCGCCCTGGGCGTGATCGAGCGCGACCACCCGCACGTGCTGATCGAGATCCATCCGATGATGCTGCAGGAGCGCTTCGGCGGCTCGGCCCAGGCGGTGGTGGACCTGTTCCTGTCGCGCGGCTACCGCATGTTCGGCCTGAACGGCGACCGGCTGGAGGAGTGCGACTCTGTCGAGGCCGGCGTGCGCTGGAAGGACTACTTCTTCGTCCATCCCTCGCGCATCCCGTGGCTGCCCGACGGGGTGTTCAAGGCGCGCATGGCGGCTTGAGGGCGGCCTGAGGGCGGCGCCCCTGGCGTTGTTCCCCGCGCGCTTCTAGGGTCCGCCTGATCAACGATAAGGGAGGAGGTCGCGTATGCAGGCCCTGATGATGGATCGGCCGCTGAACCTGCCGTCGATCCTGGAGTACGCGGCGCTCTACCATCCGGACACCGAGGTGGTGACGCGCACGGTGGAGGGGCCGATCCACCGCTACGGCTACGCCGACGCCCTGGCGCGCGCCAAGCGCATGGCCAACGCCCTGGTCGGCCTGGGGGTGAAGCCCGGCGACCGGGTGGCCACCCTGGCCTGGAGCACCCACCGCCACTTCGAGCTCTACTACGCCGTGCCCGGCGTCGGCGCGATCGTGCACACGATCAATCCGCGGCTGCACCCGGACCAGGTGGCCTGGGTGGCGGGCCACGCCGAGGACACGGTGCTGTTCTACGACATCAGCTTCGCCGGGCTGGTGGCCGAGCTGAAGGACCGCATGCCGACGGTGAAGACCTTCGTGGCCATGACCGACCTGGAGCACGTGCCGGCCGAGGCGCCGGCCGGCTCGCTGGTCTACGAGGAGCTGATCCGGCTCAACTCGCCGGACTTCGGCTGGCCCGACCTGGACGAGAAGAGCGCGTCCGGCCTCTGCTACACCTCCGGCACCACGGGCAATCCCAAGGGCGTGCTCTACGGCCACCGCTCGACGGTGCTGCATGCCATGGCCACGACCATGCCGGACTGTTTCGACCTGTCGGCCCGCGACGTGGTGCTGCCCTGCGCCCAGATGTACCACGCCAACGCCTGGTGCACGCCCTACGCCGCCCCGCTGGTGGGGGCCAAGCTGGTGCTGCCGGGCCGGCATCTGGACGGCCCGTCGGTATGCGAGCTGGCGGTGGCCGAGCAGGCGAGCTTCCTCTTGGGCGTGCCCACCATCTGGGTGGGGGTGCTGGACCACCTGGACCAGACCGGCGGGCGGCTGACCAGCGTGCGCAACGTCTGCATCGGCGGCTCGGCGCCCACCGCCTCGCTGGTGCGGCGGGTGGAGGAGAGCCTGGGCGCGACCGTGCGCCAGATCTGGGGCATGACCGAGACGAGCCCCATGGGCGTGATCAACACCCCCTTGCCGCGCCACGCGGGCGAGAGCGCCGACGCGGCGGTCGCGCGCAAGCTCAAGGCCGGCCGCGGCCTGTGGGGCGTGGAGCTGCGCATCATCGACGACCAGAGCGGCGACGAGCTGCCGCGCGACGGCAAGAGCGCCGGCCGCCTGCAGGTGCGCGGGCCCTGGGTGGCCTCGTCCTACTTCAAGGGCGACGGCGCGCAGGCCTTCACCGACGACGGCTGGTTCGACACCGGCGACATCGCCACCATCGACGCGGAGGGCTACCTGCGGCTCACCGACCGGGCCAAGGACGTCATCAAGTCCGGCGGCGAATGGATCTCCACCCTGGACCTGGAGGACGCGGTCTCCTCGCACCCGGCGGTGGCCATGGCCGCGGCCATCGGCGTGCCGCATCCGAAGTGGGACGAGCGGCCGCTGCTGCTGGTGGCGCTCAGGCCCGGCTTCTCGGCCGATCCGGAGGAGCTGAAGGCGCACGTGGCCGAGCGCGTCGCCAAGTGGTGGACGCCCGACGAGGTGCGCATCGTCGAGGCCCTGCCGATCGGGCCCACCGGCAAGGTGCTCAAGCGCGAGCTGCGCGAGACGGTGGTCCCGGCCAAGTCCTGAGGCGCCGGCGCCACGCCTGCGTCTCATTCTGCGACGCGGTCGAACCTTGGCGCGTCTGCCGCGTTGTGCGTTGCGGGATAGGTCGACGGAGGCCGCACTGTGGCGCGCAGACGCCCGCGAGGCGTGTTGGAGATGGGTTGGGCGTGCGTGGAGTGCGCCCTGACTGGACGGGCCGAGCACGCGCCCACGGCTGAGACCTTCGGCGAGCGCGCGGTCAGGCGCGTCGCCTTTCAGGCCGGCGGCGGCCTGGGCTGGACGCTCTCGGCGCTGACCACGCCGCGCGAGACGCCCGCCCCCTGGAAGATCGTGGTGATCACCGGCGCGCCCTCCTGGGCCGAGTACTGGGCCCCGGCCCTCGCGGCCCTGGGGCCCGAGCGGGAGATGACGGCGGTGGACCGGCCCGGCTACGGCGCCTCGGAGCCGGCGACGGCGGTGGGCGACATCGTGCTGCAGGCCGAGGCTCTGGCGCCGCTGCTGAAGGCGGAGCGCGGCCAGAAGATCCTGCTGGTGGGCCAGTCCTACGGCGCGGCGATCGCCTCGGTGATGGCCGCGGCCCATCCGGGCAAGGTGGCGGGCCTGGTGCTGATGAGCGGCTACTTCGGCGAGCCCGGCCCGACGGCCCGCTGGCTGGTGGACGTGGGCGCGATGATGCTGAAGGTGCTGCCGCGCGACCTGCGCAACGCCGTGCGCGAGGTGAGCGGCCAGCCGGCGCAACTGGACCGGGCGCGGCGCGCCCTGGCGAGCCTGCGCATCCCCATCCACGTGATCCATGGCGAGGAGGACGACTTCGCCCCGATCGAGATCGCCGAGCGGCTGGTGCGCGAGACGCGCACGCGGCTTCCGATGCGCTTCGAGCGGGTGGAGGGCGCCAACCACTTCCTGAACGACGGTCCCACCGAGGCGCTGATCGCGGCGATCGAGGGCTGCATCCCGCCGCGGGCGGCCCCGCGCTCGCCCTGGCCGTCGCTGCGGGCGTGGAGCGGATGGCGGCCGCTGGCCCGCCGTTCGGCCGACATGGTTGGGGCCTGAAGGGAACCCTGGCGCTGCTCTCGCAGTTGTGAAGGGCGTTCTCGGGAGGGGGCCAACCAGCCACCAGGGAGACACGTCCAATGGCTAGCAAGCTCCTCATCGCCGCCGCCGCGTCCACGCTCTTCGCCGTTCCCGCCTTCGCCCAGGAAGCCGCCGGGGCGATGTCCAGCTCCGACACGGGGGCCATGGCCGGCGATCCGGCGCCGAAGGCCGCCACGGGCGCGGCGACCGACACCTCCGGCGTCGTGGGCATGGCCGATCTGCGCGCCGGGGCGGCCGTGCGCGACGCGGCCGGCGTGAGCATCGGCAAGATCGCCAAGGTCAAGCCCGCCGCCTCCGGCGCGGCCGAAACCGTGACGCTCGACCTCGGCGCGAACAAGTGGGCGACCGTGCCCGCCAGCACCCTGAAGCTCAGCGACGGCGTGCTTGTCTCCAGCCAGACCAGGGCCGAGATCCTGGCCGGCGCCGAGCACTAGGGCGGCTCGGGCGGCTCAGAGGCCCGGGGATCGTTCCCCGGGCCCGCGCGCCGGGCGTTTTCTCGACTCAAAGGGGTTGGCCGAGATCACCTGAACGACGATAAGATTGGGCCACGCCCGCGGTCCGCGGGCTTTGAAAACCGGCCCCGCCAAGGGGCGCCGTTCGGGGAACACGCCAGATGAAGGCCGCAGTGCTGCGCGAAGTGGGCAAGCCGCTTCAGATCGAAGACGTCCAAATCAACAAGCCCGGTCCCCACGAGGTGCTGATCCGCACCGTCGCCGCCGGCCTCTGCCACTCCGACCTGCACTTCATGGAAGGCTCCTATCCGACGGCGCTGCCGGCGGTGCTGGGCCACGAAAGCGCCGGCGTCGTCGAGGCGGTGGGCTCCGAAGTGCGCACGGTGAAGCCGGGCGACCACGTGATCACCTGCCTGTCGGCCTATTGCGGCCACTGCGAGCACTGCCTGACCGGGCACCTCAGCCTGTGCGTTAGCCCCGAGACCAGGCGCGGCGCCGACGAGGAGCCCCGCCTGCGGAAGGCCGACGGGCCGATGCAGCAGTTCCTGAACCTGTCGTCCTTCGCCGAGCAGATGCTGATCCACGAGCACGCCTGCGTGGCCATCCGCAAGGACATGCCGCTGGACCGCGCCGCCCTGATCGGCTGTTCGGTGATGACCGGCGTGGGCGCGGCGATCCATACCTCCAGCGTCCGGCCGGGCGACACCGTGGCCGTGATCGGCCTGGGCGGCGTGGGCCTGGCGGCGGTCAACGGCGCGGCGATCGCCGGCGCGGGCCGGATCATCGCCATCGACACCGTGGCCTCGAAGGACAACCTGGCCCGCGAGTTCGGCGCGACCGACTTCATCGACGCCTCCAAGACCGACGCGGTCAAGGAAGTCATGGAGATGACCAAGGGCGGGGTGCAGCACTCGTTCGAGGCCATCGGCCTGGCCAAGACCGCCGAGGCGTCGTTCAACATGCTGCGCCGTGGCGGCACGGCCAACATCATCGGCATGATCCCGGTGGGCCAGACCATCAGCCTGATGGGCGCGGCCTTCCTGGGCGAGAAGCGCATCCAGGGCTCGCTGATGGGCTCCAACCGCTTCCCGGTCGACATGCCCCGCCTGGTCGACTTCTACATGGCCGGCAAGCTGAAGCTGGACGAGCTGATCTCCCAGCGCATCAAGCTGGAAGAGGTCAACGAAGGCTTCGCCGACATGAAGAAGGGCGGCCTGGCCCGCTCGGTCATCACCTTCAACTGACCGGCGACGCGACGACCCAGACGAACGCCCGGCCTCGCGCCGGGCGTTCTTGTTTTCGGGGGTCCGCCTTGCGGAAAGCGCCCGGTCAGGCCGTCGCCGGCGAAAACACGCCCATCAGCGCCGGGCGCACATGGGCGTCCATCACCGTCTCCAGGGTGGAGCCGGGGGTCCAGTAGTCCAGCGGCAGGGCGCAGTTGAACATGGCCATGACGAGCTGGGCGGCCAGCAGCGGGTCCACCGGCCGGATCGAGCCGTCCATGACGCCGTCGCTGATGACGCCAGCGAAGGCGTGGGCGATCTGCTGGAAGCGGGCCATGGTGGCCTTGCGCGTCTCGATCGGCAGGGCCGCCAGCGCGTGGTGGCGCAACAGCCTGCCCCGGTCGCCGCGGGTCTGGTGCATCGCCAGCGAGGCGGCGGCCAGCCACAGGCGCTCCCAGCCGTCGGCGGCCGGCGCGGCCTTGCGCTTGGCCTCGTCGATCAGCTCGAAGCTGCGCTCGAAGCAGGCGAGCACCAGCCCGTCCTTGTCGCTGTTGTGGTGGTAGAACGAGCCCTTGGTCACGTTCAGCCGGGCCGAGATCTTGTCCACCGAGGCGCCGCGGTAGCCTTCCTGGTTGATCAGGTCGGTGGCCGCGATGAGGAACCGCTCGCGGGTGATCTCGTCGTTGTCGGCCGGCGGGGCGCCCAGGGCCAGCAGCGGCGTTTCCGGCGAGGCGCGGCCGGGCGCGGCCAGGCCGCCGATGATGATGTCGGCGACGCGCTCGCCGATCCGGCCGTAGTCCTCGACCTGATAGGCGCCGATCCAGGTGTCCGACCAGAAGAGCTGGTTGATCAGCAGGTGGGTCAGCGCGCGGCGGCGGCCGCCGCTCAGGGGCGCCTCGCTGTCCTTCAGCAGCGAGGTGAGGCGCTGGCTGAAGGCCTGGTAGGCGGTGACCAGGGAGTCCTCGTAGGGCGCGCCGATCGTGCGGATCTCGCCCATGGGCACGAACTGCGGCTCGCCGTCCTCCAGGATGCGGCGGCGCGCGGCGTAGTAGGCGGTGATGAACCGCCGCAGCCGCTCGGTGGGGCTGGGCTCGGCCTCGGCCTCGGCCAGCATGTCGGACAAGCGCGTGATCGTGTGCAGGATGCAGGCGGCCGCCAGATCCTCCTTGCGCTTGTAGTAGTAGGTCAGGCTGACCGGATGCAGGTCCATCCGCTTGGCGACGGCGGCCAGGGTGAAGCCGCTGGCGCCATTGTCGGTGAAGACCTTGGAGGCGGCCACCAGGATCGCATCGCGCTTGGCGGCGTAACGGCGGCTTGGGCTGGGCTGGGCTGCGCCGGGCACGAGACCTCCGCTGGCTGCGCTTCGTCTGCGGACCATAGGCGCCGCGTGAGGCGACGAAAAGGCGTGAGGCCGGATTGGGCCCCTATGGATGCGCCGGCGCCTCGGGCTTAACGCCGCAAGCCTACCGAATCGGACGTTTCGGCCATCGCCAGGGCGGTTTCGCCGTTCTGGTCGTCGCCCTTGGTTTCGACCAGATGGTCGATGTGCGCCTTCACCGTCCTGAACTTGGCCAGTTCGGCGCCGGCCAGCACCGTGCCCTGCGGCACCTTGGCGCCGATCGGATTGACCCGCTGGCCGTTCTTCCAGATCTCGTAGTGCAGGTGCGGGCCGGTCGAGGCGCCCGTGGAGCCGACATAGGCGATCACCTGGCCCTGCCGGACGCGGTCGCCGGCGTGCAGCCCCTTAGCGAAGCGCGACAGGTGCGCATAGCCGGTGTCCCAGCCGCCGGTGTGGCGGATGCGCACCCAGTTGCCGTAGGTGCCCCAGCGGCGGGCCTCGACCACCACGCCGTCGCCGGCCGCGACCACGGGGGTGCCCATGCCGGCGCCGAAGTCGATGCCCTTGTGCATTCGCGTGTAGCCCAGGATCGGGTGCTTGCGCATGCCGAAGGTGGAGGTCATGCGCGCGCCGTCGACCGGGGTGCGCAGCAGGAAGCCGCGCACGTTCTTGCCGTTCTCGTCGAAGTACTCCACGTCGCCGTCGCGGCGCTCGAAGCGATAGAACTTCACACCCTTGATCTGGGCGTACTCGACGTCGCCGCTCTGGATGGTGCGGCCGCTCTCGGTGACCTTGCGGTCGAAGATCAGGGTGAACTTGTCGCCCGGCTGGATGTCGCGCTGGAAGTCCAGCTTGTGGGCGAACATCTTGGCCACCTGGGCGGTGACGGTGGGCGTGGCGCCCAGCCGCGCGGCGCTTTCATAGAGCGAGCCGTCGATCTCGCCCTTGGCCACGGTCTGCTCGTCGTTGACCTTCTCCTGCATCTCGCGCAGGCGCAGCGCCCCGTCGAAGGTGCGCGACAGGGTGATGGCGCTGGCCGGGCCGGAGCGCAGCGAAAGCCCGATCAGCCGGGCCGGGCCGTGTTCGCCCTGCGGCTGGGCGATGGCGGCGTCGAAGGGCATGCCGGCCTTGATATGGACGGTGTCCATGGCCTCGCCGAGGGTGGCGACAGCCTCGTGCGCTTCCTGCGCGGTCACGCCGGCGCGCTGCACGGCGGCCTCGAAGGTCTCGCCGGGCTTGATCTTCAGGGCCACGTTCTGCGGGCGGCTGAAGCCCGGCTGGGCCTCGGCCTGGGTGAAGGCCTCGGAGGCCAGGTGCTGCACCGAGGCGGTGTCGGGAAGGGGCGGGTCGATTCGTCCGTTGGCGAGGGCGAGTTTGCAGCCGAAGGCCACGACTACGACGCCTGCGGCGCCTGCGAGGAGTTTCGGTGTCAGCGCAATCTTGCGCGACGCCAGCTGGCGCGGATCGAATTCTTGCATCGTGCCCCCGTACTAGTGACGCCTATACTGGGCGTCTCGCCATTGACGCTCTGTCGGAACCAGCAGAAAGCGGGTTCAGCGATGATCAGGCCGAATGGTTAACGGCTGGTGATAATCGGGACGAGCGCCAAACTGTCACTGATGCTCGCCTATTGGGGGAATTGGGCGCGACCGTGGCGCCCGATGCTTCAAAGCAACGTCAGCACCACGTCGACGGGGCGACAAAGCGCCGCGCCCTTGGGCGTGTCGACGATCGGGCGGTTCACGAGAATCGGATCGGCGACCATCGCCGCGATGATCGTCTCGTCGGAGACGCCGGGCTCGGTGAGGCCCAGCTCGGCGGCCTTGGTGCCCCGCTCGCGCAGGATGTCCTTGGCCTTCACGCCCATCTTGGCCAGCAGGCCCTGGAGCTGTTCGCGGGTCCAGCCGGCCTTCAGATATTCGACGACCGTCGGCTCCAGCCCCTTCTCGCGCAGCAGCGCCAGGGTGTTGCGCGAGGTTCCGCACGCGGGGTTGTGGTAGATGACGATGTTCGAGCTCATCTGGTCCCGTCCTTGCCTGGCCGAAGGCCGGCAGGGTTAGCCAAGGACCGGGCGTCAGGCAATCTTGCGCAGGAGCTGTTCTTCGCCGCGAGGGGCCGGGTCTCGGGCCGGCGCGCGCGGGGCGGCGGCCCGTTCGCGACGCCACTTCGCCGCGGTCACGGCCGTGTGCATCAGGCTGAGCGCCAGGACGGCGGCCACCGGCGTGTTCTGCAGCATCCAGGGCTCGGCGAGAATCAGCGCCGCGCAGGCCAGGGTGCAGCCGACCGCCGTGAGGAAGGCCACGAGGGAGGAGGTCTCCTTGGCGGCGATCATGTCGGGCCGCAGCGGCGCGGTGAGCCCGGCGACCACCGCCAGCACGCCCGCCATCAGAAATCCGAACTCAGTCAGGTGCATGAGATGCAACAGCCAGATCAACAAGGCCAATTGTTGGCCGGACGGTGGCGACGCCTGATCGCGCCGCCGCGAAGGGGGGCGTCACCTGGGCGCGCCCCGGGGGACATGGATCGGGATCAGCTCACGACAGGGCGTGTCATACCGGTCGAAGTGAGCTATTAGGCCCAGGTGACGATTAGTTACGAATTGCTTTTGGACTAGTTACGTAAAAACTGTACGTCCATGAGCGGCAGGACGCAAGCGGCTTTCGGATGACGCTTGTCGCCGGCCCGATTGCAACGGGAGCGGGAATGTCTCGAACGGCGATGGACCCGGAGCGGCTGGCGCTCACCAAGAGCCTGCGGCGTGAGGCGGGCCGCTGGCTGCGGGCGCGGCGCGAGGACGCCGGCCTCACCCAGGCCGAGCTCGCCAGCCGCGTGGGCCTTCGCTACTACACCTTCGTCTCCCAGGTGGAGGGCGGCCAGGGACGCGTGCCGATCGAGGCGCAGGGCGCCTGGGCCGAGGCGCTCGGCCTGGACGCCGCCGGATTCGCCAGAACGCTCCTCAGGTTCTATGAACCTGAACTGTACAGGCTGCTCTTCGAGAGCGAGGGCGCCGGGGTTCAGGAACAGCGCGTGGCCGCACGCGCCTGAGGCGGGACGATGGGGGAAGTCCTTCCCTTCACGGGGCAGTTCTTCGCTGTTCGCGATTGGACGTCGTCCGAGCGCGCGCAGATCCTTTCGCTCGCCAAGCAGTTGAAGGCCCAGGTCGTCGGCGTCGAGGTGGTCTACGGCGCCAGCGACGAGGGCGACCCCTGGTGCGTGATCAAGGACGACCAGGAGAACGTGCTGGTGCACGTGGCCCGGATCGGCGGGTCGGTGGTGATCCACGACATGGTGGCCGACCTGGTGCGGGAGGGCCGCGACCTGTGGCTGGCGCTCGGCCGGATGCTGGGCGACGAGGACGCGCCGGCCGCCCAGGACGCGCCGGCGTTCGACCACGAGCTGGATCAGCGCAACGCCCAACTGCTGGTGGCGCTGGTCACCGCCTCGGCCTTCGGCCTGGATCCGGCCGCTGTGTTCAAGGCCGGCGCGCAGTTCGCCGGCTTGCCGCTGGCCGAGCCTACTGAAACGGCGCAGAGCGCCGCCGCCGACCTGTCCGCGGCGCCGCACGCGGCCGACGCGGCCGCCGCCGCCGCCGGGCGTGACGCGGCCCTGGAGCTCGGCGCGGCGCGCATGCCCCACGCCACGGCCGCGGAGCAGCCCGCCGCGCACGGCGGCGACGCCCACATCGACGCGCCGGCGGCCTCCCATCTGACCGTGCAGCCGCAGGCCGCCGCCGAGCATGAGGCGACCGTGTCGCCGGCCGGCGCCGCGCCGATCAAGGCGCCGGTCGCCACGATCAACGGCACCGACGGCCCCGACACCCTGACCGGCACGCCAGCGGCCGAGGTGATCCACGGCGGCCTGGGCGACGACGTGATTTCCGGGGGCGGCGCGCCGAAGGGCCAGGTGGACGTGCTGGACGGCGGCGGCGGCAACGACAAGATCTCGGTGCAGTCCAACGTGGTCGCCGAGGGCGGGTCCGGCGCGGACACCTTCATCGTCTCCACGCCGACGCACACCAGCGACGCCAACACCAACCTCGGCGTGATCATCGACTACAGCCAGGTCGCCGGGGACACGGTGCGCTTCGACACCATCCACAAGGTGACGATCACCAGCATCACGCCGGTGGACAACGTCCTGGCGGGCAGCGGCGACGCCTCCACCCTGCTGGGCCTGACCTCGGCGGTCCCCGGCGAGCGGGTGGGCGTGGACGTGAACGGCGACGGAGTGGAGGACGGCTACGTGCTGGTGGCCGTCCAGGACGGCAAGATCGCGCTCGGACACGGCGAGCAGGGCTCGACCGCGACCGCGACCTCGGGCTCGGTGGTCGTCGACGGCGCGCCCGAGCACTTCAGCTACAACGGCGCGATCCTGAGCATCGGCTCGTCGATCTGGATCAGCTCGGACGTGATCTAGCTCACCAGGACAGCCTGGCCGAGCCGGTGACGATGGTGGAGTCCGACAGGTCGAAGGCCATCACGTCCCTCGGCCGCGCCGGCAGCGGCTTGGCGGCCGCCGGCCAACGGCGGATCACGGCCGCGTGCCCCGCCTGCAGCGCGCCGGAACCGCCGGACCGGAAGGTGACGACCAGGTCCTCGGGCGGGCCCCACCAGCGGATGTCGGCCTCGTCGCCGGCCTTCTCGAGGATCTTCGCCGGCTGGCCGTTCAGCCGCACGTCGGCCAGGGGCGCGCTGGTCTTCAGGCGCAGCGCCAGGATCTGCGCTCCGGCCGGCGCGACGGCCTTCAGCTCGCGCACGCCGTCGGGCCGCTGCGCCAGGTCCAGCCTGGCCGGCTCGGCGGCGACGGAGGCGGCGGGCGCGGCGTCCACCGGCTTTCGCCAGAGGGCGGGCAGGGCGCGCCTGGCAACCGCCCCGCCGTCGGCGCGCAGCACCGCCCGCGACCAGCGCGCGAGCTCGGGCGTGGCGCTGATCCGGTAGGCGCGGGCCGCGTCGGCGTCGACCTGGTAGGCGACGATGCTCGCCTGCGGATGGCGCTCGGTCCACGGCGGGGTGAAGCGCACGTAGACGATCAAGAGGAAGCCGAGGCTGAGCACGGCCACGGCGGTGACCCGGCCGGCGCCGCCGATGCGCGGGTGGGCCAGCGGCCAGATCAGGAAGGCGGCGAGCCAGGCGGTGACGGCCAGGAGCTCGGGCATGTCCAGGCCCAGGAACAGGCCGTGGGCGAAGTCGCCGATCCAGGCCAGTCCCGGGATCGCGATCACCACGATGGCGATGGTCACCGGCAGGCTGCGGGCCGAGCCCAGGGCGCTGACCGCCGCGGCGAGGCCGGCCAGCACCAGGGGCCAGGCGATCAGGAAGGCCGTCTCCGGCGCGGCGGCCTGCAGGCCGGCGGCGGCGGCGAGGCCGGTCAGCAGCACGCCCGCCCAGGCGCCGGGCGTGCCCGCGGGCCGGCCGAAGACGGCGAAGGCGCTGAGCGCGCCGACGAGGCCCAGGCCCAGGCCGATCGGGTCGACCGCGCCGAAGGCGGTGCACAGGACGCCGGCCCCCAGGGCGAGGGCCGCGGCGGGCCGCCGCGCGCCGCCGCGGGCCAGGGCCGCGGCGGCATAGAGCGCCGCGCCCACGCCGATGAAGACGATCGCCGTCTCGAAGCGGGTGACCTCGGCCAGCAGCCGGCGCTGCTCGAGGAAGCCGAAGTCCACGCCGGTGGCGCGCCGGGCCAGCCGCAGGAGCACGGCCGAGGTGCTGACGAGATAGACCGCCGCGCCCACGCCCTGGGCCAGGTCGCGCCAGGCCAGGGCCTGGCGCCGGCGCGCGCGGGCGAGGCCGACCAGGATCAGCGCGGCGGCGGCGGCCAGCACCAGCCAGCCGGCCGTCTGCGGATAGGCGATCACCCCGCCGAGCGGAACCTGGGCGTAGACCTTGTTCGGCGCGGGCGCGGGCAGGCTTGGCGCGTTCGCCGCCTCGGCCGCCGCGGCCAGCACCTGGCGGCCCATGTCCTGCACGGTGCGCCGTTCCAGATTGTCCGGCGTGGCCGTGGGCGAGTGGTAGTCGAACTGGCGGCCGATGAAGGCGTAGTTCAGCCCCGCGATCCCGGCCGCGCGCGAGACGGTGAAGTCGGTGTCGTTGGGCATGTGCTCGTAGAGGAACACGGCCAGGGAGCTGGATTCCGGCCGCGCCGCCGAGCGGCGGAACAGGTCGACGGTCTCGCCGTTGCGGGCGCCGGTCTGGAACATCTGCACGCGCCCGCCGCCGCCGCGCGATTCCATGTTCAGGATGAAGCCGATGTGCTTGGCCAGGGGATCGGAGGCGAAGAATGCGCGCGCCCCGAGCAGGCCCGCCTCCTCGCCGTCGGTGATCAGCACCACCACGTCGCGCGCGGGGGTTCCGCGAGCCTTCAGGGCGCGCACGATCTCAAGGGCGGAGGCCACGCCCGTGGTGTCGTCGGCCGCGCCGGGCGAGGCGGGCACGGTGTCGTAGTGGGCCATGAGCGCCACCGCCGGGGCGCTGCGGTCGCGGCCGGGGAGCACGCCCACCACGTTCTGGACCGGCGCGCCCTCGGCGCTGGCGTAGCCGCGCCGGGCCCGCTGCTCGAACGCCACGCCGCGCTGGATGCGGGGCGACAGGCCGAGCGCCTCCATGCGCCTGACGAGATAGGCGCGCACCTCGGCGTCGGCGGGCGAGGCCACGGTGTGCGGCCTGGCGCCCATGGCGCGCACGTCGGCCATGGCGCGGCCGGCGGAGAACTGGCTGGCGGGGGCGTTCGCGTGCAGCGGATGAGGCGGCAGCTCCTGGAACCAGGCCAGGATCGCCGCCAGGATCAGGCTGGCGGCCAGCGCTAGCGTTCGTTCCATGGTCCCCGCCTCCCAAGCGACCCGGCGCCGAACTTAGCGCGAGCCGTCGACGAAATGAAAACGCCCGCCGGGAGCGGCGGGCGTCGAGGTCGTTCGAATGTGCGGGCGGTCAGGCCGCGACCTGGGATTCGTGCGGATCGCGCAGCACGTAGCCGCGGCCCCAGACGGTCTCGATGTGGTGCTTGCCGTCGGCGGCGGCGGCCAGCTTCTTGCGCAGCTTGCAGATGAAGACGTCGATGATCTTCAGCTCAGGCTCGTCCATGCCGCCGTAGAGGTGGTTGAGGAACATCTCCTTGGTCAGGGTCGTGCCCTTGCGCAGGGAGAGCAGCTCCAGCATCTGGTATTCCTTGCCCGTCAGGTGCACGCGCGTGCCGTTCACCTCGACCGTCTTGGCGTCAAGGTTGACGGTGATGTCGCCGGTCTTGATCACCGACTGGGCGTGGCCCTTGGAACGGCGGACCACCGCGTGGATGCGGGCCACCAGCTCGTCCTTGTGGAAGGGCTTGGTCATGTAGTCGTCGGCGCCGCCGCCGAGCGTCTTGACCTTGGTGTCGATCTCGGCGGTGCCGGACAGGATCATGATCGGGGTGTTGATCTTGGCCACGCGCAGGGTGCGCAGCACGTCCATGCCGCTCATGTCGGGCAGGTTCAGATCAAGCAGGATCAGGTCGTAGTCGTAGATCTTGCCCAGATCCACGCCCTCTTCCCCGAGGTCCGTCGTATAGACGTTGAAGCCTTCGGACTTCAGCATCAGCTCGATGCTCTGCGCGGTAGCGCTGTCGTCCTCGATAAGCAATACGCGCATCTACCCCTCCTCGAACGCCGCCTAGCCTCTTCCGCCCAAACCCGGAATCCGCTCGGACCCTCGCCGTTAACTTGCCGGCGAGGTAATTTAAGACCGGTTAATGGTGAAATCCTGCTGAGCGAATCGTTAACGCGATTTCGGAATCGCCAGCAAGCAGGGCCGGCGGACGCGGAGTCGCACCCCGGTTGAATCTTTTGTGATTGGACAACGGGGCCTGCTCCGGCGGGTCCGGGGTGCTTCGCGATCCCCTGCGCCGCTCCCGGATTTTGGGGGCGAAGTGAGACGCAAGACCGCAGGCCCGGCGGCCGAATCTTCACCCGGAGTTAACGGCGCGGGGCCGACTCTCGGACCTCGGTTGGAAGGGCTGTCCGTGCGTAATCTCGTCGCCGCCGTCGAGCGTATCGATCCGCTCATCGTGTCCGGTCGCGTCGCGGCCGTGAACGGGCTGCTGATCGAGGCCCGTGGCGGCCTGACCCGGCTGGCCGTGGGCGCCCGCGTGGAGATCGAGCGCCGCTCCAACACGCCGCTGCCGGCCGAGGTCGTCGGCTTCCGCGAGACGCGCGCCCTGCTGATGCCGTTCGGTCCGGTCGAGGGCGTCGCCCCCGGCGCGGAGATCCGCATCGAGCCGCTGGGTTCGGCCGTGCGGCCGACCAAGGCGTGGCTCGGCCGCATCGTCGACGCCTTCGGCGAGCCGATCGACGGCAAGGGCCCGCTGCCCCAGGGCGTGGCCGCCTATCCCCTGCGCAGCCCGCCGCCGCCGGCCCACGCCCGCGGGCGGGTGGGCGCGCGGCTGGACCTTGGCGTGCGCGCCATGAACGTCTTCACCACCTGCTGCCGCGGCCAGCGCCTGGGCGTGTTCGCCGGCTCGGGCGTGGGCAAGTCGGTGCTCCTGTCGATGCTGGCCAAGAACGCCGACTGCGACGCCGTGGTCGTGGGCCTGATCGGCGAGCGGGGCCGCGAGGTGCGCGAGTTCATCGAGGAGACCCTGGGCGAGGAGGGGCTGAAGCGCGCCGTGGTGGTGGTGGCCACCTCCGATGAGCCGGCGCTGAAGCGCCGCCAGGCCGCCTACATGACCCTCGCCGTCGCCGAGTTCCTGCGCGACCAGGACATGGAAGTGCTGTGCCTGATGGACTCGGTCACTCGCTTCGCCATGGCCCAGCGCGAGATCGGCCTGGCCGCGGGCGAGCCGCCGACCACCAAGGGCTACACCCCCACCGTCTTCACCGAACTGCCCAAGCTCTTGGAGCGGGCCGGGCCCGGGCCCGTGCGGCCGGACGGCACCACCGCCGGGCCGATCACCGGGCTCTTCACCGTGCTGGTGGACGGCGACGACCACAACGAGCCGATCGCCGACGCCGTGCGCGGGATCCTCGACGGCCACATCGTGATGGAACGGGCGATCGCCGAGCGCGGCCGCTTCCCGGCGATCAACGTCCTGAAGTCCATCAGCCGGACCATGCCGGGCTGCCAGTCCATGCCGGAGCGCGAGATCGTAACCTCCGCGCGCCAGGCGCTGTCGGCCTACGCCAACATGGAGGAGCTGATCCGCATCGGCGCCTATCGGGCCGGCTCCGACCCGCAGGTGGACCGGGCCATCACCCTCAACCCCGCCCTCGAAGCCTTCCTTGGCCAGGACAAGGACGACGCCACCAGCCTGGAGGACAGCTTCATGGCCCTTGACCATATCCTGCAGGGCGTCCCGGCGTGAGCTGGGACCAGTCCCTGGTCCGGATTTCGACCTACGAGGTCGAGGTGTTGCAGAAGCGCCTCGCTGAAATCGCCGACCGGCGCGGCCGCGCCGAACTGGCCCTCACCGCCCTGATCGCCGAGGGCGAGGCCGAGGCGGTCACGGCCCGTGCCAGCGCCGAGGCGGGCTGGTACCACCTCGGCTTCCTGGAGGGTCTGCGCGAGCGCAAGGCCGCCGCCCAGGCCGAGATCGACCGGCTGGCGCTGGAAGAGGCCGGCGCGCGCGAGGCGCTGACCGAGGCCTTCGAGGAGCAGAAGAAGTACGAGCAGGTCTCCGACAACCTGCAGCGCGCCAAGGCCAAGGCGCGCGAGCGCGTGGAGGCCGCGCAGATGGACGAGATCGGGCTGCGCCGCGCGGCCGCGGGGCGGTGAGCCTCAGCCGCCGCGCCGTGATCGGCTCGGCCCTGGCGCTGGCCGCCTGCGAACGCCCCAGGCCGTCGGCCGCCGCGGTCTCGCTGGCGCCGCTGAAGGCCCTGGCGCCCTTTCCCGTCGGAACCGCCGTGCAGTCGGCCCAGCTTCAGGACGCCGCGCTCGCCGGCCTGATCGCCGAGAACGTCTCCCAGCTCACGCCGGAGTGGGAGATGAAGATGGAGTACATCGTCCAGGACGACGGCGGCTTCCGCTTCGACGCGCCGGACCGCATCGCCGCCTTCGCCCGCGAGCACAGGCTTCGCCTGTTCGGCCACACCTTGGTCTGGTACGCCCAGTCGCCCAAGGCCTTCGCCGAGCTGGACGAGCGCCGGGTCGCCTTCCCCGACGCCTATCGCAACTACATCCTGGCCGTGGTCGGCCGCTACCGCGGCCAGGCGGTGGGCTGGGACGTGGTCAACGAGGCGGTGGCCGAGGACGGCGAGGGCTGGCGCGACAGCCTGTGGTCGCGAAAGCTGGGCCCCTTCGAGCACATGCGCCTGGCCTATCACCACGCGCGCGAGGCCGATCCCGACGCGGCCCTGTTCCTCAACGACTACAATCTCGAATACCTGCCCAAGAAGCGCGCGACCTTCCTGAAGCTGGCCGAGCGGCTGCTGGCCGCCGGCGCGCCGCTGTCGGGCCTGGGCACCCAGACCCACGTGGCCGCCGACCTGGAGCCGGGCGCGCTGAAGGCGGCCATCGCCGACCTGGCGAGCCTGGGCCTGCCGATCCACGTCTCGGAGATGGACGTCTCGCTGGCGCGGGCTAAGGGCTTTCGCAGCCGCGCCGACCTGGTCGCCGACCAGGGCCGCGTCTACGCCGAGGCGGCCAGGGCGTTCATGGACCTGCCGGCGGCCCAGCGGTTCGCCTTCACCTTCTGGGGGCTGCGCGACGCCGAGTCCTGGCTGAAGCGCGAGAAGGCCTGGGACGCGCCGCTCTTGTTCGACGACATGGGCCGGGCCAAGCCGGCCGCGGCGGCCTGGGCGGACGCCCTGCGCTAGCCTTTGGCTAGCCTTTGGGCTGGTGGTCGGCGTCGCTCTGCAGGCGCAGGGCGTGCAGGTCTTCGGTGAGGCGGAAGATCGCCACGTAGAACTCGCAGAAGGCGCGCCACAAAAGGATCAGCGCCCCCACCACCAAGAGGCCGCCGACGATCACCGGCAGGGCGAGCAGCACGCCCATCCAGCTTTCCTCGCGCAGGGCCACGCCCACGGCCGCTCCGATCACGGAGAACCCGCCCAGGGCGATGACGCCCAGGCCCGCCCAGTAGATCAGGTGGATGACCGAGCCGGTCATCAGACGCTCGAAGGTCAGAAGGTCCCACAGAAGGGATCCCTCGGAGCCCCGGGCCTTCAGTGCAGGTCGCGGCATACGGTGTCCAACGCGCTCCCGGGGCCCCAACACCCCCTCTTTCCCGGTCAATCGCTATCAGGGGGAAGGCTTCGCCGCAACGACGCAAACGCCGGGGCCCACGGCAGGGCCTGGCGGCTCAGATCGTGCCGACGGTCTTCAGCCGCGCCTTGGGATGGACTTCGTTCTGGCTCATCACCGGGGTCTGGCCGCGGAACCGCTCGATGATCGAGCGCACATAGGGCCGGATCGCCGGGCCGGTGAGCAGCACCGGCGATTCGCCGGCGAGGGCGGCGCGCTCGAAGGTCTCGCGCACGCCGCGGATGAACTCCTGCAGCCGCGAGGGCGCCAGGGCGAGCTGCCGCTCCTCGCCGGCGCCGATCAGCGAATCGGCGAAGGCGTTCTCCCACTCCGGCGACAGGGTGATGATCGGCAGGGCGCCGTCGTCGCCGCGGTAGGCGAAGGAGAGCTGGCGGGCCAGGCGCGCGCGCACCTGCTCCACCAGGAGCGTGATCGAGGAGGTGTGGGGCGCCGCCTCGCCGATGCCTTCCAGGATCGCCGGCAGGTCGCGGATCGACACGCGCTCGCGCAGCAGCGATTGCAGCACCCGCTGGATGGTGGTGACCGACACGACGCTGGGCACCAGGTCGTCCACCAGCTTCTTCTGGTCGGTCGGCAGCTCCTTCAGGAGCTTCTGCACCTCGGCGTAGGAGAGCAGGTCGGCCATGTTGTCCTTGAGGATCTCGGTCAGGTGGGTGGTGAGCACCGTGGCCGGATCGACGATGGTGTAGCCGCGGAAGGTGGCCTCCTCGCGCAGGTCGGCGGCGATCCAGGTGGCCGGCAGGCCGAAGGCCGGCTCGCGCACGTTCTCGCCGGGCAGGTCCACCTGGCCGCCGCGGGGGTCCATCGCCATCAGCGAGCCCAGCCGCACCTCGCCGGAGCCGGCCTCCATCTCCTTGATGCGGATGCAGTAGCCCTGCGAGGCCAGGCGCATGTTATCGAGGATGCGCACCGAGGGCATGATGAAGCCGAAGTCCGCCGCCATGGTGCGGCGCAAGGCCTTGATCTGGTCGGTGAGGCGGCGGCCCTCCAGGTCGTTGATCAGCGGCAGGAGGCCGTAGCCCAGCTCGATCTTGATCTCGTCGATCGCCAGGGCCTGGCTGATCGGCTCCTCTTCCTGCTCGGCGGTCTGGGCGGCGGGCAGGATGTCCACCGGCGGCGGCTCGGCCGCCTCTTGCGTGCGCCGCCAGGCCAGGAAGCCTGCGCCGACCGACACGATCGCGAACGGGATGATCGGCATGCCCGGCAGGAAGGCGATGACGCCCGAGGCGGCCGAGACCATGCCCAGGCTCACCGGGTTCATGGCGAGCTGTCCGACCAGGGCCTTGTCGGCCGAGCCTTCCACGCCGGCCTTGGACACCAGGAAGCCGGCGGCGATCGAGATGATCAGGGCCGGGATCTGGCTGACCAGGCCGTCGCCGATGGTCATGGTGGTGTAGGTCGAGGCCGCCTGGCCGATCGCCACGTGGTGCTGCAACACGCCGATCAGGATGCCGCCGATCACGTTGATGGCGGTGATGATCAGGCCGGCGATGGCGTCGCCGCGCACGAACTTGGAGGCGCCGTCCATGGCCCCGAAGAAGGTGGATTCCTGCTCCAGCTCCTTGCGGCGCTTCTTGGCCTCGGTCTCGTCGATCAGCCCCGCCGACAGGTCGGAGTCGATGGCCATCTGCTTACCGGGCATGGAGTCCAGGGTGAAGCGGGCGGCGACTTCGGCGATCCGCCCCGAGCCCTTGGTGATGACCACGAAGTTCACGATCACCAGGATGGCGAAGACGATCACGCCGATGACGAAGTTGCCCCCCATCATCAGCTTGCCGAAGGCCTCGATGATGTGGCCGGCGCCGTGCACGCCCTCGTGGCCGTGGCCCAGGATCAGCCGGGTCGAGGCGATGTTCAGCCCCAGGCGGTAGAGGGTGGCGACCAGAAGCACCGTGGGGAAGGAGGTGAACTCCAGGGGCTTCTTGATCAGGATCGAGGTCATCAGGATCAGGACCGACCCCGTGATCGACAGGGTCAACAGCCCGTCCAGCATGAACGCCGGGACCGGCAGGATCAGCAGGACGACGATGGCCGCGACGCCCAGCGCCAGGGCCACCTCGCCGCGCATCACCGCGCCGAGGAGCTGGCGGAAGTCGGGGCCTCCGCCTTGCGGCGAGGCGTCTGCGATCGGAACGTCAGACACGGATCAACACCCTGGCGTTTGCGCTTGGATCAGGCCGCGCTGGCGCCGAAGGAGCCCTGCGGCGGGGGCACGGCGACGCCGGCGTCGGAATATTCCTTCAGCTTGTTGCGCAGGGTGCGGATGGAGATGCCCAGGATGGTCGCCGCATGGGTGCGGTTGCCCAGGCAGTGGCTGAGCGTGTCCAGGATGAGCTGCTGCTCCATCTGCGCCACGGTCTGGCCGACGAAGGCCCGGTTGGCGGACTCGGCGGCCTGGTAGGCGGCCTGGGCCGCGCGGGTCGAGGCGTCGGGCGAGGCCAGCGGCTGGCCGTCGGGCAGGCGGATGGCGTCCTCCTGCACCTCGGCGCCGGTGGAGAGCAGCACCGCCCGGTGGATGGCGTTCTCCAGCTCGCGCACGTTGCCCGGCCAGCTATGGCTCGCCAGCCGCCGCTTGGCGGTCTCGGCGATCGGCTTGTTGGGCAGGCCGTTGGCCGCGGCGTACTTCTTGGCGAAGTGCTCGGCCAGGGCGACCACGTCGCCGGGACGCTCGCGCAGGGGCGGCAGGCGCAGGTTCACCACGTTCAGCCGGTAGAGCAGGTCCTCGCGGAAGGTTCCTTCCTTCACCGCCTGGGCCAGGTCGCGGTTGGAGGTGGCCAGGATGCGGATGTCCACCTTCACCGGCTTGGTGCCGCCGACCCGGTCGATCTCGCGCTCCTGGATGGCGCGCAGCAGCTTGGCCTGCAGGCGCGCGTCCATCTCCGAGATTTCGTCGAGCAACAGGGTGCCGCCGTTGGCCTCCTCGAACTTGCCGATGCGCCGGGCCACCGCGCCGGTGAAGGCGCCCTTCTCGTGGCCGAACAGCTCACTTTCCAGGAGGTTGTCGGGGATGGCCGCGCAGTTGACCGAGATGAACGGCTTGGAGGCGCGGCGGGACTTCTGGTGGACGTAGCGGGCGATCACTTCCTTGCCGACGCCGCTTTCGCCGGTGATCAGGATCGAGGCGTCGGAGGGCGCCACCTGGTCGGCCAGGTCGATCACCGCCTGCATGGCGCCGTCGCGCACCACCATCGGCCGGTTCTCGTCGGACACCGCCGCCAGCACCGCGGCGATCAGCTCGGCCTCCGGCGGCAGGGGGATGAACTCCTTGGCCCCGGCGCGGATGGCGTCGGCGGCCTTCTTCGGATCGGCGGCCACGCCGCAGGCCACCACCGGGGCGCTGATCCGCTCGGCCTCGTTGGCCGCGATCAGGCCGGCGATGTCCAGCTCGTAGTCCACCAGCAGCAGGTCGGCCCCCTGGCCGGCGCGCAGGGCGTGGGTGGCCGCGGCGATGGAATCCACGTGGCTGACCTTGGCGCCCGCGCTCATCGCCATCTTCACGGCGGTGGAAAGCTGTCCGTTCAGTTGTCCGACGACCAGAAGCCGCATGATTGTCCTCCTTTACGCTGGAGCGCCGTCAGGCGCTCGCGTCGCCGTCCTTGATGATTTCAGTCATGGTCACGCCCAGCCGGTCGTCGACGATGACGACCTCGCCGCGGGCGACCAGGCGGTTGTTCACATAGATGTCGATGGCCTCGCCGACCTTGCGGTCGAGCTCCAGGATGCTGCCCTGGGAAAGCTGGAGAAGCTGGGCCACCGACATGTTGGAGCGTCCCAGCACCGCCGAGATCGAGACCGGCACGTCGAAGACCGGCGCCAGGTCGGTGGCGGCCTTTTCCCCGGCGTCGAGCATCTCGCCGCCGCCGCCCGGTTCGTCCGGGGCGAATTCGTCGAGCTTGAGGTCGTTGTCGGACATGGCTCAGCCTTTCAGTTGTCGCCGCCGCGGACGAGGGGTTCGGCGTGAAGGCCTTCGGCGGCGAGCGCCGCGTTCAGGGCCGCGGCCACGCGTTCGGCGGCGCCGGCGGGGTCGAAGCTGGCCGCCCCGTCGCCGAAATCGAGGGTGAAGGCGCCGGTCAGGCTCGTCTGCGGGCGCACCTGGATCTGGCCGGCGTAGCCGATCGCCTGGGCGGTCTCCTCCAGGGCGGCGGCCGCGCTCTCGGCGAACTCCGGCGGGCAGGTGACGACCAGGCGCGGCGCGCTCTCGATCTCGCGCGCCAGGGTCTCCACGGCCGCCTGCAGCGGCGCCTGGGGAAAGCGGTCGAGCGCGGCGTCGGCGATGGCCCGCGCGCAGGCCAGCGCCAGGCCGGCCGAGCCCGTGCGGTGCTCGTGCGCCACCTCGGCCAGCACCGGCAGGGCCTGGCGGCAGGAATCGGCGATCGAGGCCAGGGCCTGGGCCTGCAGCGCCTCCATCCGCCGCAGGGCCGCGCGCTCGCCCTCGGCGTAGGCGGCCGCGCGGATCTGCTCGACCTCCTCGGCCGGGAACAGGCGCTTGGGCCGCTGCGGGGCGGCCGAGGCGGGCCCGTCGAAATCGGTGTCGAAGACGAATTTGCGGGGGGCTGGCTGGGTCATCAGTAGATCAGCTCATCTTCGCCGCCGGCGCCGGCCAGCATGATTTCGCCCTTGGCGGCCAGGTCCTTGGCCACCTGCACCATGGCCATCTGCGCCTGGTCGACGTCGCGCAGGCGCACCGGACCCATGGTCTCCATGTCCTCGCGCATGATCTTCGCGGCCCGCTCGCTCATGTTGGAGAAGAACATCTCGCGCAGGCTGTCGGAGGCGCCCTTCAGGGCCAGGGCGAGCTGATCCTTCTCCACCGCGCGCAACAGGGTCTGCACGCCGCCGGGATCGAGCTTGGACAGGTCCTCGAACACGAACATCAGGGCGCGGATGCGCTCGGCGCTCTCGCGGTTGCGCTCTTCCAGGGCGGCGATGAACCGCGCCTCGGTCTGGCGGTCGAACGAGTTGAAGATGTCGGCCATCATCTCGTGGCTGTCGCGCTTGGAGGTGCGCGCCAGGTTCGACATGAATTCGTTGCGCAGGGTCTGCTCGATCTTGTCGAGGATCTCGCGCTGCACCGGCTCCATGCGCAGCATGCGCATGACGCATTCCAGGGCGAAGTCCTCCGGCAGGGCGGCCAGCACGCGCGCGGCGTGGTCCGACTTCACCTTGGAGAGCACCACGGCGACGGTCTGGGGGTATTCGTTCTTCAGGTAGTTGGCGAGCACCGCCTCGTTCACGTTGCCCAGCTTGTCCCACATGGTGCGGCCCGCCGGACCGCGGATCTCCTCCATCAGGGCTTCGACCTTGTCGGGCGGCATGATCGCCGACAGGAGGCGCTGGGTCTGTTCGAACGAGCCCATGATCGCGCCGGCGCCCGAGAGCCCGGCGATGAACTCGACCAGCAGCTCCTCGACCGCGGCCGAGCCGACGTTGCCGAGGCCCGCCATCGCCTGGGAGATCTCCTTGATCTCCTCGTCGTCCAGCGCCTGCCAGATGGTGGCGTGCTCCTCGCCGAGCGCGAGCAGGATCACCGCGGCCTTCTCGGGCCCGGTGAGCCGGCTGGGGTCGGTTATGGCTTTTCCCTTGCGACCGCTCATGCCGTGTCATGCAACCAGGTGCGGAGGATCGACACCGACTCCTCCGGGTGACGTTCGACGAATTCGGCGACCCGCTTGACCGAGGAGGCCTTCACCTGGCCCTCGATGCGCGCGATGTCGATCTTCTGGTCCAGCTGCTCGCCGCCCGGCCCGGAGATGGCCAGGGCGCCTTCGCCGCCGTCGGCCATCTGGGCGTGCACCAGGTCGGGGCCGCCGCCGACGCGGGCCTGGCCGAGCGCGGCGTGCAGGCCGCCGCCGCCGGCGCCGGGCGCCGTGGCGTTCTTGATCAGCGGGCGGACGACGAAGAACACCATCAGGATCGCCACGATCGCCAGCACCCCCAGCTCGGCGGCGCGCATGATGTCGTTCTTGTCGAAGCCCATCAGCGGGTTGGTGGCGACCACCCCCTCGCCGGAGCCGACGTCCAGGGTGGGGAAGCGGACGTTGACCACGGTGACCTGGTCGCCGCGATCGGCGTTGTAGCCCACGGCCGTGCGCACCAGTTCCTCGATGCGCTTCATCTCCTCGGCGCTGCGGGGGGTGTAGGCGCCGGGCTTGCCGTCCTTGCCGACGGCGGTGGCGCCGTCGACCGCCACGGCCACCGACAGGCGCTTGACCTGGCCGGGCTCCTGCACCTCGGTGCGGGTGGTCTTGGAGATCTCGTAGTTGGTGGTCGATTCGGTGCGGCCGCTGGCGGAGCTGTTGGTGCCGTCGGCGAAGTTGCCTTGCCCGCCCGGCACGTTGGCCGAGACCGAGGTGGTGCCGTTGCCGTCGGGATTGTTCTCCTTGGCGTTCTCCTCGACGGTCTGCTCGGAGCGCACCACCTGGCCGTCGGGATCAAAGGTCTCCTGCTGGGTGGTCACCCGCGACAGGTCCAGGTCGGCGGTGACGTTCACCCGCGCCTTGCCCGGGCCGACGATGCCTTCGACCAGGGCGCGCACGGTCTTGGCGATCCGCTGCTCGGTCTCGGCCTTGCGGCTGTCGGCGGCGGCCTCGGTTCCGCTTTCGCCAGACAGGGTCTTGGCGTGCTGGTCGACGATGGTCACGCGGTCGGGCTTGAGGTTGGGCACCGCGCCGGCCACCAGGTTCTGGATGGCGCGCACCTGTTCCTGGTCGGGCTCGCGCCCGCCCACGCCCAGGGTTACCGAGGCGGACGGCGGCTCGGCCTCGTCCTCGAAGAGCTGGCGGCGGGGCAGCACCAGGTGCACGCGCACGAAGGTGATGCCGTCCAGGCTGCGGATGGTGCGGGCCAGCTCGCCTTCCAGGGCGCGCTGCTGGTTGAGCTGCTGGACGAAGTCGGTCTGGCCGAGGGCGTTGGATTGGTCGAAGATTTCATAGCCCACCGACCCGGAGGTCGGCAGGCCCTTGCCCGACAGCATCAGGCGCGTGGAGGCCACCTCGTCGCGCGGCACCAGGATCGAGGAGCCGTCGCCCTTGACCTCGTACTTGACGCCCGCCTGGTCCAGGGCCTGGGTGATCTGCCCGGCTTCCTTAAGGTCCAGGTTGGAATAGAGCAGCGCCTTCGGCTGGCCGAGGTTCATGGTCAGGGCGACCATCGCCGCGGCGATGCCCGCCCCGATGCCGATGATGGCCGCCAGCCGGCCGATACCGAACCTTTGCAGAGCGGCGACGAACTGATTCAAAGCGGTCGAACCCCCCGATACGCGTGGGGACCGATCTCCTGGCGCCCGCCGCTAGGCAGGTTTTACCCACCGCATGGTAAACGGGCGGTTTAAGACTCGGCGAAAAATGCCGGTCTGGCCGTTTCATACTGTCGCGGTTCGGAGGGCCTTATCCGGCCCAGGGGGTGAGCACGCCCCAGAAGCCCAGCACTATGGAAAACGCTGCGTAAACAAGGACCGTGACGCTGAACGCGGCCTTGCGCAGGGGCGACCAGCTGTCCACCCGCCGCCCGCCGCGCCAGATCGCCGGCAGGATGGTCACGCTCAGCAGGGTTAGGGCGGCGGCCACCAGGGCGCAGGCCGAGGCGATCACCAGCTCCGCGCCGGGCCAGCCGTACATCACATTGGCCTCGTCCGAGGCCTTGGCGCCCCACGACACCAGCAGCACCAGGGCCGTCAGCCACAGGGCCGCCTGGGTGTTCTGGATCACGCTGCCGCGGCTCTGCACCGAGGTCTCGCGATGGTCGCGGCGGTTGCGGGTGATCACCCCGCCGATGGTCGCGGCCGCGGCGATCGCGCTCAGCGCCGCCAGCACGGCCAGGATCTGCGGCCGCATCCAGAAGCCCTTGCGCTGGAAGGTCTGGGCGTTGAGCGCGGGCTCGAAGCTGCGGGCCCGGCCGTCGGCGATCTTGAAGGCGACGCGGGTGTCGTCGTCGGCGCCGATGAAGCGGCCTTCGTCCGGGTCGCCCTCGGGCACGAAGGCCTTCGCGCCGGCGGGCGTGCTGAGCATCAGCCGGCCGTCGGCGTTCACCCGCGCCGAAGCGCCGCCGAGCAACAGGTCGACGAACTTCTCGAGCCCGCCGTAGGCGCGCCGCGTGGTCACGTAGTAGCCGTCGAACACCTTGGCGCGGGCCTTCAGCGCCGGCGAGCCGGGCCTGGGGAAGATCTGCGGCGGCGCGTAGAACTCCTGCACCACCTGGTCGGCGAGGCCGTTGGCCAGCTTCGCGCCGGTGTCGGTGTTGGTGCTGACGAAGACGCCGACGTCCAGGGCCGGGATCACCACCATGTTGGACATGAACGACATGGTCGCGCCCGCGTGGCCGAAGCCCTTCAGCCCGCCGGGCAGGGTGTAGTCGATGAAACCGTGGCGCCAGCCGTTGATCCCCGGCGGGGTCTTGCGGATCGGCGTGCGGAACGCCTGGGCCGCCTTGGGGCCGTAGATGGTGGTCCCCTCGTAGGAACCGTTCCCCAGCAGCATCAGCATGTAGCGGGCCATGTCGGCGGCCGTCGACGAGGCCGAGCCGGCCGGGGCGACCTGGCCGATGTATTCGTAGTCGCGGGCGCGGAAGCCGTCGGGCGTCCAGCGGTAGGCGACCGAGGCGTCCTTGGCCAGCTCCGGCGGCATGGGCGCGGGCAGGCCCTGCCTGGGCGGATGCGGCTCGCGGAAGGTGGTGTGCGACAGCGCCAGCGGGCGCAGGATCTCGCCCTCGATCAGGTCCTCGAACGGCTTGCCGGTCACATAGGTCAGGGCCTCGCCGGCCAGGGCGACGCTGTAGTTGGAGTAGCTGGACAGGTCGCCGGGCTGGCGCACGCGGCGCGGCCGCTCCTGGCGCAGGTAGTCGGCCAGCGGCCGCACCCGGGAATAGCGCCGCTCGAACAGGTGGCCGAGCGCGCGGTCCTCGAACCCGGCGGAGTGGTCCATCAGGTTGACCACCCTGACCGGCGTGCGGAAGCCTTGGTCGCGCACCTGCAGGCGCTCGGGCAGGTAGAGGTTGACCGGGGCGTCGATGCGGATGCGGCCGGCCTCCACCTCGTTCATCAGCGCGATCCAGGTGAAGGTCTTGGAGATCGAGCCGATGCGGAAGAGCGTCGCGTCCGGGTTCACCGGCTGCTTCGGATCGAGGCTGGCGAAGCCGTAGCCCTTCTTCAGCACGATCTGGCCGTGCTGCACGATCGAGACGGTGACGCCGGCGATGTGGTCGCGGGCCATGGCCGCCTTGACCACCCCGTCCACATAGGCCTCCAGCTCGGCCGGCGGCAGGGCTTCGTCGCGGCCCAGGCGCGCGCCCGAGGCCGCCGTCGGCAGGGGCTCGACGGCGGGGGTCGGTCCGGGCGCGGCGGGGGCGGTCGCGGCGGTCGCCGCGTTCGTGGCGGCCGCGCTGGCCGCCGGGCGTGCGGGCGCGGGCGCAGTGGGCTTGAAGCGCTTCTGGAACGTCTCGTAGGGGATCGGCGCCTTGGGGTTGGCGGCGGGCGGCGCAGGCGCCGGCGCGACCGGCGGCTTGGCCTGGATCAGCGCCGGCTTCTCGGCCGCGGGCGCGGTCTTTTCCGGCGCGGCCGCAGCGGCCGGTTCGTCCTGCGCCAGGGCCGGCGCCGTCGTCAGGACGAGGATCGCGGCGAGGGCGGCGAGGGGCGAAAATCGCATAAGGGCAGGTTCCGCGGTCTGGCGTCCATGGGAACCTGACTCTTGTAGGGCGCCGCGCCGCCTCGTCAAACGCCCATGGCTCAGGTTGAGCGAACCGAAATCGCCGAATTCGCGCGTCGCTAGCAGGCCTTGGCGGTCGGATCGCGCGTCGCGGCGCATGCGGCGGGCGGACTCGCCCCCGAAAACGCCAGCAGCGGCAGCATGGGCCTCAGCGCCGGACCGATCCAGAGCTGCGGTTCAGAGGGCGGATGCATGCCCTCGACGATCTCGCGCTTGGCCACGCAGGCCTGCACGTCCGTGGCCAGGTCGGGGAAGTCGTCGGCCTTGGGCATGGATTGCAGGAAGCAGTCGTCGAAGAACGGATACTTGTCGGCCTCGCCGCAGCCGAACGAGGTGCGGTCCCGGCGCGCCGCGGTCAGGATCATGCGGTTGGGCTTGGCCAGGGTGGGGATGAAGACGCCCGAGAAGCAGGCCGACAGCACCACCACCGTGGGCCGGTTGGGGCAGGCGCGGTCCAGGATGGTGGCCAGCATCGACGGCGGCATCAGGCCCTGGTCCAGCACCACCCCCTGCGGGGCGCCGTGCGAGGTGAAATAGATCAGGCATCCGTCGGTCGCCTTCGACGCCAGCGTGCTGAGCGTCTGGAAGATGGCCATCGGGTCGGACTTGAGCGGTGCGTCCTTGTAGCGCTCGGGGCGCACGGAGAACTCGCGCAGGTTCGACGGCTGGAAGCCGGCCTTCTCCAGCGCCTGGCCCACGTCGCGACGGGCGTTGTCGAAGGCCTCCGAGGGCCCGCCGGAATGGGCGTGCCAGTCGCCGGCCACGACGATCGCCGCCCAGTTGGAGAAGGGGTCTTCGGCGGCCGCGGCCGGAAGGGCGAAGGCCAGCGCCAGGAAGCTCCAGAAGGCCGCGAACAGTCCGCCGATGCGTCCGATCCGGGCCACCGCCGGGGCCTACTTCTTGTAGACCTTGAAGGGCGTGGGCACCGCCGTGCCCGTGGCCTTGGCCAACAGCCGTCCTTCGGGATCGTAGAGCTCGCCCTCGGTGAAGGCGATGGTGCGGCCCCACTTGGCCACCCGCCCGATTCCCTTGATCGGCCCCGGCGCGGCGGGCCGGAAGAAGGAGGTCTTCATCTCGGCGGTGGGGGCCACGTGGGTCATGCCCGAGGCGACCATGCAGGCCACGCTCATGGCCTCGTCCAGCATGGCGCACAGGTAGCCGCCCTGGATCTGCTTCATGGGGTTGAGCAGCAACTCGGCCTTGGCGTCGAAGGCCACCTCCACCTGGCGGTCGGCCTGGCTGACCGACACGATGCGGAAGCCCAGGGTCTGCGAGCCGGTGGGCTGGTTCTTGGTGCGCAGGAAGCGTTCCAGGATCGCTTCGTCGGTCAGGGCCTCGGGCTCGGCGGCGGCCGCGTCGGTCATTATTTCTTCCGGAACTGGTCGAGGGAGACGACCTTGTCGGCCGGGTCCGTCGGAGCGGCGGCCTCGGCGGCCGGCTCGCTGGCCGGCGGGGCCTGCTCGGCGCCCGGCGCGGCCGGGGCCTCGAACTGCAGCAGGAACTGCACGCTCGGGTCGTAGAAGCGGGTCACCGCCGCATAGGGCACCGACAGCCGCTTGGGCTGGCCGCCGAACTTCAGGGTGACCGAGAAGAAGGTCTCGCCCGGCGCCAGGTCCCAGTACTGGTGCTGCAGGACGATGGTCATCTCGTCGGGGTACTTCGACAAGAGGTCGGCCGGACCGGACACGCCCGGGGCGTCGGTCTTGAAGGTGATGTAGAAATGATGCGCGCCCGGCAGGCCGCCGGGCGAGGCGGCTTTCCTCAGCGCAGCCTTCACCACGCCGCGCAGGGCCTCCTGGGCCATGGCGTCGTAGTGCATCTGATCCTGAGCCGGCGGCTCCTGGGCCATGGGATCTCCAAAACCGAACGCAACTGGTGCGAAGGTAGCGCCAACGCCGCGCCGTGCAAGGCGAACCGCACCGATCGGCGAAGATCGCTCGTTCAACGGCTAAATTGCAGGGTGAAGTGGAGGGGTTCTGTTGCCAGGCCCCCTCCGAGCCCCGCCTAGCGGTGCTAACCCACTAGGACTTTAGGTCGAAATTCGACGCGCTGCATTACGCAGCGAGGCGGACTTCTTCAGCGAAGTTATCGTTCGCATTTAGTTTAAAGCCCGGAACGGTGGGCCAAGCCGAGAGAAAGCAACACCTTTACACGTCTGTCGATGCTGATCGGCCCCGTGCTTCCCGCCGATACCCGGGAAGGATTTGGTGGAGCCGCCGGGAATCGCACCCGGGTCCAGTCCGCTTATTGCGTGCGCGTTTATCTCCATAGTCCGAGCGAACCCGGACGGTTCACATATAGGGCCGAAGGGTTAGCAATTGAAGACCCGCCGGCGGCTTGTGGGGCCCGTCCGGCGGTTCGCGAAGCGTGAACGGCGGGCCGATTTGCGCGAACCGCCGCGCGGCCTGCGTGGGCGGCCTGGGGCGCGAGGCCCTTGTCCCGCTAGGCTTTGCGCATCTTCCCCGCGCCGTTCGCGCCTCGATCCGGTCAAGACATGAAAACCTTCGCCCAAGCCGCCCGTCCGCTGTTCGCAGACTTCCTCTCCACCCTGGTCTTCGTCGTCCTGATGGCGCTGAAGGTCGACGTGCGCCTGGCCATCATGGGCGGCGTGGCCGCCGGCGCCGGGCAGGTGGCCTGGCGGCTCTACCGCCGCCAGCCGGTGGCCCTGATGCAGTGGATGAGCCTGGGCCTGGTGCTGGCCTCCGGCGCGGCGAGCTTCCTGACGCACGACCCGCGCTTCGTCATGGCCAAGCCCTCTGTGATCTACCTGATCGTCGCCGGCGGCATGATGCAGCGGGGCTGGATGCTGCGCTACGTCCCGCCCGTGGCCCAGGGCCGGGCCGACGACCTGTTCGTCGCCTTCGGCTATGTCTGGGCCGGGCTGATGGCCGTGACCGCCGTGGCCAACGCGGTGGTGGCGATCGCCTTCACGCCCCAATGGACCGCCTTCATCGCCGTGGTCCCGCTGGTCTCCAAGATCGGCCTGTTCCTGATCCAGTACGCCTTTATCCGCCTGACCATCCGGCGGCGGATGCGGGCGGCCGCGGTCGAGCCCGCCGCGCTGGCGGCGGCGGAGGCCTGAGCGCGGCGGCGTTGACCCTTCCTGCAACCTGCGCGAGCCTCGCCGCGAGCGGTCGACCGCTACGGTGAGGGCCGCATCGGGGAGGCGTCTTCCATGTCCAAGTTCATCGCCGAATTCATCGGCACCTTCGCGCTCGTCCTGTTCGGCTGCGGCGCGGCCGTCCTGGGCGGCGACCACGTCGGCCAGCTCGGCATCGCGCTGGCCTTCGGCTTCGCCATCGTCGCCATGGCCTACGGGATCGGCCCGATCTCCGGCTGCCACGTCAATCCGGCGGTCAGCCTGGCGATGTTCGTGGCCGGCCGCATGACGCCGACGCAGATGCTGATCCACTGGGCGGCCCAGTTCCTGGGCGCCCTGGCCGGCGCGGCGGTGCTGGCCGCAATCGTCGGCTCCACCGCGCACCTGGGCCAGAACGGCTGGGGGCCGGGCTACCTGGGCGAATACCCGCTGTCGGCGGCGGCGCTGTTCGAGGTGGTGATGACCGCGCTGTTCGTGATCGTCATCCTGGGCGCGACCGGCGAGGGCTCCAGCCCGGGCTTCGCGGGCCTAGCCATCGGCATCACCCTGGCGGTGATCCACATCGTCGGCATCCAGGTGACGGGCGTGTCGGTCAATCCGGCGCGCAGCTTCGGCCCGGCGGTGCTGGCCGGCGGCCAGGCGCTGTCGCAGCTCTGGCTGTTCTTCGTCGCGCCGCCGGCCGGGGCGATCATCGGCGGGCTGATCTATCGCCTGCGCCTGCTGAAGGTCTGAGGTTCAGGGCCCGGCGCCGGCGGGCGGGGCCGCGCGCAGGGCGCCGCCCTGGGCGGTCAGCGCCTGATAGGCGGACTTCTCCCGGGAGAAGTCCGCGCCGCCGGGGAAGATCACGTCGAAGCGCGGATCGTGGCCGAGGGCCGCGCCCAGCACCGCGGCCAGCACGTCGGCGGCCTGGCCCACGGCGGCCGGGTCGCAGGCCCGGTGCTCGGCGACGGCGCCCCTGGCGGTCATGAGGGTCAGGTCGTAGGCCGCCCCGTCGACGCAGACGGCGTCGGCCGCGCCGCCGCCCTCTGCCACCCGCACGAAGCGAGGCGCCTTCCACAGCGGATCGTCGGCCAGGGCCCTGAGCGGTCCCACCGCCTCGGGCGGAAGCTCGGCGTCGATCTCCACCCGGCGCTGGATCGCCGGCGCGCAGCAGGCCAGGCCCGCCCGCGCCTGGACGAAGCCCTTGCCGTCGCGGCGCAGGACCACCCGCGCCACCGCCTGGCGCACCGTGCCGGAGGGCCGCATCCAGACCTCGGCGACCAGCTCGTCGCCGTAGAGGATCTGGCTTTGCAGGGGCGGCAGGTCCCACAGGCGGTAGAGCAGCGGATCGACCCCGTTGTCGACGGCTGCGGGCGCGCCCCAGCGGTCCACGCGCCGGCCAGCCAGGGGATCGCGCGCCTCGGGCGGGGCGGGCCAGTCCTCGCTCCACCAGAGCTGCGGGTCCGGCGGCGGATATGGCCAGGGCTGCAGCTCGGCGTCCGGCGGCGAAGGCGGCGCCTGGCCCAGGGCGGGCGCGGCGGCCAGCCAGGCGGCGCAGACGGCGATGATCGGGGCGCGGCGCAGCGCAGCCTCCCTCACTAGCCCCGTTCCAGCCCGCTTCGGCCAGCCCGGCCGGGCGCGGCCCCTAGAGGGCCTCGGCGCCCCTGGTCAGGGAAAGCACGCCGGTGCGCGACAGTTCCACCAGGCCCAGCGGGCGCATCAGGTCGATGAACTTGTCGATCTTGTTCGACGCGCCGGTCAGCTCGAAGACGAAGCTCTCGTGGGTGGTGTCGATCACCTTGGCGCGGAAGATGTCGGCCACGCGCAGGGCCTCCACCCGCTCGGGGCCCGTGCTCTTGACCTTCACCAGCGCCAGCTCGCGCTCGATGCCGTTGGGATCGCGGGTCACGTCCTGCACGTGGCGGGTGGCCACCATCTTCTGAAGCTGGGCCTCGATCTGGGCCAGCACGTGAGGCGCGCCGCGGGTGACGATGGTCACCCGGCTGGTGTGCGCCCGCCGGTCGGTCTCGGCGACGGTGAGGCTTTCGATGTTGTAGCCGCGCGCGGCGAACAGGCCGACGAGGCGGTGCAGCACGCCGGGTTCGTTGTCCACCAGGATGGCGAAGGTGGCCTGGCTTTCGGCCTCGTCCTGGTGGGAGAGGTCGTAGACGGAGGCGGGCTGGGTGTCGGACATGGCGCGTCGGGCTCTTTGCGGCTTCTCGCCGGACCTCTCACATGAAGCGGCCCGCCGCAACTTTATCATCGCCCGCCGCCGCGTCCGGGACTTCGCAAAGGCGGCCCGCGGGAGGATAATACGCCGGTTGGGAGGGGCTCACGCAGATGGGTGAGGACCCGATGAACACGCAGGAAATCGCGAGCGATCTCGTCAAGCTGTGCAAGCAGGGCAAGTTCGACGAGGCCGGTGAGAGGTACTGGGCCGACGACGTGCTGAGCGTGGAGCCCATGCCGGGCGAGATGGCCCAGATGCGCGGCAAGCAGGCCGTGCGCGGCAAGGGCGAATGGTGGAGCGCCAACCACCAGATCCACAAGGTTGAGATCGACGGCCCCTATGTGAACGGCGACCAGTTCGTCGTGCACTACGCCATGGACGTCACACCCAAGGACACCGGCAAGCGCGTCCACATGGACGAAATGGGCGTCTACACCGTGCGCGACGGCAAGATCGCCGAGGAACGGTTCTTCTATAACGCCTGACCGGCCGGCGGCCTTGCCAAGCGGGCCTCGGCCGCCAAGATGAGGCCGATGTCTTCGCTGCGCATGCCCCAGAGCCTGACCAACCGTCTCGGCGTGGAGACCGGCGAGGCCGTGCTCCGTTACGAGCTGATGGAGGAGCAGGCCGCCTCGCTCGGCCGCGCCGGCAAGAAGGTGGAGGCGGCGCTCGCGGCCCTGCGCGAGCATCCGGGCGGAGAGGGGCGGGGCGAGGCCCTGCGCACGGCGGCCGACGCGGTCTGGAGCTTCCTGGTGCAGCGCGAGGCCATGGGCTTGCGCGACCGGGCCTACATCGTCGCCCACTACGGGGTGCCGCGCGAGGTGCTGAACCGCCTGGGCGGGCGCTGAGATTTCCGCCTTGGCGGGTCTGGCGCCTGGCCAAGCGCGGCCATAAGTCTGGCCTCATCAACAACTGGGAGGCGGCCGATGGCCATTTCACTCTACGACGTCAGCGTGACCTCGTTCCTGCAGGTGCTGGGCGGGGTGTCCGGGTTCCTCGAGCGCGGGCTCGCCCACTGCCAGGACAACGGGATCGACCCCGACGAGATCGTCGAGACGCGCCTGTTCCCGGACATGCTGCCGTTCCGCTTCCAGGTGATCTCGGTGGCTCACCACTCCCAGGGCGCGATCGAGGGGGTGAAGGCCGGCGTCTTCAGCCCGGGCGGAGTGGCCGATCCGTTGAACTACACCGAGCTGCAGGCCCTGATCGCCGAGACCCTGACGGCCCTGAAGGCGGTGACGCCGGAGGAGATCAACGGCTACGAAGGCCGCGACATGTTCTTCAAGTTCGGCGAGCACAGGCTGCCGTTCACGGCCGAGGGCTTCCTGATGAGCTTCTCGATGCCGAACCTGCACTTCCACGCCACCACCGCCTACGACATCCTGCGCATGAAGGGCGTGCCGCTGGGCAAGCGCGACTACATGGGCCAGCTGCGGCTGAAGATGTAGGGCGACGGTCATCGCCGAAGGCGAGTGCGGCTTCATTTTCCCTTAAGGGTGGCGAGGTGAAGTCGTGCCCGCCGCGGCGAACACCGGGGCCGGGAGCTGGGCATGATCTCGTCTGTTTCAATCGCCGGCGCGGCGCAGACGCCGGCCTCGACGTCGTCGTCGACTTCGTCCGCAACCAAGGCGGACCGGGCGGCCGAGAAGATGCGCGCCGCCAGCCAGGCGCTGGACGCCCTCAAGCAGGCCCAGACCCAGGCCAGCGCAAGCGCCAAGGCCCGCGCCAAGCAGCGGCTGGACGCGCTCAAGCAGCTTCTTCAGCGGATGCGCATGTTCGGCGCCTCGCCGCGCCAGATCGCCCAGATGGCCAAGGAGCTCGCCGCCGCCGTGAAGGACTACGCCAGCGCGGGCGGAGGCGACATGTCGGCCGGGGCCGACGCGGCCGCCCAGCCGGCGGCGGCGTCCGGCGCTTCGGCGCAGGGCGGAGACGCCCAGGCCGGAGACGCCCAGAACGCCGACGCCCAGGCCGGAGACGCCCAGAACGCCGACGCCCAGGCCAACGCCGCCGAGACCGACGCCGCCCAGCAGGACAAGACCGAGGACGAGGCCAAGGCCGACGGGAGCGCCCAGGACGGCCGGCCGCAGACCCCTTACGAGAAGGCCGCGTCCCTGGCCGGCGGCGGAACGCGCCGGTCCGGCGGCATGGACGATTCCGACCGCCAGTTCATCGCCAACGCGCGGGCCCTGGCCCAGGCGCTGAAGGCCGCCGCCGCCGAGGCCGCCAAGAAGGCCCGCAAGTCCGGCGAGACCGCCGACGCCGCCGAAGCGGCCAAGGCCGCCGACGCCGCCGAGAAGGCCGTAGGCGACGCCGAGCAGGCGATGCAGGGCGCCGCGGGCGGCATAGCCGCGGTGTCGATCAGCGTCTGAGGACGCCTCAGACCAGCCGCTTGCCGGCGTCGTCGATGATCGAGCCGAGGTCGGCTTCCTCGCCCATAATCATCTCGTTGTGCGCCTTGCCGGACGGGATCATCGGGAAGCAGTTCTCTTCCTTGGTGACCCGGCAGTCGAACAGCACCGGCTTCTTCACTGCGATCATTTCGCGGATCTTGTCGTCCAGCTCGTCCGGATGGTCGGCCCGAAGGCCCACGCAGCCGAACGCCTCGGCCATCTTCACGAAGTCGGGCAGGCTCGCCGAGTAGGAGTGCGAATAGCGCTCGCCGTGCAGCAGTTGCTGCCACTGGCGCACCATCCCCATCCACTCGTTGTTGAGGATGAAGATCTTGATCGGCAGGTCGAACTGAATGGCCGTGGCCATCTCCTGCATGGTCATCTGCACGCTGGCGTCGCCGGCGATGTCCACCACCAGGGCGTCCGGGTGGGCGATCTGCACGCCGAGCGCGGCCGGCAGGCCGTAGCCCATGGTGCCCAGCCCGCCGGAGGTCATCCAGTGGTTCGGCTCGTCGAAGTGGAAGTGCTGGGCCGCCCACATCTGGTGCTGGCCGACCTCGGTGGTGATGTAGACGTCCTTGTCCTTGGTCAGCTCGTAGAGGCGCGCGATGGCGTGCTGCGGCTTGATGAGGTTTCCGTCCTGGCGGTAACGGAACGACTGGCGGCCGCGCCAGCGGTCGATCTGCGCCCACCACTCGTCCATCGCCACCTTGTCGGTCGACAGGTCGCGCTGCTCCCAGGCGGCGATCAGGTCTTCCAGCACGCTGGCCGCATCGCCGACGATGCCGATGTCGACGCGCACGTTCTTGGAGATCGACGAGGCGTCGATGTCGATGTGGATCTTCTTCGAGCCCGGCGAGAAGGCGTCCAGCCGGCCGGTCACCCGGTCGTCGAAGCGCGCGCCGACCGCCAGCATGACGTCGCAGTCGTGCATGGCGTTGTTGGCCTCGAACGAGCCGTGCATGCCCAGCATTCCCAGCCACTGCGGGTCGGACGCGGGGAAGGCGCCCAGGCCCATCAGGGTGGAGGTGACCGGCGCGCCGGTCATCTTGGCGAGCTTGCGCAGCAGTTCGGCGGCCTTGGGCCCGGCGTTGATCACGCCGCCGCCGGTGTAGAGGATCGGCCGGCGGGCGTTGGCGAGCAGGTGCGCGGCCTCGGCGATGCGGCCCGGATCGCCCTTGGTGCGCGGGCGATAGTCGTGGGCGTGCACCACCTCGTTCGGCCCGGCGTAGGCCGCCTTGGCGAACTGCACATCCTTGGGGATGTCGATGACCACCGGGCCGGGCCGGCCGCTGGAGGCGATGTGGAAGGCCTCGTGCATGATGCGCGGCAGGTCCTCGACCGACTTGACCAGGTAGTTGTGCTTGGTGATCGAGCGGGTGATGCCGATCGTGTCGCACTCCTGGAAGGCGTCGGTGCCGATCAGGTGGGTGGCCACCTGGCCGGTGATGACGACCATCGGGATGGAGTCCATCAAGGCGTCGACGATGCCGGTGATGGCGTTGGTCGCGCCGGGGCCGGAGGTGACCAGCACCACGCCGGGCTTGCCGGTGGAGCGGGCGTAGCCCTCGGCGGCGTGGGTCGCGCCCTGCTCGTGGCGCACCAGCACGTGGCGCAGCCGCGGCTCGGAGAACAGCGCGTCGTAGATCGGAAGCACCGCGCCGCCCGGATAGCCGAAAAGCACCTCTACGCCCTGGTCGATCAGCGCGCGCACGACGATCTCGGCCCCGCTCAGGGTCTCGGTCTTCGTTTCAATGGTCTGATGGGCGGTCATGATGTTCGGCCTTGGTGGAAGGACTGTGCCGTGAGGCAATAAAAAAGGCCCTCAAGGGGCCTGGCGCAAGCGACCGTGGACGGTCTGACAAGGGGTCAGTCCGCTGCGGGTCGCCTTACGATTACGAGGAGCTCGCGCACGAGATTTCTCCGAAAAGAGTTGCTTCGGCTCATCGCATGCCGGGCCAAGCCCGTCAAGGCGCGGAGAGCGCAAGAAACTGCCTCCATTGCGCCTGCGGCTCCAGCTCGGTGATCCGCGGCCAGCCGGCCATCTGGCGCCGCGTCCAGGTCATCTGCCGCTTGGCGTAGCGGCGGGTCTCGCGCTGGGCGGCCTCCAGCGCCGCCGAAAGGCTGATCTCGCCGCGCAGATGGGCGGCGAACTCGCGCACGCCGACGGCCTTCATCAGCGGCAGGGACGGGTCCAGATCGCGCGCGGCCAGGCCCGCCACCTCGTCCAGCGCCCCGGCCTGGACCATCGCCGCCAGCCGCGCGTCGCAGCGGGCGTAGAGCGCGGCGCGGTCGGGCTCGAGCACCACGCCGCGCCAGGCGCCGGCCGCCAGGGCGGGGCCTGTGGCCGCCTGCCAGTCGGAAAGCGCCGTCTCGGTGGCGGCCAGCACCTCCCAGGCGCGCACCAGCCGCTGGCGGTCGCCGGCGGCGATGCGCCGGGCCGCGGCTGGATCGCCCCCGGCCAGGCGCGCGCGGAAGGCGTCCTCGCCCATCGCCTCGAAGTCGGCCTCGGCGGCGGCGCGCGTCTCGGCCGGGATCGCCGGGATGTCGGCCAGCCCTTCGGTGAGGGCGCGGAAGTAGAGGCCGGTGCCGCCGACCACGATCGCCGTGCGGCCGCGCGCGGCGATCGCCTCCAGCACTTCAAGGGCCGCGCGCAGCCAGCGGCCCGTGGACCAGGCGTCGGCCGCGTCGGCCACGCCGAACAGGTGGTGCGGCGCCTGGGCCTCTTCCTCGGGGCTCGGCCGGGCGGTGAGCAGGCGCAGGTCGGCGTAGAGCTGCATGGAGTCGGCGTTGACGATCTCGCCGTCCGCCTGCGCGGCCAGCCGCAGCGACAGGGCCGACTTGCCGCTTGCGGTGGGGCCGGCGATCAGCCAGATGCGGGGCTCCATGCAGATCGCCCTTACCCTCGTCAGTCCGGACGCCGGCGCCGCCGAAGCCGCCGCGCCCGCCATCGCCTCAGCGCTCGCAGGCGCGCGCGCCCGCGTCAAGGAGCCTCGCCCGCTCGGGCCCGGCGCGCTGGACCTGCTGGTCGAGGGCGAGGACGTGGCCCGCATCCGCGCGCTGGCCGAGGCGGCGCTGGAGGGCCAGGCGATCGACGTCTGCGTCCAGCCCTGGGAGGGCCGGCGCAAGCACCTGCTGGTCGCCGACATGGATTCCACCATCATCGGCTGCGAGTGCATCGACGAGCTGGCCGACTTCGCCGGCGTCAAGGCGCAGGTCTCGGCGATCACCGAGCGGGCCATGCGCGGCGAGCTGGACTTCGAGGGCGCCCTGCGCGAGCGGGTGGCCATGCTGAAGGGCCTGCCGATGGGCGACCTGCAGCGCGCCTACGACGAGCGCGTGCGGCTCAACCCCGGCGCGCGGACCATGGTGCGCACCATGGCCGCCCACGGCGCGCGCTGCGTGCTGGTGTCCGGCGGCTTCACCTTCTTCACCGGCCGCGTGGCCGAGGCCGCCGGCTTCCACGCCAACCGCGCCAACCGGCTGGGGCACACGCCCGAGGCGCTGACCGGCGTGGTGCACGAGCCGATCCTCGGGCGCGAAGCCAAGCTGGCGGCGCTGAAGGAGGAGATCGCGGCCCAGGGACTGAAGGCGTCGGACGCGCTGGCCGTCGGCGACGGCGCCAACGACCTGGCGATGATCGAGGCGGCGGGGCTGGGCGTGGCCTACCGCGCCAAGCCGATCGTCGCGGCCCAGGCCGACGCCAAGGTCGACCACGCCGACCTGACGGCGCTGCTCTACTTCCAGGGCTACAAGGCCGAGGCCTTCGTAACGGACTGAAGCGCGGCTTGAGTTCCGCTGGGCCCGCGAAATCCGTATAGACCGCGCCATGGTCCTGCCGCGTCCCGTCCGCGCCGTCGTCTTCGACATGGACGGCCTCCTCGTCGACACCGAGGCGGTCTATCGCGACGCCATGACCGAGGTGATGGGCCAGATGGGCCATCCCATGTCGATGGACGTGTTCCGCGCCATGATCGGCCTGCCCGACAACGCCCATCTGCTCACCGGCCACTACGGCGACGACTTCCCGGTCCAGGCCTTCAACAGCCGGGTGCTGGACCTGGCCGAGCAGATGATCGAGGCGGGCGTGGCGCTGAAGCCCGGCGCGGTGGAACTGCTCGATCATCTGGACGATCTGAAGCTGCCGCGGGCCATCGCCACCTCGTCGAGCCGCCGGGCGGTGGATTCGCACCTGCGGGCCAGCGGCGTGATCCCGCGCTTCCACGCGATCGTGGCCAAGGGCGACTATGCGCGGGGCAAGCCGGCGCCGGACCCCTACCTGCTGGCCGCCGAGCGGCTGGGGGTGGACCCGGTCCTGTGCCTGGCCCTGGAGGATTCCCACAACGGCGTCCGCTCGGCCTCGTCCGCCGGCATGATGACGGTGATGGTGCCCGACCTCCTGGCCGCCACCGAGGAGATGCACGGCCTGTGCGTGCGCGTCGCCGGCGACCTGCACGAGGTCCGGACGCTGCTGGAAGACGCCTGAGGGCGGCCGGCTAAAACGCGTAGTCAGACTACGCATTCTGTGGCTTCATGCTCCCGCGCGGGCGTCAGACCCGTGGAGGAAACGACTTCGGGAGCCATCGCATGACCGCGATCCGGGATATCTACGCCATTCCGCCCACCGAGACGCATTGGGCGGTTCCGCAGAACTACGACGTCCTGTTCAACTGGGACTACGACGAGGGCCGGGCGGCCATGATGGGTCTCTACCGCAAGGGGGTGGAGATGCAGTGGGACGCCGAGAGCCGCATCGACTGGTCGCAGGAGATCGACGAGGACAATCCCCAGCAGCTTCCCGAGGCCATGCTGCCGATCTCCGGCATGGACCAGTACGAGAAGATGTCGCGCCAGGAGAAGGCCAAGGTGCGCCGCCACTTCCAGGCCTGGAACCTCAGCCAGTTCATGCAGGGCGAGCAGGGCGCGCTGATCTGCGCGGCCAAGATCGTCACCCAGGTGCCGGACGCCGATTCCAAGTTCTACGCCTCGACCCAGGTGATCGACGAGGCGCGGCACGTGGAGACCTACAACCGCCTGCTGCAGAAGTTCGAGGTCGCCTATCCGATGACCGCGCCGCTGCGCGAGCTGATCGACCAGGTGCTGCGCGACAGCCGCTGGGACATGACCTACCTCGGCATGCAGGTGGTGATCGAGGGGCTGGCCCTGGCCGCCTTCCAGCAGATCCGCGACCACGCTCAGAACCCGCTGGCCGCGGCGGTGAACGCCTATGTCATGCAGGACGAGAGCCGCCACGTGGCCTTCGGCCGGCTGGCGCTGCGCGACTACTATCCGCACCTGACCCAGAAGGAGCGGGATGAGCGCGAGGAGTTCCTGCTGGAGGCCTGCTACCTGATGCGCGACCGCTTCGACGCGGTGGAGGTGTGGCGGAACCTCGGGCTGGACCCGGCCAAGTGCGCCGAGCACATGTACGATTCCGGCTTCATGCAGATGTTCCGCTCGTCGCTGTTCACGCGCATCGTGCCGATCGTCAAGGACATCGGCCTGTGGGGCGAGACCATCCGCAAGGGCTACGGTGAGATGGGCATCCTCGGCTTCGCCGACACCGACGTGCAGGCGCTGCAGGAGTCCGACGAGACCATCGCCAAGGAGTTCGACGCGCGGCGGGCCTATGTGCAGAGCGTGGTCGACAGGGCCAAGGCGGCGGAGCCGGCCTGAGCGCGGGCCCGTCGGCAGGGCGGAGGCTTGACCCCGGTCGGGACCTCCGCCAAGCCTCGCCCCCGTGAAGATGCAGGAGCTAGAGGCGAGGAGCGGCGTCGGTCGCGAGACCATCCGCTACTACATCCGGCTGGGGCTGTTGCCGGAGCCGGAGCGGCCCAAGCCCAACGTGGCGGTCTATGGCGACGAGCATGTGCGCCGCCTGGCCACCATCAAGCGGCTGCAGGCCGAGCGCTACCTGCCGCTGGCCTTCATCAAGACCCTGCTGGACCGGCCGAGCCACGGCGAGGTGGCGGGCATTCCCGGCCTCGACGACACCCTGACGGCGGGCCTGGCCCCCGGCGGGCCGACGCCGCTCGCCGCCGCCGCCCGCGAGACCGGCGTCACCGAGGCCGAGATCCAGACCATGGCCGGCGACAAGGTGATCTTCATCGAGGACGGGGCGCTGTCGGCCGCCGACATGGCGGTGGTGCGCGCCTGGGGCCGGGCCAAGGCGGCGGGCTTCAATCCCGACAACGGCTTCTACGCCGAGGATGTGGGCGTCTACGCCGAGACCCTCTGGCCGATGACCGCCCGCGAGATCGAGCGCTTCTTCACCCGCGTGCCGGGGGCCTTCGCCACGCCGGAGGCCGCGACCCTGGCCCAGGCGGGGGTGGAGATCATCAACGGCCTGATCACGGCCATGCGCACCAACTACCTGCTGCGCCGGGTCGCCGAACTGAACGCCCGCGAGCCCTAGGACCGTACCGCTTTTACGAATGGGCGGCGATTTGATAGACAGGACGCCGCGCGGCCTTTCCGCCAATTCCCTTCCGCCGCGCCGAGGAGCGTCCCGGGCTTATGGCCGACCGTAACGCCGCGAGGTCCACGGCCCGCTTCGAACGCAAGCGCGAGGCCATACTGGACGCGGCCACCGCCATCCTGAACCGCCAGGGCGTCAAGGGCCTGACGCTCGCCACCGCGGCGGCGGCCGTGGGCCTGTCGACCACCAGCGTCACCTACTACTTCAAGCGCAAGGACGAGCTGGCCGCCGCCTGCCTGATGCGCGGGGTGGACGGCCTGGCCGCGATCGCCGGGCAGGCGCTGGCCGAGTCGACGCCGGAGCGGCGGCTGCACCGCCTCCTGGACCTGCATCTGGAGCGCCTGCGCCTGACCGCCGTGGGCGAGGCGCCGGCGCCGCCGAGCCTGGCCGACATCCGCGCGCTCAACGAGCCGCAGCGCACCGAGGTGATGGCCGCCTTCATGGAGGTGTTCCGCAAGGCGCGCAGCCTGTTCGAGGCCCCCGAGCTTGACTGGATGTCGCGCGGGCGGGCGACGGCGCGCACGCACATGTTGCTGGAGCAGCTCTTCTGGGCGGCGGCCTGGCTGCCGAAGTACGACCCGGAGGACTATCCGCGCATCCGCGAGCGGATGTTCGACGTGCTGATGCACGGCATCGCCGGCCCCGGGCGCGCCTGGACGCCGCAGCCCTTGCCGGACCTGCCGCTGCAGGATCCGTCCGCGGCGTCGCGCGAGACCTTCCTGCTGGCCGCCACGCGGCTGATCAACCGGCGCGGCTATCGCGGCGCCTCGGTGGAGCTGATCTCGGCCGAGCTCAACGTCACCAAGGGCAGCTTCTATCACCACCACGAGGCCAAGGACGATCTGGTGGTGGCCTGCTTCGACCGCACCTTCGAGGTGATGCGCCAGGTCCAGCGCCTGGCCATGGCGCTGCCGGCCGACCACTGGACGCGGCTGATCACCGCCGCCGCCGCCCTCACCGAATACCAGCTCTCCAGCCACGGCCCGCTGCTGCGCGCCTCGGCGCTCAGCGCCCTGCCCGAGGCGATCCGCGAGGAGATGGTGCAGCGCTCCACGCGGGTGTCGGACCGCTTCGCCTCGATGATCTCCGACGGGGTGGCCGAGGGCTCGATCCGCCCGGTCGATCCCTTCATCGCCGCCCAGATGCTGAACGCCACGCTCAACGCCGGCGCCGAGCTGCGCTTCTGGATTCCGGATCTCAGCCAGAAGGGCGCGCCGGCGGTTTTCGTGCGGCCGCTCCTGATGGGGATTTTCGAGCGCTAGGGCGCCCCGTCTCCTAGGCCGCCGTGTCCGGCGAAGCCTGCTCCTCGACCCGGTCGGCGGCGGCCGCCAGCTTGCGCAGCGAATCCTCGTGGCTCTGGCGGGTGATGCGGTAGCCCAGCAGGAACAGGATCGCGACGATGTAAAGCCCGCCCAGCACCGGCACGTAGACCAGGCCCAGGTTGCGCACGACCTCGGCGCTGACGGTGCTCGGGTCGGCGTTGCGCGGGAAGCCGACGGCCAGGAGGATCAGGCTGGCGGTGAAGATGCCGACGCCCGAGACCGCCTTGTTGACGAACGCCGCGGCCGAGAAGAACAGCCCCTCCGAGCGCCGGCCGGTGCGCAGTTCGGAATCCTCGACCACGTCGGCGATCATCGAGCTCAGCAGGATGGCCGACATGATCGACAGGGCCGTCGACACGATGGTCTGGGCGAACAGGATCGGCACCACGGCCGGGTGGCCGTTGGGCGGGAAGGCGCCGATCAGGCGCAGGACGATCGGCGCGGAACCGATCACGAAGGCCGAGATCTTCAGGGCGATCGCCGCCGGCTTCTTGCCGAAGCGCTTGCCGAGCGGCGCGGCGAAGATGAAGGCCAGGGCCGCCGAGCCGAAGTTGCCCAGGACGAACAGCGAGATCTGCTTGGCGCTGAGCTGCCAGAAGTAGGTGTTCAGGTAGAGGTTCAGCGACAGCACCAGGCCCGCCGCCATGGCGGTGAACAGGGCCGACATCAGGATCGTCAGGAACGACTTGTGCGCCAGGGTCGCGGCCATCTCGCCCAGGAACTGGCGCGCGGTGAGCTTGCGGTGCGGCGGCTCGCGCAGGTTGGGGATCTCCCGGTGCGTGCCGATCGCCGAGACCAGGATGGCCGTCAGCATCACCAGGGCCGCGGCCAGGCCGTAGTGCGAGTAGCCGGCCGGATTGAGCTGGCCGACCTTGTGCGCCGCATCGGGCTTCAGGAAGATCTGGAAGGCCGCCAGCGTCATGGTCAGCCCGCCGACCCAGCCGAAGAAGTAGCGGTAGCTGAGCACCGTGGTGCGCTCGTCGTATTCGGTGGTCAGCTCCGCGGCCATGGCGGTGCTGGGAATCTCATAGAGGGTGATGAAGCTGCGGATCATGACCGCCGTGACGATCAGGTAGAAAAACAGCGCCTGGTGCGACCAGGCCGGCGGGTTCCAGATCAAGAGGTACGACAGCGTCACGGGCAGGGCCGCGGCGTACATGAACGGATGTCGCCGGCCCCAGCGCGAGCGCCAGTTGTCGGAAAGCTGGCCGACGATCGGGTCCAGGAAGGCGTCGAACACCAGGGCGATCATGATCGCTAGGCCCACCACCTCGGACGACAGGCCCACCACCTGATTGTAGAAGATCAGCAGCAGGTAGCTGAAGCCCTGGTCCTTCACCCCGAAGGCGACCGAGCCGAAGCCGTAGAACAGCTTGGTGGACTGGCGCAGGCCGCCCTTGGCGGGCGTGGCGGCTGTGGTCATGGGCGGCGGTGCTCCTGGACAAGGCGGCTGACGGCGGCGCGGCCGCCTGGCCTTGGCCGGGATTGCGCCACAACTTCGAACGCCGGGTATGAACCTGAAAGAATGGGTTTGACGAGCCTGGGCGAAAGGGTGCGGGCGAACCCTGGGTGAGCCGGCCAGGCCCGTCAACGGTTATGATCTTACGGTTTTGACATGAACCATGCCGCCGGCGCGACGGCTTCGTGCATAGGTTCGAATGGTCGGTAGGCTTCCCGTCCTAGTCGACGGTCAGCACCACCTTGCCCACGTGGGCGCCGCTCTCCAGGAAGGCGTGGGCCTCGGCGGCCTTTTCCAGGGGGAAGGTCCGGTCCACCTTCTGGCGCACCTTGCCCGCGGCGATCCACGGCCAGACCACCCGCTCCACCTCGCCGGCCAGGCGGGCCTTCTCGTCGGCGTCGCGCGGGCGCAGCGTCGAGCCGGTGATCACCGCCCGCTTCTGCATCAGGCGCATGATGTTGAAGCTCACGTCGCCGCCGGCCTGGGCGGCGATGTGCACCAGCCGCCCGCCGGTCTTCAGGGCGTCCAGGTTCTTCGGGAAGTAGTTGCCGCCCACCATGTCCAGGATCACGTCGCAGCCGCCGGCGGCCTTGGCGACCTCGGCGAAGTCCTCGGCGGTGGCGTCCACGGCGATGTCCGCGCCCAGGGCCTTGGCCGCGGCGGCCTTGTCGGCGCCGCGGGCGGTGGCGATCACCCGCGCCCCGGCCGCCTTGGCCATCTGGATGGTGGTGACGCCGATGCCGCTGGTGGCGCCGTGGATCATCAGGGTTTCGCCGGCCTTCAGGCCGCCGTGCTCGAAGACGTTGGCGTAGACCGTGAAGACGGTCTCGGGCAGGCCCGCGGCTTCCGTGAAGTCCAGGCCGTCCGGGATCGGCAGGGCGTGGCGCGCGTCGCACACGGCGTATTCGGCGTAGCCGCCCCCGCCCAGGAGCGCGCAGACCTTGTCGCCGACCTTCCAGCGGCCCGCGCCCTCGGCGACCTCGCCGGCCACCTCCAGGCCCAGGGTGGCGGGCGCGCCGGGCGGCGGCGGATAGAAACCCAGGCGCTGGATGATGTCGGGCCGGTTCACCCCGGCGGCCTTCACCCTGATCAGGATCTGGTCGGGGCCCGGCTTGGGCCGGGGCAGGATCGCCGGATGCAGGGCCGAGGCCGGGCCCTTGCCGCCCTCCACCGCGATGGCGGTCATGGTCTCGTCGGTCGATTGGCTCATGGTGTGGCCTTCCTGGTCTTGCGCGGCGCCGGGGATGCGGCTTGGATAACGCCGGATGTGGCGGCGGCAAGGGGACTTCGCCATGGTTGACGAGCCGGCGGACGTGCGGATCGGTCGCGGCCAGCGCCTGGTCGAGGCGACGCGCGAGGATCTGGAGCTCTATGGCGTGGCCGAACTGGAGGAGCGCATCGCCCTGCTCGAGGGCGAGATCGCCCGGGCCCGCGCGCAGATCCAGAAGAAGCAGGCGGGCCGCGCGGCGGCCGACGCCCTGTTCGGCAGGAAGGCGGACTGAGCGGGGCGCGCGGGCAGCGCCGCCGCCCGGACGCGGGGCGCCCGGATTGGGAAGGTCTTAACTAGACGTTGGCGGGCGGTGTGGCACAACCGTTGCAGACCGTCGCTTTTCGGGGCGGGCAGTCTGTCCGCCGAGTACACAACGAGGGGCTGAAGGAAGCCAAATGAGCGATTTCAAGGCGCCGGATCGGCCCTGGCGCGCCGACGTGATCCAGGATTTCGCCCGGTCGGAACTCTTTGACCGGACGTTCCAGGAGGGCATGAGCCTGGTGGAGGAGACCGCCGGCTATCTGGATGGCTCCGGGCGCCAGGAATCCAAGCTCCTGTCCCGCAACGCCGCCCTGGCCTACGCCGCCGAGAGCATGCGCCTGACCACCCGCCTGATGCAGGTGGCCTCCTGGCTCCTGGTGCAGCGCGCGGTGCGCGAGGGCGACATGGCCCCCGAGGCCGCCTGCGACGATCGCTACCGCCTGGCCGCCGAGGACGTCTGCCGCCCGCAGTCGCCCGAGGCCCTGGACGGCCTGCCGGGCAATCTCCTGGCGCTGCTGGACCGTTCCGAGCGCCTCTACGAGCGGGTGCGCCACCTGGACAAGCGCATGTACGCCGAGGAGGCCGAGACAGAGGTCCCCAACGCCGTGCTCACCCAGTTCGACCGCCTGCGCACGGCCTTCGGCGGCTGAGCCGCCTCTTCACCGAAACACCGGAAAACGCCCTCCGCTTCGCGGGGGGCGTTTTTCGTTGGGGTGGCTCCCCGGACTTGTGAAGCGGGGTCAAGATGCTCCCCCTCTGGGGGAGCTGCCGGCGGAGCCGGCTGAGGGGGACTTTGAGTCGGCGGCCGGCCGCTCGCACTCGCCACAAGCCCGGCGCTCCGGATCGCTCAGCAGGTGGGACGAGTCATGGTCCCCCTCAGGCCCTCCGGGCCAGCTCCCCCAGAGGGGGAGCATCTTGGCGGCCGGGACGAACCCTCAAACGCGAGAAAGCCGGCGCGCGTCTCCGCGGCCGGCTCGCCAGCGTGCGATTCCGGGGCGGGGCCCCGAGCGCCTTACTTGCGGGTGAAGGCGCCGAACTTGGCGTTGAAGCGCGACACGCGGCCGCCGCGGTCCAGCAGCGTCTGGTTGCCGCCGGTCCAGGCCGGGTGGGTCTTCGGGTCGATGTCCAGGTGCAGCGTCGCGCCTTCGGCCCCGTAGGTGGAACGGGTCTGATAGGTGGTGCCGTCCGTCATCACCACGGTGATGAAGTGATAGTCCGGATGGGTGTCTTGTTTCATCGCGCGCAACCGACGTAAAGGAGCATCCAAAGCGTACGGTCCCGCCAAAGCGGTTCCGCAGGAAGCCCGCGCCTATACAGGACAAGGCGGGTCCAAGGCAAGGACGCATAATCGATGAGTGAAGAAGCGGCCGCGATTCCGGTGGACGGGCGGCCGAGCGCCGGCGCCGAATTGGCCCAGAGCATCAGCGAGGCGGCGGGGCGGCGCGGGCGTAGTCGGAACATCGGGGCGTTGAGGCGGCTGTGGCCGTTCATGACTCACCACAAGGCCGACGTGGCCGCCGCCGGCGTCTTCCTGGTCACCGCCACCGCCTCCACCCTGGGCCTGTCGGGCGCGCTGCGGCTGCTGGTGGACAACCTCACCAAGATCCGCGCCGGCGGCGGTTCGCCCGAGGCGGTGGACCCCTGGTTCCTGTTGCTGGGCGGCCTGGCCCTGGTGCTCGCGGCCTCCTCGGCGCTGCGCTACTTCTTCGTCACCAAGCTCGGCGAGCGGGTGGTCGCCGACCTGCGCAAGGCCGTCTACGCCCACATCCTGACCCTGGACCCGGCCTTCTTCCTGACCGTGCGCACCGGCGAGGTGCTCTCCCGGCTGACCACCGACATCCAGATCGTCGAGAGCCTGATGTCGACCTCGATCTCGGTGGCCCTGCGCAACCTTCTGATGCTGATCGGCGCGCTGATCATGCTGGTGTGGGTCAGCCCGCACCTGACCGGCCTGGTGCTGCTGATCTTTCCGGTGGTGCTGGCGCCGCTCTTCCTGTTCGGGCGGCGGGTGCGCAAGCTCACCGCCTCCACCCAGGACCAGTTCGCCGCCGCCGTCGGCCACGCCGGCGAGACCCTGGACGCGCTGGAGACCGTGCAGGCCTTCGGCCGCGAGCGGGCCGCCGCCGAGGTGTTCGGCGGGGCGGTGGAGACGGCCTTCGCCACCTCGCTGCGGCGCATGACCGCCCGGGCCGCCATGACCGCGGCGGTGATCGGCCTGGTGTTCGGCGGGATCGTCGCGATCTTCTGGCTGGGCGTGCACGCCGGCCTGCGCGGGTCGCTGTCCTGGGGCGCGCTGTTCCAGTTCGCCTTCCTGGCGGTGATGGCCGCCGGCTCGGTGGGCGCCCTCGGCGAGACCTGGGGCGACGTGCAGAAGGCGGCCGGCGCCATGGAGCGCATCTCCTCGCTTCTGGACGCCAAGCCAAGCATCGCCGCGCCGGCCCAGCCCAAGGCGCTGCCGCAGCCGGCGCGAGGGTCGATCAGCTTCGCCGACGTCACCTTCGCCTATCCGGCCCGGCCGGACCTGCCGGCGCTGAACGGCTTTTCCCTGTCGGTCTCGCCGGGCGAGCGGGTGGCCCTGGTCGGCCCCTCCGGCGCGGGCAAGAGCACGGTCTTCCGCCTGCTGCTGCGCTTCTTCGATCCCCAGGCCGGCGCGGTGCTGGTGGACGGGGTGGACCTGCGCGAGGCCGATCCGGCCGAGGTGCGCGCGCGCATGGCGCTGGTGGCCCAGGACGCGCCGCTGTTCTCCGGTTCGGCCGTCGACAACATCCGCTTCGGCCGCGCGGACGCCGACCTGGAGGCCGTGCGCGCCGCCGCGCGCGCCGCCCAGGCCGAGGGCTTCGTCGAGGCGCTGCCGCAGGGCTTCGACACCCCCGTGGGCGAGCGCGCCCGCAGCCTGTCCGGCGGCCAACGCCAGCGGCTGGCCATCGCCCGCGCCCTGGTTCGCCAGGCGCCGATCCTGCTGCTCGACGAGGCCACCAGCGCCCTGGACGCGGAGAACGAGCAGCTCGTGCAGCGGGCGCTGGACGAGGCCATGAGCGGGCGCACGACCCTGGTCATCGCCCACCGCCTGGCGACCGTGCTCAAGGCCGACCGCATCGTGGTGATGGACCAGGGCCGGGTGGTGGAGCAGGGCGCCCACGCCCAGCTCGTCGCCAAGAACGGGCTCTACGCGCGCCTGGCGGCCCTGCAGTTCGGCGAGGCGGCCTAGGGCCGGCCGGCGCCGCGGGGGAGGGGGCGGTGGCGCGGGTGCATATCGTCGGCGCGTCGGCCTCGGGCACGACCACCCTGGGCGCGGCGCTCGCCGCCCGCCTCGGCGGCGCGCACCTGGACACCGACGCCTACTTCTGGGAGCAGACCGATCCGCCGTTCACGACGCGGCGGCCGCCCGAGGCGCGCGTCGCCATGATGGCCGCGGACATGGAGGGGCGGGAGCACTGGGTGGTGTCCGGCTCGATGATGGGCTGGGGCGACGTGTTCGTCCCGAGCTTCGATCTGGCGGTCTTCCTCTACGTGCCGCCGCAGGTGCGCATCGCCCGGCTCCTGGAGCGCGAGCGCCAGCGCTACGGCGCCGAGATCGAGCCGGGCGGGCGGATGCACGAGGCCCACCTGGAGTTCGTCGAGTGGGCGCGCAGCTACGACCGGCCGGGCTTCGGCGGCCGCAGCCTGCAGCGGCAACGCGCTTGGCTGGAGACCCTGCCGTGCCCGGTCCTGGAGATCTCGGACGCCCCGCGCCCCGAGGAGAGCCTCGCCCGCGTGCTCGCCGCCCTGCCGGCCATCGTCTACCAGCGGTAGCCCTTGGGCGGCTCGCCATGGACGCCCAGGCTTTCCCATTGGCCCTCGCCGGCCTTGTGCACGAACTGCTCGGCGATCAGCCAGGCCTTCACCGGCCTAAGGCACGCCAGGCAGCCGCCCACCAGGGCCGGCGTCACCACGGCGAACTGCGCCCAGATCGGCGGGCGCGCGATCACCGCCCAGATCGCCCAGAGCGCGATGACCAGGATGCCCACCCCGCTCATCACGAAGAAGGCCGGCCCGTCCGCCGGCTCGGCGAAGCCGAAATCCAGCCCGCACGCCTCGCAATGGTCGGCGACCGTCAGGAAGCGGCTGAAGACGCGCCCCTCGCCGCAACGGGGGCAACGGCAGCGCAGACCGGCCACGAGGCTGGAGGGCGCGTTGGGATATTGGGTCATCGGACAACCTTCCCATACAATCGGCCTTGAGAGCCATACAATATACGTATAATGTATGGATTCATGTCAGGGAGGGCAAGCCGCATGTCCGGCGCCGACGACGACTGGCTCGAGGCCGCGCGCGGCGGCCAGGGGCCGATCTACGAGCGTATCGTCGAGGCGCTGGCCGCCGCAGTGCGCGAGGGCCGGCTCAATCCCGGCGACCGCCTGCCGGCGCAGCGGGCCGCCGCCGGGCGGCTGGGCGTCGACCTGACCACCATCACCCGCGCCTATTCGGAGGCCCGCGCCCGGGGGCTGGTCGAAGGGACGGTGGGGCGCGGCACCTTCGTGCGGGCGCGCGCGGAGGACGACGAGGCCGGGTTCGTCGACCTCAGCATGAACCTGCCCCCGCCGCCGCTGGAGGTGTCGCTGGGGGCGCTGATCGCCGACACGACCGCCGACATCCTGCGCCACGCCGACCCCGCCGTGCTGATGAGCTACCACCCGGGCCTGGGCACGGCGGGCCAGCGGGCGGCCGGCGCGCGCTGGCTGGAGCCGGTGCTGGGCCGCGCGCCGCCCGACCGGCTGTTGGTGAGCCCGGGCGCCCAGGCCGCCCTGGCGGCCGCGCTCAGCCTGACCTGCAAGCCGGGCGACGCGGTGGTGGTCGAGCCCCTGACCTATCCGGGCGTACTGGCCGCCGCCAGGCGGCTGGGGCTGCGCCTGCTGGCCTGCCCGGCGGACGAGGACGGGCTCAGGCCCGATGCGTTCGAGGCCCTGTGCGCGCGCGAGGCGCCGTCGGCGCTCTACGTCGTGCCGGCCATGCAGAACCCCACCACGCGCACCATGGGGGTGGAGCGCCGCCGGGCCCTGGCCGACGCGGCGGCCGCCCACGGCGCCTGGATCATCGAGGACGACCCCTATAGCCGCCTGATGGACGCGCCGCCGCCGGCGATCGCCGCCCTGCGGCCGGAGCGGACGTTCCACATCGCCACCCTGGCCAAGTGCCTCAGTCCCGGCCTGCGCATCGCCTATCTGGTCTGTCCGCCGGACCGCACGGGCGAGGCGGCCGAGGCCCTGCGGGCGATGGCGCTGATGCCGTGCCCGCTGACGGCGGCCGTGGCGAGCCGCTGGATCCGCGAGGGCGCGGCCGAGCGGTTGCTGGAGGCGGTGAAGGCCGAGGCGCGGGCCAGGCGCGCCCTGGCCGGCCGGCTCCTGCCGCGGGCCGTGGGCGGGCCCGAGAGCCTGCATGTCTGGCTGCCGCTGGAGGACGCTCGCGCCTGCGAGCGGCTGCGCCTGGCCGCGCAGCGGCGGGGGCTGGCGCTGGTCACCGCCGAGGCCTTCGCCCCGGACCCGGCCGGCGCGCCGCCCGGCGCGCGGATCTCGCTGGGCGGACCCAGCCGGCGCGAGGTGCTGCAACGGGCGCTGGCCGCCCTGGCCGAGGCCGTCGCGGGCGCGCCGGCGATCGTCTGAGCCCAGGCCCTAGCGCGCGCTAGGGCCGCGCTCGAAGTATTTGAAGAAGTCGCTGTCGGGGCTGAGCACCATGGTGGTGCCGCCGTCGCCGAACGAGGCCTCGTAAGCCTGCATCGAACGGTAGAAGGCGGCGAAGCCCGGATCCTTGCCGAAGCTCTGGGCGAAGATGCGGGTGCGCTGGGCGTCGCCTTCGCCTCGGGTCTTCTCGCCTTCCTCGGTGGCGGTGGCCAGCGTGATGGCCACCTCCTTGTCGGCGGCGGCGATGATCTCGCGCTTCTGCTGCTCGCCGACGGCGCGGATCTGAGCGGCCTCCTGCTCGCGGCTGGTCTTCATGCGGCGATAGACGGCCGCCTGGTTGGCGGCCGGCAGGTCCGCGCGCTTGATGCGCACGTCGATGACGGTGATGCCGAGCTGCGAGGCGGCCGCGCGCTGGGCCACGTCGGTCTTGGCCTGGGCCATCAGCTCGCCGCGCTTGCCCGAGACGATGTCGTTGGAGGTGGCCGAGCCCAGCACCTGGCGCAGGGACGAGTTCACCAGCCGCTCCAGACGGTCGCTGGCGATCCGCTCGTCGCGCAGGGTGCGGTAGTACTGCAGCGGGCTGGAGATGCGGTAGCGCACGAAGGCGTCCACCACCAGGCGTTCCTGGTCGGCGGCGATGATCTCCTCCTGGTCGGCCTCGAGCGCCAGATTGCGCTTGTCCAGCTTGATCACGTTCTCGATGAACGGGACCTTCATCTTCAGGCCGGGACCGGAGTCCTTGGTGGCGTTGATCACGCGCACCGGCTCGCCCAGGCGCAGGACGATGGCCTGCTCGCGCTGGTCGACGACGAACAGGGTGTTGGCGGCGAGCACCAGCACGCCGAAGGCCGCCACCGCCAGGAGGACGAGGCGACGGCTCATGGCTGGGCTCCGCTGTCGGAGGTGGGCGCGACGACGGTCGGCGCGGCGGCCTTGGCGGCCCCGGCGCGCGCCTGGAACGCGTCCGGCGGCAGGATGATCGGGGCGGTGGCGCCCTTGGCGTCGATGATCACCTTGTTGGCCTTCTGCAGCACCCGCTGCATCGTCTCGATGTAGAGACGCTCGCGGGTGACGGCGGGCGCGCTGCGGTACTCGCCGTAGATCGAATTGAAGCGGGCCGCGTCGCCCACGGCCTCGCGCACCGACTGCTCGCGGTAGCCCTGGGCGGACTGCACGATCTTGGCCGCGTCGCCCTTGGCCTCGTTGATCACCCGGTTGCGATAGGTGTTGGCTTCGTTGACGGCGCTCTCGGCGTCCTGGCCGGCGTTGGCGACCTCGCGGAACGCGCCGACCACCTCCTGCGGCGGGTTGGCGGTACGGATCTGCACCTCCACCACGCTGACGCCGGCGCCCCAGCTATCCAGGGTGTGCTGCATCAGTTCGGCGGCCTCGGTCTGCACCTGGCCGCGGCCGCGGGTCAGCACCGCCTCCAGCGGCGTCTTGCCCACCACCTCGCGCATGGCGCTCTCGGCCACGGCCTTCACCGAGCTGGCCGGGTCGCGCACGGTGAACAGGAACTTGGCCGGATCCTCCACCCGCCAGGTCACGCTGAAGTCCAGGTCGACGATGTTCTCGTCGCCAGTGAGCATCAGGCTCTCCTCGGGCATGTCGGCGCCGGGGCTGCCGCCCACCTCGATCTGGTTCAGGCTGGTCACGGCCACCTTCTCCACCCGCTCGATGGGGGCGGGCAGGTGGTAGCGCAGGCCCGGCGATTCCGAGCGCGAATAGGCGCCGAAGGTGGTGACCACCGCCTGCTCGTTGGGCTGGACCACGTAGAAGCCGCTCAGCGCCCACAGGGCGAAGGCCGCTCCGCCGATCACGGCGATCGCGCCAGGACGCACGCCGCCGCCGCCGGGCCCGCCGAACAGGTCGCGCAGGCGCCGGTTCAACTGATCGAACAGGGCCGACAGGTCCGGACCGTCCGGCCGGCGGGGGCCTCGAGGTCCGCCGGGCGGGGTGCGGCGAGGACCGCCCGGCCCCTGATCACCGTCGTTGGGCGGCGGCGAGCCCCAAGGGCCGGGGTTGGCGTTATCGTTCCAAGGCATCCGTTGGTCGCGTCGTCTTTCCGTTTCGCTTCGGCGCGGCTGCGCCGCTCTGTCCGAGGTCGGACTTGTAAACCGGCGCTGTCAGCCGGATATGAGGCCCGCGCGAAGGCAAAGCAAGACAACAAAGCCATTATGACCGACACCGAAGCCCCCGATCGGGCCGCTATCCTCGCCGCCCTGGACCAGATCCGCGACCCCAAGAGCGGCCAGGGCCTGTCGTCGGCGGGCCTGGTGCGCGGCCTGGCGGTGGGGCCGGGACGGGCCGGCTTCATGCTGGAGGTGCCGAGGGGCGACGCGGCGCTCTATGCGCCGGTGCGCGAGGCGGCCGAACGCGCCCTCGCCGCCGTGCCGGGCGTCGCCAAGGCCCAGGTCGTGCTGACCGTGGAGGCGTCCGCGCCGCCGCCGGCGCCGGGGGTCACGCGCGTGCGCCGCGGCGCGCGGGTGAACGAGGATCCCCACGCCGCGCCCTCGCCAGCCGCCGACGCCGAGCGCCCGGCTCACGTCAGGCGCGTGATCGCGGTGGCCAGCGGCAAGGGCGGGGTGGGCAAGTCCACCGTCTCGGCCAACCTGGCCGTGGCCTTCGCCCGGGCGGGCCTGCGCGCGGGCCTGCTCGACGCCGACGTCTACGGCCCCTCCGCCCCCCGGATGCTGGGCGCCGACGGCGAGCCGGCGTTCGGACCGGAGAAGAAGCTGATCCCCCTGGAGGCCTGGGGGGTGAAGGTGATGTCCATCGGCTTCCTGGTGGACGAGGGCGCGCCGATGATCTGGCGTGGGCCGATGGCGAGCTCGGCCGTGCGTCAGATGATGCACGACGTGGCCTGGGGCTCGGAAGCCGAGCCGCTGGACGTCCTGGTGGTGGACCTGCCGCCGGGCACCGGCGACATCCAGCTCACCCTGATCCAGAAGATGAAGCTGGACGGGGTGGTGATCGTCTCCACGCCCCAGGAGATCGCCCTGATCGACGCGCGCCGGGCCGCGGCCATGTTCCGCAAGACCGCCACCCCGATCCTGGGGGTGATCGAGAACATGGCCTATTTCCCCGATCCGGCCACCGGCGCGCCGATCCCGATCTTCGGCCAGGGCGGCGCGGCGGCCGAGGCCGAGCGGCTTCAGGTTCCGCTGCTCGCCGAGCTGCCGCTGGACGTGGCCCTGCGCCAGGCCTGCGACGACGGCCGGCCGGTGGCCGCCGCCGCGCCCGACAGCCCCGCGGCCAAGGTGTTCGTGGAGCTGGCGCGCAAGCTGGCCTGACCCTGAGCCGCCGTCATCCCCCGGGCTCGGCCTGCGGCCGCCCGGAGGAGGACGACGCAGGAGTCAGCCCCGCTTCGGCTCCACGGCGATGTCCGGCAGGGTCTGCGAGCCGGTGACCTGCTCGACGATGGAGCTCTCCATGCCCTGGGCGTCGCGGATGTCGAGCGCGCGGCGGATCTCGGCGTGGCGCTCGGCGTTCAGGCCGTAACCGAAGAAGCAGGCCCCGCCGACCAGCACGAAGACGATCGGCGCGAACAGGTAGCACATCTCCAGGCCGAAGATGGCCTGCTCGGTGTTCACCGCCGAGTCCGAGGCGTTGTAGCCGACGGCCGCCAGGATCGGGAAAATGATCCCCACCGAGATCGCCGTGCCGACCTTCTGGGTGGAGGTGACCATGGCGTAGAGCAGCCCCAGCCGCTCCTTGCCCTGTTCCAGGCGCACCTCGTCGGCCACGTCGGCCACCATCGCCCGGACCAGCAGGATGAAGGCGCTGGCCACGAAGCCCACGCAGAACATGCCCACGGCCGTGGGGATCAGCAGGCCCTTGGGCACCGCCATCAGCGCCGACTGGGCGACGGCGTAGCAGATGGTGGCCCCCATCAGGGTGCGGTGCTTGCCGTACTTCTGGGCGATCCTGGCCCAGGCCGGCGCGCCGATGATGCCCGCGCCGATGTAGGGGATCAGCAGCAGGCTGGTGGCCGCCACCGAGAAGCCCTTCGCGTCGTGGAAGAAGAAGATGTAGATCGCCGTGGTCGTGCCCGGCCCCAGGGCCAGCGCCAGGTCGGCCAGGATCAGCCGGCGCATGGAGGGCCTGGCGATCATGTCCCAGTAGTCCTTGAGTCCGAACCGCTCGCGCGTGGAGTCCACCGACATCTTCTCCGGCGCGATCAGGATCGCCAGGAGGATGGAGATCGGCGTGGCGGCGATCAGCACCCAGCCCACCGCGCCCATGCTCTGCCCGCGTCCAGGGTCGATGGCCCCGCCGCTCAGCTTGGGCAGCAGGAGCAGCACCACCGAGCCGGCCACGCCCACCGCGTGCATCCAGCCGTAGATCCGCGAACGCTCGTGATAGTCGGAGGCTAGGGCCGCGCCCCAGGCGGCGTGGGCCAGCACCAGGATCGAAACGCCCGCATAGAGCACCAGCAGCCAGAAGATCAGATAGCCCTGGCCGGCGGCGGCCGGCGGATTGAACAGCATGTAGATCGAGCCCATCAGCACCGGGGCGCCGATCACCATCCAGGGCCGGTAGCGGCCGAAGCCGGTGGTGGTGCGGTCCATCACCGCGCCGATGATCGGGTCGAACAGGATGTCGATCAGCCGCACGCTGGTGAAGGCCAGGCCCACGGCGATCAGGCTGAGGCCGATGTGGCCGGCGTAGAACCGGGGCAGATAGACCCCCAGGGCCAGGAGCAGGCCCGTTGTCGGCAGGGCCGCGCCGGCGAAAGCTAGAATGGTGATCGTGGGAAGCTTGCCGCCGGGAGCGGCTGTCCCGGCCTTGGCGGCGCGGGCTGTCATGGGCGTCTCCAAATCCTAAAATATGTCTGGGCGCGCCTCTGGCGGGCGCGTGATGAATGCGGAAATCTTCGCCCGTCCGCGCCGGCGCGCAAGGAAATTCGAAGGCCGGGTCTGCCGCGGCGCCATGATTCGCCTAGGCGCCCTTGTGCTCGGGTACGGCCGCGATGCCCGGCTCGCCGGTGACGCTCTGGATGATCGGCGCCTCGTCGAAGGCCGCGTCCCGCGCCTCGAGCTGGCGGCGAATCTCGCCGTGGCGCTTGGCGTCCAGCCTGTAGCCGATGAACGAGGCGCCGCCGGCCATGACGAAGGCGATCGGCCCGATCAGATAGGCCAGCTCCAGCCCGTGGATGGCCTGGGGCGTGTTCACCGCGCCCTCCTTGGCGACATAGCCCACCGCCTCCAGGACGTTGAAGGTCAGGAAGATGGAGAAGGCGCCCGCGACCTTGGTGGTCAGGGTGGTGATGGCGAACAGCAGGCCCGAGCGCTCCTTGCCCTGTTCCAGGCGCACCTCGTCGCCGATGTCGGCGGTCATGGCCCGCACCAGCACGGTGAAGCCCGCGGCCAGGAAGCCCAGCACGAACATCGGGACCGCCATGATCAGCATGTTCCCCTGGGGAACCAGGGGCAGGGTGAGCAGCAGCAGCGAGTAGCCGGCGCTGGCCACCATCGCCGCGCGGTGCTTGCTGATCCGGGTGGCCAGCCGGCCGATCGCCGGCGCGCCGAAGAAGCCGGCCAGGATGTAGACCGCCAGGAGCAGGCTCGCCTGGTCGGTTTTGAAGCCGCGCGCGTCGGTGAAGTAGAAGAGGTAGGAGGCGCTCATCCAGCCGGGGCCCAGCGCCAGGCACAGGTCGGCCAGGATGATCCGCGCCATGGTCGGGCGCGAGACCAGCTCCCAGTAGTCGCGCAGGCGAAAGTGCGCCGAATGGTCCTCCTTGCGGACGCGCTCGGGCGTGCGCCACACCGCCAGGGCCACGGTGAGCGGGGTGAGCAGCACCACGAACCAGCCCATGGCCATCACCCCGGCCGCGTCGCTCTGGCCAAGCTGCTTGGCGACGATCGGCAGCAGCAGCACCGTCACCGAACCGCCGACGCCCACGGCGGCGATGAAGCTGAACAGGCGCGAGCGCTCGTCGTAGCTGGGCGCCAGTGTGGAGGCCCAGGCCGCGTGCGCCAGCACGAAGATCGACGTGCCCAGATACATCACCAGGAGCCAGGTGATCAGGTAGCCCACGCCCACGCCCACCGGCGCCATGAACAGCATGTAGACGGCCAGCGTCAGGATCGGAACGCCGATCATGAACCACAGGCGGTAGCGGCCCAGCTGCGTGCGGGTGCGGTCCATGGCCAGGCCCAGCGCCAGGTCGACGCCGATGTCGATCATCCGCACCGTGGCGAAGGCGCCGCCGACGGCCGCCAGGCTCACGCCCACATGGCTAGCGAAGTGCCGGGGCAGGTAGACCGCGATCGCCAGCACCAGGGCCGAAACGGGAATGCTGGGGGCGCAGAAGGCGAGCACGCCCCCAAGCGAAAGGCGCCCTTGCGGCGCAGGGTCCTGGGCCAAGCGTTCGTCTCCCTGACTTCGCGGACGCCTCTTGCGGGCGGCCTTGCGCGTTTCCCTCAGGTTACGCGTGATAACCGAGGTCCAGGCAAGCGGTTTCGACGCAATCGCGGATTAAGCCTTGGCAAGGTTCGGCCGCCGCGCCGGCGTGCGCTCCCGCCCAAGACTTGCTGGAAGGCCGTCTGCGCGCGGCCCGGGCGGCCGATCCGGAAGAGGAAGGGCCAAGGCTCCGGCGTCAGCCGCCCAAACGCAAAACGGGCGGCCCGAGGGCCGCCCGTCGAAGGCTTGCGATGCTCGCCGCGGCTCAGCCGCCGGCCAGCTTGCGGAAGAACTTGGCGCCCTGTTCGCCGCCGGCGAAGTAGGCCTTCTGGCCTTCCGGATCGGCGATCTTTTCCCAGTTGTCGCGGATCTCTTCCACCGACAGGCCGCCCTCGCCCAGGTAGACGCCCTCGGTCTCGTAGATGCGCGAGACGGCGAAGACGCCGGCGCCGGCCGCCAGGATCGCGCCCGTGGGGGCCTCTTCCGAGCAGAGGTAGACCACGCCCGGGGTCACGTATTCCGGCCGCAGCTTCTCCAGCATTTCCGGCGGCATCAGGTTCTCGGTCATCCGCGTGGCGGCGACCGGGCTGATGGCGTTGACGTGGATGTTGTTCTTCTGGCCCTCGAGCTTCAGCGTGTTCATGAAGCCGATGATGCCGAGCTTGGCCGCGCCGTAGTTGGACTGGCCGAAGTTGCCGTAGAGGCCCGACGAGGAGGTCGTGACCACGATGCGGCCGTAGTTCTGCTCGCGCATGATCTCCCAGACCGCCTTGGCCGGCTTGACCGTGCCCATCAGGTGGACGTTCAGCACCAACTCGAAGTCGGCGATCTCCATCTTGGCGAAGGACTTGTCGCGCAGGATGCCGGCGTTGGCGACCAGGATGTCGATGCGGCCCCAGGCGTCCATGGCCTGCTTGACCATCAGGGCCACGCCCGCGTCGTCGGTCACCGAGGAGCCGTTGGAGATGGCCTCGCCGCCGGCCGCCTTGATCTCGGCCACCACCGCGTCAGCCGCCGCGGACGATCCGCCCGAGCCGTCCACCGACCCGCCCAGGTCGTTGACCACCACCTTGGCGCCCCGCCGCGCCAGCTCCAGGGCGTGCTGGCGGCCGAGGCCCCCGCCCGCGCCGGTGACGATGGCCACTTTGCCGTCGAAGCGGATGTCCGCCATTTGCTTCTCCCGTTCCCTGTTGGGGTTCCAAGTTCGGGCCGGGTTTTGCGGCGCACACGAAGGCGCGTCAAGCCGCTGGCGTCGGGCTCGCGGCCTGGGCCGATTGGGAGCGCAGGAACTTCACCAGGACGCGCTGGCCCACCAGGAACGGGGTGTCGTCGGCGCTGACCACCACTTCGACCACCCGTTCGTCGGCGCGCTCGGTGGGGTCTTCGGACTGCAGCTTGCGCGCGCCGAACACGCCGGCCCGGCGCAGCACCACGCCCTTGAAGCTCTTGTCCGGATCCTGCTCGGGGGCGATCTCCACGGTCTGGCCCACCGCGACGTAGGGCAGGGCGCCCTCGGAGATCTCGGCGCGCACGATGCGCTGCGCGTCGGGCTCCAGGTCGAACATGGTCGACACGTTCAGGGTCGAGGCGCCGGAGCCGGGGTTCGCGTAGCGGCGCACGATGCGCCCGTCGGCCGGAGCGCGGATCACCGTGAGCTCCAGGTTGTAGCGGGCTTCGCGCAGCTTGGCCTCGGCGGTGGCGATGTCGGCGCGCTGGACGGCCAGGTTGGCCTCGGCCTCGTGGGTCTGGTCGCCGGCCTGGTCGAGCTTCTGGGCGGCGACGAAGTTGGAGGCCGACAGGGCCTTCAGCCGGGCGTACTCGCGCTTGGCCGCGGCGAGCTGCACCTCCAGGAGGCCCACCTGGGCGCGGGTCTGCTGCACGGCGGCGGCGGCGCTGTCTGCGGCCAGGCGCTGCTCGTCGTCCTCCAGGCGCGCCAGCACCTGGCCCTTCTTCACCGTGTCGCCTTCCTGGACCAGCACCTCGCGCACCACCCCGGCGGTGCGGGCGGCCACCTCGATCAGGCCGCCTTCCACGTCGGCCTTGCCGTTGGCGATGGCGAGATAGGGGCTCTGCGGCGCGGCGGCCGCGGCCTGGGCCGCCTGGGCCTTCTTGGCGCCGGCCTGGCTCGCCAGCACGGCTCCGCCGCCCGCCAGGAGGATGGCGGCGGCTCCGGCGATCCAGAGGGTGCGGCGGCTGCGGAATGCGGCGAACATGGTCTTCAGGCTCCCAGGGAAGCGGAATGGGGGACGGTCGGGCGGACGGGCGCGGAGGCGACGGGCGTCGTGCGCCGGTCGTCCAGGATGCGGCCGTCCTCGATGTGGATGATGCGGTCGGCGTAGGCTTCCAGCCGCGGGTCGTGGGTCACGCAGATCACCGCGGCCCCGTGGCTCTTGGCGGCCCGCTGCAGGAGCTTGATCACCACCTGGCCGTTCTCGCCGTCGAGGGCGGAGGTGGGCTCGTCGGCGAACAGCAGGCGCGGCTCCTTGGCGAGGGCCCGGGCGATGGCCACGCGCTGCTTCTCGCCGCCGGAAAGCTCGGCCGGCCGCTGGTGCATGCGCGGGCGAAGGCCCACCTCCTCCAGCGCGATCTCGGCCTTCAGGCGGGCTTCCTCGGGCGAATAGCCCTTGTACTTCAGGACGGTGGTCACCTGCTGCAGGGCGCTGAGCGCGCCGAACAGGTTGAAGCCCTGGAAGATGAAGCCGCAGTGCTCCAGGCGGAACCGGTCGATGCGGCCGGGCCGGTGGCGCCACAGGCTCTCGCCCAGCGCGGTCACCGCCCCCTCGTCGGGCTTCAGGAGGCCCGAGAGCGTCGCCACCAGGGTCGACTTGCCCGAGCCGGAGGGGCCCATGACCATGGTCACGTCGCCGTGCAGGGCGTCGAAGTCGACCTTCTTGAGCACCTCGATATGGGTGCGGCCGGTCTTGAAGCGCTTGATCAGGCCCTTGGCCTCGATGGCGCGGGCGGGCTCTTGGGGCAGGGAAGGGCTCATCGCAACAGGTCCGCCGGCTGGCTCTTCTTCAACACGCCCAGGGCCATCAGCCCCGAGGCCAGGGAGATCGCCATCAGCAGCACGGCGACCAGGATCACCCAGTTCAGCGGAAAGCCCATCGGCATGCCGCCGTGGGTGGCCAGCAGGTAGACGCCGTAGGTCAGGACGCCGGTGGCGGCCAGGCCCACCAGGCCCACCCAGAACGACAGCTCCAGCACGATCAGGCGCAGGCTGCCCATGGACACGCCCAGCGCCCGCAGGCTGGCGAACTCCTTGATGTTGGCCAGGATCGCCCCGCGCAGGGTCTGCGAGGTGATGCCCACCCCGATCAGGAAGCCGAGGAACACCGAGAAGCCCAGGAAGACGCCGATGATCTGTTCCTTCATCAGCGCGCCCTCGTTGGCCTTGGAGAGCTCAGCCCGCGTCCAGGCGCGATAGAGGCCGCCGGAGACGGCGTTGAGCTGGTCGCGCACCTCGATCGCCTTGGACGGATCCTTCAGGCGCACCATCAGGGGCCCGGTCTTGTCCGGCTTCTCCATCATGCCGAGCATGCGGAAGGTGTCGCGCGAGACCACGACGGTCGCCTGGTTGATGTCCGGATAGCCGTCGACGACGCCGCGCACCCAGACGGTGTGGCCGCGCAGGGTGGCCGGATCGCCCACCTTCACGCCCAGCCGCTTGAGCGCGGTGCGGTCGAGCACCACGGCGTAGGGCTCCAGCAGGGCCACGCGCACGGTCTCGGGATAGTCGACGGGCAGGGTCACCGCGCCCTTGCGCGGATCGACCATCATCACCGAGATGTATTCGCTGACCTGCTTCTCGCCCTTCTTGGGCACGTTGGTCCAGCGTCCGCCGTTGCCGTCCCAGCTGGCGACCTCGGCGACCTCGGGGTTCATGTAGATCTGCGGCTGGATGCGCGCGGGCAGGCCCGTGGCGCCGGAGTTGATCAGGCTCTCCAGCTTGGCCGGCAGGATCAGGATGTCGGCTCGGCTGCGGTCCACCGTGGCGGTGGCGCCCTTGACGATGCCGGTGAACATGCCGACCTGCGCCAGGATCAGCAGCCCCGAAAACGCGAGCGCGATCACGGCGGCCAGATAGCGGCGCCATTCGTAGATGAGCGTGGCCAGGGCCAACGACATTCCAGTCCCTCCAGTCGGAGGGATGTGTCACTTCTGAAACCTCGAAAGCCTAGTTACATCGCCGTAAGGCGCGGGTCCGGCGGATTAATTCGCGGTAAGGTGGAGTGGCCGGGGCCCGGGGCGGACACACGCCGGCCATCGCGGCGCCACAACCGGCCGGCAGCCTGCGCGATCCTGCTTCGAAGGGATCTGGAATGCGCAAACGCCTCGTCCTCGCCCTGGCCGCCGTCCTGGCCGTACCGGCCGTTCCGGCGCTCGCCGATCCGCCGCCCTGGGCGCCCGCCCACGGCCGGCGCGCCAAGGAGGCGGCGATGTACGACGACCATGGCCGCTACTACGAACCGCATGTGATCAGCCGCGAGGATCACGTCTGGCGCGGCGAGGACGGGCGCTACTACTGCCGGCGAGACAACGGCACCACCGGCCTCGTCATCGGCGCGGCGGTGGGCGCGGTGGTCGGCAACCAGCTCGACGGCGGGCGCGACCGCACGGTGGGCACCATCCTCGGCGCGGCCGGCGGCGCCCTCTTGGGCCAGGCCATCGACAAGGGCGACCTGCGCTGCCGCTAGGAGCGGCGGCTATTTCACCCCGCCGCCCAGCACCTTGTAGAGCGTGATCAGGTTGTCGTAGGCGGTCAGCCGCGTGGAGATCAGGGTTTTCTGCGCCGAATAGAGGCTGCGCTGGGATTCCAGGTTCGCCAGATAGCCGTCGACTCCGGCCTGGTAGCGGGCGTTGGCCAGGGTGTAGCTGTCGGCGGCGGCGGCCTCCAGCCCGGTCTCGGCCTTTAGCTGGTCGGCGATGGTGCCGCGGCGGGCCAGGGCGTCGGCGGTCTCGCGGAAGGCGGTCTGGATCGTCTTCTCGTAGGCGGCCACGGCGGCGTCGCGCTTGGCCTTGGCGTAGTCCACCGCCGCGCCCTTGGCCCCGGCGTCGAACAGGGTCAGCGCCACGGTCGGCACGAAGGTCCACTCGGCGGTTCCGGGCTTGAACAGCGAATCCAGCGCCGCGCTCGAGGTTCCGCCCTGGGCGGTGAGCGTCAGGCTGGGGAACAGCGCCGCGCGCGCCGCGCCGATGTCGGCGTTGGCGGCCTTCAGGGCGTGCTCGGCCTCCAGCACGTCGGGCCGGTCCAGGAGCACGGCGGAGGAGACGCCCACCGGCACGTCGGCCAGCACGTTCGCCTCGTCCAGCCCCTGCGGCAGCAGCGCCTCGTCCACAGGCGCGCCGACCAGGAGCTCCAGGGCGTTACGGTCCTGGGCCACGGCGGTGGTGTAGCTGGCCACGTCCGCGGCGGCCTGCTGGTAGACCGTCTCGATCGACCGCACATCCAGGCGCGAGGCCACGCCGGCGTCCTTGCGGCGTTCGGTCAGGGTCATGGCCCGCTGGGCGTTGTCGCGGGTCTCCGTGGCGAGCTTGAGCAGGCTCTGGTCCGCGGCGAAGGTCATCCAGGCGCTGGCCGTCTCGCCGATCAGGCTGACCTGCGCGGCGCGGCCGGCCTCGACCGTGCCGAAGTAGCTCTCCTGCTGCGCCCGCGTCAGGTTCCGGAGGCGGCCGAACAGGTCGACCTCATAGGCCGAAAGGCCCGCCCGGGCGGTGTAGGCGCGGGTCTGGTCCAGGTTGTCGCCGCCGCTCATCGTGCCGGTCCCGGTGGCGCTGATCGTCGGGAACAGGGCCGCGCGCTGCTCGATGAACTGGGCGCGGGCCGCCGCCACGTTGGCCGCCGCCTGGCGCAGGTCGCGGTTGTTGGCCAGGGCCTGGCCGATCACCTGGCGCAGGCGGTCGTCCTGCACGAAGTCGCGCCAGGCGATCTGGCTCGCCGGCTCGGCGTCGGGCGTCGGCGCGGGATAGGCCGCGCCGGTCGGGAAGGCCGCCGGCGTGGGCAGGGCCGGCCGTTCGTAGCGCGGCGCCAGACACGCGCCGGCGGCCAGCGCCGGCAGGACGGCGAGAAGGACTTTGACGCGCATCAGGCCGTCTCCTGCGCCGTGGCGGCGCTGCGCTTGCGGAACAGGCCGCGGATCAACACGAAGAAGAAGGGCACGTAGAAGATCGCCAGGACGGTGGCGCTGATCATGCCGCCCATCACCCCGGTGCCGATGGCGATGCGGCTGTTGGCGCCGGCCCCGGTGGAGACCGCCAGCGGCGCAACGCCGGCCACGAAGGCCAGCGAGGTCATCAGGATCGGCCGCAGCCGAAGCCGCGAGGCCTCGATCGCCGCGGCGAACGGGTCCTTGCCGGCCTTCTCCGAGGCTTCGGCGAACTCCACGATCAGGATCGCGTTCTTGGCGCTGAGCCCCATGGTGGTGAGCAGGCCGACCTGGAAGAAGATGTCGTTCTCCAGCCCGCGCAGGGTGGCCGCCAGCACCGCGCCGATCACGCCCAGCGGGATGACCAGCATCACCGAGAACGGGATCGACCAGCTTTCATAGAGCGCGGCCAGGCACAGGAAGATCACCAGGAGCGAGACACCGTAGAGCATCGGCGCCTGGCCGCCCGACAGCTTCTCCTGGTACGACAGGCCGCTCCATTCGAAGCTCACGCCGCCGGGCAGCTTCTTGGTCAGCTCCTCCATCGCCTGCATCGCCTGGCCCGAGCTGGAGCCCGGCGCGGCCTGGCCCTGCAGCTCGAAGGAGGTGCGGCCGTTGTAGCGGGTCAGGTTGTCCGGCCCCATCGTCCAGTTGGAGGTGGCGAAGGACGAGAAGGGCGCCATCGCCCCGGAGCTGCCGCGCACGAACCAGCGGGAAAGGTCGTCGGGCTTGGAGCGGGAATCGGCCTGGCCCTGGATGTAGACGCGCTTGACCCGGCCGCGGTCGATGAAGTCGTTGACGTAGGTGCCGCCCCAGGCGGCGCTCAGGGTGGAGTTGATGTCCGCGGGCGCCAGGCCCAGCGCCGTCGCCTTGGCCTCGTCGACCTTCACCTTGAGCTGCGGGGCGTCCTCCAGGGAGTTGGGGCGCACCGAGGCCAGGCGCGGGTCCTTGGCGGCCAGGGCCATGAGCTGGTTGCGCGCCGCCAGGAGCTCGTCGCGGCTCATGCCCGGCCCGGCCAGGAGTTCGTAGGTGAAGCCGTTGGAGTTGCCCAGGCCGTTCACCGGCGCGGGGGTCAGCGCGAAGACCTTGGCGTCGCGCTCGCTGGACATGGCCATCATGGTCTGGCGCGCGACGGCCTCGGCGGTGTTCTGCGCGCCCGGACGGTCCTTCCAGTTCTTCAGGTGGACGAACGCCATGCCGGCGTTCTGGCCGCTGCCGGCGAAGCTGAAGCCGGCCAGGGTGAAGATGGAGCTCAGGTTGTCGGCCTGCTTGGTCAGGAAGTAGTGCTCCAGATCGCGGTTGACGGTGTCCACCCGCGACTGGGCCGCGCCCGGCGGCAGGGCCACCTGCACCATCACCCGGCCCTGGTCCTCGTTGGGCAGGAAACCGCCGGGCAGGCGCAGGAAGAGCAGCGCCAGCACCGCGGCCAGGCCCCCGTAGATCACCACGAAGCGGACCGGCCGGCCGACGTTTTTGGTCAGGCTGGCCACATAGGCCGCCACGCCCGCCGCGAAGGTGCGGTTGAACCAGCCGAAGAAGCCCTTGCCTTCGGCCTTCTCTTTGGTCGGCCTCAGCAGGCTGGCGCACAGCGCCGGCGTCAGCGTCAGCGCCACCAGCACCGACAGGGCCATGGCCGAGACGATGGTGATCGAGAACTGCCGGTAGATGACCCCCGTGGAGCCGCCGAACAGGGCCATCGGCAGGAACACCGCCGACAGCACCACCGAGATGCCGATCAGCGCGCCGGTGATCTCGCCCATCGACTTGATGGTCGCCTCGCGCGGCGGCAGGCCCTCCTCGCTCATCACCCGCTCGACGTTCTCCACCACGACGATGGCGTCGTCGACCAGGAGGCCGATGGCCAGCACCATGCCGAACAGGGTGAGGGTGTTGATCGAGTAGCCGAACACGGCGAGCACGCCGAAGGTGCCCAGCAGCACGACCGGCACCGCCACCGCCGGGATCAGCGTCGCGCGCCAGTTCTGCAGGAAGACGAACATCACGAGCACGACCAGGATGGTCGCCTCGACCAGCGTCTTGATGACCTCCTGGATCGAGATCTTGATGAAGTCGGTGCTGTCGACCGGATAGGCGATCTTGTAGCCGGCGGGCAGGTTCGGCGAGAGCTGGGCGACCACCGCCTTCACCCGTTCGGAGGTCGACAGGGCGTTGGCGCCGGGGGCGGCGAAGATGGCCATGCCGGCCGAGGGGTGGCCGTTCACCTTGGTCTTGCTGGCGTAGTCCTCGTCGCCGAGCTCCACCTGCGCCACGTCGGCCAGGCGAACCTGCGAGCCGTCGGTCTTGGTCTTCAGGACGATGTTGCGGAATTCGTCGGGGGTCTGCAGCTTGGACTGGGCGGTGACCGTGGCCACGAGCTGCTGGCCTGCCGGCGCGGGCAGGGCGCCGATCGAGCCGGCCGAGACCTGGGCGTTCTGGGCCTTGATCGCGGTGCTCACGTCGGAGGGCATCAGGCCGACGGCGGCCAGCTTCTCCGGATTGAGCCAGATGCGCATGGCGTACTGCGAGCCGAACACCCGGTAGGAGCCGACCCCGTCCACGCGGCTGATCGGGTCCTGGAAGTTGCTGACCAGATAGTCGCCCATGTCCGACGAGGCGCGCTGGTCGGACTCGTCGTAGAGCGAGATGACCATCAGCATGTCGCTCTGCGACTTGGTGACGGTCAGGCCCTGCTGCTGCACCTCGGTGGGCAGGCGGCTCAGCGCCTGCTGCACCTTGTTCTGCACCTGCACCTGGGCGGTGTCGGCGTTGGTGCCGGCCTTGAAGGTCGCGGTGATCTGGGCGCGGCCGTCGGAGCTGGAGCTGGAGTTGAAATAGAGCAGGCCGTCCAGGCCGGTGAGCTGCTGCTCGATGACCTGGGTGACGCTGTTCTCCAGGGTCTGCGCCGACGCCCCGGAATAGTTGGCCGAGACGTTGATCGTCGGCGGGGCGACGTTCGGATACTGGGCGATGGGCAGGGTCGTGATCGCGGCGATCCCGGCCAGCATGATGACGATGCCGATGACCCAGGCGAAGATGGGCCGCCCGACGAAGAACTTCGCGAACATGACCGGATCAGCCCTTCTTCGTCGCCGCCGCGGCCGCCGTCGGCGCGGGTGATCCGGCCGCGACGGGCTTGACCGTCTCGCCGGCCTTGACCTTGTCGGTGCCTTCCACGATCAGCCGGTCGCCGGCCTTCAGGCCGCTCGTCACCAGCCACTTGTCGCCGACGACCCGATCCACCGTCAGCTCGCGGGACTCCACCTTGTTTCCGGCCCCCACCACCAGGGCGGTGGCGCGGCCCTTGGGGTCGCGGGCCACGCCCTGCTGCGGCGCCAGGATCGCCTCGGGCTCCATCGCCTGGGCCAGGCGCGCGCGCACGTACATGCCGGGCAGGAGCAGGCCCTGCGGATTGGGGAAGGCGGCCCTGAGGGTGACCGAGCCGGTGTCCGGATCGACCGTGACCTCGGTGAACTGCAGGCGCCCGGCGATCGGATATTCCGCGCCGTTCTCCAGGGTCAGGCGCACGCTGGCGCTGGCCGGGACCGCCCCGCCGTTGGAGAGGCTGGCCTTGAGCTTCAGAAGTTCGGTGCTGGACTGGGTGAGGTCCACGTACATCGGATCCATCTTCTGGATCGTCGCCAGGGCGGTGGTCTGGTTGGCGGTCACCAGGGCGCCCACCGTGGAGCTCGACTTGCCGATGCGCCCGCTGATGGGCGCGGTCACGCGGGTGTAGTCCAGGTTGATCTTCGCGCTTTCGACCGCGGCCTTCTGCTGGGCCACGCTGGCGTCGGCCTGCTTGTAGGCGGCCAGCGCGTCGTCGGCGTCCTGCTTGGAGACCGCCTCGATCTTCACCAGCTCGGCGTAGCGGTCGGACTTCAGCTTGGCGGCCGCCAGGTTCGCCTGGGCGTTGGCCAGCGCCGCCTGGGCCTGGTCGTAGGCGGCGCGGAAGGGCGCCGGGTCGATCTGGTAGAGGGCCTGGCCGGCGCTCACCTGCGAGCCCTCCTTGAAGAGCAGCGCCTTGATGATCCCCGCCACCTGCGGGCGCACCTCGGAGGTCTGGTAGGCCGTGGTCCGCCCGGACAGCTCGGTGTCCAGCGAGACGGGCTGGGCGGCGATCGTGACGATCCCGACTTCCGGCGCACCGCCGGTCTGCGGCGCCTTGTTCTCGCCGCAACCGGCCAGGGCGATTGCCGCCCCGAAAAGAAGCGTTGCGGTCAGAGCCTTCATATTGCACCACAGCAAAAAATTAGATTGAACGTTCGTTCTATATTTGCTAGCGAACATTGGGACAAGTGGTTTTTCGTGGGAGGACCCGCGGTTGGGCGTGACCAAGCGCGAGCAGAGAGTGCGGGAACGGCGCGAACAGGTGATCGCGGCCGCGCGTAAGTGTTTTCGTCAAAAGGGGTTCCACGGCGCCAACATGGCCGAGCTGGCCAAGGCCGCCGGCATGAGCGTGGGGCATGTCTACCACTACTTCCCAAGCAAGGAAGACCTGATCGGCGCCATCGTCGAGGACATCTATCACCGCTACCTGGAGCGGATGGAAGAGCTCTACGCGGGCCCCGAGCGCGACGAGGCGGCGGTCCTGCAGACGGCCGAGGAGGAGTTCGACGACGGGGCCCTGATCGTCGCGGCCTTCGCCGAGGCGGCGATCAATCCCAAGGTGGCCGCGTTCATGCGCGAGCACGCCGAGATCCTGCGCCGCCGGGCGCGTGAAGCCTACGGCCAGGACCGCCCCGACCTGAGCGAGGCCGAGATCGAGGCGCGCATCGAGTTCATGAGCATCCTGGGCGAAGGCGCGGCCCTGCGCCGGATCCTGCGGCCGGCCGTCGACAAGGACGCCTTCAAGACGGTGCTGCGCCGGGTGCTGACGGCCCTGGACGCCTGACCGCCGTCAGGCCCGCATGTGTTCGATGAAGGCCCTGAGCGCCGGCGAGACCTGCCGGCGGCTGGGGTAGTAGAGGTGGAAGCCGTCGAACGGCGCCAGCCAGTCCTCCAGCACCGGAACCAGCCGCCCGGCCGCCAGGTCGTCGGCGACGAACGACCTCAGCACCATGGCCAGGCCCGCCCCGCCGATCACGGCGGGCAGCACCAGCGCGTAGTCGTCCAGCACCAGCGAGCCGGTCACGTCCATCCGCAGCTCGTGGCCGTCCCTGGCGAACTCCCAGGCGTAGATCGCCCCGCTCGGCCAGCGCATGCGCACGCAGTCGTGGTCCGCCAGGTCGGTCGGGGTCAGGGGCGGCGGGCGCGTTTCGAAATAGGCCGGCGCGCCGACCACGGCCAGGTTCTGCGGCCCGCTCAGCGGCACGGCGATCATGTCGGCCGGCAGGGCCTCGGCCAGGCGCACGCCCGCGTCGAATCCGCCGGCGACGATGTCGGTGAAGCCGTTGTCGGTGACGATCTCCAGTCGCACCTCCGGATAGGCGGCGATGAAGCTCGCCAGCTTCGGCGCGAACAGCAGGCTCGCGGCGGTGCGCGCCACGTTCACCCGCACCCGTCCGGCCGGCCGTTCGCGGAAGTCGCCCACCTCGCGCAGGGCCGTGCCGATGTCGTCCAGCGCCGGACGCAGCCGGGCCAACAGCCGCTCGCCCGCCTCGGTGGGCGCGACGCTGCGGGTGGTGCGATGCAGCAGGCGCACGCCGAGCTCGGTCTCGACATGGCGGATGCGGTGGCTGAGCGCCGAGGCCGACACCCCCAGCGCCACGGCTGCGCGGCGGAAGCTGCGCAGCTCGGCCACGCGCACGAAGGCCGTCAGGTCGGGCAGGGACTGTCGGTCCATTGCTGAAATCTTTTCAATAGCGCGCTGAAGCTTCGCGCGATTATCGCACAGTCGCTCCGCCCCCATCTAGGGGCCGGGACGGGCGCGCCGGGCGTCCGCCAGCCGCGACGGGAGCCAGCATATGAAAACGCGCAAACTCGGAACCCAGGGCCTGGACGTCTCCGCCATCGGCCTGGGCTGCATGGGCATGACGTGGGCCTACGGACCGGCGCTCAGCCAGGCCGAAGTGGACGCGGTCGTCCACCGGGCCGTGGACCTGGGCTACACCTTCTTCGACACGGCCGAGGTGTACGGCCCCTTCACCAACGAGGAGCGGCTCGGCCACGCCCTGAGCGGCCTGCGCGACAAGGTGAAGATCGCCACCAAGTTCGGTTTCAAGATCACGCCCGGCGCCGCCCGGCCCGGCGGCGTCGACAGCCGGCCCGAACACATCAAGGAGGTGGCCGACGCCTCGCTGAAGCGCCTGGGCGTGGAGGTGATCGACCTGTTCTATCAGCACCGCGTGGACCCCGAGGTGCCGATCGAGGACGTGGCCGGCGCGGTGGCCGACCTCGTCAAGGCGGGCAAGGTGAAGTACTTCGGCCTGTCCGAGGCCGGGCCGCAGACCATCCGCAAGGCCCACGCCGTCCACCCGGTCAGCGCCCTGCAGAGCGAGTATTCGCTGTGGACCCGCGATCCGGAGAAGGCGGTCCTGCCGGTGCTGCGTGAACTGGGGATCGGCCTGGTGCCCTACAGCCCGCTCGGCCGCGGGTTCCTGACCGGCGCCCTGACCGACCGCGACAGCCTGGCCGACAACGACTTCCGCCGCCGCCTGCCGCGCTTCCAGGAAGGCAGCTTCGACAAGAACCTGTCGCTGGTGGAGACGCTCAAGGCCCTGGCCGCCGAGAAAGGCCGCACCCCGGCGCAGCTCGCGCTCGCCTGGCTGCTGCACCAGGGGAACGACATCGTGCCGATCCCCGGCACCACCAAGGCCGCGCGGCTGGAGGAGAACGCCGGCGCCGTCGACGTGACCCTCAGCGCCGAAGACCTCGCGGCCATCGCCGCCGCCGTTCCGGAGACCGAGGTCGCCGGCCAGCGCTACGACGAAGGCGCCCTGGCCATGGTCGGCCGCTAGGCGCGCGACGTGTCAGCCGTCGGCCCGGGCCCTCAGGGTCCGGGCCAGATGGTCCACGAACAGCCTCGTGCGCGGGGGCGCCATCCTGGACGAGGGCAGCACCGCCCAGATCCCCAGGGGCTCGATGATCGTCGCCGGGAAGCTCAGCTCCACCAGCCGGCCCTCGGCGAGGTCGGCCTGGACATGCCAGTCCGACAGCATCGCCACGCCGGCGCCGGCGACGCAGGCCTCGCGCAGGGCGTCGACGGAGTTGATCGACAGCCGGCCCCTGGCCCGCAGCCGCACGGTCCGTTCGCCGGAGCGGAAGCTCCAGTGGGTGGTTCCGGCCAGCGGCAGGCACTGGTGACGCTCCAGGTCGGCCAGGGCGGCCGGCGTTCCGGAGCGCGCCAGATAGCCCGGCGCGGCGTAGAGCCCGCGCGGGCTGTCGCCGACCCGCCGGGCGACGAGGCTGCTGTCGCGCATCTCGGCGATGCGGATCGCCAGGTCGAGCCCCTGGCCGACCACGTCGACCATCGCGTCGGTCAGCATCAGGTCGATCTCCAGCCGCGGATGCTCGCGCAGGAAGCCGGCGATGATCGGGGTCAGCACCAGCCGCCCGAACGCCGCCGAGGCGGTCAGCCGCAGGAGGCCGCCGGTCAGGGCCGGATCGCCCGCCAGCGCCGCGCGCGCGCCGGCCTCGGCCTCCAGCAGGCCGCGGGCGAAGGGCAGGAACTTCTCGCCTTCGCCGGTCAGGGCCAGGGCCCGCGTCGTGCGGTGCATCAGGCGCGCGCCGAGCGCCTTCTCCAGCGCCGCCAGCCGTCTGGACGCCGTGAGCGCCGGCACGCCGCAGCGCCGGGCCGCGCCGGCCAGGCTGCCGGCCTCGACCGCGGCGACGAAGACGGAAACGTCCAGCAGGTCCATTAGATCATTTTATGAAGTGCAGAACCTTCATGAATCGCCAGTACATCAACCGGCGATGGATGACTAGGTTCCGCTCGCCGCTTTGATGGAGAGGGCCATGTCGACCGAATCCTCCGCTCCAGACCAGGTCCTGCCCGCCCAGCCGGCGGGGCTGTCGCCGTTGCTGCTGTTCGCCATGGCCGGCGCGGCGGGCCTGGCGGTCGCCAACATCTATTTCAACCAGCCCATGCTGGAGCTGATCGAGCGCTCCCTCGGCCGGGCCGCCGTCGGCCTGGTCCCCACCGTCACCCAGATCGGCTACGCGGCCGGCCTGCTGCTGCTGGTGCCGTTCGGCGACGTCACCGAGCGGCGGCGGCTGATCGTCGGCCAGTTCGCGCTCCTGGCCGTCGCCTCGCTGCTGGCGGCCTGGTCGCCGGCGGGCGCGGTGCTGGTCGCCGCCTCGCTGCTGATCGGCCTGGCCGCCAGCGTGGCCCAGCAGATCGTGCCGCTCGCCGCGCACCTGGCGTCGCCCGAGCGGCGCGGGGCGGTGGTCGGCTCGGTGATGTCGGGCCTGCTCTGCGGCATCCTGCTCAGCCGCACCCTGGCCGGGTTCGTCGCCGCCCACTGGGGCTGGCGGGCCATGTTCCTGATCGCCGCCCCGGCCATGGCCGCCACCGCCGCCGCGCTGGCGGTCGTGCTGCCCAAGAGCCGCGGCGACAGCCGCCTGGCCTATCCGCAACTGCTCGGCTCGCTGGTCCACCTGTGGCGCGAGCTGCCCCAGTTGCGCCGCGCGGCCTTCACCCAGGCGGCGCTGTTCGCCGCGTTCTCGGTCTTCTGGACGGTGCTGGCCCTGCGCCTGGCCCAACCGCCCTTCAACCTGGGGGCCCAGGCCGCCGGCCTGTTCGGCGTGGTCGGCGCCGCCGGCGTGCTCGCCGCGCCCCTCGCCGGACGGGTGGCCGACCGGCGCGGCCCGCGGCCGGTGATCCTGCTGGGCGGACTGATGGCGGTGGCGGCCTGGGCCGTCTTCGGCCTCTGGGCCACGCTGCCGGGCATGGTGCTGGGCGTGGTGATCCTGGACTTCGCCGTTCAGGCCGCCCTGGTCTCCAACCAGCACGTGATCTTCGCCCTGCGCCCGGAGGCGCGGGCCAGGATCAACACCCTGTTCATGACGACCATGTTCCTGGGCGGGGCGAGCGGGTCGATGCTCGCCATGATCGGCTGGCGCGCCGGCGGATGGCCGCTGGTGCTGGCCGCCGGGACGGCCTTCAGCCTGGCCGCCCTGGCGATCCAGCTCCGCAAGCCGGCGGCCTGACCCCGGCCGCCTATTGGCCGCCGGTGTTCGGGTACTTGATCCCGAGCTGGTCCAGGTAGGTGTCGTACTTTTTGGGGTCGTAGTAGAAGGGCTCCATCTTCGGCCGCATCCGGGCCATCAGCTCGTCGTTGATGTGGATCGCCGGCTGGTCGTCCTTGGTGATGACCGGGTCGTACTTGTCTTCCTTGAACTGCACGTTCTCTTGATAGTCCTTGGCGTCGGCCACCAGCTTGGGCGTCGTGGCGATGTCCAGCACGGTGAGCGCGACGGCCTTGGCGCCGGCCACCACGCCCTTGTGGGCGATCGGCGTGGCCATGGCCATGGCCGAGGTCACGTTGTGGAAGATCACGTTGGGGATGTTGGCCGGATAGGTGATGGTGATGGTCGGCACGGTCCACATCACGTCGCCGATGTCGTCGGAGGCGCCGAAGGTCGGCCCGCCGGGCACGCCCAGCGGCGAGACCTCTTCGGCCAGCGGCTTCAGCTTGAAGTGGTTGGTCTCCTGCACCGCCTTGGCGAAGGCCTGGTCGTCGGCGCTCCACTTGGGCATGCCCACCATCTGGATGTTCTTGTAGGCGTCCTCGGCCAGCGGCTTGTTGCCGTGCATCGGCGCGGCGTAGCCCAGCACCTTGTGCTCGACGGTGGTGCCGGTGGCCATGGCCGCGGCCTCGGAGATGGTGTTGCCGGTCTCATAGAGATTGCGGATCGCCGCGAAGGTTCGGTCGCGGAAGTAGTACCAGACGGCGGCCTTGCCCGGCACGATGTTCGGCTGGTCGCCGCCGTTGGTGATGACGTAGTGCGAGCGCTGGGTCACCGGCAGGTGTTCACGCCGGAAGTTCCAGGCGGTGTCCATGATCTCCACCCCGTCGAGCGCGCTGCGCCCGTCCCAGGGCGCGCCGGCGGCGTGGGCGGTCTTGCCGTGGAAGGTGTACTCCACCGAGACCATGCCGGTGGAGCCGCTGTCGCCCCAGCTGGTGGTGAAGCCGTTGGAGACGTGCACGAAGATCGAGGCGTCCACGCCCTTGAACACGCCCTCGCGCACGTAGAACGCTTTTGAGCCCAGGAGCTCTTCGGCGATGCCGGGCCAGATCATCAGGGTGCCGTTGACGTGGTTCTTGACCATCACGTCCTTGGCCGACAGCGCCGCGACCACGATCAGCGGCATGCCGGAGTTGTGGCCCTCGCCGTGGCCTGGCGCGCCTTCCACCATCGGCTTGATCTGCGGCGAGCCGGGAACCTGCGACAGGCCGAGCAGGCAATCCTCGTCGCTGCCCAGCGCGATCTTCGGCCCGCCGGTCCCATTGCTCCAGGTGGCGGTCCAGGCGGTCGGGATGCCGGCCACCCCGCGCACGATGGTGAAGCCGTTCTTCTCCAGGATGGAGGTGATGTAGTCGCCGGTCTTGAACTCCTGGAAGCCAGGCTCGGCGTAGCTGAACACCTGGTCGACCATCTGCTGGGCGAGCTTGGCGCGGGCGTCCACGCCGGCGATCGCCGCCTCGCGCATGGCCTGGGTCGGCTCGGCCATGGCGCTGGGCGCGGCCAAGGTCATGGCGCTCGTCATCAAGAGCGCGGCCAGCGTCTTGCCCGTCGCAGTCGTCTTCATCGCGGTTTCCCCGTCGGCTTCGGCGCAAATCGGCGCCATGCGATTTTCAAATCAGGCCGCGCCCAATTCGCCGGAAACGCGCGCCTGGATCGGGTTTCGGCTCGAAAACCGACGCACTCAACCCGCCTGGTTGTGAAAGTCGCATGGCGTCCGGAATCGTCCGGTCTGGCGGCGCCGATGCGCCGGACGGCCGCCTGGCTGCCGAATTCCTGAGCCGCCGGCCCGGCCTGGCCGCTGCGGAAGCCGCCCGAGAAGCAGCTGGTTGCCTGTCCGCGCCGTTCAATGGGAGACTGGGCCCATTCAAGAAAGCACGGGCCGCGATCCCCGCCGGGGCCGCGCGCACGGGCCATATTCAGCCCCCGCGGGCGCCATTGATAGGGATGAAAACAACATGAGCGGCGACGCCATCGCGCCCGGCCAGAGCGCGGCCAAGACCCAGCACTTCGACGTCATCATCATCGGCGCGGGCATCGCCGGCGTGGGCTCGGCCTACCACCTTCAGACCCAGGCGCCGGAGCGCAGCTTCAGGGTCCTGGAGGCGCAGGACAGCTTCGGCGGCACCTGGTGGACCCACAAGTACCCCGGCGTGCGCTCCGACAGCGACCTGCACACCTTCGGCTACCGCTTCAAGCCGTGGCGCGGCACGCCCATCGCCACCGGGCCGGAGATCCTCGCCTACATGGCCGAGGTGATCGAGGAGAACGACCTGGCCCGCCACATCCAGTACGACACCAAGGTGGTCTCGGCCCGCTGGTCCAGCCAGGACAACCTGTGGACGCTGGAGACGGTGCGGTCCGACACCGGCGAGACCGAGCGGTTCACCACCGGCTTCCTCTGGATGTGCCAGGGCTACTACCGCCACGATGAAGGCTATACGCCTGACTGGCCGGGCATGGATGCGTTCAAGGGCCAGATCGTCCATCCGCAGACCTGGCCCAAGGACCTGGACGTCAAGGGCAAGAAGGTGGTCGTCATCGGCTCGGGCGCCACGGCCGCCACCCTGGTGCCGGCCATCGCCGACCAGGTCGAGCACGTCACCATGCTGCAGCGCTCGCCCACCTATTTCACGCCGGGCCGCAACCGCAACGAGCTGGCCGAGACCCTGCGCGAGCTCGAGATCGACCCGGAGTGGACGCACGAGATCGTCCGCCGCTCGATCCTCAGCAACGGCGCGAAGATGACCCGCCGCACCCTGGCCAACCCCGAGGTCGTGCGCGAGGAGCTCCTGGGCGTGCTGCGCGGGATCATCGGCGAGGACTATGTGGCCGAGCACTTCACGCCCAGCTACGATCCCTGGCGCCAGCGCATCTGCTTCGTGCCGAACGGCGACTTCTTCGAGGCCATCAAGTCGGGCAAGGCCTCGGTCGCCACCGACCAGATCGAGCGCTTCACCGAGACGGGAATCCTGTTGAAGTCCGGCCTGGAGCTGGCGGCCGACATCGTCGTCACCGCCACCGGCTTCAACCTGAACGTCCTGGGCGACATCGACTTCGTGGTCGACAACGAGCCGCTGGATTTCTCCAAGACCGTGACCTACCGCGGCATGATGTTCACCGGCGTGCCGAACCTGGTGTGGGTGTTCGGCTATTTCCGGGCGAGCTGGACCCTGCGCGCCGACCTCATCGGCGATTTCGTGCCGCGCCTGCTCAGGCACATGGACGAAAAGGGCGCGAGCCGCGTCATGCCGGCGCTTCGGGCCGAAGACGCCGACATGGAGCTCACGCCCTGGATCGACCCGTCCAACTTCAACCCCGGCTACCTGACGCGGGGCCTGCACCTGATGCCGAAGAGCGGGGTGAAGGACGAGTGGCGCCACACCCAGGACTACTGGGCCGAGAAGGACCTCTTCCCGGCCCTGGACCTGGATGATCCGGCCTTCGCCTACGCCTAGAGCGAGACTCGATTTCACGGAAATCGAGTCTCGCTCAAGATTCCTTTGAAATTGGAGCACTTTCTGCGCCGAACCGGCATCCACTTCGGCGGAAAGTGCTCTAGTTGGTCTTCTTGACGGCGACGCCCATCACCTCGAAGTGGGCGTCGCCCAGCAGGTGGCCGGCGCCGATGAAGGCCCGCGCCGGCATCGGCCCGGTGAAGTAGGTGCGGTAGACGTCGTTGAAGGCGCCGTAGTCGGCCAGGTCGGCGGCGAAGATCTGCACCCAGACCAGGTCGTCCATGGTCATGCCGGCGGCCTCGACCGAGCCCTTGATGTTGTCCATCACCCGCTTGGCCGCGTCGGCCGCCGTGCCGCCCAGCTTGGCGCCGCCGTCCGTGGTCCCGGAGATGTAGGCCGTGTCGCCGGCCACCACGGCGCGGCTGAAGGGCAGGGGCAGGGCCCCGGCCGCCGGCGCGGGGCCGGGCACGTAGGTGACCGTCTCGGCTTGGGCGGCGAGCGGCGCGGCGACGGCCGTGGCGGCCAGCGCGGCGAGGGCGAAGAGTTTTTTCATGAGGCGTCTCCCTTTCCGAAGGTGTCGGCCGCAGGGGTAGGCCGGCCGAGCACGCCGCGGCAACGTCAGGGCGCCTTGAGCCCGAGCGCAAGCCGCCCGCGCGCCACGATTGGTCGAGAACGAGGCGCCGGGCGGCGCGGGGCGCCGCGGCGACGCCGCTGGCGATGGGGCCGCTGGCGACGGGGCCGCGGACTGAGAAGGCTGCGGCCGAACCCCGTGGTCAGTTGGGCCGGACCAGCACCTTGCACTGGGGCGAGCGCGAGCGCAGGGCCTCGAAGGCCGAGGGCAGTTCGTCCAGGCTCACCGTGTCGGTCACCATGGCCCGAGGCGCCACCGCGCCGCGATCCAGCGTGTCGAGGGCCGTGTGGTAGTCCTTGTCCTCGTAGACCAGCGAGAAGCGGATATCGATTTCCTTGGCCAGGCCGCGGACCGGCAGCCAGCTTTCCTGGTGCGGGCAAAGGCCGAGCACGCCCACCACCCCTTGCGGGCGCACAACCGGCATCGCCTGGTCGATGAGGCCGACGCCGCCGACGCATTCCAGCACCACGTCGGGCTCCCCGCCCATCGCGTTGACGGCCGTCCTGGCCGGCGAGACGCCGTCCTGCGGCATGATGAAGAGATCGGCGCCGAGCTCGCCCGCCAGTTCGGCGCGGCGAGCGGACGAGGCCTGCACGGCCACCTTGGCCGCGCCGCGCTGCTTGGCCCAGAAGGCGGCGGCCAGGCCGATGGGGCCGGCGCCGATCACCAGCACCGACTGGCCCTTTTCGACGCCGGTGCGATTGACGCCGCGCAGGCCGACGGCCAGCGGCTCGATGAGCGCTCCGTCCTCCAGGCTCAGCGACTGCGGCAGCTTGAAGGTGAAGCGTTCGGAGGTGACCACGTACTGGGCGTAGGCGCCGGGGTGGTCGTTCGTGCCGACGTTGCGCATCGACTTGCACAGCACCGGAAATCCCCGGCGGCAGTGCTCGCACTCATTGCAGCCGAGATAGGGCATGGCCGTGACCCGGTCGCCCACCTTCAGCGTGGTCACGCCCGGCCCGAGCGCGGCGACCTCGCCCGAGAACTCGTGGCCCATGATCGTCCCGGCGTCATAGGTCAGGATGTTGGACTCGGTGCGGTGCAGGTCGGTGCCGCAGATTCCGCAGAACCCCACCTTGAGCACGACCTCGCCCTCGCCGGGAACGGGGGTGGCGACCTCCTCGCAGACCAGCGGCTGGCCTGCGCCTTTGAACACGGCGGCTCGCATCTGAGTTTCCCTTCGGCTAGGCGCCCGCGCGATCGACGCCGAAGCGACGCGGGAGGTTGTGGGTGATCTGCTGGACGAATGGGGCCGACGGCGCGCCGCGGCCGGCCCGGTGGGCGTCGGCCGCCGTCGAAGCGTGCGGTTGGAAGTGTTCGCCCGGGCGCTCGCCCAGGCGGTTCGCGTAGCAAGCCGGCACGACCGTCCCCTTCGTCGGACGGCATATTAGCTAGTTATTACTATTGTTTAAGGGGCGGCCGGCGCGGCCCGGCGCGGCGGATCAGGCGCGCTCGGCCGCGATCGGCTTGCGCATCACCGCCAGCACGAGCGGCGGCTCCACGGCGACGGGGAAGGGCCGCTCCTCGCCGGTGCGGGCGTAGCCCCGGCGCTCGTAGTAGGCGACGAGCTCGGCGCGCCGGGAGATCACCGTCAGCTCCATGGTCCTGGCGCCGAAGCGGGCCGCCGCCTCGGCCTCGGCGGCCGCCATCAGCCGCTTGCCCAGGCCCCCCGCCTGCAAGGTCGGATCGACGGTCAGCATGCCGAGGTACGCGCTCGCCTCGGGGCGGCGGGCGACGTGCACGCAGCCGATCAGCCGCCCGCCCCGGCGGGCCAGCAGCATCACCTCGTCCGGCGAGGCTGCCATGGCCGCCAGCTCCTCGGCGCTGGTGCGCGGGGTGGAGAGCAGGTCGGCCTCGTTGGTCCAGCCGGCCTTGGCGCTCTCGCCGCGATAGGCGCTTTCCACCAGCCGGTGCAGCTCGGCGACGTCGGCGCCCGTGGCGGGGCTGATGCTGAGCGTCTCGGCGTCGGACATCGGGGCTCCTGAGGGGACACCTGGGACCAGGGGCGCATCCATAGCGGCCTGGCCGCCAAGCGCCAGCGCCTAGCCGCCCTGCGCCGCCTTCTTCGTGAACGCCTTCAGCCGGTCGCGCAGGTCGGCGATCTCCTCGAGGTCGCAGCCGAGCTGGCAGGCGAGCTCCGCCGGCACGTGGGCGGCCTTGGCCTTCAACGCCGCGCCGGCCTCGGTCAGGGTGATGGTCACGCGCCGCTCGTCGGCCGCGTCGCGGGCGCGGGCCACCAGGCCCGCGGCCTCCAGGCGCTTCAGGAGCGGGGTGAGGGTGCCGGAATCCAGCCCCAGCGCCTCACCGAGTTCGGCCATCGGCCGGGGGCTCTTCTCCCAGAGCGCCATCATCGTCAGGTACTGCGGATAGGTGAGCCCCAGGGGCTCCAAGAGCGGCCGGTAGAGCCGCGTCACCGTATTGGCCGCCGAATAGAGCGCGAAGCAGAGCTGCAGGTCGAGCCGCAGGGGATCGACCCCTGCGGCTCCGCCCTCAGGCGCCGCGTCTCTCGCAGACGGCGTCTTCAGCTTCATCATCCCGCCTTCACGGTGATTCCCACGTCGATATTGCCGCGGGTCGCGTTGGAATAGGGGCACACTTGGTGCGCCGCCGCCACCAGCGCCTCGGCGCCGGCCTGGTCCAGGCCCTCGATCTCGGCCTCCAGGGCCACGCCGAGCTGGAAGCCGCCAGTCGCGTTCGGGCCGATGGAGACTTCGGCGGTCACCGCCGCGCCGGTCAGGGGCAGCTTCTGCAGGCGCGCGATGTGGCGCACGGCGTTCTCGAAGCAGGCCGCGTAGCCGGCGGCGAAAAGCTGTTCCGGATTGGTCTTGCCGCCCGGCCCGCCCAAGCCCTTGGGCGGGGCCAGGTCCAGGCTCAGAAGGCCGTCGTCGGTTTCGACGTGGCCGGCGCGGCCGCCGACGGCGCGGGCCCTGGCGGTGTAGAGGATGGTGCTCATGAGAGGCTCCTTGTTGATTGCAAGCAATTAGATTGTGCACAATCTAATATCTTCAAGGGCGCCGACGCGAAATTTTTCGGGCCGTCACGGCGAGGGTTTGCGCTTCGTCAAGGCGGCGGCCGCGGCGGCCTGCTGCACAGGCGGGTGGCGAAATCCGCGACGCTCGACGCGAGACTGGGAGGATGCCGTGCGCAAGGCCGAAGCGCCGCGCCGCTCCCGCGTCCGGATGAACGCCTGTCTCGCTCCGTCGGCCCGCGCGTCGGCGTCCGCTTTTGTATGGAACCCGCCATGGCAGCTTTCCGCCTTCGCAAACTCTGGCGCGACATCCACCTGTGGATCGGCCTGACCCTGACGATCGTCTTCGTTCCGCTGGGCCTGACCGGCGTGTGGCTGATCTACGACGAGCCGCTGGACGAGCTTCTGCATCCGCACCGCTACGAACAGAGCTCGTCGGCCGAGGTCCTGGCGCCCTCGCGCTACTTCGCCGCCGCCGCCGAGGCGTTCGGCGACCGGGCGCGGCCGGCGCAACTGCAGATGCCGGCCCAGCCCGGCGGCCTGGCGACCGTCAGCAGCGCGCCCGGACTGACCGCCTGGATCGACACCGCCACGGCTGAGGTCGTCGACGTCGGCGATCCGCGCCACGGGGTCCGCGCCTTCATGCACCAGCTCCACGGCAACCTGTTCATGGGCCAGGCCGGGCGGCGGCTGGTGGGCTGGCTGGGCGTGGCCATGCTGGCCGCCTGCCTGACGGGGCTCTTCATCTGGTGGCCGGTCAACAACAAGATCATCAAGGCCCTGCGCTGGCGGCGCTCGCCCTTCGTGTGGAGCAACCTGCACCACGCCGTGGGCTTCTGGATCTTCCTGCCGCTGGCGATCCTGTCGTTCACCGGCGCGGCGATCGCCTTCCCCGAGGCGGTGCGGCTGGTCAGCGGCGCGGCGGCCCAGCAGGGCGGAGCGGGGCGCGGCCCCTCGCGCAACGTGGCCGAGCCCGTCGCCGCCGCGCATCTGTCGGTCGACCAGGCCGTCGCCGCGGCCCAGGCCTCGGCCGGCGGCGCGCGCCTGTCGCAGGTGCGCCTGCCAGCCGCCGGCCAGGCCGCGTCCTGGCAGGTGGTGCTGCAGGGCCAGGGCGGCCAGACGACGGTGGCCGTGGACGACGCCACCGGCGCGGCGGCCCCAGCCGCCGGCGGCGGGGCGGGCGCCCGGCGCGGCCCCGGCGATCCGGTGATGCGGGTGATCCGCGAGCTGCATGAGGGCGAGGCGCTGGGCCCGGTCTGGCGCGTGCTGGTGGTCGTCGCCGGCTTCGCGCCGGCCCTGCTGGGCGTCTCCGGCATCGTGCTCTGGGCGCGGCGGCGGCGGCTGGCCGCATCCTAGCCCTGGTCCCGCCCGCCGCCGCCCGCTAGCCTGCCGGCCAAAGGGACGGAGACGGCGGATGGCGATGAAGAAGGGCTACAAGGCGCTGCTGGCGGAAGCCGACGCCGAGGTCGAGGCGCTCGAAGCGGCGGCGGCCATGGCGCTGCTCGGCGACGAGGACGTGGTCTTCATCGACCTGCGCGACCCGCGCGAGCGCGAGCGCGACGGCTGCGTGCCCGGCGCCTTTTCCTGCACGCGCGGGATGCTGGAGTTCTGGATCGACCCGGAGAGCCCCTACGCCAAGCCGGTGTTCGCCGAGGACAAGCGCTTCCTGTTCTTCTGCGCCGGCGGCTGGCGCTCGGCGCTGGCGGCCAAGACCGCCCAGGACATGGGCCTGGAAAGGGTCTGCCACATGACCGGCGGCTTCACCGCCTGGAAGGCCGGCGGCGGCCCGGTGGAGGCGCTGCAGGCCAAGCCCCGCGGCGCCTAGCGCCTGCGATCCGGGCGCCGGCGGCGGCCCGGCGCCGCACGGCTTGCGCATCTTGGCGCCTTCGTGCCCAAGTGCCTGGGTTTGCGGGCCGATTCAGCGCCCGGCGGGGGCCCTTGTTGCATGTTCCGACCTGAAAACGCCCAGAGCCTGGTGGGCTTGGCGCTGACGCTGCTGGTCTGCTGGCTGTTGTCGGAGAACCGCCGGGCCTTCCCCTGGCGGCTGACCCTGGGCGCCGTGGCCGTGCAGGTGGGGCTGGTGCTTCTGCTGTTCGGCACGCCCGGCGCGCAGACCGTGGTGAGCGGCGTCAACGACGCGGTGGACGGCCTGGCCGCGGCCACGGCCAGGGGCACCCAGTTCGTGTTCGGCTACATGGGCGGCGGCGACCAGCCCTATCAGGTGACCAACGCCGGGGCGCTGTTCGTCTTCGCCTTCCAGGTGCTGCCGCTGATCCTGGTGATCTCGGCGCTCTCGGCCCTGCTGTGGCACTGGAAGATCCTGAAGTGGATCACCCAGGGCTTCGGCCTCTTGTTCCAGCGCACCATGGGCCTGGGCGGCGCCTCGGCCCTGGCGGTGGCGGTGAACATCTTCCTGGGCATGATCGAGAGCCCGATCGTCATCCGCGCCTACCTGGACAAGCTCACCCGCTCGGAGCTGTTCCTGATGATCGTGGTGGGCCTGGCGACCGTCGCCGGCTCGACCATGGTGGCCTATGCGACGATCCTGAAGGCGGTTCTGCCCAACGCGGCGGCGCACGTGCTGGTGGCCTCCATCGTCTCGGCGCCGGCCGGGGTGCTCCTGGCCCGCATCGTCGTGCCGGAAAAGCCGGGGCAGGGCGGCTACTACGCCGACTACGGCTCGCTCCTGAAGTACGACAGCGCCATCGACGCCATCTCCAAGGGCACCATGGACGGCCTGACCGTGGTGCTGAACATCTCGGCCATCCTGATCGTCTTCGTCGCCTTCGTGGCCATCGGCAACAGCCTGCTGTCGATCTTCCCGCCGGTGCTGGGCCAGCCGGTCACCATCGAGCGCATCCTGGGCGCGGTGTTCTCGCCGCTGGCCTGGACCTTGGGGATCGACTGGAAGGAGGCGCACGAGGCCGGCTACCTCCTGGGCGTGAAGCTGATGCTCACCGAGTTCATCGCCTTCATCCAGCTCGGCGCCGTGCCCGAGGGCGCCATGAGCGAGCGCACCCGCATGATCATGACCTATGCGCTGTGCGGCTTCGCCAACATCGGCTCGGTGGGCATCACCGTCTCGGGCATGGGCGTCTTGATGCCCGACCGCCGCACCGAGATCATCGGCATGGTCTGGAAGGCGCTGGTGGCCGGGTTCCTCGCCACCTGCATGACCGCCTCGATCGTCGGGGCCATGCCGCGCGAGCTGTTCGGCTACTGAGCCGGCCAGCGTTTCCCTTGGGGGCGCCTTGACCCACGACGCGCGGCCGTGCTCCGTCGGCGCCGATGGAGGAACGCCGATGAAGCTCTACGACACGCCCCGAGCCCCCAATCCGCGCCGCGTGCGCTGGGTGATGGCCGAGAAGGGGATCGACGACGTCGAGATCGTCACCGTCAACCTCATGGCCGGCGAGCATCGCACGCCGGAATACATGGCCAAGACGGGCATGGCCCAGGCCCCGGTGCTGGAGCTGGACGACGGGACCTGCTTCTCCGAATCCGTCGGCATCTGCCGCTATCTGGAGGCCAAGTACCCCGAGCCCAACCTCTTCGGCCGCACGCCGGAGGAGACCGCCGTCATCGAGATGTGGACCCGCCGGGCCGAGATGATGCTGGCCACCCCCTACATGCTGGGCGTGCGCCACGGCCACCCGGCGCTGGCGGCCCTGGAGAAGCAGGAGCCGGTGGTCGGCGAGTGGAACCTCGGCTCGGCCAACCGCGCGCTGAAGGTGTTCGACCGCCGCCTGGCCGAGAGCCCGTGGATCGGCGCCGACCGGATCACCATCGCCGACATCGTCGCCTTCATCAGCTACGATTTCGCCCGCGGCATGCTGAAGTACGAGGTCCCGCCGGAGATGACCAACGTCGTCCGCTGGATCGGCGACATGCGCGCCCGCCCCGCCGCGGCGGTGGCCAAGTGAGCGGCCTGCGCGCCGCCCTCGCCGGCGCCGCCCTGGCGCTCCTGGCCTCTTCCGCCCTCGCCCAGGACCTGGTCGTCGTGGGCCGCGACGGCGCCTCGAAGACCTTCACCGCCGAGGACCTGGCCAAGCTGCCGCGCAGCAGCGTCGAGGTCGCCTGGGGCGGGGCCAAGCACGTCTTCGAAGGGCCGAAGATCGCCTACGTGCTGCGCGCGGCCGGCGCGCCGGTGGGCGCGCGCATGCATGGCGACCCGATGACCACCTACGTCACGGTGACCGGCGCGGACGGCTTCGTCGGCCTCTATTCGCTGCCCGAGCTGGACGACTTCTTCCACGACGGGCCGGCGGTCCTGGCCGACACCGAGGACGGGGCCAAGCTGTCGGGCAAGTACGCGCCCTACCGCCTGGTGATGGGCGGCGACCGCAAGCCCTGGCGCAGCGCCTACGGCGTGGTCCGCATCGAGCTGCACCCCGTCGCCGCCCCGCCGATGGCCGATGCGCACTAGGGGGCGTCGCCATCCGCTCCCGCGTCATCCTAGGCCTTGCGCCTAGGATCCCTCGCGCCGCTGCTCCCGAGGCGGGAGGCTTGGCGCCGGACTTCCGGCTCAGACGGAAGCTGAGGCATGGGCCCCTGGCACAAGGCCTGGGGTGACGAAAGCGGGGGAAGCGGGCGAAAGACGCCGCCTCACCCCTTCGGCCTGGTCTTCTTGATCACCGCCGAGAAGCTCATCACCGGCTCGCCGCCAGTGGTGATCATGCCGCGCACGAACACCATGGAGCGGGCGTTCTTCACCACCTCGCCGCGGCATTCCACCAGCGCGCCCTGCGGCACGCCGCCGACGAACTCGCCGTTGAAGGTGGCGGTGACGCTGTGGGTCTCCTTCAGCGCCTCGCGGGCGATCACGAATAGCGAATAGTCGGCGAAGGTCATGATGCAGCCGCCGTGCATGAAGCCGCCGCCGTTCATGTGCTTCTTCTCGGCGCGGAAGGCGCACACGGGCCGGCCGTCCTCGTCCATGCGGAAGTAGAACGGCCCGGCGTGGTCCTCGAAGGGGTCGGAGCCGCGCCACATCGACCAGCCGGCCCAGTCGCCCTGGCCCTGCACGAGCTCGCCCCATCCGGTGTGCTGTTCGTCGCCGCCGTCCATGCCAATCCCCTTTGAAAACGCCCCTGCGCGAACCGTTTGCCCGCCGGCCCGCGCCCAACTAGGTTGCCGCCGATAAGCCACGGCCGCCGGGCGGACCTAGGCGGACGCGCGCGTCCTTGCAAGCTCACCTTGCGGCGCCGGCGCGGCCCGTCCCGCAACCGGCGGCGACAATGAAGGGAAGCCGCCGCTCATGGCCCTTGACGCCGAAACCCGCGCCCAGCTCGTCGACACCGTCCGCCGCTACGTCAGCGAGCGGCTGCGCCCGCTGGAGGCCAAGGTCGCCGAGGACGACGCCATCCCCGATGACGTGCTGGCCGAGATGAAGGAGATGGGTCTCTATGGCCTGTCCATCCCGGCGGAGTACGGCGGCCTGGACCTGTCCATGGAAGACGAGTGCATGGTGGCCATGGAGCTGGGCCGCACCAGCCCGGCCTTCCGCTCGGCCTTCGGCACCAACGTCGGCATCGGCGCCCAGGGCCTCGTCATGTTCGGCACGCCCGAGCAGAAGGAGAAGTACCTGCCGGGCATCGCGTCCGGCGACATCATCACCTCCTTCGCCCTGACCGAACCCGAGGCGGGTTCGGACTCCGGCTCGGTGCAGACCCGCGCCGTGCTCGACGGCGACCACTACGTGCTGAACGGCGGCAAGCGGTTCATCACCAACGCCAACAAGGCCGACCTCTTCACGGTCATGGCCCGCACCGATCCCTCCAAGCCCGGCGGCGGCGGGGTCTCGGCCTTCCTGGTGGAGCGCAAGCTCGACGGCCTCAGCGTCGGCAAGCCCGAGAAGAAGATGGGCCAGCAGGGCGCGCACATCTGCGACGTCAACTTCGACAACGTCCGCGTGCCGGTGGAAAACCGCCTGGGCCGCGAGAACGAGGGCTTCAAGGTGGCCATGCAGGTGCTCGACCGCGGCCGCCTGCACATCAGCGCGGTCTGCATCGGCGTCGCCGAGCGGCTGATCGCCGACAGCGTGGCCTACGCCTCCGAGCGCAAGCAGTTCGGCCAGACCCTCGGCCAGTTCCAGCTCGTCCAGGGCATGATCGCCGACTGCAAGACCGAGGCGCTGGCCGCCAAGGCCCTGATGCTGGAGACCGCCAAGAAGCGCGACGCCGGCGAGAACGTCACCATGGAGGCGGCGGCCACCAAGTACTTCGCCTCCGAGATGGTCGGGCGCGTGGCCGACAAGGCCGTGCAGATCTTCGGCGGCGCCGGCTACATCGCCGACTACGGGATCGAGCGCTTCTATCGCGACGTGCGCATCTTCCGCATCTACGAGGGCACCAGCCAGATCCAGCAGGTGATCATCGCCCGCGAGACCCTGAAGCGGGGCGGCTGATGAGCGGCGATCCCGAGGCCGCGATCCTCGGCCTCCTGGCCGAGCTGCCGGCCGGCAAGTCGATCTCGCCGGAAGAGGCCGCCCGCGCCCTCGATCCGGAAGGATGGCGCCGCCAGCTCGGCCGCGTGCGCGCCGCCGCCGTGGGCCTGGCCCGCCAGGGCAAGCTGGTCATCACCCGCCACGGCAAGCCGGCCGATCCCGACAGCTTCAAGGGCGTCTACCGCCTGAAGCTGCCGGAGGGGTAGGGCGGCCGCGCCGCACCATAGGCTGAAGCTATCTAAAGTATCGATACAATCGAATAGATCGATGGGGCGTCGAGGGCTACCGTTCGTTCAACCGTCGAAGCGACGGCGCGGACGGAGGAAGCCATGTCCATTGAAACCAGCAACCCTTCAGAATCGAAGTGCCCGATGGCGGGCGGCGATCGCAAGCACACCCTGGCCGGCGCGCACACGAACGCCGAGTGGTGGCCCAACCGGCTGAACCTGAGGATCCTTCGGCAGAACTCGGCCCTGTCCGATCCCCTGGACAAGGGGTTCGACTACGCCGAGGCGTTCAAGGCGCTCGACCTGAACGCCGTGATCAAGGACCTCACGGCCCTGATGACGGACTCCCAGGACTGGTGGCCGGCCGATTTCGGCCACTACGGCCCGCTCTTCATCCGCATGGCCTGGCACAGCGCCGGCACCTACCGGATCGGCGACGGGCGCGGCGGCGCCGGGGCCGGCCAGCAGCGTTTCGCCCCGCTCAACAGTTGGCCGGACAACGCCAACCTGGACAAGGCGCGGCGGCTCCTGTGGCCGATCAAGCAGAAGTACGGCCAGAACATCTCCTGGGCCGACCTGATGATCCTGGCCGGCAACGTCGCGCTCGAAACCATGGGCTTCAAGACCTTCGGCTTCGGCGGCGGGCGCGAGGACGTCTGGGAGCCGGAGGAGGACGTCTACTGGGGGCCTGAGGGCTCCTGGCTGGCCGACGAGCGCTACAGCGGCGAGCGCGATCTGGAAAACCCGCTGGCCGCGGTGCAGATGGGCCTCATCTACGTCAATCCCGAGGGGCCGAACGGCAAGCCCGATCCGGTCGCCGCGGCGACGGACATCCGCGAGACCTTCGCGCGGATGGCCATGAACGACGAGGAGACCGTCGCCCTGATCGCCGGCGGCCACACGTTCGGCAAGACCCACGGCGCGGGCGACGCGGCCCTGGTGGGCCCCGAGCCCGAGGCCGCCCCGCTCGAGGCGCAGGGCCTGGGCTGGATCAGCGCCTATGGCTCGGGCAAGGCCGGCGACGCGATCACCGGCGGGCCGGAAGTCACCTGGACCCAGACCCCGACCAGGTGGAGCAACCACTTCTTCGACAACCTGTTCAACAACGAATGGGAGCTGACCAAGAGCCCGGCGGGCGCCTACCAGTGGGTGGCCAAGGGCGGCGGCGCGTCGATCCCGGACGCCTTCGACTCCTCGAAGGGCCATGCGCCGACCATGCTGACCACGGACCTGTCGCTGCGGTTCGACCCCGTCTACGAGAAGATCTCCCGGCGCTTCTACGAGCACCCCGATCAGTTCGCCGACGCCTTCGCCCGGGCCTGGTTCAAGCTGACCCACCGCGACATGGGCCCGCTGGCCCGCTACCTCGGCCCGCTCGTGCCGAAGGAGGAGCTGATCTGGCAGGACCCGGTCCCGGCCGTGGATCATCCGCTGGTCGACGACGCCGACGTCGCGGCCCTGAAGGCGAAGGTCCTGGCCTCGGGCCTGCCGGTCGCCCGGCTGGTCTCCGCCGCCTGGGCCTCGGCCTCGACCTTCCGCGGCTCGGACAAGCGCGGCGGCGCCAACGGCGCGCGCATCCGCCTGGCCCCGCAGAAGGACTGGGAGGTCAACCAGCCGGCCGAGCTGGCCAAGACGCTGCAGACGCTCGAGGCCATCCAGAAGGACTTCAACGCCTCGGCTCCGGGCGGCAAGAAAATCTCCCTGGCCGACCTGATCGTGCTCGCCGGCTCGGCGGCGGTGGAGAAGGCGGCCAAGGACGCCGGCCACGAGGTGAAGGTGCCCTTCGCCCCCGGCCGGACCGACGCCTCCCAGGCGCAGACCGATGCCCACGCCTTCGCCCCGCTGGAGCCGGTCGCCGACGGCTTCCGCAACTACCTGCGCGGCAAGACGCTGCTGCCGGCCGAGGAGCTGCTGGTGGACCGGGCGCAGCTTCTGACCCTCACCGCGCCGGAGATGACGGTGCTGGTCGGCGGCCTGCGCGTGCTCGGCGCCAACGCCGGCCACGCGACCCATGGCGTGCTCACCGAGCGGCCGGAGACCCTGACGAACGACTTCTTCGTCAACCTGCTCGACATGGGCGTGGTCTGGACGCCGTCCGCCGGCGCCGAGGGCGTGTACGAAGGGCGCGACCGCAAGACCGGCGAGCCCCGGTGGACCGGCACGCGGGTCGACCTGGTGTTCGGCTCCAACTCCGAGCTGCGCGCCATCGCCGAGGTCTACGCCAGCGACGACGCCAAGGCGAAGTTCGTGAACGACTTCGCGGCCGCCTGGACCAAGGTGATGAACCTGGACCGCTACGACCTGGCCTGAACCGGCCAGGGACCGCGCCGCCCTTGCAGGGCGCGCGGTCGCCGCGGGCCTGGAGCTTGCCCCGCCGGCAAGTTTCCAGGCCCGCGCCTTTCCTGTATCCGCCTTGGGAACGCCGCTCGACGGCGACAGCGAAGACCCAGGGACGGAACCACCCATGACCTCATCCGCCGACGCCGCCGTGAGCTATGACGACGTGGTCCTGGGGCGGCGCAGCATTCGCGGCTACAAGCCCGAGCCGGTGCCGAAGGACCTGATCAAGGAGGTGATCGCGCTGGCCATGCGCGCGCCGTCCTCGCTGAACACCCAGCCGTGGAACTTCTACGTGGTCGCCGGCGACGTGCTCGACCGCATCCGCGCCGGCAACACCGAGCGCAACCTGGCCGGCGTGCCGGACTCGCGCGAGTTCCGCAGCCACGGCGCCTACGAGGGCGCCCACCGCGAGCGGCAGATCGAGATCGCCAAGCAGCTCTTCGCGGCCATGGGCATCGAGCGGCACAACCAGGAACAGCGCAAGGACTGGGTGTTGCGCGGCTTTCGCCAGTTCGACGCCCCGGTCTCCATCGTGGTCACCTACGACCGCTCGATCCACGGCGGCGACATCGGCCCGTTCGATTGCGGCGCGGTGACCAACGCCCTGGTCAACGCCGCCTGGTCGCGCGGCCTCGGCTGCGTGATCAACAGCCAGGGGATCATGCAGTCGCCCGTGGTGCGCGAGCACGCGAACATCCCCGACGACCAGGTGATCATGATCTGCGTGGCCATGGGCTGGCCGGACGACAGCTTCCCGGCCAACGCCGTGGTCTCCCACCGCAAGTCGGTGGACGAGGCGGCGGTGTTCGTGGGCTTCGAGGAGTAGGGGGCGGCCCCCTGGAGGCCAATTGCCTGGGTGGCGCTTGGGCAAATGAGGTGGTCAGAAATTGTCGGGCCGCTCGCGATTGCAGATATCTTTTGGAATCTCGTGAGCAGCCAAGTCGATCCCGTGGAACCCCTCGCGCTTGTTCCATTCGAAATCGGCGCCCAAGCGTTCAGCCAATGGAGCAGGGTCGGCCAGTTCCAAGTTCAGATTCGAGAGCGCCTGGGCCGCGACCAGAACGTAGAAGACCGGCCGGGCGTTGATATGGCCAGAGCTACGGTCCAGCAGATCGCAATGAACGACAACCTCCACGATATTCAGGGGTAAGATCTTTAGAAATTCGGCTGCGACCCGGAGCGCCGACGAGCAAATGGTGTCCCGGTGCAGCTCGAAGATCTTGCTCATTGGCAGCGGTTTGGTCGAGATTTTTCCCGATTGCAGCAGCCTTATGGTGTTTGTCGGAAGATCATCCACCTCGAAGCCGTCGACGACGGCTATGACGCGGCCATCCAAATAGACAACTTTGACGCCTTCAATGGCGGTCCCGGTGAAGTCGCCATGGAGCCCGATCGCCTTGGTCATTGCGGGGTGCTCCCTCGCTAAGACAGATCGGGCGAACTCGATTTCTTTGCGGCGCGCGGCAATTTTCCCTTTGGCTTCGGCGAAGGTCTCATCGTCTAGCGCCCTCGCTCTGGTGATCGCAGCCGCGAGTCTGGCGCGCTTGCGGTTGGCTATGCCAAGCACCTCCTCGAACCAGCCCGGCCGGTAGCGGGCAAGAGCTCCCGCTGCGACGTTTTCATGGTCTGGGGTGCGCACGGCGTCCGGCGGCGATGCGGCCGCTGCAATGGTCGTCCAATCACGACGCTCGAAGGGAATGCGATGAGCGTCGATCAGAAGGTGGATGAAGCGGTCATACGCGTCGGCCGCGTCCGCAGAGGCGTCGAGCATCGCCTGCTTTGCTCTAGCTTTCTCTTCAGCGATGCGTTGGCGCTGTGCACGTTCGGCATCGCGCTCCATTGCGCGGATCGCGCGCGCGACGCCAAGGCTCACCTGACGAGCCGTCACCAAGGCCACCCCTCCCAATGCCAGGCCGCTCGAGCGGCCTCCCGAAACAGCTTTGGGTAGAGAGTCTTTATGTCTTGCTATCTGCAAGGCTTGAATCCTGCCGCGCGAGCAACGCTTCCATTCAAGAGGCGCTCCCGTCACCGGCGCGTCGCGACGACGCGCCGGATGGAACCTCTCCCCCTCATCGCCTAAATCCGTCCCATGTCCGCCGTCGCCGAACGCGCTCCCGACCTTGCCCCGCTGCTCGCCGAGATCCGCGCGTGCCGGGCGTGCGCGGGGGAGCTGGAGCATGAGCCCAGGCCGGTGGTGTGGGTGCGGCCTGAAACCCGCATCCTGATCTGCGGCCAGGCGCCGGGCCGGCGGGTGCACGAGAGCGGGCTGCCGTTCGACGATCCGTCCGGCGAGCGCCTGCGCGACTGGCTGGGCGTGGACCGGACGACCTTCTACGGGCACCCGGCGATCGGCGTGGCGGCCATGGCCTTCTGCTTTCCCGGCACCAATCCGGCGGGCGGGGACTATCCGCCGCCGGCCCGCTGCGCGGCGCTGTGGCGGCCCCGGCTGATGGCGGCCTTGCCGAAGGTCGAGCTCACCCTGCTGGTGGGAAGCTACGCCCAGGCCTGGGCGCTGGGGCCGCGGGCCAAGGCCAACATGACCGAGACCGTGCGGGCCTGGCGCGACTACGGCCCGGCGATCCTGCCCATGCCGCATCCATCCTGGCGCAACACCGCCTGGCTGAAGCGCAATCCCTGGTTCGAGGACGAGGTCACGCCCTATCTTCGCCAAAGGGTTCGACAATTGCTCGCCGCATGAAGCGCCTACTGATCGTCCTGGCCGCGCTGACGCTCGGCGCCTGTTCGCCGCTGATGGTGCAGCAGGCGGGCACGCCCTCGGCGACGTTCCAGGGCCCGCGCCTGGAGCCGCACGCCTTCGTCAGCTTCGACGGGACGCGGCTCGGCCTGACCACCTGGCTGCCGAAGGGCGACGATCCGGCCGCCGTGATCGTCGGCGTGCACGGCATGAACGACTATTCCAACGCCTTCCACCTTGCCGCCCCCTGGTGGGCCGAGCAGGGGGTGGCGACCTACGCCTACGACCAGCGCGGCTTCGGCCGCTCGCCCGACCGGGGCGTGTGGGGCGGCGACAAGCTGATGGACGAGGACCTGCGGGTGATCACCGCCCTCTTGCGCGCGCGCTATCCGAAGGCGGTGATCGTGGTGGCCGGGGAGAGCATGGGCGGGGCCGTGGCCATTGAGACCTTCGCCTCAGACCAGCCGCCCGCCGCCGACCGGCTGGTGCTGCTGTCGCCCGCCGTCTGGGGCTGGCGCGAGCAGCCGCTGCCCAACAAGCTCGCCCTGTGGATGGCCGCCCGCTTCACCGGCTCGAAGGTCTACACCCCGCCGCGCTGGCTGACCGACCGGGTCAAGCCCACCGACAACATCCCCGAGCTGATCGCCATGGGGCGCGATCCCCTGATGATCTGGGGCGCGCGCTCGGACACGCTCTACGGCCTGGTGACCATGATGGACCGCGCCTGGAACACGATCGGCGATATCAGGGTTCCGGTGTTCTACCTCTACGGCCGGCACGACCAGATCATCCCCAAGGACGCGGCCTTCACCGCCGCCTCGCGGCTCAAGGCCGGCGACCGCACGGCCTTCTACGACCAGGGCTGGCACCTGCTCACCCGCGACCACGAGGGGCCGAAGGTGTGGGCCGACGTGCTGGCCTTCGTGCGCGATCCGGACGCGCCGCTGCCCTCCGACGCCCCGCCGATCCCCGGCGCCGGATCCCAGCCTCAGGTGACCGAGGCGGGGGCCGCCGCCGGCGCGTCCAGTTGAGCCGCCCGGCTCAGAACCGCGCCAGGCGGGCCGTGCGCGGCTCCTGCACGAACAGCACCAGCAGGGCCAGCGCCGCGACCAGGAAGCCGATCGAGACGCCGAAGACGGTGAGGTAGCCGAAGGCCGTCGCCATCAGCCCGCCGATGAACGGGCCCAGCGAGGCGGTCACCCCCTCGGCCGTGGCCGAGAAGGCGATGCGCATCGGCATGTCGTCGCGATCGCCGAACTCCAGGATCATGGTCTGGGCGCTCATCATGTAGCCCGATTGCGCCGCCCCCAGGCCGAAGAAGGCCAGGAACGTCCAGGCGATGGCATGCAGGTTCATCAAGAGCACGGTGGCCGCGATCCAGGTGATCAGCGACAGCAGCAGGGTCAGGCGGAAGCCCGTCTTGTCGCCCAGATAGCCCCACAGGATGTTCGACAGGGTGTCGGCGCCCAGATAGGCGAGCGACAGAAGGCCCAGGTTGCCGCCGCTCAGCGCGATCGTCTGGCCCGCGTAGATGATGTAGAACGGCACCGCCAGGCGGCTGGCGGTGGCCAGCATCTGCACGATCAGGAAGAACATGTAGCCGCGGTCGGCGGCGATCAGCCGGGGGAAGTCGCCCAGCCGGTCCATCAGCCGCGTGCGCTCGCGCGTGGTCGGCGGCTCCGGCTCGCGCAGCATCATCCCCAGGGCGGTCAGGCCCAGGCTCGTCAGGACGAAGGCGAAGATGAAGGTGGTTCCGTAGCCGTTGCCGAACAGGTTCGGCTCGATGAACCATCGCCCGGCGAAATAGGCCAGGACCGCCGCGATCGCCCCGCCGGTGGCGTTGCGCCAGGCCTGCAGGCGTCCGCGCCGGCTGATCGGGATCACCTTGGCCATCAGAATGCCGAACACCACCCGCTGGGCGCCCATGAACAGGCCGAACAGGAAGATGAACAGCAAGAGCGCCACCACCAGCGCATGGCCCCTCAGGAACCAGCCCGCGGCGGCCATGCCGATCAACTGGATGCGGCCGAGGCTGCCCATCCACATGGCCGCGCCCATCACCTGCTTGCGGTGCTCGATCTGGTTGGCCCCGACGATGGGCGAGATCACCCCGCCCGCCTGCTGCAGGGCCAGGCCCAGACCGACGATGGCGTTGGAGCCGGAGATGGCGTGCAGATAGGCCGGCAGGAACGTCGGCGCGTTGACCAGCCGAAAGCCGGTCATGCCCAGCATGCCGTGCAGGTAGTTGGCCACGTAGTTGCGTTTCAGGTTGTCCCAGACGAACTTCTCGTAGGCCGCTTCCTTGTCGGCCAGGCTCTCGCCGCTCGGCGCAGCCTCGTGGGGCGTGGTCTGATGACCCGTCTCTATTTGTTCTTCCAACAGCGTCCCGTCCGCATACCGGCTGAAGAATGAGCCAAGCGGACGGCTCCCTAAGACATTGGCTAAATCAATGGCCTCGTCCTAGCAGAGTCCTGGCGCGGCGCGAAATCGGGCGGATGCGGGATGGCGCGGGGCTAATGCGCCTGGCGCGGCTCGAAGGAGCGCTTCTCCTGCAGCTTGGCCTTGAGGGAGGGGTTCTTGTCGTCGCAGCGGCGGCCGTGCTGGGCCGCCGTGGCCGGACGGGTGCGCGCGTCGAGCGCCGACTGCTGCTGTTCGAGGTTGCGTGTCGCCATGGCGGTCTTCCCTGCTAGGCCCGTTCACGCCGTCTGCGGGACGGGCCCGTCTGTAAAACAGCTCACATGCACCGAAAGTTCGGCGCCGGCCGGCTCCAGCAGGGTTCCGCTCACCGGCGCGGCCTCCTCGGGCGTGCGGGCCACGGCCACGGCGATCAGGTCGGCGGATTCGGCCAGGCCGTTGGTGGGGTCGAAGTCCATCCAGCCGAGGTCCGGCAGGAAGGCCTGGCACCAGGCGTGGGTGGCGCCCGCGCCGCGCAGGCCCGCCGCGTCGGGACAGTGCAGATAGCCGGTGACGAAGCGGGCGGCGTAGCCCAGCCGGCGGACGGCCTCGACCATCAGCCAGGCGAAGTCGCGGCAGGTCCCCTGGCCCAGGCTCACCGTCAGGCCCGGCGCCTGGGGCGGGCCGTCCAGGCGCACGGCGTAGGCGAAGCCCTGGTGGATCGTGCGGTTCAGGCGGATCAGGTGATCGAGGGCCAGCTCGCCCGGGGTGGCGGTCTGGTCGCGCAGCCAGCGCAGCAGCGTTCCGTCGGGATCGGCGGTCGCCGGGGTGACGAAGGGCGCCAGCACGATGCGGTCCGACGGGTCGTAGACGATCGGCATGGCGGTGTGCGGGTCGTCCGCCTGCATCGCGTCCAGCGGGGCGGGGAACCGCTCGATCACCAGATCGCTGACGATGGACAGCAGGTCGGACCGCCCGTCCGGGAACAGCCAGCACACGCTGTTGCCCAGGGCGTCGTACGTCCATCGCGTGCGCCCGCCCGGCGACACCGTCAGCCGCGCCTCGACCACGCGCAGGGCGTGGCTGTCGCGCGGACGGATGAGCAGGCGCTGCGGCCCGAACGCCACGGGCCGGTCATAGGTGTAGCGGGTCTCGTGGCGGATGGTCAGGCGCGTCATGCCCGGCCGAGAACTCCGCAGCCGCGGCAAGGTTCCCGGCGGATCAGGTCCCAGGGGTTGCGAATCCGGCGGCCGGGGCGGCCCCGCCGATCACGGGTTGAAATTGCGCGCTTGAAAAGAACAAAGCAAGAACATTAGCTTATGAGGTCCGCCGATGTTCACCCGAGGCCGCCATGGAGACCCGCACCGTCCGCCTTTCCGCCGAGACCGACTTCGCTGGCTGGCGCGCCGCGGCGCGGACGCTGCGGACCGAGGGGGTGAGCCCGGACGAGGTGGTCTGGACGGTGGACATAGCGGCCCGCTCGACGGGCGAGGGGCCGCCGGACCGGGCCTTCACCACGCCCAGGGCCTTCCTGGAGCTGGCGCGCGAGGTCGCGCTGCACCGCTCCGACGAGCGCTTCTCGCTGCTCTACCGGCTGCTCTGGCGCCTGGCCCGCGAGCCGGGCCTGCTGCACCGGCGCGGCGATGCGGACGTGGCCCGCGCCCTGGTCATGGCCCGCGACGTGGAGCGGGCCCTGCAGCGGATGAAGGCCTTCGCGCGGTTCCATCGCGTCGAGCCCGGCGTCGAGGTCGCCTGGTTCGAGCCGGCCCACCGGGTGACCGAACGGGCCGCGCCGTTCTTCGCCCAGCGCTTCGCCGGCCGGCCCTTCGCCATCCTGACGCCGGACGTGTGCCTGCTGCACCGGGACGGCGAGCATCTGCTGTTTCCCGGCGTCGATCCGGCCGACGCGCCGGACGAGACCCGCCTGGCCGAGGGATTGCGCGCGCTGGCGGGAACGGGCTTGCTGCCGGCGAGCAGGGAGACGTTCGCCATGGCCGCTCCTCCCAAGAGCGAGGCGCCGGACGCCCGGCCGAACCGCCGGCTGGTGCGCGCCGCGCAAAAGGCCGCCCGCGACGGCGCCTACGGATCCCATCCGCCGCTTTCCCTGGACGAGGTGCGCGCGGGGGTGGACGCCTGCCGTCGCTGCGAGCTGTGGCGCGATGCGACCCAGGGCGTGGCCGGCGAGGGGCCGGCGGCCGCGCGGCTGATGCTGGTGGGCGAGCAGCCCGGCGACCACGAGGACCTTCAGGGCCGCCCCTTCGTCGGGCCGGCCGGCGCGGTGCTGGACCGGGCGCTGGCCGCCGCCGGGATCGCTCGTGGCGAGGTCTACGTCACCAACGCGGTCAAGCACTTCAAGCACGAGCTGCGCGGCCGCCGCCGGCTGCACAAGAGCCCGGACGCCGGCGAGGTGCGGGCCTGCCGCTGGTGGCTGGACGCCGAGCGGCGCATCGTCCGGCCCCGGGTGGTCGTCGCGCTGGGGGCGACGGCGGCGCTGGGCGTGTTCGGCCGGACCCTGCCGGTGGCCCGCTCGCGCGGCCGCGCCTTCGACCTGCCCGACCACGCCCAGGGCGTGGTGACCTACCATCCCTCCTATCTGCTCAGGGTTCCCGATCCTTCGGTCAAGGACGAGGCCTTCGACGCCTTCGTGAACGACCTGGGGTTCGCCTGGGGGCTGTCGAAGCAGGAGCGCTCGCCCTAGGTTGCGCGCACATCCCGCAACGGAGCTTTTCCATGACCGCCGGCCCCTGGAGCCATCACCGCAGCGCATCGCTCGCCGACGACATCGACTTCGAGATCAAGGGCCAGGAGCTGCAGTTCGTCGAGATCGAGCTCGATCCCGGCGAGAGCGCCGTGGCCGAGGCCGGGGCCCTGGTCTGGAAGGATGCGGCGATCGGCATGACCACCGTGTTCGGCGACGGCTCCGGCGGCGCCGACGGCGGCTTCATGGGCAAGCTCCTGGGCGCGGGCAAGCGGCTGGTCACCGGTGAGAGCCTGTTCACCACGGTCTTCACCCACAACGGCCAGGGCAAGGCCCGCGTGGCCTTCGCCGCCCCGACGCCGGGCTCGATCCTGCCGCTGAACCTCGGCCAGCTCGGCGGCACGCTGATCTGCCAGAAGGACGCCTTCCTGGCCGCCGCCCGGGGCGTTTCCATCGGCGTCGAGTTCCAGCGCCGGATGATGACCGGCCTGTTCGGCGGCGAGGGCTTCATCATGCAGAAGCTGCAGGGCGACGGCTGGGTGTTCGTGCAGATGGGCGGCACGGTGGTCGAGCGCGAACTCGGCCCCGGCGAGCAGCTCCACGTCGACACCGGGTGCCTGGCCGCCTACACGCCGGGCGTCGACTTCGACCTCGTCATGGCCGGCGGGGTGAAGAGCGTGATCTTCGGCGGCGAGGGCCTGTTCTTCGCCCGCCTGACCGGACCGGGGAAGGTCTGGATCCAGTCGCTGCCGTTCTCGCGCCTGGCCGGCCGCATGCTCGCGGCCGCCGGCCCCCGCGGCGGCCAGAACCGCGGCGAAGGCTCGGTCCTGGGCGCCCTGGGAGACTTCATCGACGGCAACAACTGAGGGCGAGGGGCCGGACAAGCGCGGGCTTCCTTCCAAGCGTCTTCGCCCGGCTCGTCCGGGCGATCCAAGCGGCGGTTCAGCTTAGGTCCCCCGGCTCGGCCTTCGGCCGACCGGAGGATGACGCGGTTTGGTGCGACGCGAGACCGGGAGCGGGCCGCGCTCGGATTCGGATGCAGAGCTGGAAGCGATGGCGGGCGCGGTCCCCCACGTCTGCTCCCAGCCCCTTCAGGCCAGGAACCCGGCCTCGGCGAAGTCCAGCATGCGCTGCAGGAGGGCCTCGGTGTCGCCTTCGCGGGTCAGGCCGTCGGAGAGCACGTGCAGGCGGTCGAACTCGGCGAAGCGGTTGTTGTGCACCATGCCCAGGCAGAAGTGCAGCCGCCAGTAGACGTCCTCGCGCGCCAGCTCCGGGCGGGCAGCGATCAGGGCGTCGGCGAAGCGGGCCAGGTGCGAGACGTCCTTGGCCAGGGCCTCGCGCATGTCCTCGGTGCCCTCGCTGCGCGCGCGGATGATGAACTGGATCGACACGCGCCGGTCGCTGTCCGGTCCGCCCCAGCGCAGGGGCGGGGCGAACAGGGCCTCCAGGATGTCGCGCACCGGCGGCTTGCCGGCGTGGCGGTCGGCGGCCTCGTGCAGCATGCGCGCGCGCTCGCGGTTCAGCTCCGCCGTGCGCCGGCGGAAGATTTCGAACAGCAGCGCGTCCTTGGAGCCGAAATGGTAGTTCACCGAGGCCAGGTTCACGCCGGCCTCGGCGGTGATGTCGCGCACCGACACGTTCTGGAAGCCGTTGAGCGCGAACAACCGCTCGGCCGTGCAGAACACCGCCGCCTTGGTGGCGGCTTCCGTCTCGCCGCCTGGATGATCCTGAACCCGGGGATCGGTCATGCGAATCCCTTCCAGACCTTCGCCCAGTCTACGGCTCGGCTAGACCAGGGCAAACGTCCGTCGACGGAGGACGGGCGCGACTGTTCAGCGCGCAAGCTCGCGCATGGCCTTGTCCAGGCCCTCCAGCGTCAGCGGGAACATCCGCTCGCCCACGAGCTGGCGCATCACGTCGATGGAAGGGGTGTAGTCCCAATGCCGCTCGGCCGTGGGATTGAGCCAGATCATGTGCTCGTAAATCTGGCTGACGCGGTCCATCCAGACCGCGCCGGCCTCTTCGTTCCAGTGCTCCACCGAGCCGCCCGGATAGGTGATCTCGTAGGGGCTCATCGTCGCGTCGCCGACGAAGATCACCTTGTAGTCGCTGGAGAACTTGTGGAGCACGTCCCAGGTGTTGATCTTCTCGGCATGACGGCGGCGGTTGTCCTTCCACACGCTCTCGTAGAGGCAGTTGTGGAAGTAGTAGAACTCCATGTTCTTGAACTCGGACCGCGCGGCCGAGAACAGCTCCTCGCAGACCTTGATGTGGCTGTCCATCGAGCCGCCGATGTCGAAGAAGATCAGGACGCTGATCTTGTTGCGGCGCTCGGGGCGAAGCTGGATGTCCAGATAGCCCTTCTCGGCGGTGCCGCGGATGGTGCCGTCCAGGTCCAGTTCCTCGGCCGCCCCGTCGCGCACCCAGCGCCGCAGCCGGCGCAGGGCCACCTTGATGTTGCGGGTGCCCAGCTCGACCGAGTCGTCGAGGTTCTTGTACTCGCGCTTGTCCCACACCTTCACGGCCTTGCCGTGGCGGCCCTTGTCCTGGCCGATGCGCACGCCCTCGGGATGATAGCCGTTGGCGCCGAACGGCGAGGTGCCGCCGGTGCCGATCATCTTGTTGCCGCCCTCGTGGCGCTCCTTCTGCTCCTTCAGGCGCTCGGCCAGCGCCTCCATGAGCTTGTCGAAGCCGCCCATGGCCTCGATCTGCGCCTTCTCCTCCTCGGTGAGGAACTTCTCGCTGAGCTTCTTGAGCCACTCGGCGGGGATGTCGGCCGTGCCGACCCCTTCCACCTTCTCCAGCCCCTTGAAGACGTGGCCGAACACCTGGTCGAACTTGTCGAGGTTCTTCTCGTCCTTCACCAGCGCCGAGCGGGACAGGTAGTAGAAATCGTCCACCCGCCGGTCGATCACCGCCTTGTCGAGCGCCTCCATCAGCATGAGGTACTCTTTCAGCGTCACCGGGACCTTGGCTTCGCGAAGCTCGGTGAAGAAGCGCATGAACATGGGCGGTTCCCGCAGGCGAACGGATGTTTGACTGCGAAGGATGGGGCCGTGGGCGCCCGATGTCCAGCATCAGGCGCCCGCTGCGCGGCGATCAGCCCCGCTTCTCGCTGTCCAGCATGGCCATCTGCGCGGCGATGTAGCGCTCGCCCGCCGCCGAGCCCCTGGGCACGGCCGCCTCGATCGCGGCCAGGTCCTCGGCGCTCAAGGCCACGTCCAGCGCGCCCAGGGCCTCGGAAAGCTGGTCGCGGCGGCGCGAGCCGACCAGAGGGATGATGTCGCTCCCCTGCGCCGCCACCCAGGCGATCGCCGCCTGGGCCGTGCTCACGCCGCGCGCCTTCGCCACCGCGCCCAGGGCCTCGGCCAGCGCCAGGTTGCGCTCCAGGTTCTCGCCCTGGAAGCGCGGGCTCATGGCGCGGAAGTCGCCGGCGCCGGCCTGGCCGCGGGTCCAGTGGCCGCTGATCAGGCCGCGTGAGAGCACGCCGTAGGCGGTGATCGCGATCCCCAGTTCGCGGCAGGTCGGCAGGATCTCGTCCTCGATCCCGCGCGAGATCAGCGAGTATTCGATCTGCAGGTCGCAGATGGGATGCACGGCGGCGGCCCGGCGAAGCGTCTCCGCGCCCACTTCGGACAGGCCGATGTGGCGCACGTAGCCGGCTTCGACCAGTTCGGCCAACGCGCCCACGGTCTCCTCGATCGGCACGTTCGGGTCCAGGCGCGCGGGGCGGTAGACGTCGATGTGGTCAACGCCCAGGCGCTGCAAGCTGTAGGCGCAGGCGGTCTTCACCGCGGCCGGGCGCGAGTCGAAGCCCAGCCACGAGCCGTCGGGCCCGCGCTGGGCGCCGAACTTTACGCTGATCAGGAGCTGGTCGCGCGGCAGGGTCTTCAGCGCCTCGCCGATCAGCATCTCGTTGTGGCCCATGCCGTAGAAGTCGCCGGTGTCCAGCAGGGTGATCCCGGCGTCCACGGCGGCCTTGAGGGTGGCCAGGCTTTCGTCGCGGTCGGCCGGCCCGTAGAGGGCGCTCATGCCCATGCAGCCGAGGCCGAGGGCGGAGACGGCGGGACCGTTGGTTCCAAGGGTGCGGGTGATCATGGCGGGGCTCCAGAAAAGAAAACGATTGTGGCCGGCCCTAGATGCGCCCTCCGCGTTCGTGCGATAATCCGCATGATCGTGAATAGGCTGTGCGGAAATTCGAACAATGCGACGGGTCAGCCTGGACCAGCTCGAGGCCTTCGCCGCCGTGGCGCGGCGGCGGAGCTTTCGCGGCGCGGCGCGCGAACTGGGCGTATCGGCCTCGACCCTCAGCCAGACGGTGCGCGAGCTGGAGGAGCGGCTGGGCGTGCGGCTGCTCAACCGCACCACCCGCAGCGTGGCCGCCACCGAGGCCGGCCAGCGGCTGCTGGAGCGCCTGACGCCGGCGCTGGCCGACATCTCCGCGGCCGTGGACCAGGTGCACGCCGGCGAGAGCGAGCCGGGGGGCCTATTGCGGATCAACGCCCCGGAGCCGGCGGTGGAGCTGGTGCTGGCGCCGAAGATCGGCCCGTTCCTGCGGCGCTTCCCGCGCGTGCGCCTCGACATCGTCGTCCAGTCGGCGATGGTCGACATCGTCGCCGAGGGCTTCGACGCCGGGGTGCGCTGGGACGAGAGCCTGGCGCGCGACATGATCGCCGTGTCGCTCAGCGGGCCGCAGCGCTACGTGCTGGTCGCCAGCCCGGAGGCGATCGAGCGCTGGGGCGCGCCGGCCCACCCGCGCGATCTCCTGTCGAAGCCCTGCGTGCGGCTGAAATATCCCAGCGGAACCATGCCGCCCTGGGAGTTCGAGCGGGACGGGGAGGTGCTGCGGCTGGAGCCCGACGGGCCGCTGATCTGCGCGAACTCGGTGCTGACGGCCGAGGCGGCGGCGGCCGGCGCGGCCTTCGCCGTCGTCTTCGAGGGCTATGTGGCCGAACATCTGGCCGAGGGGCGGCTGGTGGAGATGCTGACGGACTGGCTGCCGCCGTTCCCGGGGCCGAAACTCTACTATCCGAGCCGTCGGCAGATGCCCTCGGCGCTTCGGGCCTTCGTCGATTTCGTCAAGGTGCGTTGAGGGCGCGCGCCGGCCGGGCGCGCTGAACAGGTCTAGCTCGCTTCGAGCGCGCGCAGCTTGCGCCAGACGGTCATGCGCGAGACGCCCAGGCGCCGGGCGATCTCCACCGGGCCGACGCCGGCGTCCTGCAGCGCCTTGATCTCCTCGGCGGCGGGCGCGCCCTTGCGGCGGCGCGCGATCCAGGCGGGCTCCACAGCGGACACCGCCTCCAGCGCCGCGCGCAGGGCCCGGCCCTCCGCGCCCTCGCTGGACAGTTGGGCCTCGACGACGAACAGGCTGGCGCCGCGCTCCTCCAGGCGGTCGATCACGTCCAGGACGCTGCGGGTGGAGCGGGCCAGATGCTCAAGGCGCGTGACCACGAGCTGGTCGCCCTCGCCGATGAAATCGATGATCGACGTCAGCACGGCCGACTCGTCCGCCGTCGGCGACGCAGGCTCTTCGGCCCGCACCACGTGGCAGCCGAACGCCTTCAACGCCGCGGTATCGTCCGCGGAGCGTGCGTCGCGCAGACATACATAGCCAATCCTCAGCATCCCACCCGTCGCCTTCAAGCTACTGCGATGATTGCTCGCAAAGTCCCAAACCGGACGCCGTTCGTCAAAGTGGGACATGTTAAATCTCTGCAATTTTTTTTTGTGGTCACGCTTCGATCATCAAAAACCGTGCCGTGTGCACAGCCCCACTCACAGGGCGGCCAGAAAAACTATGCCCCTGACCGCCTGAAGATGAATTCCCGGTCAACCACGCGGCCAACGGGAAATCCGTACTCGCCGACCTTCTCGAAACCGGCGCGCCGGTAGAATCGCTGCGCGCCGAAATTCTCCGACCACACACCGATCCATAGAGGACGCGGTCCGCTCGCCTCGAGCCAGCCGATGGCGGTGTCGAACAGCCGCCGGCCCAGCCCGCCGTTCTGCCAGGGCTTCAGCAGATAGAGCCGTTCCAGCTCGCCGCAGGCCGGCGTGACCTCCGCGTGCGGCAGCTTGCAGGGCCCGACCAGGGCGTGGCCCACCACCTGCCCGTCGGCCTCCACCAGCCAGGCCGCCTTGTCGGGCCGGCTCAGGTCCGAGACGGTGCGCTCGAGGCCGTAGGCCTTGGCCAGGAACGCTTCCAGGTCTTCAGGCGGATAGAGGTGGCCGAAGGTCTCGATAAAGGTGCGCGCGCCGATGTCGGCGAGGATTTCGGCGTCGGCCGGAGCGGCTCTGCGGATGACAGGTTCAGACATTCGCTTCAGACGTTCGGATCACGGCGCTCACGGGCTAATATGCTTCTATGGGTATCGCTCTCTATACGCACCGCGACATGTTCGACCACAGGCCGGGCGTCTACCACCCCGAGCGCCCCGAGCGCCTGGGCGCGGTGATCAAGGCCCTGGGCGAGGCGCAGGACATCAAGCTCGACGCGCGCGAGGCGCCGCTCGTGGACATGGCCGACCTGCTGCGCGCGCACGACAAGGCCTATGTCGACAAGATCGAGGCGCTCTCGCCCGCCAGCGGCATGGTGCGCCTGGACGACGACACGGCCATGTCGCCGGGCAGCCTGGCGGCGGCCAAGCGGGCGGCCGGCGCGGTGGTGCAGGCGGTGCGCGACGTGGCCGCCGGCGAGGCGGGCCAGGCGTTCTGCGCCGTGCGCCCGCCCGGCCATCACGCCGAGCCGGTCACGCCGATGGGCTTTTGCATCTTCTCCAACGTGGCGATCGCCGCCCTGGCGGCCCAACAGGCGGGGCTGGAGCGCGTGGCGGTGGTGGATTTCGACGTGCACCACGGCAACGGCACCCAGGCGGTCTTCGCCGGCAAGCCGGGCCTGTTCTTCGCCTCCATGCACCAATGGCCCATGTGGCCCGGCACGGGGCACCCGTCCGAGCATGTGGCCGACAACATCGCCAACGCGATCATCGCCCCCGGCGCGCCGCCGGCCGAATGGCGCAAGGGTTTCGAGGGGCTGATGGACAAGGTCGACGCCTTCGCGCCGGACCTGATCATCGTCTCCGCCGGCTTCGACGCCCATGTCCGCGACCCGCTCGGCGGCCACGACGGCCAGAGCCTGGAGGAGGACGACTTCGCCTGGGCCACCCGCGCGATCATGGAGACGGCGCGCCGCCGCACGAAGGGTCGGGTTGTTTCCTCGCTCGAGGGGGGGTACGACCTTGAGGCTCTGGGCCGATCGGCGCGCGCGCATGTTCGAGCCCTTCAGGAGGGGTGATGGGGGCAGGGTGTTTCGCGTGTCGCGGCGCTCACGCCCGCGGATGACATGGCCGACGCTTTGACCGCCGACCCGCCCGCGCTCGCCGCCTCGCGTCCTGGGACGATCGTTCTCGCACGGCATGGCGAGCCGGCGATCTCGCGCAAGGTGAAGCTCTCCGCCGACGAGTACCGGCGCTTCTGGGCCAGCTACGAGCAGCTCGGCATCCGCGCCGGCCAGACCCCGCCGGACGACTTGGCGAGCCTGGCGGCCGCGGCCAGCGCCCTGGTGGCCTCCACCCGCCTGCGCTCGATCGAGACGGCCGAGGCGGTGGCCTGCGGCCGCGCCTTCGCCCGCGACCCGTTGTTCGTCGAGGCGCCCCTGCCGCCGCCGCACCTGCCCGGCTGGATCCGCTTTTCCCCGGCCGTGTGGGGTTTTCTCGCCAGGGTCTGGTGGTGGTTCTTCGACCATCACGAGGGCGGCGAGACCCGGCGCGAGGCCCAGGCCCGCGCCGACCAGGCCGCGGCCCTGCTGATCGACATGACCGCCCAGGGCGACGACGTGGTGGTGCTGGCGCACGGCTTCTTCAACTACATGGTCGGCCGCGCCCTCAGCCGCCGCGGCTGGCGGCTGACCTCCAATCGCGGCTACAAGTATTGGTCCCACCGCCGCTACGAGCGGAATTGACGGCGTCGGGCCCTTCGGCCGTTGCGGCGCCGACGGGCCGCCTCTAGGTTTGCCGCTTTCCAGCGAGGAGCGCCATGGCTGACGCCGCCGACATCGAGACTCTGTCGTTCGAGGCCGCCTTGGCCGAGCTCGAGCAGATCGTCGGCAAGCTGGAGAGCGGCCAGGCGCCGCTGGAGGATTCGATTCGCCTGTACGAACGGGGCGCGGCGCTGAAGGCGCATTGCGAAAAGCGCCTGGAGGCCGCCAGGCTGCGTGTTGAAAAGATCGTGAAGGGCGCCTCCGGTGAGCTTGGCGTCGAACCGGCCGAGTTCAGCTGATGGAGCGGCTCGCCGCCCGGGTCGCCGAGGCCGCGGACCTGGTCACCGTGGCGCTGGACGAGCTCCTGCCCCGGGCCGACGGCCCGGAGGCCCGCCTCACCGAAGCCATGCGCTACGCCGCCCTCGGGCCGGGCAAGCGGCTGCGGCCGTTCTTCGCGCTCGAGACCGGACGGATGTTCGACCTGGACGACCGGCCGGTGCTGCGCGCGGCCTGCGCGCTGGAGTGCGTGCACGCCTACAGCCTGATCCACGACGACCTGCCCAGCATGGACGACGACGACCTGCGCCGCGGCAGGCCCACGGTGCACAAGGCCTATGACGAGGCCACCGCCGTCTTGGCCGGCGACGCCCTGCAGGCCGCCGCCTTCGAGATTCTCTCGCATCCGGACACCTACGGCGACGGCGCGGTGCGCGCCGAGATGGTGCTCAAGCTGGCCCAGGCGGCCGGCGCCAAGGGCATGTGCGGCGGCCAGATGATCGACCTGATCGGCGTGCGCGACGACCTGGGCGCGGTGGCGCGCATGCAGCGGATGAAGACCGGCGCGCTGATCGCCTGCGCCTTCGAGCTGCCGCTGGTGATGGCCCACGCCGGCGAGGGCGAGCGTCACGCCCTGATGGCCTTCGCCCAGGACCTAGGCCTGGCCTACCAGATCGTCGACGACCTCTTGGACGTGGAGGGCGAGGCCGCCGAGATGGGCAAGAAGGCCGGCAAGGACGCGGCCAAGGGCAAGGCCAACTACGTCACCCTGTTGGGCGCGGAAGCGGCGCGCGAACGCCTGGCCCTGCTCACCGAACAGACCAAGGCGCACCTTGACCCCTTCGGCCCCAGGGGCGAAATCCTGCGGGCGAGCGTCGATTTCGTGCTAGAGCGCCGCAGCTAACCCATTCTTATCCGCCGAATTCTTCATGCCGCCAGTCACGCCCCTGCTCGATAAGGTCGCCTCGCCGGCCGACATCCGACGGTTGCACCAGAACGAGCTGCGGCAGCTCGCCGACGAGCTGCGCGCCGAGACGATCGACGCGGTCTCCACCACTGGCGGGCACCTGGGCGCGGGCCTGGGCGTAGTTGAGCTGACCGTGGCTCTGCACTACGTCTTCGACACGCCGCGCGACATCCTGATCTGGGACGTGGGCCACCAGGCCTATCCGCACAAGATCCTCACCGGCCGGCGCGACCGCATCCGCACGCTGCGCCAGGGCGGCGGCCTGTCGGGCTTCACCAAGCGCGCCGAGAGCGAATACGACCCCTTCGGCACGGCCCACGCCTCCACCTCGATCTCCGCGGCCCTCGGCTTCTGCGTGGCCCGCGACCTGGAGGGCCGCGACAACCGCGTGGTGGCCGTGATCGGCGACGGCGCCATGAGCGCCGGCATGGCCTACGAGGCGATGAACAACGCCTACGGCGCCACCAAGCAGCTCACCGTCATCCTCAACGACAACGACATGTCGATCGCCCCGCCGGTGGGCGGGATGAGCGCCTACATGGCCCGCCTGGTGTCCGGCGGCGGCTACCAGACCCTGCGCAACATTGGCAAGTCGATGGCCAAGGCCTTCCCGCGCCCGCTGCAGGAAGCCGCCCGCAAGGCCGAGGAATACGCCCGCGGCATGGTCACCGGCGGCACCTTCTTCGAGGAGCTGGGCTTCTACTACGTCGGTCCGATCGACGGGCACGACCTGGACGCCCTGGTGCCGGTGCTGAAGAACGCCCACGAGATCACCGACCGGCCGGTGCTGGTCCACGTGGTCACCCAGAAGGGCAAGGGCTACGGCCCCGCCGAGAAGGCCGAGGACAAGTACCACGGCGTCGTGAAGTTCGACGTGGTCACCGGCAAGCAGGCCAAAGCCCCGGCCAAGGCGCCCAACTACACCAAGGTGTTCGCCGAGGAGCTGGTCCGCCAGGCCGAGCGCGACGACAAGATCGTGGCGATCACCGCGGCGATGCCCTCGGGCACGGGGCTGGACTTGTTCGCCGAACGCTTCCCGGACCGCTGCTTCGACGTGGGCATCGCCGAGCAGCACGCGGTGACCTTCGCCGCGGGCCTGGCCGCCGACGGCATGAAGCCCTTCGCGGCGATCTATTCCACCTTCCTGCAGCGCGGCTACGACCAGGTGGTCCACGACGTGGCGATCCAGCGCCTGCCGGTGCGCTTCGCCATCGACCGGGCGGGCCTGGTGGGCGCCGACGGGCCGACCCACGCCGGCGCCTTCGACATCGGCTTCATGGGCGCCTTGCCGGGCATGGTGATGATGGCCGCCGCCGACGAGGCCGAGCTGGCCCGCATGGTGGCCACGGCCGTGGCGGTCGACGACCGCCCCTCGGCGTTCCGCTATCCGCGCGGCGACGGACTGGGCGTGCCGATGCCCGATCTCGCCGAGGCGCTGGAGATCGGCAAGGGCCGCATCGTGCGCGAAGGGACCACAGTGGCGATCCTGTCGTTCGGCGCGCGCCTGGCCGAGAGCCTGAAGGCCGCCGACCTGCTGGCCGCGCGGGGCTTTTCCGCCACCGTCGCCGACGCCCGCTTCGCCAAGCCGCTGGACGTGGACCTGGTGCTGCGGCTGGCCCGCGAGCACGAGGCGCTGATCACGGTGGAAGAGGGCGCGATGGGCGGCTTCGGCGGCTTCGTGCTGCAGGCGCTCGCCGAGCACGGCGCGCTGGACCGGGGGCTGAAGGTGCGCGCCCTGACCTTGCCCGACATCTTCCAGGACCAGGACAAGCCCGAGGCGATGTACGCCGAGGCCGGCCTGGACGCCGAGGGCATCATGCGTTCGGCCCTGGGCGCGCTGGGCCTGTCCAACGCCGACGTGGCCGGCCGCCGGGCCTAGTCGCAGTAGCCGAGGAACCGGCGGACCAGGCCCTTCTTGGCCGGCGGCTGGTCGGCCGTGGCGTCCAGCGCCGTCAGCTTCAGCTCCGCGCTCGTACGCCAGGCCTCCACCACCGGCGCGCGCGTGGCCACCTCGACGCTGACGATCGAGCCGCCGGTGGCTTCGTCGGGAACCGCCTGGCCGCGCAGGGTGGTCTGCTGGTCCATGGAGGCGATGGTTACGCTGAGCGGCCAGGGCGGCTGGCGGCCGATCTCATCCACCCACACCTCGCCGCGGCGGGTGGCGGCCATGCCCTGGGCGGCCTGGAACTGGATGCGGATCTGGCCGGTCTTCTTCCGGCAGCTCAGCCGCAGCGCCACGTCGCCCGAGGCGGGCAGGGCGTAGGTCAGGCTCGCCACGTCGTCCGGCGCCTTGGGAATGTCCAGCGTCCACAGGCGCTCCTGCGCCCCGGCGGGGCCGGCGAGGGCGGCCGCCAGCACCCCGGCGGCGAAAGCGACGGTCTTCATGCGGCCAAGCTAGAGCATTTTCAGGCGAAATGGAGGCCGGGGCGCAGCGGAATTTTCAGCCCGCCCGCCGCGCCGTCCGATCAGAACGGCGAGAACTTCTCCACCAGCGACTGGCCGGCCGGGGTCTTCTGCACGCGGCTGATGTCGCCACGGCCGCCGTAGCTGATGCGCGCCTCGGCGATCTGGGTGTGCTTGATGGTGTTGGCCGAGGTGATGTCCTCGGGCCGCACGATGCCGGACACGGTGAGCTCGCGCACCTCGCTGTTGGTGCGCACCTCCTGGCTGCCCTGGATCATCATGTTGCCGTTGGGCAGCACCGCGGTGACCACCGCGGCGATGGTCAGGTTGATCTTCTCCGAGCGGGTCACCGCGCCGGTGCCGGCGTTGGAATAGGTGGAGCCGGAATTGACCGCGTTGGCCGGGTCGAACCCGCCCGGCAGCACCTTGCCGAGGCTCGATTCCAGCCCCAGGAAGTTGGTCACGCCCGATTGGGCCGAGGAGGTGCGCCCGCTGGAGGTGGCGTTGGAGGTCTTGGCGCTGTCGTCGATCTCGATCAGCACGGTCAGGATGTCGCCCACGCGGCTCGCCCGCTGGTCGATGAAGAAGGCCCGCGCGCCCACGCGCCACAGCGAGTTCGCCGAGGCCGGCTGCGGCGCCGGCTCGCGCGCCGAGGCGAGCGGCATCACCGGCTGGGTCTGCGGCACCAGGGCGGCCGGATAGCTCACCGGCGACAGTTCGGGGCCCTTGACTGCTTCCCTGACCGACGAGCAGGCGGCCAGGGGGACCAGGGCGAGGGCGAGAGCGAAGCTGCGGCGCATGGAATGCGGACCTTGTCTAGCGAAGCGCATAGCGGGTGGGGGAAGCCTTCACGGCGTCGGCGGCCGGGCCGATCACGGCCTGGCCCGGGCCGGTCGCGACGGCCTGGATGATCTTCTTGGAATCGAGGTTCTGGACCGAAAGGATGTCGCCGACCGCCGCGGCGGCCATCGCCTTGCCCTTCAGCGCCAGCGAGATCCCGGCGTTCTCGTAGACCACGGTGATCATCTCGCCGGCCTTGATCACCTGCGGGGCCGAGACGTCGCGGGCGGCGACCGCCGCGCCCTGGCGCAGCGGCCGGCGGGCGGCCAGGCCGATCACCTGGTCGGCGTCGGAGGGCGCCCCGGCCGGGGCCGCGGCGGCCTTGGCCCACACCAGGTCCTGCGGCTGGACGATCTCGCCCGTGCCGATGTTGCGCGCGTAGGTCAGCACCTCGACGTTGCCGCGCACGGCGCCGGCGGCGTCGGTTCCGGCCTGGTTCGCGGCGGCCGAGCCGGCGCCGACCACGACGATCTGGCCGAGCCCGCCGGCGTTGGCCCAGTCCAGGCCCGCGCGGGCGGCGGCCGCCTGCACCAGCCGCGCGTTCAGGATCACCGAGCGGCTGGTCCGCGCGGCCACCGGGACGTTGCCGGCCTCGCCGGCGCCGGCGAACAGGTCGCCCAGGGTGACCACCCCGTCGCTGTCCACGACCTGCGGGCGAAGCGTCACGGCCTGGCCGGCCAGCGCGGGGCCGGCGCAGAGGCTGAGGGCGGTCAGAAGGAGGAGGGCGCGTTTCATCCTACGACTTCACGTTGTTGGCGGCCTGCAGCATCTCGTCGGAGGCGGTGATGACCTTGGCGTTCATCTCGTAGGCCCGCTGGGCGACGATGAGCGCGGTGATCTCGCTGACGGCGTCGACGTTGGAGGCTTCGGTGTAGCCCTGGGTCAGGGTGCCGAAGCCGGTGGAGCCGGGTGTGCCGGTGGTGGGGTCGCCCGAGGCGCCGGTCTGCTTGAGCAGGTTGTCGCCGGCCGATTCCAGGCCCGCCTCGTTGACGAAGGTGGCCAGTTCAATCTGGCCGACCACGTCCGGCGTGGACTGGCCGTCGCGGGTCGCCTGCACCTGGCCGTCCTTGGAGATGCTCACCGACACCGCGTCGGTGGGAATGGTGATCGCCGGCTCGATGGTGTAGCCGTCCGCGTTCACCAGTTGGCCGTCGGCGTTGACCGACAGGTTGCCGGCGCGGGTGTAGGCGATCTCGCCGGACGGCAGCAGCACCTGCAGGAAGCCGCGGCCCTGGATGGCCACGTCGTACTGGTTGTCGGTCTTGGTGAGCGCGCCCTGTTCCTGGATGCGGTAGACCGAGCCGGCCTTCACGCCGCCGCCGATCTGCACCCCGGTGGGCACGATGTTGCCCTGGTCCGACGACTGGGCGCCGGCGCGCTCCAGGGTCTGGTAGAGCAGGTCCTGGAACTCCGCCCGCTGGCGCTTGTAGCCGACGGTGTTCATGTTGGCGATGTTGTTCGAGATGACCTCGACATTGAGCTGCTGGGCGGCCATGCCCGTGGCGGCTGTACGCAGGGACTGCATCGCTGGACTTCCCTTAGTTCACCTGGCCCAGCCGCTCGATGGAGCGGCGGGACAGTTCGGCTGTGGTGTCCATCATGCTGGTGACGCGCTCGTAGGCGCGGCTCACCTCGATCATCCGGGTGACCTGCACGATGGGATTGACGTTGGAGCTCTCCAGCATGCCCTGGTGCATCACCGAGTCCGTGGCGGGCTGGGGCTGGATGTTGGAGCTGTTGCTGTAGAGGTTGTCGCCGGTCTTGCGCAGGGCCGACAGCTCGGTGAACTTCACCAGGCCGATCTTGCCCAGCGTCTCGCGCTCCTGGCTGACCGTGCCGTCCTTGGCGATGCTCACCGGGCCCTTCTGCGGGTCGACCACGATGTCGCCGCCGCCCTCGCCCTGCACCGGATCGCCCGCCTCGGTGACCAGCCGGCCGGTGGTGTCCATGTGGAAGCGGCCGTCGCGGGTGTAGCGGTCGCCCTGGGCCGTGGAGATGGTGAAGAAGCCGTCGCCCTCGACGCCCACGTCGAAGGTCCCGCCGGTCGAGCGCAAGGTGCCCTGGGTGAAGTTGCGCACCACCCCGTCGTCGAGCACGAACTTCACCGGCCGCGGGCCCGGCGCGGTGTTGGCCGGGTTCTTCGGCTCGGTCCGGGTCATCAGGGTTTCGACCTTGAAGCCGGTGGTGTCGGCGTTGGCGATGTTGTTCGCCACGATGTCCATTTCGCGCTTGAGCACCATCTGGCGCGACAGCGAAACAAATAGGGCGTTGTCCATCGGCCTGGCCCGTCGAACCCTTACTGCGACACATTCGTCGCCGAATTCGCTGCAAACTTCGGGCCAACAAAAAATCTAAGGAAAATCAATAGTTAATAAAGTTAACGGCGGCCTATCGGCGGATTTTGCCGGGCAGGGTTAGCCCCGGTTAAGAAGCGTTAAAAACCGATCCTTAACCAACCGCGGGCCAATGGGGAGGAGCCAAGAGTCTAAGGAATCGCGCGCGTGGCCAAGGACAAGGTCAAGGAAGCACCGGAAGACGGCGCCGAGGACGGCGACGGCGAGGACGCGTCCGCCAAGAAGAAGCTTCCGCTGAAGATGCTGATCATCGCCGGCGCGGCGGCGGTGCTGGTGCTGGGCGGCGGCGGCACGGCCGCGTTCATCTTCCTGAAGCCCAAGCCCGCGGCCACCGGCGAGGCCGGCGCCGACCACGGCAAGAAGGCCGAGAAGAAGAAGGAAAAGAAGGGCGGCCACGGCGGCGGCAAGGAAGAGGCCAAGACCATCGGCGTGGTGGCCGAGGGCCCCAACGGCGTCACCTACTACACCCTGCCCGACATCGTCGTGAACATGCAGACGCCCGACGGCAAGGCGACCTTCCTGAAGCTGAAGCTCACCTTCGAACTGCCCGACGAGGACATGGTCGACCAGCTCGAGGAGAACAATCCGCGCCTGCAGGACATGTTCCAGACCTTCCTGCGCGAGCTGCGTCCCGACGACCTGGCCGGCAGCCAGGGCAGCTATCAGTTGCGCATGGAGATCCTGCGGCGGGTCAACCTGCTGCTCGCTCCGGCCAAGATCAACGCGGTGCTCATCGAGGAGATGCTGATCAACTAGGGCCCCGACCGGGTTCTGGCGGCTAGGCGCATGGACGACGAAATCGAACAACCGACCGATCAGCAGGTCGCCGATCTGGCGGCGGCCGGCGGCTGGGATCCGTCCGAGCCGGACGCCGAGGCCCTGATCGGCTCCGAGCGCATCCTCAATCAGGACGAGATCGACAGCCTGCTGGGCTTCGACCTCACCGACGACGAGGTCGCCGAGCGCACCGGCATCCGCGCGATCATCAATTCGGCGCTGGTCTCCTATGAGCGCCTGCCGATGCTGGAGATCGTCTTCGACCGCCTGGTGCGGCTGATGACGACGTCCCTGCGCAACTTCACCTCCGACAACGTCGAGGTGAGCCTGGACAACATCTCCTCGATCCGCTTCGGCGATTACCTGAACTCGATCCCGCTGCCGGCGATCCTGTCGGTGTTCCGCGCCGAGGAGCTGGACAACTACGGCCTGCTGACGGTCGATTCCAACCTGATCTACTCGATCGTCGACGTGCTGCTCGGCGGCCGTCGCGGCACGGCGGCCATGCGCATCGAGGGCCGTCCCTACACCACCATCGAGCGGGTGCTGGTGCAGCGGATGATCGAGGTGGTGCTGGCCGACGCCAAGGCCGCCTTCGAGCCGCTGACCCCGGTCAACTTCGTGCTGGACCGGCTGGAGACCAACCCGCGCTTCGCCGCCATCGCCCGGCCGGCCAACGCCGCCATCCTGGTCAAGCTGCGCATCGACATGGAGGACCGCGGCGGGCGCATCGAGCTGCTCCTGCCGTACGCGACCCTCGAGCCCATCCGCAAGATGCTGCTGCAGCAGTTCATGGGCGAGAAGTTCGGCCGCGACAACATCTGGGAAAGCCACCTGGCCACCGAGCTGTGGACCACCCAGGTGGAGGTGCGCGCCGTGCTCGACGAGCTGCAGATGCGCCTTGAGGACGTGCTGAACTTCAAGGTCGGCGACACGGTGATGCTCAACGCCACCCCCGACAGCCTGGTGGAGCTCCGCTCTGGCCAGATCCCGCTGACTCGCGGCCATATGGGCCGCCGCAACCACAACATCGCCGTCCGCGTGCAGGCGCCCCTGTCGCCCGCCGCCCGCAAAGCCGTGCAGAGGATGAAATGAGCGCGATCGCCATTGGCCTGAACCTGTTGCTCGCCGCCCTGCTCACCGGCGCCCTCGCCATGGGCTGGCGGCTGAACCTGCGCCTGAAGGCGCTGCGCGACAGCCAGGCCGGCTTCGCCCAGGCCGTGGGCGAGCTGAACGCGGCGGCCGCCCGCGCCGAGCGGGGCCTGGCCGAGCTGCGCGCCGCCAGCGACGAGACCAGCGAAATCCTGCACGAGCGCATGGACAAGGCCCGCCAGCTCGCCGCCCGCCTGGAGCGCCTCATCGAGGCCGGCGGCCCGGCGGCGGCGAACGCGCCGACGGCCGTGGACGAGGCCCGCGCCGAGCGCCTGGGCGCCCTGATCGCCGCCGCGCGCCAGCCGCGCGCCCGTGAGGAGACGCCGGCCGAGCGCCGCGCCGTCCCCGAGCGCGCCGAGCGGCGCGAGCCGCTGGTGCTGAGCCGCCCGGCCCGGATGGACGACGACCTGTTCGACGACGCGCCGCGCGCCGTCATGGGAGGCCGTCGATGAGCAACATCCCGCGCATCCTGCCGCTGGTGGGCGTCGCCATGGGCGGGGTCCTGGCGATCAACGCCCTGGCCGGCGCCGAGGGCCTGCCGGACCTGGTGTCCGGGGCCAAGGCTTTCGCCGAGGACGCCGTCGCCAAAGCCAAGTCCGCGCCGGCCAAGCCCGCCGCGGCGGCGAAGGCGGCCAAGGACGACGCGCCGGCCGACGCCGCCGCCACGGGCGATGCGGTCGACGCCGCGTCCAACTCGCCGCTGCCGCCCGGCGCCGGGGCCGCCTCTCCGGCCGCCGCCAAGCCCCTGGCGCCGGTCTGCGCGCCCACCGCCGCCGAGCTCGCCAAGGAGGCCGGCCTGTCGCCCGCCGAGCTGCAGATGCTGCAGAGCCTGGGCGCGCGCCGGGGCGTGCTCGACAAGCGCGAGCAGGACCTCGACACCCAGCTCGCGCTCTTGGCCGCCGCCGAGGCCAAGCTCGACGCCAAGGTCAAGACGCTCAACGGTCTGAAGACCGACATCCAGGGCCTCTTGAACCAGGCCGACGCCCGCGAGGACGCAGAGCTGGCGCGCATGGTGAAGGTGTTCGAGGGCATGAAGGCCAAGGACGCCGCCGCGCGCATGGCCGTGCTGGAGGATTCCGTTCGCCTGCCCATCGCCGCCAAGATGAAGGAGCGCTCGCTCTCGGCGGTGCTGGCCGCCATGCCGGCGAGCGAAGCCAAGAAGCTGACCGAGGCGCTGGCCAAGCGCTACACCGACGCCCAGGGCCTGGCCGCCCGCGCCCAGGCCGCAGGCGCCGCCGCCGGCGTCACGCCCGGGCCGAGCGCCTCGGCCGCCCCGGCGCCGGCCGCGCCCGCCGCCGGCCCGCCGGCCAAGGCCGGCTGATCGATGAATCTGTCCCGGGCCCTGCGATCCGGCGTCGCGGCGATCTGCATCGCCTGCGTCGCCGCGCCCGCGGGCCTGGCCGCGCCGGCCGGGACCATCCAGGTCAGCGTCGCAGACTCCAAGGACTTCACCCGCATCGAGCTGAAGTCGTCCGGCGGGGCCAAGGCGGCCATCCGCCGCGAGGGCCACGACGTGATCCTGGCCTTCCCTCGCGACGCCGACCCGGACATCACCCGCCTGAAGGTCGATCCGCCCGACGGGGTCAAGGCGGTGACCGCCCGCCGCGCCGGCTCGAAGCTGGAGGTGGTGCTCACCCTGGCCGACGACGCCGACGCCAATTCGGGCTTCGCCGACGGCGCGGCCTACCTCAACGTCTTCAAGAAGAAGCCGCAGGACGCCGCCGCCAAGCCGGCGGAGGCCAAGGCCGAAGCTGAGGCCGCGCCCGCGCCGGAGCCCGAGCCGGTCAAGCGCCCCGACCCGATCCCGGCCGGCGGGGTGGTGCACATGGCCGCCCAGGTCGATCCGGGCAAGGTCACCCTGTCGTTCCCTTGGGCCAAGCCCAACGGCGCGGCCGTGTTCCGCCGGGGCGACGCGGTCTGGGTGGTGTTCGACGCGCCCGCCACGCTGGACGTCAGCCGCGCGCCCCGCGGGCTTCGCCAGTTCAAGGGCGTCACCGCCTACAAGGGCGCCGACTACAGCGCCGTGCGCATCGACGCCACCTCGACCACCCCGGTGTTCGCCTCCAACGACGGCGCGACCTGGACGGTCACCCTCGGCTCAGCCGCCTCGGGCAAGCAGTCCGCCGTCAAGGTCGAGCGCGCGCCCGGCGGCGGGCCGGCGGCGCTGAGCGCGGCCATCGCCGGCGTCACCAAGGTGGTCAAGGTGACCGACCCGGCGGCGGGCGACGCGATCACCGTGGCCACCGCGCTCGGCCCTGCCAAGGGCCTGCCCTCCCGCCGCGAGTTCGTGCAGATGGCCCTGCTGCCCTCGGCCCAGGGGCTGGCGATGGAGGCCTACACCGACGACGTGGGCATGACCTTCGACGGCGATCTCGTCAGCATCGGCCGGCCCGAGGGCCTGGCCCTGTCGCCGCAGGCCGCCTTCGCCGAGCGCCACACCGCCGAGCCGGGCGCGCCGCAGCCGGCGGGCCTGCCGGCGCTGATCGACTACGAGAACTGGCCCAGGACCGGCTCGGGCGGGTTCATCGCCCGCTACGACGCCCTCCTGGACGCCGCCTCCGAGGAGGAGGCCAAGGGCCGCGATTCCGGGCTGGCCGCGCGCCTGGCCCTGGCCCGTTTCCTGGTGGGCTCGGACCTCGCCTACGAGGCCATCGGCGTGCTCAACGGCCTGGCCGCGCAGCATCCGGAGGCCATGGACCTGCCGGAGTTCCGCGGCCTGCGCGGCGTCGCCCGCGTGCTGGCGCACCGCTACAAGGAGGCCGAGGCCGACTTCTCCGCGCCGACCCTGTCAGACGATCCGTCCAGCGCGCTCTGGCGCGCCTACATCGCCGCCCAGCAGAACCAGTGGACCGAGACCCGCCAGCAGTTCACCGCCGGCGCCGAGGCCTTCACCCGTTTCTCGCCGCTGTGGCGCGCCCGCTTCGCCCGCGCCGACGCCCGCGCCGCGCTCGCCCTCGGCGACCTGGAAGGCGCCACCAAGCGCATCAACGTGGCCCTGATGAGCAAGGTCGAGCCGCGCGAGGAGCTGGCCACGCGCCTGGTGCAGGCGCGCATCCTGGAGGCCCAGGGCCAGACCGCCTGGGCGCTGCACATCTACGACGCGGTCTCGCACTCCTCGGCCGACTATCTCCAGGCGCCGGCCCTCCTGCGCGCCACCGAGATCCGCTACCAGCGCGGCGAGATCAAGCCGGCCAAGGCCGCGGCCGTCTACGACGGCCTGCGCTACCGCTGGCGCGGGGACGCCACCGAGCTGGAGACCATCCGCGCCCTCGGCAACCTCTACCTCAGCCAGGGCCGCTACCGCGAGGCGCTGGAGATCCTGCGCACCGCCGGCCAGCGCATGGCCTACATGCCCCAGGCGGCCGACCTGCAGGCCGACCTCGACCACGCCTTCCGCGGCCTGTTCCTCGACGGCCTGGCCGACGGGCTGGAGCCGATCCAGGCCCTGGCCATGTTCTACGACTTCAAGGACCTGACGCCCCCCGGCGCCGACGGCGACCTGATGGTGCGCAAGCTGGCGCGCCGGCTGGTGGACGTGGACCTGTTGCCCCAGGCCGCCGAGCTCCTGGACTATCAGGTCAACAACCGCCTGGACGGGGTGCCGCGCGCCCAGGTGGCCACGGACCTGGCCACCATCTACCTGATGGACCACAAGCCGGAGAAGGCGCTGCAGGCGATCAACGCCTCGCGCACCACCATCCTGCCGTCCGCCCTCAACGCCGAGCGCCGGCTGGTGGAGGCCCGCGCCCTTATGGGCCTGAACCGGCTGGACTTCGCCCTTGAGGTGCTGGGCAAGGACGCCTCGCCCGACGGCCAGGCCCTGCGCGCCGAAATCACCTGGAAGCAGAAGGATTGGCCCGCCGCCGGCGCCCAGTTCGAGAAGCTCCTCGGCGACCGCTGGAAACAGCCCGGCGCCCTGTCGCCGGAAGAGGAGGGCGACCTGCTGCGCGCCGGCGTCAGCTACAGCCTGGCCGGCGACGAGACCTCGCTCGCCCGCCTGGAGCAGCGCTACCAGGGCTTCTTCGCCCAGGCTTCAAACCCCGAGGCGCTGAAGGTGGCGCTCACCGGGGTCTCCACCGACCGGCTCAGCGTCTCCGACTTCAGCCGCGTCTCGGCCAACGACGCGGCCTTCACCGGCTGGGTGGAGAAGATGAAGCAGAAGTTCCGCGACAAGCCCGCCCCGGTCGGCGCGCCCACGCCCAAGGCGGCCGGCGCCGCGCCCGCCGCCCCGGCCAAGCAGGCCTCCGCCTCGCCGCCCGCCGCCACGCCGAAGAAGGGCTAGGGCGCGGCGGTTTAGTGCCGCATTCCGCCGGGCGCGTATTGCCAGCCCAGCATCAGGGTCCAGCCCGTCTTCAACTGCGGCCCGTTCAGGTCCTGATAGATCGGCGCGCCGATCTCGGCGGCGAACCGCTGGCCGCGCAGGGCGCCCGACTGGCCGACCCAGTTCACGCCGGCGTAGAGGTCCAGCCGCTCGCCGCCGTAGTTGGCCGGGTCGGCGGTCTGCACCGGCGCGGTGATCCGCGTGTCGCGCCCGTCGATGCCGCCGCTCGAGGCGTACTGGGTCCGCGCCGAGAAGGACCAGGCGGGCGCCGGCGACCAGGCCGCCCAGGCGCTGGCGTTGAACTCGTCGCCGAGGGCGTAGTCCCGGTCGTTCTTCGCGACCCGGAAGATGGCGTTGGCCTGGCCGCCGAAGGTCCAGTCGCCGGCCTTGTGCCGGACGGTCACGCCCAGGATCGGATCCCACGTGCCCGAGCCGAGCTGCATGGCGTAGGGCAGGGTCAGGGTCGGCCGCGTGTTCATCGGCGTGAGCACCTGGTCGGACTTGTCGATCGACCCGGTGGGCGCGGAGACGCCCGCCTGGACGTGCAGGCTCGACGCGGCCGTCTTGGCCACGCTGATCAGCGCGATCACCCGCGTGTCGCCGAAGCCCTCCGAGCGCGCGGTGAAGGTCCCGAGCTGGGTGGTCCCGGACATGCCCTGGAAGGTGAGGTGGTCCATGTCCTTTTGCACGTAGCTCGTCATCGCCATCAGCGTGACGCGGTCGCTGGGCGCCCACATCGCGCCGAACATGTGCATGTCCATTCCCATCTTGAGCGGCGCGACGCGCAAGGTGGCGGGCGGGGCGTTCGGATTGGCCACGCTGGTCACGATGGCCTGCGGGCTGATGTCGTCGGTTCCGTCGAGGCTGCCCTTCATGTCCATGTGCATGAAGCGGTAGGAGAACATGAACTCCCCGGCGTGGTGGGTGTGGTCGCCCATGATGCCGATCGGCGCGTGGGCGTCGGCGCGAACGGGACCGTCGTGGGCGACCGCGGCTGTGGCCGCCGCCCAGGCGGCGAGGCTGGCGATGGCGAGCGGCTTCATTTCGACTCCGTGGCGGCTGCAAGGCTGTGGCGCGACCGGGCGGCGGGCGCGAAGAGGGTTTGTGCGCTGAGGGCTGGCGTCATGCGGCGCAGGCCTCGCCGCTGAGCGCCGACAGGTCGCCGTCGGCCACGATGTCGCGCAGAAGGCTCCACCGCTCCTGCTCGCCGCCCCGGCGGCGGGCTTCGACGCACCGTGCGACGAGGTCGGCCGCGGCGCCGTAGCTGGCCGCGTAGGCGCCGTAGCGGTCTTCGTATTCCAGGAGCGCCCGCGGACTGGCGATCAGCGCCTCGGTCTCCAGCGCGTAGGCGGCGTCGAAGAAGGTTTTCCGCCCGTCGTGATAGTCGCGCAGGATCGGCGCGGCGGCGGCGGCGGCCTGTCGCGCCAGCGCATGGACCTGGACGTACTTCGCCGCTTCGTCCGGCGGGAAGCCGGCGAGCGGGAAGAGCACGTCGCGCTGGAAGGCGGCGCGGTCCTGAAGCGGGAAGGCGACCTCGACCCCGTACTCGGCGGCGCCCTCCCGCAGCACCTGCTGCGGCGAGCGAAGCAGAACCACCGTGTCCTCCACCAGCGGCCCGGCGGCGCCGGCGCCGGCGCGCTGCAGCAGGAACTGGGCGTGGTGGCCGGGGTAGGCCTCGTGGCAGGCCACGTCGAGCGCCGAGCCGATGTAGGCCACCGAGTCGGGATTGATCTGCAGCGTGCTGCGCGCGCCGCCCTGGTAGCGCTGCCAGGCGGCGTCGACGTCTCGGCTCCAATCGACGTCGACGCGCTCGTCCGCCGGAAGCGGCCAATGGGCGAGGGTGCGCGCCCGGCATTCGGCCAGGGCCCGCGTGAAGACGGCCTGGCGCTTGTCGGCGGGGATGACATAGCGGTCGCGAAAGGCGGCGAGGCGGTCCGGCAGGTCTCCCGGCCCGGGCAGCAACGCCTCCAGTTGCGCGCGGGCCTGGGCCAGCCTGGCTTGGTCCGGCGGCGCGATCCGCAGGTGGTAGAGCCGCCGCGTCTCCTCGTCGAAGCTCAGCGCGTTCGGCGTCCGCCGCGCCTCCACCAGCGCGGCCAGTTGGCTCGTCAGGCCCTCCAGGCGGTCCCGGCGCGGCGAGGCCTCGTCCTGCAATATGTCGGCGCGCAGCCGCGCCAGCTCGGCGTCCATCTTGTCGAGCGAAGGCGCCGGTCCCGGCGGCGTCAGCTTGGCCGGGCCGAAGTAGGCGTCCACCTCGCGCGGGTCGATGCGGCCAAGGGACAGGGCCAGGGTGACGAAGCGCTGCGCCTGCGAGTCCAGGCGCGCCTGCGCCGAGGGAGGCCGGGCGATGAGAACGATCGCGATCACGGCCGCCGAGAAGGCGATGGGAATGACGATGCGGCCCGCGCTCCGCCGGGCGGACGCCTGCATGTAGCTGCTCGTCGCCAAAGCCATGTCGGGACCTTCGGCTGCTACTCGGTCCGCAGGGCGTCGATCGGATCGAGGAGCGCGGCCCGCCGCGCCGGATAGATGCCGAAGACGAGCCCCACGAGCGCGGCGATGCCGATGGCCAGGACCATGGCCGCGACCGGCACGCTCGCCGGCCAGTGCAGCGCCCAGCCGATCAGCCACGACGAGATCAATCCCAGGATCAGTCCGATCGCCCCGCCCATGACGCTGAGGGTGATCGCCTCGATCATGAACTGCAGCGCCACGTCGCTGGACCGCGCCCCGGTGGCCACGCGCAGGCCGATCTCGCGCGTGCGCTCGGTGACCGACACCAGCATGATATTCATGATGCCGATGCCGCCCACGATCAGCGACACCCCGGCGATGCTGGCGAGCAGCGCGGTCATGGTGTCGCTGGCCCGGTCGAGCGTGTCGGTCATCTCCGAAAGCGTGACCTCGTCCAGCTTGGGCAGGTTGGCCAGGGCGAAGGCCGCCGCCGGCGTGTAGAGGCCCTGGGTCAGCGCCTTGGCCGCCTGGGTCTCCACGGTGAAGTCGTCCGGCCGGCCCGCGCCGCCGCCCTGCTGGCTGATGTAGCCCTGGTCGGCGCCGGCCGACGTGAGATGGTGGCGCTCGCGAAGCAGCGTCTTGGCGGCGTCGGCGATGGCCGACGCCTTGCCGGCCTGCTCGGCGGCGATGACGATGTAGTCCAGATGCGGAACCGTCTGGGCCGCCTGCAGGTTGCGCCAGGGGACGAACAGCATCTCGTTGTGGTCGTCGGAGGCGTCCGACGTGACGCCGACGATGGTGTAGGTGGCGTCGCGCAGGGTGATGGGCTTGCCGACCGGGTTGAAGCCCTTGCCGAAGAGGTTGTCGGCCAGGGTCCGGCCGATCACCGCCTCGTCCGCGCCGTCGTCGAGCATCCGGCCGGGACGCACGTTCCACATGTACGCCTTGGCGTAGCCCGTTCCGACGCCCTCGACCTGCGCGAACGCGCGCGAGGCGCCGCTGACGACGCTGGTGCGCACGGTGATCCCCGGACTGATGGCGCTGACGCCGTCGACCTTGGCCTCGATCGCCTTGGCGTCCTCGGCGCTGAGGGTGGTGGCCGAGCCCAGGCCGGCGGCGATGCCGACGCTTTCGCCGCCGCGGGTGTAGTTGCCCGACCGCACGAAGACCAGGTTCGTGCCCGCGGACTTGACCTCGCCTTCGACCGAGCCCTTCGCGCCGGTGCCGAGCGCCACCATCGTCAGCACCGCCGCCACGCCGATGATGATGCCGAGCATCGTCAGGAAGGTGCGCAGCCGGTTGCGGTTGAGCGAGCGGATCGCCAGCCGGATGTTGATGCGGATCAGCGGGAGCATGGCCTTCTCCGGAAGCGGGCGGTCATCGGCTACTCCGACTTCAGGGCGACGACGGGATCGAGGAAGGCGGCGCGGCGCGCCGGCGCGATGCCGAAGACGACGCCGGTGATCGCGGCCATCGCCAGGGCCGCCGCCAGCATGGTCGGCGAGGCCGCCGTGGCCCAGTGCAGGCCGTGGTCGGTGATCATCAGGCCGATCCCGCCCAGGCCCAGGCCCAGCAGGCCACCCAGCGCCGCCAGGGTCACGGCCTCCACCAGGAACTGCATCATCACGTCGCCGGCGCGCGCCCCCAGGGCCATGCGAAGGCCGATCTCGCGCGTGCGCGCAGTCACCGACACCAGCATGATGTTCATCACGCCGATGCCGCCGACCAGCAGCGACACGGCCGCCGCTCCCGCCAGCAGCAGGGTGAAGGTGCGCCCGGCCTGGCGCAGGCTCTTGGCCATCTGCTCCCAGGACGCCCGGTCGAGCTCGGCGGTGTTGCTGTGCACGGCCCGCACCAGGTGCGGATCCGCGCCCATGCTGGGCAGGGCCGAGATGCTCTGGCTCTCGACCCGGAAGTCGTTGAGCGTGTCGTCGGGCAGCTTGTGCAGCGCGCGCAGCTTGTCCTGGATGTCCTTGGCGACGGCTGTGGTGACGCCCACCGAGGCGGTCCGCACGGTGATGTCGTCGTAGCTGTCGCGCTTGAGCAGCCCCTGGGCGAGCTTCACCGGCAGGTAGATCGATGGGACGACGCCGCCGTCTTCGTCGCCGGTGCGGACCAGCCCGACGACGCGGACCTGGCGGCCGCCGATCGGGATCGTTTGTCCCAGCACCGAATCCGCCGTCGGCCACAGCCGCTTGGCGGCTTGCGGCGTCACCAGCATCACCGGCTCGTTCCGGGCGTGCTCGCTCGCCGAGATCATCTTGCCCGACAACAGCTTCCACCCGGCCATATCCGGCCAGTCGCTCTCGAAGCCGTGGACGCGCACGACGTAGACCGGCAGGCCGGCCTGCGGGTCGACGCTGACGTTGCCCTCCACCGCCCCGGCGACGGAACGCACGCCGTCCAGGCCGCGCAGCATGTCCATCTCGGCCTGGCCGAGCGGGGAGGGCGGGGTGCGGTGGAGCGTCCGCCGCACCGCGGTCATGCGCTGGCGCGCGTCCTTGGCGGCCGCGTCGCGGGTCATGTTCGGCAACTGGCCGTCGGCGCCGACGAACCCGACCGAGCCTTCGGACTGCTCGCCGCCGCTGTTGTCCTGGCGCCCGCTCGTATCGATCGCCGCGGGCGTGAAGTTGCCGGGGCGGATGGTGACGCGGGTCGGCCCAGCGGCCTCGATCTGGGCCTCGATCCGAAGCTGCGCGCCTCGCCCGAGCCCGGAGACGATCACCACCATGGCCACGCCCATGCTCATCCCGAGCAAGGTGAGCAGCGCCTGCAGCTTGTTCTGCGTCAGGGCGCGCATCGCCATGCGCAGGTTAATGCCCATGGTGGTGTTCCGGCCCCTTCTTCGCGGCCGCGATCACGGCCGCGCCCTTCACGTCGGCCAGCGCCGACTTGCCCTTTGCGAAGAAGCCGACGTGCAGCACCGAGCCGGCGTCGGCCAAGGGCGCGCCGGTTCCCGTCCAGAAGACCCCGGTCGGATCGATGCGCATGTCGACGTATTCGGTCTTCTTGCCGGGATGCTCGATCTCCACCGCGACCTGGGAGACGGCCGAGGCCGGCAGCGGCTCGCCCATCGCGTCGGAGAAGTAGATCTCGATCGCGCCCGTCGGCTTCGCGGCCAGCTCGAAGTGCATGTCGCGATAGGCGGTCACCACGCCGCCGTGGTGCGGTTCGTCGTCGACGCCGTTGTGGGCGCCTGCGGGAACCGCGGACGCGGCCAGGAGAAGCGACGCGGCCAGGGCCGCGGTGAGGAGAGATCTATTCATATTTGAGCGCCTCGATGGGATCGAGCTGGGCCGCGCGGCGCGCCGGATACACGCCGCACGCCATGCCCAGCAGCACGGCCACGGCCACGGCGGTCGCGGCTGCGACAGGGGAGACCACGGCCGACCACTTGAAGAACTTTTCCAGGCTGCCGGAGGCGGCCACCCCGCACACGACGCCGAGCAGCCCGCCGGCGACGCACAGGAGCACCGCCTCCAGGAGGAACTGCACGGCGATGTCGCTGTGCCGCGCGCCCAGAGCCACGCGCAGCCCGACCTCGCGCGTGCGCTGGGTCACCGACAGGAGGAGCAGGTTCATCACGCCGATGCCGCCGACCAGCAGCGACACGGCCGCCACCCCGGCCAGCAGCGAGACGATGGTCCAGTTGGTGCGCTTCAGCGACGCCGACAGGCTGGCCACGGTCATCTGGTCGACGCTGCGCATGTTGCCGGTCACCACGCGGGCGAGCTCGGGCGGCAGGCCCTTGCCGAGCACCTGCTGGGCCACGCTGGTGACCGTGAAGTCGTCGGCCATCGCCTCGGTGATCTTGTGGCGCTTGCGCAGGAGGTCGGTGATCTCCTTGGCCACCCGCGTGGTCTCGCCGACGGACACGGTGGTGACCGATATGTTGTTGAGCTTGCTGAGGTTCAGCAGGTTGTCGATGGTGCTGACGGGCACGTAGAAGGCGTCGAACTGGTCGTCGCCGGCCGCCGGCTGGGTGACCCAGCTGCGGCTGCCCACCACGCCGACCACCTTGAAGTGCTGGTGCCACAGCACCACCTCGCGCCCCACCGGGTTCACGCCCTTGCCGAACAGGTGGTCCGCCGCGACCTTGCCGAGCACCGCCACCTGCTCGCCGCGTTCGACGTTCTCGTGAGTCAGGAAATGGCCGTAGACCATGGTCCAGCCGCTGCGGATCTCCGGCAGGTCCGCCTCGGTCCCGTGCATCCGGGTGAACCACTGGGTGGACTTGGGATCGTCCTTCAGGAACAGCCGCTCGTTCTCGTGGATCCCCGACACCACGTATTGGACGCCCGGAATCTTGGCGATCGCGCGGGCGTCGTCCCGCGTCAGGGTCGCGGCCGAGCCGAGGCCGGCCGAGGCGTCGCCAAGCCGCTGGGCCGCGGTGGGGTGGTCGTGCACCGCCATCGGGTCGTCTTCGAAGTGGATGCGCATCAGCATGGCGTCGCGCGGGGCGAAGGGATCGCCGCTCGCCGCTCCGTCGGCGCCGTGCACGACGAAGGTCCCGTCGAACGAGGCCTTGAGGATCAGCCCCTGCCGGGGATCGGGCTTGAGTTCGGGGACGTTCATCCCGAAGCCGTGGCCGACATAGGCGTCCGGATCGACCGACGTGTCGGTCTTGACCTTGTAGTTGCCGGCGGTGACCACCAGCAGGTTGGCGCCGGCCGCGCGGAGCTGGTCGTCCAGCGCCTGTTGCGCCCCGCGCCCGAGGGCCAGGCTGGTGACCAGCGCGCCGACGCCCACCATCACGCCCAGCATCGCCAGCACCGTCTGCACGCGGTTGCGCAGCAGTCCCTGGACGGCGAGACGAAGGTGGAGCCAGACCGCGGCCACGAGCGCCCCCGATCAGACTTCGGCCGCCGCCGCGGCGGGCTCGGCCGGCGGCTCCTGCGGGGTGTTGGGGCGATCGCTGAGGATGGCGCCGTCGCGCACCGCGATGATGCGCGTGGCGTAGGCGGCGATCTCCAGCTCGTGCGTGATCAGGACGATCGTGATGCCGAGCCGGGCCCGCAGGTCCTGCAGGGCCCGCATCACGTCGATGCTGGTCTTGCTGTCGAGGTTGCCCGTCGGCTCGTCGGCCAGGATCAGCGACGGCTGGTTGACCAGGGCGCGGGCGATGGCGACGCGCTGTTGCTGGCCGCCGGAGAGCTGGTTGGGCTGGTGCTCGGCCCGATTGCTCAGGCCGACCACCTCCAGCGCCTTCATGGCGCGCGCGCGCCGCTCCGCCGCCGGCAGCACCGGCCGCGAATAGAGCAGCGGGATCTCCACGTTCTCCACCGCGGTGGTGCGCGGCAGAAGGTTGAAGCCCTGGAAGACGAAGCCGATCTGGCGGTTGCGGATGTCCGCCAGCTCGGCCCCGGACAGCGACGAGACGTCCTTGCCGTTAAGCAGGTAGGTCCCGTCGGTCGGCCGGTCCAGGCAGCCCAGGATATGCATCATGGTGGACTTGCCCGAGCCGGACGGGCCGACGATCGCGACGAACTCGCCCTCCTCGATGTCGAGGTTCACGCCCCGCAACGCATGCACGCGGTTGTCGCCGAGCGTGTAGACCTTGGTGACGGCTTGCAGCGAAATGACTGACAATGCAGCGCCTTCCTTCCAGATGATGCGCCCTGGATACGGATCGGTTCGGGATGGCCGCCCGGCTACTTGGCGGCCGCCGCGCCGCCGGTCGGTTCGTTCAGGCCGGCGTAGTTGTAGAGCGCCGTGGCCACCGACTTCTCCGCGCCCGCGATGCCGTAGACTTTCCCGGCGCCTTCGATGACGTAGTATTCGTTGGCCGCGTGGGCGTTGCCGCCGGAGCCGGCCATGCCGCCGAAGATCGGCACGTTCACCGCGAAGCCCGAGAACAGGTAGGACGGCCAGTAGCCGCCCATGATGCTGGCCTGGGAGTGGACCGGCGAACTCGGGATGCCGAACTCGTCGAACATCTGCGTCACGGCCCGCCCGATCTCGGTGTCGGTGCTGGTCTTCGACCACGGCACGTCGCCGACCACGTTGATCTTCACGTCCTTGTAGCCGTGCGAGTCGAGGTGCTTGCGGATCTTCTTGACCAGGTCCTCGCCCGACATGTTCGGCACGTAGCGGATGTTGTGCTTGGAGGTGATCGTGTTGGGCAGGATCGCCCCCGAGCCGCCGGCGAACATGTTGCCGCCCCAGATGCCGTCCAGGTTGAAGGACGTGCCCATGCTGGACATCTTCAGCACCGTGTAGGGATCGTCGGAGATGAACCGCGCGACGCCGAGGTTCTCAGCGGCCGCCTTCAGGTCGTAGTTCTTGGCCGCCGCGTGCAGCTTGGCGTCGTCCGCCGCCGAAATCGGCTCGATGTTGTCGTAGAAGCCGTCGACCAGCACGTGGTTGCCGCTGTCGTCCACCAGCGTCGACAGCATCTTGATGTGGCGCCAGGCCGGCGAGTCCACCGAGCGCTTGAAGGCGCCGTGGATGTTGCTGCGGGTCGGGCCGCGCCCCCAGTCGGTCCCGTCGGTGGTCAGCTCGATGAACAGGCAGCCTTCGGAGCCGCTGAGCCCGCGCGACCCGCCGGTCGGCCCCTGGCCGCCGAAGGTGTACATCGCGTCCACGTCCTTGAAGAGGTCTTTGTGGTCGACGATGAACTTGCGGTAGCCCATGTCCATCCGCTCTTCGTCGCCCTCGGCGATGAAGATGATGTTCACCGGCAGCTTGCCGGTCACGGCCTTCATGGACATGAGGGCGTTCCACATCGCCATCTCAGGTCCCTTGGAGTTGGTCGCCCCGCGACCGATCAGGACCTTCTTGTAGGGGGCCTGTTCGACCAGGCGGCCCTCGAACGGCGGCGCCTTCCAAAGGTCCGGCTGCGTCACCGGCATGGTGTCGTACATCCAGTAGATGGCGATCGTCTTGGGCGCGCCCTCGTCGCACTTGGCGTAGACGACCGGATTGCCCTGCTGGCCCCACTCGGTCATGCCGACGTCGTAGACCTTGCTCTCCTGGCAGCCGAGCTGGTCGAAGAAGCCCTTCACCATCTCCGCCGATTCCTGGATCCCCTCGCCGGTGTTGGAGATGCTGGGCTGCTGGATCCACTTCTGCAGATTGACGACGTGCTGATCGATGTTCGTGTCGATGTAGTCGTAGATCTTCTTCAGATCCGGATTGTGGATCTTGCTCATGTCGATGCTGATGGTGGTGTCGCCGTTGGGGCGGATGCCCAGCTTCGGCGCCGCCGGCGCCGACGCCTGGGTTTCACCGCCGCCGCTGGCGCCCTTGCCGCAGCCGCCCAGCGCGAGCGTCAGGCCCACGGCCGTCGCAACGATGAGATTCTTCTTCAGAGAGTTCACCCCACACCTCCAATCGGCAAATCCCGTGCGACTCCGCCAGGTCGAGCCTGGGCGCGAGACCGAACGCGTCCCTGTTTTCGTCTTGCGCGTCGGATGGCCGCCTGAAGTCGCCTAGCCGGCCAGCGATGTGGCGAAGCCGGGCGGTCCGTCCGCAGATATCCTGCAAACTCTGAAAAACGGCGTCCGGAATTCAAAACCGAATTGCGGGAATTTGCGGAAAAATGGCGTGCTGATGAGAATTCGCTGCATTTTCGTGCAAGAGGCGTGCGCCTGACGACGGCTTAAGCGCCCGCCATGCGTCGCGGGCCGCGCGTCTGGTGCGGAGTCAGCCGCCCGCGCCGTGGCGGAAGCTCTCCACCAGGCTGCCGGCGACCAGGCGCCAGCCGTCCACCAGGACGAAGAAGATCAGCTTGAAGGGCACCGAGACCACCACCGGCGGCAGCATCATCATGCCCATGCTCATCAGCACGCTGGCGACCACCAGGTCGATGACCAGGAAGGGGATGAACAGGAGGAAGCCGATCTCGAACGCCCGCTTCAGCTCCGAGATCATGAAGGCCGGGGTGACCACGCGCAGCGGCAGTTCCTGGGCGGTCTGAGGCCGTTCGATCTTCGACAGGCGCACGAACAGGGCCAGGTCGTCGCGGTCCACCTGACTCAGCATGAAGGTCTTCACCGGCGCGCCGGCGGCCTCGAACGCCTGGGGCAGCTCCATCTGCTGGTCGAGCAGCGGTTTGACGCCCTCGTCGTAGGACTGCTGGAACGTGGGGCCCATGACGATGGCGGTCAGGAACAGGGCCAGGCTGATGATCACCGCGTTGGGCGGGCTCTGCTGCAGGCCCAGCGCCGTTCGCAGCAACGACAGCACCACCACGATGCGCACGAACGAGGTGGTCATGATCACGATGGACGGCGCCAGCGACAGCACCGTCATCAGGCCGACGAGCTGGACCACCCGTTCGGTCAGGCCCGCGCCGGTGCCGAGGTTGACGTTGATCGCCTGGGCCATGGCCGCGCCGTGCCAGACCAGGCCGGCAAGGGTGGCGAGGGCCGACAGGCCCGCCGCGCGGCGCCAGTCCTCGGCCTTCAGGTTGCGCAGGTCGGAGAGGGGCCCAGGCATCAGTGCAGCTCCCCCTCGCGCACGATGATCGCCGTGCCCTGGTCGGCGGCGCTCAGCAGCCGCCCCTCGCCCAGCAGCACCAGCATCTCCTCGCCGTCGCACGACACCAGCACCAGCCGCCGGGCCGGATCGAGCACCAGGGTCTCGACCACGTTCAGGCGCCGTTCCTTGCGCTGGCGGGACAGGCGGGTCAGCGCGTCCGGGCCGAAGCGGCGCAGGGCCACCGCGCCCAGGCCCACCAGGCCCAGGGTGACAAGAAGGGCGAAGGCGGCGCGGGCGAAGTCGGAAAGATCCATGGCGGTCGCGTTCTGCTGCGGCGCGCCGGCGGCGACGCCTGCAAGGGGTGTGCGCCGCAGGGTCTTAAGACGCGGTTAACCCTGTTTGTTCACCATGTTTGGTCATGAATGTGGGCGATATTCCGCTGTTCGCGATGTTGCGCAGCCGGCTGGGGTACCTCAGCCAGCGCGAGCAGAAGATCGCCCAGAACATCGCCAACTCCGACACCCCCCGCTACACGCCAGAGGACCTGAAGCCGTTCAGCTTCCAGGCCAAGCTGGAGAGCGCGCAGTCGGCCAGCACGCCAGCCGTCACCCAGCCGGGCCACATCGGCGGCGGCTCCGCCTTCGGCGACCAGATCTTCCGGCCGGTGCGCAAGAAGGATTCGGAGACCACGCTGGACGGCAACTCGGTGGTGCTCGAGGAGGAGACCATCAAGATGGCCGACGCGCGGATGAACTACGACGCGGCCATCGGCTTCTATCAAAAATCGCTGTCCCTGCTGCGCATGGCCGCCAAGGCGCCGGGCAAGTGACGGGAGCGCGCTGAATGGCCGACGTCAAAGCATCCTCCGTCTCCGCCACCATGGCGGTCGCCGGCTCGGCGCTGCGGGCCCAGCAGGCGCGCATGCGGATCATCGCCGAGAACCTGGCCAACGCCGACTCGACCGCGCGGACCGCCGGCGGCGATCCCTACCGGCGCCAGATCCCGGTGTTCGCCCCGGCCAAGGTCGACGGCGCCGAAGGCGTGCGCATGGCCCGCGTCGAGACCGACAAGTCCGACTTCAAGTCCGACTACGAGCCCGGCCACCCGGGGGCCGACGCCCAGGGATATGTGAAGATGCCCAACGTCGACCCGTTGGTGGAGGCGCTGGACATGCGCGAGGCCCAGCGCGCCTACGAGGCCAACCTCAACGTGATCGAGACCACGCGCAACATGCAGATGCGCACCCTCGATCTCCTGAAGAAGTAGGGGCTAGGCGATGGTGTCTCCTCTCGCCGCGGCCAAGGCCTACGCGGCCGCGCAGAGCCAGGGCCTGTCCAGCCTGGGCGGCGGCAAGGCCGCCGAGGCGGGCGGCTTCGGCGACATGGTCAAGTCGGCCATGAACGAGGTGATGAGCACCACCAAGCACGCCGAGACCCAGATCGCCCAGCAGGTGGCGGGCAAGGCCGATCTGGTGGACGTGGTCACCGCGATCTCCGCGGCCGAGACCAGCCTGGAGACGGTGATGGCCGTGCGCGACCAGGTGATCTCGGCCTACCAAGAGATCATGCGGATGCCCATCTGAGGCGAACGACCTGGACGGCGCCGCACCCGTAGTTCAACCTCTGGCCTCGGGGGCGACCGTGGGGTTCAAGCGCGTTCTGTTTGATGGTGGGCGATAGCGCACGAAGCGCCTCGGGCGTCCGGCGCGCGCTGGCGGCGGCGTTGGCGGGGCTGTTGCTGGCCGCCGGCGCGCCGAGCCTGGCCAGGACGCCGGCCGAACTCGCCCAGGCGGTGGAGAAGCGCGCCGCCGCTTCCAGCTTCAGCCAGCTCCAGACCTTCGGCCGCCAGGCCATGGACCGTCACGACCGCGAGGGGTTGAACCGGCTCTATCACGTCGCCTGGATCATGCTGAACCAGGGCGAATTCGATCAGGCCAGGCTGTGGAACGGCCGCCTGGCCGCCGCCGCCAAGGCCCAGCGGGACGCGCGCTACCAGGAGATCGCCCGGCTCGACGACCTGACCATCCGCTACGACGAGGGCGACACCTCCGTGGCGGACGAGATGGCCAGGACCGCGCGCACCGCGACAGACTGGTTCGTCAAGGCGCACGCCGCGCGGCTGACCGCCCTGGCCCTGATGGACGAGGACCGCATCGGCGAGGGCCTGAAGCTGCTCACCGACGCCGACGCCGAGGTGCCCGACGACGCGCCCTATGCGGCGACCGCCCGCGCGGGGCTGTGGGAAGTGGCCGGCATCGGCCTGATGAAGCTCAACGACATCGACGGCGCCACCACCGCCCTCGGCCGGTTCGAGATCGACTACGCCAACCCCGCCTATCCGCGGCCCGACTTCGACGCCATCTACAACCTGACGCGCCTGTCCCTGCAGATCGGCGACCAGGCCACGGCCGAGCGCCTCTACGCGGCCCACCACCGGCTGGCCCAGCGCGCGAACATCGACAGCCTGTCGGTCTATGACGCGGTGCTCTGCGCCAACGTCGCCCAGGGGCGCGCCGCGCCGCGCGACGTCCTGGCCTGCCTGGCGCGGTTCGGGCCGGACCTCGGCGCGGCGGCCTTCCTGGCTCCGCGCATCCTGCCCATGCGCGCCCTGGCCTACGCCGAGACCGGCCAGGTGGCGGCGGCCGAGCGCGACATGGCCGAGATCCGCAAGCTCAGGGCGGCCGGCGCCTTCAACGAGGAAGGCCACACCGAGCTGCCGCACGTGGAGGCCCAGGTGCTGTTCGCCCAGGGTCACGCCAAGGCGGCCTACGAGAAGCTCAGCGACTACCTGAAGGACGACCGCATCCAGGCCAACCGGCGCTTCAGCGACGGCATCCGCCAGGTGACCGTCGACATGCAGGAGCAGCTCACCGAGCGCCGCCGCCAGCTTGAGACCGCCGCGGCCAACACCAACCTGCAGGCGGCGGTGATCCGCTGGCAGCGCTGGATCGTGGTGGTGGCGGTGCTGTTCGCCGCCACGGCCGCGGGCCTGCTCCTGTGGCAATGGCGCCTGATGGGCGAGCTGCGCGTCGCCCGCCGCCGGGCCGAGGACGCCACGCGCTCGAAGAGCGAATTCCTGGCCAACATGAGCCACGAGATCCGCACCCCGCTGAACGGGGTGGTGGCCATGGCCGACGCCCTGTCGCGGCGCGAGCTCGCCCCGCGCGAGCACGAGATGGTCGACATCATCCGCTCGTCCGGCGACACCCTGGAGCGGCTGCTGTCGGATATCCTGGACACCGCCAAGATCGAGGCCGGCCAGGTCGCCATCGAGGCCGCGCCGTTCCACCTGGGCCGCCTGGTCCGCGAGGTCGAGGCGCTGTGGCGGCCGAGGGCGGACGACAAGGGCGTGGGCCTGGAGGTGCGCGTCGATCCGGCGCTCGACCGCTTCGTCACGGGCGACGTGGTGCGCGTGCGCCAGGTGCTCACCAACCTCGTCAGCAACGCCCTGAAGTTCACCCAGGCCGGATCGGTCAGCCTGGCGGTGGAAGATGTCGGCGAGGGGCGCGCGCGCTTCACCGTCCGCGACACCGGCGTCGGCTTCGACGCCGAGCAGAAGAGCCGCATCTTCGGCCGCTTCCACCAGGCCGACGGCTCGATCACCCGCCGCTACGGCGGCACCGGGCTGGGCCTGGCGATCTCGCGCGACCTGGCCGAGCTGATGGGCGGGACGCTGGACTGCGAGGGCGCGCCGGGCCGGGGGGCGACCTTCTGGTTCGAGGTTCCGCTGCCGCGCGCGGTGGTCGAGGGGGAGGCCGCCAAGCCGGAGCCGGCCGCCGCCGCGCCGTCGGCCCTGCGCATCCTGCTGGCCGACGACCACCCGGCCAACCGCATGATCATCGAGGCCCTGCTCGCCGACCTGCAGGTCGAGCTGGTCAGCGTCGCCGACGGGCGCGAGGCGGTGCAGGCCTTCGCCGGCGGCGGCTTCGACCTGGTGCTGATGGACATGCAGATGCCGGTCATGGACGGGCTGACCGCCACGGCCGAGATCCGGGCCCTGGAAGCCCGCGAGGCGCGGCCGCGCACGGCGATCCTGATGCTCACGGCCAACGCCATGGCCGAGCACGTCGAGGCCGGCCGTATGGCCGGGGCCGATGGGCACCTGGCCAAGCCCATCACCACGGCCACCCTGTTCGACGCCATCGCCGCGGTGGTGGCCGCCGAAGCGCCAAAGGCTTCCGGCGCGGCCTGATCCCGGTTTCCGACGACCGCTCGCGCCGGATCGTGCTACCGGTCGGCCATGACCGCCCCGATGATCGAGCTCGCCGGCGTCGCCAAGCGCTACGCCGGCCACCAGGCCCTGGCCGGCGTCGACCTGAGCGTGGCCAGGGGCGCGTTCGTCGCCCTGGTGGGCGCGTCCGGTTCGGGCAAGACCACCCTTCTGAAGACCATCAACCGCCTGGCCGAGCCCGACGCGGGCGAGGTGCGCGTTGAGGGCGCGCCGGTGCGGGCGGGCCCGGCGGCGCTGCTGCGCCGGCGGATCGGCTACGTCTTCCAGGAGGTGGGCCTGTTTCCCCATCTCACCGTCGCCGAGAACATCGCGGTCACGCCCCGGCTGCTCGGCTGGAGCGCCGAGCGCATCGCCGGGCGGGTCGAAGCCCTGCTCGACCTGGTCGCCTTGCCGCAGGCGATGGCCGCGCGCACGCCCGACGCGCTCTCCGGCGGCCAGCGCCAGCGGGTGGGCGTGGCCCGCGCCCTGGCGGCCGAGCCGGCCATCGTCCTGATGGACGAACCCTTCGGCGCGCTCGATCCCCTGACCCGCGACACGCTGGGAACCGACTACCGCGCGCTGCACCATCAGCTCGGCCTGACCACGGTGATGGTCACCCACGACATGGCCGAGGCGGTGCTGCTGGCCGACCGCATCGTCGTCCTGCGCGACGGCGCCGTTGTCGCCGACGGGACCGCGGGCGAGCTGATGGCGTCGGCGACCGACCCGGAGGTCCGCGCCCTGCTGGAGGCGCCGCGCCGCCAGGCCGAGCGCCTTCGCGAGCGGCTGTCGGGAGCGGGCGCGTGAACGGGCGTTTCGCCGCGGCCCTGGAGCGCCTGCCGGACTACCTGGGCTGGCACGTGCTGCTCAGCGCCAGCGCGCTGGCGCTGGGCCTGGCGATCAGCCTGCCGCTGGCCGTGGCGGCCAGCCGCAACGTGCGCATCCGCTGGCCGGCCCTGGCGGCGGCGAGCCTGATCCAGACCATCCCCTCCATCGCGCTTCTGGCCCTGTTCTTCCCGCTGCTGCTGGCGGTCTCGGCGGCGGCCAAGGCGCTCACCGGCCACGGTTTCTCCGCGCTGGGCTTTCTGCCCTCGCTCCTGGCGCTGACGCTCTATTCGATGCTGCCGATCCTCAGGAACGGGACCGCCGGCATCCTGGGCGTCGACCCGGCGGTGATCCAGGCGGCCGACGGGGTGGGCATGACCCCGGCCCAGCGCCTGTTCCAGGTGGAGCTGCCGTTGGCCGCCCCGGTGATCATGGCCGGTGTGCGCACCTCGGCGGTCTGGACCATCGGCGCGGCCACCCTCTCCACGCCGGTCGGCCAGACCAGCCTTGGCAACTACATCTTCGCCGGCTTGCAGACCGAGAACTGGGTCTTCGTGCTGTTCGGCTGCGCGGCCTCGGCCGCCCTGGCGCTCGTCGCCGACCAGCTCCTCGGCCTGATCGAGGCCGGCGCGGCCCGCCGCGATCCGCGCCGCGTGATCGCCGGGGCGGCGGGGCTGGTCGTCGGCGTGGTCCTGGCGCTCCTGCCGCTGGCGGCCAAGGGGCAGGGACCCGCCTATGTGGTCGGCGCCAAGAACTTCTCCGAGCAGTACATCCTGGCCGAGGTGATGGCCCACCGCCTGGAGGACGCCGGCGCGAGCGTCACGCGCAAGGAGGACCTCGGCTCGGCCGTCGCCTACCGCGCCCTGGCCTCAGGCGAGCTCGACGTCTACGTCGACTATTCCGGCACCCTCTGGACCAACGTGCTCGGCCGCACCGACAATCCCGGCCGCGCCCAGGTGTTGGCCGAGCTGACCCGCGAGCTGAAGGCTCGCGACGGGGTGACGGTGCTGGGCTCCCTCGGTTTCGAGAACGCCTACGCCCTGGCCATGCGGGAAGACCGCGCCAAGGCGCTGGGGATCTCCACCATCGCCGATCTCGCCCGCCAGGCGCCCGCGCTCGCCATCGGCGCGGACCTGGAGTTCCTGTCGCGGCCGGAATGGAAGGCGCTCCAGGCGGCCTATGGCCTGTCCTTCAAGGCCCGCCGCTCCTATCAGCCGACCTTCATGTACCGGGCGCTCGAAAGCGGCGACGTGGACGTGATCAGCGCCTTCTCCAGCGACGGGCGCATCGCCGCCGACCGTCTGGTGGTGCTGGGCGATCCCAAGGGCGCGCTGCCGCCCTATGACGCGGTGATCCTGATCTCGCCCAAGCGGGCGGGGGACAAGCGGCTCCTGAAGGCGCTGAAGCCCCTGATCGGCGCGATCCCGGTGGAGGCGATGCGCCAGGCCAACCTCACCGTCGACCGAGACCAGGACAAGCTCGCCCCCGCCGAGGCGGCCAGCCGCCTGGAGGCGAAGCTGGGGCTGTAGGCCGCCGTCGGCGCCGGTCATGGTTAACGGAAGTAGCCGTTCGTTAACCATGTCGGTCCCACAGTCGGGACCTGACACGCCCCCATCCGCAACGCGTATTCGAGAGGCCCTTCATGAGCGGCGCCGAAGTCCTGGACGTCGGACGGGACGCCATCTGGCTCACGGTCCAGCTTGCGTCTCCGATCCTGATCGTCGGCCTGATCGTCGGCGTGGGGATCGGTCTGCTCCAGGCGTTGACCCAGATCCAGGAGGCCACGCTGGTCTATGCGCCGAAGATCGTGGCGATCTTCATTTCGCTGCTCCTGTTCCTGCCGCTGATGGGCGCCCTGATGGCCGGCTTCATGAACCACATCGCCGCGCGCATCGCGGCGATGTGACGGTCCGCGGGCCGCCATGGAAGCCTACGCCACCGCCGGCCAGGTCTACGCCGCGGGTCTGATCTTCGCGCGCATCGGGCCGATGGTCATGCTGATCCCCGGGATCGGCGAGAACCCCGTGCCCGCCCGCGTGCGGCTGGCCTTCGCCCTGCTCATGGCGCTGGTGCTCTATCCGCTGGTGTCGGCCCAGATGCCCGCCGTGCCGGCCTCGGTCGGCGCGATGTTCGGCCAGGTCATCAAGGAAAGCCTGATCGGCCTGATGATCGGCGCGATCATGCGCATGTTCGTGGGCTCGCTGGCGGTGACCGGCGAGATCATCTCCAACCAGACCACGCTGTCCTTCTCCCAGACCGCCAATCCGGCCCAAGCCCAGCCCTCGACCTCGGTGGGCACCTTCCTCGGCATGGTGGGCGTGGTGCTGATCATGACCACCGACCTGCACCACCTGTTCATCTCGGCGATGGCCAGGTCCTACACCCTGTTCCCGCTGACCAAGCCGGTGATGGTGAACGACGCCGGCCAGCTCGCCATCCAGACCGTTTCGCGCTCCTTCGCGCTCGGCCTGCAGCTCTCGGCGCCGGTCGTGGTCTTCGCCATGGTGTTCCACATCGCCACGGGCCTGGTGGGCCGGGTGATGCCGCAGTTCCAGATCTTCTTCGTCGCTTCGCCGCTGATGGTTCTCTTCGGCCTGTCGATCCTCGCCCTCAGCATCGGCGTGATCGGCATGGTCTGGGTGAACCGCTATCGCGAACTCCTGAGGGTGTTCGCCTAGGATGGCCGAAGAAAACGACGCAGCATCGAAAACAGAAGACCCAACTCCGCGAAAACTAGAACAGGCGCGGGAGAAGGGCGACGTTCCCAAGACGGCCGACCTGGCGCCGCTGATGGCCATGGTCGCGGCCGCCTCCGTGCTGGCGATCGGCGGCGGCTATCTGGCCCGCAACATGATCTCGCAGCTCCTGCCGTTCATCGCTCACCCGGACGCCATCGCCCTCAACGGCATGGGCGGGGTGAGCGTGGCGCGCGCGGCGATCATGGCCGCCGCGCCGATGCTGGGGGCGGTGATCTTCGCCGCCGCCTTCGCCGGCATGGCCGGCAACCTGATGCAGCACGGGCTGATGTTCACCCCGTCCAAGCTCGAGCCCAAGCTGGACAAGCTCAATCCGCTCTCCGGCTTCAAGCGGCTGTTCGGCCTGGACGGGCTGATGCAGTTCGTCAAATCGCTGCTCAAGATCTTCCTGGTCGGCGTCGTCGCCTGGCTGGTGATCAAGCCGCACTGGCGCGAGCTGCGCGGCCTGCCGGCGCTGGACCCGGCGGCCATCCTGCCGCTGGCGGTGTCGATCCTGCGGCGCCTGTTCTTCGCCATCTCCGCCCTGCTCCTGGTGATCGCCGGGGCCGACTACCTCTGGCAGCGCTACCGCTTCATGGAGCGCATGAAGATGTCCAAGGAGGAGTTGAAGGAGGAGTTCAAGCAGACGGACGGGGATCCCCACGTCAAGGCGCGCCTGCGCCAGATCCGCCACGAGCGGGCGCGCCGGCGCATGATGCAGGCCGTGCCCGACGCCACGGTGGTGGTGATGAACCCCACCCACTACGCCGTCGCCCTGAAGTACGACGCCGAGGAGACGCCGGCGCCCATGTGCGTGGCCAAGGGGCTGGACGCGGTCGCCCTGCGCATCCGCGAGGTCGCCGAGGAGGCTGGCGTGGCCGTGATCGAGGATCCGCCGCTCGCCCGTTCGCTCTACGCCGCCGTCGACATCGACGAGATGATCCCGCCGGCCCACTATGAGGCCGTGGCCAAGATCATCGGCTTCATCCTCAGTGGGCGCCGTTCGGCGGCTAAACCCCTATGAGAGTATGCTTATGAGTGATTCGACGGGGCGCCCCGCCCCTGGGCTCCAGGAGGAGCGGAGGTTCGCCATGGCCGAGCCGCAGACCGCGCACGGCGTCCGACGACGCTTCGACCCGCTGATCGCGGCGGCGGTGGTCTTCTTCCTGCTCTCGGCGGCCTTCGCCGCGGCGCCGGCGCTCAAGGCCGGACCGACCACGCTCGCCGGCGCCATGCTCCTGATCGGACTGGCCGGCGTGGCGTGCCTGGGCCTGTTCGTGCTGCGCAGCTCCACCGAACCGGCGGCCGAGGGCGAGCCGGTGTTCGAGCGCGTCGTCGACGCCCTGGAGGAGCCCGCCGCCCTGGCCGCCGCCGACGGGCGCATCTACGCGGCCAACGCCGCCTGGCGCGAGGCGCTGGGCGGCGCGCCCCGCCTGCCCAAGGGCGGCCCCTCGGCCGTCAGCCTGTTCACGGCCCTGGCTGTCGCCCGCCGCGGCGAGATCGGCCGCGCGACGATCCGCGTCGCCGGCGCCGAGCGCCAGGCCCGCGTCTCGCCGATGGGTCCGCGCCGCTTCCTGGTGCGCCTGGCCGAGAGGCCGGCGGAGCCGGTCCGCCTGCCGTCCGCGGCGCTGGAGGTGCTGGACGCGGTGGTCACCGCCGGCGCGCCGCCGCCCAAGGTGCTGGACGCCTTCGCCGCGGCCTCGCCCTTCGGCGCGGCCCTGCTGGACGGCGAGGACCCCTTCGCCGCCACCATCGTCGAGGCCAATGCGGCGCTGGCGGCCATGGCCCCGGCCGGGCGGCCGGGCGCGGTGTTCGGCGACCTGATCGAGCCGGCCTCCCGCGCGGACGCGGCGCTGCGGCTGGCGGCCGGCGCGGTCACGGCCCTGGAGGTGCGGCTGGCGCACGACCCGGGCAAGATCGCCCACCTCTACCTGTCCCGCAGCCAGGGCCGATGGGTGGCCTATCTGCTGGACGTCTCCGAGCAGAAGCAGATGGAGCTGCAGCTCGCCCAGAGCCAGAAGATGCAGGCCATCGGCCAGCTCGCCGGCGGCGTGGCGCACGACTTCAACAACCTGCTCACCGCCATCTTCATGCAGCTCGACGTGCTGGCCGCGCGCCATCCGGTGGGCGATCCCTCCTACGAGGGCCTGAACGAGATCCGCCAGACCTCGGCGCGCGCCGCCGACCTGGTGCGCAAGCTCCTGGCCTTCTCGCGCAAGCAGACCGTCCAGCGCGAGACCCTGGACCTGGGCGAGCTGATCAGCGAGTTCGAGGTGCTGCTGCGGCGCGTGCTCTACGAGGACGTCAAGCTGGAGACCGAGTACGGCCGCTCCCTGCCGCAGGTCCGCGCCGACCGCGGCCAGCTCGAGACCGCGGTGATGAACCTGGCGGTCAACGCCCGCGACGCCGTGCGCGCCCACGGCGGCGGCACGGTGCGCATCCGCACCGCCCGCGTCACCCAGGAAGAGGCCGCCGCGCTCGGCTATCCGGGCGCCCAGGGCGACCAGGCGCTGATCGAGGTGTCCGACGACGGCCCCGGCATCCCGCCCGAGGCGATGGACAAGATCTTCGATCCCTTCTTCACCACCAAGCCGGTGGGGGAGGGCACGGGCCTGGGCCTGGCCACCGTCTACGGCATCGTCAAGCAGTCCGACGGCTGGATCGCCGTGGATTCCCGCCCCGACGAGGGCGCGGCCTTCCGCATTTTCCTGCCGGTCTACGTGCCCGCCCCCAACGCGGCCAACGACGCGCCCGCGCCGGCCAAGGTGCGCGCCGCGCCGCGCGACCTGTCGGGCGCCGGGCGCATCCTGTTCGTCGAGGACGAGGACGCCGTGCGCGGGGTCGCCGCCAAGCTCCTGCGCGCGCGCGGCTACGAGGTGATCGAGGCCGGCTCCGGCGAGGAGGCGCTCGAGCTGGCCGAACAGCACGCCGGCGAGATCGACCTGATGATCTCCGACGTGGTCATGCCGGGGATGCAGGGGCCCGACCTGCTCAAGCACGCCCGCGAATACCTGAACGGCGCGCCGGTGATGTTCATTTCCGGCTACGCGGAGAGCGAGTTCTCCGATCTCCTGGAGGGCGAGACCAACATCTCCTTCCTGCCCAAGCCGATCGACATCAAGACGCTCGCCGAGCGGGTGAAGCAGCAGCTCGCGCAGGCGGCCTGACACGCCGTGAGCCGCGGCGTCTTCGACCTGTTCGAAGTCAAGGCTTTTGAACGGGTTGACAGTCCGGGCGGCCGGTTCAATCGTCGGTCGTCCTCAACAAGCGGAGCCGCGTGATGGCCTACAAGTTCGAGATCTACAAAGACAAGGCCGGCGAGTTCCGGGTGCGGTTCCGGGCCGGCAACGGCGAGATCATGTTCTCGACCGAAGGCTACAAGGCCAAGTCCTCGGCCAAGAACGCCATCGAATCGATGAAGAAGAACGGCCCCGACGCCGAAATCGACGACCAGACCGACTGACGCGGTCCGCGCCCCCTTCCTCCGGGGAGGGGGCCGCCGCAGGACGCGGCCGTCCGAGGCGCCTAGCGCCCGACGCGGATGACCACCTTGCCGACGTGCCGGGCCGCCTGCAGGTGAGCGAAGGCCGGGGCCGCGTCGTCGAAGTCGAAGACCTTGTCGATCACCGGCTTCAGCTCCGCGCCGCGCCAGGCGCGCACCAGATCCTCCAGCGCCGCGCGATCGCCCACGCCGATGGAGCGGACGACGGCGTTGCTGCCCTTCAGCAGAAAATAGTCGATCCCGGGGTTGGCCTCGGTGAGGAAGCCGATCAGCACCACCTCGCCGCCGGGCCGCACCGCGCGCAGCGATTCGCCGATGGTGGCCGGACCGCCCACCTCGACCACGCAGTCCACCCCCACGCCGCCGGTCACCGCCTTGCGCACATGCCGGCCCCAGGCCTCGATCTCGGTGTAGTTCACCACCTCGTCGGCGCCGAGGTCTCGCAGCCGCGCAGCCTTCGCGGCGCTCGAGGTGGTGGAGATCACCGTGGCGCCCACCGCCTTGGCGAGCTGAACGGCGAAGATCGAAACGCCTCCCGTGCCCAGGGTCAGCACCGTCGAGCCGGCGCGGATCGGCGCGGAGCCCGACAGCGCCGTCCAGGCGGTGGTCGCCGCGCAGGGCAGGGTCGCGCCCTCCTCGAAGGAGATCTCGTCGGTCAGCGGCACAACGGCCTCCTGGCTCACGACCTTGTATTCGGTCAGCCAGCCGTCGACGCCGTTGCCGTAGGTCTGCATGGCCACGCCCTTGGGCGGGCGGCCGCCGAACCAGCGGGGATGGAAGACGCTGATCACCCGGTCGCCGGGCTTGAACGCCGTCACGCCCTCGCCCACGGCCACGATCTCGCCGGCCGCGTCGCTGCAGGGAATGAGGCCCGGCACGGCGTCCCACACGTAGCGCCCCAGGATCAGCGCGATGTCGCGGTAGTTCAGGGAGACCGCCCGCACCCGGACCAGCACCTCGCCGCGCTGTGGCTCGCCGGCCGGCTCCTCGCGGGCGCGCAGGGCGTCCAGGCTGTTGGGGTCGTCGAAACGATAGGCGAGCATGGGCGGGTCCTCCTGACGGCCGATCTAGGAGGATCGCTCTCCTTCTGACAAGAATGGACGAATTGGTGCACTACTCACCAAAAGGTAACCGCATGACCGATCCGCGCCTCGACCAGCCCAAGGTTCCCCGCATCGCCTGCGTCGCCGACGTCCAAGACGCGATCGCCGTGCTGGAGGGGCGCTGGAAGATGCGCATCGTCGCCCATCTCTACGGCGAGCCGGTGCTGAGGTTTTCAGAGCTCCGCCGCGCCATTCCGGAGATCTCGCAGAAGATGCTGATCCAGCAGCTTCGCGGATTGGAGGAGGACGGCGTCGTGCTGCGCACCGTCCATCCTCAGGTTCCCCCGAAGGTCGAATACCAGCTTTCCGAACTCGGCCGGGCGCTCGGCCCGGTGTTCCTGGCGCTGCTCGACTGGGCCCGGATTCGCCGCGAGCTCACGCAGGGCGACGAACCGCAGGCCCTGGAGCCTGCCGGCGCCTGACCGCCGCGGCTACTGCACCCCCGCCACGGCGAGGAGCGCGGTCAGGCCCACGGTCATGCCGCGCACGCTGGCGGCCGGCTCCACGTCGATCCATTCGTCCAGGGCGTGCGCGCGCCCGCCGCTGCCGCCCGAGCCGATGGTGACGGCGGGAATCCCCAGACTCATGGGGATGTTCGAATCCGTGGATGAGGTCTCCAGCGTCGGCGTCAGTCCCTGGGAGGCGACGGCCGCCATGGTGGTCCGCACGATGGCCGCGTCCTTGGGCGTATGACCCGCCGGCCGGTCGCCGATCAGGGTGTAGGTCGCCGAGACCGGGCCGAAGCGGGTGGAGCGCGCCGCGTTCTCCCCGGTCACCGATTCCTCGACGATGGCGCGGAACCGCGTCTCCAGCTTGGCCAACTCGCCCGCGTCCTCCGAGCGCATGTCGAAATCGGTCCAGACCTCGCTGGGGATCGAGTTCACCGAGGTGCCGCCGCCGGTCACGCTGGCCGAATAGGTGGTCTTCGGGCTGGCGGGCGTCTTGACCGTGTAGAGCTGGTCGATGGCGTGGGCCATGGCCGCCATCGGGTTCACCAGGCCGAACGCGCCGTAGCTGTGGCCGCCGGGCCCCTTGAAGGTGACGCGGTAGCGCTTGGAGCCGACCCCGCCGCTGACCACCCGCGAGGCGTCCGAGCCGTCCATCGAGAAGAACGCGCCGATGCGGTCCTTGTACTTGCCCTTGGTGAACAGGTAGCGCATCCCGCGCAGGTCGCCGGGGCCTTCCTCGCCCACGTCGCCGACGAACAGGATGTCGCTCTTCGTCTTGATCTTGGCCGCGTCCAGCGCGCGTACATAGGCCAGGAGCACCGCCAGGCTGCGGGTGTCGTCGCCCACGCCCGGCGCCATCAGCCTGGTCCCCTCGCGCTTGACGCTCACGTCCGTGCCTTCGGGGAACACAGTGTCCAGGTGCGCGGCGATCACCACCAGCGGGCCCTGGCCGCCGCCCTTGCGCAGGCCCAGCACATTGCCTTCGGGGTCGATCTCCACGTCGGAGAGCCCGAGCTCGCGGAACTTCTTCGCATAGGCCTCCGCGCGGGCCTTTTCCTTGAACGGCGGGGAGGGGATCTCGGTCAGGGCGACGATGTCGGCCACCGTGCGGTCGTGCTGGGCGGCCAGGGTCGCCGCGGCGGTCTTGAAGGCCTTGCTCTGGGTGATCCCGGCCACGGCCTTGGCCTGCGGGTCGGCGGGCGCGGCCTGCGAGGCGGCGGCGGCGAGCGCCAGGCAGGCGGAGGCGAGAATGGGGGCTTTCAGGCGCATGGCGGGATCAACCTCGTAACGGGGTTCCCCACATAGCAGCTTGGCCGCGCCGCTCCAGGCCCGGGCGGGCCGGCGGGCGGCGCGCCGCCGGATCGGCCGCCGGGCCGGGCGGGACCGCCCGCGCGCGAGGCGCCGGCCCTATCCCCAGCCGTCCACCGTGCCCACGCGGCGGGCGGCGGGGCGCACGGGCGCCGAAGCGGCGGGCGCCTTGATCTTCGGCGGCTGGGGTTCTTCCTGCGGCGCGCCGTAGAGCCAGCCCTGGGCGTAGTCGACGCCGGCCCGGCGCACGGCTTCCTCGGCCTGGTGCGACTCCACCATCTCGGCCAGGGTCTTCACGCCCAGTTCGGCGCACATGGTCACCAGGTGGCGGATGAAGGCGCTCTCGCGCCCGCCGTGCTGCAGGTCGCGGATGTAGGCGCCGTCGATCTTCACCACGTCCAGGCTGAGCTGCTGCAGATAGGCCAGCGAGGCCGCGCCGGCGCCGAAGTCGTCCAGGCACACCTGGCAGCCCTCGCCGCGCAGCACCTGCAGGTGGCGTTCGGCCAGCGCCAGGTCGTCAATCGCCGCGCTCTCGGTCAGCTCGAACATCAGCCGGCCCCGCGCCGCGGGCGTCTTGTGGATCAGATTGCGCACCGCCTGCACGAACTCGCCGCTGCAGATGGTCCGTCCCGAGACGTTCACCGCCAGCTTCAGGTCCGGTGCGCCGGCCAGGCGCTCCACGGCCAGCTCGGTGACCGCCAGGTCCAGCGGCTCGATCAGGTCCAGTTCCTCGGCCATGCGGATCATGGGGAAGGGGCTGGCGTTGTCGCCGAAGCGCAGCAGCACCTCGTAGTGATGCAGCTTGGCGCCGGCCTTCAGGTCGACCACCGGCTGGTAGACCAGCTTGAACTTGCGTCCGGCCACGGCGTCGCCCAGGGCGCCGACCTCCACCAGGGTGCGCCGCACCGAGCGGGCGACGGCCTCGCTCAGCGACAGGGGCGGGCAGTCCTGGAAGCCTTCGCGGATGAAGCCGTCCAGCGAATAGCGCACGGCGCGGATGAGCTGGCCGGACGAGGCGTCGCCGGACAGCGAGATGGCCTCGGCCGTCGCGCCGATCCCGAAGTTGGGGTCCAGGCCGACCATGCGCACCAGCCGCGCGGCCAGGGCGTCGGGGGTCTCGCCCTGCTGGCGGATCATGGCGAAGCGGTCGCCGCCCAGTTCGGTGGCCACGCCGTTGTGGGCCTGGGCGCGCAGGGCGCCGCCCAGCTTGTGGTCGATGTCCTTGGCCACCGCCGGCGGGGCCGACTTGCGCGCCGCGGTCAGGCCGGTCATCTCGACCATGGCCAGCTCCAGCTCCTGGCCGGTCATGCGCGCGGTCTCGTAGAGGGTCGAGGCGGCGGCCTCGAAGCTCGCTCGGTCGTAGAGCCCGTTGCGCCCCGCGCCGCGCCGGGGCAGGGCCGCCCGCGTCAGGGCGCAGGAGACGGCGCCGCCGTTGTTCGGCAGGCGGAAGGCGTTCATCGCCGCGCCGTGCGCGTGGCCGCCGCGCGCGCCGGCGAGCTGCACCACCACCGGGCCGTTCCGCTGGCCGTCCTGCAGGCCGTCGAGCAGGGCCTGCACCATCGGCCGGTCTTCGCCGTCGACGAAGTCGCGCCAGGGCCGGCCCACCAGGTCGGTTTCCGGCGAGCCGGACAGCGCCTCGCTGGCGCCGATCGCGAAGGCGATCTCGCCCGAGGGGGCGATCTCGATGAGCAGGTCGGCGCTCGCGAAGGCGAACCCGAGGAGGCGTTGCGGGCCGAGCGTCAAGGCCTACTCCCGTGGCGGAAGCGTCATCATGCGGCCGAAGGGTTTAACCCCGCGTTGAAGCACGACAATTCTGCGCGTGCGGGCCGCGCCGCGATCATCCGCGGGCGGGCGCTGTTCAAGCGCCGGGCGTTTGCGGCTAGGCTCGGTCCTTCACGGAGCTGAAGATGCGCGAGCGGATCACCGCCCGGGTGCTGCTGTTCGACCCGGACGGCCGCGTCCTTCTAATGAAAGGCCGATTGCCCAGCACGCCGGCCGCGCCGGGCGTTTGGTTCAGCGTCGGCGGCGGCGCCGAGCCGGGCGAGAGCGTGCTGGAGGCGGCCGCGCGGGAGATCGTCGAGGAGACCGGCTTCACCGACGCCGAGCTGGCCGAGGTGGTCTGGTACCGCGAGGTGGTGCTCAGCAACCGCCGGGGCGATCCGGTGCTGTTCAAGGAAAGTTACGTGGTGGCGCGCTGCGCCGGCGGCGAGCCGAGCCGCGAGGGCTGGCAGGCGCTGGAGCGCGAACTGGTCGACGACCTGTGCTGGTGGAGCGCCGCGGAGATCCGGGCGGCCAGGGACGAGGTGTTCTATCCGGAGGGCTTCGCCGACCTGCTGGAAGAAGTCCTGGCCGGCCCGCCGCCGACCGCGCCCAGGGTGCTGTCGCTGGTGCGCCCCGACGAGGCCGGCTGAGCCGTCAGGCCGGCAGCGCCAGGTCCTCGCCCCCGTCGCGCTCCCCGGCCTCGTTGTCGTCCTCGTCCTCGCCGTTGGCCACGGCCGACATCATCGCCGCCACCAGGTTGGAGACGTTCACCGGCTTGGTCACGTAGCCGGCGAAGCCCAGGTCCAGGTAGCCCTCGCCGCCGATGGTCATGGCGTCGGCCGTCACCGCGATCAGCGGGGTCTGCCGGTTGGGGCCCGGCTGGGCGCGCAGCGCTTGCAGCACGTCGATCCCGGTCATCTCCGGCATCTGGATGTCCATCAGCACCAGGTCGAAGCTCTGGGTGGTCAGCGCCTCCAGCGCCTCGCGCCCGCCGCCGGCCTTGCACACCCGATAGCCCAGGGCGTTGAGCAGGTGCTCCAGCACCATCAGGTTGGTGGGGTTGTCGTCGGCGGCCAGGATCGACAGGGTCGGGGCGTCCTCGGCAGGCACCTCCGGGGCGGCCGGCGCATCGGCGGCCACGGCCTCCAGCGGCAGGCGCACGCGGAAGACCGAGCCCTCGCCGGCCCGGCTCGCCACCTCGATCTCGCCGCCCATCAGGGTGGAGAGCTGCTTGCAGATCGCCAGGCCCAGGCCCGTGCCGCCGAAGCGGCGGATGTCGCTGTCGTCGGCCTGGGTGAAGCGCTCGAAGAGATAGGGGACCACGTCGTCGGCGATGCCGCAGCCGGTGTCGCTGACCTCCAACACCAGCCGTCCGGCCTCGGCGCGGGCGGCCACCGCCACCTCGCCGGCCTTGGTGAACTTCAGCGCGTTGCCCACCAGGTTGAACAGCACCTGCCGCACGCGGGTGGCGTCCAGCGCCAGGTGGCCGGGCAGGGCCTCGTCGGCCTTCACGCTCAGGGTCAGGCCCCGCTCGGCCGCCGTCGAGGCCCAGAACGCGCCCATGTCGTCCAGCAGGGCGCGCAGGTCGACGGGGCCCTTGAGGATCTCCATGCGCCCGGCGTCGATCTTCGACAGGTCCAGGATGTCGCTCAGCACCGTCATCAGGAACTCGGCGCTGCGGATCAGGGTCTCCAGGTGGCCGTGCTGCGCGCTCGTCAGCTCCGAGCGCTGCAGAAGCTGGGCCATGCCCAGCACCCCGTTCATCGGCGTGCGGATCTCATGGCTCATGGTGGCCAGGAAGGTGGACTTGGCCAGGGCCGCCCGGCGGGCTTCCTCGCGCGCCGCCTCGGCCTCGATGCGCTGGCGCACGGCCTCGTCGCGCGCGGCGGTCAGCTCAGCGATCAGCCGGTTCTTCTCCGCATCGCCGCTCAGCCGCATCGCCAGGCGCCGCAGGAGCCCGCCACTCCCGGCGCCGGCCGCTCGCCTCGTTCCATCGCCCATGCCCGGCCCCCCGCCGCCGCCGCGATCCCATGGCCGTGAGCTTTACCGTAGCAACCCTTGAAAATTCCTTGGAGTACGGGCGGTTGTGAAATCCGCTCCGGCTACGATCGCGCGTTGTGTTCATCATGACGCGGTCATCCGCCGGGGCTAGAAGGCGGCCATGATCACCGCCAGCCTCCTCGCCGCCGCCCTCGCCGTTTCCGCCTCCTGCGACCTGGAGCATCCGTCGGGCGCGCCCGGCTGCGACCGCGCCGCCGTGGACGCCTTGAAGATCAACGCCCTGCAGGCGGTGGGCACGCACAACTCATACAAGCTGGCGATCGCCCCGCCGGAAATGGCCCTGGTGCGCGCGGCGAGCCCGCGCACGGCCGACGGCCTGGACTATTCGCACCGCCCCCTGGCCGAGCAGCTCGACGACGGCGCGCGCCAGCTCGAGATCGACATCCTCAACGACCCCGAAGGCGGCCGCTACGCCGATCCGGCGCTGCACCGGATGGTCAAGGACGCCCCGCCCTACGACTTCTCCCCCCTCAAGGCGCCGGGGATGAAGGTCATGCACGTCCAGGACATCGACTACCGCAGCGTCTGCCCCACCTTCGTCGCCTGCCTGTCGCAGGTGCGCGCCTGGTCGCGGGCCCATCCCGACCACGTGCCGATCCTGATCCTGCTCAATCTGAAGGAGGGCGGGCTGGAGAACGTGCCCGGCGCGGTGGAGGCGCTGCCGTTCGACGCCGCCGCCATGGATGCGGTGGACGCCGAGATCCGCTCGGTGTTCCCCGAGGGCGAGCTGATCACCCCCGACCAGGTGCAGGGCGCCTATCCCACCTTGCGCCAGGCCGCGGCCGCCGACGCCTGGCCCACGCTGAAGGCCGCGCGCGGCAAGGTGATGTTCGCGCTCGACGCGCCGATGAGCCAGGTCGAGGTCTATCGAGGCCAGCGCCGCTCGCTGGAGGGCCGGGTGATGTTCGTCAACATCGACGAGTCCAGCCCGGCGGCCGGCTACATCACCCTGAACGAGCCGATCGAGGAGCAGGCGCGCATCGCCAGGGCCGTGGCCGCCGGCCTGATCGTGCGCACCCGCGCCGACGCCGACACCGCCGAGGCCCGCGCCGACGACACCCGCCGGCGCGAGGCGGCCTTCGCCTCGGGCGCGCAGTACGTCTCCACCGACTACATGCGGCCGGACCCGCGCTTCGGCCCCTATCGGGTCGAGCTGCCTGGCGGCGAAGTCGCCCGGCTCAGACCGGCCGCTGGCCCGGATACCGCGGCAGGTCGTCAGTGATCTCCCACCAGTCGGCCTTGGAGTCGGTGAAGAAGTGAAACACCGGACGCGTCCCCGTCGGCGCGTCCAGGGATCCGGCGCGGATGCGCACCGTGTCGGCCACGGCGTCGGCGCGGCTGTGGATCGGCGATCCGCAGGCGCCGCAGAAGGTGCGCCGCTTGCCGGGCGAGGATTCGAACTCGCGCAGGAGGTCCGCCCCCGAGGTCAGGCGGAAGGCCTCCGTCCTCACCGGGATGTTGGCGGCGAAGGCCGAGCCGTTCGACTTCCGGCAGATCGAGCAATGGCAAAGCTGAATCCCTTCGAGATCGCCGTCGATCTCGAAGCGGACGCCGCCGCAGGCGCAGCCGCCGACGTGCATGGATGAACTCCCTGGAAGGCCCTAGGCGTAGACCAGCGGTGTTTGCACGGCCGGCGCGTAGAAGGGAACCGGCGCGCGCATCAGCCGGGCGATCTCGTCGCGGGTGTCGGCCTCGGCCGCGTAGGCCGCGCGCAGGGCCGCCGCGCGCACCGCCACCTCCGGCGGCGCGGCTTCCTCCGGCGTCAGGAACAGGCCCGCCCGGCGGAAGGCCGCGCCCAGGTCCGCCCGCGAGCTCAGCATCGACAGCGGCACGGCCAGCACCAGGCCCAGCGTGATCGGGCTCGCCCAGGCGAAGAAGGCCGGGTCCAGCGTCCAGGCGCCGGCCGCCGCGGCGAGGCCCAGCGCCATGTGGCCGCCGTGGCGCTTCCAGGCGGCCTTGAAGGGCAGGCGGCCGTCGTCGCGCTGCTGGGCGGCCCAGCCGGCGTCGCGCCCGCGCAGCACTTCCAGCACCGCGCGGCTGTGCATCAGCATCATCACCGGCGCGGCCAGGGCCGACATCAGGTTCTCGGCCAGCACGCCCAGCGTCAGCCGAAGCGTCCCGCCGCACGCCCGCCGGGTCAGCCGCCCGCGCGCCACGGCCAGGGCGCCCAGCACCTTGGGGGTCAACAGAAGGCCCATGGTCAGGGCGAACAGCCAGGCGGCCGGCGCGCGGGCGGCCGCCGCCTCGGCGCCGGTCTGCTCGGCCCAGACCATCCCGCCCAGCACCAGGAAGCCCAGCCACAGGGGCGCGGTCAGATAGGCCAGCACGCCGCGCGCCAGGTGCAGGCGGCTCACCCAGTGCAGGCCGCCGGCGTTCAGGATCGCCGAATGCTGCAGGTTGCCCTGGCACCAGCGGCGGTCGCGCACGGCCATGTCGATCAGCGAGGGCGGGGTCTCCTCGAAGCTGCCGCCCAGGCTCGCGGCCATGCGCACCGCCCAGCCGCCCCGGCGCAGCAGCGCGGCCTCGACGAAGTCGTGGCTCATGATGTGGCCGGCGAAGGGCCCGTCGCCGTCGATGTGGGGCAGCCCCGCGCAGGCGGCGAAGGCCCGCGTGCGGATGATGGCGTTGTGGCCCCAGTAGTTGCCCTCCGCGCCGGACCACCAGTCCTGGCCCATGGCGATGATCGGCCCGTAGAGCCGGCCGGCGAACTGCTGGATGCGGGCGAACAGGGTCTGGGCGCCGATGATCGTCGGCAAGGTCTGGATCAGGCCGGTCTTCGGCTCGCGCTCCATGGCCGCGGTCAGCCGGATGATGGTGTCCGCGCCCATCAGGCTGTCGGCGTCCAGGATGATCATGGATTCGTAGGCGCCGCCGTGGCGCCTGACCCAGTCGGCGATGTTGCCGGCCTTGCGGTCCAGGTTCAGCGGGCGGCGGCGGTAGAAGATCCGGTCGGCAGCGTCCAGCCGCAGGCGAAGCCGCATCACCCCGGCCACCTCGGCCTGGGCGACGGCCGCGTCGCGCGTGTCGGACAGGACGAACAGGTCATAGAGCTCGGCCACGCCCTTGGCCGAAAGGTCCTCGTAGATCGCCTGCACGGCCGCCAGGATCCGCCCGGGGTCCTCGTTGTAGGTGGGCATCAGCAGCGCCGTGCGCGTGAAGACGATCGGCTGCGGCGCCCAGGGCTCCAGTCCGCGGTCGCGCCACATCAGGACGAAGCCGGCCACGGCGCTGACGAAGGCGAAGGCCACCCAGGCGAACAGGGCGACGAACAGCGCCAGCGTCGCCGCGTCGACCAGCTTGAAGCCCGCCGGGGCCAGCAGCCGCGCCATCACCACGGCCGCCGCTGCGGTCAGCAGGCCGGTCGCGCCCAGCAGCACGGCGCGCCGCCAGGCGACGCCGGCCATCAGGCGTCCGGCCGGACCGCGCGCCGCCTGCGGCGACAGGTCCTGCACCGGCATGGCCAGCGGGCTCGGGGCGGGCATGACGCGCATGGCCGGTCCGGTCGGGCGGGGCGCGCGCGGAGCGCGCGGGGCGGGAGCGGGACGTCGTGCTAGGCGAGCCATCGGTAGAGCCAGACCTCGGAGCAAGGGGTTCCGGAGCGCCTGAGCTGCGCGCGCAGCTCGGCGACGGGGGCGCCGGCGGGGTCGAACTGGAAGCTCAACCGCTGGCCGCCGGTCAGGGGATTGGGATGCAGCACCGCCTCGGAGATGACGCCGGCGCTGGCGCTGGCCTCGGCGGTCACGGCCGCGCCCTCCAGGGCCTCGAAGTCCAGCACGAAGCGGCGCTTGCCGCCCGCGGGCGGGCCGCCGGGCACGCCGCCTTCGCCCGTGCGCCAGTCGATCACCCGCGCCAGGCCCGGCGCGGGACGCTCGGGGCCCCAGTGGAGGCGATAGTCGAACGCGGCCTCGCGGCCGGCCGCCAGCGGCGCGGCCGGCGCCCAGAAGGCGGCGATGTTGTCGTCGGCCTCGGACTGCGAGGGGATCTCCACCAGCCGCACCTCGCCCGCGCCCCAGGCGCCGCGCGGCTCGACCCACAGGTTCGGACGGGCCTCGTAGCGCGCCTCCAGGTCCTCGTAGGCCGAGAAGTCGCGCTCGCGCTGGATCAGGCCGAAGCCCTTGGGATCGAGGTCGGCGAAGGTCGAGGTCTGCACGGCGCGCGGATTGATCAGCGGGCGCAGCAGCCGCTCGCCCGCGCCGTTGGCCACCGACAGGGCGTCGGAATCGTGCACCTGCGGGCGGAAGTCGTCGAACCGCCGGGCCGGATCGACGCCGTAGAGGAACATGCTGGTCAGCGGCGCGATCCCCGCCCGCGTCAGCTCGCGGCGCGGCCAGATCCGCGCGGCCACGTCGAAGACGGTGGTCTCGCCGGGGGTGACGACGAAGCGGAAGGCGCCGGCCGCGCTCGGCCCGTCCATCAGCGCGTAGAGCGTCAGCGAGGTCGCCTGCGGCGAGGGCCGCTCGATCCAGAAGGCGCGGAAGGCCGGAAACTCCTCCACGCCGCCGGTGCCGATGGAGAAGCCGCGCCCGGACAGGCCGTAGAACATGTGGCGCGCCACCGCGCGGAAGTAGGTCGCGCCCAGGAAGACGGCGACTTCGTCGAAATAGTCGGGCCGGTTCAGCCGGTAGTGGATGCGGAAGCCGGCGAAGCCCAGGTGCGGGCCAAGCCCCTTCAGGCGGTTGCGGCCGAAGGAGAACTGGCCGGGCGAATAGGCGATCGGCGAGGCCCGCCCGTCCTTCACCTCGTAGAGGTCGACCCGGTCCTTGAAGTAGCCGCCGCGGTGGAAGAACTGCAGCCGGAAGGGCAGGCCCTCCTTGGCCCACAGGGCGTGGTCGGGCGAGAAGCGGATGTCGCGGTAGTCGTCGTAGGTGAGCGCCGCCAGGCTGGCGGGCAGGTCGGCCGCCGGTGGCTGGTAGGGGCGGCTGGCCCGCGCCTGGGCCATGCCGGCCACGGCGTCCAGCCCGAAGGGCGGGCTCGCCGCCCGGGCCTTGGCGCCGGGAACGCCCGCAAGCAGCGCCGCGGCGGGCAGGGCGGCCATCAGCGCGCGCCGCCCGATCTCCGGGCGTGGGGCGCAGCTTGGCTCATCGGGGGTCGAAGGCCCCATTCGGCGTCCGTCATCCGTTTGTTAACGTTTTGGAGGCGGACGCAATTCAATGCCGGTGGGGCGAAACCAAGGCGATCTTGAGCCCGTCGCCGGGATTCAGGCGCCTTGATTTACGAAAGCCCGGATTTGGGGCGCTCGCGCGCTTGGCGAGGCGCCTCAACCATCGGGCGGCGTCGTCAGGCCGGCGTCTTGGCCTTGACCGGCGGCTCGGCGTAGGAGGCGCCGGCCGTCATCGCCTCGTCGGGGATCGCCAGCATCTTCAGATAGACCTCCTTGGGATAGGTCATGTGCGGCTTGGCCGGGTCGTAGGGCGGCTGCGGAACGGGGCTGGGCCCCGCATAGTCGGCCGGCGCGCGGAAGCGGGCCGCCTCGGCCTCGGAGATGCCGGCCTTCTCCAGCACCGCCGGGTCGATCCACAGGTCCGGGTCCACCGGCGCGTCGGAGGTGGCGACCTCCAGGGTCATCTGGTCGGGGCCGGCGAAGTAGATCGACTTGCACATGCCGTGGTCGATCGGGCCGATCACGTTGACGCCGTGGCTGCGGATGCGGTCGCGCATGGCGATCAGGTCGGCTTCGCTGTCCACGCCGAACGCCAGGTGCTGCAGCGTGCCGGCCGCGCTCGCGCCGCCGCCGGTGCCGGCGTGGGTGTGGCCCACGACGATCGGCGCGTCGGCCACGGCGGGCGTCTGCACGATCGAGAAGTAGGAGTGGTCGTTCATCTTCAGGAAGGCGTGCAAGGCGCCGGGCACGCCGTGCATGTCGAAGATCGCCACCAGCGGACAGCCCATGACCTCCGAGAAGAAGGCGATGTGCTTCTTGATGTCCGTGGCCATGAACGCCAGATGGTGGACGCCTGTGGGGTGTTGGGACATGGGCTTCCTCCGCGGCCGGGCCTTGCGCCGGCTTCTAGGTCTTCGGCTGGGTCAGAAGGCCGCCCAGCAGGCCGTCGATGATCATCTCTTCGTGGGCCGCCCGCACCGCCGGGTCGTCGGCGTCCAGGCCGAACGTCAGCGCCATCATCGGGCGAAGGTTTATCACGCCGACCCCGCCGGCCTGCAGGCTGATGACCAGCATCTCCGGCGGGAAGGGCTTCAGGTCGCCGGCGGCGATGGCCGCCCGCGCCAGGTCGGCGAGGCGGCGGTTGCGCGGGCCGGTCAGGTGCGCGTCCAGCCACGCCAGGCGCTCGCCGCCGGCCATGCCCTCCAGCGCCACGATGCGGCCGAGCGCCGGATGCTCCCAGCTCACCTTCAGGAACATGCGCAGCGCCATGCGCAGTTGGACGATCGCCGGGGCGTCGGCGGCGGCCTCCAGCAGGCGCTCCTCCTCGGCGATCACCGCGCGCAGCTCCAGCATGGCCGCGCGCCAGAGCTGGGCCTTGTCCTGGAAGTGGTAGTGCAGCGCCGGCTGGGAGACGCCGGCGGCGGCGGCGATGTCAGCCATGGTGGCGCGCTCGAACCCCAGGCGCGAGAACAGCTCCAGCGCCGCGGCGCGGATGCGCGCGGCGGTCCGCACGCCCTTTCCGGCGGTCAGGATCGCGGCGTCCGGCTTCGCCATTCTTGACTTTGCTCCCAGGTTTCCTGATTCAGTAATCAGAAAATGGCTCGCGGGCAAGCCGGGGGCGGGACGGGGAGGTTGCGATGAACGTGGTGCGCGAGCCCTATGGCTACACCTACAAGGAGACCAGCCGGCTGAAGGAGGTCTACGGCGGCCCGACCGGCCAGGTCTTCGTCGAGTGCATGCGCATCCGCCCCGAGACCGGCGAGTCCAAGACCGTGATCCTGTTCAGCCATCCGATCGGCGGCGGCTCGTTCCTGCCGCTGGTCACCGCGCTCGCCCGCGCCGGCCGGCACGTGATCTACTGCAACACCCGCTACCGCGGGAACGACAGCGCCCTGATCCTGGAAAAGTGCCTGCTGGACCTCGGCGCCTGCGTGGCCGACCTGAAGAAGCGCTTCGGCTACGAGAAGGTGGTGCTGGGCGGTTGGTCCGGGGGCGGCTCGCTATCGTTGTTCTATCAGGACCAGGCCGAGCATCCGACCATCACCGAGACCCCGGCGGGCGATCCCGTCGACCTGGTCGGGGCGGGGCTGCAGCCGGCCGACGGGATCATGCTGCTCGCCGCCCACATCAGCCGCTCAGTCACCCTGACCGAATGGACCGACCCCTCGATCCTCGACGAGGACAAGCCCTTCGAGCGGGACGTGGAGCTGAACATCTACGACCCGGACTGCCCGAACCGGCCGCCCTATTCGGACGACTTCGTCGCCCGCTTCCGCCAGGCCCAGATCGAGCGCAACCGGCGCATCACCGCCCGCGTGAAGCAGACCCTGGCCGAGCTGAAGGCCGCCGGCGATCCGGACATGGAGCGCGCCTTCGTCGTCCACGGCACCATGTGCGACGTGCGCTGGACCGACCCGGCCCAGGACCCCTCCGACCGGCGCCCCGACACCTGCTATCTCGGCGATCCGCGGGTGGCCAACGAGGGGCCGGTGGGCCTGGCCCGCTTCACCACCCTGCGCTCGTGGCTGTCGCAATGGAGCTACGACGAAAGCCGGGCCAACGGGGTGAAGAACGCCGCGCGGATCTCCTGCCCGGTGCTGGTGATCAACAACACCGCCGACCTCGCCTGCACGCCCAGCCACGCCGCGCGTCTGTTCGAGGCGACAGCCTCCGCCGACAAGGCCTACGTCGATATCAAGGACGCCGACCACTACTACATCGAACGGCCCGACCTCCTGCCCGCGGCGGTGAAGGCGGTGGGCGGCTGGCTCGACGCGCACGGGTTCTGAGCCCCGCCGCCTTCGTTCCTTGGCGGAACTCGCGCCGGCCCGGCGCGCTTCCTATATCGCTAGGGTCGCGGACACCCAGGCGCCGTCAGAGCGCCCGCCGCGACGCACAACGATGAAGACCAGGGAAAACGCCTATGTTCCAAATTCTTGCATCCGCGCTTGCGGCGCTCGCCGCGAGCGCCGCCGCGCCGTCCGCGACGCCCCAGGAGGGCTATCGCACCGAGGCCGTGCAGATCGGCGACCTCGACCTCGCCAAGCCGGACGACCAGGTTCGCCTCGACCGCAGGCTGGACCGGGCGGCCATGGAGGTGTGCGGCGTCTATCAGGGCAGCCTGCGCGAGCTGAAACTCGTGGTGCGCCAGTCCGCGTGCTATCGCGACGCGCTGGCCGAGGCGAAGGCCTCGCTGCCGGTCCGGCCGATGGCGGCCCGCTGACCCGCGCCCGGAGCGAAATCCGTTTCGATCGAAGCGGATTTCGCTCGAGACTCTCTTGAATTCAAAGCGCCTTCCGCCGCAGCGGACGCCGGTTCGGTGGAAGGCGCCCTAGCCCCGCTCGCCGTAACTCACCGCCATGCCGGCGCGCACGTCCTGCTGCACGCCGTACTGCGGGAAGGGGTAGCGGAAGCCGTTCTTGGCCAGGGCCTTCATGCCCTCGATGGCGCGCACGAAGTATTCGGGCGGGGCGGCCATCAGCATCTCGTCGTCCTCCACCCCGCCGTAGCGGCGCTCGGCGAAGCAGGGGATCGACAGGCTGGGCGTCCTGGTGGTCAGCGCCCGGCCCCAACTGTCGGCGCAGGCGCTCTCGCCCACCACGCCCCAGTCGAACTTCCGATAGCCCGACCACTGCAGGCCGTTGATGAAATAGATCATCGCGCCCGGCGTCGCGTAGAACAGGGCGATGTCCGGCGGGTCCAGCCGCCCGCTCGCCAGCGGCCCCACCGCCAGGGCCTCGTAGCGGCCGTCCGGCACGCAGTGCATCGCCGCCTGGTGGGCCGCGGCATCCTCGGAGGTCTTGAACCACACCCCCTTCATGTGCTCGCCCGAGCGCCAGCCGTCGGTCTTCGCGCCGCCCAGGCCCACCACCGCGCGGCACTGGGCGCCCACCAGGTCCTCGGCGGTGATCCCCACGGTCCAGCCGAGCCGCGAGGCCTGGCCCACCACCTGGTCGAGGGTGTGCACCGCGCTCGGCCGGCGGATGCGCTCGATCGCCTCCATCTCGGCGCGGTCCTCGAACAGCTTCATGGCGAAGATGTTCGTGCGCAGCTTCAGAAGCCGCTCCAGCTCGCCGGCCACGGCGGCCCAGTCATGTCCCATCGCTTCCTCCCGTTTTCCGGCGATTGCGCCGGCGGGCGGGCGCCCAAGTCAAGGGCGCGAGGTCGGAAGCGCGGTCTCAGGGCTTGGCGGCGAAGATCGAAACGTCCGGCACGTAGTAGGCGCCGTAGGCCAGGAAGTCGGCGGTCTTCGCCTTGGCCTTCTTGCCGGTGAGCTTCGGATAGCCGGTGATGTCGAAGCTCTTGTGCATCATCCACAGCGGATCGCCGGTCTTCAGGTCGATCTCGATGATGTCGCCCTGCTCGCCGGAGGCCACCAGCGCCCGCCCGCCGTCGGGCGAGACGTCGATCCGGCCGCGCTCGGCGGCGAAGAACGGGCCGTCCGGCAACTGCGCCTTGCTGCGCGGGAACACGGTTTCGGTCGCGCCGGTGTCCAGGTTGACGCGCACGATGCGCGTGCCGCCCAGCTCGCGCTCGCCGCCGCGGTTGTCGAAGGCCAGCACCGTGCCGGCCGGCTCGAAGACGGCGCTGTGCTGGGCGGCCGTGCGCCCGGTCACGATCCGCTTCACCGCGCCGGTCTGGCCGTCGAGCACCAGGATCGTGCTTTCCTCGCGCACCGAGACCAGGAGGTCGCCGGGGTTGACGCCGTCCAGGCGGCTGGCCGCCTGCGGGCTGGTCACCTCCACAGAGTTGACGTGATAGGGGTCGCAGTCGTCGCGCACGCTGTAGAACAGGCCCGGATAGCCGGCGTTCAGGATCACGTCCTGCATCGGGAAGTCGTGCTCGACCGCGCCGTCGGGCGAATAGACCCGCACGCTGTCGTTCAGCATCTTGTCGCCTTCGCACCGCACGTCGACGGCGGTGGTCCCGAAATACTTCAGATCGCCGCGCACGGTGGTGGCGGGCGAGTAGATCCGCCCGTCGGGGCCGACGCTCAGGAAGTGGTTGGCGCTGTCGAAGTGCTTCCACAGGATGCGCCCGTTGCGGTCGACGCGCACGACGCCCACCTCGTAGGGGTACATGTTGCGGCCGTGCAGGGCGGCCACCAGCCCGCCGTCCGGCGTCAGCGCCACGCCGATCGGATAGACGTTCTCGGCGATCTGGCTGGGCGGAAAGCCCATGCCGAAGCCGGTCAGGCCGTCGGTCAGGGCCTTCAGGTCCACTTCCCACGAATGGATGATCCGGCCCTGGCGGTCCTGCACCCAGGCCATGCAGCCGAAGCGGGGGCAGCGCTCGAGGTTCTGGTAGGGCCCGCCGGTGACGAGGATGGCCTCGTCGCCGGCCTTGGGGCTGAGGACGGTGATCTTGGGGCGGGGCGGGGCCGCGTCGTCGGCCTCGGCGGCGGCCATCAGCGTGTCGTCGTCGCGGTGGCGCAGGGCGTCGAACGCGCGCGCGGCCTCATGGATCACCGGGTAGGGGAAGATCTTGAAGCGCTGCACGACCACGCCGAAGCAGAACGCCAGGAACAGGACCGACACGGCGAACGCCGCCAGCGAGACATCGATCTTCGGGCCGCCGGGCCGCTTGGCCGGCGTCTGTGTTTCGTCTTGGGTCGGACGTTCCGCCACGACGCGCTCCTGAACTATGCGGCTCGCGAACGGGCCGCCTGCTGCAACTGGTCATGCAAGCCCCGCGCCTGATCGGCGAGGGCCGCGTCGAACAACTCGGGGCGGGCCGTGGACGGACGGTTGCGGATCTTGCCGGCGGCTTCGTCGAAGGCGCCCGGCTCCAGCTCCAGGCGCGCGCCGATCGCCCCGAGCCAGGTCTTCGGCGCCTCGCACAGGGCGTCGTAGTCCACCAGCATCACCCGCTCGGCGTGCTCGCGCAGGATGTGGCCGTAGGCGGCGATCCAGTAGCGCAGCCAGAAATCCGGCTGGGTCGCGTCGAAGGCGCCGGGCGCCAGCCAGCCGTCGAAGTCGATCGGCTTCAGGTTCGCGCCGAAATCGAAGTGGCCGACGCCGGCCATGTATTCGCGCGAGAACCTGTCCTTGGCGTGCAGCGACAGGAAGTTCAGGTGCTGGTGATGCAGCGAGCCGGCGTGGCTCAGCGGTTCGCGGAATGGCACGATGAAGGCGGCGTCGGGGATCGCCTTCGCCAGCCAGCCGAGACGGGCGATGTTGCCGTTGTTCTTGGAGATGTAGCGCGGCGGCCGCGCGGGATCGGTCGCGCCCAGGGCGGCGATCTTGGCCATGTGCCGCTGGAAGAACGCCTTGAACGCCGCGCCGTCCTCCGTCGTCCACGGGACGATGCGGTCGGCCTTGTAGTGGTTGGGCCAGAACGCCTTCCAGAGCATCTCCTCGAAGGCTTCGGGGCTGTCGGCGCTCACCATCATGCCGTCGCCGTGCGCCCGTTCGCGCGGGGCGTCGTCGCGCTGGAACCGGCCCGAGAACCGGCGCCACAGCAGGGGCGTGAACAGGAACGGCATGTGCCGGTAGGTGTGGGTGGCGAAGTCCGGCCGCTCCGCGCACAGGTCCAGCAAGAGGGTCGTGCCCGCCCGGGGCAGGGCGGCGATGAACACCGGCCGGTCGGCGCGCGCGGCGCCGGAGACCTTGGCGAAGGCCTCGTCGTCGGCCTCGGCGTAGTCGATCTGCAGCCGCGGCGTGGCGAACGCCAGCCGATGGAGCAGCCGCTCGGTGAACGAGTAGCGGTTCTCGAAGCTCACGACGTCTTCGACTTGATCAGGAAGAAGCTGGCGGCCGAGGCCACGCAGGCGGCCGCGATCATCGGCCAGGAGACCATCGCCTCCATCGCCTCATGGAAGGAGATCGCGCCCAGCCGGTCGGCCGCCCACAGCACCGCCCCGGGGACGGCGAGCGCGGCGAGGCTGCGCAGGGCGATCTGCAGGAACGCGCCGAACAGATGCAGCGAGGCGGTCTGGGCGGCCCGCTCCTTCTCGTCGTCCGACAGCTTGGGATCGTTCAGCGCGTTCATGGATTCGCGCGCGGCTTCGCTCGCCAGGCGCGCGTGCCCGATCACGCCGAAGGTCTGCAACAGCACGGCGAACGCCACGATCGCCGCGAACGCCGCGATATAGGCCGCGATCATCGCGGCGCCGTGACGTCGCCTTCGCGCTGGCGGGTGGAGCCGGACATCCGGCGGATCAGCCGGCGGATGGGGAACCAGACAAACCCGACAACGGCCATGAATCCGGCGCCGATCAGACTGAGCAGCGCGCCGATCGCGGCGAGCCCGGAGCCGGGCCCCATGTAGGCTTCGGCCGCGCCCGGAACCATGGTCGCCGCCAGCCAGGCGCCGACCAGCGCGACGCCGACAAAGCGGTTGAACACAAACGCCATCGTCGATGACTCCTCGATGATGTCCCCACAGAAATCGGGGCTACCTTTTCATCGTTAGGGGCCAGTTTTAGCGCGCGCAACAAGTCTCGCCCAAGAAATGAAAATTAAAGCAAGTAAAGTTAATGTAACAAACTTGATACAATCAGTCATTCGCAAAAACACGCAGCGCGGGATTGGCGTGAGACTACACGCATGCGGCGGCTTGCGACGCTATTGAGCTTGAAGAATTTACGGATTTCGCCGCGGATTCCAACCGTCGACAGTCGGGCGAACGCCCTAATCAGCCACCATCAGGCTGTTTTCGAAGTCGGCCAGCAGATCCATCAGCTCATGGACGCCGATGCGGGAACGCGCGCCGTTGGGGAAACGGAAAGTCCAGAAGCTGATGATGTGGTGCACGGCGCCCAGCCGCTGGCCGAGATCGAAGAACAGTCTGGGCGCGCGCAGCAGGAAGTTGCGGAACGCCTGCGGCTCGCCGCGGCGGGTCAGGCTGTCGTAGGCGTCGTCGTAGATCGCCAGGGTCCTGCGCACCGTCTCGCAGGCGCGGATGATCCCCTGCGAGAGCATCGAGCGGATCCGGTAGACGTATTCCCGCTCCTCCAGGCTCGACGGGCCGAACGGGCGCACGGCCTCGATCTGGTCGGCGACCGGCTTGATGCGGGGCAGCAGGTCGTTGAGGGTCCATTTGTAGTAGATGAACCCCATCCAGCTGAACATGCCTTCCGAGAACTCGTCGACGCCCATGCCCAGGCCCAGGCGCAGGGGTTCGAGGTCGGAGACGCCGGCGTTGGTCAGCACCTTCGCCGCCAGCTTGCTCGACTTCTCGCCCAGCCGCGCCTCGACGTCGGCGAAGGTGAGGGTGATCAGCGGATCGAGCTCGCGGCGCAGGAAGTCGAAGATCCGCCGGTGGTCGGCCTCCGAGAGGTCGAAGTAGCAGCGGTCGGGCTCGAAGCCGTCGCGCTTGAGCCGCTCGCGCATCAGGAACGGGTCCAGCGAGGGCAGCTCGTCGAGGACGTCCAGCAGCGCCTGGTCGCGGCGGTCCGCGTCCGGCCTGGAGGTGCCGATCTCCGTGAGGAGGGACTCGTAGCCGCGCTGGTTGACGAAGAACGAGCGCCCGCCGGCCCGCAGGTTGGTCGGATCGATGGGCAGGATCACCTTGGTCGCGTCGCCGCGGCCGTGGCCGAAGGCGTCCAGTTCGTCCTGCCTGAGGCGGTGCTTGAGGATGATGGCCCGGTTGAGCACGGGGTTGGTGAAGAACGGGCGGGCGCCGTAGCCCGCCGTCAGGCCGTCCTTGCCGTGCTTCTCCCAGACCGAGAGCAGGTTGAGCGCGCGCGTGGTCGAAGCGCTGTGCCGCAGGTGCGAAAGGCTGCGGACTTCCCGAAACGACATACGCACCTCTAGCGAGCGCCCGGCGCGGTGAAACCGCGCCGGCCGGCCCCAACCGCACATCGTGATTCTGACGGTGGAGTGCACCTATCACGAGAGCAGCGGCGGCGGCTTAACCATTTTGCACGCGCCATGTCTTTTTTCGCCGGCGCCCGGATTTCGGCGCTGGCGAAGGCGCGGTCTCAGGAAAAGGCCAGCTCGAGGCCGGGGCGCGGCCAGGCGGCGCGGTACAGCCGCCCGCTGCCCGAAGCGGTGATCCAGGCGGTGCGCAGGTCCGGCCCGCCGAAGCAGATGTTCGTCACGATGACCTCGCCGGGGATGCGCACGTGCTCATGCGCGCCGTCCGGGTCGATGACGGTGATCCCGCCGTCCGGCCCGCCGGCGACGCAGACCTTGCCGCCCGCCTCGACGGCCAGGCTGTCGATCATCTGGTGGCCGGGCAGGGTGACGACCAGGCGGCCGGGCGCCCAGGGCAGGGGCGAGGGGGCGAGCTCTCCGGGCCCGGTCACCTCCATCGCCCAGAGCCGGCCGGTGTAGGTCTCGGCGACGTAGAGCACCGTCCCGTCCGGCGACAGGCCCACGCCGTTGGGGCCGAACATGCCGCCGCGCACGCGGCGCAGGCTCTTGCCGTCGACGCCGGCGTAGAACAGCCAGCCCTGGTCGCGGGACCACTCGTCGTGCTTGCCCAGGTCGGTGAACCAGAACCCGCCGTGGCGGTCGAAGACGATGTCGTTGGGGCCGCGCAGCGGCCGGCCGTCGCAGGCGTCGTAGAGCGTGCTCACCGAGCCGTCGGTCAGGTCGACGCGCTGGATCGAGCCGCTGACGTAGTCCGCCGGCGCATGTCCCGGCACGGCCAGGTCCGGCGCGACGTCGGCGAACTCCAGCCCCCCGTTGTTGCAGACATATAGCGCCCCGTCCGGGCCGACCGCCGCGCCGTTCGGACCGCCGCCGAGCTCGGCGACGACGGTCTTGGCCCCGTCCGGCGACACCCGGACCAGGCGGCCCGACCGGATCTCCACCACCAGCACGGAACCGTCGGCCATCGCCGCCGGCCCCTCCGGAAAAGCAAGGCCGTCCGCGGCCAACTGGAACTCCATGGCGCCCTCCCAGCGTGTCGGAGCTGTCGCCGACGAGCTCCGAAATCATCAACTAGGTTGACGAATGTCAATGCCTGGCCGAAGGTCCCCGCAAGCGGACGCGCTAGACGACGCCCCAGGGGAGGACGAATTGACCGATCGCTGTTCCACCGTGGCCGCGCGCCCATGCGCCTGACCCAGACCCTTACGCGGGCGGTGCTGGTCCGGCCCGACGCGACGGCGACCATCGACGGCGATCGCGTGCGCACCTGGCGTCAGGTGCACGACCGCGTGCGGCGGCTTTCCGGAGCGCTGCGCGGACTGGGCGTGAAGGCGGGCGACCGGGTCGCCGTCCTGGCGAACAACTGCGACGCCTACTACGAGGCCTATTTCGCCATCCTGTGGAGCGGCGCCTGCATCGTGCCGCTGAACACGCGCCTGGCGCCGGCCGAGACCCGGTTCCAGCTCCAGGACGCCGGGGCCAGCGTGCTCTTCTTCGGCGAGGAGTTCGCCGCCGTCGCCGCCGAGCTGAAGCCGCAGCTTGCGCAGATCGGCGCCTGGATCGGCATGGACGGGCCGGGCGAGCCCGCCGACCACGCCTTCGAAGCCCTGATCGCCGGGGCCGAGCCGGCCGACGAGATCGAGCGCGAAGCCGAGGATCTGGCCGGCATCTTCTACACCGGCGGCACCACCGGCCTGCCCAAGGGGGTGATGCTGACGCACCGCTCGCTCACGGCGATGGCGGTGAACCTGACCATGTCGCTGAAGGTCGACGAGACCATCGTCAACCTGCACTCCGCGCCGATGTTCCACTTGGCCGACATCGGCACCTTCATGGCCACCATGGTCGGCGGAACCCACGTGTTCGTGCGCCGGCTGGACGAGAACGTGATGCTCGACCTGATCGAGCGCTGGGGCATCACCCACATCTTCACGGTGCCGGCGATCATCGACCGGCTGGCGCGCCACCCCCGCGCGGCCGTCGCCCGCAAGCTGAAGATCCTCGGCTACGGCGGCGCGCCGATGCCGATGGGCACCTACGACGTCGCCCGCGCGGCGTTCCCGGAGGTCGACTTCGTGCAGGGCTTCGGCATGACCGAGATGGGCGCGCACACCTTCCTGGAGGCCAAGCATCACCGGCCGGGCGCCGACCCGGAGAAGATGAAGTCGGTGGGCCAGCCGGCCTACGGCTACGAGATCAAGGTGGTCGATCCCGAGGGGAACGAGGTCCCGCGCCGCACGCTGGGCGAGATCATCGGGCGCGGCGACAACATGATGATCGGCTACTGGAACCGCCCGGAGGAGACGGCCAGGGCCCTGCGGGGCGGCTGGATGTGGTCGGGCGACGCCGGCTTCATGGACGAGGAGGGCTTCGTCTACATCACCGACCGGCTGAAGGACATGATCGTCAGCGGCGGCGAGAACGTCTACTCGATCGAGGTGGAGAACGTGGTCTCGCGCCATCCGGCGGTGGTCGAGTGCGCGGTGATCGGCGTGCCCGACGACAAGTGGGGCGAGCGGGTCCACGCCGTGGTCGTGCTCAAGCCCGGCGAGGCGCTGGAGCTGGGCGCGCTGGCCGCCCACTGCCGCGCCTCCATCGCCGGCTACAAGACCCCGCGCAGCCTTGAGGTGCTGGAGGCCCCGCTGCCGCGCAGCGCCGCCGGCAAGGTGCTGAAGACCGAGCTGCGCGCGCCCTGGTGGGAAGGCCGCGAGCGCAAGGTCTAGCGGCTCAGAGATCGACCCCGGCGAGCAGCATCTGCGGCGTGCAGGCGCTGCGCCGCGCGCCCCCGGCCACCCGCCGGGCCCAGTCGGCGTCCGCCAGCATGCCGCGGCCGACCGCGACCATGTCGAACTCGCCCTCGGCCAGGCGCTGCGCCAGAGCGTCCACCGGCTCGGGCTCGGCGGACCGGCCGGAGAAGGCGCCGATGAAGTCGCCCGCCATGCCGACGCCGCCGGCGACGATGGTTGGGACGCCCAGGGTCTTCTTCACCCAGCCGGCCAGGCTGAGCGGCGAGCCTTCGAACTCGGCCTCGTCCCAGCGCAGTTGCGAGACGTTGATCACGTCGACCCCGGCCTCGACGAACGGGGCGAGCCAGGCCTCCAGCTCGGCCGGCGTGCGGACGAGCCGCGCCGTCAGGTCGGCCGACTTCCATTGCGAGATGCGCATGAGGATGGCGAAGTCCGGCCCCACGGCGCGCCGCACGGCCTTCACCACCTCCAGCGGAAAGCGCGAGCGCTCCGCCAGGCTCGCTCCGCCCCAGCGGTCGTCCCGTAGGTTGGTGGCGGCCCACAGGAACTGGTCGAGCAGGTAGCCGTGGCCGGCGTGCACCTCCACGCCGTCGAAGCCCAGCCGCCGGGCGTCGGCCGCGGCGCGGGCGAAGGCGGCGATGGTCTCCTCGACGGCCGCCCCGTCCATGACGACGCCGCGTTCGATCCCCGGCGCCTGCAGGCCCGAGGGGCTCTCGAACGGCGCGGACGGACGCCAGCGCTGGCCCGGCTTGGCGGTGGCGCCGCAATGCCAGAGCTGCGGCGCGATCGCCCCGCCCGCGTCGTGGACGGTGGCGATCACGGCCGGCCAGCTCTCCAGCGCCGGGCCGTGCAGCTTCACCGACGTGGGATCGTTGCCCGCCGCCGGCCGGTCGGGATTGACCCCCTCGGTCAGGATCAGGCCCGCGCCGCCCTCGACCCGCCGCCGGTAGAAGCCGGCCAGCGGCGCAGGGTCGCCGCCGGGGCTCGCCCACCGGGCCATGGAGGCCATGGCGATGCGGTTGGGCGTCCGCAGCGACCGGGCCGCGAACGGCCGGAACAGCGCCTCGGCGGCCACCTCAGCCGCCTTGCGGCTTGCGTCCGGTGTCCATGAAGTCGAGGGCGCTGAAGTCCTGCGGCGCGGCGACCTCGACGATCGGCTCGTCGCGGTCGTCGAACTCCAGGCGCAGGGCCCGGGTCATCACCGCGTGCATGTCGTAGAGGCAGGTGATGTAGGTTAGCTCCAGGATCTCCTCGTCAGACAGGAAGGTCTTGAGCTTGTCGAAGACCGCGTCCGGCGTGCGGCCGTTCTGCAGGGTCAGGCAGTCGGCGTAGGCCAGGACCGCGCGCTCCTTGTCGTCGAAGCAGTCGGCGACCTGCCAGTGCGGGATCGCGGCGATCTTCTCCTCGCTCACCTTAAGGCCGCGCAGCGACTTGCAGTGTTGGGAGAACACGAACTGGCTGGCCTTGTTGAAGCCGGCGCGGGTCTGGCCGAGCTCGCGCAGCGCCGGGTTCAGCTTGCGCTTGGGGCTGCGGTAGAAGCCGAAGCCCTGGACGGCGTGCTCCAGGCAGTCCGGCACCAGGGCGAACACGGTCCACCAGTCGCCGGGCGTGCCGGTGGCGGTGCCGGGTTCGGCCACCGGGTCGCGGTCGCCGAACAGGAGATCGTACATGCGCAGGCCGACGCCCTGGTCGACCTCGGCGCGGGGCACTTGGCGAAGACGAGGCATCGGCTCAGACCTCCACCGTCGCGCCCTTGGGCGTATGGCGCACGTCGCTCTCGTCGAAGGTCTTCGTGTTGCTGGCGAACTCCATCATGATCCCGTTCGGATCGGTGAAGTAGACCGAGCGCACGAACACGCCCTCGTGCAGCTCGCCGGTCACGCCGCTGGGGCTGTCATCATGGTTGACGATGATCGGCAGGTGCTCGACCCCGGCCGCCTTCAGCCGGGTCAGGCAGGCCGACAGCTCGCCGGGCGCCACGTCGAAGGCCACGTGGTTCATCGAGCCGACCGCGGTCTTGGAATCGGACGGGAAGTGGCGCACCGAGGCCACCCCCGGCGCGGCCGCCGGCGTTTCCGGCCACCAGAAGAACGCGATCGTCGCACCGCCGCCGCAGTCGAAGAAGAAGTGCTGGCCGCCGTCGGGCAGGGCCACCGTCTTCACCAGCGGCATGTCGAGGACCTCGGTGTAGAACTTCACCGTCTCCTCCATGTCGCGGCAGACCAGCGCGAGATGGTTGATGCCCGTCGTTCGCAATTGTCTTCTCCCGCCTATCGTCTTTGTGGTCGTTGGCGACACCCTAGGGGTTTCGCGATAATCGTCAACTAAACTGATGAAATCGAGGCCGCAGAACGCACGTTGACGCCAGGGCGGCTGCACCTACTGTGGACCTTCTGAATCCGGCCAGAAAGCGAGACATGATCGGCGCCGAAACCCTTATCGTTCCTCTCCTGCAGGCGTTCTTCTGGTTCGACGACGGGCTGCAGAGCTATCTGCAGGCGCAGGGCTGGCGCCAGGTGACGCGCTCTCAGTCGATGGTCATGGCCCATGTCGTGATCGGCGTCCACAAGCCCTCGGAGATCGCCCGCAGCCTCGGCATCAGCCGCCAGGCCGTGCACACCACGATCAACCAGATGGTCGAGATGGGCATGCTCGAGCTTCGCGACGACAACGACGACCGGCGGGCCAAGATCGTGGCCCTCACCGACCTCGGCCACGACATGCGCCAGGACGCCGATCGGGTGATGGCCGATCTCCAGGCCGAGCTGCGCCGCCGGATCGGCCGGCGCAACGTCGACAATCTGATCAAGGCCTTCTCCGCCGACTGGGGCGAGCCGGTCACCGACTGGCCGGCGACCGACAAGAAGCGTTGATCGGCGCCGCCGCCTCGGTCTATCGTCAATCCAATTGACAATAGGGAGGTCGGGTTGGAAGTCAGGCTCTCGCAGGAGTTCGACGCGCCGGCCGAGGCGGTCTGGAAGATCGTCGGCGCGTTCCACGGGCTTCACCGCTGGTTTCCCGGCGTCACCGCGTGCGACCGCGACGAGGCGGCCTGGGGCGAGGTGCGCCGCGCGGCGCTGGGCGCGCGCGTGACCCCCGAGCGGCTCGAACTCTACGACAACGCGGCCATGACCTGCGCCTGGAGCCTGGTCGACGCGCCGTTGCTCGGCGAGCACAGGTCGACGCTTTCGATCGCGCCGGTCGGCGAGGGCCGCTGCCGGGCCGACTGGGTGTTCTACGCCGATCCGAAGCCGCCCTTGGACGCTGAATTGATTTCGAAAAACACGGCCGCGATGTATGGCGGCGCGCTCGCCGCGGTCAGGGAGCACGTCGAGAAGTCGTCATAGGAACTGACGAAATTGCGCGCCGATATCGTCATATAGATTGACATATATCAATCCGCCGCCATCCTGCCCCCAAAGAGCCGCGAGCTCATTACGAACGAACATTGGGGGAGGATGTCGATGCGCCAGTTGGCGACGATCGGACTGTTGGCTTCGACGGCGAGCTTGGCCCTGACGGGCGCGGCGGCGGCCCAGGGAACGGCGGGCGCCGCCCAGGTCGAGGAAATCGTGGTCACCGCGCAGAAGCGCGAGCAGAACCTGCAGGACGTGCCGGTCGCCGTCTCCGCGTTCGGCGAGAACCAGCTCCAGGCCCAGGCCGTCGGCAACCTGACCGACCTGTCCGCTAAGGCCCCCAACGTGGTGCTGGCCCCGGTCGGGGCCTACCCCTACGCCAGCGCCTTCTTCATCCGCGGCCTGGGCTTCGCCGACGTCGAATCCACCTTTGAGCCCTCGGTGGGCGTGGAGATGAACGGCGTCTACCTGGCCCGCAACAGCGGCGCGCTTCAGGACTTCTTCGACGTCGCCTCGGTGGAGGTGCTGCGCGGCCCGCAGGGCACGCTCTACGGCCGCAACACCATCGGCGGCGTCGTCAGCGTGCGCACCAAGACGCCGGTTCCCGGCGATCCGATGAGCGGCGCGGTGCAGGCCACCATCGGCGACAACGGCCGCGAGGAAGGCCGCTTCGCCGTCAACGTGCCGCTCGGCGACATCTTCGCGGCGCGGGTGTCGATGCTCTACAAGAGCTACGACGGCTACAACCACAACGTCACGCTCAACCGCAAGGAGGGCGACAACGACGTCCATTCCGGCCGGCTCACCCTGGTGGCCAAGCCGAACGACGTGTTCAACGCGACCCTGGTGGCCGATTTCGACCAGGAGAAGGGCTCCGGCGCCTCGTTCCGCAACGCCTCGCTGCCGAGCCAGGTCTATTACAACTTCAGCCCGGACACCGGCTCGCCGGTCTATTCGGCGGCGGACCTGGCCAAGGCCAGCGACGTCTACAACGTCTACGGCGACACCCCGACCTCCGCGAAGATCGCCACCTGGGGCCTGGCCCTGACGATGAACTACGACCTCGGCTTCGGCCAGGTCACGTCGATCACCGGCTACCGGAAGTTCAAGGACAAGGTGCTGAGCGACTATGACGCCAGCCCGGTCAACTTCTTCTACGCCTTCCGCGACCAGACCCACGAGCAGTTCAGCCAGGAGCTGCGCCTGGCCGGCAAGACCGACCGCCTCGACTACGTGGTCGGCCTCTACTACCTCGACCAGAGCTACGACATCACCAACGCCCAGGGCGGGCTGATCTACGGCGGCGCCACGCCGGCCCAGGTCGCCGGCCAGAAGAACACCGGCTACGCCGTGTTCGGCCAGGCCGACTACAAGCTCACCGACGCCCTGACCCTGACCGCCGGCGGGCGCTGGAGCTACGAGAAGAAGGAATTCACCAACCAGCCGCTCTTCTACCCGGCCTCGATGACCTACAAGCACGACTGGGACAACTTCTCGCCCAAGCTCGGCGTGAACTATCAGTTCAATCCGCTGGTCATGGCCTATGCGAGCTGGTCGCGGGGCTTCCGCAGCGGCGGCTACAACGGCCGGGCGGCCTCCTACACCTCGGCCGGCCCGTACAACGCCGAGACCGTCGACAGCTTCGAGGCGGGGGTGAAGTCGGAGGTGTTCGACCGGCGTCTGCGCCTGAACGGGGCGGTGTTCTCCTCGATCTACAAGGACATGCAGACCGGCGCCCAGGGCCTGACCAGCGCCGGCGTCTACGAATCGATCGTCACCAACGCCGGCAAGGCCAAGATCAGCGGCGCCGAGGCCGAGGCGCTGTGGATCGTCGGCGGCGGCCTGCGGGTCAACGCCAACCTGGCCTACCTGGACGCGGCCTTCGAGGACAACTTCACCGACCTCACCAGCGACGGGGTGGACAATCCCACCGACAATTCCGACCTGCCGATGATCTATGCGCCGAAGTGGTCCGGCAGCCTCGGCTTCACCTGGACCCGCGACGTGGGCGTGGGTGACCTGACGCTCAACGCCAACGCCGTCTACACCGACGACATGTACACCTCCGGCGGGGTGATCAACCGCACCTCCGATGTGCAGGTGCGCAAGGCCAACACCCTCTACGACGCCACCGTCACCCTGGAGGGCGCCGCCGGCTGGAAGCTCGCCCTGTGGGGCAAGAACCTTACCGACGAGAAGGTGATCAACAACACCTTCGGCCTGGGCGCGCTCGGCGAACTGCGCATCTACCAGCCGCCCCGCACCTGGGGCCTGGAGCTCGGCTACAAGTTCTGACGGGGCCTCCCCGGAAACTTCCACGGCCGAGCCGCCCCGCGGATCCCCGCCGCAGGTGCGGGGAAGACAAGGCGGGATGGTCGAAGCGGCGCATCCCCCGGATGCTCCCCCTCTGGGGGAGCTGTCCCGAAGGGACTGAGGGGGACTTTGACTTAGGCCCCGCCTTGCAGTCCCCCACGCCGTCATCCTCCGGTCGGCCGAAGGCCGATCCGGGGGGCCCAAGCTGCGGCCCCGCCTGGATCGCCCGGACCCGCCGGGCGAAGACGCCGGCTAGAGCGCCCCGAAAAGAACATCTTGCGAACATGGAACAAACGGGGTACGCATGAATCAACGACGGGATGCGCCGCGGGCGGGCCGGTCGGGTTGGCGGAATCATGGGATAAGGGACGCTTCGGATGGGTCAGTCGGCGTTGAAGCTCGTGGCGAAAGAAGACGGTGATAAGCAGCGCGCTCTGGAAGCGGCGCTGGCGCAGATCGATCGGGCCTTCGGCAAGGGCTCGGTGATGAAGCTGGGTGACAAGGGCAAGGTCGTGGAGATCGAGTCCGTGCCCACCGGCTCGCTGGGGCTGGATCTGGCCCTGGGGATCGGCGGCCTGCCGAAGGGCCGCATCGTCGAGATCTACGGGCCGGAAAGCTCGGGCAAGACCACGCTCGCCCTGCACGTGGTGGCCGAGGTGCAGAAGGCCGGCGGCACCGCCGCCTTCGTCGACGCCGAGCACGCGCTCGATCCGGTCTACGCCCACAAGCTGGGGGTCAACCTCGACGACCTCTTGGTCTCCCAGCCGGACACCGGCGAACAGGCCCTGGAGATCACCGACACCCTGGTGCGCTCCGGCGCCATCGACGTGATCGTCATCGACTCGGTGGCCGCGCTCACCCCGCGCGCCGAGATCGAAGGGGAGATGGGCGACAGCCTGCCCGGCCTGCAGGCCCGCCTGATGAGCCAGGCGCTGCGCAAGCTCACCGCCTCGATCTCCAAGGCCAAGACCCTGGTGATCTTCATCAACCAGATCCGCATGAAGATCGGGGTGATGTACGGCAGCCCCGAAACCACCACCGGGGGCAACGCGCTGAAGTTCTACGCCTCGGTGCGCCTGGACATCCGCCGCACCGGCTCGGTCAAGCAGCGCGACGAGATCATCGGCAACAACGTCCGCGTGAAGGTGGTGAAGAACAAGGTCGCCCCGCCGTTCCGCGAGGTCGAGTTCGACATCATGTACGGCGAGGGGATCTCCAAGCTGGGCGAGATCATCGACCTGGGCGTCAAGGCCGGGGTGATCGAGAAGTCCGGCTCCTGGTTCTCCTACAACAGCCAGCGCATCGGCCAGGGCCGCGACAATGTCCGCGAGTTCCTCAAGGCCAACAAGGACCTGGCCGACGAGATCGAGAAGGCCGTGCGCGGCAACGCCGTGAAGATCGAAGAGGAGCTGCTCGTCGGCGGCCCCGAGGACGGCGACGAGGGCTGAGGCGCCGAGGGGCCGGCTCTCTGGGCCGCGCCCGCGCTGACCCCAAGCATTGGTCTTTGGGCGCCGTCTCTCCAGGCGGGGCGGCCCGCCAACCCGCCGCCTCGCCGCACGCGCCCCCACGCGGGCGCCTTGAAGACCGGTAAAGGACGCTCGGATCCCATCCGGGCGTCCTTTTTCTTTGCGCGGGGGCCCAAGTCCCGTAAACGGTCGCGGCCCGCGGCCGCGCTTGCGCAGGGCCGGACCGCACACCACGTCGCCTAAGACCTGACGAAGTTTCGAAATTCCATGCCGAGCCTCAACGACATCCGTTCCACCTTCCTGGGCTATTTCGAGAAGAACGATCACCTGATCGTGCCTTCCGCGCCCCTGGTGCCGCAGAACGATCCGACGCTGCTGTTCGTCAACGCCGGCATGGTGCCGTTCAAGAACTACTTCACCGGCGCGGAGACCCCGCCGGCCCCGCGCGCGGCCTCCTCGCAGAAATGCGTGCGCGCCGGCGGCAAGCACAACGACCTGGACAACGTCGGCTACACCGCCCGCCACCACACCTTCTTCGAGATGCTGGGCAACTTCTCGTTCGGCGACTACTTCAAGGAACGCGCGATCGAGCTGGCCTGGACGCTCCTGACCAAGGAGTTCCAGATCCCGGCCGAGAAGCTCACCGTCACCGTCTACCACACCGACGACGAGGCGGCGGACCTGTGGAAGAAGATCGCCGGCCTGTCGGACGGCAAGATCATCCGCATCCCGACCAGCGACAACTTCTGGTCCATGGGCGACACCGGCCCCTGCGGTCCGTGCTCGGAAATCTTCTACGACCACGGCGAGCATATCGCCGGCGGCCCGCCCGGCAGCCCGGACGAGGACGGCGACCGGTTCGTGGAGATCTGGAACCTGGTCTTCATGCAGTATGAGCAGTTCGCCGACGGCAAGCGCTCGGACCTGCCCAAACCCTCCATCGACACCGGCATGGGCCTTGAGCGCATCGCCGCGGTGCTGCAGGGCGTGCACGACAACTACGACGTCGACCTCTTCCGCACGCTGATCGAGGCCTCGCGCGCGCTCACCGGATCGGGCTCGAACGGGCCCTCGCACCGGGTGATCGCCGACCACCTGCGCTCGACCAGCTTCCTGATCGCCGACGGGGTCACCCCCTCCAACGAGGGCCGCGGCTACGTGCTGCGCCGGATCATGCGCCGGGCCATGCGCCACGCCCACCTCCTGGGCGCGGAGGAGCCGTTGATGCACCGCCTGGCGCCCGTGCTCGTCCAGGCCATGGGCGACGCCTATCCGGAGCTGCGCCGCGCCGAGCCGGTGATCGTGGAGACCCTGCGCCAGGAAGAGGAGCGCTTCCGCCGCACCCTGGGCCGCGGCATGGCCCTCTTGGACGATGCGACCGCCAACCTGGCGGCCGGCGGCGTCCTGCCCGGCGAGACCGCCTTCAAGCTCTACGACACCTACGGCTTCCCGCTGGACCTGACCCAGGACGCGGTGCGCGCCAAGGGCCTGACCGTCGACCTCGACGGCTTCGACGCGGCCATGCAGCGCCAGCGCGAACAGGCGCGCGAGGCCTGGACCGGCTCGGGCCAGCAGGCCCAGGCGGCCGAATGGTTCGCCATCCGCGACCGGCTCGGCCCGACCGAGTTCGTCGGCTACGACGCCATCGAGGCCGCCGGCGAACTCCTGGCCCTGGTGGCCGACGGCGCCGAGGTGGACAAGGCCGCGGCCGGCCAGGCGGTGCAGGCCGTCTTCGACCGCACCCCCTTCTACGCCGAGAGCGGCGGCCAGGCGGGCGACACCGGCGAGATCGAATGGCCTGGCGGCCGCGCGCGGGTGGTCGACACCCAGAAGCAGGCCGGCGACCTCTTCGTCCATCATCTCCAGATCCTGGAGGGCGAACTCGCCGACGGCGCGCGCGCGCGCCTGCTGGTCGACGCCGAGCGGCGCCGGACGACGCGGGCCAACCACTCGGCCGCCCACCTGCTGCACGCCGCGCTGCGCCATGTGCTTGGCCCCCACGTCGCCCAGAAGGGCCAGATGGTGGACGGCGAGCGGGTGCGCTTCGACTTCAGCCACGGCCAGCCGCTGACGCCGGACGAGATCGCCAGGATCGAGGCCGAGGTGAACGCGGTGATCCGCCAGAACCTGCCGTCCAAGACCGAGGAGATGGCGCCCCAGGCCGCCATCGAGGCCGGCGCCATGGCGCTGTTCGGCGAGAAGTACGGCGACACGGTGCGCGTGCTCACCCTGGGCCGGGCGCTGGACGGCGAGGGCGCCTATTCGGTGGAGCTGTGCGGCGGCACCCACGTGGGCCGCACCGGCGATATCGCCCTCTTCAAGATCGTCTCCGAGGGCGGCGTGGCCGCCGGCGTACGCCGCATCGAGGCCCTGACCGGCGAGGCCGCGCGCCTGTGGCTGCAGGAACAGGCTTCGGTCGCCAAGACCCTGGCCGACCAGTTCAAGGTTCCGGTTTCCGAGGTCGCCGGCCGTGTCGAGGCCCTGTCGGCGCAGACCCGCAAGCTCGAGAAGGAGCTGGCCGAGGCCAAGCGCCAGCTCGCCATGGGCGGCGGCGGCTCGGCCGGGGCGTCCGGTCCCGAAGAGGTGGGCGGCGTCCAGCTCATCGCCCGCGTCATGGACGGCGTCGGCGGCAAGGACCTGAGGCCCATCGCCGAGGAGTTCAAGAAGCAGCTCCCCGACGGGGTGATCGCGCTCGTGGGCGTGGCCGACGGCAAGGCCGCCGTGACCGTGGCCGTCACCGGCGCGGCCAAGGACAGGCTCAACGCCGCCGACCTCGCCAAGGCCGCCGTGATCGCCATGGGCGGCCAGGGCGCGGGCGGGCGTCCCGACTTCGCTCAGGGCGGCGCGCCGGACGGCTCCAAGGCCGCCGAGGGGCTGGCCGCGGTGAAGGCCGCGCTCGCCGGCTAGCGCCTTAGGCGGCTCAGCCGCCCAACAGGTGCGCCAGGACCGACAGGCTGGCCGCGCTGATCACCGTGCCGGCGATCACGGCCAGCGCCGCGCCGCGCGCGTGGATGTCGAAGACGCGGGTCTGGATGAAGACGTTCACCGCCGTCGGGCAGGCGGCCAGCAGCGTCAGGCTGGCGCGCACCGCCTCCGGCGCGCCGACCAGGCCCAGGCTCGTCCAGACCAGGGCGGGCGCGACCAGCAGCTTCAGCGCCAGCGTCAGCATCAGCGGGCCGGCGTCGTGCCGTTCGGGCTGGGACCACTCGCGGCCGATCAGCCCGCCCAGCGCCACCAGGGCCACCGGGCTCGCGGTCGCCGCCAGCCAGGTCAGCGGCCTGTCGATCGCCACGGGCAGGCGCGCCTGCAGCGCCGAGAGGGCGAGGCCGGTCGCCGCGCCGGCGACCGTGGGGTTCAGGAACACTCGCCGCAGGGCCATGCCGATCCGCCCGCCGGGCCGGCCGGTCTGCAGGATGGCGATCCCCGCCGCCATCAGCGCGATGAAGTCGACCGCCACGGCCGAGGCCGCCGGCGCGCGCACGGCCGGGCCGAAGATCGACACCGCCAGCGGCGCGCCCAGGAAGGCGGTGTTGCCGACGCCGGAGGTCATGGCCAGGCCCGCGCAGGCCTCGCGCCGGAAGGAGAGCAGTCTGCCGATGAACGGGGCGGCGGCCAGCACCACGCCCATGGTCAGGCCGTAGGCCAGGAGCGCGCGGGCCAGGGCCGGGTCGGGCGGCGGGGCGTCGCCCAGCCAGCGGATCAGCAGCGCCGGAAAGCCGATCCAGAAGGTGTAGGCCGAAAGCCAGCCGCCGCGCCGGGCGTTGAGCAGGCCGAAGCGGCCCGCCACGGCGCCGGCGGCGATCAGGGCGAAGAAGGGCGCGATGCGCAGCAGAAGATCCAAGGCGAGGCGCGCCCCCGCCGGACGGCCGATCCGCCGCCCGGGTCAAGTCAAAGCAGGGCTCAGGCCGAGGCCAGGGCCTTTTCCAGGTTGGCGGCCACCTTGTCGATGAAGCCCTCGGTGGTGAGCCAGCCTTGGGTGTCGCCGACCAGCAGCGCCAGGTCCTTGGTCATCGAGCCGGACTCGACGGTGGACACGCAGACCTTCTCCAGGGTGTCGGAGAACTTGGCCAGCTCCTCGTTGCCGTCGAGCTTGGCGCGGAAGCCCAGGCCCTGGGTCCAGGCGAAGATCGAGGCGATGGAGTTGGTCGAGGTCTGCTCGCCGCGCTGGTGCTGGCGGTAGTGGCGGGTGACGGTGCCGTGGGCGGCCTCGGCCTCCATGGTCTTGCCGTCGGGGGTGAGCAGCACCGAGGTCATCAGGCCCAGCGAGCCGAAGCCTTGGGCGACCTGGTCGGACTGCACGTCGCCGTCGTAGTTCTTGCAGGCCCAGATGAAGGCGCCGGACCACTTCAGGGCCGAGGCCACCATGTCGTCGATCAGGCGGTGCTCGTAGGTGATGCCGGCGGCCTTGAACCTCTCGACGAACTCGGCCTCGTAGAGCTCGGCGAAGATGTCCTTGAAGCGGCCGTCGTAGGCCTTGAGGATCGTGTTCTTGGTCGACAGGTAGACCGGGTACTGGCGCTGCAGGGCGTAGTTCAGGCAGGCCCGGGCGAAGTCGCGGATCGAGTCGTCCAGGTTGTACATGGCCATGGCGACGCCGGAGCCCGGATAGTCGAACACCTCGTGCTCGATCACCTGGCCGTCCTTGCCTTCCCACTTGATGGTCATCTTGCCGGGGCCGGGGACCAGGAAGTCGGTGGCGCGGTACTGGTCGCCGAAGGCGTGGCGGCCGACGATGATCGGCTGGGTCCAGCCCGGGATCAGCCGCGGCACGTTCTTGCAGATGATCGGCTCGCGGAAGACGACGCCGCCCAGGATGTTGCGGATGGTGCCGTTCGGCGACTTCCACATCTTCTTGAGCTTGAACTCCTCGACGCGGGCCTCGTCCGGGGTGATCGTCGCGCACTTGATGCCGACGCCGTGCTTCTTGATCGCGTTGGCCGCGTCGATGGTGACCTGGTCGTCCGTCGCGTCCCGATGCTCGATGCCGAGGTCGTAGTAGTCGATCTTGAGGTCCAGGAACGGGAGGATGAGCTTGTCCTTGATCATCTTCCAGATGATCCGGGTCATCTCGTCCCCGTCGATATCGACGACAGGGTTGGCGACTTTGATCTTGGCCATGAGGGCGAGGCGCTCCGCGGGCGATTAGGAGGGTTGAGGCCGTATAGCCGGCCTAGCGCCCGCGGCAAAGGCCACGGGGCGTCAACTTGGCCGCAGGCGGGGAGATTTCCCCCGCACGAACAAGCTTCGCCGTGATTGGCGTCAGCGCCGCCCGCCGCGGGGGCGAGCCGCCGGGCCGGCGCCCAAACCGGCGTTACGCCAGGGATTCGGCGGCGATCTTCCCGACTTCGGCGAGAATCGCGTCGCGGGCCTTGCCGTCGGGCGTGGCGCGCGTGAGGAAAGCGGTGATGACCGCGGTGCGCCCGTCGGGCCGCCAGACCAGCGCCACGTCGTTGGAGGTGCCGGCCTTGTCGGCGCTGGTGCCGGTCTTGTCGCCCACGCGCCAGCCGGCGGGCAGGCCGGCGCGCAGCCGCGCCCCGCCGGTCTGGCAGGCCACCATCCAGCCGGCCAGGATCGCCCGTGATTCGTCGCTGAGCGCGCGGCGCAGCACCAGGCTGCGCAGGGTCTCGGCCATGGCGTCGGGGGTGGTGGTGTCGCGCGGATCGCCCGGAATGGCGGTGTTGAGCTCCGGCTCCCAGCGGTCCAGGCGCGTGGTCGCATCGCCGATGGAACGAAGCCAGGCGGTCAGGCCCTTGGGCCCGCCGATCTGCTTGAGGACGAGGTTGGCGGCGGTGTTGTCGCTGAGGGTGACGGCCGCCTCGCAGAGCTCGCCGAGCGTCATGCCGGCGCCGGCGTGGGGCTTGGTGGCCGGGGAGTAGAAGATCAGCTCGGAGGCGTCGTAGGCGATTCGCCGGCCGAGGGTCTCTTGGCCTCCGTCCACGCGGGCGAGCACGCAAGCGGCGGCCAGCACCTTGAAGGCGCTGCACATGGGAAACCGCTCCTGCGAGCGGTGGCGCAGGCGAAGGCCGCCGCCGGTGTCGATGATGCTCACGCCCAGGCGTCCGCCGCTCCTGGCCTCCAGCGACTGCAGGCGCCTGGAAAGGACGGCCGGGTCGGGCTTGGCCCGGGCCAGGCCGGCTGCCGCCGACAGGCCCGCGGCGAGGCCCGCGCCGGCCAGGGCCAGGATCATCTCGCGCCGTTCGATCATGTGCTCGCCTCCATCGCGGGGCCAAGCTGAGGCCGACTTCGATTTGGCGCAAACGATGATAGCTTGCGCCTTACCCTAGAAAATTTTGGGCTTCGCCGATGTCCCGCCGCCAGCTTCCGCTCAACGCCCTGCGCGCCTTCGAGGCCTCGGCCCGGCACCTGAGCTTCACCCGCGCGGGGCTGGAGCTGTCGGTCACCCAGGCGGCGGTGAGCCACCAGGTGAAGGGGTTGGAGGCGCGGCTGGGCGTGACCCTGTTCCGCCGCCTGCCGCGCGGGCTGGCGCTCACCGACGAGGGCCAGGCCCTCTTGCCGGTGCTGGGCGAAGCTTTCGAGCGGCTGGAGGAGGCGGTCGAGCGGTTCGAGGGCGGGCGCATGCGCGAGGTGCTGGCCGTCGGCGCGGTGGGCACCTTCGCGATCGGCTGGCTGATGCCCAGGCTCGAGCGGTTCGAGGCGGCCCACCCGTTCGTCGACCTTCGGCTCTCGACCAACAACAACCGGGCCGATCTGGCGGGGGAGGGGCTGGCCTGCGCGATCCGCTTCGGCGACGGCGCCTGGCACGGCACCGAGGCGGTCCACCTGTTCGACGCGCCGCTGACGGTGCTGGCCGCGCCGGCCCTGGCGCGCCGGCTGACGCGGCCGGCGGACCTGGCCGCAGAGGTGCTGCTGCGCTCCTATCGGGCCGACGACTGGCCGAGCTGGTTCGCCGCCGCCGGCGCGCCGTGCCCGACGTTGCGCGGGCCGGTGTTCGATTCCTCGGTGCTGATGGCCGAGGCCGCCGCGCAGGGGGCGGGGGCGGCCCTGGCGCCGCCGGTGATGTTCGAGCGCGACCTGGCGAGCGGCCGGCTTGTCCAGCCGTTCGCGACCACGGCCGGCAAGGGCGGCTACTGGCTCACCTGGCTGAAATCGCGCGCGCCGAGCCCGGCGCTGGGCGCGTTCCGGGCCTGGCTGGAGGCGGAAGCGGCGAGGACCGCCTAGGGCCGAGCGCCCTTGCAATTGAGCCCGCAGCGGTCAGATAGACCGCATGTCCGCCCCAACCCCGCCGTCAGTCATCCTTTCCACGCCGCAACTGGCCGAGAACATCGGCGCCTGCGCCCGGGTGATGGCCAACTTCGGCCTTTCCGATCTTCGCCTCGTCAATCCGCGCGACGGCTGGCCGCAGGAGCGGGCCTGGGCCTCGGCCTCAGGCGCAGACTGGCCGCTGAACGACGCCAAGGTGCTCGAGCGGGTGGAGGACGCCGTCGCCGACCTGCAGGTGGTGTTCGCCACGACGGCGCGGCCGCGCGAGTTGCAGTTGCCGATCCTGACGCCGCGCGAGGCGGCGGCCGAGCTGGCCAAGGCCGGCGCCGAGGGCCTGCGCACGGGTCTGTTGTTCGGCGGCGAGCGCGCCGGGCTGGAGACCGCCGACATCGCCCTTTGCCAGGCGGTGGTGACCATTCCCATCGACCCGCGCTTCCGCTCGCTGAACCTGGCCCAGGCGGTGGCGCTGAACGCCTATGAGTGGCGCATGACCCAATCGACCACGCCGCCGCCGGCCTTCCGCGAGGGTCCGCCGCCGGCGGACGGGGCGACGATGCTGGGCCTGTTCGAGCACCTGGAGCGGGAGCTGGAAGAGGCCGGCTTCTTCCACCCGCCAGAGAAGAAGCCCTCGATGGTGCAGAACCTGCGCGCGGCCCTGTCCAAGGCGCAGTTCTCCGACCAGGAGGCGCGCACCTTTCGCGGCGTGATCACGGCCCTGTCGCGCGGGCGGGGCAGGGTGCTGGAGAAGCTGGCGCGGCAGAAGGCGGAGCGCGGTCAATGAGCCTGGCGGCCCTACTAGAAGCGCTGCCGATTCCGATCCTGCAGGCGCCGATGGTGGGGGCCTCGTCCGACGCCATGGCGCTCGCGGTGAGCCGGGCGGGCGGCATGGGCTCGATCGGCGCCGGGGCTGCGCAGCCCGACGCGATCGGCGCGGCCGTGGAGAAGCTCAGGGCCCAGACCGACGCGCCGTTCGGCGTGAACCTGTTCGTCGTGCCGCCCGCGCGGCCGGACGGGGCGGTGGTGGCCGAGGCGCTGGAGCGGCTGGCGCCCTGGTACGCGCGGGTCGGCTCGCCGCTTCCCGAGGCGCCGAACGACTTCGCCCCTGATTTCGCGGCCCAGTTCGAGGCGCTGATCGCGGCGGCCCCGCCGGTGGCCTCCTTCACCTTCGGCATCCTGACGGGCGACCAGGTGGAGGCCCTGCACCGGGCGGGGACCTATGTGGTGGGAACGGCGACCACCGCCGCGGAGGCGCGGGCCTGGGCCGCGGTCGGCGCCGACGGGATCTGCGCCCAGGGCTTCGAGGCCGGCGGCCATCGCGGCCACTTCCTGGCCGAGCCTGACGCGAGCCTGGTGGGCACGCTGGCGCTGGTCTCCACCGTCCGCGCGGCCGTGGACCTGCCGGTGATCGCCGCCGGCGGGATCATGGACGGCAAGGGCGTGGCCGCCGTGCTGGCGCTGGGCGCTTCGGCCGCGCAGATGGGCACGGCGTTCCTGCTCTCGCAGGAGACGGCGATCAGCGCGCCCTGGCGCGCGGCGGTGGCCGGGGCGAAGGACGATTCCACGCGGCTCACCCGCGCGTTCAGCGGCCGCCACGCCCGCGGAATCGAGAACCGCTTCATGCGCGAGATGCGGGTTTCGGAGAACGATGTTCCGGCATACCCCGTGCAAAATCGTCTGACCCAGCCCCTGAGGGCCGCCGGGGCCCGCGCCGGGGACCCGGAAGTCCTGTCGCTGTGGGCCGGACAGGCGGTGAGCCTTGCGCGCGAGGGCGAGGCGGGCGAGATGGTCAAACGCTGGTGGGCCGAGGCGGGAGACGCCGCCCGGTCGCTGGTCCAGCGGACGGGACGAAACACCTAAGGGAGACGGACATGGCGGACTTGAAGGCGGCGGCGCGGGAGGCTTGGCTCTACACCCTGCCGCTCATCGAGATCGCCACGACCCGGACGCGGGTTCTGGGCCTGGGCCAGCAGATGAACGTCTTCACCCACGTGCGCCGCCTTGCCGACCACCGCCACCGGGCGGTGACCACGCCCAACAACGACACCTACTACTCCACCGCCCAGGTGGACCTGTCCCACGGGCCGGTGACGATCAGCCTTCCGCCTTCCGGCGACCGCTACCTGTCGCTGGCGCTGATGGACGCCTACACCAACAACTTCTGCATCCTGGGCACCCGCACCACCGGACCGGACGGCGGCGTCTTCAAGCTGGTCGGGCCGAACGACGCGGCCGAGGGCGCCAACGTGATCCGCTCGCCCACCAATCATGTCTGGGCGCTGGCGCGGGTGCTGGTGGACGGCCCGCACGACGCCGAGGCCGCCCAGTCGGTGCAGGCCGGCATCTCCATGCAGGGCCCCGCCGCGCCGCCGCCGCCGGCCCAGGCCGCGCGCTCGGCGCACTGGAGCGACTACTTCGCCAGCGCCTGCGCGCTGATGGGCGTCAACCCGCCGCCGCCCACCGACCGGGCGCTCCTGTCGCGCATCGCCCCGCTCGGCCTGGAGGAGGGTTTCGATCCGGCCCGCTTCAGCCCCGCCGAGGTCGCCGAGATCGAGGCCGGGATCGCCGAGGCGAGGAAGGACGCGCGCAAGTCCGGCCTGGGCGGCAACAGCTTCATCGACGGCTGGTCCTATCCGGAGCCGACCCTCGGAAACTTCGGCCAGGACTACGACTACCGCGCGGCGGTGGCGCTCTCCGGCCTGGCGGCCCTGCCGCCGGTGGAGGCGGTCTACATGCGCGCCGAGGGGAACCTGCCCGGCGGGCTCTATGACGGGACGAAGAACTGGCGGCTGCACTTCGGCGCCGACCGGCTGATCCCGGTGAACTCGTTCTGGTCGCTCAGCCTCTACGAGGCGACGGACGACGGGCAGTACTTCTTCGCCGAGAACCCGCTGGGCCGCTTCGCCATCGGCGACCGCACCGAGGGCCTGACCTACAACGACGACGGCTCGCTGGACATCTGGATCGGCCACGAGGATCCCGGCGAGGCCAAGCGTTCCAACTGGCTGCCGGCGCCGGCCGCGCCCTTCGCCCTGTTCATGCGCGCCTACCTGCCCAAGCCCGAACTGCTGGTCGGCCGCTACCGCCTGCCGCCGATCACGGAGGCCTGAGCATGAACGCCGTCGACCTGAAGACCGCGGCCAAGGAAGCCTGGCTCTACGTCCTGCCGCTGATCGAGGTGGCCAACGCCAACATCATGGGCCTGGGGCCGGACACCCCGCTGAACACCCTGACCCATGTGCGCAACCTGGCGGACCACACCTTTCGCGACATCACCACGCCCAACAACGACACGCTCTATTCGACCTCCAAGATCGACCTGTCGGCGGGGCCGGTGACGCTGACCCTGCCGGCGTCCGGCGAGCGCTACCTGTCGCTGGCGCTGATGGACGCCTACACCAACAACTTCGTCGTCCTGGGCACGCGCGCCACCGGGCCGGACGGCGGAACCTTCACCCTGGTGGGGCCGGCTGATGCGGCCGATGGGGCCAATGTCGTGCGCGCGCCGACCAACCATGTCTGGGCCCTGGCGCGGGTGCTGATCGACGGTCCGGCGGATCTGGAAGCGGCCCGCGTCGTGCAGTCGGGCCTGTCGGTGCAGGGTCCGGCGGTCGCGCGCCCCGGCCCCATCGCCAGCCGGCGCGATCCCTGGCCGGCCTATTTCGCCAGCGCCGCCGAGCTCCTGAAGGCCAATCCGCCGCCGGCCACCGACCGGGCGCAGCTTCAGCGCATCGAGGGACTGCGCCTGCTGGACGGGTTCGACCCGGACCGCTTCAGCGAGGACGAGAAGGCGCAGATCGCCGCGGGCGTGGCCGAGGCGATCCACGACAGCCGCCGCGGCGGCCTGGGCGGAGCGAGCTTCGTCGACGGCTGGTCCTATCCCAATCCGGCGCTGGGCGACTTCGGCCAGCTCTACGGCTTCCGCGCGGCGGTGGCGCTGTCGGGCTTGGCGGCCCTGCCGCCGGTGGAGGCGATGTACATGCGCGGCCGGGGCGACATGCCCCGCGCGCTCTACGACGGGGCCAAGACCTGGCGGCTGCACTTCGACGCTGACCGGCTGATCCCGGTGGACGGCTTCTGGTCGTTGACGCTCTACGAGGCGACCGACGACGGCCAGTACTTCTTCGCCGACAACCCCTTGGGCCGCTACTCCATCGGCGATCGCACCGAGGGGCTGACCTACAACGCCGACGGTTCGCTCGACATCTGGATCGGCCATGAGAGCCCCGGCGAGGCCCTGAAGGGCAACTGGCTGCCGGCGCCGGCCGAGCCCTTCGCCCTGTTCATGCGGGCCTACATCCCGCGGGCCGAGCTGCGCGGCGGCCGCTATCGCCTGCCGCCGGTGGAGGAGGCGTAAGGGCCGCCAAGGTTGACTCCGAAGGCCCGGGCCGTCATACACCGCCCCTTCCTCCGCCGGGCCCGCCCGAGCGGATGCGATGCTTATACGGGTGATGTGGTCGCCGCCGTTGAGATCGCGCCTTCGTCGGGAAGGCGCCGGCCCGCGTCGAATTGAGAGAGTTACGTATGACCAAGCGTCATAGCGCCAAGTACAAGCTCGACCGCCGGATGGGCGAAAACATCTGGGGTCGCCCGAAGTCTCCGATCAACAGCCGCGCCTACGGCCCGGGCCAGCACGGCCAGCGCCGCAAGTCCAAGGTGTCGGACTTCGGCCTGCAGCTTCGCGCCAAGCAGAAGCTGAAGGGCTACTACGGCAACCTGACCGAAAAGCAGTTCGCCCGCATCTACCAGGACGCCGCGCGCCGCAAGGGCAACACCTCCGAGCACCTGATCGCGCTCTTGGAATCGCGCCTGGACGCGGTGGTCTACCGCGCCAAGTTCGTGCCGACCCCCTTCGCCGCCCGCCAGTTCGTCAACCACGGCCACGTGACGGTGAACGGCAAGCGCGTGAACATCCCGTCCTACCGCGTGAAGCCGGGCGACGTGGTGGCCGTGCGCGAGCGCTCGCGCAACATGGCCCTGGTGCTGGAAGCCCTGGCCTCGTCGGAACGCGAGACGCCCGACTACATCCAGGTCGACGCCAAGGGCATGGCCGCCACCTACGTGCGGATGCCTGAGCTGGCCGAAGTGCCCTATCCGGTGAAGATGGAACCGAACCTCGTGGTCGAGTTCTACGCGTCCTAACCGGCGCCGACACCGAAGTCTTCGCGAAGGCCCCGGAGCGATCCGGGGCCTTTTGCTTTGTCAGGCGTCGATCCGCACGTGCTCGGCCAGGAAGTCGATGAAGGCGCGCACTCGCGCCGGAAGAGGACCCCGCGCGCCCTGATAGATGACGTGGATGTCCTCCCGGTCGCCGGGGTTCAGGTCCTCGAGGACGGGCGTCAGCCGGCCCTCGGCGATATCCGGATCCACATGGAAGCGGGCCAATCGCGCCAGGCCGACGCCCCCGAGCGCCAGGAGCCGCGCCGCCTCGCCGTCGCTGGCGCGGGCGATCGGCGGCGGCGACACCGACTGGACGGTCGATCCGACCAGGAACGGCCAGCCGCTGATCAGGCGGGGAAACGTCCAGCCGACGCCGACGTGGTCCAGCAGCTCGGCCGGGGTCTTCGGCGCGCCGCGACGGGCGAGATAGTCGGGCGAGGCGACCACGACCATGCGGCTGCTCCCGAGCTTGCGCGCGATCAGCGACGAGGGCTCCAGCGGGCCCACCCGGATGGCGACGTCGGCCCGCGCCTCCATCAGGTCGACGACGGTGTCGGACAGCACCACGTCGATGGTGACCTCGGGGTAGCGGGCCAGGAACTTCGGCGTCAGCTGCAGCACGTAGCGCATGCCGAAGGGGATGTTGCTGTTCACGGTCAGGTGGCCCGCGGGGCGCGCGCCGGCCGCTGCGGCGCGCTCGGCCTCGTCCAGGTCGGCGAGGATCGCCACCGCCCGGTCGTAGAAGGCCCGTCCCTCGGGCGTGAGCTGCAGCCGCCGGGTCGAGCGGTTCAGCAGCCGCGCGCCGAGCCGCCGCTCCAGGCGGGACATCAGCTTGCTGATCGCCGACGGCGTGAGCCCGACGTCGCGCGCGGCCGGCGTCAGGCCGCCCAGGGCGACGATGCGCACGAACACTTCCATCTCGGCGGCGCGATTGGCTTCGAAGCGCGACATGTTGAATTCAATTCACATAAGTTAGTCCTATCGGCCCCCTAATTCATTTTCGGCGTCGAGGCCATCTGCGGCGGGTCCTGTTGTTCCCCCGGAGATCGCGCATGCCGCTCGCCGTGTTCGCCTTGACCGTCGCCGCCTTCGGGATCGGCACCACCGAATTCATCATCATGGGCCTGCTCCTGCAGATCGCCGGCGACATGGGCGTCTCGATCCCGACCGCCGGGCTGCTGATCTCCGGCTATGCGCTGGGCGTCTTCGCGGGGGCGCCGATCCTGACCCTCGCCACGCGCCGGGCCCCCCGCAAGGCCGTGCTTCTCGCCCTCATGGCCATCTTCATCGCCGGCAACGCCGCCTGCGCGCTGGCGCCGAACTACGGCCTGCTGATGGCCGCGCGCGTCCTGACCTCGCTGGCGCACGGAACCTTCTTCGGCGTCGGCTCGGTGGTCGCCACCGGCCTCGTCGGGCCCGAGAAGCGCGCGTCGGCCATCGCCGCCATGTTCATCGGCCTGACGGTCGCCACCCTTCTGGGCGTTCCGTTCGGGGCTTGGTTCGGCATGTGGCTGGGATGGCGCGCGGCCTTCTGGGCGGTCGCGGCGATCGGCGTCGTCGCCTTCGCCGTCCTTGCGCTCCTGGTTCCCGACGACGTCGGGCGGGACGAGGACGTCGCCACCCTGCAGGACGAGCTGGCCGTCCTGGCGCGGCCGCAGGTGCTGCTGGGCCTTGCGACGACGGTCCTGGGCTTCGCCGGGCTCTTCACCGTCTTCACCTACATCCAGCCGCTGCTGATCCAGGTGACCGGGCTCGCGCCCTCGGCGGTCTCGCCGGTCCTGCTGGTCTTCGGCGCAGGGTTGGCGGCGGGCAACATCGCCGGCGGCTGGCTGGCCGACAGGGGCCTGGCCCGCGCGCTCCTGACGACGATCGGCGCCCTGGTCGGCGTGCTGCTCGTCATGGCGCCGGCGCTCGAGGCCAAGTCGGCGACCGTGGCGTTGGTCGGCGCGCTCGGCGTGGCCGCCTTCGCCACGGTGGCCCCGCTGCAGCTCAACCTTCTGGAACAGGCGGGCGGGGCGGGCCGCACGCTCGCCGCCAGCCTGAACATCGCCGCCTTCAACCTCGGCAACGCGCTCGGCGCCTGGGCGGGCGGCCTGACCATCGATCAGGGGCCCGGCCTGCCGGCCCTGCCGCTGGTGGCGGCCGCCGTCACCGCCTTGGGCCTGCTGCTGGCGATCGCGAGCGTGACGCTCGGCCGGGCGAGCAGCCCGCTTTGTTCCGTGGAAGGAGAGTAAGGATGGAATACCGCAACCTGGGCCGCTCGGGCCTGAAGACGCCGGTGCTGAGCTTCGGGACCGGCACGTTCGGCGGCCGCGGGCCGCTGTTCTCCGCCTGGGGGCGGACGGACGGCGCCGAGGCGCGGCGCATGATCGACCTGTGTCTGGAAGCCGGGGTCAATCTGTTCGACACCGCCGACGTCTATTCGGACGGCGCTTCGGAGGAGGCGCTTGGCGCGGCGATCAAGGGACGCCGGCATGAGGTCCTGATCTCCACGAAGACGGGCCTGCCGATGGGCGATGGTCCGAACGACGCGGGGACCGCGCTGGAGCGCCTGCCGCGCGCGGTCGAGGCTTCGCTGCGCCGGCTCGGTACCGACTACATCGACATCCTCCAGCTCCATGCGTTCGACGCGGCGGCTCCGGTCGAGGAGGTGCTCTACGGGCTGGATCTGCTCGTTCGCGCCGGCAAGGTCCGCTACGTCGGCGTCTCCAACTTCTCCGGCTGGCAGCTCATGAAGTCGCTGGCCGCCGCCGAGCGCCACGGCTGGCCGCGCTATGTCGCCAACCAGACCTACTATTCCCTGGTCGGCCGGGACTACGAGTGGGAGCTGATGCCGCTTGGCCTGGATCAGGGCGTCGGCGCCCTGGTCTGGAGCCCGCTCGGCTGGGGCCGCCTCACCGGCAAGCTGCGCCGCGGCCAGCCGCTGCCGGCGCTGAGCCGCCTGCACGACACCGCCCAATGGGGCCCGCCCGTCCCGGACGAGCGGCTGTTCAACGTGGTCGACGCGCTCGACGCGGTGGCCGCCGAGGCCGGGCGGACGATCCCGCAGGTCGCCATCGCCTGGCTCCTCAGCCGCCCGACGGTCTCCTCGGTGATCATCGGCGCCAGGACCGAGGCCCAGTTGCGCGACAACCTTGGCGCGGTGGGCTGGTCGCTGACGCCGGACCAGATCGCGCGGCTCGACCGGGCCAGCGACGTCATGCCGGCCTATCCCTACTATCCCTATCGCACGCAGGAGGCGTTCGCCCGGCTCAATCCGCCGATCGTAGGCTGAGGTCGAACGCGCCCCGGGCGGCGGCGTGCCGGCCGCTTGGATATTCTCGAATATGAGATATTCTCTCGTAAATGGACTCGCCCGACCTGGACGTCGACGATCGCCTGGCCCGCCGCCTGGCCGAGCTGCGGCGCGGCGAGGGCTGGTCGCTGGAGGAGCTGGCGGCCTTGAGCGGGGTGAGCCGGGCGACCCTGTCCAGGGTGGAGCGGGCCGAGGTGAGCCCGACGGCGGCCGTGCTGGGGCGGCTCTGCGCGGCGTTCGGCGTGACCATGTCGCGCCTGTTGGCCGAGGTGGAGGGGACCGGCGCGGCGCTGGTGCGGGCCGAGGCCCAGCCGGTGTGGACCGACCCGCAGACCGGCCTCGTCCGCCGCTCGGTCTCGCCGCCGAGCGCGGGCCTGGCGGGGGAGCTGATCGAGGTGCGCCTGCCGGCCGGGACGCGGGTGGACTATCCGGGCCCGCCGCGCGCGGGACTGGAGCACCACCTCTACCTGTTGGAAGGAACGCTGGAGGTGACCCTGGAGGGCGAGCGCCATCGGCTGCAGCCGGGCGACTGCCTGCGCTACCGCCTGTTCGGGCCGAACAGCCTGGCCGCGCCGGGGCCGGACGCGGCCCGCTACCTGATCGCCATCATCTGAGGGAGCCGAAGGATGTTCGCCGCCGCGGAGCTTCGCATCGACCGGCTGGAGGCCCCGCCGTCCGAGGCCGATACGGAAGCGCTTGCGAAGGTCCTGCACGCCTGCGTGCACGCCGGGGCCAGCGTGGGCTTCATCCTGCCGTTCGAGCTGGCGGACGCGCGCCGGTTCTGGGCGGAGGCGGTCTTGCCGTCGCTGGCGCGGGGCGGGCGGCGGCTGTTCATCGCCCGGCTGGACGGCGAGGCCGTCGGCACGGTGCAGCTTTGCCTGGAGACCATGCCCAATCAGGCTCACCGGGCGGACGTATCCAAGCTCCTGGTGCATCCGAAGGCGCGGCGGCGCGGGATCGCGCGGGCGCTGATGCTGGCGCTGGAGGCGGCCGCGCTGGACGAGGGGCGCAGCCTGCTCACCCTGGACACCCGCTCGGGCGACGCCGCCGAGCCGCTCTACCTGTCGCTGGGCTACGAACTGGCCGGGCGTTATCCCGGCTACGCCCGCGCGCCGGACGTGAACGAACTTGAGGCGACGAGCCTGATGTTCAAGGCGCTGGCGGCGGCCTGATCGCGCCGCCGGCGAAGCTGTGATTGAGTGGCGTCATGCATCGCCGCCTTGTCCTGATCGCCGGCCTGTCGCTGCTCGCCGGGTGCGCCGGCCAGACGCCGCCGGTCCTGACGCCCGCCAAGGCGCCGCTGGCCGAGCTGGAGCCGCTCTATGCGGCCGTGGCGGGCCGGGGCGAGATCACCATCGAGGTGGCTTCCAACGGCTGCACGACCAAGGCCGACTTCGCCTTCTACGTGGAACCGACCGGCCAGTCGGCCACCCTGGCGTTCGCGCGTCGGCGGCTGGATGTCTGCAAGTCGTTCGCCCCGGGCAAGACGAAGCTCGCCTTCACCTATGACGAACTCGGACTGTCGCCGGGCGAGCCGGTGTTCCTGCTCAATCCGCTGGCGGCCTGGACCGGGCCGGGGCGTTAGGCGGGGCCGGCCGGGAGCCGGCCCCGTGCAAACGGTCAGGCCGCGACGGGCTCCTCGACCGGAGCCATGCGGATCAGATAGTCGAAGGCCGACAGGGCGGCGGTGGCGCCGGCGCCCATGGCGATGACGATCTGCTTGTAGGGCACGGTCGTCGCGTCGCCGGCGGCGAAGACGCCGGGAACGGAGGTCGCCCCCCGCGCGTCGATCTCGATCTCGCCGCGCGGCGACAGGGCGAGCGCGCCTTTCAGCCACTCGGTGTTCGGCACGAGGCCGATCTGAACGAAGATCCCTTCCAGCTCGACGCGGTGCAGCTCCTCGGTCTTGCGGTCCTTGTAGCTGAGGCCGGTCACCTTCTCGCCGTCGCCGTGCACCGCGGTGGTCTGGGCGCTGGTCAGCACCGTCACGTTGGGCAGGCTGGCGAGCTTGCGCTGGAGCACCGCGTCGGCGCGGAGCTGGCCGTCGAACTCGATCAGGGTGACATGGGAGACGATGCCGGCCAGGTCGATGGCCGCCTCGACGCCGCTGTTGCCGCCGCCGATCACCGCCACGCGCTTGCCCTTGAACAGGGGGCCGTCGCAGTGCGGGCAATAGGCCACGCCCTTGTTGCGGTACTCTTCCTCGCCGGGCACGCCCATCTGCCGCCAGCGGGCGCCGGTGGCCAGGATGACCGTCTTGGCCTTCAGGCTGGCGCCGTGCTCCAGCTCGACCTCGACCAGGCCGCCGGGTTGCGCCGCCGGGACCAGCCGCACGGCGCTTTGCAGGTTCATCACGTCGACCTCGTAGTCCTTGACGTGCTGTTCCAGCGCCGCGGCCAGCTTGGGGCCCTCGGTGTGCGGGACGGAGATGAAGTTCTCGATGGCCATGGTGTCCAGCACCTGGCCGCCGAAGCGCTCGGCCGCCACGCCGGTGCGGATGCCCTTGCGCGCGGCGTAGATGGCCGCCGCCGCGCCGGCCGGGCCGCCGCCGACCACCAGCACGTCGAAGGCTTCCTTGGCCTTGATCTTCTCGGCCTCGCGCGCAGCGGCGCCCGTGTCGAGCTTGGCCAGGATCTCCTCCAGGCCCATGCGGCCCTGGGCGAACGGCTGGCCGTTCAGGAGCACGGTCGGCACGGCCATGACCTTGCGGGCCTCGACTTCGGCCTGGAACAGGGCGCCGTCGATCGCCACGTGGCGGATCTTCGGATTGAGCGCGGCCATGGTGTTCAGCGCCTGCACCACGTCGGGGCAGTTCTGGCAGGACAGCGAGAAATAGGTCTCGAAGGCGTAGTCGCCATCCAGCGCCTTGATCTGCTCGATCACCTCGGGCTCGACCCGCGGCGGGTGGCCGCCGACGTGCAGCAGGGCCAGCACCAGCGAGGTGAACTCGTGGCCCATGGGCAGGCCGGCGAAGCGGACGCCGACATCCTCGCCCGGACGGGTGATGGCGAAGGAGGGCCTGCGGGCGTCGGCGCCGTCCAGGCGCACGGACACCTTGTCGGAGGCCGCGGCGATGTCGGCGATGAGGTCCTTCATCTCGGCCGACTTCGCAGAGTCGTCGAGGCTGGCCACGAGCTCGATCGGCTGACGCAGATTCTGCAGGTAGGCGGCGAGCTGGGTCTTCAGGCCTTGGTCCAACATGGCGGGCTCCAATAGGAAACGGGGGAGGGGCCGCCGCCCGCCGGCGAAATGCGGCGGACGGCGACGGTTGGGGCGGACTTAGATCTTGCCGACCAGGTCCAGCGACGGGGCGAGGGTCTTCTCACCCTCTTCCCACTTGGCCGGGCAGACTTCGCCCGGGTGGGCGGCGACGTACTGGGCGGCCTTGACCTTGCGCAGCAGTTCGGCGGCGTTGCGGCCGACGCCTTCGGAGGTGATCTCCATGAACTGGATCACGCCGTCCGGATCGACCAGGAAGGTGCCGCGGTCGGCCAGGCCCTGGCCTTCGCGCATCACGCCGAAGTTGTTGGTGACCACGCCGGACGGGTCGCCGATCATGAAGTAGTCGATCTTGCTGATGACCGGCGAGCTGTCGTGCCAGGCCTTGTGCGAGAAGTGCGTGTCGGTCGACACGGAGTAGATCTCCACGCCCAGCTTCTGGAACTCGCCGTAGAGGTCGGCCATGTCCTCCAGCTCCGTCGGGCAGACGAAGGTGAAGTCGGCCGGGTAGAAGAAGAACACCGACCACTTGCCCTTCACGTCGGCGTCGCTGACGGTGACGAACTTGCCTTCCTTGAAGGCCTGGGCGGTGAACGGCTTGATCTCGGTGTTGATCAGGGACATCGGGTCTCTCCTGTTTGCGTCACGATGGCGGCTGTGTATCCCGCGCCGCAGCATGAAGAAAATTGATTTTCCCTGGAAATAGCATAGAGAAAATCGATGGGCGTGGCGCGGCCGTTCCCGTGGGATCGCCCGCGCGCGACGCCGCCCAGGAAAGCCGTGCCCGAGGCGAAAGCCGTGATTCAGGTCAATTCGGCGGGACTTGGCGCGGGGGCGCCCGCCGGCTCGCCCGATAGAGGACGCCTATCGCCGCGGTCGCGGGAAATTGGCGCGGGCGCATTTTCTTCGCGGGTGCAAAAAAGCGGGGCCGGCGCCTTCCCGAACGCCGGCGGCCGGCTCAGGCGAACATGTCGATCATCCAGGCCGGCACGCGGCGCGGCCGGCCGGTGGCCTGCTCGATCAGGCACCAGACGGTGCGGGCCTGGGCGCACATGTGGCCGTCGGGCCCGTCGATGCGGACGTAGCGGTCGAAGCGGGGCCCCTCGGCCGTCTCGGCGACCCAGGTGCGCGAGGTCGCCGTCTCGCCGGGCAGCAGCGGACGGCGGTAGTCCACCTCATGGCGCAGGACGATCCACGCCCACCTGGGCCGCTCCTCGGCGGGGCACAGGCTGTCCCAATGGGCGGTGGCGGTGTCCTGCACCCAGCGCAGATAGACCACGTTGTTCACGTGGCCGTTCTCGTCGATGTCCTCGGGCGAGGGCGCGAAGGCGCGCGAAAACACCTTGGCCCCGGTGCGGGGCTCGAACGGCTTGCCGCTCATGGCCGTCCCTTCAGGGATCAGGCGGACAGGACGCCCTGTTCGGTCAGGAACGGCCGCAGCTCGCCGGACTGGAACATCTCGCGCAGGATGTCCGCGCCGCCGACGAACTCGCCCTTCACATAGAGCTGGGGAATGGTCGGCCAGTCGGAGAAGGACTTGATGCCCTGGCGCAGTTCCTCGTCCTGCAGCACGTCGACGCCGACGAAGTCGACGCCCAGGTGATCCAGGATCTGCACCACGACCGCGGAGAAGCCGCAGCGGGGCTGCTCGGGCACGCCCTTCATGAACAGCACCACCGGGTTTTCGGCCACGGTGTTGGCGATGAAGTCGTGAACGGGGGTGGCGGTCGCCGCGTCGGTCATGGTTCGCCCCTTCGGTGCGAGGAACTGGTTGTCCGACAGCTAGGGAGCCGAGGCGGCGGGGTCAAGCGCGCGGCCTGTCGCGGCGCGCCTCAGGCGCGCTTCTGCTCGGCCTCGTTGGCCTGGGGGCTGAAGCGGGCCATCTCGATCTGGGCGGCGACGCCGGTGGGCAGGTCGCGGTCGGCCACCGCGCACATGCGCTCCAGGATCTCAGCGCGGGCGACTTCGACCTGGATGGTGGCGAACGCCGGCTCGGTGAGGGCGTAGGCCAGGCACAACTCCGAGGCGGCCCAGCCCGAGGTCTCGTGCAGGAAGGCGTAGGTGCCGGCCCCGGCCAGGGGCTCGACGTGGCGGCGGAAGAGGCCCGTCTTCTGCGGCTGGACGGCCTGGGGCTTGAGCAGGGCCTGGGGAAAGACGTCGTAGCCGATCAGCGCCATGTTGGCGGCCACCGCCTCCTTCATGCGCCGGCGCACGTCCCAGCCGGAGGTGAGGTTGAACGGCGAGGCGGCGACCTCGAAGGTCGGGTCGGCGATCACCGCGTCGATCACCGGGCCGCGGCCGGCCACGCCCATCTGCAGGGCCACGCCCGCCGAGCGCATGTCGTCCAGCAGGCGGTGGGCGTCCTCGGTGAGGGTGGCGAACGCCTGCTCGTCGAACATCAGAAGATCGAAGTAGGCGCAGTGCGTGCGTTGCAGTCCGCCGCGCACGCTGGCGGAGATGATGTCGGCGGTGAGCGGCCGGCCCGGCTCGCCGCGGATGCGCCAGGTGAGGAACAGCAGCCGGCGTTCGACCGCCTGGAGCGCGCCCTGCAATCCGGCGCACATGGCCTCCGAGCCGGCGACCATCTCGAAGCAGTTCACGCCGCATTCCATGGCCGCGAAGATGAACGAGCGCCAGGCCAGCGGCGTGGGCAGGGTCGGGCTTTCGCGCATCAGCAAGCTGATCGCGGAGACCGCCTTTCCCGAGATGCCGAAGGGCCGGTAGCGCATCAGCCGTTCCCTACCCCGGCGTCGCCGTTTCGAGGGCCAGGGCGTGGAGCTCGCCGCCCATCCTGCCTTTCAGGGCCGCGTAGACGAGCTGGTGCTGGCGCACGCGCGGCAGGCCCTTGAAGGCGCTGGAGACGATGCGCGCGCGATAATGGTCGCCGTCGCCAGCCAGGTCGTCGACGCGGATGTCAGCGTCGGGAAAGGCTTGTCGCAGGCAAGCCTCTAGATCTTCGATGGCCATGGGCATGTCGGCCGCTCCACTCCAGGGAATCTTTGTCGTCCGAAATGCTTAACGCGATCATAGCAAATTAAAGTTGAGAGGGCCGGCCGAGAGCCTTTGCGGGCGCTCGCCCTCGGCCGGCGCGCGCGCTCCTAGTCGACGATCGCCGAGTAGATGATGCTCTTCAGTTGACCGCGGAAATTGAAGGTGCCCGACGGCATGAGCTGGGTCATGAAGACGACCGTCAGATCCTCCTTCGGATCGACCCAGAAGATGGTCGAGGCCGCGCCGCCCCAGTAGTAGTCGCCGGCGCCGAGCGAGCCGGTCTCCACCTGGCCCATGGTGGAGGCGAAGCCCAGGCCGAAGCCGACCCCGTCGTTGGCGGTTTCAGAGAAGGTGCCGAGTGCGACGCTGGACAGGTCCTGGCCGCCCGGCAGGTGGTTCATGTGCATCATTTCCAGCGTGCGCGGGCCGACGATGCGCTTGCCGTCCAGCTCGCCGCCCCGGCGCAGCATTTCGCAAAAACGCATGTAGTCGGCCGTCGTGCCGGTCAGGCCGCCGCCGCCGGAGGTGAAGCCGGGCGGCTGGGCGAAGGGGCTTTCGGCCGGATCGTCGATCAGTTTGAGGGACTTGTCGGGATTGCGCTGGTAGTTGGCGCAGAAGCGGTCGAGCTTCTCCGGCGCCACCTGGAAGGCGGTGTCCTTCATGCCGAGCGGCTCGAAGATCTCTTCCTGCAGATACTGGGCGAAGGGCTTGCCGGAGATCACCTCGACGAGCGCGCCGCAGACGTCGGTGGCCAGGGAGTACATCCAGGCCTCGCCCGGATGGTAGAGCAGCGGCACCTTGCCGAGCTTGTCGAGGAAGACGTGCATGGGATCGGCGCCGCCGACGCTGCGCACCTTCAGCTCGCGATAGATCTTGTCCACGGGGTGCTGGATGCCGACGCCGGGCAGGCCGCCGCCGTAGGTCAGGCCGCTCATGTGGCCCAGCACGTCGCGGAAGCTCACCGGCCGGCGCGGCGCCTCGGTGACCATGTCGGCGCCCTCGCCGGAGATCCAGACGCGATGGTTCTTCCAGGACGGGGCGTAGCGGCTGACCGGGTCGTTGAGCTGGAAGTAGCCCTTCTCGTAGAGGCTCATCAGCGCGATCGAGGTGATCGGCTTGGTCATGGAATAGATGCGGAAGATGGCGTCGTCGGCCATCGGCTTGTTCCGCTCCAGGTCCATCTTGCCGAACGACTTGAAATAGGCGGTGTGGCCGTGGCGGGCGACGGCCAGCTGGCAGCCGGCGATCTTGCCGGACTGGATGTAATTGCGCTCCAGGTGATCGCCGATGCGTTCGAGCCGGTCGGCGTCGAGGCCGGTCCACTGCGATTGAGCGTCCATGAAAAAATCCTCCCGTGAATAGCGGCTCTTTGAATTGGCGGGCATCATGAGCGCGGCCGGCGGGGGATTCCAAGAAAAACCGCCGATGCAGGGGAGGGGCGCATGACCAATCAGGCTGAGGCGGCCGTCGAGGAGATCATCGAGCCGGACCTGCCGATCTGCGATCCCCACCACCACCTGTGGGACTATCCGGGGACCAGCCGTTACCTGCTGGACGAGCTCCTGGCCGACTGCGGCTCGGGCCACAACATCGAAAGCACCGTCTTCGTCGAGTGCGCCTCGTTCTATCGGGCCGAGGGGCCGGAGGCGCTGAAGCCGGTGGGCGAGACCGAATTCGTCAACGGCGTGGCGGCCATGTCGGCCAGCGGCGTCTACGGGCCGATCCGCGCCTGCGCCGGCATCGTCGGCTTCGCCGACCTGACCCTGGGCGGGGAGGTGGAGGAGGTGCTGGCCGCGCACATGGTGGCCGGCGGCGGGCGCTTCCGCGGCATCCGCCACGCCGGCGGCTGGGACGCCAGCGCCGCCGTCAGGAACAGCCACACCAACCCGCCGGAGAACCTCTACGGGCGCGACGACTTCCGCGCGGGGTTCGCCAAGCTCGCCGACTTCGGCCTGTCGTTCGAGGCCTGGCAGTTCCATCCGCAATTGCCGCAGGTGATCGACCTGGCCCGCGCCTTCCCCGGCCAGCCGATCGTCTTGGACCACGTGGGCGGGCCGCTGGGCATCGGCCCCTACGCCGGCAAGCGCGACGAGATCTTCCCGGCGTGGGAGCGCCACATCCGCGAGCTGGCCGAATGCCGCGACGTGGTGGTCAAGCTGGGCGGCCTGGGCATGGCGATCTGCGGCTTCGAGTTCCACAAGCGTGAGGAGAAGCCCGGCTCGGCGGAGCTGGCAGAAGCCTGGCGGCCCTACATCGAAACCTGCATCGAGGCGTTCGGGCCCGAGCGGGCGATGTTCGAGAGCAACTATCCGGTGGACGGGGTCTCGTGCAGCTATGCGGTGCTATGGAACGCGCTGAAGAGGATCGCCGCCGGCGCCTCGGCCGCCGAGAAGGCGCTGCTGTTCAAGGACACGGCGCGCCGCGTTTATCGCCTGGATTGAGGGAAGGACCCGCATGGATCAGTTGTTCGCCGCCGCCGAGGAGATCGGCGCCCAGCTCAAGGCCAGGGGCGAGACCGTCTCGGTGGCCGAGTCCTCGTCGGGCGGGCTGATCTCGGCGGCGCTGCTCGGCGTGGCCGGGGCCAGCGCCTACTACCTGGGCGGGGCGGTGGTCTACACGGCCAAGGCGCGGGTGCTCCTGATGGACCTGCCGCGCGAGGCGGTGACGGGGATGCGCTCGGCGAGCGAGCCTTACGCCCTGCTGCTGGCCCGCACGGCCCGCGAGCGGTTCGGCGCCACCTGGGGGATATCCGAGACCGGCGCGGCCGGCCCGACCGGCAACCCCTACGGCGACGCCGCCGGCCACACCTGCATCGCCATCTCCGGCCCTGTCGAGATGGCGCTGACCATCGAGACCGGCGAGAGCGACCGGGCCGCCAACATGCGCGCCTTCGCCGCCGCGGCGCTGGACCTCTTGAAACGCGCGACGGCCGAATAGGAAGTTCTCAAGTCCTGGACCAAGTCTTTCACCCGCCAATGCTTCGCAAAGGCGGTTTTCGTGTCAGGTTGGTTTCAGAAATGGGGCGCATGCATCGCCGAACGGAGGCGATCATGACTGAAGAGCCGATCAATACAACGAGAACTATTCGCGCCTGGGACTTGCCGCTTCGGCTGTTCCACTGGGCGCTGGCGATCAGCATCGCCGTGGCGTTCCTGTCGTCGGAAGAGGACAGCGCGCTCGCGGCCTGGCACATGGCGGCGGGCTGGACCGCCGCCGTGCTGATCGCCTTCCGCCTGGTCTGGGGTTTCATCGGCGGGGAGCACGCGCGGTTCGCCAGCTTCCTGCGGCCCGGCCGGATCGGGGCGCACCTGCGCGAGCTGCTCGGCGGCCGGCCGGCCGCGACCGTGGGGCACAATCCGCTGGGCGCGCTCGCGGTGGTGGGCCTTCTCGGCCTGACGGCGGCGACGGTGTTCACCGGAGCGGCGCGTGGAGAGGATCTGCACGAAGCCCTCGCCTACGCCCTGCTGGCCCTGGTGGGCGTGCACGTGGCGGCGGTGGTGGTCATGTCGCTGGCGACCCGGGAGAACCTGGTGCGGGCCATGGTGACCGGCTCCAAGCCGGCCGCGCGCCACCCCGGCGCGCAGGACGCCAAGCCGCCGCGCCGGGCGGCCCTGCCGGTCGCCGCGGCCGTGATCGCCCTGGCGGCGGTGGCGGTGACCCGCGTCGACCCGAACGCCTTCAGGCCCGGCGTTCGCGACGAGGCCGCCGGCGAGCATCATGGCGGCGACCAGGCGCGGGGCGGCGCCGAGCATGAGGAAGACGAGGACGACTGATCAGGCGTCCGCCTCCGAGGCCGGGAAGTTCAGCTCCACGACCACCCCCGTCGGATCGAGCAGGAACACCTGGCGCAGGCCGAGCTGCGGGACGGTGCGTTCGTTGAAGCCGACGCCGCACGCCTCGAGGCGGCGGCGCATGGCGGGCCAGTCGCGGGCGAAGAAGGCGAGGTGGTCCACCGCGCCCGAGCCCTGGTCCGCCGCTCGCGCGCCCAGATAGGCGGTCAGGCCCTCGCCTGTCCCTTCACCGATCAGGTGGACGACGCCGTAGCTCGCCTCGTCCTCGCCAAGGTAGAGCCAGGCGCCGGGGAAGGGGAACGGCGGGCGGTATCCCGCCCGCAGCCCCAGGACGTCGACATAGAAGCGCCGAGAGGCCTCCAGGTCGGGCGTGCGCACGGCGTAGTGGGCGATGCCGGTGAGGCTCATGGCGTCGCTCAGGCGGCCTTGCGGCCCCGGTGGTCCATCAGCGCGCGGACATAGCCCTCCTCCAGCGCGCGGAACTGGGCGGTCGCCTCGGCGCCGTCGAGCGAGAGGTCCGGGTCCAGGCCGTCGCCCAGGCGCTCGAGCTGCATGTTGAACCAACCCATCAGGTGGAAGAGGCCGAGGTGGTCCTCGGGCGCGGCGGCCCGCTCGATCACGCCGGAGATCAGGCGCGCGCCGGTCTCCGGATCGGCGATGAACGGCCGGCCGATCCCCACCAGGTCGAGTTCGCCGTCGTCCAGGGCGGAGGTCATGGCCGAGGCCGTGCGGAAGCCGCCGGTGACCATCACCGGCATGGCGGCGACGGCCTTCACCGCCCCGGCGAAGGCGACGAAGTAGGCCTCGCGCGCGACGGTGCTGGGACGGCGGCCGTCTTCGCCTTCGTCCTTGAAGGAGGCGCCCACCTGCTTGGGCTGTTCCAGCGAGCCGCCGGAGAGCTCCAGGAGATCGAGGGTGGAGGCGTTCAGCCATTCGACGAGCTTCAGGCACTCGGCGTTGGTGAAGCCGCCCTTCTGGAAGTCCGAGGCGTTGAGCTTCACGCCGATGGGGAAGTCGGGGCCGACGGCCTGGCGCACCGCCGCGATGGTCCGCAGCAGCAGGCGGGCGCGGTTCTCCAGCGGGCCGCCCCACTGGTCGGTCCGCAGGTTGGAGAGCGGGCTCAGGAACTGGGAGAAGAGATAGCCGTGGGCGGCGTGGAGCTGCACGCCGGTGAAGCCGGCCTGTTTGGCCAGGACCGCGGTGCGGGCGAACTGGCCGATCGCGTGTTCGATTTCGGCCTCGGTCATCGGCCGGGGCGGGGAGAAGGCGTAGCCGGCGCCGCGGGCCACGTCGATCTCCACCCGCGAGGGCGCCAGCGGCTCGGGATTGATCGCGCTGATCACCTGGCGGCCGGTATGGCCGAGCTGGGCCCAGAAGTGGGCGCCGCCGGCGGTGGCCGCGCGGGTGAGCGATCGCAGCGCCGCCATGCCGGTCTCGTCCTGCAGCGCCACATTGCCGGCCCGTTCCAGGTGCCAGGGATCGACCTGGATGTTGCCGGAGAGCAGCAGGCCCGCGCCGGATCCGGCCCAGCGGGCGTAGAGCCGCTCCAGGCGCGGGGTGGAATGGTTGTCGACGTCGGCCAGGCCCTCGCTCATCGCCGCCTTGACGATGCGGTTGGGCAGGACGGCGCCGGAGGGCAGCCGCAGCGGGCGGGAAAGCGGAGTCGTCATCACCGGGTCCTCATGGGCGCCCCGGCGAGGCGCGGGGCTGAGGCCCGGACATCTATGACGTTTCATGTTCGGATATAATCGACGTATAATTCCATGATTTATGGAATTGAAGTTGAGAATATGCTGAGCGACGTCGCCGAATTGCGGACCTTTCAGCGGATCCTGGCGCTCGGCAGCCTGTCGGCGGCGGGGCGCGACCTGGGCGTCGGCCTGGCGGTGGTGAGCAAGCGGCTGGCGAGCCTGGAGCGGCGGGCCGGCGTGCGGCTGGTCAACCGCACCACACGCAGCCTGTCACCCACCGAGGAGGGGCTGGCGCTGCTCGGCCATGTGGAGCGGGTGCTCGACGAGCTGGACGCGGCCGAGGCGCAGCTCGCAAGCGGCCGCGAGACGCCCTTCGGCGTGCTGCGGGTGAGCGCGCCGATCTCGTTCGGCCGGATCTACCTGGCGCCCGTCGCCGCCGAACTGACCGCGCGAAATCGGCGGCTCGACGTGGACCTTCGGCTCGACGACCGCCTGATCGACATGGTCGAGGGCCGCATCGACCTGGCCATCCGGATCGGCGAGCCGCGCGACAGCGCCGCGGTGATGCGCAAGCTGGCGGACAACCACCGGATCCTGGTGGCGGCGCCGGCCTATCTGGCGCGGCGCGGCCGGCCGCGCACGCCGGACGAGCTGGCCGTCCACGACCTCCTGCGCTTCGGCGAGGGCCTGGAGCCGTGGCGGCTGGAGGGGCCGGGGGGCGAAGCGGCCGAGGTGGACTCGCGCCCGCGCCTTCGGGCCGACAACGGCGACGTGATCCAGGCCTGGGCCCTGGCCGGGCACGGGGTGATGCTGAAGTCGGAGCTGGACGTGGCTGACGAGCTGCGCACGGGCGCCCTGGAACGGGTGCTGCCCGACTGGAGGAGCCGCCCGGCCCCGGTCTACGCCCTGACGCCCGCCGGCCGTCACGTGCCGACCAAGACGCGCGTCTTCCTCGAGGCCCTGACGGCCCGGCTGAAGTCGGGCGAGCCATGACGCCTATGCACGTGCTGCTTGTGAGGCGGGCTCACTAGGCGCGGGCCGAAATGTCGTTTGCCTGGCCCTGGGGCCGGCCCACATCCTTCGCCGCAGCCAGGGGAGGCGCGCGATGACGTTGGGTGTGCTGGAGGACAAGGACCGTATCTTCACCAACCTCTACGGCGTGCACGATGTCGGCCTGGACGCCGCGCGGGCGCGCGGGACCTGGCGCCTGACCCGCGAGATGCTGCAGCAGACGCCGGAGTGGATCTGCGACCAGGTGAAGGCCTCGGGCCTGCGCGGGCGAGGCGGGGGCGGCTTCTCCACGGGGCTCAAGTGGACCTTGATGCCCGACGGGCGCAGCGGGCGGCCGCACTATCTGATCGTCAACGCCGACGAATCCGAGCCCGGGGCCTGCAAGGACCGGGAGATCCTGCGTTATGAGCCGCACGTGGTGATCGAGGCCTGCCTGGTCGCCAGCTACGCCATCCGCGCTCACGCCTGCTACGTCTATGTCCGCGGCGAGTACGTCCACGAGCGCGAACGGCTCGAGACCGCGATCCGGCAGGCCTATGAGGCGCGCCTGATCGGCAAGGACAACATCCACGGCTGGGACTTCGACCTCTTCGTGGCCCACGGCGCCGGCGCCTATGTCTGCGGCGACGAGATGGCGCTGCTGGAGAGCCTGGAGGGCAAGAAGGGCCAGCCCCGGCTCAAGCCGCCCTATCCGGCCGGAGCCGGGCTTTTCGGCTGTCCGACGACCATCAACAACATCGAGTCCATCGCCGTCGTCCCGACGATCCTGCGGCGGGGGGCGGAGTGGTTCGCGGGCTTCGGCCGGCCGAACAACGCCGGCGTCAAGCTGATGGCCGGCTCGGGCCACCTGAACCGTCCCTGCGTGGTCGAGGAGACAATGTCCATTCCCATGCGCCAACTGATCGAGGAGCACTTCGGCGGGGTGCGCGGCGGCTGGGGAAACCTGAAGGCGGTGATCCCAGGCGGGGTCTCCATGCCGATGATCACGGCCGAGCAGGCCGAAACCGCGCTGATGGACTACGACGACCTGCCCCGCTTCAATTCGCGCCTCGGGACGGCGACCCTGATCGCCTTCGACCGCGACGCCGACCTGGTCCGGGCCATCGCGCGCGTGTCGCGGTTCTTCAAGCACGAGAGCTGCGGACAGTGCACGCCGTGCCGCGAGGGCACGGCCTGGATGTGGCGGGTGATGGAACGCATGGCCAGCGGCGAGGCGGAGATGAGCGAGATCGACCTGCTGCTCGACGTCGCCAGCCAGGTCGAGGGCCACACCATCTGCGGCCTGGGCGACGCGGCCGCCTGGCCGATCCAGGGCCTGTTCCGCAATTTCCGCCAAGAGGTGGAGGCCAGGATCACGGCCTATCGCCGGGCGCGTGGCGTCTACGCCGCGGCCTCGCTCGCCGCCGCGTAGGCGCTGACGCCGCCAGCCGGCGGCTGTTGACCAAAGCCGAATTTGAATTCATTATCGGCCCATGCGGCAGAAGGATGAAGCCAAGGCGCAGGAGATTCTGCGGGCCACCCTGGACGAGGTCCAGGCGGTGGGGCTGGCCGGCCTGTCGATCGAGGCGGTGGCGCGGCGCGCGGGCGTGGCCACCGGCACGGTCTACACCTACTTCAAGGGCAAGGGCGCGCTGCTGGACGCGCTCTATCTGAAGACCAAGCGGAGCTTCGCCGACTTCATCGTGCGCGACGAGAACTTGCCGCTGCGCGCCGCCTTCGAGCGGATGGTCAAGGCATACATGGATTATGTCATTGATCATTATGCAGAACTTATCTTCATGACGCAGATGGCGAACTCGCCGTATCTGACCGACGAGACGCGCGAGACCGCCGCGCTCGCGGCCCGGCCGGCGCTGGAGCTGCTGGAGCGCGGCAAGGCCGAGCACCTGTTCAAGGACATCGACAGCGCCTGGCTGGCGGCCTTCGTCATGGAGACGTTGAAGGCCATGGCCGCGCTGGCGGCCACCCAGCCCAAGGCGCGCCGCGCGGCGCTGCAGGACGCGGCCGTCACCCTCTGCTGGGACGCCCTCAAAGCCTGACCGGCCGCCAATCACCCGTTCGTCATGTGCAGAAGTTGAATATATATTCAATAGGGAGCCTGAAATGACCAAGACCATTGTCATCACCGGCAGTTCCACGGGCCTGGGCCGCGCCACCGCGCTGCTGTTCGCCAAGAAGGGCTGGAAGGTGTTCGCCACCATGCGCGACCCGTCCAAGGAGACCGAGCTCGGCCAGGTCGAAGGAATCAAGGTCGTCGCCCTGGACGTGACCGATCCGGCGCAGATCGAGGCGGCGGCCAAGGCGATCCTGGCGGCAGGGCCGGTGGACGTGCTCTTCAACAACGCCGGCTACGGCCTGGCCGGCCCGTTCGAGGGGACCAGCGACGAGCAGCTCCAGCGCCAGCTCGACACCAACCTGTTGGGCGTGATGCGCGTGACCCAGGCGTTCCTGCCGGCGATGCGCGAGCGCGGTTCGGGCCAGATCGTCACCACCACCTCGATCGGCGGGCTGGTCACCTTCCCGTTCAACTCGGTCTACCACGCCACCAAGTGGGCGCTGGAGGGCTGGAGCGAGAGCCTGGCGTTCGAGCTGGCGCAGTTCGGCATCCAGGTGAAGACGGTGGCGCCGGGCGGCATCGCCACGGACTTCGCCGGCCGCTCCATCGTGCGCACCGAGCACCCCGCCTACGCGGAGGCGACCGCCAAGGTCGCGGCCGCCTTCATGAGCCCGGAGCGCCGCGCCCAGGGCTCCACGGCCGAGCAGATCGCCGAGGAGGTCTATGAGGCCGTGGCCGACGACAGCGGCAAGGTGATCCACGTGGCCGGCAATGACGCGCGGGCCAACTACGCCCGGCGGCTGGAGGCGGGCGTCGAGGCGTTCCGCGCCGGCGTGCGGCAGATGTTCTTCGGCGCCTAGCTCGCAGCCTCGCCCATGTAGGCCGGCATCCAGCCCTCGTGGGCGGCGCGCAGCTTCTTCAGCGGCAGGCTGAAGAGCCCGTCGACGGCCAGGTCCTCGCCGCCGGCCTGGCCGACGACGGCGGCCGGCAGGTCGGCGTGGACGGCGGCCTTCAGGATGGGGTCGGGGTCGGCCACGGCGATCAGGTAGCGCGCCTGATCCTCGCCGAAGAGCTCGGCGTGGGCGACGCTGTCGTAGGCGAGCTGCAGGGTCGCGCCGACGCCGGAGGCGAGCGCCATCTCGGCGACCGCGGCGATCAGGCCGCCGTCGGAGAGGTCGTGCACCACGCTCGCCTGGCCTTGGGCGATCAGGCCGCGCACGAAGTCGCCGGTGCGGCGCTCCAGATAGAGGTCGACCGGCGGCGGGGCGCCGTCCTCGCGGCCGAGAATCTCGCGCAGGTACATCGAGGCGCCGAGCCAGCCGTGGGTCTCGCCGACCAGGACGAGGGAGAAGCCCGGCTTCATGCCGGAGAAGTCGGCGCGGTTGGCGTAATCCTCCAGAAGGCCGACGCCGCCGACGGTGGGCGTGGGCGGAATGGCCGCCCCGTTGGTCTCGTTGTAGAGGCTGACGTTGCCGCTCACGACCGGGAAGTCGAGCTCGCGGCAGGCCTCGGCCATGCCCTCGATGGCGCGCACGATCTGGCCCATGATCTCGGGCCGCTCGGGATTGCCGAAGTTCAGGTTGTCGGTGATGGCGATGGGCGTCGCGCCCACGGCGGTGAGGTTGCGCCAGGCCTCGACCACGGCCTGCTTGCCGCCTTCGTAGGGATCGTTCTGCACGTAGCGCGGGGTGCAGTCGCTGGTGACGGCCAGGGCCTTCCTCGTGCCGTGCACGCGCACCAGGCCGGCGTCGGCGCCGGTGGCCGAATCCTCCAGGGTGTCGGCCATGACGTGGCGGTCGTACTGCTCCCAGAGCCAGCGCTTGGAGGCCATGTCCGGCGCGCTCATCAGCTTGACGACCGCCTCGGCGTAGTCGGCGGGCGCGGGCACGTGGCCGGCGTCGACATGCGCGGCCGGGGCCGGAGCGACCCAGGAGCGATCGTAGAGCGGGGCGTCTTCGGAGAGCGGGGCGAGCGGGATGTCGCAGACCACCTCGCCCTTGTGCTTGAGCACGATGTGGCCGGTGTCGGTGGTCATGCCGATGACGGCGGCGTCCAGGCCCCACTTCTTGAAGATGCGCTCGCCGTCGGCCTCGCGGCCGGGCTTGAGGATCGCCAGCATCCGCTCCTGGCTTTCCGACAGCATCATCTCATAGGCGCTCATGCCCTCTTCGCGCTGGGGCACGGCGTCCAGGTCGAGCTCGATGCCGACGCCGCCCTTGCCGGCCATCTCGACCGAGGAGGAGGTCAGGCCGGCCGCGCCCATGTCCTGGATGGCGGCGACCGCGCCGGTGGCCATCAGCTCCAGGGTGGCCTCGATCAGCAGCTTCTCGGCGAAGGGGTCGCCCACCTGGACGGTCGGGCGCTTCTCGTCGGAATCCTCGTCGAACTCGGCCGAGGCCATGGTCGCGCCGTGAATGCCGTCGCGGCCGGTCTTGGAGCCGAAGTAGACGACCGGCAGGCCGGCGGCCGGGGCGGCGGAGTAGAAGATCTTGTCGGCGTCGGCCAGGCCCACGCACATGGCGTTGACCAGAATGTTGCCGTCGTAGCCGCGGTGGAAGTTGGTCTCGCCGGCCACGGTCGGCACGCCCACGCAGTTGCCGTAGCCGCCGATGCCGGCGACGACGCCGGAGACCAGGCGCTTGGTCTTCGGATGGCCGGGATCGCCGAAGCGCAGGGCGTTCAGCAGCGCGATCGGCCGCGCGCCCATGGTGAAGACGTCGCGCATGATGCCGCCCACCCCGGTGGCCGCGCCCTGGTAGGGCTCGATGTAGGAGGGGTGGTTATGGCTCTCCATCTTGAAGATGCAGGCCAATTTCGTTCCATCGGGGCCGTCGCCGATGTCGATGACGCCGGCGTTCTCGCCCGGGCCGCAGATCACCTTGGGCCCGGTGGTGGGGAACTTGCCGAGGTGCTTGCGCGAGGATTTGTAGGAGCAGTGCTCGGACCACATGACCGAGAAGACGCCCAGCTCCACGAAATTCGGCTCGCGGTTCAGGCGCTTGATGATCAGCTCGTATTCGTCGGGCTTCAGGCCGAATTCGGCGGCCGTCTCGGCCATGGATTTCTGGGGCGTGGCGCTCATGGGCGCCTAATAGCCGGACTCGGGCGCGCGCGCGAGATGGGCCGGAACGATCGGGCGGCCGGTTCGGTTCATCCAGGGCGCGCCGCGGCCCGGCGCGCCAGCGCGAGAGGACCAGTCATGGAGCCGAAGACGGATCGGACCTCGCAGCATCAGCGGACCCATCCCCAGCGGCCGAGCCCGCCCCAGCAGCACAGGCAGGGCCCCGCCCGGACCGAGCGCGGGCCGCCGCATCTGGACATGCGCACCCGCCCGAGCCCGGAGACCGACTAGGGGCTAGTCCGTCACCACCGGCAGTTCGATGGCGCTGGCGCTCGCCCCGCCGTGGAACACCTTGATGGTGGCCTTCTGGTAGTCGCCCGGCTTGGCGAAGAAGATGTTCGGCACGAAGGTCTGCGGATTGCGGTCGTAGAGCGGGAACCAGCTCGACTGGATCTGCACCATGATCCGGTGGCCCGGCAGGAACACGTGGTCGGCGTTGGGTAGGGCGAAGTGGTAGCGCTCGACCTTGCCGGCGGTGATCGCCTCGGGCTTGGAGAAGCTCTTGCGATAGCGGCCGCGGAAGATGTCCATGGCCACGCCCAGCTCGAAGCCGCCCATCTTCGGATCGGAGGGCGCTTCGTCCGGATAGACGTCGATCAGCTTGACCACGAAGTCGCCGTCCGTGCCGGTGGTGGAGGCGTAGAGGTCGACCACCGGGGCGCCGGCGATCTTCACCGGGGCGGTGAGTTCGTCCGTGACGTAGGTGAGCACGTCGGTGCGGTCGGCGGCGAAGCGCTGGTCGCGCACCAGCCAGGTGCGCCAGGCCTCGCCGTCGGCGAAGCTGACGGGCCGGGGCTGGTAGGGCACCGGCTTGGCCGGGTCGGAGACATAGTCGTCGGCGCCCGCCGAGCCGGCGTCGCCGCCGAGGCCGAGGGAGAAGCCGGACTTCAGATAGAGCGGCGTCATGGCGGTCTGGCAGCCGCTCTGGCAGGCGAGCGGCCAGGCCTTCTGGCGGGTCCAGCGGTTGGTCCCGCTCTCGAAGATGAACACCGGCGGGGTGTCGGCCTTGGGCGCGCCGTCCTTCAGGTACTGGTCGAAGAAGGGCTTGAGCACCTCGGTGCGGAATTGCAGGGCCGTGTCGCCCTCGAACTTCAGCTCGCCCAGCTCATAGCCGGAATAGTTCACCCCGCTGTGGCGCCAGGGGCCGATCACCAGGAAGTTCTTGTCGTTGTTCACGTCCTTGGTCTCGGTGGCGGCGTAGGCGTGGGCCGCGCCCCACATGTCCTCCTGGTCCCAGAGCGCGCCGATCCACATGGTCGGCACCTTCAGCGGCTTGCCGGCGAGGATCTTGTCGAGCGCCTGCTCCTGCCAGAAGGCGTCATAGGCCGGATGCTCGATGGTCTTGCGCCACCAGGGGATCTGCTCAAGGCCCGCGGCCTTGGCGTAGGCGCCGGCCGAGCCCGCCCGGCGGAAGGTCTCGTAGTCGTCGTAGGCGCCGCGGGGGATGTCGTCGCCGGCGCCCTTGGCGGTGAGCTGGTCGGTGAAATAGTCGAGGTTCACCTGCCTGAACGCGCCGTAGTGGAACCAGTCGTCGCCCATCCAGCCGTCGATCATCGGGCTCTGCGGCGCGGCCACCTTCAGCGCCGGGTGCGGATCGGTCAGCGCCATGGCGACGGTGAAGCCCTCGTAGGAGGAGCCGATCATGCCGACCTTGCCGTTGGTCTCGGGCACGTTCTTCACCAGCCAGTCGATGGTGTCGTAGGCGTCGGTGGCGTGGTCGATCTCGGAGCTGTTCAGCGGCCCGCGCGCCGGGCGGGTCATGATGTACTGGCCCTCGGAGCGGTACTTGCCGCGCACGTCCTGGAAAACGCGGATGTAGCCGTCCTCGACGAAGGGCTCGTCCATCTGCGGCAGCTCGGCCAGCATGTGCGGGCTCTCGTAGCGGGCGGCGCGCTTGGCGGCGTTGTAGGGCGTGCGGGTCAGCAGGATCGGGGCGTTCTTCGCGCCCTTGGGGATGACGATCACCGTGTAGAGCTTCACCCCGTCGCGCATGGGGATCATCTCCTCGCGCTTGACGTAGTCGTAGCTGTCGGTCGGCGCCTTGAAATTCTCGACCAGATCCGGGGTCATCGGCGGCGTCTGGGCCGCGCCCGGCAGGGCGGCGAAGGCCAGGAGGGCGGACGCGCAGGCGGCGCGCAGCAGGAGAGGGCGGAACATCGGCGGGGCCTTCGTGGCGGGACAAGTTTGACGGGCACCTTAGCCGGGATTCTTCCGGCGGCGGAAAGCCGGGCCGATCGCGTCCGTTTCCCGCGATCATCGCCCGGGGCGCGGTGCTAACGTCGCGGCCATGAGCAAAGCCGTCGGATACGCCCTGTTTCCCACCGCGCTCGGCCTTCTGGGCCTGGCCTGGAGCGAAAGCGCGATCGTGGGCGTGCAGCTCCCGGAGGCCGACGAAGCCGCCGCCCGCGCGCGGCTGGCGCGGCGCCATCCCCAGGCGCGGGAGGCCGCGCCGCCGGCCTGGGTCGAGGCGGCGATCGAGGGCGTTCGGCGGCTGATGGCCGGCGAGAAGCTCGACCTCCTGGAGACGCCGCTGGACTACGGCGCCGCGCCCGAGCTGCACCGGCGCATCTATGAGGTGGTGCGGGCGATCCCGCCGGGACGCACCATGACCTACGGCGAGGTGGCCAGGGCCGTGGGCGAGCCCCACGCGGCCCAGGCCGTGGGCCAGGCGATGGGCAAGAATCCATGCCCGGTGATCATGCCCTGCCACCGGGTGCTGGGGGCGGACGGCAAGATGGGCGGCTTCTCCGCGCCGGGCGGGGTGGCGACCAAGCGCAGGCTGCTGGAGATCGAGGGCGCGACGAGCATCGAGGCGCTGCCCCTGTTCGGAGGAAAGGACTGAGGATGGCTTCGATCCGCAAGGAGATGGCCCTGCCGCTGGCGGCTGAGGCCGTGTGGAACGTGTTCGCCGACGTGGGCGCGGTGCATACCCGCCTGGCGCCCGGTTTCGTCACTGACTGCGTGCTGGAGGAGGGATCGCGCCTGGTGACCTTCGCCAACGGCGTGACCGTGCGCGAACTCCTGGTGGACGTGGACGACGCGCGCCGGCGCCTGGCCTATTCGGTGGCCGGCGGGTCGGCGAGCCACCACCACGCCACGTTCGAGGTGCTCCCCGAGGGCGAGGGCAGCCGGCTGGTCTGGACCGCCGACGTCCTGCCGCACGAGGTGGCGCCGGTGTTCGAGATGATGATGTCCCAGGGCATGGAGACCATGGCCCGCAGCTTTCAGACGCCGAACTCCACCCACAGCGGGTGATGGTCGCTGAGGCGCCAGGAGAGCTGCACGGTGGTTAGATCCTTCAGCACCGCGCCGTCGAATTCGATCCCGCCGGCCTGGCGGAAGTCCATCGTCAGGTAGGGCTTGCCCTTCACGGTCTGGAACCAGGCGATCTGGTCGAAGAAGCTCTTCAGGTCCGGATGCTCGATCGACGAGAAGAGGGTGCGCGGCACCTTCTCCAAGCCCGGCGCGGGGGTCAGGCCCGTGGAGGTGAAGGCCTGCCAGAGCGGATCGCCCTTCCGGTCGATGTTGAAGTCGCCCATGCAGATCAGGTTCTGGCCGTAGTCGTCCATCTGCTCGGCCCAGTTGCGCAGCCACTTGGCGATGGCGGTGAGCTCCCTCACGCGGTCGCCGGGACCCTGGCCGTAGTTCACGTGCAGGGTGACCAGCACGAAGGTCTTGTCGCCGCGCAGGAAGCTGACGGCGTAGGGCGTGCGCACGAACTGGCGCTGGAAGGCGTTGGCGGCGTCGGAAAGCTTGTCGTTCAGGTCCTCCGGGACCACCAGCTCGCAGGCCAGGCCGGACAGCTTGATCCGCTGGGTGTCGAAGATGAAGGCCAGGCGCTCGTCGTTGCCGGGGCCGCCGCGGGTGACGTCGGTCAGGACGAAGCCCCAGCGGGGACCGAGCTTCTTCAGCGTGTGGCGCAGGGCGCGCAGGTTGGCCTTGACCTCCTGCACGGCGATCACGTCGAAGCGCGACAGGATCTCGGCGATCAGCACGGCGGCGTGGAAGTCGCGGCGCGGAGAATCCCCGTCCTGGCTGGCCCACTTCTTGGTCAGGTCGCCGAAGGCGCGGACGTTCCAGGTGGCGATCACCAGGTTGTCGCCGGCCTTGGCGGGCACGCCGGCGAGCCTGGGCTGAAGCGCGGCGAGATCGTCCAGCACCGCCTGGGGCGGGGGATCGGTGATTTCGGCCATCGGAGCCTCCGCTCGACCTATGCGAGCATCAGCCTAACGGGGCCTGGTGACAAGAGATCAGGCGCTGGCCAGGGCGCTCTGGAACAGGATCGCCCCGTCGGCCGAACCCAGCTCGGCCTCGAAGGCACGGTCCGGGTGAGGCATCATGCCCAGCACGTTGCCGCGGGCGTTGACGACGCCGGCGATGTCGCGGGCCGAGCCGTTGGGATTGTCCTCGTAGCGGAACACCACCTGGCCCTCGCCCTCCAGCCGGTCGAGCGTGGCCTCGTCGGCGAAGAAATTGCCCTCGCCGTTGCCGATGGTCATGGTCACCGAGCGGCGGCCGGCGTAGCCGGCGGTGAAGCGCGTCTGGGCGTTGGTGACCTCCAGCGCCACGGGCTTGCAGACGTACTTCAGCTTTTCGTTGCGCAGCAGGGCGCCGGGCAACAGGCCCGCCTCGCACAGGATCTGGAAGCCGTTGCAGATGCCCACCGTCGCCACGCCGCGCTCGGCGGCGGCCTTGACCTCGGCCATCACCGGCGAGAGCGCCGCCATGGCCCCGCAGCGCAGGTAGTCGCCGTAGGAAAAGCCGCCGGGCAGGACGATCAGGTCCAGGCCCTGGGGCAGGGCCGTCTCGCCGTGCCAGACCATGTCCACCTTGGCGCCGGTGGAGCGCTCCACGGCGACCTTGCAGTCGCGGTCGCAGTTGGATCCGGGGAAGACGATGACGGCGGCTTTCATGGCGGGCTTCCTAGGCGCATTCGTCGAGGATGGGGAGGGGGCGTTGCGCCAGATCGGGCGTCGGGAAGATCTGGCGGAAGGTGAAGGCCTGGTCCGTCGGGCCCAGGCGCTGCAGCGTCTCCAGCCGCGCGCGGCCCTCGGCGGGCGTGGGAACGTGGCCCTCGGGGATCCACCACAGGGCCATGTAGCCGCCCATCGGCTCGAACCATTCGCGGCGGCGGCGCATGAACTGGACGTGCTCGGAGCGGTAGACGAAGGCGCCGAGCGCCTGCGGCGTCTCCCACACCGACATGTTGATCTGGATGGCCGGGTCGTCGAAGGCCAGGATGTCGGTGGCGTTGTCGCCGTCCCCGGTCAGGCGCCAGACGAAGCCCGGCGAGGCCTCGGCGAGGGCGTTGATCTTGCCGAGGTTGTTCACGAAGTCGGCCACGACCGGCGAGTCGAGCGGGGCGAGCAGCCGGCCGATGTTGATCTGCGCCAGGTGAAAGCCGCTCATTTCTTCCTCGCTCCGCTCAGGGACGACAGATAGGCGAGAAGCTGGTCATAGCCAGCCTTGTCGCCGAAGGCGCAGCCGGTGGTCTCGCCGCCGACCTGGCGGATGATCGCCGGATGTCCGGGCGCGCCGGGCCGGGTGATCACGTAGGAGACCTTGCCGTCCTCGGCGTTGATGTAGCGGTAGGGCTCGCCGGGCGCCTCGGCCTCGGTGAAGCTGGGCTGGGCGGCGATCGCCTGGGAGAGGGGCTCGAAGCCCTTGGCGCAGTCCAGCGCCACCGGCGCGGGGCCGGGCGCGGGCCCCTGCGAACAGGCGCCGAGCGCCAGAAGGAGAAGGAAGGCCGCCGGCCGGCTCACGCCACCTCGACGCGGTAGCTTTCGATGACCGTGTTGGCCAGGAGCTTCTCGCACATGGCCTTGACCTCGGCCTCGGCCTCGGCGGGGTCGGCGGCCTTGAGATCGAACTCGATGGTCTTGCCCACCCGCACGTCGGCCACGTCGGCCCAGCCCAGGCCGTGCAGGGCGCTTTCGACGGCCTTGCCCTGGACGTCCAGGACGCCGGGCTTGAGGAACACGTGGACCTTGGCTTTCACTAGTGCAGACCTCCTTGGATCACCGTCGGCATCTCCTTCATGATGCCCAGGCGCCGGGCGACTTCGGTGTAGCTCTCGATGACGTCGCCCATGTCCCGGCGGAAGCGGTCCTTGTCCAGCTTCTCGTTGGTCTGGGCGTCCCACAGGCGGCAGGAATCGGGGCTGATCTCGTCGGCCAGGATCACGCGCGCGTAGTCGTTCTCCCAGATGCGGCCGAACTCGACCTTGAAGTCCACCAGGGTGATGCCGACCGCGCCGAACATGCCGGACAGGTAGTCGTTCACCCGCAGGGTCAGCGCCATCATGTCGTCGATCTCCTGGGTCGAGGCCCAGTTGAAGGCGGTGATGTGCTCTTCGCTGACGAGCGGGTCGGCGAGCTTGTCGTCCTTCAGGTGGAACTCGATGATCGAGCGCGGCAGGGGCTGGCCCTCGGTCAGGCCGAAGCGCTGGGAGAAGCTGCCCGCGGCGATGTTTCGGCAGACCACCTCGAGGGGAATGATCTCCACCTCGCGGATGAGCTGTTCGCGCAGGTTCAGGCGCTTGATGAAGTGGTTCTGCACGCCGATGGCGTTCAGCCGGCTCATCACGAATTCGCTGATGCGGTTGTTGATGACGCCCTTGCCTTCCAGCACGGCCTTCTTCTGGGCGTTAAAGGCGGTGGCGTCGTCCTTGAAATACTGGATCAGCGTGCCGGGCTCGGGCCCCTCGTAGAGGATCTTGGCCTTGCCCTCATAAATCTTCTTGCGGCGGGTCATCTCTCGCCTTCTCCGGGAGCCAGGGCTGACCGCGCGCGGAAGCGACAAAAAACGCGCGCGACGGGGCGTCCAGCGCGCGCGGCTCCGACTCGGCCTCCGGCTCGATATGAGGCGGCGCGAAATTAGCGGAAGGGCGGGTTCGGCGCAAACATCTCAGTGAGTAGCGAAAATAGCGCGGCGCGTTTCGATTGCGGCGGGCGCGGTCGCAGAGTATGCAACGCCGTCCGTAGCGCTTCCCGGGGAACACATGACCACCTTCGACGATCGTGAGCAGGGCTTCGAGAAAAAGTTTGCGCTCGATCAGGAGCAGGAATTCAAGGCCGGGGCCCGGCGTAACCGCATGCTCGGCGAATGGGCCGCGGGCCTGATGGGCCTGCAAGGCGAACGTGTGGCCGAATACTCCCGCGCGGTGGTGAAGTCGGACCTGGAGCTGCCGGGCGACGAGGATGTGCTGCGCAAGGTGTTCGAGGACCTGAAGGGCTCGGGCGTGCAGGTCACCGAGGGCGACGTGCGCATGAAGATGGCCGAACTGCTGGCCCAGGCGCGCGAGCAGGTGAAGACGGGCAACTAGGCCCGTCGAGGGCGGCGCGGCGCCGCCCTCCGGAAATTCAGGACATCAGACGCAAAAAAGGCGACCCAGTGGGTCGCCCTTCGCCGCTTCGATCTATCCGCGCGAGGCAAGCCTCGGAAGCGCCGCGGACCCCCGTGCCCCACGTCCCATGTTTCAGGGACGCAAGCTCTATTCACCGTCCTTATCGGGCCGCGGCGGCTGACGACAAAGGACTTTCCCGAGCTTGGCCGAAACAAGCTCGCGCCGTGTGCCCTGGCTGCAACAGACGGCTCGCCCCGAAATGGCCTTTTTGCGGACCTTTAGGCGCCGCATGGGCCGGTGAAAGTCTCACCATCGGCCGGTCAAGAGACGTCGCGCTCCGGATCCTGAACAGCCCCCCAGCCCCACGGAACGTGGCGGACCGGCCGACCCCCCCCTCACAAGCGAATCAGCCGCCGGCGGCGGACCGGGCCCTAGGCGGGAATCGCCTGAAGGGCCTCTTCGACCTGAGCCAGCCGGTCCTTGCCGAAGAACATCTCCTCGCCGACGAAGAAGGTGGGGATGCCGAAGACGCCGCGGGCCGCGGCGGCCTCGGTGTTGGCCATCAGCTCGGCCTTGACCTCGGCGTCCTGGGTCGCGGCCAGCAGCGTCTGGCCGTCCAGGCCGGCGGCGTCCAGCACCCGCACGAACACCTCCGGATCGTCCATCTTCTCGCCGTCCTCCCACATGGCCGCCAGCACCGCGTCCAGGTAGCGATCGCCCGCGCCGGCGCGCTGGGCGGCGATCAGGCCGCGCATGATCAGGAGGGTGTTGACCGGGAAGTGCGGGTTGAAGCGGTAGGCCGAAAGGCCGTGCTTCTGCACGAAACGGCGGGTCTCCAGCGCCTCGTAGTCCAGCTTTCCCTTCACGCCGCCGAAGGCGACCATCGGCGGCTGGTTGCCGGTGAGCTTGAAGATCCCGCCCAGGAGGCAGGGGACGAGCTTGACCTCGGCGCCGGTGCGGGCGGCGATGGCCGGCAGGACCTTGCCGGCCAGATAGGCGTTGGGGCTGCCGAAATCGAAGATGAACTCGACGGTGCGGGGCATGTCCTTTGGTCTCCTCACCAGGCCTCGGCCCACGGCCGCAGGTCCATTTCATGGGTCCAGGCCGAGCGCGGCTGGTGGTGCAGCATCACGTAGTTGGCCGCGATGTCCTCGGGCTTGAGGATGCGGTCCTCGGCGAGCAGGTCGTCGACGTTGCCGCGCATGGAGCGGATGAAGACGCCGTCGATGGCGCCGTCGACCACCACGTGGGCCACGTGGATCCCCTTGGGGCCGAGCTCGCGCGCCAGGCTCTGGGCCACGGCGCGCAGGCCGTGCTTGGCCGCGGCGAAGGCCGAAAAGCCCTCGCGTCCGCGCAAGCTGGCGGTGGCGCCGGTGAACAGGATCGTGCCGCGCCCGCGGGGCGTCATCACCCGGGCCGCCTCGCGCCCGGCCAGGAAGCCGGCGAAGCAGGCCATCTCCCAGACCTTGGTGAACACCCGCGCCGTGGTCTCGACCACGCCGAAGCGCACGTTCGCGCCGATGTTGAAGACCACCACCTCCAAGGGGCCGACCTCGCGCTCGATGCGGTCAAACAGGGCGACCATCTCCTCCTCGGCGCGGGCGTCGACGCCGAAGGCGCGGGCCTTGCCGCCGGCCTCGCGGATCGAGGCGGCCAGGGCCTCGAGCTGGTCGATATTGCGCGCCCGGCGGGTGACGCAGACCTCATAGCCGTCGGCGGCGAAGGCGCGGGCGATGGCGCCGCCGACGCCGTCCCCGGCGCCCACGACCAGGCACACGCCCTTGGATTGATCCGGGTTCCCCATCGGCGGCCTCCCATAAGTTTAAAATCTGGACGGACTATGGTATCGAATCTGGACCCAGTCAATCATGGCGGGGGAGACGACGGAGGGGTCCGGCGATGAAGTGGGACGAACTGGCCAAGGAGCCCTGTTCGGTGGCGCGCTCGCTGGCGGTGATCGGCGACCGCTGGACCTTGATGATCCTGCGCGACTGCTTCTTGGGCGTGCGCCGGTTCGAAGCCTTCCAGGCCCGGCTCGGCATCTCGCGCACGATCGTCGCCGACCGGCTGAAGCTGCTGACGGACGAGGGCGTCCTGCGCAAGGCGGCCTATCAGGACGCCCCGGTCCGATACGAGTATCGCCTGACCGACAAGGGCCTGGCGCTCTATCCGGTGATCATGGCGATCGTGAACTGGGGCGATCGGTTCTACGCCGGCGAGGCCGGCCCGCCGCTGCTGCACCAGCACAAGACCTGCGGCCACGACTTCCAGCCGGTGAGCGTCTGCTCCGAATGCGGCGAGCGGCTGGACGCGCGCGAGGTGGAGACCCGGCCGGGGCCGGGCGCCGTGGCGGCGGCCTAGGCGACCGGCGCCGGCGCGGCGGGCGGGCGGCGGCCGAAGCGCTGGCGCAGGGCGTCGATGGTGACGCCGCCCAGGTACTGCGCCTGCATCTCGGCGGTCAGCACCTCGATCATCAGCACGTTCTCGACCCACAATTCGATGACGTCGAAAATGCCGCCGCGATTGCAGCGGACGGTCCGCCAGCCCTCGCGCGCGCCGATGGCGAAGATCTCGTCGGCCGGACGGTCGGTCGCGACCGCCAGGTGGAAGCAGGACTGGCGGCCGGGCGCGGGATCGAGGCTGGGGTGCGCCATGTCCTGGCCTTCGCCGGGCGCGATCGCCTGGTTGCGCGGATAGACCTCGACGGTGGTGTTGCGCGCGTCGCCGGCCATGGCGACGAACCCGCCCGGCCACGGCGGGAAGGGAAAGGCCTCGCCTCGCCAGATCTCGGCGATGACGCGGGCGACATGTTCCGGCTCGTCGGCCGGGATGGAGGCGTGGAAGATCATTTGTCAGCCTTGGGATGAGCGTTGTCGGTTTGGGCGGCGGCCTCGCGTTTGGCCGCCTCCGCCAGGGCCTCGACGGCCCACGCGGCGAGACGTCCCGCCGCTTCGCCCTCGACGCCCCAGTAGTCCTTGAGCGCCTGCCAGGCCGGGGCGGACCCCAGGAGATGGACCAGCGCGCTGAGCTCGGTGAGGCGGGGTTCGGGCAGGTCTCCCACCTTGTCGGCGATGATGCGCCGGATGCCGGCCTGGCGCTCGGGATTGAGCTTCAGGCGGGCCTCGCGGGCCTGGCCGGAGCTGAGCACCGCCCGCATCATCCGCTCGCGCCTGTCCATTTCGGCGAAGGCGGTCGGGCGGCTCGCCAGATAGTCGGCCCAACTGCGCGTGGAGGCTTCCATGCCCAGGGTCTGCTGGACCCTCAGCCAGAACGCCTCGAGCAGGGCCTCCTTGGTGGGGAAGTGGCGATAAACCGTGCGGTCTGAGACCCCGGCCTCCTGGGCGATCTGCAGGAAGGTCAGCTCGTCCAGCCCGGCGTGCGTCAGGACCCGCTCGACGGCGTCGAGGATGGCGTCCCGGTTCGCGCGCTTCTGGCGCTGGTGGAAGGTGGGGGCGTCGTCGTGCATGTCAGCATCACTGACATATGTCAGTGATGCTGACAAGTGGAAAGGCGCGGGTGAGGCGGCGCGTCAGCGTTCCGCCAGCCTGGCCGCCCCCCGCTCGGCGATCGCAAGGCGCAGCGCCGGGCTCTTCTGCGCCGTCTGCTGGACGCTCGCGGCGATGCAGGCGTCCTCGTCGCGATGGAAGTCGTAGCGCCCGCGGCAGAGCATCGTCGCGGCTCGCTCGACCCGCGCCAGCATCTCCTGGCGGTCGTCCTGGTTGGCGAGATTCAGGTCGCGGAAGTAGAGGTGGTAGCTGTTGGAGCCGACGCGCCAGCTATGGTCCTCGGCCGACGCCGGCGCGGCCGTCGCGGCGAGGCAAGCCGCCGCGGTCGCGGCGAACAGGCTGATCATGCCGGCCGCTCTGCTGTTTCTGTTCATGACCGTTCTCCCTACGAGGCGGGCGCAGGAGCGCGCCGGATCGGGGGAACCGTGCCGGGGGGCTCGCCGGGCGTGGAGGACGAGCATCTGATCGAGTGCCGACGGGACCTGATCGAAGCCTGATTTTTCGACGGCCGGCTCAGGCGAGGCGGTAGTCGGGCCGCCGGCCTGCGGCGCGCCAATAGGTCTCCAGGCCGAGCTCGGCGGTGAGGCGCGCGAAGCGCGGATCTGCGCGTAGCGGCTTGGTCGAGGGCTGGAACAGGAACTGCGTCTTGCGGTTTTCGTGCGTCGTATAGGTCCCCTGCGCGACCGTGAAGCGCACGTCGGGAACGACGAAGCCGCGTTCGAAGTAATAGGCCTCCGCGATGGCGAACGCCTCGTCCAGCCGGCCGAACAGGCAGCAGAACTGGATTGCGTTCTCGGCCTTTCCCGAGGCCCGATGGGCGTTGTCCACCTGTGTGGCCACCACCGCGGCGATCTCGGCCGGCGCGCGGCTGCGGGCCGCCCGCGCCACCGCCATGATGTCATCGAATTCCTGCGGCGGAATTCCGCTTGGACGGCCGCTGACGCTGGCTCCCAGAGCGATCGCGCCCTCCGGGTCGCCGCTGTAGAGGTCGATGTAGAACCTGGAGAACCAGATCGCGAATTGGGTTGGATAGAGCGCCACCGCGTCGGCGATCGTGCGGTCGAGCTCCTCGATCCGCTGGGCGCCCCACTGCGTTTGGATCAGGTGATAGTACTGGTCCGGCGAGCGCGGATTTGAGCCTATGCGATTGAGCAAGGCCAGCGCCTCTTCGAACCGCCCGACGCTGCAGAGCACGTCCGCAAGCATCTGCGTAAGGACGACATCGCTCGGACGAACCTTCAGGGCGTGACGAAGGCTGCGTTCGGTGGCCAGCCAACGGCCATTGAACGCCGGCGCCACGCTGAGCGCGACATCCGCATAGATGTTGCCGGGCTCTAGGTCTTGCGCGCGGCGGGCGGCGGCCTGCGCGCGCAGCAGCAGACCCTCCATCTCATCGCGCGGCCGCCAATGGGCGGTGCAGGCGTAGGCGAGGCTCAACAGCCCCCAACCGTCGGCGTATTCGGGCGCGACCTGGGCCACCCGGCGGTACAGCCCGAGGGCCTGACTTTGCCCCTCGGGCGTGTCCTGCGACATGCCCATCGAGGCCTGAACCATCAGGGTCGCGACCTCGGGCGGGACCTGCGCCCGCCCGCGCCGACGAAAAAGGATGGCGCCGCCGCCCGCCGCGCCCGCCACGCCGAGCACGGCCAGGCCGGTCAGGAGCGCGCGGCGGGATGCGATCGACGCACCGGCGGCGCCCCGATCGGGCGTCTCGCCGCCTTGATCGTTCGCGGGCGTTTCGCCGTGCGCTTCGGTCAGCAGCCGGTAGCCGATCTTGGTGATCGTTTCGATCTGGAAGGAGTCCGCGCCGATCCCGGAGGCGGTCTTGCGTAGCCGCGAGATGACGCGATTGATCGCGTCCTCGCCGACGACGCGTCCGTCCCAGCACGACATGATCAGTTCGTCGCGGGTGACGACCGCGCCCTTGGCCTTGGCCAGGGCGATGAGCACCTGCATCACCCGATGCTCAAGCACCTCCCGTTCCCCGTCGTCGCGGACAAGCTCGCGATGGAGGGGGGAAATCGTCAGTCGCCCGACGATGAAGTCCGGCTCGTGCGCCAACGCCACGTGACCTGCATCGGCCATGGCCTGATCCCCAGAATGCTGCGTGCAAGACTATCAAGTCGCCGCCGAACGTCGAGGGCTGCGTTCCGAACGCTGTCGAAAGGTTCAGTTGGATCGGCCGTCCTGCGAAGCCATATGCGCAGGCTGCTGCCATCGGTTGGCGCAGCCTTCTGACAGGGTTGTCCGATGACCCGCAAACTCGACCTCGGCGCCGTGCCCGTCGGGACCGGCTGCAACTACCCCGCGCCCTTCGACGCTTCGTGTCAGGGCCAGGCGTTCCAGAAACTGGCGCGGCACGCCGGGCTCACCCAGTTCGGCGTGAACCTGAACGTCATCGCGCCGGGCGCCTGGTCGAGCCAGCGCCACTGGCACAGCCATGAGGACGAGTTCGTCTGGGTGCTGGAGGGCGAACTCGTGCTGGTGACCGACGGCGGCGAGGAGGTGCTGGGACCGGGCGACTGCGCCGCCTTCAAGGCCGGCGTGGCCGACGGCCATCACCTGGTCAACCGGACCGACCGGCCGGCCAGGGTGCTGGAGATCGGCACGACGGACCCGGAGCACGACCGCTGCGTCTATCCCGACATCGACATGGTCGCCGAGCCGGGCGAGAGCGGCTATCGCCATCGCGACGGAACGCCCTATCCGGTGCGGGACTGACGGCGGCTCAGGCGTCGGCGCGGCGCCTGCGCCAGTCTCCGGGCGGAGCGCCGAAATGGCGTTTGAACGCCCGGCTGAAGGCGGCCTCCGATTCATAGCCGCTCTGGTTGATGACGGCCTTCAGCGGCAGATCGCTCGTCTTCAGTTGCTGGGCGGCGAGCTGCAGGCGCCAGCGCGCCAGGTAGCGCATCGGCGGCAGGTCGAGGAAGTGTTTGAAGCGGTCGGCCAGCACTGAGCGCGAGGCGCCGACGTCGCGCGCCAGGCGCTCGACGCTCCAGTCCTCCAGCGGGGCGCGGTGCAGCAGCCGCAACGCCGCGCCGACCACCGGATCCTTGAAGGCGGCGAACCAGCCCACCTCGTCTTCCGACAGGCCCTGGAGGTAGTTGCGCAGGATCTCGACGAACATCAGCTCGGTCAGCCGCGGCAGCATTCCGCGCGAGCCGGACTGCGGACGGCTGGCCTGCTCGACGGTGTGGCGGATGGTGGTGGCGAGCCAGTCATCCGCGGTGGCGGATGCATGACTGACGTGCAGCACGCCGGGCAGGTGGCGCACCAGCGGGTGGAACAGGAGCTCGTCGCACTGCAGGAAGCCGCAGAGGATGCCCGTGCTGGGGCCGTCGCCTCCGTGCGTCACGACCGGGATGTCGCTCCAGGGCGGCGGCGGCAGGAGGCGGCAGAGGTCCGCCGCGGCCGCCGAGCCGGCGCCGCTGAGCAGATGGCGCTCGCCGTAGGGCAGGATCACCGCGTCGCCGGCGCGCAGCTCCAACGCCGCCGCGCCTGGCGCCTCCAGCCGGCAGCCGCCCCAGGCGATCAGGTGGAACGGAATGATGTGCTCGGTGCGGAACGGCAGCATCCGCGCGAGCTGCGCGGCGTCGGGCGTGTCCACCGACCAGGGATCGGTGAATTCGCCCCGGAACAGGATCATCCCCGTCAGGTTCATGCCCGCCAGGAGATCCGAGAGCGGATCGTCGGACAGTCCCGGCGTTTTGGAGAAGGCTGGCGGCGTTCCGGTCATGGCCTGTGTCGAGCTGGCGGTTAGCTTGAACTCAATCGAAAACACAGAGGAGAGCGCCCATGGCCGCCGACAAGCGCGACCTGGTTGTAGTGATTACCCACGGCATTGACCATGAGTTGTCATCAGCCGGCCTGATCATCGCCCTCGGCGGCATGACCGCCGGGCTGAACGTCTCGATCTTCCTGACCAGTTCCGGCGTGGACATCGTGCGCCGCGGCGCCGCGGACACCACCCACGTCAAGCCGCTCGAACCGCTGGCGGGCATGCTGAGCGACTTCCTTGGCCGCGGCGGCGCCCTCTGGGCCTGCACCCCCTGCGTGAAGGCCCGCGGCTATGAGCAGGAGCACCTCATCGACGGCGTCGTCATCACCGGCGCGAGCCTGATGCATGAGAAGATCAAGGCCGGCGCGGCGACGCTCAGCTTCTGAGCGCCGCCGGGCCCCGGCCCGTCAGCGCCCCTGGAACACCGGCCTGCGCTTTTCCAGGAAGGCCTTGCGGGCCTCCTTGCCGTCCTCGCTGCCGAAGGCGCGGCCGATGTTGGAGACCTCGTAGCGGAGCTGCTGCTCCATGTCGTGGGACTCATAGGACTTCACGATCCCCCGCTTGAGCAGGCGCATGGTGATCGGCGACCAGTCGCACAGGGACTGGGCGTATTCGGCGAGCCGGTCCTGGAAGGCGTCGTCGCCGACGCATTCGCCGGCCATGCCCCAGTCCACCGCGTCCTGGCCCACCAGGGTGCGGTTCTCCATCATGAAGCGCATGGCCCGCTCGTAACCCATGGCCTGGGGCAGGGTGATGGTCAGGCCCGCGTCGGGCGAGCCGCCGATGCGGGTGTAGCCGGCCATCAGCCGGGCGCTGGAGGCGATCAGGCGCACGTCGCAGGCCATGGCCAGGCCCAGGCCGGCGCCGACGGCGACGCCGTTGATCCCGCCCACTACCGGCTTGTCGCAGCGCTTGCGGATGGCCAGGAGGAAGTTGCCGACCCAGCCGATGTCGTCGAGCTGGGCGGTCATCGGCGTGTGCGGCGAATAGGGCTCGGAGCCGCCCAGGTCGAGGCCGGCGCAGAAGGCGTCACCCGTGCCGGTGACGACGACGACCCAGACGTTGTCGTCCTTCGCCGCGGCCTCGACCGCCTCGACGACGCCCCAGGCCAGTTGCAGGTTCAGCGCGTTCTTCTTTTCCGGCCGGTTGAGCCGGATCGTGCGCACGTGTCCGGCGTCGGTCGTTTCGACGAGCTTGCCCATGGCGCTCCCCTCCCTGTTCTTTGCGGCGCCAGGATGGACGCGCCGGCCGAGGGTTTCCAGCCTTTCCGTTCGGCTTGCGGGCGGTCTTCGGCGGCGCGCGGGCCTGCGACAAGCCGCCGCAGGCGCGGTCAACCTCTTCCTTAGCCGTGAGCTTGAAGATGGGCGGCGAGATCGGCGCGGACCAAAGAGACCATGACCCAAAAGGGCGCCACGCTTGCACTTGGGGATCTGTCGATCGCCATGGCCGTCCTCGACGAGGACCACATGGTGGTCGAGGCGAACGACGCCTTCGCCTCGCTGCTCGGCTGCAAGGACCGCAGCTGCGAGGGCAAGCGGCTGGGCCCGCTGCTGGAGGCGGCCGGCGCCCAGGTGGTGAACCACGACATGGGCAAGGTCTACCGCCTGCTCGAAGACGACGGCGTGGTCCATACCTACCAGTTGAGCATCCACCCCAGGCGCGACGGCGCGCTCGCCGTGCTGCTGGACGTGACGCCGGCCGAGGTGCGGCTCGGCATGCACGGGGTCATGCGGGATGCGCGCGAACTGTTGATGCGCGAGGCCGAGATCGGCGCCTGGCGCTACGACCCGGACCAGGACGTCTATTATTTCCCGTCCGAGATCACCATGGGCCACGGCGACGTCGGCAAGCCCGTGCCGACCCAGGTGCTGCAACTCGTGCAGCACCGTGACGACCAGGCGGTGGATACGCAGATCCGCGAACGGATCACGCGGCATGGCGGCTCGGCCGAGGCCGAGATCCGCTACCGGGCCGCCGACGGCGGCTGGAACCACGTGCGCGTGCTCTATCGCGCCGGTGCGCGCACGCCGTCGGGCCGCTTCGAGATGTTCGGCGTCAGCCAGAACATCACCTCGATGGCCAGGGCGCGCGACGAGGCCAAGGCCAACGCCCTGCGCCTGGAGCTGGCGCTGAAGGTCTCCCGGGCGGGCGTCTTCGAGTTCGACTTCAAGACCCGCAGCTTCTGGCGCTCGGCCGAGTTCGACAGCCTGGTCGGCGAGGGCGGCTTCACCGAGGGCGACGCCAACCCGCTCGGCCTGCGCCGCGACGAGGACTTCGCCGCGATCAGCGCCATGTGGGACCAGGCCTGCGCCTCCAGCGCCGAGGCGGTGGACGTGCGGCTGGGCGAGGCCGAGAGCGAGCGCTGGGTCAGGGTCTATTTCGAGGTGGAGCGCAACGAGGCGGGCGAGCCGCGCCGCGGCGTCGGCCTGATCATCGACATCGACGAATCCAAGCGCCAGGAGCTGGCGCTGGACGAGGCGCGCCGGCTGGCCGAGGAGGCCACCGTGGCCAAGTCGGACTTCCTGGCCTCGGTCAGCCACGAGATCCGCACGCCGATGAACGGGGTGGTGGGCGTGCTCAATCTGCTCGAGCGCGAGCCGCTGACCGGCGAGGGCAAGCATCTGGTGGCCGAGGCGCTGGGATGCGCCGAAATGCTCGGCCAGCTCATCAACGACGTGCTGGACTTCTCCAAGATCGAGGCGGGCAAGCTCACACTGTCGCCGGCGCCGACGGACGTGCGCGCGATCGTGGAGAGCGTGGCGGGCCTGCTGCGGCCGCAGGCCGAGGCCAAGGGGCTCTATCTGCGCGCCGAGGTCGAGGACGGCCTGGGCTGGGTCGATGTCGATCCGGTGCGGCTGCGCCAGTGCCTGTTCAACATCGTCGGCAACGCGGTGAAGTTCACCGAGAAGGGCGGCGTCGCGGTCAAGGTCCGGCGGCTGGGCGAGGGGGCGGCGGCGAAGCTGCGCTTCGAGGTGCGCGACACCGGCGTCGGCATTCCCGAATCGGCGCGGGGCAAGCTGTTCGACCGTTTCCAGCAGGTGGACGGCGGGGCGGGCCGCCGGTTCGGCGGCACCGGCCTGGGCCTGGCGATCTCCCGCCAGCTCACCCTGATGATGGGCGGCGACCTGGACTACGACAGTTGCGAAGGCGAGGGCTCGACCTTCTGGTTCGAGGTGTCCGCGCCGCCCGCCGTGGCGCAGGCGGCCGTGGCCGACGGCCTGGGCGAGGCGCCGCTGGAGGGGCTGCAGGTGCTGGTGGTCGACGACAACCGGGTGAACCGCATCGTCGGCGTTAAGACGCTGGAGGCGCTGGGCGCCTGCGCCGAGGCCGTGGAGAGCGGCCATGACGCGGTCGAGGCGGTGCGCACCGGCGACTTCGACCTGATCCTGATGGACGTGAACATGCCGGGCATGGACGGGCTGGAGGCGACCCGCCGCATCCGCGCCGACGGTTTCAGGGGGGCGATCCTGGCGCTCACGGCCGACGTGATGCGCCGCCAGGAGGAGGCCTATCTGGCGGCGGGGATGAACGGCATGGCGCCCAAGCCGTTCTCGCCGGCCTCGCTGCTGGCCGAGATCGCCCGGCTGGCGGCCGAAAGGCCGGCGAGGGTGATCGCCGGCCTGGCCTGAGGCCTCAGGCCTTCATCGCCTCGTCGCCGAACACCCGCGCGAAGATCACGTCGACGTTCTTGAAGTGGTAGCCGAGGTCGAACAGCTCGGCGAGTTCGGCGTCGGTCAGGTTCGGGCGGACCACCGGGTCGGCCTTCAGCAGGTCGAGGAACTGGCCCTCGCCGCGCCAGACCTTCATGGCGTTGCCCTGAACCGCGCGGTAGGCGTCCTCGCGGCTGACGCCCTTCTGGGTGAGCGCCAGCAGCACGCGCTGGGAGTGGACGAGGCCGCCCAGGCGGTCGAGGTTCTTCAGCATGTTGTCGGGATAGACCACCAGCCGCTCGACGACGCCGGCGAGGCGGCGCAGGGCGAAGTCCATGTGCACGGTGGCGTCCGGGGCGATGCCGCGCTCCACTGAGGAGTGGCTGATGTCGCGCTCGTGCCAGAGGGCGACGTTCTCCATGGCCGGGACGACGGCTGAGCGGATCAGACGCGCCAGGCCGGTGAGGTTCTCGGTGAGGATCGGGTTGCGCTTGTGCGGCATGGCGCTCGAACCCTTCTGGCCGGGATCGAACGGCTCTTCGGCCTCGAGCACCTCGGTGCGCTGCAGGTGGCGGATCTCCACCGCCAGCCGCTCGATCGAGGAGGCGACGACGCCGAGGGCGGCGAAATAGGCCGCGTGGCGGTCGCGCGGGATCACCTGGGTGGAGACCGGCTCCACGGCCAGGCCCATCTTCTCGGCCACATGGGCTTCGACCCGCGGGTCGACGTTGGCGAAGGTGCCCACCGCGCCGGAGATCGCGCAGGTGGCGATCTCGAAGCGGGCCATGGCCAGCCGTTCCTTGGCGCGCTGGAACTCGGCGTAGTGGCCGGCGAGCTTCAGGCCGAAGGTGGTCGGCTCGGCGTGGATGCCGTGGCTGCGGCCGACGGTCGGCGTCAGCTTGTGCTCGAAGGCCCGGCGCTTGAGGGCCGCCAGCACCAGGTCGACGTCTTCCAGGAGAAGGTCGGTGGCGCGGGCGAGCTGGACGGCCAGGGCGGTGTCGTTGACGTCCGAGCTGGTCATGCCCTGGTGCAGGAACCGCGCCTCGGGACCGACGATCTCGGTGACGTGGGTCAGGAAGGCGATGACGTCGTGCTTCACCTCGCGCTCGATCTCGTCGATGCGGTCGACGTCGAAGATCGCGTCGCGCCCCTTCTCCCAGATCGTCTCGGCGGCGATCTTGGGGATCACGCCCAGCTCGGCCATGGCGTCGGCGGCGTGGGCCTCGATCTCGAACATGATTTTGAAGCGGGTCTGGGGCGACCAGATCGCGGCGGCTTCGGGGCGGGCGTAGCGAGGGATCATGACGCGCGCCTTGGACTTCGGGGCGGGCCGTAAGTCAAGCCCGCCCCCTGTCTCAGGCTCGTCAGGCCGCCTCGCCGCGGGCCACGCGGGCGTCGGAAAGGGCCTTCACCAGGCCGAACGAGCCCAGCAGGTAGTGGAACGCGGCCCACAGGTAGAAGAGCACGGTGACGACGATGCCCTGGCGCGTGGCCAGCGCCGAGGCCGCGTGGCAGTGGTCGGCCAGGGCCTGCGGCGCGCCGGCCGGCGCCACGCCGCCGGGACAGGCCGTCGTGAAGCCGTCTCCGCCGCCGCCGCTGAACAGCCCGCCGAGCGCGGAGACGACGCTGGTCTGGCCGGGATGGGCGAAGTTGAACTGGGCGAACTGGTCGATCACCCAGCCGGTGAAGGGCGGGCCGCCGCCCAGGGCGATCAGGTTCAGGAAGAACAGCAGCAGCGCCGCGGCCGTGGCCCGGCGGCGCATGTCGTACATGTTCTGCACGACGCCGAAGGTCGGGCCCAGGTAGGTGTAGTGGAACACGCCCGGCAGCAGCAGGATCGCCGCGGCGAGCTGCCAGCTGTCGCGGGTGTAGGCCAGGATGTAGATCGGCGTGGCGATGGCCAGGCCGATGGCCGGGGTCAGCGAGTACCAGCGGGGGCTGCGCTTGGAGAGCCGGTCGGTCAGGAAGCCGCCGACCAGGGTGCCGATGCCGGCGGACACGCCGCCGACCAGGCCGACGATCATGCCGACCTGGGCGTAGTTCAGCCCGAAGGTGCGGATGAAGTAGGGCGGCACGAACTGGCCCGCGCCGTAGCCGGCGAACGAGGCCAGGGTCACGCCCATCACCATGTGGAACACCGGCCACTTGCCGAGCATGACGCCGGTGATGGCGGCCATCTCCTTCAGCTCGCCCAGCAGCGAGAACCGGGCCTTGGGCGGCTCGGCCACCTCGACGGTGACGTCCTCGATGGAGACCGGATGGGGTTCCGGCTCGGAGTGGCCGCGCGGCGGCTCCTTCACGAGGAGCTTGAGGCTGACGGCGATGATCACGCCCGGCAGCCCCACCAGCATGAAGGCCACGCGCCAGGAGAAGTTCTGCGCCAGCCAGCCGCCGGCCATGGCGCCCAGCATGGTGCCCAGCGGAATGCCGAACGAGTAGACCGCCAGGGCCGAGGCGCGCTTGCGCGGCTCGAAGTAGTCGGAGATCAGCGAGTGCGCCGGCGGCGACAGGCCCGCCTCGCCGAAGCCCACGCCGAAGCGGTAGGCGGCCAGGACGGCGAAGCTGTGCGCGGTGCCGCACAGGGCGGTGAAGCCGGACCAGACCAGCACGGCCAGGGCGATGATGTTCACCCGGCTCACCCGCTCGGCCAGGCGCGCGATGGGGATGCCCAGGAAGGTGTAGAGCAGGGCGAAGTAGAGACCGCCGAGCAGACCCAACTGGGTGTCGGTGATCTTCAGGTCTTCCTTGATCGCCTGGCCGATGGTGGCGATGATCGTGCGGTCGATGAAGTTGAAGGTGTAGGCCGTGACCAGCAGGCCCAGCACCAGACTCTTGTAGCCTTCGGAAAAGGTGGGCTTGGTCCCCCCCGTCGTTCCGCTCGCGCCCAACGCCATGAGCGAACCCCCTGTGCACTGATGTTCTTGTGTTTGGGTGGGGACTGTAGACGCAAGGCGTCGGCGAAGGCGAGCGCGAATTCGAACGGGCGTTCGCCTTCCCCGGGACGGTCGGTCAGCTCTCCATTTCCTCGCGGATGGTCCTGCGGGCGATCCAGAAGAGGATGAACGCGACCAGGCCGGCGAGGGTCGACAGGATCAGCGCCCAGCGCACGCCCTCGGCCGAACCCATGCCCGCGCCCTTGGCCAGCACGTCGGACAGAGCGCCGACCGCCAGCGGGCCGAGGCCCAGGCCGACCAGGTTGATGATGAACAGCAGGATCGCCGCGGCCGTCGCGCGCATGTGCGGCGGCACGATCGACTGCCCGGTGGCGTAGACCGGCCCGTACCACAGGGCGCCCATCAGATAGTTGATGGTCAGGATGCTCATGGCGGTGACGGCCGAGGGCGCGAGCATGGCGCAGGCGAACACCGGCACGGCGACGAGCGAGGCCATCGCCGGGACGGTGACGTAGCCGCGCAGGTCGGTCTTGGAATAGCGGTCGGCGATCATCCCGCCGACCAGGGAGCTGATCGAGCCGCCCACGCCGGACAGCAGGCCGAGCGCTAGGCCCAGGAAGCCGAGGGGTTGCAGGCCGAACTTGTCGGCCAGGCCGGCCAGCTCCTCGCCGTGGTTGCGCAGGAAGAAGGAGGCGGTGAAGGGCGCGTGGCCGTAGCCGATGAAGGCCTTGATGGCCGCGCCGAAGGCGATCAGCCAGAAGGTGCGCTTGCCGGCCAGGAACTTCAGCGTCTCGCCGAAGGTGGCCTGGCTGGCGTGGACGACGCGGCGCACCTCGGCCGAGAGGCGCTTGCGCGGCTCGCTGAGCGTGGTCGCGGCCAGCAGGGCGAACACCAGCCCCGGGGCGCCGGCGATCAGGAAGGCCGTGCGCCAGCCGTAGGCGTCGGCGATCATGCCGCCCATCACCAGGCCGAGCAGCGAGCCCAGCGGCGTGCCCATGGCGTAGAACGCGAGCGCGGAGGCCCGCTTGTCGCGCGGGACGTAGTCGGTGATCAGCGAGTGGGCCGGCGGCGTGCAGCCGGCTTCGCCCACGCCCACGCCGATGCGGAAGAGGATGAGCTGGACGAAGTTCTGCGCGGTCCCACACAGCATGGTGAAGCCGCTCCAGGCCGCGATCGCCCCGCCGATGATCATCGGCCGGCTCTTGCGCTCGGCGAGGCGCGCGATGGGAATGCCGAGCACGGTGTAGAAGAGGGCGAAGGCTAGGCCGCTCATCAGGCCGAGCTGCCAGTCGGCTAGGCCCAGGTCGGTCTTGATCGGCTCGGCCAGGATGTTGACCACCTGCCGGTCCAGGAAGTTGATCACGTAGATTCCGAGAAGAAGACCCATGGCGTAGCGGCGGTAGCCCGCCGACAGGGGCGCGTCCGTGGCGATCGCGGCCGTCGCGTCGCCAAGCTCCCGCGCGGGTGCGGCCTGATGCGTCATGAGTTGAAAATCCTCCCTCGAAACAATTTCTTATGGCGCGATAACGCGCTTATGGAACGCCTGCGGCCCGCGCAGGCCAGCCTCGCGGGCCCGGGCGATTGGAGCGGGGGATTGTGTCTGGGACATTTCCGCGCGGGGGACGGCCGACCATCCGGCCGCTCGACAACGGCCGGATCCTGGGCCTAGAGGGCCTGGAGCATCGATGAGGAGCGCGTCCATGGAACTCGTGATCGGCACCAAGAAATGGTCCACCTGGTCCATGCGCCCCTGGCTCGTGCTCAAGCGCGTCGGCGCGCCGTTCGACGAGACCCTGATCGAGCTGCGGCAGGAGGGGGCGACCCAGGCGGCGATCGCGGGACGTTCGCCCTCGGGCCTGGTGCCGGCGCTGAAGGTGGACGGCGCGGTGATCTGGGACTCGCTGGCGATCTGCGAATTCCTGGCCGAGCGCTTTCCCGACGCCGGGCTCTGGCCGGCCGATCCGCTGGCGCGGGCGCTGGCCCGGTCGGCGGCCTCGGAGATGCACTCCGGCTTCCAGTCGCTGCGGGGCGAATGCCCGATGGCGCTGGACATGGAGCCGCACCACCCCAGCCTGTCGCCGGCCACCGAAGCCAACGTGCGCCGGATCGTGCGGCTGTGGTCGGACCTGCTCGGCCGCTCGGGCGGGCCGTTCCTGTGCGGCGGCTGGGGGATCGTCGACGCCTTCTTCACGCCGGTGGCCAGCCGCTTCCACACCTATTGCGTCAAGCTGTCGGACTATGGCGACACGGGCCTGGCGGGCGCCTATTGCGAGCGGCTCCTGGAGACCCCCGAATTCAAGGCCTGGGCGGCCGACGCTTGACGGCGGCCGGGGCGGCGTGAGACACGCCGCGCATGGTTCACGCCCTCATTCAGCAAAAGCAGCAGCAACGTCGCTTCGCGGCGGGCGTCTGCTTGGGCGGAAGGTGAAGCGGCTAAGCCGCCTTAGAACCTACGATCCCATCAACCCCCGCCGGCGACGGCGGGGGTTCTGGTTTTCAGGGCCTCGCCGGACGCTTGCGTCTTCCAGGAAAGCCTAGACCCATGACAAGCCATCCCTTCACCAGCGACGAAGCCGTCGCCGAGATCGCCGAGGGCGTGATCGCCCGAACCCTGCCCAAGGCGCGCTGGACCCACGCCGCCCACGTGGCCGCCGCCGCCTGGCTGGTCGCCCGCCGTCCGGACATCGAGCCGGAGCGGGACATGCCGGGCCTGATCCGCGCCTACAACGAGGCGACCGGCGGGGTGAACTCCGACACCGAGGGCTACCACGAGACCATCACCCAAGCCTCGCTGCGGGCGGTGCGGGCGGGGCTGGCTGGCCTGCCCGAGGGCGCGCCGGTCCACGTGGCCGTGGACGCCCTGCTCAAGGGCGAGCTCGGCCGCAGCGACTGGCTGTCGGCCTACTGGTCCAAGCCGGTGCTGTTCTCGGTGGAGGCCCGCCGCGGCTGGGTCGAGCCGGACCTGTCGCCCTTGCCCTACTGAGGGCCGGCGGCGCTCGGTCGGCTGACGACGAACGCCGCGCAGGCGGCGATCGCCGCGCCCACGCCCAGGGCCAGGACGAGACCCGGGCGCGCCAGGGCGTAGAACAGCCCATAGCCGCCGGCCATGCCCGCGCAGGCCATCGCCTTGGCCTTGCGCGGGATCGCCCCGTTCTCGCGCCAGGCCCGCAGGGTGGGCCCGAAACGGGCGTGATTCAGGAGCCAGGCCTCAAGCTTCGGCGAGGAATGGGTGAAACAGCCTGCGGCCAGGATCAGGAACACGGTGGTGGGCATCAGCGGCACGAAGGCGCCGACGATTCCCAGGCCCGTGAAGATCAAGCCGCAGACGAAATAGAGTGGCCGCTTCATGCTTGCGAAGAATTCGCAAAAATTCGGGCCGAGCGAAAGCGCTTTCGCAGATCAGCCGCCCGCGGCCGGCGCGGCGCGGACCGGCAGATAGCCGCGCTCGATCATCCGGCGCATGGCCTCGTAGGCCGCGCTCAGCTCCTCGTAGGCCGCGCGCATGCGCGACAGCTTGGCCGCCTGTTCGGCGCTGAGGGCGTGGGTGGCCTCGCTCATGGCCAGGGCCTCGGCCACCCAGGCGGCGCGGGCGTGGGCGGCGGCCACCGCCAGCCGCTGGAACTTCTGGGCGTCGACATGCTGCAGCAGCGTGCCGATCACCTCCTTGTTGGAGGCGTAGACGGTGTAGTCGATCTGCTCGAGCAGGCCGCGCAGCCGTCGCTGGGCCTGGGGATCGATGTCGGCTTCAGGCTCGAAATGGTCGAGCGCGACCCGCCTGAAGTTGGCCGTCCGGGTGATGGACATACCTGCCTCCCGCGCCGCTCCAGGGGGAACAGCGCGGGAACATCTTAGGCGGCTGCGCTTAACGCATCATTTCCGCGGTCTTTACGCTGTTCAGAGCTTCAGGCCGCCCAGGAGTCCGCCGAGCAGGCCGCCGCCGGACGGCAGCTTGCCGTCGGGCGTGAGGCGGTCGATCACCTGGGGCAGGAGCTTGGCGATCTGGTCGGCCGCCTGGTCGGGATCGACCCCCAGCTTCTGGGCCATCTCCGCCACCGGGCCCGCGCCAAGCACGGCGTGGATCTGCTGGGCCGAGATCGCCATGTTGCCGCCGTTGGAGACCCAGGAGTTGGCGATCTCGCCAAGTCCGGCCTTCTCGAACTTGCCGACCAGATCGCCGATGTCGTGGTCCTTGATCAGATCGACCACGGCCGTGCCGGCGCCGTTGCCGAGCGTGCTTGCGAGGTCATTCAACAGGCTCATGTTTCCGCTCCTGTACTGGGATGGGCGGCTGCGACGTTGCGCGCGTTCGATGACGAGTCAACCATGGCGCGCGGCGCAGCCGCCGCCCGGGGCCTCAGCCCATCTTGAAGACGCAGAGCTTGTTGCCGTCCAGGTCGCGGAAATAGGCGCCGTAGAAGGTCGGCATGCGCTCGCCGGGCTCGCCCTCGCAGGAGGCGCCGTTGGCCAGGGCGGTCTTGTAGACCTCGTCCACCAACTCGCGGGTGGGCGAGGCCAGGGCGATCATCGAGCCGTTGCCCGCCGTGGCGGTCTGGCCGTCGTAGGGCGTGCACACCGCCAGCATGGCGCCGGCCGGCGAGGCGTAGCCCTGCATGCGGTCCGAGCCGAAGGCGCGCTGGCCGCCGAGGGGCGTCAGCACGATGTCGTAGAAGGTCTTCGCTTTTTCCAGGTCGTTGCTGCCGATCGTGGCGTAGCCGATCATGGGGAGGTTCCTCGTGTCTAGTCTTGGCGGGGCGCGGCGCCGCCGCGCGCGGACCCTAGCCGAGCACGAGGGCCGGGCGGAAGCGGATTTGGCGGTTCTGCGGGCCGCCTCGGCGCTAGGGCGTCGGCTGGCTGTTCAGATAGGCCACGATGTCGGCGACGTCGTCGGCGTGGACCATGATCTGCGGCATCTGGGTGTGGCCGGTCTCGGAGATCTCGGCCAGCCGGCGCTGCAGGGTGAGCTCGGTGAAGCGGCCGGCGAGGGTGGGGAACGGCGGCGCCGGGGGATAGGGGCTGTCCTTGCCCGGATCGAGGGCGTGGCAGGCGCCGCAGACCTTCTCGGCGTAGGCGCGGCCGCGGGCGACCGCGGCGATCTGGTCGGCGGCGGGTTGGCCCGCGGGCGGCTGGTCTGACGCCGGCTGGGAGGCCGAGGCGCATCCGGCCGAGGCGGCGATGGCCAGGAGCGTGCAGGCGGCGAAGGCTGGAATGACGCGCATGGTGAGTCTCGTTGTCGACGCCCCAGCATAGCGCCGCCGCGGCTGCTTGCGCATCGGCATGGCGTGCTAATAGGGGGCCATGAAGGACGACGACGCGCCCGAAGTTGTTGATCTTGGCCGCTACAAGGCCGCCCAGGCGGCGGCCAAGGCCAAGGAGAAGGCCCAGAAGGAAGCCCAGGCCAAGCTGGCGCGCCGCGCCGCCAAGACGGCGGGCGGCCAGTCGTTCCTGGGATCGCGCCCCAAGGCCGGTATGATCCTGGCCCTGGTGATCCTGGCCATTGCGATCCTGTTCATCCTGCCCAAATTCCTGGGATGAGCCCGCCCGCCCCGTCCGTCTTCGGCCTCAAGGGCCTGGATCACGTGGTCCTGCGCGTCGAGGACGCCCGGGCGGTGATCGACTTCTACGTCCAGGTGGTCGGCTGCGCGGTGGAGAAGGTCCAGGCCGACGTCGGCCTCTTCCAGCTTCGCGCCGGCCGCTCGATCATCGACATCATCCCGATCGACGGGAAGCTCGGCCGCGTCGGCGGCGCGCCGCCCGGCGCGGAGGGGCGGAACCTGGACCACTTCGCCCTGGCCGTGGAGCCTTTCAACGAAGCCGCGATCCGCGCGCACCTGGCCGCGCACGGCGTCGAGGTGGAGGAGTCGGGCCGGCGCTACGGCGCGGAGGGCTACGGCCCGTCGATCTACATCAGGGATCCGGCGGGCAACGTGGTGGAGCTGAAGGGACCGTCGGGCCCGTCGCCCGCCTAGAGTCCGTTGGCGAGGCCGGCCACGGCCTGGCGGGTCACCAGCAGCGACTGGCCCGCCACCATCCCCTTCCAGTCCGGGGCGTCGCCGTAGAAGGCGTCGCGGATCTGCGCCTTGATGGCGGCGGCGTCCGGGCCGGCGGGATCGCCGTGCATGTGCAGCCAGTTGTCGGCGCGCAGCGCGTAGAGCACCTGGGTGGGCGGTTGGGTGCCGTACTCCATGGCGATGCCGGTCACCTCCGACCGCTTCAGGAGCTGCGGGGCGGCCGCCAGGCCGTCGCCGCTGAGCTCGGCCGAAGCCGAGGCGCCGTCGGCGATCGAGGCCAGGGCCGAGCCGTACCAGCGCGTCGCCCGCTCGAAGGTGGGATCGCCGTGGCCCTCGATGATGATCTGCTCGGCGAAGCCCCAGGGGCCGAGGCCGGTGTGGTAGTCGAGGATGCCGACACGCCCGGCCTGGCCAAGATAGGTCTCGAAGATGGCGGTCTGGGTGCGCCGCGCCCAGGTGGGTTCGGAGCCGCCGTAGTAGATGCCGTCCGGGTCGGTGTACTGGCCGCTGCTGGCGGCGGCGGCCACGGCCTTCATCCCGTGCTCGGCGATGTAGGCGCCGATGACCTTGGCGGTCGACTTGCGGGTCTCCTCGGTCCAGGCCTCGGGGCAGAAGGCGTCGCGCAGCACCTCGTAGCCGGCGTTGAGCGGCTGGGGCGGGCCGTCGAAATCCACCCAGTTGCGGTTGAGGTCGACGTTCTCTTCGGTCACCCGCCGCAGCCAGGCGAAGCCGTAGGGATTGATGGCGTGGATCAAGAGCGCGGCCACGCCCTTGGGCAGGCGGGCGGCCTCGCCGCGCGTCAGCCAGTCGACCTGGGCGCCGGAACCGCAGAAGCCCTCCACGCCATGGGTGCCGGAGATCATCACCAGCACGGCCTCGGCGTCGCGCGGCCCGATCCAGGCCACGTCCGTGGAAAGCTCGCCGCCGTCAGGGCCACGGTTGGGATTGGTCACCCGCTCCAGGCTGGCGCCGGCCGTCCCCGCCGCGGTCAGGAACTTCTCGCGGGCCTCGGGGTAGTCGGCGCTGAAGCTGGCGGCGGCGTCCATGGCGGTCTCCCTTTGATGTGGCGCGATGGAGCCCCGATCGCGCGGGCGGCGCAAGCCCTCTTGCCCGCCGGCGGACCGCGGGGTTTGCTGGGCGCCTTGGCTTGGGAGGCTGAGATGACGCGTCAGGGAGCTTGGTTCGGCGGGCTGGCCGCCTTGGGCGTGGTGCTGTCGCTCGCCGCGGCGGCCTGGGCCGCGCCGGCCGGCCAGAAGGAATGGCTGGCGATCTGCGCCAAGTGCGTGTCGCCGACCGTGCAGACCAAGAGCGGCGTCGGCACGGCCAACGCCGTGGCGACCGCCAGGATCACCCGGGCCGACATCGAGGAGTGGTGCGCCAACTGGGAGCCCGACAGCAGGAGCTGCGTGGCCGACGGGCTCAAGAACGAGGACATGATCACGGTCTACAAGGCCAGCGCCGACTGCCTGCATGGCAAGATCACGCCGATCGACGGGCAGAGCTACACATTGGCCGGCGTCTGGGACAACAGCGACATCGGCGGCGGGCGCACCCGCTGGCGCGACGCCAAGGGCCAGATCGTCGGCCGCGACAACGCCTCGGGCGGGCTCGGCATCTCCCAGCAGTGGGAGCTCCTGTGCCCCGGCCCGCTTCGGGTCTCCGGCGGCTCGTCCGCGCCCAGGGCGCCGACGGCGGGCGGCGCGGTCGCCGGGGCGGCCTTCGCGGTCGGACAGGACGTGGAGGCGCTCTACATGGGCGGCTGGGTGGCGGCCAAGGTCACCCGCATCTACCCGGCCGGCGGCGGCGGTGAGATGCAGTATGACGTCTCGCTCGTGAACGGCAAACGCGGGATCGTGCCGGCGCGGATGCTGCGCGCCCGCCGTTAGGCGCGGCTGGCCGTGACGATCCAGGTCGCCGAGGGCAGATAGACGCCCCGCTTGGTCACGTGAGGCTCCAGCGCCTTGCGGATCGCATCCTCGACCTTGGGCAGAAGCTGCGGCTGCTCGCGCAGGATCGCGCCCAGCGGGCCGACGCGCAACGACAGCTCCACCGTCGTTTCCAGGTCGTTGGCGCCCACCATCTGGTCGTGAGGCGTGATCGAGATCTCGCCGAAGCCCGCCGCCTGCAGGACGGCGCGCAAGCGGTCGGCGTCGGCGAAGGCGAACGGGCCGGGCGCATGGGGCGGCGGCAGCTCGGGCGGCGGGATCAACGGCAGGACCGCGGCGAACGGCGTGGCCATCCAGCCGTTCAGCGCCAGTTCGCGCCAGCAGACGAAGGCCAGCCGGCCGCCGGGCGTCAGCGCAGAGGCGATGTTGCGGAACGCCGCGACGGGATCGTCGAAGAACATCACGCCGAAGCGGGAGAAGGCCGCGTCGAGCTTGCGCGGCTCGAAGGCGTAGGTCTGGGCGTCGGCCTCGACGAACTGGATCTGCCCCGCGCCGGCCTCGGCGGCACGGCGCCGGGCGATGGCCAGCATCGGCTGGGAGATGTCGACCGACATCACCTTGCCTTCCGGCCCGACGCGCTCGGCCAGCTCCAGGCTGCTCTGGCCGCAGCCGCAGCCGACGTCGAGGATGCGCTCGCCTGGCTTCGGGTCGAGGGCGGCGATGGCCTTGAGCCCCAGGGGTTCGAGCTGGCGGTCGAGCCTCTCCTGCTGGGCCGCCCAGGTCGCGCCCGCCTGGACGTTCCAATAGGCGATCATGTCGGCGTTGGCGCTGGATTGGACGGTCATGGCGCGGGCCTTCGGCGGCGGACGTGGCGGCGGCACTGTGAACTCAGCCCGGACCGAACGCCAGGGGCGGCCTCACCACATGGTGCGCCGCGCGCGCTCGGGCCATTCGCGGTCGTAGTCGGGCCCGCCCTGGTCGCCGCCGCTGAGCGCGGCCAGGATCTGGCCGGCGGTGGGCAGGCTCGCCGGATCGACGTGCTTGTCCGGGTTCCACAGGTCGGAGCGGACGATGGCGCGGGCGCACTGGAAGTAGACCGCCTCGGTGGTCAGCACGATGGCCGAGCGCGGGCGCTGGCCCTCCACGGCCAGGGAGTCCAGCAGCGCCTCGTCGACCGCCACCTTGGCCTTGCCGTTGACCCGCAGGCAGTTGCCCGAGCCGGGGATCAGGAACAGGAAGGCGCAGCGCGGGTCGCGCACGATGTTGCGCAGGCTGTCGATCCGGTTGTTGCCGCGCCGGTCCGGCATCACCAGGGTGCGCGGCCCGTCCACGCGCACCGCCTGGCCCGCGTCGCCCCGGGGCGAGCAGTCGATCCCTTCGGGCCCGACGGTGGCCAGCGCCACGAAGGGCGAGGCTTCGATCATCGCCCGGTAGTGGTCGGTGACGTGGTCGGTCTCCTTGACGGTGGAGGCGCGATTGGTCTGACCGTAGATCGCTTCCAGCGCGGCGACGGTGTCGATGGTCTTCATGCCGGCGGTCCATCTGGGCGCGGCGATGGCGCGCCTTTCGTCAGCTTCCAAGGGTGTCGGCGGACGCTAGCCAACGGCCCCAGCGGCGCCAAGCCTGACCGGGGCGAAGACCTGCCGCAAGCTTGTAACAAGCCCGTCGGAAATCGCTGGAATTGAGCCCCTTGCCGTTTCGCCGCGGAAATATAGGGGCAAATCCCCCTGGAGAGCTTGGGGCCCAACAAGCAGAAAAGCTGGAGTGCCTCTCACATGCCCCGTCCCGCAGCGATCTGGTCCGGTGTCGTCCTGGCCGCAGCTTGCGCCGCCACGGCGCTGGCGGCCGAGCCCATGCACGGCCCCGGCGGGCCGCCGCCCCCCGGCGGTCCCAAGTCCGAACGTCCCGAGCCGCCCAGCAACGAGCAGCGCGCGGCCAAGCTGAAGGCCATGCTGCAGCTGTCGCCGTCGCAAGGCGCGGCCGCCGACGCCTTCGTCGTCGCCACCGCGCCGCCGGATCCGGAAGACCTGCCCAAGCCCGACCGCGAGAAGCTGGAGGCCATGAGCACGCCCGAGCGCTTGGACCAGATGGACGCCATGCACAAGGAAGCCGAACAGCACATGGCCAAGGTGGAGGCCGCCACGCGCGCCTTCTACTCGTCGCTGACGCCCAGCCAGAAGGCGGCGTTCGACGCCCTGCCGCCGCAGACGATGATGGGCTTCGCCGGCGGCCCGCCGCCGATGGGACCGCGCGAGCGGCCCTGACACAGGATCGGACGTCGCAACCGCCACCCCGGACCCAGACGCGGGCAAGGCGGCGGCGTCCGGCGCCATCCCGGTCGTACGCGTAGCAGGGCGACCGGGATGGCGCATCTTCGCCGGCCGCACGGCTGGCGCGAATCTTGAACCGTGCGCGCTCCGGCGCGGCTGGCAGCCGCGTCCAACGGAGTTGGCGCACGGGCGTTGAATGGCTTCACGCTTTGAATTTGCTGGAAAACAGGGGCGCGACTGGGGTCGCGGCCTGCTGACGGGCGCTGTCTCAATCGTGGCCGGCGTGTCGGCGGTCGCCATCTCGTTCCAGGCCGCCCTGGCCCAGGCGATCGGGCCGGCGGCGGCCATCCTGCTGGTCGGCCTGTTGATCGCCAGCGCCTTCGGCCTGGTTCCGGCGTTGCTGGCCATCGCGGCGGGGGCCCTGACCAGCCTGGCGCTGGGCGTGGTGCTGCTGCCCGGCGGCCCGCTGAGCGCGCAGGGCGCGTTCCTGGCGCTGGCGGGCCTGGGAGTCCTGCTCTGCGGAATGAGCGCCGACATCGCGCGGCGCCGGCGCGCGGCCGCCGCGGCGCGGGCCGGGCTCGCCGAGGCGCGCCGTCCAGGCCCGGCGGCGGCCAGCCTTTCCGACTTCCTCATCCGCACCGATCGCGCCACGGCCGCCTTCGGCGCCAGGGCGCCCGGCCAGGAGATCGAGCGGCTGCTGGCCAGCCTGAGCGTCATTTCCGCCGCCTGGGCGAGCGTGTGGCTGCTCAACGGCGCCCTGGGCGCGACGCCCAGCCTGCTCGTGCTGCTGGGCGCGACCCTGCTGGTCGGCGGCGTCGCCGGCGCGCGTTTTGGCCTGCTGGCGGGCCTGCTGACCGTGCTCGCGATGGGCCTGGCCCCGGCGGAGATCGGCGCCAAGCTCGCCCCTAGCGCCTTGGACAAGGCGCTGCTGATCGCCGCGTTCGGCGCCTCGGGGCTCGGCGTCGGGCTGATCGCCGACCGCCTGCACCAGGCCCGCGGCGACCTGGACCGGATGACCAAGGCCATCGGCGACCTCTTGGGCGCGCGCGACGATCGCGCGATCGCCGCCAAGCTCGTGGAGCATCTGCGCGCGCCGGACCGCGAGGGTCTGGCCGTTCTCGACCCGTCCGGCGCGGTGCTCGCTCGGGCCGCGGGCGACGTTCCTCCCGCCGACGCCCAGGCGCGCGAGCGCGACGGCTGGCGCTCGGCCGAACTCGCCTGGGACGGCCGGGCGATGGGCGCGGTGGTCTGGCGTCCGCGCACGGGACGCGAGGCGGGCGCGCTCGCCGGGGATGGCGCGGGCTCGCTGGTTTCGGTGGCCGCCGCCGCCGCCGCCCTGCGCCGGCTGGAGGCCGAGAAGGCGCAGGTGGAGGCGAGCGCCCGCACCGAGCACCTGCGCACGATCCTGCTCGACGCGGTCTCGCACCACTTCCGCTCGCCGCTCGCCGGCGTCCTAGGCTCGGTGACGAGCATCCTGGCCCAGCCGCCGGACGGCGATCCGGCGGCGCGGCGCGAGCTCCTGCTGATCATCAAGGACCAGACCCAGCGCCTGGGCCGCTATGTCGAGAACTTCCTGAGCGTGGCGCGGCTTGAGGCCGGTGCGATCGAGATGAACCCGACCGAGGTGCAGGTCGACGATCTGATCTACGACGTCTGGGAAGGACTGGGCGAGGCCGGCGCCGCGCGGCGCTTCCTGCAGGTCGATATCGGTCCCACCCAGGCGCGCGCCGACGCCAAACTGCTCGGACAAGTCTTCGGCAATGTCCTGGAGAATGCGATCAAGTACAGCGCCGAGGGCACGGTCGTCCAAGTCAAGGGCCGGCGATCGCCCGGAATGGTGACTATCGACGTCATCGACCAGGGCTGCGGCGTGCCGCAGTCCAGTCAAGGACAGATCTTCGAGCGCTTCTATCGCAACAATGCTTCCGCGCCGGGCCTGGGACTGGGCCTTTACATTACGCGAAGCCTGATGGTCATGATGGGCGGTTCTGTCGAGGCGGCCAACCGCGGCGACGGCCAGACCGGCCTTGTCGTTTCAATTTCACTTCCGCTTGTGGAGACGCCGTGATGTCCGCCGCAAAGATCCTCGTCGTCGAAGACGAAGAGCCCTTGGCCCGCATGCTCGATACTTCGCTCCGGCAGGCCGGCTACGTGGTGACCACCGTCGGCCGGGGCGTCGACGCGCTCAAGCACCTGATCCGCGACGAGTTCGGCGTGATCCTGCTCGACCTGGGCCTGCCCGACGCCGACGGCAAGGAGGTGATCAACCAGGCCAAGGCGGTGACCCGCGCGCCGGTGATCGTCATCTCCGCCCGGGATTCGGAACGCGAGAAGATCGCGGCCCTGGACATCGGGGCCAACGACTACGTGCAGAAGCCCTTCGACATGGGCGAACTGCTGGCGCGCATCCGCGTGGCGCTGCGGCCCCCGCGCATCCGCCCGGCCCTGGAGAGCCGTTCGGACGCGGGGCTGCAACTGGACGCGGCCAGCCGCCGCGCGATCGTCGACGGCAAGCCGGTGCGGCTTTCCAAGAAGGAGGCCGAGCTGCTGCAGCTTCTGATGGAGGCGCGCGGCGTCATCGTCTCCCACTCGCGGATCATCGAGGTGGTCTGGGGGCCGGGCTCCGACGCCGACGCCATGAACCTGCGGGTGCTGGCCTGGCAACTGCGGCGCAAGATCGAGCCCGACGCGGCCAACCCGCGGTTCCTGATCGCCGAGGCGGGTGAGGGCTACCGGCTGAACACCGACTAGCACTGCCTTGTCTATTATGGGGAATTAGGAATTCCTCGCGCCGCGTTTGTCTGGCCTTGATCGCGCGGCCCGGCGCGAACCTAGTCATGCGGCCCAGGGCGGTTCTGGCGACGACCAGCTCAAGAGGGATGGCGTGGTTCTTGCTGCGTTCGTCCGATCCCTCGCGCCGCCCCAGAGCGGGACCCGGGGCGTCTGAACGGGCCTGACGTCGATGATCGTGTTCCGAATCCTGGCCGGCATGGTCCGCAGCACGCGCGGCAGCGTCAGCCCGTTGCTGACCTTGATGCTGGCGCCGCTGATCGGCGTGCTGGGCATGGCCGCCGAGGCGTCGAGCTGGTTCCTGACCCAGCGCGCCATGCAGAACGCGGCCGACAGCGCGGCCATCGCGGCGGCGACCAACGGCTGCGACGCCGCCGACTCCTGCCACACCGTCCGCCTGAGCCAGCCCTACGATTCCGAGGCCAAGTCCGTGGCCGCCAAGTTCGGCTTCGTCGACGGCGCCGACAACACCACGGTGACGGCGAGCAACACCGCGCCCTGCCCGGACGGCTCGGCCAAGTGCTACAGCGTCACCATCACCCGGCTGGCGCCGATCTATCTGGTGCGCCTGGTCGGCTTCAACGGCGACGCCGCGCTGGGCGGCGGGCGGGCCCAGACGATCCAGGCCTATGCGGTCGCCAGCGGCAAGAGCGGGGCGGGCACCTACTGTCTCCTGGCGCTGGCGTCGGGCGGGCCCACGGTCGACGGCATCAGCACCCACGGCTCGCCCAAGGCGGACTTCACCGGCTGCAACGTGGCGACCAACGGCAATGCGAGCTGCAAGGGCCACGATCTGAAGGCCGACGCCTCGGACGCGGGCGGAACGACCAGCGATTGCGCGGCCGGGGGCACGGGAACCACCGGCGTCGATCCCATTCCCGATCCCTACGCCGACCTGGCCGACCAGATCCCGGCGAACACCTGCTCGCCGGCCGGCAGCAAGAGCACCTATCCCCAGGACACCGGCAAGAAGAACAGCCCGACGCCGGCCTCGAACAAGCTGTCCGGCTCGCTGGTGCTGACCTCCACGCCGAAGATCTACTGCGGCGACGTGGTCCTCACCGGCAACCTCAGCGTCTCGACGCCCGCCGACGGCGGCGTGATCGTCGTCGAGAACGGCAGCCTGAACATCCCGAGCGGCATGACGCTGAGCACGGCGGCCGGTTCGGGACTGACCATCATCTTCTCCGGCCCGACGGTCTCGGGCCTGAGCCCGACGCATACGCTGGTCGGCGGCGGCACGATCGACATCGCCGCGCCGACCACCGGCGACTGGTCGGGCATCGCCATGGTGCAGGACCCGGCGCTGACCAGCGGGATCGACTGGTCCGCGGCCGGCAACAGCCCCACCTGGGACATCACCGGCCTGATCTACATGCCGAACGCGGACGTGACCTTCAGCGGCGTCGTCAACAAGGCCAGCAACGGCCACGACTGCTTCGCGCTGGTGGTCGACACCTTCCTGTCCAACGGCACGGCCACGATCCTGGAGCACCAGAGCGAGTGCGCCGCGGCGGGCCTGACGCCGCCGAGCGGGCCGACCTCGGCCCGTCCGGCCCTGGTGCAGTGACCGTGGGCGTTGGAGCGACATCGGCGAAGGGCCTGGCCCGGCGGTTCCTGGGCGAGACCGGCGGCGCGGCGGCGGCCGAGTTCGTGCTGTGGCTGGCGCTGCTGATCTTTCCCGTGCTCAACGCCGTGGATCTCGGCGTCTACGCCTTTCAGCGCATGCAGCTCGACCTCGCCGCGCAGGCGGGCGTCCAGGCGGCCTGGTACACCTGCAACAGCAAGGACTTCCTGCCGGCGACGGAAAACTGCCCGGAGCTTTCCAACGCGGTCGCCACGGCGGTCCAGTCGACCTCGCTGGGCGAGCAGATCAGCCTGGACGCCGGCTCCCCGGTCGAGGGCTGGTACTGCACGGACGAGGCCCAGACCCTGCAGGCGGTGGGCGACACCTGGACGATCGGGGACGATCCGACGGCCAAGCCGGCGAACTGCGATGCGGTGATTAGCGGCAGCAAGACCGCGCCGGGCGACTACATCCAGGTGACCGTCTCCTACGACTACACGCCGGTCTTCAGCGGGGTGACGGTCGCCTCCATGCTGACCACGCCGATGAAGCGGACGGCTTGGATGAGGCTGAACTAGATGCTTCGCCGCTTCGGTCAGATCGCCTGGATCCGCGGCCTGCGCGACGAGCGCGGGGCCTCGGCGGCCGAGTTCGTGCTGGTGCTGCCGCTGCTGGTGATGCTGACGCTGGGCGTGATCAACGCGGGCCTGATGCTCTACACCATGGCCACCTTGCACTTCGCCGTGGAGGACGCGGCGCGGTGCGCGACGGTCAAGGTCGACTGCGGCGGGGGCGATCCCGACCTGGTCGCCGCCTACGCCGCCGCGGTCTACAAGGGGCCGACAATCACCCCGACGTTCACGCTCTCGCGGCCGGGCTGCGGCAATAAGGTGACCGGCACGGCGAACTACGTGTTCACCACCGGCCTGGTGTCCAGGACGGTGCCGATTTCGGCCGAGGCCTGCTACCCGCTCAAGTAGCCGTGCGCGGGCCGCGCCGTTAGCAGATGCTTAAGGGCGTCAAAGCGTTACTCGCAACGTGCTGCGCCCGCCGTCCTCCGAGATCCTGAAGGTCCGAGACCTTCGCAAGCGCTTCCAGACGGGGGCGGGGATCGAGGCCGTTTCGATGACGGTGCGGACCGGCGAGGTGGTCGGCTTCATCGGCGTGAACGGCGCGGGCAAGAGCACCACGCTCCGCTGCGTCATGGGGCTGATCGCGCCCGACGCCGGCGAGGTCCGCCTGATGGGCCAGCCCGCGAGCGCGGCGACGCGCAGCCGGGTCGGCTTCCTTCCCGAAGAACGCGGCCTCTTCCCGCGCGAGCGCACGCGCGACGTGATCGCCTTCAGCGCCAGGCTCAAGGGGCTGTCCAGGCGCGCGGCGCTGGCCTCGGCCGACCGGCTGCTGGAACGGATCGGCCTGGAGGGCCGGCGCGGCGCCCGGATCGAGGAGCTGTCCAAGGGCAACGCCCAGCGCGTGCAGATCCTTTGCGCCCTGGCCCACGAGCCGGACCTGCTGATCCTGGACGAGCCGCTGTCCGGCCTCGACCCGATCGCCCAGAGCGAGATCCTGGCGCTGTTCGCCGAGTTTCGCGGGGCGGGCGGGGCGATCCTGTTCTCCACCCATTCGATGTCGGCCGCCGAGGCGCTCTGCGACCGCGTGGTCATGCTGGCCGACGGGCGCACCGTGTTCGAAGGCCCGCTCGCCGAGGCCTCCTCGCAGGCCGGCCATGGCGCGGTGCTGGTCACGCCGGACGAGGCGGGCCTGATCGAGGCCGCCCGCGAGGTGGGCGGGGAGGCGCGGCCCATGTCCACCGGCGTCGGCGCCGCGCGCCGCTGGCGGGTGACCCTGCCGGCGGAGGTGACGCATCCGGCGCTGCTGCGCGCGCTCGCCGCCCGCTCGGTGCGGGTGCTCGCCTTCGAGCCGATCAAGGCCGACCTGGAGGCCGCCTTCTGGGAGCTGGCCGCGCCTTCGAGCGCGGTGCTGGCCGGCAGGGCCGCCTGATGCGCGCCGCCCTGCTGATCGCCGAGCGCGAGTTCAAGACCTACACCACCACGGTGAGCTTCTGGGTGGCCCTGGTGGTCGCGCCCCTCCTCTTGGCCGGCGGCGCGTTCGTGGCCGCGCAGGGCGGCTCGGAGATCGCTCCGGCCGCGACGATGAAGCTGGCGCGCGGCGCCGACGGGGCGATGACCGCGCAGTTCAGCGAGGCGTTTCCGCTGGGCGCCGAAGGGCGCGCCAAGCTGGCCCGGCTTGTCGCCGAGGAGGGCGTGGGCGAGCCGGTCAAGGTGGCCGCCGCGGAGGCCAAGGCCAAGACCGATCCGGCGGCGGCCTCGCGGTTCGCCCTGATCATGATGCTCTGGATGACCCTGACGGGTTCGCTCGGCATGCTGCTGCAGGCGGTGGTGCGCGAGCGCTCCAACCGCGCGCTCGAAAGCCTCATGGCCGCGGCCCGGCCGTTCGACATCGTCATGGGCAAGCTCATCGGCGTCGGCGCGGTCTCCCTGGTGGTCCTGGGCGCCTGGTTCGCCTCGGCGCTCGCGCTGGGCGCGCTCAACCCCGGCGCCAGCGACGCGATCGCGCAACTGCTGCACGGCCTGGCCGATCCGCTGGCGCTGGCCCGCGCCATGCTGATCTACGTGCTGGCGTTCGGCTTCTACGGCCTGCTCACCGTGGCGGCCGGCACGCGGGCCAGGGACAACGCCGACGCCCAGAACCTGGCGCGGCCGATGTTCGCCCTGCTGCTCGCCGTCTTCTTCACGACCCTGGCGGCGAACCATTCGGCCGGTGCGCTAGGCTGGCTGATCTACGCGCCGCCGTTCGCTCCGTTCATGCTGCTCGCCACGCAGCACTCGCCGGCCGAGGAAGCCCTCGCGCTCGCACTGCTCGCGCTCGCGGCGGTCGGCGCCGCGGTCCTGGCCACGAAGGGCCTGCGCCTGTCGCCGGCGCGCTCCTGGTTCAAGTCGGCCTAGGGCCGCAGGGAGCGTCTCCCTCAGGGGGCGAGCGCTCAAGTATAGATGCGCGTGACGGGCGAAATACTCAGGCGTCCGTTTAAGTCATTCAGACTCTGGGTGGAGCGGCGCTCGCACTTCTAGCCACTCTCAATTGATCTGGATGTTCTGGGCCGCGTTCTGGTGGTGGAATTCGAAATTCTAACATTCAATAATGTTAACCTTACCTGAGGCGAATATCGCGCGGCGATAGAATTTCTTAAATATTTCAAGGCGAAATCTTGCCGTTAACCATCTATTAGCGTTTACAGATCGCTAAGGTTGTGGATTCGTTGCTTCAAGGGTTCGGAGGTCTTGCGGGGGGATCGGCGGCCCTACCTTGATCGCATCAAGCAGATGCGGTGCGGCAAACAGCAACGTGGGTCTTCGACATGAACAAGTTCGTTTCCTTCTTCAAAGACGAGTCGGGCGCCTCGGCGGCCGAATACGTCCTCATCCTGGCCATCATCGGCAGCGCGATCGCCGCCTCGGCCCTCGGCCTGGGCAACGCGATCTCCGCGGCGCTCAATCGCGCCTCGGTCATCATCAACGGCCAACTGAACTAGCGAATTGGCCGCGGCCGCGGTCCGATGAGGGCCGCGGCGCGCTTCGACTTCAACGACGCCCGGCGCGCGGCACCCATCCGGTCCGTGCGAACGCCGGGTCATGCCTGAGCAACCGGCGATGTCAGTCCGAACGATCGCATCCTTCGCAATAGCCATCCTGCTCGGCGTCATCGCCGTGGTGCTGGTGCGCGGCATGCTGAGCGCGCAGAAGCCGGCCGCGGTGGCCGAGAGCAACGTCACGCCCGTGGTGGTCGCCGCGACGGCGATCGCGCGCGGCGCCGAGCTGAAGCCGGCCATGCTGAAGGTCGTCAACTATCCCAAGGCGGCCGTGCCCGCCGGGGCCTTCCAATCCGTCGACCAGCTTGCCGGCAAGGGCGTCTCGCGCACCGCCCTGCGCCCGATGGACGTGAACGAGCCGGTGCTGAACGCCAAGCTCACCGGCGCCAACGGCAAGTTCAACCTGTCCGGCGTGCTGACGCCCGGCATGAGGGCGGTGAGCATCCGCTCCGACGCGGTCACCGCCGTGGGCGGGTTCGCCCTGCCGGGCGACCGGGTGGACATCCTTCTGACCCGCACGGTCAAGCAGGGCGAGACCGAGACCAACCTCACCGAGGTCCTGGCCGAGAACGCCCTGGTGCTGGCGGTCGACCAGACCGCGGACACCGAGGCCGACAAGCCGGTGGTGTCGAAGGCGGTGACGGTCGAGGTGAGCCCCGACCAGGCCCAGGCCATCCCGCTGGCGCTGTCGCTGGGCACCGTCTCGCTGGCGCTGCGCCAGATCTCCGACGACGCGGTCCTGCCGCGCAAGACCTTCACCGTCGCCGACCTGAGCGGGACCGTCCCGCGGGCCGAACCCGGCCGCCGGGTCCGCGCCAAGGCCGCCGCCCGTCCCCAAGCCATCGAGGTGCGCGTGACCCGGGGCGTGGAGACCACCGGATACCAGCTCGCCGGGCGATAGGCGCAAACCAAACAGAGGCGCGCCGGAAGGGCGCGTGGGAAATGACGTGTTCGCAGTTTCCAGATCGACCAGACACGGAGCGGCCCTGGCGCTAGCCATCTTCCTGGCCTCTGGCGCGGCCGCGCCGGTCCTGGCCCAGGCGGAAGCGGCGTCCCCGGCGAGCGCCGAGGTCGCCGTCGCGGTCGGCAAGTCGCAGGTGATCGAGCTTCCCGCGCCCTACACCGACGTGATGATCGCCAACTCCGACACGGCCGACGTGCTGCCGCTGACCAACCGCTCGATCTATGTGGTCGGCAAGCAGATCGGCTCGACCGCATTGTCGGTCTATGGCCCTGGCAAGCAGCTCATCTCGGCCGCGAACGTGGTCGTCTCGGCCGACATCGAGGGACTGAAGACGCGGCTGAACGAGATCCTGCCCGAAGAGCACGACATCGCCGTGCGCCCGGCCAACCAGTCGATCGTGCTCTCCGGATCGGTGTCGAGCCCGGCCAACCTGCACAAGGTGCTGGCCCTGGCCGAGTCCTACGCGCCGACCAAGGTGGTGAACATGCTGGGGGTCGAGGGCACCCAGCAGATCATGCTCTCCGTGCGCTTCGTCGAGATGCAGCGCACGGTGGCCAAGAACCTGCGGCTGAACGTCAACCGCAGCCTGTCGGGCGACCAGCCGCAGGTCTCGGTGTTCACCGGCGACACCAACCTGGGCAACGTCACCTCGGCCAACACCTTCGGCCTGGTCTCGGCCCTCTACAACGGCAACCTGGAGATCCTGCTCGACGCGCTGGAGACCAAGGGCCTGGTCAAGACCCTGGCCGAGCCGAACCTGGTGGCCATGTCGGGCGACACCGCCTCGTTCCTGGCCGGCGGCGAGTTCCCGATCCCCGTGGCGCAGTCCAACACCAACGGACAGACGCCGACGATCACCATCGAATACAAGCAGTTCGGCGTTTCGCTGGCCTTCACCCCGACCCTCCTGAAGGACGGGCTGATGAACATCGTGGCCAAGCCGGAGGTGTCGAGCATCGACCCGACGGTCTCGGTGGACCTCGGCACGATCAAGGTGCCCGGCATCAAGGTGCGCCGCGCCAACACCACGGTGGAGCTGCGCGACGGCGAGTCCTTCACCGTCGCCGGGCTGCTGAAGGAAGACTACCAGAGCGAGGTGCGCCAACTGCCCTGGGTGGGCGACATGCCGGTGCTGGGCGCGCTCTTCAAGTCCAACGGCTATCAGCGCGACGAGACCGAACTGGTGATCGTGGTGACGCCGCACCTGGTCACCCCGCGCCGCGGGCCGGTGGCGCTGCCGGGCGAAACCTTCACGCCGCCGTCCGACCTGGAGCTGTTCCTCCTGGGCGCCCAGCAGGGCCCCGCGCCGAAGCTGCGCCCCGAGGACCGCGCGCTGCTGAGCTCCGAGCCCGGCAAGGGCGGGATCGAGGGACCTCACGGCCATGTCCTCTTCTAGGAAGCCCGCCATGATCATTCGCACGGCCCTCCTCGTCGCCGGCGTCGCCGGCCTTGGCCTGAGCGGGTGCGTGACCGCGCCCGAGCACCTCACCAGCGATTTCGGCGTGGCGCTGCGCCAGGACCTGGCCGCCCAGATCGCCGATCCCGACGCGCGCTACACGGGCGATCCCGCGCCGGGCTCGGACGGCGCGCGCGTGGGGCTGGCGCAGGACCGCTACGCCAAGGGCAAGGTCGTCGCGCCCACGTCCGGCGGCGCGTCGGGCGTGAGCCTGGAGTCCGGATCGACGACGAGCAAGTAGCATGCGAGCCACCGCCATCCCCCCGTCCTTGGCCGCCGATTTGCACGTCGAGACCGCGTCCGGCCGATCCTTTCGGTTTTGGGGCGCCTGACGTGGCGGCAGCGGAAATGACGGACCTACCTAGGAAATTCGAGAGCGCGGCGACGGACGTCGAGCGCGCGCGGGGCCCCACGCCGGGCCGGACCGTCGGCGTGGTGGAAGGCGCCATCGGCGGCGACGAGCGCTTCGCCTCCCTGGCGGCGCTGTTCCCCAACGTGGAGTTCAAGTCGGTCAGCGCGGCCTGGCCGCAGAGGCTGCCGGCGCTGGACGTGCTGATCGTCGCGGCCTCGGCGGCCTCGTCCGGCCAGATCGAGACGCTGGTCGAGCGGCTGCGGCTCTCCTCGCGCAGCCTGCAGATCGTCGTCGCCCTGCAGGACGCCGACGTGATGACCACCCGCCTCCTGGTGCGCGAGGGGGCGGCCGACGTGCTGCCCGCGCCGCTCAGCGAGGCCGCGCTCGCCCTGTGCCTGGAGCGGCTGCTCAGCGGGCCGGCGCCGGTCGAACGGCGGCGAAGCGGCGAGGTCGTCGCCTTCCTCAAGGCCGGCGGCGGCGTGGGGGCCACCTCGCTCGCCGTGCAAGCCGCCGCGCAGCTCGCGGGAAGGACGGCCGGCCAGGTTTGCGTGGCCGACCTCGACGTGCAGTTCGGCGCGGCCGCGCTCTATCTGGACCTGCAGGACGCGGTCACCGTCGCCGATTGCCTGAGCGCCGGGCCCGGCCTGGCCGAGACCCCCTTCGCCACGGCGCTCGCGACCCATCGGTCGGGCGCGCGGCTGCTGGCCGCGCCGCGCGAGCTCCTGCCGCTGGAGACCCTGGACCCGGCGCAGGCCGACGCCCTGATCTCTGGCCTGCGGCGGGACTTCGCGCTCACGCTCGTCGACCTTCCGTCGGTCTGGACCGCGTGGACCAACCAGGTGCTGAGCCAGGCCGACCGCATCGTCCTGGTGACCACCCTGACGGTGCCGCACGTCCAGCTCGTCAAGCGTCAGCTCAGCATCCTGGCCTCCCAGCAACTGGACGGGAAGCCGCTGATCCTGGCCTGCAACGGCCTCAGCGGCGAACAGACCGCGACGCTGCCGGTCAAGACCGCCGAGCGCGCCCTGGGGCGCGCGTTCGACGTGGTGCTGCCGGAGGATCGGCGCGCGATGCTGGGCGCCATCAACGAGGGCCTGGAGCTGAGCCAGGTCCGGCGCGGCACCAAGCTGGAGAAGGCGATCGGCGAGCTGGCCGACCGCCTGGCGGCCACGTCCGCCGCGCCCGCCGCCGCGCCCGCGTCCGCACTGCGGCTGTGGAGATAGGGCCGATGTTGTGGCGCCCGGCCGAGACCCCGCCGCCCACCGCCGCGCCGGCCGGCGCGACCCCGATCGAGGGCGCCACGGCCCTGAAGGTGCGCATCCACCAGCGGCTGATCGAGCTGCTGAACCTCAGCCTGCTGGACAAGACCCCGCGCGAGCAGCTTCGCCTGGAGATCCGTGGCGCGGTCAGCGCCCTGCTGGCCGACGAGAAGCGGATCCTGAGCCTCAGCCAAACCGACCGGCTGATCGAGGACGTGCTGGACGAACTGCTCGGCCTCGGCCCGCTTGAGCCGCTGCTCAAGGACGAGTCGATCAACGACATCCTCATCAACACCCACACCACGGTCTATGTGGAGCGCGACGGCATCCTCGAGCACACCGACGTGCAGTTCCAGGACGCCCGCCACCTGATCCGCATCATCAACAAGATCGTCGCGGCGGTGGGGCGGCGGGTGGACGAATCCCAGCCGATGGTCGACGCGCGCCTGGCGGACGGCAGCCGCGTCAACGCCATCATCCCGCCGCTGGCGGTGGACGGCCCGCTGGTCTCGATCCGCAAGTTCGCCCGCACGCCGATCCACATGAGCCGCCTGGTCGAGCTGGGCAGCATCACCGCCGAGATGGCCGACCTGATGCGCGGCATGGTCCGTGCCAAGCGCAACATCCTGATCTCCGGCGGCACCGGGTCTGGCAAGACCACCCTGCTGAACGCGCTGTCGGCCTACATCGACGATCACGAGCGGATCGTCACGATCGAGGACTCCGCCGAACTGCAGCTTCAGCAGAGCCACGTGGGCCGCCTGGAGACGCGTCCCGCCAACATCGAGGGCAAGGGCGAGGTCACCCAGCGCGACCTGGTGCGCAACGCCCTGCGCATGCGGCCCGACCGCATCATCGTGGGCGAAGTGCGCGCCGGCGAGGCGTTCGACATGCTGCAGGCGATGAACACGGGCCACGAAGGCTCGATGACCACCGTCCACGCCAACTCCCCGCGCGACGCCATCGCGCGGGTGGAACAGATGATCGGCATGGCGGGCCTGGACATCGCCCCCCGCTCGATCCGCCAGCAGATCGCCTCGGCCATCAACATCGTGGTGCAGGTCGAGCGCATGGACGACGGCCGACGCCGGGTGGTCTCCATCTCCGAGGTCGTCGGCATGGAGGAGGACGTCATCTCCCTGCAGGAGGTGTTCCGCTTCCGCCGCCACGGGCGCACGGCCCAGGGCGGGGTGATGGGCGAATTCGAGACGACGGGCGTGCGCCCGCGCTTCCTGGAGGTCTTGGCCGCCCGCGGCATCGAGCTTCCGCAGATGACCTTCGCGGCGGGACGCCGGTTGGGGTAGCCATGCCGACCTCGCTCGCCCCCATCGTCTATGTGCTGGCGTTCGTCGCGGTGGTGGTGCTCGCCCAGGCCGCCGCCGGCGTGCTCTTCCGCGCGCGGGACCGCGGCCGGCGGGTCAATCGCCGGCTGACGATGCTCGAGGCGGGGATCAGCCGCGAGCAGGTCTACGCCTCGCTCGTCCGCCAGCCGGTGAAGCCGAGGTTCGGCGGCGACCGGCTCGTGGCCCTGCACGACTCGGTCGCGGCCTATCTGGGCCAGGCCGGGCTGGCCATGACGCCGGCCCAGCTCGCGGGCGTGGCCGCCGCCGGGGCGGTGGCGCTCTGGCTGCTCGGCCTCACCATGGCCCAGGCCGGCGCCACGCACGGCGTGATCCTGAACGGCCTGATGTCGGCGATCGGCGCCTGCTCGATCTCCGCGGTGGCGACGTGGCTCTGGCTGCGCCGGCTGCGCAATGCGCGGATCCGCAAGGTCGAGGAGCAACTGCCGCTAGCGCTGGACATCATCAACCGCGCCCTGCGCGCCGGCCATCCCGTGGTCTCGGCGGTGCAGCTCGCCTCCGACGAGCTGGGCGATCCCCTGGGCTCGGAGTTCGGGCTGATCGTCGACGAAACGACCTATGGGATCGAGTTCAAGGAGGCGCTGGCCAACTTCGCCCGCCGCACGGGCTCGGGCGACGCGCACTTCTTCGCCGTGGGCGTGAGCGTCCAGTCGGAGACGGGCGGCAACCTGGCGGAGATCCTCGAGGGGCTGGCCGGCGTCATGCGCGGCCGCGCGACCTTGGCCAAGCGCGTGCGCTCGGTCTCGAGCGAGGGAAGGGCCTCGGCCATCCTGCTCAGCGTACTGCCGGTCCTGATGGTCGGGTTTCAGCTTCTGATCCATCCGAGCGTCTACTCGGACAAGTTCTCGGATCCGATCTTCTGGCCGGTCGTCGTCCTGACGCTGCTCATCTACGGCGTCGGCTGGGTGATGATCTACCGCATCATCAACTTCAAGTACTAGGGGGCGCGGATGACCTCGACGATCAACGCGCTGATCCAGGTGCTGACCTTCTTCATCGTCTTCACCGCCACGCTCATGGCCACGCGGGCGTTCGGCTCCTACCTCGCCGTGCGCCGCCGCCTGGGCGACGGCTCGGCGGTCGCCAGGACGCCGGCCTCCGCCTCGGTGCTCAAGCGCGAGACGGTGGACAACCGCTTCCTGCGGTGGGTGCAGGAGGCGACCTCGCTCAACCAGGGCGACGACGCCTCCAAGCTCAAGCGCGACCTGTCGCTGGCCGGCTTCAACCAGGCCGCCGCGCCGGTCTGGTACGTGATCATCCGCTTCTCCCTGGCGATCGGTCTGCCCATCCTGCTGATCTTCGGCTCGGCGCTGGCCGGCCGGCCCCTGACCGGACTGGGCGCGGTCGTCCTGCCGCTCATGCTGTGCGGCTTGGGCCTGGTGGTCCCGCGCGCCGTCATCGACCGGCGCGCCTCTGACCGCCGGTCCGACCTGGAGCATGAGTTCCCTGACGCGCTGGACCTGCTGGTCGTCTGCGTCGAGGCGGGCCTCGGCCTGGAGGGCGCGTTCGTGCGCGTCGGCGAGGAGGTGCGCGAATCCCATCCGCGGGTCTCCGAGGAATTCCGCCGTCTCTCCGAGGAGATCGGCGCCGGACGCGGACGCAGCGACGCCCTGCGCGCCCTGGCCGACCGTGTCGACGTCGACGCGGTGAAGTCGTTTGTCGCCCTGCTGATCCAGACCGACGCGCTGGGCGTCAGCATCGGCCAGAGCCTTCGCACCTACGCCGCCGAGATGCGCGAGACGCGCTTCATGAAGGCCGAGGAGAAGGCGATGCGCATCCCCGTCCTCATGACCTTGCCGCTGGTGGCCTGCTTCATGCCGGTGATCGTCGTGGCGCTGCTGCTTCCGGCCGCGATCGACGTGATCCGCATCCTGATGCCGGCCCTGGTGGGGCGCTAGGGGGAAGCGCGATGAACAGCCGCTCCATGATGCTGACCGCGACGGCCGGCCTCGTCCTGACCGTCGGCCTTGGCGGGTGCGCCTTCCTGCCGAAGGTCGCGCATTGGGCGCGCGTGACGCCCGTGCACGCGGCCGACGACGCCAAGGCCGGGACGGTCGACGGCTACTACGCCGACGCGGCCGCCGCGATCGAACGGCGCGACTACGCCCGGGCGCTCGAAGCCCTGCAACTGGCCCGCGGCCAGGCGCCCGACGACGTTCGCGTGCTCAACGCCTTCGGCGTGGTCTACGACAAGCTCGGCCGGTTCGACCTCAGCGCCCGCTACTACCGGATGGCTGCGGCGCTGCAGCCGGACTCGCCGGTGATCGAGGCGAACCGGACATATTCGGCCGAGTTGCGGCAGCGCGCCCAGGCGCCGGTGCTGCTGGCCGCCGCCTCGCCGCCGAAGGCTTCGCCGGCCAGTCCAGCCGAGGTCGCGCCCGCCAGGGCCGCGCCGGCGCAGACGGCCGCGCCGGGCGTCATCCGGCTCGCCTACGCCTCGCCGCAGCAGGCCGTGCGGCGGCTGCCGCTGCTGACCGGCCATCCGCTGCGCATCGCCGACGCGACCGGCCGCGCGGGGGCGGGCGAGCCCGTCCGCGCCGAACTCGCCCGGCTGGGGTGGTCGGCGCAGAAGGCCGCCCTGACCAAGGCCTCGCCCGCCGAGGCCTCGACAATCACCTTTGCATCGCAAGACCAGGGCACGGCCCAGGCCCTCGCGCGGACGCTTCCGTCGAAGGTGGCGATGGTCGAGTGCGCCGCGCCCTGCGCCGGCGTCCGCCTGACCTTGGGGCGCGATGCATTGAGCTGGCGCGCCGCGCCGTGGTCGCCGGCCGCCGCCAAGGGAGGCTCGTCATGAAACGCCTGGGAGCTCTGTTGCTTGTCCTGACCCTCGCCGCCGCTCCGCAATGGGCCGCGGCGCGCGCGCCCGCGCCCGACATGGCCGAGCGGGCGGTCGTCGAAATCCGGCGGGCGATCAACGAGGAGCGGCTGCTCGACGCCGCCCGGATGCTCGACGAGGCGAGCCTCGGCGGCATGAAGGATCCCCGCCTGAACCTGCTGGGCGGCGAGCTCAACCTCGCGCGGGGCCGCTACAACGCCGCGCTGGCCGACTACCAGGCCGCCGAGCAGACCGCTTCGACCCACGCCCAGGCGCTGGAGGGGCAGGGGCTGGCGCTAGCGCTGGCCGGCCGCTCCGGCGAGGCCGTGCCGGTGCTGCAGCGCGCCGTGGCCGAGGACCCGAACGCCTGGCGCGCCTGGAACGCCCTGGGCGCGGAATACGACGGCCTGGCCAAGTGGGACGAGGCGGACGACGCCTACGCCCACGCCATCGACGCGTCGGGCGGCGCGGCCCAGGCGCTCAACAACCGCGGCTATTCGCGGCTGCTGCGCCACCAGCGCGACGCGGCGGTGGCCGATTTCGTCGCCGCGCTCGCCAAGCGGCCCGACCTGGCCGAGGCGCGCACGAACCTGCGCCTGGCGCTCGCCATGGGCGGCGACTACAGGCGCGCGACGGCCGGCGGGGTGAACGCCGAGACCGCCGCCAACCTGAACAACGCCGGCTTCGCCGCGGGCATGCGTGGCGACTACGCGGCCGCCGAGGATCTGCTCGAGCAGGCGATGGCGACCAAGGGCGAGTACTACGACCGCGCTTCGGCCAACCTGGAGATCGTCCGCGCCCTCGCCGCGCGGGCCGGGGACGACGGCCATGTCGTTCCCTGAGGCCGCCCAGGTCGTCACCGCCGCGCTGCTGACCGGCGTGCTCGGATGGGCGGCGCTGAGCGACGTGCGCACGCGGCGCATCCCGAACTTGGCCGTGATCCTGGTGCTGGCGCTATTTCCGCTGTGGGCCATCGCTGGCGGCGCGGTCAGCCTGCCGGGCGCGCTCGGCGCGGGTGCGCTGGCCTTCGCCGTCGGCTTCGGGCTTTACGCCTTCGGCGTCGTCGGCGCCGGGGACGCCAAGCTCTTCGCCGCCGTGGCGCTCTTCGCCGGCATCACCCACCTGGGCGCCTTCGCCCTGGCGACGGTGCTGGTCGGCGGCGTGATGGCGGTGGTCTCCCTGATCATGCGTCCGCGCTGGACCCTGATGGCGCTCCTGTCCGGCGCGCGGCTTAGCTCCGAGCAGGGCATCCCCTACGGCGTCGCCATCAGCCTCGGCGGCGCGGGCGCGGTCTGGGCGCTCAGCCTGAACCTGCCGCCCTTCGTCGGCTGACGCCTTTCCGCGGGCTCCGCAATTTTCTTTTGAGGGGCCCGACGGGCCGCGTCGTCATTGCTCTGAAGGGCCGGCGTGCGGCCCGGAGAGCCGCATGTCGACGCCTGCTGGTGAAAGAACAGAAGACCAAGTCCAAGCCTGGAGCGCGGCGCGGCCAGGGCCCGAACTGACCATCGTCGTCCCCACCTTCAACGAGCGCGGCAACGTCGAGACTCTGGTGGATCGGCTGCGCACGGTGCTGGCCGGCGTCGAGTGGCAGCTCATCTTCGTCGACGACGATTCCCCCGACGGAACCGCCGAGGCGGTCAAGGCGATCGCCGCCGAGGACGTGCGCATCCAGTGCCTGCGCCGGGTGTCGCGGCGCGGTCTGGCCGGCGCGGTGATCGAGGGCGCCCTGGCCAGCTCGGCCCCCTTCGTCGCCGTGATGGACGGGGACCTGCAGCACGACGAGGCGCTCCTGCCGCTGATGCTGGGCATCCTGCGCGAGGGCCGCACCGACGTGGTGGTGGGCAGCCGCTACGTGGGCGGCGCCAGCGCGGTGATCGTGGGCCTGGACGGGCGCCGCCGCCAGTGGGGAAGCCGCCTGGCCGTCTGGCTCGGAAGGCGGGCGCTGTCGGTGGAGCTTTCCGACCCGATGAGCGGCTTTTTCATGCTGCGCCGCGAGCTGGTGGACGGGGTGGCCAAGCGCCTGTCGACCGACGGCTTCAAGGTGCTGCTGGACATCGTCGCCAGCCAGGACACGCCGCCCAGGTGCCTGGAGCTGCCCTATGAGTTCCGCGCCCGCACCGCCGGCGTCAGCAAGCTCGACAGCGGGGTCGTGGCCCAATACCTCGGCCTGATCGCCTCCAAGCTCAGCCACGACCTGATCTCGCCGCGGATGCTGATGTTCGGCCTGGTCGGCGCCAGCGGCGTGGCGATCCACCTGACGCTGCTCAAGACCCTGCTGGGCCTGAACGCCGCCTTCGCCCTGGCCCAGTTCGGCGGGGCGGCGGGGGCGATGACCTCGAACTACCTGATCAACAACGCGGTGACCTATCGCGACCGCCGCAAGCGCGGCTGGCGGCTCCTGACCGGCTACCTGCGGTTCTGCCTGCTGTGCTCCATGGGCCTGGCGGCGAACGTGGCGGTGGCCGACGTGATGCACCAGACCGCCGTGGCCTGGTGGTTCGCCGGCGCCAGCGGGGCGGTGGTCGGCGCGGCCTGGAACTATCTGACCACCTCGATCGCCGTCTGGTGATGGCCTGGACTTCGTCTCCGAGGGCGAGGCTCTGGCTGTTCGTCGCCCTGGCGACGCTCGTGCGGGTTCTGGCCGCCCGCTGGACCCACCTGACCGAGGACGAGGCCTACTACCGGCTCTGGGCCCAGCATCTGGCGTTCGGCTACTACGACCATCCGCCGATGATCGCCTGGTGGATCCGCGCGGGGATCGGGCTGGCGGGCGACAATCCGCTGGGCGTGCGCCTGGCGCCGATCCTGGCCACGGCGCTCGAGGGGCTGCTGATCGCCGACATCGTCAAGGCGTTCGGCGGGAGCGATCAGGCGGGGCTGCGCGCGGCGGTCTGGCTCAACGCGACGATCACCGTGGGCGTCGGCGGCATGCTGGCCGTGCCGGACGCGCCGGGCGTGCTCTTCTGGCTCGTCACCCTGTGGGCGCTGCGCCGCGCCCAGCTCGGCGCGCCGGCCTGGTGGCTGGCGGCCGGGGCGGCGGCGGGGCTTGCGGTGCTGTCCAAGTACTCCGGCCTCTTCCTCGGCGCGGGCGTGTTCCTCTGGCTGGTCGCCGACGCCGAGCGCCGGGCGCTGTTGAAGACGCGCTGGCCCTGGCTGGCCCTGGCCGCGGCCGCGGCGGTCGTGGCTCCGAACGTGATCTGGAACGCGGGCCATCACTGGGTGACGCTCGCCAAGCAGTTCGGGCGGGTGACCAGCGGCCATTTCTCGCCGGGCCACGTGGCCGAGCTCCTGGTGGCCCAGACCTTCCTCCTGAACCCGATGGTGGCGAGCTATGCGGCGCGCGGGCTCGCCATGCCCTGGCGCGCCTCCACCGCCGCACGGCGCGCGGACCTGGCGCTGCCGGTGCTGATGATCGCGCCGTTCGCCGGCTATCTGTTGCTGCACGGGCTGCATGCGTCGGTCCAGGGCCACTGGCCCGCGCCGATGTTCGGCCCGCTGGTGGTCTGCGCGGCCTTCGCCGCGGAGGAATGGCCTGGCGGCGCCGGCGCGCGGCTGTGGCGGCTGGCGGGCGCGTGGCTGGGCCTGCTGCTGTCGGTCGCGGTGCTCTGGTACATGACCCAGATGCATTCGCCGGCGTTCGGCGCGTTCGATCCGATCCTGGCGCTGCGCGGCTGGCGCGAGTTCAGCCTCCAGGTCGAGGCCGAGCGGCGCAAGACGGGCGCCGAATGGGTCGGCACGGTCAGCTACGGCACGCTCGCCGAGCTGCAGAGCGAACGGCTGATCGACGCGCCGGTGGCGCAGATCTTCGAGCGCGAGCGCTACGCCTTCGAACCCAAGCCCCCGGCCGGGCTCGATCGGCCCGGGCTGGTGGTCGACCTGGCGCGGCGGCTAAAGCCCGACCGGCTGGAGAGCTGCTTCGCCAGCGTGACCTATGTGGCGGCGTTCGACCGGGGCCTGCCGTCGGGGCCGGCGGCGCGCTACGCGGCCTACCTCGTCTCCGGGCCGAAGGTGGACGTGGCGCGGCAGGGCTGCCCGGAAAGCCGCGAGCGCCTGCACCGCCGTTTCCAGTCCGGCGGATAGGCCGCTACATCAGCCCCAGCGCCTTGAAGCTGGCGGTTCCGTCGCGGCCGACCACCAGGTGGTCGTGCACGGCGATGCGCAGCGGCCGGCCGGCCTCGACGATCTGGCGGGTCATGTCCACGTCGGCCGACGATGGCGTCGGATCGCCGCTGGGATGGTTATGGACCAGGATGATCGCGCTGGCCGACAGCTCCAGCGCCCGGCGCATCACCTCGCGCGGATAGACCGGCGCATGGTCGACGGTGCCGTGGTTCATCACCTCGTCGGCGATGAGCTGGTTCTTCTTGTCGAGGAAGAGCACGCGGAATTGTTCGCGCGGCTCGTGCGCCATGGCGGTCTTCACATAGGCCAGGAGCTGGGACCAGGAGGTGATCACCGCACGCTTGCCCACGGCCTCGCGGCCGACACGCAAGGCCGCCTCATGCGCCAGCTTCAGGTCCAGCGCCGCGGCCTCGCCCACGCCCTTCACCGATTTCAGCTCCGCCGGCGAGGCGCCCAGCACCGCGCCCACCGAGCCGAAGCGGGCGAGCAGCGCCTTGGCCAGCGGCTTGACGTCGCCGCGCGGAATGGCGCGGAACAGGTAGAGCTCCAGGAGTTCATAGTCGGGCAGGGCGGAAAGGCCGCCCTCGGCCGCCCGCTGGCGCAGGCGATCGCGGTGGCCCAGATAGTGCGGCTTATCCCGCCGCTTCGGCCGGGCCGCGGGCGCGCCCCACAGGGCCGAAAGGTCGGAAACTTCGCCGATGTCGGTCACGGCCTTGCCTCGCGCGATCCGGGGATGGCATAGATGTTCCCCATGTGTTCCGGTTTGGCAAGGTGGAAATCCCGATGAGCGCGCGCATCGCCCTGTTCCGGGCGGTCAATGTCGGCGGAAGCGGCAAGGTGGCGATGAGCGACCTGAAGGCGCTGTTCGATGACCTGGGGCTCGGCCCGGCGGCGACGCTGCAGGCGGCCGGCAGCGTGGTGTTCCACGGCCAGGGCGAGGAGGCCGACCTGGAGGCGCGGCTGGAGGCCGAGGCCGCCGCCCGGCTTGGCCTGAAGAGCGCGGTCTTCGTGCGCGGGCCCGAGGAGTGGCGGGCGGTAATCGCGGCCAACCCGTTCGCCGAGGCCGCGCGGGACGAGCCCAGCCGGCTGATGGTCATGCCGCTGAAGGCGCCGGCCGATCCGGCCGGGCCGGCGGCGCTGGAGGCCGCGGGCCAGGCGGGCGAGCGCGTGGCCGCGACCGGCCGCTCGGCCTACATCCACTTTCCGCAGGGCGCGGGGACCTCGAAGCTCACCCCGCGCCTGATCGAGGCCCGGCTCGGCGCACCCGGCACCGCCCGCAACTGGAACACCGTCCTGAAGCTGATGGCGATGCTGGGCGGCTGACCGGCCTCAGGCGCAGAGCGCTTCCTGCTCGGGCGCCATGTCGCCCAGGCGGGCGGCCCGCTCGTGCCAGGCGAAGGCCTCGTCCAGCAGGTGGGGCGTGTGGCCGCCGCGGCGCACGGCCCGGCGGTAGTAGTCGCGCGCCATGTCGCGGAAGCGCGGGTGGACGCAGTTCTCGATGATCAGCGGCGCGCGCTCGCGCGGGGCGCGCCCGCGCAGGTCCGCCAGGCCGAATTCGGTGACCAGCACGTCCACGTCCTGGGTGGGATGGTCCACGTGGCTGGCCATGGGCACGATGGCCGACAGCGCCCCGCCCTTGGCCGCCGCGCGGCAGACGAACACCGACAGGCGCGCGTTGCGCGCGAAGTCGCCGGAGCCGCCGACGCCGTTGAACATCATCGAGCCGTTCACGTGCGTGGAGTTGACCGCGCCGTAGATGTCCGCCTCCAGGGCGGTGTTGATGGCGATCACGCCGAGGCGACGGATGATCTCCGGGTGGTTGGAGATCTCCTGCGGGCGCAGCACCACGCGGTCGCGGTAGCGCTCGAAATTCTCCAGGGCGTCGCGCCGCGAGCCCAGGGTGATCGACGAGCCCGAAGCGCAGCGTAGCCGGCCGGAATCGAACAGGTCGAAAGTGCTGTCCTGCAGCACCTCGCTGTACATGGTCAGGTTGTCGAAGGGCCCGTCGGCGAAGCCGCCGAGCACGGCGTTGGCCACCGCGCCGATGCCGGCCTGCACCGGCGCCAGGCTCTCGTCCAGCCGGCCCTTGGCGATCTCGCTGGCCAGGAATTCCAGGAGCAGGCCGGCGATCTGGCCGGTCTCGCCCTCGGCGCCGGCGACCGGCGCGGGGGCGTCGGGCCGGTCGGTGACGACCACGGCCTTCACCTTGGAAAGGTCGAGCGGGATGGCGGTCTTGCCGATGCGGTCGGCCGGGGCGTGCACGCCGATCGGCGCGCGGCTCCCCCAGGGGCCGGGATCGTAGATGTCGTGCACGCCGATCAGCGCGTCGGGCTGGGCGCGGTTGAGTTCGATGATCACCGTCTCGGCGCGGTCGAGGAACAGCGGGGTGTTGCCGACCGAGGTGGTGGGCGTCACGCCCTCCTCGGTGACGGCCAGGGCCTCGACGATGGCCACGTTCGGCGCGGGCAGGTGGCCGGCGCGGATAGCCTCCGCGGTCTCGGACAGATGCTGGTCGAGATAGAGCACGTCGCCGCGATTGATCGCGCCGCGAAGCTGCGGGTCGGCCTGGAAGGGATAGCGGCGCTCGAGCACGCCGGCGTCGGCCAGCACCCCGTCGGCGCCGTAGCCCAGCGAGGCGCCCGTGCCCAGGCTGATGGAGAAGGGTTCGGCTTCGGCCCGCCGGGCCAGGGCCTCGGGCAGGGCCTTGGCGTCGCCGGCCCGGGTGAAGCCGCTCATGCCCACGCGAGCGCCGTCGGCCACCAGGGTCGCCGCCTCGTCGGCGGACATGACCATGTTTTTGAGCGTTGGAGTCAGTTTCATCCTTGGCGTCCTCGTTCCCTGTCGGGGGCCGTCCGCCATAGGCGCGCGGCGGCCCGCTCGCGGCCCACTATCGAGGCTGGTGACGCGGCGACAAGCCGACCGACCGGAAAGCACTGTTTCAAATTCGGCAAAGATGGGCGATAATGGGCGCATAAAGTTTGTCGGTGTTGTCAGAATTGTGGTGAACGAATGGATCGCCTGGAGGCGATGGCGGCGTTCGTGGCGGTGGTGGAGAGCGGCGGCTTCACGGCCGCGGCCCGGCGCGTGGACACGCCGGTCTCCTCGATCAGCCGCAAGGTGGCCGCCCTGGAGGCGCAGCTTTCGACCCGGCTCTTGAACCGCAACACGCGGGGGCTGTCGTTGACCGCCGCCGGGGGCGCCTATCTGGAGCATTGCCGGCGCGTGCTCGCCGAGGTGGCCGAGGCCGAGGCCGCGCTGCGCCGCGACTCCGGCGAGGTGGCCGGCGTGCTGCGGGTCACCGCGCCGGCGATCCTGGGACGCATGGCCGTGTCGGGGCTGGCGGGCCGTCTCCTGGCCGAGCATCCGCTGCTGGAGGTGGAGCTGTCGCTGTCCGACCGGTTCGTCGACCTGGTCGCCGAGGGGTTCGACGTGGCCGTGCGCACGGGCGAGCTGGAGCCGTCCAGCCTGATCGCGCGCAAGCTGGGCGAGTTCCGCCGGATCCTATGCTGTTCGCCGGGGTTCCTGGCGGCCAACGGGCCGATCGACAGCGCCGCCGAGATCGACCCGCGCCAGTGCCTGGTGTTCACGCGCATCGCCAGCCAGGGCCGCTGGCGGCTGCAGGACGCCGACGGCGGCGAGGTGGTGATCGATGCGGCCGGCCGGCTGCGCGGCGACAACGCCGACAGCCTCTATGGAGCGGCGCTGGCGGGGGCGGGGATCATCCTGGCGCCGGAGTGGCAGGTGCGCGACGACCTGGCGGCGGGCCGGCTGGTGCACCTGGCGTCGCGCCTGGCCTCGGCGCCGACGCCGATCCATGCGGTGTTCGCCAACGCCAAGCTCCTGTCGCCGCCGGTGCGCGTGTTCGTCGACGCCGCGGCGGCCTGGTTCGCGCGGGAGGGCGGGGCGCCTAGCCGGCGATGACCGGCGGCTTGAAGAGGCCCGCGGGCGAGGCGGTGAAGATCTCGGCGCCGGTCGCGGTGACGCCGATGGAGTGCTCGCACTGGGCCGACAGCGACTTGTCGCGGGTGACCGCGGTCCAGCCGTCGGAGAGCACCTTCACGGCGTACTTGCCCAGGTTCACCATCGGCTCGATGGTGAAGAACATGCCTTCGCGCAGCACCTCGCCGGTTCCCTTCTGGCCGAAGTGCAGGATGTTGGGCGCGTCGTGGAACACCTTGCCCAGGCCGTGGCCGCAGAAGTCGCGCACCACCGAGCAGCGCTGGCTTTCCACATAGGATTGGATGGCGAAGCCGATGTCGCCGGTGGTCGCGCCGGGCTTCACCACCGCCAGGCCCCGCTCCAGCGCCTCATAGGTCACGTCGATCAGCCGGCGCGCGCGGGGCGCCACCGGGCCCACGCCGTACATGCGCGAGGTGTCGCCGTGCCAGCCGTCGAGGGTGACGGTCACGTCGATGTTGGCGATGTCGCCCTCGCGCAGCACCCGGTCGCCAGGGATGCCGTGGCAGACGATGTGGTTCGGCGAGATGCAGACGGTCTTGGTGTAGCCGCGATAGCCCAGGCAGGACGGCAGCGCGCCGTGGTCGAGGATGAATTCGCGGGCCAGCCGGTCGAGCTCGTCGGTGACGACGCCGGGAACCACGTGCGGCACGAGCATGTCCAGGCACTCGGCGGCCAGCTTGCCGGCGCGGCGCATGCCCTCGAAATCCTCGGGGCCGTGGATCTTGATCTGGCCGGTGCGGCCTTCGACTTCCAGCGTCAGGGCGTCGTTCATGCTCTACTCCGGACCCGCGTTCGCGCCGCGCCACGGGATGCGGCGAGCGATGCGGATCGATGTCTCGCTTATGTCGCAACCATAGCACAGAACTTCAACGCCCTGCGCGGCTGCGACCTTCAGCCCCGCCGCATAGGCCGGATCCAGGTCGGCGCAGGCGTCGAACAGGTCGCAATCAGTGCGCTGGACCACATAAAGCATCACCGCCCGCGCGCCCTTCTCGACCTCGGCCGTCAGCTCTCTCAGGTGCTTGAGCGAGCGCGCGGCCACGCAGTCGGGGAATTCGGCCAGCCCCGGCGTGCGCATCAGGTGGACATTCTTGATCTCCAGCCAGCAGGGCGCCCTGGCCTCGTCCTGCAAGAGAAAGTCGACGCGGCTGGCCTGGCCGTACTTCACCTCGCGGCGGATCGAGGCGTAGCCCGTGAGCTCGGGGATGGCGCCGGCGGCCAGCGCCTCGGCGGCCAGGCGGTTGGGGTGCATCGTGTTGATCCCGACGAGGCCGCCGTCGGCCTCCACTAGTTCCAGGGTGTAGGCGAGCTTGCGCTTGGGATCGGGCGACTTCGACAACCAGCAGGTCAGGCCGGGCGTGTTCAGGCCCAGCATCGCGCCCGGGTTCGGGCAGTGCGCGGTAAGCTCGCTGCCGTCGTCCAGAACCACGTCGGCCAGGAAGCGCTTGTAGCGTTGGATCAGGCGGCCGCGCACGAGCGGTTGCGGGAAGTCCATGGGGCGAGGTAGTCCGTCTGGCGAAAGCTGCACGATGTAGGGAAGGCGTTCGCGGATGGATAGGGCGGAAGGCGCGGTCAGGGCCGCGGTGCTGATCATCGGCGACGAGATCCTGTCGGGCCGCACCCAGGACACCAACCTGCGCGACATCGCCCTCTACCTGGGCGCCCACGGGGTGGACCTGGCCGAGGCGCGCACGGTGCCGGACGTGCAGGAGGAGATCGTGGCGGCGCTGAACGCGCTGCGCGGCCGCTACGACTATGTGATCACCACCGGCGGCATCGGCCCCACCCACGACGACATCACCGCCGACGCGGTGGCCGCCGCGTTCGACACCGAGCTCTATGAACACCCGGACATCCTGGCGATGATGACCGCCCGCTGGGGCGACGACATCAACCCCGCCCGCCGGCGCATGGCCCGCGTGCCGGTCGGCGGCGAGCTGGTGAAGAACCCGGTGCAGGGACCGCCCGGCTTCACCATCGGCAACGTCTTCGTGCTGGCCGGCGTGCCGCAGATCATGCGCGGCATGCTGGAGGACGTGGGCCACCGGCTGCGCCACGGCGCGGTGGTGGTGGCCCGCACGGTGCGGGTGGAAGGCTCCGGCGAGAGCGCCATCGCCGCCACCCTGGAGGGCGTGGCCAAGGCCCACCCGGCCATGTCGCTGGGCAGCTATCCCTTCTTCGAGGCCGGCGGCTACGGCTCCAACCTGGTGCTGCGGGGCCGCGACCCCGCCGAGGTGAACGCCACGGTCGACGAGCTGATCGTCGCCCTGCGCGGCGCCGGCGTGGAGAACGTCAGGGCGGTCGAGGGATGAGCGCGCCCGCCGGGCAGCTCGGATCGGGCGACCGCATCCTGGCCTCGCCGGTCCAGGTCCGCCCGGAGATCATCGCCAGGAACGGGGCGGCGGCCACCAGCCAGCCGCTGGCGACGCAGGCCGCCATCGAGGCGCTGAAGGCCGGCGCCAGCGCCATGGACGCGGCGATCACGGCCAACGCGGTGCTCGGGCTGGTGGAGCCCACCGGCGCGGGCCTGGGCGGCGATCTCTTCGCCATCGTCTGGGACCCGCGCACCCGCTCGCTGCACGGCTACAACGGCTCGGGCGCCTCGCCGCTGGGCCTGGACCTGGCGACCGTGCGCGGCCGCACCCGCAACGGCTTCATCCCGCAGTTCGGCGCGGTCTCGGTCTCCACGCCGGGGGCCGTCGACGGCTGGTTCGCCCTGCACGAGCGCTTCGGCCGCCGAACGATGGCGCAGAACCTCGCGCCGGCCATCGCCTACGCCCGCGAGGGCGCGCCGATCACGCCGCTGATCGCGGTCTATTGGGCTGAGTTCATGCGCGGCGCGCATGAGCTGCACGCCAGGGGGCGGCTGGAGGAGGTGGCGAACGCCGAGAAGACCTTCCTGGTGGATGGCCGCCCGCCCAGGGCCGGCCAGCTCTGGCGCAATCCGGACCTGGCCGACACCTATCAGGCCCTGGCCGAGGGCGGGCGCGAGGCGTTCTACGACGGGCCGATCGCCCGGGCGATCGACGGCTACATGAAGCGCATCGGCGGCTGGCTGAGCCTCCAGGACCTGGCCGCCCATCGCGGCGAGTGGGTGGAGCCGATCAGCGCCAGCTATCGCGGATACGACGTGTGGGAGCTGCCGCCCAACACCCAGGGCCTGGCCGCGATCGAGATGCTCAACGTGCTGGAGGGCTTCGACCTGAAGGCCATGGGCGCGGGCGGCGCCGACGCCCTGCACGTGATGATCGAGGCCAAGAAACTGGCCTACGCCGACCGCGCCAAGTTCTACGCCGACTTGCGGTTCGCCGACACGCCGGTCGAGGCGCTGATGTCCAAGGCCTACGCCGAGGCCCAGCGGGCCCGCATCCGCATGGACCGGGCCGACGAGGCGATGGAGCCGGGCGCGCCGCGCGGGCGGGCCGACACGGTCTACCTCACCGTCGCCGACCGCGACGGCATGATGGTCTCGCTGATCCAGTCGAACTACTTCGCCATGGGCTCGGGCCTGGTTCCCGACGGCCTGGGCTTCATGCTGCAGAACCGGGGCGCGCTGTTCTCGGTGGAGGAGGGCGCGGCCAACGTCTTCGCGCCGGGCAAGCGGCCGTTCCACACCATCATCCCCGGGTTCGTGACCAAGGACGGCGAGCCCTTCCTGTCGTTCGGCGTGATGGGCGGGGCGGTCCAGCCCCAGGGCCACGTGCAGATCCTGACCAACATCATCGACTTCGGCATGAACGTGCAGGCGGCCGGCGACGCCGCGCGCTGGCAGCACCACGGCTCGGGCACCCAGGACGATCCGCTGACCGCGCCGGGCGGGGCGGTGTCTTTCGAGAGCGGGATCGCGCCCGAGACGATCGCCGAGCTCGAGCGCCGCGGCCACAGGGTGATCCCCAGCCCGCCGCTGAAGGGCTACGGCGGCTATCAGGCGATCCTCTGGGACCGGGCCGAAGGCGTCTATCGCGCAGGCACCGAGATGCGCTTTGACGGCGCAGCGGCTGGATATTGAGCCCGAAACGTCAGGCGGCTCTGGCCGGGAAACCATATTTTGGCGTTGCATGCGCCAAATTGGTTCGCCTATGCCGTAGGTCGACACGCCCCTACAACGCTGCGCTGTCGCCCCTGTGCGTCAGTGGGCGACAGTGAAGGACGCCGGATGCTCGACACCCGCGTGAAGGATCAGCCGCGCCCGCAGCCGCCGCCCGAGCGGGCCGGCGAGCGGCCGCTGCGCATCGCCTTCCTGTCCTACCGGTCCGATCCCAAGGTGGGCGGCCAGGGCGTCTACCTGGCGCAGGCGGCCGACGCCCTGGCGCGGCGCGGCCACACGGTCGACGTGCTGTCGGGCCCGCCCTATCCGGAGCTGTCGCACCGGGTGCGGCTGATCCAGATCCCCTCGCTCGACCTCTACGCCCAGCCGCGCAACGGCCACACCGCCCTGCGCTGGCGCCACCTGCTCAGCCTGACCGACACCGCCGAGTTCTTCGGCCACCTGTCGGGCAAGTTCATGGAGCCGTGGAGCTTCGGGCGGCGGGCGGCGCGATACCTGAAGGATCACCTGGGCGACTACGACGTGGTGCTCGACAACCAGTCGCTGGCCGACGGCCTCCTGGAGATCGAGCGCGCCGGCCTGCCGGTGGTGGAGGTGGTGCACCATCCGATCCGCCGCGACCTGGAGCTGGCGCTGAAGGCCGAGCCGAAGTGGGGCATGCGCGCCCTGGTGCGGCGCTGGTACGGCTTCCTGAAGATGCAGGAGAAGGTCGCGCCCCGGCTGAAGGACGTGATCGTGGTCTCCCAGTCCAGCGGCCGCGATGTGGCCGAGTGCCTGGGCGTGGGCCAGGAGGCGCTCAACGTCATTCCGCTCGGGATCGACCAGACCGTCTTCAAGCCGCAGCCCGACATCCGGCGGCGGGAGAACCGCTTGCTCACCACCGCCAGCGCCGACGTGCCGCTGAAGGGGCTGTCGGTGCTGGTGCAGGCCTATTCGCGCCTCCTGATCCAGCGGCCGGACCTGGAGCTGGTGGTGATCGGCAAGCTGCGCGAGGGCCCGACCGCCGACCTCTTGCGCGTGCTCGACCTGACCGACCGGGTGCGGTTCATCAGCGACCTGACCCGCCAGCAGGTGGTCGAGGAATACGCCAAGGCCACCATCTGCGTGACGCCCTCGCTCTACGAAGGATTCGGCCTGCCGGCGGCGGAGGCCATGTGCTGCGCCTCGCCGGTGGTGGTGACCGACGGCGGCGCCTTGCCCGAGGTGGTGGGCGAGGCGGGCGTGGTCGTGAAGAAGGGCGACGTCGACGCCCTGGCCGACGCCATCGCCCAGCTCCTGGCCGACCGTCAGCGCCGCACCGAGCTGGCCGAGGCCGCGCGCCGCCGCGCCCGCGAAGCGTTCGACTGGGACCGCGCCGCCGCCGCCTACGAGGTCGTCCTGCGCCGGGCGATCGCGCGGGCCTCATGCTGACGGCCAGGCTCGAACGCCTGGGCCTGAAGCCTGGCGACTGGGTGCTGGACCTGGGCTGCGGCGAGGGCCGCCACTGCCACGGCGTGCACGTGATCGGCGGGATCAACGTGGTCGGGCTCGACCTGGACGAGCCCTCGCTGGCCAAGGCCAGAGCCGGCCTTTCCATGCTGACCAGGCCCGACGACGGGGCGGCCACCGCCTTCCTGAAGGGCGACGCCTATCGGCTGCCGTTCGCGGACGGGACCTTCGAGGCGGTGATCTGCTCGGAGGTCTTGGAGCACCTGGACCGCTACGGGGACGCGCTGGCGGAGATCCGCCGCGTGCTGGCGCCCGGCGGGCGCTTCGTGCCCACCGTGCCGCGGGCCTGGCCCGAACGGATCTGCTGGAACCTGGCCGACGGGCCCGGCGGCTACGCCGACCAGCCGGGCGGGCACGTGCGCATCTTCAGCGAGGCGCCGCTGGTGGACGAGATCTCCACGCTGGGCTTCCGCTACCACGGCAAGCACTACGCCCACGCGCTGCATTCGCCCTACTGGTGGCTGAAGTGCGCCTTCTGGCGCCGCCGCGACGATCATCCGCTGGTCAGGCTCTATCACCGGATGCTGGTTTGGGACCTTCTGCAGCGCCCGTGGTTGACGCGCGCGCTCGAGGCCGTGTGCGATCCCTTCATGGGCAAGAGCGTGGCCTTTTACTTCGAGAAGAGCGAAGCCGGGCAGGGCGCGGCGTGAGCGTCCTCACCCAGCGCCAGGGCCGCGCGGCGGATCTGAAGCCGCTGCGCGGCGCGGCCGACGTGATGCTCGCCGCCCAACGCGCCGACGGGGCGATCCCCTGGTTCGAGCACGGCCCCTGGGATCCCTGGAACCACGCCGAGTGCCTGATGGCGCTGGCGCTGATGGGCGAGGACGAGGCGGTCGAGCGCGGCTTCGAACACCTGGCCGAGAGCCAGCACCCCGACGGCTCGTGGCTGGGGGAGTACGGCAACGCCCTGCCGATGGCCGACCGGATGCGTCTGGCGCGCGAGCCGGCCCCGGCGTTCAAGGACACCAACTTCGCCGCCTATCCGGCCACCGCCCTGTGGCACGCCGTGCGCCTGGCGGGCGATACGTCCGCGGCCCGGCGCTACTGGCCGATGGTGCGCGCGGCGGTGGACTTCGTGCTCGGCCTGCAGCATCCGCAGGGCGACGTCTCCTGGTCGGCGGAAAGCCACCGCACCGAGGTGGACGACGCGCTGATGGCGGCCAACAGCTCGATCTACAAGAGCCTGGACTGCGCCCTGAAGCTGGCCGAACTGGTGGGCGATCCGCAGCCGGGGTGGGAGAGCGCCCAGCGCCGGCTGCGCCGCGCCATCCTGTGCGATCCCGAGCGCTTCGGCCGCGCGCGCGAGGGCGGTTCGGCCTTCGCCATGGACTGGTACTACCCGATGCTGGGCGGCGTGTTCTCGCCCGCCGCGGGGCTGGCGCGGCTGGAGACGCGCTGGCGGGTGTTCGTCCGGCCGGGGCTGGGCTGCCGCTGCGTCGACGACCAGCCCTGGGTGACGGTGGCCGAGAGCTGCGAGCTGGCCATGGCGCTGAAGGCCCTGGGCTCACGCCGGGCCGCCGCGGCCGTGCTCGATTGGCAGCTTCCCCACCGCGGCGCCGACGGCGCCTTCTGGATGGGCTACCAGTACGACGAGGAGATCTTCTGGCCTGAGGAGCGCCCCACCTGGACCCAGGCCGCGGCGATCCTGGCGCACGATGCGATCTTCGAGATCACGCCGGCCTGGGACGTGCTGGCCTCGTCCGACTGAACCGCGTCAGAGCCGGCGCAGCAGGCGCAGGCTTTTCACCGCGCCGATCTCCTCGAAAAGATCGCTGGCCAGCGCCCGCTGGTAGACCTCGAAGGGCGGCCGGCCGCCGTCGGCCGGATCGGGGAAGACGTCGTGGATCGCCAGGGTTCCGCCGCTCATCAGGTGCGGAATCCATCCGCGATAGTCGCCGAGCGCCGCCTCCATCGTGTGGCCGCCGTCGATGAACAGAAAGCCCAGCCGCGTTCCCCACGCCCGCGCCAGCTCCACAGAGCGGCCGACCACGGTGACGACCGTCCCCTCCAGTCCGGCGCGGCGCAGGGTGCGGCGCAGGTGGGGCAGGGTGTCCAGCGCGCCGGCCTCCGGGTCCCACAGCTCCGGGTCGTGGTACTCCCAGCCGGGCTGGTTCTCCTCGGAGCCGCGATGGTGGTCGACGGAGAACAGCAGGGTCTTGGCGTCGCGGCAGGCCGTGCCGATGTAGACCGCCGACTTGCCGCAATAGGCGCCGATCTCCAGCGCCGGGCCGAGCGGGGCGGCGGCCAGCGCCGCGTCGTGCAGGGCGCGGCCCTCGGCCGGATCGAGGAAGCCTTTGACCGTGTCGATGTCCAGGGGCAGGGAGAGCGGGGTCTCTGTCATGGCGTCCACGCGGGCTGGATGGCGACGACGCGCGGCCAGGCGAGGGCCTCGCCCCGGAGCGCGGCGCTGGCTATACCGCGAAAGCGCCGCGGGCGTGGCGAAATTGGTAGACGCAACGGACTTAAAATCCGTCGGGCCTGAGGCCCATGCCGGTTCGACCCCGGCCGCCCGCACCAAAGACATCCGAGCCTCGAAGGGACGCAGGTTCCCCGCCTCCGGCGTCGCCGACGGGCAGATGGTTGTCGACGAATCGGTAATGTGTTACCAGTCTGGCCGACACAGCGCCGGTCAGGCGCGGCTCGGGAGGAAAAGTCGTATGCGGTCGGACAACAGCGCAGCTCCTGCGATCTCGGAAGCATTGGCGGCGAAGATCGCCGCGCTCGGTCTGGAGCAGAACGTCAAGGACCTGATCGACGACGGCTACACGATCATCCAGGACCCCCACGCGCACGCGATCGCCGACGAGGTGCGCGAGGCGATCATCCGCTGCGTGCCGGCGCCGCCGGAAGCCAAGGCGCCGACCAGGTTCACCCTGCTTGATCAGGACCCGGCCTTCGCCAAGGCGATCACGACGCCGAAGCTGCTTGTGCTGGTGGAGTTCCTGCTCGGGCGCGGCGCGCTGTTCTCGCAGCTCTCGGGGTCACGCCGCCGCCAGGGCCCGACCTCGCTCGGCCTTCACGCGGACAATAGCTGGTTTCCCGAGCCCTTCCCCGCGTGGGAGCTGATGTGCACGGCCTGCTTCGTCACCGATGAATTCACGCGCGAATCCGGCGCCACGCTCGTCATCCCGGGCACCCACAAGCTGAAGCGTCATCCGCCCAGGGACGTACGCGAGAATCTGGAGGGGGCCGTGCCGATCGTCGCCCCCAAGGGCTCGATCTGCCTTTGGGACGGATCGCTCTGGCACGGCAACTATCCGCGAACGGATCCGGGCGAGCGCATCGTCCTGCACATGACCTACACGCGTCTCGGCATCCAGCCGATCGAGACCTACGACCATCTCGACGCCGACTGGTTCGCCGGCAAGGACGAGGCGCTGCCCACCCTGCTCGGCCGCCACAACTTCCTGGGCCGGCGGCATGGATGGAAGCAGAACGATCGCGAGCTGCTGAAGGAGACCTACGACCAGGTGCATGGGCCCGGCTTTCGCGCCTGAAGCCTAGGCCGCGGTGTTCTCCGAGGCGGTCGCCGCGGCGCCGGTCGTCGGATCGACAAACGATTGCACCGCCAGTTGGTAGCGCATGGCGCGCTCGCGCATGCGCGAGGCATGGGGCTCCGCGGCGGCGGAGGCCAGCACCATCGCGAAGCCGAAGCCGATCTTGGCGTCCACCAGGCTGATGTCGAAACTGCTGCTCGCCCACGTGCGGAAATTCGCCGCGAACAGATCGGTCAGGGTCTCGCCCAGGATCGAGGTGTCGATTTCCTCGCGGATGAGCCCGCTCAACTGGGCGCGTCTCGTCAGGGTGCGGAACGCGCTGAGATTTTCCCGGGCCGGCTCGGTTTCGTCGCCGCCGGAATAGGCCTGGGTGGCGCGGAAGAGCGCGCGGTAGAAGGGTTGGTTCTCGGCGTAGAACCTCACGCCAAGGCTTACGCGATCGAGAATGTTGTCGAGCCAGTCCGCCGACGTGAGCTCCTTGGCCAGTTCCCTGAAGATCGCCTGGTCGAGCTTCAGGATGGCGCGAATGACGCCGGTCTTGGAACCGAACAGCTCATAGGGCGTGCGGAGGCTGACCTGGGCGCGCGCCGCGAGCTGGCGCATCGGTAGGTCGAAGTCTCCGGTTTCGCGGATGATGTCGCGCGCCACCGAGACAAGAAGCGCAGACTTGTCCTCCGCCCGCTTGGCTTTCGTGGTCATCTCAACCCGTATCCCCGGCGCATCGTCCAGATTGCAGCTCAGCCGCGGCGCCCTCGAAATTTGCGGCGCCAAACTAGCCGCGCGGCTCCGAAAATCAAATCGCCCAGCTTCGCCGATTGGTCCTTGACCGGAGGCGGCAACTGCGAGTTCATAGTCGGTAACAAATTACCGACCGCGCTGCGGCAGCGCGCGGGCGGGCGAGATTCGGGGGAAGAGGCATGCGGCCGCACGTGGTCCCAGACCGGCGCCGCTCATGGCGGCCGAGACCGTCATGAGCGGGCGTTCCGACGCATCGAGGCCGGTCGTCGAAGCCTCCGGCGGAAGGCTCTCCACCCTCGCCAAACCTGGCCGCGGCCCCGCCGGGGCTGCGCCGATTTTCAGCTCTATCGCGATGAGTACGATGTGGACCTATGAACTGACCCGGACACGACGCGCCGAAGCCTCGCGCAGCCAGGGGCGCGCCAGATGAACGCGCCGAGACCCGCGATCTCCGTGCAGTTCGCAAGCCCCGAGTGGGTGGCGTTGCTGCGCGTCACGCTGAGGGAGCTGCACGCTCAGGCCAGGCCGTTCCTGGGCGGCGTGGACTTCTCGATCCGCGAGGAGTTCACCCAGGTGCCGCCGGACGGCTCCACCTGCGTCTGGGCGGCCCGCATCCTGCCCGACCGCATCGAGTTCCTCGAAGGGGCCGTCCGCGCCGACTACGAGGTGGTCGGCGACTACGAGGCCGTCCTGCCCGGCGCCAAGCTCATCTACGAAGGCGTGACCGACGCCGAGCTGGCCGCCCAGGCGGCTCACCGAAAGGCGATGACCGAGGCCGGCAGGCTTCGCACCACCGGCGACATCGCGGCGGCGCCCCGTTCGGTGCGCCGGATGCTGCAGACCATGCACGACGTGCTCGCCCGCCAGACGGTCTGAAGTTGATGAAGAAGCTGCTGATCGCCAACCGCGGTGAGATCGCGGTCCGGATCGCCCATACCGCCGCGCTCTACGGACTGACGACGGTGGCCGTCCATTCCGCCGACGACGCCGCCTCCCTGCATCTGCGCCGGTGCGACGAGGCGGTGGAGCTGCCGGGTGTGGGCGCCGCCGCCTACCTGAACGCCGAGGCGCTGGTCGCGGCGGCCCTCGCCAGCGGCTGCGACGCCCTGCACCCGGGCTACGGCTTTCTGAGCGAGTCGGCGGATTTCGCCGCGCGGTGCGAAGAGGCCGGCATCACCTTCGTCGGGCCGACGCCGGCCACCCTGTCGGCCTTTGGCGACAAGGCGCGCGCGCGCGAGCTGGCCGCGGCCTGCGGCGTGCCCGTCCTGCGGGGCGCCTCGGGGCCGGCCAGCCTGGCCGAGGTCGAGGCGTTCTTCGACAGCCTCGAGCCCGGCGCGGGGGTAATGTTGAAGGCGGTCGCCGGCGGCGGGGGACGCGGCATGCGCCCGGTGACGGATCGCGCCGCCCTGGCCGAGGCCTACGAACGGTGCCGGTCCGAGGCCCTGCAGTCGTTCGGATGCGGCGACCTCTACGCCGAGGAGCTCCTCGTCGGCGCGCGCCACGTCGAGGTCCAGGTGGTCGGCGACGGCGAGGGGAACGCGACGCACCTGTGGGATCGCGAATGCAGCCTCCAGCGGCGGCGCCAGAAGGTGGTCGAGATCGCGCCGGCCGTCGGCGTCGCCGCAGACGTTCGCGCCCAGCTTGCGCAAGCGGCGGTGAGAATGGCCTCGGCGGTCGGCTACCGGGGCGTGGGCACCGTGGAGTTCCTGGTGGCGGGCGAAAGCTTCGCCTTCATCGAGGCGAACGCCCGCCTTCAGGTCGAGCACACCGTGACCGAAGCCCTGACGGGGCTGGACCTCGTGCGGCTGCAGCTCGACATCGCCAGCGGCCGCCGCCTCGCCGAGCTGGACCTGGACCGCGCGCACGCCCCGCAGGGCGTGGCGATCCAGACGCGGGTGAATCTGGAGCGCATGCCGGCGGACGGCGAGGCGCGGCCGACAGGCGGCGTGCTGAGTGTCTATGAGCCTCCCGCCGGGCCCGGCGTCCGCGTGGATGGGTTCGGCTATGCGGGCTACGCGACGAACGTGCGCTTCGATTCCCTCCTGGCCAAGGTGATCGTCCATGCCCCCGCCGCCGGGCTGGAGGCCGCGCTTCGCGCCGCCGACCGCGCGCTGGCGGAGTTCCGGATAGAGGGGCCGGCCACGAACATCGGCTTCCTGCGGGCGATCGTGCGCCATCCGTCGGTGATCGAAGGCCGGTTCGACACGACCTTCATCGAGAGCCATGGCGCCGAACTGGCGCGCGCCGCCGAGGACCTGGAGCCGCGGACGATCGAGGCGGGCCCGGAAAGTCCCGGCGCTCGGGATGCGGGCGCATCCGCCCCGCCCGGAACGACGCCGGTGCCGGCGCCGCTTCAGGGCACGATCGTCTCCCTGCTCGTCGACGCCGAGACGATGGTGAGCGCGGGCCAGGCGGTGTTGGTCATCGAGGCCATGAAGATGGAGCACGTGATCACCGCTGGCGTGGGCGGGCGCCTGCGGGCGATGGCGGTCGCTCCGGGCGACATGGTGATGGAGGCCCAGCCCCTCTTCTTCATCGAGCCCGCCGAGGTCGACGATCAGGACCGCTCCGAGAGCGAGGACGTCGATCTCGACCAGATCCGTCCCGACCTGGCCGAACTGCAGGCGCGCATCGCCCTCACGCAGGACGATGCGCGGCCGCAGGCCGTCGCCAAGCGCCACAAGCTCGGCTACCGCACGGCGCGGGAGAACGTCGCCGACCTTTGCGATCCGGGGTCCTTCGTCGAGTACGGCTCGCTCGTCATCGCCGGGCGGCGCCTGCGCAATCCGCTGGACGAGCTGATCCGGACCACGCCGGCCGACGGCATGATCACCGGCGTCGGGCGGGTGAACGGCGAGGTGTTCGGCGCCGAGGCGTCGCGATGTGTCGTGCTGTCCTACGACTACACCGTGCTGGCCGGCACCCAGGGGATGAAGAACCACGAAAAGACGGATCGTCTTTTCGAGCTGGCCGAGAAGTGGCGCCTGCCGGTGATCTATTTCGCCGAGAGCGGCGGCGGCCGGCCGGGCGACACCGACCGGGTGGCCGGCGGCGGGGTGTTCAACACCCGCGCCTTCGCCCTGCAGGGCCGCCTGAGCGCGCTGGTGCCTCAGATCGGCATCGCCAACGGCCGCTGCTTCGCCGGGGCGGCGGTGCTGCTGGGGTGTTGCGACGTGATCATCGCCACGGAGGGATCGACCATAGGCGTCGGCGGGCCGGCGCTGATCGAAGCCGCGGGCATGGGCGTCTACACGCCCGAGGAGGTCGGCCCGATCTCCATCCAGGCGCCGAGCGGCGTGGTCGACATCGTGGTGAAGGACGAGGCCGAGGCGGTCGCCGCGGCCAAGCAGTACCTGGCCTATTTCCAGGGCGCGCTGCCGGCCTGGACCTGCGCCGACCAGCGCCTCCTGCGCCATCTGATCCCGGAGAACCGGCTGCGCGTCTACGACGTGCGCAAGGTCATCGACGTCCTGGCCGACGAGGGCTCGGTGCTGGAGCTTCGCCGGGCGTTCGGCCTGGGCGTCGTCACCTGCCTGGCCAGGGTCGAGGGCAGGCCCGTCGGGATCATCGCCAACAATCCGGGGCACCTGGGCGGCGCCGTGGACTCCGCCGCCGCCGACAAGGCGTCGAGGTTCATGCAGCTCTGCGACGCCTACGACATCCCGATCGTGGTTCTGGCGGACACGCCGGGAAACATGATCGGTCCGGAACACGAGAAGACCGGCCTGGTCCGCCACTGCTGCCGCATGTTCGTGACGGGCCCGAACCTGACGGTCCCCGTTTTCACCGTGGTGCTGCGCAAGGGCTACGGCCTGGGGATCATGGCCATGGCGGGCGGGAGCTCCCAGGCCTCGTTCTTCACGGTGTCCTGGCCCAGCGGCGAGTTCGGCGGCATGGGCCTGGAGGGCTCGGTGACGCTCGGCTACCGGAAGGAGCTGGAGGCCGTCTCCGATCCAGCCGAGCGTCAGGCGATGTTCGAGGCCATGGTGGCCAAGGCCTACGAGAACGGAAAGGCCATCCACACCGCCATGGGGTTCGACTTCGACGAGGTGATCGATCCGGCCGAAACCCGCCGCTGGATCGTCGCCGGCCTGGAGAGCGCGCCGGCGAAGCCCAGGACCGGCAAGAAGCGGCCGTTCATCGACACCTGGTGAGCCCTAGCGGGGCAGGGCGACGCCGGCGGCCTCCCTGTCCCAAACCTGCTCGCCGGCGCCGCTCGCGCGCAGCAGGCGCTTCTGCACCTTCTGCGTCGGCGTCAGCGGCAGGGCGTCCATGAACTCGACATATCGCGGGATCATGAAGCGGGGCGTGCGCGGGATGAGCCACTGGATGAGCTCCTCCGGCTCCAGGGTTTCGCCGGGAGCGAGCTGGACCACGATCTTGATCTCCTCGTCGGCGCCGGCCTGCTCGGAGCGCTTCACCGCCACGGCGGCGGCCAGGGCGACGGCCGGATGCGCCATGACATAGGCCTCGACCTCGAAGCTCGAGATGTTCTCCCCGCGCCGGCGGATGCAGTCCTTGATCCGGTCGAGGAAGAAGTAGCGCCCGTTGGCGTCGCGCATCATGGCGTCGCCGGTGTGGAACCATCCGTTGCGCCAGGCCTCGGTCGTCGCCGCGGGATTGTTCAAGTAGCCGGCGTTGAGCACCCAGGGCGTGTCGGCCCGCAGGATCAGCTCGCCCGCCTGGCCGTCGGGCGCCGGCTGGTCGTCGGCGTCGACGATGCGGGCTTCGTAGCCTTCGCGCAGCACGCCGCAGCTCATGCGGCCGGCCTCGTCGTGGATCATGTCGTCCCAGCCGGCGAAGGTGATGGGACAGCTCACCTCCGTCATGTTGAAGCAGCCGAAGGTGCGCGCGCCGAACCGCTTGGCGAACGCCTGGGCGATCGGGTCGCGATAGGGGGTCAGGAGGTTCCGCAGCGGCCTTTCGGCGTCGTCCGGCCGCTCCGGCTCGTCCATCCACTCGGGCACGACCGTGCCGGTGGTGACGCCGAACCGCTTGTACTCCTCGGACATGGCCGTGCGGCTGATGAAAGGGCGCACGACATGGCGGCCGCCGCAGAGCGCGGCCAGATAGGGAAACGTCTTGCCGCCCACGTGGTAGGTCGGCCCGGGCGCGTAGATCACGTCCTGCGGGCCCAGGTCGTCCACCGGGAAGCTGCCGGTGGTCATGGCGTGGATCTGCGCCCACGGCAGGCGCACGGCCTTGGACGGGCCGGTCGTGCCGGAGGTGAAGAGCACCGCCATGATGTCCCAGGGCTTCGGCGTTTCGAGGTCCTGGGCCGGAGCGGCGCCGGCCAGGAATTCGGCCGCCGGAACCAGGCGGAAGGGCGCGCCGGCCGGCGCCGGGCCGTCGTCGAGGACGATGATCGTCTTCAGGTGTTCGAGGTCCGCCGCCGCCTCGACGACGCGATCCAGGAACTGCGCCTTGACCAGCATGACCTCGGCGCGGGTCAGGTTGAGCGCGTGGCTGAGGAGCGGGCCGCGATAGTCGTTGTTGATCGGCGCCTCGATCGCGCCGAGCCAGGCCAGGCCAAGCCAGGCCACGAGCGCTTCGATGGAGTTGTGCTGCATCGTCACGACGTGGTCGCCGGGCCGGACCCCGAGACGCCGGTAGGCCTGCGCCCAGATGCGGATCTGCTCGAGCGTCTCGGCGTAGGTCAGGCTGCGGTCCTCGATGTCGACGACATAGACGTCGTCCGGCTGGCTCGCGGCCCGTTCGATGAGGGTCTTGATCAGGCTGACGTCGGGCGTCGCGCCGATGGCGCGGTCTTGGGCCGTGACGTCGAATCCACTGTCAGCTGCCATGTCGAAGCTCCCTTATGCGGACGGCGAGGCGCCGAGCAGTTCGGCGGTGTGTTCGCCCAGCAACGGCGCCGGGCGGGTGATTTTCGGGCGCGCGCCGTCAACGTGGTACGGCGGCGAGGCCATCAAATGGGCGCCGACGTGGCGCCGGTCGATGCGCATCCACGCGCCGGTGGCGGCCAGATGCGGCTCCTCGGGCAGGTGGTGGGCGGCGACGACCGGCGCGGCGGGAACGCCGGCGGCCTGGAGCACGTGGGCCGCGGCGCCGGCGGGACGCGTCAGCGCCCAGGCGGCGATGGCCTCGTCGATCTCCTGGGCCCTCGCGTTGCGGCCGGCCGCCGTCGCCATCGTCGCGTCCGCGGCCCAATCGCCGCGTCCGAGCACGTCGCAGAGCGCGGTCCAGGCCGCCGGGGTCGTCACCACGATCGCCAGCGCCTGCTCCGGATCGGCCGTGCGCACGACCGTCCGCGGCGCCAGATGCAGGTTTCGGTTGCCCAGCCGCGGCGGCGGGCCGTCGACCTGCGCGGCGATGATCCCGTCGGCGGCGAGCTGGAACAGGCATTCCACCTGAGCCAGGTCCACCCAGGCGCCGCCAAGACGATCGCGTCCGTGGAGGCAGGCGAGCGCGGCGACGGCGGCGTAGAGGCCCGCGACGGGATCGCCGTAGGCGCCGTGCTGCAAGCACGGCGGCCAGTCGGCTTGGCCATTGATGTGAGGCATGCCCGAGGCGTGCTCGACGGTCGAGCCGTAGGCGCGGAAGAAGCTCCAGGGGCCGGTCGCGCCGAAGGCGCCCATGGACACCATGACCAGGCCCGGTCGGGTCGCCTGCAGCGTCGCCGCGTCCAGGCCCAGCTTGGCCATCACGCCCGGCGCGTAGTTCTCGATCACCATATCGGCCTCGGCGACGAGCTCCAGGGCCCGAGCCGCGCCCTGCGGCGTCGTCAGGTCGAGGCAGATTCCCCGCTTGCCGCGGTTCATGATGTTGAAGACCGCTGACAACTCGTACTGCGGCGGGTCGGACGCGCCGGGCGGCTCCCACCCGCGCCACCAGTCGTAGTGCGTGTCGGATTCGATCTTGATGATGTCGGCGCCGAGATCGGCCAGTTGGCGGGTGCAGAGCGGCCCGGCCCAGCCCATGGAGAAATCGACCACGCGCAAGCCCGCCAGGGGCGCATCGCCCGGTCGCTTCGGCACGGGCCTGGGGCGGCCGTCGAACGCCATGCGGAAGGGCAGGCGAGGCGCCTTGACGCCGGCGACCCCCGGGAGCGCCTCAAAGGCGCCGCGCTCGACCCAATGGTCCGTCTCGATCAACTCCGCCGGACTGGGGACCGGCGCCAGCGGGATTCGCGCCTTCTGCCCCGCGATCAGCCACTCGGCCGTGGTGCGCGACGGCAGCACCCGGCTCAGCTCCGCATCGACGATGTCGGCGTTGAGCACCCGGGCCGCGGACGTGGAGAAGCGGGGGTCTTCGGCCCATTCCGGCCTGCCGACGAGGACGGCCAGGCTGGACCACTGGGCGGGCGTCAGGGTGGTCACGCCCAGCCAGCCGTCGCGGGTCGGGTAGACCGTGGTGGGGTGGTTGGCCGGGAAGCGGTTGACGCCGGTGCGCGGCGCGGCGACCCCGCTGTTCTCGAACATTGGCGGCGAGGTTTCGGTGAAGGCGACGGCCGCCTCCAGCACGTTGATGTCGACCCGCCGATCGGCGCGGCCGCGCCGCCGCCCCCAAAGCACGGCCAGGCCGGTCGAGAAGAGCGTCGCGCCGGCCGTGATCTGGGGCGCGCGCCCCTGCGGCATCATCGGCAGGCCGTCGGCGCTCCCGAAGCCGCCGGCGATTCCCGTCAGGGCGTGGATCAGCGCGTCGTCGCCCTGCCAGTCGGCGTAGGGTCCGGTCTCGCCGAACCACGTGAGGCCGAGCCGGAGCGTATCCAGGCCCCTGCGCGCGATGACGGCGTCGACATCGGCGATCAGCGCCCGGTCCTGGCCGGCGATGACGACGTCCGGGGCGCCGACGGCCTCAAGCGCCGCTTCAAGGCTGGCCGCTTCGTCCTTGCCCTGGTCCAGCCAGGCTTCGAAGGCCGCCGCGCCAGCGACCGGACGGGAACTCCCCGTCACGCGCACGACGCGGGCGCCGAGCACGCTGAACAGTCGGCCGCAGTAGCGCGCGCCTGGATCCGATGCGGCCTCGACGACGCGAAGGCCCGCCAGAGGCGAGGCGTTGGATGCGGTTTGGTTTGTCACGGCTCCTCCCTCGCGCGGAGACTTTCGCTCCGCTGCAACGCAGATCCCGACCGAAAGCGCGGGTCTTGCGAGGCGAATGATAACAAGTTACCAGTTTGCCGCAAATGATTTAGCGCCCGCGGCGGAACCTTCGACCGCCAGCGGCCGCGACACGGGGATCGCGCGCGCGGCGGGCCGACCGTCCGGGCGTGATCCGTTCAACCCGATGCAGGATGGAACCGCGACCATGGCCCCAGACGCCCAAGTTGACCCCTACGCCGTCCCGGACGATCTCGCCGCGCGGATCGACGAACTGGACCTTCGCGCCAACGTCCGCGAGATGGTCGACAACGGCTTCACGATCCTGCAGGACCCGGCGGCGCACGCGCTCACCGACCGGGTGCGCGAGGCGATCCTTCGACTGTCCGAGGCGACGGAGGCCGGGCCGCTGCAGGCGCGCGGCGCGGGCCTGCTCCTGGGCCGCGACCCGGTGTTCGCCGAGGCGGTCCGCGTGCCGCGCCTCATGGCCATGGCGGAATACCTTCTGGGGCGGGGCTTTCGCCTCAGCCAGCTTGTCGGCTCGGTCCGCCGCCAGGACGGCGCGCCGCTGGCGCTGCACGCCGACAACAGCTGGTTTCCCGAGCCGTTCCCCGCCTGGAACATCATGTGCACGGCGTGCTGGGTGACCGACGAATTCACCGCCGAATCCGGCGCGACCCTGATCGCGCCCGGCACGCACAAGGAGCGGCGTCATCCGCCCCGCGACGTGCGCAAGAACCTTCCCAACGCCCAGCCGATCATCGCGCCGAAGGGCTCGCTCTGCCTTTGGGACGGCTCGGTATGGCACGGCAATTATTCGCGCCAGATCCCCGGCGAGCGCGTCGTGCTGCACATGACCTACACCCGGATCGGCTTCGAGCCGGTCGAAGACTACCGCCATCTGGACGACGCCTGGCTGGCGGACCAGCCGCCGCAGATGGCCGATCTGCTTGGCCGGCGCCTTTTGTTCGGCAGCACCACCGAGCACAGCGGCGGCGTCGATCCCGTGCGCCTGCAGAACACCTATCGCCTAGTGCACGGCCCGCAGGGCTACTAGGCGGTCCGGCCCGCCGGCCTCGATGCGCTGGCCTCGATGCGCTGGCCTCGATGCGCTGGCCTCGCTGCGCTGGACTGGGCCCGATCCGCCATCCGAACGGCGGTTGACATTGTCCAGTAACCAGTTATCCAATTCATTGGTAGCAGGTTACCAAAATCGATCGAGCGGGCCCTGAGGCGGCTTCCAAGCGCTTCCGGACCAGGTCGGTCGAGCCCAAAAACGAAACAAACACAGCGTCGGAAGGCTGCCCCGAGCAAGCCACCGCGCAAGGGGGAGAACGATGCTTTCCAGGACGCTTCTATTGTCGTCTGTCGCCACCGTGCTGATGGCGTCGGCGGGCTCCGCGATGGCCGCGGACGCCAGCGACGAGGCTGAAGCCGCCAAGGACGGCCCCACGCTGGAGACGGTCGTGGTGACCGCGCGCAGGGTCGAGGAGAACCTGCAGTCCGTGCCGGCGACCGTGACCGCCGTGAGCGCCGACCAGCTTCGCAAGCAGAACATCGTCGCGGTGTCGGATCTGGCGACGGTCACCCCGTCCCTCAGCATCGCCTCCTACTTCAACTCGATGAACGCGCGCTTCGCCGTTCGCGGCCTGACCGCAGGGGTGACCACCTATTTCTCCGATGCGCCCTGTTGCGGCGGCATCGCCAGCTCCCCCTTCATGGATATCGCGTCCACCCAGGTGCTCAACGGCCCGCAAGGCACGCTCTTCGGCCGTTCGAGCGCCGCCGGCGCGGTCCTGATCTATCCGCAAAGGCCGGTGCTCAACGAATACGGCGGCTCCATCGACGTGACCGTCGGCAACTATGGCCGTGCGCAGTTCACCGGGGTCGTCAACGTTCCGCTCATCGAAGACCATCTGGCGGTCCGTTTCGCCGTCAACAGCAACCACGTCGACGGCTACACGAAGGTCCTCAACACCTCGCACAAGTACGACGACGTGCAGAACCAGCAGTACAGGCTGGGCGTGGAGTTCAAGGCGGGCAACTTCGAGAACTATCTCGCGGTGAACTACCTGAGCGTCGACCAGGCGGCGACGAGCCTCGTGCTGGCCGCCTACAACCCGAACATCGGCATCTACAACGTCACCGCGGCGAGCGGTCAGGCCGTGTTCGGCGGCGTGTGCGCGACGGCGGTCGCCCAGGGCTACGCCACCGACGTCAACACCTGCGTCGCCCAGCGCGTCAGCACGGTGCAGAGCATCAAGCAGCAACTGATCGACGAACAGGCGCGCCAGGACTCCGGCGACTCCGCCGCGCGTTCGACGCCGGGCAGCTACGACAGCCAGATCGACTTCAGCAAGCTGCGCCACGCCAGCGCGGTCAACGTCAGCGAATACCACCTCGACAACGCCGGTCCCGTGCGGATCGACCTGAAGAACATCTTCTCCTACGACGCCTTCGTCTCCGACGTGAGCGGCACCTACGACGGGATCGGCGGGGCGGCGGAGGAGGGCGCCTTCGCCAACGCCTTCTACAGCAACTTCGGCGTGAACAACGAGCAGGGCAACAGACTGACGCCCAAGCTGGGCCGTCCTCTGAAGACCTACACCGAGGAGTTCCAGATTCACGCCGACGTGGCGGACGGCCTCCTCAAGGCGACCGTCGGCGGCTTCTACCAATATCAGAAGGCGCCGGAGAACAACTTCGAAGGCACGACCAACGTCTACAAGCTGTTCAGCGGCGTCCTGAACCCGAACCTCGGCTACAACAACGCCGTGGGCTTCATCGTGAAGTCCACGAGCGAGGAAAAGGCCGTCTATGGCCAAGGCACGCTGGACGTCTCCAAGTGGGGCGTCCATGGCCTGAGCCTCACCGCGGGCTACCGCTATAGCTGGGACGACACCAGCCAGACGACGCTGCCCGCCGTGATCAACAATCCCTCCGGCGTCTATACGCCCGGCACGACGCCTTCCAGGACCGGCATCAAGAGCAAGGGCTACAACTACACCTTCTCGGCGTCGGAGCAGTTCACCGACCGGTTCATGGTCTACGTGACCGCCTCCCGCGCCTACGTCCCCGGCGGCGTGAACGCGCTCGGCCAGGCCGCGGAGTCGCTGCCGAACTTCAAGCCGACCTACGACGCCGAAACGGTGAAGGCCCAGGAAATCGGCATGAAGGCGGACTTCGAGATCGGCGGCGTCGTCGCCCGCATCAACGCCGACATCTACAACAACGACTTCGAGAACATCACCGAGCAGCTGACCGGCCTCATCGGCACGACCAGCGTGCGATATCTGGCCAACATCGCCGGCGCGAAGCTCCGCGGCTTCGAGATGGCGGGGACGGTCATCCCGAGCCCGCAATGGAACATCGGGTTCACTTACGCGCACAACGACGCCAAGTACACGACGTGGACCGGCTCGGACCCGTTCAACATCGCCAAGCCCGGAGACGCGATCTGCGTCGCGGACTCGCCCGCCGGCCTCTGCTACCTGGACCTGACCAACAACCCCTTCCCCTACATGCCCGCGGACCAGGGGCACGTGACGGTGACCTACTATCCGCCGGTCGACGCCAAGCGCGGCACGGTGGCCCTGATGGCGACGGCTTACGCCCAGTCGCGGGAGTACTTCGAGGCGACCGCGGCGCGCGACCTACAGCTCCTGCCCAGCGGCCTCGACGGCATTTCGCAGAAGGGCTACGTGACCCTCAACCTGCGGGCCGAATGGACCGACGTGAACCAGTCCGGCTGGAACGTGGCCGCGTTCGTCAACAACGCGACCGACGAACTCTACGCCGCGGGCAAGACGCCGCAGTTGCAGACCCTCGGCTTCTCCGTCGCCAACTATGCGGCGCCGCGGATGTTCGGGATCCAGATCTGGAAGAAGTTCGGAGGCTTCTAGTCGGAAGCCCTCGGCGTGCGTTCCGCTTCAGCGGCCGCAGGAGCGTCCGGAGAGGAGAGGGCGGCCGTCTACGGACGGCCGCTGCTCTGGATGCTCTCGCTGGCCTACGCCTGCAACTTCATGGACCGCAGCGTGATCGGCACGCTGGCCCAGGCGATCAAGATCGACCTGCGCCTGAGCGACACGCAGTTGGGCCTCCTGCAGGGCTTCGCCTTCGTGGTGCTCTACTGCCTGGCCGGCCTGCCGCTCGCCTGGCTGGCCGACCGGCGCAACCGGATCAACATCATATCCGTCTGCCTGGTCGTCTGGTCCGGCATGACGATGGCTTGCGGTCTCGCCCAGAACTTCGTGCAACTCGCCCTGTTTCGAGTGGGCGTCGGCGTGGGCGAAGCCGGCTGCAATCCGTGCTCCCACTCCATGATCGCCGACGCGTTCGAGCCCGGCGAACGTTCGCGCGCCCTGTCGATCTACCAATTGGGCGCGACGGTGGGGACGATGGTCGGGGCGATGTCGGCCGGCGTCGTGGCCGAGCGCTACGGATGGCGGATCGCCTTCCTGGTGGTCGGCGCTCCGGGGATCTTGGTCGCGCTCGCGATGAAGCTGACCATGAAGGATCCGGGGCACGGGCGGCCGGGCGGCGCGGCGCAAAGGCCGGCGGCCAGGATGGGCGAAGTGCTCAGGCGGCTCGTGACCTCCGCGGCTCTCGTCAACCTGGTCCTCGGCTTCACCCTGGCCTCGTTCGCCTTCGGCGCGATCAGCGCCTTCACCCAACCCTACTTCATCCGGGCCTTCGGCCTGAGCTATGCGCAGATCGGGCTGATATTCGGCCTGTCGGGCGGCTTGGCGAGCGCGGCGTGCCTGATCGTCAGCGGCCGCCTGACCGACATGGTCACGGCGCGCAACGACCGCTGGCACGCGTGGCTGCCGATCATCGGCTTGGGGTGCGCGATGCCGGCGACGCTGGCGGCCTACACGGTCGGCGACTGGCGCATGGCCGTCGCCTGCACCTTCCTCGCCAGCTTCTTCATGAACTGGTTCATCATTCCCACGCTCAGCGCGCTGCATAAGCTCCTGGGCTTGCGGATGGTGGCCACGGGCATGGCCCTGGTGCTGCTGTTCCAGAACTTCCTGGGGCTGGGCGCCGGTCCATATGTGGCCGGGCTGGTGATCGACGCGGCGGGGCGCGGGCTCTTCACCAGCTTGGGACTGGGCGATTTCGCCGTGGCCTGTCCCGGCGGCGAGGCGCTGGACGGGGCGCCGCAGTCGATGGTCGCGGCTTGCCATGCGACGCTCACGTCGGCCACGCGCATCGGGCTGTTGTCGACCGTGCTGATCCTCGCCTGGGCGATAGCGCACTATGCTCTGGCTTCTTTTCAGCTAAGGCGTGAGAACGCGCCCAAGTCCCCAAGCAGCTGACCTGGAGGGGGCGCGAGAGGACTTCGACGCGATGGCGCCCCTGGACCCGGTCATCACCAGCCTGTTCTTCCTGCTGGCGGTGGTGATCAGCGGCATTCTCGCCAGGGTGACGCGCCTGCCGCTGCCGTTGGTGCAGATCGGGCTGGGCGCGGCGATCGCCCTGCTGGAGATCCAGGCCGTCGAGCTGCGCCCGGAGCTCTTCTTCCTCCTGTTCCTGCCGCCGCTCCTGTTCCTGGACGGCTGGCGCATCCCCAAGGGGGACCTGCTGCGCGACCGGGCCGCCGTGCTGGCGCTCGCCATCGGCCTGGTCGTGCTGACGGTCCTCGGGCTGGGCTGGTTCATCCACTGGATGATCCCCGCCGTGCCGCTGGCGGTGGCCTTCGCCCTGGCGGCGATCATCTCGCCCACCGACCCCATCGCCGTTTCGGCGATCTCCGCGCGCGCGCCGATCCCCAAGCGGATGATGCACATCCTCGAGGGCGAGGCGCTGCTCAACGACGCCTCCGGGCTCGTCTGCATGCGCCTGGCCGTCGCGGCCATGCTCACCGGCGGCTTTTCGGTCCAGCAGGCGGTGCTGTCGTTCCTCTGGCTGGCGTTGGGCGGCGTCGCGGTGGGCGTGGGCGTCACCCTGGGCGTTTCGCGGGCCAAGCAGTGGGTCAGCGACCGTCTGGGCGAGGACACCGGCGCGCAGGTGCTGGTCAGCCTGCTCATGCCGTTCGCCGCCTATCTGGCGGCCGAGCGCTTGCACTGTTCGGCGATCCTGGCGGCGGTGGCGGCCGGCGTCACCATGAGCTTCACCGAACAGACGGGCCTCGCGCTGGCGGCGACCCGGGTGCGCCGCACCGCGGTCTGGGACACCGTCCAGTTCACGGCCAACGGCGTCATCTTCGTGCTGCTCGGCGAACAGATGCCGGCGCTGCTGTCGAAGGCGGCCAAGACCGTCAAGACGACCGGCCACGCCGAAGCCTGGTGGCTGGCGATCTACGTGCTGGCCATCGTCGCGGCGCTGGGCGCCATGCGGTTCGCCTGGGTCTGGATGTCGTTTCGCTGGACGCTGTTCCGCGCGCGCCGGCGCGACGCGGTTTCCCAAACGGCCGACTGGCGACTTATCGCGGCCATGACGCTCGCGGGCGTACGCGGCGCCATCACCTTGGCGGGCGTGCTCACTTTGCCGCTTCATCTGCACGATGGAACGGCCTTTCCCGCAAGGAACCTGGCGATCTTCCTGGCTGGCGGCGTGATCCTGGTGTCGCTCGTCGTCGCCAGCGTCGGTCTCCCGAGGGTGCTTGAAGGGCTCAAGATCCCGCCGGAACCGTCGCGGCAGGTGGAGATCGACGAGGCTCGCGTGGCCGCCGCCCAGGCGGCGATCCAGGCGATCGAGGGCGCCCAGCACGCCCTGGCCGAGGGGCGAGCCGACGCCGACCTCTACGCCGGCGCCGCGGCGCGGGTGATGCAACTCTATCGCCAGCGCATCGACGCGCGGGCGCGCGGCCCCGAAGCGCTCGCCCTCGATCAGCAGATCGACCAGATCGAACGGAAGCTGCGCCTGGCGGGCCTGGCCGCCGAGCGCGCTGAGATCTTCCGCAGGGCCAGGGCGCGCGAACTCGAGGACGAGGAAGCCCGCCGCCTCGTGCGCGAGATCGACCTCCTGGAAGCCCGCTACAGCTAGGCGCCAATCCGCGCCGCGTCGCGTGGGGCGGACGGAGTATCGGATGGGCGCGGCGCTTGCGAGGTGCTACGGATATGGGCCGCTCGGGGACGCCCGCGAGACGACGACGTGCCCGGACGCCGGTTCGGTCTCCTCGGTCCTCGATGACGTCATGATCGACGAACTGGCGGCCGGACAAGGGTGAGGAAACGTGGCGCGAGCTGAGGCGGACAAGGTCTATCGGGAGAGCGTGGAGCATCCCGAGGCGTTCTGGATGGCGGCCGCGGCGGCCATCGACTGGGATCGCGCCCCGACCAAGGCCTGGAACGGCGAGGCCTGGTTCGCCGACGGCAAGCTCAACACCTGCTTCAACGCCGTGGACCGCCACGTGGCGGCGGGCGCGGGCGAGCGGGCCGCGCTCATCTGGGAAAGCCCGGTCACCGGCTCCTCGCGCCGCTTCACCTTCGCCGAGCTGCAGGCCGAGACCGCGCGGCTGGCCGGCGTGCTGGCGGCCGAGGGCGTGGGCGTCGGCGACCGCGTGGTGATCTACATGCCGATGGTGCCCGAGGCGGTGATCGGCATGCTCGCCTGCGCGCGGCTGGGGGCGGTACATTCGGTGGTGTTCGGCGGGTTCGCCGCCGCCGAGCTCGCCAAGCGCATCGACGACGCCAAGCCCAAGATGGTGCTCTCGGCCTCGTGCGGGATCGAGCCGCAGCGCCTCGTCGCCTACAAGCCGCTCCTGGATCACGCCCTGGAGCTCTCCGCGCACAAGGTGGACCGCTGCCTGATCCTGCAACGTCCGCAGCTTGCGGCCGAGATGGACCCGGCGCGCGACCGCGACTGGAGCGAGGCCCTCGCCGGGGCGAGCCCGCACGCCTGCGTGCCCGTCGGCGCGAACGATCCGCTCTACGTGCTCTACACCTCCGGCACCACGGGCCTGCCCAAGGGCGTGGTGCGCGACAACGGCGGCCATGCGGTGGCGCTCGCCTGGTCGATGCGCAACATCTATGGCGTGGAGCCCGGCGAGGTGTTCTGGGCCGCCTCGGACATCGGCTGGGTCGTGGGACACAGCTACATCGTCTACGGCCCGCTGCTGCACGGCTGCACGACCATCCTCTACGAGGGCAAGCCGGTGGGCACGCCGGACGCGGGCGCCTTCTGGCGGATCATCCGCAAGGAGAAGGTCTCGGTGTTCTTCACCGCGCCGACGGCCATCCGGGCGATCCGCCGGGAGGACCCGGACGCCCTCTACATCAAGGACGGCGGCGTCGGCGACCTGCGCGCCCTGTTCCTGGCCGGCGAGCGCGCCGATCCGGAGACCGTCACCTGGTCGCAGAGGAATCTGGACCGCCCCGTCATCGACCACTGGTGGCAGACCGAGCTGGGCTGGCCGGCGCTGGCGGTCTGCTTCGGCCTCGGCGACGCCGACGTGCGCATCGGCGCGGCCGGCCGGCCGACGCCCGGCTACCGCTTCGCCGTGCTGCACGAAGACCACGAGGTGCTGCCGGCCGGGGAGATGGGCGATCTCGTCATCAACCTGCCGCTGCCGCCCGGCTGCGCCACGACGCTGTGGAACGACCAGGCCGGCTACGACCGGGCCTACCTGTCGCGCCATCCCGGCTACTACACGGCCGGCGACGCCGGGTTCATCGACGACGACGGCTTCGTGCACGTGATGTCCCGGATCGACGACATCATCAACGTGGCCGGGCACCGGCTGTCGACCGGCGGGATCGAGCAGATCATCGCCGCCCACCCGGCGATCGCCGAGTGCGCCGTGGTCGGTGCGCCCGACGCCCTGAAGGGCCAGGCGCCGGTGGCCCTGGTGGTGCCCAAGGCCGGCCAGCAACTGGCCGGCGCCGAGCTCTCGAAGGAGCTCGTGCAGATGGTGCGCGACGAGCTCGGCCCGGTGGCGGCGTTCAAGGTGGTCGCGGTCACCGAGAAGCTGCCCAAGACCCGCTCGGGCAAGATCCTGCGCAACGTGATCCGCTCGATCACCGCGGGCGAGGAGCCCAAGATTCCGCCGACGATCGAGGACATGCAGGCCGTGGACCTGGCGCGCGACGCCCTGCAGGCGATCGGTTGGGAGGTTCCGGAGTCGAAGTGACGGGCCGGCCCGTTCGGTAGGACCGCGCCCGCGGCCTAGGCCGGCTGGGCGACGTGGAACAGTTCGTCAGCCCCGAAGAGCACGCCCACGGCGTCGCATTCCGGATGCGCCGCCAGCCATTCGCGCGCCTTGGACAGGGCCTGGGCGTCGCTCGAGCACAGCAGCGGTTCGATCACCGCCTCGCCGTCGCTCGCGCGGTGTCCTTGCAAGATGTAGGTCTTGAGCAGCGCCGCCTCCCTGCGCGATCTCGGCTCGCGAAGGGGTTCGATGCAGGCGTGTCAGGGCGGGCGTCTTTGACCTGGATCAAATTCGCCGCAATGGCTCAGCTTGAATGCGCCGGGCTGCAACCGTTGCGCATCATGGCGCATCCGGGAATTGCAGGACGAAGCGGGTCTGGCCTTCCTTGGGCGGGCTGATCGGCGCGCTGCGGGCGGGCAGCGACGCCCCCGGAAGCCAGCCTTCGACGCTGTAGGCGCCGGGCGGCAGGCGCAGCAGGATCCAGGGCGCGTCGCAGCTCGCGTCGAGCAGCACCTTGCCCGCGCGGTCCTTCAGCCGGATCGCGCCCGCGCCGAGATACTCGTTCTTGGCGTTGGAGAACTCGATGCGCACCCCATAGCTCTTCCAGGCCGGGTCCTCGCGGGTCTGGCCGATGCCGGTGCAGGCCGCCTCGATCCCGTCGATGGTCGTGGGCTGGTCCAGCGGCATCTCGACGGTGGCCGCGCTCTCCTGCGCCAGCGCCGGCGCGGCGGCGAGCATGAGGCCAAGGGCGAGGGCGGCGGCGCGGGGCTTGCGGTCTGATCTGGCGGGCATGAGAAATCTCGGCGGCTGGTGGCGTCAGTTGACCGAGATCGCGCGCGCGCCGCGTTGACCTTCATCAACAGCGAAGGCGTTCAGCGGCGGCGTTCGCGCGGCCCCTCTTTCCTTCCGGCGCGGGTGCGTCCAGATGATTGGGTCGCCACGGATTCACCCGCCGATGCCTGAGGCCGGACTCGACGCCATAGAACGGCCGCGGGCGGCGCCCGCCAGCCGTGCGCCGCCCTATTGGGCGCTTCCCATCGACGAGCTGTTCGCCCGGCTGGGCTCCACGCGCGACGGCCTCGCGGAGCCGGTGGCGGCTGAGCGTCTGCGCCGCAAGGGCCCCAACCAGATCCGGGAAGAGCGCTCGGCCTCGATCCCGATCCTCCTGCTGCGCCAGGTGCGAAGCCCGCTGGTGCTGATCCTGATCTTCGCCGCGCTGATCGCGGCTGGACTGGGCGAGTGGGTGGAGGCCTCGATCATCCTGGCCATCGTGCTCGGCAGCACCCTGCTTGGCTTCTCGCAGGAGTATCGCGCCTCGGCCGCCCTGGCCGAGCTGCGGCGTCGACTGGAGCTGACGACGAAGGTCCGCCGCGAGGGCGCGGTGCGCGCGATTCCCGTTCGGGAGCTCGTCGAGGGCGACGTGGTGATCCTGGCTGCCGGCGCGGTGGTTCCCGCCGACGCCGTGGTCGTTCAGGCCCAGGACCTGATGGTCAGCCAAGCGGTGCTGACGGGCGAGTCCTTCCCGGTTGAGAAGCGGCCGGGTCCGCTCGCCGCGGACACCTCGCCCGTCGGGCGGATCAACACGGTCTTCATGGGCGCCTCGGTGCGTAGCGGGACGGCTGAAGCCGTGGTGGTGGCGACGGGGCGGCGGACGCAGTTCGGCGCGGTGGCCGAGCGGCTGAAGTCGCGGCCCACCGAAACCGAATTCGCCCGGGGGATGCGCCGCTTCGGCGCCATGCTGATCCGGGTGATGACCGGCGTGGTGCTCTTCGTACTCACGGTCAACCAGCTCCTGGGCCGGCCGTTCATCGACTCCCTGCTGTTCGCCGTGGCGCTGGGCGTGGGCATGTCGCCGGAGCTCCTGCCGGCGATCATCAGCATCACGCTCGCCGCCGGAGCCCGACGCATGGCGGCGCGCGGCGTGGTGGTGCGCCAGCTTGAGGCGATCGAGAACCTCGGCGCGATGACCGTGTTTTGCACCGACAAGACCGGCACCCTGACCGAGGCCGCCATCGAACTGGAGGCGGCGGTGGATCCGTTCGGTCGGGCGAGCGAGGAGGCCGCCCGCCTTGGCTTCCTCAACGCCGGCTTCGAGACGGGCATCGAGAACCCGCTCGACCAGGCGATCCTGGCTTCCGGGCGCAAGCGCGGGCTGAGCGCGGCCGGGTACGTCAAGGTCGACGAAATCCCTTACGACTTCACGCGCAAGCGGCTGACCGTCGTGCTCGACGAACCGGGCGGCGGGCGGCTGATGGTCACCAAGGGCGCCGTCGCCAATGTCCTGGAAGCCTGCGCTACCGCACGCGTCATGGACGGCGAGGCGGTGATCGACGCGGCGGCGCGCGAGCGGATCGAGGCCTATTGCCGAAGCCAGGGCGAGGCCGGCCTGCGCGTGCTTGCGCTCGCCTCGAGCCGCCCGCCGCCCAAGCCCGACTACGGCGCCAGTGACGAGACCGCCATGCGCCTGGAAGGCTTCCTGGTGTTCGTCGACCCGCCGAAGGCCGAGGCGGCCGAAACGATCCGCAGCCTGGCCGAGCTGGGCGTGGAGGTGAAGATCGTCAGCGGTGACAACCGCCACGTGGTGGGCCACGTGGCCGCGGCGCTCGGCCTGGACGCCGGCGCCATGCTGACCGGTGAGGAGTTGGCCAAGCTGAAGGACGAGGCGCTGTGGAACCTCGCGCCGCGCACCACCCTGTTCGCCGAGGTCGACCCCCAACAGAAGGAACGCATCGTGCGCGCCCTGCAGCGGGCCGGCCACGCGGTGGGCTTCCTGGGCGACGGGATCAACGACGCGCCGGCGCTCTACGCCGCCGACGTGGGCGTCTCCGTGGACCAGGCGGTGGACGTGGCCCGCGAGAGCGCCGACGTGGTGCTGCTGCGGCGCGACCTGGACGTGCTGCGGTTGGGCATCGAGGGCGGGCGGCGCACCTTCGCCAATACGCTCAAGTACATCTCGATCACCATCAGCGCCAATTTCGGCAATATGGTCAGCATGGCGCTGGCCGCGCCGCTGCTGCCGTTCCTGCCCATGGCGGCCAAGCAGGTGCTCCTGAACAACTTCCTGTCGGACCTGCCGGCGATCGCGCTCGCTTCGGACCGCGTCGACCCGGAGCGGATCGCCACGCCGCAGCGGCTGGGCGTGAAGGACATCGAGCGGTTCATGGTCGCTTTCGGCCTGATCAGCAGCCTGTTCGACCTGTTGACCTTCGTCGTGCTGCTGCGCGTGCTGGGCGCGTCCAAGCCGATTTTCCAGACTTCCTGGTTCGTGCTCTCGCTCATGACCGAGCTCATGGTGGTGCTGATCCTGCGCACCCAGGGGCCGGCGTGGCGAAGTCGGCCGAGCCGCACGCTGCTCGCGGCCACGGCCGTGGTGGCCGTCGCCGGCCTTGCCGCGCCGTACCTTGGGGACTTGTCGGCGGCGTTCGGGTTCGCGCCGCTGGGGCTTGGCGACCTCGGCGCGCTCGGCCTGATCACCCTGGGCTATGTGGCGGCGACCGAGCTTGGCAAGCGCTGGTTCTTCGGGAGCTCGCGCCGGCGCGAGCCCCCTCGGGCGTGACTTCGTCCGGTACGGGCCTCAGGCCAGGTACTGGCCGCCGTTCACGGTGAGCGTGGAGCCGGTGATGAAGGCCTGCTCCTCGGCCGCCAGGAACGAGACGCAGGCGGCGACCTCCTCGGGGCGGCCCAGGCGGCCCACCGGAATGCCCGCCTTGATCTGCTCGAGCACGTCGTGCGGCACGTGGGCGACCATGTCGGTGTCGATGTAGCCGGGGGCGATGGCGTTGACCGTGATCCCCTTGCGCGCGTTCTCCAGGGCCAGCGCCTTGGTGAAGCCGATCACCCCGGCCTTGGCCGCCGAATAGTTGGTTTGGCCGAACTGACCCTTCTGGCCGTTGATCGAGGAGATGTTGATGATCCGGCCGAAGCCGCGGGCGCGCATGCCTTCGATCACCGGGCGGGTCATGTTGTAGAGGCCGTTCAGGTCGACGCGGATCACCCGGTCCCAGTCGTTGTCGTTCATCTTGTGCAGGGTGGCGTCGCGGGTGATGCCGGCGTTGTTGACCAGCACGTCCACTGGGCCGAGCAGGCTCTCGATCTCGGCGAGGACGGAGCGGCACTCCAGGCTCTCGGCGACGTCGCACTTCAGGACGATGATCTCCAGCTCCTCGCGGGTGTGCATGGCGGCCTCGTCGTTGCCGCTGTAGAGCGCGGCCACGCGCATGCCGTCAGCCTTCAACCGCGCCGATATGGCGTGGCCGATCCCTCGCGTCCCGCCCGTAACCACCGCAACCCGGCTCATGCCAGCTTCCTTCCTACTGCCTGCGTTCCCGATGCGGGGCGAACATCGACGAGGGCGGAAGGGCGCGCCTTGACCACCGTCAAGGCGGACGGCGAAGGCGGCTTGATCTGCCTCAACGCCTTTCTGTTATGTATGGCCCCTACATCTCCCGACGGGAGTCGTCCGGAGGCTTGCGCGATCGGCGCGGCCGTCGGCGCCCATCCAGTGTTCCGTAAGCTCGAAAGGCCGCACGTCCATGTCCATGCCCTTCATCCGGCAAGAGGTCGCCTCGTTCCTGCAAGAGGTGGACGAGAAGATCGCCGACGCCGAGAAGAAGCACGAGAAAGGCGCTCTCACGCAGAAGGTGAACGCGGCCGGCGAACTGGCCTTCCTGCGTCACCAGAAGGAGATGCTGGAGGAGCGCCTGAAAGAGATCGACGCTCATCCGGAACAGGCCGAGACCCTGATGCAGTGGCTGAAGGAAGACTGGTTCAACCTGAAGCTTCGCATCGACACCTGGGTCGGCGGAAAATAGGCGAGGCCCGCGCCGCGCAGGTGGACTTGCGCGGCGTCGGGGCCCAAGCTCGCCGCGCCGAGGCCGGCTGACGGAGACCGCCTTCAATGGACCTTCCTCAGCGATCCATCCTCCCCGCGGCAGCTTTCGAGGGCTTGGTCGAGGCCCTCAAGGGGCGCGGCTATCGCGTGGTGGCGCCCACCGTGCGCGACCAGGCCATCGTCTACGGCGACATCGACGGCGCGGACGAGCTGCCGCGCGGCTGGGGCGATGTGCAGGAGGCCGGGCGCTACCGACTGGCGCGCCGCGACGACGAGGCCCTGTTCGGCTATGCGGTGGGGCCGCAATCGTGGAAGGCGCATCTGCACCCGTCCGTGCAGCGCCTGTGGACCGCGCGCAGGCGAGGCGACGCCGTCACCGTGGAGGCCGAGCCGCCCGCCGCCGAGCGCTTCGCCTTCATCGGCGTGAGGGCCTGCGAGCTGAAGGCCATCGCCATCCAGGACCGGGTGTTCCTGGGCGGGGCCCATGTGGACCCCTACTACCAGGCGCGGCGCGAGGGCGCCTTCATCGTCGCGGTCAACTGCGGCCAGGCCGGCGGGACGTGCTTCTGCGTGTCCATGGACGCCGGGCCGAGGGTCGAGGCGGGCTTCGACCTGGCGCTCACCGAGCTCCTGGACGGCGAGCACCGCTTCCTCGTGGAGGCGGGCAGCGCGGCGGGGCGCGAGGTGCTGGCCGGGCTGTCGACCCGTCCGGCCGCCGAAGCCGACGTGGCCGCGGCCGAGACGGTGATCGCGCGCACCGCCGCGTCCATGGGCCGCCAGATGCGCTCTGACGACCTGCACGACCTGTTGCTCGGCAACCTGGAGCATCCGCGCTGGGACGAGGTGGCCGACCGCTGCCTGACTTGCGCCAACTGCACCATGGTCTGCCCCACCTGCTTCTGCACCTCGGCGGAGGACGCCAGCGACCTGGCCGGCGCGGAGTCCTCGCGCACGCAGCGCTGGGACTCCTGCTTCACCCTGGACTTCAGCCACATGGGCGGTGGCTCGGTGCGGGCCAGCGCCCGCTCGCGCTATCGCCAGTGGATGACCCACAAGCTGGCCACCTGGGTCGACCAGTTCGGCTCGTCCGGCTGTGTCGGTTGCGGGCGCTGCATAAGCTGGTGTCCGGTCGGCATCGACATCACCGAGGAGGCGGCCGCCATTCGCGCGAGCCGCGCCGACGCCGTGGAGGCCGGGTCATGACCGGCGCGGTGAAGGACATCGAGGCGACGGTGCGCGCGCACCCGTTCTTCGCCGATCTCGATCCGGCGTTCGGCCGGCTGGTGAGCGGCTGCGCGCGCAACGCCCACTTCCAGGCGGGCGAATACCTGTTCCACGAGGGCGATCCGGCCGACCAGTTCTTCCTGATCCGCGAGGGGCGGGTGAGCCTGGAGGTGCGCGCGCCCGGCCGCGGCGCGACCACCTTCCAGACCCTGGGCCCGGGCGAGATCGTCGGCGTCTCCTGGCTGGTGGCGCCCTATCGCTGGAGCTACGACGCCAAGGCGGCCGACTACACCCGCGTGATCGCCATGGACGCGGCCTGCCTGCGCGGCAAGTGCGACGCCGACCACGACCTTGGCTACGAGCTGATGACCCGTTTCATGCCTGTGCTGATCCAGCGGCTGCAGGCCACCCGCATGCAGATCCTCGATGTGTATGGCGAGCACGCCTAGCGCCCCGCATTCATCCGGCGCCGAGGCGATGGCGCCGAGGGTCGGCCGCGTGGCCGCGCGCCGGCGCGAGGCGCCGGGCGTCTGGACGCTGGAGATCGAGGTCGAGGGGCTGGCGCCGGCGCGGCCTGGTCAATTCAACATGCTGACCGCCTTCGGCGTCGGCGAGGCGCCGATCAGCCTGAGCGGCGATCCGGCGAACGGCGGCAGGCTGATCCACACGATCCGCAGCGTGGGCGCGGTCTCGCGCGCGCTGGCGGCCCTCAAGCCCGGAGAGCCGGTCGGCCTGCGCGGACCGTTCGGCGAGGGTTGGGGCCTCGAGGGCGCGGCGGGCCGCGACGTGGTGGTGATCGCCGGCGGCCTGGGCCTGGCTCCCCTGCGTCCGCTGATCCTGCAGCTCCTGGCCGAGCGCGAGCGCTACAGCCAGGTGTCGGTGCTCTATGGAGCCCGCCATCCCCGCGACATCCTCTTCCGCCGCCAGTTGCAGGCCTGGCGCCGGCGGCTCGACGTCGAGCTGGAGGTGAGCGTCGACCACGCCGAGGCGGACTGGCGCGGCCACGTGGGCGTGGTGACGGGCCTCCTCCGCCAGGCCTCCTTCGATCCGGAAAAGACCAGCGCCTTCGTCTGCGGGCCCGAGGTGATGATGCGCTTCGCCGTCGGCGCCTTGCGCGACGCCGGCGTGGCGGACGCGGCGATCCGGCTCTCCATGGAGCGCAACATGAAGTGCGCGGTCGGCCTTTGCGGCCACTGCCAGTTCGGGCCAGTGTTCGTCTGCCGCGACGGGCCGGTGTTCGGCTACGACCGGGTGGCGGCCATGCTGAAGCACAAGGAGATCTGAGGTGGCCGCCGCGCGCAGACCAAGGCTGGCGGTGTGGAAGTTCGCCTCCTGCGACGGCTGCCAGCTCACCCTTCTGGACTGCGAGGACGAGCTGCTGGCCGTGGCCGAGGCGCTGGAGATCGCCTACTTCCCCGAGGCGCGGCGCAGCCAGGACAGGGGCCGCTACGACCTGTCGCTGGTGGAGGGCTCGATCACCACGCCGCACGACGCCGAGCGCATCCAGGACATCCGCCGCCGCTCGCGCTTCCTGGTCACCATCGGCGCCTGCGCCACCACCGGCGGGGTGCAGGCCCTGCGCAATTTCGCCGACGTGCGCGAGTTCGCATCCGTCGTCTATGCGCGCCCCGACTACATCCGCACCCTGGCGACCTCCACGCCGATCTCCGAACATGTGCCGGTGGACTTCGAACTGCGCGGTTGTCCGATCAGCAAGCATCAGCTCGTGGAGGTGATCTCGGCCTTCCTCGCCGGCCGCAAGCCCGTGACGCCGCCGCACAGCGTCTGCATCGACTGCAAGATGAAGGGCAATGTTTGCGTGATGGTGGCGCACGGAACGCCCTGCCTGGGGCCGGCCACCCACGCCGGCTGCGGGGCGATCTGTCCGTCCTACAATCGTGGCTGCTACGGCTGCTACGGGCCGATGGAGGGGCCCAACGCCCCGGCCCTGAGCGCGCGCCTGGCCGAGCTCGGCCTGGACGCGCGGGCCATCGTCCGGCTCTACCGCACCTTCAACGCCGCGGCCCCCGCCTTCGCCAAGGAGAGCAGGCGCCATGGCGACTAAGACCATCAAGGTCGACTACCTGGCCCGGGTGGAGGGCGAGGGCGCCTTCAAGGTGGTCGTGCGCGACGGCGCGGTGCAGCACGCCGAGCTGTCCATCTTCGAGCCGCCGCGCTTCTTCGAGGCGTTCCTGCGCGGGCGCGACTATTCCGAGGCGCCGGACATCACCGCGCGGATTTGCGGCATCTGCCCGGTGGCCTACCAGATGAGCGCGGTGCACGCGATGGAGCGGGCCCTGGGCGTGACGGTGGACGGGCCGCTGCGCGAGCTGCGCCGGCTGCTCTATTGCGGCGAGTGGATCGAGAGCCACACCCTGCACGTCTACATGCTGCACGCCCCCGATTTCCTGGGCTACGCCAGCGCCATCGAGATGGCCAAGGATCACGGCGACATCGTGCGCCGCGGCCTGGAGCTGAAGAAGGTCGGCAACGAGATCCTGCAACTCCTCGGCGGGCGCGAAATCCATCCGATCAACGTGCGTGTCGGCGGCTTCTACCGCACGCCCACGCGGCGCGAGTTCGAGCCGCTCGCCGAGCGCCTGAAGTGGGCCAGGGACGCAGCGCTCGAGACCGTGCGCTGGGCGGCCGGCTTCGACTTCCCCGACGGCGAGCGCGACTATGAGCTGGTCGCTCTCAGCCATCCGGACGAGTACGCCCTGAACGAAGGACGCATCGTCTCCAATCGCGGGCTCGACATCGACGCGGCCGACTACGACGAGCACTTCGAGGAGATCCACGTCGAGCGCTCCACCGCCCTGCAGGCGCGGCTGAAGGCGCGGGGCGCCTATCTGGTCGGCCCGCTCGCCCGCTATGGCCTGAACTTCGAGCGGCTGAGCCCGCTGGCCAAGGAGGCGGCGCTGGAGGCGGGCCTTGGACGCCTGTGCCTGAGCCCGCACCGCAGCATCATCGTGCGCGCGGTCGAGGTGCTCTACGCCTGCGACGAGGCGCTGCGGATCATCGAAGCCTACCGCCCGCCGGAGCGGCCGGCCGAGCCCGTTCAGGCCCGCGCCGGGGTCGGCTGCGCGGCCACCGAGGCGCCGCGGGGGCTGCTCTATCACCGCTACCGCCTGGAGCCGGACGGGGCGATCGCCGAGGCGCGCATCACGCCGCCCACCTCGCAGAACCAGGCGAGCATCGAGGCGGACCTGGCGAGCTTCGTCGGCGGCTGGCTGGACCTGCCGGACGAGGACGTGCGCCATCGCTGCGAGCAGTCGATCCGCAACTACGATCCCTGCATCTCCTGCGCGACCCACTTCCTGCGGCTGGAGTTGGATCGTGGCTGAGCCGGGCGAGGTCTTGGTGCTGGGGATCGGCAATCCCGATCGGGGCGACGACGGCGTCGGGCGCATGGCCGCGCGCCTGTTGGCGGCCGACGCGCCGGCGCATGTGGAGGTGGCCGAAAGCGGGGGCGAGGCCACCGACATCCTGGAGCACCTGGAGGACGCGGCGTCGGCGATCCTCATCGACGCCTGCGCCACCGGCGGCGCGGCCGGGACGGTCCATCGCTTCGACGTGAGCGTGGAGGGCCTGCCCTCCGGCGTGTTCGGCGTCTCCACCCATGGCTTCGGCCTGCACGAGGCCATCGAGCTCGGCCGCGCGCTGGGATGCCTGCCGCGCCGGTGCGTGGTCTACGCCATCGAGGGCGAGCGCTTCGAGACGGGCGCGCCCCTGTCCGAAGCGGTGGCGGCCGCGGCCGAGGAGGTCGCGCTGCGGGTGCGCGCGGAGCTTGCGGGCGGATGGAGCGTTAGGGAGCCGGGTCATGCATGAGGCGAGCCTGATGAAGGGCCTGATGCGTCGCATCGAGGAAATCGCCGCCGCCCAGGATGCGCGGCGGGTGACCGGCGTGTCGGTCTGGCTGGGGGCGCTCAGCCACTTTTCGGTGGACCACTTCGCCGAGCACTTCGAGGAGGCGTCGGCCGGCACCATCGCCGAGGGCGCGCGGCTCGAGGCCACCCTCTCCGACGACATCTCCGATCCCAACGCCCAGGACGTGATGCTCCGGAGCATCGAGGTGGAGACCTGAAAGGCCGATGAGCGCGCCGCTGGCCACGCCGACCTTGGAGACCGCCGGGCGCGTGCGCCGGGTGATCCGCGTGCACGGCCGCGTGCAGGGCGTGGGCTTTCGCCCGTTCGTCCATCGCCAGGCGAGCCGGCTGGGCCTGGCCGGCTGGGTGGCCAACGCCGCCGACGGAGTGGTGATCGAGGCCGAGGGCGCGCGCGAGGGCCTGGACGCCCTGCTGGCCGCGATCCACGCCTCGCCGCCGCCGCTGGCGTCCGTGGGCGAAGTGGAGGTGGCCGAGGCGGCCCTCCTGGGCGAGACGGCCTTCGCCATCCGCCCGAGCGCCCTTGAGGGCGCGCGCACCGCCCAGACGCCGCCGGACGTGGCGGTGTGCGAGGCGTGCCTCGCCGAGCTGTTCGATCCGGCCGACCGGCGCCATCGCCATCCGTTCATCAGCTGCACCGACTGCGGGCCGCGCCTCAGCCTGATCGAGGATATGCCCTACGACCGCTCGCGCACCTCCATGCGCGGCTTTCCCATGTGCGAGGCGTGCCGCGCAGATTATGAGGACCCGGCGAGCCGGCGCTTCCACGCCGAGCCGATCGCCTGCCCGGACTGCGGGCCGTCCCTGTCGCTGTTGGACGCCGCCGGCCGCCGGATCGCCGCGCGCGACGAGGCTCTGTCGCTGGCGGAGAGGGCGATCGCCCGCGGCGGGATCGTCGCGGTCAAGGGGATCGGCGGCTACCACCTGATGGCCGATGCGCGCGGCGAGGCGGCCGTGCGCCGCCTGCGGGCGGGCAAGCGCCGGCCTGACAAGCCCTTCGCGGTGATGTTCCCCGACCTGGACGCGGTGAGGCGCGCGTGCCGCGTTTCCGCCGAGGAGGCTGCGCTGCTCATCTCGCCTGAGCGGCCGATCGTGCTTCTGCGGCGGGGCGGCGGCGAGATCGCTCCGGCCGTCGCGCCCGGCTCGGCGCTGCTGGGAGCGATCCTGCCCTATTCGCCGCAGCACCACCTGATCGCGGCCGATCTCGGCTTTCCGGTCGTGGCGACCAGCGCCAACCTCTCCGACGAGCCGATCGCCACCGGCGAGGCCGAGGCCCTGGAACGGCTGGAGGGCGTCGCCGACCTCTTCCTCGCGCATGATCGGCCGATCGTGCGGCCGGTGGAGGATTCGGTGGCGCGCATCGTCTGCGACCGGCCGCTGATCCTGCGCCGCGCGCGGGGCTACGCGCCGGCGGCAGTGGCGGCCGAGGGCCTGGCGCAGGGCGTGCTGGCCCTCGGCGGCCACCTGAAGACGACGGTCGCGCTGAGCCGGGCGGGGGAAGCCGTCGTCTGGCCGCACATCGGCGACCTGGAGACGCTGGAGGCGCGGGCGGCGCACGAGCGGGCGGCGCACGACATCGCCCGGCTGCACGACGTCGCGCCGCGGCTGATCGCCTGCGACCTGCATCCGGACTACGCCACGAGCCGCGAGGCGAACGGCTTCGCCGCGCCCGTCGTCCAGGTGCAGCACCACCTGGCGCACGTGGCCGCCTGCATGGCCGACAACGGCCTGGCCGAGCCGGTGCTGGGCGTCGCCTGGGACGGGGTCGGCTATGGCCCCGACGGGACGATCTGGGGCGGCGAGTTCCTGGCGGTGGCGCGCGGGAGTTGGCGGCGCGCGGCGCACCTGCAGGCTTTCCCGCTGCCCGGCGGCGACGCGGCCGTGCGCGAGCCCCGGCGCGCGGCGCTTGGCCTGCTCTACGCGGCGTTCGGCGAGGCGGCGCTCTCGATGGACGACCTTGCGCCGGTGGCGAGCTTCACGCCGGCCGAGCGGCGCACCCTGGCGGTGATGCTGGCGCGCGGGGTGAACACCTTCGCCTGCACCTCGGCGGGACGTCTGTTCGACGCCGTCGCCGCCCTGGCCGGCCTCGCCCAGCGCACGAGCTTCGAGGGCCAGGCGGCGACCCGGCTGGAAGAGGCGGCCGGCGAGCGCGAGGTAGACGACGGCTATGACTTCCCGGTGCGGGACGCCGGCGACGGCGGCGCGCTGGTGCTCGACTGGGCTCCGGCGCTGGCGGCGATCATCGCCGACGTGCGCGCCGGCGCCGAGCCGGGCGAGGTTTCGGCGAAGCTGCACGCCGGCCTGGCGGGCGCCGTCGTCGAGGTCGCCCGCCGGCTCGCCGCGCCGCGGGTCGCGCTGACCGGCGGCTGCTTCCAGAACGCGCGTCTGACCCGGCTGACCGTGGACGCCCTGCGCGCGGCGGGGATCGAGCCGCTGTGGCATCGCCAGGTTCCGCCCAACGACGGGGGGCTGGCCCTCGGCCAGGCGGTGTGGGCCGCCTGGACGCATCCGGCGGAGGGCGAGCCATGTGCCTAGCCGTGCCGGGAAAGGTGCTGGAGATCGGCGAGGGCGATCCCTTGATGCGCACCGGCCGGGTGGACTTCGGCGGGGTGGTCAAGGAGATCAACCTGGCCTTCGCGCCGGAAGCGGGCGTCGGCGACTACGTGCTGGTCCACGTCGGCTTCGCCATCGCCGTGATCGACGAGGCCGAGGCCCGGCGCATCTTCGAGCATCTGGATCGGATCGGCGAGCTGGACGACGAGGCCGCCGCCCCGTGAAGCATCGCGACGAATACCGCGACGCCGCCGCCGCGCGGCGCCTGGCCGACGCCGTCGCGCGTACGGTCACCCGGCCCTGGACCCTGATGGAGGTCTGCGGCGGCCAGACCCACGCCATCGTCCGCTTCGGCATCGACGCCCTCTTGCCGGACGAGATCACCCTGGTGCACGGGCCGGGCTGTCCGGTCTGCGTGACCCCGGTGGAATATGTGGACGCGGCCATCGCCATCGCCGGGCGGCCGGGGGTGATCCTCTGCTCGTTCGGCGACATGCTGCGCACGCCGGGCACGGACGGCGATCTTCTGGCGGCCAAGTCGCGCGGGGCGGACGTGCGGGTGGTCTATTCGCCGATGGACGCGGTGGCGATCGCCCGGGCCGAGCCGGACCGGCAGGTGGTGTTCTTCGCCGTCGGCTTCGAGACCACCGTCCCGGCCAACGCCATGGCCGCCTACGCCGCCAGGGCCGAGGGGCTCTCCAACTTCTCCATGCTGGTCTCCCACGTGCTGGTCCCGCCGGCCATGCGCGCGGTGCTGGAGGGGCCGGGCGGGCGCATCGACGGCTTCCTGGCGGCCGGCCACGTCTGCACCATCATGGGCCTTTCCGAGTACGCGCCGATCGCCCGCCGCTTCGGCGTGCCGATCGTCGCCACCGGCTTCGAGCCGCTGGACATCCTGGAGGGCGTTCTCTGGTGCGTGCGCCAACTCGAGGCCGGCCGCGCCGAGGTGGAGAACCAGTACAGCCGCTCGGTGCGCGCCGAGGGCAACCGCGCGGCCCAGGCGCTGATGGCCGAGGTGTTCGAAGTGATCCCGCGCCGCTGGCGGGGGCTGGGCGAGATCGCCGACAGCGGCCTTGGCCTGGCGCCCGCCTACGCCGCCTTCGACGCCGAGCGCCGCTTCGGGGCGGTGATCGCCTGTGAAGAAGCGGCGGGCGAATGCATCGCCGGCCTTGTGCTGCGCGGCGAGAAGCGGCCGACGGACTGCCCGGCCTTCGGGACGCGCTGCACGCCGGAGCATCCGCTGGGCGTGACCATGGTCTCCTCCGAGGGCGCCTGCGCGGCCTACCACCGCTACCGGGGCGCGGCGTGAGGTCAGGCGAGACCGTGCAGATGGCCCATGGCGGCGGCGGCCGGGCCATGGCTCGCCTGATCGCCGAGGTGATCTTGCCGATCTTCGGCGATGCCGAACTCGCCCGCGGCCACGACGGCGCGCTCTTCGAGCTTGAGGGTCAGGCGGCCTTCACCACCGATTCCTACGTGATCCGGCCGCTGGAGTTTCCGGGCGGCGACATCGGCGCCCTGGCGGTCAACGGCACGGTCAACGACCTGGCCATGTGCGGGGCCAGGCCCCTCTACATGAGCGTCGGCCTGATCCTGGAAGAGGGGCTGTCCTTCGACCTCCTGAAGCGCGTGCTCGGCTCCATGCGCGCGGCGGCCGACGCCGCCGGCGTGAGGCTGGTGACCGGCGACACCAAGGTGGTGGACCGGGGCAAGGCCGACGGGATCTTCATCAACACCGCCGGGGTGGGCCAGGTGGTCTCGGCCGCGCCGATCGGGCCGGCGGCCGTGCGTCCCGGCGACGCGGTGCTGATCAGCGGCGACATCGGCCGCCACGGCATCGCGGTGATGGCCGCGCGCGAGAACCTGGGCCTGGAGATGGCGGTTCAGAGCGATTGCGCGCCGCTCGCCGAGCCCGTGCTGGCGCTGCTGGAGGCCGGGATCGAGGTCCATTGCCTGCGCGACCTGACGAGAGGCGGCCTGGCGAGCGCGGCGGTGGAGATCGCCGAGGCCTCCGGCCTCTCCATTGCCCTGGAGGAGCCCGCGATCCCGGTGCGGCGCGACGTGGCCGCCGCCTGCGAGCTCCTGGGCCTGGACCCGCTGCACGTGGCCAACGAGGGCCGCTTCATCGCCTTCGTGGCGCGGCAGGACGCCGGGCGGGCGCTGCAGGTGCTGCGCGGGTGCGAGGTGAGCGCGGGCGCGGGCGTGGTCGGCGCCGTGGCCGAAAGTCCGGCGGGCAAGGTGTCCTGCCGCGGACCGCTGGGCGTGGCGCGGGCCATCGACATGTTGAGCGGCGAGCAACTGCCGCGTATCTGCTGACCCGTCAGGGGACTAGCGACAATCGTCTTCAGCGGGGAGCCATGAGCGGCGACACGATCAGAACCATTGCGACGACGCCCTTCCAGGACCAGCGGCCGGGCACCTCGGGCCTGCGCAAGAAGGTGAAGGTCTTCCAGACCCCGAACTATCTGGAGAACTTCGTCCAGGCGATCTTCGACAGCCTGGAGGCTTGCGAGGGCCAGATCCTGATCGTCGGCGGCGACGGCCGCTTCCACAACCGCGCGGCGGTGCAGACGATCCTGAAGATGGCCGCAGCCAACGGCTTTGCCCGCGTGCGGGTGGGGCGGGGCGCCATCCTGTCGACCCCGGCGGCTTCCTGCGTGATCCGCAAGTCCGGCGCCTGCGGCGGGATCGTCTTGTCGGCTAGCCACAATCCCGGCGGACCGGACGGCGACTTCGGGATCAAGTTCAACGCCGCCAACGGCGGGCCGGCGCCGGAGGCCCTGACCGAGACAATCTTCGCCCTCTCCAAGGCGATCGACCGCTACCTGATCCTCGACGCGGCGGACGTGGACCTCGACAGCCTGGGCGAGCGCCGGCTGGGCGCCATGACGGTCGAGGTGATCGACCCGGTCGCCGATTACGCGGAGCTGATGGAGAGCCTCTTCGACTTCCCCGCGATCGAAAGGCTGTTCGCCTCGGGGAGCTTCCGCATGCGCTTCGACGCCATGCACGCGGTGACCGGCCCCTACGCCCACGAGATCCTGGAAGGCCGGCTCGGCGCGCCCAAGGGCACGGTGATCAACGGCACGCCGCTGCCGGACTTTGGCGGCGGCCACCCGGACCCGAACCTGGTCTACGCCCACGAGCTGGTCGAGGAGCTCTACGGGCCGAACGCGCCGGACATGGGCGCGGCTTCCGACGGCGACGGCGACCGCAACATGGTGCTCGGCGCGGGCTTCTTCGTCTCCCCCGGCGACAGCCTGGCGGTGATGGCGGCCAACGCGGCGCTGGCGCCCGGCTACGCCGGAGGCGTGGCGGGGGTGGCGCGCTCCATGCCCACCAGCCGTGCGGCCGACAAGGTGGCCGCCGAGCTGGGCTTTTCCTGCTACGAGACGCCGACGGGCTGGAAGTTCTTCGGCAACCTCCTGGACGACGGCCGCATCACCTTCTGCGGCGAGGAAAGCTTCGGCGCGGGCTCCAACCACGTGCGCGAGAAGGACGGCCTGTGGGCCGTGCTCTTCTGGCTCAACATCGTCGCCGCCAGCGGCAAGCGCGTGGAGGAGGTGGTCACCGCCCACTGGGCGCGCTTCGGCCGCCACTACTATTCGCGTCACGACTACGAAGGGCTGGAGACCGCCGCGGCCGAGGCGCTGATGGACGCCCTGCGCGCCAAGACGGCGGGGCTGGCCGGCCAGACGTTCGGCGGCCTGACCGTGAGCGAGAGCGACGACTTCGCCTATACCGATCCCGTCGACGGCGGCGTCACCCGCCGCCAGGGCGTGCGCATCGTCTTCGGCGAGCGGGCCCGCATCGTCTACCGCCTGTCCGGCACGGGCACGGAGGGGGCGACGCTTCGGGTCTATCTGGAGCGCTACGAGCCCGATCCGGCGCGTCACGCCCTGCCCACGGCCGAGGTCCTGGCCGGCCTCGCCGCCCTGGCGCTCGAGATCGCCGAGATCGAGGCGCGCACGGGACGTTCGCAGCCCTCGCTGGTGACCTGAGCGCCTGAGGACGGCATCGCCGATCCACCCCGCGCGACGGCCTGGCCGGCTTCGCTGCGCCCGACTCGTGCGCAGGGGGCGCCCGGCATGTTGTTGATTTTACACCCGTCAGTTGAAGCCGCGCGCCGTGGCGCCTTTGTTGCTGCCCCCGTCGAACAAGGCCGCGAATGTTTCAAAGCTGAAGGGTGGGGCTCATGGGCGGCGGACGTCGAATTCAATTCCTGGACGCGTTGCGCGGCCTGTCGATTCTGACGGTCGTGATCCACCACGCGTTCGACGGCTGGCCGCATCTGGTCCCGTATGGGCGCGCCTACGCCGACATCTTCGTGATCAAGAACGGCTGGCTCTCGGTGGAGCTGTTCTTCCTGATCTCGGGCTTCGTGATCTTCATGAGCCTGGAAAAGGCGGACAGCCTCAAGGATTTCGCGATCAAGCGATGGCTGCGCCTGTTCCCGGCGATGCTGGTCTGCTCGGTCATCATCTTCGCGACCGCGCCGCTTTTCCCTGAGCGGCCGCACGGGGCGCCCACCCTCGCATCGCTGCTGCCCGGGCTCACCTTCATCAGTCCCGAGGTCTACGACGCCCTGGGCCTGCACGTCAGGCCGTTGGAGGGCGTCTTCTGGAGCCTCTATGTCGAGGTGGCGTTCTATGCGGTGATCGGCCTGGCGTACCTCTACCTCGGGCGCCTGAAATCGATCGGCGTGCTGCTGGCGATGTTCGCCCTGGCCGTCGCGCTCAATCTCGACAACAGCTGGCTGGCGGGCCTCATCGGCGCTCATGGCGCGGCCCTCGCCGTCAAGGCGCTCGATCTCACGGGCGCGCTCTACTACGGCTGGTTCGCCGCCGGCGTGTTCGGCTACCTCTACTTCACGACGAGGAAGGCGCAGTGGGCGGCGCTGGGCCTGGCGGTCGGCGTGATCGCCGCCTTCACCGTCTATCTCACCACGGCCTCCATCTCCGGCTTCGTCAAACACGCCGAGGGTACGGCCGTCGCGCTCGTCCTGTTCTTCTTCGCCACGCTCGCCTGGCGTCCGCTGCAGAACGCGCTGTCGATCCGGCCGCTGCTGATGCTCGGCTTCGCCAGCTATCCGCTCTACCTGATCCACGAGAACATCATGATCGCCCTGATCGTGAAGCTCGGCCACGTCCACGCGGCCTGGGTCCATTGGATCAACCCGCTCGCGCCGATGCTCGCCGTGATCGTGCTGGGCTGGCTCATCGCCCGCTATCTCGAACCTGCCGCGCGCCTGCGGCTGAAGGCCGGGGTCGACTTCGCCCGGTCGCGGCTGAGCAGGCTCTCGCCGGAACCCGCGGAATAGTCCGCGCCCCAGCCGCCGATCGCTAGCCGCCGATCGCCACGGGCGGCGCACGCCGAGCTGGCCGTTCGCCGCTGTCGTCGACGTATATCCATATCTTGAGCGGATGCCGCTGCGGCGCCGGCGGGGGGCGGCGACATCGCCCGGCCGAGGGGCCGCAGCGCACCCGCGTCGCCTCGGCCTTGCGCACCCCGCGGCGCGCCCGCCGAGCCCGTCCAGGATCTTGCGGCTTGGCGCGCGTGGGGCGCACAGAACCGCCGCCGCCCCGCCTTTGACGGGCGGTGGAGCCGCATGACCGCACGGCCGGGCGGGGATCCCGGCCGGCCAGGCGCGGCGCGCCCTGGGGCGTGAGCTTGCGGTTATGTCCTAGAGGGCGAGACCCGGCGCGGGCACGAGCATCGCCGCGCCGAGGCCGATCGCGGCGATCAGCGCCACCATCCAGGAGACACGGTCGCGGAAGGCGAAGACCAGCGGGTCGTCGTGCAGGTCGCCGCGCTCGGCCTTCATCCAGACGTGGCAGAACCAGAACATGACGCTCGCGGGCAGAACCCACAGCGCCAGGGGCCAGCGATAGTGTCCGGACGTGGCGATGTCGCTCTGGATGTAGAGGGCCAGGACGAGGCACGAGACCAGTCCGGCGCCGACGCCCAGCATCTTCAGGATCAGGCCGTCGGAGGCGATGTAGCCCCGCCGTTCGAGCCCGTCTCCGCCGCCGGCGGCGGCCGTCTCCACCTCGATCACGCGCTTGCACACGGCCAGGCTGAAGAAGAAGCCGCAGAACGCCAGCAGCCACGACGAGGCCAGGAAGCCGGTGGCGACGCCGCCCAGGATGACGCGCAGGATGTACATGCCCGTGAGCATGAAGACGTCGGCGATGCGCTTGGTCTTCAGCCAGAAGGTGTAGAGCAGGTTCATCGCCAGATAGAGGGCGACCAGCGGCCAGGCGCCGGCGGCGACGCCGAGCGCGAAGCCGGCGCCGGCCAGCAGGAGGCTCGCCGGCGCGCCCGCCCACAGCGAGAGCGCGCCGCTGGCGAACGGGCGCGTGCGCTTGCGGTGGTGGCGGCGGTCGGCGTCGATGTCGGAGGCGTCGTTGATCAGATAGACGCTCGAGGCGACGCAGCTGATCGCGAAGAACGCCAGACCCGCGTGGATCCAGGCGTCCATCTGCAGCCAGCCCTGGCCCACCACCATCGGCACGAACACCAGCGCGTTCTTGGCCCATTGGTGCGGCCTGATCGCCTTGATCAGCGCGGAGAGGCCCTGGCGGCCGGTCCGGGGGTGGACCTGCTCGACGTCGAACTGGCGCTGGGCGCGGCGGGCGACGTCGGCTGGCGCGTTGACGACGACGGCGCTGACCGCCGCCCGCCACACGTGGAAATCCGCCGCCTCGTTGCCCGCGTAGGCGAAGCCTTCCGGATAGGCTTCGCGCAGGCGCTCGGCCTTGCTCCGGGCCTTCAGATTGCGCTGTCCGTCCGAGGCGAAGACCTCTTCGAACAGGCCCAGGTGCGTCGCGACGGCCTCGGCCTCCTTGCGGTCGGCGGCCGTGGCCAGGCTCACGCGCCGGCCCGCGGCGCGCTCGGCCGTGAGCCAGTCCAGGAACTCGGCGTTGTAGGGCAGGTGCTCGGGATCGCAGGGCGCATGTTCGGCGAGCTTGGCCTTGGCGTAGGCCCGCCCGCGCATGAGCCAGCCGACGAGCCGGAACACGCCGAGCGGTTCGGACGCCAGGAAGCGCGCCAGCGCCTCGGTGAAGAGGTCGCCCTTGAACAGGGTCCCGTCCAGGTCGACCGCGAGCGGGGGCTTGGCCGGCGCGTCGTTTCGCGGGTCAGCAGCGTATGTCATGCGCGTTCGCCTGTTTGCTTCGCCGCGCCGGCGCTGTCGGCCGGGATGGCGGCGGGCGTCGTTGATTGGCCGGCTGCGGCGGGCAGGCTCCTGCGCTCGGCGCGCAGGGCCAGGGCCGCGAACAGGACGGCCGCGAACAGGCAGAAGCCGTCATAGCCGCTCAGCAGGACGCCAGGCCCCTTGAGCAGGGCCCAGGAGCTTTCGGTGAGAAACGCCGTGGGCGACTGGAACGGCAGGGCGAGCTTCATCGTCACCAGGGCCCAGCTCGCCAGGGCGGCGGCCCAGAGCGGCGCGCTGGGCGTGCGGTCGGCGAGGCGGCTCTTGGCGAGCATGGCGGCGCCCACCAGCCCGGGGACGACGAGCAGGATGTGGTCGCCTTCGGTGGTCGGGGCGACGCACATCCAGGCAGCCAGCACCATGCCCGCCTCCAGCAGCGACAGGCCGCCGGCCTCGGCGGCGGAGGCCGTCGGCGCGCGGCGCGGCAGGGCCTGCGCCAGCAGCCAGACCAGGAGGGCGGTGATCGGGACGATGAGCGCGGGCGTCAGCCACGCGGCGTCGAGCCAGTGGCCGCCGTAGCGGTTCTCATTGAACATGCGCAGGAACAGCGACCAGAGCGACTGGTGGTTCGGCTGCACCGAGAAGTCGAAGGCCGTGTAGTAGCGGGACGACGCCATCCAGCCCAGGAAGGTCTCCTTCAGCACCGCGATCGCGGGCAGGAAGGACGCGGCGAAGATCAGGCCGCTGAGGACGAAGGTGGCGGCGGCCAGCTTCCATTCCCTGCGGCCCAGGCTGAGCAGCACGACGACGCCCATGAAGGGCTTGAAGTCGGCCATCACGGCCCAGCTCAGCGCGGCGGCGAGCCACAGGCCCTTGTCCCTCAGCCACAGGCCCGAGACGAGGAAGAGCAGAATGAAGAAGTTGACCTGGCCGTGGTAGAGGTCGCTGCGCGCGGTGCGGCCGAGCAGGGCCACGCCCAGCGCCAGGATCACCCAGCGCCAGTCCAGGCGCGCGCCGAAGCCGCGCAGGAGCAGGGCGATCGAGGCGGCCAGCGCGCCGCCGCACAGCGCGGTCCAGACGACCTTCAGGGCGCCGGCGCCGAAGACCTTGGCCAGCGCCGCGACGATGTCGGCGATCAGCGGCGGATAGGCGTAGGGATCGAGCCCGTAGAGCCCGGCGGCGTAGGGGTTCTGTCCCTGCCATAGCGCCTGGGCGGCCTTCAGATAGAGGCCGAAGTCATGGTTTTCGGGCCAGGCCGCGTCGCCGCTGAGCTGACGCCACACGCGCCACACGCCGACGGCCGCGGCGAGCAGGCCGATCACGAGCGCCGCCCAGGACGCCGGGCGCAGGCGCGCAGAAATGTCTTTGGCCATCACCCCTCCTAAGCATGGCCCGCCTTCGCCGAGATGCGAAGCGCCGTGGAACGGGCGGGTTCCTGCAAGCCTCAGGCCATGCCGCCGCCCAGGGGCTGATCGGCGTCCGACCGCTCGCCCGGCGATGGCCGCAGCCGTCGCGGGCTCGCGCTGGGGGAGTCCAGGCACGGCGATTGCACGTGCGAGGAGCGAAATCGGTCGCATCGCACGGCGAAAGGCCCCGCAACGCTTGGCGGATCAGGGCGCGCCGCAAACCAGAAACGGAGCAGCCATGCTTCACAGATCGTCCCATCCTGGGGCGCCCGCGCATCCGGTCGTGGGCCAGCGGTTCGAGGTTCTGGACTCGTGGCGCGGCGTTTGCGCGCTGCTGGTGGCCGTCTTCCACCTGAACCAGACGCTGAACTGGAGCCTGGCCGACGCCAGGGCTGTGTTGAATTTTGACCTGTTCGTGGACTTCTTCTTCGTCCTGAGCGGCTTCGTCATCGCCACGGTCTATGAGGACCGGCTGACGGCGGGCTTCAGCGTCGTCAAGTTCGCGATCCGCCGGCTGTTCCGGATCTATCCGCTGCACCTGGCGACGCTGGCCGCGATGATGGCGCTGGCGGTGAGCCGCGTGCTCCTGCCGCTTTCGCAGTTCGATCCGCGGGCCGTGTTCGACGGCGACATCTACGATTTCTCGGCGATCTTCACCAACCTGCTGCTGCTGCAGGGGATCGGCTTCGAGGACCACTTCACCTGGAACTTCCCGAGCTGGTCGATCAGCGCGGAGTTCTACACCTACCTGCTGTTCGCGCTGATCTGGGCCTTCGCCGCCCGGCGGGCGCTGGTCGTCACCCTGGCCCTTGTCGTGGCGATCGGCGCGATCTTCGCGATGTCGGCGAACTCGCCGCCGGTGTTCATGTTCCTGCGCTGCGTCTTCGGCTTCGGGATCGGCGTGCTGGTCCGCCAGGCCTTCGCCGGCGCGGGCGCGCTGCGCCAGCGCCTTGCGCGAAACCCGGCCTCGGCGACGGCGCTGGAGATCGGCGCGGTCCTCGCCTGCGCGGCCTTCATCTGGACGGCGCACGAGGCGCGCTGGGTCGCCTCGATCCTCTTCGCCCTGATCGTCTACGTCTTCGCCCTGGAGGCCGGGCTCGTCTCCCGCCTCCTGCGGGCGCGGCCGTTCCTGGCCTTGGGCAAGCTGTCCTACTCGATCTACATGGTCCACGTGGTGCTGATCTTCCTGGTGGACCGCTGCGTCCTGTCGCTGCAGGCCAGGACGGGCTGGGCGCTGACGGGCCCGCGCGTCGGCGCGGCGCCGGACGCCCGCTTCTGGGGCGCCGACGTCGTCCAGGGAGACCTCTACCTGGTCTGCATGCTCGGCTTGATCATCATCGTCGCCGCGCTGACCTACGCCTTCATCGAGGAGCCTGGGCGGGATCGGGGCTACGCCCTGTCGGCGCGTTGGCGCGGCCTTGGTCCGGTGAGGCGCGTGACGACGACCTTGGCGCGCAGCCGGACGAAGTAGGCGCTCCGGGGCGTCAGCCCAGGGCGTCGCGGGCCAGGCCGGCGACCGCTCCGGCGATGGCCAGGCTCGAGGTCAGGCCGGGGGATTCGATGCCGAACAGGTTGATCAGGCCGGCCACCCCGTGCGCCTGCGGCCCATCGATGCGGAAATCGGCGGCGGGCTCGCCCGGTCCGGTGATCTTGGGCCTGACGCCGGCGTAGGCGGGAACCAGGGCGCCGTCGGCCAGGCCCGGCCAGTAGCGGCGGATCTCGCCGTAGAAGTGGTCGGCCCTGCGCGGCTCGACCGCATAGTCGGGCGCCTCGATCCACTGCACGTCCGGGCCGAACCGGGCCGCGCCGCCCAGGTCCAGGGTCAGGTGCACGCCCAGGCCCCCGGGCTCGGGAATGGGATAGACCAGGCGCGAGAACGGCGAGCGGCTGGCCAGCGAGAAGTAGGAGCCCTTGGCGTAGTACGCCTTCGGCGCGTGTTCCGGCGCAAGGCCGTCGATCCGGCGGGCCACGTCCGGCGCCCCGAGCCCCGCGGCGTTGACCACCAGCCGCGCGCGCAGCGCGAAGTCCTCTTGGGCGAAGCGCAGGGAAAGGCCGCCGCCGGCCATCGCCTCGCCGCCGGTGAAGGCCGCGCCGCGGGCCAGCACCGCGCCATGGTCCTCGGCCTCGCCCAGCAGGGCGGACATCAGGCCGTGGGAATCGATCAGCCCCGTGGACGGCGAGAGAACGGCGGCCACGCAGGCCAGCTCCGGCTCCAGGGCGCGGGCCTCGGCGGCGGTGAGCGGGCGCAGGTCGTCCACGCCGTTGCGGCGGCCGGCCTCGGCCAGGGCCTCGAGCGCCGGAACCTGCTCCTCGCCGGTGGCGACGATCAGCTTGCCGCAGCGCCGGTGCGCCACCCCCCGGCTTTCGCAGAAGGCGTAGAGCGCCGCGCGCCCGGCCACGCAGTAGCGCGCTTTCAGCGAGCCCTGCGGATAATAGATGCCGGCGTGGATCACCTCGCTGTTGCGCGCGCTGATCCCGGTTCCGAACTGCTCCTCGGCCTCGGCGACGATGGTCTCGTAGCCCATCAGGCTGAGCGCTCGGGCGACGGCCAGGCCCACCACCCCGGCGCCGATGACCACGCAATCGACCTCGTCCATCTCCCAGCGCACCTGATCGCGGCCCCGGCGCTCGGTGCGCCCGCACCGCTTCTAGGGGCTCGGGGGGATGGAGTCATCCGCGCGGGAGCGGTCGCGGCTTCGCCGGCGGGCCGCCGGAACGCGGGCGGCGACGGACCTGCGTCCGGCGCTAAAGAAGGGTCGCAACCGGTCTGCTATTCACGGGGCGGGCGCGGGCGGCCTGAGTGCGGCGTTGGGCCGAAACTTGCAGGCCGAGGCGAACGGCGCCTGGGCGATCCTGCTCTGGCGCAGCTAGCATGGCGCGCGTAGGGCTGCATTTTCGCCGTTGGCGCGCCCGCTGTCGGGCGATGCAGGCGCGGAAGGGGAGAAGAGTTGGGCATGGCGGTCTTCCCGGTGATCATGTGCGGCGGATCGGGCACGCGCCTTTGGCCCGCGTCGCGAGCGGCCAAGCCCAAGCAGTTCATCCCCCTGGCCGGCGAACGCTCGACCTTCCAGGAAACCGTGCTTCGCATCCGCGACCTGAAGGACGCGGCGCGCATCGTCGTCGTGGCCGGCGTCGCCCACGGCGAGGTGATCGCCAGCCAGCTCGCCGAGATCGGCGTGAAGGCCGATATCCTGCTGGAGCCGGAGCCGCGGGATTCGGCGCCGGCGATGGCGGCGGCCTGCGCCTTCATAGCCGCGCGCGACCCGCAGGGCGTCGCCGTCGTCGTCTCGGCCGACCACCATGTGCCCGACGCGCGGGCGTTCCGCTCGGCGGTCGAACTGGCCGCCGAGAGTGCGCGCGACGGCCTGATCGTCACCCTGGGCGTGGCGCCGCGCGAACCCTCGACCGCCTACGGCTACATCGCGCCGGGCGAGGCGCTGGGCGCGGTCTCCAAGGTGAAGGCCTTCGTCGAGAAGCCGGACGCGGTCACCGCCCAGCGCTACATCGCCGAGGGCTACCTGTGGAACAGCGGCAACTTCGTCGTGCGCGCGGCGACGCTGCTCGAAGAGCTCGAGCGGCTGGCGCCCGACGTCGCGCGGGCCGCCTGCGCCGGCGTCGCCGAGGCCCACGCCAACGGCTCGCTGATCCTGGGCGAAGCCTTCAGGGCGGCGCCGAAGATCTCCATCGACTACGCGGTCATGGAAAAGACCGACCGGGCCGCGGTGCTGCGGGCCGGCTTCGCCTGGTCGGACCTGGGCGCCTGGGACGCGGTCTGGGCCGCCAGCCTGAAGGACATGCAGGGCAACGCCGCGCGCGGCGAGGCCGTCTTCGTCGAGGCCCGCAACTGTCTGGCCCGCGCGCCCGAGGGGCTGCAGATCGAGGTCGTCGGGGCGCGCGACATCGCCGTGATCGCCGAGGGCGAGCATGTGCTGGTCTGCGACATGGCCTCCAGTCAGAGCGTGAAGACGCTCGTCGACCGCCTGCGGGCCGAGCGGCGCGAAACCCTGGCGCCCCGCTCGCCCTTCAAGGACGTGGCCGGCGCGGCCGGCTGGTTCGATCACTGGATCAAGACCAACGCCCTGCCGCTGTGGTGGAGCCTGGGCGCCGACCACGAACACGGCGGATTCCGCGAGGCCCTGACCCTGAGCGGCGAGCCGGTGTCGGCGCCGCGGCGCGCGCGGGTGCAGACCCGCCAGGCCTTCGTCTTCGCCACCGCGGGGATGATGGGCTGGGTCGGCCCCTGGCGGCAGGCCGCCTGGCACGGGATGGACTATTTCCTGGAGCGCTATCGCCGGCCGGACGGGCTCTTCCGCACCCTGGTGTCGGCCGGCGGTGAGCCGCTGGACGAGACCGCGGCGCTCTACGACCAGGCCTTCGCCCTGCTGGCGATGGCCACGCTCAAGCGCGCCGATCCGGAAGGGCGCGACCTGGCGGGCGAGGCCGAGGCGCTGCGCAAGGCGCTCGAGGCGCTGCGCCATCCGGCCGGCGGCTTCCGCGAAACCGGCGCCAGGCCCTTCCAGGCCAACGCGCACATGCATCTGCTGGAAGCCTCGCTGGCCTGGATCGAGGCAGGCGGCGGCCGGGAGTGGGAGACCCTCGCCGCCGAGATCGTCGAACTCGCGCTCGACCGGTTCATCGACCGCAAGGCCGGCTTCATCCGCGAGGCCTTCAATGAGGACTGGACGCCCGCCGGCGGCGACGAGGGCCGCTTCATCGAGCCGGGCCATCAGTTCGAGTGGGCCTGGCTCCTGGAGCGATGCGGCCGGCTGGGCGTGCCGCGAGCCGCGGCCGCCGCGCGGCGGCTGCTGGCCGCCGGCCTGCGTGGCGTCGACCCGGATCTCGGCGTGGCGGTGAACGCGCTGTGGGACGATTTCAGCGTGCGCGACCCCAATGCGCGCCTCTGGCCGCAGACGGAGTATCTGAAGGCCACGCTGCTGCTCGGCGCGGGCGAAATGCACGTGGTGGCCGCGGCCCAGGCGCTGCACCGCTACCTGGATACGCCGGCCCTGGGCGCCTGGTACGACACCCTGACCGCCGACGGCGCCTTCACCCAGGAGAGCGCGCCGGCCAGCTCGCTCTATCACATCGTCGCGGCGTGGGCGCAGTTGCAGCGCCAGTGATCCCCGCGGCCAGACACGGGGCTGAACGCCCCGGACGGCGGCCGCCGAACCGCGCCGGCTGATTGTGGGTCGCGCAACCGCTGCTTTAGGTTGATCGCCCGCGGGGCGATTGCGCATGAATCGCCCGTCATAATCGTTACGTGTTGTTAACCATAATCATCGCCGCGCGGTGCGCGGCGGGGGGCGAGCCGTCATGGCTCAGGTTGCGGGACGGATGATGATTCTCAGTTGGCGCCAGACACGACGTTGGCTGCACCATCACCGCCAGGGCATCGTCATCGTGGTGATGACCACAAGCTTCGCGATTCTCACCCTGGTGTCCATTTCGATGGTCTCCGGCGTTCGCCTGGAGCTGACGTCGCCGGCGCCCTCGCCGAGCCTCGGCGACGCCAACCTCCGGGTGATGGCGCTGCAGGTGACGCCCGAGGACGAGGACACCTACGCGCGGTCTTCGCCGCTCGAGCGCGAGCGGATCATGCAGGAACGGCGCGAAGCCAGCCTGCATCGAGGCGCGCGGTGCTCGGACGGGCCCTGCTGATCGGGCGCTAGGTCGGCCCGCTGCGGTCCAGGCGCCGGACGCCCGCCTTCGACACCGCCCTGGCCGCGCGCTCCAGGGCGAACCTGAGGCCGCGCCGCACGGCCGGCTCGACGAGCAGCGCCACCACGAAGCTCAGGCCGACGACGAGGGCGAGCGCCAGGCTCAGCGCCAGCCAAGGCGCCACGCCCGCCTCGACGAGCCGGCGAATGGTCAGCGCGCCGACGATGTCGTGCACGAGGTAGAGCGGATAGGTGGCCATCCCCAGCCGGCGAAGGGTCGTGCGCACCCAGGGCGCGCCGGGGGTGAAGGCGGCCGGGCGCCGGGTGAAGAGGAACAGGGCCGCCACGACGGCCAGCCAGATCAGCAGCGGCGCCCATATCGGCTGCCCGGCGGCGGCGGGCGCCTCGAGGCGCACCAGATCCCCGCCGCGGTTCAGGATCTCACGCGCGCCGATGCAGAGCGCGAGCGCCAGTCCCAAGCCGTCCCTGGGCTTCAGCCGCCGCTCGCTCTAGAGCCAGAGCCATATGCCGATCGCGAAGAAGGCGCCGTGCTCCAGCAGCAGAACATCGGCGTGCGCTTCGATCGCGCGCCAGACCGCATGGGCGTGGAGCTGCGGCGCGCGGTCCAGAAGAATGAACGCGCCGGCGGCGCCCGTCAGGGCCCAGGCCACCTTCGGCAGCAGCGCGAAGCGCCCCAGGATCAGGAGCAGCGCGACCAGCGCGTAGAAGACGATCTCCACGGCGAGCGACCAATAGACGCCGTCGATCCATGGCCCGCTCAGCCAGAGCGTCATCGACCGGGCGTAGGGCGCGGCGAGGCCGCCCAGGGCGTCGCCGCCCAGGCCGGCGCGCGCAAGCAGGGTGATCGTCGCGCAGATCCAGGCGGCCGGCAGAAGCCGCAGCGCCCGTCCCTCGACGAAACGGCCAGGGCTGGCCCCGCGTGCAGAGTTGGCGATGACGAAGCCCGAGATCACGAAGAAGATCTCCACGCCGACGAAGCCGAACCATGTCCAGGGCAGGGCCCAGGGAAAGGCCGCGGCGCCTCGCAACGCCCGGGCCGTCGAAGAATATTCGCTCGCCCAGGAATAGAAGCCGAGGTGGAACCCCGCGACCAAGAGGGCCGAAGCAAGACGTATGGCGTCGAGCGGGTAATGGTAAACGGGGCCCGGCGATGCGGAGCCTTGATTGCGCATGCTTTGTTCCCAGACCGCCCAGCGCGAGCGGAATAGTTCTAGTTCAGCCGCGCGAACTGGAGAAGTAGTCTCCTCCTATGCTTTAATTTGCATGTAAATCGCATGTGCGTTCGCATGTTTGTTCTTGCCGAGCCCGGCCTGTTCCGGCCGCCTGGCGCTTGGCCGCCGTGTGCGCGGGCGGCGGTTGCGACCTTATGACTCTACCCGGCTCAATGTATTAATGCGCCATAAACCATAATTTTGCTGCATTCGAGACCCGCGAAGACGCCGCTACGGTCCAGGTTGGCCGCGATTCGTAGTACTTTATTGATCATATTTGGGACATCTTTCGACCACAGTATTTCATGAGGGTCGGTGTTGCGGTGATCATGTCGCTGAAGACATGGTTTCTGCAATATTAACGCATGTGTCGGCGGCCTCGGCGGGAGGGCGCGGCGCGCGGGCCTCGGGGGCGCTTGGCCGGAGCTGCGACGTGGCGATTGATCCAAACAACCTTGCGGGAACTGCACAACTCACCTTCAGCGACGAGTTCAACCAGCTCAGCATCTGGAACGGCTCGTCGGGAACCTGGTCCACCAACTGGTGGTACAACGACGAGTGGGGTCTTTATCCGACCAGCAAGGGCGGCACGCTGGACAGCAACGGCGAGCAGGAATGGTACATCAATGACAACTACGCCCCGACCTCTTCGGTAAATCCCTGGTCGGTCAACAACGGCATCCTGTCGATCCAGGCGGATCACGCCTCCAGCGATATCTCGTCGATCATCAATGGCTACCAGTACACCTCTGGTATGCTCAACACTTGGCACAGCTTCTCGCAGCTCTACGGCTATTTCGAGATCAGCGCGAAGCTGCCGGCGGGGCAGGGCCTGTGGCCGGCGTTCTGGCTGCTGCCCGAGGACGGTTCCTGGCCGCCGGAAATCGACGTCATGGAGAACCTGGGCCAGGACGTCACCAAGTACTACGCCAGCGTCCACACTGAAGAGACCGGCTCGCACACCTCCGAGACGATCCCGGTCCAGACTTCGAACCTGTCGACCAGCTTCCACACCTACGGCGTGGACTGGGAATCCGACTACATCACCTTCTACTTCGACGGCTCGAAGATCGGGCAGATCGCCACGCCGGCGGACATGCATTCGCCGATGTACATGATCATCAACCTGGCCGTCGGCGGCTACTGGCCGGGAAGCCCGAACGCCTCGACCCAGTTTCCCGCCACGCTGCAGGTGGACTACGTCCACGTCTACGCCGGCGGAGGATCGTCCGGCTCCAGCTCCAGCTCCGGCTCCACGGGCGGAACCGGCTCGGCCTCGCCCGAGGCGGGAACCGAGGGCGACGACGTCCTGACCGGCGCGAGCGTGGCGGCCAACAGCATCGACGGCGCCGGGGGCGACGACACCATCACCGGCGGGTCGATGAACGACCATCTGCGCGGCGGAGACGGCGCCGACGTGATCAACGGCGGCGACGGCTTCGACGACATCAACGGCAACGCCGGCGCCGACACCGTGCACGGCGAGGCCGGCGACGACTGGGTCGTCGGGGGCAAGGACAACGACCTGCTCTACGGCGACAGCGGCTCCGACGTGGTGCTCGGCAACCTCGGCGCGGACACCTTGGGCGGCGGCAGCGGGAACGACACGATCCGCGGCGGCAAGGACAACGACAGCATCTCCGGCGATCGCGGCGACGACTGGCTGTCCGGCGACCGTGGGAACGACACCATTTCCGGCGGGGCGGGCGCGGACACCTTCCACGCCTCCGCTGACTCGGGCATCGACTACATCACCGACTTCTCCCGCGCCGAAGGCGACCGCGTGGTGATCGACGCGGGCGTCTCCTACAGCGTCGAGCAGAGCGGCTCGGACACCATCATCTACCTGGCCGGCGGCGCGTCCGAAGTGGTGCTGGCCGGCGTGTCCATGTCCAGCCTCACGGGCGACTGGCTGTTGGTCGCCTGAACCGGGCGCGGCCTCACCACCTTTGCTGATCGGCCGGCTGTCCCGTCCAGGGGCCGCCGCGCGGCGCCGGGCGCCGTTAAGCATGTTTGGCAAGGGTTCCTTTCCACTGCGAGCGCGAGACTGACCGGGCGATCGCCGTCCCGGCGGCGAATTCGCAAGTCCCAGGAGAATCCTTCGTGGCCTACGCCGACCTCCAGATCCGCAGCCGATCCAGGCGCAAGGCTCAGCGCCAGCCGGTCAGCTTCAACTGGGGCCTGCTGGCGGCCATCGGCGCCAGCGCCGCCACCTGGGCCGCGATCGTCTCGGTCGGCCGCGCCGTCTTCTAGGTTCGATCTCCTCCAGCCAGCGCCGCGACCGCTCCGCGCCCGCGTGGCGCGCAACCTGCATTGACGCTTCCACGATCGGCCAGCCGTCCAGAATTGGGGCGGCCGTGGGATGGAGGCGTTATGAGACGGCCAGCGAGTGCACTTCAGGACCGGGTGACCCGGGCGATCGACCTCGCCGCATCGGTGGGCGGGCTGATCTTCTTTGCGCCGGTCTTCATCCTGATCGCCCTCTTGGTGAAGCTGTCCGACGGCGGCCCCGTGTTCTTCGCGCAGACGCGCGTGGGGCAGGGCGGGCGGCCGTTCAAGTGCCTGAAGTTCCGCACCATGGCCGTGGACGCCGAAGAGCAGCTTCGCAAGCTCCTGGCCCGCGATCCGGTGGCCAGGGCCGAGTGGGAGCGCGACCACAAGCTGCGCGAGGACCCGCGCATCACCGCCATCGGCCGCTTCCTGCGCAAGTCGAGCCTCGACGAACTGCCGCAACTCATCAACATCATCAAGGGCGAGATGGCCCTGGTCGGTCCGCGCCCGATCGTCGAAGCCGAGATCGTGCGCTACGGCCGCCACTTCAAACGCTACTGCGAGGCCCGGCCGGGCCTGACCGGCCTCTGGCAGGTCGGCGGGCGCAACGCGGTCACCTATCGCGAGCGCGTGGTCATGGACGTGGCCTATGTGCGCTACCGCTGCATCCGCCTGGACCTGAAGATCATCTGGAAGACGATCCCGGCGGTCTTCCTGCGCCACGGCGCCTATTGATCGGCGGACGCCGGACGGCGGGCGCTGGTGAAGCCCGAACGCCGGTCCTATTGTGCCCTCAAGCCCGGCCTAGCAACGCCCCAAGCGGTTCATGACCCACACTCCCGACGAGTCCCTGCACTGGAGCGGCTTCAGCTTCATGCGCACGCGCCAGGCGCAGTGGCTGATCATGTTCGCCATCTGCACGTCGCTGCTGTTCATCGCGATGCTGCAGACGATCGGCGCCTTGATCATGCTGGCGGCCGGCGCGGCTTATTTCTTGTCGCTGCCGCAATCGCTGATGCTGCGGGTGGCCAAGGCGACGCCCGTGCTCGCCTATCCGATCCTGGCCCTGGCCTCGACGCTCTGGTCCGAGGCTCCGGCCATCACCTTCAGGCTTTCCCTGCAGTTCCTGCTGACGGCCGGCCTCGCCGTCGTGATCTATAGAACCGTCCCGCTTCGCACGTTCATCAGCGCGCTGTTCGCCGCCGCGTTCATGGCCTGCGGCGTCGGCGTGATCCTGGGCGCCCAGGGCATCGCCGCCGGCCACGCCCTGGCCGGGGTGGCGGAAAGCAAGAACATGATGGCCTTCATCGCCAGCGTTCTTGTCCTGTCGAGCCTTGCGATCACCCTCGACAGCGCCTTCCCGCGGATCTTCAAGCCGGCCGCGATCGGCGGCATCGCGTTCGGCGTCCTGGTCCTGTTCCTCGCCCAATCGGCGGGCGCCTATATCGGCACGTTCCTGGGCGGGATCGCGATGATCGCCGTGCGCTTCTACCAGAGCGCGCCGCGGTCCGTGCGGGTGGTGGTGCTCGCTGGCGCGCTTCTCCTGGTTCCCGTCGGGCTGATGGCCCAGTCGATCCTGGCCTCCGAGGCCAGCGAGTTCAGCGAGGACGTGCTGGGCAAGGACTCCACCCTGACCGGCCGGACCTATCTGTGGCAGCGCGCCGGCCAGTACATCGCCGAGAAGCCGATCGCCGGGCATGGGTACGGCGCCTTCTGGCGGCAGGGTTCGCTCGAGGCCGAAGGGCTTTGGCGGATGTACGGCATTCCCGGCCGCTCCGGCTTCAACTTCCACAACCAGTATCTCGAGGCCGGCGTCGATCTCGGCTATGCGGGCATCATCACGTTCGTGCTGATGAACCTGGCCACGCTCGCGGCCCTGGGCGTCAGGCTGCTGCGCACCCAGAGCAGCGAACTGCCCTTCATCGCGGGCGTCTACATGGCCCTGCTCGTGCGAACGCCGGTGGAAAGCGTGATGCTGACCCAGTTCAGCATCCTGGCGACCCTGTTGTTCCTGACCGTGTGCGGCGCGCTCTACGGCAACGAGACCGGGCCGGTGCTGGCTCGGGCGTCCGCGCGGACAAAGGCGGGCCTGACGCGCCAGAGGGTGAGCCGCGGACTGGTGCAGCAGCGCGTGACTCCGGCGGCGACGGCCGAGGAGCGGCGAAAGGACTTCGTCCAGTTCCGCCCGGAAGCCGGCCTCACCCAGCAGGGCGTCGGCCCCTCGGCGCGCCCGCGGCGGAATCTTCGTCAAAGCAAGCCCCGGCCGGCTCGGCAGCGGCGGCCCACCGACACGCCCTGATAGTCAAATATACGAATAGAGACTATACTGTGGCAGTGAAGTTATGCTTGAACACGCGCCGGCTTCGCCGCGCGGGTAAGTGACGTTCTGAGCATCAATATTCATTTTTTGCGTGCATTTTTCGTTTGGCGCGTGTGGCGTTGCTGTTTCGCGCGGGCGCGAGTCGCGATTGCGTCCAATCCAGGCTGGAGAGCATGACGGCTTGTTTGACGGCGGGCGCATCCGGGCGATCGGCCATGCCGACGACGCCCAAGGATGTCGTGTTGGGGGCGAGCGGGTTTATCGGCACCCGTCTGGTCGCGCGCCTGTCCCAGGCGGGACGGCGGGTCGTCGCCGTCGACGTCGTCCCTCCGCGCGACCGGGTGGCGGGCGTGGATTATGTCGAGGCCGACGTGCGCGAGCCGCTGGACGGGATCGACGCGGCCGGCGCGTCGGTCATCTACAACCTGGCGGCCGTGCACCGCACGCCGGGCCACGAGCCTCACGAATATTACGACACCAACGTCCCCGGCGCGCTGCATGCGGCCAGGCTCGCCGACGAGGCCGGGGTGGGCACGATCGTGTTCACCAGCTCGATTTCCGTCTACGGCCCCTGCGAAAAGCGCATCACCGAGGCCTCGCCGCTCAGGCCGATCTCCGACTATGGGCGCTCCAAGCACATGGCCGAGCTGGTCCACCAGCGATGGCTGGAGGAGCGCGACGGCCGAAAGCTCGTCGTGGTGCGTCCCGGCGTGGTGTTCGGGCCGGGCGAGCGCGGCAACTACACCCACCTGGCGCGGGCCCTGCGCAGGGGCCTGTTCCTCTATCCCGGCCGGCGAGACACGGTGAAGAGCGGCGGCTACGTCGACGAACTGCTCGATACGATCGCCTTCGCCCTGGCCGATCCCGAAACCTTCGTGCTCTACAACTTCGCCTATCCGGACGAGGCGACGACCGAGGAGATCGTCAGAACCTTCGCCCGGGTCAGCGGCACGCCGGCGCAGCCGGCCACGGTGCCGGCCCCGCTGCTCTACGCCGCGGCCATGATGTTCGAGGCGGCCAACGCCCTGGGGCTCTCCAATCCCATCCATCGGGACCGGGTGATCAAGCTGGTCCAGTCGACCCGCATCGTCCCGCAATGGCTCCTGAGCCGGAACTACAGGTTCTCGTCCAATCTCGAGACGGCGCTCCGCGCCTGGGCCGCCGAGAGCGACGGCAAGTTCGTCTAGCCGGGGCGGAGGCTAGTGCAGCACCCGGCGCGCCAGCAGCGCCGCGTGCCGGCCGCGCCGGCGCCACAGCTCGCGCGGCCGTTCCGCGCCGATCAGGCGATCGCGCAGGTCCCCCAACGCCTCGGGCGCCAGGCTCCAGGGCTCGACGAAGTAGCGGTGGAACAGGCGCCTCGGCTGGGTCGCGAAACGATACAGCCATTCGAGCCCCGCCCGGCCCAGCCAGCGCGGGCACGCGCTCTGCGCCCCGGCCTCATAGTCGAACGCCGCGCCGACCGGGAAGATCACGCCCCGGAGCGACGCCTGGTTCTCCTCGATCCACTGTTCCTGGATCGGCATGCCCATGCCGACGAAGATGACGTCCGGCGCGAACGCCCGGATCGCCTGCAGCACCCGCGCGGTCCCGGCCGAGCCCGGCCGGTGGTCGAAATAGCCGTGGTGGGTCGCCAGCGCGAGGCCGGGGCTTCGCGCCTGGATCTTCTCTGCGGCCCGCTCGGCGACGCCGGGCTCGCCGCCCAGGTAGAAGACCCGCCACCCGCGGTCCTGCGCCATTGTCCAGAAGGCGTCGCGCCAGTCCAGATAGGTGCAGCGGTGCCGGGCGCCGAGGTCGCGTCCCAACAGGCGCCCCCAGGCGATCAACGGGCGCGAGTCGATCTCGATCAGATCCGCGCGCGCGTAGAAGTCCCGCATGCGCGGATTGAGCTTCATCAGCGCCAGGCTGTGGAGGTTGTGATTGGCGACGATCGCGCCCTGGGCGCCTTCGATCCGCCGGGCGGTGAAGCTCAGCACTTCGGCGGGCGTGACCGCGTCGACCTCGCCGCCCAGCAGCCGGTGGCGCTTGGAAGAGTGTTCAGATCGCTTCATTGGCTCAGGGCGGGTCATAGCCCCGCTTGGAAACGAGTAAAAGCAAGAACTTACGGCGTCGTGGAGCGAGCCCGGGGCCCGGTTCGCGACTAACGCGGGGCGCGCTCCGACACCGGGCGGCGTGGCGATCAACGCCCAGATCGAGCAAGGGCGGTCAGGAACGGGCCCGCGGCGAACCGCCCTTCAGCCCTGGCGTGGTCAAGCTCTGCATCGCTCGACCCGGTGCCTAGTAGGAGCCGTGTCTCACAAAGACCGCCGGGATCGTGGCGACGAGGATGCGCAGATAGAGCTGTGTCGACTGCAGGCGCGTGAAGGCCACGTCATAGGCCACGCGCTGGCGATAGCTGACATCATTGCGGCCGCTGATCTGCCAAAGGCCGGTCACGCCCGGCCGGACCGCGCAGTAGCGGCCGAACCAGCGTCCGTACTTGGCCGCCTCGTCCGTCACGATCGGACGGGGGCCGACCAGGCTCATTTCGCCGCGCAGCACGTTGAACAACTGCGGCAGCTCGTCCAGGCTCGACTTGCGCAGGAAGCTGCCGAGCGCGGTGATGCGCGGATCGCTGCGCAGCTTCTGGTCGCAGGCCCATTCGCGCCGGGCCCTGGGGTCGCTCTCGAGCAGCGCCTGCAGTCTGGCCTCGGCGTCGACCACCATGGTGCGGAACTTCAGGCACTTGAAGCTGCGGCCGCCGTAGCCGATGCGGGTCTGGCGAAACACCGCCGGGCCGCCGTCCTGGATCTTCACCAGAAGCGCGATCAGCAGCATCGCCGGGGCCATGAACACCAGCACGACCAGGGCGATTACGATGTCGAGAACCCGCGAAACCGAGAAGGGCGGCTGGGACAGGCGGGCCGTCGAAGCTGTCACATTTTCGAGCTTGGCGTGCTGCGTTGCAGCACCATCGCTGATGATGTTCTTCGTGTCGTATAAGTACACGATTCAGCCCCGTTCGTTAGCGCTTGGTTTACCCTGCGAGTTTCGGGCCAGCCACCATTTTCGCGTCATCGGCGAGCAAAAAGTCGCATTGACCGAACGGGCGGCGATGCAAGCTGAAGCATTGCTGAGGGCCAAAGGCGCATGGAATCAACATAGTGTGGCATAACGCTGATTCGCGGTCTCGGTCGATCGCTACGCAGGCGAGCGCATGCATCGCGGGCGACCCAGGGTGGTCGCCGCCGCGAAGGCCCGGTCTGGGACGCGTATGAGCGTCGAATGCACGATATGCGTGTCTGGGTGTATGTTTGCACCTTATAGGGGCTGCAATGCTGCGCTGCGGTAGAGTTCTGGCCTAGGCGTGGCCCTTGCGTTGCGGCGGGGTGCGCCGCCGCGACGGCACGGGGCGCCTGCCTTAAGGCGAGACATCGGCGTGGCGGCTCCGGCAGGATCGGCGGCCGCTGGCCCGCCCGTTGCATGCGCCAGCATCGTGCGTCCCGGAGCCGAACGTTCAATGTCGCCCCTGTCCGTCGCCTATTTCGTGCATGATGTCTGGGACGCCTCCGTCGCCAAGCGCGTGCACATGCTCCTCGCTGGCGGCGCGCGGGTCGACGTGGCGGGGTTCCGCCGGCGCGCGCAGGTCCGCGGCCAGGTAGACGGAGCGCCGGTGCTGGATCTTGGGCGCACGGCCGACGCGGCCCTGGCCAAGCGCGCCGGCCTGGTGGTCTGGCGCGCGCTGACGGCGCCGATCTGGGCCAGGCGCTTCAAGAACGACGAGGTCTTCGTCGCCCGCAGCCTGGAGCTGCTCACCCTCGCCTGGGCGGCCAAGGTCGCCCTGGGCGGCCGCCGGGCGCTCGTCTACGAGTGCGTGGACATTCACCGGCTGCTGCTCTCGGACGGGCTGGCCGGACGCGTCCTGCGCGCCTGGGAGCGCTTCTTGCTGAAGCGCAGCGACCTGGTCATCACCACTTCGCCGGCCTTCGTCAGCCAATACCTCGCCGCGCGCCAGGGCCTGAGCGCGCCGCACCTGCTCGTCGAGAACAAGCCGCTCGCGCCCGCGGAGCCGCCGCCGCCGCGCCCGCCCGCCGGGCCCCCTTGGCGGATCGGCTGGTTCGGCATGATCCGCTGCGCCAGGAGCCTTCGGATTCTGTGCGAGCTTGCCGACGCGCTCGGCCCGCGGGTCGAGGTGCTCATCGCCGGCCGCGTCGCCGAGACCGAGATCGCGGACATGCAGGGCGTGCTCGCCGCGCACCCGGGCGTCACATTCGTCGGGCCCTATGGGCCGGAGGACCTCGGCCGGCTCTACGGCCAGGTCCATTTCACCTGGGCGATCGACTTCTTCGAGGAAGGGCTGAACTCTTCCTGGCTGTTGCCGAACAGGCTCTACGAGGGCGGCGCCTTCGGCGCGCCGCCGCTGGCGCTGGCCTCGGTCGAGACCGGGCGCTGGCTTGAAAAGCGGGGGGCGGGCGTGCTTCTTCCCGATGATGTCCTGCCCGCCCTGAAGACCTTTTTCGCCGAGCTCACGCCGGATGCATACGTGCGTCAGACGGCGGCGCTTCAGGCCATTCCGCGCGATCAACTGGTCGCCGGCCAGGCCGACGCCGACGGACTTGTTGAAGCGCTCGGCCAGATCAATGCAGGATGCGAGACGCCATGAGATTTGAAGGAAAAGACGTCCTGGTGGTCATTCCGTGCCTCAATGAGGAGCGCACGATCGCCGGCGTGTTGGACAGGCTCCTCAGCGACGACCAGGAGGAGCGCTGCTTCGTCGTGGTCTCCGACGGCGGCAGCGCCGACCTGACCCGACCGATCGTGCGCCGCTACGAGGAGCAATGGCCCGGACGCGTCGCCCTGCTGGACAATCCCGGCCGCTACCAGAGCGCGGCGACGAACATCGCCGTCGAGCGCTTCGGCGAGGACTTCCGCTGGCTGGTGCGGCTCGACGCCCACTCGGTCTATCCGAAGAACTACATCTCCCGCCTCATCCGCGCGGCGCTGGAGCGCGGCGCCGACAGCGTGGTGGTGCCCATGGCGACGGTCGGCTCGGGCTGCCTGCAGCTCGGCATCGCCGCGGCGCAGAATTCCCGCTTCGGCACGGGCGGGGCGGCGCACCGCCACCCCGGCCGCAGCCGCTGGGTCGAGCACGGCCACCACGCCCTGTTCGACCTGACCAAGTTCCGCCAGGTCGGCGGCTATGACGCCACCTACACCCACAACGAAGACGCCGAGCTCGATCATCGGCTGGTCAAGGCGGGCGCGAAGATCTGGCTCCAGGGCGACCTGCAGATCAGCTACATCCCGCGCAGGGACCTGGGGGCTCTGTTCAAGCAGTATTTCGCCTATGGGCGGGGACGCGCGCGCACGGTGATGCGTCACCGGGCCCCGCTGCGCGTGCGCCAGATGCTGCCGCTGCTGGTGCCGGTGGCGGTGCTGATGGCCCTGGCCGCGCCGTGGTTCCCGCTGGCCGCCTTGCCCGCGGCGGTGTGGCTGACCGCCTGCGCCCTGATCGGGCTTTCGATCGGCGTTCGCCGGCGCAGCGTCTGCGCGATGTCCTCGGCGGCGGCGCTGGTGGTGATGCACCTGGCCTGGGGACTGGGCTTCCAGGTCCAGGTCCTGACCCGGCGGCCTGACGTCCTGAAGGGGCTGGCGCCGGACCCCGCCGGCCAGCCGGTGCGCACCGAGGTCTAGGGCGGCGGCCTAGGCGCCGACCTGGCCGTCGTCGGCCACGATCGTGCGCAGCCTGTCCAGCCGCTCGGGGCCGAACCGGGCCTCGAACCAGCCGCTGGAGGTCTCCGCTTCGGCGGCGGGATCCAGGGTCTCCACGTCCAGCATCGCCCTGGCGAACGCGGCGGGCTCCTCCGCCGACAGCGCGTTCGGCGGCAGGGCGCCCAGGCCGTCGTAGGCGCGCGGCGTGCCGACGGTCCAACGGCCGGTCGACATCGCCTCCAGCGCCTTGATCTTCACGCCCGAGCCGCTCTGGATCGGGATGAGCACGCCCGCGGCGCCGGCGTACTCCTTGGCCAGGTCCTCGACGAAGCCCACGTGCTCCACCCCCGCCACCGCCAGGCGGCTGGCCAGCTCCGGCGCGCAGTTGCGGCCGATCACGCGCAGGGGCCGCAGGCCCCCCGCCCGCCGGTAGTGCGGCAGGACGTTGTCGATGAACCAGATCATCGCCTCGGCGTTGGGCGCATAGTCCAGCGCGCCGACGAACAGCCACTTGCCGTCGACGCCGGCGCTGGCGGAGCCGCCGGCGTAGGCGGACAGCCGCGGGATGTAGCTGTGGACCGACACGCCCGCCCGGCGGGCCAGTTCGGCCTGTTCGTTTTCATTGAGCAGAACGCAGGCCGAGGCGACCTTGGCGACGGCGCGCTCCTTCAGGCGGCAGAGCCTGGCTTCCACGCGCATGGCCGTCCGGGCCGCCCAGGCCGGCGAAAGCAGCCGGCTCCAGAACCGCGCCGCGTCCGCGTACCTGCCCAGCACCTTCTCGCCGCGGAGCCGCGGCTGGCCGGCGCGCTCGGCGAAGCGCTCGCTGAAGAGATCGTCCAGGAACACCACCCGGCGGCGGTCGGGGGCTATCGCCTCGTCGAAGGTGCGGATCGTGTCGAAGACAGTCAGTTCGACGGCGGCGTCGCTCAGGATCCGGTTGATGCGGCGCACGACGCCCGGCGACAGGAACAGCGTCTGGGAGAGCGTCGCCGGCTTGCCGGTCAGCAGCCGCCACAGGACGAATCCGAAGGCGGCTAGGGGCGAGGGCGCCTTCAGCTCGATCACCCGCCATCGCGCCCCGCGCTGGAAGACCCATTCCGGCTTCGGCTTGGTCTGGCCGAGCACGATCAGCACGCCGTCCGTCAGGCCCAGGGCGGCCGAAAGATCGCTGATCACGGCGTCAAAGACGACGTCCTTGCCGGTGCCTGGCTGGCCCGGGAGGATGCTCATCACAATGGCGACGCTGCGCACGTCGGCGCCCCCGGAAAATCACCAGCCGGGCGGACCATAACAATCGTTAACGGCGCAGGAAGCGGGTTCGCCTGAGGAGAGGGGAGAAAAGTGTTCCGGCCTAGCCGGCGAGCACGGCCGCCTCGCCCGCCCGCCGTCGCTCGGCCCCGGGGGCGACGCCCAGCGCGGCCGCCATGTCGCCGAAGCAGGCCTCGGCCGAGAAATGATCGCGAGCCGCTTCGAGGGCCTTGGCGCCGAGATCCCGCCGCGCCTCGCGCGCATCGGCCAGTCGCAGCACCGCCTTGCTGAAGTCCCCGGCCGCGTCGGCTTCGACGACGCAGCCGGCGGTCTCGTCGGCGACGCCCTGCCGCGTGGTCGAGGTGCAGACCATCGCCTTGCCGCGGCCCATCGCCTCGATCAGCTTGATCTTCAGGCCCGATCCCGCCCGCAGCGGCGAGATCACGACCCCGGCGCGGGCGTAGTAGCCGGCCAGGTCCGGCGCGCGGCCGTGCAGGATCACGCCCTGCGGCGGCGACTGGATCTGGTCGCAGACCGCGCCGACCACGTCGAGCTTCAGTCCGGGCCGCGATGCGATCAGGTCCGGCCAGCATTCGTCGAGGAACCACTTCAGACCGTCGACGTTCGGGGCCGCGGCCGAGCCGATGAAGAGCAGCGCGCCGTCCTCGCCGGGCTGGGCTTCGGCGACCAGGGCGGCGGGGAAGGGCGCCGTCACGACCGGCTTGTCGCCGAGGCGTGACTTCAGGAGCGCGGCTTCGTCCTTCTGGATGGCGGCGACGACGTCGGCGCGGGCCAGCATCCGATCTTCCTCGGCCGCCGAGAGGGCGTCGACGGAATCCGACGTCTTGAGCTTCTCGAACTGCGCGGTGCGCGTGGAAAAGACGTCGTGGACCAGCACGGCCGACCGGGCGCCGGGGCTGAGCGCGAACGGCAAGGTTTCGGTCAGGTAGCAGTAGTCGGCGACCAGGACCTCCGCGCCGCCCGTCCGCCTGGCGACGAAGAGCTGGTCGTTCCGCGTGAAGGGCGCCGACACGGAGTAGGGCGCGGGCTTGGCGAATGACCGCTTGATCAGCCCCGTTCGCCGGGCGACGCGGTCGATCATGCCGATCGCCGCGCCCAGATAGACCTGCGCCCTGGTGGTGATCCGCCAGCGGCCAAGGGCGACGGAGCCGTTCACCGCGACGGAATCGAAGACGTCCGTGGCCGGACCGAGGCGCATCCAGGGCGTGCGGCCGAAGGCGGCCGAAGAGACGCCCACGAACTTCAGGGTCTTGCCCTGGCTCTTGAAGGCCTGGGCGGCGGCCAGGAGATAGGCCGAGCTGCCCGACGCCGCGTCGGTGATCCGTTGGCGCGACAGGAAGACCACCTGCGCCGGATCCGCGCTCGCCGCGCGTTTGCGCGCGAAGCCGCGCATCATCCGCTCGCTGGCGGCGCGCGCCAGGAGCGCCAGGATGCTCGGCCGCGCCGCGACCGCGCGGGCGGCCTTCGCTGGCGACCGGCCCTTGATGGCGGCGACCAGCCGCTCGAACTCCAGCGCCCGGACGATGCTGGCGCGCCGGCGCGCGACGGCCCGCTGCGGCCCCGGCCCGAGCTTGCGCGTCTTGTCGGCGAGCGCGTCGTCGGCCTGCAGCATCTGCTGCAGGATCGCCTCGGACAGGCGGTGCGAGATCGACGAGGGGTACTTCCGATAGTGATAGAGAAGTTGCGGCGTCAGCAGCATCCGCGCGCCGCCAAGCATCAGGCGCAGGATGAAGTCGTAGTCCTCGGCGATGCGCAGGTCGGGGTTGTAGGCCGCCCCGGCGTGCTCGATGGCCCGGCGTCGGATGACCGGCTTGAGGTAGCCCAGGGTCGGCCCGCGGCCATAGAGCCTGTTCTGCTCGATGTAGGTCTCCAGCGGCGTCCAGCGGTCGCGCTCGGCCCACGCGCCGTTCAGCAGCGTCGTTGGCGGCTTCAGGCCGTCGTCCTGGAAGATCAGCAGGTCGTCGGCGACGATCTCCGCCTCAGCGGATTCGGCGAGCGCGATCAGGCGCTCGAAGCGCTCGGGATGGATCAGGTCGTCGCTGTCGACGATGGCGATCCATTCGCCGGTCGCGACCTGCAGGGCGGCGTTGCGCGCGCCGGCCGGGCCCCGGTTGACCGCCGTCGAGATCACCCGCACGCGAGGGTCCCGCCTGGCCAGTTCCCCGGCGATCTTCAGGCTGTCGTCGCCGGACGCGTCGTCGGAGATGATCAGCTCCAGGTCGGCCATCGTCTGGGCGAGCACCGAGCGCGCGGCCGCCGCCAGATAGGCGGCGCCGTTGTAGTTGGCCATGATCACCGACAGGGCCGGGCGCTTGGCTGAAGCGGAAACGGTCATGTCCTTCATCGCGCTGGCCGGCGTCCTTGAGCTGCAGACGCGGGTTGGCCTGGGCGTCTGTTCGACACAGGCGATAGGGCGTCGCGGTGAAGGCAGCAAGAACGCTGCCAGCCCGGCCCGCCGCGCCCGCCGCTCGCCCGCGCCTCGGCGCCGGCGTCGGGAGCGAGCAAAAGTCAGGCGCCGGCCAGGCTTTTCAGCGACGTCGGCATTTTGAATTAACCACGTCGCATATCGCCGCTAGAGTGATTCACAGAGCCAGCCGTGCGGGACGGTCAGGCCACCTGGTGTCATGGTTGATCGCAGATGTGTTCGCCCTGGGCGGAACAGAGGTCTGAGTTGCGCCGTGGGGCCGGGGCGTCGGCGGCGCGCGAGGGCGCGTCGGCGCAATCTTGGGCTTTGGCGGGCGTCCGCCGCACCGCATTAAACATAGTGAAACATCCGAGCGGCAGGGTCTGAATCGATGTCAGCCCTCCTCGCAGCCCTTCAGCTGATTGTCGCGAGCTCCAGCGTGGTCGTTCCCGATCCGCAGGAGGCGCTGACGCATGCGCCGCAGGTGGAGCTGCTGGGGCCGCTGGACGCCGAGGAGGCGCCCGCGCCGCCCGGTTTCCTCGGCTTCTGCGTCGACTATCCGGAAGAGTGCGGCGACCAGCCGCTGCGGGTCGGCTACGGGCGCATCCTCCAGCGGCCGGTGCTCGCGGCCTATTGGGAAGGGGTCTTCTCGCGGCCGTCGGCCAGCCTGCGGGCGCCGAGCGCCCTGCAGCGGCCCGACATGGCCCGCTCGGCGCGGAACCTTCGCGAAGAGGAAGCCATCGAGGCTGAAGCCGCGCCGACGCAGCTCAGCTCCTCGGCCTTCCAGGAAATCAAGCGCGTCAACCGCGACGTCAACTGGCGGATTCGGCCGGCCACCGACCTGGAGGCGTTCGGCGTTCCCGATCGCTGGACGCTGCCCCTGGCGCCGGGCGGCGGCGGCGAGGGCGACTGCGAGGACTTCGTCCTGCAAAAGCGCAGCGAGCTGCGGAAGTCGGGCTTCAGCCTGAAGATGATGTCGATCGCTCTGGTCGAGACGCCCCGGCGCCAGACCCACGCGGTCCTGCTCTTGAACACCGATCACGGCGTCCTGGTGCTCGACAACCTGGACTCGCGGGTGCTGAAGCTGTCGCGCACCTCCTACAAGATCATCTCCCGCGAACGCATGGGCGATCCGATGAGCTGGCGCGCGGGCCTCGACGCGGGACCGGCCGCCTAGGGCGTCTGGCGTCCTAGGTCTTCCGGCGTCCTAGTTCTTGGGGCTGTAGACCCGCACATAGTCGATCGCCATTTCGGCCGGCAGCGCGCCCCGCGCGACCTTGCCCGGCCAATAGCCGCCGACGGCGAGGTTGATCAGCAGGTAGACCGGCTCGTCCAGGTCGCTCGGGGTCGGGGCTTCGGCGGTCTGATGGCCGTCCACGTACCAGCGGATGGTGCGGCTGTTCCAATCGACGCCGAAGGTGTGGAAGCCGTCGGACGTGTCGGCGACCTGCACGGCGGCGTGTTGGCTCTTGTGCTCCTGGTCCTGCGTCCAGTGCACCGTCTGGTGGACCGTCGTCGGGTCCTGGCCGAGCACCTCGAAGACGTCGATTTCCGGCGGCCAGGCGCCGCTGACCGGCAGGAGCCAGAAGGCGGGCCAGAGCCCGGCGCCCTTCGGCAGGCGCGCCCTGATCTCGAAGTAGCCGTACTTCTGGTGAAAGCTGTCCAGGCTGGTCAGCAGCCCGGAGGTGTAGCGGAACCGCCAGAGGTAGCGCGCCATGCCGCGAGGGGTCTTCTGGGCGCGGATGATGAGCTTTCCGTCCTCGATCCGGAAAGGGTTGAGCCCCAGCGGGGCCTTGGCCTGGCCGGCCAGGTCGGGGTCCACGTAGACCTGCTTTTCGCCGTTGGCGGGCAGGGTGCGGCTGCCCAGCTCGTTGGGCCCGGCGTACCGGAAGCGCGGCGTCCAGACGCCCCGGCCGTCCTTGAAGAGGCTGAGGCTGTTGAAGTCGTCGGAGAAGGTCAGCGTCCTGCCGGCCCGCGGGTCTTCGTCCTTCGCCGCCGCGAGCGCGGCCGGCGCGGCGGACAGCGCCCCCGCCACGGCCAGGCAAAGGACGAGAGCCTGGCGGGCCGTCACGCGTAGAAGATTGGACTGGCGAAGCATCCGGCTATGATTGCCCGCCTTGCCGAAAACAGACCAGTTCTACCTCGCCGCTTTCCGTCGCTTGATGATAGGCGCGCCGAAGACGCGACGCGGATTCTCCTGAAAGGAGAATCCTGGGTGAGAGTCAGGAAATATCCGCCTCTTAGGTGTAGGACTTGGATTGTAGCCGACCCATGGCGCCAAGTTTGCACGAACGATGATATGCCCCGCGCCGCCGGCCCCTGGGATGCATCGTCGGCGGCTGACGGCCTGCGGGGCGTCGGCGCCCTGTTGGAGGTATGAGGACGTGCGTTCGCCAAGGTCGAAAAGCCAGCCGCCGCGCGCCGCCTTGCAGGGGCCCACTGGTCGATGACCCAATCCCTGGCGAGTTCCGAGGAGGCCGCTGACGCGGGCGCTCCCGCCGCCGCGCAGCTTCCCGCGCCCACGCCTCTGCCCCAGGTGTCGGTGGTCATCGCCGCCTACAACGCCGAGGAAACCATCGCGCGGGCCGTCGATTCCGCCCTGGCCCAGCCCGAGACGCTGGAAGTGATCGTCGTCAGCGACGCTTCGAGCGACCAGACCGCGGCGATCGCCGTGGCGCGCGATCCGGCCAAGGTCCGCGTCATTCCGCTGGCCGTCAACGAAGGTCCGGCCGCGGCGCGCAACCGCGCGCTCGACGAGGCGCGCGGCGGCTTCATCGCCATTCTCGACGCCGACGACCTGATGCTGCCCGGCCGCCTTGGCGCTCTGCTGCACGAGCTTGGCGGCGCCGACTTCGTCGCCGACGACCTGGCCTTCACGCTTGAAAGCGCGCCCTTGCAGGTGCAGGGCCGCCTGGCCGGCTGGTCGCAGACCAGCCGTCTCAGTCTGGAACGTTTCGCTCGGGGGAACGTGTCGCGGCGCTCGCGCCAGCGGCGGGAGCTCGGCTTCCTGAAGCCGCTCATCCGCCGCAGCTTCCTCGAGCGCCACGGGTTGCGCTACCCGAAGGAGCTGCGCCTGGGCGAGGACTACGTGTTCTACGCCACCGCCCTGGCCCTGGGCGCGGAGTTCATCATCACGCCCGCCAAGGGTTATATCGCCGTACGGAAGGCCGACTCCCTGAGCGGAACGCACAAGACCGAGGTGCTCGCCGATTTCAGCGCGGCGTGCGCGGCCCTCAGGTCCTTGCCCGGCCTGTCGCCGGAAGAGAAGAGCGCGCTCAAGGCGCAGGCGGTCAACGTGCAGCGCAAGCTCGCGCTTCGGCGCGTGCTCGACGTCAAGGCCAGCGACGGACGGCTGCGGGCCCTGACATGGCTGGCCCGGCGTCCGGCCGACGCGCCCGCCATCGTGGTGAATGTCTTGCGCGACAAGCTCGACGGCGCTGTCGAGGGAGCCCGGCGGCGGCTGCGGCGCGTCGGAGATGCGGATGCCGCTCACTAGTCGGACGATTGTCTAATTCGGCCGTGGACGAGCGCCGGCGCCAGTGCAGAGCGTGAACGCCACGCGTTTGCCCAATGTCCATTCTTTGAGGGCACAATCTGGTCTTACTAAAATGGGGAAATAGGCGCCCGATGCTATAGTCGGCCGTGGCTGGGTCGGGTGTCGTCTTCCGTAACGTGGCCATCGGATGAGCCAAATAGACATATGACGCTTTGGCAGGTTCTTGTTCTCGTGGCTCTTGCGTGGGTCGGCGGCGGGCTATTCGGCCACGGACTCAAGGAGTTACAGATTTCGCGCCGCGGCGCGCGCGGGGCGGGCGGCCAATGGTCGGCGCTGAAGGCGGCTCTTGGTGACTCCGACGGCGGCGCGGCGAAGGACGACGCCTCGTCGGCCGAGAGCGACGCACCGCCTGCGCCCGCCGCCGGCGATCCTTCGGCGCCGGCCGGCGCCGGCGAACCGGACCAAGGTCCACGGCGCCCGTTCTTCTGGATCGATCCGGCCGACAGCGAAGACCTGTTCGCGCCGAAGGAGCCGGATCAGCCCGCGGCGCCCGAGCCCGCGGCGGAGCAGGCCGCCGCCGCAGACGAGGCCCTGACGCTGCAAGCCGACGTCGCCGTCATGCAGCCGGCCCCGGAACCCGAGCCCCCGGCGGCGACGCCGAAGCCGCAGCCGGAGCGGGCGGCGCTGAGCGAGGTGACGCACGCGGGTCCGCCAAAAGCGGAAGCGGAGGCGGCGCCCGCTGCCGCGGACAAGCCTGACGACGCCGCCAACACCGTCTCTTCCGTGCAACTCCTGGCCGAAGCCGTCGGCGGGACGTCGAACGGCAAGCGCCCGCAGGGCCGCTACGCCAAGGAGGCCGCCTACTGGCGCAATCTCGACCGCCGGGCCAAGAGCGAGCGGGTGCGGTTCTGGTTCGAGATCGCCATTCTCATCGCCCTCCTGGTCGGCGCGAGCTGGGGCGTCGTCTACTTCGCGACCCAGCCGGTGATGGGCATCCTGAAGTGAGTACGGGCCGCATCCGCAGCGCCAGCCGCTGGATTCCGAGGGTCCGCGTGCCCCTGTGGGTCCTGCTGGCGGCCGGCCTGAGCCTGGAGCTGGGCGCGCTGAGCCTGCTGATGTGGAGCGACCTGATCGGCCTGACGCGTTCGCCGCTGTGCGGGCCGTCCTGCTACGACGCCACGATCCAGGACGCGCTGCTGGCCGAGGGCGACGAGGCGTTCGCCAAGTATCGCCCGGCCCGCCAGGCCGCCATGCGCCAGCTCGACTACAGCCCCTTTGACGCCTCGGCCTGGCTGCGCGTCGTGCTGCTGGAGATCAAGGTCGGCGGCGGGCGCATGACGCCTTCGGCGCAGGAGGCTCTCGCCCAGTCCTACAAGGCCGCTCCCGTCGACGCGACCGTCGCCCAGTGGCGTATCCCGCTGGCGTTCGATCATTGGGCGGAGCTTCCGCCCCAGACGCGCGCAGCGGCGAGCGGCGAGGTCGAGGTGCTGTTGGGCGCCTGGGAGAACCGGCCGCGTCTGAAGGCCCTGGCGCGCCGCATCCGGAGCGACGAAGGCGCCTTCGCCTATTGGCTGCTCATTCAGTCCCGCGACGACGAGGACGGCCGCGAGACCGAGACGCCCACGCCCAGCACCAGCGCCCAGAGCGCGGCGATCGCCGGCACCTGAAGGCCGAAGTCGATCAGCCCATGCGATAGGACCACCGTGGAGATGGCGGTGGATCCGGCGATCCAGGTGCGTCCGAAGCGGCGGCGCCTGAGCCCGCCGAGCGTGAGGACGAAGAGGATCCCGACCGCGCTGAACATGGCCGCCGCGCCGAGGAAGCCAGCCTCGAAGATCCATTGCAGGAACACGTTGTGCAGGGCGCCGAGGTTCCAGAGCACCTCGTTGTGGCCGGGCCCGATCAGCAGTTGGTTGAAGCGGTGGAACGTGCCCAGGCCCATGCCGGTCCAGGGCGTGTGCGCCAGTTCGGCCAGGTAGACGGAGATGATCTCGCGGCGGTTGGCCAGGGCGTCGTCCACCATCGACAGGCGCACCGCCAGCGAGCCGGACGACATGACCAGCACCGTGAAGCAGGCCAGGACGACCAGGCTGGAGATGGCGATGACGCCGAGCGCCCGGCGATTGCGCATCTCGCCCCAGGTCATGACGATGGTGCTGGCCAGGAGGCCGACGAAGCACGCCCCGGCGCCGCCGCGTGAGCCCGTCAGCGACAGCGCGCCGAAGGACAGCACCAAGAGCAGCACCCAGGGCGCGGCGTTCCAGAGCAGCACGCCGAGCCGCTGGCCCGAGAAGTCCTGGTGGGTCAGCGAGGCCGCGGCCCGCAGCAGCGCGGTCCACGACATGACCACGAAGATCGAAAGGACGGTGGCCGCCGGGTTGGGGCCGCCGAGGGTGGCGCTCAGCCGCCCGTCCACGCGGCCGACGCCCTCGATCGGATGGGCGTAGGCGATCAGCGCGAAGGCCACGTAGATTCCGCCCAGCACGCCGATCGTGTTCCAGGTCAGGTGGGCGCGGTCGTCGTCCTTGCCGATCGCGGCGCCGATCAGCGCCAGGCTCGCGATCCCGCCCAGCTTCACCACCTCGGTGATGGTGCGGTACGTGTCGATGGAGATCGGCAGCCGGCCCGGCGTGTAGGCCCAGCTCTGCGCGGGCCAGGTGCGCATGGCCTCGGGCCAGGGCAGGGCCAGCGCCTGCAGATAGCCCCAGAGCATGACCAGCAGCAGCAAAAGCGCCGGCGCGGCCAGGTACGAGCTGCGGGTGAGGGCGCTGCGGAACCAGGCGCTGCCCGCGATCAGAAGGCCGAGGGCGATGAGCTCCACGCCGGCGATGAACAGGGCGATCTGCAGTCGATCGCCGCCGAACAGGGCCAGTTCGATGAAGACCAGCGTGACGATGGCGATGGCGGTGAGGCCGCCCCCCATCATCCTGATGCGCGCCAGCCTCAGCCCAAGATCAGCCTCTTTGCGTCGTCGCGGCGATGCGAGGCCCTGATCCAAGCCCTACCTCTTCTATTCGCTGTAGTACTTCTTGTACGCCTGATAGTAGTAGAGCTTGTCGCCGTAGCCGAGCCGGGATTGCTGGGCCAGGTCGATCTGCGTCAGGCAGACCCCGCCCAGATAGGCGCCGGCGTTCAGCAGCAGGTCGATCGAGGCCATCACCGCCTGCCGCGGCGTCTTGGCCCACTTGGTCAGGAACAGGACGACGTCCGAGTTCGCGGCCAGCACGCGCGTGTCGGCCACGGCCAGCACCGGGGCGGTGTCCACCAGCACGTAGTCGAACCGCGACTTCAGCTCCTCGAAGACCTCGGCCAGGCGCCCGCCGCCGATGACGTCGGCGATCGGGGTGTCGGCGCTGCTGCAGAAGATGAAGGACGCGCCGCTGGCCTCGTCGAGGAACAGCACCTCGTCGAGGCTGGCCTCGCCTTGGAGCAGCTCGACGAAGCCCTTGGGCGGGGCCACGTTCATCGCCGCGGTGAGCATGTGGCGGCGAAGGTCGCCGTCGATGATCACCACCTTGGAGCCGCTCGAGGCCATCGACCGGCCAAGCGACAGGGTGGTCAGCGTCTTGCCTTCGCCCGGCAGGGCCGACGAGATCGAGATCACCCGGATCGGCCGGTCGCTGCGCGAGAACAGCAGCGAGGCCTTGAGGTTGCGGAACGCCTCGGAGAACGCCGAGAAGGGCTTGTTCAGGATGTAGTCGAACTTGTTGGCCACCTTCTCGTTGGCCGGGATCAGCGGCACCGCGCCGACGCTCGGCACGTTGAGAAGGGTCTCGACCTCGCTGGAGGTGCGCAGGCCCGAGTCCAGGTTCTCGACCAGGATGACCACGCCCAGGCCGGCCACCAGCGAGAGCACCAGGCCCAGGGCCAGGTTGATCTTGATGTTCGGCTTGCTCGGCGCGTCCGGCGGCGTGGCGGGCGAGGAGAGCTGGGCGTCGGGCGTCTGGGTGCCCTCGGCCGCCGACGTCTCCTTGGACCGGTTGAGGAAGGCCTCATACACCGCGCGGCTGGCTTCGGCCTTGCGCTCCAGCTCCATCAGGTCGACTTCGGAGGAATTGTTGGACGCCAGCGCGCCCTGCGCGTGCGAGCGGCTCGCTTCCAGCGAGGAGGTCCGCTGACGGGCGATGTCGACCTCGGCCTTGAGGTTGGAGATCTGGCGGGCGATCTCCTGGTTGATGCTCTGGTCCAGGTCGGCCAGTTCCTGCTGCACCTTCTGAACGTCGGGGTGGCGCGGGCCGTAGCGCGTCAGCAGTTCGGCCTGGCGCCGCGTGACGGCGGCCTTCTGCGAGCGCAGGTCGCGAATGACGTCCGAGCCGAGCACGGCGGCGATGTCGCCGCCGCCGCCGCCCTGGCTGAGCTGGCTCTGGGCCGCGCTCAGACGCGCTTCCTTCTCGGCCAGGTCGGCCTTGGCGCTGGCGATCTGCTGGTTGAGGGTGGAGACTTCCTGCTCGGCCATGGTCGCGCCGTTGGAGCTGAGCAGGTTGTGCGCGATCTTGTAGCGCTGGACCGCGGCCTCGTCCCTCTCGACCTGGACCTGCAGCGTGTTCAGGCGGCTGGTGAGCCAGTCGTTGGCGCCGCGGGTGGCGTTGAGCTTCGCCTCCACCTGGTCGATCAGGTATTGCTCGGCCACGGCGTTGGCCATCTTGGCGGCGAACACGGGATCGCCGGCCGTGTAGGAGACCTCGATCACATAGGTCAGGCCCGAGCGCCGCACGCGGGTCTGGCCCTGGACGACGTCGATGATCGGCTCCAGGCGCTTGGCCTTCGCGTCCAGCGTGCTCGAACCGGCGCTGGTCTGCGGGGCGGCCGCCCGGAAGAGCGACTTCAGGAAGCCCTTCACCCCGCCGGACTTGTTGGCCGCCGTATCGAGCGCCCAACTGAAATGGCGGTCCTTGTCCAGCTCCAGGCGTTCGACGACGTGCTCGGCGATGGCGCGCGAGCTGATGACCTGCACCTGGGTGTCGATCGAGGCCGAATCGGTGGGAAGGCCGGCGACCACGTCGGCCTGCGACAGGACGTTGAGCTGCCGCGGCTCGATCAGCACGTTGGCCGTGGCCGTGTAGCCCTTCGGCTGAGTGAAGGTGTAGACCAGCACGGCGGCCATGATCGCGCCGACCACGCCGAGGAAGATCGGCAGGCGTCGGCGGAAGCGCACGTACAGTGCGCGCAGGTCAAAGCTCGCCTCGGTCGGCGGGGGGAGCGCGCCATCCCGTTGGTCAGTCATGGGGGAACCCTTATAGCGCCGGGCGTCTTTCATACGCCCGGGCGCTCTGAGCCATCAATCAGTACTGCAGGACGACCCCGACCTGAATGCGATTGGCGTTGTACTCAACACCGCGCTGCAGGCCGGAGGAATCGCGTGTTTGGTAGTTGTATTGCGCGAATACGCCGACTTTGCGGTTGAGCAAATAGTTAACGCCAAGCATGGCCGCTGAATAATCGTCGTCGCGGTCCAGCCCCCGATACTCGTCCCGCTGCCAGTTCAACCGGCCGGTCAGGATCAGGTTGCGCAGGAGCTCGTGGTCGATCTGCGCCGACGCCTTGGAGGTCAAGGTGCCGGCCGCGCCGAGCACGCCGGTGTCTTCGATCGAGCGCTCCGCGGTGAACGTGACCGTCGTGAGCTGGGTGGGGAACCACTCCAGGCGGCCGCGCAGGGCCAGGCCGGTGACGTCGTTGACGCGCGGGTCGTCGTACTTCTCGCTGAGATAGCCGACCTGCAGCTGGCCGCGGGTGAGGTCGGTGACCTCGAAGTCGGCGCCGACCGCGCCTTCCCAGCCGTCCGAGGTGCGGTCCACGTCGTTGATCAGCGTGGTGTGGGCGTAGTCGCGCTTGTTGTAGGCGCCGTAGACGTAGACGGCGAGCGCCGGGCTGACCGCGTAGTCGACGCGCATGTTGACGTCGGTGGTCTGCCGGTCGCGGTAGCCCAGGTCGATCTGGGTGAGGCCGACGCTGGTGTCGTTGTAGTTGTAGTCGCTGTAGGTGAGCTCGCCGCTCATCCGCAGGCGGTTGACCTCGCGCGAGCCGCCGATCGTGCCGTAGGTGCGCTTATATTCCAGCGGATTGGAGGAATACTGCTGCACCGTCGGCGAGTAGCGGGCCTCGACGAGATCCTGGTAGCCGCCGGACAGGCGGATGTAGGCGCCGCGCACGACGTCGATCCGGCTGCTGGCGCCGACCTCCCACGTCGTGTTGTCCTGGTCGGAGTACTTGTCGAACTTGTAGATGTCGGCCTGGGCGAACGCGTGCACCATGTGGCGCGACCAGTTCGACTGCAGCTCGACCGACGGGCGGAGACTGTAGATCGTGTCCGATTTCTCGTTCGTGTTCTCGTAGAAGATGTTGTCTTCGTGAGCCACGTCCGCGGTGAGCTTCGGATAGATGAAGAAGCTGCCGGCATGGATGCCGAGCGCCTGGTAGCCGGGGCGCGGGCGCTGCGTGACGCTCACGTTCTTATCGCGCGAGAAAGAGCTGTTGCTTTCAAGCGATTGAGCGTGAGCGACGGCGGCGCTCGCCACACCGGCGAGGAGTGAGAGGCAGAAAAGACGGTTACGCAAGAAGGCCCCCTTGCGGCTGTTTGTTTCGCCTCACCACGCAACCGGGGAGTGAGGCGCTGTTAGTTATCGAGGTTTGTATAGTAGGAACCACCGGAGGTCGTCACCGGGAAAGAGCTGATGGCCGCGGTGCCCGTGCCGGTCTCGGCGGGCTCGGGGCTCTCCAGAAGCGCGACGATGACGCCCCGCACGTCCAGCAGAGCCGAATAGGTGTCTTCCTTCGCCGGGCAGCTCCAGCCCTCGGCCTTCGGCGACCCGTCGGCCGGCTTGCAGGCCTTGAACACGGCGTCGATGGCCTTGACCACTTCATCCGGCTTCGGGCCGGTGGTGACGAGCAGTTGCTTGACCGCGCCGCGCACGGCCACCCGCACGGCCATCGGCTTGTCGGCGGTGGTTTCGGCGCTCGTCGCCGTCGCGGCGACGCTGTGGCCGAGCGGCGAAATTTCGGCGGCGTTGGCCGCCGTGCAGACGACCAGGGCGCCGGCGAGAGCCGAGACGGAGGCGATCAGGTGTGAAGCGCGCATTTGAGCGATCCTTCGGGCTAGAATATTAAAATCACTTTACATCAAGCCAGGCGCCAAGTGTCAGAGCCTGCACGCAGGACGCGATAAAACTTCACAAATCCCCCAGGCGTCGGGCGCCTGCAGGTCAAAAGAAGCGCTCTCCGATGCGGATCGTGTCGCCAGGCGCCACGGGGGTCTCGCTTCGCAGCTCGTAGGCGGTCTCGCTGGTCTCGTTGAGTCGGCGGATGAACACGCGCTTGGTCTGGGCGCGGTAGGTGAATCCGCCCGCGGTGGCCACCGCGTTCAGCACCGTGAGGCCGTTGGAATAGGGGTATTCGCCGGGCTTATTGACCTCGCCCAGGATGTAGTAGGGCCGATAGGTCAGCACCTCGGCGCTGACGCGGGGCTCCTTCAGGTAGCCGTTGCGCAGGGCCGCGACGAGGTTGTCCTGGAATTGCGGGATGGTCAGGTTGGCGGCCTGGACGTCGCCCACCAGCGGGAAGGCGACCTTGCCGTTGCCGGCGACCACGAACTCGCCCGTCAGCGATTCCTCGCCGAAGACGATCACGCGAACCTTGTCGCCTGGACCAAGCCGGTACTCCGAGCCGGCGTAGGTCGGCAGGTTCGATGTGTCGGATTGGGACGAGACCGGCTGGGCCTGGCTGGCCGGCGCGATCGCCGCGACCGGCGCCGCGGCGCTCTGGGCCATGGCGGTCGACGTGCAGACCAGCAGCGCGATGAACCCGAGCGAAGCTGCGAAACGGCGCGCAAGGCGGGACGACATTGGCTACCTCCAATCGACATTCAGCCGGCCCACGACTGATGACTTGATTTCGGACACGTCCCCCGACGGGGCGATTTTGGCGTGACGGCCTGGTCGAAGCAAGAAGGGCGCCGCCTCGACCTGCGCCAGGGAAACCGCGTCTAATCAAGGGCGTGTGAACCCGAGCTGAACGACTGAGGCACGTGGGACAGCCTGATCGCGTGCCAGTCGGGTGAAGGCGCGCGCCAGCTCTCCCGAGGAGGGAATCACACTGGTTCGATTGACTTTGTTGCGCTAGCACGGACGCAAGAGCTGTTCATGGTTAAACCAAGCCGAACGTCCATCCGAACCATTGCGCCGGCGATTGCGGTCGCCGCGCTCGCCTGCGCGCCGGCCATGGCGGCGCAGGAGCCGTTCCCCACGAATTTCGACCGTCCCGCGCTGGCCGCCTGGGTGCAGGCGGAGACCAACATGTCCCTGCGCGACGTGGTCTCGGTGGGCGCCACCGACGTGATCGCGCTGTCGTCCGTCGAGCGGCCGCAGACCCTGACCGACGGGGTGCTGCGGGTGACCTTCCGCTCGGAGGTGCTGAGCGCCAAGATCGCCCAGGACGAGGGCTACCGGTCCTGGACCGCCGTCATCGACGTCAATTGCGCCAAGCCCGCGGTCAAGGTCGTCGAGGTGACGAACTATTCCGAGCGCAACCTCAGGGGCCAGAGCCGCCCGGCGGCCGTCACCGACGACTGGCTGACGCCCCCGGCGGGCAGCCAGCTCTACAATCTCACCCGCGCGGCGTGCGACGCGGACTATGTGCGCCCGTTCGCCGGCCTCAAGGTGGCTGCCGCCTCTCCGCCGCCGCGGCCGGCCGCCGCGGTCACCGTCGCGGAGAAGGCCGAACCGGCCTCGGCGATCGCGCCGGCGGCCAGGTCCGCCCCGGCGAGCGGGGTCGTCGTGCAGGTCGCCGCCGCGCCCAGCCGGGACCAGGCGCTGGCCGCGCTGAGCCGGGTCAAGGCCCGGTTCGGCGAGGGGATGGGCCTGACCGACGACGTCCAGACGGTGGATCTCGACGGCAAGCGCTTCTATCGCGCGCGTCTGGGCGGGTTCGCCTCGGTCGACAGCGCCAAGGCGTTTTGCCAGACCCTGAAGGCGGGCTCGCAGGACTGCTTCGTCAGGCAGGCCGCCCACTAGGGGCGCGCAGGGCCCGGCCGGCCGGCCTTGTCGCGGCCGCTCCAGCTCAGTGCGGCGTGATCACCGCGTTGGCGGGCAGGCTGCCGAGCAACTGGGTGGCCGCGTCGATCGCCTTTTGCGTCTCGGCCGAAACGGCCGTCGTGGCCGTGCTTTGCGCCGCGGCCGCCGCCGTGTCCTGGGTGAACACATAGGCCTGGGCCGCGCTGCTGTTTTGCACGTCGCCCGTGGCCAGGCGCCGGGCGGAGGCGTCCGCGTCCTGCCCGCGCTCGTGGGTGTCGCTCATCAGCCGCTCCTCGGCCGAGGTCGTCGGGGCGGCCGGCTGGGCGAACTCGCTCGCGCGCATCTCCAGGGTCCGGGCGCAGGCCGGATTGTCGCGCGACTTCGGATCCTGCGGGTCGCAGGCGTCCTGGCCGAACACCGGCTCCATGGTCGTGCTGCGCGGCCAGGGCACGGCCGGTCCGCTCGGCGCCTCGGCGGTCTTGGGCGAGGTGTTGAGCTGTTCGGGGCTGCGATAGGGAATCGAGTCCGGCTGGCCGGCGGGCGCGGCGGCGGTGCGCGCCTCCTTGTTGACCTGGTCGAAGGGCGTGGGCGGCGAGGACGGCGGCGCCGGCGCGATCACCGCCTTGCGTTCGCCAAGCTGCAGCGCGTCGACCTCGCGCACCGCCGCTCCGGGCGTATCGGGTGTGCCGATCTGCTCCAAGCCGACCTGATCGACGTCGGTCGGGCCGGCGGCGAGCGCCAGGATCAGCGGCAGCAGCGTGGCGCTCATGTTCCGGGGAAGAGCGGGGCGAGCCCGGTCTGGGTGACCGACAGCGTCGATCCGCCCGTCTGGGTCACCGTCGGCGTGCCGAGATTGTCGCCGTTCTGGGTCAGCGACAGGTTGTTGTTGGAGCCGGTCTGCACGCCGGCCATGTTGTTGCCGTTGCCGTTCTGCACGAAGTTGGCGGTATTGCCGTCGCCGTCCTGCGTCAGAGTGGCGGAATTGCCGTCGCCGGTCTGGGTGATGGAGGCACCGTTCTCCGAGCCGTTCTGCATGATCGAGGCGGTGTGCCCCAGGAGCAGGCTCGACTGGGTGATGCTGGCGTGGTTGCCGTAGCCGCCCTGGACGATCTCGGCGACGTTCGCGCCGGCGCCGTCCTGCGAGATGCTGGCGAGGTTGGCTTCGCCGGTCTGGTCGATCGTCGCCTCGTGCGCGCCGTCGCCCGACTGGTCGATGTTGAAGTCGTTGTCCGAGCCGGCCTGGCTGATCGACGCCATCGCGTTGTCGGCGGACTGGCGGATCTGGCCGCCCAGCGGACCTTCCCCGTTGCCGGGACCGGATTGTTCGACCTTGGCCACGTTATCGGCTCCCACCTGTTTGATGTAGACCGACTGAGCCTGGGCCGCGGTCGCGGCCAGACTGGCGCTGAGCAGCAGCGCGGCGGTCGAAACGGAGGTCAGCGGCTTCATTCGCTTCATCCTGACCAGAGCCTAAAACGCATATGACGCGCGCCGGCTGCTGGAAAAAGCTGCGGTCGACGGACCGCTCGGTGACAGGAGCCCCGCGCCCAAGCCCGGCGCGCCGGGCTTGAGGCGAGACGGCGGGCCGGCGCGGAGCGCCGGCCCTACGCAGTTTACTGGGTCACCGAGGCGACGTTGCCGTTGCCCAGTTGGTTGACCAGCGAGACGTTGCCGCTGCCGGACTGCGACACGCTGGCGATGTTGCTGTCGCCCAGCTGGTTGATCGTCGAGTTTTGCAGCGACCCGATCTGGACCACGCTGGCGGTGTTGCCGTCGCCTTCCTGGTTGATCTCGGAGTAGCTGTAGCTGGCTTGTTGGTCGACGCTGGCGGTGTTGTTCGCAGCCGCGAGTTCGACGCTGCCCTGGTTGACCAGCGACGTGTTGTAGTCGCCCGATTGCGCCACGGTCGCCTTGTTGTTGGTGACGCCAGCGGTGTAGCCGACGTTTTGATTCACCGTCGAGACGTTCTCGTGGTTCTTCTGGGTCACCTTGGCGGAGTTGCCGTCGCCGTCCTGGTTGACGTCGGAGGTGTTGCCCCAGTTCTCCGAATAGGCGCCGTCAGTGCCTTGGGCGACGACCACCTTGCCGTTGTAGCCGTTCTGGTCGACCGTCGACAGGTTGCTGACCGTCGAGTTGGGGTCAGTCGCGTTGCCCTGGGTGACCTTGGCGCTGTTGCCGGCGCCGGTCTGCGTCACATACGAGTCGTTGGTGACGCCGATCTGCGTGACGTAGGCGGACGAGTCCGTCGCCGTCTGCAGGACGTTCGAGTAGTTGGTGTCGTTCTGCTGGTCGACCTTGGCGGTCAGGCCGCTGCCGGTCTGGACGACTTCGGAGTCCTGGTTCTGGCCGGACTGCTTCACGTTCGCCTTGTTCTGGGAAGCGCCATTGCCCGTTTGGGTGATGTTGGACAGGTTGTTGTAGCCGTCCTGGTCGACCACCGCCTTGCCGCCGTTCGAGCCTTGTTGCAGCACGTTGGAGACGTTTTCGTCGCCCGATTGGGTGACGTCGGCGACGGAATCCGGCGCGTACTGGTCGATCAGCGAGGTGTTCGACGGATAGCCGTTCGTCCCGGTCGACGTCTGCATCACCGTGGCCTTGGAGCCGTCGGCGCCGGAGTATTGGTTGACGGTCGACAGGTTGTCGCCTTCACCCACGCCGGGGCCGCCCGTGGCCGGGTCGCCGACCTGGGTCACGTCGACCGTGCCGCCGGTGGCGTCCTGGTTGACGTAGGAGTGGTTGTAGATGCCCGTCTGGTCGACGCTGGCCTTCACGTTGCTGGCGTTTTGTTGAACGTCGGACGTGTTCAGTTCGCCGAGCTGGCTGACGCTAGCCTTGGCGCCGTCCGTGCCGACCGCCTGCGTGACCGTCGAGACGTTGCTGTCGCCGGTGCCGGCGGCCGGGAAGAACAGGTCCTGGTTACGGTTCTGGATGACCGTCACCTTGCCGTTCGTCCCGTCCTGCGTGACCGTCGACTTACCGTCGTTGCCGGACTGGGTGACGTTGGCCTTGTTGTCGTCGCCGTTCTGGTTGATCAGCGAGTCGCCGTAGCTGCCGCCCGACTGGTCCACCGTGGCGCTGTTGCTGTTGCCGGGCTGGTTCAGCGTGGACGTGTTGTCGGCCGCGAAGGCCGCGCCCGCCGCCAGCATGGCGGCCGCCGAGACCGAGGCGAGGATGAGCTTTTTCATCGAGACTTTCCCTTCTTGAACTGGATTGGCTCCGCCACCATCAAGCGATGAAGCCTTCGAGGCCTACTGGGTGATGTTGGCGACGTTGCCCGCGCCGCTCTGATTGATGTTGGACAGGTTGTTCCCCGAGACCTGGTTCAGGATGGCCGTGTTGTCCGAGCCGGTCTGGATCAGGTGGGAGATGTTGTCGTCGCTCGTCTGGTTGATGTCGGCCTTGTGGCCGCCAGAGCCGCCTTGCGAGACGGTGGACAGGTTGGTGTTGCCCTGCTGCAGGACGTTGGCGACCGAGTCTCCGGCGAAGGCGAGCTGCACGACGTCGGAGTTGTTGTCGTCGCCGATCTGGTCGACGTAGGCGCGCGACGCCGACGACTGGGTCACCGTCGACAGGTTGCTGCCGCCGACCTGCGAGACGTCCGCCACCGCGCCGGGCGCGCCCGGGCTCGAGGCCTGCGGGTTCTGCAGGATGGTGGAGTCGTTCAGTTCGCCGTCCTGATAGACCTTGGCCTTGCCGTAGTCGGCGTGCTGGTCCACCTGCGAGGTGTTCTGCAGGCCCTTCTGGGTGACCGACGCCGTGGCGTAGTCGGCCCATTCGTCGCCGATGACCGGGATCGACGGCGTCTTGGCCCAGCCCTGGTTGATCGTCGAGCTGTTGGACGTGCCGTCCTGGTCGACCTTGGCCTTGCCGTTGTCGGCGACCTGCTTGATCGTCGAGACGTTGTCGGTCCCGTTCTGCTTGACGTTGGCGGTGTTGTAGGAATCGCCCGGATCCCAGAGGGGCGGCGCGCCGCCTTGGGTGATGTCGGACGAGTTGCCGTCGCCGGTCTGGCGGACCTTGGCGCTGTTATGGTCGCCGAGCTGGGTCAGCAGCGAGCTGTTCGAGCCGTCCTGCTTCACGTCGCCGGAGTTGTTCGCCCCGGTCTGGAAGATCTTGGAATCGTCGCCCGTGCCCTTCTGGACCACGGCCGCGTCGTTGGCGTCGCCGGTCTGGATGATCAGCGACTTGGCCCCGTCCGCGCCCGCCTTCTGGTTGACCGTGGCGATGTTGTGCGCGCCGGTCTGGGTGATGTCGGACGTGGCGGCCGCCGCCTGCTTCACATCGGCGCTGTTGTCGTCACCGATCTGCAGGATGTCGGAAATCGCATTCGCCCCCGACTGCTTGGTCGTGGCGTCGTTGTTGTCGCCGAACTGGCGGATGCGCGACTTGGCGTTGTCGGCGGTAGCCGTCTGCGTGGCGCTGGCGGTGTTGCCTTCCGACGTGAACAGCGACGGGCCCTGCTGGATGTCGATCCGGCCGTTGTTCGCCGCCTGGCTGGTGGTGGCGCTGTTGTTCTCGCCGGTCTGGTCGATGTTCGCCAGGTTGGCCGAGCCGGACTGGGTCGCCGAGGCGTCGTTGCCGTCGCCGTGTTGGTCGATGTTGGCGATGTCGAGCAGGCCGGACTGCAGCGTCGTGGCGCTGTTCTTGCCCTTTTGGGTGAGGTTGACCGTTTCCTGGTCGGCCGCGCCCGTTTGCGTCAGGTCGGCGTCATTGTCGCCGCGCTGGTCGACGTTGAGCACGCCGTCCACGCCCGCCTGGCTGGAGACCAGGTTGTTCGAGGCCGGAACGTTGTCGCCCTTCTGGTAAACGTTCGCCTTGTTGCCGTTTCCAGATTGGGTGACGTCCGCGGAGTTGGTGTGACCGTCCTGCGTGATGTCGGACGTCTCGTTGACGCCGGCGGCCTGCATCACCACCGCCGACGAGTCGGCGCTGTTCTGCGTGATGGTCGACGTGTTGCCGGCCCACGCGCCGCTAGCGGCGCTCAGCAATGCAAGGGCCGAAGCCCCCGCCAGGATGCTGCGCTTCATCCCCGTGTTCTCCCAGATTGCGCGTTCGGCGTTGCCGAGTTGGCAGGTTGACCTCGCAACGTCGTGTCGCGGGCCTGTTCAGCTCCATAGGCGGCCGCCCCCTGCGGCGCTCCGGAGCGTGTGCTCGCAAGGCTCTTGGAGGCCGATCGCGACGACTGGGGTTGGCCCTGAGGACGCTCGCGGCGATCCTTCTTGTTGAGCTTCTCCACCTGTTCGGCGGTCAGGACGCCTGCGCGTTCCTTGCGATAGCGGTCGAGCTGGATGAGGCCGCCGATCGGATCGGCGAAGTCCCACAGCTTCAATTCCACGCCCTCCATGACGAGGGCGTACACGGCCTTCTCGATCGCCTGCTGCAGGGCGATCTGGTCGGGCTCGTTGTAGGTGATGCCCGATTCAGCCTGGAGCAGCTCCTGATAGGCGACATAGCGGAACGCCGAGCCCTGCAGGGCGTAGGAGGCGATCGTCTTCGACGTCGTCACCGAGGCCAGGACCTCGCCGCTGCGCACCGACACGGCGCGCAGGTTCACGGTCACCGTGTCCTGGCGGTACTTCACGTCGCCGCCCACGCCGAGGAAGGCCGCGCCGGCGCCGCCGGTCATGGTGTTGGAATCGAAGCCGACGATGCCGCCTTCCAGGATCACCCCGGCGAACAGCATGGCCGGCAGGGCGTCGGAGCTCGCTGAGCGTTCGCCCAGGTAGCGCGCCCGCATCTCGTTGATGATCTGGCGTTCCTTGAGCAGGTTATCCAGGTGCTCGCGTTCGACCACCGTGAACCAGGAGCGCTCGCCGGCGTCCTGCAGCGCCTTGACCAGGATGGAGCCGCCGCCCTGGCTGACCGCGCGCGACAGCGTCTGGCCGGTGTCGGTCGGCTTGAACTGGCCGGTCAGGTCGTTGAAGCCGTAGACGGCGACCACGACCTTGCGCGCCGGCGCCGGCAGGTCCTCGAGGTCCCGCTGCGTGGCGGTGGTCGCCTCGAGCGTGGCGGGGGCGGGGTTGAGCCCCGTGGCCGCCGTCGAGGCGCAACCCGCGAGCGCGACGCAGATCGCCGGAATGACAAACAAACTACGCATGACCTGGTCCTCAGCCCCCCGTCACATTGACGAAGGTCGGGATCGAGATGTCGGTCACGGTGCCGCTCTGGTTGTCGGTGATGGAGAGCTGCACCGAGTCCAGAGTGCGGTTGAACGTGATGGTCTGGTCGCCGAAGGTGATCGTGCCGCTGTCCTGCGGGTTGTCCCCGAAGATCGCGTCCGTCACCTGCGAGGCGAGGGCCGACAGCAGGCGCGATTGAAGCTGCTTGGAGAACAGCTCGGCCTGGGAGGTCGTGGTCGTCGGCGCCTTGTATTTGTTCTGCGCGGCCGCCACACCCAGGAGGTGCGACGAGTTGAACGGGTTGCCCCCGAACGTCGGGTCGGTCGGCGTGTAGCTCAGATCCTGCGCGTGCGCCGAGGCCGCGAGGGCCGCGGTGGATATCGCGCACAGCGAAACGAGAAGACGAATTCTCATAGCCCACACCCAAACTGTTGCCGGCGCGTAACAGCCCACGCCATTGTTGTTGGGGGCGGGAAGCAAACTTCAGGCCGCATCATGGCGCCCGATCATCGGTCGCGCCCGCGGCGGCTGAGCGCCCTCGCCCCGGCTGATCGCCTTAACCATCTAAGCCCTTGGATTGTTTTATGGCGCACAGTCAAGCGAGCAGCCCGAGTTAACCACTGATTTCAACCATCGGGGGAAAACCCACTGTTTCAAGGCGCTTACGCATGCCTCAATTTTGCGGAGCGATGACGCTTCTATGGCGAATTCGCCATTTGGGAGGCGTCTCGCTCTGGCACAGCCGAATCACTCCGCGGGGCGTCCGGCGCGGCGCCCGCGAAGTCGGCGCCGCGCCGCGCAAGTGCGCAAATCACCGCATCGCTCGCGCGCCGGACGGCCGGCGCCGCATTACTATCCCTGGTTGGTCGTGACGTTCGCCGGCGGCCGGACCTGAAGGCCTGGGCGGCCCCGCGCCGCCGCTCGGCGGGACGGGGCGGGCCGCGCTGCATGAAAGCTGTATGAAATTGCTCGGGCGAGCGTGCGATGGCCGCTTGCATCGGGACCGCATGTGGGTCTTCAAGGGCCCAGTACCTGCTTATCGACCCTGCGCGGCGATCGGGGGCGGCGGGAGGGCGAGCCTTCCCGTCGATGCGCCTCTCATGGCGCTTGCCGCGCAGCCGCGGCGGCGGTGTCGAGGGCTGCTTTGTCTTCCAGATCAAGGCGCAAGGGCTGGCGCCTCGCTTGCAGACCGTCCGGTCGAGTTTCTAGCTGGGGATATCGATGCCAATTTCGGACAGTGTGGTGCTGGACGGCGAGGTGACCATCCATCACCCGAACCTCGTCAACCTCTATGGCTGCAAGGTGGGCGACGGCTCGCGCATCGGCGCCTTCGTCGAGATCCAGAAGAACGCGAGCGTGGGCGCGCGCTGCAAGATCTCCTCGCACACCTTCGTCTGCGAGGGCGTGACGATCGAGGACGAGGTGTTCGTCGGCCACGGCGTGATGTTCACCAACGACCGCAAGCCCCGCGCGACCAACGAGGACGGCAGCGCCCAGTCCGAAGCCGACTGGACCCTCGAGCTGACCCTGGTGAAGCGGCGCGCCTCCATCGGCTCCAACGCCACGATCGTCTCGGGCGTCACCATCGGCGAGGGCGCCCTCGTCGGCGCCGGCGCGGTGGTGACCAGGGACGTGCCGGACTACGCGATCGTGGCCGGCGTTCCGGCCCGCGTCGTCGGCGACGTGCGCCAGAAGCAACCCGTCTGACAGCCCGTATCGGGACAACCAAGCTTTCACGAGATTTGCATGGTCAAGGCCAAGACACCACGCAAGGCGCACAACGCGCTCGAAGCGGCGAATGAGGATAGTGCGAGCATGATCAATATCGGCGTCATCGGTTACGGCTATTGGGGGCCGAACCTGGTCCGCAATTTCGCGGAGCTTCCCGACGCCCGTGTGCGGGCCGTCGCGGACCTTGATCCCAAGAAGCTCGAGCTGGTCGAGCGCCGCTTCCCCGGCGTGATCACCACCACCGACTTCCAGGCCCTGCTGCGCGATCCGGAGATCGACGCGATCGCCGTGGCCACGCCGGTGAACACCCACTTCGAGCTCGGCATGGCCGCCCTGAAGGCCGGCAAGCACCTGTGGCTCGAAAAGCCGATGGCCGAGACCTCGCTGCAGGCGCGCATGCTGGTCGACGAAGCCCAGAAGCGCGGCCTGGTGCTCCTGGTGGACCACACGTTCATCTACACCGGCGCGGTCCGCAAGATGGCCGAGGTCATCGCCGCCGGCGAGCTGGGCGAGACCTACTACTACGACTCCACCCGGGTGAACCTGGGGCTGTTCCAGCGCGACGTGAACGTGATCTCCGACCTGGCGGTCCACGATTTCTCGATCCTGGACTTCCTGTTCGGCGAGCATCCGGTGGCCGTCTCGGCGGGGGGCATCAACCACTTCCCCGGCACGCCTGAAAACCTGGCGTACATCACCCTGTTTTACGACTCCGGCATGATCGCCCACGTCAACGTCAGCTGGCTCGCGCCGGTGAAGGTGCGGCAGATCCTGATCGGCGGCTCCAACAAGATGATCACCTACGACGACCTGGAGCCGAGCGAGAAGGTGAAGATCTACGACAAGGGCGTCAGCTTCACCGACGACCCGGCGAAGATCCACGAGATGCGCGTCGGCTACCGCACCGGCGACATGTGGGCGCCGAAACTGGACTCCTCCGAAGCCCTTCGCGTCGAGGGACAAGAGTTCGTTGACTGCATCCTGAATAAGAAGACGCCGATCGCTGACGGCCGACTGGGCCTGCGGGTGGTCGAAATCATCGAGGCTGCGACCAGCTCCATGCGTGGCCGCGGCGAAACCGTTCACCTGCATCGCAAGGGCGCCGCCTAATGATCCCGTTCGTCGACCTGAAAGCCCAGTACGCCTCGATCAAGTCCGAGGTGGACGCGGCCATCCAGCACGTGCTGGAGACCTGCCAGTTCACCCTCGGCGCCGAGGTGGCCGAATTCGAGAAGGAATTCGCCGCCTACTGCCAGGCCGGGCAAGGCATTGGCGTCAACACCGGCACCAGCGCGCTTCACCTGGGCCTGCTCGCCGCGGGCGTGGGCCCGGGCGACGAGGTGATCACCACGCCCTTCACCTTCGTCGCCAGCGTGGCGGCGATCTACTACACCGGCGCCAAGACGGTGTTCGTCGACATCGACCCGGCGACCTACACGATCGATCCGGCCGCCATCGAGGCGGCGATCACCCCGCGCACCAAGGCGATCCTGCCGGTCCACCTGTACGGCCAGCCGGCCGACATGGATCCGATCATTGAGATCGCCAGGAAGCACGGCCTGGTCGTGCTGGAAGACGCCTGCCAGGCGCACGGCGCCGAATACAAGGGCCGCCGCGTCGGCTCGATCGGCGACATGGCCGCCTACAGCTTCTATCCGGGCAAGAATCTGGGCGCCTACGGCGAAGGCGGCATGCTCGTCACCAGCAACGACGAGTACGCCCGCACCACGCGCATGCTGCGCGACTGGGGCGCCGAGAAGAAGTACCACCACGTCCTGAAGGGCTATAACTACCGCCTGGAAGGCATGCAGGGCGCAATCCTGCGGGTGAAGCTGCGCCACCTGGAAGCCTGGACCGAGGCGCGCCGCGCCGCGGCGGCCCGCTACGACGAGATGTTCGCCGGCAGCGGCGTGGCCACGCCCGTCGTGCGCCGCGACGTGCGCCACGTCTACCACATCTACGCCATCCGCACGCCCGACCGGGCGGCCTGGCAGACGGCGCTGAACGCCCGCGGCGTGCAGACCGGCATCCACTATCCGATCCCGGTGCACATGCAGCCGGCCTACGCCGACCTGGGCTACCGGGAGGGCGACTTCCCCCACGCCGAGAAGGCCGCGGCCGAGACGCTGTCCCTGCCGATGTTCGCCGAACTGACGGCCGAACAGCAGCAGGAAGTGGTCGCTGCGGTCAAAGACTTGCAGGCCCTGGTCTCAGCCTAGGCAGGCTCGCTCCACATTGGCACGAGGCCCGCGGCCTGGGCCCGATTACACATCTTGGACGGTGACAAGGCGATGAAACTTGAGGGCTCGAGAATCCTGGTGACGGGCGGTTGCGGTCTGGTGGGTTCGACCACCATCGACCTGCTGCTGAAAGACCACGCGCCGGAGAAGATCGTTATCTTCGACAACCTGGTGCGCGGCACCCTGCACAACGTGACCGAGGCCCTCAAGGACCCGCGCGTGGAGCTGGTCGAGGGCGACATCCGCGACGTCGAGGCGGTGCACAAGGTCACCGACGGCATGGACGCGGTGATCCACATGGCCACCCTGCGCATCACCGCCTGCGCGGCCGAGCCTCGCGAGGCCCTGGGCGTGATGTGCGACGGCAGCTTCAACGTGCTCGAGGCCGCCCAGGCCAAGGGCGTCAAGAAGGTCTGCACGGCGTCGTCCGCCTCGGTCTACGGCCTGGCCGACATCTTCCCGACCAAGGAAGACCATCACCCCTACAACAACCGCACCTGGTACGGCGCCAGCAAGGTGATGCTGGAGGGCCTGCTGCGCTCGTTCAACGACATGTACGGCCTGCCGTACGTGGCCCTGCGCTACTTCAACGTCTACGGGCCGCGCATGGATCTGCACGGCAAGTACACCGAGGTTCTGATCCGCTGGATGGACCGCATCGCCGCCGGCGAGCCGCCGCTGATCCTGGGCGACGGCACCACGACGATGGACTTCGTCTACATCGAGGACATCGCCCGGGCGAACATCCTGTCGCTCCTGTCGGACGTCGAGGACGACGTGTTCAACGTCGCCAGCGGCGTCGAGACCAGCCTGAACGACCTGGCCGCCGCCCTGCTGCGCGTGATGGGCTCCAACCTGCAGCCCGAGTACGGCCCCGAGCGCAAGGTCAACCCGGTGTCCCGGCGTCTCGCCGACACCTCCAAGGCCGAGGAGATGCTGGGCTTCAAGGCCAGCGTCGACCTCGACGAGGGCCTGAACCGTCTCGTGGCCTGGTGGCGTGAGAACCGCGAGCACATCCAATGATCCCGATCATCAAGCCGACCATGGACGAGCGCGAGGCTGACGCCGCGCGCCGGGTCATCCTGAGCGGCTGGGTCACGCAGGGGCCGGAAGTGGCCGCCTTCGAGCAGGAGTTCGCCGACTACGTGGGCGCGCCCCACGCCGCGGCGGTCTCCAACTGCACGACGGCCCTGCACCTGGCCCTCCTGGCCGCCGGCGTGAAGCCCGGCGACGAAGTGGTGACGGTCAGCCACTCCTACATCGCCACGGCCAATTCGGTGGTCTACTGCGGCGCGACGCCGGTGTTCGTCGACATCGATCCGGACACCTACAACATCGACCCGAGCCTGATCGAAAAGGCCCTGTCGCCGAAGACCTCGGCGATCCTGGTGGTGCACCAGCTCGGCATGCCCTGCGACATGGCCTCCGTCGTCGCCATCGCCAAGGCCAAGGGCCTGCCGGTGATCGAGGACGCGGCCTGCGCCAGCGGCAGCGAGATCCTGTGGGACGGCCAGTGGGAGAAGGTGGGCAAGGTCCACGGCGACGTCGCCTGCTTCTCGTTCCACCCGCGCAAGATCATGAGCACGGGCGACGGCGGCATGCTGACCACCAAGCACGCCGACTGGAACGCCAAGTTCAAGCTGCTGCGCCAGCACGGCATGAGCGTGCCCGACACCGTGCGCCACGGCTCGCCTCAGGTGATTTTCGAGACCCACCCGGTGCTCGGCTACAACTACCGTATGACCGACATCCAGGCCGCCGTCGGCCGCGAGCAGCTCAAGCGCCTGCCGGGCATCGTCGCCCGCCGCCGCGAGATCGCCGCCCGCTACGTCGAACTTCTCGGCGAGGCCCAGTGGCTGGGCGCGCCGCGCGAGCCGGCCTACGCCCGCACCAACTGGCAGAGCTTCTGCGTGCGCCTGCCCGACGAGGCCGACCAGCGCACGGTGATGCAGGCCATGCTGGACAAGGCGATCGCCACCCGGCGCGGGATCATGTGCGCCCACCGCGAGGACTTCTACGCCTCGGCGCCGCTGCGCATGCCCCTGCCGCACTCCGAGGCGGCCCAGGACCACGCGATCGTCCTGCCGCTCTATCCGCAGATGACCGACGATGATCAGGTCCAGGTCGTCTCCGCCTTGATCGAGGCGACCAGGCCATGAGCGTGACGACGGCTAGCGAAGACCACGGCGCGGAACTCGCGCCGCTGATCAATCCGCCGGTGGTGGACATCACCCCCAACAAGGGGCTGCTGGACCTCGACCTGGGCTCGGTGTGGCGCTACCGCGAACTGCTCGTGGTGCTGATCACCCGGGACATCCAGGTGCTCTACAAGCAGGCCGCTCTCGGCGCGGCCTGGGCCGTCGTCCAGCCGCTGTTCGCGGTGGCCGTCTTCACCATCATCTTCGGCCACTTCGCCAAGATGCCGACCGACGGCATCCCGTATCCGGTGTTCGCCTTCGCCGGCGTGCTGCCCTGGACCTACTTCTCAGAGGCCGTCCGCCGCGCCGCCACCGGCCTGGTCAACGACAGCGAGCTGGTGCGCAAGGTCTACTTCCCGCGCCTTCTGGTGCCGCTGTCCAACGTCATCACGCCGCTGGTCGACTTCGCCATCGCGTTCGTCATCCTGATCTGCATGATGCTGTGGTTCCACATGCCGATCACCTGGCGGCTGCTGGTGATCCCGCCGCTGATGATGGTGGCGATGATGCTGGCGCTGGCGGTCAGCCTGTGGCTCGGCCCGATCAACGTGCGGTTCCGCGACATCAAGCACACGCTGCCCTTCATCCTGCAGATCTGGATGTACGGCTCGCCGATCGTCTATTCGATCAGCATGGTGCCCGATCAGTGGAAGCTGCTCTACAGCCTGAACCCGATGGTCGGCGTGATCGAAGGGTTCCGCTGGGCCGTGTTCAATCGCGGCGCGCCCGACTTCAGCGTCACGGCTGTCAGCGCCGTCGCCATCGCCCTGCTGCTGTTCGGCGGCCTGGTGTTCTTCAAGCGCATGGAGCGCTCCTTCGCGGACATGATATGAGCAACGAAATCGCCATCAGCGCCCAGGGCCTGGGCAAGCGCTACAAGCGCCAGATCGCCGGTTCGCGCTCGGACTCGCTGCGTGACGCCATCCGCAACGGCGCCAAGACCATCATGAGCGGCGGCGCGGCGCGCACGCACGAGACCTTCTGGGCCTTGCGCGACGCCTCCTTCGAGATCGCCCGCGGCGAGAACGTGGGGATCATCGGGCTGAACGGCGCCGGCAAGAGCACGCTCCTGAAGCTGCTGTCGCGCATCACCACCCCGACCACGGGCTCGGCGCGCATCACCGGCCGGATGGGCGCGCTGCTCGAGGTCGGCACCGGCTTCCACGGCGAGCTGACCGGGCGGGAGAACACCTTCCTCTACGGCTCGATCCTGGGGATGTCCCGCGCCGAGGTGGCCCGCAAGTTCGACGCGATCGTCGAGTTCGCCGAGATCGGCGAGTTCATCGACATGCCGGTCAAGCGCTACTCCAGCGGCATGTACGTGCGCCTGGCGTTCGCCGTGGCCGCTCACCTGGACCCGGACATCCTGCTCCTGGACGAGGTGCTCGCGGTCGGCGACTTCACCTTCCAGCGCAAGTGCATGGATTTCGCCGCGAGCCTGGAACAGAAGGGCTCCACCATCCTGTTCGTCTCGCACAACATGTTCAGCATCAAGTCGATGTGCGAGCGGGTGATCTACCTGCGCCGTGGCCAGATCGTCTACGACGGGCCGACCGACGAGGGGCTCAAGCTCTACGAGGCCGACAGCCGGCTCTCCACCGCCGCCTGGTTCGATGACGACTCCACCCAGCCGGCCATGCGGATCACCGACGTGGAGCTGATGGACGAGACGGGCGCGGAGGCGAACGTCATCGACTACGGCAAGTCGCTGACGGTGCGCATCCACTACAAGACCTTCCGGCCGATCGAGCGGCCCGACTTCCGCGTCGGCATCAACCGCTCGGACGAGGTGCACTGCTCGACCTACAGCTCCTTCTCCGACAACGTGAACATCCCGATGATCGACGGGGAGGGCGTCGTCGAGCTGCGCACGCCGCCGATGACCCTGGTCTCGGAGCTCTACACGGCCAACGTCTCGGTGCGGGAGAAGGGCTACGGCCGGGTCGTCTGCGCCCAGATCGGCGGACACTTCCACCTGCGCCATCCGGTCTTCGCCTCCAACGCCTTCGGCGTCTACCACGAGGCCGCCGACTGGATCGTCGGGGACAACGTCGCCAAGATCCGCGCGGCCGGCTGACCCCGGCCCGCGGATCGCGCCGGGCGGGCGCGTCCGCGCAACCGAGTCTTCATCCGCCTTGGGCAAGGTCGGCCGTCGTCGCCTACCGTCTTGGGGAGCCCCATGAGTGAGACCTTGAGCCGAGACGAAGCGGCCGCGCTTCAGCCCGCCGACGCCGGCGTCTCCGAGACCGAGGCGCGCGCCCGCGGGGCGTTCAGGACCTACCAGTCCTATTGCGACGAGGCCGAGCGCCTGGCGGCCGCGGGCGACCTCCGCTCGGCCGCGGTCTACGCCGCGATCGCCGCCCAGTCGGCGGTGCGGCCCCACGCCGGTTTCTTCCGCGCCACGCGGCTGGAGCGCCTGCTGGCGAAGATCGGCCTGGCGACGACGGCGGACACCTCGTACCGCCGCGCCTATCCGCTGGCCCATCCCATCCGCAAGGTGCTGCACGTCTGCACCACCGTGGCGCCGGTGGGCGGCCTGCGGAACATGCTGGGCCACTGGATCCGCCTGGACACCGCCCACCAGCATTCGATCGCCCTGATCAACCACAGCGGCCCGGTGGTCGAGACCCTGACCTCGGCGGTGGCCGCCAGCGGCGGGCGCCTGCACAAGATCAACCGCGTCGTCGGCGGCTACGTCGAATGGGCCCAGGAGCTGCGCCGCATCTCCGAATCCTACGACGCGGTCGTGCTGCACGTTTACAGCCAGGACGTGACGCCGATCCTGGCCTTCGCCGATCCGCGCAAGCGGCCGCCGGTGATGCTGCTCAACCACGGCGACCACCTGATGTGGCTGGGCGTGTCGGTCAGCGACGTGGTGATCAACCTGCGCGACGCCGCCCAGGCCCTGTCCATCAACCGCCGCGGGGTCGAGCCGCGCCGCAACGTCATGGTGCCCACCATCGTCGCGCCGCAGGAGCGCAAGCAGACGCGGCAGGCCGCCAAGCAGGCGCTGGGCCTCGATCCGGACGGGGTGTTCCTCTTCTCGGCGGCGCGCCCGATGAAATATCGCAGCGTCGACGGCGTCTCCTTCGCCGACACGCACGTGGAGCTGCTCAAGCGCCACCCCAACGCCGTCTTCTGGGTGCTGGGCCCCGGCGAGCCCGACGACTGGCGCGAGGCGTGCGACGCGGTCGGCGGGCGCATGCGCGGCCTGGCGGAGTCGCCGAACACGCGGCCCTACTTCGAGGCCGCCGACATCTACGTGGATTCCTATCCCTTCGTGTCCTCCACCTCGCTGATGGAGGCGGCCGGCTTCGGCTCGCCGCTCGTCTCGCGCTTCTACGGGCCCAAGGAGGCGGAGATCTTCGCCATCAACCACCCGGGTCTGGTCGGCACGGTGCAGAACCCGTCCACCGAGGCCGAGTACGTCAAGATCCTGGACGAGCTGATCGACGATCCGGCCCGGCGCGAGGCGCTGGGCGCCGCCGCTCAGGCGACCGTGCGCGACATGCACACTCCGCCCGGCTGGCTGCGCTTCGTCGCCCAGGCCTATGAACTGGCCGAGCGCCTGCCGCCCATCGACACCGAGGCCTGGCTCGCCTCGGCCGAGGAGGAGGTGTTCTCCTACGGCGAGCCGGATCGGCGGCTCTACGAGGTCTTCGGCCTGGAGGACGAGCCGGTCGAGTTCGTGAAGCAGTACGTCCGCATCCTGCCGTTCGGCCAGCGCATGCGGCTGTGGTCGCGCCTGGCCGGGCAGGGGGCGTTCAAGAGCGCTTCGGAGTCCGCGCGCCACCTTCTGCCCGAATGGCTGATCCAGATCCTGAAGGACCGGCGCCTGGGCAGCGGCTTCGGCTAGCGGCGGCGCTCGCCGCCTCTCAGACCTCGAGGCCCGGGAAACGCGGGCGGTCGCGCATCCATTTCAGGCGCAGGCGCAGGCGGTGCAGGAGCGTGACCTTGTACTGGCGGGTCACGTCCTTGAAGAACGGCGTGCGCGCCAGGTTGCGCCAGTACATCCAGGACCAGGGGTGCCAGGCGTTGGGCGTCCAGGGCTTGTCCTGGGTGATGAAATGCACCAGCGCCGGGCCGGCCGGGCTGATCTGGTGCTGCGGCGCGCCTTCCGGCGAGGTCTGGCCGGGCTTGACGAACCTTTGGACGTTCCAGTCGGCGCCCACGTGCGTCCAGCGGCGCCAGAACACCGCGTTCAGGGCGTCCTGGTCTCCCAGGAGCAGCTTCTTGTCGTGCTCGACGACGAACGCCAGGGCCTTGGAGAACGATTGCTCGGCGCGCACCTGGTCCAGGTCGATCACCAGCATGCCGGCGTTGAAGTAGCAGCCGCCCTCGGCGGGCAGGTTCCACAGCTCGGCGAACTCGGCGGCCTCGCAATAGGCGTCGGTCACCGCGCCGATCGGCTGGCCGGCCAGATCGCTGCGCCAGAGCTCGGCGATGTCGCGCAGCACGATCACGTCGGCGTCGATGTAGATGATCCGCCGGCTGTCGGCCGGGGCCAGCTTCTCGAGCAGCAGGCGGAACAGCACCGAGCGGTTGAGATGGCCGCGGGTGGCGTAGTCCGGCACGTCCTCGTCGCGGATCTGGATCCAGATGTATTCGGCCTCGGGCGCGACGGACTCCACGCGCGCCTGCAGGGCCGGCTCCACGCCGTCGTGCACCAGCACGAAGCGCAGCTTGGAGGCGTCGGTGTAGCGCGCGACCGAATGGATCACCACGCCGGCGTGGGCGGCGTAGTTGCGGTCGAAGCCCATGCCGATGTCGATCCGGTCTGACTGGGCCGCGCGGCCCTGTTCGGCTTCGAGATTGAAATGGAGCACGGTCATGACCTTTCGGAGTCGCGCGGGACGGCTTGCATCCTCGACGGCGGCGAAACGGACTTGGAGAACACGGCCTTGAGCGCCCGCTGCATCGGGCTGGGCGTGAAGACGTGGACGAGCGCGCGCACCGGCAGGACCCCGGCGGCGATGCGCATCGCCTTGAACGCCTCGCGGCGCAGGCCGCGCTTGGCCCGGACCTCGGCGGCCTCGGAGAAGTAGATGTAGAAGTGGCGCATCGTGCCGGAATAGGCGCGGAAGAAGCCGATCGCCGAGGGCCAGATCCGCCATTCCGGCGTCGCGTGGCGCAGGAACACCTTGCGGTCGAAGGCGATCCGGCGGTGCTGAAGCGCGTCGTAGGAGCCGGGAGGCCGGCCGCGGAACAGGATGCAGGCCGTCTTCTGGAAGCCCAGCACCCGCCGGCGGGCGATCCGCAGCATCCAGTCCAGGTCCTGCCCGCCCAGCAGCACCAGATCGAACTCGCCGACCAACTCGCGCACGCCCCGGCGCACCACCAGCGTGCCGATCTGCGGGAAGTAGCCGCTCAGCATGCGCCGCAGGAGTTCGTCGCCCTCGCCGGGCTCGATCTCGGGAAAGGGATTGCCGGTCGGGACGAGCTGGTGGTCGGTGTAGATCACCTGGCCGATCAGCCCTTCCAGCGCCGGCTCGGCGTCGAGGCGCGCCAGATGGGGGCGGATGTGGTCGGCCAGCCAGACGTCGTCGTCGTCCAGGAAGGCGATGAACTCGCCGTTCGCCGCGCGCAGGCCGGCGTTGCGGGCGGCGCTGGCGCCCTTCTGCGCGACGGGAATGTGGACCGCGCCGAATTCGTCGGCCACCTCGCGGGTCTCCGGCGCCTTGCCGTTGTCGCCGACGAGGATCTCGAAGGACAGGTCGGGGCCCTCCAGCGCGCGAATGCTCGCCAGGGCCTGTCGCAGCATCGCCGGGCGGTCGCAGGTCGGGACGACGACCGACACGCGGCGCGGAAGCGGAGCGCTCAATACCATTCCTCCCAGCTATCGAACTTGCCCTTCAGCAGGGCCTTGAAGATGCGGTCCTCGTCGAAGCGGGTGACGAAGGTGCGCGCGATCGTTTCGGGCGGCCGGGTTTCCTCGGCCTGGGCGTAGACGACCTCGTAGCCAGCGGTCCTGGCCTCGGCGTCGGCCACGGGCGTCCAGTTCATCGACTGGCCTAGCGGGATGGCGAAGGTCTTGGGGGAAAAGCCCAGGCGCGCCTGCATCATCTGCCGGGAGGCCTGCAGTTCGTCGGTCATCTGGGCGCGGCCGATCTTGCCGAAGTCGGGATGGGTGGCCGAATGGCTGCCCACCTCGGCGCCCTCTTCCAGGAGCTCGCCGACCTCGTCCCAGGTCATCACCTTGTCGGCGATCCAGTCGACTTTCTGGTCGGTCCATTCGGTGACGGGGAAGAAGGCGTAGGGCAGGGCGTATTCCCGCAGGATCGGGGCGGCGTGCGTGAACACGCTCTTCATGCCGTCGTCGAAGGTGATGGCCAGGTCCTGCGGCGAGCCGCCGGTCAGGGCCAGTTCCTGCGGGCTGACGAAGCGGTAGCCCAGCGACGTCGCCAGTTCGATGTGGCGGCGGAACATCTCCGGCGAGACGTCGTTCACGCCCCATTCCGGCTGGCCGACGGTGTGGTAGGCGAGGATGCGCCCGCCCGGGCGCCGGCGCCGGCGCCCGACGGTCGCAAGCCCGTGGCGCTCGATGCGCATGCGGGCGGCCGCCACGTCCTGACGCCGCAGTCCCGCGACCCTCGCCGCCGCCTTCAAGACCCGCACTATCGGCACGTATGAGCCTCACATCGTTGCTGCGAACCGGCCGGGGCGCGTGTCCGCTAGAGAAACCAAAGCCGTCGCCCCGAGCCGATGCGACCGGGCCGCGGGCGCGGTGTCCGATCGCATCACAGTGCGACAGTTCAGAACGATACGCAGCAATCTCCGTGCCGCGGGCGAGCGCCCATCCACAATTTGGTATCGGTCAATTCGAATGGGGCAAGATGGGTGTGGCGCAAATCTGGCATGGCGGGCGGGCAAGCCGGCCAGGCGGGCGCGCCATGCACAGGGCGCGCCGCGCGGACGCGGCCGGCGGTATTGGAGGCGCCGATGGCCCAGCAGCGTGACAGGATCGCAGGTTTCGACGGCCTGCGCGCCATCGCCTTCCTTCTGGTTTTCGCCAGCCACAAGCTGTCGATCGATCATGCCGGCGTCTACGGCGACATCGGCGTGTGGATGTTCTTCGCCCTGAGCGGATTCCTGATCACGCGCATCCTCGTCAACGCCCGCGCCGACATCGAGGCGGGCGGCTCGACGTTCGTCGCGTCTCTGCGCAAGTTCTACATCAAGCGCACGGCCAGGATATTCCCAATATACTATCTCGTTCTGCTGTTCTTCGTCGTGCTGTCCTGGTTCACGAGCGTCGACAATTTCTGGTTCAACGCCCGGGCGTCCTATTTCCTGTTCCTGACCAACCTGTTCATCGGCCTGCGGAACGCCTGGGTCGGGGATTTCGGGCACCTCTGGACCCTGGCGGTGGAGGAGCAGTTCTACCTGCTGTTCGCGCCGCTGGTGCTCTGGCTTCCGCGCTCGCGCACCCAGGCGCTTTGCTTGGCCTTCATCGCCGTCGGCGTCCTGACCAAGGTCGTGATGGAGCTCCTGGGCGCGCCGCCGACCTCCACCGACGTCAATTCCCTGACCAACTTCGCGCTGCTCGGCTTCGGCGGCCTGGTCGGGCTCAATGTCGATCGCAAGGCGCCGGCCTGGGTGTCGAGCGGGCCGGCCCAGGTCGCCGCGGGCGTCTGCTTCGTGGGGCTGGCCGTCGTCTTCGGCGCCTATGAGACCCAGTGGATGCGCTATGCGAAGATCACCGTCCTGCTCGCCGGGCTGATCCTCTTTCAAGTCTACAACCGGCCGCAGACCGGCTTCGTGCGCTTCCTCGATAGCGCCCCGCTGCGCCGCGTCGGCCGGGTCAGCTACGGCGCCTATCTGTTCCATCACTTCATACATATGAGCGACCTGCGCGGCGCGCTGCTCGCCCACGGCCTCGACCCGCTGGTTCCGCCCTGGCTGGACCCGCTTGGCGAGCTGGCGATCACGCTGGCGCTGGCGGCGGTCTCATGGGCGGTGCTGGAAAGGCCGGCGATCGCCTGGGCCTCGCGCGTGGCGGGAACCGAGCGGGCGACGGGCCGCCTGCGCGCGTCCTAGTCCGGCGCCGGGGGTTCAGGCCGCGGAACGCATGGTCTAGATTTGCATTTGGAGACCGTCGGCGCTCCGGCGCCGCGGCGTGAGTTCAGCGTCGGCGTTTGAGGAAGCGATTGTGCCCTGGAAGTCGGGTCTAGGTCGCCACAGTAGGATCAAGTCGTTGCTCGCGGCCCTGTCGCCGCTGAAGGGGCGCTGGACGCGTCGGAAGAGGTCCGTCGTCCAGACCGGCGCCAAGGTCGTCCCCGCACCGCCGCGTTTCGAGCCCGAGGGACCGGAAAAGCCGGACCGAGGCCCGGCCAGTCCGGACTGACGCCGGCCGGCCGCGTCCACCCCGCCGAGCGTCGGCGGCGCTTCCCCTGAGGCGCGAAACTGGCGCCGCATCTGCACCCGCCCAAGCCGAGACGGCCGCCTCATTCCAAATCGGGACAGGCCGCCGGGCGCATAGAGCGGAGCTGCGGCCATGAGCGGCGCAATCGATGTGATCAACGGGCTTACGGTCCAGCTCGTGGACGACGTTGGTCCCAGCCGGGGCGTGATCCCCGACGGCGCGGTGAGCGACGACCTGTCGCCGACCGTCCGGGTGCAGTTCGGCGAGGACGTGCTGAGCGTCGGCGACACGCTGCGCGCCGTGGTCAACGGCGTGGAGACCGGCGTGGCGCATCTGGTCACCGCGGTCGACCTGGCGCGGGGCTATCTGGATCTGTCGGCCGGCGCGGTCGAGCCTGGCGCCCACGAGATCTGGGTCAGCGGCGTGATCGGCGGCCAGGACGCCGCCAGCGCCTCGGTCGACGCCTTCTTCGAAACCCGCCCCGCGGTCGGTCCCGGCCGGCCCGCCGTGCTCGGGCTGGTCGACGACGCCGATCCGGCCGATCCGCATCTGGTCCAAGGGTTCGGCACGGCCGACACCACGCCGCTCGTGCGCGTGAGCCTGTTCGACACCGGCGCCCATGCCGGCGACCATCTCGTGCTGAACGTGGACGGCGATGCGAACGCCGGCCTCGTCCTGAACGCCGACGACCTCGCCCGCGGCTACGTCGACGTGGCCAGCGGCGAACTCGGCGAAGGCGTGCATCTGATCTCGGCCCAGGTCGTCGATACGGCGGGCCACGCCGGGCCGACGGCCATGAGCCTGCCCGTGCGCGTGGACGACACCGCCCCCGACGTCTCGTTCACGGCAGCCTCCGGCGCCGACGGCGCCCAGGCCCTGGCCGACGGCGCGCTGACCACGGAGTCCTCGCTGGTGTTCCATTTCGCGGTGGACGACCATCGCGGCGGCGCCGCGGCCGGCGAAAGCCCGGGCCACGACATCTACTCGGGCGTGGCCGACGCCGTGCAGGTGCAGCTCTTCGCCAATGGCGTCCTTGTCGGCGAGAGCGATGTCTCCGGATCGGGGGCCGGCCTCGACCATCTGATCTCGAGCGGCGATCTGGCGGCCGGCTCCTACGTCTTCACCCTGGTGGCGACCGACGCGGCGGGCAACAGCACGCAGGCGGCCGATCCGTTCCACCTCACCATCGCCGACGCCTCGTTCGGCTTCGGCGGCGCGCAATATGGGCTGCCGATCCTGCATCTCGGCATGGGCTGGCTCTTCTAGAGCCGGCGCGCAAAGAAACGCCCCCGGCCGTAGGCGCGGGGGCGTTTGGGTCGTCTCAAATCAGAAACGTCAGCGTCCTGGCGGCGATCAGCTGCCGCCGGGGAAGCGCATCGGCACCTTGACCTGGCCGGTCTTGGAGCCCATCGGCAGGGCGTCGGCCACGCACAGGGCGGCCTTGTCGAAGCCCTTGCCGTTCGAGCTGTCGCTCAGCACGGTGCAGTTGGACAGCTTGCCGTCCGCGGCCGTGCATTCCAGCATCACCGTGGCCGAGTCATGCGTATTGGCATGCTTGGTCAGGCACTTGCTCATGCTCTCTTCAAAGCTGCCAGCGGACGACGCGCCCGCCAGCGAGAGGCTGAGAGCGGCCCCCCCGAAAACTGCGATGAACTTTTTCATCTCCCCACTCCTTCTGGAACCGAAGTGTGGTGAAGATGCGCGCCCGCAGGTTAAAAGTTCGTGATGCGGTGCAATAGATTTCGCTTGATCTAGATTGTCGAGCTTGGCCCGACAGAATGCCGCACCCTTTGGCGTTCGCCTACATTAGAGTCTTCTGCGAGCGGAGAACTCTTCATGCGGCTCGGCAGGCCAAGGAGATGACTTCCCGCGCTCTCGGTCAGAAACCGTTAGTAACCGCCATTCATGATGTACGAGCGCTCACCGTGCGGGTGGCGGGACTCTAATGGGGGGTTGGGAGTGAAGCGGTTCAGGCTCGTGGACTTGCCGCTGATCGTGAAGATCGGCTTTGCGCCGGCTTTCGCTTTGATCATGCTGGCTTTTCTTGCTGTAGGGGCGATCGTGCTGCAGCAAGGGCAGGCGCGCGAACTGCGCCAGGTGGTCCAAGTGGACATGCCGAACAGCCTGCGCATGCAGCGGATTTCCGAGCGAATCACCGCCGTTCACGGCGAGCTCTATTTCCTGCTGACCCACCAGGGCGCGTCCATCGAGCCCGAGAAGATCGAAGGCGAAAGCCAGAAGATGCTCGCCGAGGTCGACGCCATCCGCAAGGAAGTCGAAGTGGCGCGCAAGGCCGCGCCGGCCGAGCAGCGGCCCGCCTTCGACAAGCTGGTTAAGGACCTGAAGGAGACCCGCGACGCGCTCGACGTGATCGTGGCCATGATCACCACCGACTTCGGCACTGCAGCGGGCTTCGCCGCGCCGTTCGAAGAGCAGTACGTGAAGATGGCGAACAACCTCCACACCATCGTCCAGACCGCCCAGAAGGAAACCGACAGGCGCGCCGCTGAAAGCGCCGCCCGCGCCAAGATGGGCCAGACGATGACCATCGTCGGCGCGCTCATCACCCTCCTGGCCGCCGGCGCCCTGGCCGTCGCCACCGTCTTCACCATGCGCCGGGCCGTGCAGCGCATCGCCACCGCCACCGAGCGCCTGGCCCGAGGCGACAACAGCGTCGATCTCGCCCCGCTCGCCCGCGGCGACGAGCTTGGCGCGATCGTCAGCTCGCTCACCGTCTTCCGCGACAACCAGTTGAACCTGGAGCGGCTGAAGAAGGAGCAGGACGCCACCGCCGCCGCCGCCGAGGACACCCGCCGCAAGGCCGCCGAGGCCGCCGCCGCCGTGGCCGAGGAACAGGCCCTGGTGGTGAACTCCCTGGCCGAGGGCCTGGATCGCCTGGCTTCCGGGGACCTGACCTATCGCCTCGAGATGGCTTTCCCCGGCGACTATCTGAAGCTGCGCGACGACTTCAACGGCGCCATGCACAAGCTGGAAGACGTGATGCGCGCCATCTCCACGTCGACCGCCACGATCCAGTCGGGCACCGGCGAGATCAGCCACGCCGCCGACGACCTGTCGCGCCGCACCGAGCATCAGGCCGCCACCCTCGAGGAAACGGCCGCCGCGCTCGACCAGATCACCGCCACCGTGCAGAAGACCGCCGAAGGCTCCAGCCACGGCCGTGAGGCCGTCAGCGCGGCCAAGGCCGACGCCGAGCGCTCCGGCGAGATCGTCTCGCGCGCCGTCAAGGCGATGACCGAGATCGACCAGTCCTCGCGCCAGATCAGCCAGATCATCGGCGTGGTCGACGAGATCGCTTTCCAGACCAACCTGCTGGCCCTGAACGCCGGGGTCGAGGCGGCGCGGGCCGGGGAATCCGGCCGCGGCTTCGCCGTGGTCGCCTCCGAAGTCCGCGCGCTCGCCCAGCGTTCGGCCGAAGCGGCCAAGGAGATCAAGGGCCTGATCTCGGCGTCGTCCGAGCAGGTGGCCCAGGGCGTGGACCTGGTCGGCGAGACCGGCAAGGCGCTGGAGCGGATCGTGGTCCAGGTGGCCGAGATCTCCAACGTCGTCGGCGAGATCGCCGCCTCGGCCAAGGAGGAGGCGCTGGGCCTGCAGCAGGTCAACACCGCCGTCAACCAGATGGACCACGTCACCCAGCAGAACGCGGCCATGGTGGAGGAATCCACCGCCGCCAGCCGCGCCCTGGCCGACGAGGCCGTCGAGCTGGCCCGCCTGGTGGCGCGCTTCAACGTCGCCGGCGCCGCCGCGGTCCAGGCGCCTGCGCCGCGTCAGCAGCCGGCCAAGGCCGCCCAGCCGCGTCCGGCCGCCAGGCCCGCCGCCCAAGCGCCGCAGAGCGTGGGCGCCACGGCCCTGGCCTCGCGAGCCGAGCCGCAGGAAGACGGCTGGGAAGAGTTCTAAGCAAAGCCGCCGACAGGCGGGAGGAAACGTCCGAGGCCGTCGCGGCGACGCGGCGGCCTCTTTGCTTTGCGCCCGCGGTTTCGCGCGCGGCGCCGGCGTTCCCGGCGGCCGTGCCGAAATGGGACGCCGTCAATGGTTTCTTAGCCGCAAGGCCCGATGCTCTGCGCTGTCCCCGTGCGGACGCTGCTGGAAGAGCCGAATGGAACAGGTCGCGCGACAAGCTGCGCGCTTGAGCCGCGTCTCCCGGAGGTCCCGGGCGGCGGGGCCGTCCGTTCGCCTCAACTGGCGGCTGATCCTGGTGCTGGCGGCCAACGTCGGCCTGTGGACCGCCTTCATCCTGATCTTGAGCATTCTGAAGGGCTGACCTGTCGCGATCGGCGGCTTAGGCTGGGGCTGGGCGCCTTAGGGGGGGCGGCATGGCTCTTGCGGGACGACCCGCGGAGAATGGCGACGGCAGCGGACACGAACAGATGCAGACAGTTCTAGTGACCGGCGGCGCGGGCTACGTGGGTTCCCACACGTGCCTGAGGCTCGCCGAGGCCGGCTTCCAGCCGGTCGTCTTCGACAATCTGTCGAACGGTCACGCCGAGTTCGTGAAATGGGGGCCGCTGGAGGTGGGCGACATTCGCCAGCCCGAGCGCCTGGACGCGGTCTTCGCCCGCTACAAGCCGGTGGCGGTTCTGCACTTCGCCGCCCTGATCGAGGTGGGGGAATCGGTCAAGGAGCCGGCGCGCTTCTATGACAACAACGTCGCCGGGGCGATCTGCCTGATCGAGGCGGCGCGCCGCGCCGGCGTGAACGCCATGGTGTTCTCCTCCACCTGCGCCACCTATGGCGCGCCCGAGCGCGTGCCCCTGGACGAGACCCACCCGCAGCGGCCGCTCAATCCCTATGGCCGCACCAAGCTGATGGTCGAGGAGATCCTGCGAGACCTGGACCGCTATTCGGGCTTCCGCTCGATCAGCCTGCGCTACTTCAACGCCGCCGGCGCCGATCCGGCCGGCCGCGTCGGCGAGCGCCACGAGCCCGAGACGCACGCCATTCCCCTGGCGATCCGCGCGGCGATGGGCGAGGGGACGTTCCGCATCATGGGCGAGGACTACGCCACCGCCGACGGCACCGCCGTGCGCGACTACATCCACGTGCTCGACCTGGCCGACGCCCACGTCCTGGCGCTCAAGCGCCTGCTGGCGGGCGGCGGGACCGACGCCTTCAATCTCGGCACCGGCGCGGGCACCAGCGTGGCCCAGCTCGTCGAGGCCATCCGCCGGACCAGCAACGCGCCCTTCGACGTCGAACGGGGGGCCCGCCGCGAGGGCGACTCGCCGGTGCTGGTCGCCGACAACAGCAAGGCCCGCGACCTGTTGGGCTGGACGCCGAAGTACGGCCTGAACGAGATCATCGAGACCGCTTGGCGCTGGCATCGGGCCGAGGCCGCCCGCGTCGTGGAGGCGGCCGAGTAGCCGAATCGCGTCGCGTCTGCGGCGAAGACGCCCCAGAATCGCCTCTGGACTCTCGCCCCGGTTCCGCGCAAACCGGGCGCGGACGCAACGTCATTCCGTTACGGGAATCTGGCGTGGGGCTTGCACCCAGGCCATAGAAAACGGGACAATTGTCCATCTGAGACAATCTGATCGACGAGACCGCGGGCAAGCGGCTTACAGCGTTGTCGCAGACAGGGAGCAGAGAATGAGCGACAAGACTTCGACGCCTGGCCTCGAACCGGCCCCGACAAACCACCAGGCGCTGAAGGCGTGGGTCGCGGAGATCGCCGCCCTGACCAAGCCGGATCGGGTCCGCTGGTGCGACGGGTCCGACGCCGAGTGGGAGGCCCTGACCGCCGAGCTGGTCGCCTCGGGCACGCTCAAGCCGCTCAATCCGGAAAAGCGTCCGAACTCCTTCTTCGCCGCCTCCGATCCGCGCGACGTCGCCCGGGTGGAGAGCCGCACCTTCATCTGCTCCGAGAACGAGGCCGACGCCGGCCCCACCAACAACTGGACCGATCCGGCCGAGATGCGGGCCACCCTGCGCGGCCTGTTCGACGGCTGCATGCGCGGGCGCACCATGTACGTCGTGCCCTTCTGCATGGGCCCGCTCGGCTCGAAGATCAGCGCCATCGGCGTGGAGATCACCGACAGCGCCTATGTGGCGATCTCCATGCGGGTGATGACCCGCATGGGCAAGGACGCGCTCGACCAGCTCGGCGACGACGGCTTCTTCGTTCCGGCCGTGCACTCGGTCGGCGCGCCGCTGGCGCAGGGCGAGGCCGACGTCGCCTGGCCCTGCAACGACGACAAGTACATCGTCCACTTCCCGGAAACCCGGGAGATCTGGTCCTACGGTTCGGGCTACGGCGGCAACGCGCTGCTGGGCAAGAAGTGCTTCGCCCTCAGGATCGCCTCGGTGATGGCCCGCGACGAGGGCTGGCTGGCCGAGCACATGCTGATCCTCAAGCTCACCTCCCCGGCGGGCGAAGTGCACTATGTGGCCGCCGCCTTCCCCAGCGCCTGCGGCAAGACCAACATGGCGATGCTGCAGCCGACCCTGCCCGGCTGGAAGGCCGAGACCATCGGCGACGACATCTGCTGGATGCGCTTCGGCGACGACGGCCGGCTCTACGCGGTCAATCCCGAGGCCGGCTTCTTCGGCGTCGCGCCCGGCACCGGCGAGACGACCAACCGCAACGCCATCGCCGCCCTGCACGCCAACACCGTCTACACCAACGTCGCGATGACCGAGGACGGAGACGTATGGTGGGAGGGCCTCACCGACAGCCCGCCCGAGCGCCTCATCGACTGGCGCGGCGAGACCTGGACGCCGGAAAGCGACAAGCCGGCCGCCCACCCCAACGCGCGCTTCACCGTGCCGGCCGCGCAGTGCCCGGTCATCGCCGACGAGTGGGAGGATCCCCGCGGCGTGCCGATCTCGGCCATCCTGTTCGGCGGCCGCCGCGCCAGCGCCGTGCCGCTGGTGACCGAGGCGTTCGACTGGGCCCACGGCGTGTTCATGGCCTCCAACGTGGCCTCCGAGGGCACCGCCGCGGCCGAGAACAAGATCGGCGAGCTGCGCCGCGACCCGTTCGCCATGCTGCCCTTCTGCGGCTACAACATGGGCGACTACTTCGGCCACTGGCTGTCCATGTCGGGCAAGACCGAGGCGGCCAAGCTGCCCCGCATCTACTTCGTCAACTGGTTCCGCAAGGACGCCCGCGGCCGCTTCGTCTGGCCGGGCTACGGCGACAACAGCCGCGTGCTGAAATGGATCGTCGACCGGCTCGAGGGCCGCGCCGAGGCGGTGGACACGCCCATCGGCCGCCTGCCGGCGCAGGAATCGCTGGACGTCACCGGCCTGGAGCTGGACGCCGCGGCCCTGGAACTGCTGCTCAACGTCGACGTCGAGGTCTGGCGTGAGGAGGCGGCGCTGATCGCCGAGGCCTACGCCAAGTTCGGCGACCGGCTGCCGCCCGAGCTGCGCCGCCAGCAGGAAGCCCTGGTCAAGCGCCTGGCCGCCCTGCGCGAGGCCGTCGCGGCCGAATAGGCCCAGCGCGCGCGGCCTATCGGAAGTAGGCCATGCAGGCGCGCGCCACCAGGATCCAGACCAGCAGGCAGAACAGGATCGCCGCGATCCGGACGTAGGCGATCCGCCGCCACCAGGGCGGCCGCGGCGGGCGCCTTCGGCGGCGCCGGGACTCCAGATGGTCCGGTTGAAGACTCAAGGCCGCGTGTTCCGTCCTTTGCGCGTCCCGCCGATCGCGGGCCGCTTTCCCGTCGCCGGGTTCGCCTTGCAGGCGAACCGCGCCAGCAACATGGCGGCGCGCGATTAGTCGCGCAAAGGGGTGGGTTCCCAGTCTGGGCGCGGCCCAGCGACGCGGCCCGGCGATGCGGGCGGTCCGTTTCGGGCGCGGAAATTCGTGCGTCAGGCGAAGGGAAAGGCCCGCGTGATCAGGGCGTGATCAGGGCCGGTTGGCGACCACGCGCAGCGCCGGGGCGGCGCTGGCCCGTTCGCCGCGGATCTGCGCCACCAGATCGAACAGCGTGCGGCGCACGCCGGAGGTGTCGCCCTTCTCGGCCAGGGTCTCCAGCTCCAGGAGGTGGCTCGGCGTGATGCGCAGCGCCGAGTTGGAGATCACCTCCATCACCTTCGACGCGCAGGGGATCGACCGCTCGGTCTCGTCCAGCAGGGATTCGGTCAGCTTCTCGCCAGGGCGCAGGCCGGTGATCTCGATCTCGATGTCCCGGCCGGGCACGCGGCCGGACAGGGCGATCATCTGGCGCGCCAGGTCCATGATCCGCACCGGCTTGCCCATCTCCAGCAGGAACAGGCGCGAATGGGTCGCCTTGCCCTCGGCCGACGCCGCCGTGGCGTGCAGCACGAGCTGCGCGGCCTCGGGGATGGTCATGAAGAAGCGTTCCATGTCCTGGTGCGTCACCGTCACCGGGCCGCCGCGCTCGATCTGCGACTTGAAGATCGGCACCACCGAGCCGGCGGAGGCCAGGACGTTGCCGAATCGGACGGCGGAGAAGCGGATGCCGTCGCCGGTCTGCTGGGCGGAGATCACCGCCTCGGCCAAGCGCTTGGTGGCGCCCATGACGTTGCTGGGATCGACCGCCTTGTCGGTGGAGATCAGCACCATCTGCGCGGCCCCGCACACGCGCGCGGCCTCGGCCACGTTCCAGGTGCCGATGACGTTGGTCAGCACCCCTTCGCAGGGATGGCGCTCGACCATGGAGACGTGCTTCAGCGCCGCGGCGTGGAACACCAGGTCGGGCCGCTCGTCCATGAAGCTGTTGGCCAGCCGCGAGGCGTTGCGCACGTCGCAGAGCACCGCGCGGCGCGACAGGTGCGGGAAGGTCTCGCCCAGCTCCCGGTCGATCTCGAAGAGGGCGGTCTCGGAATAGTCCAGCAGCGTGACGTGCGCGCAGTGGAACTTGGCGACCTGGCGGCACAGCTCTCCGCCGATGCTGCCGCCGGCGCCGGTGATCAGCACGCGCCGGCCACGGATCAGCGCGCCCACCGCCGAGCGGTCCAGCTCGATCGGGTCGCGCGCCAGAAGCTCCTCGACGCTGATCTCGCGCATGGGCACGAGCGTGACGCTGTCGTGCTGCTTCAGGTCGACGATGCTGGGCAGGCGCAGGAGGCGGATCCCGTCGCTCTTCAGCCGCCCGAGCTGGTCGGCCGTCAGCCCCTGCAGCCGGGCCGGCTCCTCCAGGAACAGCACGGCCCGCGGGTAGCGGTTCCACCGGCGCAGGTCGGCCAGCGCCTGGTCCAGGTTCTCCAGGCTCTCGATGATGCACACGCCGCGCACCTGCTGGCCCACGTCGCGCGGGTCGGTGCCGACGATGCCGACGGGCGTGTAGTTGCGGTCGTGGTTGCGCGCGGCGTCTCGCAGATAGGTGTCCGCCAGCGACGGCGCGCCGATCAGCAACAGCGAGGGAGCCTGGGCCACCCGGTCGCTGATGGTCTTGAGCGGGGCGAAGCTGTCGATCGCATGTTCATGCAGCGCGCGGCGGGCCACGCGCAGGCCCATCGAGCCCACCGCCTGGAACACCGGCGCCATCACCAGCACGAAGCGGGGCAGGGCGCTCGCCCGCTCCAGCGCCCAGTCGGCCAAGAGGAAGGCGCCGGCGGTCAGCACCGCGATGCGCGCCAGCACCATGGCGTCGGGCACGGAGGCGTAGCGCCACGGCGACAGCTCGCGCCGGAACACGGCGGTGAACGTCCCGGCCAGGGCGCTGTAGAGCAGGGTGAGCTGCACCAGGTTCAGCGACGCGCCGTCGGTGATCACCTGGTCGGGGATTCGCGTCGGTGAAAAGAAATAGGCGACGAGGAAAGCAATGGCTGCGACGACCACGTCGGCGACAATGGTCTGGGCTCGGAAAGCCATTCGCTCCATGGGCCGCGCTCCGCTGTTCCGTCGAGTCGCCAACATAGACGTGCGAATGCGACCGTCCAACTAAACTCGGAAACCCGACGATTGGCTCCGCATCTATCCCAATAAAAGCGACATTTTTGCGCCCGGATTGTATCTGGAGACCTCCGATGACCTGATCGGGGGCGCAAATGAAAAGAGCCGCCGCCCGAAGGCGGCGGCTCCGATAGTCGAGCTCGAAAGCCTTAGAACGAGGCCTTCACGCCCACGACGACGCGGGCCTTGCCGATGTTGCCGAGACCGCCGTGATCGTCGGTGTCGTGATAGCGCAGGTCGAAGCCGATGTGGTCGTTCAGGTCGTAGCCCACGCCGATGTTCCAGGTGTTGTAGTCGCCCGGACCCTTGATGTCCTGGTGGCCGAGGGCGGCGCTCAGGCTGAACTTGTCGGCCAGCGGAACCGAGCCGTTGATTTCATAGTACAGGGCTTCGCCGGTGCCGCCGAAGAAGTCCGGCGAATAGTACACCGCGGCGCCCACCGAGGCCGGGCCGGCGGGCACGGAGCCGGCGGCCTTGAATTCCCAGTAGCCGTAGTCCGAGTGGCTCGGCGCGTTGACGTAGCCGTAGTAGATCGCGCCGAAATCGAGCGACACCGGGCCGGCCGTCGGCGTGACGCCGAAGTAACCGTCGATTTCAGCGTCGGTGGAATCGCCGAAGTCCACGTTCGAAGCCCAGACGCCGGCGTAGAAGATGCCGGACGTCAGGTCCGCGCCGCCGTAGATTTCCGGATTTTCGTCCGTTTGGCTCACGCCGCGGAACACATAGTCCGAATTGACGCCGACGTTGAAGGACACGCTCGGACCTTCGTCTTGGGCCAGTGCAACGCCTCCCATGGCGAAAGTCGCCGCCGCAGCCAGGAGCCCAATCTTAATTGATTTCATCGTTTATCCCCTTGTTGTCCGACCAGGGCGAGCCCAGCCGTCGATCGACAACGCCACGGTGTGGACGGCTAGATCAACGCGGGCAGGTCAGGTCGTGCAGCCTAGGTAAGCGCTGATTGGTTATTGGGCGTTAACAAACGGTCCTGGTGAAGATTTGTGCGAATTGCTGTGGCTTTTGCGCCACAGCTGTGTCACCGAGCCTTCAGGGGCGCCATGTTTAGGTGGCTGCCGGCGTCCACGAGCAGGGTTTCGCCGGTGATATGCCGCGAAGCGAGGCAGCCCAGGAACACCGCGGCCCCGGCCACGTCCTCGGCCGTGGAGGCGACCTGCAGCGGCGTGCTCGCGGCAGTGGCCTTGCGCATCTGGTCGACCCGCTCGGCCGGCAAGCCCTTGCCGAACCAGGGCGTGTCGATGAAGCCCGGACAGATGGCGTTCACCCGGATCTTCGGCGCCAGGGCGCGCGCCAGCGACAGGGTCATGGTGGTCAGCGCGCCCTTCGAGGCGGCGTAGGGCACCGACGAGCCGATTCCGGTGACCCCTGCGATCGAGGAGGTGTTCACCACCGCGCCGGGCTGGGGCGCGGCTTCCAGCAGCGCGCGGGCGGCGCGCAGCATCTGAAAGGCGCCGATCACGTTGACGCTGTAGAGCTTCTGGAAGTCCTCGGCGGACACGGCGTCCAGGTCCGCGTGCCGCGGCGCGAAGACGGTCGTCCCGGCGTTGTTGAACAGGGCGTCGATGCGCCCGAACGGCGCGGCGGCCTGGGCGATCGCCTGGCAGTCGGCGTCCACCGACACGTCGCCCTGCGCCAGCACCGCCTGGGCGCCCTGCGCCTCCACCAGCCGCGCGGTCTCCTGGGCTTCCTCGGCGCTGTGCGCGTAGTTGACCACCACCGCCTTGGCGCCGCGGCCGGCGGCCTCGACGGCGATCGCGCGGCCCAGCCCCGTCGAGGCGCCGGTCACCACCACGATGAAATCCTGCATGTCCTTGCCGGTCATGTCCCTTGATCCTCCCTTTGGGTTCGTTCGGCGTGATAGCCGCATGGCCGGCCGCTGTCTCGGTTGCGGGCGTCATCGGCGCCGTCTAAAGCGCGCGCATGGAAGAAACCCGCCTCACCCAGCTCGGCCGGGACGTCCGCGGCTTCGCCAGCCCAGAAGAGGCTGTGCTGGAGCGCGTGCCCAACCCGCAGGCCGACACGCTGTACCTGGCGCGCTTCACCGCGCCGGAGTTCACCTCGCTGTGCCCGGTCACGGGCCAGCCGGACTTCGCCCACCTGGTGATCGACTACGCGCCGGCCGCCTGGCTGATCGAATCGAAGTCGCTCAAGCTCTACCTCGGCTCGTTCCGCAACCATGGCGCGTTCCACGAGGACTGCACCGTGGCCATCGGCCGGCGAATCGTCGAGGTCGCCGCCCCCCGCTGGCTCCGCATCGGCGGCTATTGGTACCCCCGAGGCGGGATTCCCATCGACGTGTTCTGGCAAACCGGGCCGGCGCCGGAGGGACTTTGGGTTCCGGACCAGGGCGTGCCGCCCTACCGGGGCCGAGGCTGATCGCGTCCTGAGGGATTGAGCGCGGGCGAGATGCCCCTGCAGGTTGTGCGCCTCGCCGCTGGAGCGCACATTTCGGTGAGCCGCCGAATACTTGTCGGCTTTGTGACGAACCGTCGCTAAGCAGTATATCCGTCAATAAGCGCGGCAATGGCGGCGTGAAAGCTGTAGAGGCCGTCGCCGTCTCCGTCGATCCGACGCCGCGCCGATGCGGGCGCTGCTGTTCGCGCGCTAGCGAAACGGCCAGAAATGGCCTATATCCTTAGCCGCCCAACTCTCCTCGGGCGTGTCACCTCAGGCCGGGCGGCGCGGGAAGCGCCGTCCGGCCGTCGTGTTTCTAAAGCAAAGTAATCAGTCTACGTGGAGGTCACGGCCGCCAGGCGGTGGTGAGCGCCTCGACGTCGGGACGTTCACGCTCCAGCGGCGGCTCCTTCGACGTGCCCAGGAAGATGAAGCCGGCGACGTTTTCCCCCGGCTCCAGGCCGAGAACGGCCTTGGCCTCGGGATCGTAGGCGTACCAGTCGGTGATCCAGTTGGCGCCGTAGCCCAGGGCCTGGGCGGCGTAGAGCAGGTTGGTGCACACCGCGCCAGCCGACAGCAGTTGCTCCCACTCGGGAATCTCGGCCTGGCGCGGGCGCGAGACCACGGCCACGCCCAGCGGCGGAGCCTTCAGCTTGCCCAGCTTGGCGACGGCCTTGTCGTCGCCGCGCGAACGAGCCAGCGCCTCCAGGCGCTCGGCGAACACGGCCTTGGTGGCCGGCTCCAGCACGATGAAGCGCCAGGGCGTCAGCTTGCCGTGGTCCGGCGCGCGCGCGGCCAGGCGCAGGATCGCGGCCAGCTCGTCGGCGCTGGGCGGGGGCTCGGCGAGGGCCAGCGCCGAGGTCGACCGGCGCAAGGCCAGGAACTCGAGCACCTCGGGGCGGGCTTTCTGGGGCAGGGCGGCGCCGAAGGCCGGCGGCGGCGGAAGGGTGAGCGTCAAGGAAGGGCCCATCTGCAAGAGCGGTTAAGGTGTTTCCTTTATGGGGGCGCGCGAGCGATCCGCAAGGCTAGTTGAGAATATGTCGCAAAAACCCGCCTGGCTGACCACCGATGGCGCGCCTTGGGGCAGGGGGCGAGCCCGGCTGGTCTACGACAATCCGTGGATACGAGTCACCGAGCATGACGCCGTCGCGCCCACCGGGGCCGCGGCGGTCTACGGGCTGGTGGAGTTCAAGAACCTGGCCCTGGCGATCCTGCCGGTGTTCGACGACGGCACGATCATGCTGGTGGGCCAGGCCCGCTTTCCGGCGCAGGACTATAGCTGGGAGCTGCCCGAGGGCGGCGGTCCGCTGGGGGTGGATCCCCTGGAGAGCGCCAGGCGCGAGCTGCGCGAGGAGACCGGCCTGGAGGCGGCGCAGTGGCTGCCGATCCTGGAGGCCCAGCTCTCCAACTCGGTGACCGACGAACGCGCCATCGGCTATCTGGCCACCGGCCTGACCGAGGTGGAGGCCGACCCGGACGAGACCGAGCTGCTGGCCCTGGCCCGCGTGCCGTTCCGCGAGGCGCTCGACGCGGCGATGGCCGGTCACATGAAAGACATGCTGACAGTGGCGATGCTGCTTCGGGGCTACCATATGGCTCGGGAAGGGTCGTTGCCGGGCGCGCTCGCGCGCGCCATGCTAAGCTAGGAGATCGCCATGGGGCGGGAGGAACCTGTGAGCCAGCGCCTTGAGGTCATCGATCCACATGCGCCGCCGCCGGTGTGGGCGGCGCTGCGCAACGAAGCCGAGCGGGCGGCCAAGGGCGAGCCGAGCCTGGCGTCCCTGCTGAACGCCGTGGTGCTGAGCCACCAGACGCTGGGCGACGCGCTGTCCTATCAGCTCGCGCGCAAACTGGGCGACCAGGAACTGCGGGCCATGAGCCTGCGCGAGATCGCCGAGGAAGCCTACGAGGACCAGCCGCGCCTGGTGGAGATCGCCGAGGCCGACCTCAGGGCCGTGTTCGAGCGCGACCCCGCCTGCAAGGGCTACGTCCAGCCGTTCCTGTTCTTCAAGGGCTTCCTGTCGCTGCAGACCCAGCGCGTGGCCCACTGGCTCTGGGGCCAGGGGCGCGAGACCATGGCCTTCTATCTGCAGAGCCGCGCCTCGGAGATGTTCCAGGTGGACATCCACCCGGCCACCAAGATCGGCTCCGGCGTGTTCGTCGACCACGGCACCGGCATCGTCGTCGGCGAGACCGCGGTGATCGGCGACGACGTCTCCCTGCTGCAGGGCGTCACCCTGGGCGGCACCGGCGCCGAGCGTGGCGACCGCCACCCCAAGGTCGGCAACGGCGTGCTGCTGGGGGCCGGCGCCAAGATCCTGGGCAACATCACCATCGGCGACCACGCCAAGGTCGCCTCCGGCTCGGTGGTGCTGAAGCCGGTTCCCGCCGGCTGCACGGCCGCCGGCGTGCCGGCGCGCATCGTCAACTGCCCCACCTGCGAAGAACCCGCTCGGACCATGGACCAGACCCTGTCCGACGGCGTCGAGGACTACGCGATCTAGGCTTTCGGCCCTACCAGCCGCCGCCCAGCGCGAGGAACACCGCGACCTGGTCGGCCGCCACCTTCCCGTCGGCCGCGGCCAGGCGCGCCTGGGCGTCGGTCACGACGCGCTGGCTGTCCAGGCTGTCCAGGTAGGGGCTCTTTCCCGCCGCATGCAGGCGCTGGGCGAGGTCGTCGGCGATCTGAGCCTGCTGCACGGCGCGCCGCAGGTCGTCTCTCTGGTCGAGTTCTCGCGCGTAGTCCGACAGGCTCGTCTCGGATTCCCTCAGGGCGTTGAGCACGGTGGAATCGAAGCGGGCGAGCGCTGCGTCCGAGCCGGCCTCGGCTTGGCGCACGCGCGCGTGCTCCCCCGCGCCGGGAAGGGTCCAGGAGATCAGCGGGCCCACGCTCCAGCGGTTGGCCGCCGGCTGCCCAAGGTCGGCCAACAGGCCGGTGGAGCCCGCGCTCAATCCCAGCCGCACGGTGGGATAGAGCGAGGCCTTGGCTACGCCGACCCGCGCGACGGCGCCGGCGAGGGCGCGTTCGGCCTGGCGCACGTCCGGCCGGCGGCGAAGCAGGGCGGCGCCGTCGCCGATCGGGATGGGTTCGCGCAGGCTCGGAGGTCGGGCGCAGCTTTCCACCGCCTTGGGAAAATCGGCCGGCGGCTTGCCGGTGAGCATGGCCAGTTCGTACAGGGCCGCGGCCTTGCGCGCCTCGAGCTGCGGGGCGGCGGCGTGCGCCAGCGCCGTGGCGGCGCGCGCCTTGGCCACCTCGGCGGGCGTCCCGCGTCCCCCCGCCGCCAGCCGTTCGGCTGCCGATTGCCGGCGTTCGGCGAGATCGACGGATCGTTGGGCGACGGCCAGCGCCTCGTTGGCCGAGCAGGCGTCCACATAGGCCCGAGCCACGCCGGCGGCGACGGTCACGCGCGCCAGGTCCGCTCCGGCCTGGCTGGCCTCGGCGTCGGCGTGGGCCGCCTCGGCGGCGCGCCTGATGCGGCCCACCACGTCGACCTCGTAGGAGACGCCGACGCCGGCGTCGGCCAGGTTCTCCACCGGGATCGGCGAGTCGAGCAGGAACGCTTCACCGGACATGCGCGCCCGTTCGGCGGCGGCCGAAAGCGTCACGTCGACGCCGCCGGCGCGGTCGGCCTCCTCGGCGCGGGCCTGGGCGCGCTCCAAGTTGGCGGCGGCGACCCTCAGGTCCGCGTTGGCCGCCAGCGCCTCCTCGACCAGCCCGTTCAGCGTCTCGTCGTCGTAGAGCCGCCACCAGCGGTCCGGAAGCGGCTCCTGGGCCACGCCCCTGTCCCTGCTCGCCAGGAAGGGCGCCCGGGCGGCGGGCGCGTTGACCGCGGCCGACTTCGGCACGGCGTAGTCGTCGCCCGCGCTCGCGCAGGCGGCGAGGGCCGGGATGATCGCGGCCAGGGCGAGGGCGCGCAGCGGTCTCACGAGCGTCGGCCCTCGGCGGGCCGTGCGGTCACGACCGAGACGGTCGCCGTGCGCCCGGCGATCAGCCGCAGGTCCTTGGGCCGTTCGTCCAGGGCGATGCGCACCGGCACGCGCTGGGCCAGGCGCACCCAGTTGAATGTCGGGTTGACGTTGGGCAGGAGGCTGCCGCTTGTCGAACGCTCCCGGTCCTCGATGCCCGCGGCGATCGACTGGATATGGCCCCGCAATGCGTCGGGCTCGCCCATCACCTGCACGCGCACCGGATCGCCCACGCGCAGCGCCTTGAGCTTGGTCTCCTCGAAGTAGCCGTCCACCCGGAAGGAGCGGGCGTCGATCAGCGCCAGCACCGGCTTGCCGGCGCTGACGTAGTCGCCGGCCCGCAGGGTGATTTCCGAAAGGTAGCCGTCCGAGGGCGCGCGGATCTCCGTGCGCTTCAGGTCCAGAGCGGCCAGGTCGCGGCGGGCCTGCGCCTGGGCGAGGCGGGCCTCGGCGGCTTCGGCGTTCGACTGCTCGGTTTCGAGGGCCTCTCGAGCGACCAGGTCGCCGAGGGCGCGGTCGCGGGCGAGGGTGCGGCGGGCCTGGGCCAGGACGGCCCGCTCGGCGGCCACCGCCGCGTCGGCCTGCCGCAGCGCCAGGGCGTAGCGGTCCCTGTCGACATAGAACAGCGTCTGGCCGGCCTTCACGGCCTGGTCCTCGCTCACCTCGACACGGGTGACGAGCCCGGAGACGTCGGGCGCGATCTGGATGATGTCGGCGCGCACGCGCCCGTCCCGCGTCCACGGATCGACCTTGTAGTGCTTCCAAAGGCTGAGGCCGGCGACGACAGCGATGGCCACGACGACGGCCGTGACGGTGAAGCGGCCCGCCAGGGCCAGGCGCGAACGAAGGTCAGACATTGGAGCCAAGCAATTCAGGGGGAAGGGGCGCGTGGGCGATCAGCGCCCAGGCGATGACGAACACCGCTGCGTCGAACAGCGCCGGGTGCCAGACGAAGCGGTAGAGCCGCAGCCAGGTCATCGCCCGCTGCACGGCGAACGCGCCGGCCAGGGCGATGACCGCCGCCACGAGCGCGGAGGAGACGTAGACCCCCGCGATGTTGATCTCTCCGATCATCGGGTCGTCTCCGAGACAAAGGCCGGCGCGTCCGGGAAGAGGTTGCGGCGCAGGCCGACCAGCCCGCTGGCGCCGACCGCCAAGGCCGAGGAGCCGGCGGCGCGCACGCCGTTCAGCGCCGCGTCCAGGTGGGCGAGAACGGCGGCCGGCGCCTGCCGGGCCGCGCCTTGCTGGGCCAGGCCGTCGAAATGGTCGGCCACGCCGCTCAGCAGCGACTCGACCGACGCGCGGATCGCGCCGGAGGTCTGCGGGCGCAGGCTCTGCACGGCGACCAGGTTCATGCCCACGCGCAGGTCGCGCAGCGTGTCGACGGCGGTCAGGTCGTTGTCGCGTTCCACGCCGGCCAGGCGCTGGGCCAACTGCCCCACCCGGTCGACCATGAGGGCGGCGAACTCCACGGGCGTGGGCGCCGCCCGCGCCCGCGCGATACGCGCCAGGCCGCGCCAGGTCCGGGTCATCAGCCGCCGGGCGGCCACGTCCGCGCCGACGGCGCGAATGGCGCCGATGACGAACACGGCGGAGAACATCCCGACGAACTGGCCGAGGTTGACGTTGACCACCGTCGCGAAGTCGGGGTTGTAGGTCTCCTGCAGGGCCATGCCGTTGCACATTCCCAGGAGCATGGCCGTGGCCGCGGCGCCGAAGCGCGGATGGGCCATCAACGCGCCCAGGATCAGCAGCGCCGGCGCCAGAGCGGCGACCAGCATCGGAAAGCCGTTCGCCGCCGGCAGCACGGCGACGGCGTAGACGACGATCAGCGGCACCGAAAGGACGGTGCCGATTCCGAAGCTGCCGATGCTGGCGGTCGGGTCGTCCTGGGCGGCGAACAGGCAGCAGATCACCGCGGCGAGCACGGCGGCGGAGGCGCCGGCCGGCCATCCCGTGGCGATCCAGAAGGTGCAGGCGAGCAGGATCGAGATGGCGGCCGCCAAGCCCGACAGCATCGCCATCGGCAGGTCGGTGTGGAGCCGCGGCCGCGGCCGGTTGCTGGCCGCCGCCTCCAGGGGCGGCGAGAGCGGCGCGTCCGGATCGTTCAGACGCTGCATCAGGGCGTGGCTCTCGCCCAGCACCACGATGGCGTCGCCCAGGCGCACCAGGAGGCTTTCCGCCAGCATTTCGTCCCACGTCGTCGCGTCGCGCGCGGCGATCAGCGCGTTCAGGCGGTCGAGCAGGTCCAGGCCGTCCTGCCGCGGTGATCCGGCGGCGATCCAGGCGGTGGTTTCGTCGATCAGGCGGCGCGCCTCGTGGTCGGAGGTTTGCGCCAGGGCCTTCATGCGATCGGCGAGCCCCGAAAGCAGCGGGATCAGCAGCAGCATCCGCTCGTGCAACGCCCGAACCACGCCGGTCGTCTCGCGCAGGCGCGAGGTGTCGAAGGACAGGTGGGTGGAGAGGATGCCGATTTCGCTCGCCGCGGCGGCCAGGTGGCGGCGGTCGCGCTCGAAATCGCCGCGTTCGCCAGGGGCCAGGACGTCCAGGGCCCAGCGGTCCGCCTCCGCCAGCCAGGAGGCCAGGCGCGCGCGAATGGCCGGGCCGATCGGCTCCGGGAAGACGAGACTGTGGACTGCGGTGGCGCAGATGATGCCGAGCCCGATCTCGACGACCCGCGCCACGGCCACGTCGAAGATCGCCTGCGGTTGGTCGACGCTCGGAAAGCCGATGATGGCGGCCGTGTAGCCGGCCAGCATCAGCACATAGCTGCGGGGAGTGCGATCCAGCAGGGACAGGGCGAGACAGCCGCCGACCCAAAGGGCGAGCGCCAGGCACAGGAGCGGCGGCGCCTGGGCGAGGGCAGGCGTCAGAATCACCGCCGCGGCCGCGCCGAGGCTCGTGCCCACCAGCCGGAACAGCGCCTTGGAACGCACGGCTCCCGCCAGGGGCTGGCTGACGATGTAGGCGGTGGTCATCGCCCAGTATGGCTTGGGCAGGCCCATGGCGAGCGCGACGTAGAGCGCGGCCATCGAGGCCGCGAAGGCCTTCGCCGAGAAGATCGCCATGGCTCGGTCGAACCTGGGCATGCTCAGCCGCGGCCACGCGCTTCCAGGGCCGTCTCGAAGGCGGTCAGCACGCGCAGCGCTGCCGCGAGGTCCTGCGGCTCGACGCCGGCCAGAAGCTCCGTGCGCACGTCCTGCACGGCGTCTTCGACGACGTCCGCCAGCTCCTGGCCGATCGCAGTCAGGTGCAGGGTCTTGGCGCGCCTGTCGGTCGGATCGTCGCGCCGCTCGACCAAGCCGGCCGCGCAGATCTGGTCGAGGATGCGCACCAGGGAAGGCCCTTCCACACCAAGTTCTTCGGCCAGCACGCCCTGGCGCATGCCGCCGCCGGCGCGGGCGATGTGCAGCACGGGCAGGGCGCGCGCATCCGACAGGCCGTGCTCGGCGAGGGCGTGGTTCACTTCGCGCCGGTAGATGCGGCTCAGGCGAAGCAGCAGGCCGGTGAAGGCGCGTTCGAGGTCGGGGCTGCGGGCGGCGGAGGTCATCTTGATAGGTAGCTTGCTATCGTTTTTAGATAGCTTCCTATCGAAATATCCGCAAGGGCCGTCTGCGCGAATGTGCGATCGGCGCCGTTTGGACGTAGCTGCACGCTTCCACTGCCGGCCAATGCCCTCTAGGTTCGCGCCGTTGAATCAGGGAGCTCGGCCGTGGACGAAAAGATGATACGCAAGCTCGAGGGCCACCTGCGGGGAACCTTCGCCAATGCGCGCATCACCCTTGTGCCGCGCCCCAAGCAGAAGGACTCGGCCGAGGTCTACATCGGCGAGGAATTCGTCGGCGTCGTCTTCGAGGACGAGGACGAGGACGGCTCCTTCATGTTCGAAATGGCGATCCTCGGCGAGGACCTGCCCTGACGGACGGGCCGGCCGCGCTCAATCCGGGCGCGCAGGGACTCCACGCCGGGCCGTTTCGCGTGCACAATCCACCGGAAAGGTGGACCTCGTCATGGCGACATTAAGCGGGGAGGCCGGCGCCCACCGCTTGGACGTGGCTCTCGGCGCACGCATTCGTCGATGCCGCAAGGCAAGGAACATGTCCCAGGAGCGGCTGGCTGAAGCCGTCGGCGTGACGTTCCAGCAGATCCAGAAGTACGAGCGCGGCGCCAATCGCGTCAGCTTCTCCCGGCTCGCCCTGATCGCCGACGCCCTGGAGACGCCGCTGCCCGAGCTCATCGCCGGCCTCGGCGCGGCCTCGGAGGTCGCGCAGGACGCTGCGACCAACCTGCACGTGCCGGGCGCGACCGAGCTGGTGGAAGCCTATGCCGCCATCCGCACCGACGCGGTGCGCAAATGCCTGGTCGAGCTGGTGCGCGAACTCGCCCGCGGCGGCCCTTTGCGCGACGATCAGACCCCGCCCTACGAGGATGAAAGGCATGAGCCGATTTCATGACGTCCAGACCTTCGTGCGCGAGGCCAACAGGGTCACCCGGCGCGAAGAGCTCTATGGCCTCGTGGACGGCGTCGTGCGGGAACTGGATTTCGACTACTTCTCGCTGGTGCAGCACGCCGACGTGGCGTCGACGCCGCCGCAGGACTTCGTCCACCTCGTCAGCTTTCCCAAGGCCTGGCGCGAGATGGTGATGGCCCGCGGCTATTTCGCCGACGATCCGGTGCATGTGGCCTGCCAGAAGACCGCCCGCGGCTTTCTGTGGTCGTCCGCCGGCCAGATCATCGACCTGACGCCGCGCCAGCACGAAATCCTGCGCGCCGCCGCCGCCGAGGGGCTGGGCGACGGATTCGCCGTGCCGATCCACCTGCCGGGGGAGCTCGGCGGCTCCTGCTCGTTCGGCCTGCGCCTGGGCCGTGAGGCGTCCGCCGAATCCCTGCCGATGATGCAGTATGTCGGCTGCTTCGCCTTCGAGGCGGCGCGGCGCATCATGAAGGCCGACCGCGGCCGGGCCCGGGCGGCGTCGGGCCCGCCCAGGCTGACGGACCGGCAGCTCGACTGCATGGTGCTGGCCGCGGGCGGGGGCACCGACGCCCAGATCGCCGGCCGGCTGGGGATCAGCGAAAAGACCGTCCACCAGCACGTGGAGGAGGCCAAGCGCCGCTACGGCGTGTCCACCCGCACGCTCCTGGTGGTCCGTGCGCTGTTCGACGGCCAGATCACCTTCGCGGATATTTTTCGCACCCTCCACTGATCAGCGGATGGCGCCCGGGACGGGGCGCTGTGACCCTGCCTTGGCGATCAGCCAGGGAGATCAGACATGGTGCACGCCGTCCTTCCCGAGACGCGGGATTTGTACCGCGAGGCCCTCAAGGCCATGCACCGCGATCGAAAGACCGTGTTCGTCGACCGCCTGGGCTGGGACGTGCCGGTGGTCGACGGCCAGTATGAGATCGACCAGTTCGACACCGTCGACGCGGTCTATCTGCTCGCGCTGGATCCGGTCTTGCGCGAGCACCTGGGGTCGGTGCGGCTGCTGCCGACGACCGAGCCGCACCTGCTGGGCGAGGTGTTCCCCGAGCTGTGCGAGGACGGCCCGCCGACGGGCCCCGACATCTGGGAGATCACTCGCCTGCTCAGCGCGCCGCGCCTGGAGCGGGAGCCCGCGCGCAAGGTGCTCGGGCGGCTGAAGACCGCCCTGGTGGAGTTCGCCCTGCTCTACGGCGTCCGCCAGTACGTCTGCATGGCCCACCTGCAATGGCTCTCCCAGCTCATCGCCATCGGCTGGGACACCGAGCCCCTCGGCGAGCCGCGCGAGGTCGGCGGCGAGATGGTGGGCGCCCTGGCCATCAACATCACCCCGGCCACCTTGCAGATGTTCCGCCAGCGCTCGGGCCTGAAGCGCCCGATCCTGCACTGGACCGTGCCGGAGGCCGCGTGATGGGCGAAGCTGCGCGCTCACTGGACGCATCGCCCGCCGAGGGTTGGGCGTCCGCCCTGCTGGCCGACGGCTACTGCGTCATTCCCGGTCTGGTCGACGCCGGCCACGTGGCCGCCCTGCACGACGACCTGCGCGAGCGCTTCGAGCGCACGCCGTTCTGCGTCGGCGACTTCTACGGCGAACGCACCAAGCGCTTCGGCGCGGCGCTGAAGCGTTCGCCCAGGGCGGCCGCCCTCATCGCCCATCCGCTGATCCTTCAGATCGCCGAGCGGGTGCTGGGCGCGCATTGCGACTGCATCCAGCTTAACCTGGCCCAGGCCGTGGAGATCCACCCCGGCGAGGCGATGCAGCCGCCGCACCGCGATCAGGACATGTGGGGCGGGCCCAAGGGCCAGTTCGAGTACCTGATCAACGTGATGTGGCCGTTCACGCCCTATACGGCCGACAACGGCGCGACGCGCCTATGGCCAGGCAGCCATGGCGCCGAGGCGCTCCGGCCCGGCGTCCCGGGCGCGCCGGTCGCGGCCGAGATGGAGCCGGGCTCGGTGCTGCTGTTCCTGGGTTCGGTCCTGCATTGCGGCGGCGCCAACGTGTCCTCGGCGCCGCGCACCGGCCTCATCACCGGCTATTCGCTGGGCTGGCTCAAGCCCTACGAGAACCCGTGGCTGGCCTATCCGCCGGAGGTGGCGCGCGGCTTCGCGCCGGAGGTCGCCGCCCTGGCCGGCTACCGCCAGCACCGTCCCAATCTCGGCAACTACGAAGGCCGCTGTCCGTCGGTCCTGCTGACGGACGAGCCGGCCGACTACCTGGCGGCCGTGGACGCCCTGCGTCCCGACCAGCTTCAAGCCATCGCGCGATTCAAAGGGGGCGCGTGAACCATGACTGACGACGACGGTCCAAGGCCCGCCCATCCCGCGGCCGAACAGCTCTTCGTTCCCAAGCCGGAGGTGGCCGGGCGTCTGCAGGACGCCTTGGGGCTGCTGGAGGCGATCGACCAGGGCGAGCTCTTCGCCGGCCTGCCGGACGGGCCGGGCGACCGCAGGCGCCACCAGGCGGGGCTGGCGCTGCTGTCGACGCTCGCGCGTGATCTGTCGCGGCTGCTCGCCGAGGTGCGCGCCCATGACGAACTGTGCTCGTTCAGCCAGCTCGAGGCCGAGGCCAAGGTCGTGCGCTCGCGGATCGCCAAGCTCTGACGCCGGCGGCCTTCGGGGCCGCCGGCGCAGGCGTTCGGGCTAGAGCACGCCCAGCATCTCGGCGACCAGCGGGTGGCGCACGATGTCGCGGTCGGCCAGGCGCACGACCGACACGTTGTCGACGGCCTCCAGCTTGGCGCCCACCGGCCCCAGGCCCGAGAGCTCGGGCAACAGGTCCGACTGGGCCGGGTCGCCCGTGACCACCATCGTCGAGTGCCAGCCCAGGCGGGTGAGCAGCATCTTGAGCTGCACGTAAGTGCAGTTCTGCGCCTCGTCGATCACCACGAAGGCGTTGTTCAGCGTGCGCCCGCGCATGAAGCCCACCGGCGCGATCTCGATGGCGCCCTCGGCCATCAGGGCGCGCACCCGCTTCATCGACAGCCGGTCGGACAGGGCGTCGTACAGCGGCCGCAGGTAGGGGGCGAGCTTGTCCTCCATCTCGCCGGGCAGGAAGCCGATGGATTCGCCGGCCTCCACCGCCGGGCGCGACAAGACGATGCGGCCCACGCGGCCCGCCTCCAGCGCCTCCACCGCCTTGGCGATGGCGATGTAGGTCTTGCCGGTGCCGGCCGGTCCGAGCGCCAGCACCAGGTTCTTCTGGTCGATCGCGTCCATGAGCTGCTGCTGGCCGGTGGATTTGGCCTTGATGGTCTTGAGGTAGCCTTGGTCGCGATCGTCGTTGGAATGCGCCAGCGGCGACCAGCCGCGGTCGATGGGCAGGCGGCGGACTTTAGCGTCCTCCTCGAACTGACCAGCGTCGAACGCGCCTTCGCGCAGCTGTCGCTTCAGGGCTCGCTTGCTCATGCTCAAAGCCTCCATGGGGGCATGAAAAAAGGGCGAGTCCGGTTCGGACCGCCCTTGGGGAGAATTGGGATTCGACTGACGCCGGCCTGCGCGGCCTGGCGGCTCGCTTGCGGTTCCTGTTCCTGGCGGGCATCCCCGCCGAAGCGTGACACGCGGCACTTAGGTCTCCGTTCAACCGGGAGACCGCGAACCGAAAGGCCGGCCCGCGGCGAGACGCGAGAGGGCTTTCGCCCCGTCGAATCGCCCGACTAGAATGATCCTAGCCGCCTTTATGAACGGTTAACTACGGGCCAGGTTTCAAGAAACGGGGTATACGGATGAGTGTCTACAACTTGGGCGGCGTCGCTCCTGAATTGCCCAACGAAGACGAATACTGGATCGCGCCAAGCGCTTCGGTGATCGGCCGGGTGATTCTAAAGAAGAATGCGTCGGTCTGGTTTGGCGCCACCTTGCGTGGCGACAATGATCCCATCGTCGTCGGCGAGAATTCGAATATCCAGGACGGATCTGTTCTTCACACCGATACCGGCTCGCCGCTGACCATCGGGGCGAATGTGACAGTCGGTCACATGGTGATGCTGCACGGATGCACGATCGGCGACAATTCGCTGGTGGGCATCGGCTCGATCATCCTGAACGGGGCCAGGATCGGCAAGAACTGCCTGATCGGGGCCAACTGCCTGATCACCGAGGGCAAGGAGATTCCCGACAACTCCCTGGTCATGGGCGCGCCGGGCAAGGTGGTGCGCGAGGTGAGCGACCAGCAGGTCATGGTGCTGACCGGCTCGGCGCTTCACTACGTCGAGAACTGGAAGCGCTATCGCGCCGGGCTGACGGTCGGCTGACCTCAGCGCCGGTAGCCCCGCCAGCAGAGATAGGCGCCGGCCGCGGCCAGAAGCAGCAGGGCGGCCGTCGTCGCCGGCCCCTCCGTCGCCTGGACGGCTCGCGGCCAGATCAGCCTGTAGAGGCCGGCCGCGGCCAGCACCCAGCCGGCGAGCGTGATCAGCACGGTCCAGTCGCGCCGCCAGGCGGCGTGCGCCTGCAGGATGGCGACGCCCGCGGTGAAGAGGACGGCCCCGTTGAGATAGACGACCGGCGCGGTCTGCTCGGCGAAGATGTCCATGTTGGCCGCCTCGCTCAGGGCGACGGCGACGATGACGGGCCCCAGGATGCGGGCGATGCGGCGCTGCAGGTCCATGCGAGGGCTCCCGATTTCCGCCCCAGCACGCCGCCTCGCGCCGGCGCGGTCAAGGTCGGCCGTGCGGCCGATGGGGCGGCCGACGGGGCCGCTTGACGGACGCTGCGGCGCCTTTGGACCCTGGCGTCCAAACCCAGGGAGGAACCCATGGCCTACGAGTTCATCAAGGTCGAGCGCGACGGACCCGTCACCACCATCATCCTGAACCGGCCCGAGGTGATGAACGCCCTGCATTCGCCGGCGCACTTCGAGCTGGACGAGGCGTTCAACGCCTTCGCCGCCGATCCGGACCAGTGGGTCGGGATCGTCACCGGCGCGGGCGAGCGCGCCTTTTCGGCGGGCAACGACCTGAAGCACCAGGCGAGCGGCGGCAAGATGGGCTCGCCGCCGTCGGGCTTCGCGGGCCTGACCTCGCGGTTCGACCTGAACAAGCCGCTGATCGCGGCGGTGAACGGCGTGGCCATGGGCGGCGGCTTCGAGATCGCGCTCGCCTGCGACCTGATCGTCGCGGCCGAGACGGCCACCTTCGCCCTGCCGGAGCCGCGCGTGGGCCTGGCCGCCCTGGCCGGCGGGCTGCACCGTCTGCCGCGCATGATCGGCCAGAAGCAGGCCATGGGCATGATCCTCACCGGCCGGCGCGTCTCGGCCGCCGAGGGGCTGCAACTGGGCTTCGTCAACGAGGTGGTTCCCGCCGCCGGTCTGATGGCCGCGGCCCAGCGCTGGGCCGCGCAGATCTGCGAGCTGTCGCCCATGTCGATCCGCGCCTCCAAGGAGGCGGTCTACAAGGGCCTGGACGAGCCCACCCTGGAGGCGGCCATCACCGGCCAGATGAAGTATCCGGCGATCCGCGCCCTGTTCACCTCCGAGGACTTCAAGGAAGGACCGATGGCCTTCGCCCAGAAGCGCGCGCCGCAGTGGAAGGGGCGCTAGCCGCCCCGAAATGACGCTGGCGTCACTTTCTGCCGCGCCCGGCCTTGCCTGGCCTGCCAAGGCCTGTAAGGTCCGCGGCAACTAAACATTGTTCAGGGCAGGGGGCGCATGGATCGCTTCGACTACATCATCATCGGCGCGGGCTCGGCCGGCTGCGTGCTGGCCAACCGCCTCACCGAGGACGGCAAGTCCAAGGTCCTGCTGCTGGAGGCCGGCGTCAAAGACAACGCGCTGATGGTGCGCATGCCCGCCGGCGTCGGCCAGATCCTGCCGGAGAAGGGCGTCTACAACTGGGGCTTCTGGACCGAGCCGGAGCCCAACCTGGAGAACCGCAAGCTCTGGTGGCCGCGCGGCAAGGGCTGGGGCGGCTCGTCCTCCATCAACGGGATGATCTACATCCGCGGCCATGCCCGCGACTACGACCAGTGGCGCCAGATGGGCCTGTCCGGCTGGGCCTACAAGGACGTGCTGCCCTACTTCAAGCGCTCCGAATCCCTGGAGGGCGGCGGCGACGCCTGGCACGGCGGCGACGGGCCGCTGAAGGTCTCCAAGGCCTCCACCCCCAACCCGATCTACAAGGCCGCGATCGAGGCCGGCGCCCAGGCCGGCTTCCCGGTGACCAAGGACTTCAACGGCTTCCAGCAGGAAGGCTGGGGCCCCTATCAGATGACCATCCACGACGGCGAGCGCTGGAGCGCGGCCAAGGGTTATCTGCATCCGGCGCTGAACCGTCCGAACCTGACCTGCCTCACCGGCGCGCGCACCAGCCGCATCCTGGTGGAGAACGGCCGCGCCATCGGCGTGGAGTACATCGACGACAAGTCTCGCCAGGCCGTCGTCGTCCACGCGGACAAGGAGGTGCTGCTCTGCGCCGGCGCCGTGCAGTCGCCGCAGATCCTTCAGCTCTCCGGCATCGGCGACCCGGCTGAGCTTTCCAAGCACGGCGTGCCCGTGGTGCACGCCCTCAAGGGCGTCGGCCAGAACCTGCAGGACCACCTGGACTGCACGCTCTCCTGGGAATGCCCCCAGCCGATCACGCTCTATTCCCAGCGCAAGGGCTTCAAGACCCTGCTGGTGGGGCTCAACTACCTCCTCTTCAAGCAGGGGATCGGCCGCCAGAACTTCCTGGAATCCGGCGCCTTCCTGAAGTCGCGCCCCGATCTCGACCGGCCGGACCTGCAGATCCACACCGTGCTCGCCATCATGCAGGAGCACGGCAAGGTGCAGGTGGAGAAGGACGGCTTCACCTTCCACGTCTGCCAGCTCCGCCCCGAAAGCCGCGGCCACATCGGCCTGCGCTCGGCCGATCCGTTCGACGATCCGGCGATCTTCGCCAACTACCTGTCGGCCGAGGAAGACAAGCGCGCCATGCGCGAGGGCGTGAAGATGATGCGCAAGGTGGCCGAGCAGCCGGCGCTGGCGCCCTACCGCTCCGTGGAGTTCTCGCCGGGCGCGGGCGTGCAGACCGACGACGAGATCGACGCCTGGATCCGCCGCACGGGCGAGACGATCTATCACCCCGTCGGTACCTGCAAGATGGGCGTGGACGGCGACGCCATGGCCGTGGTCGACGCCGAGCTGAAGGTCCGGGGCGTCGCAGGCCTTCGCGTGGTGGACGCCTCGGTCATGCCCACCCTGGTCGGCGGCAACACCAACGCCCCGACGATCATGATCGCCGAAAAGGCCTCGGACATGATCCGCGGCAGGGCCGCCCTGCCGGCGGACGAGGCCCCCGTCTACGACGGCGAGGTCCAGGCCGCCTGAAAAGCGGCCGGCCGCGCTTGACGCTGGCCGGCCGCCGTAGTCCGATTCAATCGATAGCGCAGGCGGGCCCCTGATCGCGCCCGCCCGCGACGAACCATTTTGAATCAGGACATTTCAGGGAGGCCGTCATGGAATTGCGCAGGCTCGGGCGTTCGGACCTCAAGATCGCGCCCTTGGTGTTGGGCGGCAACGTTTTCGGCTGGACCGCCGACGAGAAGACCTCGTTCGCCATCCTCGACGCCTTCGTCGACGCCGGCTTCAACTGCGTGGACACCGCCGACGTCTATTCGCGCTGGGCGCCGGCCGGGGGCGGGGCCTCCGAGACCGTGATCGGCAAGTGGTTCAAGGAGGGCGGCAAGCGCGACAAGGTCGTCCTGGCCACCAAGTTCGGCATGGAGATGGGCGAGGGCATGAAGGGCCTGTCGGCCAGGTACATGGCCGAGGCGGTGGAGGCCTCGCTGAAGCGGCTGCAGACCGACTACATCGACCTCTACCAGTCGCACCGCGACGACGCCGACACGCCCCAGGAGGAGACCGCCGAGGCCTTCGACAAGCTGGTGAAGGCCGGCAAGGTGCGCGTCATCGGCGCGTCCAACTTCGAGCCCGCCCGCCTGAAGTCGGCGCTCGACGTCAGCACGGCGAACGGCTGGGCGCGCTACGAGAGCCTCCAGCCGCTCTACAATCTCTATGACCGCGCCGGCTTCGAGGCCGGGCTGCAGAAGGTCTGCATCGACGAGGAGGTCGGCGTGATCCCGTTCTACGGGCTCGCCTCGGGCTTCCTGACCGGCAAGTACCGCTCCGAGGCGGACTTCTCCAAGAGCCCGCGCGGCGGGCGCATGGGCTCCTACCTCAACGATCGCGGCAAGCGGATCCTGGCGGCGCTCGACCGGGTCTGCGAGGCGCATGGCGCGACGCAGGCGCAGGTCGCCCTGGCCTGGGTGATGGCCCAGCCCGGGCTCACCGGGCCGATCGCCAGCGCCACCAGCGTCGCCCAGCTTGAAGATCTGATGGGGTCGGCCAGGCTCAAGCTCTCGCCGGCCGAGCTCGCTGATCTCGACAAGGCCAGCGCGCCGGAACCGGCGGGCGCCTAGCGAGGCCTAGGCGATGCGCCGGCCGTCCAGCGCGGCCAGGCGCACGCGCGGCAGCGATTCGTTCGACGCCCCGGCGCTGCGGATGACGCGCACCTCGAATTCGCCGACCGGCCGGTCTTGCAGCCGCGAGACCAGGGTCAGGGGCTGATAGAGCCCTAGGAAGCGGTCGGGGCCGCCGTCCGAACCCGTCAGCGGCGCGAACAGGATCTCCATGTCGATGGCCGCGTCCTCGGCGCGCGCCTCGACGGTGGCGACGATCGGCTCGGGCTTGCGCCGCGCCATCTCCAGCGCCGCCTGCAGGCCCAGCCGGTCCGCCGGGCGGAAGAGCGACAGAAGGTTGCGCCCGCGCAGGTCGCGCTGGTGCAGCTCGCGCACGAAGCCGCCGACCAGCCGGATCGGATAGACGCCCGAGGCTTCGCGGCCGGCCATCAGCACCTGCGGCGCCAGGGGCGCGAAATCCCCCGGATCGATGTCCTGGCGTGATGGTGAACGCCCGTCGAGCGAGTGCGCGCGCCAATAGTCTATCAACTTGTGTGTGCTCAAATGAAACATCGACATCGCTGCGCGGCTTGGATCGCGGCCCTGGAAACGGCCGCACGGGGCTTGCAGCGAGAAGCGGGCCAGCCTTGGCGCGTCCTCGGGCGGGACAGGGGCTGGAAGGGGATTTTGTCAGGGGCGCGTTCCGCAGCCCTCAGTTTGAGCTGTTGAGGCCGACCGTATGGAAGGGCTGTCCATGAAGGCGCGTTCGACCCTGTTGGGCTTGTTCCTGGGCTTCGGCCTTCTGCTCTTCGCCGCTGGCGCGCCGGCCGAGGCGCTGGCGCAGTGCTGCACCACGCCCACCCCGCCGACCTGCTGCACCACGCCGACGCCGCCCACCTGCTGCACCAACACCACGCCGCCGACCTGCTGCCACACGATCAACGTGCCGGGGGTGACGGTGAACGTGGCCTCCACCGTGGTGGTCAACGCCGGGGCTTCGGCCGTGGCCGGCGCGCGCGCGGGCGCCTCGTCCTCGGCCGGTTCGGTCGTCTACTACGGCGGGGGCGGCGGCTACGGCTACTATTCGCCGCCGGTCACGACCGGCCTTGTCCAGCTCAACGTCGAGGGCGGCAGGAAGCGCACGGCCTACGAGGCCAGCCGCACCCGCACCCGCCGCGTGATCATCCAGGCCGTCTGCATCGACGACCGCCAGGTGCCGCACCCGGCCTCCCAGGTGCGCCCGGAGCGCGACGTGGCCGACGACTACGACGGCGAGATGTACCGCTGCATCGCCGGCACCTGGCTGCAATGGACCGTCGCCGACTTCGACGGCAAGATCGACTTCTCCGGCGGCAAGACCATGGCCTGCGACAAGAACCAGGCCCTCTACCACGCGCCGGGCGGCAAGGTGGAATGCCGCCGCCAGAAGCCCGCCCGCGACTGCAACGAGCGCTCGCTGCTGCGTCGCTTCGGCGCCGGCATCAAGGTCCTGACCTTCATCTCGACCGAGACCTACACGGCCTATCGCGAAGAGGAGGAGGCCTCGTCCTACTCCTCGAGCATGAGCCTGGACGGCGGCGTCGGCGGCATCGCCTACTAGCGCTCCGCGCGCGAGCCGCCGCCGCGCCTCAAGGCTGCGGCCTCACCTCCAGCGTCCAGGCCTTGTCGTCGCGCAGATAGGTCTGCGCCGCGCGGCGCACGTCGTCGGCGCTCACCCGCTCGGTCCCCGCGACGGCGGCCCGGATCTCGTCGAGCCGGCGCGGATCGGCCTGCGCGCCCGAGAGTTCGTGCAGCCAGTAGCCGTTGGTCTCGCGGGCCTTTTCGATCTGGTCGATGCGCGGCTTCTTGGCCCGCTCCAGTTCGTCTGGGCTCGCGTCCTTGGCGGCCAGTTCGGCGGCGATCTGCCTGGCGTCGGTGAAGAACGACGCCAGCTTGGCCGGCGGCACCTCCACGCTGGCGGCCACATAGCCCCAGCCCGGCCAGACCAGGCTGTGGTTGTAGGTCACCGAGGGCGAGTAGGTCGCCCCCTGCGCCTCGCGCAGCTCGTCGATCAGGCGCAGGCGCATCACCTCGGCCATCACCGCGGTGTCGCGCGCGCCCTGCGGGTCGGCGAAGAAGTCCTTGGTCGGCCAGGCGATGTAGCCGATCGCCTGGTCCTTGCGCCCCTTGTGCGTCAGCTCCACCGGCGAGCTCACCGGGGCGGGGAAGGCGACCTGGAGCTGGCTCGGCGACGGCGGGGCCGCGGCGGGCCGCGGGGGCAGGGCGCCGAAGGTGCGCGCCGCCGCCTCGATCGCCTTGTCCACGGTCGTGTCGCCGACGATCACCACCTCCACCGGACCGCTGGCCATCGGCCCGGCCACCTGGCGCTTCAGTTCGTCCAGGCTGCTGTGCTCGATCTCCGACTTGCTGGGGAAGGTCCAGCGCCGGTCGCCGGTGTGCATCAGCCCGGGCAGGTCGCGTTTCAGCACCCCGCCGTCCGTGGCCGTGTACTGCTCGTTGATCGTGGCGCCGGCGGTCTTGATCCGCTCGAAGGCCTGCGGCCGCCAGCCCGGATCGGTCAGATAGGCGGCCAGCACTTCGAGCTGGGTGTCCAGGCTCTCGGGCCGCGTGCCGCCGGAAAGCACGAAGGCGTCGTCCGTGACCGAGAAGCTGGCCCCGTAGTATTTCGAGGCCAGCACGCGCTCCATGTCCTCGGCGCTGATCTTGCCGAGGCCGCCTTCCACATAGGCGCCGGCGGCCCAGGCCGCGTTCTGCTTGTCCTTCGGCAGGTCCTGCAGCCCGTCGCCCACGTTCACCCGCACCAGGATCTGGTCGTCGGCGAACTTGGTCGGCTTGATCGTCAGCCGCACGCCGTTCTCGAAGCGCACGAACACCGTGTCCAGGTCGACCACGTCCTTGCGCTCGGCCACCTTGCCGGGCGCGCCGAAGCTCTCGTACGGCCAGGTCACCACCGAGGGCGCGGTCGGCGGCGTCACGGCCACCTTCTGCGAATCCGCCAGCGCCGAGAGCAGGGTGGCCTCCCCGCCTTCGATCGCCGTCGGCGAGGTGACGAACAACAGCGGCCCGCCGCCCTGGAAGGCGGCCTTCAGGGCGGCGGAGACCTCGTCGGCCTTCAGGCCTTTGACCGTGTCCTCGAAGAAGGCCAGGTCCTGCGCGGGATCGGTCACCACCTCGTCGTCGTCCAGCGAGCCGACGATGTCGGCGGCGATCGCGGCGGGCGGACGGGTGGCCGCGCCGGCGGCGTCGGCCTTCAGGCTCGCCCGGACTTCCTCGATCTCGCGGTCCAGCTCGTCCTGGCGCACGCCGTACTGCACGGCGCGGCGTTCCTCGCGGTCCACCGCCGCCAGCGCCTCGCGCCAGTGGTCCTGCTGCACGTTGGCCGTGATCATGGTCACGCGCGCGGCGTCGTATTCATCGCCCTTGAAGGCCGCGGCCCCGATGAACGGCGGATCGGCCGAACGCGACAGCGCCGAGAAGCGCCGGTTCAGCACGGCGAAGCCCAGCTTTTCGATCAGGTCGCGCCGCCGTTCGGCCTTGGTGTCCGGGTTCAGGTCCGGCGGACCCATCCAGGCGAGCTGCAGGGAGGGCGGCGCGCCGGGCTCCACGTCCAGCATGGCCTCGGTGTCGCGCTTGGCCACCGGCCCCATGTCCGGATCGCCGCCGGCGGGGCCGACGCCCGTCCAGTCGCCGAAGCGCGCGCGGATCTTGGCCTCCATCGCGTCGACGTCGAAGTCGCCGACCGCCACCAGCACGGCTCGGTCGGGACGGTAGTAGGCGTGGTAGAAGCTGGCGATGCGCGAGGCCGGCGCATGCTCCAGCACGTCCACCTGGCCGATCGGCAGCCGCGTGGGCGGGCGCTGGCCCTTCAGGAAGAAGGCCTGCCGCGCCTTGTAGACCCGGTAGGACGGCGTATCGCGGGCGCGTTCCTCCGACAGCACGACGCCGCGCTCGCGGTCCACCGCGTCCGGCGCGATCGTGAGGTTGCCGGCCACCTCGCGCATCAGCATCAGGCTGGTGTCCACCGTCTCGTCGTCGGTGCGCGGCAGGTCGAGCTTGTAGACCGTCTCGTCGAAGTCGGTGGAGGCGTTGGTGTCCGCCCCGAAGGCCAGCCCCAGCCGCTCCAGGATCTTCACCATGTCGCCCTCGGGGACGGCCTTGGAGCCGTTGAACGCCATGTGCTCCAGGAAGTGGGCCAGGCCCTGCTGGTCGTCGGTCTCCATCAGCGAGCCGGCGTCGATGCGCAGGCGGATCGCCGCCTGCCCCGGCGGCGTGGTCTGGCGGCGGATGGCGTAGCGCATGCCGTTGGGCAGGGCGCCGAAGCGGATGTCGGGATCGGCGGCGAGGTCGGAAACCGCCTGCGGCCACTGGCCGGGCTTGAGCTTGATCCGCTCGTGCTGTTCTGCGCCGAACGTCGGCAGGGACAGCTTGGGCAGGCGCGGCGCGCCCTCGGCGGCGCCGGCCGCGGCGCACGCGGCCATGAGCGCGGCGGCGGCGAGACCGGCCGCCGCGCGCAGGGAACGATTCATCGAGGAGTCCTGGGTGTTTCCGACAAGGTCGCGCACCATCGCCGCGCGGCGTGGCTATCGCAAGGCCGCATGGTGGCGAAGGTTTCAGGCCGGAAGCACGGGCCTTAGGAGCCGGACTTGCTCATATAGTAGGTGGCGCTGTTGCCCACGGCGGTGGCCACGCCGTTCACCGAGCGGGCGTAGCCGTTGACGGTCACGGTGTTGGTGGCGCCCACGTCCACGTTGTTGGTCTGGCGGCTTTCCACGCTCATGCCGTAGCAGGTGCTGCAGGCGTAGCCGGTGGCCGAGTTGCCCATGGCGGTGGCCGAGGAGGTGGCGTCGTAGCCCTGGTAGCCGGTGAAGCTGGCCACCGCCTCCACGCCGCCGCCGTCGTTCACCTGGGCGTTGTCCAGCACGAGCTGGCCGTTCAGGTCGCCGGCCAGCATCGAGTTGCCGACGCTGAGCGCGCTGACGTTGGTGTCGCTGAACAGGTAGCTGGAGTTCTCGGCCTGGGCCCGCATGTAGGACTGGTTGTATTGGTCGTTGGTCACGTCCAGCAGCGGGCCGTCGTTGGTGGCGGTCACGTTGTTGCCGCTGGCCGTGGCCGCGGTGGTGGCCAGGTAGGAGTTGCCGAAGGCGGTGAACTGGGCCGCCTGGGTCACGCCGGCGTAGTTGCGCTGGGTGATGATCATCCGCTCGGCGGCGCTGTAGCTGCCGGTGCTGGTGACGTTGTTGGCCGTGGTGGTGGCCGCGAACACCGAGGTGCCGGTGGTGTGGCCGATCACGCCGCCGCCGTCGGACTCCACCTGGGCGTTGTTGGTCTGGTTCACGCGCACGCCGGAGGCGGCGTAGCTCTGCCCCAGGCCCTGGCTGTTGCCCACCGCCTGGACCGAGGCGCTCACGTCGCCCATCTCCGCGTCGGGCGCCTCGATATGGCTGTGGCCGTAGATCGAGACGGGATCGGTGTTCTGGGTGAAGACGCCGGTCATGGTCGCGCCGCCGGCGATGGAGGAATCGCCGGTGTTGCCCGTCGCCGCGGTGCTCAGGGTTGTGGACGGCCCGCCGTAGGAGGCCACGTTCAGCCGGGTGTCGGCGTTCACGTCGCCCATCGTCGTCTGGTTCGAGCGGATGTCGACGTTCCGGCCGTCGGACGAGCCGGTGTAGCTGTTGGCGGTCGCCGTCGTCGTGGCCGTGGTCGATTGCTCGACCTCGACCACGTCGAGCGTCTGGTTGGCCGTGACGGAGCCGACCTGGACCTGGTCGTTCAGGACGAAGTCAGGGTCTTCCTGACTAATAGCGACCCCGGACGGCAGGATCGCGACGAGCGTTCCAGCGAGAAGGATCTTCGCGGGTGTGCGCATTGTTGGTGTCCACGTTGTTGTAGGCGGGCACGTAGGCGCCGGTGAGGCCCACGGTGCTCGTCTCCAGCGGGTCGGTCTTCAGGCAGGCCTGCGGTCCGGGCATGCCGTAGAGGTTGGCGGTCATCTCCACGATCGCGCGCTCCACCAGCGAGCGCACGGCCAACTGGATGGGCTCCAGCGCGCCTTCGCCGGCGGACAGGTCGAAGACGTTGCCGTTCAGGAAGTCGAACATCCCCAGCCCGACTTCATGGCCGACGATCTGCTTCTGGTAGGAGATGACGTCGACCACCTCGAGCGTGCGGGTGTTCACCAGCCGCAGGTCCAGGCCCACGTTCATCACGAAGAGGCGGCCGGTGGCCGTGCCCTTGAAGTCGGTGGCGTCGGGATCGCCCCCGGCCAGGTCGAAGCCGGACGAGCGGATGTTGAAGTTCAGCTCGGTGATGCCCCCGGCCACGTAGAAGTCGGAGCCCGGCACCTGGCCGGCCAGGATGCGGCGGTACTCGGCCGGCATGTTCGGCGCCGGATTGGGATGGTCGGAGATCAGCTTGTTGTTGGCGTACTTCAGCTCCAGCTCCGAGACGCTGGTGTCGTAGCGCTCCACCAGCGGCACCCCGGCCTTGGCGAAGGCCGACATGGCCATCAGCGAGGCGCCCTGGGTGATCTTGCGGCCGCTGCCGTCGGATTCGTACTTGCCGGTGTAGTCGGCTATCCGCCCGACCGCGATGCGCGGGGCCGAGATGTGGTTGGCCCGCGCGTAGGTCGCCTCGCACACCAGGGCGGCGGAGTAGGGGGTGGGATTGGCCGTGACCGGCGCGTTGCCGGCCGGGCGCGCGTAGTTGCCGTTGGGGCCGGCTGAGGGCGATGCGCACCCGGCCAGCGCCATGGCGGCGGCGCTGACCAGCGCGGCCGTCCGGCCCAAGCGATTACTGACCATTGCCAACCCCCGAATTCAGGTTTGAGGTCGCCGTCACGTTCCCGTTGTTGGTCTGCGTCGAGTTGACGATGACGGTGTTGTTGCTGCCCTGGGTCACGACCACCAGGTTGTTGCCGATGGCGCTGGCGCCGCCCACGGCGCCGACGCCGGCATAGGCGTCGCCCGCCCCCCACGCGCTGGTGAAGCTCGACTGGTCCTTGCCGGTCAGGATCAGGCCGTCGACGATCACCCGGTTGCCGTTGGCGTCGCGGGTGGACACGTCCACCGGCTGGTTCTCTTGTCCGGCGGTGCGGCCGTAGCCGGCGTTGTAGGACGCCGAGTTGGCTGACATGGTCTGGGCGGCCGCTTGGGTCGCCAGCAGGAGAGCGGCGCCCGCGCCCAGACAAATGCGGCGCGCCATATCGGAGCTGACGGGGATCATCGGACTTGAGTACTCCGCGATGGACGGACGAAATGCCGCCGCCTGACGCTTGGCGGCGTCGCGCCAAGGCCGGACAACGCCTAATTAGGCGCTTGCAACCCTCGCGATTTGGTTAAGGCCGCGCCGCCTGCGACCATTCTTCACCGACCCCGATCCAGGAGCCCGCTTTGAGCGCACAGCGCGAACCGATCTTCAACGCCCCTTGGCCCGCCTTGGCGATCGTGGCCGCGATCGTCGGCGGCTACGCCCTGCAGAGCCTGTTTCCCCAGGACCCGATCATCGCCCGATATGGTTTCTCGCCCGCCGGATTCGCCGCCGGCGAGCGGGCGAGCGTGGTCACCGCGCTCTTCATACATGGGGGCTGGGCGCATGCGCTGATGAATGCGGCCGGCGCGCTGGCGTTCGGCGCGCCGGTGGCGCGCCTGTTCGGCCTGCGCGTGGCGGGCGTCGCGGCCTTCTTCGCCTTCTATCTAATATGCGGGGTGATCTCGATCTGGAGCTACGCCCTGATCCACCCGGGCGCGCAGATCATCCTGGTGGGCGCCTCGGGGGCGGTGTCCGGCCTGATGGGGGCGGTCTCGCGGCTGCTGGCCGGGCGCGGCCGGCTGGGGCCGTTCCTGAGCGCGCCGGTGATCGGCATGGCCGCGGCCTGGGTGATCATCAACCTGCTGGTGGCCGTGCTCGGCCTCACGCCGGGGATGGGCCAGACGCCGGTGGCCTGGGAGGCGCACCTGACGGGCTACGCCGCCGGCCTGCTGCTTGTCGGCCCGTTCGCCTGGGCGCTGCGCCGGAGCTGACACGAGCTGTTGCATTGATTTCCCTCCAATTCCGCGTAACGCTGCTCGGCGGGGATAAGGGAGGAAACGAAATATGCTGGTGTCCCAGATCCTTAAGACCAAAGGCGACCTCGTGTTCACGGCCGCCCCTGGCGATACGGTCGCGGCTGTCGCGGCCCTGCTCCATTCCAGGCGCGTGGGCGCGTTGATCGTGCTCGAGGGCGACCGCGTGGCCGGAATCGTCTCCGAGCGCGACATCGTGCGGATCATCGCCGAGGGCGGCGCCGAGAGCCTGACGCGGCCGGTGTCGGCCTGCATGACGCGCGAGGTGTTCTACGCCGAGCCGGGCGAGACCCTCGATTCCTTGCTGACGCGCATGACCGACCGGCGCATCCGCCACCTGCCGGTCTGCAAGGACGAACGGCTCCTGGGCATCGTCTCCATCGGCGACCTGGTGAAGTGGAAGATCTCCGAGGTCGAGGCCGAGGCGGACAACCTGAAGGCCTATATCGCCACCGGGTGAGGGCGGGGCGTCCGTCGCCGGCGAAGGCGCGTCGCTGGGCCAATGTTCTTTATTTGTTCTTGACGTTCGAGCGGCCCTGGCTCAGGGTTGAACGCGCGCCGCCTGGCGGCGGCGTGTCGCGGTCGCGTTCCCCGGGAGCATGCAATGGTCTTCGAGGTCTCACGGCGAAGCGGCCGTCCTGACGCCAGGTCCGGAGGCGGAGCTGGAGCCGACGGCGGGGCTGCGTCCTCCCTTCAGGAGCCCCAGAAGACCTTGGAAGATCGCCTGCAAACATCGCGGGCAAGATCTGGAACGCGCCGAACACGGCCCTGGGGCTCGGCTATGGCCTGGCCAGCTATAGACTTGGAATGCCGATGCAAATTGGCGAGGACAAGCGGGAGGCGGCCAGGCCCGCGATCGGGGTCGGCGACGACGCGATCCGGTTCATCAACAATCCCCTGGGCGGGGCGGGGGCGATGATGCGCCGGCGGCTGGGGGCGGCGTCGATGTCGGCGGCGATCGCCTCGGGATTGGCGGGGTGCGACTCGTTTCCAAGGATCCGTGTGACGAACACAACGGACGCCGAGGTTTTCGTGAGGGGAAGGCCGGCTGGCGAGTGACGTGACCGGGGCGTCTCCATGGGAGCGCGCCGTCCCAAGGCTCTTTTCGCAAGTCGTCCGGATGACGTGCTTCAACTCACGTCAGGCGGTTGCGACTACGAGTGCGGATCGTTGTGGGGCCTGTGGAAGACCAATTTCGAGCGGCGCGGCCTCAATGCGCCGCCGCGAACGGCGACGATCAGTCCGGAATTCTCCATCCAGCTTGAGCTGCCCGACGAGGACATGGGGATCGCCGCCGCCGGCCGGGTTGAACGGGGCGGAACGCTCACGATCACGCCGACCTCCAGGTCGCGTTCATAGGCAAGCCGCGCTCATAGGGCGCGCGATCATTCGGTCAGGCGCCTGGCGGCGTCGCCCCCATTTCATCCACAGCCTCGCGCAGGTCGTCGAAAAACGGCTGTTGACTCGGCGGGCCGCCTGAACGAAATAGCGCCCCTCGCCGGAACGGGCGGCCACTGAAGCGAAGCACCTGGCCATAAGGCCTTGAAAATCCTTCAGAAAGCCGAACCGGGAAGGCGGGCGGTCGCATCTTCGCGGCGCGGTTCGGGCCTCGGCCTGGAACTGGCGTTCACGGAGATCCTTTTCCGCCAGGCCCCGGTTTCCGGGGCGCGGCGAAAAAGCTGGAAACAGGCGATTGACTCCCAGAGGTGAGGCGACTAGATACGCCGCTCCTCGCTCGGGGCGGAAGCCCAGAGGGGAGGAAGTCACGGAGTTGAAAAATTCCTTGATTTTCTCGCCACTGACGCTAAATTCCCGAGCCTCAATCGAATCGCTACGGACTGAATGAGGGAAGCCCCTCGGCGGCCCACAGCGATTTTTGCGCCCAAATCCCAGAAATGGGGGGTGCAAAAAAGTCCGAAAGGGCCGATTGACACCCCGGGAGCCGGCGACTAGATAGCCGCTCCTCGCCGCCGCCGGGCGTTATCGGCGGGGTCGGCGGAAGCCGGTCACGGTCTTTGACATCGTTGATTTGGAAAGAGAAACGCAGGCGGCGGCGTCCTGGCGATGGTCCTAACCAGACCATCTCGACGCTGACTAATCTGCGGTCTCTTGAAAGACACCATGAATATGGGTCTTCGGGTTCGCCCGAAGGCCGATGTGAATGGGAACTCGTCAAGAACTACGTAGACCAATGCCAAGTGGTCCTTCGGGACCGCGAAACGTTGGGTCAGAATGTCAACTCAACCTGAGAGTTTGATCCTGGCTCAGAGCGAACGCTGGCGGCAGGCCTAATACATGCAAGTCGAACGCACCTTCGGGTGAGTGGCGGACGGGTGAGTAACGCGTGGGAACGTGCCCTTTGGTACGGAACAACTGAGGGAAACTTCAGCTAATACCGTATGTGCCCTTCGGGGGAAAGATTTATCGCCATTGGAGCGGCCCGCGTTG
>NZ_JAYRZM010000005.1:0-514117 GCF_041916435.1 Phenylobacterium sp. | reverse complement strand
GGCGCCGGCCGATGGCGCTGCGGCGCCCGCGGGCGATGCGGCGGCGGCTCCGGCGGCCGACGCGGCCGCGGCTCCGGCGGCGGCTCCCGCCGCGGCGGCGGCGCCGGCCGCGAAGTAAGCGCGCCGCGCTCTTCGCAAACCAGGACACGATCAAGCGGCCGGGCCTCGCCTGGCCGCTTTTTCTTTGCGGGCTTGATGACGAGCCGACCAAGCGGGCCGGCGGCTCAAGGCCGAATGCAAGGCGTGACGCCCTTAGATGCTCCCCCCTTCTGGGGGAGCTGTCGGCGAAGCCGACTGAGGGGGACTGCACGCTGACAGCGGACGGTCGGCCGACGGCGTGGGCCTTGCGGGAGTCGAAGTCCCCCTCAGGCCCTTCGGGCCAGCTCCCCCAAGAGGGGAGCATCCGCCATGCCTGCGGCTCAGGGGCGGCGACTCAGGGGCGGCGGAAGCTGGTGGGCTCGCCGCCGGCGGCGTCGGCGACGCGGGCGATGGTGGCCTCCAGGGGCTCGACCGCGACGGCCATGTGGTGGGCGTTGGCGTGGATGATGCGCGCCTCGTCGACCATCATCGCCACGTGGCCGCGCCAGAAGACGAGGTCGCCGCGCCGCAGCGCCGGGCGCGTGATCGCGGCGAAGGCCGCCTCCTGCATGTCGGTGTCGCGCGGACAGGCCCGCCCGCAGGCGAGAAGCGCCTGCTGCACCAGGCCCGAGCAGTCCAGCCCCAGGCTCTCGCGCCCGCCCCACAGGTACGGCGCGCCGAGATGGCGCTCGGCGACGGCGGCGGCGTCGGTCTCGAAGTCCGCCCCGACCGGCGCCAGGTGGGCCTCGACGAACCAGCCCGAGCCCTCGGCCTTGGCGAAGCGGCCCTCGCGGGCCTCGACGGCGACGAGGGCGTTCAGCGAATAGGGTCCGAGCGCCTGGGCCTTGATGCTGGGCTCGGCGAAGGCATAGGTGCGGATCGCGGCGACGCGATGGGTGGGCGCGGAGCCCGCCGGCGCCAGGTGCGCGGCCTCGACGAAGCCGACATAGCCGTCGCGCCGCGCCTGGCCCCAGGCGAAGCCGTCCTTCACCTCCAGCACGTCGAACAGCTCGCCGAACAGCACCTGGTCCACCTGCTCGGCGCCGGGCCGGCCGGCCTTGCGCAGGGGCGCGGCCGCGACGACGGCGGCCATCGGCGCGGTCTCGGCGTAGGCGCCGGCGGGCGCGAGCCCGTCGAGCGCCTGGGCCGCCAGATCGGGCCGGGCCAGGGTGAGCCTGGGGTCGGCGCTCACGAATAGCGGTCCCGCAACATGCGGAAGAGGGCGCGCGCGCCCTGCACCTCCGCGCCCGCCGGCCAGCCGGGCCGGCCGCGGGGGTTCCAGGCCATGATGTCGAAATGCAGCCAGGGGCCGGTCGGGGCGAAGCGCTGGAGGAACAGGGCCGCGGTGACCGAGCCGGCCTGGGCCCAGGCGTCCGGATCGTTCTTCAGGTCGGCCACGTCGCTGTCCAGGGCGTCGCCGTAGCCCTTCCACAGGGGCATGCGCCAGAGCGGGTCGCTGACCGCGTGGGCGGCGGCCTCCACCTGGGCGGCGAGGGCGTCGTCGTCGGTGTAGAAGGGCGGAAGCTGCGGGCCGAGGGCGGCGCGGGCCGCGCCGGTGAGGGTGGCCATGTCGATGGTCAGCGCCGGCTCCAGCTCGGCGGCGCGGGCCAGGGCGTCGGCCAGGATCAGCCGGCCCTCGGCGTCGGTGTTGCCCACCTCGATGCTGAGGCCCTTGCGCGAGGCCAGCACGTCGCCCGGGCGCATGGCGTCGCCGGCGATGGCGTTCTCCACCACCGGGACCAGCACGGCCAGGCGCACCGGCAGCTTGGCGGCCATGACCATGCGCGCCAGGGCCAGCACGTGGGCGGCGCCGCCCATGTCCTTCTTCATCAGGCGCATGCCCGAGGACGGCTTGATGTCCAGGCCGCCGGTGTCGAACACCACGCCCTTGCCGACCAGGGCGATCAGCGGGTCCTTGGCCTGGCCCCAGGTGATCTCGATCATGCGCGGCGCGCGCTCGGGCACGGCGGCGCGGCCGACGGCGTGGACGGCCGGATAGTTTGCCTCCAGGAGGCCCTCGCCGGTGATGACGGTGATGCGGCCCTTGAACTGCTCGGCGATCTCGCGGGCGATGGTCTCGATCTGCAGCGGGCCCATGTCGTTGGCCGGCGTGTTGACCATGTCGCGGGCGAGCGCGCAGGCGTGGGCCTGGTGCACGGCGTCGTCGATCACCGCCGGATCGACCACCAGCCGGGGCCGTTCGGCGGGCTTTTTCTTGTAGCGGTCGAAGCGGTAGCTCCCCAGGGCGAAGGCCAGGGCGGCGACGTCGGCCGGCAGGGCGGCCGGGGCGTGGACGATGCGGTAGTCGCCGCCGGGCAGCTTGGCCGGCAGGGCGCGCAGGGCCATCGGATCCAGCGCGTCGGGCGCGCCCAGGCCGAACAGCACCCGCTCCACCGCCCCGTCGGGGTCGGGCACGACCAGCACCTGGCCGGCCTTGGCCTTGAACTCGCCGACAGTGGCCAGGGCCCGCGCCACGGGCGGGGCCGCGTCCAGGGCGTGGGCCAGCTCGCCCTCGAGGATCGCATGGATGGGCGCGGCCTTATCGGCGGCGGTGACGAGGACTTCTGACATGGGCTGCCCGTGGTCGGTTTATGCTTAACGCTTCCTTTAAGCGGCGGGCCGATGCTGAGAGACCTACAGCAGGAGCCTGCCTTCCCATGTGTCGCATGTCGGCCTTCGCCGCAACCGCCCTGGCCCTGGCGCTAGGCGCCGCCGCGCCGGCCGCCCACGCCTGGCCCAGCTTCGGCGCGGGCAAGGCGGACAAGGCGCCCGCCAAGGCCGAGGCGGCCGCGCCCGCCGCGAACGGCGCCCAAGCCGACGCGAGCGCGCAGGCGGCGGCCGAACCGCCCAAGCCGGCCACGCCGGCGGAGCGGGCGGTGGCCTCCAGGCTCGAGCCCCTGGCTCGGGCGGCGTTCTGGGCCCGGGAGGCCGAGCTGCAGCCGGCCGACGCCGAGGCCGCCGTCGGCCTGTCGCAGGCGCTGCGGGCGCTGGGCAAGTATCCCGAGGCGACGGCGGCGGCGCAGCGGACCCTGATGCTGACGCCCAACAGCGAGGAGCTGCTCTTGGAGCTGGCGCGCGACCAGATCAGCGCCAACCAGGGCTTCTACGCCATCGAGCCGGCCAAGCGCGCCGCCGAACTGGCGCCCAGGGACTGGCGGCCGGTCTCGCTGCTGGCCATCGCGCTGGAGCAGGCCGAGCGGCCCGACGAGGCGCTGGCCGCGCACCGGAGAGCCGCGGCCATGGCCCCGGACAGCCCCGCGGCGCTGGGCAACTATGCGATGTTCCTGGCCGGCCATGGCGATGCGGCCCAGGCCGAGACGCTGCTGCGCAAGGCCGCGGCCATGCCGGACGCGCCGGTCAAGGTCCGCCAGGACCTGGCCCTGATCCTGGGGCTGCAGGGCCGCCTGAGCGAGGCGGAGACGCTGGCCAGACAGGACCTGCCGCCGGCGGTGGTGGCCAACAACATGGCCTATCTGCGCGCCGCGGCCGAGCCGGCGGCGCCGGCCGCGGCGGAACGTTCCTGGGATTCGCTGCGCGCGACGCCGTAGGGACCGGCCCGCGCCGGCGGCCCGCTACTTGGGCATGCCGACGGTGTCGGTGACCTTCAGGATCGCCGGGCCGAGGATCACGACGAACAGCACCGGCAGGAAGAACACGATCATCGGCACGGTGAGCTTGGCCGGAAGCTGGGCGGCCTTCTTCTCGGCCGCCGACAGGCGCATCTCGCGGTTCTCCTTGGCCATCACCCGCAGGGCCGCGCCCAGGGGCGTGCCGTAGCGCTCGGCCTGGATCATGGCGGTCATCACCGACTTGATGCCCGGATGGTTGGTGCGCCGAGCCATGCCTTCGTAGGCCTGGCGGCGGTCGGGCAGGTAGGAGAGCTCGGCGGTGAGCAGGCTCATCTCCTCGGCCAGCTCGATGGAGGCGCCGCCGATTTCCTGGCTGACCTTGTGGATGGCCGCCTCCACCGACATGCCGGATTCCACGCAGATCAAGAGCAGGTCGAGCGCGTCTGGGAAGGCGCCGACGATGGATTCGCGGCGCTTCTGGGCGACGTTGGAGATGTAGAGGTTGGGCGCGTAGTAGCCGAGGGTGAGGCCGGCGACGGTGGCGGTGACCCGGGTGATGGTGGGCCAGCCGAAGTCGTTGACCACGAACAGGTAGAAGCCGATCGCCGCGGCGAAGATGAACGGCGAGACGAAGCGGAAGAAGTAGAAGGTGGTCACCGGGCGCGGGCCGCGGAAGCCGGCTTGGGCGAGCTTTTCGACCACGTTGGGGTCTTCCAGCAGGCGCGACAGGTCCAGCCGCTCGACGATGTTCTTGTAGACGCCCTCGTCGGTCTGGCGCAGGGACGAGCCCTGGCTCTTGTTGGCCAGCGCCTCGCGCGACTTGCGGCGCAGCTCCTCGCGGCGGGTCGACACCGACTTCATCCGCGCTTCGAGGTTGGAGTTGTTGAACATCGGCATGACGATGGTCATCACCGTGGCGAAGCACACCACGGCCACGAATATCGTCAGCAGATTGTCGGGGTTGGTCAGAAGGCCGACAAGGTTCATGCGCCGCCCCTAGATCTTGAAGTTGATCATGCGGCGCATGACGAAGATGCCGAGCGCCATCCAGACGCCGCCGGCCATCAGCATCAGCTTGCCGCGCGGGTCGGAGAACATGGGCAGCATGTAGGCCGGGCTGGTCATGCTGATCAGCGCCACCACGCCGGGCGGCAGCGAGCCGATGATGAAGGCCGAGGCCACGGCTTCGCCGGACAGGGCCTTGATCTTCTCGCGCATCAGCTTGCGCGCGCGGATCACGGCCGACAGGTTGCCCAGCGCCTCGGCCAGGTTGCCGCCGGTCTTGGACTGGATCGCCAGCACGATGCCGAAGAAGCGCAGCTCGGGGGCGGGCATGCGCTCGTACATGTCGTCGACGGCCTGGTCGATGCTGACGCCCATGGCCAGGCTCTCAGTCAGGCGCTTGAACTCGCCGGCCATCGGCTCGGGCGTCTCCTGCCCGATCACGCGCAGGCTGTCGTGCACCGGCAGGCCCGACTTGATGCCGCGGGTGATGATGTCCAGCGCGTCGGGAAAGACCTCGACGAACTTCTTGATGCGGCTGTTGGCCATGAAGCCGACGATCCAGCGGGGCAGGCCGAGGGCGGCGGCGAATCCCAGGCCGAGCGCCACCAGCGCCTGCTGGCCCAGGACCAGCAGCACGACCGTGACGAGGACGCCGAGCACGCCGCTGGCGATCCAGAACACGCGCACGTTGTCGCCAAGGCCGGCCTGCTGCATCCGCGCGGCGATGTTGAAGCGCGCCTTCTTGGACTTGCGCTCCTCTTCGCGCAGGGTCTTCAGGATCTGCTTGCGGCGCTGCTCCTGGGCGTTGCTCTGGCCGCGGCGGCCCTTGACCTCGCGGGCCTCGTTGCGCCCGACCACGGCCTGGGCGCGCTTCATGGTGCGGCCCTGCGAGCCGCCCACCCCGACCAGCACGAAGCCGAATCCGGCCACCGCCACGAACCCCAGGGCGGCCACCAGCAGGATCAGGAGATTGGAGCTCATCGCTATTCCGCCGCGTCCAGCGCCTCGGCCAGCTCGCGGTCCAGGCCATAGTAGCGGGCGCGGTCCCAGAACCGGGGACGGGCGATGCCGGTGGACCGATGGCGGCCGACCACGCGGCCCTCCGGGTCCTCGCCGGTGATCTCGTAGACGAACAGATCCTGGGTGATGATCACGTCGCCTTCCAGGCCCACCACCTCGGTGACGTGGGTGATGCGGCGCGAGCCGTCGCGCAGGCGGGCGGCCTGGATGATCACGTCCACCGAGCCGACGATCATCTCGCGGATGGTCTTGGAGGGCAGGCCGTAGCCGCCCATGGTGATCATCGATTCAAGACGGCTGATGGCCTCGCGCGGGCTGTTGGCGTGCAAGGTGCCCATGGAGCCGTCGTGGCCCGTGTTCATGGCCTGCAGCAGGTCGAAGGCCTCCGGCCCGCGCACTTCGCCGACGATGATCCGCTCCGGACGCATCCGCAGACAGTTCTTGACCAGGTCGCGCATGGTGATCTGGCCCTGGCCTTCCAGGTTCGGCGGACGCGTCTCCAGGCGCACCACGTGCGGCTGCTGGAGCTGCAGTTCGGCGGCGTCCTCGCAGGTGATGACCCGCTCGGTGGGATCGATGAACGCCGTCATGGTGTTGAGCAGCGTCGTCTTCCCCGAGCCGGTGCCGCCGGAGATGATCACGTTGCATCGGCAGGCGCCGATGACGCCGAGCACGCGCGCCCCTTCCGGGCTGATGGAGGCGTACTCCACCAGGTTGCGCATGGTCAGCTTGTCCTTCTTGAACTTCCGGATGGTCAGGGTGGGACCGTCCAGGGCCAAGGGCGAGGCGATGACGTTGACCCGGCTGCCGTCGGGCAGGCGCGCGTCGCAGATCGGCGAGCTTTCGTCGACGCGGCGGCCGACCTGGCTGACGATCCGCTGGCAGATGTTCATCAGCTGGGCGTTGTCGCGGAAGCGCACGTTGGTGAGCTGGACCTTGCCGCCGACTTCGATGAACACCCGGCTCGCGCCGTTGACCATGATGTCGGCGATGTCGTCGCGGGCCAGCAGCGGCTCCAGCGGCCCGTAGCCGAGGACGTCGTTGATGATGTCCTGGACGAGCATGTCCTGCTCGGACACCGACATCGACACGTTCTTGATCGCCACCAGCTCGGCGACGATGTCGCGGATCTCCTCGGCCGCCGACTTGGTGTCCAGCTGGGCGAGCTGGGCCAGGTCGATGGTGTTGATCAGCGCATTGAAGATCGTGGTCTTGGTGGCGTGGTAGTAGTCGGACTGCTCGCGCACCACCTGGGCGGCGGGCGACGGGCCCTGGGCCTGCTTGAGCTGCTCGAAGGCCGACGTCAGCTTCGGTCCCGGCCCGCTCGCCGCCGCCGGGGCGGGCGGCGGAGCGGCGGCGGCCTTGGGGTCGATGCGCTGCGGGCGCGTGGCGATGGCCGGCCCGCCCGCGGCGGGCGGAGGCGGCGCCTCCTTGGGCTTCTTCGCTTCGGCGTCTGTGGGCCGTCTGCCGAACATCTATTTGCGCTTGAACAGGTTGGCGAGGAGCGAGGTCTTCTGCGGTGCGGGCGGATCGCGCCGGCTGATCAGCTGGGCGAGCTGGTCGATGGCCTCGGCGGCCTTCGACTTGGGCCCGACCTCGGAGATCATCTGGCCGTTGTTCGACGCCTGGCCGAACAGCTTGGCGTCGAAGGGAAGCACCATCGAGGGCGTCAGATCGAGCGCCGCGCCGAAGTCCTTGATGGGGATCTCCGGACGGCCCGGCACGCCGACCTGGTTCAGCACCAGGCGCGGCGGCGCGTCGTTGGGCCGGGCGCGCCGGACCAGGTCGATCATGTTCTTGGCGTTGCGCAGGGAGGCCAGGTCCGGCGTGGCGACGATCACCAGGTCGTCGGACGAGAGCAGGATCTTGCGCGTCCAGGCGCTCCACAGATGGGGCAGGTCGAGCACGACGAACGGCGCCGAGCTGCGGATCTTCTGGGTGACCTCCTCATAGGCCTCGACGCTGACGTCGTAGTCCTGCTCCAGGGTCGCGGGCGCGGCGAACAGGCTGAGCCGTTCGCCGCAGCGGGCCATCATCCGCTCCATCAAGACGCTGTCGAGCCGGTCCGGCTGGCTGAGCGCGTCGGCGATGCCCTGCAGGGGGTCCTGGTTGAAGTCGAGCCCGGCGGTGCCGAACGGCAGGTCCAGGTCGACCAGGATCGCGTTGGTCGCCAGCCGCTCGGTGATGGCGTGGGCGACGTTGTGCGCGAGGGTCGAGGCGCCCACGCCGCCCTTGGCGCCGCAGAAGGCGATCTGGCGGCCGATGAACGGGGCGGACGGGTCGGCGTAGAGGCCGGTGAAGATCTGCACCGCCTGCAGCGGCGCGAACGGCGGCACCATGTATTCGCTGACGCCCCGGCGCATCAGCTCGCGATAGAGCGTGATGTCGTTGGCCGCCCCGATCACCACCACCTTGGTGCCCGGATCGCAGACCTCGGCGAGCCGGTCGAGCTCGGCCAGGAGCTGCTGGGCCGGATCGACGCACTCCACCACCACCAGCGAGGGGGTGGCCAGGTTCTGGTAGGTCGCCACGGCGGCCTGGAGGCCGCCCATTTCGATGGTGACCGAGCCGCGCTCCATGCGCCGGTCGGCGGCGGCGCGCTCCAGCACCGCGGCCGTCTCCGGCAGGGCGCAGAACATGTGCACCGTGATGCGCGGCAGGCTCGCCTCGCCGAACGCGGCCTCCGCCCCGGCGATCATCTCGTGGACGGGATTGAGCGCCGCCGTGGCCGGTTCTTCCGGCGGCGGGTCGAACGGGTCGGTCGCGCTCTCGCGGTTCGGCGGCAGATCGGCGAACGGGTCTTCCTCCGCCGCCCCGGCGGCCGGCGCAGGCGCCCACGGATCGTCGCGCGGCGCGTCGGTGAACTCGTCCTCGGCTTCGAACTCCAGGTCGAAGGGATCGGCGGGTTTGGGATTCATGACTGCAAAAGCCCTTCGCCTACTTCACCGCCTTGGAGACGGCGCCGTTCGCGTTTTCGTCGCGCGCCGACGATGTGATCTCGCCCTTGCGATAGTGCTCGAGCACGACCTCGCGCCGCCCCGCATCGGCGGGGCCCATGGCGCGCGGACCGGCCAGATCCGCCGGATCGGCGATCTGGGCGGCGATGTTCGCGGTGACGGCGCATCCGAAGTTCGGCTGAGCCTCGTTGCTGCCGGTGCGCGACAGGTCGGTCCACCGCTGGCCGCAGCGGGGCAGGTCGACCTGGTAGCGCACGTAGCCCACGACGATCGGCGCGTCGGCCTTGCCGGCGGCGTCGTAGCTGGCGACCGCGATCATGCCGTCGGGCACGCCGGCCGCGACCAGGCGGTTGCGCACGCCGGCCGCCGCGCGATAGGCGGCCGCCGGATCGGCGCCGGCGCCGCCCGGGGTCTGGATGCGGATGGGCCCACCCTCGGCCTCGCGCCAGTCGGAGGCGAAGGCGGCGAGCGCGTCGGCCTGGTTGGCCGACAGTCCGTCGGCGTGCACGGCCAGGCGAACCTCGGCCGGCGAGGTGACGACCCTGGCGGCGAACTGCTCGCTGGGCAGGCGCGCGCCGGCCACGGCGTCCGGCACGCGCGGCGCGGCGCAGGCCGCCAGGCCCGCGCTGAGGCCCGCGGCGGCGAGGAGACGAAGGGCTTGCGAGGTCATGGGCGCGCTCATTCGATCACGTAGCCGTACGGCCCCTCGTAGGTGTGGCCGGCCGTGGCCTGCGGCTTGACCTTGTAGGTCTTGTTCAGGCGGCCCAGCAGGATGGAGGAGACGTCGTCGGCGAACTTCATGCCGTCGGCCGGCGTCTGCAGCCGGTCCGGCGAGGTCGGATGGACGATGTAGGGCGTGACGATCACCACCAGCTCGGTCTCGCCGGACTGGTAGTCGCGCGAGCGGAACAGGGCGCCCAGCACCGGCAGGGTCATCATCCCGGGCAGGGAATCGAGGGTCTGCTTGCTGGTCTCCTGCAAGAGGCCGGCGATCATCAGCGCGCCGCCGGACGGCAGCTCGACGCTGGTGGAGGCGCGCCGCACCTTCAGCGCCGGGACGGTCAGGGTGCTGGACGTGCCGGCCGACAGGGTGAAGGCCCCCTCGGTGGTGAGCTCGGAGACCTCGGTGGAGACGGTGAGCGCGATGCGGCCGCCGGACAGCACCACCGGCGTGAAGCCCAGGCCCACGCCGAAGGGCTTGAACTCGATCGACACCTTGCCGGTCGAATCCGAGCCGGTGGGCACCGGGAATTCGCCGCCGGCCAGGAACTTGGCCGCTTCGCCCGACACGGCCGTCAGGTTCGGCTCGGCCAGGGTGCGCACCAGGCCGACCCGCTCGAAGGCGTTCAGCGTGCCGGCCGTCGCGTCGGGGCCGCCGTCCGTGGCGGTGCGCTGGGCCGTGGCGGAGATCCCGCCGAGCAGGCTGCCGTTGACCCCGTAGGTGGTCGGCTTGGAGACGAGGTACTGCATCTCGCCGGCGTTGCCGATCGCCGCGGCGAGGTCGAAGCCGAGCTGCTTGATGACGCTGCGCTGCATCTCGACGATGCGCACCTTCAGCATCACCTGGTCCTTGCCGGCGACGGTGAGCATGTTGAGCACCTGCTCGGGCTTGGAGACCGTCGCGCGGGCGATCTGCACGGCCTTGTCGGCGTCGCCGGCGTTCTGCACCTGGCCGGACAGGATGACGCTGTCGTTCATCGCGTCGACCCGCACCTGCGCGCCGGGCAGGATGCGGTTGATGGTCTGGGCGAGCGCGGCGGTGTCCTGGTCGACGCGCACGTCGAGCGACAGGATGCGCCGGCCCTGGGCGTCGAAGAAGACCGCGTCGGTCTGGCCGGCCGCCACGCCCAGCACGTAGATGCGCCGGGGGGTGCGCAGCACCGCGTCGGCCACCTTGGGATTGGTCACCAGCACGTCGCGCGCGTCGATGGGCAGCTCGACGATGGCCGACTTGCCCTTGGGCAGGGACAGCGACTGCGAGGCGCCGCCGGCCGCCAGGTCGACCCGCACCACGGCCGAGGAGCCCGTGTCCTGCGCCATGCCGGGCGCGGCCCAGCCGAGTCCCGCCGTGGCGGCGGCCAGGAGCACGAGGATCGTCTTAAGGCTTCTCATCGAACCGCCACCTCGGTCGCTTGATCGCCGTGGAACACCCGCACCGTGGCGCCGGCCTTGGCGCCGCGGCCCACCGGCCCGCCGATATCGGAGTAGGAACGGAGCACGAGCACCATCTGGCCCTGCGCCCGCCCGCGAATGAGCACCGGCACGTCGCCGGCCGGCACCTCCAGGGTCGCCACCGAGCCGACGAGGGTGCGGGCGTCCTTGGCCGGTTCGGTGGCCTGGTCGATGGCCAGGACCCGCACGTTCCTCAGGAGGGTTTCGGTGACGTAGCCCTTGTCGCCGCCTGCGTCGCGGCTCTGCAGCACGTCCACCCGGTCGCCGGGCAGGACGAAGCCGCCGGCGGTGGTCTCGTTGGTGATGGGCACGCCCACGGCCCGCATGCCCGGATGCAGCACGACCGCCATGTAGCCGCCCTCGCCGCCCCGCACGACCTTGCCGCGGGTGATCGGCTCGCCCTTCAGGATGGGTTCCTTCACCACCGCGCCGGCCAGGGCCTCCATCGGGCCGGGCCCGGCCACCAGTTCGCCGGCGACCTTGGCGACCTTGGCCGCGCCCTTGGCTTCGGGCTCGGGCTTGGCGCCGTCGGTGATCAGGGTGTCGTTGAGCGCGTCGACCGGCCAGGGCTGCCAGCCCATGTCCTTCTCGGTCAGGCCCGTGCCGATCGAAAGGTCGCGCTGGGCCACCAGGACCCGCGCCATCGGCTGACTGGATTCGGCCTGCTCGGCGGCGGGCGCCGCGTGCCGCGGCGCCATCATGCCGCGCACGAGCAGCGCCACGGCGATCGCGGCCACGGCGGCGACGGCGAGGATGGCGATACGAAGAGCGCCCATGGACTCAATCAAGCTCCCGCCTGGCGGGTGACTGGCGGCGAGCCCGCGTTTGACGCGGTGCGCGCGATTCGGATCGCCGTCCTTCTGGCGGCGCTTCAAATTCAAGCCCGCATAGTTAACGCGGGCCTAAGGCGGCGCGGTTTCCGGCCGCTAAAACACCGGCATCAATGCGGAATGTGGAAAAGCGACCAGCGCGCCGACGCAGATCGCCACGCCGTAGGGCACGTTCTCGCCGGGCGTCGCCAGACGGCCGAGCCAGGCCGGTCCGATGTTGAGCAGCGGTTGCAGAAACGAAGACCGCGCCGCCAGCAGGGCGACCGCCAGGGCGCCGCCGGCCAGGGCGGTGATGATCAGGAAGGTCAGGCCGGCCGGCCAGCCCAGCCACAGGCCGGCGGCGGCGAACAGCTTGGCGTCGCCCCCGCCGATCCAGCCCAGGGCGAACATCGCCATGCCGGCCACGAGCGTCGCGCCGAACACGGCGGCGTGCTGGCCGATGACGGGCAGCGGCAGGCCGAACGCCAGGGCCGCGGGGATGAAGGCGGCCAGCAGGGCCAGGGAGATCCAGTTGGGGATGGTGTAGCTGGTCAGATCGCGCAGGGCGGCCGTCACCACCAGGGCCGGGAACACCAGCGCGAGCGCCGTCTGCAGGACCATCTCTTCCTCCATCGTCCGCCCCGACCATCGCCGAGACCGGTGAACGGAGGGTTGAGCGCGCCCCCGCGGGGAGCAGGAAAAGAAACGGGAGCGGAAAAAGAAAAAGGCCGCGGAGCGAACGCTCCGCGGCCCGTTTCAGGTCGGACGCTCTGGCTTACGACGAAGACTGAGCGTTGGTCAGCGCGGTGCCGACGGAATTGAACGTGTTGGCGATGTTGTTCTTCAGCAGGCCGAGCGCCGAAACCAGGGCGACGGCGATGAGGGCGGCGATCAGGCCATATTCAATGGCGGTGGCGCCGGATTCGTCCTTCACGAAGCGCGTAACGAACTTGGTCATGTCTTCACTCCTTCAAGCTCTGCGAGCAGTTGATGAGGGACCAAGCCGTTGACCTGCCCGCCCCCGAAACACACGAGCAATTTGCGCGACCGCGCTTAATGCCCAGTAAACAACGAAGTATTCGCCGAGAACTTTCTATAGTTTACTTGCGTTTACTATTAGATTCCGTTAACCATGGGGCGAAATCCGGCCGTTTTGCGTGAAATTACATAATGATTCTCGCGCGCGCGTAGGCCGCGGGATTCAGGTTTTCTTGACCATTCCGGCCGAGTCTCGGCGCAGAATTTTTTGAGAGCCCCGCCATGCGCCGCCTGCTCTTCGCCGCCTTCGCCGCCGCAACCCTCGCCGCGCCAGCCGCCGCGCTGAGCGCCTCGGCCAGCCCGCCGCTGGTGGTGCAGATGGATCAGGCGACCCGCGTGATGCTGCGCGGGCCGATCCGCGACGTGGTGATCGCCAATCCCAAGATCGCCGACGTGAACGTGCTGGACGACCGCAGCCTGGTGGTGCTGGGCAAGGCGGTGGGCACCACGAGCCTCTTGGTCGTCGACCCGGCCGGGCGGGTGCTGACCGACCGCCAGGTGATCGTCTCGACCTCGGACGAGGGCCGCATGTCCTACTATCGCGGCGGGGCCGCGGTTCAGGAGTTCGCCTGCTCGCCCCGCTGCGGCGCGATCGCGTCGGACGACGTGGGCGGCGGCGCACAAAGCCCGGCGCCTTAAACCCTCAATTAGGGTCGTTCTCCTATCCTCCGGCCACGCTCGAGGATCGAACGTCCATGGCGAGAAGCCGAATTCATCCCCTGGCCGCCCTTCGGCGGTTCGCACGGGCCCGTCGCGGCGCGACGGCGGTCGAGTTCGCGCTGGTCGCCCTGCCCTTCGTGATGCTGCTGTTCGGCATCATGGAGCTGGCCGCGGTGTTCCTGGCCTCGGCCACCCTGGACCTGGCCACCGACCGGGCCGCGCGGCTGATCCGCACCGGCGAATTCCAGACGAGCGGCGCCACCAGCAAGAGCGCCTTCAAGTCCGAGGTGTGCAGCCGTATGAGCTGGCTCTCCGGCGCCTGCAACAGCAACCTGATCGTCGACGTTCAGACCTTCGCCAACTTCACCGACGCGGCCAACGCCGGCCAGCCGACCGCCGACCAGTTCAAGAACAACACCACCTGCTTCACGACCGGCACCGCCGGCGACATCGTGCTGGTGCGCGCCTACTACACCTGGACGCTGACCACGCCGCTGCTGGACGGGGCGCTGGACAACACCGGCGACGGCAAGCGGCGGATCATGGCCATCGCCACCTTCCGCAACGAGCCCTACAGCAGCGATATTCCGGTGGGGGCCGCATGCTGAGATCCCTGATCCGCGACCGGCGAGGCGTCTCGGCGGTGGAGTTCGCCCTGATCGCGCCGGTGATGATCGCCCTCTACCTGGGCCTGGCCGAGGCGACCATGGCGCTCATGGCCGACCGCCGCTCCGACCACGTGGCCTCGTCCATCGGCGACCTGGCCGCCCAGGTGAGCGCCACCAGCACCGGCGACATCTCCGACATCTTCACCGTCGGCCAGCAGGTGATGAACCCGTTCCCGACCGGCACGCTCAACATGCGGCTGAGCAGCGTGGTGGCCGACTCGGCCGGAGCGACCACGGTGGCCTGGAGCCGGGCCACCGGCGGCGGCCTGACGGCCTATTCGAAGAACACCTCGATCACCACGCCCGCCGACCTGGTCGCCCCCGACGAGTCGGTGATCATGGCCGAGGTGCGCTACACCTACACCTCGGCCTTCGCGCAGGCGCTGCCGGGGCCGCTGGTGTTCAACCACGTCTACTACCTGCGGCCGCGCAAGGCCGACAAGGTGACCTGCACCGACTGCGGCTAGGCCGGGAGGTCAGGCCGCCCGCCGGCCCCCGCCGCGCACGAACAGCAGGCCGACGAAGCCGACGGCGAGCAGCACGGTGATGGTGGCGAAGCCGCCCTGCTGGCTCTTGAAGATGTTGGTGCCCAGGTTGACCAGGAACGAGCCGAGCCAGACCGTGGCCGTGCCCGACAGGGCGTAGACGCCGAAGAAGGCCCCGGTGCGGTCCGGCGGCGTGAGCCGGGTCAGGAGCGTGCGGCTGGAGGCGTAGTGGGCGGTGATGAACACCGCGTTGGAAAAGCCGATCAACAGGTAGATCCATTCCGGCAGGGTGCGGAACACCGGCCCCGACCACATCGGCGGATGAGACGCCGGATCGTAGCTCCAGATGTAGAGGATCTTGTCCGGCCCCATGCCGAGCATGGCGATGACGCCCAGGAGCGACATGCCGATCGCCAACTGCACGGCGCGCTTGGGCCCCAGGCTCGCGTCCAGCCAGCGGCCGACGAAGCCGCCCAGCACGGCGAGGGTGGACAGGATGATGCCGTAGAGCAGCATCTCCAGCGCGCCCCACTTCATCACGCCCGAGGCGTAGATGCCCGCGTAGATCAGGATGGCGGTCATGCCGTCGACGTAGAACATCCGCGCGCCGAGGAAGATGGCCGCGTCGCGATGGTCGCGCATGCCCGCCACCATGCGCCACAGCTCGCCCGCCCCGTCGCGCAGGGCCTTGATCACCGGCACGCCGGTCTTCGGCGCGTCCGGCGTGAAGAAGAACAGCGGCAAGGCGCCGAGGGCGAAGATCGCCGCGGCCAGAGGCCCGACGATCCGCTGCGGCTCGCTCTTGGCCGGGTCCAGGCCGAAGAGCGGCGCGGACGGCACCCAGCCCCAGTCCACCTTGCCCGGCAGAGCGAAGGCCCAGGCGGTGAAGGCCAGGGCCGCCAGGGCGAAGGCGTTGCCCAGCGCCAGGGCCAGGCCCGACGCCTTGTGCGCGCTGGACAGCCCCGCCGCCCGCACCAGCAGGGAGTTGTGCAGCACCTCCGAGTAGCTGAACAGCAGGCCGATGACGGTGGTGAGCATCATCACCTGGGTGACCGACAGGCCCGAGCCGTCGGGCTTGGCCCACCACAGGGCGAACATCATCGGGACCATGGCCGCCACGGCCAGGCCGAGCCAGGTCTTGCGCCGGCCGAGCTGGTCGATGGAAGCGCCCAGGAACGGCGCGGTGACCATGATGATCCAGCCCGAATACTGGCTCCAGCGCGAGACCACCTCCTGGCCGCGCACCGGATCGCCCACCATGGTCGCGGCCACGTAGGGCGCGAAGACGTAGATGGTGACGAGGATGACGTAGGGGTTCCGCGCGCCCTCGAAGAGCGACCAGGAGACGCCGCCCCTGGTGAGCCTGGCGTCGCCGCCGAGTTCAGCCGCGGCCGGCGGGTCGACGACGGCGCCCACGCCATGGGCTTCGGCGGCGGAAACGGACTCTGTCACTGGGAACTCCCCGAGCCGGACCGCTCGTACGCGGCGGCCCTTTCAAACACACGTTAGCGGCCCGCCCGGGGTTGTCGACGGAATTAGCGCCTCAGGCCGCCAGCGCCTCGCCGATGGTCGCCTCGGCGGCGGCCAGCGCCTTGCGCGCGTCGACCGCATGGCCTTGCGCGGCCAGCGCCTCGCACAGCGCCGACAGGCAAAGCCGCACGTGCCAGGGCGTGGCCGAGGCCCCCATCAGCCCGATCCGCCAGACCTCGCCCTTCAGCGGGCCGAGACCCGCGCCGATCTCCAGGTCCCAGTGGGCCAGGGCGTGAGCGCGCACGGCCGCCTCGTCGACGCCCTCGGGCACGACCACCGCATTGAGCTGCGGCAGGCGGTGGGCCGGATCGACGAGCAGCTTCAGGCCGGCGGCCTCCAGGCCCGCGACCAGCGCCTCGTGGGTGCGGGCGTGGCGCACGAAGGCGGCCTGCTGGCCTTCCTCGAACAGCGCCACCAGCGCCTCGTGCAGACCGTAGAGGGCGTTGATCGGGGCGGTGTGATGGTAGCTGCGGCCGCCCTCGCCGCCCCAGTAGCTCATCAGGAGATTGAAATCGAAGAGCCAGTTGCGGACCTTCTCGCGGCGGCCGGCGATGGCCGCCTGGGCGCGCTTCGACAGGGCGATGGGCGACAGGCCCGGCGGGGCCGACAGGCACTTCTGCGTGCCCGAATAGACCACGTCGGCGTCCCAGGCCGCGACGTCGACGACGATGCCGCCGAGCGAGGTCACGCAATCGACGACGGAGAGCGCGCCGTGGCGCCGCGCCAGCGCGCAGAGGCTGGCCGCGTCGCTGCGCGCGCCGGTGGAGGTCTCGGCGTGGACGAAGGCCAGCACCTTGGCGTTGCGGCCTTTCAACGCATCCTCGACGCGGGCCGGGTCCACCGGCTCGCCCCAGGCGTGGTCGACGGTGACCACCTCGGCGCCCGCCCGCCCGGCCATGTCGGCCATGCGCCCGCCGAAGGCGCCGTTGACGGCGACCACCGCCACGTCGCCGGGCTCAAGCAGGTTCATGATCGCCGCCTCCATGCCCGCGGTTCCAGGCGCAGGAAGGGGAATGCAGGCATGGTCGGGAGCGTTCATCAGGCGCGAAAGGCCGGCCTTGATGTCCTCCATCAGGGCCTGGAACTGCGGGTCCAGGTGGCCGATCGTCGGGCGCGCCAGCGCCGCCAACACCCTGGGGCTGACGTCGGAGGGGCCTGGTCCCATGAGAATGCGCCTGGGCGGCTGGAAACTCTGCATCGTCCTCCCCGTCTTTTTGTCACGGCGAGGTGATTAGGCTGATCGCGGGGCGAAGCGCAATCTTCGGCCTTGAACCTTGGAGAGGTTCTGTCCCGAAAGCGCCCGTCGCGGATCTCGATTCGCGGCGGGCGATTTCGTATCCGGGCACGCCTTTCAGGCCAGGATCTTCGCCTCGATCCTCGCCCGGGCGGCCGCGTCCAGGCCGAGCGGGCCGGCGAGGTAGCGCTCGAGCGATCCATGTTCGGCGTCGATGCGGGCGAAGGCCCGCTCCAGGTATTCCGGCCGCACGGAGAGGGCCGCCCGCAGCACATCGTCGGCGACGACCTTGCCGGTCATGTCCTGGAGGAAGGCGCTGAAGGTGACCATGCGCCGGGCGATGCGCTGCTCGTCGTTGGTGAGCATGTAGTCGGACAGGATGTCGTCGCGGTGCACGCCGGCCAGATGCTGGGTCAGGGCGCACAGGATGCCCGTGCGGTCCTTGCCGGCGGCGCAGTGCACCACGATCGCCCCGTCCACGTCGGCCAGGGCGCGGAAGTAGCGGCTGAAGAGGTCGATGTGGCGGGGCTGATAGGGCGCCTCGTGGTAGAAGCCCAGGCTGTCCTGGTGGAACCAGTCCGCGCCCAGCTCCTCCACCAACTTCAGCGCGTCGGCCCAGTCCTCGTAGCCGGCGCCGTCGTCGTTCTCGATCACCAGGCCGTCGAAACCCGGCCAGCGCCGCGAAGGCTCGCGCTGGCGCTCGATCGGGCGGCGCAGGTCGACGATGACGCCGACCCCCAGGTCGCGCAGGGCGGCCAGGTCCGCATCCGTGGCGCGGGCGTGGTTGGCCGAGCGGAACAGGACCCCTCGCTTGAGCCCGCGCCCGCCGCCGGCGTCGTAGCCGCCGAAGTCGCGGAAGTTCTCTATGCCCTCGAAGTCGATGTGACGGCTCATCGGCCGGCGTCCTCCCCTGGAGCGAGATCCGCTTCGATCGAACGGAGCCCGCTTGAGACTCTTTTGAACCCGAAGCGTCTTCCATGCCGAAGCGGCGTCCACTTCGGCGGAAAACGCCCCGGCGGCCGCCTTATCGGAACGGCGGCTCGTCGAAGCTGCGCAGCTTGCGCGAGTGCAGCCTGGGTCCTTCCTGACGCAACAGGTCCATGGTGGCCACCCCGATCTGCAGGTGCTGGCCGATGGCGCGCTCATAGAAGGCGTTGGCCTGGCCCGGCAGCTTGATCTCGCCGTGCAGCGGCTTGTCGGACACGCAGAGCAGGGTGCCGTAGGGCACGCGGAAGCGGTAGCCCTGGGCGGCCAGGGTGGCGCTTTCCATGTCGATGGCCACGGCGCGGGACTGGTTGAAGCGCAGGGCGCTGCGCGAATAGCGGAGCTCCCAGTTGCGGTCGTCGGTGGTGACCACCGTGCCGGTGCGCAGGCGCCGCTTGAGCACGTCGCCGGTTTCGCCGGTCACCTGCTCGGCCGCGCGGGCCAGCGCCACCTGCACCTCGGCGATCGGCGGGATCGGGATCTCCGGCGGCAGCACCGCGTCCAGCACGTTGTCGTCGCGCAGATAGGCGTGGGCCAGCACATAGTCGCCGATGCGCTGGCTGCCGCGCAGGCCGCCGCAGTGGCCGATCATCAGCCAGGCCTGGGGCCGCAGCACCGCCAGGTGGTCGGTGATGGTCTTGGCGTTGGAGGGGCCGACGCCGATGTTGACCAGGGTGATCCCGCGCCGGCCTTCGGCCATCAGGTGGTAGGCCGGCATCTGGTGGCGCCGCCAGGGCGCCTCGGCGACCACGCGCTCGGGATCGGGGGTGTCCTTGTCCACCACCACGCGGCCGGCGGCCGACAAGGCGGTGTAGCGGCCGCCCGCCGCCTTGAGCTGGGCGCAGCCCCAGCGGACGAACTCGTCCACGTAGCGGTGGTAGTTGGTGAACAGGATGTACTGCTGCACGTCCTCCGACGGCGTGCCGGTGTAGTGGGCCAGCCGCGCCAGGGAGAAGTCGGCGCGCAGGCCGTCGAACAGGGCCGTGGGCTGAACCGCGTCCTCGCCCGGCGTCCAGATGCTGTCGGCGATCTCGTCGCCGATGTGGGCGAGCTCGGTGGACGGAAAATGGCGGGCGATGTCGGCCGCGCCCACGTCGGCCATGGCCATGTCGGCCGTCCCGTCCAGCACGTAGGGGAACGGGATCTCCTGGGTCGAGCGGGCGACTTCGACCTCCACGTCGAAATCGGCCATCAGCAGGCTGAGCTGCTCGACCAGATAGTCGCGGAAAAGATCGGGCCGGGTGACCGTGCCGGCGTAGGTTCCCGGCTTGGACAGGCGCGCATAGGCCCGCGACAGGCGCGGGTAGTCGTGGCCCGGCGGCCAGGTGATGCGCAGCTCCGGATAGACGAAGGCGCCGGACGCGCGGACCCGGGGGTCCGGCGGCGGACCGCCCGAGAGGAAGGATTTCAGCGCCTTGCGCAGGGCTTCCACCGAGCCCTGGTATTCGTCGTTCAGCCGCTCGACGATCCGAACGGCGGCCTCTTTCGTTTTCTCTTGCGTTTTCATGGGGCGTTATAGCGTGGCTTGGCGTCGGTTTCGAGACATTCGCCCCCCAAAACCCCTGGCGGGTGGACGCAGCGGCCCATCCCGGCCACAAAAGCGGCTTCGCTTTGCTCAGGGGGCTCCATGAACCGCGTTTTCACCTACATGATCGTCGGCGCCATGATCCTCGGCGTGGCGGTCGGGTGGGCCTGCAACCAGTTCCTGACGCCGGACCAGGCCAAGACCGCGGCCGATGGACTCGCCATCATCACCGACGTCTTCCTGCGGCTGATCAAGATGATCATCGCGCCCCTGGTGTTCTCCACCCTGGTGGCCGGCATCGCGCACATGGAGGACGCGGCGACCATCGGCCGGGTGGGCGTGAAGACGATGGGCTGGTTCATCTCCGCCTCGATCGTCTCGCTGACCATCGGCCTGATCATGGTGCACCTCTTGCAACCCGGCACGGGCCTGGCGCTGCCCGAGCCCAATTCGGCCAAGGGCGTGGTGGACGTGTCCACCTTCACCCTGCGCGACTTCGTCACCCACCTGGTGCCCAAGTCCATCGTCGAGGCCATGGCCAACAACGAGATCCTGCAGATCGTGGTGTTCTCGGTGTTCGTCGGCACGGCGGTGGCGGCGATCGACGACAAGGCGCCGGCGGTGCTGGCCCTGGTCGAGCAGATCGCCCAGATCATGCTGAAGGTGACTGGCTATGTGATGCGCACCGCGCCGTTCGCCATCTTCGCGGCGCTGGCGGCGACCATCGCCACCCAGGGCGTGGAGGTGATCTTCACCTATGTGAAGTTCGTCGGCGGCTTCTACTTCTCCCTGGGCCTTCTGTGGGCGCTCTTGGTCGGCGTGGTGGTGCTGATCGTCGGGCCGCGGGCGCTGAAGCTGATGGGCGCGATCCGCCAGCCCGCGCTCCTGGCCTTCTCCACCGCCTCGTCGGAGGCGGCCTATCCGCGGACCCTGGAGGAGCTGCAGAAGTTCGGCATCTCGCGCAAGGTGGCCAGCTTCGTGCTGCCGCTGGGCTACTCGTTCAATCTGGACGGGTCGATGATGTACTGCACCTTCGCGACCCTGTTCATCGCCCAGGCCTACGGCGTGCACATGTCCATCGGCCAGCAGATCACCATGCTGCTGCTCTTGATGGTGACCTCCAAGGGCATGGCCGGGGTGCCGCGGGCCTCGCTGGTGGTGATCGCCGCCACCCTGGCCTACTTCAACCTGCCCGAAGAGGGGCTGCTGCTGATCCTGGCGGTGGACCACCTGCTGGACATGGGCCGCTCGGCCACCAACGTGATCGGCAACTCCGTGGCCGCCGCCGTGGTCGCCAAGTGGGAAAAGCAGATCGAGATCCCCGAGGACGGGGGAGCCGCGCCGGCGGGGGCCTGATCCCCCCGCGAGGTCACATGGGGGGTTCGCTCGCCGCCGGCGGAGCGGAGGCGGAAAGCCGCCGCAGCGCGAGCGCGCCGCGAAAGCCGAGAACGGCCACCATCAAGCTGAAGTAGGGCAGAAGCCCGGTGGCCACATGGCCGTACAGGGCGCCGGTGAACCAGCGCTGGGTCTCGATGATCGCCCAGAGCAGCACCGTTGTCGCCGCCCAGACCGAGCCTCTCCTGTAGACGACGAAACCCAGCGCGACCGCCGTGGCGCAGAGCGCCAGGTCCAAGCAGGACAACGCCGCGGGGTCATGGGAGACCCAGGTGTTCACCGGGCGGCGGTGATAGGCGTAGCGCAACGCGTAGAGCGCATGCACGCCAGCCAACACCCCCGCCGACATGGCCCCGTATCGCGCCGCGCGGCGGGCGCGGAAGACTGTCGGCAGCTCCTGAAAAGGGTTCCAGCTCCACTCCCGCTTGAGTGGACGGCCCAGCGACGGATCCCAGCTCATTTCCAGCCCATGGCGCACTCAACGGATCGTGGAGGACCCTAGCGGCCATTGGTTGCGCTTTGATCACCCGCATGGCGAGCAACGCAAGGCGGATGTCATTTTCGCGAGCGGCGCGCGAACCTTGCGCGCCCATGATCGCGGCGACGCACGGATGGCGGACCCTTCCGCGTGCGCGGCAAATCCCCATATTCGGCGCAGGGACTTCGACCCCTGGTCTGTTGGGAAAGATGCGCAACACTCTTCGCACCTTCATGCTTCTGGCGGCGCTGACCGCCCTGTTCGTGGCCGTGGGCTACATGATCGGCGGGCCGGCCGGCATGGCGGTCGCGCTGCTGTTCGCCGGGGCGATGAACCTCGTCAGCTACTGGAACGCCGACAAGATCGTGCTGCGGCTCTATCGGGCCCAGCCGGTGGACGAGAGCCACCCGAGCGCGATGATCCGCAACTACGTGGCCGACGTCACGGCGATGGCCGAGGGCGCGGGCTTGCCGCGGCCGGCGGTCTACATCGTCGACAATCCCCAACCCAACGCCTTCGCCACCGGGCGCGACCCGCAGCACGCGGCCGTCTGCGCCACCACGGGCCTTTTGCAGATGCTCGACCGGCGCGAGATCCGCGGGGTGATGGGCCACGAGCTGGCGCACGTGAAGCACCGCGACACCCTGACCATGACGGTGACGGCGACCATCGCCGGGGCGATCTCGGCGCTGGCCAACATCGCCTTCTTCTTCGGCGGAAGCCGCGAGCGCGGGGCCGGCCTGATCGGCACGATCGCGCTGGCCCTGCTGGCGCCCATCGCCGCTGCCCTGGTGCAGATGGCCATCAGCCGCGGACGCGAGTACGAGGCCGACCGGGGCGGCGCCGAGATCAGCGGCGATCCGCAGGCGCTGGCCTCGGCGCTGGCCAAGATCGAGGCCTACGCCAAGGGCGTGGTGAACGTGGACGCCGAGCGCAATCCGGCGACCAGCCACATGTTCATCATCAACCCGCTGTCGGGCCAGGGCGCGGACAACCTGTTCTCCACCCACCCGGCGACGCGCAACCGCGTCGAGGCGCTGATGAAGCTGGCGGGCGGAAGCGGCGGCGGCTGGACCGCGCCGGCCAAACCGCGCGCCCGCGGCACCGCCGTGCCGGTGACCGGTGGGCAGGACGGGCCGCGCAAGGGCCCGTGGGGCTAGGCCGCCCGCCTCACGGCGCGCAACCTTGAGCCCCAAAATCGGCGCAATCCTCCACCAGGAGTCGTAAACGGCGCGCCATCGCCGCCGCGGACCAGTCCTGACGGGAGGCTGAAATGTCCATTTTCAGGTACGCGATTCTTCGGCTGGGCGCGTCGTGGCGGCTGGTGGGCGAGCGCCGCCGCATGGGTCCGTTCGCCAACATCAGCGAGGCCAGCCGCGTGGGCGCCAGCCTGGCGCGCGAGGCGGTCAAGGCCGGCCACGACGTGGAGCTGCTGGTGCAGGGCCCGTTCGGCGAGCTGACCAGCCAGCGCTTCTCCGCCAGGCCGCCGGCGCTCGAGGCGCCGCCGAGCCCGGCCTGAGCCCTACTCCGCCGGCAGCGTGTTCTCCGACCGCTTGACCAGCAGGCGGTCGAACTCGGCCCAGACGCCGGCTTCGCCGTGCCATTGGCCCTTGGTGGCGGCCTTGGAGTACTCGGTGGAGCGGGCCTCGAAGAAGTTGGCGTGCTCCACGCCCGACAGCATGGCCTGCAGCCAGGGCAGCGGGTTTTCCTTCACCCCGTAGACTTCCGGCAGGGCGAGCTGGCGCAGGCGCCAGTCGGCGATGAAGCGGATGTAGCTCTTGATGTCCTCGGGGGTCATGCCCTGGACCTCGCCGGCCTCGAAGGCCAGGTCGATGAACTTGTCCTCCAGCCCCACGACCGTCTTGCAGCAGTCGACGATGTCGTCGGCCACGGCCTTGGTCACCGCGCCGGTCTCGGCGTTGAAGGCGTGGTAGAGCTTGATGATCCCTTCGCAGTGCAGGCTCTCGTCGCGCACCGACCAGGAGACGATCTGGCCCATGCCCTTCATCTTGTTGTGGCGCGGGAAGTTCAGCAGCATGGCGAAGGACGCGAAGAGCTGCAGCCCTTCGGTGAAGCCGCCGAACATGGCCAGCGTGCGGCAGATGTCGGCCTCGCTATCGACGCCGAAGGTCTGCATGTAGTCGTGCTTGTCGCGCATCGCCTGGTAGTCGAGGAACGCCGTGAACTCCGAATCGGGCATGCCGATCGTCTCGAGCAGCAGGGCGTAGGCGGCGATGTGGATCGTCTCCATGTTGGAGAACGCCGCCAGCATCATCTTCACCTCGGTCGGTTTGAAGACCCGGCCGTAGCGCTCCATGTAGTTGTCGTTCACCTCGACGTCCGACTGGGTGAAGAACCGGAAGATCTGGGTGAGGAGGTTGCGCTCCTTGTCGTTGAGCTTGGCCGCCCAGTCCTTGCAGTCCTCGCCGAGCGGGACCTCCTCGGGCATCCAGTGCACCTGCTGCTGCTTCTTCCAGAAGTCGTAGGCCCACGGATAGCGGAAGGGCTTGTAGGCGTAGGACGGGGTGAGCAGGCCGGGCAGGGATTTGGCGGACACGGGAGCGACTCCGAGGCGAGATGCTGGCGATGACATTAACAATGAAACGGACAACATCTAGCGGCGAGTTAACGCAGGCGCCCAAGATGTTGTGAACGGCCTGGGGATGAATCCGTGGTGACGCATTTCGATGCGACACTGGCGCGCCGGGCCGACCGTGGCCGCGGCGGACCAGGGAGGGCCGGATCGTGAAGCTCTACACCAACCAGCGCAACTCGGCGGGCGAACGGGTGCGCATCGCGCTGAACCTGAAGGGGATCGCCTACGACTACGTCTCGGTCCCGAGCCTGGCGCCCGGCGAATACCGGAGGATCAACCCGCAGGGGCTGATGCCGGCGCTGGAGGTGGACGGCCAGGTGATCGCCCAGTCCGGCGCGATCCTGGCCTATCTGGAGGAAGGCTGGCCCGAGCCGCCGCTGCTGCCGGCCGATCCGATCGTCCGCGGCCAGGCCCGCGCCTTCGCCCAGCACATCGCCGCCGAGATGCACGCCCTGACGGTGAACCGGGTGCGCAGGTTCCTGGCCGAGGAGCTCGCCGTGGACGAGGCCGGCGTCGAACGCTGGCTGCGCCACTGGATGACCGAGGGCTTCACCGCCCTGGAAGCGGCGCTGGCGCAGCGGCCGGCGGACTGGCCGTTCTGCTTTTCCGAGACGCCGGGATGGGCCGACCTGCACCTCGTGCCGCAACTGCGCAACGGCCGCCGATTCGGCTGCGACCTTTCCCCCTACCCGCTGCTGCTGGCCGTGGAGGCGCGCTGCGCGGCGCTGGACGCCTTCATCCGCGCCCGCCCCGAGAACCAGCCGGACTATACGGGAGCGTGAGCTTGCGGGCCTGGCCGCCGACGCGGGATCGGCGGAGCCCCCTCCACCGCTTCGCGGTCCCCCTCCCCCAGAGGGGGAGGAGAATTTGCAGCGGCGCAGTTTCGATCTCCTCCCCCGCGAAGTGGGGGAGGGGGCGGCGCGGAATTGTCGGCTTGGATTCCGGCCTTCGCTGGGAAGATCGCCTCCGCGCCGGGGCTATTCTTCGTCAGGCTTGATGGTCAGGGAGAAGGCGACCAGGGAGTCGTCCTTGGTGCGCTGGCCCCAGATCATGTTCTGGCCCTTCACCTCGCGGTGGATGTAGCCCAGCGAGGTCTGCAGCGGGCCCTTGCGCCAGCCCACGCCCACATGGGCGTCGCCGACGAGCGCGCTGGCCGAATCGGTGGACCAGCCGGCGTCGTTCCAGCGCCCCGGCTCGCGCATCATGTTGAGGCCCACCGCCCGGCCGCTGGCGGCGGCGAACATGTACCAGCGCCCGCGCTCGCCGAAGTCGGCGCCGTCGCGCACGCCCAGGCCGTTGAGCGCGTCGCGCACGCCGTGGTCCGCGCGCTGGGTCAGGCTGAGCGTGGCGCCGGCCTCGGCGGTGGCCCCGTCCTGGTTGGACCAGCCGAGGCCCGCGTGCGGGGTGATGTCCACGTCGTAGGCGCCGGCGTCGAACCGGGCGAAGGACCAGTCGCGGCGCAGCGCCACCTCGTAGGCGTCGGTCTCGTAGACGGCGCGGTCCAGGCTGAGCGGCAGGGCCGCGGGCGTGCGCAGGGAACGGCCCACGGACAGTTGCAGGAAGTTGGCGCCGCCGCCGTCGGCGCGGCCCAGCGGGATGAAGCGGGTGTTCCAGTCGACGTCCAGCCGCCCGGCGGCCGGCGAGACGCGGGTGATGCGCTCGATCAGGTTGGCGGCCGCATCGTCCCGCACCCAGCCGGAAGCGGGCTCGGCGTCAGTGACGGGAACGGTCTTTTCCAGGAGCCGGGCCAGCGCCGCGGACTCGCCAGCCACGGCGGGAGCCGCGCTCGCGCCGGTCGCCAGGGCCGTGGCTATGACCGCCCAAAGCCGCATGGTCCGAGGGTTCTCCCGTCTACGCCCCGGATCGTTCGATCCTAGTCGCATCTTCCCAAATATTTGGAATGGTTGGGAGATGAATCCGGTTCCAGGCGAGCGGAAATTCGCCTGGAGCGGTCGCAGAACGGCGTTTCGGGTCAGTTTGGAGGAAAAGCGCCCCGCCTATTGGCAGGCGAGGCACTCTTCATAGTCGGTGCGCTCGGCGACCACCACCTGGGCCTGAGCGCCCTCGCCGCCGGCGTGGGCGGCGCGCTGCACCGACTTGGAGCGCAGGTAGTAGAGCGACTTGCAGCCGCGCTCCCAGGCCTGCCAGTGCAGCATGTGCAGGTCCCACTTATCGACGTCGCCGGGCAGGAAGATGTTCACCGACTGGCTCTGGCAGACGTCCGGCGTGCGGTCGGCGGCCAGTTCGACGATCCAGCGCTGGTCGATCTCGAAGGCGGTCTTGAAGACGTCCTTGTCGTCCTGGGTCAGGAAGTCGAGGTGCTGCACCGAGCCCTCGTTCTGCAGGATCGAGTCCCACACCGCCGGCGTGTTCTTCCCGTGGCGCTCAAGCAGCGCCTCCAGGTAGGTGTTGCGCACGGCGAAGGAGCCGGACAGCGTCTTGTGCATGTAGATGTTGGCCGGGATCGGCTCGATGCCGGCGCTGGTGCCGCCGCAGATGATCGAGATCGAGGCGGTCGGCGCGATCGCCAGCTTGTGGCTGAAGCGCTCCATCACCCCGCGGTCGGCCGCGTCCGGGCAGGCGCCGCGCTCGGCGGCCAGGGTGCGGCTGGCCTTGTCGCATTCGCGGCGCAGGTGCTTGAAGAGCCGCATGTTCCAGCTCTTGGCCAGGGCGCTCTCGAAGGGCACGTTCTGGCTTTGCAGGAACGAGTGGAAGCCCATCAGGCCCAGACCCACCGAACGCTCGCGCAGGGCCGCGTAGACCGCATGCTCCATCTGCGCCGGGGCGCGGTCGATGAAGTCCTGCAGCACGTTGTCGAGGAAGCGCATCACGTCCTCGACGAAGGTGGGATGGTCGCGCCATTCCAGGAACTTCTCGGCGTTGACCGAGGACAGGCAGCAGACCGCGGTCCGCTCCTTGCCCATGTGGTCCTTGCCGGTGTGCAGCATGATCTCCGAGCACAGGTTCGACTGGCGCACGGAAAGGCCCAGTTCGCGCTGATGCTGCGGCATGGCGCGGTTCACGGTGTCGGCGAAGATCAGGTAGGGCTCGCCGGTCTGCAGGCGGATCTCCAGGATCTTCTGCCACAGGGTGCGCGCGTCGATCTCGCGGATCACCTCGTTGTTCTTGGGCGAGCGCAGGCCGAACATGGCCCCGTCGCGCACGGCCTCCATGAACTCGTCGGTGATCGAGATGCCGTGGTGCAGGTTCAGGGACTTGCGGTTGAAGTCGCCCGACGGCTTGCGGATCTCCAGGAACTCCTCGATCTCCGGGTGGTGGATGTCGAGGTAGACCGCCGCCGAACCGCGGCGCAGGGAACCCTGGCTGATGGCGAGGGTCAGCGAGTCCATCACGCGGATGAAGGGGATGATGCCGCTGGTCTGGCCCGCGCCCTTCACCTTCTCGCCGATGGAGCGCACGCCGCCCCAGTAGGTGCCGATGCCGCCGCCGTTGGAGGCCAGCGCCACGTTCTCGTTCCAGACGCCCTGGATGCCTTCCAGGCTGTCCGGCACGGCGTTGAGGAAGCAGGAGATCGGCAGGCCGCGCCCGGCGCCGCCGTTGGAGAGCACCGGCGTCGCCGGCATGAACCAGAGGTTGGAGATGTAGTCGTAGATGCGCTGAGCGTGCTCGGCGTCGTCGGCGTAGGCCGTGGCCACCCGGGCGAACATGTCCTGGTAGGATTCGCCGGCCAGGAGGTAACGGTCCTCCAGGGTGGTCTTGCCGAACTCGGTGAGCAGGGCGTCGCGCGAACGGTCGACCTCGACCTTTCGAACAAGCTGCAATTGCGGTCGTTCGACCCTCGTCTGAGCGCCTTGGGCGCCTTCAGAAACCGTCCGCCTGACCGCTTCGCTGCTGCTCATGCCCCAATATCCATTTACTGACCGGCGCTTCGGGCCCCCCGCCCGATTTGGCGCCTGGATGACTACATCTAGTGGGCTCGCCAAGCCCGCACCCACGATATGGGGGCTAACCCTAATGACTCGTCAACGGGGCGATCGCCTCCGTCCCCAGAGTTTTTCGTAAACGAGAGGTTAACACGGCGGACGGGGCCAAGTTGCACAAGGGATTGCCGCGGCTCGCCGATTCCCCTGTCACGCGACTGTGACAAAACGACCGGCGCGACGGCGCCCAAGCCCTGGGCTTGCGCGGCGAGCGGCGCGCCGCTATTGGCCTTAACCGTCACTGGGGAGTAGCCGCCCGCGCGTTCAGCGGGGGGTGCGTCAACAGACTTGCAGGCCCGAAGCGCGACGCGGAGGGCGGCATGGCGCATCCGGCGTGAGCTTGGCGAGACCTTTGGCTTTCGCGCGTCGATCAAATGCGGGGTCGGCGGCGCGGAGAGCCTTTGGTCATGCGCGACCCCGCCCGGACAGTTCATGGAACCCCTCCTCGTCTCCACGGGCCTCGTGGCCGTCGCCGAGATCGGCGACAAGACCCAACTTCTGGCCCTGTTGCTCGCCGCCCGCTTTCGCAAGCCCGTCCCGATCATCGCCGGCATCCTGGTCTCGACCATCGCCAACCACCTGATGGCGGCCGGCGTCGGCGCGGCCGCGGGCGCGTTCCTGCAAGGCCCCTGGATGAAATGGGTGCTGGGCCTGGCCTTCCTGGGCTTCGCCGCCTGGGCGCTGATTCCCGACACCTTCGAGGAGGACGAACACCCCAAGGACCGGCCGGGCGCCTCGATCTTCTGGACGACGGCGGTGGCGTTCTTCTTCGTGGAGATGGGCGACAAGACCCAGGTGGCGACCGTGGCGCTCGCCGCGCGCTTCCATCAGGTGCTGATGGTGGCGGCCGGCACGACGCTGGGGATGATGATCGCCAATGCGCCGGTGGTGCTGGCCGGCGACGCCGTGGCCGGCAAGATCCCGCTGAAGCTGGTGCGCTGGACGGCGGCGGCGTGCTTCGCCGCCATCGGCGCGTGGATCCTGATCGCCGGATAGGCGGGCGGGCGAGAGGGTCGGCCCCGCCGAACAACATGGCGTGGGCCGACGCGAACGCCTATCGTGCTTGGTGTGAAAGAGCGCATCACCAACGCCGAAGAAATGGCGCGTGAAGCCGGCCTTCCAAACGGCAAGGCGTTCCGCGCCAGACTTCGGAAGTATTGCACCGATCTCCATACGAAGGGGAGTTGGGCGACGGTCGTTGGAAGCCGCAAGCACACACGGATGCAGCGCGAGCTGGACGCGCTGATCGCACGGATCACAAAAAGCCGGAGCCCTTGCTGAAGGGGCGTCCAATCAGTGCGGCAAACGCCAGAGTCGATGCAGCGGACTTGAGCGCGGACCCTCACGGCTCAGCGAAGCACAGCGCAAAAGAAAGGAGCCCGGCCTTGCGGCCGGGCTCCCATTCAGACGGCTGAGCCGTTCGACCGAGATCAGAAGTTGATGTCGATCGTCGAACGACGGTTCAGCGGTTCCTTCACGCCGTCGCCAGTGTCGACGGCCGGTTCGGATTCACCCTTCCAGTCGACCTGCAGGGTGCCTTGGTCGACACCCAGGCCCACCAGCGCGTCGGCCACGGCCTTCGCGCGGCGTTCCGACAGACGCACGTTGTAGGCCGGCGAACCGGACGTGTCGGTGTGGCCGACCACCACCACCTGGGTCGCATGGCCCTGGGTGGCGTAGTTCGCGGCTTCCTGCACCACCGCCTGGGCTTCCGGCGTCAGCACGTACTGATCGAACGGGAAGTAGACGATGAACTGCTTCGCCTCATAGGCCGGCGGAGGCGGCGGCGGAGGCGGAGGCGGCGGGGGAGGCGGCGGGGGCGGCGGCGGCGGCGGGGGAGGCGGCGGCGGCGGCGGCGCAGCGAACGAGTAGCGCAGGCCGAGCGTCACCGAGTTGTCCTTGTAGTCGCCGCTGAAGGCGCCCGGCTGCAGCGCGCCGCTGCCGGTGGACGAGAAGCTCAGGTCCGAGCCGTCCAGATAGCGGTAGGTCAGGTCCACGTTCAGGCGATCGGTCGCCTTCCAGGCGAAGCCGGCCAGGATCTGCCAGGCGAAAGCGGTGTCGCTGTCGTCGATGGTCAGGTTCTGGATCGCCGGGTTGGCCGTGGAGATCGTGCCGGTCACGTTCGAGAACTGACCGAGGATGTCAGCCTTGACGTGGTTGATGCCGATGCCCGCGCCGAGGAACGGGTTGATCGCCGATTCGGGCATGAAGTCGTAGATGACATTGCCCATCACGGTCCAGGCTTCGAGGTTCCCGGAGGGCGAGCCGCAGGCCGCGTTGGCGGCGGAGCGGACGACGCCGGGCGTGCAGAGCCCGTACACCACCTGGTTGCTGCCGCCCTGGACGGAATTGATGTCGCCGGGGCGATAGCCGCCCTCGAGCTCGACGCGCCAGTGCGGGTTCAGCTGATAGCCGAGACGCGCGAAGCCGGCCCAGTCGTCATCCTGGTTGAAGTTCCAGATGTAGGGCGCGTTGTTCGCGGCGTTGTTGGCGGACTTGCCTTCCAGGCTGTCCGGCCAGTGATAACCGAGGTCGACAGCGCCGTACCAACCGGTGGTTTGGGCGGACGCGCCCGACGCGGCGAAGACCGCAGCCAGCGCAGCACCCGCCAATAGCTTGAACTTCATAGTTTAGAGCCCTTTCTTGCCGTCTGCTGCGGCCCATTGACCCAGCGTCGTTATATCAATGCCGAAGCGGCGCGGAAGTGCGCCGAAGCCACACCTCGCTTGCATTCTCCCCGGCCGTCGCGGCTTGGCCGTGGACGCTACACAATAAAGCCGAGACGAATCAACGATCGGTTGAGGAACACGGCGGCGTTCGCCGGCGTTCTGCGGGCGTTTCGGAGAATCCGCGGCGTTCGCAAGGTTTCGCGCCCGTCTGAACAGCTCAACCGCGTATCGACGTTCGGAAAGCAACGTGCGGCGACGAGTTCTTGGGAAGACTTGTGAATGAGACGGGGCGCCGCACGAATCGGCGGCGCGGCGCGCCGGGCCCGCAGATCGCGCCGGATCGAATCGCATGCCGCCCCCTCTACGCCCGGCGCCCCTGCCGCGCCAAAGCTCCCAACGCCCCGGGCCCTGGCTTGGTTCCGGACGCGGGCGGCCGAGAGGCTCAGCTCGCGTCCTGCTTGCGGAACCGGCGCGCCCGCCCGCCCAGCGCCTCGGGCCGGTTGAGCTCGGCGCGGAACTCGTCGCGGCGCTCGTGGATCGAGGCGATCACCAGGCCCATGGGCACGCCGATCTCGACCAGGATGGTCTCCGAAAGCTGCAGGCTGGCCTCGACGGTCTCGGGCACGGCGTCGGTGGCGCCCAGCTCGTAGAGCCGCTGGGCGTGGCGCGCGTCACGGGCGCGGGCGACGATGGCGAGGCGGGGATTCATCGTCCGGGCCAGGCCCACCACCGCCTCGGCGGCGTCGGGATTGTCCATGGTGACCACCAGCGCCCGCGCCTCGGCCAGGCCGCAGCGGCGCAGGAACTCCGGCCGCGCGGCGTCGCCGAAGTAGACCGCGCGTCCGTCGCGGCGGGCCGTCTGCACCAGCTTGGCGTCGCGCTCGGCGGCGATCCACGACGCCTGGTGGCGGTCCAGCATCTCGCCCACCAGCCGGCCGACCCGGCCGTAGCCGACGATCAGCACCTGGGCCTCGGCGGGCGCGTCGCCGGGATCGGTCTCCGGCGGCGCCTCGCTGGGCTCGGGCCGGCGGCCGGCCAGGCGCGCGCCCAGCCCCGCCAGGAACGGGATGGCCATCATCGACAGGGTGGCGGCCACCACCACGCTCTGGCCCAGGGGCCGATCGACGATGCCGGCGTCCATCGCCGAGCTGAGGATGACGAAGGCGAACTCCCCGCCGCCGGCGAGGAGCAGGCCCGCCTCCAGCGCCGCGGTGCGCGGCAGGCCGAACAGGCGCGCCAGGACGTAGACCACCGCGCCGGTGAGCCCGATCAGGCCGAGCGCCACGCCGAGGATGAACAGCGGCTGGGCGGCGAGCAGCGACAGGTTCAGGCTGATGCCGACGGACAGGAAGAAGAGCCCCAGCAGCAGCCCCTTGAAGGGCTCGATCGTCACCTCGACCTCGTGGCGGAACTCGGTCTCGGCCAGCAGCAGCCCGGCGATGAAGGCGCCGATGGCCATGGACAGGCCGGCGAGCGCGCTGACCAGGCCCGCGCCGATCACCACCAAGAGGCAGGCGGCCATGAACAGCTCCTCGCTCTTGGCCTTGGCCACCGAGCGCAGCATGGGCCTCAGGAAGAGCCGGCCGACGACCAGCAGCAGGAGCACGCCCAGGGCGGCCGGCGCGAAGGTGAGCAGCAGCCGCGGCGACAGGGCCTCGGCCTGACGCCCGCCGAGGATCGACAGCGTCACCAGGATCGGGGCCACCGCGAGGTCCTGGAACAGCAGGACCGAGAAGGCCGCGCGCCCCGCCAGGGAATGCTGGCGCTTGTTCTCCACCAGGGCCGGCATGACGATCGCGGTGGACGACAGGGCCAGCGCCGCGCCGATCGCCGCGGCCGCCAGGGCCGACTGGCCGAACGCCATGGCCACGGCGGCGATGGCGGCGATGGAGACGCCCACCTGGGCCGCGCCGAGGCCGAAGACGTAGCGGCGCATCAGCCGAAGCCGCTCCCAGGACAGCTCCAGGCCGATGGTGAAGAGCAGGAACACCACCCCCAGCTCGGCGAGCTGGGCGATCTCCTCGGGCTTGTCGACGGTGAGGGCGTTGAGCCAGCGCGCGCGGTCGGCCAAGGCGCCCAGGCCGTAGGGCCCCAGCGCGACGCCCGCGCCGAGGAAGCCGAGGATCGGGCTGATGCGCCAGCGACGGAAGAGCGGGACGACGACCCCGGCCGTGGCCAGGAACAGGACCAAGTCCTTGTATTCGCCGGGCGATACGTGGCTCTCCATCAGGTCTCCTAGTCGCGCGCGGCCACTATGCCAGTTGGAACGGCCGGCGAGAATCTCGCGCCGCGAGAAAACGGCGCCGCGCGCGCAGGCGCCTCGGCGTTGACACCCGCCGCCGGCCCGCCCCCATATGCCGCCCATATTTTATGAATGGAGATAGGCCCATGGAGGCATGGAATTACGCGAACCTGTGGGAGTCCGTCGCTGCGGCGATTCCGGAGCGCCCCGCCCTGATCCACGGCGAGCGGGTGATCACCTGGAGCCAGTTCGACCGCCGCGCCGACGCGCTGGCCGCGCGCCTGCTGGCCGCCGGGCTTCAGCGCCAGTCCAAGGTCGCAGCCTACCTCTATAACGGGCCCGAGTACCTGGAGACCTACTTCGCCGCCTTCAAGGCCGGGCTGGTCCCGTTCAACACCAACTACCGCTACGCCGACGAAGAACTGATCTACCTGTTCGACAACGCCGACGCCGAGGCGGTGGTGTTCAACGCCGCCTTCGCCGAGACCGCCGACAAGGTGCGCGGGCGCCTGCCCAAGGTGAAGGTCTGGATCGCGGTGGCCGAGGACGGCCACGCCATCCCTGACTGGGCCGAGGACTATGCGGCGATCGTCGCCGCCGGAGCCGACCGCACCGAAGCGCCCTGGGGCCGCTCGGGCGACGACCTGCTCTTCATGTACACCGGCGGCACCACCGGCATGCCCAAGGGCGTGATGTGGCGCCAGGAGGACCTGTTCAGGGCGCTGGGCGGAGGCGGCAACCTCCTGGCCGGCCTGCCGCCGCTGGAGACGGTGGCCCAGGCGGGCGAGCGGGCCAAGGCCGCCGCCGCGGCCGGCGCGCCGCAGCAGATCACCATCCCCGTCGCGCCGCTGATGCACGCCACCGGCCAGTTCATCTCGTTCGGCCAGCTCACCGCCGGCTCGGCGATCGCCACCCTGCCCCAGCGCCGGTTCGACCCGGCCGCCCTGTTCGACGAGGTCGAGCGCCTGGGCGCCAGCGGCCTGATCATCGTCGGGCCCGCCTTCGCCGCGCCGATGCTGGAGACGCTGGAGGCCAATCCCGGCCGCTGGAAAATGCCCAGCCTGCAGCGGATCGTCTCGTCGGGCGCCATGTGGGGCGCGGAGAACAAGCAGGGCCTCCTGAAACACCTGCCGCAGGTGATGCTGATCGACAGCCTGGGCTCGTCGGAGGCGCTCGGCCTGGCCGGATCGACCTCGGGCGGCGGCGAGGCGGCCAAGACCGCCAAGTTCATGGCCGGGCCCAACGCGGCGGTGTTCACCGAGGACGGCCGGCGCGTGGCGGCCGGCTCTGGCGAGCGGGGCCTGGTGGCCGTGGGCGGCTTCACGCCGGTCGGCTACTACAAGGACCCGGAAAAGTCGGCCAAGACCTTCCGCACCTTCGAGGGGCGGCGCTGGTCGGTGCCCGGCGACTGGGCCACGCTGGAGGCGGACGGCTCGATCACCCTCCTGGGCCGCGGCTCGCAGGTGATCAACACCGGCGGCGAGAAGGTCTTCCCCGAAGAGGTGGAGGAGGCGCTCAAGCGCTTCCCCGGCGTGCGCGACGCCGCGGTGGTCGGCGTGCCGGACAAGCGCTTCGGCGAGCGGATCTGCGCGGTGGTGGACTATGGCGGCGACGCCGAGCCCAGCCTCGCCGACCTGGCCGCCCACGTGCGCGAGCACCTGGCCGACTACAAGGCGCCGCGCGAACTGGTGCTGGCGCCGGTGGGCCGCGCGCCCAACGGCAAGCTCGACTACAAGGCCGTGCGCGCCCAGGCGCTGGACGCCCTGGGCCAGGGCGCGGCCTAACGAAATTGTAATGAGCCTAAAGGGGGCGTGGCGGGCATGGTCCGGCCACGTCCCAATTCTGAAGGCTCAGATCCATGAAGCAGCTCTGGTTCGCGGCGGCCGCCGCCACCGTCCTGGCCGCCGCGGCCCCGGCCATGGCCTTCCAGCCGCGCCCGACCCAATCGGCGGCCGACGCGCCGGCCGGCGGCGGAGCGGCCCCCACCACCGACCTCACCCAGGCCCCGCGCATGGGAACCTGGGGCTTCGACCTCGCCGGCCGCGACACGGCCGTCGCGCCGGGCCAGGACTTCTACACCTACGCCGACGGCGCCTATGTGCAGAAGCTGACGATCCCGTCCGACCGCTCGCGCTACGGGGTGTTCGACGCGCTCAACGAGCTGTCGGTGAACCGCATGCGCGCGGTGGTCGAGAAGGCCGCGGCCGACCCGGCGGCCACCGGCGACAACGCCAAGATCGGCGCCTTCTACAAGAGCTTCATGGACGAGGGCCGCGTCGAGGCCCTGGGCGCCAAGCCGCTGGCCGGCGAGCTGGATGCGATCCGCGCGGCCAAGACCCACATCGACCTGGCCCGGCTGATGGGCGTGTCGCAACACGCCTTCGGCGGGGCCTTCTTCGGGGCCTATGTGTCCGACGACGCCAAGGACCCGCAGCACTACGCGGTCTATCTGCTCCAGGCCGGGCTCGGCATGCCGGACCGCGACTACTATCTGGAGGCCCGCTTCGCCGACCAGAAGGCCAAGTACGAGGCCTATGTGGCCAAGATGCTGACCCTGGTGGGCTGGTCCGATCCGGAAGCCAACGCCAAGGCGATCGTCGAGATGGAGACCAAGATCGCCAAGGCCTCCTGGACCCGCGCCGAGAGCCGCGACGACGACAAGACCTACAACCCCTATGACGTGAAGGCCCTGATGGCCTATGCGCCCGGCTTCGACTGGGCCGCCTTCATGGACGGGGCGGGGCTTTCCAAGGTGGACCGGGTGATCGCCGCGGAGAACACCGCCTTCCCGAAGATCGCGGCGATCTTCGCCGCGACCCCGGTGGACACGCTGCAGGCCTGGGAGGCCTTCGCCCTGGCCGACAACGCCGCGCCGTACCTGTCCAAGGATTTCGACGAGGCGCACTTCGACTTCCACAACCGCACGCTCTCGGGCCAGCCCGAGCAGCGGCCGCGCTGGAAGCGCGGGGTCTCGCTGGTGGACAATCAGATCGGCGAGGCGCTGGGCAAGGTCTATGTGGCGGCCTACTTCCCGCCGGAGAGCAAGGCCAAGATGGAAGCCCTGGTGGGCGACATCCTGACGGCCATGCACGGCCGGATCGAGAAGCTCACCTGGATGAGCCCGGAAACCAAGACCAAGGCCCTGGAGAAGCTGGCCAAGTTCAACGTGAAGATCGGCTATCCCGACAAGTGGCGGGACTACACGGGCCTGAAGGTCGACGAGGCCGACCTCTACGGCAACGTGGAGCGGGCCATCGCCTTCGACTGGGACTTCCGGGTGGGCCGCCTGGGCGGGCCGGTGGACCGCAGCGAGTGGGGCATGACCCCGCCGACCATCAACGCCTATTATTCTTCGACCAAGAACGAAATCGTCTTCCCGGCGGCGATCCTGCAGCCGCCGTTCTTCGACCCGGACGCGGACCCGGCGGTGAACTACGGCGGGATCGGCGGGGTGATCGGCCACGAGATCACCCACGGCTTCGACGACCAGGGCCGCAAGTCCGACGGCGACGGCCGGCTCAGCGACTGGTGGACGGCCGAGGACGCGGCCAAGTTCCAGGTCCAGGCCGCCAAGCTGGGCGCCCAGTACTCGGCCGTGGAGGTGCTGCCGGGCGCGCACATCAACGGCGACCTGACCATGGGCGAGAACATCGCAGACCTGGGCGGCCTGCTTTTGGCGCTGGACGCCTATCACGTGTCGCTGCACGGCCAGCCCGCGCCGGTGATCGACGGCCTGACCGGCGACCAGCGGGTGTTCCTGGGCTGGGCCCAGGTGTGGCGGGGCAAGTACCGCGACGACGCGACCAAGCGCCAGCTCGTCTCCGATCCGCACTCGCCGCCCAAGTACCGGGTGGACGTGCCGGTGAAGAACATCGACGCCTGGTACGCGGCGTTCGGCGTCAAGCCGGGCGATGCGATGTACGTGAAGCCCGAGGATCGCGTGCGAATCTGGTGACGCGCGGGTCCGGCGAGGGCGGCCGCCGCGCCGCCCTTACTTTTGACAATCGAGTCAAATACCCCAGAAAAGTTTCGGCCCGCCGCGGGGGATAATCGCGGCGGGCCAATTTTTTTGAGCTGTCGCTCTTATTTAGAGGGCGTTTCCTCCCCGAAACGCCGGAGACTTCAGGACTTGGTCGCCGTCTTGTCTCTCGCGGTTTTGAGAGAACGGCAAATTTGTGCCCAAGTCAATGGAGGGCGCCGCCAGAAAGAGGCAGAATCTGATCAGATTTCCGAGAGCGGGCGCATTTTTTCGCACTTCGCCCACCTATTTTTTACATCAACGTCAATTATTGCGCGTTCTAAGACGCAATTGCTCGAACGGCCGGCAGGTCAGATCGAACACGAAATCGGGCCTGGAGACCGTGACGGGGCCGAATCCCGCCGCCGAGAGCTCCAGAGACGCCCGCGCCAGGTCGCGAGCGGCGACCAGCAGGCCGTTGGGCCGCCGGACCGCGCCCTCGGCCACCAGACGTTCGACAACGGCGTCAGAATCACCGGCCTCCGCCGGCCAGACCAGGGTGGCGGTCTCGTGCGCGGCGGCGCGGGCCTCGATGATTCGCAGGAGCCGCTCGGCCACGGCGAGCTGGCCGCCGCTCCAGTCGGCGCGCAGGCTGGCGGCGAACTGCGCCTGGCTGGACAGGATCAGCCCGTCGGACAGCACCTTCAGGCCGTTGGCGGCCAGGGTGGCCCCGGTGGTGGTGATGTCGACGATCAGCTCGGCGGCGCCGGCGGCCGGCGCGCCCTCGGTGGCGCCGCTGGACTCGGTGATGCGGTAGTCGGCCAGGCCGTGGCGGGCGAAGAAGGCCCGCGTCTGCGCCAGGTACTTGGTGGCCACGCGCATGCGCCGGCCGGTGCGGGCCACCGCCTCGTGCGCCACCGCCTCCAGGTCGGCCATGGTGTCCACGTCGAGCCAGGACTTGGGCACGGCCACGACAAGGTCGGCGCGGCCGAAGCCCAGGGCGCGCAGCAGGAGCACGCGCGCGTCCAGGTCGCCGCCGCGCTCGCGCAGCAGGTCCTCGCCGGTGACGCCGAGGTGGACTTCGCCGGCGTCCAGCGCCTCGGCGATGTCGCCGGCCGAAAGCAGGCGCACCTGCACGCCGGCCTGGCCCTTCAACGCCGCCGAATAGCCGCGCGATCCGCCGGAGGCCTTCAGGTCCAGACCGCAGTCGGCCAGCCACTCCTCCACCTGTTCCTTCAGGCGGCCCTTGGACGGTACAGCGATGATCAAGGGCGCGCTCATGCCTCGCCTCCCGCAAAGGCGCGCCAGGGCCGCGCCATGGCGCCCACGGCGCGGGCGGACGGGCCGCCCAGGCGCGCCGACAGGCCGTCGTAGCGGCCGCCCACGGCCACCGGCCGGCCGGCGCCCAGGGCGGCGCTGCGCACCTCGAAGGTCAGGCCGTCGTAGTAGTCGAAGGTGTGGCCGAGGCCGGCGGCGAAGCGGATGGCCGCGGCGGGCACGCCGGCGGCGGCCAGGCGCGCCAGGCGCGCGCGCCAGCCGTCCAGCGCCGCGGCGAAGGCGGGATCGGCCCCGCCCAGCTCGGAAAGCTGGACCAGGGCCTCGGCGGGCGCGGCGTCGATGGCCAGGAACCGGCGGATCGCCTCGGCCTGGGTCTCGGTCAGGGCCGGGGCGCGGGCGGCCTCGGCCCGGCTGACCAGCCGCTGGGCGATCTCGGCGGCGCCGCGGCCGCCCACCCGCTCCACGCCGGCCAGGGACCAGACCTCCTCCAGAAGGGCGGCGGCCGCGTCGGGCGGCAGGGCCGCCAGGGTGGCGGCGAGCTGGCCGCCCTGGACCGGCGCCTCGACGGCGCCGGCGCGGGCGAGCTCGGCCTGCAGCAGGCGCGGGCGCGCGGCGGCGCGCTTCAGCCGGTCGGCCAGGGGGCCGGCCAGGCCCAGGGAGTCGACGAAGGCGGAAAACAGCGCCACGTCGCCGAGCCAGAGGGCCAGGTCCTCGCGCCCGCCGGCCAGGGCGGTGGCCCAGGCCAGGGCGGCGATCTCGGCGTCGGCCTCGATCACCGGCGCGTCGGCCGGCGAATAGAGCTCCAGGCCGATCTGCAGGAACTCCTCGGCGCGGCCGGACTGCTCCGGCGCGGCGCGGAAGGCGCGGCCCTCATAGTAGTAGCGCCCCTCGCCGGCCCCCCGCTCCAGGTGCAGGCGGGCGACCGGGACGGTGAAGTCCGGGCGCAGGCAGGCCTCGGCGCCGCCCTCGGCCTGGACGATGAACAGCCGCGCGCGCAGCGCCTCGCCGGCCAGGTCCAGAAGCGCGCCGAGCGGCTGCAGGATCGGCGGATCGACGGCCTCGGCGCCGGCCTCGGCGAAGGGGGCGCGGATCGCCGCCAGGGCCTCATCGGGGACGCGGGGCTCAGCCTTCATCGCCGCCTCCGACGATGCGCCGCACGAAGCTCACCAGCTCGCCGCGCGGGATGGTGGCCTGGCCGGGGCGCTCGGCGCGCCACTGGCTGTTGTCGGAGACGCCGGCGGCCAGTTCGCGGCCGAGGTCGAGATCCTTCACCGTCACCGTGCCGGCGGCGATCTCGTCGCCGCCCAGCATGATCGCGGCGGGGGCCAGGCGGCGGTCGGCGTACTTCATCTGCGCCTTCATGCCGGAGGAGCCGAGATAGACCTCCGCGGCGATCCCGGCGGCGCGCAGCTCGCCGGCGGCGGCGTAGTATTCGGCCATGTGGGCGGCGTCGAAGGCGATCACCACCACCGGGCCGCGGGCCTGGCGGCCCAGGTCGCGGCCGGCCGCGCGCAGGGCCGCGGCCAGGCGCGAGACGCCGAAGGAGAAGCCGGTGGCCGGCACCGGCTGGCCGGTGAAGCGGGCGACCAGGTCGTCGTAGCGGCCGCCGCCGCCAACGGAGCCGAAGCGCACGGCCTGGCCCTTGTCGTCGACGGTCTGCAGCAGGAGCTCGGCCTCGAACACCGGGCCGGTGTAGTACTCCAGGCCGCGCACGACGGTGGGATCGACCTTGGCCAGGTCGTCGCCGACGCCGAGGGCGCGAAGGGCGGTATCGATCGCCGCCAGCTCGGCGAGCGCCTCCTGGCCCGCCGCGCCGAGCGACAGCCGGCCCAGGGCGTCGATCACCTGGGCGCGGGTCAGGTCCGGCGAGGACGCCGAATTCAGGAAACCCTCGACGGCGGCGATGGCGCCCGCCGAAAGCTCCGCGCCCTTGGTGAAGTCGCCGGACTCGTCGAGCCGGCCCTTGCCCAGGAGGTGGACGACGCCGTCCCAGCCCAGGCGGTCGTACTTGTCGATGGCGCGCAGCACGGTGAGCTTGCGCCGCTCGTCGACGCCCTGCTCGGCCAGAAGGCCGTCGAGCAGCTTGCGGTTGTTGATCTTCAGCACCGCCTGGCCGCGGGCCAGGCCCGCCGCCTGGAAGCCCTCGGCGGCCATGGCGATGATCTCGGCGTCGGCCTCGGGCCGGGCCGAGCCCACGGTGTCAGCGTCGCACTGGGTGAATTCGCGGAAGCGGCCGGGGCCGGGCTTTTCATTGCGCCAGACCGAGCCGAAGGCGTAGCGGCGGAACGGCTTGGGCAGGGTCTCCCAGTTCTGCGCGACGAAGCGGGCGAGCGGCGCGGTGAGGTCGTAGCGCAGCGCCATCCACTGTTCGTCGTCGTCCTGCAGGGCGAAGACGCCCTCGTTGGGACGGTCGGCGTCGGGCAGGAACTTGCCCAGGGCGTCGGCGTATTCCATGGCGCCGGTGTCCAGCGCCTCGAAGCCGTAGCGCTCGTAGACGGCCGAGACGGAGGCCAGGATGGCGCGCTCGGCGGCCAGGTCGCGGGCTCTGCGGTCGGCGAAGCCGCGCGGGGCGCGCGCTTCGGGGCGGGGGGCGTCGCTGGTCATGGCGCGCGCTTAGCGGTTGCGGCCGGGCGCGGCAAGGCGGCGGGCGCGTTGAAGGCTTGAAGGGGCATTTGCGGGGTCCATCGTCGGGTCCTTGGAGGGCGGCGACGGGGCGCGTCAGCCATGGCGCCCCGTCGGCGGGGCGTCGGCTGGGAAGATCGCGTCAGGCCAAGCGATCCCGGCCGATCCCGCCATGCGAGATCGAATGGTGATGGCCGTGGTGGTGCGCGGTCCTGGACATTGCGGCGCCCCTATAGCCGAGCTCGGCGCGGAAGGCGAGTCATGGAGCCGTCTGAACCCTTGACCGGACCGGCCAACCACGATTCACGAAGACCATGACCGAGGCCTATCCCATTGGCGGCTGGCTGGAGGGACGCGAGCACGTCCTGCCGGTGCGCATCTACTACGAGGACACCGACTTCACCGGCGTGGTCTATCACGCCAACTACGTGCGCTACTTCGAGCGGGGCCGCTCGGACTTCCTGCGCCTGATCGGGATCGGCCACGCCGAACTCCTGGACCGGCCCGACCCGGCGGCCTTCACCGTGGTCAAGCTGGAGATCGAGTTCAAGGCGCCCGCGCGGATCGACGACGCCCTGGAGGTGCGCACGATCTACGAGCGCGTGAAGGGCCCGCGCCTGTTCATCAGCCAGCGCATCCTGCGCGGCCAGACGCTGATCTGCACGGCGCAGGTGGAGGCCGCCTGCATCGATTTGTCGGGCCGGCCGCGCAAACCGCCATCAGGATTGGTTGAAGCCCTGCGCCCCCTGTTCGGCTGACCGCGAAGCGCCTTAGTTTCACCACCACCGCGATTCAAACGCCGTCTTCGACCCCAGCCACTACCGGAGCCCCGGCCGCATGGACCCGTCAGCCAGCCTCACGCCTGAAAGCTTTTCGTTCATCGCCCTGTTCATGAGCGCCGGCTGGGTGGTGAAAGGGGTGATGCTGGGCCTCGGCTTCGCCTCGCTGTTGTCCTGGGCGGTGATCCTGGACAAGGGCTTCCGCTTCACGCGGCTGAACCGCGCGGCCAACGCCTTCGAGGACAAGGTCTCCTCGGGCCGGCCGCTGGAGGAGATCGCCCAGGAGGCCGGCGAGCGGCCGACCCATCCCCTGCCCCGCATGCTGCAGGCGGCGCTGAAGGAATGGCGCGACGCCCGCGCCAAGGGCCAGACCAGCGAGACCCAGATCGCGCTCCTGGCCCACCGCATCGACCGGCTCCTGGACACCATCATCGCCCGCGAGTCCGGCCGGGCCGAGGACGGGCTGGGCACCCTGGCGATCGTGGCCACCGCCTCGCCGTTCATCGGCCTGTTCGGCACGGTCTGGGGGATCATGCACGCCTTCCAGGGGATCGCCCTGCAGAAGAACACCAACCTGGCGGTGGTGGCGCCCTCCATCGCCGAGGCGCTGTTCGCCACGGCCATGGGCCTGATCGCCGCCATCCCGGCCTATATCGCCTACAACAAGTTCTCCACCGACGCGGGCAAGTACGCCGCCCGGCTGGAAGGCTTCGCCGACGACCTGTCGACGGCGATCCAGCGCCGCCTGGCCGACCGGACGGGCTGAACCATGGCGCTTTCCACCCACGACGCCTTCGCCGCGGGCGGGCGGCGCGGCCGGCGCAGGCGGGCCCGGCGCGGCGCGCTGTCGGAGATCAACGTCACCCCGCTGGTCGACGTGATGTTGGTGCTGCTGATCATCTTCATGATCTCCGCGCCGCTGCTGACCGCCGGCGTGCCGCTGGAGCTGCCCAAGACCGAGGCCTCGGCGGTGCAGGACCAGAGCGAGCCCCTGACCGTGTCGATCAGCCAGGACGGCTCGATCTACATCCAGGACTCCGCCGTGCCGTTCTCGGAGCTGTCGCCGCGGCTGACCGCCATGGCCGGCGAGGGCCTGTCCAAGCCGATCTACGTGCGCGCGGACGGGCGGGCGTCCTACGAGGTGGTGGCCCGGGTGATGGCCGCGTTGTCCACCTCGGGCTTTTCCTCGATCAACCTGATCACCGACACCGGCGGCCCCTCGTCCGGCGAGGGCAAGCGCGCGGAGGCGCCTGCGCAGTGAGGTCGGCGTGACCAGCTCGCGGATCTTCTCGCCGGCGATGGCCGGCTCGGCGGCGCTGCACCTGCTGGTGGCGCTGGCGCTGCTGATCTCCTGGCCGTGGGCCAAGGAGATCCGCATCGGCGCGGCCGTGCCCGTGACCATCGTGGCCAACGCGCCGACGACCAACCTTCGCCCCGCGGTGAAGGCGCCCGAGGTGCAGGAGGCCCAGACCGAGGTGCCCGCGCCCGACGCGCCGGTGGAGACGGTGACGCCGCAGCCGGAGACCACGCCCGCGCCGCCCACCGCCAAGACCGCCCCCGCCGCCGTGGCCAAGGCCGAGCAGACCTCGCCCGTGGCCAAGAAGCCGCCGTCCAAGAAGGCCTCCTCGGACCTGGACTTCGACTCGCTGCTGGCCAGCATCAGCAAATCGGGCAAGTCCGCCGGGGCCGAGCGCGCCAACGCCAAGAAGGGCGCCTCCCAGGCCGAAACCGCCACCGAGGCGCGGCCGGACCTGGGCTCGGGCCTGTCGGCCAGCGCGCTCAACGGCCTGGCGGACGAGTTGCAGCGCCGCTGGAACCCCAACTGCGAGGTGGAGGGCGCGCAGAACGTGATGATCCGCGCCACCTTCACCCTGGGCTCCACCGGCCAGGTGATCGGCGACGTGAAGCTGGACGTGCGCTCCGGGGCCGACCCCGCCGTGGCCCGCGCCGCCGCCGACCGGGCGCGCCGCGCGGTCTACGCCGCCGCCCCGTTCCGCAGCCTGCCGCGCGAGCTCTACGGCCAGAAGATCGCGGTGAACTTCAACGCGCGCGAAGCGTGTTCCTGAGGCAAGAGGAGATGCGTCCCATGCGCTTCACCACCTGGATGGCCGCCTTCGCGGCGGTGTTCGCCGTCACGGCCGCCGCCGCCGTGGCCCCGCCCGCCCGCGCGGAGATCGAGGTCGACGTCAATCGCGGCGACATCCAGCCCCTGCCGATCGCCATCCCGCTGTTCGGCGGCGAGCAGGGCGCCGACATCGCCAAGGTGATCACCAACAACCTGGAGCGCTCGGGCCTGTTCCGGCCGATCGACCCGAAGGCCTTCATCGAGCGCGACCTCGACATCAAGATGCAGCCGCGCTTCGACGACTGGAAGGCGATCAACGCCCAGGCCCTGGTGAACGGCCAGGTGACGATCGAGCCGGACGGGCGGATGCACGTGGATTTCCGCCTGTGGGACGTCTACGCCGGCCAGCAACTGCTGGGCGCGCAGTTCACCGCCTCGCCGGAAAACTGGCGGCGGGTGGCGCACAAAATCTCCGACGCCATCTATGAGCGCCTGACCGGCGAGAAGGGCTATTTCGACACCCGCGTCGTGTTCGTCGCCGAGAGCGGACCCAAGACCGCCCGGGTCAAGCGCCTGGCCATCATGGACCAGGACGGCGCCAACCCCAGCTACCTGACCGACGGCGCCTACATCGTCATGACGCCGCGCTTCTCCTCCACGAGCCAGGAGATCACCTACATGGTGCTGCGGCCGGACGGATCGTCCGTGTACCTGTTCAACCTGGAGACCGGCCGCCGCGAGAGCCTGGGGAACTTCAACGGCATGGTCTATGCGCCGCGCTTCTCGCCGGACGGGACCAAGGTGGCCTTCTCGGTGGAGCGCGGCGGCAACAGCGACATCTACCTGATGGACCTGCACGACCACTCGACCAAGCGGCTGACGGTCGACCCGGCGATCGACACCTCGCCCTCCTTCTCGCCGGACGGACGGCGGATCGCCTTCAACTCCGACCGCGGCGGCAGCCCGCAGCTCTATGTGATGAACGCCGACGGTTCGGACGTGCACCGCATCTCCTACGGCTCGGGCCGCTACACCACGCCGGTGTGGAGCCCGCGCGGCGACTTCATCGCCTTCACCAAGCAGACCGGCAACCAGTTCCACATCGGCGTCATGCGCTCGGACGGCACCGCCGAGCGGATCCTGACCACCAGCTACCTGGACGAGGGCCCGACCTGGGCGCCCAACGGCCGCGTTTTGATGTTCGACCGGGAAACGCCCGGCGGGTCTCCGCGTTTGTGGAGTGTTGACGTAACCGGACGTATTGAACGTCCGGCGCCCTATCCTGGATCGGGGTCCGACCCGGCATGGTCGCCCTTGCTCGACTGACAGTCTTGTGAGGTCAAACCTTCGCCGCAAAAGGGCCTGAGTAATCTTGCGCGGGACGGGGGTCAGGTAGAGTTTGGACGAGAGCGCCATTTGCGGCGCGTGATGTAACCTGCAGATGAGGAGAGGCCCGCGTGCCGACCACGAGCTTCAACACCAGCCACGCCCTTCGACTGGCGCTCGTCGCCGCCGCCGCCGCGTCGCTAGCCGCCTGCACGCGGCCGAAGCCCGCCCCGACCGCCCCGACGCCGCCGCCGCCGGCCGCCACGGCCCCGCCGGAAACCCCGCCGCCGCCGCCGCCCGTCGCCCAAGGGCCGCTGCCGGGCACCGAGCAGGACTTCGTGATCAACGTCGGCGACCGCGTCTACTTCGACTTCGACAGCTATTCGGTGCGCGCCGACGCCGCGCCGGTGCTGGACGCCCAGGCGGCCTGGCTGAACAAGTATCCGGCCGTGATGGTGCGCATCGAAGGCAACGCCGACGAACGCGGCACCCGCGAATACAACCTCGGCCTGGGCGCGCGCCGCGCCAACGCCGTGCGCGACTATCTGGTGAACCGCGGCGTGTCGGCCTCGCGCATCTCCACCGTGTCCTACGGCAAGGAACGCCCGATCGATCCGGGCACCACCGAGGACGCCTACCAGCGCAACCGGAACGCCCACACGGCGATCACCTCCGGCGCGCGCTGATCCGGACCAGACCGGCTAGGAGGAGGGGACCGTTCGCGGTCCCCTCTTTTCGTTTGGGGGCCCTTTTCCTTTTGCGCGCCCCTTTTCCTTTTGCGCTCCAGGCCGCAATTTCGCCGCCGCTCCAGCCTTCGCTTCATTCCCATCCCGTTGCAGATGACCATCGCCATGCCGCACCGCCGCCTTCTTTCCAGCGCCGCCGCGCTCGTCCTGGTCCTGGCGACCGCCGCGCCCTCGATCGCGCAGACGCCGATGGACGATCCGCTGGACGCGCGCGACGCGCGGCGCCTGGACAAGATGGAGAAGGTGGTGCGCGAGCTGCGCGCCATCGTCTACCAGGGGCGCGACAGCGGAAAGCCGGTGGTGGTGCAGCCGGCCGAGACCGACTTCCAGATCCAGGAGCTGACCCGGCGGGTGAACGACCTGGAGCAGGTGATCACCCGGCTGAACGGCCAGCTCGAGACCACCTCGCACGACCTGGACGAAGCGCGCCGGGCGCTGCAGGCCTCGCAGGCTCAGGAACAGTCGCTGACCGACCGGGTGACGGCGCTGGAGCAGCGCCTGGCGCCGCCCGCGGACGACGGCGGCGGCGAGGCCGATGGCGGCCAGGCCGCCGCGGCGACCAACGCATCGCCCGGCGAGGCGTTCTCCGAGGCCCGGCAACTGATGCTGAACGGCGACTATGACGCCGCCGAACGGGCGTGGAGCGCCTTCGTCCACGCCTATGGCGACACCGACAAGGGGCCCGAGGGGCAGTACTGGTACGGCAAGACCCTGTCGGCCCGCGGCGCGCACGCGGACGCGGCGACCGCCTATATCGGCGCGGTCCGCGGCTGGCCGAAGACGAGCTGGGCGCCGGACGCCACCGTCGAGCTGGCCCGCGAGCTGGTCGCCCTGAAGAAGGGGCCGCAAGCCTGCCAGGCGCTGGACCAGTTCTCCAAGCGCTATCCGAAGGCGCCGTCCAACGTGCGCTCGCGGGCGGCCGCGACCGCCGCCCAGGCCAAGTGCGGCTGACGGACGAAACGCCGGACCCGGCCGCCGAGATCGCCCGGCGGCTCGACGCCCGTCTGCGGACGGAGCATTCCGCACCCATCGCCATCGGCTTCTCCGGCGGCGGCGACTCGCTGGCCCTGTTGCTGGCCGCCGACCGCTGGGCCCGCGCGCACGGGCGCGAGCTGGCGGTGCTGACCCTCGACCATCGGCTGCAGGCGCAGAGCGCGGCCTGGACGACGGCGTGCGGCGAGGTCGCCGCCGGTCTCGGCCGCCCGTTCGCCGCGCTGGAATGGACCGGCCCGAAGCCCAGCCGGGGGCTGCCCGCCGCCGCGCGGGCGGCGCGCCACCGGCTGTTGGCCGAGGCCGCGCGGCGGGCCGGGGCGCGGGTGATCCTGCTGGGCCACACGGCCGACGACGTGGCCGAGGCCCAGGCCATGCGGGCGGCCGGCTCGACCACGCCCGCGCCGCGCGAATGGGCGCCCTCCCCCGCCTGGCCGCAGGGCCGGGGCCTGTTCCTGCTGCGGCCGATGCTCGGCCTGGGGCGGGCCGGGCTGCGCGCCTGGCTGACCGCGCAGGGACGAAGCTGGATCGAGGATCCGGCCAACGACAATCCGGCCTACGCCCGCGCGCGGGCCCGCGCCGCCCTGGCGGCCGGCGGCCAGGCGAGGCCGGCGACGCCGGAGCCCGCGCCGGACATGGGCGGCCTCGCCGCCGCCGTGCGGGCCGAACCCTGGGGCGGCCTGGCGCTCGACCGGCGGGCGCTGCGCGAGGCCCCGCCGCAGGCCGCGCGCGCCGTCGTGGCGGCCGCCTGCCTCTGCGCGGCCGGCACCAGCCGCCCGCCCCGCGCCGACCGGCTGGACCGGCTGACCGCCGCCCTGACGGCCGAGGGCGAGGTGGTGGCGACCCTGGCCGGCGCGCGGATCGAGACCCATGGCGAGACGGCGCTGGTCCTGCGCGAAACCGGCGAACTGGCCCGCGGCGGCCTGGGCGAGGCGGCGCTGGCGCCCGGCGAGGCGACGGTGTGGGACGGCCGGTTCGAGCTGACGGCCTCGCTGCCGGGGCTGGTGGTCCGGCCGCTGCACGGCGGACTGTCGCGCCTGGACGAGGCGCAGCGGCGGGCGCTGGCGACGGTTCCGGCCTCGGCCCGCGGCGGCCTTCCGATGGTCCTGGGGGACGCGGACGGCCCGGCCTGCCCGCTGGCCAGGCCGGTGGCGGGGCTGTCGGTCAAGGCGTTGGCGGCGGATCGGTTCGCCGCCGCCTGCGGCCTGGTCCAGACCGAGCCGGGCTAGGCGCGCGCCGCCTTCAGCACGTGCTCCACGCCGCGCACGATCGGATCGGCGAAGCGTTCGCCCAGCAGGCTGGCGTGGTTTGCGCCTTCCACATGCTCGACATAGCCGTGGCGCGAGGCCTCGGCGGCCAGGGACTGCACCCCCTTCAGGCGGGGATTCTGCGCCTCGCTTCCGGCGGTGATCACCGCGATCGGCAGGTTGGGCGCGAAGGGTTCGGCGCGGGCCATCTCCGAGGTGGCCGGCCACTGGGCGACTTCCTCGGCGGCCCACTTGGCGTGGACGGCGCTGGCGTAGATGCGGCGCTTTTCGATCGCCGCCTCGCCGGTGAGGCCGATGAGATTGCCCGAGAACCGCGCCACCGGCCGCATCAGGCCGGCCTTGGCGCCCAGGCCCGCCAGCCGCAGCCCGCCGCCGAACAGGGCGACGGCCTGGCGCGCGAAACGCATGTCCAGCGCCTCGGGCGTCACCGCGTCGACCAGCACCACGCCCTTGACCCGCTCGAGGTCGGCGTGGGCGAACAGGCGCACCATCAGCCCGCCCATGGAGTGGCCGACCAGCACGAAGGGGCCGGTCTCGCCGGCGTGGGCGAGCAGGGCCTCCAGGTCGGCGACGATGGCGCGGCCGTCGCGCGGCTTGGGTCCGGGATCGGACAGGCCCAGGCCCGCCCGGTCGTAGGCCAGGCTGTAGAGCCCCTTGGCCGCCAGGCGCGACTGGACGCTGGCCCAGTCGGCGGCGCAGCCGAAGGCGCCGTGCTCGCACAGGATCGTCGGGCGGCCGCTCGGCCGGCCCGCGCGGACCAGCCGCATGCGACGGCCGCCGATATCGATCAGCTCGCCCCGGACCGGGTGGAAACGCTGAGCGCCGGACATCTCCTACTCCTCGACGCCCCGCATATGGGCAGGACCTAAGGACGCGTCGAGACTATCCGCCGCCTTGGGGCCGAATTTCGGCCGCGCCTGCCCGCGTTCGAGGCGCTCGCCGCGCCCCGAGGGCGCCTACTTCCAGGTGGCGGTGACCGGGGCGTCGGGATCGCCGAAGTCGAACTGGACCTCGGTGACCGTCTTGGCCCCCTCCGGCACGTCGAAGACCGACCGCGTGGTGGTGGGCTTGTTCGCCTGGAGTTCACCGCCGTCGAAGGCGACGCGGACCCCGCGCACGCCCTGGTCCGGATTGACCAGCCAGTTGGGCTTCTTGGCCGCGTCGCCGGATTCGTTGGCGATCTGGAAGAACCGCTTGGTCTGGCTGAGCCCGGCGTACCAGTTGATGTCCAGCTTGCGGCCGCTGACCCGCCAGCTCGGCGTCAGGGTGACGTCGGCGGCGTAGCCGTCCTTGCTGGTCACCTTGACGGTCCGCGAGTCGAGCACGCCGTTGGAATGCTCGGCCGTCGACAGGCCGAACGCGGGCGGCGCTTCCGGCGCCGCGGGCTTCTCACTGCAACTGGAAATCCCCAAACTCGACAGGGCGAGAACTGACGCGAGCATGGCTCCGCCTGCACCTGAACGCATGGACGCCTCCCGTATCTTTGTTACGGAAACCATGGGCCCATGCGGCGGGCGGTACAAGGCTTGGCGAAAAACCCTGCCCTCAAGGGCGGTTGGTCCGGCGCGCGACCAGTTCGGGACGCCGAATCAGCCGCAGGCGGACGAGCCGCCTACAGCGCCTTGATGATGCCTTCGACCATCTTCTTGGCGTCGCCGAACAGCATCATGGTGTTGTCGCGGAAGAAGAGCTCGTTCTCCACGCCGGCGTAGCCGGAGGACATGCCGCGCTTCACGAACAGCACGGTGCGCGCCTTCTCCACGTCCAGGATCGGCATGCCGAAGATCGGCGATTGCGGGTCGGTCTTGGCCGCCGGGTTGGTCACGTCGTTGGCCCCGATGACGAAGGCGACGTCGGCGGTGGAGAACTCGGAGTTGATGTCCTCCAGCTCGAAGACCTCGTCGTAGGGCACGTTGGCCTCGGCCAGCAGCACGTTCATGTGGCCCGGCATGCGTCCGGCGACGGGGTGGATGGCGTACTTCACCTCCACGCCCTCTTCCTTCAGCACGTCGGCCATCTCGCGCAGCGCGTGCTGGGCCTGGGAGACGGCCATGCCGTAGCCGGGGACGATGATCACCTTGGAGGCGTTCTTCATGATGAAGGCCGCGTCGTCGGCGCTGCCCTGCTTGACCGGACGCGTCTCCACCTTGCCGCCGCCGGCGGCGGCCGCGGAGTCGTCGGCGCCGAAGCCGCCCAGGATCACCGAGATGAAGGAGCGGTTCATCCCCTTGCACATGATGTAGGAGAGGATCGCGCCCGAGGAGCCGACCAGCGCCCCGGTGATGATCAGGGTGATGTTCTCCAGCGTGAAGCCGAGCGCGGCCGCCGCCCAGCCCGAGTAGCTGTTCAGCATGGAGACCACGACCGGCATGTCCGCCCCGCCGATCGGGACGATCAGGGTCACGCCGATCAGCAGCGACAGGGCGAAGACGCCCCAGAAGGCCCACAGCGCCGAGCCGCCGCTGGACACCAGGATGACGATCAGGGCGACGATCGCCAGGGCGATGACGATGTTGATCAGGTGGCGGGCGGGCAGCAGGATCGGCGCGCCGCTCATGTTGCCGTTCAGCTTGGCGAAGGCGATGACCGAGCCGGTGAAGGTGATGGCGCCGATGGCCAGGCCCAGGGAAAGCTCGATCAGCGAATTCAGGTGGACGTGGCCGTCCGCGCCGAGGATGCCGTAGGCGGCGGGCGTGTGGATGGCGGCCACCGCCACCAGGCAGGCGGCCATGCCGACCAGGCTGTGGAAGGCGGCCACGAGCTGCGGCATCGAGGTCATGGCCACGCGCCGGGCGATGACCGCCCCGACCGCGCCGCCGATGGCGACGCCGCCGGCGATCAGGCCGACGGTCAGCAGGTCGAGCGCGCCCTGGCCCCACAGGGTGATCAGCGCCGTGCCCACGGCGATGGCCATGCCGATCATGCCGTTGCGGTTGCCGGTGCGGCTGGTTTCGGGGCTGGAGAGCCCGCGCAGCGCCAGGATGAACAGGACGCCCGAAACGAGGTAGGCGATGGCGGCGATATTGGCGTTCATGGTCGTGCCCCCGAGCCCCGGCCTACTTCTGCTTCTTCTTGTACATGGCCAGCATGCGCTGGGTGACGAGGAACCCGCCGAAGATGTTCACCGCGGCGAAGCCCGCGGCGACGGCGCCGGCCCCCTTGGAGATCATCACGTTGTGGGTCATCTCCCCGCCCTGCCCATGGGCCGCCACGGCCAGCAGGGCGCCGACGATGATCACCGAGGAGATGGCGTTGGTGACGGCCATGAGCGGGGTGTGCAGCGCCGGCGTGACGCTCCAGACCACGTAGTAGCCCACGAAGATCGCCAGCACGAAGATCGCCAGGCGGAAGACAGTGGGGTCGACGGCTTCCATTCAGTCCTCCAGCGGGATCAGGCCTTCAGGGCCGGGTGAACGATCGCGCCGCCCTGGGCGACGAGGGCGGCCTTGAGGATCTCGTCCTCGTAGTCGGGCGCGAGCTGGCCTTCCTTGTCCAGGAGCAGGCCGGCGAAGGCGAAGAGGTTGCGCGCGTAGAGCGCCGAGGCGTCGGTGGCGATGCGGCCGGGCAGGTTGGGCGCGCCCAGAATCTTCACGCCGTTGGCCGTGACCGCCGTCTCGCCGAGCTTGACGCCCTCGACGTTGCCGCCCTGCTCGACGGCCAGGTCGACGATCACCGAGCCGGGCTTCATCGAGGCCACCTGGGCGGCGCTGACCAGGCGCGGCGCCGGCCGGCCGGGGATGAGCGCGGTGGTGATGACGATGTCCTGCTTGCCGATGTGGCCGGTGATGAGCTCGGCCTGCTTGGCCTGATACTCGGCGCTCATCTCCTTGGCGTAGCCGCCGGCGGTCTGGGCGTTCTTGAACTCCTCGTCCTCGACGGCGATGAACTTGGCGCCGAGGCTTTCCACCTGCTCCTTGGTGGCGGGCCGCACGTCGGTGGCGGTGACCACCGCGCCCAGGCGGCGCGCGGTGGCGATGGCCTGCAGGCCGGCCACGCCGACGCCCATGATGAACACCTTGGCCGCGGCCACGGTGCCGGCGGCGGTCATCATCATCGGCAGGGCCCGGCCGTAGGCCTCGGCCGCCTCGATCACGGCGCGATAGCCGGCGAGGTTGGCCTGGGAGGAGAGCACGTCCATCACCTGGGCGCGGGTGATGCGCGGGATGAACTCCATGGCGAAGGCGGTCGCGCCCTTGGCCGCCAGGGCCTCCAGGGCGGCCTTGTCCTGGTACGGATTGAGGCTGGCCGCGACGATGGTTCCGGGCTTGAGCGTCGCGATCTCGGCGTCGGAGGGGGCGCGGACCTTGAAGAGGATGTCGGCCTTGGCCAGGGCGTCCTTGGCGGTCTTCACCACCTCGGCGCCGGCGGCGGCGTAGTCGGCGTCGGGATAGGCGGCGGCCACGCCGGCGCCGGCCTCGATCACCACCGAAAAGCCGGCCCCCGCCAGCTTCTTCACCGACTCGGGCGTCGCGGCCACCCGCGTCTCACCCGCCCGGCTCTCCTTGGTGACGGCGATGACGGCCATGCCGCAGGTCCCCCCTTATGCGCGGAGCCGCGACCTTACGGAAAGGCGCCGACTCCGTCCAGCGGCCGAACGCGGCCTTTCGAACGTTTGTTTGAATACGCGGCGCGCGAAAACGGACGCCGGGCGGCGTCCGTCGCAAAGGTTCGCGGGATCAGTGCGCCGCGGCGGGCTTTTCGCGCAGGAGGAGGACGCCCAGGCCGACCAGGACGGCCGAGGCGACGAAGCCCGGCAGGAAGCCGCCCGGCGTGCAGAACCAGATGACCAGCAGCAGCAGCAGCGCCGCAAGGGCCAGCGAGCCCCACTTGGTCATGCCCATGAACAGATCGTAGGTCGCGGTCTGCTCGTGGATGTCCATATCGCCGCGGTGATACTCGGAAGCGTGGTCAGCCATGTCGTTTCCTGAAGGCTCGGTCTTTGGGTCGGGTGCTACACGAGACGGGGCCGGGGCTCAAGCCGGCCAGACTGCGAGCAATGCGCGCAGCGCCGCCACCAGCGCCAATGGCTGGTCCACCATCACGTGGTGCGCCGAATCCGGGATGGCGATGCTGAGCATGTCGTCGGGGAACGGCGAAGGGAACTGCGAGGTGAAGCGCCGGCTGATGATCGCCGACCGGTCGCCGTAGACGTGCGCCAGGGGGACGCTCACGTGCGGCCGCTCGCCGCCGGCGATCGACTCCATCGCGCTGCGGTCGAGCTTGTTCCACATGTTGGGGTCGAACCGCCAGGTCCAGCCCTCGCCCGAGCCGTCCTCGAGCGGCGCGCGCTTGAGCGAGCGGCGGGCGATGAAGTCGGCCACGAAGAGGTTGCCGGCCGCCTGCGGCGGCATGAAGCGGAAGCGCGCAAGCGCGGCCTCCAGCGTCGGATAGACCCGGCTCGCCCGGTCGGCGGTGGGAATGTTGCGCACCTGGGCCAGGCGCTTGCCTTCCGGGGAGTCCGGCGGCGGGCCGCCGAAGCCGGTGTCCACCAGGATCGCCGCGTGCATCCGCTCCGGATGGCTGGCCGCAGCGAAGAACACCTGCGAGCCGCCGAAGGAGTGGCCGATGTAGACCGGCTTGCGCCCGCCCTCGTAGAGCCCGGCGGCGCGGGCCACCGCCTCGGCGTCCTCGGCGAAATCGGTGAAGGAATAGCTGTCGCGCCAGTCCGAGGCGCCCATGCCGGCCAGCGACATGGAGGCGACGCGGTAGTCCTGGGCCAGATAGGGGGCGATGAAGCTCCACCAGTCGGCGTGGGCCGAGTTGCCGTGGGCCAAGAGCAGGCCCGGCTTGCCGACCTCGCCCCAGGTCAGCATCTCGATCTTCGTGCCGAGGGAGGTGACGAAGCCGCGCTCCGGCTCCTGGGCGATGGCGTCCTTGAACCACTGCGGCGCGGGCGGCTCGGCCCCGGCGAACGGCGCCAACGGCGCCTGCACCTCGGGCGGCAGCTCTCCCGGCTCGGCGTGGATCGGCCGGTCGTCGTAGGTCTCCGCCGCGCCCTTGGCCTTGTCGTCCGCCATGCTACTTCCGCTCCTCCCGATAGCCGGGCTTACGCACGATCGAGCGGATGCCCTTGTAGACGCCCGTGCCGGTCATCAGCGTGCGATCGGCGCACCAGATCCGGCCCCGGACGGTGAAGACGTCGTCCTGCTCGGCGATGATCTCGCTCGAGCCTTCCACCCAGTCGTCCATGTGCGCGCCCGACAGGAAATCGGTGGTCAGGCGCACCGTCACCCAGCCGATCTCACGCTTGTTGGAGATCACGCGGCCCCACGCCATGTCGGCGAAGCTCATCAGCATCCCGCCGTGGCAATTGCCCATTCCGTTGGCGTGGTGCTCCTCCACGCGGAACGCCATGGTCTCGTTGTCGTCAGCGTCGCGACGCGAATAGAACGGCCCGACCGCGCGGCCGAAGCCCCGCTGCCAGAGGTTGATCACATAGCCGTCGGGCACGACGGCGGCCTGCGCCGGTGTGAGATCATCGGACATGGGTCAAGGTGACTAACGGCCGTTTGAAAAATGGCAAGCCTTGATGACGCCCGGCGCCCCCGGCCGCGAGACCAATGGACACGGGCGACGGCCGGGTCTATCCGCTCGCCCATGCTGAGGGGCTTGGGCGAGATGGGGACGCCGCGCCGCATGGGGCTGGTCCTCGTGGCGCTGGCCCTGCTCGTGCGCATCGTCGTGCCGGGCGGCTACATGGCCGCGGCCACGGCGAACGGCGCCCCGGCGATCGTGATCTGCACCGGCCACGGCCCGCTGCAGGTGGCGGTCGACGCCCATGGCGTGACGCACAATGCGCCGCTCGACGACAACCAGCCGAACAAGTCCGATCCCAGCGGCGATCACCACCCCTGCGCCTTCGCCGGCGCGGCCACCCCGCTTGAAGCGCCGCTGCTGGCCCTGGCCGCCGCCCCCGCGGTCGCCGAAGCCGCCCTCGTCACGCTCCTGCCGGCGCATCAGCGCCCCGGCCTGGGCTTGGCCGCGCCGCCGCCGCCGACCACCGGACCACCTGCTCTCGCCTGAACGAATTCGCCCCCGGCCTGCGCCGGAACGTCGTCGTTTGGATGAAGAGCCAACTCCATGTTTGCCGATTTTCGCGCCGGCGCCTCGCCGCGCGCCCTTTGCGCGGCCCTCGCGGCCTGCGCCCTCCTGCCCGCCACCGCCCACGCCGCCGACAGCGCCGCCGACGTCAGCGAGCTGATCGTCATCGGCCAAGGCGACAAGCCGATCACCGTGGTTCCACGGGGCCTTTCGGCCTCTCTCGGCCCGACCGAGTTCGAGGCGATCAACGCGGTCAATGTCGAAGACCTGATGAAGTACGCGCCGGACTTCTTCGTGCGCAAACGCTACGCCGGCGACGACAACGCCGTGGTCGCCCTGCGCGGCGCCAACACCATCCAGAGCGCGCGGACCATCGTGATGGTCGACGGCTTCGTGGTGTCCAACTTCCTGGGCAACCGCTGGGACTATCCGCCCAAATGGAACGTGGTCGGCCCCGCCGAGGTGCGCCAGTTCGACATCGTCTACGGCCCCTACTCGGCCCGCTACGGCGGCAACTCCATGGGCGGGGTGATCTCGGTGACCACCCGTGAGCCCGAGGGCAAGGAGGCCTACGCCACCGCCCAGACCATGGTGGCGCCCTGGCGCGAGTACGGCGTGGACGAGACCTTCACCGGCTACGCCGCCGAGGGCGGCCTGTCGTGGAAAAGCGACGACGGCCCCTGGAGCCTGCGCACCGGATTCCGCCACTTCGACAACATCGGCCAGCCGATGAGCTACACCCTCCTGACACCCACGACGGGAAGCGGGACGGCGGTGACCGGCGCCTTCGCCGACAAGCGGCTGGCCAACCCGGTGTTCGGCGCGGCCTCGCCCACCCACGTCATCCAGGACCAGGCGCGGCTGCGCGTCGGCTACGACTTTTCCGGCGGCTGGCGGGCCGAGGCCCTGGGCTTCGTCTGGCTGACCGACCAGGACGGAACCGACGCGCGGACCTTCCTGAAGGACGCGGCGGGAAACCCGGTCTACCAGGGCAAGGTCTCCTTCGGCGGGGTCACCTACAACGCCACGGGACTGACCCAGACCCAGACCAACCGCACCGAATATCTGACCGGCGTGAAGCTGGCCGGGCCGCTCGCCGGCTGGGACAGCCGGGTGAACCTGTCGCGCTACTGGATCGCCAAGCAGGACGCCCGCGCCTCCAAGGACTATCTGACCGGCGCAGCGGACGGCGCGGGGACGCAGACCCTGACGGGCACGCCGGCCTGGGTGACCCTGGACGCGACGCTTGAGCGCGGGTTCGGCGCCCACCACCTGGCCATGGGCCTCAACGCCAACCGCTATGAGACCTCGCAGACCGCCTACTCCACCACGCACTGGAAAGAGGCGAGCGGCCGCGTCTTCTCCTCGGCCACCTATGGCAAGACGAGCCTTGTGGGCGTGTTCGCCGAGGACGAGATGGACCTGGGCGCGGTCTCCCTCACGCTCGGCGCGCGCTACGACAAGTGGCGGGCCTTCGACGGCGGGATCGGCAAGCTGAGCGGCGGGACGGCGGTGTTCGACGCCTATCCGACCCGGGAGGACTCCTCGTTCAGCCCCAAGCTCAGCGTGCAGGGCAAGGCCGGCGACTGGGAGCTGCAGCTGAGCCTGGGGACCGCCACGCGCTTTCCCACGGTGGGCGAGCTCTTCCAGGGCAAGATCGACGACGTGACCCACGAGCTGGATCCGCAGAGCTTCGATCCGAACCTGAAGCCCGAGAAGTCGAAGGATGCGAGCCTGGTCGCCCGGCGCAGCTTCGGCGACGTGAAGCTGACCACCAGCCTGTTCTACCAGGACATCGACGATGCGATCTTCAGCTTCAGCGGGTTGAACCAGTACGGCTCGGTCGTCAGCTCCTACAAGAACGTCGATGAGGTGCGCCAGTACGGCGCCGAAGTGATCGTCGAAGCCAAGGACGTGCTGATCGACGGCCTGGACGTGGACGCCAACGTCGCCTGGATCGACGCGGTGACGGTGAAGAACGCCTCGGCCCCGGCGGCCGAAGGGGTGATGTTCCCGCGCATCCCGCGCTGGCGCTCCAACGGAAACGTCCGCTACCGGGTGAACGACCGGCTGAAGCTGTCCGCCGGCTGGCGCTACGCCACGCGGCCCAACTCCGACCTGTTCGGCCAGGTGCGCGGCGACGCCTACGGCTTCCAGAGCGAGTACTTCACCGTCGACGCCCGCGCCTCCTGGGACGTGACGAAGAAGGCCCAGCTCAGCATCGGCGTGGACAACCTGTTCAACGACCAGGCCTACGTCTCGCACCCGCTGCCGCAGCGGACCTTCGTCGTCGACCTGAAGACCCGGTGGTGAGCGCCATGACCGCAACCATCGACCGCGCCCGCAGGGCCGCGCGCCGCCGCTGGATCGATCATCGGACGATCTGGCGCTGGCACTTCTATGCGGGGGTCGTGCTGATCCCCTTCATGATCGTCCTGGCGATCACCGGCTCGATCTACCTGTTCAAGCCGCAGGTGGAGGCGGCGATCGACCGGCCCTACGACCACCTGGCGCTGAAGGGGCCGGCCGCGCCGCTGGAGGCCCAGGTGAAGGCGGCCCTGGCGGCCGAGGCAGGGGCGCGGCTGAAGGCGATCGAGCTTCGCGCCGATCCGACCGACGCGGCCCGCATCGTCGTGCGCGACGCCGAGGGCGAGGCCACGCGCGTCTATGTGCGGCCCGACGACCTGTCGATCCTCAAGGTGGTCCGCGAGGACGACCGCTTCATGCAGCAGGTCAAGACCATCCACGGCGAACTCCTGATGGGCGATCGCGGCTCGGTGGTGGTGGAGCTGGCCGCCTCCTGGGCCATCCTGATGGTGGTGAGCGGGCTTTACCTGTGGTGGCCCAGGGGCCGGGCGGGCCTGGCCGGCACGCTTGTCCCGCGCCTCGGCCGCGGCGGGCGGCTGATGTGGCGCGACCTGCATGCGGTGACCGGCTTCTGGATCTCGGGCCTGGCGCTCTTCCTCCTGGTGACGGGGCTGCCCTGGACCAACGTCTGGGGCGCGGCCTTCAAGGAGGCCCGCAAACTGACCGGCACGGCGGCGGTCCACCAGGACTGGACCATCAGCCGCAAGGAGGAGCACGCCGAGCACCGGGCCGAGGCGATGGCCGAGGACCACATGGCGATGGGCCGCATGGACCACGCCGGAATGGACCACGCGGCGATGACCGGCCCGACGCTGGGCTACGACCGGATCGCCGGGATCGTGCGCGCCATGGACCTGCCGCCCCCGGTGATGGTGCGTCCGCCCTCCGGCGGCTCGCCCATGTGGCGGGTGAGCTCGGAGACCCAGGACCGGCCGCTGAGGGTGAGCCTGGAGCTCGACCCGGCGACCGGGGCGGTGGCGCGCCGCGAGACCTTCGCGGCCAAGCATCCGATCGACAAGGTGGTAGGCGTGGCGATCGCCGCCCACGAAGGCCAGTTGTTCGGGCCGCTGAACCAGGCCCTGGGCGTGATCGCCGCGGCCGGGCTGGTGACGCTGAGCGCGGCGGGGGCGATGGCCTGGTGGCGACGCCGGCCCGAAGGCGTGCTGGGCGCGCCCGAGCGGCTGGGCGAGGGCCAGGTCGCCCGCGGCTGGATCGCCCTGGTGGTGGCGCTGGGCCTGTTCCTGCCCACCCTCGGGGTCTCGCTGATCGCGATCGGCCTGGTCGAGACCCTGGTGCTGCGCCGGCTGCCCGGCGTGCGCGTCTGGCTGGGGCTGGCGCCGGCCTAGACCAGTTCCTCGAACTCGTCGACCAGGCGCTCGAGCTGGGTCATGCCGGCGGCCCAGAACGCCTTCTCCCGCGGGTTGAGGCCGAAGGGCTTGAGCGCCTCGACGTAGGTGCGCGTGCCGCCGGCGGCAAGCAGATCCTCGTAGAGCGGGGCGAAGCCGGCCGGGTCCTGGCGGCGCTTCTCCATCAGGCCCCGCACCAGGAGATCGCCGAAGGCGTAGGCGTAGACATAGAAGGGCGCGTGCACGAAGTGGCTGACATAGGCCCAGTAGTGCTCGTAGCCGGCGTTGAGCTTCACCGCCGGGCCGAGGCTCTCGGCCATGATCTCGCACCACATCTCGCCGATGGCGTCGGGCGAGAGCTCCCCGCCCAGGCGCGCGGCGTGGAAGCGGGTCTCGAAGCGGTGGAAGGCGATCTGGCGCACCACCGTGTTGAGGCCGTCCTCGATCTTGCCGGCCAGGAGGCCCCGGCGCTCCTCTTTCGAGGCGTTGGCCAGGAGCCGCTCGAAGACCAGGCCCTCGCCGAAGATCGAGGCGGTTTCGGCCAGGGTCAGCGGCGTGTCGGCCAGGAGCGTGCCGAGCGGCGCGCACAGGGTCTGGTGCACGGCGTGGCCGAGCTCGTGGGCCAGGGTCAGCACGTCGCGCCGCTCGCCCATGTAGTTGAGGAAGACGTAGGGGTGGCGCTCGGAGGTGACCGGGTGGGAATAGGCGCCCGACTGCTTGCCGGCGCGCGGTCGCGCGTCGATCCAGGGCTGGGCGAAGAAGGCGCGCGCGGTGTCGGCGAAACGCGGGGCCAGGGCGGCGAAGCTGTCCAGCACCATGGCGCGGGCCTCGTCCCAGCCGTAGGTGCGCGGCGCGGCCGTGTCCAAGGGCGCGTTGCGGTCCCAGTAGTTGAGCGCCTTCAGCCCCATCGCCTTGGCCTTGAGCGCATAGTAGCGGTGGCTGACGCTCGGATAGGCCTCGACCACGGCGCCTTCCAGGGCGGCCACGGCGTCGGCGTCCACTTCGTTGGCCAGGTGGCGGGAGGCCGCCGGGTTGGGATATTTGCGCCAGCGGTCCTCGACCTGCTTTTCAAAGGCCAGGGTGTTCAGGCACAGGGCCTGGATCGGCGCGCACTCCTCCAGCGCCTTGGCCAGGCCCTGTCCGGCCTGCTTGCGGCGGGCGGGGTCCGGATCGGAGAGGCGGTTGAGCGCCTCGGGCAGGGTCAGGCGCGTGCGGCCCGCCGTCACCGACAGCTTGGCCAGGGTCTCGTCGTAGAGCCGCACCCAGTTGGCGACCGCCGGGCCGCGGTCGACCAGGATGCGCTCCAGGTCCGGCGTCAGCTCGTGCGGGCGGGCCAGGCGCACCCGGCGGATCCACGGCCGCCAGCGGCCGAGCGCCCGGAAGGCGTCGAAGGCCGCCTCGATGCGGGCGTCATCGAGCTCGTTGATCTCCAGGGTGAAGAACAGGCTCTCGGCGGCGATCAGCGCCGAGCGGGCGCGGAAGTCGGCCTCGAACTTGGCCCAGGCCGGATCGTCCCGGGCGGTGGAGGCCGCCAGCGAGGCGTAGGCGCCGACGCTCCACAGGCCGTTGGTGGCCTGCTCATAGAGGTGGATGCCCTCGTCCAGCAGGGCGCCCAGGGCGACCGGATCGGCCGCGGCGGCCACGAAGCGGCCCTTCATCGCCGCCAGCGTGTCGTTGGCCTGCTTGGCCGCGGCGAGATCGGCCTCGATGCGCGGGTCGTCGCGCCCCGAATAGAGGTCGTCGAGGCGCCACTCGGGCAGGGTGTCGAGTTTCACGGGAGCGTTCATGCCCCGTGATTTAGACCGTTCCCGCCGCGCGCGCGAGACGGCGCGCGGCGGGTTTCCGGATCAGCCGGCCGATGCGGCCTTGGCCTGGCCTGCCTTGGCGTCGGCCGTCTTGGCTTCAGCTTGGGCCTTGCGCGCCTCGGTGAGGATGTAGGCGCGGATGTCCTCGGCGTCGGCGGCGTTCAGGAACCGGCTGAAGCTGGCCATGCCGAAGTCCTTGCGCACGCCGTCGATCACCACCGACTTGAAGGCGTCGGCCGTGAGCAGCATCTGCGAGCGCTTCAGGTCGGGCAGGTAGGCGCCCGAGGCGTTGGGCCCGTGGCAGACCTGGCAGTTCTGGTGGAACAGGGCGAAGCCGTGCTGGACGTTCCCGCCGGAGGTCACGCCGGTCAGGTCGATGTCGATCTTCTCGGGGATCTCATAGGCCGGCGCGGTCGCCTTGCCGCCGAGCTTGAAGACCATCAGCCGGCCCGGCAGGCGCGGCCGGTCAGGCAGGAAGCTGGGCGAGGACAGGGCCCCGGCGCCGCCGTAGCCCACCATCACGGCGACGTACTGCTCGCCATCGAGCTCGTAGGTCATCGGCGCGGCGATGATCCCGTTCTCGGTCTTGTAGCTCCACAGCTTCTTGCCGTCGGCGGCGTCGTAGGCGCTGAACAGGCCCTCGGCCGCGCCCTGGAACACCAGGCCGCCGGCGGTGGTCAGCACGCCCGCGTTCCAGAAGTAGGGATGCTCCACCTTCCAGCGGGCCTTCTTGGCCACCGGGTCCCAGGCGACCAGCTCGCCCTTGACCATCGCCTTGATGGCGGCGAGCTGGGCCTTGTCGCTGGGCAGGGCGTTGGCCAGGAAGTCGACCCCCGTGTTCCAGGCCCCGTCGCGGTAGCTGTACTTGTCGTCGTTGGTGTAGGCGAACGGCACTTCCTGCGTCGGGATGTAGACGAGGCCCGTCTGCGGATTGAAGGCCATCGGGTGCCAGTTGTGGGCGCCGAACGGCGCGGGGAACTGCAGCGAGGGCTTCTTTTCATAGTGGACGCCGGGCGCCTCGATCGGACGGCCGGTCTTCATGTCCACGCCGCTCGCCCAGTTGATCTGCGAATAGGGCGTGGCCGAGAGCAGCTCGCCGGTCTTGCGGTCGAGCACGTAGAAGAAGCCGTTCTTCGGCGCCTGCATCAAGACCTTGCGCGGCTTGCCGTCGATGGTCAGGTCCGCCAGCGTGATCTGCTGGGTGGCCGTGTAGTCCCAGCTGTCGCCGGGCGTGGTCTGATAGTGCCAGACGTACTCGCCAGTGTCGGGCTTGAGCGCCAGGATCGAGGAGACGAACAGGTTGTCGCCGTTGTCGGCCGAGCGGTCGATGCGGTTCCAGGGCGCGCCATTGCCGACGCCGATGTAGAGGATGTCGAGGTCGGGATCGTAGGCGATGGCGTCCCAGGGCGTGGCGCCGCCGCCCGACTTCTTCCAACCGTCGCCGTACCAGGTGGGCGCGGCGATCTCGGCCAGCGCCTTGTCGGAGGCGGCCCCGTCGGGCTTCCCGTCCGGATTGGGCGTCATGTAGAAGCGCCAGACCAGCTTGCCCGAGTCGGCGTCGTAGGCGGACATGTAGCCGCGCACGCCGTATTCGGCGCCGCCGTTGCCGATCAGCACCTTGTCCTTCACCACGCGGGGCGCGCCGGTGACGGTGTAGGGCTTGGAGGTGTCGGTGGTCTGCACCGACCACAGCACCTTGCCGGTGCCGGCGTCGAGGGCGATCAGCCGCCCGTCGAGGGCGCCGACGTAGACCTTGCCCTTCCAGACGGCGACGCCGCGGTTGACCACGTCGCAGCAGGCGTCGAAGCCCTTGGAGCCGTCGACCTTGGGATCATAGGACCACTTCAGCTCGCCGGTCTTGGCGTCCAGGGCGTAGACCTTGGACCAGGCGGTGGTGGTGTAGAGGACGCCGTCCACCTCGATGGGCGTGGCCTCCTGGCCGCGGTCGGTGTCGAACTGGTGGTACCAGGCCAGCCCCAGGTCGCCGACGGTCTTGGTGTCGACCTTGGTGAGCGGGCTGAAGCGCTGCTCCGAATAGGTGCGCCCGTAGGAAAGCCATTCGCCGTTGGTCTCGGCGGCCTGGATCCGGGCCCCGTCGACCTGGCCGGGCTTGGCCGGCGGCTTCTGGCAGCCCGCGAGCAGAGCGGCGCACGCCAGCGCCAGAACAAGCTTGGTGGATTTCATCTCGGCCTCCCATGCCGCGTTCTTACGGCGCGGCTTCGCTCAGGCCAGGACTACGCTGTTGACGCAGCGGCCGGCAAGGCCCGCGGCCGCGATTTGCGGTCGATCCACCAGGCGACCGCGCCGAAGATCAGATAGACGGCGATGGCCATGACGCCGATGCCCGCCGGGTCGGGATTGGCCGGCAGCACCAGGTTGAGGATCTGCACCGCCAGCAGGAGCGTCAGGAACGCCGGGGCGGCCCACGGCCCCTCGCCCGCGCGGCCCCGCGTCCAGGCCCAGGCCGCGCCCGAGACGGCCAGCAGGCCGATCTCGACCGCCTCTTCCGGCACAGGGTAGTTCCACAGGCCGAAGCCCACCTTCGGCCCGCCGAACCAGAGCTCCAGGTCGGGCCTGTGCACCAGCAGGTCGGCCAGCCAGTGGGAAAAGACCGCCAGGCCGACGAAGACGGCGGCCCGCCAGGGCAGCTTCAGCGCCCCGCGCACGGCGAGCGCGGCGGCCAGCGACCACAGGATCGAGGCCGGCAGGCTGTGGGTGTAGGGCATGTGCTCCAGCACCAGGGCGCTGCCCGGCAGGCTGGGATCGACCTTGATCCGCTCGACCCCGGTGGCGATCAGCGCGCCCCAGCCGATGTCCATGAGCTGGCAGCCGACGACATAGGTCCAAAGCGGCGCGCGCGGCTCGGCGGCCTTGGCGGCCATGGCGGCGGCGTAGTGGCCTGCGAACATCCCGATCCCTCCCCCGAGGCTGCGCCTGATCAGCCAGGGCCAGGCTAGGCGCAAAACGGGCCGGCGCGAAGACCGGCCCTCGGCGCGGGGCCGGGCCCAATGAAAAAGGCTCCGCGGCGCACGCCGCGGAGCCTCTTGCCTCGTGGGCGGCGCGTCGCGCGAGCCGCCCAGAACGCAGAGATGGAACTAGGACAGAACCACCAGCACGACCCGGCGGTTGGCCGCGCGGCCCTCGCGGGTGTCGTTGGGAGCCACCGGCTCGTCCTCGCCGTAGGAGATCGTGCCCAGACGGTTGAGCGCGATGCCCTGGCGGTTCAGGTACTTGCGGACGGCTTCGGCGCGCTCGGCGCCAAGCTGTTCGTTGTACTCTTCAGAGCCGGTCGCGTCGGTGTGGCCCTGGATTTCGACGTAGACGTTCTTGTTCTCGCCCTTCAGCTTCTCAGCCAGGGCGTCGAGCCGGGACTGGGCTTCGGGCGACAGGGCCCACTTGTTGAGCGGGAACTTCACCGAGTCGTCGGACAGCACGACTTCATAGAGGAACTTGCCCTCGGCCAGCTTGCCGGCCGCCGTGGCCCGCTCCAGGGCTTCGCGCGAAGTCTTGTCCAAGTCCGCGATGCGGGTGTCGTGCGCCGAAACCCGCGTGTCGACGGCGCCGACCTGCTCATTCACGTACTTCTTGGTCGCGCAGCCGCCGAGGCTGACCGCACCCAGCAGAAGCGCCCCCGCAATCAAAACGCTCTTGTTACGGCCTCCCATGCGAGACCTCCTTCCATGTCTTGCCTGTCGCGGTCGCCTGCACATTACACAGGGTTAATGTGTATTACCGCGCCGGTTCCGATGGCGGCGCAAAAGGGCCATTTCTAGGCGGAACAATAGCCTTCGCCGGGCGCCGCCCCACCGTGGCGCGAATGCATCACCGCCCGGCTGCGGCCGCTCAAGACGGAATCGGGCGCGTTAACTCCCGACTCAGGTCTCCGAAACCCCGCCTTTACCCCGCCCCTGTATCAATCCGGGCCACAAAGAGCTTCGCCCTACGAGGCGAACGGCCGATTGAGGTGGGTGTATTCGAATGACCAAGACGGTCCTTGTCGTCGACGACGATCCGACGCAACGCAGGCTTATCCAGGCCGTCCTGGAGCGTGAGGGCTTCGCCGTGGCCCAGGCCGAGACGGGCGACGCGGCCCTGTCGCGCCTGACCGCGGGCGGCAGCGCCGACGTGGTGATCCTGGATCTGGTGATGCCGGGGACCAACGGCATCGACACCCTCAGGGAGATGCGCGCGCGCGGCTTCTCCCAGCCGGTGATCGTGCTGACCGCCCAGGGCGGGATCGAGACGGTGGTGCAGGCCATGCAGGCCGGCGCCAGCGACTTCTTCGTCAAGCCGGCCTCGCCGGAACGGATCATCGTGTCGATCCGCAACGTGCTGTCCATGGGCGCCCTGAAGGGCGAGGTGGACCGCCTGAAGAAGAAGACGAGCGGGCGCACCACCTTCGACGACCTGATCGGCGAGACCCCGGCGATGATCATGGTCAAGCGCCTGGGCGAGCGGGCGGCCAAGTCGTCGATCCCGATCCTGATCACCGGCGAAAGCGGCGTCGGCAAGGAAGTGATCGCGCGGGCCGTGCACGGCTCGTCCGACCGGGCCGGCAAGCCGTTCGTGGCGGTCAACTGCGGCGCCCTGCCGGAGAACCTCGTGGAGTCGATCCTGTTCGGCCACGAGAAGGGCAGCTTCACCGGGGCGACAGACAAGCACCTGGGCAAGTTCCAGGAGGCCAACGGCGGCACCCTGTTCCTGGACGAGGTGGGCGAGCTGCCGCTGGACATGCAGGTCAAGCTGCTGCGCGCGCTGCAGGAGAGCGAGATCGACCCGATCGGCTCCAAGCGCTCGATCAAGGTGGACGTGCGGATCGTCTCGGCCACCAACCGCGACCTGTCGCAGAGCGTGGCCGAGGGCCGCTTCCGCGAGGACCTGTTCTACCGGCTGAACGTCTTCCCGATCGAGGCGCCGTCGCTGCGCGAGCGCAAGGGCGACATCCCGGCCCTGGTTGAGACGTTCATCCGCCGCTTCAACGTGGAGGAGGGCAAGCAGGTGATGGGCGCCTCGCCCGAGACCCTGGCCTGCCTGACCGAGTTCGACTGGCCCGGCAACGTGCGCCAGCTCGAGAACGCGGTCTATCGCGCCATCGTGCTGGCCGACTCGCCCTATCTGCAGCCCTACGATTTCCCGTCGATCTCGGGCGTGGCCCCGCCGCCGCCCGAGGCGATCCCGGCGCCCGCGCCGGCGGCTCGGCCCGCCCTGGCGGCGACGCCTACGGCCGCCGAGCTGGCCGGCGAGATGCCCAAGGAAGCGCCCGTGCGCGTGCTGGACGAGCGCGGCCACCTGCGCACCCTCGAAGAGATCGAGCGCGACCTGATCCAACTGGCCATCGAGATCTACGCCGGCCACATGAGCGAGGTGGCCCGCCGCCTCGGCATCGGCCGCTCCACCCTCTATCGCAAGGTGCGCGAGCAGGGGCTGGAAGACGTAGTCAAGGGCGGCGCCGATGGCGACCATGATCCTGCGTCCCAGGTCGCGTGAGGCGCGCCTGGCGGCGCTGATCAAGGCCGCGCGGCTCGCCGCCCGGCGCGCGGCCGCCCAGGCCCTGCGCGAGGGCTAGCCCTCGGCCTTCGGCTTTCGCCTGAAGCCCTTGCGCGCCATGGCCGGCTTCTCGCCCTTGGCCTTGGCGCCGATCTCCTTGAGCTTGACGTGCTGGCGCACGCTGAGCGCCTCGCCCGCGCCGCCCTTCTCCGGATCGCCGAAGGCGCGGCCGTAGGTCTTCAGGCGTTCCTCGACGCTGCCCAGGAACTCGCCCTCCCAGTCGGAAAGCTCGACGCCGGCGCGGTCGGCCTGGCGCCGCGCGCGCTTGAGGGCGTTCAGCGCGGCCCGCTTGGCCTGCGCCTTACGATCTGGCGGGCCCCGCTTCAAATCTCTCCGAGGGCGGACAGGTAAAGGTCGAGGATCGCGTCCTCTTCCTGCCGCTTGGCCCGGTCCTGTTTGCGCAGGCGCACGACCTTGCGCAGGATCTTCACGTCGAAGCCGTTGCCCTTGGCCTCGGCGAAGATCTCCTTGATCTGCTCGGCGATCTCGGACTTCTCCTGCTCGAGCCGCTCGATGCGCTCGATGACGCTCTTGAGCTGGCTCTGGGCCGTGACGTTGAGCACGTCGGCGTGGGCGATGTCGTCGGCCATGGAAGGAGCCTCTTGCGAGTCGTGGATCGTGGAAAGGCGCGGAAACTAGCGAGCCGGCCGGCCGCTGTCATCCGCAGCTTACAGCAATCCGCGGGCTTCCAGCGCCGGGCGCAACGCGGCCGGATCGGTGAAGTGGTGCACGTCGAAACCGAGGGCGCGGGCGGCCGCGATGTTCTTTTCGCTGTCGTCGACGAAGAGGATGTCGGCGGGGGCGTGGCCGAAGCGCTCGGCGGCCAGGTGGAAGATCGCCGGGTCCGGCTTGATGACCCCCTCCTCGCCCGAAACGACGATGCCCTTCAGCCGCCGGAAGGCCGGGCTCATGGCCACGGTGCCGGCCACGGTGTCCTGGTTGATGTTGGACAGGCCGTACTGCGGCACGCCGGCCTCATGCAGGGCCTCGATGGCGGCCTCGGTCTGCGGGATCGCGCCGGAGAACATCTCCCACCAGCGGTCGCCCCAGGCGCGGATCGCCGCCTCGTGTTCGGGGAAACGGGCGATCAGGCCCTTGCGGTTGTCCTCGAAGGACACGCCGCGGTCATGCGCCAGGTGCCAGTCCATCGTGCAGACGGACGACAGGAACCGGTCGCATTCGGCCGGATCGGGGAAGATCTTCGAGAAGAGCGTGCGCGGGTTCCAGCGCACGATGACATTGCCGATGTCCCAGAGAACCGCTTTCGCCATTCCCGGGACCCCGCGGATCAGCCCTGCTTGGCCTTGAAGCGCGGATCGGTCTTGTTGATCACGTAAACCCGGCCCTTGCGGCGCACGAGCTTGCAGTCGCGATGGCGAGTCTTGAGCGACTTGAGCGAGCTTCTGACCTTCATGACCGTTTCTTCTTGGCGCGCGGACGCGCCGCCGGGTTGCGATTGGAGCGGGCGCATATACGGGCCGGAGCCCTTTGAGTCAACGCCGTTGGAACCTCGGGGACTTTCGCGGGCTTGTGATTGAGGCCGGGGGGCGACGCCGACTAGATTCACCCGAATGCATCGTCGCGCCTTCCTCTCATTGCTGCTGGCCGCCCTGCCCGGCGCCTCCGCCGCCCAGACCGCCGACCCGACCGCCCAACCCCTGGCCGGCGCCTCGCCCTCGGGCAGCCCGGCGTTCGACGCCTGGCTGCAGGGCTTCTACGGCCGCGCGGCGGCGGCCGGCGTGCCCGCCGTGGTGCTGGACCGGGAGCTGGCGGGCCTGACGCCGGACGACCGGGTCTCGGCCGCCGACGGACGCCAGCCGGAGTTCTCCAAGCCGGTGGGCGACTACATCAAGGGCGTGGTCACCGACCAGCGCATCGCCATGGGCCGCCAGAAGCGCCAGGAGCTGACGTTCCTCGGCGACGTGGAGGCCCGCTACGGCGTGCCGCGCGACATCCTGATCGCCGTATGGGCCATGGAATCGGCCTTCGGCGCGATCCAGGGGAACTATGACGTGGTCCGCTCGATGGCGACCCTGGCGGCCGACGGACGGCGCCGCGCCTTCGCCGAGACCCAGCTCATCGCCGCCCTGCAGATCATCGCCTCGGGAGAATTCCCCCGAAGCCGCCTGACCGGCTCGTGGGCGGGCGCCATGGGCCAGACCCAGTTCATCCCCACCACCTTCCAGACCACGGCGGTGGACGAGGACGGCGACGGCCGGCGCGACATCTGGGGCTCTGCCGCCGACGCCCTGGCCTCGGCGGCGAACCTGTTGAGCCAGGGCGGCTGGGCGCCCGGACAGAGCTGGGCGCGAGAGGTGCTGGCCAATCCCGGCTTCGACTACGCCCTGACCGAGGGGCCGAGCATGGCGCCGGCGGCCTGGGAGCTGGCCGGCCTGAGGCGCGCCGACGGCGGCGGCTGGGCCGCGCAGGACCAGACGATAGAGGCCACGCTGATCGCCCCGTCGGGCGCGGCGGGCCCGCTGTTCCTGGCCTTCCCCAACCACTTCGCGATCCGCAAGTACAACAACTCCACCGCCTATGCGCTGGGCGTGGGCCTGCTGGCCGACCGCTTCGCCGGCGGCGGCCCGCTGATCGCGGCCTGGCCGGCCGAGACCCCGCTGGCGCTGGCCGACCGGATCGACGCCCAGAAGGCGCTGGCCAGGCTCGGCTTCGACCCCGGCGCGCCGGACGGCCTGGTGGGCGTGAACACCCGCTCGGCCCTGCGCGCCTGGCAGCAGGCCCGCGGCCTGACGGCGGACGGCTATCTGTCGATGGAGATGGTGCGGCGCCTGCGCGCTGAATCGCCGGACCCGGCCCAGCTCTGAGGCCCGCTCAGGGCGCGCCGCCGGCCTCGTCGCGCTCCTCCAGGGTGGCGAGCGCGGCGTCGGCGCGGGTGGCCGGCTGGGGATCGGCGTTGCGGAGCTGCGGGTTGCGGAAGGCGTAGACGAGCAGCGTCAGCATCAGGGTGGCGTTGAGGATGAACGGCGCCGGGTGGATCTTCTCGTAGAGCCACACGAAGAACGGCGCGAGCACCACGTTGACGCCGTTGACCGCGGCGATGGCGCCCGCCACGCGGGCCTGTTCGTTCATGTCCACGGCCAGGGACGAGCCGGCGGTGAAGCCCGGCCGGGCGAAGCCGAAGCCCAGGCTGGAGATGGCGTAGCCCGCCACCACCGCCCAGTAGTTGGGCGCGAGCGCGACGATCAGGTTGCCGAGGGCCGCCACGCCGACGCCCCAGCGCAACAGCTCGCGCGGGGTCATCTCGAACATGCGGATCAGGCCCCACTGGGCGAGCAGGCCGGCCATGGCGCCGAACATCATGGCGATGGCGATGAAGCCCTGGGCCTGGGCGGGCGACATCTTGAGCTGGTCGATGATCAGGAAGCCCAGGGTCTGGCCCTGGGCGGTCTGGCTGACCGCGACGATGAAGCCGTAGATCAGGAAGGGCGTGATGCGCGGATCGCGCCACATCGGCGCTTCCTTGGTCGCCTGGCGCACGGCGACCGCCTCGGCCGTCGGCCGGTGCTCGCTCTCCGGCAGGAAGCGGATGACGATGAACAGCATCACCCCCGCGATCAGGGCGAAGCTGAACAGGGGGCCGGCCAGGCCGACCACGGGCAGGACGAACAGCGGGGCCAGGAACGGGCCGATCACCGTGCCGAGGCCGAAGGCGCCGGCCAGGCTCGACATCGCCTGGGTGCGCCGCTCGGCCGGGGTGTATTCGGCCACATAGGCCTGGGTGGCCGGGTTGGACGAGGCGCCGAAGAAGCCGAACAGGGCGCGGGCCACCAGGAACAGGCCGAAGATCACCGGCCAGGCGGCCAGGTGGCGCAGGCCCGCGCTGACCACCAGGCCGCAGCAGGTCATCGAGATCATGAAGCCCGAAAGGCCCACCATCATCAGCGGCTTGCGCCCGTAGCGGTCGGACGCGCGCGCCCACATGGGCGAGGAGAAGGCCCAGAGCAGCGCCGAGAGCGAGAAGATCGCCGCGACCCACGGGTCCGGGATGCCGGTGGAGCGGCCGATCGCGGGCAACACCGAGATCAGGCCGGTGTTGCCCATCGCCGTCGCCAGCGAAACGCAGAAGATGATCGCGAACGACCTGCGCGGCAGGCCGGACGGCGCGGAAGCGGAGCCGGTCATGAATCGCGCTGTTAAGCCGCGGCGCGTTCCGGCGCAAACGGCAAGCGTGCTCACGGCCCATTAAGCATTAACACCGATCCTGGCCGCCATTCTCGGTGGGGCGTCTTTCGTATGTTTCAGATCATCGGCATCGTGTTGCTGTTCGCCCTGGTGTTCGGCAGCTTCATCATGTCCGGCGGCAAGATGGAGGTGATCATCGAGGCCGCGCCGCACGAGCTGATGGCCATCGGCGGCGCCGCGGTCGCCGCGTTCCTGATCAGCAACTCGCTCACGGTGATCAAGGCCACGGGGGCCGGCTTCAGCAAGATCTTCGGCGGCCCCAAGTGGAAGGCCAGCGACTACCGCGACCTGCTCAGCCTGCTCTTCCTCTTGACCAAGACCATGAAGTCCAAGGGCGTGATCGCCCTGGAAAGCCACATCGAGAACCCCGGCGAGAGCACCATCTTCTCGCGCTTCCCCAAGATCATGAAGGACCACTTCGCCGTGGACTTCATCTGCGACACCCTGCGGATGATGACCATGAACCTGGAGGATCCCCACCAGGTGGAAGACGCCATGGAGAAGCAGCTCGAAAAGCACCACCACGAGGCGCTAGCGCCCGCCCACGCGCTCACCACCATGGCCGACGGCCTGCCGGCGCTCGGCATCGTCGCCGCCGTGCTGGGCGTCATCAAGACCATGGGCTCGATCACCGAGCCGCCCGAAGTGCTGGGCGGCATGATCGGCGGCGCCCTGGTCGGCACCTTCCTGGGCGTGTTCCTCGCCTACGGCCTCGTCGCGCCGATGGCCGGTCGCCTGCAGGCGGTGATCGAGGAGGACGGCTCGTTCTACAAGATCATCCAGTCGGTGCTGGTGGCCCACCTGCACGGCAACGCCGCCCAGATCTCGGTGGAGATCGGCCGCGGCAACGTGCCCTCGGCGGCCCAGCCCTCGTTCGTGGAGCTGGAAGAGGCGCTTTCGGCCATTCCGAACGAGGCCTAGGCGGCGAGCCGTCCACACCTTTATCGCTCCGCGAGCGAATTGTGATCGCCTTGATCACGAGGGCGTGAATAAAGCCCTTGCCAGTCGCCTAAACCACGGCATATTCCTGACTCGCGCTTGAGGTGCTCCCCGCTTCGCCATCCTGGAAACAGGCTGTCGAGACGGCGTAATCGCCGGGCGCGTAACCTCCGATCTAGGGGACCAGGGACATGACCTCCGAACTTCTCCGTAAGCTGCTCGTCGCCGGCGCCGCTGTCGCCGCGCTCTCCGTCGCCGCCTGCAGCAAGCCCGCCGCGACCACCGAAGCCGCGCCGGAAGCCCCGGCCGCTGAAGCTCCGGCCGCCGAAGCTCCGGCCGCCGACGCGAACGCGACCGACGCCGCCGCCGCCAGCGACGCCGCGATGGCTCCGGCCGCCGACGCCGCCGCTCCGGCCGCCGACGCTGCTGCTGCTCCGGCCGAAGAGTCGAAGTAAGTCGAAGACGCTTCACAGCGTTTTCGGGAAGGGCCGTCCGTCAGGGCGGCCCTTTTCATTTGGGGGGTGCGGCGCGGGCTTTTCGACCCCGCCGCGAGGCGCTAATTGGCGCCATGAGCGAACCGCCCGAGGCGGGCGCGTCGCCGCTGGTCTGGACCGAGGACGGCCGGCCGCGCTCGCGCCTTTATGACGACGTCTATTTCTCGGCCGTCGACGGCCTGGCGGAGACCCGGGCGGTGTTCCTCCAGGGCTGCGGACTGCCGGACGCCTGGAAGGGCCGCAGCCGCTTCACCGTGGGCGAGCTCGGCTTCGGCACCGGCCTGAACATCCTGGCGCTGATCGAGCTTTGGCGGCGCGAACGGCCCGCCGGCGCCCGGCTCCACGTCTTCTCCATCGAAGCCCATCCCCTGCAGGCGGCCGAGGCCGCCCGCGCCCTGGCGGCCTGGCCCGAACTGGCCGACCTGGCGGGCGCGCTCACCGAACGCTGGCCGGGCCGCGCGCCGGGCTTCCACCGCCTGGCCTTCGAGGAGGCCGACGTCATCCTCGACCTGGCGGTGATGGAGGCGGGCGAGGCGCTGCGGCAATGGCGCGGGCGCGCCGACGCCTGGTTCCTCGACGGCTTCTCGCCGGCGCTCAATCCGGCCATGTGGCGCCAGGAGGTGCTGGACCTGGTGGCCGCCCGGTCGGCGCCCGGCGCGCGGGCGGCCACCTTCACCGTGGCCGGCGCAGTGCGGCGAGGCCTCGCCGAGGCCGGGTTCACGGTGGAGAAGCAGCCTGGCTTCGGGCGCAAGCGCGAGCGGCTGGAGGCGCGCCTGCCCGGCGAGCCGGCCGCGGCGGGGGCCGGGCGCGTGGCCGTGATCGGCGCCGGGGTGGCCGGCTGCGCGACCGTGCGGGCGGCGCGGGCCCTGGGTGCGCAGGCGGACTTGTTCGATATCGAACGACTTGGCGCAGGCGCCTCGGGCAATCCGGCCGCCCTGGTCACCCCCCGGCTGGACGCCGGCGGCGGGCCGATCGCGCGCCTGTTCGCCCAGGCCCTGGAGCGGGCGAACCAGATCTATGCGGCGACGCCGCGGGCGGTGATCGCGCGCGGCGTGGTGCAGGCCCCCGCGAGCGAGCGCGACGGGCCGCGCTTCGCCAGGGTGGCCGACGGAAACGCCTTCGAGGCGGGCGACCTGCGCCTGATCGACGCCGCCGAGGCGGCCGAGCGTCTCGCCGAGCCGGACGCGCCGGGCGGCCTGATGATGGAGACGGCCCTGGTGATCGAACCGGCCGTGGCGCTCCAGGCCTGGGCCGGGACGCCCGGGATCGCGCGGGTGGCGGCGGTCGAGCCGGACGCCGGCGGCGGCTGGCGGCTGCTCGACGCGGCCGGCGGCTTCGTGGGCCTGGCGGACGCAGTCATCGTCTGCGCCGGGCATAGGAGCGCCGACCTCGTGGCGGGCCTGCCGCTGCAGCCTGTGCGGGGCCAGGTGAGCTGGCGGCGGGGCGCCGAGCCGCCGGCCGCCTCGGCCTGGGGCGGCTATGTCGCGCCGATGCGCGACGGCTTCGTCTTCGGCGCGACGCACGACCGCGACGAGGCGGGCGAGGACGTGCGCGAACAGGACCACCTGCGCAATCTGAAGACGCTGGCGGCGGGCCGGCCGCGGCTGGCCGGCGCGACCGAGGGCCAGGCCCTGGAGGGCCGCGCCTCGGTGCGCGCGACCAGCCCGGACCACCTGCCGCTGGCCGGCGCCGCGCCCGGCGCGGGCGGCCTGTTCGTCTTGACGGCGCTGGGCGGGCGCGGCTTCGCCACGGCGCCGCTGCTGGCCGAGCACGTGGCCGCCCTGGCGCTGGAGGCGCCCTCGCCCCTGCCGGCCGCCCTGGCGGAGCTGGTGGATCCCGCGCGCTTCGGCCGCCGGGCGGCGCGACGGGGCCGTTCCTAAGGCGGGCGCATGGCTCTATATTGGTGAAGCTTCGGGGGACGCCCCTCACCTAGGGAACCGAAGAATGCCGACCACCATCCGCAGCGCCGCATCGCTGGGCGCGGTCCTGCTCCTCGCGTCGACCGCCGCCTGCGCGTCGGCCGACCAGGCCAAGCCCAAACCGGAATCCGCCTCGCGCCAGTGCTTCTGGTCGCGCAGCGTGACCAGCTTCCACGCCGTCGACAGGGAGACCGTCAACCTGCGGGTCGGCGTGAAGGACGTCTACGAGCTGAAGCTGTTCGGCCCCTGCGACAACGTCGACTGGACCGAGAAGATCGCCCTGGAATCGCGCGGCAGCTCCTGGATCTGCTCGGGCCTGGACGCGGTGGTCATCTCGCCGAGCCCGATCGGTCCGCAGCGCTGCATGGTCAAGACCATACGCAAGCTGACGCCCGAGGAGGTCGCCGCCATGCCCGCCAAGGACAAGCCCTGACGCGAACGAGCCGGGGCGAAAAAGAAAGGGCGTCGCCGGGGACCGACGACGCCCTGACCACGGCCGGTTCAGGCCGCGCTCAAATCAGAACTTCTTCTTGACGCCCAGCTTGAAGACCCGGCCGAGCGGGTTCCCGTTGGTGACGTCGTAATTGTAGAAGCTCTGCGCGAACGACGGGTCGGCGTCGAACACGTTCAGCACGCTCACCGTGACGTTGGTGTCCCAAGGCAGGTCGATGTTGGCGACCAGGTCGTGCTGCCAGTAGGCGTCGGTCTGCCCCACGCTCTCATAGGTCTGCGTGGCGTAGTTGTAGCGGCAGTCCGCGGTCTGCACGTAGTTCGGGAAGGCCCCGGTGCACTTGGCGCCCACGTTGGTGGTGCCCTCGTGATAGAGCACCTGCCAGCGCAGGTTCCAGTTCTCGCCGCGCAGATTGACGAAGCCGGACGCCCGCAGCTTGGGATAGGAGAAGAAGTCCCCGCCGCCCAGGTCGTGCAGGCCGGCCCGGTCGATGGGCGCGGACAGGATGACCGAGGAGTCCTCGCCAAGGGTCTCCTCGCCGCGCTTGACCTGCTTCAGGAGGGATCCCTCGACGCCGACCGAGGCGCGGATGTCGTGGAACTCGAACCCGAAGAAGTTGTCGAAGTCGTACTGGCCCTTGAAGTCGAAGCCCGAGGTCTTGGTCTCCGGCCCGTTCACCCACTTGCGGGTGAGCTGCAGCACGTTGGCCTGGCTGCAGACGTTGTTGACGAAGACGAACCGCGCGACGAGGGCGGCGTTGTCGCAGCCCTGGCCGGCGGCCGTGTTGGCGATGGCCGCGTAGATCGACGAGCTGTTCTCCAGTTCCAGCTCATCCTTGAAGTCGAAGTGGTAGTAGTCGATCGACCCCGAGAAGCCGCCGGCCTTGATGAGGACGCCGAGGTTGTAGGTCTTGGCCGTCTCCGGCTGCAGGGCCGGGTTGTTGGCCGTGACCACGGCCCGGTAGCTGCCGCCAATGTTGCTGACGCCCTTGCTGGTGCTGGGCGACAGGATCGCCTCGCCCGGCGCGCGGAAGGTGGAGCCGGCCGAGGCCCGGAAGGCCAGCCAGTTCAGGGCCTGCCAGCGGGCGGCGAACTTCGGATTGGTCGTGGAGCCGACATTGCCGCCGAAGTCCTCGTGGCGCACGGCCAGGGTGAACTCCAGATTGTCGGTCGCCGGCAAGCGGAACTCGGCGAAGGCCGCGCCGACCCGGCTGTCGGCGTCGAAGTCCGACTGCGCCCCGAAGAAGACGAACGGCCCCACCGGGTTGGAGCAGGTCGGAACCTGGAGCTGCGGATAGATGGAGTCGACGCACGGGGTGGCGCCCACGTCGCCCAGGCCTTCCCAGTCCTGGATGGTGTGGGTGAAGCGGTACTGCGCGCCGGCCGCCCACTGCACCTTGCCGCCCGGCAGCTCCAGCGGCATGTCGCCGTTGAACACCAGGTCGGCCACGAAGATCGAGTTGGTGTTCACGTTGGTGTAGGTGCCGTACATCCAGTTCACGAGCGCCGGGTCGTTGGCCACCGAGGCGTCGTAATAGGGATTGGTCGCGCCGTTCGCCTTGCTCACCGCGATGGCGTTGGTGAACGGGTTGAAGAACTTGCAGGCGCCCACGCCGGGGGTTCCGGTGAGGATGTCGCAACCCTCCCCGCCCAGGCCGTTCAGGGCCGCTTGCAGGCGGTCGACCAACAGGTCGTGGGTCACCACCGTGCCCTTGTTCTCCATGTAGGTGAGCGCGCCGTCCCAGGAGATCCCGTTGCTGAAGTTGCCCTTCAGGTCGCCGGAGATGCGGAAGGCGGTGCGCTCGATGGCCTGATAGTCGGCGCCGTCGGGATTGATCGGATGGCCGGCCACGCCGATGGCGCGCCAGGCCGTCTGGCTGGGCGTCACGCCGTTGACCATGGCCGCGCACTGGGTCGCGGTGAGCGGCGCGGCGCAGGTGGTGTAGAGCGCGATCAGACCCGGGTTGTTCGCCGGCACGAAGAAGCGGGTCTGGTTGTTGAAGCCGATCGGGGCCGTGGAGTCGGAAAGCCCGCCGGTGGCGCTCGACGTCGGGAACTGGGTGGTCAGGTTGGCCGGCGAGATCCGCTGCTCGGGCGTGTTGTCGCGGTGCCAGGCGACCTCGCCGTGGAACTCCAGATTGTCGGTGATGTCGAAGTTGACCTCGCCGTAGAGCTGGTAGGTGTCCTCTTCGTTCACCAGGTCGTTGAATGGCGTGAACTGATAGCGGCACTGGGTTCCGCCGGCGCCGGTGGTCGGCAGGTAGGTGGCGGTGAGCAACTGGCCGCCGAGCTGGTTACAGCCGTTGTCGACGAAGCTGGGGGCGCCGCCGCTGGGCGACAGATAGGTGCCCGGGTTGGCCGAGCCCGACCAGCCGCCGTAGAAGACCGACTCGAAGGGCGTCAGGGCCCAGTCGCGCTCGCGGATGTCCAGGCGGCTGCGGTGCTTGTAGTCGGCGGTGAACAGCAGGTTGCCGCCGTCGTACAGCTTGCCCCAGGCGATGCTGCCGTCGTAGTCGCCGTCCGACCCCTTGATGGCCGAGTAGTCGGTGTTGACCTCGAAGCCGTCGAGGTCCTTGCGGGTGATGAAGTTGACCACCCCGGCGACCGCGTCCGAGCCGTAGGTGGCCGCCGCGCCGTCCTTCAGGATTTCAATGCGCCCGATCGCGGCGCTGGGAATGAAGTTCAGATCCTGGCCGCCGCCCTGGTAGGCGGTCGCGGTCGTGTCGGCGAGCCGGCGGCCGTTCATCAGCACGAGCGTGCGAGAGGCGCCGAAGCCGCGCAGATTGATCGTCGCGGTGCCCGCGCCGCCGTTGTAGCGGTTGCTTTCGCCGAGCGCCGACTGGGACGCGCTGATCGACTTGACCAGCTGCACGACGCTGGGCGCGCCCTGCTTGGCCAGTTCGTTGGCGCTCATCACGTCGACCGGCAGGGCCGCATCTTCCGGGGTGCCGGCGATGAATGAGCCGGTGACGACGACTTCCTCGACGGTGGCGGCCTTATCCTGGGCCGCGGCCTGCCCCGCCCCGCCTATGACGATGGCGGCCACGATCGCTGAACCGCTGCAGAAATATCTGCTCTTGGACATCTATGTTTCCTTTCCCTCTCGGCGACCGTCGCTCGATCTGAAATACGTCGAGCTTTCTAGTGCCGAGTATGGCGATCATCGGCGGGCGGTCGCTTCCGCGCCAGAGGCGAATCTCTGTTGAAATGGAAGTAGATCGATACAATGCACATCAATCTACGCGAGTATTTCGAGTGCACGCGGACGATGCTGAGCATACCGCTGCGTATGCAGATGCTAGAGGACTCGACACATCTCGCTAGACGACCGGATTCATTGAATTTTTGACTATTTCGTCAAATCCGAACAGCGTCTGGATCATGCCCGCCGCTCAAATGCGGCCAATGTTCGGATGGCCATGGGGCGTAACAGCCGTGTTGCGCAAACGCCGCGCCCGGCAAAAAAAGGGCGCCGCCAGCAAGCTGGCGACGCCGCTAAGAGGCTTAAAGACGCGCGCGAACGCGCCAGGGAATGGTCAGAACCGCTTGGAGATCGCGATCTTGTAGGTGCGGCCCAGCGGGTTGCCGGTGAACGGATCGTAGTTCAGGTCGAGCCGCGCGAACGACGGATCCTGGTCGGTGAGGTTGTTGATGGTGAGGGTCACCCGCGTGTCCCACGGCAGTTGGGCCTGATAGGCCAGGTCGGCCGTGAGGGTGGAGTCGATCGTCTTGCCGGCGCTGACCACCTGGCCGCTGACCGCGTTGGGCGTCAGGATCGAGGTCCGCTGATCGGTGTAGTCGCCGATGTAGTTCAGCGTCAGACGCAGGTTATGCGGGCCGCGGTTGTACTGGAGGTAGGCCTGGCCCTTCCACTGCGGCAACGAGGTGGCGGCGAGTTGGTAGTTCAGGAAGCCGGCCGCGTCGTAGGCCTCTTCCACCGTGACGCCCTCGATCACGAAGTTGTCGATCTTGTACTCGCGCGTGTAGGTCGCCGTGCCGCCGACCGTCAGGTCGCCGCCCAGGACCTCGCCGAAGTCGTAGTCGGCCATGAAGTCGACGCCGGACGTCTTGACCTTCGGACCGTTCACATACTCGGTCCGCACGCGAGCGATGGTGGACAGCGAGCAGGCGCCCTGGAACGAGAAGCGCGCCTGCAGGCCGGCGTAGTCCGCCAGGCCGCAGTTGGCCGTAGATCCGCCCGGGAACATCGCGCTCACGATCGAGGCCGAGGGCTCGGCGATGATCGGGTTGTCGAAGTCGAAGGCCCAGTAGTCGATGCTGGCCTTCAGGCCGCCGCCCTTGAAGAGGATGCCGGCGCTGTAGGTCTTGGCCTTTTCCGGCTTCAGGTCGGGGTTGCCGAACAGGTCGATCGCGCGGAACGAGCCGGCGATGAAGCTCAGGGCCGTGACGTTGCTGTTGGTCAGCTGGGTCAGCGGCGGGCCGCGGAAGGTGGTGCCGGCCGAGGCGCGCAGCGCGAAGTGGTCGTTGAGCTGCCAGCGCAGCGCGATCTTCGGGTTGAGCGTCGAGCCCACGCCGTTGGTGGGATAGTTCTCGTAGCGGGCGGCGAGCTGGATCTGCAGGCTGTCGGTCGCCGGCACGCTCCATTCGGTGAAGAGGGCGTAGACGTCCGATTCCAGGTCGGCGTCTTCACCCACGCCCAGGAAGAAGTAGGGCCCGTTGCGGCTGGCGCACGCGATGTTGCCGGTCACCGTCGTGTCGACGCACGAGGTGATCGCGCGGTTGTTCAGGTCGTCATAGCTGGAGGTGAAGCCGTCGCGGCGGAACTGGCCGCCGGCGGCCCAGGCCACCTTGCCGCCCGGCAGCTCGATGCCGGTCTCGCCGTTGAACACGAGGTCGGCCACGAACAGGCGCTGGGTCTGCTTGGTGCCGCTCTGGCGGAAGAACCAGCGGACGAGGTCGACATTGTTGGCCGTGGCCGCGCTGTAGCCCGTGCTGCCCGGGACCGAATTGCCGAAGGGGTTGAAGTAGTAGCAGCCGAGCGAGGCGTCGCCGGCGCCGGTGGTGTAGTTGTTGGTCTTGGCCGCGGTGCACCCGCCGTCGGTGGCCGTCACCAGCGTGCCGTAGCCGCGCAGGGCGAGCTGGAAGCGCGACACGTCGGTGTCGTAGCCGGTGCGCTCGCCGGTCTCCTGGCCGTAGGTCAGGGCGAGATCCCAGCCGATGCCGTTGGAGAACTCGCCCTTCAGCCCGCCGGACACGCGGTAGGCCTCATAGTGGCGCCGGCCCAGCGAGGAGCCGTCCGAGAACATCGGGTTGCCGCCGAACGCATAGGGCCGGTAGCGCACGCCGGGGATGTGCACGCCGGTGGCGAAGGCCGGGATCTGCGTCGGGTTGGCCGCCTGGTAGGCGATGAAGCCCGGGTTGGTGGAGGGCACGAAGAAGCCCTGCAGCACCGCGCTGGTCAGGCTGCCCACCGTGGGGTTGGTGGCCACGGTCGGGGTCTGCAGCGCCAGGTAGGACGGCGAGGTGTGCCACTCGGGCACGTCCGTCTCGGCGTAGAAGGCCTCGAAGTGCGCGTCGATGGAATCGCTGAGCGAGGCGTTGGCTTCGCCGTAGAGCTGGAAGCGGTTGGTCTTCTCGACCAGGTTGTCATAGTCGGTGTAGCGGAAGTTGCAGGCCGGCAGGGCGCCGCCGATGGGCACGCCGCCCAGGGCCGAACAGTCGGCCGTCTGCGCCTGGAAGGCCGCGGCCGGCGCCCAGGCGCCCGTCGCCGTCTGATAGATCGGGATGAACGGCGCCACCGAGCTGCCGCCCGACCAGCCGCCTTCCGGATCCTGGGTGTAGTCCCGCAACGCCCAGCTACGCTCGCGCGTGGAGAGCGGCGACTGGTGCTGGTAGGAGGCCGACAGCAGCACGTCGCCGTTGTCGCCGGCCCAACCCCAGATCACGCTGCCGTCGTAGTCGCCGTCGGAGCCGTCGATCGCCCGGAAGCTAGCGTTGGCCTCCAGCCCGTTGAAGTTCTTGCGCGTGATGAAGTTGACCACGCCGCCGATGGCGTCCGAGCCGTAGGTGGCGGCCGCGCCGTCCTTCAGCACTTCCACCCGACCGATCGCGCCCACCGGGATGATGTTGGTGTCGACGATGCCCGCGCCGGCCTGGCCGAACGGGTTGGCCGACATCCGCCGGCCGTTGATCAGCACCAGGGTCCGCTGGGCGCCGAGGCCGCGCAGGTTCACCGAGCCGGAGCCTTCGGAGCCCTGGGCGCGGGGGTCGAACTGGTTGGTGTCGCCGAGCACGCCGCTGGACACCGACAGCGACTTCAGGAGCTCCACCGTGGAGGGCGAGCCCTGTTTGGCCAGGTCCTCCTGCGAGATCACATCCACCGGCAGGGCCGCGTCTTCCGGCGTGCCCTTGATGAACGAGCCGGTGACGACGACCTCCTGTACGGTGCTGGGCTCTTGCGCGAGCGCCTCGGAGGCGGCTGCGAACGAGAACGCCACCGCGACGGCGGAAGCGCTGCAGAGAAATCTGCTCTTGGACATCTGTTTCCTTCCCCAAATGAAACCCAGCGCCCCGGTTTGTGACGAGGTCGCAACAGTCGTTTTCTGGATTTCTTTCTAGGGATCGGCCCGCAGGCAAGCGTTTATCGGCCATGCGCGCACACGCCGCAGGGCATAGAGGCGCCTATGCAACACATTGCAAGACAAGGGTTTTTTGAACTTGAGGGTCAGGAACCCATACTCGACTCGGCAACATGGGCGAGCAAATTCGATCATCGTTCAGCTAACAGAGATATTTCAACAGCATGATCAATGTTCACCTTCAGCAACAATTCGCCGAAGCTCCGTACCGCTGACTCAAACGCCGCCCCCGATCCGCAGCCTGCGGACGTTTCCGGGCGAGGGGCCGGTTCAGGCGACAATGATCCTGCGAAGGGCCTCGGCGATCTCCGCGCGCTGGCTGTGATCGCCCGCTTCGGCGAGGCGCGCGGCGGATTCGGCGATCCTGGCGGCCGCGCCCGGCTCCATCAGCCCCTTCTCGACGAGATGGTCGAAGAGGCCGGCGAGAAGCCTGAGCGCCACCTGGGCCTGGACCGCGGCGTCGACGGGCGCCGGCTCATGGCGTTCGGATTCGTGGATCGGCAAGGCGGGTCTCCGGGCGGACGCCCGTCCCTTCTAGCCGCGGGAAAAGGCCGCCGCGCGGGCCCGGGCGCCCGTTCCGGGCGCCCGCGCGAGCCGCAACGGGCGCGACGGCGCAACGCGGAAACCCGCGTTCGGCGCTTCAAGATGGGGGGAATGGTGGACGCGGCTGGGATTGAACCAGCGACCCCTACGATGTCAACGTAGTGCTCTCCCGCTGAGCTACGCGTCCGCTCATTCGTCTCGCGGCCCGGAGGCCGCAAGCGGGAAGGCGGGGATATAACGGGGCGGCCGGGGCCGCGCAAGCGCCAGAGCGCGCGAGGGCGGCGCGATCAGGCCGCCGCCATCATCCGCTCCACCTCCGAGACGATCTCGCGCAGGTGGATGGGCTTGGACAGCACCTTGGCGCCGGGCGGCGCGCTCTCGCCCGCGGCCAGGGCCACGGCGGCGAAGCCGGTGATGAACATGATGCGGAGCCCGGGATGCTTGGCCGCCGCCTGGCGGGCCACCTCGATGCCGTCGATGCCGGGCATGACGATGTCGGTCAGCAGAAGATCCCACACCTCGTCGAGCGCGGCCGCGGCGGTCTCGCCGTCGGGACAGGCCAGCACCTCATAGCCCGCGCGCTCCAAGGCCCTGGCGAGGAACCCCCTCAGGGAATCGTCGTCTTCGGCCAGCAGGATACGAGGCATGGGGGCTCCGCGTCAGAGGGTTTAACGATGATCATGCTAGCGCCGCGTTCGTAAACCCGCGATGAACCCATCGTGAGCCGTTCCCCGGCCATCACACCCCTGTCATAGTGATTCGCATGAACGCGTGGGAGCCCATGACGGCGAGCGAGGCGAGGTCCGAGGACGAAGCCTTCGACGTGATCGCCGCGGCGGCCGAGGGCCGGCCGGCGCCCAGCCCCCTGATCTTCGCCTCGCCCCACTCCGGCCGCGTCTACCCCGCCGACATGATGGCCGCCTCGGCGCTGGACGCCATGACCATCCGCCGCTCCGAGGACGCCTTCGTCGACGACCTGATCGAGGCCGCGCCGGAGCTGGGCGTGGCGGTGATCCGCGCGCGTCTGGCCAGAGCCTATATCGACGTGAACCGCGAGCCGTTCGAGCTGGACCCGGCGATGTTCGCCGACGAGCTGCCCGAGTTCGCCCGCGCGCGCACCGCCCGCGTGGCGGCCGGCCTGGGCGCGATCGCCCGGGTGGTCTCCGAGGGCCAGGAGATCTATTCGCGCAAGCTCACCTACGCCGAGGCCCAGGCCCGCATCGACGGCGCGCACCGGCCCTACCACGCCGCGCTGGAGGCCCTGCTGGCCCAGGCGCGGGCGGCGCACGGCTTCGCCGTGCTGGTCGACTGGCACTCCATGCCCGCCGCCGCGGCCCGCACCGGCGGGCGGCGGGGCGGCTGCGACGTCGTGCTGGGCGACCGCTTCGGCGCCTCCTGCGCCGACCTCTTGACCGCGCGCGTGGAGGAGGCGCTGGAGGACCTGGGCTACCGGGTGGCGCGCAACACCCCCTACGCCGGCGGCTACACCACCGAGCACTACGGCCGGCCGGCGCGCCGCGTCCACGCCCTGCAGATCGAGATCAACCGCGCCCTCTATCTCGACGAGGCCTCGCTCACGCCGACGGCCGGCTTCGCGCGGCTGAAGACGGACATGGAGGCCTTGACTCGGATGCTGGTCAGCGCCGATTGGAGCGCCCTGGCCTGAGCCGCCGCGCGCGGCGCAAAAAAAAGCCGCGCCCGAAGGCGCGGCTAGTTCATTAGGGAGGAAACGCCCAGGAAGGGCAGAAGCGTCAGCGACGCTTCACAAATGGACATATACGGTGCGGCGCACAAAACAGCAAGCGCCCTTTGCGGGCTTATCGCACGACTTCGGGCGATTTTCTAAAATCCGCCGTTTTTTCAATTGGATATTTGGGTGCGACAGGGCGTCACATTTTGTTGCGGCGCACAACATAGTCGTGCATGCGGAGGAAATCGCGTACAAGGCGGTGCAACATGCGCCAAGACGCCCCAGGCCCGCGGGGAATCCAAAGGGCATAAGGCCCTGGCGCAATCCGGCCGCCTCGCCTAAAAGCGCGCGCCTCCCCAAATAGGTCCTGATCCGTTCCATGTCGCTGCGCAACATCGCAATCATCGCCCACGTCGACCACGGCAAGACGACGCTTGTCGACCAACTCCTGGCCCAGTCGGGCGTCTTCCGCGCCAATGAGGCGACGGTGGAACGCGCCATGGACTCCAACGACCAGGAGCGTGAGCGCGGCATCACCATCCTGGCCAAGTGCACCAGCGTGCTGTGGCACGGCAAGGCCGGCGAGACCCGCATCAACATCATCGACACCCCCGGCCACGCCGACTTCGGCGGCGAGGTGGAGCGCATCCTCGGCATGGTGGACGGCTGCGTCCTCCTGGTGGACGCCGAGGAAGGGGTCATGCCCCAGACCAAGTTCGTGCTGGGCAAGGCGCTGAAGATGGGCCTGCGCCCGATCCTGTGCCTGAACAAGGTGGACCGGCCCCACGCCGACCCCGACCGGGTGCACAACGAGGCCTTCGACCTGTTCGCCGCCATGGGCGCGACCGACGAGCAGCTCGACTTCCCGCACATCTACGCCTCGGGCAAGAACGGCTGGGCGACGCTGGACCTGAACCAGCCGAACGACGACCTGGCCCCGCTGTTCGACCTGATCGTCGACCACGTGCCGCCGCCGAAGGCGGAGAGCCGCAAGGCCGAGCCCTTCCAGATGCTGTCGGTGCTGATCGAGAGCGATCCGTTCCTGGGCCGGCTGCTGACCGGCCGCATCGAGGCCGGCAAGGCGGTTCCCGGCCTGGCGATCAAGGCCCTGTCGCGCGACGGCAAGGAGATCGAGCGCGGCCGCATCACCAAGGTGCTGGCCTTCCGCGGGCTGAAGCGCCAGCCGATCGACGAGGCCGAGGCCGGCGACATCGTCGCCATCGCCGGGCTTTCCAAGGCGACTGTGGCCGACACCCTGTGCGCGCTGGAGGTCTCCGAGGCCCTGCCGGCCCAGCCGATCGACCCGCCGACCATCTCCATGACCGTGTCGGTCAACGACAGCCCGCTGGCCGGCCGCGAGGGCGACAAGGTGCAGAGCCGGGTGATCGCCGCGCGCCTGCTCAAGGAAGCCGAGTCCAACGTCGCCATCCGCGTCACCGAGACCAGCGAGAAGGACGCCTACGAGGTCGCCGGCCGCGGCGAGCTGCAGCTCGGCGTGCTGATCGAGGGCATGCGCCGCGAAGGCTTCGAGCTCTCCATCAGCCGCCCGCGCGTGGTGTTCCAGAAGCACGAGGAGACCGGCGAGCGGCTGGAGCCGATCGAGGACGTGATGATCGACGTGGACGACGAGTTCACCGGCGTCGTCATCGAGAAGCTGTCGGCCCGCAAGGCCGAGCTGAAGGACATGGGTCCCTCCGGCGCGGGCAAGACGCGCATCAGCCTGATGGCGCCCTCGCGCTCGCTGATCGGCTACCAGGGCGAGTTCCTGACCGACACCCGCGGCTCGGGCGTGCTGAACCGCGTGTTCAGCCACTACGAGCCCTACAAGGGCGCGATCGACGCCGGCCGCAAGGGCGTCCTGGTCTCCAACTCCGACGGGGAGACCGCGGCCTACGCCCTGTGGAACCTGGAGGAGCGCGGCGTGATGTTCGTCGGCGCCGGCGAGAAGACCTACCAGGGCATGATCATCGGCGAGAACGCCCGGTCCGACGACCTGGACGTCAATCCGATGAAGGCCAAGCAGCTCACCAACGTGCGCGCCTCGGGCAAGGACGAGGCCGTGCGCCTGACCCCGCCGCGGCGGCTGACCCTCGAACAGGCCATCGCCTACATCGAGGAGGACGAGCTGGTGGAGGTGACGCCCAAGTCGATCCGCCTGCGCAAGCAGGTGCTGAACCCGTCCTTCCGCAAGAAGCGCGTGCGCGAGGACTAGGCGCGCCGCTCCATCCACACGTCGCAACGCGCATAGGGGCTGGCCGGGCGCTCGTCGCCCACCAGTTCGCGGAAGCCCATGGCGCGGTAGAGGCCGAGCGCCGGCCCCAGGCTGGAGTTGGTCTCCAGGTAGAGGCGCGGCGCGCCGAGGGCGTCGGCCTCGTCGATGCAGCGCTGCATCAGCAGCCGGCCCAGGCCCGCGCCCCGCAGGCTCTCGTCGACCGTCATCTTGGCCACCTCGTAGCCGCCGTCGGCCATGGCGATCATGGCCACGCAGCCGACGGCCCGCCCGCCGTCCACGGCCATGAAGATCTTCCCGCCCTTGGCGATGATCTTGCCCTCGGGATCCTCGATCACCTCCAGGTCCTTGGCCTCCACCTCGAAGAGCTTGGAGATCCAGGCCAGGTTCAGGTCATGGAAGGCCCTGGCGTGCTCGGGGCGGTAGTCGACGATCTCCATGGACGCGGCCCTCCGGCAAAGCGCTTGCCAGGAAGGTAGTGAGCGCCGCAAAGCATCGCCATGGCCAATCCGATCTTCGCCGCCCTGCCGACCACCGTCTTCGAGGAAATGAGCGGCCTCGCCCGTGAGCTGGGCGCCGTGAACCTGGGACAGGGCTTCCCCGACGATCCGGGGCCGCTGGAGATCCGCCGCAAGGCCGCCGACGCGGTGCTGAACGGCTACAACCAGTATCCGCCGATGGCGGGCCTAGCCGAGCTGCGCCAGGCGGTGGCGGGCCACTATGCGCGGACCCAGGGGCTGGACCTGGACTGGGCGCGCGAGGTGACGATCACCTCCGGCGCGACGGAGGCCCTGGCCTCGGCCTTCTTCGCCCTGATCGAGCCGGGCGACGAGGCGATCGTCTTCCAGCCGGTCTACGACGCCTATCTGCCGCTGATCCGCCGGGCGGGCGGAACGCCGAAGCTGGTGAACCTGTCGCCGCCGCACTGGCGCTTCACCCGGGACATGCTGGAGGCGGCGATCGGCCCGCGCACGCGCTTCGTGGTGCTGAACAACCCGATCAATCCGGCCGGGGCCGTGCTGCCTGACGAGGACCTCGCCCTGCTGGCCGAGCTGTGCGTCGCGCACGACCTGATCGCCATCTGCGACGAGGTCTGGGAACAGGTGGTGTTCGCCCCCGCCGTCCACCGGCCGCTGATCGCCTATCCGGGCATGCGCGAGCGCTGCGTGAAGATCGGCTCGGCGGGCAAGATGTTCGGCCTGACCGGCTGGAAGGTCGGCTTTCTCTGCGCCGGGGCTGAGCTGTCGCGGGCGCTCGGCAAGGCCCACCAGTTCCTGACCTTCACCACCCCGCCGAACCTGCAGACCGCCGTCGCCTTCGGCCTGAACGAGCCCGGCGACTGGTTCGAGGCGATGCCGGCGGCGCTGGCCGCCAGCCAGGCGCGGCTCGCCGAGGGCCTGCGCCGCGAGGGCTTCTCGGTGCTGGATTCCCAGGGCACCTACTTCCTGAACGTGGACCTTCCGGCCTCGGGGATCGACGAGCCCGACCGCGACTTCTGCCTCAGGGCCGTCAAGGAAGCGGGCGTGGCGGCGATCCCGGTCTCGGCGCTCTACGAGGCCGACCCGGTGACCACCATCATGCGCCTGTGCTTCGCCAAGGCCGACGCCACCCTGGACGAAGGCGTCGCGCGCCTGGCCAAGGCGCGGGAGCTGTCGCGGGCGCGCTGAAGCGCGCCCGCGAGCGTCATCAGCAGGTCGAGCCGCCGTCGACGACGATGGTCTGGCCGGTCATCCAGCCGCCGGCCTTGGAGGCCAGGAACACGGCCGCGCCGGCGATGTCGTCGGGCTCGCCCAGACGGCGCAGCGGCGTGCCGGAGCTGGCGCGCTTCTCGCCTTCCGGCGTGTCCCACAGGGCGCGGGCGAAGTCGGTCTTCACCAGGCCCGGGGCGATGCAGTTGATCCGGATGTTGTCGGGGCTGAGCTCCTGGGCGAGGTTGCGCGCGAGCTGCATGTCGGCCGCCTTGGAGATGGCGTAGGCGCCGATCACCGGCGTGCCGCGCAGACCGCCGATGGACGAGATGATCACGATCGCCCCGTCCTTGCGCTCGCGCATCTCGGGCGAGACCATGTTGATCAGCCAGTTGTTGGCGATGATGTTGTTTTCCAGGATCTTGCGGAACTGGTCGTCGCCGATCCCGCTCATCGGCCCGTAGTAGGGGTTGGAGGCGGCGTTGCAGACCACGATGTCGATCTTGCCGAACGCCTTGCGCGTCTCGTCGACCAGGTGCTGCAGGTCGTCCTTGGACGAGATGTTGGCCGGCACGGCGATGGCCGAGCCCGGATGCTTGGCGTTGATCTCGGCCGCCACCTCGTCGCAGGGGCCGGCCTTGCGCGAGGAGATGGTCACCTTGGCGCCGTGCTCGGCCATGCGTTCGGCGATGGCCTTGCCGATGCCGCGGGTCGAGCCCGTGATCACCGCCACCTTGCCCGTAAGATCGAAAAGCTCGCCCATGGCGCTCCCCTTAAAACGGCTGTTTGATTGAATGCGGCCATTTGAAACGAGGGCGCCGCCCGGTCAAGCGCCGCGTCGGCCCGGCGACTTTGATGGCCTACCCCCTTGCGGTCGGAGCCCGGGCGACGCACGTTCCGGCCTACGCTGAACGAACCAGGAGACGAGCGTGATCGAATACGGCCGCATGGACGACGAAGACGGCGAAGAGGGCGAGCGCAAGCCGGACATGCCGATGACGGCCGGCCCCGTCCAGAACGCGCTGTTCAAGGCGCGCACCGTGCTGATCTTCGGCGAGATCGACATGCGCCTGGCCGAGCGGGTGAGCGCCCAGCTCCTGGCGCTGGCGTCGGAGAGCGCCGACAAGCCGATCAAGGTGATCATCAACTCGCCCGGCGGCCACGTGGAGAGCGGCGACACGATCCACGACATGATCCGCTTCTGCGGCCCGCAGGTGAAGGTGATCGGCACCGGCTGGGTGGCGAGCGCCGGCGCCCACATCTATCTGGCCGCGCCGAAGGAAAACCGGCTGTGCCTGCCCAACACCCGCTTCCTGCTGCACCAGCCGATGGGCGGCGTGCGCGGCCAGGCCTCGGACATCCAGATCGAGGCCGAGGAGATCGTGAAGATGCGCGAGCGGGTGAACCGCATGATCTCGCGCGAGACCGGCCAGCCCTACGAGAAGATCGTCGCCGACACCCAGCGCAACTTCTGGCTCTCGGCCGAGGCGGCGATCGAGTACGGCATCGTCTCCAAGATCGTCGCCAGCGCCTCGGAAGTCTGAGGCGCGTCCGGCCGGGGCCGGCGTTTGATCCAGATCAGACCCGCCAGGCGGCGCGTGCTCTAGGCTCGCGCCGCCGCAACGGATAGATTCGCGCCATGCCCGAAGGCGACGCCCGCCCCGCCCGTTCCGAGACCCGCTTCGGCGAGGGCTTCCTCACCGACATCTGGTATTTCGCCGCCCTGGCGGACGACCTGAAGCCCGGCAAGCTTCAGCGCTACGAGATCCTGGGCGAGCCGGTGCTCCTGGGCCGCACGCGCAAGGGCGAGGCCTACGCCATCCGCGACGTGTGCCCGCACCGGGCCGCGCCCTTCTCGGCCGGGCGGCTGGTCGCCGAGGCCGACGGGCGCGAGACGATCGAGTGCCCCTATCACGGCTGGCGCTTCGGAACCGACGGGGCGTGCACGGCGATCCCCTCGCTGGTGGCCGACCAGGCGATGGACGTCTCGCGCATCAAGGTGCGGCGCTATCCGGTGGCCGAGAGCCAGGGGCTGGTCTTCATCTGGATGGCCTCGGACGCGCGCGGCGCGGCCGAACCGACCGAGCCGCCGCCGGTGTTCCCCGGCGTGGTCGGCGGGGGACCCAAGCTGGTCGACCGGATGGACTTCGATTCCCACATCGACCACGCGGTGGTGGGGCTGATGGACCCGGCGCACGGCCCCTACGTGCATCAGCAGTGGTGGTGGCGCTCGTCGAAGAGCCAGCACGAGAAGAGCAAGAAGTTCGAGCCGCGCGAGGCCGGCTTCGCCATGGTGCGCCACGAGCCGTCGAAGAACAGCCGCGCCTATGTGATCCTGGGCGGCGAGCCGCTGACCGAGATCACCTTCCGCATTCCCGGCCTGCGCTGGGAGCACGTGACCGTCGGCAAGCGCCAGGTGCTGTCGCTGACCTGCCTGACGCCGATCCATGAGAAGAAGACGCGGATCACCCAGATCGTCTGGTCCGACCATCCGGCGTTCGTGCTGCTCAAGCCGTTCATCGCCGCCGGGGCGCGGGCGTTCCTGCGCCAGGACGGCGACATGGTGAACCTGCAGAACGAGGGGCTGCGGTACGACTCCTCGCTGCTGTGGATCGACGACGCCGACCGTCAGGCCAAGTGGTATCAGCAGTTGAAGCGCGAATGGGCCGCCAGCCGCCGCGAGGGCCGGGCCTTCGCCAATCCGGTGGAGCCGGCCGTCCTGAAGTGGCGCAGCTAGGCGACGAGCCCTAGGCCGCGACGGGCAGGGCCAGGTCCGGCGTCTCGATGGGCTCGCAGCCCTCCGCCGGCGACCAGTTCATCCGGGCGCCGAAATCGGTCACGGCCTGCACCGGGTCCACCGTCTCCAGCGCCATGTCGACCAGGGCCCTGTGGCCGATTTTGACGTGCAGCACCGGCGCGCGTTCCACCTGCTGGTTGATGCGGTCGGTGATGTCGCACTCCAGCACGACCTCGACCCATTCGACCGGGCAGGCCGACAGCACCTCGGCGGCCACGCGCAGGGCGGCCGAGCACAGGTTGCGCCGATGCAGCTCGGCCATGGCCGACCGCGACAGCGGACGAAACACCGCCCGGGCGGCGGAGACCACGATCTCCTCGTCGGGCATATCCTCCAGCTCCAGGCCCGACACCACGGCCACGAGCCGGCCGCGGGTGGGCACGTGCAGGCGCAGGCCCTCGATGGCCGGGCCGACGTCGTCGAGCGAGGTGTTCTCGGCCAGCGACGTGTTGATGGTCCTCACGTCGAGCTCGAGCAGGCGCACGGCGAACTGAACCTCGGCGTTGTGGTCGTCGGCGACCTTGCGGGCGGCGCGGTAGGCGGCCTCGTCCTTGGAGGCGGCCTCGGCCACCCGCGCGGTGAGGGCGCGGCGGCGATCCTGGTCCAGGCCGAACAGCCGCTCGATCAGGCTCGGCCGATAGCCGGCCAGAGCCTTGCGCGCGGCCGCTTCGTTGATGCTGGCGCGCACCGGGCGCTCGACCTCGCCACGGGCCGCCACGGCCGCCCAGTCGGTGGGGTCGTAGTCGATGTGGTGGCATTCGGTCAGCGCGGCGATCCGCGTGCGCAGCTCGGAGACGTCGGACGACGACGCATTCACGCTTTCGGCGCGCAGGGCCGCGCGATCGTGCCGCGCCTTGTCGCGCGCGAGACGCTTGGCCACGCGTTCGACCCGCGTGGAGGGTATGGTCATAGACCGCGTGGGTTTTTGATCAGTCATCGCATTTCCCCCAGTCGCGACGATTCGCCACGCCGAGATTTTTGACATGTCGCGATTATCGCGACCTTAATGTGACACGCCTTTTTACCAACGCTTAAGCTGCATTTGACTCTACCGTCAGGCGAGCGTCGATTTTTCTACCGTCGTATATTTTCCAATAGGCGTAACGCCGCTTTAGGGTGAAGCTTGGATTAAGCATCGCTTCACGAGCCTCCGCCCATGCCCAGCTTCTCTTCCGGCGCCTTCGACCTGGCCTATGACGACGTCGCGCCCGCGGGCGGGGGCGAGCGCACGATCCTTCTGGTGCACGGCTTCACCTCGAACCGCGCCGAGGGCTGGCGGCGGACCGGCTGGTACGGCGCGTTCGAGCGGCGGCGGATGCGCTGCGTCGCCTTCGACCAGCGGGGCCACGGCGAGAGCGCCAAGCCGCACGATCCGGCCGCCTACGGCCGCGACGCCCTGGCCGGCGACGTGATCGCCCTGATGGACCACCTGGGGCTGGGGCGCGTGGACCTGTTCGGCTACTCCATGGGCGCGCGCGTGGCCCTGGCGGCGGCCCTGAAGGCGCCGGACCGGGTGTCGAACCTGATCCTCGGCGGCGTGGGCGACAAGCTGCTGGGCGAGCGCGAGGGGCCCGCGGGCATGGAGCGGCCGATGGCCAAGGCGCTCCTGGCCGACGATCCGGAGACGATCGAGGAGCCGATGCTGCGCAGCTTCCGCCACTTCGCCGACGAACAGGGCGAGGACCGCCAGGCCCTGGCGGCCTGCACGGCCGCCGACAACCCGCCGCTCGACCGCGACGCCATGGCCGCCCTGCCGGTTCCGGTGCTGGTGCTGGCCGGCCAGAGGGACTCGCTGGCCGGCGATCCGGAGGGCCTGGCGCAGATCTTCCCGCACGGGCGCGCGCTGACGGTGGCCGGCTGCGACCACTTCTCGGCGATCCCGCACGCGCTGACCAAGGCGGCGGTGTTCGACTTCCTGGACGGCCTGCTGGACGACCCCTTCGAGGGGCGCTTCTAGCCCGCCAGGCCGTAGACGCCGCCCTTTTCGATCGAGGCCTTGAAGGCCGGCCGGGCGTGCAGCCGGCCGGTCCACGCGGCCAGGTTCGGATAGCTGGGCAGGCGGCCGAAGGCGCCGGCGACCTCGCCGACGAAGCTCATCTGCACGTCGGCCCCGGTCAGGTCCTCGCCCACCAGGAACTGGCGGCCTTCCAGGGCGCGGTCGACATAGCCCAGGTGGTTGGCCATCTCGCTGTCGATCCGCGGCATGAGCGGCGCGCCCGCCTCGCCCAGGCGCGCGACGTACATGAACAGCATCAGCGGCAGCATCGCCGAGCCCTCGGCGTAGTGCAGCCACTGCAGATAGGTCTCGTGGTCGGCGCTTCCCGGCGCCGGCTGCAGGCGTCCGCCGCCGTGCTTGCGGATCAGGTAGTCGATGATCGCCCCGGACTCGTGGACCGTGATCCCGTCGTCGGTGATCACCGGCGACTTGCCGAGCGGATGGACCTCCATCAGCTCCGGCGGCGCCAGGCGCGTGGCCGCGTCGCGCTGGTAGGGCTTGATCTCGTAGGGGACGCCCAGCTCCTCCAGGAGCCAGAGGATGCGCTGCGAGCGCGAGTCGTTCAGGTGGTGGACGACGATCATGGTGGGCTCCCTCGCTTTTGATTTACGATGTATATTCAAGGCCTGTAGCCTGACGCAAGGTGCGGCGTCTAAGACATCGGCGCATGAGCGCTCTCGTCCTTCAAGACCTCGTCGCCCTGCTGCGTGAGGCCGCCGACGCGGCCCAGGGCCTTTGCGCGAACATGCGCGCCGCGCTGGCCGAGCGCACCAGCCGCGACGGCCGGCTCGATCGGGCGGCGGTCGACGCCGAGCAGCATCTGGCCCACGGCCTGGCCTGGGCGACCACCTACGCCGAGACCCTGGCGCAGACGGCGGCCTGGGCCGCGGCGCTGGAGGCGGAGGGCCGCTTCGGCGAGGCCGAGGCCCTGCCCGCCCAGCTCCTGGCCTTCGAATACCTCTCCCAGCTCGCCGGCGGCCTGCCGATGAACCAGGGCGAGACCGTGCGCCCCGGCGACTTCGGCCTGACCGCCGAGCGCCTGGAGCCGGCGATCGCGCGCCTGCGGCCCGGCGCGGGCCAGGCGGTGAAGGCGCGGATCGTGCGCCTGCTGGAAGACGCGCGGGGCCGGCCCTCGCTGGAGGCCAGCGGCCTGGACGAGACGCTCGACCAGGTGCGCGACCAGTTCCACGCCTTCGCCGCCGAGAAGATCACCCCCTTCGCCCACGGCTGGCACCTGGCCGACGAGCTGATCCCCCTGCCGCTGGTGGAGGAGCTGGGGGCGCTGGGCGTGTTCGGCCTGACGATCCCGGAGGCGTTCGGCGGCTCGGGCATGGGCAAGACCGCCATGTGCGTGGTCTCCGAGGCCCTGTCGCGGGGCTACATCGGCGTCGGCTCGCTGGGCACCCGCTCGGAGATCGCCGGCGAGCTGATCCTGGCGCACGGCACCGCCGAGCAAAAGGCGCGCTGGCTGCCGGCGATCGCGGCCGGGAAGGTGCTGCCCACAGCGGTGTTCACCGAGCCCGAGGCCGGCTCGGACCTGGGCTCGCTGCGCACGCGCGCCGTGCTCCAGGGCGAGGCGTGGCGCGTGACCGGGGCCAAGACCTGGATCACCCACGCCGCGCGGGCCGACCTGATGACCCTCTTGGCGCGCACCGACCCGGCCTCGAAGGACCACCGCGGCCTTTCCATGCTGCTGGCGGAAAAGCCGCGGGGAACCGACGCCGACCCCTTCCCCGTGGAGGGCCTGACCGGCGGCGAGATCGGCGTGATCGGCTATCGCGGCATGAAGGAGTACGAGCTCGCCTTCGACGGCTTCGCCGTGCCGGCCGAGAACCTGCTGGGCGGCCAGGAGGGCCAGGGCTTCATCCAGCTCATGGCGACCTTCGAATCGGCGCGCATCCAGACCGCCGCCCGGGCCATCGGCGTGGCGCAGAACGCGCTGGACCTGGCGCTGGACTACGCCCTGGAGCGGCGCCAGTTCGGCCAGCCGATCGCCGAGTTCCCGCGGGTGGCCAACAAGCTGGCGATGATGGCCGCCGAGCTGGTGGGCGCCAGGCGGCTGGCCTGGTTCGCCGCCCGCGCCAAGGACGAAGGCCGGCGCTGCGACCTGGAGGCCGGCATGGCCAAGCTGGTCGCAGCCCGCGTCGCCTGGGCCGCCGCCGACAACGCCGTGCAGATCCACGGCGGAACCGGGTTCGCCACCGAGCAGCCGGTGAGCCGCGTGCTGGCCGACGCGCGCATCCTCAACATCTTCGAGGGCGCCGGCGAGATCCAGGCCCAGGTGATCGCGCGACGCCTGCTGGAAGGCGCCAACTGATCCTCAGAGCAGCGAGGACGCCTGGCCGCGGGGCAGGAAGCCGCGGGCGATGAGGCCGATCTGGCGATCCATCACCGCGCTCATGGTGTCGGCGTCGGCGCCTTCCCAGGCCGCCAGCCGGTAGATCCAGGCGTAGGCCGCCATCAACAGGTCCACCACCATCTCCAGGTCGACGGTCGGATCGACGTCGCCCCGCGCCGCGCCTTCGGCCAGGCAGTCGAAGATGATCTGCTTGAGCTGGGGATTGCGCCCGTAGGGCATCGAGGCGGCGCTGCGCGTCCAGTCGTAGGCCGCTGCGATATGGGCCAGGAACAGGCGCGTGCGGCGCGTCTCGAACGAGAAGTGGAACGCGAAGATCGTGCGCAGCCGGTCGGCCGTGGAGCCGCGCAGGCAGGGCGCCAGGCGGTCCAGCTCCGCGTAGAGCCCCTCCAGCCGGTCGGCCATCACCTGGCTGAGGATCTCGCTCTTGGAGGCGAAGCTGGTGAAGACGCTGCCGACCGCGACGCCCGCCTCCTTGGCGATGGCCCGCACGGTGGTCTCCTCGTAGCCCCGGCTCTCGAACAGGCTCCGCGCCGCGTCGAGCACGCGCTGTCGCGTGGCCTCCTTTTGCGCCTTCCGCATCCACCCTCCCCCTGTTCAGCCGATTCCGGCTTGTCTTTGGCGGCCCGTCTGACGCGGGCTCGCCTCACCCCCGCCGGGCGCCAGCCAGGACCACCCGGATCTGGTCGCGCGAACGGGTCTGCAGCGCATCCAGGCTCCAGCCGTCGAAGATCGCCTGCGGGTAGTTCGACAGATAGCAGTCGAACAGCATCTGGCTGCGCAGGCGGACCTCGCATTCGCGGGACAGCTCGCCGCGGGCCGCGCCGGCGTTCAGTTCGTCGGCGATCAGCTCGATCAGCACCTGGGCCGGCTCGATCTTGCGCAGCACGCGGCCGTGGTCGGAGGTCCAGGAGACGCTGAAGGCGGCGCGCGCGAGCGGCAACTGGCCCTTGTAGAAGCTGTAGCCGGCCATGAAGATCTTCAGCAGCGCCTCATCGACCGTCTTGCCCCGCGACGCGGCCGCCCGCATCTCCTCGGCCAGCATGGCGATGTCGGCGATCATGATCTCGTGGAACAGGTCGGTCTTGTCCGCGAAGTTGGCGAACACCGCCCCGGTGGACATGCCGGCGGCCGCGGCGATGTCGCGGATCGTCGCCCCGTCGAAGCCCTGCTCGCTGAAGAGGCGGCGGGCCGCCGCCAGCACCTTGGCGCGGGTTTGTTGCTTGGCGAGCGCGCGCCGGGTAGGCACCCGCACCTCGGTCTCGCCCGCCGGCAGAATATTTCCGGTCAGATGTTTCATTTATCATTGAGCCTTGCTAGCGCCGCTTCGGCGCGTTTCTCGAATTCGACGCAGTATTCGTCGACGATCTTCTCGAGCAGCTCGGCGTAGCGTCGCGCCAGCCGGCGCCCGTCATGGGCCGCGTCCCTCAGGTCGGTGATGAGTTGGCGGATCTCCTCCTCCTGATCGGTCGCTTCCGGGCTCTGGGCGATGGCGGAGCGGTTCGCGTTCATGGGGAGGCCCTCTGACTCATCGCCGCGGCGCGTCCAGGCGATGACGTTCGTTGATCGTGTTCAGTGCACTCCGTTACGCGATACGGAGGCGACGCCCAGTATCGCAGGTGATCATTGGTTGCATTGCGACCGACCGTCGCAGCGCGGCCTGTCCGCACCCTTGGCGCGCATTACAAAGCCGCGCCAATCAATGCGTTCGGTGATGTGCTTACTGAGCAGATTCACCCAACGCAATATCGGAAACGTCAACGAGTGTGGCGCGCGGCCCCGGCGCCGAATAGACTGGCGCCATGGCCACTCTTTTCCACGTGCTCATCCCGCTTTCCCTTCTCGCCGTGACGGTGACGCTCGGCGTGGGCATCTACGCCCTGTTCCGCGGGGGGGAATTCGGCCGCTCCTATTCCAACAAGCTGATGCGGCTGCGCGTGCTGCTGCAGGCGATCGCCATCGCGATCCTCGTCGCCTCGGTCTGGTTCACCCGCGGCCACCTCTAGGCCGATGGTCACGCTGAACCGCATCTACACGCGGACCGGCGACGACGGGACCACGCGCCTGGCCACCGGCGCGCCGGTCAGCAAGGCCAGCCTGCGGGTGGAGGCCTACGGCGCGGTGGACGAGACCAACGCCTGCGTCGGCCTGGCGCGCCTGCACACCGGCGCCGACGTGCTGCTCGACGCCATCCTCGGCCGCGTGCAGAACGAGCTCTTCGACCTGGGCGCGGATCTGGCCACGCCCGAGCGGCCGGACGAGGCGCCGGGCCAGGCGCTGCGCATCATCGACAGCCAGGTTTCGCGGCTGGAGGCCGAGATCGACGCCCTGAACGGCGCGCTGCCGGCGCTGGAGTCGTTCATCCTGCCGGGCGGCGCCCCCGCGGCCGCCCACCTGCACCTGGCGCGCACCGTCTGCCGGCGGGCGGAGCGGGCGGCGATCCGCCTGCGCGACGAGGGCGGCGAGCCGGTGAGCCCGCAGGCGGTGAAGTATCTCAACCGGCTGTCGGACCTGTTGTTCGTGGCCGCGCGCCACGCCAACGACCAGGGGCGTTCGGAGGTGTTGTGGCGATCCGGCGCGACGCGGTAGCGCCCTAGGCGGCCCGGCCGAAGGCGTGCAGCCGCGCCCCCTCGGCGCGCAGCCAGGCGCGATGGGCCTTCTCGTCGCCGGAAAGCGCCCGCACATGGGCCCAGAAGCGGGGGCCGTGGTTCTGTTCGAGCAGGTGCGCGCACTCGTGGACGGCCACGTAGTCGGCCACCTCGAAGGGCGCGAGCGCCAGCCGCCAGGAGTAGCGGATCGCCGCCGGGCCGCCCCGCGGGTCGACCTTGCACGACCCCCAGCGGGCCTTGGCGTCCATCACCGCCACGCTGGGCATGGGACAGCCCAGGGCCGCGGCGTGGACGGCCGTGCGCTCGGTGAACACCTGCAGCGCCCGGCGCTTGATCACCCGCACCACGCCCATGGCGAAGACCTCGCCCTCGCCGGCGGCCAGCAGCCGCGCGCCGGCGCCGTCGGCCGCCTCGACCCACCGCGCCCGCGCGGATGCGGTCTCGAGCCGGCAGGTCTCGCCGAACACCTGCAGCGTCTGGCCGGGCGCGAGTGCGAGGGGCCGGGGCAGCTCGGCCAGGCGCGCGGCGATCCATTCGGCGCGGTCGCGGGCGAAGGCGGCGGCCTCGGACAGGCGCCGCGCCGACGGCGCCACGGCGATCACCTCGCGCTTGGCGCGGTCCACGCGCAGCGACACGCGCCGGGCGCGGGCGTTGACCTTGAGGCGGACCACGGCCCCGGCGACGTCGAGCCGGTCGCCGTCGGCGGGAGCGCGGCCGAAGGGCTTCATGGACGCTGACCTAGCGTGTTTTCTCCGCGCCCGCGAGGCCGGCTATTCGGCGGCGTTGGCGGCGGCCCGGTGGTCCATCCGCGCCTCGAAGCGGCGGATGAAGTTGGTCACGCGCGGGTAGATCTCCTCGCGGAACCGGCGGCCGTTGAAGACGCCGTAGTGGCCCACGTGGGGCTGCACGTAGTCTTCCTTCAGGCTCTCGGGCAGTTGCGAGCAGATCGCGTGCGCGGCCTGGGTCTGGCCGATGCCGGAGATGTCGTCGTTCTCGCCCTCGACGGTCAGAAGGCCGATATCGCGGATCTTGTCGGGGCGCACCTGGCGGCCGCGATGGGCGAGCTCGCCCCGGGGCAGCAGGTAGTCCTGGAACACGTTCTTGACCGTCTGCAGGTAGAACTCCTCGGTCAGGTCCAGGGCCGACAGATACTCGTCGTAGAACTCCAGGTGCTTTTCGGCGGAATCGCCGTCGCCCTTCATCAGGTCCTCCAGGTAGCGCATGTGCGCCTGCTGGTGGCGGTCCAGGTTCATGGACATGAAGCTGTAGAGCTGCACGAAGCCCGGGTAGACCCGCCGGCCCATGCCCGGGTAGGGCGCGGGCACGGTGTAGATCATGTTCGAGGCGAACCAGGAGAAGGGCCGCTCCTCGGCCAGCTTGTTGGTCACCGTCGGCGACAGGCGCGCATCGATCGGCGAGCCCATGAAGGTCATGGTGCCCGGACGCGACGGCTCGCCGTCCTCGGCCATCAGGGCCGCGGCGGCCAGCACCGGCGGACCCGGCTGGCAGACGGCCACCACGTGCGGGCGCGGGCCCAGCACGCGCAGCATCTCGCGGACGTGGTCGATGTAGTCGTGGAAGTCGAAGCGGCCTTCCAGCACCGGCACGTCGCGGGCGTTGGACCAGTCGGTGACGAACACCTCGTGGTTCTGCAGGAAGGTCTGCACGGTGCCGCGCAGCAGGGTGGCGTAGTGGCCGGACAACGGCGCCACGATCAGCACCGGCGGCTCCACCGACGTCCGGCCGGCCTTGCGCATGTCGGCCATGCTGCGGGAGAAGTGCAGCAGGCGCACCCAGGGGCTGCGCCACACCTCGTTCCTGCGCACGCGCACGGGCTCGCCGTCGATCTCGACGGTGTCGATGCCCCAGTCGGGGCGGCCGTAGCGGCGGGTGAGGTTGGCGAACAGGTCGGCGCCGGCGAACAGGCGGCGCCCGACGCCGGAATCCTTGGCGGGATTGAGCGGCGAACTCCAGAACTCGCGCGTCAGCAGCGCGCCCAGGCGCAGCGGCGTCGATCCGTAGTAGCCGGTCTCATAGAGCGAATAGAGCATGGCACATGGGTTCCTTGTGCGCCGCAGCATAGCACAAGGCGTATTAACGAAGTCCAGTTTCCGTCGGGGAAATCGCGCCCTGCGTCATCCCGCCCGCATGGCCTTGGCGATCTGCCGGGCCACCTCGTCGGGCGGCAGGTTGTAGGGGATGACGCGGTTGAACCGGCCCTTGGGGTCCATCAGGTAGGTCGGGGTGGAGTGGCTGACGACGTAGCTGTCGCCCTCGCCGCTCGCCTCGTAGAACACGTGGTAGGCCTTGGCGATGGCCGCGGTCTGCTCGGCCGTCCCGGTCAGGCCGATCGCGCCCCTGGGGAAGGAATCGGCCGACAGATAGGCCTTGAGCTGGTCGGGCGTGTCGCGCTTGGGATCGACCGTGACGAAGACCACCTGGAAGTCGCGCCCCTTGGGGCCGAGCTGATCCTCGGCGGCGGCCAGGGCCTGCAGCGTCTGGGGACAGACGTCCGGACAGTAGGTGTAGCCGAAGAACACCGCGCTCCACTTGCCCTTGAGCACGCCTTCGTCCACCCGGCGGCCGTTCTGGTCGACCATCTGGAACGGTCCGCCCACCGCGCCGGCGCCCGAGCCGGGCGGCGCGAAACCGCCGCTGCGGGCGAACAGCACCGCCAGCGTCACCGCCGCCGCCACGCCTAGCGCCAGGAAGATGGCCGACCGGGTTCGCATATCCTCCGCCTTTCGTCGCATTGAGGCTCGTCAGGCGACGCGAACTCGTCGATCCTGCAACCATGGCGCAGGCGGCCGCACAGGAACAAGCCGACTCCAAGACGCTCGCCGACCTCGATAGGGCGGGCGCCGACGCCGCGCAAGCGCGGCCGGCCTGGGACATGGGCATGGCCCGGCGGGGGCGGTTGCGCGTGCGCACCCTCACCGCCTCCAGGTGGCTGGTGATCATGGGCGAGGTGGTGATCCTGGCGATCGCCCGCACGGCGCTGAACCTGGAGGCGCCCTACCTGCTCTGTTTCGGCCTCGTCGGGCTGGCGGCCTGGATCAACCTGCTCACCGGCGTGGCCTCGCCCGGCCAGCGCCTGACGAGCGAGCTGGAGGCGGCCGTCCAGCTCGGCTTCGACGTGATCCAGATCGGCGGGCTGGTCTATCTGACCGGCGGCGCGGGCAACCCGTTCATGGTGATGCTGGTCGCCCCGGTCGTGCTGGCGGCCGCCACCCAGCCGCTGCCGGTGCTGGCGCCCCTCGGCGCGCTGGCCATCGCCACGGCGCTGGCGCTGGCCTTCTTCGCCTGGCCGCAGCCCTGGGCCCCGCCGCCCGCCGGAACCATGAGCCTGGGCTTCCGCCTGAGCGCGGCGGCCGCGGCGATCGTGGCGGTGATGCTGATCGCCAGCTACGTGCGCCAGGCCGCCGAGGACGCCTCGCGCATGGCGCTGGCGCTGGACGTGACCCAGGCGGTCCTGGCGCGCGAGCAGCGGCTGTCGGCCCTGGGCGCCCTGGCCGCCGCCGCCGCGCACGAGCTGGGCACGCCGCTCGCCACCATCTCGATCGTCGCCAAGGAGATGTCCCGCGAGGCGCCCACCCAGGAGGTGAAGGAGGACGCGGCCCTGCTGATCGCCCAGGCCGAGCGCTGCCGCGAGATCCTGCGCCGCCTGGCCGAGACGCCCGACGCCCAGGACGAGGTGCACGAGCGCATGAGCCTGCTGCAGTTCGTCCACGAGGTGATCGAGCCGCACGCCGCCTCCACCGAGGTGCGGGTGGAGGCGATCGTCACCGGGGCCCCCGGCGTGAAGGCGCCGGACATCTGGCGCATGCCCGAAGTGATGCACGCCATGACCTCGTTCGTTGAGAACGCCGTCGACTTCGCCACCTCCGAGGTGCTGGTCACCGCCCGCTTCGACGCCCAGGCGATCTCGGTGGAGGTGCGCGACGACGGTCCCGGCTTCGCCCCGGAGGTGCTGGCCAAGCTGGGCGAGCCCTATGTCACCACCCGCCCGGGCGCGGAGGGTTCGCGCAGCGGCCACGTGGGCATGGGCCTGGGCTTCTTCATCTCCAAGACGCTGCTGGAGCGCACCGGCGCGCAGGTGAAGTTCCAGAACGCGCGGCCGCGCGGCGCGGTGGTGTCGGCCAGATGGCCCCGTGCACGGATCGAAGTGCGCCAGGAGTGACAAAAATCTTGAACAGACTCACGGCCTTGAATTCAGAGGCTTGCACCACAGCCAGAAGCAGCGACATGATGTCGCATACGCGGAGGAGGAAGCCCTAAAAGGGCTTAGTCTCATGACCGATTTGTCCTCGGAAATCGCCCAACTGCCCGACAAGTCGCTGCTCGTCCTGGACGACGACGCGCCGATGCGGACCCGGCTCGGGCGCGCGTTGGAGCAACGCGGATTCGAGCCCACCCTGGTGGGCAGCGTCGCCGAAGCCCTGGAGGCGGTGAAGAGCACTGCGCCCGCCTACGCCGTGCTCGACATGCGCCTGGACGACGGTTCGGGCCTGAAGGTGGTGGAAGCGGTGCGCGACGCGCGGCCCGACGCCAAGATCATCATGCTGACCGGCTATGGGAACATCGCCACGGCCGTAGCCGCGGTGAAGGCCGGGGCGGTGGACTATCTGTCCAAGCCCGCCGACGCCGACGACGTGGCCCGCGCGCTCCTCGCCCGCAGGGACGAGGCCCCGCCGCCGCCCGACAACCCGATGAGCGCCGACCGCGTCCGCTGGGAGCACATCCAGCGGGTCTATGAACTGTGCGGCCACAACGTCTCGGAAACGGCGCGGCGACTGAACATGCACCGGCGCACCCTGCAGCGCATCCTGGCCAAGCGCGCCCCCCGCTGAGAGGCTCCTCGCCGAGGCGGACGCTCCCTCAGACCGGCCAGGTCTCCGGGCTCATGGCCAGGACCTCGCCGGCGAAATGCAGGCCGCCGCAGACCAGCACGTGCGGCGGCGGGCCGCCCCCGGCCAGGGCCAGCTCCACGGCCGCGCCCACGTCGGGCGCGATCTCCGGCTCCAGACCGTTCTGACGCGCCGCGGCGGCCAACTCGTCCGTCGAGGCGGCGGTCGGCGAATCGAAGGTGGTGACGATGACCCGCGGCGCCATCTGGCGGAACGGGGCGAGGAAGCCGGCCGCGTCCTTGCGGGCGAACATGCCGACCACCAGCGTCAGGGGCCGCGGATCGCGCGCCAGCAGCCGGCCGGCGGCCTCGGCCAGGGCGCGCCCGGCGTGGGGATTGTGCCCGCCGTCCAGCCACAGGTCGCTGCCCCGCGCCGCGGCCATGCGCCCGAGCGGGCCGGCCGTCAGCCGCTGGAAACGCGCGGGCCATACCGCCGAGGACACCCCGCGGGCCAGCGCCGCCTCGTCGATGCGCGGGTCGCCCAACGCCAGCGCCGCGGCAACGGCCAGGCCGGCGTTGGCGTACTGATAGCCGCCGAACAGGCTGGGCGCGGGCAGGTCGTAGAGCCGATCCTGCATCTGCACCATCAGCCGGCCGCGCTCCTCCCAGGCGTCGAAGTCGCGACCCATGAGGCTCATCGACGCGCCGGTCTGCTCGGCCTCGGCCTCGATCACCTCCAGGGCCTCGTCCATCTGGCGGGCGACGACGACCGGCCGGCCGGGTCGCATGATCCCGGCCTTCTCCCAGGCGATCTTCGACAGCTCCGGGCCGAGGAACTCGAGATGGTCGTAGTCCACCGGCGTGATGACGCTGACCGCCGGGGCCTCGAAGATGTTGGTGGCGTCGAAGCGCCCGCCCAGGCCCACCTCGATCACGCACAGATCCGCCGGCGTGCGGGCGAAGGCGGTGAGCGCCAGCACCGTCGAGATCTCGAAGAAGCTGATGGGCTCGCCGGCGTTGGCCGCCTCCAGCTCGTCCACCAGGGCCGAAAGCTGCGCGTCGCCGATCAGCTCGCCGGCGATGCGGATGCGCTCGGCGAAGCGCACCAGGTGGGGCGAGGTCAGGGCGTGGACCTTCAGTCCGGCCGCCTCGCCGATGGCGCGCACATAGGCGACGGTGGAGCCTTTGCCGTTGGTGCCGGCCACATGCACCACCGGCGGCAGCTTGCGTTCCGGGTGGCCCATCACCGCCAGCAGCCGCTGCACGCGGCCGGTGGTCAGGTCGATGAGGCTGGGATGGTTGGCGCGCAGGCGCTGGATGATCTCGTCGGACGCGCGGATCGGATCAAACATGCGGGTGCGCCAGCACAAAGCTCCCTGCGCCCGGACGGCGAAGGGAAAAGGAAACCAGACTGGTGAAGTCGATCAGGCCGCCTTCGAACGCGCGCGCCCCATCATCAGGGTCTTCAGGATGGAGCCCAGGACGGCCGGGATCTCCTTGCGGACGACCACCCGGTCCACCTGGCCGCGCTCCATCAGGAACTCGGCGCGCTGGAAGCCCGGCGGCAGGGTCTCGCGGATCGTCTGCTCGATCACGCGGCGGCCGGCGAAGGCGATCATGGCGTTGGGCTCGGCCAGATGGATGTCGCCCAGCATGGCGTAGGAGGCCGTCACCCCGCCGGTGGTCGGGTCGGTGAGCACGACGATGTAGGGCAGGCCCTTGGCCTTCACCTCGTTCAGCGCCAGGGTCGTGCGCGCCATCTGCATGAGGGAGAGCGTGCCCTCCTGCATGCGCGCGCCGCCGGCGGCGGTGAAGATCACGAACGGGCAGTCGCGGGCGATCGCCTCGTGGGCCGCCTTGATGAAAGCCTCGCCCGCCGCCATGCTCAGCGATCCGCCCATGAAGGCGAAGTCCTGCACCGCCACCACGGCCGGCACGCCCTGGATCTGGCCGAAGGCGATGGCGATCGAGTCCTGCTCGCCGGTGGCCTTGCGGGCCGCCTTCAGACGCTCGGGATAGGGCTTGTCGTCCGGAAACTTCAGCGGGTCGTCCGGCGTGACCGGCGAGGCGATGCGCTCGTACTTGCCGTCGTCGAAGGTGTACTTGAACCGCAGCTCCGTGCCGATGCGCATGTGGCTGCCGGCCGGCGTGACCCAGAGGGAGGCCTCCAGGTCGGGCCGGTAGATCATCTCGCCGGTGTCGGGGCACTTGACCCACAGATTGTCCGGCGTCTCGCGCTTGGCGAAGGCGTTGCGCACGCCGGGCGCGATGCGGGCCAGCCAGCCGCCCCGCTCACGGGACGCTTGGGGCCGGCCAGGCTTGTCGTTTCTTTGCTCAGCCATCGCCATGGTCACACCGTCAGGCTTTCCGCACGCGCGGATCGCACAGCCTTAGCTAAGGTTTCGACTTTGGAAAGAACCCGCGCGGTCACGGTTTCGTTGCCCGCCAGGCCCTGGGCGACCTCCTCGACCAGGGCCGAACCCACCACGGCGGCGTCGGCGACCCGGGCGATGGCCGCCGCGCGTTCGGGGGTCTTGATGCCGAAGCCGACCGCCACCGGCAGGCCCGAGGCCTTGCGGATGCGGGCCACGGCGGGAGCGACCGCCTCGGCGTCGGCCTCCTTCACGCCGGTCACGCCGGCGACGGAGACGTAGTAGACGAAGCCCGACGTGCGCCGCAGCACCGCCGGCAGGCGCCTGTCGTCGGTGGTGGGCGCGGCCAGGCGGATCAGCGAGACGTGCGCCGCTTCCAGGGCGTCGGTCAGCGGGTCGGCTTCTTCCGGCGGGCAGTCGACGATGATCAGCCCGTCGACGCCGGCCTCGGCCGCGTCGCGGGCGAACGCCTCGTAGCCGTAGGTCAGCACCGGGTTGAGGTAGCCCATCAGGATCACGGGCGTGGCCGTTTCGCCCTGGCGGAAGGCGCGGACCATGGCCAGCGTCTTGCGAAGGGTCATGCCCGCGGCCAGCGCCCTTTGGGCGGCGCGCTGGATCGGCGGGCCCTCGGCCATCGGGTCGGAGAAGGGAAAGCCCAGCTCGATCACGTCGGCGCCGGCGGCGGGCAGGCCCTTCAGGATCTCCAGGGCGGTCGCCTCGTCGGGATCGCCGGCCATGACGTAGGCCACGAAGGCCGCGCGGCCCTCCGCCTTGAGGGCGGCGAAGCGGGCGTCGATACGCGAGGTCGTCAAATCTTGCGTCCCAGGTGCTCGGCGACGGTGAAGATGTCCTTGTCCCCACGGCCGGACATCAGCAGGACAACCACCCCGTCTGGGCCGATTTGCTTAACGATATCCGAAAGCCGGGCCAGGGCGTGGGCCGGCTCGAGCGCCGGAATGATGCCTTCGAGCTCGGCGCAGAGCTGGAAGGCGGCGAGCGCCTCGTCGTCGGTGGCCGACACGTACTCGGCCCGGCCGACGTCGTGCAGCCAGGCGTGCTCGGGGCCGATGCCGGGATAGTCCAGCCCCGCGGAGATGGAGTGGGCGTCCTTGATCTGGCCGTCGTCGTCCTGCAGCAGGTAGGTCTTGTTGCCGTGCAGCACGCCCGGCCGGCCGCCGGTGAGCGAGGCGGCGTGCTCGCCGCTGGACAGCCCGTGGCCGGCGGCCTCGACGCCGATCAGGCGCACGCCCTCGTCGGCCAGGAACGGATGGAACATGCCGATGGCGTTGGAGCCGCCGCCGATGCAGGCCACCACCGCGTCGGGCAGGCGGCCTTCGGCCTCCACCACCTGGGCCTTGGTCTCGATCCCGATCACCGACTGGAAGTCGCGCACCATCGCCGGATAGGGGTGCGGGCCGGCGGCCGTGCCGATCAGGTAGTAGGTGTCATGCACGTTGGTGACCCAGTCGCGCATGGCCTCGTTCATGGCGTCCTTCAGCGTGCCGGTGCCGCTGGTCACCGGACGCACCTCCGCGCCCAGGAGGTTCATGCGGAACACGTTGGGCTTCTGCCGCTCCACGTCGGTCTGGCCCATGTAGACGATGCAGGGCAGGCCGAAGCGGGCGCAGACCGTGGCCGTGGCCACCCCGTGCTGGCCGGCGCCGGTCTCGGCGATGATCCGGGTCTTGCCCATCCGCTGGGCCAGCAGGATCTGGCCCATGCAATTGTTGATCTTGTGCGCGCCGGTGTGATTCAGCTCCTCGCGCTTGAGATAGATCTTCGCGCCGCCGAAGTGCTGCGTAAGCCGCTCGGCGAAATAGAGCGGCGAGGGCCGGCCCACGTAATGGGTCATGAAGCCGGCGAGCTCGGCCTGGAAGCCTTCGTCGGCCTTGGCCGCCGCATAGGCCGCGTCCAGGTCCAGGACCAGCGGCATCAGGGTTTCGGCGACGTAGCGGCCGCCATAGTCGCCGAAGCGGCCCTGGGCGTCGGGATAGGCGGAATAATCGTTGGGCTTGGCGGGTGCGTTCACGGGACGATCTGTGGCGGCTTGAGGTCAGGCGCGACGGACGGCGTCCAGAAACGCCGTGATCAGAGCGGGGTCCTTTAGTCCGGGACCGCGCTCCACGCCAGAAGAAACGTCCACGATGGGCGCGCCGGACAGCCGCACGGCCTCGGCTACGTTCCAGGGGTCGAGCCCGCCGGCCAGGAACCACGGCCGGTTGAATCGCCGTCCGGCGAGCAGGGTCCAGTCGAACTTGGCGCCCATGCCGCCGGGCAGGTCGGAGCCCTTCGGCGTCTTGGCGTCGAACATCAGGTGGTCGACCACCGGCTCGAAGGCGGCGGCCCCGGCCAGGTCGTCGGCGTCCGACACCGACAGCACCTTGATGACGCCGGCGCCGGTCCTGGCGGCGACTTCGCGGGCGCGGGCCGGCGTCTCCTTGCCGTGCAACTGGATGAAGTCCGGCTTGAGCACCGCCGCCAGCCGGTCGAGGAGCGCATCGTCAGGATCGACGGTGATCGCCACGACGCCCACGCCGCCCTTGGCGCGCACGGGCTCGGCCAGGCGCGCGGCGGCCTCCGCCGTCACGTAGCGCGGGCTCTTCTCGAAGAAGTTGAACCCCACGTGCCGCGCGCCGCCGTCGAGAGCCGCGCGCACGGCCTCGGGCGTGGACAGTCCGCAGATCTTGGCCTGAACGCCGCTCATGGGCGGGCATTAGGGCGCTCGGCGGCCCAAACGCAAGGCCCGCCCGGGCCGCCGTCGGCGGCTAGGCGGTCTTCGGCTTGCTCGCGGCGGGCTTGCGGGCCGCCGTGGTCTTGGCCGCGGCGGGGGCGGCCGACGGCGCGGGCGGCGCCTTCAACAGGTCGCGGATCTCGGTGAGCAGGGCCTCGGTGGGCGTCGGCGCGGGCGGCGCCTCGGGCTCGGGCGCGGGCTCCTCGTGGCGGCGCAGGGCGTTCACGCCCTTGACCAGCAGGAAGACCACGAAGGCGATGATCAGGAACTGGATGATGGTGTTGATGAAGGCGCCGTACTGGATCGCCACCGTCTCCACCGCCTCGGTGGCCGGATCGTCGGGCTTCAACACGATCTGCAGGGTCGAGAAGTCGACGCCGCCCAGGAGCAGGCCGATGGGCGGCATGATCACCTGGTCCACCAGGCTCTTGGTGATCGCGCCGAACGCTCCGCCGATGATCACGCCGACAGCCAGATCGACCACGTTGCCGCGGGCGATGAATTCCTTGAATTCGGATCCGATGCTCATGGGGCCCTCTGCGATTGCGAGGGAGCGAGCCTAGCCTATTCGTCGCTGGCGTTAAGCCTTTCGCGCAGCTCCTTGCCGCTCTTGAAGAACGGCACGTGCTTGGCGCGCACTTCGACCGGCGCGCCCGTGCGCGGATTACGGCCGGCGCGGGCGTCGCGCGAGCGCACCGACAGGGCGCCGAAACCACGCAGCTCCACGCGGCCGCCCGCCTCGAGAGCCTGAATCATTCGCTCCAAAATCACGCCCACCACGCGTTCGACATCGCGCTGGGTGAGGTGCGGATTTTCCTCGGCCAGCCGGGTGATCAGTTCTGACTTGATCATGCTGCCTTTCCGGTCCTTTGGGCGCCCGGACCATGGGCGACTCCCGTTGGATGTTCAAGGCCCGAAGATGGTTGACGAGCCATTTGGGCAACGAAATTTCCCGCCGCCGGGCCGTGAACTGAACTGTGATCACGTAATTTTCCGGATAACGCGGGCATTCGAACGACGCTCAACTGCAGATAGGCATTTGACCATTAAGAAAAACGGCGGACCGGTCGCCCGATCCGCCGTCTCGGCGGCCGCCCGCGCACGATGGCGCGGGCGGCGAAGTGCGACGTTTCGTCCCTATTCCTTCGACGCCTTTTCGCGCAGGGCGGCGCCCAGGATATCGCCAAGCGATGCGCCGGAGTCGGACGAACCGAATTGCTCGATCGCCTCCTTCTCCTCGGCCATCTCCAGGGCCTTGATCGACAGAGACACCCGGCGGGCGGCCTTGTCGATGTTGGTGACCTGGGCGTCCACGCGATCGCCGACGGCGAAGCGCTCAGGCCGCTGGTCGGCGCGGTCGCGCGACAGGTCCGACTTGCGGATGAAGGCCGTCATCGGCGCGTCGTCCTCGCCGAAGCGCACTTCGATGCCGCCCGAGGTGACCTCGGTCACCGTGACGGTCACGGTCTGGCCCTTGCGGAAGGTGTCGCCCTGCATCGGGTCGCCCGCGAGCTGCTTGATGCCCAGGCTGATGCGTTCCTTCTCGACGTCCACGTCGAGCACCTTGGCCTTGACGACCTCGCCCTTGTGGTAGCGCGCGATGGCTTCCTCACCCGGCGCCGACCAGTCGAGGTCGGACAGGTGCACCATGCCGTCGATGTCGTTCTCCAGGCCGATGAACAGGCCGAACTCGGTGGCGTTCTTGACCTCGCCCTCGACGGTCGAGCCGATCGGATGGGCTTCGAGGAAGGCGTCCCACGGGTTGGCCATGGCCTGCTTCAGGCCCAGCGACACGCGGCGCTTGGACGGATCGACGTCCAGCACCACCACTTCGACTTCCTGGCTGGTGGAGACGATCTTGCCGGGGTGGACGTTCTTCTTGGTCCAGGACATTTCCGAGACGTGGACCAGGCCCTCGACCCCCGGCTCCAGCTCCACGAAGGCGCCGTAGTCGGTGATGTTGGTGATGCGGCCGGTGAACTTGGCGCCGACCGGATACTTGGCCTCCACGCCGTCCCACGGGTCGGACTGGAGCTGCTTCATGCCGAGCGAGATGCGCTGGGTGTCGGGGTTGATCTTGACGATCTGCACCTTGACGGTGTCGCCCACCGCCAGCACCTGGCTCGGGTGGTTGACGCGCTTCCAGCTCATGTCGGTGACGTGCAGCAGGCCGTCGATGCCGCCCAGGTCCACGAACGCGCCGTAGTCGGTGATGTTCTTGACCACGCCTTCGCGGACTTCGCCTTCCTGCAGCTGGCTGACCAGCTCGGTGCGCTGCTCGGCGCGGGCTTCTTCCAGGATGGCGCGGCGCGAGACCACGATGTTGCCGCGCGGGCGGTCCATCTTCAGGATCGCGAAGGGCTGTTCCTTGCCCATCAGCGGGCCGACGTCGCGCACCGGGCGGATGTCCACCTGGCTGCCCGGCAGGAAGGCCGAGGCGCCGCCCAGGTCGACGGTGAAGCCGCCCTTCACGCGGCCGACGATGGCGCCCATCACCGGCTCGTTCTTCTCGTAGACGCCTTCCAGGCGCGTCCAGGCTTCCTCGCGGCGGGCCTTGTCGCGGCTGATGACCGCTTCGCCCATGGCGTTCTCGACGCGCTCCAGGAACACCTCGACGGTGTCGCCGGTCTTCACCGTGGGCTTGCCGTTCTCATCGAGGCCGAATTCCTTCAGCTGCACGCGGCCTTCGGTCTTCAGACCGACGTCGATGATCGCGAAGTCCTTCTCGACGCCCACGATCTTGCCGTGGACCACCGAGCCTTCCATGAAATCGCGCCCGCCCATGGATTGGTCGAGCAGCGCGGCGAAATCGTCGCGCGTGGGATTGAGGCTCATATCGTCAGCCATAGTGATCTTTCGTCTTCAAATGACGCAGGCGCCGCGCCGCACAGCGGTCGGACGGAGTCCACGCGTCGGTTAGGGGTTTGACCGAAGGCGGAGCGCTTGCCCCGCAGGTGAAATCGCCCGCGGCTGCCGAGGAAATGGCGCGGTTGGATTAGCCTGGCCGGGAGTTTTCCCAGCGGGCGCGCGCCGCCTCGACGATGCGGCGGGCCGCATCGGTGGCCTGCTCTATAGTCATTTCGGACGTATCCAGCAAGACGGCGTCCTCGGCCGGCTTCATCGGCGCGGCGTCGCGGCCGGCGTCGCGGGCGTCGCGGCGGCGGATGTCGGCGAGCACGTCCTCATAGGCCACCGCCTCGCCCTGGGCCTGGAGCTGTTTCCAGCGGCGCTCGGCGCGCACCTCCGGGCTGGCGGTGACATAGAGCTTGGCCGGCGCCGCCGGGCAGATCACCGTGCCCATGTCGCGCCCGTCCAGCACGGCCCCGGCCGGCTGGGCCGCGAAGCCGCGCTGCAAGGCCAGGAGCGCGGCGCGCACCGGACCGTGCACGGCCACCCGGCTGGCGGCCTCGCCGGCGCCGCGGGTGCGGAACGCCGGGTCGTCCAGATCCTCGGGCCTGAGGGCGCGGGCGACCGCCTCGGCCTGGCCGGCGTCGTCCAGGTCGCCGCCCGCGCGTTCCAGGCCGACACCGACCGCGCGGTAGAGCAGGCCCGTATCCAGCACGGGCAGGCCGTACAGCGCGCCGAGGCGGGTCGCCAGCGTGCCCTTGCCCGACGCGGCGGGGCCGTCCACGGCGATGACGAAACCGTTCGGCGGGGTCAACTTCGGGCTCCGATCTCAAGGCTCGGCCGGGGCCCCGAGGGGCCGCCGCGCGACGCGGCCGAGGGCCTTGTCGCCGCGGGACGAAGACGCCGTCCGGACGCCCGTCGATTTCCCGGTTGGATTGCTTTTGACAGTCGCCTTCCTGCGTGGCAAGGGACGCGGCTCCCGCAATACTGCTCTTTCAGAGGATCGCCGCATTGGCCAATCCCGAGCTGGGCGCCAAGCAGGTCTGCCCTAACTGCCAAGCCAAATTCTACGACCTCGGCCGCCGTCCGGCCGTGTGCCCGAAGTGCCATACCGAGTTCGACCCTGAAGAGGCGGTCCGCAGCCGCCGCATCCGGGCTCGGGCCGCGCCGCCGGAGGTCGAGGCCGACGAAGAGGCCGAGGATCAAGTCCGCGGCGGCGCCAGCGCCGACGAGGACGAGGAAGAAGACGCCGACGCGCCCGAAATCGATGAAGTGGCCGACGAGCCGCCCATCAGCGGCGACGAGGACGAGGACGAAGACGACGGCAAGGCCGGCGTCAGCCCCGTCGGCGACGACGACCTCGGCGAGTTCTCCGACGACGACGAAATGTCGGACGACGACGAGGACGACGTGCCCTTCCTGGAGGAAGAGGACGACGACTTCGACGACTCCGAAATCGACGGCCTCGGAGGCGGCGACGACGAGGACTGAGCCGGCGCGACAATCGCGTGAAAAAATTCGCTTCAAGGCGGCTTGATCACGCGAAACTGTCAGACTAGGTTCCGCGCCTCTTCGGGCCGGCCCGCCGGAACGGAGAGGCGAAAGACCTCGGGGCTATAGCTCAGCTGGTAGAGCGCTTGAATGGCATTCAAGAGGTCAGCGGTTCGACTCCGCTTAGCTCCACCATGGAGGCCCGCCGGGAGACCGGCGGGCCTTCTCCTTTTCCGGCCTCCTGGAAAATCCTGATTGAACTTGTCGGCGCCCGGCCGCTTCGTGCGTCCTAGGGACGGCCCCGAACGAGGGGCCGCCAACGAAAAGGCGAGGAACGATGGGCAAGTTCGTGGCGCTGTACATGGGCGCGCCGGGCGGCGGGACGCGCGCGGATCTGACGGAAGAAGACATCGCCCGCGGCATGGCCGCCTGGGGCGGCTGGATGCAGGCCAACGCCGCCCGGATCGTCGATGCCGGTGGCCCGCTGGGCAAGACCAAGAAGACCTCGGCCGAGGGCGTCGCCGACACCCGCAATCATGTGACGGGCTATGTGGTGGTCGAGGCGGACAGTCATGAGGCGGCCGCGCGCCTGTTCGAGGGCCATCCGCACTTCTCGATCTTCCCCGGGGACTCGGTGGAGATCATGGAGTTGATGCCGATCCCGACCGCCTGACATCGGCGAACCGCAATGGGGCCAACCGCAACGGGGCCAACCGCGACCGGATGAACCCTTCGGCAAGCTCTGGCCCGTAGGGTCGCGCCCCATGGACGCGATCGCCCGCACCCTCGCCGCAAACCCGCGCCTGCGCCGGCTGGCCGGAGAGTTCTCCCGCTTCCTGGCCGTCGGCCTGGCGGCGACCTGCGTGCACTATTCGGTGCTGATCGGGCTGAAGGAGCTGGCCCACGCCGCCCTGGTGCCGGCCACCAGCGCCGGCTTCGTCTGCGGCGCGGTGACCAGCTACACGCTGAACCGGCGCATCACCTTCGCCCACCAGCCGCACTTCGCCAAAGGCCTGGTGAAGTTCGTCGCGGTGGGTCTGGTGGGCCTGTCGCTGAACGCCCTGATCGTGGGCGGGCTGGCGCACGCCGGCCTGCCCTATCTGATCGCCCAGATGATCGCCACGGGCACGGTGCTGTTCTGGAACTTCACCGTCGCGCGCCTGGTGGTGTTCCGCGCGCCGAAGGCGGCCTAGGCCCCGGCGCGCGGCCGAGCGCCTACTTCTTCTCCATCACGTCGAGCACGGCCAGGGTCATGGCCGTCACGCCCGTGCGGATGGTCGGCTCGGGCACAGGGGCGAAGAAGGGCGAGTGGTTGGCGGGCACCGGCTTTCCGGCCTTGCGCGCATCGGCCAGCATCTGCGGGTCCAGCCCGCCGAGCGAGAAATAGACCGACGGCACGCCGGCGAGGATGAACTCCGAATAGTCCTCGCTGGCCGCGCCGGGCGAGGTCTCCTCGACCGCCTTGTCGCCGAAGGCGGCCTTGAACACCGCGCCGGTCCTGGCGGTGAGGTCGGCGTCGTTGACCACCGCCTTGCCGCCCTCGTCGATCGTCACGTCGGGCTCGGGCGCGCCGGCCATGGCGGCCACGGCCTCGGCGGTGCGGCGCACGCCGGCCAGGATCTTCTCGCGGACCTTGGGGTCATAGGTGCGGATGGTGCCGCGCAGCAGGGCGTGGTCGGGGATGATGTTGCCGGCGCTGCCGGCCTGCAGCGCGCCCACGGTGACCACGCCGAAGGCGGCCGGGTCCTTCTCGCGGCTGATCACGCTCTGCACGTCGACGACGAAGCGGGCGGCCTCCATCACCGGGTCGATGGTGAGCGAGGGCATGGAGCCGTGGCCGCCGCGGCCCTTGAAGTCGATCTCCAGGGCGTCGGAGTTGGAGCTGATCACGCCGGGCTTGTAGGCCACCCCGCCGTAGGGGCCGGGGCCGACGTGCAGGGCGAAGCCGTAGTCGGGCTTGGGGAAGCGCGTGAAGAGGCCGTCGTCGATCATGGCCTTGGCGCCGGAGACCAGCTCCTCGGAGGGCTGGCCGACGAACATCAGGGTGCCGCTCCACTTGTCCTTCATCGAAAGCAGCGCGGTGGCCGTGCCCACCCAGGTCGCCATGTGGATGTCGTGGCCGCAGGAGTGGTCGACGAAGGTCTCCTTGCCGTTCCACGTCTGCTTGGCCGTGCTGGCGTAGGGCAGGCCGGTCTTCTCTTCCATCGGCAGGGCGTCGAGTTCAGTGCGCACCAGCACCGTCGGCCCCGGGCCGTTGTGGTAGATGGCCACGATCCCGGTCTTGCCGACGCCCTCGGTCACGGTGAAGCCCAGGGCGCGCATGGCCTTGGCGAGCTTGGCCGCGGTGGCGGTCTCCTGGAAGCCCAGCTCCGGATGGGCGTGGATGTCCTTATAGAGCGCATCGAGCTTGGGGTAGTCGTGGTCCAGCTCGGTGGTGATCGCCGCCTTGGCCACGGGCACGTCCAGCGCGGCCGCGCGGTCCGGGGCGGCGGCCAGGGCGGTGAGCGCGAGCGCCGAGCACAGAAGGGCGGACGAACGATGGGACATGCTGCAAACTCCAGGCGCGTCCGCGCCTGCCTCCAGGGATAAAATCAGAACTTGGGCCCCGCCGGCGGACTGGCCGCCGCGCCCCAGGCGCGCCACACTGCGCCAGCAAGCCGGCCAGGACAATGCGCCGCGCGACAAACGCCCTTGGGGAGACGCCATGAGACTGAAGACCGCGCGCATCGCGCCGCTCGCCGACGCCGAGTTCGGCGAAGAGCAGAAGGACGCGCTGGGGCCGATGCTGGAAACCGGCCGGGTGCTGAACATCTTCCGCACCCTGGCGCGGGCGCCCAAGGCGCTGAAGGCGTTCCTGGCCTGGGGCAACTACGTGCTGTCGCGGCGCAACGGCCTGAGCGCCCGGGAGCGCGAGATCGTGATCCTGCGCACCGGCTTTCTTTGCCGCTCCGGCTACGAATGGACCCAGCACGCCGAGATCGGCCTGCGCTCGGGCCTGACGGAGGCCGAGGTCGAGCGCCTGAAGGCGGGGGCGGACGCGCCGGGCTGGAGCGCCGCCGACCAGGCCCTGATCCGCGCCAGCGACGAGCTGCATCAGGACCAGTTCATCACCGACGCCACCTGGGCCGCGCTGGGCGAGCACTTCGACGACAAGCAGCGGATGGACGTGGTCTTCACCGCCGGCCAGTACACCCAGGTGTCGATGATGCTGAACACCTTCGGGGTGCAGCTCGATCCGGGCCAGACCCTGGACCCCGACCTGAAGGGCTTCTGAGATGGCCGGCCGGCTCGCGGGCAAGCGCGCGGTCGTGGTCGGGGCGGGCCAGACCCCCGGCGAGACCATCGGCAACGGCCGGGCCATGGCCGTGCTGTTCGCCCGCGAAGGCGCACGCGTGATGTGCGTGGACCGCGACCTCGCCAGCGCCGAGGAAACCGCGGCGATGATCGCGGCCGAGGGCGGCGAGGCCTTCGCCCACCAGGCCGACATCCGCAAGGCCGACGCCTGCGAGGCCATGGCCGCGGCCGCCCAGGCGCGGTTCGGCGGCGTGGACATCCTGGTGAACAACGTCGGGATCGGCGGCGGCGGCGACGGCCCGGCGCACCGGCTGACCGAGGCCGCCTTCGACCGCATCATCTCGGTCAACCTGAAGGGATGCTGGCTGTCGATCCGCGCTTTCCTGCCGATGATGCGCGAGGCCGGCGCGGGGGCGATCGTCAACATCTCGTCGCTGGCCGGGATCGCCGGCGGGAGCCAGACCGCCTACGAGGTGAGCAAGGCCGGCGTGAACCGGCTGACCACCAGCACCGCCCAGGCCAACGCGTCCAAGGGCGTGCGCTGCAACGCCGTGGCCATGGGGCTGATGGACACGCCCATGGCCGTGGCCGGCATCGCCGAGGCCACCGGCCAGGACCCCGAGGCCGTGCGCCAGGCCCGCAACGCCCGCGTGCCCCTTGGCGGCAAGATGGGCACGGCCTGGGACACGGCCTACGCCGCCCTGTTCCTGGCCTCCGACGAGGCCCGGTTCGTCACCGGCGTCGTGCTCCACGTGGACGGGGGCATGTCCAGCCGGATCGGCTGAGATCCGTCCGCGCACCGCCGCCTTGTTGCGCTGCGGCATTGAAAACCGGGCGCCGCGTTTCCATCTTAAGGACAACCGGCGGGACGCGCCGATTTCGGGCGTTCGGCCGGGGAGTCGCTTCTAGCGAGGACTCTTTTGGAATGACCCGGACGATCCTGTTCGACAGCCCCTTCCTGCTCGGTTTCGAGCACACCCGTGCTCTGGCCGAACGGGCCGCCAAGGCGGCCGCCGAAAGCTATCCGCCCTACAATGTGGAGGATCGCGGCGACGGGGCCTTGCGCATCACGCTCGCCGTGGCGGGTTTCGCGCCCGACCAGCTCCACATCACCGTCGAGGACAGGCAACTGATCATCGCCGGCCGGCGTGAGAACGGCGGGGGCCGAGCCGACGAGAGCTACCTGCACCGCGGCATCGCCGCGCGGGGCTTCATCCGGAGCTTCGTGCTGGCCGACGGCATGGAGGTGGACGGCGCGCTCCTGGAGCACGGCCTGTTGCACATCGACCTGGTCCGGCCTGAGCCGGAGAAGCTGATCAGGCGAATCCCAATCCGAACGGCCGGCTGAACCGGCGACCGTTCACAGCGTTGAGTATTTGGAGGTGGTCATGATGACGCCCGTTCTAACGACCGAAGCATTCGCCAATCTTGGCGCGCCGAACCTGGTGTACGTCCGCCCGATCAAGGCGGCCGAGATCATCGCCAGCGTGCCGGCCCAACAGATCGAAAGCTTCCACCTGGACCCCGAGCAGACGCTCTATGCGGTGCACCGCGCCGACGGCGAGCGGCTGGCGGTGATGTCCGACAGGGATGCGGCCGTCGCAGCCGCCCTGGCGCACGAACTCGCGCCGGTGTCCGTCCACTAGGAAAGCAAGCCCGCCAAGGGAAGACCCCGGCCCGCAAGTACGGCCGCCTGACGAGCCCCGCGCCTCAGGCGGCCGAGGAACGGGCTTCCTGCACCAGAAGGGCGTGGATGGCGTCCGCCGTGCGCGCCTGACGAAGCTGCTCGCGCAGGTCCGACTGGCGCAGCAGCCGCGACACCCGAGCCAGGGCCCGCAGATGCTCGGCGCCGGCCTTCGCCGGCGCGAACAGGGCGAAGATCAGGTCCACCGGCTGGTCGTCGATGGAATCGAAGGCCACCGGCTGGTCCAGGCGCACGAACACGCCGCGGATGCGGTCCAGCCCCTCGATCCGGGCGTGAGGCACGGCCACGCCGTAGCCGACGCCGGTGGAGCCGGCCAGCTCGCGCTCGGCCAGGGCCTCCAGCAACGCGCCCGCGTCCAGCCCGAAGCAGCGCGCGGCCACGTCCGCGACCAGCGCCAGCGCCTGGCGCTTGGATGGCGCGCTAGCGCGCGGCGCTATGGCCGCGCGGTCCAGAATGTCGCCGATCTGCATAAGCCTCAAAACGCCCGTTCAACTGCCGGCCCCGACGCCGCAACCGACAGGAACGCCCGGAGGCCCAGCGATCAGCTAGATCCGGTCGATCCGTTCCCGTTCTGCGATTTCGTGCGCTCGGGGTCGATCCAGCCGATATTCCCGTCGGGCCGGCGATATACCACGGACAAACCGCCGTGAGCGGCGTTCCTAAACACGATTGTTTGAGATTCCGTCAAGTCCAAGTCCATGACCGCCATGGAAACGGTCATGGTTCGGACGGGCCGCTCGGTCTCGGCGATGACCATGGCGGCGGGCAAGGCGCCGTCGAGGCCGCCCTCCTGGCCGTGGTCGAGCTCCTCTTCCTCCTCCGGGGCGCGAAGGACGAAATAGGCCGCCGTTTCCGCCTGCTTGGCCTGGGCCGCGAGATGATGATCCTTCAGCCGCCGCTTGTAGCGGCGGATCCGGGTCTCGATCTTCTGCAGCGCAGCGCCGAAGGCCGAATGCGCATCGGCGCCGACGCCCTGGCTCTGGAGCTGCTGGCCCGAGGCCAGGGTGACGGCGCAGTCCACCCTGAAGGCGTAGCCTTCACGGGCGACCACGACGTCGGCTCCGCCGCCGCGTTCGAAATATTTGCCAATGCTGCTGGTGAGTTCGTCGGACACCCGCAACCGCAGGGCTTCTCCGACATCGACATGCTTGCCGGTGACTTGGACTTGCATATCTAAACAACGCGCCGGCACACGGAAGGTGTCAAGCCATTCCCAAAAGCGTGAGCGTATGGTCGAAAATGCGGATGATCAGGTGGCCGGCCAGCACCAGGACGGTCCAGCTCGTGGCGGCCAGGGCGTAGCCTAAAAGCGCGATAAATCCGTCACGTAGCACCAGGGAGAGCGACAGCGCGCTGATCGCGGCGGCCGGCAGGAGATTGCCCAGCGGCACCGGCAGGATCAGCACCAGCGACAGGCTCACGCAGATCAGGCCGAGCAGCCGGTCGCCCAGCGGGCTGAACAGGAAGCTGAGCCTGGGCCGCGAGATCTGCTCGATGCGCTCCAGCCACGGCGTGATGCGGCCGAACACCCGATGCAGGGTGGCCGCGCTGATCGTGCTCTGGCCCGCGCGCCTGGGCAGCCACAGCCGGCGCACGCCGAGGACGAGCTGCGGCGAGAGCAGCACCAGGGGCGCGCCCAGCACCGTGGACGACCCGGGCGGCAGGGGCAGCAGGTTCGGCGCGGCGAAGAGGAACAGCAGCGCCCCCAGGGCGCGGGGACCGAAGGCCGAGACGATCTGGCCCACGCTCAAGGTCCCCTCCTCGGCCGCCGTCAGCTCCCGCAGGATCTGCGACAGGGGTTTCACGCGCTCCATCTGGTCTGGTCGGTCCTCGGACATCCGGCCCCGTGGGGGAAGGCGGCTCAGCTTTCCGTTTACATGAACCCGGCCGATGGTCTATCGGGGCGCTCATGTCGGTTTCGGCCATTACGCGCGTCATTAAAACCATCACGCCTCGGGGCGTGAGGGCCGGCGCGCGCGCGACCTGAACGGCGCGCAAGCCCCTCTCGACCCCGCCGGCAGGACGGGGTCGCCGAACCGACGAGACCCGCCTCCGGCTTACCCTGCAAGGAGACGCGTTTCCATGAGCCCCGCCCAATCCGCCCTCGCCGCCCGCGCCAAGGCCGCGCCGCGCCACGTCGCCGTGGTCGGCGCGACCGGCGCCGTCGGCCGCGAACTGCTCGCCTGCCTCGAGCGCCGCGACTTCCCCCTGGCCAGCGTGCGGCCTTTGGCCTCACCCCGCTCGGCCGGACAGAAGATCGCCTTCCGGGGCGGGGAGCTGACCGTCGAGGCGCTGGGCCCGGACAGCTTCCAGGGCGTGGACGTGGCCCTGTTCTCGGCCGGCGCGTCGATCTCACGCCAGTACGCGCCGCTGGCGGTGGCGGCCGGCGCGGTGGTGGTGGACAACTCCTCGGCCTTCCGGATGGACCCGGACACGCCCCTGGTGGTGCCCGAGGTCAACGCCCGGGCCCTGGCCGGGGACCCGCGGGTGATCGCCAACCCCAACTGCGTGGCCGCCATCGCGGTGATGGCGCTGCAGCCGCTCCACGCCCGGGCCCCCGTGCGGCGGGTGATCGGCGCCACCTACCAGGCCGCCTCCGGCGCCGGCGCGGCGGCGATGGCCGAACTGGAAGCCTCCACCGCCGCCTATCTGGCCGGGGAGGCGTTCGAGCCCAAGGTCCTGCCCCACCCCTACGCCTTCAACATCTTCAGCCACAACACCACCGTGGACCCGGACAACGGCTACAACGGCGAGGAGACCAAGGTGATGGACGAGGTGCGCAAGATCATGGGCGCGCCGGACATGCGCCTGTCGTTCACCTGCATCCGCGTGCCGGTGCTGCGCGCCCACGCCATGGCCCTGACGGTGGAGTTCGACCGGCCCGTCGATCCGGACGAGGCCCGCGAATGGCTGGCCGGCGCCCCGGGCGTCGTGGTGGTGGACGACCCGGCCGCCAACCACTTCCCCATGCCGGTGGAGGCGTCGGGCCAGGACGACGTGCTGGTGGGCCGCGTCCGCCGCGACCTCAGCGATCCTGAGGGCCGCACCCTGGCGATGTTCGTCTGCGGCGACCAGTTGCTGAAGGGCGCGGCGCTGAACGCGGTGCAGATCGCCGAAGCCCTCTTGTGAGACACGACTCGCACCTCGCGCCTATGAACGGTCGAGCCTGAAGGGAGCGCCCATGATCGAGCTGCACTACTACCCGGGGAACGCCAGCCTTTTCCCGCACATGCTGCTGCGCGAGCTGGGCGTTCCCTTCGACCTGAGGCTGGTCGACCGGCGGGTCGACGCGCAGAACAGCGCGGCCTATCTGGCGCTCAACCCGGCGGGCAAGATCCCGGTGCTGGTTCACGACGGCCGGGCGATCACCGAGACGGTGGCGATCGGCCTCTACCTGGCCGACGCCTATCCGGCGGCGGGGCTGGCGCCGCCGCCGGGCTCGCCGGAGCGCGGCGACTACTACAAATGGATGGCGCAGATCGCCAACACCCTGCAGGCCGAGTTCCGCGCCTGGTTCTATCCGCACGAGTTCACCACCGACCCCGACGGCGCCGAGGCGGTGAAGACGGCCGTGGGCCGGCGGCTGACGGCGGCGTTCGAGCGGATCGCCGACCAGCTCGGCGAGCGGCCATGGCTGCTGGAGAGCGGCGTGTCGGCCGCCGACCTCTATCTGTGGCTGATGATCCGCTGGGGCCGCACCCTGCCGACGCCGGCCCGCGAGATCGGCGCCCTGGGCGCGCTCGCCGAGCGGGTGCAGACGCGGCCGGCCGCGCGGGCGGCGCTGGAGATCGAGGGGCTGGAGGCGCCGTTCGTCTAGGCCGCCGGCCTGGGCGGCTTCCCTAGACGGCTTCCCTAGACGGCTTCCTTGAGCATCCGGCGGCGCTCCACCGAGGAGGGGATGCGCATGGCCTCACGGTACTTGGCCACCGTGCGGCGGGCGATGTCGACGCCGGCCTCCTTGAGGATCTCGACGATCCGGTCGTCGGAGTGCACGTCCTTCTCGACCTTCTCGGCGTCGATGAGCTGCTTGATCTTGTGGCGCACGCTCTCGGCGGAGTGGGCCTCGCCGCCCTCGGAGGAGGCGATGGCCGAGGTGAAGAAGAACTTCATCTCGAACAGGCCCCTGGGCGTGGCCATGTACTTGTTCGAGGTGACCCGGCTGACGGTGGATTCGTGCATGCCGATGGCCTCGGCCACGGTCTTCAGGTTCAGCGGGCGCAGGTGCTCCACGCCATAGGCCAGGAAGCCGTCCTGCTGGCGCACGATCTCGCTGGCGACCTTCAGGATGGTCTTGGCCCGCTGGTCCAAGCTCTTCACCAGCCAGCTCGCCGAGGCCAGGCAGTCGGAGACGAAGGTCTTTTCCTGGTCGCTGCGCGCGGCGGCCGAGACGCGGGCGTGGTAGCGCTGGTCCACCAGCACCTTGGGCAGGGTGTCGGAGTTGAGCTCCACGTTCCACATGCCGCCCTGGCCTTCGCGCACATAGACGTCGGGCGCGACAGGCTGCACGGGCTCGCCGCCGAAGGCCGCGCCGGGGCGGGGCGTCAGCGCGCGGATCTCGGCGACCATCTCGCGCAGATCCTCGTCGTCGACGCCGCAGGCGCGCTTGAGGCCCGCCAGATCGCGCTTGGCCAGGAGATCGAGGTTGTCGAGCAGCGCGGCCATGGCCGGGTCGTAGCGGTTGCGGTCCTTGAGCTGCAGCGCCAGGCATTCGGGCACGCTGCGCGCGCACACGCCGGTGGGCTCGAAGCCCTGCAGCACGCCGAGCACCCGTTCCAGCAGGTCGACGCCGCAGCCGAGCCGCTCGGCCACCTCGGCGAGGTCGGCGCGCAGGTAGCCGCCCTCGTCCACGGCGTCGATCAGGACGCTGGCGGCCGCGGCCTCCGCGCCGGAGAGGCCGGAGGTGGAAAGCTGGTCGTGCAGATGTTCGGCCAGGGTCTTGGCGCGGGTGTCGGCGCCTTCGTAGTCCTCGCCGTCGGTGTCGAAGGAGCCGCCGCGCCCGGCCTTGGACCAGTCGATCGCGCCGCCGGCGTCGGCCGCGCCGGACGCGTCGCCGGTGGCCCGCTCGCCAGGCGAGGCCTCGTCGTGGCTGGTGTCCATCTCGGCTTCGGCGGCGCCGACGGGGATGTCGTCGGTGGAGTATTGTTCGGGCTTTTCGGACGAGGCGTCGCCCTCGGGCTCGGAGTCGCGCTCGTCGCGTTGGAGCAGGGGATTGCGCTCCAGCTCGGCCTCCACGAAGGCTTCGAGCTCGAGGTTCGACAACTGCAGCAGCTTGATCGCCTGCTGCAGCTGCGGGGTGATGACAAGGCCCTGCCCCTGCCGAAACTCAAGTCGCGCGCTGAGCGCCAAAACACCCTCCTGGCCTGCTTCTTGCTCAGGCTAGGGTGTCATCCCAACCGATTGGTTAACCCGCCCGCGGATTCCGGGCGAGCAAGCGGGAAATTTCGCCTATCAGGTGAATCAGTTGAAGTGGTCGCCGAGGTAGACGCGGCGCACCTCGGGATCGTCGACGATCTGGTCGGGGGTGCCCTCGAACAACAGCTCGCCGGCGTGGATGATCGAGGCCCGGTCGATAATATCCAGCGTTTCCCGAACGTTATGGTCGGTGATCAGGATGCCGATGCCGCGCTGCTTGAGATAGCCGATCACGTCGCGGATGTCGGCGATGGCCAGGGGGTCGATCCCGGCGAACGGCTCGTCCAACAGCATGAACGACGGTTCGCTGGCCAGCGCGCGGGCGATCTCCACGCGGCGGCGCTCGCCGCCCGACAGGGAAATGGCCGGGGCGTTGCGCAGATGCTCGATATGCAGCTCCCCGAGCAGTTGCGTCACGGTGTCGCGGGCGCGGCGGGCGTTGTGCTCGCGCAGCTCCACCACGGCCATGACGTTCTGCTCGACGGTCATGCCGCGGAAGATCGAGGTTTCCTGCGGCAGGTAGCCCACGCCCATGCGCGCGCGCTGGTACATGGGCTGGGCGGTGATGTTCTCGCCGTCCAGGTAGATGGCGCCGTAGTCGGCCGGGATCAGGCCGGTGATCATGTAGAAGCAGGTGGTCTTGCCGGCGCCGTTGGGGCCCAGCAGGCCGGCCACCTCGCCGCGGGCCAGGCGCAGGCTCACGCCCTTGACCACCGGCCGGCCGCGGAACGACTTGCCGATGTTGTCGACCACCAGGCCCTCGCCGGCCAGGCTCTCCAGGTTCTCGAACCGCTCCTGTTTCAAGCCCATTCCGCCTATTTCGGCGCCGCAGGCTGATCCTGCGTCTTGTCGTTCGGATAGAACACCCCGCGCACGCGTCCGGGCTTGTTGCGGCCCTTCACGCTGGTCTCCATCTGCGCCTGGCCGGTGGCGACCTGGATCACCAGGCGCTCGCCGCGCAACACGTTCTTGCCCTGGGTGGCCACCACGTCGCCGGTGAAGGTGATGGTGTCGGCGTCGGCCTGGTAGACCGCGTTGTCGCCGCGCACCCGCTGGGTCGGGGTGACGTAATAGACCGAGCCGGACGCCTCCATGCGGTCAAGCGTCCCGCACGAGCTTCCGCCGCTGCTGGTCCGCGTCGCCGAACCCGGCTTGTTGTAGATCTTCAGCACGTCGGCGCGCAGGCGCGCGTTGTCCTGCAGGGCCTCCACCGAGCCGCGCCAGATGGCCAGGCACTGGGCGTTGACCACCTCCAGCTCGTCGGCGGTCATGTCCACAGGCGCGTGCGAGTTCTGCGCAAGCTGCGCCTGGGCCGGCGCGGCGGCCAGGAACGCCGGGGCCACGAGGGCGGCGAGGACGCCCGCAGCGGCCGATCGCTTGGATTTGACAAAGAAGCTCATGCCGGAGGTGACGCCTAATCGGTTGGGATACGGGCGTGCACGCCGCCCTTGAAGACCATTCGCTCGCCCTTGTCATAAACGCCATAGGACTTCGCGTTGATTTCTCCAAGAGAGCCGACGCCCTGAATGGGGCCTGAACCTGACAGTTCTCCCGTAGCGGTGTTGAACAGCGAGGTGGCGGTGTCGAACGTCTGGTCGGCGCTGATCAGCTTGACGCCGCCGGAAAGCTGAAGCTTGCGCGTGCCCTCGTGATAGACGCCGGAGCGCGCGGCGATGCGGGTGGGCTTGGCGCTGGTCTCGTCGAGCACCAGGGCCGGATGGTCGAGCAGCACGCGCTGATAGTCGTCCTCGTCGCGGGTGGCCGTCGCCGCGGTGATGACGAAATCGCGCCCGTCGTTGTCGCGGCCGACGAAGCGGGCGTTGACCATGCGGATCGGCAGGTCGGCGCCGGCGGCCACGCGCCCGCTGTCCAGGGTGCGCACCATCACCGTGCCGCCCATGGCCGCGAAGATCAGCACGATCAGCGCCGGCAGTGCGATGCGCAGGCCGTGGATCAGCCGCGCCCGCTTGCGCCATTGCACCGCCGCGACGTGGCGGGCCTTCAGCATCTCGGCGGGGGGATGAGCCAGCGTCATCGCCTCGCCTCACGCATGGGCGAAGATGTCGACTTCCTCCCAGCCCGCCACGTCCAGGACGGCGCGGTGCGGCAGGAAGTCGAAACAGGCGCGGGCCAGATGGTCGCGGCCCTCGCGCTCGAGCATCTCGTCCAGCCGCGCGCGCAGGGCGTGCAGGTGGAGCACGTCGCTGGCGGCGTAGGCGAGCTGGTCGTCGGAAAGCTTGGCCGCACCCCAGTCCGAACTCTGCTGGGCCTTGGACATGTCCACGCCGAGGAGCTCGCGGGTGACGTCCTTCAGGCCGTGGCGGTCGGTGTAGGTGCGCGCCAGCTTCGAGGCGATCTTGGTGCAGTAGACCGGCGCGGTCAGCACCCCCAGGTGGAGGTGGAACATGGCGATGTCGAAGCGGCCGAAGTGGAAGATCTTGGTCACCGCCGGATCGGTCAGCAGCCGCTTCAGGTTGGGCGCGTCGTAGTCGGGGCGGGAGAGCCTGACCACGTGAGCGTCGCCGTCGCCGGCCGACAACTGCACCACGCACAGCGGATCGCGCCCGAGGCGCAGGCCCATCGTCTCCGAGTCCACCGCGACCGAGGTCGCGCCGGCCAGGGCGCCGTCGGGAAGATCGCCGTTGTGCAGATAGGTGGCCAAGGTCCGTCTTCTCCGCCGAATCCGGCTCGCGCCGTGCGAGCCCCTACTTAGTCATCCTTCGACGGAAGCGAAAGAAAGGCGTTCATCTTCCTTGGGATCGCCGCGCCGCCCCAAGGCGGCGGCGCAGGCCCAAGCCGGCGCTAAATTTTGAGCAGAGTCGGCGGCCGAGCCCCCGCCAGAGGCCCCTGGGCCTTGCCCCGGCGTGCAAAATGTCCGGGCATGACCGTCTGTACGGACGCGCGCCATGACCCTTTCCATTCAAGACGTCGACCTGAAGCTGCTGCGCATGTTCCGCACGATCGTGCAGTGCGGCGGCTTCTCCCTGGCCCAGGCCCGGCTGAACATCAGCCAATCGACGATCAGCACCCAGATGTCGAAGCTGGAGACGCGCCTGGGCGTGCGGCTGTGCGAGCGCGGGCACGGGCGCTTTCGCCTGACGCCCGAGGGCGAACGCGTGCTGGCGGCGACCCAGAAGATGCTGGCCTCGATCGACGACTTCCACAGCGAGCTGGCCGAGACCAAGGGCGAGCCGCGCGGGGAGCTGCGCATCGGCCTGTTGGACAACATGGTCACCAATCCGCTTTCGCCGCTGAGCCGGGTGCTGGCGGAGCTGGCCGTCGAGGCGCCGGGCATCCATTTCAACCTGACGATCGGCGGCGTCGCCGACCTGGGCGAGAAGGTGCTGGATTCGCGCCTGCACCTGGCGATCGCGTTCTCCTATCGGCCCATCGAAGGGCTGTCCTACATCCCGCTGTTCAGCGAGGAGCACCGCCTCTACTGCGGCCGCGCCCACCCCCTGTTCCGCCGGCCGCCGGGCGAGATCACCGTCGACGAGGTCAAGCAGTACGAATTCGCCGGCTGGGGCGAGGTTCAGTTCGGCGAGGAGAACCGGCCGCCGATCGAGGTGGAGGAGACGGCCTCGTCCCCCTTCATGGAGGGGCTGACCTATCTGATCCTGTCGGGACGCTACCTGGCCTACCTGCCCTCGCACTACGCCCAGCGGTGGGAGGAGTGCGGGCAGATGCGCGCCGTTCTGCCGGAGATCGCCGCCAGCAAGGCGCAGTTCTTCCTGATGACGCGCGACAGCGCCCACCACCCGCAGATGGTGCGATGCGTCGTCGACAAGCTGCTGGAGCACGCGCCGCGCACCAGGAAGGTGCGGCCGCCCAACTACATGGTCTCGCATTCGCGCGAGAGAGAAGTCGAGTTTGACAGCCTGTAATGGACGCGCCCGGCTGGCGGCGCGCCTACTGCCGGCGAGCCCCGCCGGCGCGAGCGCCTGAGCTCATCGCGAACGGGAATCGGTCCCGCGTCTCCGCCCGGCGTCCAGACATTCGAGAGGCGGCATGCGGCAAAAGGAACGCGGCGGCGCGATCGCCACGCCGGCCTTGCGGATCATCTATGCGTCGATCCTGCTGGGCATGCTGTCGACGGCGGCCATGCCGGTGTTCGTCGGCGGCTATGTCGACGTGCTGCACTTCAGCGTGGCCGAGGCCGGCCGCGTCGCCTCGGCCGAGTCGCTCGGGGCGGCCGCAGGCGGCATCCTGACCGCGCTGGTCCTGGCCCGTCCGGGCGTCAACCTGCGCAACGCGATCATGGTCTGCTTCGCCGCCCTGGCGGCCGCGCACGTGGCCTCGGGCCTGACAAGCGACCTTTGGACGTTCGGCGCGACGCGGGTCGTGGCCGGCCTGGCGGCGGGAACGCTGAACGCGATCGGCGCCGTCTACATCTCCAGCCTGGAGAAGCCCGACCGCGCCTTCGCCGTCTCGTTCGGGCTGTTGAGCGTCATCGGCCCGCTCGGCCTGTGGTGCGCGCCGCCGCTGATGGCCACGATCGGCCTGTCGAACGTCTACTTCGGCTACGCCGCCGCGCTCGTCGCCGGCCTGCCGCTGATGTGGTTCTACCCGCGCGCCGGCGAGGCGCGGGGCGAGGTGAAGGCTCACGAGGCCGCGGCCAGCCCGGCGCAGAGCCTCGGCGTCGGGCTGATCCTCCTGGCGATCCTGGTGAATTTCATCTGCAACGGCGGGGTTTGGATTTACGCCGAGCAGATCGGCGCGTCGGCCGGCCTCGGCGCGGTGCTGCTGGGACGGCTGCTCGCCGTGGCCATGGCGCTCGGCGTGCTGGGCGCGGTGGTGGTGAGCGTCGTCGAGGACCGCTTCGGGCGGATGAAACCCCTGGTCCTCGCCCACGCGGCGCTGGGCGCCAGCATCCTGTGGCTGCTGACGCAGCCGGGCGCGTCCGGCTACTTCCTGTCGATCCTGATCCTCAACATGTCGGTGATCGTGCTGACCCCGTATTTCATGGCGACGCTCTCGCGCGCCTCGGCGAACGGGGGGCGGGCCGCCGTGCTCGGCAACGTCACGACGATGATCGGCTACGGCGCGGGCCCGGGGGTGCTGTCCTTCTTCGTGCGGGGCGGCGACTTCCACGCCGCCTTCGTCGTGGCCGCGGCGGGCGTCGGCGTCAGCCTGGCGCTCACCCTGGCCGGCGGCTGGCTGCTCAACAACGCGCGGGCGCAAAACCTCGACCGGACCGCAGTCGCCGACGCCCGGGGCTGAACGCCATCGTCCGTGGTGAAAGCCAGCTTCGCCGCTTTGGGATGCCGCCGGAACCTGCGCAGTCGTAGAAAACTCTGAAGGCGATGCTCGCCAACAAGAGGCCCAGTATGACCGACTACGCGGATGTAAGTTTCGAGTTGAAGCCGGAGTTCCTGAAGGTCACGCAGTACATCCTGCGCGAACAGGCCGGCCTGAAGTCGGGCGAGCGCGTCCTGCTCATCTATGACTCGCACACACCGCAGCATGTCATCGACGCGTTCCTGGGCACCGCGGCCCAGGCGGGCGCCGAAGTCTATGCGCTGAAGACGCCGATGGCGCCGCACCCCGCAGTGCAGCCCGGCTTCGTCTGGAGCCAGCTCGTGATCAGCGCCGCGGAGGAAGCCGACCTGATCATCGACATGGCGATCGGCTACGCCGAGTTCCTGGTCAAGCTGGCGAAGAAGGGCGCGCGGATCATCGTGCCGGGCGACGCCACCGGCGCGCCGCACATCGAGGACTCCCTGATCCGCTGCCTCATGCTGGAGGATCCGAGGGCTGTTCGGCGCGAGGCCAAGGCGATCGGCAAGATCATGGACGCCGGCAAGGTGATGCGCGTGACCTCCGCGGCCGGCACCGACTTCACCCTGAACATCGACGGGCTCGACGCCGACGTGGGCGACGGCTTCATGTACGACGAGAACGGCGAGCTGCTGACCAGCTATCAGATCACGCCGGGCGGCATGCCCGGCTTCATCGTGCCCGCGGGCTCCGGCGACGGCGTCTTGGCCCTGGACGGCATCATGCTCTACGAAAACGTCCACCACATTCCGCGCGACCCGGTGTTCTTCACCATGGAGAAGGGCCGCATCCGCGAGATCACCGGCGACCGCTACGTGGCCACGCGGCTGCGGCAATGGCTGAAGTCGCTCAATGACGAGAACGCCTACAACGGCCCGGTGCACATCAACCTGGGCCTCAGCCGCATGGCGCGCCTGACCGAGCACCTGGAGTGGGAGCGCGTGCGCGGCGCGGTGGTCTGCGGCTTCGGCGACAACTCGATCCTGGCGCCCTACTACGCGCGCAAGAAGATGGCGCTGTCCCGGTCGATCGTTCACTGGGACGTGCAGATGCAGATCGCCACGATCGACATCGACGGCCAGCGGATCTGCGAGGACGGCGTCGTCGGAGAGTTCGTCTGAAGCATCGGCGGCGGCCGCCGAAGAGTTCGCCTTGCCGTTCGGCTAAAGCCAACTTCGACAGCGCGAAATATACATCCAGGCGGCCGCCTCAATAATCGTGAATGCGGAATTTGACCATCCGCGCCGGCCAGGCCGGCGTCCGGTTCGTGCAAGTGGGGGCGCCATGCGTAATCTGTTGTTGGGCTCGACGGCCCTGATCGTCCTGGAAGCGCTCGCGCCGTCGATGGCGCGGGCTCAGACCAAGAGCGACTCCGCGGAGCTGCAGGAGATCATCGTCACCGCCACGCGGCGCAGCGAGAGCGTGCAGAGCATCCCCTCCAACATCACCGCCGTCTCCGGCGCCAGGCTGGAGCAGTCCGGCGTGAGCGACATCGGCGGCGTCGTGCGCCTGGTTCCGGGGCTGAGCCTGTTCGACGAGGGCGCGCGCGTCTCCGGCAACCGCAACAACTTCAACCTGCGCGGCCTCAACGCCAACGCGGCGACCAACAATGACGACAACCCGTCGCTGATCCAGGAATCGGTATCGACCTACCTCGGCGAGACGCCCGTCTTCTTTCCGCTGAAGCTCGTCGACATCAATCGCGTCGAGGTGCTGCGCGGCCCGCAGGGCACGCTCTACGGCGCCGGCTCGGTCGGCGGCACCATCCGCTTCATCCCGAACAATCCGGATTTCAGCGGCTTCTACGGCGAGGCCACGGTCGAGGGATCGCTGACCGACCACTCCGACGACACCGGCTATCAGGGCATGGTGCTGCTCAACGCGCCGGTCTCGGACAACGTCGCGGTACGCGTGGTCGGCGGCTATGAGTACGATTCCGGCTACATCGACGCCGTCAATCTGGTGCAGCAGACCGGCACGACCCGCCATCCGGGGGCGCCCGTGCTGGCCGATCCCAACGACTTCCTGGGCAGCGGCGTCGTACGCGGGCCGGTGGTCAAGGACCACAACGACGCGACGACGACGTTCTTCCGCGGCGCGGTCCGCTACGAGCCGTCCGACCAGCTCAACCTCCAGCTCAACTACGCCTACCAGAAGGTGGAGGCGAACGGCCGGTCCGAGGACAACCCCTACTACGGCTCCGGCGAGGAGTACGTCAGCTACCGGGCCTACACCGACCCGCAGGACTCCGAGATCAATCTGGTCGACGCCGACGTCGAGGTCGACCTGGGCTTCGCGCGCCTGACTTCCGCCAGCGCCTATTCCGAGATCAAGGTCGACAGCGTCTCGGACTCCTCGGGCTATCTGCGCACGAACCTGGCCAGCTACTACTTCGGCTTCCCGCGCCTCTACGCGCCGCTGACGCGCCACCAGAAGGTCAATACGGTCTCCCAGGAAATCCGGCTGGTCTCGCCCGGCGGGGGCCGCGTCGACTGGACCCTCGGCGCCTTCTACCTCAAGCGCGACACCAAGTTTTCGCTCTACCAGCCGATGGAAGGCATCAGCGAATACACCAATCTGCTGCTGGGCCTGTCGCCGCAGGTGGACTTCACCGACATCCTGGCCGAGGGCGGGCGCGACGACACCTTCGAGGACCTGGCGCTGTTCGGCGAGCTGACCTACCACGTCACCGACAAGCTCTCGGTGACGGGCGGGGCGCGGGTGTTCCGCGACAAAACCAAGGGGACGGCGGGCATTCCCCTGCCGTTCGCCTCGCGCACCACCTCATACTTCTACGGCATCAATCCGCTCGACGACTATCTGCTCGGCGGCTGGGAGCCGTACGAGCGGACGAGCAAGGACCAGATCTTCAAGGCCAACGTCGCCTACGACGTCAGCGACGACTTGCTCTTCTACGCGACCTGGGCCCAGGGCTTCCGCCCAGGCGGGGCCAACGCCCTGCCCAAGATCGATCCGTTCGGCAACGACAACAGCGCGATCCTGACCTACGACCCGGACACCGCGACCAACTACGAGATCGGCGCCAAGGGCAGGCTGTTCGGCAAGCTGAGCTATACGGCCACGCTCTACCGGGTCGACTGGAAGGATTTCCAGACCACCCTCTATTCGGCCTTTGGCCAGAACTACGTGGCCAACGTGCCCAGCGCGCGCTCCCAGGGCCTGGAGCTGGAGGCGCTGGGCCAGTTGACCGATCGCCTGTCGGCCAGCTTCGGCTACGCCTACACGGACGCGAAGACCACGGCGGACTTCGACTATGTCCAGGGCGACCCGACGACGCTGATCCCCTCGGGGACGGCCCTGCCGGCTTCGACGAAGCACACGCTCAGCGGCGCCCTAGACTATGTCGCCCCCCTGCCCGGCGACGCCGGGGAGCTGACGTTCCACGTCGACGCGTCCTATCGCGGCAAGTCCACGACCGACTACAAGGACCTGCCGACCGCGCTCGGGGACAACTACCTCCAGCTCAAGGGCTTCACCGTCGTCGGCGCGTCGGTGACGTGGCGGCGCGACAAGGTCGCGCTCACCCTGTTCGGGAACAACCTGCTGAACGTGCGCGGGACGACCTACGGCTATTCGAAGGACACCCTGGGCGCCGAAGACCAGTTGGTGGGCGTGATCCGGCCGCTCACCGTGGGCCTGCGGCTCAAGCTTGGCTTCTAGGCCGCGGCTTCGGCACAATCGCCCCGCGCGCGGACGCCCGTCCGCGGCGGCGGTGGAGACGCGGAGGCGGGACGAGGTCTGTTGAGCGGCGAGCGGCCATCATTCGGCCCCCTGGACCGCGCCAAGGCGGCCCTGGCGGGCGGACAGGTCCAGACGGCCGCGCGCCTCGCCGCCGAGGCTCTGTCGCGCAACGAGGCCGATCCGGAGGCCTGGCTTGTCCAGTCCGAGATCGCGCTGCGCGGCGGCGACCTGAAGGCGGCCCTGGCGGCCGCCGACCGGGCGGTCGGCCTTTCGGCGCGGGCCGAGGCGCGCGCCTGGATCCAGAAGGCGCGCTGCCACAGCCTGATGGACGACCATCCGGCGGCGCTGGCGGCCGCGACCGGCGCCGAGACGGCGGGCGTGACGCGCCAGGAAGACTTCGTCGCCCTCGGCGCCCTGCTCGTGCGCTGTGACGCCCACGAGGCGGCCCGCCGCAACTTCCAGGCGGCCCTGGAGCTCGATCCCGACAGTCACGAGGCCTGGCGCGGCCTGGCGGCCGTGCTGCGCTTCCTGGGGCGCGGCGAGGAGGCCGAGGCGGCCTGCGACCGGGTGCTGGCGCAAGACCCCTTCGACGCCGAGATCCAGAACCTGCGCTCGTCGCTGCGCCGCCAGACGAGCGAGCGAAACCACGCCGAGGAACTTTCGGCGATCCTGAACTCCGGCCGGCTCGACTGGCGCGGCGCGGTGCAGGCGGCCTACGCCCTGGCCAAGGAGTACGAAGACCTCGGCGAATGGGCGCTGTCGTTCCGCAACCTCGAGTTCGGCGCGCGCACCCGCCGCGCCCACACCCGCTACGACGCGGCCGACGACATCCGGGTGTTCGACGCGATCATGGCCGCCTTTCCCGAGCCGCCGGCCGAGCGCGGCGACGGCTGCCCGGACGAAACGCCGATCTTCGTGCTCGGCATGCCGCGAACGGGCACGACCCTCGTCGAGCGGATCATCTCCAGCCACAGCCGGGTCGCCTCGGCCGGCGAGCCGAACGACTTCGCCCTGCAGATGCTGCACCTGATCAGGGCCGCGCCGGGGGCCGCCGGCCTCGACCGCCTGGACCTGCCGCGGGCGGCGCGGGACCTGCCGATGCGCGACTGGGGCGAGGCCTATGTCGCGGCCCTGCGCCAGCGCGCGGGCGAGGCCGACCGCATCATCGACAAGCTGCCGCTGAACTTCCTCTACGCCGGCTACATCCACCTGGCCCTGCCGAACGCGAAGATCGTCCACGTGCGGCGCCATCCGATGGACGCCTGCTATGCGATGCTCAAGTTCCTGTTCAGCAACGCCTATCCCTTCTCCTACGACCAGCGCGAGCTTGGCGAATACTACGCGGCCCACCTGCGGCTGATGGACCATTGGCGGCGCGTCTTGCCGCCGGGCCGCCTGATCGAGGTGGACTACGAGGCCCTGGTGGCCGACCAGGAGGCGCAGAGCCGGCGGCTGATCGCGGAGCTGGGGCTGGACTGGGAAGACGCCTGCCTGCGGTTCCACGAGAACCGGGCCGCTTCCACCACCGGCAGCGCCAGCCAGGTGCGCGAGCGCATCTACGACGCCTCGGTGGGCCGCTGGCGGCGATTCGAGGATGAGCTGCAACCGCTCGCCGACACGCTGCGCGCCCACGGCGTCGACATCGGCTGACGCCTTCCGCGCGCATCTTCGAAATTCGAAAGTCGGAAAACGGCCCGCGGCGCGGCCCCAGCGCCCCCTTCACGTCCTCGACGTGAGAAGGGGTGGTGCCCAGGAGAGGACTCGAACCTCCACGGCCGTTAAGCCACTGGCACCTGAAGCCAGCGCGTCTACCAATTCCGCCACCTGGGCCCTGGTCCACCGGATCAGGAGGCGCGCTAGATAGGGAAAAGCGGGGCGGGCGTCAACGGCGACCTTCGATCCGCGCGCATGCGCATTGCGGCGCCGCACGGCATCGTCTATCCGGACGGTTCCATATTCACTCGCCAAAGCGGTCGCCATGCCAGATCTCGTCACCGTCTTCGGGGGCTCCGGCTTCGTCGGGAGCCAGGTGGTCCGGGCCCTCGCCAAGAAGGGCCTGCGCGTTCGCGTCGCCGTGCGCCAACCGCATCTGGCGGGCGACCTCAAGCTGAACGGCGACGTCGGCCAGATCGAGATCGTCCAGGCCAACGTGCGCAACGCCCCCTCGGTGAAGCGCGCGCTGGAAGGCGCGGACATCGCCATCAACCTGGTGAGCACGCTCTACGAGCACGGCCGCCAGAAGTTCCAGACGCTGAACGTGATGGGCGCCAAGACCGTGGCCGAGGCGGCCAAGGCCGCCGGCGTGAAGACCCTGGTGCAGATGTCGGCCCTGGGGGCGGACGAGCAGTCGCCCTCCAAGTACGCGCGCACCAAGGCGCTGGGCGAGGCGGCGGCGCGCCAGGCCTTCCCCGGCGCTGTGGTGATCCGCCCCTCGATCATCTTCGGGCCCGAGGACGACTTCTTCAACCGCTTCGCCACCCTGGCCACCCTGTCGCCGGTGCTGCCGCTGATCGGCGGCGGCGCGACGCGGTTCCAGCCGGTGTTCGTGGGCGACGTGGCCAAGGCCGTGGTGCGGGCGGCGACCGATCCGGCCTGCGCGGGCAAGACCTATGAGCTGGGCGGGCCGGGCGTGCACAGCTTCCGCGAGCTGATGGAGATGATCCTGGCCGAGACCGGCCGCCGCCGCGCCCTGCTGCCGCTGCCGTTCTTCGCGGCCGGCCTGATCGGCTCGGTCTGCGAGCTCGCCGCCGGCCTGGTTCCGCCGCCGCTCACCTCCGACCAGGTGACGCTGCTCAAGGCCGACAACGTGGTCTCCGAGGGCGCGCTGGGCCTGGCCGACCTGGGCGTCGCGCCCACGGCGATGGACGCGATCCTGCCCAGCTACCTCTACCGCTACCGCAAGGGCGGCCAGTACGCCGACCTGATCGAAACCTCGGCGGCCTAGACCCGCGGCTTGGCCATGTGCACGGCGACGCCGCCGTTCAGGGCCTCCTCGCGCTCGACGACGTAGCCGAGCGACAGATAGAGCCGCACGTTCTCGGAGAAGCGCTGGTTGGTGTAGAGCCGCGTTCCCGCCAGTCCCTCGGCGGCCGCCAGGGCCTCGGCGCGCTTCAAGAGGGCCACGCCCAAGCCGCGCCGCTGGAAGGCCGGGCTCACCGCCACGTTCTGGATCAGGAGCCAGCCGTGCTGGGGAACCGTCTCGATCAGGGCCGCCAGGCGCGCGCCGACCTCGGCCAGCTCGAAGCGGTGGCGCTTGACCGCCTCGGCGTAGTCCACGGTCATCGGCAGGGGCTCGCGGCCGATCAGCGGAACCCACTTGGCGTAGGCCTGCCGGGTCAGCTCGGCGATCGCCGGCGCGTCGACCGCCGTCGCCAGCCGGAAGCTGGCCGCCTCGTCCACCTTAGCGCAGGGCCAGGGCGATGAGGCCGGCCGCGCCGACGGCGATGCGCCACCAGCCGAAGGCGCCGAGGCCGCGCTTCTGCACGAAGTCCAGCATGTAGCGCACGACGATCAGGCCGGAGACGAAGGAGACCGCGAAGCCCAGGGCGATCACCTCGCCCTGGTGCAGGTCGATGGAGCCGCGGTTCTTGTAGAAGTCGTAGGCGAAGGCGCCGACCATCGTCGGGATGGCCAGGAAGAACGAGAATTCCGTGGCCGCGCGCTTGTCCATGCCCATCATCACCCCGCCGACGATGGTGGCGCCCGAGCGCGACACGCCGGGGATCATCGCCAGGCACTGGACGAGGCCGACGCCGAAGGCCGTGACCAGCGGGGTCTTCATCGCGTCGTGATGGCGCGGCGCGGGCGACCAGCGGTCGATGACCAAGAGGATCGCCCCGCCGATGATCAGCGACCAGCAGATCAGCCGGGGGCTTTCGAACAGCACCTGCTTGATGATGTCGTGCAGGGCGAAGCCGATCACCACCGCCGGCGCGAAGGCCACCAGCACCGAGATGGCGAAGCGGCGGGCCGCCGGGTCGGTCGGCAGGCCGATCAGGACGTTCCACAGCCGGTGGAAGTAGAGCGCCACGACCCCCAGGATCGCGCCGAGCTGGATGAGCACGGCGAAGGTGTCCCAGAAGCCGTCTGGCAGGCCCATGAAGGTCTTGGCGAGCAGCAGGTGGCCCGTCGAGGAGACCGGGATGAACTCCGTCAGCCCTTCGATCACCCCGAGGATGACGGCGTAGCCCCAGTCCGACATGACGGCCCCTTCGACCAGATTTTCCAGGCCAGCAAAGGACTTGCTCATGGTAAAAAAGCAGTTCATCCCATTTCTGGACTAAATATGCTCAGCGATCGAGCGACGCGCCGTCGATTTGCGCGGATCGACTCTTCTATAGTCCTAAAACTAGACCATACACTTTTCCACAGGCCGCCGTTCAGGTACAGGCGAGCGCGCCCGAAGGCGGGCGAAGGAGGCGGCCATGGCCGAACGCATGCTGAAGTTCACGACGACGCCGAAGGCGACGCCGGCCAAGCGCGCGGCCGAGACGCGCAGCCACGACTTCCACGAAATCTACGCCGACTTCATCGACGCCAAGGCCGCCGAGCAGGCGAGCCGCTGCTCGCAGTGCGGCATCCCGTTCTGTCAGACCCATTGTCCGCTGCACAACAACATCCCCGACTGGCTGCGGATGACCGCCGAGGGCCGGCTGGAGGAAGCCTACGAGCTGTCACAGGCCACCAACTCCATGCCCGAGGTGTGCGGCCGCATCTGCCCGCAGGACCGCCTGTGCGAGGGCTCGTGCACCATCGAACAGTCGGGCCACGGCACGGTGACGATCGGCGCGGTCGAGCGCTATCTCACCGACAAGGCCTGGGAGATGGGCTGGGTCGCCCCGCTGAAGCCCGGCCCGGCGCGGGGCAGGTCCGTGGGCGTGGTCGGCGCGGGCCCGGCGGGCCTGGCCGCCGCCGAGCGGCTGCGCGAGGCCGGCTACGCGGTGACCGTCTACGACCGCCACGACCGCGCCGGCGGCCTGCTGATCTACGGCATCCCCAGCTTCAAGCTGGAGAAGGAGGTGGTGGATCGGCGCACCCGGCGCCTGGCCGAAGGCGGGGTGGAGTTCCGCCTGAACTTCGAGGTGGGGCGCGACGCCACCCTGGACGAGTTGCGCGAGCGCCATGACGCGGTGCTGCTGGCCGTCGGCGTCTACGCCGCGCGCGACCTGACCGCGCCGGGCGCCGGCTCGGCCGGCGTGACGGCCGCGCTGGACTACCTGATCGCCTCCAACCGCAAGGGCCTGGGCGACACGGTTCCCGAGTTCGACAGCGGCGCGCTGAACGCCGAGGGCCGCGACGTGGTGGTGATCGGCGGCGGCGACACCGCCATGGACTGCGTGCGCACCGCCGTGCGCCAGGGGGCGACCTCGGTCGCCTGCCTCTACCGCCGCGACCGGGCCAACATGCCGGGCTCGGTGCGCGAGGTGGCCCACGCCGAGGAAGAGGGCGTGGTGTTCGAGTGGCTGGCCGCCCCCCGCGCGGTGAGCGGCGACGCCGGCCGGGCCACGGGGGTGCGCGCCGCGCGCATGCGCCTGGGCGCGCCCGATCCTTCCGGCCGGCAGACGCCCGAGGAGGTGGAGGGCGCCGACTTCGAGCTGCCCGCCAGCCTGGTGATCAAGGCCCTGGGCTTCGACCCGGAGAACCTGCCCGAGGCGTTCGCCGCGCCGGACCTGGCCGTGACCCGCTGGGGCACGGTGAAGGCCGACCTGCGCAGCATGATGACCTCGATCCCGGGCGTCTTCGCCGCCGGCGACATCGTGCGCGGCGCCTCGCTGGTGGTCTGGGCCATCCGCGACGGCCGCGACGCCGCCGACGCCATCCACGCCTACCTGTCCCAGCCCGCGCTGGCCGCGGCGGAGTAAGACCGATGACCGACCACCACCCCCTGGGGGAAACCGACAGGTACCTGCAGAACCGCCAGCGCCTGATCGACGCCCACGCCTACAGCCCGGCCGACGAGCGCGACGCCTGCGGCGTGGGCCTGGTGTGCGCCATCGACGGCCAGCCGCGCCGCGAGGTGGTGGAGCTGGCCATCCGCGCGCTGAAGGCGGTGTGGCACCGCGGCGCGGTGGACGCCGACGGCAAGACCGGCGACGGCGCGGGCGTGCTCGTGTCGGTGCCGCAGGACTTCTTCGCCGACCAGATCGCCCGCATCGGCCACAAGCTGCGCCCGGGCCCGATCACCGTGGGCCAGGTGTTCCTGCCGCGCAACGACCTGGGCGGCCAGGAAGCGGCCCGCACCATCGTCGAGGCCGAGGCCCTGAGGTTCGGCTTCTACATCTACGGCTGGCGCCAGGTGCCGGTGGACACCTCGGTGATCGGCGAGAAGGCCAACGCCACCCGGCCCGAGATCGAGCAGATCATGCTCTCCCCGCCCCCCGGCCTGGAGGGCGAGGCGCTGGAGCGCGCGCTCTACCTGTGCCGCAAGCGCATCGAAAAGCGCGTGGCCGCCGCCGGCATCCTGCAGTTCTACATCTGCTCGTTGTCGGCCCGCTCGCTGATCTACAAGGGCATGTTCCTGGCCCAGCACATCGACGCCTTCTATCCGGACCTGACCGACGAGCGCTTCGCCGCGGCCGTGGCGATCTTCCACCAGCGCTATTCGACCAACACCTTCCCCGAGTGGCGCCTGGCCCAGCCCTTCCGGATGCTCGCCCACAACGGCGAGATCAACACCAAGAAGGGCAACGTCAACTGGATGAAGAGCCACGAGATCCGCATGGCCGCCGACGCGTTCGGCGACCTTGGGGACGACGTGAAGCCGGTGATCGCCGACCCGCACGGCTCCGACTCCATGGCGCTCGACAACACCTTCGAGGTGCTGGTGCGCGCCGGCCGCGACGCGCCGATGGCCAAGACCCTGCTGATCCCCGAGGCGTGGAACGCGCGCCCCGACGACCAGCTCAAGCCCGAGCACCGGGCGCTCTACGCCTACTGCAACGCGGTGATGGAGCCGTGGGACGGGCCGGCGGCGATCTGCGCCACGGACGGCCGCTGGGTGGTGGCCGGCAAGGACAGGAACGGCCTGCGCCCCCTGCGGGTGACCTACACCGACGACGGTCTTCTGATCATGGGCTCGGAGGCCGGCATGTGCCGGGTCGAGGAAAGCCGCATCGTCCGCAAGGCGCACATCTCGCCCGGGCGGATGCTGGCCGTCGACCTCACCGAGGGCCGGCTCTACGGCGAGGACGAGATCATCGACCGGCTGGCCGCCCAGCACCCCTATGACCGGTGGCTGGGCAACATGGTCGACCTGGACGGCGAGATCGTCTGGGGGCCGGAGCCGCGCGCCTACGGCCGCGAGGAGCTGACCCGCAGGCAGGTGGCCGCCGGCCTGAGCCTGGAGGACCTGGAGCTGATCCTCGCGCCCATCGTGGAGGACGGCAAGGAGGCCGTGGGCTCGATGGGCGACGACGCGCCGCTGGCGGTGCTGTCGGACCGCTACCGGCCGCTGTCGCACTTCTTCCGGCAGAACTTCAGCCAGGTGACCAACCCGCCGATCGACTCGCTGCGCGAGACCGCGGTGATGAGCCTGAAGACCCGGTTCAAGAACCTCGGCAACATCCTGGCCCAGGACGAGGCGCAGACCGACGTCTTCGTCATGGAAAGCCCGGTGCTGACCAACGGGATGTACCACCGCATCCTGGGCGTGATCGGCGAGAAGAACGTCGCCGTCATCGACTGCACCATGCCGATCCCGGCGCCGGAATCGCGGCCGGGCGACGCGCTGCGCGCCAACCTGGACCGCATCCGCGCCGAGGCCGAGGACGCGGCGCTGCGCGGCTGCGCCACCATCGTGCTGACCGACGAGGGCTCGGGGCCCGAGCGCGTGGGCCTGCCGATGATCCTGGCCGTGGGCGGGGTGCATTCCTGGCTCGTGTCCAAGGGGCTGCGCTCCTACGTGTCGCTGATCGTGCGCTCGGCCGAGTGCCTGGACACCCACTATTTCGCCGTGCTGATCGGCTGCGGCGCGACGGCGGTGAACGCCTATCTCGCCCAGGAAAGCTTCCACGACCGGCTCGAGCGGGGCCTGACGGGCGAGCTCGGCCTGCGCGAGCTGTGCCTGAACTTCAAGCACGCCATCGAGGGCGGGCTTTTGAAGATCATCGCCAAGATGGGCATCTCGGTGATCTCGTCCTACCGGGGCGGGCTCAACTTCGAGGCGGTGGGCCTGTCGCGGGCGCTGGTGGCCGAGTTCTTCCCCGGCATGCCCTCGCGCATCTCCGGCATCGGCCTGGCCGGCATCGAGGCCAAGACCGTGGAGCTGCATCGCAAGGCCTGGGGAACGCCCGCCGTGACCCTGCCGGTGGGCGGCTTCTACAAGGCCCGCCGTTCGGGCGAGAGCCACGCCTTCGAGGCGCGCATGGTGCACACCCTGCAGCGGGCCTGCGACACCGGCGACTACGAGATCTACAAGCGCTTCTCCGCCGGCATGCGCACCCTGCCGCAGATCCAGCTTCGCGACCTCCTGGACTGGCGCGTCGCCGACAAGGCGGTCGACGTCGACGAGGTCGAGAGCGTCAACGAGATCAGGAAGCGCTTCGTCACGCCGGGCATGAGCCTGGGCGCCCTGTCGCCCGAGGCGCACGGGGTCCTGAACATCGCCATGAACCGCATCGGGGCCAAGAGCGTCTCCGGCGAGGGCGGCGAGGACCGGGCGCGCTACAAGCCCCTGCCCAACGGCGACAACCCCAACTCGGCGGTCAAGCAGATCGCCTCGGGCCGGTTCGGCGTCACCGCCGAATACCTGAACCAGTGCCGCGAGATCGAGATCAAGGTGAGCCAGGGCGCCAAGCCCGGCGAGGGCGGGCAACTGCCCGGCTTCAAGGTGACCGAGCTGATCGCCAAGCTGCGCCACGCCACCCCCGGCGTGATGCTGATCAGCCCGCCGCCGCACCACGACATCTATTCGATCGAGGACCTGGCCCAGCTCATCTACGACCTGAAGCAGATCAACCCGGACGCGCGGGTCTGCGTGAAGCTGGTGGCCATGACCGGCATCGGCGCGATCGCCGCGGGCGTGGCCAAGGCCAAGGCCGACGTGATCCTGATCTCGGGCAATGTGGGCGGCACCGGCGCCTCGCCGCAGACCTCGATCAAGTACGCGGGCGGGCCCTGGGAGATGGGCCTTTCCGAGGCCAACCAGGTGCTGACCCTGAACAACCTGCGCCACTCCGTGCGGCTGCGGGCCGACGGCGGCATGCGCACCGGCCGCGACGTAGTGATCGCCGCCATGCTGGGCGCCGAGGAGTTCGGCATTGGCACGGCCAGCCTGATCGCCATGGGCTGCATCATGGTGCGCCAGTGCCACTCCAACACCTGCCCGGTCGGGGTCTGCACCCAGGACGAGGCGCTGCGCGGCAAGTTCACCGGCAGCCCGGAGAAGGTGGTGAACCTGTTCACCTTCATCGCCGAGGAGGTGCGCGAGATCCTGGCGTCGCTGGGCGTGCGCTCGCTGCAGGAGATCGTCGGGCGCACCGACCTTCTGATGCAGGTCTCCCGCGGCGGCGAGCACCTGGACGACCTGGACCTGAACCCGCTGCTGGTGAAGGCCGACCCCGGCGCCAACAAGCCCTACTGCACGGTTCAGGGCCGCAACGAGGTGCCCGACACCCTGGACGCCCAGATCGTGCGCGACGCCGCCCCTCTCCTGGAGCGGGGCGAGAAGATGCAGCTCACCTACACGGTGCAGAACACGGCCCGGGCGATCGGGGCGCGCACCTCCTCGCTGATCGTGCGCCGCTTCGGCATGGAGGGGCTCGCTCCCGGCCACCTGACGATCCGGCTGAAGGGCTCGGCGGGCCAGAGCCTGGGCGCCTTCGCCGTGCAGGGCCTGCGCCTGGAGCTGATCGGCGAGGCCAACGACTACGTGGGCAAGGGCCTGTCGGGGGCGAGCATCGTCATCCGTCCCTCGCCGCACCTGGCCGCGCCGGAGACCAACGCCATCATCGGCAACACCGTGCTCTACGGGGCGACCTCGGGCCGGCTGTTCGCCGCGGGCCTGGCCGGCGAGCGCTTCGGCGTGCGCAATTCCGGCGCGACGGCGGTGGTGGAGGGCTGCGGCGCCAACGGGCTGGAGTACATGACCGGCGGCATGGCGGTGATCCTGGGGCCGGTGGGCTTCAACTTCGCGGCCGGCATGACCGGCGGCATGGCCTTCGTGCTGGACCTCAACGACCGGCTGCCGACCATGCTCAACCCCGACAGCGTGGTGATCCAGCGGGTGGCGACCGAGCATTGGGACGGGGTGCTGCGCGCCCTGGTGGAGGAGCACGCCCGCGAGACCGGCTCGGGCCTGGCCCAGAGCCTCCTGCGCGACTGGGGCCGCTTCGCCGGACGCTTCTGGCAGGTGATCCCCAAGGAGATGCTCCACCGCATCGACCAGCCGCTGGCCGAGGAGGAGACGGTGCACCACCGGGCGTGATCCCTCCCGCCGTCACCCTCCGGTCGGCTAAAGCCGATCCGGGGGACCCAAGCTGAGCCGCCGCATGGGTCGCCCGATCAAGTCGGGCGATGACGGTCGAGGCGAAGGCGTTCCAGGCGCCGCCTAGCCCGGCTCCGGCCCGGTGTAGCGCGCCCTGGGCCGGATGAGCTGGCCGGTCTGGCCCTGCTCCATGGCGTGGGCGATCCAGCCGGCGCAGCGGGCCACGGCGAACAGGGCGAAGGGCGCGTCGCGTGGCAGCTCCAGGGTCTCGGCCAGGGCCACCAGGGCGAAGTCCACATTGGCAGCCATGCCGGTGTGGGAGAGCACCGCCGTGCGCAGGTCCTGCAAGTCGCTGGACAGGGACAGACGGTCGATCAGCGCCTCGGCCCGGGGATCGCCCTCCGGATAGAGCTGGTGGCCGAAGCCGGGGATCACCCGGTCCTCGGCCAGGCGCGCGGCGATGGCGGCGGCGGGCCCGATCTCGGCCGCCTCGGCCAAGAGGCCCCGCACGGCGGCCGTCGCCCCTCCGTGGCGCGGACCGGACAGGGCCGCCAGGCCCGCCAGCGCCGAGGCCGCCAGCGAGGCGCCGGTGGAGGCCGCCACCCGCGCTGCGAAGGTCGAGGCGTTAAGCTCGTGGTCGGCCAGGAGCACCAGCGCGCGGCGGATCAGGTCCGAGGCGCGGCCGGCGGCGTGGTGGCCCCAGGCCGAGGCCAGCCGGTCGTGGATCGCCCCGCCGCCGACCTGGCCCGCCACGGCGTCGGCCAGCACGTCCAGCAGGGTCGCCGCCTCCACCGCCAGCGCCAGGGGATGGCGGCCCCGCGCCGGCGGGTCCTGCCCCGCGCGGGCGGCGAGGGCCGCGAAGGCGCGCGCGCGCATGTCGGCGGCCTGCGGCGGGACAGGCCGCTCGGTGCGCTTCAGCGCCGCCCCGTCGCCGCCGCGCAGCAGGCGCGCGACACCTTCCAGCGTCTCGGTTCCCGACAGCGCCACCGCGTCGCGGCCCCGGTAGTAGAGCCGCCCGCCGACCACGGTGGTGATCGCCGAGTCCAGCACCGGCTCGCCCCAGGCGATCGCGCCCGCCGCCACGTCGGCCGCCTTGCGCCCGCGGGCCTTGCGCTCGTTGAGGGCGGCGACGTCGGCGGCGCGATAGAGGCTGCGCCGCGGGTCCTCCGGGTCGGGCCGCACGCGCAGCCGCCCGCGGCTGACATAGGCGTAGAGCGTCTGGGGCCGCACGCCCAGGCGCTCGCGCGCCGCCTCCGCCGTGATCCAGTCCGCCATGGCTTATATATTGATCATGTTGATCAAGATTGACTGAGGTAGTCTGCCGACAGACATGGCGCCTGACAAGTCGTTTTGGAGGCGCATCCCATGTCCGAAGCTCAGATCTCCGACGGACTCGAACACGTCGTCGCCGCCGCCACGGTGCTTTCCGAGGTGGACGGCCAGGCCGGCCGCCTGATCATCCGCGGCCGCTCGCTGGACGACCTGGCCGGCCGCACCCGCTTCGAGGAGGCGGTCCACCTCTTGTTCGACGGCTTCTTCGACGACCTGCCGGCCGACCTGACGCGCCCGCTGGGCGAGGCGCGGGCCGAGGTGTTCGCCGGGGTCGCGTCGATCGACGCGCGGCTGCTGGAGCTGTCGCCGATCGAGGCTATGCGGGCGCTGACGGCGCGCCTGGCCGACGGCGACGACCTGGCCACGGCGCTTCGGCTGATCGCCGCCCCTGCCGTCTTCACCGCCGCCGTCGTCCGCGCCCAGGCCGGCGAGGCGCCGGTGGCGCCGGACCCCAGGCTCGGCCACTCCGCCGACATCCTGCGCATGCTGCGCGGCCGCCCGGCCGGCCCCGGCCAGGCCGAGGCGCTGGATACGTATCTCGTCACCGTCTGCGACCACGGGCTGAACGCCTCGACCTTCGCCGCCCGCGTGGTGGCCTCCACCCGCGCCGGCCTGACCTCGGCGGTGCTGGCCGGGATCAGCGCCCTGAAGGGGCCGCTGCACGGCGGCGCGCCGGGCCCGGTGATCGACATGCTCGACGGCATCGGAACGCCGGAAAACGCGCGGGCCTGGCTGGAGGCGGCGCTGGCCCGCGGCGACCGGCTGATGGGCTTCGGCCACCGGGTCTATCGGGTGCGCGACCCCCGCGCCGGCGCGCTGAAGGGCGCGGTGCGGCGGCTGACCGAGGGCTCCAACGCCGCGCCGGGACGGCTGGCCTTCGCCGAGGCCGTGGAGGCCGCGGCCCTGGCGATCCTGAAGGAGAAGAAGCCCGACCGCGCGCTGGACACCAATGTGGAGTTCTACACGGCGCTCTTGCTGGAGGCGCTGGCCTTCCCGCCGTCCACCTTCACCTGCGTCTTCGCCATGGGCCGCGTGGCCGGATGGGTCGCCCACGCCCGCGAGCAACTGGCTGGCGGCCGGCTGATCCGCCCGCAGTCGCGCTACGTGGGCCCCGAGCCGCGCCAGGCCGCCTGAGGGCCCGAGCGCCCGGGGGCCTGCGAGTCATTCGCGCTTCGGGCGAGCCCTGGGCGGCGGTAAACAGCGCTCCATGACGTCAGCCGCCCCGGGCCTTTCGCCCGCCGAATCCGCCGCCCTGACCCGCCGCGTGACCCTGATGTCGGTGGCGACGGCGCTCGTGCTGGTGATCATCAAGCTCGCCGCCTGGATGGCCTCGAGCTCGGTGGCCCTGCTCGCCTCGATGGCGGACTCCGGCCTCGACCTGATCGCCTCGCTGGTGACCTTCTTCGCGGTGCGCTACGCGGCGGCCCCGCCCGACGCCGAGCACCGCTTCGGCCACGGCAAGGCCGAAGCCTTCGCCAGCCTGATGCAGGGCGGCCTGGTGTTCGCCTCCGCCGCCCTGATCGGCCAGGAGGCCATCCGCCACCTGTTCGAGCCGCACCCGCTGGAGGCGGAAGGCTGGGCCATCGCGGTGATGGCCGTCTCCACGGTGCTCACCGCCTTCCTGATCACCGCCCAGACCCAGGTGCTGCGCAAGACCTCCTCGGTGGCCGTCTCCGGCGACCGCGCCCACTACGCCACGGACCTGGCGTCCAACATCATCGCCCTGGTGGGCATCGCCGCGGCGGCCATGATGGGGCTGAACGGGGTGGACGCCGTGGCCGCCCTGGCGGTGGCCGCGCTCCTGCTCTGGGGCGCGATCGGCGTGTTCCGCGAGGCCTCCAACCAGCTCATGGACCGCGAACTGCCGGAAGAAGCGCGCGCAAGGATCGTCGAGCTGATCACCAAGGACGGCTCGCTCACCGACGTGCACCAGCTGCGCACCCGCGCCTCGGGCCCCTACATCCACATCCAGATGCACGTGGACCTCGACCCGGACCTGACGCTGGACGCGGCCCACGCGGCCATCGTCAAGGCCGAGAAGCGGGTGCTGGAAGCCTTCCCCTCGGCCGACATCCTGATCCACGCCGACCCGCGCGGCCGGGCCGAGCCCCACGGGGGCGCTTTCGCCGAGACCCGGCCGGCGTCGTAAACGGGGTCTTAAATACGCCTTAAGGGATTGAGCGCTTTAAGAGAGTCCGATCTCTCGCGATCCCGTCATGAGTGTAGAACGCACCCTCATCCACTTCCCCCTGGATCCCGCCTCGCGCCAGGTTCGCCTCGCGCTCGGTGAAAAACGCCTGCCGTTCAAGGAGGTGTCCGTCCGCTATTGGGAGCGCCCCAAGGAGTTCGTGGCGCTGAATCCCTCCGGCCTCACGCCCGTGCTGGTGGAGGAGGCGAACGGACGCCGCCTGGTCGTCTGCGAAAGCCGCGCCGTGCTCGACCACCTGGAGGAGCAGCACCCGGAGCCGCCGCTGCTCGGCCGCGAGCCGGAGGAGCGCGCCGAGGCGCGACGCCTGCTGCAATGGTTCGACCGCAAGTTCGACTACGAGGTCGGCGGCTATCTGCTGCACGAGAAGATGGAAAAGCGCCTGCTGGGCTTGGGCGCGCCGGACCTGGCCAACCTGCGCCAGGGGCGCGAGGCGCTGCGCGCGCACCTGGTCTACATGGAGAGCTTGCTGGCCGCGCGCGAATGGCTGGCGGGCCGGCGCCTGAGCCTGGCCGACTTCGCCGGCGCCGCGCACCTGTCGGTGATCGACTATTTCGGCGACGTGCCCTGGCGCGACTTCTCCTCGGTGAAAACGTGGTACGTGAAGCTGAAGTCCAGGCCCTGCTTCAGGCCGCTTCTGGCCGACCGCTGGCCGGGCCTGGCGCCCGCCGGCCACTATGACGACCTCGACTTCTGAGCTTAAGGCCAAGACCCGCGAAGAGCTGATCCGCGAGGAGGCGCTCAGCCTGGGCTTTTCCGTCTGCGGCTTCGCCGACGCCCGCGCGCCCTGGCCGGCGGCGGGCCGGCTGGCGCAGTTCGTCGAGGCCGGCCGCCAGGGCGAGATGGCCTGGATGGCCGAGACCCTGGAGCGCCGCGGCCATCCCGCCGCCATGTGGGCCGACGCCCGCTCGGCCATCGTGCTCGGCGTCAACTACGGCCCCGAGACCGATCCCATGGCCGGCCTCGCCCACCGCGAGCGCGGGGTGATCTCGGCCTACGCCCAGGGCGACGACTATCACGACCTGATCAAGCCGCGGCTGAAGGCCCTGGCCCGCTGGCTGCAGGCGAGCTTCGGCGGCGAGCTGAAGGTGTTCGTCGACACCGCGCCCTTGATGGAGAAGCCGCTGGCCGAGCGCGCGGGCCTGGGCTGGCAGGGCAAGCACACCAACCTGGTCAGCCGCCAGTTCGGCTCCTGGCTGTTCCTGGGCTCGATCCTGACGGTGCTGGACCTGACGCCCGACGAGGCGGCGACGGAGAGCTGCGGCTCCTGCCACGCGTGCCTGGACGTCTGCCCGACCAGCGCCTTCCCCGCGCCGTTCCAGCTCGATGCGCGCCGCTGCATCTCATACCTGACCATCGAGCTGAAGGGGCCGATCCCGGCCGAGTTCCGCCCGGCGCTGGGCAACCGCATCTACGGCTGCGACGACTGCCTGGCGGTCTGCCCGTGGAACAAGTTCGCCCAGGCCGGACGCGAAGCCAGGCTCGCCGCCCGCGAGGCGCTGAAGGCGCCGGCGCTGGAAGACCTGGCCGGCCTGGACGATGCGGCCTTCCGCGCCCTCTTCGCCAAGAGCCCGGTCAAGCGTATCGGCCGCGACCGGTTCGTGCGCAACGTGCTCTACGCGCTCGGCAACTCCGGCGATCCGGCGCTGATGGCGGCGGTCGAGCCGCGGCTGGGCGATCCCTCGCCCCTGGTGCGGGGCGCGGCGGCCTGGGCGGCGGGACGGCTGCTGGCCGCGGCGGCGTTCGGCCGGCTGCGGGAGGCGCGGCTCGCCGCGGAGACCGACGAGGCCGTGCGCGCGGAGTGGACCTCGGCGGCTGGCTCAGCAGCTCAACCCTAGACCCGTCATGGCCGGGCTCGTCCCGGCCATCCAACCCCCGCCGCAGCCGCGGCGAGGCGTCGGGCTGGATCCCCGGGACGCGCCCGGGGATGACGGACGTCGCAAGGAACTCAGCCCACCACCACCGCAAGGCTGTCGGCCGGGACGATGAGCCTCCAGTCGCCGCGGGACAGCACCGCGTGTGCGGGCGGCAGGTCGCGTCCCGGCCGGCTCTTCGGCCCCAGGTCGAGCCACTGGTACTGCGCCGGGCCGTAGCTCCAGACGTCCGCGCGGCCGTGCAGCGGATGAGCCCCGCGCCGGGGCGTGCGCACCGCCACGTCCACCACCGCGTCCTGCGTCGCGCTGCGGTTGAGGATCAGGAGGCCGAGCTTTCCGTCCGGCCTGCGAACCGCGTAGGCCTTGACCGCCTCGCCGAGCGAACCCTTGGCCTCGGCGACGTAGAGCCGGTGGAGCGCATCGCCCGGCGCCAGCCAGTCCTGGGTCAGCAGGCGGGCGGTGTAGAAGCTCGGCATCGGCTGGGCGGCCTGGCCCTGGGCGCCGGCCATGAACAGCATCATGTTGCCATAGCCCGCGCAGGGCTGGTGCTGGTTGACCGGCGTGTTGGGCCCGTAGCCGAACATGTAGGCGCCCGCCCCGCCCTCGGTCAGGAACTGGCCGACGATGTTGGCCATCAACAGGGCGCTCGGCATTTCCGACATCGCGCGGCCAGAGTAGGCGGAAAATCCGTACTCGGAGATCAGCCAGGGAATCGCGCGCGGCACGCCCTCGTCCGCCAGCCGGGCCATGAGCCGGTCCATCAGGTGGTTCTGGTCCAGCAGCCGCGCGTGGATGTCGCCGCAGATGTCGTCGAACGGATAGTGCTCGAAGGAGAAGAAGCCGAGGTCGGCCAGGCGGCCACGGCTTTTCAGGTAGCCGATGAAACGGCTGTTCCAGGACTTGTCCGGATCGGGGTCCATCCAGGTGTCGGTGAGCGCGCTCTGCAGGCTGGGGCCGCCGAAGACGAGCTCCGGCGCCTCGCCGCGCAGCCGGTCCAGCGTCTCCAGATAGAGCGCGCCGTAGTCGGCGGCCTCGCCGTACTGGCCGTCCGGCTCCTCGCCCAGCTCGACCCGCTCCAGCGGATAGCCGCGGCGCTTCAGGTAGCGGATCTCGGCGGCGGCATTGTCTGGCGTGTCGAACAGCACGCCGACCGGGACCATGATCGGCCGGCCGTTCCCGAGGCCGCCGCGGAACACCCGGTCCAGACCCGCCTGCTCCAGGTCCGGATCGCGGTCGATCGCCCGGTGCCAGGGGTCGGTGGAGGAGACGTGGGTGAAGGTCTGGGCGGTGTGCGAGGGCGCGTGACGCACCAGGTCGTGCAGCGCGCCGTCGGCCGAAAGCGTCCCGAAGGCGACTTCGCCCACCGCATAGCCCAGCCGGTCGCGCACGTCGGTGGAGCCGGCCGGCGCGGTTCCCGAGCCCCTTGTCATCAGTATACGGACGAACTGCGCGACGACGGGTTTTGGCGACAGGCGCAGCAGGGCCGAGCCGCCATGACCGTCCTCCACCACGCCGCCGGGGAAGTCGGCCCAGCGGCCGGCGGGGTCGTATTCGTCGGCGCCGGTCCAGTACTGCACGCGATAGGCCGTGGCGTAGGGTTCGGCCCAGTCGATCCTGGCCGCGTCGATCAGCGAGGGTGCGTCCAGGCGGGCGACCAGCCATTGCGGATGCGGCGCCGGGTCGCCGGTGAAGCGCCGGTCGAGGTAGGGGTTGGACTTCCAGAAGGTGGCCGGATCGCCGTCGGTCAGGCGCGAGTAGTCGGCGTTGTTGGCGTTGTCGATCGTGTCGCCGCGCCGGGGCAGGTGGTAGCCGTGCGACAGCATGATCGGCGCGCCAAGCGCGTCGCTGGAGGTCCAGTAGCCCTGCTGACGGGCCGGATCGCTCCAGCTTCCCGCCTCGTTCCAGTGCCAGGCCTCGATCCCGAGCTCGGTGCGCAGGCGGTAGGTGAGCGAGGCGAGCCCCGCCGAGCGCATCGCCGAAATGTTGTGGTCGGTGAGGAGCCGGTCGATGTCGCCGGCCTGGGCGCCGTCGATCCCCGCGCCGAGGGCCCGGTCGGGCCGGAACTCGCCGCGCCGGCCCGCGTCCGTCAGGTCGACCGTCACCGTCATAGGCGTAGGCGTAGGCGTCGGCCGCGCCGCCCCGACACCCAGCGGCAGCAGCGCCAGGCTGAGGAGCACGACGGCGACGCGGGAGCGGACCATGCCGCTCAACTATCAGCCGGCCGGCGCGAACGCGAGGCCGCAGAACCGCCTCAGGCGGCCCTGTCCCTGAGCAGCATGTAGGCGGCCAGCAGCGGCAGGATCAGCGCCAGGGCGGTCAGGGCGACGGTGACGCCCACGGCGATGCCCAGGGCCACCGGAATCGCCGGCGGCAGGCCGACGAGCCCGGCCAGGGCGGCCATCACCGCCCCGCCGAAATGGCCGCCGAACAGGAAGCCGGGGAACCAGGCCAGCAGGAAGCCGATCGCCAGGGTGATCCAGACCAGGATCTCGGCGAAGCGGAACCGCGGCGCGCGGCCGGCGACGAACCGCCGCGTGACGACGATGGCCAGGGCCAGGCTCGCCAGGGTGCCGAAGGCGGCCGCGCCGGAGGTGATCAGGTGGGGGTCCATGTCGCTATCCTAGAAGGCGGCGGGCGCCATGTCCTTCAGCCGGGGCAGGATCTTGTCCTTGTCGGAAAGCACCGCGTCCCCGGCGCCGACGCCCCAGTCGATGGCCAGGTCCGGATCGTTCCACAGGACGCCGCCCTCGGTCTGCGGCGCGTAGAGGCCGTCGACCTTGTAGAAGAGCATGGTGTCGTCCACGCGGGTGGCGTAGCCGTGGGCGAAGCCGCGGGGCACGAAGAGCTGTTCGCCGCCCTCGGCCGTGAGCTCGGCCGACACCCACTGGCCGAAGGTCGCCGAGCCGGGCCGCACGTCCACCGCCACGTCCAGGATCGCGCCCTTGAGCACGCGCACCAGCTTGGCCTGGGGATGCGGAGCCTGCTGGAAGTGCAGGCCGCGCACCGTGCCGGCCTTGGCGTTGAAGGCTTGGTTGTCCTGCACGAAGTCGGCGTCGACCCCGGCTTCGGCCAGGGTCTTGCGGCTCCAGGTCTCGGAGAACCACCCGCGCGCATCGCCATGGCGCTTGGGCGTGATAAGCAGGACCTCGGGCAGGGCGAGCGGAACGATCGTCGTCATGGCCTTCGTCAAAGTAATTGGAACAGCCCTCCGCATGGACGAGCCGGGAGACGAAAACAAGGCCGAGACGCCCGCCGCAAGCGTGGTGATCGTCGCCTACAACAGCGCGGACACCCTGAACGCCTGCGTCGAACGGCTGATGGCGCAGACCTTCGCCAACTTCGAACTGATCCTGGTGGACAACGCCTCGCCGCAGGGCGAGGCGCAGACGGTCGCCGCCGCGCACCCCCAGGCCCGGCTGATCGAGAACGGCGCCAACCTGGGCTTCGCCGCCGCAGTGAACATCGGCGCCAAGGCCGCGCGGGGCCGCTGGCTGGTGCTGCTGAACCCCGACGCCTTCCCCGCGCCGGACTGGCTGGAGGCGCTGCTGCGCGCGGCGCGGCGGCGGTCCGACTACCGCTCCTTCACCTCGCGCCAGCTGATGGACGACGATCCTTCCGTGCTGGACGGCCTGGGCGACGTGATGAGCGGGCCGTGCATCCCCTATCGCGGCGGCTACATGACGCCCGATCCGAAGAACACGCCCGAGGGCGAGGTCTTCTCGCCCTGCGGCGGGGCGATGATGATCGAGACGCGCCTCTTCCAGGACCTGGGCGGCTTCGACGAGACCTTCTTCTGCTACTGCGAGGACGTGGACCTGGGCTACCGCCTGCAGCTCGCCGGGGAATCGACCCTGATCGTGCCGGACGCGGTGGTGCGCCACGTGGGCTCGGCCTCGTCCGGCGGCCCCAAGTCGGACTTCGCGGTGTTCCACGGCACGCGCAACCGCTTCTGGGTGCTGGTGAAGGACACGCCGGCGCTGCTCCTGCCGCTGGTCCTGCCGCTGCACGTGCTGGCCGTGGCGCTGATCGCCACGCGGCGGGCCAACAAGGACCGCGCCCCGGCCATGTGGCGCGGGCTGAAGGCGGGCGTAAAGGGACTGCCGCAGGTGCTGCGCACCCGGCGCGCGGTTCAGGCGGCGCGGCGCGCCTCGACCTGGACCGTGGCCCGCGCCATGACCTGGAACCCCGCCGACCTGCGCGGCCGCCGCCCCGTCATCCGTCCGTTGAAGCCCAATCGACCAGGCGAGCCATGAAGGCCGCGCCGCGCTCCATCTGCGAGCGCTCGACGAACTCGTTGGGCTGGTGGGCCTGGTCGATGGAGCCCGGCCCGCAGATCACCGTGGAGAAGCCGGCCTCCTGGAACTGCCCAGCCTCGGCGGCGTAGCCCACCACCCGCTGGGGGCCGTTGTCGCCGGCCATGCGGCGGGCGAACGCCTCGGCCGCACCGTCGGCCTCGGGGGCGAAGGCGGGCGTGCTGGAGCGGCGGATCACCTGGACGCCGGCCTCGGGGAAGCGCGCCTCCAGCGCCATGTCCATCGCCTTGGCCTCGGCGAAGAAGCCCGCGAGCACGCCGTCGGGCGACAGGCCCGGCGGGCAGCGCAGGTCGAAATAGAAGACGCATTCGCGGGCCAGGATGTTCACCGCCGTGCCGCCGTTGACCATGCCGATGGTCAAGGTGGCGTGCTTGGGGGTGAACAGCGAGTCCGGGTCGGCCTTGCGCTCGAGCTGGACGGCCAGGTCCGACAGGCTTCCCATCAGCCTGACCGCCTGCATCACCGCCGAGACGCCGAGCTGGGTCTGGCTGGAATGGGCCTCGTGGCCGGTGACGACCACCTTGAAGGTGGAGATGCCTTTGTGGCCGCTGACCGCCTCCATGTTGGAGGGCTCGCCCACCACCACCAGCGCCGGGCGCGGCAGCTCGGCGGCGATCAGCTTGATCATGTCCGGCGCGCCCAGGCAGCCCACCTCCTCGTCGTAGGAGAAGGCCAGGTGCACCGGCTGGCGCGCGCCCTTGGCCACCAGGTCCGGCACGGCGGCCAGCGCCAGGGCCAGGAAGCCCTTCATGTCGCAGGTCCCGCGGCCGTAGATGCGCCCGTCGTCCTTGGGGGTCAGCTTGAAGGGGTCGGTGACCCAGGGCTGGCCCTCCACCGGCACCACGTCGGTATGGCCGGACAGCACCACCCCGCCCTCGATCGCCGGGCCGATGGTGGCCATCAGGTTGGACTTAGTTCCCTCGGCGTTGGGCACCCGGCGCGAGGCCACGCCGTAACTCGCCAGATAGGCCTCGACCCACTCGATGAGGGCCAGGTTGGACAGGTGCGAGGTGGTGTCGAACGCCACCAGCCGCTCGAGGATCTCGATCGCGCGCGGCGCGAGCGTTTCTGCGGAAGACATGGGCGGACCCTACGCGCTGGACAAAGGCCGGGGAAGCGCGGCCGGCCGGCGGGCGGGCGATTGCGCGCCCGGCAGGCGGCCTAGCGGTCTTCCAGCCAGTCGGCCGAGCGCATTTCCTGCAGGCGCGAGGCCGTGCGCTCGAACTCGAAGGCGCCGTCGCCCTCGGGATAGAGCTTCACCGGCTCGGCGGCGGCCAGGACGATGAGCTTGGTGCGGGCCTCATAGAGGGCGTCGATCAGGGTGACGAAGCGGCGCGCCTCCTCCCGCCGGGCCGGGTTCATGGCCGGCACGCCCTCCAGGAAGACGGTGTGGAACCGGTCGGCAACGGCGAGATAGTCGTTGGGGCCGAGCGCCACCGAGCACAGGCTGGCGAAGCTGGCGCGCAGGAAGCCGCCCACGGCGTGCGGCAGGTGCACCTTGCGGCCCAGCACCTCCAGGGTCTCGCCGATCTCGTCCTCGCCGTCGAGCATGTCGCGCCACAGCCCCTCGAACTGGCGCTCATTGTCCGGGTCGATCGGCGAGAACCAGACCCCCGCCGCCCGCAGGCGGTCCAGGCGATAGTCGTGCTGGCCGGCCACGCTGACGATGTCGGTGTTGACCTTCAGGAGGGTGATGAAGGGCAGGAAGAGCTGGCGGTTCAGCCCGTCCTTGTAGAGGTCGTCGGGCGCGCGGTTGGAAGTCGCCACCAGGGTGACGCCGCGGGCGAACAGCGCCTCGAACAGCCGGCCCAGGATCATGGCGTCGGCGATGTCGGTGACCTGGAACTCGTCGAAGCAGAGCAGCCGCCCCTCGGCCGCCACCACGTCGGCGACCGGCGGGATCGGGTCGTCGCCCTTGGCCTGGCCGAAGCGGGCCTTGCGCGCGGCCGCGTCGCCCTTGCGCCAGGCGTCGATCAGGCGGTGGATCTCGCCCATGAAGACGTGGAAGTGCGTGCGCCGCTTCTTCTCCACGGCCACGGTCTCGAAGAACAGGTCCATCAGCATGGACTTGCCGCGCCCCACCGGACCCCACAGGTAGACGCCGCGCTGGCTCTGCGGCTTGCGGAACCGCGCCAGGAGCCCGCCGCCGTTGTCGCCGGCCAGGTCGGTCTCAAGCCGCACCAGGGCCTCCAGGGCCTTGGCCTGGATCGGATCGGGTCGGATGTGGCCGGCCGCGAGGGCTTCGGCGTAGGCGGTCTGGAGCGGGGAGGACATCGCCCCGCCCCCTAGCGCGGGATCGCGCCGATCACAACGCGCGAAGCGTCGCCGTGGCTACTGCGCCGGCTGCGTGGCCCAGTTGTCGGCGCAGTTGCCGCCGATCGTCTCGCCGGCGAAGGCCTTCTTCACGAACGGGGTGGAATCGCCCAGCGAGCCGTTCACGGCGCCGGAGTGGTCCAGGCCCTCGTACTCATGGGCCTCGATGCGCGCGCCGGCGGCGCAGGCCGAGCGGATCAGCGCCTGCTGCATCGGCGGCGGCACGTCCTTGTCCAGGGCGCCGGTGCCCATGAACACCGGGGCCGCGGGAGCCAGGGTGGCGTAGCCCATCAGGCCGAACACCGCGTTCAGCTTCTCGGTCGGGTCCTTGATGAAGCTGTTCTCGTAGGTCAGGCCGTCGTCGACGACCGCCTCCTCCACCCCCTGCAGGCAGCCGGTCGCGCCGAGCTTGACCGCGGGCATGGCCTTGTCGCTGACGTAGTCGGCGAACTGGAACGACGGGTCGGTCTGCCTGATCAGGTAGAGCATCAGGAGCACGTAGCCGAAGGTGGCCTGCGGCTTGTCGCGCCCGGCCGCCGTGACCGCCTGGAAGATCCTGGGCGTCACCCAGGGCGTGCCGGTGGCCACCGTGCCGCGGACGTCCAGCTCCGGCGCGTAGGTCGAGGCGTAGCCGGCGGTGGCGAAGGCCGCGCCGCCGCCCTGCGACTGGCCGACGATCACCACCTCCTTGGACAGGCCGAAATCGCCGTGCTGCACGGCGCGCACGCTGTCCAGCACGCTGTAGGCCGCCGGCCGCGAGGCCATGTAGGGGTGCCCGCCGGGCGTGCCCAGGCCCTGGTAGTCGGAGGCGACCACGGCGTAGCCCTGGGCCAGCCAGTGGTTGAGGTAGTTGATGTCGCGCTGCGAGCGGCCGGCGAAGGAGGGCGCGCAGACATCGGCCACGCCCACCGTGCCGTGCGACCAGGCCATCAGCGGCCAGCCGCCGGCCGGCGGGGCGCCCTTGGGCAGGAACAGGGCCCCGGACACCGGCGTGGGCGTCTTGCCGTCAATGCCGTTGGTGGACGCGTAGAGGATGCGCACGCCCCTGGCGGCGTTGGCCAGCACCAGCTCGGCCGGCAGGGGCTCGGTGCGCAGCATGGCCCCCGGCGTGGCCGGAACCGCCTCGGTCCACTGGTAGAAGGCCGGAACCCCGCCATCGCCCTGGGCCGGGTCCAGCTGCGCCGCGCAGGCCAGCGTCGGCGCCAGCATCGCGGCCACGGCCGCGCCCGCCGCCAGGCGTCCCATCAGACCCTTGACCATCTTCCTCCCCCTCGTTTCCTCACGCCGCCAAGGCTCAGTCGGCGAGCCCCAACTCCTTGCGCACGTATTTGTAGGTCTCGCGCCGCTCGCAGGCGCAGGCGCGCATGCGCCCGTCCTTGGTCCACCAGACCAGCAGCGGATAGGCGAAGTTGACCCCGTTCTTCTTCATCAGCGGGCGCAGGTCGTCGACCATCTTGCGGCCGGCCTCGACCACGGCGCTGCGGGCCGCATTGTCGTCCGCCGGGATGATGCCGCCGGCCTTCCAGGCCTCGATGGGGGTGGCGTCCCAGTCCTCGGCGAGCTTCCAGGAGCGGTTCACCCACAGCTCGGCCACGGTGGAGCGCTCCTCCGGCGTGGACTTGGACACGCCGTTGTAGTCACGCCGCGCCACCTCGATCACGCGGGTGTCGACGCCGGCCTTGTGCAGGTCGGGGAACTGCTCGGTCTTGAAGCGGATGCAGTCCGGGCAGGAGCGGAAGCTGACCATGTAGAGCTTGGGTCCGGCCAGCCCCGGGGAGACCCAGCCGGCCTCCTCCAGGATCTTGGCGATCTCGGCCTGGTCCCTGTGGATGGTGTGCGGGCGCCAACGCAGGTCGAAGTTCCACACCGCCCACAAGGCGCCGCCCAGCAGCACGGCGAACAGGCCCAGCATCACCCACAGGCGCACGTTCTTCATCGCGGCTTCCCCAGGAGCCCCCGGCTCAGCTCATCGTCGGGATGACGAAAGCGGAGTCGGCGACGTCGCCCTCCGGCCAGCGGGCGGTGACCGTCTTGACCTTGGTCCAGAAGCGCAGGCCCTCCATGCCGTGCTGGTTGGCGTCGCCGAAGGCGCTGCGCTTCCAGCCGCCGAAGCTGTGGTAGGCCACCGGCACCGGGATCGGCACGTTGATGCCGACCATGCCGACGTTGACCTTCTGGGCGAACTCGCGGGCGGCCCGGCCGTTGCGGGTGAAGATCGCCACCCCGTTGCCATACTGGTGCTTGGAGGGCAGCGCGACGGCCTCCTCGAAGCTGTCGGCGCGCACGATCTGCAGGACCGGCCCGAAGATCTCGTCCTGGTAGGTCTTCATGTCGGTGGTGACCTTGTCGAACAGGGTCGGGCCGACGAAGAAGCCGTCCTCGTAGCCCTGCAGCGAAAAGCCCCGCCCGTCGACCACCAGTTCGGCGCCCTCGTCGACGCCGGTCTGGATGTAGCCCTCGATCTTGGCCTTGTGCGCGGCGGTCACCACCGGGCCGTACTGCGCGGCCGGATCGCTGGACAGGCCCACCTTCAGGGTCTCGATCTCGGCCAGGAGCTTGCCGCGCAGGGCCTCGGCGGTGCCCTTGCCCACCGGCACGGTCACCGGCAAGGCCATGCAGCGCTCGCCGGCCGAGCCGTAGGCCGCGCCGATGATGTCCTTCACCGCCTGGTCCAGGTCGGCGTCGGGCAGGATGATCCCGTGGTTCTTGGCGCCGCCCATGGCCTGCACGCGCTTTCCGTGCGCCGCGCCGGTCCGGTAGACGTAGTGGGCGATGTCGGAGGAGCCGACGAAGCTCACCGCCGAGATCTCCGGGTGCTCGAGGATGGCGTCCACCGCCGCCTTGTCGCCGTGCACCACGTTGAGCACGCCGGTCACGTCGATGCCGACGTCGGCGCCGGCCTCCATGAACAGCTCGCCCAGCCGCACCGGCACGCTCGGGTCGCGCTCGGAGGGCTTCAGGATGAAGGTGTTGCCCACCGCGATCGCCACGCCGAACATCCACATCGGGATCATCGCCGGGAAGTTGAACGGGGTGATGCCGGCGACCACGCCCAAGGGCTGGCGCATGGAATAGACGTCGATGCCAGGGCCCGCGCCCTCGGTGTATTCGCCCTTCAGCGCATGCGGGATGCCGCAGGCGAACTCCACCACCTCGAGGCCGCGCTGCACGTCGCCCTTGGAGTCGGCCACGACCTTGCCGTGCTCGCTCGACAAGAGCTCTGCCAGCTCCTGCATGCGCGCTTCCACCAGGCGCTTGAAAGCGAACATCACCCGCGCCCGGCGCTGCGGATTCACCGCCGCCCAGGCCGGCTGCGCCTTCAGGGCCGCGAGCACCGCGGCGTCCACCTCGCCGGCGTCAGCCAGACCGACGCGCGCCTGCACCTGGCCGGTGTTGGGATCGAACACGTCCCCGAAACGCCCCGTGCGGCTCTCGACCGAAGCCCCGGCGATGTAGTGATTGATGGTGCGCATGACTGGTGATCCTGGCTTGACGCAGGGGTTGGTGTGTAGGTCGTGGGCCCCGGCTTGACCAGCCCCGCGGGCGCGGGCCGAAAAGGATTTCTTGCCCACAGGCGCACGGCAAGAGCATCTTCCGTCTCATGACGATCGCCACTTCGGCCGCCGCCTTGCCGCAGACGCGGGCCGGCCACGACCACATCGTCGACGTGCTGATCGCCGAGCGCGCGCCGAAGCTGTCGGGCCACCCGGCCTGGCCGCTGCTGCGCCCTGCGCTCTACCGCCTCCTGAACTACGCCAAGGCCCGGCGCATGGCCGACGTGATCGCGCCGATGGGCGGGCAGGCGGCCCTGGATCACGTCTCCGCGCTCCTGTCGGTGAAGGTGCGCGCGCGGGGCTTGGAGCGCATTCCCGCCAGCGGCCGCGCGGTGCTGATCTCCAACCACCCAACGGGCATCGCCGACGGGATCGCGGTCTACGACGCGGTGCGCCCGCTGCGCCCGGACCTGTGCTTCTACGCCAACGCCGACGCGCACCGCGTCGCCCCCGGATTTTCCGACGTGCTGATCCCGGTGGAGTGGGTGGAGGAGAAGCGCACCCGCGATCGCACGCGCCTGACCCTGCAGCTCACCAAGGAGGCCATGGAGGCCGAGCGGGCCCTGGCGATCTTCCCGGCCGGCCGGCTGGCCCGGCGCGAGCCGGACGGAAAGCTCTGCGACCCGCCCTGGATGGCCAGCGCGCTCTCCATCGCCCGCCGCTACGAGGCGCCGGTGATCCCGATGCATCTGGCCGGGCCCTGGTCGACCCTCTTCCACCTGTTCGACCGCTTCTCCCAGGAGCTGCGCGACATCACCCTGTTCCACGAGCTGCTGAACAAGCGCGGCCGCCAGTTCGAGCTGATCGTCGGCCCGCCGATCGCCCCCTCGGCCCTGGACCCCGACAGCTCGACCGCCACCACGGCGCTGAAGGCCTATGTGGAGACCGTCCTGCCCCGCCACCCGGACCGGCCCTTCGCATGAGCCTCGTGTCCGCGCGGGATATCCGCCTCGCCGACGAGGCGGCCACGGCGCGCCTGGGCGCGGCCATCGCCGGCGTGTTGCGCCCGGGCGAGGCGGTGTGCCTGTCCGGCCCGCTGGGCGCGGGCAAGTCGACCCTGGCGCGGGCGCTGATCCGCGCGCTGACCGCGCCTGACGAGGAGGTGCCCAGCCCCACCTTCACCCTGGTGCAGTTCTATGACGGACGCGGGCTGAACATCGCCCATTTCGACCTTTACCGGCTGACCTCGCCCGACGAGGCCTATGAGATCGGCCTGGACGAGGCGCTGGAGGACGGCGCGGCCCTGATCGAGTGGCCCGAGCGGCTGGAGGGCGCGCTGCCGGCCGACCGACTTGATATAGATTTGACCCCCGAATCGGGACCGGACGGCGAGGCGCGGCGCGCCCGCCTGACCCCGCACGGATCGTGGACAGGACGAGGACTTGAGTTTGGATCGTGAGGCCCTGAAGACGGCGTTCCTGGCGGACCAGGGGCTGGGCGATGCGAAGCGCGAGATGCTGGCCGGCGACGCCTCCACGCGCCGCTACGAGCGCCTGCACCGGCCGGGCAAGCCGAGCCTGATCTTCATGGACCAGCCGCCGGTGGAGAGCTCGCCCTGCCCGCCCGCGGCCACGCCCGCCGAGCGCCGCGCGGCCGGCTACAACGCCATGGCCCGGCTGGCCGCCGGCCGGGTGGACGCCTTCATCTGCGCGGCGGACTGGCTGCACGGCCAGGGCCTGTCGACGCCGCGGGTGGCCGCCTTCGACGTGGAGGCGGGCCTGGCCGTGCTGGAGGACCTGGGCGACGACCTCTACGCCAACCTGATCGCCGGCGGCGCGGACGAGGCGCCGCTCTACGACGACGCCATCGACGCCCTGGTGGCCATCCACGCCGTCCGCCCGCCCGAGATCCTGGCCGTCGACGGCCTGCGCTGGCCGCTGCTCGCCTACGACGACCTGGCGCTGGCCACCGGCGGGGAGATGTTCCTGGAGTGGTGGCCGAAGTACGCCGGCATGGCTCCGTTCAGCCCCGAGGCCGTCGCCGAATGGGACGCGCTGTGGGCGCCGATCCGCGCCCGCGGCGAAGCCGGCGCCGGCGTCTTCTGCCACCGCGACTACCACGCAGAGAACCTGATCTGGCTGCCCGGCCGCAAGGGTCCGGCGCGGGTGGGCATGCTGGACTTCCAGGACGCCCTGCGCGCCCACCCGGCCTGGGACATGTCGATGCTGCTGCACGACGGCCGCCGGGACGTGTCGCCCGAGCGGGAGGCGGCGGCCCTGGCCCGCTATTTCGAGCTGCGCCCCGAGGTGGACCGCGCCCGGTTCCTGGCCGACTACCACGCGCTGGGCGCCCTCAACGTGTCACGAATCCTGTTCATCTTCGCGCGGCAGGTCGCCGGTTTCGGGCGGCCCAAGTACGAGGCCTTCATGCCGCGCATGTGGCGCTATCTGAACCAGTGCCTCGCCGATCCGGAGCTGGCGCCGATCAAGGCCTGGTTCGACGCGAACATCCCGCCCGAGGCCCGGCGGTGAGCAGTGGCGGCCTGCCCGGCCCGAAGACCGCCATGGTGATGGCCGCCGGCCTGGGCACGCGCATGCGCCCGCTGACCGACACCCGGCCCAAGGCGCTGGTGGAGGTGGGCGGCAAGGCCCTGATCGACCACGTGCTCGACCGCCTGGCCGCGGCCGGGGTGGAGACCGCCGTGGTCAACGTCCATCACTTCGCCGACCAGATGGAGGCGCACCTGGCCGGCCGCACGCACCCGCGCATACTGATCTCGGACGAGCGCGCCGAGCTGCTGGATTCCGGCGGCGGCATCCGCCACGCCCGCGGCCTGCTGGGCGACGAGCCCATCTGGGTGGCCAACATCGATTCCCTGTGGATCGAGGGGCAGACCCCGGCGCTGGAGGCCATGAAGGCCCTGTGGGACCCTGAGCGCATGGACATCTGCCTGCTCCTGGTGCCGCGCGGCCAGGGGATCGGCTTCGAGGGGCCGCGCGGCTTCTTCCGCGACCCCAAGGGCCGGCTGATGCACTCGGCCGAGCCGGAGCCGCCGACGCCCTACGCCTTCGTCGGCGTGCAGATCATCAGGCCGCAGGTGCTGGACGACGCGCCGGACGGCGCCTTCTCCATGGTGCCGGTCTGGCGGCGCACGGCCGCCGACGGGCGGCTGTTCGGCGCGGTGATGGACGGCTTCTGGATGCACGTGGGCGACCCCGGGGCCCGCGAGGCGGCCGAGGCGAGGCTGGCCGAGACGCCATGAGCGCGGGCGGCCTCTTCGACAGGCCGGGGCCGCGCTGGTTCAACATCCCCGCCCACCGGCCGTTCGTCGCCGACCTGGCGCGCGGGCTCTACGAGGCGCTGACGCCGCTCGGGCCGGACGCCCTGTCCCAGGCCATCGTGCTCACCCCCACCCGGCGCGGGGCCAGGGCCCTGGCGGACGGTTTCGTGGCCGCCGCCGGGGGCCGGGCGGTGCTGCCGCCGCAGATCCGCCCCGTCGGCGACCTGGACGAGGGCGAGCCGCCGTTCGAACCGGGCGACCTGGCGCTGGACCTGCCCTCCGCCATCGAGCCGCTGCGCCGCAGGTTCGAACTGACCCGGCTGGTGAAGGGCGGCGAGGCGCTGCTGGGCCGCTCGCTCAGCCCGAGCGCGGCGCTGGAACTGGCCGACGCCCTGGGCGGGTTCCTCGACAGCCTGCAGATCGAGGAGGTCGACCCCTCCGGCGGGCTCGCCGAGCTGGTCGAGGCCGACCTCGCCGAGCATTGGCGCATCTCCCGCGAGTTCCTCGAGCACGCGCTGGAGGCCTGGCCGAAACGGCTGGCGGAGCTCGGCGTGGCCGACGTCAGCGCCCGGCGCGTGGCCCTGCTGCGGCGGCTGGCCGAGCAGTGGCGCGACCATCCGCCGAAGGGCGTGCTGGTCGCCGCCGGCTCCACCGGCACCGCGCCGGCCACCGCCGACCTCCTGGCCGTGATCGCCGCCGCGCCGCAGGGCTGCGTGGTGCTGCCGGGCCTGGACGAGAGCCTGGCCGACACGGCTTGGGCGCAGGTGGGCGAACAGCATCCGCAGGGCGCCATGCGCCGCCTGCTGGCCCGCGCCGGCGTGGGGCGCGAGGCGGTGCGCGACTGGCCCGCCTCGGCCGGCTTCGAGAGCCGCGGACGCTGGCGGCGGCGGGTGGTCAACGAGGCCTTGCGCCCGCCCGAGGCCACCGCCGACTGGCTGAACGTCATCGAGGCGCTGCGCGCCGAGGGCGAGGCCGACGGCGTCGATCCCTTGAGCGAGGGCCTGTCCGGTCTGAGCCTGGTGAGCGCCCGCGCCGAGGAGGAGGCCGCCACGGTCGCGGCCCTGCTGCTGCGCGAGGCCCTGGAGACGCCGGACAAGACCGCCGCCCTGGTGGCGCCCGACCAGACGCTGGCCCGGCGCGTCGCCCTGAAGCTCGCCCGCTGGGGCGTGGTCCCGGACTCCTCGGCCGGCTACGCCCTCTCCGGCGCCCGCTGCGCCGTGCTGGCCGAACTCGTGGCGCGGGCGGCGCTCGACCCGCTCGATCCGGTGAACCTGCTGGCGATCGCCAAGCACCCGATGGCGCGCCTGCGGCTCGATCCGGAGACCCGCGCGCGCCAGATCGAGGCGCTGGAGCGCCACGGGCTGCGTGGACCGCGCACGGAGGGCTGGGAGGCCCTGGAGAGCCGCCTCGCCCGCGGCCGGGCCGAGGCGCTCAAGAAGGACAGGGCGCCGCTGGCCGCCGGCTTCGAGGCCGCGAGCGCCCTGGCCGCGCGGATGAAAGCCCTGCTGGCGCCGCTGGAGACGGCTTTCGCGGGCGACGAGATCCCCGTCGCCCAGGCCGCCCGCGCCGTCGCCGAGACCATGGAGGCCCTGGCGGCCGGCCCGGACGGCGATGTCGGCGAGCTCTGGGCCGGGCCGGGCGGCGAGGCGCTCGGCCGGCTGATCGCGGCCCTGATGGCCGAAGCCGACGGCCTGCCCAGCGTCGATCGCCGGGGCTTTTGCGAACTGCTGCAGCGCCTGATCGCCGACGAGACGGTGCGCACGGGCGGCGCCACCCACCCGCAGATTCGCATCCTGGGCGCGATCGAGGCGCGGCTGGTGCGGGCCGACCGGCTGATCCTGGCCGGACTGGAGGAAGGGGTCTGGCCCCAGGGCGCGCCGCTGGACCCGTTCCTGTCGCGGCCCATGCGCACGCGGCTCGGCTTGCCGCCGCCGGAGCGGCGCGTCGGCCTTTCGGCCCATGACTTCGCCCAGGCCGCCTGCGCGCCCGAGGTGATCCTCTTGCACGCCGAGCGCCGTGGCGGCTCGCCGGCGGTGAAGTCACGCTGGCTGTGGCGGCTGGAGACCCTGGCGCGCGGCGCGGGCGTGGAGATCCCCGGCCGGCCCGACGTGCTGGCCTGGGCCCGCGCCCTGGACGCGCCGGCCGCCTACAGCCCGGCCAAGAGGCCGGCCCCGCGCCCGCCCACGACGGACCGGCCGCGCAAGCTGGCGGTCACCCGGGTGGAGGCCCTGACCCGCGACCCCTATGCGGTGTGGGCGCGCGATATCCTGAAGCTGCACAAGCTCGACCGCCCGGACGAACCGGTCGAGGCCCGCGCCCGCGGCACGGCGATCCACAGCGCCTTCGAGCGCTTTGCCGAGGCCTTTCCCAGCGCCCTGCCGCCCGACGCGGCCGCCCGGTTCGAGGCGCTCTATCTCCAGGCCCTGGAAGAGGCGGGCATGCCGCCGGAGGCCCTGGCGCGGGAAGCGGCCTTGGCCCGCGAGGCCGCCGCCTGGGTCGCCGAGCTGGAGGCGCGCCGCCGCGCCGACGGCCGTGAGATCCACGTGGAGCTGGAGGGCGAGCACACCATCCTGACCACCGGCGGGCCGTTCACCGTCACCGCGCGTGCCGACCGCATCGAGAAGGACCCGGCCGGCTTCGGCCACATCCTGGACTACAAGACCGGCAAGGCGCCTTCGCCCAAGGTGGTGAAGACCGGCTTTTCGCCCCAGCTCACCCTGACCGCGGCGATCCTGATGCACGGCGGCTTTCGAGAGCTCGGCCGCCTGGAGCCGGGCGAGCTGACCTATCTGGAGATCACCGGCCGCCGCCCCGCCGGCCGCGAGGAGGTGCGCGCCACGGCCGGCGACGAGGCGGCGATGGCCGCCGCCCACGCCCTGGAGGGACTCTTCCGGCTGATCGAGGCGTTCGACGATCCCGACCGGCCCTACGTCTCGCGCACGGCGCCGCAGTTCGTGCGCGACCGGCACGGCGACCACGACCACCTGGCCCGCGTGTTCGAATGGTCGACCAGCGGCGACGAGGAGGCGGGCGAATGAGCGACCCGCAGCGCCTGGCCGCCAATCCGGCCGTCAACGCCTTCGTCACCGCCAACGCCGGATCGGGCAAGACCAAGACCCTGATCGACCGGGTGGCGCGCCTGCTGCTGGCGGGGGCCGAACCGGACACCATCCTGTGCGTGACCTACACCAAGGCCGCGGCCGCGGAGATGCAGCGGCGGCTGTTCAACCTCCTGGGCGGCTGGACGGTGGCTCCGGACGCGCGCCTGCGCGCCGACCTGGCCAAACTGGAGGGTAGGCCCGAGGCCGACTACGACGCCGGCGCGCTCTCCGTCGCCCGCGCGCTCTTCGCCCGCGCCCTGGAGACGCCCGGCGGGCTGAAGATCCAGACCATCCACGCCTTCTGCGAAAAGCTCCTGCGGCGCTTTCCGCTGGAGGCCGGCATCTCGCCCACCTTCCGGGTGATGGACGACGCGGCCTCCGCCGCGGTGGCCGAGGCGGCGCGCAGGGCCGTGGCGCGCCACGCGCTGAAGGGCGAGGGCCCGGTGGCCGAGGCCTACGCCCGCTTCTCCGTGGCCCTGGATTTCGCCAGCTTCCACGCCCTCTTCCGCAATTTCGAGGCCCAGCGCGGCGCGCTCGGCGACCACCTGGAGGCGGCCGGCGGCCTCGCCGGGGCGATCGCCGCGGCCTGGGCCGCCTGCGGCTTCCCGGACGGCGCCGCGGACGTGGAGGCGCTGGAGGCCGAGGCCATGGCCGGCCTCGACCGGCGCCTGTGGCTGGAGGTCGCCGAGGCCCTTGGCGGCGGCGGCAAGACCGACCAGGCCAATGCGGCGGCCCTGCGCGCGGTGGCGGCCGATCCGGAGGCGACGCTCTCGGCCGCGTTGGCCTGCCTGTTCACCGAGCGCGGCGAGGGGACGCCCGCCGCCTGGGTCGCCAAGACCAGCGGCCTGAAGGCGCACGAGGGCCTGCGCATGGCGCTGCTGTCCGAGCAGGACCGGCTGGCCGAGGCCCGCGAGCGGCTGCGCGGAGCCAGGATCGCCTGGGACACGGCCTACGCCCTGGTGCTGGCCAGCGCCTATCTGGACGCCTACGCCATCGAGAAGGCCGCCGCCGGCGCCCTCGACTTCGCCGACCTGATCGAGAAGACCCGCGACCTGGTGAAGGCCCGGCCGGACGCGGCCTGGGTGCTCTACAAGCTCGACAACGGCATCGACCACGTGCTGGTCGACGAGGCCCAGGACACCGCCCCCGAGCAGTGGGAGATCATCGGCGCGCTCACCGCCGAGTTCTTCGCCGGCGAGGGCCTGCCGAAGCGAGGCGGGCCGGAGCGCAGCCTGTTCGTCGTCGGCGACGAGAAGCAGTCGATCTACTCGTTCCAGGGCGCGGCGCCCGAGCGTCTGCTGGCGGAGACCGGCATGCACCTGGAGCGCATCACCGCGGCCGGGCGGCGCGGCCAAAGCGTGCCGCTCACCGCGTCCTGGCGCTCGACGGTGGAGGTGCTGCGCTTCGTCGACGCGGTGTTCGACGACCCCGACACCCTGGCCGGGGTGCCGCCGCCGAGCGGCGAGGACAAGGTGCGGCACCTGGCCATGCGCGAGACCCATCGCGGCTGCGTGGACCTGTGGCCGCTGTTCGCCGAGGAAAAGGCCGACGAGCGCGAGGCCTGGGACGCGCCGCTGGACATCGAGAGCGAGGCCAGCGCCAACAAGCGCCTGGCCAGGGCCATCGCCGGCGAGATCGCCGATCTGGTCGGCCGGGGCGACGCGGTGTTCGACAAGGAGATCGGCGAAGGCGGGGCCTGGCGGCCGGCCCGCTTCGGCGACGTGCTGATCCTGGTGCGGCGGCGGCGGGTGCTGTTCGAGGAGATCCTGCGCGCGCTGAAGCACGCCAAGATCCCGGTGGCCGGCGCCGACCGGCTGTCGCTGTCGGGGCACATCATCTTCGACGACCTGGTGGCCCTGGCCCGTTTCGTCCTGTTCCCGGCCGACGACCTGACCCTGGCGGCCCTGCTGCGCAGCCCGTTCTGCGACGTGGAGGACGAGAGCCTCTATGCGCTGGCCAAGGACCGGAAGGGCTCGCTGTGGGCAGCGCTGGCCGCGCGGGCGGGCGAGACCGCCGACTGGAGCTCGGCCTTCGCCTTCCTGGCTCAAGCAAGGGCGGAAGCGGCGGCCAGGCGGCCCTTCGAATTCTACGGCCGGGTCCTGGGCCTGGCCGACGCCGCCGGCCGGTCGATGCGCGCGCGCCTGCTCACCCGCCTGGGCTCGGAGGCCGAGGACGCCCTGGACGAATTCCTCGCCCAGGTGCTGGCCGCCGAAGCGCGCGGGGTGGAGGACCTGGAGCGGCTGTGCGCCGAGTTCGCCGACCTGGACATCACCGTGAAGCGGGAGATGGAGGCCGGCCGCGACGAGGTGCGGGTGATGACCACCCACGGCGCCAAGGGCCTGGAGGCGCCGATCGTCTTCCTGCCGGAAACGACGCTGGAGGGCGGGGCGCGGGGCTCGCCCCTGCTGCAGACGGCGGAGGGCGGGTTCCTCTGGTGCGCCAGCGGCAAGGCCGACTGCGCCGCCTCCGCCGCGGCCCGCGAAGCGCGCAAGCGCAAGGAGGAGGAAGAGGCCCTTCGCCTGCTCTATGTGGCCCTGACCCGCGCGCGCGACCGGCTGGTGCTGTGCGGGCGCCTGCCCGGCCGGGGCCGCGAGGAGACGCTGAAGGGCTGGTGGGGCCTGATCCGCAACGCCTTCGCCCATGAGACCGTGGCCCCGCACACCGCGCTAGCGGCCTGCGGCGAGGTCACCGCCACCCGCTTCGGCCCCGATCCCGAGCGGCTGGGGCCGGGGGCCGCGGCCGGCCCGGCCGGGGCGCCGGCCCCGCCGGGCTGGGCGCGTCTGGAAGCGGCCGCCGCCGCCTTTCCCCGCTACGCCTCGCCCTCGACCCTGGGCCAGAGCGACCATGCGCCGAACCCCTCGCCGCTGTCGGCCGTGGGCGGCCTGGGCCGCTTCCGCCGGGGCGACCTGATCCACCGGCTGCTGCAGATCCTGCCCGACCTGCCGCCGGACGCCCGCCCGGACGCCGCGCGCGCGATCCTGGCCCGCGAGCGCGACCTGACCGACGCCCAGCGCGCGGAGATGGTCACGGCCGCCTTCGGCGTGCTGGACGATCCGCAGTTCGCCGAGGTGTTCGGGCCCGGCAGCCGCGCCGAGGTGGCCATCGCCGGCTCGGCCCCCAGCCTGCCGGCGGGCCTGAGGATCAGCGGGCGCATCGACCGGCTGGTGGTGCTGCCCGACCGCGTGCTGGTGGCCGACTTCAAGACCAACCGGCCCTCGCCCGAGCGCATCGAGGCGGCCGACCCGGCCTATCTGCGACAGATGGCGATCTATGCGGCCGTGCTCGGCGAGGTGTTTCCGCAGCACAAAATTGAGGCGGCGCTCGTCTGGACGGACGGGCCGAGGCTGATGGCCGTTCCAGAATTCCTGATGGTTGAATCCATTGCCGACCTGGGCCGTAACGGTTGATACCTTCGGGTGGGCAGCCTACATGCGCGCTTCGACGCTAAGCCGGCCGGCGTTGCAAGAGCCGGCGCGAAAGGGAGCTTTTCATGAGCACCGTGAAGATCACCGACGAAAGCTTCGAGAAGGACGTCCTTCAGGCCGACAAGCCCGTGCTCGTCGATTTCTGGGCGGAGTGGTGCGGCCCCTGCAAGCAGATCGCCCCGGCCCTTGAGCAGATCGCCGAGGAGCTCGGCGAGCATGTGACCATCGCCAAGCTCAACATCGAGGAAAGCCCGACCACGCCCTCGCGTTACGGCGTGCGCGGCATCCCGACCATGATGCTGTTCAAGGGCGGCCAGATGGCCTCGATGAAGGTCGGCGCCATGCCCAAGCAGAAGATCCTGGAATGGCTCAACGAGGCCGGCGTCCAGCCGGCCTGAGCGGCCGAATGTTTCGAGGCGGATCGCAGGCGACCGGCCCGATCCGCCTCTTTTCTTGACCAGACCCTGGTGAAAGGCGCATAAGCGCGCCCTTCCGGCGCAACTTCGGTCAGCGCCCTCCACCGTCACGACCCCGGTTCCTATATCCGGACGAGGACGGCGAGGCCCCCCGTCGACGTGATCGTCCACGGGGGTTGATCGCGTTTGGGCCACAGGAGTCTTGATGTTTGACGCACTGACAGAGCGGCTATCCGGCGTATTCGACCGCCTCGGCGGGCGCGGGGTGCTGTCCGAGAAGGACATCGACGAGGCGCTGCGCGAGGTGCGCATCGCCCTGCTCGAGGCCGACGTGGCGCTGCCGGTGGTGCGCGAGTTCATCGCCAAGGCCAAGGAGCGCGCCACCGGCGAGGCGGTGCTGCGCTCGGTGCGTCCGGCCGACCAGGTGGTGAAGATCACCTACGACGGCCTGGTGGAGATGCTGGGCGGGGAGACGGCCGAGGGCCTGAACCTGGCGCTCAACCCGCCGACCGTGATCCTGATGGCCGGCCTGCAGGGCTCGGGCAAGACCACCACCGCCGGCAAGCTGGCGCTGAAGCTGGCCAAGGACCGCAAGAAGGTGCTGCTGGCCTCGCTGGACACCCGCCGTCCGGCCGCCATGGAGCAGCTCGCCACCCTGGCCAAGGCCGCCGGTGTCGAGAGCCTGCCGATCGTGCCCGGCCAGTCGGCGCCCGACATCGCCCGGCGGGCGATGAGCGCGGCCAAGCTGCAGGGCTACGACGTCCTGATCCTCGACACCGCCGGCCGCACCACCATCGACGAGGCGATGATGGCCGAGGCGGCCGAGATCGCGAAGATCTCCACGCCCGCCGAAACCCTGCTGGTGGCCGACAGCCTGACCGGCCAGGACGCGGTGCGCACGGCCAAGGCCTTCCACGAGCGCCTGCCGCTGACCGGCCTGGTGCTGACCCGCGCCGACGGCGACGGGCGCGGCGGCGCGGCGCTTTCCATGCGCGCGGTCACCGGCCTGCCGATCAAGTTCCTGGGCGTCTCCGAGAAGATCGACGGCCTGGACGTGTTCGACGCCGCCCGCGTGGCCGGCCGGATCCTGGGCCGCGGCGACGTGGTGGCCCTGGTCGAGAAGGCCGCCGAGGAGCTCGACCAGGCCAAGGCCGAGGCCATGGCCAAGAAGCTGGCCAAGGGCCAGTTCGACCTGGACATGATGGCCGAGCAGTTCGCCCAGATGAAGCGCATGGGCGGCATGGAAGGCCTGATGGGCCTTCTGCCCGGCGTGCAGAAGGTCAAGAAGCAGATGGCCGAGGCCAACGTCTCGGACAAGACGATCGACCGCCAGGCCGCGATCATCTCCTCCATGACCAAGGCCGAGCGCAAGAAGCCCGACATCCTGCAAGCCTCGCGCAAGCGGCGGATCGCGGCCGGCGCCGGCGTGGACGTGGCCGACGTCAACCGCCTGCTCAAGCAGCACCGGCAAATGTCCGACGCCTTCAAGATGATGAGCCGCAACGGCGGCAAGGGCTTCGCCCAGATGGCCGCCATGCTCGGCGGGGGCGGCATGGACCGCCGGCTCAAGGCCATGGGCGGCGGCAAGCTGCCCCAGCCCGATCCGGCGCAACTGGAGGAGCTGGGCAAGCTCGCCGGCGGCGCCAAGCTGCCGGGCCTGAGCGGCCCGGGCGGCGCTCCGAAACTTCCCGGCCAACTACCTGGATTGGGTGGCGGCGGCATGCCCCCCGGCTTCAATCCCTTCAAGAAATCCTAGAACTCACAAGGACTTAAAATGCTGAAGATCCGTCTCGCCCGTGGCGGCGCCAAGAAGCGTCCCTACTACTCGATCGTGGTGGCCGACAGCCATTCGCCCCGCGACGGCCGCTTCATCGAGAAGGTCGGCGCCTACAACCCGCTCCTGAAGAAGGACGATCCGGCGCGCGTGACCCTGAAGCTCGAGCGCATCCAGGAATGGATCGCCAAGGGCGCCCAGCCGACCGACCGCGTGGCCCGCTTCCTGGGTTCGGCCGGCGTCGTGCAGTGGAAGGCCGGCAACAACCCGAAGAAGGCCGAGCCCGGCCAGAAGGCCAAGGAACGCGCCGAAGAGCGCGCCCAGCGCGAAGCCGACCGCGCCGCCGCGGCCGCTGAAGCCGCCGCCGCCCCGGCCGAAGAGCCGGCCGCCGAGGAAGCCCCCGCCGCCGAAGCTCCGGCTGAAGAGGCTCCGGCCGCCGAAGCCGCCGAAGAGCAGGCCGAAGGCTGAGCCGGGTGATCGGGGCGGTCCCGCGTCATGGCTGACCGCCTCATCCTGGTCGGACGTCTCGCCGGCGCGTTCGGCGTGCGCGGCGAGACGCGGATCACCACCTACACCGAGGACCCGATGGCGCTGGGGCGCTATCGGGAGCTTCTGCGCAAGGACGGGGCCAAGGCCCTGACCATCGTCTCCGCGCGCCCGGCGAAGGGCGGGATCATCGCCCGCGCCAAGGAGATCGAGACCAAGGAGCAGGCCGACGCGATGCGCGGCCTGCAGCTCTTCATCCCGCGCGACAGCCTGCCGCCGCCGGAAGAGGACGAGTTCTATCTGGCCGACCTGATCGGCCTTTCGGTGGAAGACCCCGCCGGCCAGGCGATCGGCAAGGTCAAGTCCGTGCAGGACTTCGGCGCCGGCGATCTCCTGGAGATCGACCCGGCCGAGGGCGGCGCCACCTGGTGGCTGCCGTTCACCAAGGACGCCGTGCCCGAGGTGCGGCTGGCCGAGGGCAAGCTCGTGGCCGTGCGGCCCGAGGAGACCGAATAGGGCCCCCCGAGCCGGCGCTTCGTTCAGCCCTTGCGCATCCGGATCAGGCCTTCCTGGGCCACCGAGGCCACCAGCACGCCCTGCCGGTCGTAGATCGAGCCCAGGATGAAGCCGCGGCCGCCGGCGGCCGAGGGGCTGTCCTGCACGTAGAGGTGCCAGTCGTTGAAGTTCGACGGCTTGTGGAACCACATGGCGTGGTCGAGGCTGGCCGACTGCATGCCCGGCGTGTCCCAGTGCACCTTGTGCGGACGCATCGCCGTGGAGAGCAGGTTCATGTCCGAGGCGTAGGCCAGGATCACCTGGTGCATGTGCGCGTCGTCGCCGATCGGCGCCTTGGCGCGGATCCACACCATGCTCTTCGGGTCCCTGGCCTCGTCGCCGAAGTAGGGATCGCCGTCGACGCCGCGCATCTCGATCGGGCGCGGGCGCATGACCCACTTGCGCATCTCCTCGGGCATCTTTTCTGCATGCTTGGCGCGCTCGGCCATTTCGTCCGGCAGGGTCTCCGGGTCGGGCACGTCGGGCATCTGCGTCTGATGCTCGAAGCCGTCCTCGACCACCTGGAACGAGGCGGCCAGGTTGAAGATCTGCTTGCCGTTCTGGATGGCGACGACGCGGCGGGTGGTGAAGGTGCCGCCGTCGCGCGAGCGGTCCACGTCGAAGACGATCGGGATGCGCGGATCGCCCGGCCGGATGAAGTAGCAGTGCAGCGAGTGGCAGACCCGCTCCTCCACCGTCTCGTAGGCGGCCAGCAGCGACTGGGCGATCACCTGGCCGCCGAAGATGCGCGGACCGCCGCCCCGCGGGCTGGTCCCGCGGAAGAGGTTCAGCTCCAGCCGCTCCAGCCTCAGGGTCTCGGGCAAGCTCTCGGGCGTATCCATGAACGGGTCTCGAAAAATGCTGCAAATGCGAAAGCGCTGGGCTTTACGCGGCGCGGCGGGGGGCGGCAAGCCCGCAGGCCGACGCACCTAGGCGCCTTCCGCTTCGCCGCGCGCTGGTCCAAAAGGCGCCATGAGCTTCGACGCCTCCGTCCTGACCATGTTTCCCGAAGCCTTTCCCGGCCCGCTCGGCGTGTCCCTGATCGGCACGGCCTGGCGCGAGGAGGGGCTTTGGACGCTGGAAACAGTAGACATTCGCGCTTTTTCCAAGGATAAGCGCGGCTTCCTCGACGACACCCCTGCGGGTGGCGGTCCGGGACAGGTGATGCGGGCGGACGTCATCGCGGCTGCGCTGGACAGCGTGGACCGGCGGGGGCGGCCGCTTTTGTACATGAGCGCCCGGGGCAGGCCCCTGACCCAGGCGCGGGTCCGAGAGTGGTCTCAAGGGCCCGGACTGATCGTCCTGTGCGGCCGGTTCGAGGGGGTGGACCAACGGGTGCTCGACGCCCGCGGGTTCGAGGAAGTCGCCGTGGGCGACGCGGTGCTCGCCGGCGGCGAGGCGGCGGCCCTGGTGACGATCGAAGCGTGCGTAAGGCTGGTGCCGGGGGTTCTCGGCCAGGCCGAGAGTTTGAGTGAAGAAAGCTTCGAGGACGGGCTCCTGGAGCATCCGCAGTACACACGGCCGCGGACGTTCGAGGGGCGCGACATTCCCGAGGTGCTGTTGAGCGGCCACCACGCGCAAGTGCGCAAATGGCGGCAGGCGCAGCGGGAACAAACTACGCGGGAGCGGCGGCCGGATCTCTGGGCGGCGCACCTCGCCAATCAACAGGCAAAGGGCGAGTAAAGCCCAGTACTCAAGGAACGACGACGATGAACATCATTCAAGAGCTCGAGAAAGAAGAAGCCGACCGCCTGCTGGCCAAGCGTTCGGTTCCGGAATTCCAGCCGGGCGACACCGTGCGCGTGAACGTGCGCATCAAGGAAGGCGAGCGCGAACGCGTCCAGGCCTATGAGGGCGTGTGCATCGCCCGCCAGGGTTCGGGCGTGAACGAGAGCTTCACCGTCCGCAAGATTTCCTTCGGCGAAGGCGTGGAGCGGGTGTTCCCGGTGCTCTCGCCGATGATCGAATCCATCGAGGTCAAGCGCCGCGGCGTCGTGCGCCGGGCCAAGCTCTATTACCTGCGCGATCGTCGCGGCAAGTCGGCGCGGATCGCCGAACGCCAGATGGTCAAGAAGGAAGACCGCGAGGCGGACGCCGGAGCCTAAGGCTTCGATCCCATCGCAGAGACGCGAGCGGCGGCCGGGGCGATCCGGCCGCCGCTTTTCGTTTGGGCCGTGGGCGCGCGCTCAGCCGTCCGCCCTGTTCTCGGCGACCACGGCGGTGAGCCCCTCGGCCAGGTGGTCGAACATCTGGCGCATGCGCGGATTGGTCCGCTGCAGCTCGTGCATGGCCAGCCACATCTCCAGTTCGAACACCTGCATGTCCGGCAGGACGCGCACCAGGCCGTTGCGGCGGCCGATGACGTGCAGGCACGCGGCCACGCCCAGCCCGGCCTTGAGCGCGGCGAGCTGGGCCGCGTCGCTGTCGGAGCGGAAGCCGAACGTGGACCGGCTCACCTCCAGGCCCGGCGGCAGCACGTCCTTCAGGCCGGCGGGGAAGGTGTCGAAGCCGATCACCGTGTGCGCCCGTAGGGCCTCGATGTCCGTCGGCGCGCCGTAGCGCTCCACATATTCGGGCGTGGCGTAGAACCCCAGGCCCAGCACGCCGATCTTCCTGGCCACCAGCGACTGCTGGGTGGGCCGGGCCATGCGCACGGCGATGTCGGCGTCCCGGCGCGACAGGTCCTCGTTGCGGTCGGACAGCACCATCTCGATGTCGATGCGCGGGTGATCGCGGCGGAAGCTCGTCAGGATCGGCGGCAGGATCTCGGCGCCCACAACGTTGCTGGCCGTCAGCCGCACGCAGCCCACGGCGGGGTCGGCCGCGCCCGAGGCGTCGCGCTGGGCCGCGCCAGCGGCGGCGGCCATCTCCTCCAGGTGCGGGCGTAGGGACAGGGCCAACTCGGTGGGCTGCAGGCCGCGGGGGCTGCGGATGAACAGGGGCGCGCCGAGCTGCTGCTCCAGGGCTTCGATGTGCCGGCCCAGCGTCGGCTGGGTCAGGCCGCGCCCGCGGGCGGCGGCCGACAGGCTGCCCGCCTGCAGCACGGCGTGCAGGCTCTGAAACAGATCCCAGTCCGCACCGCTCCCAGCCATGCGCCCTTAGATAGGCTGCGCCGCGCCCTTCGGCAAAATTTTGCCGGCGTCGGACCGAATTTGCGGCGTTGCAGCACTGGACTTGCGCCGGGTCCCCGCCCTACATGCCATCCATGTCCGGCAAGACCCTCTATGACAAGATCTGGGATGCCCACGTCGTCGGCGAACAGGACGGCGAGGCCATCATCTATATCGACCTGCACCTGATCCACGAGGTGACGACGCCACAGGCCTTCGCCGGCCTTCGCGCCGCGCATCGCCCCGTGCGCCGTCCGGACCGCACGCTCGCGGTGGCCGACCACAACGTGCCCACCGAGGGACAGGCCAAGGGCGTGGAGGCCGTCGCCGACGAGGAGGCGCGTCTGCAGCTCCAGACCCTGGAGCGCAACGTCAAGGACAACGGCATCGAATTCTTCGCGATGGGCGACATCCGGAACGGCATCGTCCACGTGGTCGGTCCCGAGCAGGGTCGCACCCAGCCGGGCATGACCATCGTCTGCGGCGATTCCCACACCTCGACCCACGGCGCGTTCGGCGCCCTGGCGCACGGCATCGGCACCTCCGAGGTCGAGCACGTGCTGGCGACCCAGACCCTGCGCGCCAAGAAGTCGAAGAACTTCCGGGTCAACATCGAGGGCGAACCCGCCCCCGGCGTCGGCGCCAAGGACTTCGCCCTGGCGGTGATCGGCGAGATCGGCACCGCCGGCGGCACCGGCTACGTCATCGAATACGCCGGCTCGGCGGTGCGCGCGCTTTCCATGGAAGGGCGCATGACCCTGTGCAACCTGACCATCGAGGGCGGGGCGCGCGCGGGCCTGATCGCGCCGGACGAGACCACCTTCGCCTACATGGCCGGCCGGCCGGCCACGCCCAAGGGCGGCGCCTGGGAGATGGCGCTCAACTACTGGAAGAGCCTCTACTCCGACGAGGACGCCGTCTGGGACCGCGAGATCACCATCGACGCGGCCCAGATCGCCCCGCTGGTCACCTGGGGCACCAGCCCCGAGGACGTGGTCGCGGTGACCGGCGCCGTGCCCGCGCCGGAAAGCTTCGCCAGCGCCGACAAGCGCGCCTCGGCCGCGCGCGCGCTCGACTACATGGGCCTGTCCGCCGGCCAACCGATCAGCGAGGCCAAGATCGACGTGGTCTTCATCGGCTCGTGCACCAACAGCCGCATCGAAGACCTGCGCTCGGCCGCCAAGATCGCAGAAGGCCGCCAAGTGGCGCCCGGCGTTCGGGCCATGGTGGTGCCGGGCTCCGGCCTGGTGAAGGCCCAGGCCGAGGAAGAGGGCCTGGACGAGATCTTCAAGGCCGCCGGCTTCGACTGGCGCGAACCGGGCTGCTCGATGTGCCTGGGCATGAACCCGGACAAGCTGTCGCCGGGCGAGCGCTGCGCCTCGACCTCGAACCGCAACTTCGAGGGCCGGCAGGGCCGCGGCGGGCGCACCCACCTGATGAGCCCGGCCATGGCCGCCGCCGCCGCCATCGCCGGCCGCATCGCCGACGTCAGGGACTTCATCTGATGATCACGGGGCTGGACCATGTCGCCCTGGCGGTCCGCGATCTCGACGCGGCGGTCGACGGCTACAGGCGGCTCCTGGGCGTCGAGCCTAACTGGATCGGCGGCGACGGCGGCGCGCGCCACGCCTGGTTCCAGTTCCCCAACATGGCGCTGGACGTGATCAGCCCGCACGGCGAGGGCGCGTTCGGCGACAAGATGCGCGCGCACCTGGATGCGCACGGCGAGGGGATCTGGGCCGTGGCCTTCACCGTCGGCGAGACGGTCGAGGACCTGGAGCCGTTCGCCAGGCTGGTGAACCGGCGGGGCGTCAAGGGAACCGCACCGGCCCTGACCCGCTCCACCCACGACGACGGGCGCAAGCGCTATTGGCTGGGGTCCAACCTCGATCCGGCCGACACCGGCGGGCTGCAGATCCTGCTGATCGCCCAGCCCCGCGACGGCGTCGCCTGGCCGCTCTCCGAGGCCGCCGGCCCCGCGCCGGTGGAGAAGCTGGACCACGTGGTGGTCGGCACCTCCCATCCCGACCGCACCGTGGCGATCTATGGCGCGAAGCTGGGCCTGGACCTGCGGCTGGATCGCGAGAACCCGCAATGGGGCGCGCGGCAGATGTTCTTCAAGGCCGGCGAGGCCGTCATCGAGGCCGCCGCCAGCCTCAAACCGGCCGACGCCGACAAGCCCGACCGCTTCGGCGGCCTGGCCTGGCGCGTGACCGATCCGCAGGCCGCCCAGGCCCGCATGGCCGAGGCCGGCTTCAACGTCTCGGAAGTGCGCGTCGGCCGCAAACCGGGCACCCATGTCTTCACCGTGCGCGACGCCCCGGCGGGCGTGCCCACGCTCATGCTGAGCGCCGAACCCCAGATGGAGCGCGTCTGATGCAAGCCTTCACCAAGCTGGACGCCAAGCTGGCCCCGCTGCCCTTGGCCAACATCGACACCGACCAGATCATCCCCAAGCAGTTCCTCAAGACCGTGGAGCGCGAGGGCCTGGGCAAGGGGCTGTTCTACGACTTCCGCTTCGACGAGCAGGGCCGCGAGAAGCCCGACTTCGTGCTCAACAAGCCGGAGTACAAGGGCGTGGGCGTGCTGGTGGCCGGCGACAATTTCGGCTGCGGCTCCTCGCGCGAGCACGCGCCCTGGGCGCTGATGGACTTCGGCGTCCATTGCGTGATCTCCACCAGCTTCGCCGACATCTTCTACAACAACTGCTTCCAGAACGGCCTGTTGCCCGTGGTGCTGAAGGCCGACGAGGTGCAGGCGCTGATGGACGAGGCCAAGGGCGGCAACCACATGGTGACCGTCGACCTGGAGGCGCAGAAGGTGGTCTCGCCGTCGGGCCAGACCTTCCGCTTCGACATCGACCCGGCCCGCAAGGAAAAGATGCTCAAGGGCCTGGACGCCATCGGCGAAACCCTGCAGCAGGCCGCCGCCATCGACGTCTTCGAGGAGCGCCGGGCGATCGCCCAGCCGTGGCTGGAGGACGCCTGATGCTGGCCATCGCCGGCACGGTGCGCGTGCCGCCGGAGAACCTGGAACGGTTCCGCCCGCATATGCTGGCCATGCTGGAGGCCAGCAGGGCCGAGGACGGCTGCATCGAATATTCCTACGCCGAGGACGTGGCCGAGCCCGGGCTCATCCGCGTCTTCGAGGCCTGGCGCGACCAGGCCGCCCTCGACGCGCACTTCCAGACCCCGCACATGGCGACGTGGCGCGCGGCCTGGCCCGGCTTCGGGGTTTCCGACCGGCGGCTCTTCGCCTACGACATCGCCGCCCAGCGAGCTCTCTGACAGGACCTTTCCATGACCGACCTGCTTCTCCTGCCCGGCGACGGCATCGGGCCGGAGGTGACGGCCCAGGTGCGCCGCGTGGCCGAGCGCCTGACGCCCGACCTGACCCTCGACGAGCGCCTGTTCGGCGGCGCGAGCTACGACGCCCACGGAACGCCCTTGAGCGACGAGGCGCTGGCCGCGGCCAAGGCGGCCAAGGCGGTGCTGATGGGCGCGGTGGGCGGCCCGAAGTGGAAGGACGTTCCGCGCGACAAGCGCCCCGAGGCCGGGCTCCTGCGCCTGCGCGCGGAGATGGACGTGTTCGCCAACCTGCGCCCGGCGCTGTGCTTTGGTCCGCTGGCCGACGCCTCCAGCCTCAAGCGCGAGCTGGTGGAGGGCCTGGACCTGATGTTCGTCCGTGAACTGACGGGCGGCATCTACTTTGGCCAGCCGCGGTTCATCGAGGACCTGCCGGGCGGCGGCAAGCGCGCCGTCGACACCCAGGTCTACACCACCGCCGAGATCGAGCGCGTCGCGCGCGTGGCCTTCGAGCTGGCCCGCAAGCGCCGCAACAAGGTCCACTCCGCCGAGAAGTCCAACGTGATGGACAGCGGCCTTTTGTGGCGCGAGGTCGTCACCGACCTGCACAAGCGCGACTACGCGGACGTGGAGCTGGAGCACATCCTGGCCGACAACGCGGCCATGCAGATCGTCAAGAATCCCAAGCAGTTCGACGTGATCGTCACCGACAACCTGTTCGGCGACATCCTGTCGGACGAGGCCGCCCAGCTCACCGGCTCGCTCGGCATGCTGCCGTCGGCGGCCCTGGGCGCGGCGGGCAAGCCGGGGCTCTACGAGCCGATCCACGGTTCGGCGCCGGACATCGCCGGCCAGGGCCTGGCCAATCCGCTGGCGGCGATCCTGTCGTTCGAGATGGCGCTGCGCTGGTCGCTTGGCCGGCCCGCCGAGGCCGACCGCCTGTTCGCCGCGGTGGACAAGGCCCTGGCCGACGGCGCACGCACCCGCGACCTGGGCGGCGGCCTCTCCACCGCCCAGATGGGCGATGCGGTGCTGGCGGCGCTCTAGAGCTCCAGCTCCCAGGTCTCGCCCACCAGCGGCAGGCCGATCAGGGTGTGGGGCGTCGCCTCGACCAGCTTGAAGCCGTGGGCGGCGTAGATGGCGCGCGCCGGGCGGGCGAGGCGCCTCAGCCGTCGGCGTCGTCGGCGACGGCTGCGCGCAGGGCGATCAGCAGGGGTTGCAGATTGTCGGGGTCGATCTGCTGGGCCGCCTTGAGGAACGCCTCGATCTCCCTGGGGGCCACCGACGGCGCGGCGGCGGCGCTGAGGCGCAGCCGGCCGCCCGCCGCGCCGGCCAGACGCTCGCGCAGGTCGGCGGCGGCGGCCGGCGAGGCGTCGACCTCGACGGCGACGACGGGCGCGCCGTCCAGCACGCCGGGAAGTCCCAGCAGCCGCACCCGCCAGCCGCTGCGCAAGGTCGTCACCAGGCTGGCGCTGGGGACGATCTCGACGATGCGCTCGGCGCCCTGGTCGCGCACCTCCTCCAGAGCCGCCAGGCGCAGCTCGCCGCGGCGCTCCAGCATCCGCAGATCCGGCGCGCAGAGGCCGGGCTTGGCGTAGATGGACGTGCGTTCCCACACCTCAGGCGACACGACCGCCTCCACGCCGCCTGCGACCAGCCACGGCGCGCGCTCGGCGAGCGTGCTGCCGACGCTCGAGGACCTGAGCCGGCAGGCGAACTCCAGCGCGCCGTCGTCGTCCAGGGCCAGCAGATGGACGACGCCGGGCCCGCCCTCCAGCGCCGCCCGGCGCGCGGCGTCGTCGCCGGCCAGCTCATACAGGCGCTCGAACTCCCTGGCGTAGAGCTCGCGGTTGTCCGGATTAACGACGTGGATCATTGAGACCGCCCCTCGCGGGCGATGTTCGGCGCTACCGACGAGGGCGGTCACCTACACGAAAGGGGGGTTGGAGACCGGCGCGGACCGGTCCTTAATCGTTGGATTCGTCGAGCAGCAGGCCGCGCCGCCAGGCGGCGCCGGACATCTGGGCGCGGCGCGACACGCCCAGCTTCTTCTTGGCGTTCTGCACGTGCCAGGCCACGGTCTCCTCGGAGATGCCGAGGATGCGGCCGATCTCCCAGTCCGACTTGCCCTCCGCCACCCAGTAGACGCACTGGATTTCGCGACGCGTCAGACCCGGCGCGACCGGCTCCTCCTCCCGCTCGATAAGGGTCAGGCCGCAGGTGGCGAACAGGCTGGCGGCCACGTGCATCCGCTGGCGCAGGTCCGGAGCGAACTCGGCCAGGGTCTCGCTGGCCAGGGTGACGGCCAGCACCTCGCCCAGCGGGCCATGGACCGGCACGATCAGGGCGTTGCTGACGCCCGTGGCGAACAGGCCGCCGAAGACGCCGGCCCTGTCGCGGGCGCCCGTCCGCGCCTCCACCTCGTCCAGGCTGAACGGCTCGACGGCGCTGAACACGGCCTGGATGGTCGGATCGATCCGGTAGAGCTTCTCGCTGGCGTAGCGCTCGGTCCAGCCGGTCGCATGCCAGTGGAACAGCAGCTTCGGCTGCACGGGCTGGCCCGGAGTCGCCAGCCGCACGAGCGTGGCGCGATGGAAGCCGTGCGCCGTGACGCACTCGCCGAAGCTCTCCACCAGCGCTTCCAGGTTCGAGGCCTGGGCCGCCTCTTGAAAGAACTTGAGGGTCGCCGCCTCCGCCGGACTCATGCCGTCGCGGCGCGCGCAAACTTCAGCCCGCCCCTGTTACGCATTCGGACAACCCCCTGCCGCCGGCCATTAGCGTTAAGGTTGTATGTCCGCCCTGTCCATCTGCCGCGACGCGAATTTCCACCCCCTGCGACAACTGGCGCCCATTGATCACACGCATGGCGCGCACCAAGTGGCCAAATCGCGGCTTGAGTTGCGCGGTGTAACGCGTTCACAGATCACTGAAATCCGAAACGGTCTCCCCAGCCGAGTCGCCGGCTCGCGGCGAAGGCCGTCCGGTCGCGCTTGGCCACGAACCGGCGCTCCAGGCCGTCCGGACCGCACAGATCGAAGGTCAACCCGGGCTTGCTCGAACGCGGAGGCGCGATCACGCGCGCCGTGCGGGCCGCGATCGCGAGGTCGGGCCGGGCGAGGACCACATAGGCGTATTTCTCGTCCTCGAAGGGCGCGTCCGCCCCTTTCGCCAGGCGGTGATCACGCCGGCGCGGCAACCGCCGGGAGAAATGGCACCAGCCCGGCGCGGTCATCGGACAGGCCTGGTCGTGCGGACAAGGGGCCGCGGTGACGGCGCCGGCGCGGATCAGCAACTCGCGCGATGCGCGTATCCGGGCGGCGCCGGCCGGCGTTCCCGGCTCGACGATCACCAGGAGGCCGGCGCAAGCCTCCCACAGGGCGGCGACCACCGCCTCCAGCCGCTCGGGCGCGATCTCGGCCAGGGCGTAGCTGGTCACCACCAGGTCGGCGCGCGGCCAGCCCTCGCCGGGCGAGGTCAGGTCTGCACGCCGCAGATCCGCCCGGGCGAGCGGCTCGGGCCCGGCTCCCGCCAGCCGCCGGGCCATGTCCAGGAACACGGGGTTGGCGTCCACCAGGGTGACGGCCTCGATCCCCGGCCATACGCCCAGCGCGGCCCAGCTCGCCCCGCCGGGCCCGGCGCCCGCGTCCAGCAGGGAGCGGGGCGCGAAATCCGGGGCCATGTCGGCCGCCTCGGCGAGGGCCGCCGCCGCGGCCGCATAGGTCGCCGGCAACCGCGCGGTGACATAGGCCGCCGCGTCCGCCGCCTCGACGATGGCCGAGCCGGAGGTCTTGCCCCCGCGGTAGGCGGTGGACACCCGCGCCGAGCGCTGGGCGAGGTCGCGCCGCGAGGCGCCCTCGAGCAGGGCCTCGGCGGCCGCGCTCAGGGCGGCGGGAAGCTCCGGGCCCAAGGCGCGCCGATCAGCCCAGGCGGTTCTTGAGCAGGTCGTCCACCACCGACGGGTCGGCGAGCGTGGTGGTGTCGCCCAGGTTGGAGGTGTCGTTCTCGGCGATCTTGCGCAGGATGCGGCGCATGATCTTGCCCGAGCGCGTCTTGGGCAGGCCCGGCGCGAATTGCACCGCCTCCGGCGCGGCGAACGGACCGATCTCCCGGCGGATCCAGCCCTTCAGCTCAGCCTGCAGGATGTCGGTGGCCTCGACGTCGGCCTTCAGCGTGACGAAGCAGTAGATGGCCTGGCCCTTGATGTCGTGCGGGAAGCCGACCACCGCGGCCTCGGCCACGGCCTGGTGCTCGACCAGCGCGCTTTCGATCTCCGCGGTGCCCAGCCGGTGGCCGGAGACGTTGATCACGTCGTCCACCCGGCCGGTGATCCAGTAGTAGCCGTCCTCGTCGCGGCGGCAGCCGTCGCCGGTGAAGTACTTGCCGGGATAGGTAGAGAAGTAGGTGTTGAAGAAGCGCTCGTGGTCGCCATAGACCGTGCGCATCTGCCCCGGCCAGCTATCGGTGATGCACAGGTTGCCGGTGGTCGCGCCCTCCAGCGGCCGGCCCTCGGCGTCGACCAGCTGGAACTTGATCCCCGGCAGCGGCTTGGCGCAGGAGCCGGGCTTCATCGGCGTGGCGCCCGGCAGCGGGCTGGCCAGGCACCCGCCGGTCTCGGTCTGCCAATAGGTGTCGACGATCGGGCAGCGCTCCTCGCCCACCACGCGGTAGTACCAGAGCCAGGCTTCCGGATTGATCGGCTCGCCCACCGTGCCCAACAGCCGCAGCGAGGCGCGCGAGGTGCGCTTCACCGGCTCCTCGCCGTCGCGCATCAGCGAACGGATCGCCGTGGGCGCGGTGTAGAAGATCTCCACCTTGTGCTTGTCGACGACCTCCCAGAAGCGGGAATTGTCGGGATAGTTCGGCACGCCCTCGAAGATCACGGTGGTCGCGCCGTTGGCCAGCGGGCCGTAGACCACATAGGAGTGGCCCGTCACCCAGCCGATGTCGGCGGTGCACCAGAAGACCTCGCCCGGGCGGTAGTCGAACACCAGCTCATGGGTGTGGCTGGCCCAGGTCAGGTAGCCGCCGGAGCTGTGCAGGACGCCCTTGGGCTTTCCGGTGGAGCCGGAGGTGTAGAGGATGAACAGCGGATCCTCCGCGCCCATCGGCTCCGGCTCGCACGCGTCCGACACGGTGGCCTTCAGGTCCGAATAGAAGGCGTCGCGCCCGGCGACCATCGGCACGTCGGCCTTGGTGCGGCGCACGACGATCACGTCGGTGACCTCCGGGCAGGACTTCAGCGCCTCGTCGACATTGAGCTTCAGCGGCACGACGCGGCCGCCGCGCAGGCCCTCGTCGGCGGTGATGACGATCTTCGATTCGCAGTCCTTGATGCGGTCGGCGATGGAATCCGGCGAGAAGCCGCCGAACACCACCGAGTGCACCGCCCCGATCCGCGCGCAGGCCAGCATGGCGATGGCCGCCTGCGGGATCATCGGCAGGTAGATGGTGACGCGGTCGCCCTTCTTGACCCCCTTGGCCTTCAGCACGTTGGCCATCCGGCAGGTCTCTGAATGCAGCCGCCGGTAGGTCATGGTGTTGTATTCGCCGTCGTCGGCTTCCCAGATGATCGCCACCTGGTCGCCGCGGGTCTCAAGGTGCCGGTCCAGGCAGTTGGCCGAGACGTTCAGCTCCCCGTCGCCGTACCAGCGGATGTGGAAGTCCTCCTTGTCGAAGGAGACGTCCTTGATCTGGGTCGGGAACTTGATCCAGTCCAGCCGCTGCGCCAGCTCGCGCCAGTAGCCTTCAGGATCGGACTCCACGCGCTTGACGGCCGCGTCGTAGCCGGCGGCGTCCATATGCGCCCGCTTGGCCCACGCCTCGGGAACCGGAAAAACTTCGCCGTCGCTCATGGTGCGCGCTCCCTAATTGCTAGCCTGCGATTAAGCGGCAAGCGGGGCCGCGCGCAACCGCATCGACGCAGATCAAACGCGCGAAGGGCGGCCGGCGACGCGGAAAATCGACGCCGCTGTCGCGCGGCGCGACAATCACGCCGCCGCGGCCGCCGCGCGCTCGTAGTCGACATAGCCGTCCTCGACGGCGGGAATGATGTCGAGCACCTCGAAGTAGGGCAGGCCGAAGAAGGCCTCGTCGCGCAGGGCCTCGATCAGGAAGTAGTACTGGCGAAGGTCGGCGGTCTGGAACATGGCCATGTCGCTGCAGCGGCCGCTGAACGCCTCGGCGTCGAAGAAGCGCAGGCTCACCGCCGGATAGCGCGCGAAGAGCGGCCGCACGGCCTCGTCGACATAGCCCCCGCGCGCGGGGCGGGACAGGGCGAGCCAGGCGGGCGCGGCGCGCAGCATGACGAAGAAGGTGAAGACGGGGGCGTCCGGCATCTGAGCCTCGATCTTTTGATTTTCAACGGCTTTATGATACGAGTAAATACTCATCGCCGCTGCTCGCATTCCGCCATGGCCGCTCCGCCCGTCGTCGCCCCAAGGAAACGCCCGGCCCAGGGCCGCGCGCGCCAGACCGTGGCCGCGATCCTGGAGGGCGCGGCTCGCATCCTGGAGACCGAGGGGCTGGAGGGCTTCAACACCAACGCCGTCGCCGGCGCGGCGGGGGTCAGCGTCGGCTCGCTCTACCAGTACTTCCCGGGCAAGGACGCGATCATGGCCGGGCTGATCCGGCGCGAGGCCCAGGCCTTTCGCGAACGGCTGGACGAGGCGGCCCGCGCCGCCTCCGGCCCGCCGCTGGCCGAGGCGATCGCCGTCCTGGCCGCGACAGCCGTGGCCCATCAGGCCGCCCGCCCCCGCCTGGCGCGGATCCTGGACTTCGAGGAGCGGCGCCTGGGCCTTTCCGGCGAGGCCGAGGACGCCGACGCCGGCGTGGCCGCGATCCTTTCGGCCTTCCTCGCCGAGCGGGGCTTTTCCGGCCCCAACGCCGCCGGGGACGCGATGCACATCGCCCGCGGCCTGATCGACGGGGCGCTGGAGCGCGGCGCCGTGGAGGATCTGGAGCGGCGCGTGGCCGCCGCCGTGCTGGGCTATCTGCAGCTCATGTCCGCCGCGCCGGGCCAAGAGGCCCCCTCGCCTTCCCCGGCGGAGCGGGTCTAGAACGCTGGATATACTCTCTCCCCGGAGCTTCCCATGCTGCTGCACCTGTCCACCTGGTCCGAGATCGAAGCCTTCCTGGAGCGGTCGAAAACGGTGGTGGTGCCCATCGGCTCCAACGAGCAGCACGGCCCCACGGGCCTTCTGGGCACCGACTGGCTGTGCCCGGAGATCATCGCCCACGAGGCGCAGAAGAGCGGCGACATCCTGGTGGCGCCCACCTTCAACATCGGCATGGCCCAGCACCACCTGGGCTTTCCCGGCACGATCTCGCTGCGGCCCACCACCTTCATCGCCGCCATCGGCGACTGGTGCCGCTCGCTGGGCGCGCACGGCTTCGAGAAGATCTATTTCCTGAACGGCCACGGCGGCAACGTGGCCACCATCGAGGCGGCCTTCTCCGAGCTCTACGCCGAGGCCAGCTTTTCCGGCCGCAAGCGCGGCTTCGCGCTGAAGCTGAAGAACTGGTGGGACCTGAAGGGCGTGACCGCGCTCGCCAACCGCCAGTTCCCCGTGGGCCACGGCAGCCACGCCACGCCCTCGGAAATCGCGGTCACCCAGTGGGCCTATCCGGACAGCATCAAGACCGCCAACTACGCCCCCCGCGTCGCGCCGACTGGGCCGATCCGCGAGGCGCTGGATTTCCGCTCCCGCTATCCGGACGGCCGCATGGGCTCGGACCCGCTGCAGGCGACGGCGGAGAAGGGCGGCGAGCTGGTGGCGCTGGGGGCCAAGGGGCTGCTGGAGGACGTGGCGGCGTTTTCGGCCGAGGTCGTCCCCGACTGACCGGTCCGCGCGCGGCCTAGAACGACATCGAGGGCATGGCGATCCGGGCGGGCCCGCGATCCTTGGGCTGACCGGTCCAATCCAGGTCCTCGGCCGGGACGATGTCGGCCGCGTCCTTGGCCACGTCGGCGGCCGAGACCATTTCGATGGGCTTGGAGGCGGCGGCCACGGTGGCGGCCGGTTGCACGTCGACCTTGGGCGGTTCGGCCGCCATGGGCCTGGCCGGCGCGGGATCGGCGATCTCCACGGTCGCGCCGCCGGAAATCCTGTCGAGGGCGGCGATCTTCACGCTGTCGGCCTCGTTGCCGGCGTAGCTGCCGCTGAAGGCCGGCGGCAGGCCCCAGCCGCCCGTCCAGCGGTAGAAGACGTGTGCGCCGATGGTGGCCACCTTGACCAGGTTGGGGCTCCAGTAGGGGGCCACATAAACCGCGTGATAGTGCGTGGCGTTGCCCACCTTCTTCATCACGTAGCCGTCGAGCGCGGCCTCGGCCACCTGGCGGGAACGCTCCCAACCCGCCTCGGTCGGCTCGCGCTTGAGCGAGCCGTCGCAGGTGAAGGTGAACTGGCAGCCGGTCATGCGCTCCGAGCCCTGGAAGACGACGCCGCAGACGGTTTTCGGATAGGCCGGATGACGCAGGCGGTTGAGCACCACCTGGGCCACGGCCCGTTGGCCGTCCAGGCTCTCGTAGCCGGCCTCGTAGTAGACGGCCGCGGCCAGGCAATCGACGGCGCGCGCTTCGTCCAGCATGCCCACCGCGTCCAGGTGGAACGGCTTGGCCGCCGGATTGGGCGCCTTGGAGACCGGGTTGGACGCGTTCCAGACCCGCGCCTGGTCCGGCGTCAGGTCCTGCAGGCGCAGCACCGTCGGCGGGTCGACCGCCACGGCTTTGACCACCTCGGCCTGGTGGTTCGCGGTCAGGGCGACCATCGCCTTGTCGACGCTGCGCGCCGCCGGGGCGCCGCCGGGCGCCGGCGCGGCTCCGACCACCAGCAGGCCGGACGCCAGCCACACGCCCGCCAGTTGCAGCGCGACCGCGCCGGAGGCGGTCTTGTGGGACATTTCGCCAAGACCGCGAGCGATCTGGGCCAGTCGATGGGCTGCATTCTGCGTGGCCAATTCAAGCCAGGCCCGGAGCCGAGAAATATGCATCACGATCGGACTACCCGTTCAGAACCATGTCCAACGTGTCCGTGCACGTCAGCGACAGAACAGTTGCGCACATGGCCCAGATTCGACCCGCACGCATACTCTGCACGACTGACAGCATCGCAGCGTCTCCAAGAAGAATTCCCGCTTCAGGCGAAGCCGGTCTTCGGAGGCTGCAATCCCCCGCGCTCGAACACCTAAACGCGTGCCTGACGCCTGATGGTTTCCGAGCCGCTGTCCCAGCGCGAAACAGTACATGGAGCCAGCGGCGCGTCTATCTCAAGCCGACACGCGTGACAGGCGAACAGCAAGTTGGGCGCCAGCTAGGCGTCGTCCGTCGCGGTGACGACCCGCCCGGCGGCGACCGTGACGGGCCACGGGGTCAGCGCCTCGCCCGCGCAGGGGCCGGCCACGCACGTCCCGTCCGCCGGGCGGAACAGGGCGCCGTGCCCGGCGCACAGCAGGCGCCGGCCGTCGCGGGTCAGATAGCGGTCGTCGAGCGCCGACAGGGGCCAGCCGGCGTGCGGGCAGGAATCCACATAGCCGCGCACCTCTTCGCCCTGGCGCACGACGAAGCCGGCGAACAGCGCCTCGCCCTGGCGGAAGCGGAATCCCTTCGCGCCGGGATCGGCCAGGTCGCCCAGGGCGCAAAGGTCCACGCCGGCCGGCGGCCGGGCCGGGTTTGCGCTCAACGGCGGCCCAGCGCCTGGCGCACCGGGCGGATCTCCACCCGCTCGAAGAGGCCCGCCTTCACATAGGGATCGCCCGCGCTGAAGGCCTGGGCCGCGGCCAGGTCCTCCGCCTCGATGACGATCAGCGAGCCCGCCATGTCGCCCTTCTCGTCCAGCAGCGCGCCGGCGAAGGGGATCTGGTCGGCCCGGGCGCCCGCATAGGCCAGGTGGGCCTCGCGGTTGGCCAGGCGCAGCTCCAGGCTGTCCGGCTTGTCGACGCAGTAGAGGCAATAGGTCGGCATGTAGGGTCCTAGGTGTCGGCTTCGGTGCGAAGCGGTCGGGAAAGCAGGTCCTGGATGGCGGTGTTCACGTCGGTGCGGCCGGCCAGCACCGCGTCCACCTCCGCGCAGATCGGCGTCTCGACGCCCACCTTGGCCGCCAGGGCGACGACGGCGGGCGCCGACGCCACGCCCTCGGCCACCGAGAGCTTGCCGGCCAGGGCTTCCTCCAGCGTGCGCCCCTGGCCCAGCGCCAGGCCCACGCTCATGTTCCGCGACTGGGCGCTGGAGCAGGTGAGCACCAGGTCGCCCAGGCCGCAGAGCCCGGCCACCGTCTCGGCCTGGGCGCCCAGAGCCACGGCCAGGCGCGTCATCTCGGCGAAGCCGCGGGTGATCAGGGCCGCATGGGCGCTGCGCCCCAGGCCGCGGCCCTCGACGATGCCGCAGGCGATGGCCAGCACGTTCTTCACCGAGCCGCCCACCTCCGCGCCGATCATGTCGGCGGCGAGATAGGGCCGGAACGTCGGCAGGGCCACGGCCTCCACCAGTTGCGCGCCGACCTCGGGATCGGGACAGGCCAGGGTGACGGCGGTGGGCAGGCCGCGCGCCACCTCGGCGGCGAAGCTCGGCCCCGACAGCACCGCGGGGACCGCCTGCGGCAGGGCCTCGGCCAGCACCTGGGTCATCAGCTTCAGCGTGCCTTGCTCCACGCCCTTGGAGCACAGCGCCACCGGCAGGCCGGGACGGGCGTAGGGCGCGAAGCCCGCGAGCGTGGCGCGCAGGTGCTGCGCCGGCGCCACCAGCAGCACCGCGTCGGCGCCCGCCAGGTCCTTCAGCTCGCCCGTCGCCCGCACCCGCGGCTCCAGGGTGAAGCCCGGCAGGAAGAGCGCGTTCTCGTGGCGGCCGTTGATCGCCTGCACGACCTCGGCCTCGCGGGCCCAGATCGTCACCTCGCCGCCGGCCCGGGCGCATACCTGGGCCAGGGCCGTGCCCCAGGCGCCCGCGCCGATGACGCCCATCTTCCTCATGCCTTCGCTCCCTTGCGGCCGGGCGTGTGGGTGGGATTGGCCAGGGCGGCGGCCTCGTCCAGCGGCCAGCGCGGCCGGGCCGGGGCGTCGAGCGGATCGGTCAGGCCGTCGGCCAGCCGCTCGGCGCCGGCCAGCGCGATCATCGCGGCGTTGTCGGTGCAATAGGCGAGCGGCGGGGCGGCGAAGGAGAAGCCGTGCGCCGCCGCCGCGGCCTCCAGCCGGGCGCGCACCGTCTTGTTGGCGGCCACGCCGCCGGCCACCACGAAGCGCAGGTCGCGGCCTTCGTGCTCGTGGGCGTAGAGGCTCATCGCCCGTTCGCTGCGCTCGGCGAGCTGGCGGGTGATCGCGCCCTGGACCGCGGCGGCCAGATCACGCCGCTCGTCTTCGCTCCTGACGGTCTCGGCGAGCCGCGCGGCGGCGGTCTTCAGGCCGGAGAAGGAGAAGTCGCAGCCCTTGCGGCCCAGCAGCGCGCGGGGCAGCTCGTAGCGGCCGGCGTCGCCGCCCTCGGCCAGGCGCTCCAGGGCCGGCCCGCCCGGGTAGGGCAGGCCCATGGCCTTGGCGATCTTGTCGAACGCCTCGCCCGCCGCGTCGTCCATGGTCGAGCCCAGCCGGCGGCAGGCGCCGACGCCCTCCACCGCCAGGAGCTGGCAGTGGCCGCCGGAGACCAGCAGCAGCAGGAACGGATAGGGGATGTGCGCGCCGAGCCGGGCCGAGACCGCATGGCCCTCCAGATGGTTCACCGCCACCAGCGGCAGGGCGCGGGCGAGCGCCACCGCCTTGCCGAAGCTGAGCCCCACCATCACCCCGCCCACCAGGCCGGGACCGGCCGTCGCCGCCACGCCGCTCAGCGCGCCATAGCCAAGACCGGCCTCGCGCATGGCCTGGCCGGCGATGGCGTCGATGGACTCGACATGGGCGCGGGCGGCGATCTCGGGCACCACGCCGCCATAGGGCGCGTGTTCGGCGATCTGGGAGGCGATCACCGAGGACAGCACCTCCACGCGCCCGTCGCCATGGCGGCGCACCACCGCCGCGGCGGTTTCGTCGCAGCTGGTCTCCAGGCCGAGCACGGTCTGAGGCGCGGTGATGGGACCCTCCGGGATGGTCTGGCGTTGCGGGGGGGAGGCCCGGCCTGCTAGCAGGCGGACTCCCGTTGACCGCCGAGGTAGCCCTCCCACCGTGCCCATGCAACCGCCCGTCCGGATCGGCGCCCGCGGCTCGAAGCTGTCGCTCGCCCAGGCCGGCATGATGCAACGCCGCATCGCCGCCGCCCTCGGCGCCCCGCCCGAAGAGGCCGAGCGCGTCGCCCCGCTGATCGTCATCACCACCACCGGCGACCGCGTGCAGGATCGCCGCCTGCTGGAGATCGGCGGCAAGGGGCTCTTCACCAAGGAGATCGAGGAGGCCCTGCTCGACGGGCGCATCGACTGCGCCATCCACTCGATGAAGGACATGCCGGCGATCGTGCCGGACGGCTTGGCCATCGCCGCCATCCCCGAGCGCGAGGACCCGCGCGACGCCTTCCTCAGCCTCAAGGCCGAGCGCATGGAGGACCTGCCGCAGGGCGCGCGGCTGGGCACCGCCTCGCTGCGCCGCCAGGCCCAGTCGCTGCACCACCGGCCGGACCTGGACGTGGTGATGCTGCGCGGCAACGTCGACACGCGCCTGGCCAAGCTTCAGGCCGGCGAGGCCAACGCGATCCTGCTGGCGCTGTCGGGCCTGAAACGCCTGGGCCTGGGCCATCTGCCCAAGAGCCTTCTGGATCCTTACGAGCGCCCGCCGGCGCCGGGACAGGGGGCGCTGGCCATCGAGACCCGCGCGGGCGACCTCGACGCGCCCTGGCTGGAGGCGGTGCGTCACGGCCCCACCGCCCTGGCGGTCGCGGCCGAGCGCGGCGCCATGGGCGCGCTGGAAGCGTCCTGCCGCACGCCGATCGGCGCCCATGCGGTGATCGAGGGCGCGCGCCTGAAGCTGGTGGTCGAGGCGCTCAGCCCGGACGGGGCGCTGCGCTTCCGCCAGGAAGGCGCGATCGACGCGGCCGCCGGAACCGACGCCGCCCGCGGCCTGGGCCTGGAGCTGGGCGCGAAGATCGCCGACGAGGCCGGCGACGCCATCCTCCTGCCCGAATGATGCCCCGGCATGGAGGCTTTGGGATTGATCCGCGTGGAACACCCCGCCACGGTTGAGCCAAGAAGCCGGAATCAACCGACGCCCTCATGACCGACCATCCCCAGCACGTCTGGATCACGCGCGCCCAGCCCGGCGCGGACGCCACCGCCGCGCGCGTGCGCGACCTGGGCCACGAGCCGATCGTGGTCCCGCTGCTGGCCGTCCAGCCGGTGGCGGCCCCCAGGATCGACCTCGACGACGTGGGCGCCCTGGCCTTCACCAGCGCCAACGGCGTGCGCGCCTTCGCCGACGCCAGTCCGCGCCGCGACCTGACGGTCTTCGCCGTCGGCCAGGCCACCGCCCGGGCGGCGCGCGAGGCGGGCTTTCGCAAGGTTCTGTCCACCGACGGCGACGTGGCGGCGCTGGCCCACGGCATCGCCGCGCGCCGCGCCGAGGTGGCCGGCGTCGTGCTGCATCCCGGCGCGGAAGAGCCGGCCGGCGACCTCGTGGGCGCCTTGGCCGAATGGAACGTGCCGGCCCGCCGCCTGGTGCTCTACGGCACCCAGCCGGTCAGCCTGGACGCGGCGGCGCTGGAGGCGGTGAAGCAGGCCGACGTGGCGCTGGTCTATTCGCCCAAGGGCGCGCGGGCCCTGGCCGAGATGCTGGACGCCCGCCCCGCGCCGAACCTTCGGATCCTCGGCCTGTCGCGCGCGGTGCTGGAGCCGCTGGCCGAGACGCCGGCGGCGGCCAAGGCCTTCGCGCCATTCCCTCTCGAAGCCGCCTTGCTGAATCTGATAGATCGTTAGGCCATGACCGTCTCGCCCGACCCCGCCGAACTGACCGCGCCGCGCGACCCGGCCAGCTATTCGGCCGCCCGCCGCGGTGGACCGGGCGTCTGGTCGCTGGTCGCCTTCGGGGTGCTGTGCGTGCTGGCGGGGGCGGCGATCGCCACCTTCGGGCCGAGCCTGCTGCCCGCCAAGCCGGACCTCGGACAACTGGCCGACACCGCGCTGCACGCCACCGAGCCCGCCGAGCCGGCCCGTATCGAGCCCGCGGCCGCGCCGCCCGCCGCGCCGCCGGCGCCGGCCGCGGCCGAGCCGGCAGGGTCCGACGAGGTCGCCGCCCTCTCCGACCGCCTGGCCTCGCTCGAGGCCCGGGACGCCAAGATCACCCAGGCCGCCGCCGCCGCGCTCTCGGCCGCGGCCCTGATGGAAGCCTCGCAGACCTCGCGCCCGTTCCTGCAGGAGCTGGCGGCGCTCGAAGCCATCTCGCCGTCCTCGAGCGAGCTCAGCGCCGTGCGCCGCCTGGCCGAGGCCGGCGCGCCGACCCGCGCGGCGCTGGCCCAGAGCTTCCCCGACTACGCCGCCCGCGCCGCCTCGGCCAGCCACACGCCGGGCGACGGCGCGGGCCTGCTGACCCGCATCGGCTACGCCCTGTCGCGGGTGGTCACCCTGCGCCGGGTGGGCGACGTCGCCGGCTCCAGCGTCGACGCCGTGCTCGCCCGCGCCGAACGCCAGGTGGAGGACGGCGACCTGGATTCGGCGCTGAAGACCCTGGACGGCCTGCCTCCCGCCGGGCGCGAGGCCCTGGCCGACTGGCGCGCGCGGGCCGAACGGCGCGCCGAGATCGACCGGCGCATCGCCGCCATCCGCGCCCAGGCGCTCGCCGACCTGGCGGGCCTGACCCGGCCGGGGGCCAAGACATGATCCGCGCCGGCCTGGTGCTGTTCCTGATCGCCGCGGCGGCCGTGGCGGTCCTGGCGATGACCGGCGACGCCGGCCGCGCCAGCGTGGTCTGGCTGGGCTGGCGCGCCGACACCACCGCCGCCGCGGCCGTGCTGATCACCCTGATCGCGGCCCTGATCGCCCAGGCGGTCTGGCGGCTGATCATCTGGGTGGTCGAGGCGCCCGCCCGCGCCGAGCGGGCCCGCGCCGACGCCCGCCGCCGCCAGGCCAACGAGGTGCTGACCCGCGGCTTCCTGGCCGCCGCCGCCGGCGACGGCTCCGAGGCGCGCCGCCTGGCCGGCAAGGCCGCCGACCTGGCCGACGAGGCGCCGGGCCTGGCCCGCGTGCTGGCCGCCCAGGCCGCCGAGGCCGCCGGGGATTCCCAGGCCGCCCACGCCGCCTACAGCGCCATGCTCGGCTTTCCGGAAATGCGCCTGGCCGGCCACCGCGGGCTGATGCAGCTCGCCGCCGCCCAGGGCGACCGCGAAGGCGCCCTGCGCCACGCCGAACAGGCCTTCGCCCTGGCCCGCACCGCCCGCTGGGCCTGGCGCGCGGTGCTGGAGGCGCGGCTGGAGGCCGGCGACTGGGACGGGGCGCTGGAGCTGGTGCAGAACGCCCTGGACCGCAAGATCGTCTCGCCCATCGTCGCCGACCGCGCCCGCTCGGCGCTGCTGGCCGCCTCCGCCGCGCGCCTGGAGCACGCGGTCGAGCCCAAGGGCCGGCAGATGGCGCTGGAGCAGGCGGTGGCCGCCGCCAAGCTGCAGCCCGGCTTCGCCCCCGGCGTGGTGATGGCCGCGCGGCTGCTGGCCGCCGACGGCAAGATCCAGCGCGCCTCGCAGATGCTGGAGGCGGCCTGGAAGGCCCAGCCGCACCCGGCCCTGTGGCTGGCCTACCGCGATCTCGTCACCGCCGAGACCCCGCGCCGGCGCGCCGACCGCCTGCGCGACCTGGCCGGCCTGAACCCCGCGCACCGGGAATCGCGCATCCTGTTCGTCGAGCAGGCGCTGATCGGCGGCGATCCGGCCGGCGCGGAAGAAGCGGTCAAGGCGCTGGACGGCGAGCCGGTGACCGCCCGCATCGCCGGCCTGCGCGCGCGGGTCGCCTTCGCCGCCGGCCGCGCGGACGAGGCCCGCATGTGGATGGCCCACGGGGTGGCCGCCCCGCAGGAGCCGGACTGGACCGACCTGGACCCGGAAGGCCGCGCCTTCGCCTACCAGCCCACCGACTGGGCGCGGCTGGTCTCCGCCTTCGCCGAGACCGGCGAGCTCGTCCACCCGCGCCACGAGCGCCGCGAGCGGGTGATGACCGAGCTGCCCGAGCTGCCCACGCCCTATCTGGAGCGCGCGCCGTTCCTGGAGGGGGCGCCGGTGGAGCCGGTGCTCTACCCCGCCGGCGAGGAGGCCCAGGGGGAGGCCCAGGGCGACGACGACCCGACCCCGCCGCTGCCCCCGCGCACCGGGGCGCGGCGATCGGCCTCGCGCAGGCGCTTGGCGAGCGCGCCGAGAGCCGCTAAATAGGCGCCTCCGCGGGACAGGGCCGCCTTCGCGCCGCCCCGCCCCAAGCCTTCGGGCCGCCATAGCTCAGCCGGTAGAGCGGCGCATTCGTAATGCGTAGGTCGGGTGTTCGAGTCACCCTGGCGGCACCACTTCCCTTCAAATCCAAGGTTCGGCGGCGCGCCTCACCGTCTCACCGCGCGGATCGGATCGCTTCCGTCCCAGGTCTCGGCGGCCTTGCGGACATGGTCGAAGAAGGCGCCCTTGCCGCCGCTGATGTCGGAGATCTCGATCACTGTGCCGGGGTGGGCCTCGGTGTCGAAATAGGCGAAGCGGCCCTGGGGCCCGCCGATCTGGCCCTCGTGGCCCACCGTGTAGCCGAGGCCGAGGGCGCGGTCGTAGAGGCCTTGGTAGTCGGTGGTCCAGTACGCCAGGTGCTGCAGCCCCTCGCGGCCTGCGTCCAGGAACTCCTTGTAGAGCGAGGGCGCCTCGTTGCGCGGCTGGATGAGCTCGATCTGCAGGTCGCCGGAGTTGGCGAGCGCGATGCTCATCTCCACGGCGGAATCGGCGCCCCGGTGGCGGAACCAGTCGGTCTGCACCCGGTCGATGTAGAACCAGGGGCCGACGCCCATCACCTCGACCCAGTGGCGCATGGCCGCCTCGATGTCGCGCACCACGTAGCCGTTCTGGCGGACCGGTCCGAAGATGCGGCTCATTCGGCGGCCTCCGCCCGGGGCGCGGCCTGCGCCGTGCTGAGGCCGGCGCCGCCCGGGCCCGGGCGGATGTAGACCGGCGGCGCCATCAGGCCCGCCTGGGCGGCGGCCTGGAACATGTCCTCCAGCGAGCCGGCGTCGGTGATGTCCTGGAATTCCTCGCCCTCGAAGTTCACGTTGGCGCCGTAGACCACCATGAAGCCCTCGGCCGGCTCCGGCGCGTCGGCCGGCACGGTGAAGGTGTGGATCGAGCCCGCCGGCTCGAAGAGATAGCTGCCGGCGGTCTGCGGATCATCCGGATACTCAGCGTAGTTCCAGCGGCCCTTGGTGGTGAAGAAGTGCACCACGCCGGTGTGGAAGTGCTTGGGCAGCACCGTGCCGGGCGCGAACTTGCCGTAGAGCACCCACACCCCGTTCTCCCGGTCCAGGAACAGCGGCGTGAGGTTGACCTCGCCGGGAGAGGCCGGCGTGTCGGCGATGTTCACCGTCAGCAGGCGATCCTGGTGGGTGGTGGTCTGCGGCAGCGCCATGGCGTCCTCCTGCGGCCCGGCCGCGATCGGCGAGGGCCTTGCCTAACGATTGTTCGTTAGGTAGCAGTCCATGCATGAACCTCGCCCTGGAAGCAAGCTCGCGCGACCGGATCCTCGACGTCGCCCTCGTCCTCTTCGCCCGCCAGGGCTACGCGGGCACCTCCATGCGCCAGATCGCTGGCGAGGTGGGGATGCGCGCCTCCAGCCTCTACAGCCACTTCGCCGGCAAGGAGGCGATCCTCAGCGCCCTGATCGACGCCTACGGCCCGGCGCGGGGCGCCAGCCGCCTGGCCTCGCCGGCCTACAGGGCGCTGGCCGACGACCCGGCCGCCTTCTGCCGGCGCTACGCGGCCGACTGGCTGGACCAGTGGTGCGACGTGAACGAGCGGCGGTTCATGGGCCTGTTGAACGCCGAGCCCAGCCGCATGGCCGATCACCGGGCCCACTTCGTCGAGACCCTGTTCGACCGCGAGGTGGTGGCGGTGGCCGACTACTTCCGCCGCTTCATCATGGCCGGCCGCATGCGGCCCGGCGAGCCGGCCGACTACGCGCGCCTGTTCATGGGCGGCATGACCTTCGTGCGCATGCAGCACCTGATGATGCCGCCCGAGCCCTCGCCGCGGGAAGTCATCGCCGAGGCGCTGGCGGGCACGGTGGAAGCCTTCCTCAAGCTCGTCGTGGTCGAAGCCTGATGTCCGTCCAGCTCTACGCCTTCACCTGCGGCTTCGTGACCATTCCGCGCGCCTTCATGCTCGACGGCGAGGACGGGGTGATCACCGTGCCGATCCCCTCCTACCTGATCATCCATCCCAAGGGCCGGGTCCTGTTCGACACTGGCCTGCACGATGCGATCCAGGAGGATTCGCTGGCCCACGTGGGCGAGAACCTGGCGCGCTACCACGCCTTCCAGTTCCATCCCGGCGAGGAGGTCGGCGCGCGGCTGGCGGCGATCGAGGTGGCGGCCGAGGGCGTGGACATCGTCATCAACTCGCACCTGCACTTCGACCACTGCGGCGGCAACGCCCAGCTCCCCAACGCCGACATCCTGATCCAGCGGCGCGAGGTCGAGCACGCCCGGGTGGTGAAGAACACCCACGGCTACCTCCTCGGCGACTGGGACACCGGCCAGCGCCTGCGCCAGGTCGAGGGCGAGCACGACGTCTTCGGCGACGGCGCCGTCGTCTGCCTGCCGACCTATGGCCACACGCCGGGCCACCAGTCGCTGCGGGTGCGCACCGAGCTCGGCGGCGAGTTCGTGCTGTGCGGCGACGCCTGCTACCTTCGGGAATCCCTGGAGAAGCTGCGCCTGCCGGGGATCATCGCCGACAAGGAGGCCGCGCTCGCCGTGTTCCGCCGCCTGCGCGAAATGCAGGCCCGCGGCTCGACGATCATGTTCGGCCACGACCCCGATTTCTGGACCACCATCCCCCAGGCCCCCGTGCGCCTGGGCTGACGCTGAACGCACAAGACCCCTAGGGAGAGACGAAATGGACGACCTCGCCGAGCGCCGCCTGAAGACCGTGCGCGACCACATGGCGCTGGAGTGCGTCAACGACTGGGACGGGGTGATCGCCACCTTCCAGCACCCGCGCTACGAGATGTACGGCCCCGGCACGGTGTTCGACGGCGAAGCCGAGGTGCGCGGCTATTTCACCGCCTCGCGCACGCCCTTCCCCGACCAGGCCAACGAGATCGTCGCCATCGCCCATGCCGGCAACACGGTGCTGGTGGAGTTCTTCCTCACCGGCACGCACCTGGGGCCGCTGCGGACGCCCAAGGGCGTGGTCGAGCCCACCGGCAAGAGCTTTCGCGTGCGCATGGCCGCGACCTTCGAGTTCCCGCCCGGCGGCGACAAGATCATCTGCGAGCGGCCCTACTTCGACCAGTCCATGGTGCTGCGCGCCCTGGACCTGGTCTAGGAGGCGGCGATGGGAGGACGCGTCGAGGGCAAGATCGCCTGCATCACCGGGGCGACGGGCGGCATCGGGCGCGCCGCGGCCCTGACCCTGGCGCGGGAAGGCGCGCTGGTGGTGGCCACGGATCTGGCGGCCGACCGGGGCGCGGAGCTCGTCGCCGAGATCGAGGCGGCGGGCGGCAAGGCCCGGTTCCTCGCCCACGACGTCACCGACGAGGACGCCTGGGCCGGGGTGATCGCCGACATCGACCGCGAACACGGCCGCCTCGACGTGCTGGTCAACAACGCCGGCATCGGCCTGTCGGCGCCGGTGACCGAGATGAGCCTTTCCGACTGGCGGCGGCAGACGGCGGTCAACCTCGACGGGACGTTCCTGGGAGTGAAGCACGCCCTGCCGCTGATGCGCCGGGGCGGGGGCGGCAGCATCGTCAACGTCTCCTCCATCGCCGGGCTCAAGGCCTCGCCCAACGTCTCCGGCTACTGCGCCACCAAGGCGGCCGTGCGCTATTTCACCAAGTCGGTGGCCCTGGAGTGCGCGGCGCTGAAAGACGGCGTGCGGGTCAACTCCCTGCACCCCGGCATCGTGGCGACGGCGATCTGGGACAGCCTGATCGGCACCCGGCCGGACGGGTCGAACGAGCGGCCGCGCGGCGCCACCCTGGCCGCCTTCACCGAACGCGCCGTGCCGTTCGGCCGCCCCGGCCTGCCCGAGGAGGTGGCCGCCGGCGTCCTGTGGCTCGCGAGCGACGAAAGCAGCTACGTGAGCGGGACCGAGCTGGTGATCGACGGCGCCCGCTCGATCGCCTGAGCCGGGCCGGCCGCTACCAGGCGCAGCGCCCGGCGAACAAAAGGTCCACGGCCTGGTCGGCGTAGGCGCCCGCCTCGTCCTCGGAGATCGCGTGGACGCCCTCCTCCAGGTGCAGACGGCCGTAGAGCATGGCCAGCAGCATCTGCGCCACCTGCTGCGGATCGCGGGGCGGGACGGCGTCGGCCTTGGTGCCCTCGACGATGTCGTCGACCAGTTGCTGCAGGGCGAAGCGGATGGCCGTGCCGTAGAAGGCGCGGCCGATCTCCGGGGCGACGGCGGGCCCCCGGACCAGCTTCTCGAAGGCGCGGATCTCCTCGGTGGCGAAGGCGCGGGCGATCACCCTGGCGTGGCGGCGCATGCGGTCCTCCAGGCCCTCCCGCGACGACGGATCGGGCTGGCCGAACTCGGCCGACCAGGCGGCGACGCGCGCCTCCATCACCGCGCGCAGCAGCGCCTCCTTGATGGGGAAGCGCGCGTAGAGCGTGCCCTTGGAGACGCCGGCCTGCGCCGCCACCGCCTCCATCGAGGCGCTGTCGAATCCGACCGACAGGAAATGCTCGGTGGCGGCCGCCAGGATCGAGCGATTGATCGCCTCCACCTGGGCCGCCGTCGGCCGCCCGCGCCTGGGCACGAAGGCTTCGGCCCGGTCCGCGCGGCCGGGGGCGAATGCGCCGGTACGAGGTTTCACCAACTGATCCTGATCCCGGCGACTCTACTGACCACGCGCTCAAGCGGCACTACGGCGAACCTTACGTCGCCGCGCCGGCCGGCGAAACGGCCCGGCCGCGCACATTTGCGCTAGGGCGCGACCAGCCGCCGTGCCAGGTCGATCATGTCGAAAGTGATGCGCAGCCGGGCGTCCTCGTCCATCTCGTCCCAGTGGGCCACCGCCCAGCGGTCCATCGCCTCGCCCAGGCCCATCACGCTGTCGGCCAGCAGCGACAGGGGCAGGTCCGTGCGCACGACGCCCAGCTCCTGGCCGCGGGCGATCACCTTGGCCACCCAGCGGGCCCCGGCCTGGAACACCCGGTCGGTGGGCCCGCCGCCCTTGGATTCGCCGCGCACGCGGTAGAACATGCGCCCGAGCTTTATGTACCAGGCGTCGCCATTCATCACCGCGACGGCGCGCCGGCCAAGCGCCTCCAGCTCGCTCCAGTACGTCTCGGCGGTCAGGGCCTGCGGATCGAACCCGCCGATATCCTTGAGCAGGAAGGCGATGGAGCGCTCGACGAGGGTGGTGAACAGGTCGGCCTTGTCGTTGAAATAGTAGTAAAGCGAGCTTTTGCTCATACGCGATCGCGTGAGGATCCGGTTGAGCGAGGCGCCGTCGTAACCGCGCTCGCCGAACTCCTCGGCGGCGCTGTCGAACAGGCGCTGCTGGCGTTCGGCGTCCAGATTCTCGAAGCGGGCTCGGCTCATGGCCTTGACCTATAGCATCGGGCGGGTCTATGGACCAGAGCTGTGGACTGACTGGTCCACACTAATAGTCCAATCCTGGCGGGCAGCCGAAGGCGGCCCTGGGCGTTCGAGCCGAAACGCGCGGAGGAAGACGATGATCGCGATGCGACAAGAAAGACGCCCCAATCGCCGGGGGACCGCCGCCTGGCTGGCGGCCGCCCTGGCGCTCGCCGCGGCCGCGCCGGCCTTCGCCGCCGATCCGGCCGCCCTGATGCGCGCGGCCTTCGACAACTGGCGGGCCAAGAGCTCGCGCACGACCGTGACCATGACGATCCACCGCCCGTCGTGGGAGCGCAGCCTGACCATGACCGGCTGGACCCAGGGCGACGACCAGGCGCTGGTGCGCTTCACGGCGCCGGCCAAGGACGCCGGAAACGCCACCCTGAAGCTCGGTGACGAGACCTGGATCTACAATCCGAAGCTGCGCCAGACGATCAAGCTGCCGGCCTCGATGCTCTCGCAGTCCTGGATGGGATCGGACTTCTCCTACGACGACCTGGCCAAGTCCGACGACCTGCTCACCGACTACACCTACAAGATCACCGCGACCGCGCTGGCCGGCGGCCACACCACCTATGACATCGAGGCGACGCCCAAGCCCGGCGCGCCGATCGTCTGGGGCAAGCAGGTGGTGCGGGTGCGCGACGACGGCATCATCCTGAAGGAGGTCTTCTTCGACCAGGACATGAAGCCCGTGCGGACCATGACCACCGAGAAGGTGGGCGCCATCGGCGGGCGCGACTATCCGCTGGTGCTGGTGATGCGCCCCGAGGGCGAGGCGGGCCGCTGGACGCGTATCGAGACCACGGCGGGCGAGTTCAACATCCGCCTGCCCGACCACATCTTCACCCGCTCCAACCTCGAGAACCCGAGGGGTTGAGGCGATGCTGCTGGCCATGGCCTGGCGCAACCTGTGGCGACGGCCGGCGCGCACCTGGCTGAGCGTCGCCAGCATGGCGTTCGCCAGCGCGCTCCTGGTGTTCATGCTGTCGTTCCAGCTCGGCTCCTACGCCACCATGAAGTCCAACGCGCTGAAGATCTTCGACGGCTACGCCCAGATCCAGCCCAAGGGCTACGCCGACGACCCGGACGTGCGAAAGACCATCGAAGCACCCGAAGCGCTGGTGAAGCAGGTGGAGGCCGTGCCCGGCGTCACCGCCGCCGCGCCACGGGCGAGCTCCTACGTGATCCTGGCCAACGGCGAGGTGAGCTATGGCGCGGCTATCGCGGGCGTCGATCCGGCGCGCGAGCCGCGCGTCTCCACCATCGCCGGGACCGTGCGCCAGGGCCGCTACCTGAAATCCGGCGACGCGGGCTCCATCATCCTGGGCGACGTGCTGGCGAAGAACCTCGGCGTGAAGCTGGGCGACCAGATCACGCTGCTGGGCTCGGCGGCGGACGGAACCATCGCCGCCGACAGCCTGCGGCTGGTCGGCGTCTTCCATACCGGCATAGCCGAGCTGGACGGCCAGGTGGCGGAGATGCCGCTCGCCCGCTTCCAGGAGGATTTCGCCCTGGGCGATGCGGTCAATCTGATCGCCCTGGTGGGGCGCGACCTGCCGGCGGTGAACCGCCAGCTCGGCGCCCTGCGCGCCATCGCCGAACCCCACGCCCTGGTGGTGCAGGACTGGGGCGCGCTGCAGCCCGGCATGAAGCAGGCGATCACGCTCGACTTCTCCACCGGCCTTCTCTGGTACGCGAGCCTGGTCGTGGTGGTGGCCTTCATCATCCTCAACACCCTTCTGATGTCGGTGCTGGAGCGCACGCGCGAGTTCGGCATGCTGCTCGCCATCGGCATGCGCTCTGACCGGATCGGGGCGATGATGTGGGCCGAGCTGGTGCTGCTGGCGCTCATCGGCAACGGCCTGGGAATCCTGGTCGGCGGGGCGGTCTCGCTGTGGTTCGCCGCGCACGGCATCGCCTTCAGCGGGCTCGAGGGCCTGCTCGCCCAATGGGGCCTGCCCGGCCGGCTCTATCCGGAGATCAGCCCGGCGAGCATCCTGTCCGGCCCGCTGGCGATCATCGCCTCGATCGCGCTGGGCGGCCTGTTCCCCTTCCTGCGCATCCGCAGGCTGCGGCCGGTGGAGGCGATGGGGGCGGCATGACGGACACCCTCGCCCTTCTGGCCCCGCTCGCCTGGCGCAGCCTGTGGCGCAATCCGCGGCGCACGGTGATCACCCTGATCGTGGTGGCCGCCGGGCTCTATTCCATCCTCTGCTTCGCCGCCCTGCTGGACGCGTGGGCCCGCTCCAGCCGCGACGCCGCGCTCGACCTGCTGACCGGCTCGGGCCAGATCCACGCCCAGGGCTATCTGGAAGACGCCACGGTAGGCCGGCGCATGGCCCCGCCCGCGGGGGCGCTCGAGGCCGCCCTGAAGACGCCGGCCGTGGGCGCCTGGGCCGCCCGGGTGCGCGTGCCGGCGGTGATCCAGAGCGAATACAAGACCCTGCCGGTCACCCTCCTGGGCGTGCATCCCGAACAGGAGCGGGTCATTTCCACCCTGCCCCGCGAGATCGCCCAGGGCCGCTACCTGAAGGCCGACGGCGACATCGGCGTGGTGCTGGGCGCGCACCTGGCCAAGCGGCTGAAGACCCGCGTGGGCAAGCGGGTGATCGTCATGGCGCAGGACGACAGCGGCGCGCTCGCCCAGCGCAGCTACGAGGTGACCGGCCTCTTCGCCGGAAACCTGGACGCCGAGGACCAGTTCGCCTTCACCGGGATCGACACGGCCCAGGCCATGCTGGGGATCGGCCGGGACATTTCCGAGGTCAGCTTCAAGGTGGCCGACGACAAGGCGCTCGCGGGCGTCGTCGCCGGCTTGCGCCGCGCCGCGCCGGGGCTCGACGTGCGGCCCTGGACCACGCTCTCGCCCATGGCCGCGGCCATGGACAGCTTCATGCGCGCCTTCGTCTACATCTGGCTGTGGATCATGTTCGTGCTGATGGCCATCGGCATCATCAACACCCAGCTCATGGCCGTGTTCGAACGCATGCGCGAGTTCGGCCTGCTGCAGGCGCTAGGCATGCGCCCCAGGCTGATCCTGGCCGAGGTGCTGCTGGAATCGGCCATGCTGATCGGCCTGGGCGTCCTCATCGGCGCGGGTCTTTCGGTGCTGACCGTGCTGGCGCTCTCCGGCGGGCTCGACCTGCATTTCCTAGCCCAGGGCGCGGAGTTCTTCGGCGTCGGCCACGTGCTCTATCCGCGCCTGGCGCCGCTGCAGGTCCTTGAGATCTCGCTGCTCATCTGGGTGCTCGGCGTGATCGTCGCCCTGTGGCCGGCCCGCAAGGCGGCCGCATCCAGCCCCGTGGAGGTCATGAGCCATGCCGCCTGACGCCCCAGCCGCCGGCGAGGCGGCGCCCATCGTCTCCTGCCGGGGCGTGGTGAAACGCTACAGGATGGGCGCGATCGAGGCCCCGGCGCTGAACGGCGTCGACCTGGACATCGCCGCCGGCGACTTCGCCACCCTGGCCGGCCCCTCCGGCTCGGGCAAGACGACCCTGCTCAACATGATCGGCGGGCTGGACCATCCCACGGCCGGCGAGGTGATCGTCGACGGGGTGCGCCTGGGCGGGCTGGACAAGGACGCCCTGACCGACCTTCGCCTGCGCAAGATCGGCTTCGTCTTCCAGGCCTACAACCTGATCCCCGTGCTCTCGGCGGTGGAGAACGTGGAGTTCGTGCTGCAGCTCCAGGGGGTGGACGCCGCCGAGCGCCGCCGCCGAGCCGTCGCCGCGCTGAAGGACGTGGGGCTTGAGGGCTTCGAGAACCGTCGGCCCGCCTACATGTCCGGCGGACAGCAGCAGCGGGTGGCCGTGGCCCGCGCCCTGGTGGCCAAGCCCGCCATCGTGCTGGCCGACGAACCGACCGCCAACCTCGATTCCAAGACCGCCGAGGATCTCGTGGCCCTGATGGCCCGGTTGAACCACGAGGCGGGCGTCACTTTCCTGATCGGCACGCACGATGCGCGCGTGATCGCGCGCACCCGCCGCCACATCGAGATGACCGACGGCCGCATCACCGCCGACGAACGCCGCGCCGCGGCCTTCGCTTAAGGAGAAGCGGTGCGCCCCAGCCTGATCCTGGCGGGCCTCGCCGCCGCGCTCGCCGGATCGCCGGCCCTGGCCGAGCCCCTGCACGGGCGGATCTCCCTGGCCGACCAGGCCGCCTTCAACTCGTCCGACAGCCTGGACGCCGCGCTCGGCGACCGCGCGACGAACGACGCCCTGGGCGACCTGCGCCTGACCTGGGAGCCCCGCGCGGGCGCCTGGGACTTTTCCGTGCACTACGAACTCGGCGCGGAGGCGGGACCGGGCGTGGCGACGAGCCGGGCCGAGGCGGCGATCCTGGGGCGGGCGCCGCCGGCCACGCTGCTCGACCTCACGGGCGCCGTCGCCGACCGCGACCGGCTCACAATCGTCCACCGCATCGACCGGCTGGCCGTGGGCTATTCCACCCCCGACTGGGTGGTGCGCGTCGGCCGCCAGGCGCTGACCTGGGGCGCGGGCACGGTGTTCCATCCGATGGACCTGGTCGATCCCTTCGCGCCCGACGCGGTGGATGTCGACTACAAGGCCGGCGTGGACATGATCTATGTCCAGAAGCTGTTCGCCGACGGCTCGGACCTTCAGTTCATCGCCGCTCCAAGGCCGGCGCGGCCGGGCGGGCCCGTGGAGGCCGACGCAAGCACCTTCGCCCTGCACTATCACGGCGCGGCCGGGGCCATCGGGACCACGGCGATGCTGGCCCGCGACCACGGCGACTGGACCGCGGCGGCCGGACTGAGCGGCCCCCTGGGCGGGGCGGTGTGGAATCTGGAGATCGTGCCCACCTGGCTGGACGGGCGGGCGGCGCGCCTGTCGCTCCTGGCCAACGTCAGCGACGCCCTGGCCCTGGCCGGGCGCAACGCCACGGTGTTCGCCGAATACCATCGCAACGGCTTCGGCGCGTCGGGCGAGCCGGCGCTGGACGCCCTGCCCGCCGGCCTCGCCGAGCGGATCGCCAGGGGCCAGGCTTTCACCGTGTCGCGCGACTACCTGGCCGCCGGGATTTCGCTGGAATGGACGCCGCTCCTCACCCTGGCGCCCACGCTGATCGCCAACCTGGACGACGGGAGCGCCTATCTGGTCGGCCAGGCCACCTGGTCGCTGAGCGACGACGCGGTGCTGATCGCCGGCGCCCAGGCGCCGATGGGCCCGGGCGGGACGGAGTACGGCGGCCTGCCGCTGAGCGCCGGCTCGGCCGTGCGGGTCGCCCCGGCCAGCCGGTTCTACCTGCAGCTACGCCGCTACTTCTGAGGTCCGGCCCTAAGGCTCTTCGTTCTCGCCGCCGTCGCCGGAGTCCAGCAGGTAGAACTCGTGCCACATGCCGTTGAGCACGCCGAAGGCGACGGCGAGGCCGAGGCCGAGAACCCAGGTGAAATACCACATGGCTTTCGCCCTTTCTCAGTAGAGGTCGGGATTGGTGGACAGGTCGGCCACCGAGACCCGGCCCCACAGCACCTTGAACACCCAGGCGGTGTAGAGCAGCACGATCGGCAGGAAGACCAGGGTCACCAGCAGCATGATGAACAGGGTCATGTGGCTGGACGAGGCGTTCCACACCAGAAGGCTCGACTTCGGGTCGATCGAGCTGGGCAGGATGAAGGGGAACATCGACAGCCCCACCGTGGAGATGATGCCCAGCGTCGCCAGCGACGAACCGGCGAAGGCCGCTGCTTCCCGCCCGGCGCGCACGCCGACCAGGCCCAGGGCCGCGCCGGCGAAGCCGAGGATCGGGGCGATCCACATCCAGGGATAAGCCGAGTAATTGCTCAACCAGGCGCCCGGCGCCGCCGCGGCCATGGCGCGCAGCGGGTTGGACGGGCCGGCCGGGTCCACCGCGCCCTCCAGCCTGTAGCCCAGGCCGCCGAAGGCGACGAAGGCGTAGCCCACGGCGAAGAGGACGATGGCCGCGGCGGCCGCGATCGTGCCGTAGGTCCGCGCCCGGTCGCGCACCGGGCCGTGCTCGGCCTTGATGGTCAGCCAGGCCGAGCCGTGCAGCACCAGCATGGCGACCGACAGCAGGCCGCAGACCAGGGTGAAGGGGGTGAACAGGCCGAAGAAGCCGCCCTCGTAGACGGCGCGCAGGTCGCTATCCAGGCGGAAGGGAATGCCTTGCAGCACGTTGCCCACCGCCACGCCGAACACCAGGGCCGGCGCGAAGCCGCCGACGAACAGCGCCCAGTCCCACGACGCGCGCCAGGCCGGATTGGGCCGCTTGGAGCGGTACTTGAAGCCCACGGGCCTGAGGATCAGCGAGGCCAGCACGGCGAACATCGCCAGGTAGAAGCCGGAGAAGCTGACGGCGTAGACGAACGGCCAGGCCGCAAAGATCGCCCCGCCGCCCAGGATGAACCACACCTGGTTGCCTTCCCACGTCGGGCCGATGGTGTTGATCACCATGCGCCGTTCGCCGTCGTTGCGAGCGACGAAGGGCAACAGCGCCGCCACGCCCAGGTCGAACCCGTCGGTGAGCGAGAAGCCGATCAGCAGGACGCCCAGAAGGCCCCACCAGATGACCCTGAGGGTCGGATAGTCGAGGGGAAGGTCCATCAATCGCCTCCTTACTCGGCCGGGAGCGGAGCGGGCGCGGGGGCCTCGCCGCCGGTCTCGCCGGGATGATCATGGTGCGCATAGGGTCCGCGCCGCACCGTGCGCACGATCAGTCCGATCTCGACCACCGCCAGGGTGCTGTAGAGCAGGGTGAAGCCGATGATCGTCAGCCAGACCTGGCCCTTGGTGAGGCTGGAGCCGCCCAGGAAGGTGGGCAGCACCCCGTCCACCGCCCAGGGCTGGCGGCCAAGCTCGGCCAGCAGCCAGCCGGACTCGGCGGCGAGCCACGGCAGCGGAATGATCGCCACCGCCAGGCGCAGGAACCACTTGGTGTCGCAGCGCCGCATCGAGGCCAGGACGAAGGCCGTGGCGAAGACGGCGATGAAGAAGAAGCCCAGCCCCGCCATGGCGCGGAACACCCAGAACATCACCGGCACGTTCGGCACGGTGTCGAAGGCCGCCTTGCGGATCGTCGCCTCGTCGGCCGTGCGCGGGTCGGCCACGTAGCGCTTCAGGAGCAGGGCGTAGCCCAGGTCCGCGCGATGCATCTCGAAGTCGGCGCGGGCGGCCTTGTCGTCAGGCGAGGCCTTGATCCGCTCCAGGGCGTCGTAGGCCTTCACCCCGTTCTCGATGCGGTCCTGCGCCTGGGCCACCAGCGGCAGGATGCCCTCCACCGGCCGGTCGATGCTGCGGGTGGCGATCAGCCCCAGGACGTAGGGGATCTTCACCTCGAAGTGCGTGGTGTGCGTCTTCTGGTCGGGAACGCCGAAGGCGGTCAGGCCGGCAGGCGCGGGCTCGGTCTCCCACATGGCCTCCAGGGCCGCGAGCTTCATTTTCTGGTTGTCGGTCAGGGCGTAGCCGCTCTCGTCGCCCAGCACGACCACCGACAGCGACGACGCCAGGCCGAAGGCGGCGGCCACGGCGAAGGAGCGCTTGGCCACTCCCGGCCACTTGCCCCACAGGAGCATCAGGGCCGAAATCCCCAGCACGAACACCGAGGCGGTGGTGTAGCCGGCGCTGACCGTGTGGACGAACTTGGCCTGGGCCACCGGGTTGAACAGCACGTCGCGGAAGCTGGAGACCTCCATGCGCATGGTGTCGGGATTGAACACCGCGCCGATCGGGTTCTGCATCCAGCCGTTGGCCACCAGGATCCACAGGGCCGACAGGTTCGAGCCCAGGGCGACCATGAAGGTGACGAACAGGTGCTGCTGCTTGGACAGCCGGTCCCAGCCGAAGAACATCAGGCCGACGAAAGTCGCCTCCAGGAAGAAGGCCATCAGCCCTTCGATCGCCAGGGGCGCACCGAAGATGTCGCCGACGTAGTGGGAGTAGTACGACCAGTTCGTGCCGAACTCGAACTCCATGGTGAGCCCGGTGGCCACGCCCAGGACGAAATTGATGCCGAAGATCGTGGCCCAGAACCGCGTTATGGTTCGCCAGATCGGCCGGCCGGTCATCACATAGACGCTCTCCATGATGACGAGCAGGAACGACAGCCCCAGCGTCAACGGCACGAAGAGAAAGTGGTACATCGCCGTAAGGGCGAACTGCAGACGAGAGAGCTCGACGGCGCCAAGGTCCATGACTCGATACCCCTTTGCTGGGGCCCCTTAAACACCCGCGTGACGGCTAAATCAATATTAGAATGTGTGAATGTATTCATGTATGATCGGCGAGTCCCATGAGCCGCGCCGATGAAGCCGCCGATCGCAGGCTCCTGGCCCTCCTGGGCCGCGCGCATGGCGATCCCCGCGTTCCGCTTACGACGCTGATTGTCCTGGACTCCCTGGCCGCGGCGGGCTTCGCCGCCGGACTGGTGGCGGCCCTCGTCACTCAAGCCCAGATCGAATCCCTGGCGGCCATGGCCGGCGCGCTCGTCGTGCGCGCCCTGGCCGCCCAGGGACTCGCCCGCCTGGCCGCCGAGCACGCCCGGCGGGTGAAGTCGGCCGTCCGACGACGCGTCCTGACCGCGGCCCTCGGCCGGCGGCGGGGCGACGCGGCCAGCCTGGGCGAGGCCGGCGGCGCGGTCGTCGAGGAGGTCGAGGCCCTGGACGGCTATTTCGCCCGCTACGCCCCGGCGCGCCTGGGCGCCACCGTCGCGCCGCTGGCCATCTGCGCCGCCGTGGCCCTGGCCAGCCCGATCGCCGCGGCGATCCTCCTGGCCACGCTGGTCCCCTTCGTCATGGTCATGATCCTGGCCGGCGGCGCGGCGGCCGGCGAAGCCCGCCGCCAGTTCCAGGCCCTGGCCCGGCTGTCCGGCCTGTTCGTCGACCGGGTGCGCGCCCTGCCGGTGGTGCTGGCCTTCCAGGCCGAGGCGGCCGAGACCGCCCGCGTGGGCGAGGCCGCCCGCGAAGTCGGCGAACGCACGCTCGGCGTGTTGCGCATCGCCTTCGTCTCCACCGCCGCCCTGGAGTTCTTCGCCGCCCTGGCGGTGGCCCTGGTGGCGGTCTACGCCGGCTTCTCCCTGTTGGGCCTGTTGCCGTTCAAGGTTCCCGAGACCATCGACTTCCCCCGCGCCTTCTACGCCCTGGCGCTGGCGCCGGAGGTCTACGCGCCGCTGCGCCGGCTGGCCGCGGCCTATCACGAAAAGCAGCTCGGCGAGGCCGCCGCCGGACGCCTGGGCGGCTGGCTGGAGGAGACGGCCGAGACCGCGCCGCGGCCGGCGCCCCTGATCCGGCAGGCGCCGCAGGTGGTCTTCCAGCAGGTGGAGATCGCCTTCGACGACCTGGTGATCGGTCCGGTCGAGGCGACATGTCCGGCCGGCGGGCTCACGGTGCTGCTCGGCCCCACCGGCTCGGGCAAGACCAGCCTGCTGGAGGCGCTGCTGGGCCTGAAGCCGCTGGCGGCGGGCGACATGCGCGTGGACGGCTTCAGCCTGGCCGAGACCGGCGGCTTCGCGGCGGTCGCCGCCTGGGCCGGCCAGGCGCCGGCCCTCGTCCCCGGCTCGCTGCTCGACAACCTGACCCTCGCCGCGCCGGGCGTCACCCCCGAGGCCGCCCTCGAGATGGCCCGCGCCGTCGGGCTGGACGCCGCCCTCGCGCGCCGCGCCGACGGCGCCGAGGCCTGGATCGACGAGCGCGGCGGCGGCCTTTCCGGCGGCGAGCGGCGGCGGCTGTCGCTGGCCCGCGCGCTGTTGAAGCCCGCGCCGCTGCTGCTGCTGGACGAGCCCACCGCCGACCTGGACGCCGCCGCCGAGGCCGAGATCATCGCCCTGGTCCGCGCCGCCGCCGGGCCGCGCACGGTGATCGCCGCCACCCATTCGCCGGCCCTGGCCGACATCGCCGACCATGTCGTGAGGCTGGCCTGATGCGCGACCATCCCCTCGACCGCTTCCTGGCCGGCCAGGTCCGCCGCCGCCGGCTGGACCTGTCCGTCGCCGCCCTCTCGGCCCTGACGACCGCCGCGGCCGCCACCGCGCTCCTCGGGCTTTCCGGCTGGTTCCTGGCCGGCGCGGCGCTGGCGGGCGCGACCGGAGCGGCAGCGGCGACGGGATTCAACTACCTCCTGCCCAGCGCCGGCATCCGCGCCTTCGCCATCCTGCGCACCGCGGGCCGCTACGGCGAGCGGCTGTTCAGCCACCAGGCGGCGCTGCGGGCCCTGGCCGAGCTGCGCCCAGCCCTGTTCGCCAGCCTGGCCGCCGCCGACCCGGAACGCTCACTGAAGCTGTCGTCCGGCGAGGCGGCCGCGCGGCTGGTGCAGGACGTCGAGGCGGTGGAGACCGTCTTCGTGCGCCGCTCCGCGCCCTGGGCCGCCGCCGCGGGGGCCGGCGTCGCCGCCGCCCTGATCGCCATCGCCTCGCCGTGGGCGGCGCTGGCGTTCCTCATCGGGCTCGCCGCCCAGCTCTGGGCCGGCGAAGCCCTGGCGCGGCGGGTCTCGGCCGAGCCCGGCCGCCAGGCCCTGCGCGCCGCCGGCCGGCTGAAGGACGGCTTCAACGCCTACGCCGCCGCCGCGCCCGAGCTCCACTGCTTCGGCCTGCTGGACCGGGCGGTGGACGCGGTGATGGCCCACGACCGGGCGCTGGGCGAGGCCAAGGCCCGGCGGGCGCGCGGCGAGGCCCTGCTGGGCGCGGCGCAGACGGCGATCCTGGCCGCCACCCTGGTCGCGGTCCTGGCGCTGAGCGCCAAGGCCGGCCTGCCGCTGATGGCCCTGGCGGCCCTGGCGACGCTGTCGGGCGTGGAAGGCGCGGCTGGTCTCTTGGCCGCCGCCGAGCAGAAGGGCGCCCTGGCCGAGGCGCGCGAACGGCTGTCGGCCCTGCTCGGCGATCCGGCCGCCGCCCCGCCATCCAGGCCGGTCGACGCCAGCCTGGAGATCGACGGCCGGCCGCTGACGCCCGGCGGGCGCGTGGCCATCGTCGGCCCCTCCGGCTGCGGCAAGACCCGCACCCTCGAAGCCCTGCTCGGCCTGCGCACGCCGCCCAAGGGCCACTTCCGGACGGCCGGCGGACCGCTGGAGGCCCAGCCGATCGGCGCGGCGCGGCCGCTGTTCGCCTATGCGCCGCAGGACAGCCGGCTGATAACCGGCACGGTGCGCGAGAACCTGCTGCTCGGCGCGCCGGGGGCCGGCGACGCCGAACTCTGGGCCGCCCTGGCCGACGCGCGGCTGGAAGCGCGCGTGCGCGCCCTGCCGAACGGCCTGAACACCTGGATCGGCGACGGCGGCGAGCAGCTTTCCGGCGGCGAGCGGCGCCGGCTCAGCCTCGCCCGCGCCTATCTGCGCACCGCGCCGTGGCTGGTGCTGGACGAGCCCACCGAGGGGCTGGACGCGGCCACCGAGACGGCCCTGGTGGACGCTCTCGATAAGCGCCTGACGCGCACGGGCCAGGGCCTGATCCTGGTCAGCCACCGGCCCGCGCCGCTCGAACTCTGCGGCGCGCGCCTGCCGGCCACGGCGGACTAGCCGCGGGGGAACAGGGCGAACTTCCGCGGCTCGAGCCGCACATCCTGGCCGCGCGAGAGCCCACGGACCTGATCGGCCGCGAGCTCCAGCTCGATCGCCTGCCCGCCCGCCGAGCATTCCAGGCGCACCGCCGGGCCGCGGACGACCGCCGTGTCGAGACGGGCCGCAAAGCCGCCGCCGCCCGGCGGATCCACCGCCACGTCGTGCGGGCGGAAATAGACCTGGACCGGCCCGTCCGGACGGCCGGGCGCGGGGAGCCGCGCGCCGAGCAGCCGCAGTTCGCCCGCGCGCACCTCGCCCTCCAGCCGGTTGGCCGCGCCCAGGAAATCGAAGACGAACGGGCTGGCCGGCCGCTCATAGACCTCGGCCGGGCTTCCCGTCTGCACGATCCGGCCGTCGCTGAGGATCGCCACCTGGTCGGCCAGGTCCAGGGCCTCGTCCTGGTCGTGGGTGACGAACACGGTGGTCACGCCGGTCTCGTCATGCACCCGCCGCAGCCAGCGGCGCAGGTCGCGGCGCACCTTGGCGTCCAGGGCCCCGAAGGGTTCGTCGAGCAGCAGCAGGCGCGGTTCGATGGCCAGGGCGCGGGCCAGGGCCACCCGCTGCTGCTGGCCGCCGGAAAGCTGGCCGGGGTAGCGCCCGCCCATCCCCTCGAGCTGCACCAGGGCCAGGAGCTCCTCCACCCGCGCGGCGATCCGGGCGCGGGAGGGCCGCTGGGCGCGCGGCCGGGCGCTGAGGCCGAAGCCGATGTTGGCCGCCACGCTCATGTGCCGGAACAGGGCGTAGTGCTGGAAAACCATCCCGGCCCGGCGCTCCCGCGGGCTGAGCGCCAGGAAGTCCTCCCCGGCGTAGCGCACCGCCCCGGAGCTGGGCTGGGCCAGACCGGCCAGGATGCGCAGGAGCGTGGTCTTGCCCGAGCCGGACGGACCAAGCAGCGCCAGGAACGCCCCGTCGTCCACCGTCAGCGAGACGTCGTGCAGGGCGGCCGTGGGGCCGTAGCGCTTGGCCAGGTCTTCGACGATCAGCGGCATGGGGCGTGGCTCGGCGGGGCCGGCGGCGCGATCCCCGGCGAGCGCCTATTCGACCACGCGCCCGAGGGCGCCCGTCAAGAGCCGGCTCAATAGGGCGCGGCGGGAACCTTGCCGGGCCAGGTCAGGAAGCCGTTGGGATCGCGGCCGGCGGCGCCGGTGGACACCCTCTGGCAGCAGCCGTCCGGCGCGCCAGCCTCGCCGCGGCGATAGCTGGCGCCGTCCTCATAGCGCTCGCTGTAGCTCGAGGACGACGAGCCGCTGGAGGACGAGCCGCTGGAGTAGCTGCGCTCGGAATAGCTGCTCGACGAGGAGCTGTAGGACGAAGCCGCCCCGGCATGGTCGCGCGCGCCTTCGCGGTAGCCCTCGGCGCGGCCTTCGGCGTAGGCGCGGGCCGCGGCGTCGTCGGAAGCACCGTAGCTGTCATGCCGCTCGTAGCGCTCGTAGGACCGGCCGCCGGAGCTGTAGCGGTCGTCCTGACGGCGGTCGTCCTGGCGATAGCCGTAGCGCTCGCCGCGGTCGGCGAAATGCTCCACCGCGCCGGACTGGCCATAGGCGTGGTAGTGGTCGGCCTCACGGTCGGCGTAGCGGTCTTCGGCCGGCGGCGGCGGATAGCCGCGATGCTCGTGATAGCGCTCGTCGTAGCCGTACTTGCGGGTCTCGCCGTGGTAGCGCTTGTAGGGGTAGAGGCCCGGCTCGACGCGGGCGACCGCGCCGTGCGTGACCTTGTGGCGGACCGCCTTGCGGTGGACCTTGTGACGCACGGCCGGCTTGGCCTTCAGCGAGACCTTATGCACCGCCGGCGCGGGCGGGCAGACCGGCTTGGGCTGCGGCGGGCAGGCGGCGACGGGCGCCGCCGCCGTGGTCGTGGCGGGCGTCTCCGCGCCGGGCGCGGCCGGCGCGATCGGCGCCGTGACCGCCGTCGGAAGCGGCGGCTTCGGCGTGGTTTTCTCGCCGCAGGCGCCGAGCGCCAGCACGGCGGCGAAGGGGATCAGCAGACGGAAACGCATGGCGGCCTCTGGGTCACTTGGCGCGCGAGGATGGAGAGCCATTCCCGTTAACGCTGTGCGATTCTCCATGTGCGCGAAGGAACGCGTCTATCAGGCGATCATACAGATCCAGTCGTTTATAGTCGCGAAACGCCTCGGGCGCCGCCCGCCAGGCCCGCCCGAAAGCCGCCAGCCGGCCCGGTTCGGCGGCGATTTCGTCCAGCGGCGAGAGCCACACGCGGATGGTGAAGAGCACGCCGCCGGTGCGCGGCAGCCGGCGCAGGGTCTGCCGCTCCACCCGCGTGAACAGGGCCCGGCCCACGTCCTCGGGGGCGATGTCGGCGATGCGGGCGCGCATCGGCGCCGGATCGGGCGCGGAGAGCTCGGCCGAGTTGACCACGCTCCAGTTGCGACGCTCCAGGATCAGCCCCGGCCGCAGGCCGTCGAAGATGCGCTGCACGCGGGTGAGGAACCGGTCCTGGAAGCCCGTCACCGGGCCGTGCAGCTCCGAAAGGCTTTGGCCGATCACGTCCGAGGCCGAGAAGAAGCTGCCGGCCGACAGGCTGAGCGCGGCGAGGCGCCAGGCGCCGCCGGTCTTTTCCATCAGGCACAGGTCGTCGGACAGGCGCCTGGCGGCGGCGTAGATCGGCGGCAGGTCGGAGCGCGGCGCCGGATCGGGTCCGAGCGCGGCGGCCACCAGTTCGGCGACCTCGGCCTGGCCCGTCCGCGACCCCGGCGTCTGGGCGAAGACCTGGGCCCGATGCGCCGCGTAGAGCGCGTCCTTGCGCGCGGCGGGATCGGCCTCGCCGCCCTCCAGCCAGTCGGCCTCGGCGATGGGCTTCAGGCCGATGGCGAAGTCCGCCGCTTCCGCCCAGGGCGCGTGGCGCGGGCTCATCGCCGCAGCGTGCGCCGCGCCAGCGCGAACAGCAGCAGGGCCGCCGCCACGCCGACGACGTCGGCGGCCAGGTCGCGCCAGTCGCCGTCGCGCCCCAGGTCCATGGTCGCCTGCAGAATCTCGATGAGCGCGCCGAGCGCCGTCACGCCGACGATCATGCGGACCGGATGGCGCGGAAACAGGACCAGGCCCAGCCCCGCGAGCACCAGGAAGGCCAGGGCGTGCTCGCCCTTGTCCCAGAAGCTCACCTGCGGCAGCTCATCGCTCGGCGCCAGGGTAAGCCAGAGCAGGACCGCCACCGCCGAGCCGAACACGGCGCTGCGAAGCGGCAGGGGCAGGCGATCGGGAGTCATGGCCCGCTCCATAGCAGATCGCCGCGCGGCTCGCCGCTTGCGCCGCCGCCGCCGCATCACTAGCGTCGCGCCGGATTTCAATCGGGAGCGGACGGGGCATGGCGGTCGAGGCGGTGATCTGGGATTTCGGCGGGGTGTTCACCTCATCGCCCTTCGAGGCGTTCAACCGCTTCGAGGCCGAGCGCGGCCTGCCCAAGGACCTGATCCGCCGGATCAACGCCACGAACCATCATGACAACGCCTGGGCGCTGTTCGAGCGCAACGAGGTCGACGCGGGCCGCTTCGACGAGCTGTTCCTGGAGGAGTCCACGGCGCTGGGCCATCCGGTGCGCGGCGCCGACGTGCTGCCGCTGCTGTCCGGCCAGGTGCGCCCGCGCATGGTCGAGGCGCTGAAGACCTGCAAGCAGCACTTCAAGGTGGGCTGCATCACCAACAACGTGGTCTCGATGCACAGCCCCGGCCAGGACGAGATCCAGCGCGCCGCCGGCGCCATGGGCCAGATCATGCCGCTGTTCGACGCCATCATCGAAAGCTCCAAGGCCGGCGTGCGCAAGCCGGACCCGAAGATCTACATGATGATGTGCGACCTCCTGGCCGTGGAGCCGGCCGCCTGCGTCTACCTCGACGACCTGGGGATCAACTGCAAGCCGGCCGCCCAGCTCGGCATGAAGGCCATCAAGGTCTCCGGCGTCGACCAGGCGCTCGGCGAGCTCGCCGAGGCCACCGGCCTTTCCTTCCCCGCCGCGGAGCCGGCGTGATGGCCCGGCCGGAGAGGATCGGAGCGGCGCAGGCGCTGGCGCGGCTGCCCGCCTGGCGCGCGGGGGCGAACGGGCGCGACTGCATCGTGCGCAGCTTCCGCTTCGCCGACTTCAACGCCGCCTTCGGCTTCATGACGCGCGTGGCGCTGATGGCCGACAAGCTGGACCACCATCCGGAATGGTCCAACGTCTACAACCGCGTCGAGGTGGTGCTCACCACCCACGACGCCGACGGGGTGAGCGAGCTCGACGTTCAGCTCGCCGCGTTCATGGACAAGGCCGCCGCCGAGACCGGGGCCGACTGATCATTCGATAGGGAGTTTCAGATGGCGGGACGCGTCGCGGGCAAGAAGGCCTTCATCACCGGCGGGGCGCAGGGCCTGGGCGCGGCCATGGGGCGGCGGCTCGCCGAGGAAGGCGCCAAGGTCTCCCTGGCCGACATCAACCATGAGGGCGCCAAGAAGGTCGCCGCCGAGATCAACGCGGCCCAGGGCGAGGGAACCGCCTTCGCCTTCCCGCTGGACGTGACCAAGGAAGACCAGTGGATCTACGCCCTGGAAGAGGCCGACGCGGCCATGGGCGGCATCTCGGTCCTGATCAACAACGCCGGCATCAGCCGCGGCGGCGACATCGAGACTCTCAGCTTCGAGGACTGGAAGCTGGTGATGAGCGTCAACGTCGATTCCGTGTTCCTGGGAACCAAGCACGCGCTGAAATACATGCGCCAGAACCAGCCCGGCTCGATCATCAACATCTCCTCGATCGCCGGCCTGATCGCGGCCCATAACTCGCCGGTCTACAACGCCTCCAAGGCCGGGGTCTGGCTGCTCTCCAAGGGCATCGCCCTGCACTGCGCCAAGCAGGGGCTGGACATCCGCTCCAACTCCATCCACCCGACCTTCATCGACACGCCGATCCTGGACCGCATCCGCCAGCAGTTCGGCAAGGAGAAGGCCGAGGCCAAGCTCGCCCGGCAGATCCCGCTCGGCCACATCGGCGAGCCGGACGACATCGCCAACGCCGCCGTCTACCTGGCCTCGGACGAGAGCAAGTTCATGACCGGCGCGGAGCTGAAGCTGGACGGCGGCATCTCGGCGATGTGACGGGCGGGCGGCGCGGCCGCTCAGTTCATCATGATCGAGCCGAACAGGAACTTCGCGCCGGACCGGCCGAGCAGATTGTCGGTCTCGCGCTGCAGCTCGGCGCCCAGGAAGTCGGCGTTGGGCGGTTCGCCCGGCGCCAGGCCGTTGGCGTAGGTCTGCAGCACCTGGAAATAGGCCGCCCGCAGGCGCGGCGTGGACATGGCGGCCAATTCGCGCAGCTTGGGGTCGGGCACGTCGAGCCCCGATTCCACGGTCAGGACGCCGCGATGGCCGTCGCGGCGCTTGATGGTCGCCGTCAGGATCTGGATGCGGATGTAGGAGGAGTCCGGGCCGGCGCTTTTCTTCTTCTCCTCCTCCGCGCCCGCAGGGGCGGCGAGGGCCGCCAGCGCCAAGGCCGGGAGAGCGAGGAGCGCGCGCCGTCTCATGGGTCCGTTCTGCCGCACCTATGGTTAGCGGTCTCTTTACGCGACGGGGGAGAGATTGCCCGGGCGATTCCCCAAGGTCCGTCCGGGAGGCCCTCTTGCAACGCTTCGCGCCCACCTCGCTCGACCTCGACGGCAAGGTCATCCTGGTCACCGGCGGCACGGGCTCGTTCGGCCGCCGCTTCATCGACCGCGTGCTCCAGCAGTCGCGGCCGCGCAAGCTGATCGTCTATTCGCGCGACGAGCTGAAGCAGCACGAGATGCAGATCGACCTGGCCGAGAAGTTCCCGGCCGAGCGGCGCGCCTGCATGCGCTTCTTCATTGGCGACGTGCGCGACCGCGAGCGCCTGACGCTGGCCCTGCGCGGGGTGGACATCGTCATCCACGCCGCGGCCCTGAAGCAGGTGCCGGCCGCCGAGTACAACCCCTCCGAATGCATCCACACCAACGTGCTGGGCGCGGAGAACGTGGTCTGGGCCTGCCTGACCAACCGCGTGAAGCAGGTGGTGGCGCTGTCCACCGACAAAGCCTGCAACCCGATCAACCTCTACGGGGCGACCAAGCTGGCCTCGGACAAGACCTTCGTGGCCGCCAACAACCTGTCCGGCGACATCGGCGCGCGCTTCTCGGTGGTGCGCTATGGCAACGTGGTGGGCTCGCGCGGGTCGGTGGCGCCGCTGTTCCAGCGGCTGATCGACAGGGGCGCGACTGAACTGCCGATCACCGACGAGCGGATGACCCGGTTCTGGATCACCCTCAACCAGGGCGTCGACTTCGTGCTCTCCTCGCTGTCGATGATGCGCGGCGGCGAGATCTTCGTGCCCAAGATCCCGTCGATGAAGATGACCGACCTGGCCGCCGCCATGGCGCCGGAGGCGGCGATCAAGATCATCGGCATCCGCCCCGGCGAGAAGCTGCACGAGATGATGATCTCGCAGGACGACGCGCGCACCACGGTGGACCTCGGCGACCGCTACGCCATCGAGCCCACCTTCGTGGAGTACGCCCGCAAGCCCCACGCCGCCGACAACCCGATGGTCGACGAGTCGTTCGCTTACTCCAGCGACAGCAACGACGAGTGGCTGAGCGGCGAAGGCCTGCTCGCCATGCTCAACGAACCCCATGACTGACCAGGTCCTGCCCTACGGCCGTCAGACCATCGAGGACGACGACATCGCCGCGGTGGCCGAGGCCCTGCGCGCCGACTTCCTGACCACCGGGCCGACGGTCGCGGCCTTCGAGCGGGCCTTCGCCGAGACCGTGGGCGCGGCCCACGCGGTGGCCTGCTCCAACGGCACGGCGGCCCTGCACCTGGCCATGCTGGCGCTGGACGTGAAGCCGGGCGAGGTGTGCATCGCCCCCTCCATCACCTTCCTGGCCACGGCCAACTGCGCCCGTTTCGTCGGCGCCGAGGTGGTGTTCGCCGACGTGGACCCCGACGCCGGCCTGATGACGCCGGACACCCTGGCCGAGGCCCTGGGCCGGGCCGAAGGCCGCGTGCGCGCCGTGTTGCCCGTGCACCTGCGCGGCGACGTGGCCGAGCTGCCAGCGCTGCAGGCCCTGGCCGCCCAGGCCGGCGCGGTGCTGGTGGAGGACGCCCCGCACGCGCTGGGCTCGACCATGCGCTTCGGCAACCAGGCCGAGCGGGTGGGCGACTGCCGCCATTCGGCCATGGCCACCTTCTCGTTCCATCCGGTGAAGACCATCGCCACCGGCGAGGGCGGCATGGTGACCACCGGCGACGCCCGCCTGGCCGAGCGCCTGCGCACGCTGCGCAGCCACGGCATGGTGCGGCCGGCCGGCGCGGAGCCCTGGTGGTACGAGATGCCGGAGCTGGGCTTCAACTACCGCCTGCCCGACGTGCTCTGCGCGCTTGGCCTGTCGCAGCTTTCCAAGCTGCCCCGCTTCGTCGAGCGCCGCCGCGCGCTGGCGGCCCGCTACCACGACCGGCTGGCGCCCCTTGCGCCCCTGGTCCGTCCAGCGGCGCGGCCGGAATGGAGCGATCCGGCGCTGCACCTGATGGTCGCCCTGATCGACTTCGAGGCCGCCGGCCGCACGCGGCTGCAGGTCGTCGAGGCCCTGCGCGAGCGCGGCGTGGGCAGCCAGGTGCACTACATCCCGGTGCACCGCCAGCCGTACTACCGCGAGCGCTACGGCGCGCTGGACCTGCCCGGCGCGGAGGCCTGGTACGCCCGCTGCCTGTCGCTGCCGCTCTATCCGGGCATGGCCGACGAGGATGTGGACCGGGTGGCGGACGCCCTCAGCGAGGCGCTGGGGCTCTGAGTTTCAAGACGTCGTCGCCCGGCTTGTCCGGGGCGAAGACGCGAGCGGGACTTGGCGGGTCGCGCCCTAGGCGGCCACGCCGACTTGCTGGAAGAGGCCGCGGACCTCGGCCGCGCGGTCCGGCGCGTTGGCCAGCTCGGCGCGGGTCTCATCCACGCGCATCAGCCGCAGGGCCTCCATGCGCGCCCGGTCGGCGGCCGGCCCCAGGGGGGCGGCCTCGCCGTTGGCGAGCTTGAGCAGCAGGGTCAGGCGATGCAGCGCCGGCGCCTGGGCGCGGGCGACGGTGTAGGTGAGCTTGGCGTCGGCTTCGACCATGCCGCCGACATCGCCCAGCTTGGCCTGGATCGGCTCGTAGTCTTCCGGCAACAGGCCGCCGCGCCCGGCCGCCTTCTGCAGGCGCGCCAGGCTGGCGAGCTTCGCCGCGGCGGTGTCCGGGCCGTAGCGGAACTCCTTCTCGAAGCGCAGGGCCATGACCACGGCGGCGAGGTAGCGGGCCGCCTGGCGCTTGTTGGCCGCGCCGATCACGTTCTCCACCAGCCAGATCAGGGCCTCCACCTCCTCGGCCGCCGACTTCTCGGTGCCCAGGTAGGATTCGACGAAGTCGCCGGTGATCAGCGTCTTGGAGCGCGCGGCGAACACCGCCTGCACCTCTTCCGGCGGCAGCAGCGTGCCCGTGGCGGCGGTCAGCGCCATGGCCAGGCCCCGCAGCACGTCGATCTCGGCCTCGGCGTCGCCGGGCTTCAGGCGGCGCGGGCCGGTCAGTTCGCGCATCACCCGGCGCACGATGGCCGAGCGCACGTGGCGGAACTCTCCGCCCTTGAGCCATCCGGCCAGCCTTTGCGCCGCGTCCGACAGCTTCGGCATGATCTTGGCGACGGAAGGCTCCACCTTCATCAGCGCCTCGACCTCGGCCACGGCGGTGAGGCGCGTCATCGCCGCCAGCCGCTCGCCCAGGTCCAGGTTGCGGCCGAGCAGATCGTCGACGCCGACGCCGGAGCCCATGATCTCGGCCAGGGGCTGTTCGATCGTCTGCAGGGCGAGGGCTCGGGCCGGCCCGCTCTTCGGCGCGCCGTCGGCCAGGTCGAGAAGGCGCGAGACCTTGTCGGTCCAGTTGAGCGCCGGAGCGATCGAGGCGGCGACGCCGGCGCCCAGCAGATAGCCCCGCTCGGGATTTTGCAGCACGCGCTCGGCCGCGGCGGCGAAGCCTTCCTTGTCCACGTCCGGCAGGACGCCCTTGCGGAAGTCCTTGAGCAGCTTCTCGATCGCCCGCTCGATCAGGCCCTGGAAGGTGCGGATCAGCTCATGCACGGTCAGGCTGCGGGCCTGGGCCTCGGGCACGGCGACCTTCTGGATCGCATGCTGCAGCTCCACGCCGGAGGCCTCGAGCTGCTCGACGAGGTCGGGGCGGTGCAGCAGCTCGAACGGCGTGGCGCGGTTGCGCTCGAGCCAGCCGTCCAGCAGCCGGCCGATCCGCTCGCGCGCATGGATGGTGTAGAGATCCTGCGGCGCGACGCACAGCGGCTCGCGGTCCTCGGCCACCTTCTTCGGCTTGGTGGTGTCCGGCGCGCCCTTATTTAGTATGGTGACCGACTGGAATTCGCGCGTCGCAGGGTCGAGGGTCTCCTTGGTGACGCGCACAGAAATGGCGCGACCTTCCTTGAGGAGTTCTTCGGCGAATGCGATGGCGGCGGACCGGCCTTCGGTCGCCTGCTCGAGCGTCCACTGGGCGCCGGCCTTGCGACGGCTGAAGACCTCGTAGTGAATCTGCGCGCGGTCCATGCGGCCCCTCCCGGCCAAGCATCGGAGGTTAAAGGGAATATCGTTAAAGCCGCGTTGATCCGTCGCACCCCCGCGCCACGTGGCGGAGGCGATTTCGACGCGCGCCCAATTGAGGCCACCGTGGTGGTCAAGTAGCAGCAGGCAAAGCTTCGCAAGGAGACGCGAACCTCGAATGGCCAAGATCACCCTGGTGGATGACGACGAGAACATCGTCACCTCGGTCAGTCTCGCCCTGGAAAGCCACGGCCACACCGTCAACGCCTACTACGACGGCGCGGCGGGCCTGGCGGCGTTGGAGGCCGATCCTCCGGACCTCGCCATCCTGGACGTCAAGATGCCCCGCATGGACGGCATGGAGGTGCTGCGCCGGCTGCGCCGCACGTCCGACGTGCCGGTGATCATCCTCACCTCCAAGGACGAGGAGATCGACGAGATCCTCGGCTTCAACCTCGGCGCGGACGACTACATCCACAAGCCGTTCAGCCAGCGGCTGCTGATCGAGCGGGTCAAGGCGATCCTGCGCCGCGCGGGCGGGCCCGAGGAGGAGGACGCGCCGGCCGCGCCCCAGGCGGGCGATCCCAACTCGCGGGCGATCAAGCGCGGCAAGCTCACGCTCGACCCGGCCCGGCACGACTGCCTGTGGGACGGAAAGCCGGTGAAGCTGACCGTGACCGAGTTCCTGCTGCTGCAGTCGCTGGCGCAACGGCCCGGATTCGTGAAGAGCCGCGACAACCTGATGGACGCGGCCTACGACGATCAGGTCTATGTGGACGACCGCACGATCGACAGCCACATCAAGCGCATGCGCAAGAAGTTCCGCGAGGTCGACAACACCTTCGACGCGATCGAAACCCTCTATGGCGTCGGATACAGATACCGAGAGAGCTAGGCGCAAGCCGCGCCCCTCGCGGCTGAGCTGGCTGCCGGGCTCGCGGCTGGGGCGCACGATCATCGTGCTCAACCTGCTGGGGCTGGCGGTGCTGATCACCGGCGCGCTCGTGTTGAACGAGCTGCGCCGGGGGTTGGTCAACGCGCGGATCGACAGCCTCACCACCCAGGGCGAGCTGATCGCCACCATCATCGACCGCGCGGCCACCGTGGGCGAGCCGACGCCGTCGATGAACGCCAGCTACGCCAGCGAAATCCTGCAGATCCTGTCCAACCCGCGCTCGCAGCGCGCGCGGCTGTTCGACGCCCACGGCAAGCTGATCGCCGATTCCTACTGGGTGGCCGACCGGGTGGAGTGGAAGGCCCTGCCGCCAGCCCGCTCGCGCGACGACCTGGGCGGCTTCAACCTGCAGCTCCAGGGCCAGCCGCCGCCGCCCGCGGGCGAGGAAGCCGAGCGCGCGCTGCGCCGCGAAGTGAGCCTGGCGCTCAAGGGCGACCACATCGCCGGCATGCGCGTGGCCGACGACGGCGAGCGGGTGGTCTCGGTCTCCATCCCGATCCAGCACGTGCAGGCGGTGCTGGGCGTGCTCACCCTGGAAGCCAGCGACGTGGACGAGATCATCGCCCGCGAGCGCGCCGCCCTGGTGCCGTTCATCCTGGTCGCCATCAGCGTGATGCTGATCTCCTCGTGGCTGCTCAACCGGCTGATCGCCCAGCCGGTGCTGCGGCTGGCCGGCGCCGCCGACCGCGTGCGCCAGGCCCGCGCGCGGGCCATCTCCCTGCCCGACCTGTCGCGGCGCGACGACGAGCTGGGCGACCTGACCCGCTCGCTGGAGGACATGACCGACGCGCTCTCCGAACGGATGGACGCCATCGAGAGCTTCGCCGCCGACGTGGCCCACGAGATCAAGAACCCGCTGACCTCCATGCGCTCGGCGGTGGAGACGCTGGAGCTGGTCAGCGACGCGGGCGCCCGCGAACGCCTGCTGCGCATCCTCAAGCAGGACGTGGGCCGGCTGGACCGGCTGGTCACCGACATCTCCAACGCCTCGCGGCTGGACGCCGAGCTCTCGCGCGAGGACCCGCGCGCCCTCGACCTTGGCCGGCTCCTGGCCGAGGTCGCCTCGCTCTACCAGGCCACCAAGCGCGACGGCGAGCCGGAGGTGGCCTTCGCCTCGTCGGTCGGCGATCCGCTGATGGTGTCCGGCCGGGAGGGCCCGCTCGGCCAGGTGTTCCGCAACCTGATCGACAACGCCCGCTCCTTCAGCCCGCCGGGCGGAACCGTGCGGGTCAGCCTCGAGCGCGTCAGGGGGCGGGCCGTGGCGACGGTGGACGACGCCGGCCCGGGCATTCCGCCGGAGAACCTGGAGACCATCTTCGAGCGCTTCTACACCTCGCGGCCCAAGGGGACCGCCTTCGGCGGCAACTCGGGGCTGGGCCTGTCCATCGCCCGCCAGATCGTCGAGGCGCACGGCGGCGAGATCCGCGCCGAGAACCGCGCCGACGAGCATGGCCGGGTGCTGGGCGCGCGCTTCACCGTCACCCTGCCGGAGGTGCGCCGGTGATCCTGCACGCCGGCCTGGTGGCGCTGCGGCTCGGCGGGCGCTGGAAGGGCGCGCTGATCGAGGGGCCGTCCGGCTGCGGCAAGAGCGACCTGGCGCTCCGGGCGCTCGAGGCGGGCTTTCGCCTGGTGGCCGACGACCGGGTCGTGGCCTGGACCTGCGACGGCGCCCTGTTCGGCCGCGCGCCGGCCAACCTGCACGGCCTGATCGAGGTGCGCGGACTGGACGTGGGGCGCGTCCCGGCCCTCGGGTTCTGCCAGGTCGCGCTCGTGGTCCGCTGCGGGCCGGCCGAGCGCCTGCCGGACCCGGAAACCTGCGAACATCTGGGCGTTCGCCTGCCGCGCGTCGCGATTCAACCCCTGGAGGCGTCAGCGCCTGCGAAAATGCGTCGCGCGCTTGAGTGGCTTGGACATGGCGGAGAAGGGGCGTATCAAACCGGGTTCGCGACGCTCTCCTCGTCGCGTCCGGGTGGGGATTCCCGTTGAGAGAGTTGGCATGATCGGCCTCGTGATCGTCACGCACGGGCGGCTGGCGGAGGAATTCGTCCTCGCCATGGAGCACGTGGTCGGTCCGCAAGCGGCCGTGGAGGCGATCTGCATCGGGCCCGACGACGACATGGAGCGCCGCCGCAGCGACATCCTGACGGCGTGCGAGCGCGTCGATTCCGGCCAGGGCGTGATCCTGCTGACCGACATGTTCGGCGGCACCCCTTCCAACCTGGCGATCTCGGTGATGGACCAGGCCAGGGCCGAGGTGATCGCCGGACTGAACCTGCCGATGCTGATCAAGCTGGCGAGCGTGCGCTCGCGCCTGGGCCTGGCCGAGTGCGTCGCCGCCGCCCAGGAAGCCGGACGCAAGTACATCTCCGTCGCGTCCTACGTGCTCACCGGCGAGAAGTGAGCTCCAGCCGCATCGTCGAGATCGTCAACGAGCGCGGCCTGCACGCCCGCGCCTCGGCCAAGTTCGTCAAGACGGCGTCCGGCTTCGACGCCGAGGTCACCGTGAGCCGCGAGGGCCAGACCGTCGACGCCCGCTCGATCATGGGCCTGATGATGCTGGCCGCGGGCCTGGGCTCGACCATCGAGATCGCCGCAGAAGGGCCCGAGGCCGAGGCGGCGCTCGAGGCGCTCGTCACGCTGGTCGCCAACCGCTTCGACGAGGATCGCTAGAGCCCGTCAGGATGAAGTGGGCGCCGGTTCACCGCCCGGACGGGCGCTAAACCTCCGCGCCCTCCGGCGCGGCGTAGGTGAGCGAGACGAACACGTCCTCCAGGTCCGGATCCTCGGTGGCGATGTCCTTGATGTGCAGGCCCGAGGCGCGCACGGCCGCCAGCACCTGCTCGACGCTGGATTCGCCGGTGCGGTAGCTGACCGAGAAGGCGCCGCCGCCGCGCAGCTTGGTCTCGAAGCCCTCCAGATGCGGCGCCGCCGCCACCGGCTCGGCCGGCGTGACGATGACGTTGCGGGTATCCATCCGCCGCAGCAGCGTGGTGGTGGGCTCGCAGGCCACCACCTGGCCGCGGTTGATGATGGCGATCTGGTCGCAGAGCTCCTGGGCCTCTTCCAGGTAGTGGGTGGTGAGCACGATGGTCACGCCCTTGGCGTTCAGCTCCAGCACATAGTTCCAGAGCTGGCGGCGCAGCTCCACGTCCACGCCGGCCGTCGGCTCGTCGAGGATCAGCACCGGCGGGTTGTGCACCATGGCCTTGGCCACCATCAGCCGCCGCTTCATGCCGCCGGAGAGCTGGCGCACATAGGCCTTGGCCTTGTCGGCCAGACCCAGCGCGGCGAGGAGTTCGTCCGTGCGCCGCTCGTGCGGCGGCACCCCGTACATGCCGGCCTGCACCTCCAGCGCCTCGCGCGGGGTGAAGAAGGGGTCGGCGGCGATCTCCTGGGGCACCACGCCGATGGCCGCGCGCGCGTCGCGCGGGCGCTCGTCGATGTCGCGGTTCCAGATGCGCACGGTCCCGGAGGTCTTCTTGGTCAGACCCGCCAGGATGTTGATGAAGGTCGACTTGCCCGCCCCGTTGGGGCCGAGCAGGCCGAAGATCGATCCGCGCGGAATCGCCAGGTCGATCCCCTTGAGGGCCCGCATCTCCGGCGTCGTCTTGGTCGCCGGATAGGTCTTGACGAGGTTCTTCGCCTCGATCGCGTACTCAGGAAGGTCCATCGTCACCCTTGGCCGCGTGCGGTCGTTGACGGCCAAAGCCGCGGTCGCATACCTAGGCGCGCGCGGCCGTCTCGCCAAGCTTCCGGCCGCGGGAGATTTTCAGCATGGCTCCAAGAGCACGAACCAAGGGCGCCAAGGCGCCGACCCCTCCAGCGGCCGTCGTCGCGGCCATCGCCCCGCCGGAGACGGTGACCGTGCGCTCCAAGCGGATCGCCTGCGACGGCGTCGGCGGCGCGCTCGGCCATCCGCGCGTGTGGCTGGAGATGGGCGAGGCCGACTTCGTCGAATGCCCCTACTGCGACCGCCGTTTCGTGCTGGCCGCCGGCTCCGAAGGCCCCGAGGACGAGCGCCTGGCCCCCGGCGTCTACGAGGGCCCGCACGGGCACTGAGGGCCGACGGTGCGCCGCAGGCTGGTGATCGTGTCGGGCGCGCCCGGCGCCGGGAAGACGACGCTCGCGGTTCCGCTGGCCGGGGCCCTCGGCCTGCCCCTGTTCTCCAAGGACCTTCTGAAGGAAGTCCTCGTCGACGCGCTCGGCGGAGGCGGCGACCTTGAGACCACCCGGCGCTTCGGCGGCGCGGCGATGGAGCTGATCTGGTCGCTGGCCGCACGCGCGCCGGCCGCCGTGCTGGAGGCCAATTTCCGGCCGAAGAGCGGCTACGAGCGCGAAAGGCTGCAGGCGCTGGACGCCGACATCCTGGAGGTCCACTGCGACTGCGGTCCGCAGGAGACGGCCCGGCGCTTCGCCGCCCGCGCCCGCCTGGACAGCCACGACCGCGCCGCGCACCCCCTGACCGAGCTCTCCGACGAGATGCTGGCCGAATACGACCGGCCGGTGGCGCTGGGGCCGGTGTTCCGCGTGGACACCGGCGCGGCCGTCGACATCGCCGCCCTGGCCCGCGAGATCGAGGCGGCCTGGGCCGGCTGACCCCTCCGCGATCGGCGGTCCAAGTCCGATCGCCGCCAGCGTGTCACGGACAAAGCGGCTATATCGTCTCCAACCGTCGAGGAGACGCCCATGAGCCAAGACGACGCCCTGGCGTTCCGCGCCCTGCACGCGGGACCGAAGATCCTGATCCTGCCCAACGCCTGGGATGCGGCCAGCGCGGCCCTGATGGCCGACGCCGGCGCCAAAGCCGTGGCCACCTCCAGCGCCGCCGTGGCCTGGAGCCACGGCTACCCGGACGGCGACGCCCTGCCGGCCGAACGGCTGATCGCCACCCTCGAATGCGTGGTGGAGGCGATCGACGCGCCGGTGAGCGCCGACATCGAGGGCGGCTATTCGGACGATCCGGCCGAGGTGGGCGCGCTGGTCGCCCAGGTCATCGACGCCGGCGTGGTCGGGATCAACATGGAGGACGGCCAGCGCGAGCCGGAGCTCTTGTGCGCCAAGATCGCCGCGGCGCGCGAGGCCGCCGAGCGGGCCGAGGTGGATCTGTTCATCAACGCGCGCACCGACGTCTACCTGCACCGGCTGGCCGAGGGCGAAGCGGCCCTGGCCGAGGCCCTGCGGCGCGCGGAGATGTACGCCAAGGCCGGCGCGGACGGGATCTTCGTGCCGGGCCCCACCGATCCGGAGCTGATCGCGCGGCTCGTCGCCGGTATCGAACCGCCGCTCAACGTGATGGGCCGGGCCGGCGCGCCTACGGCGGCGGAGCTGGAGGCGCTGGGCGTGCGGCGGCTCAGTTCGGCCACCGGTCCGTTTCGCGCGGCCTACGCCGCCCTGGCCAAGGCCATGGCGGGCTTCATGACGGCCGGCGACGCCGCCGCGCTGGCGGCCCTGGGCCAGGGCCTGCCGGACCTGAACACGCGCTTTTCCGGCCGCTAGCCCAATAAAGGAGGCTGGCGGTCGCCCGCCGGCCCCCCAAGGGCGCATAAAAGGGCCGGCGGTCGCCCGCCGGCCCCGGGGGCGCAAAAAAGGGCCGGCGGTCGCCCGCCGGCCCCGGGGGCGCAAAAAAGGGCCGGCGGTCGCCCGCCGGCCCGGCATTGGTCAAGCGCCCGAAGAAACTCAGATGCGCTTCATCGCGTCCGCGACGGTGGCGCCCACGCACGCGTTGTAGGCGGTCAGGCGGAAGGTTTCGCCGGCGGTGGCCTGGCGGCAGACCTTCTCGGCGGCGGCGACCACGTCGGCCTGGATCTGGGCCTGCGACTTGCCGGCCACGGCGACGGTCTGGCTGATCTCCTGGGCGCTGGCGGGCGCGGCGATCAGGGCGGCGGCGGAAACGGCGGCGAGCGCGATGAAACGAACCATGGTGACTATCCCCAAAAATCTTTCCTGAATTGAATCGACGCCGCTTCTGCGGCGTGTCCCTCGGGCGCTCGCCTCGGCGACGCAATCCCTCCGGACACGCATGATTGTGCACCGCAACAGTTAAGCCATTGTGCAGCGCAACAGTTAATTTGCTGCAACGCATCATCTGAGGCGGCTGATGACCGGCGCGCCCCTTGACCCTATCTTCCCGCCATGACCGACGCCCCCGCCGCCGAAGCGCCCACGACCCAGCCGGACCCGTCCCACGCCGCCGCGCCCCAGGGGGCCAGGACGCGCCTCTATCTGGTGGACGGCTCGGGCTACATCTTCCGCGCCTATCACGCGCTGCCGCCGCTCACCCGCAAGTCCGACGGCCTGCCGGTGGGGGCCGTCGCCGGCTTCTGCAACATGCTGTGGAAGTTCCTGGTGGACATGAAGGCCGAGCCGGAGAGCCCCACCCACCTAGCCGTGGTGTTCGACCATTCCGAGAAGACCTTCCGCAACGATCTCTACGACCAGTACAAGGCGCACCGCCCGCCGCCGCCCGAGGACCTGATCCCGCAGTTCCCCCTGGTGCGCGAGGCCACCCGCGCCTTCGGCGTGCCGAGCCTGGAGCAGCCCGGCTACGAGGCCGACGACATCATCGCCGCCTACGCCCGCAAGGTTTCCGACATGGGCGGCGAGGTGGTGATCATCTCTTCCGACAAGGACCTGATGCAGCTTGTCGGCGACCGCGTCTCCATGCTCGACACCATGAAGAACGTGCGCATCGGCCGCGAGCAGGTGATCGAGAAGTTCGGCGTGCCGCCCGAAAAGGTGGTGGACGTGCAGTCCCTGTGCGGCGACTCCGTCGACAACGTGCCGGGCGCGCCCGGCATCGGCGTGAAGACCGCCGCCCAGCTCATCAACGAATACGGCGACCTGGACACGCTGCTGGCCCATGCGGGCGAGATCAAGCAGCCCAAGCGCCGCGAGACCCTGATCGAATTCGCCGACCAGATCCGCCTGTCGCGCGACCTGGTGCGGCTGGACGTGGAAACGCCCCTGCCCGCGCCGCTGGACGAACTGATCGCCGACGCGCCCGACAAGGAGGTGCTGGCCAAGTTCCTCGACGAGATGGAGTTCCGCACCCTGGCGCGCCGGGTCGACACGGCGCTGAACGGCCAGAGCGCCACGCCGGCCCCCGCCAAGGCCGCCGCGCCCGCGCCGCCCGAGAACGCGCCCATCGACGTGAACGGCTACGTCTGCGTGCGCGACCTTGCGACCCTGAAGGCCTGGATCGCCAAGGCGACGGCCAAGGGGATCGTGACCTTCGACACCGAGACGGACGCCCTGTCCTCGGCCAACGCCGGACTCTGCGGGGTTTCGCTGGCCATTTCGCCGGGCGAGGCCTGCTACATCCCGCTGGGCCACGAGGCCGAGGGCGCGGGAGGCCTGGCCTTCGAGGCGCCCGAGGCGCTGGAGCAGATTCTGCTGGACGACGCCATCGCGGCGCTGAAGCCGATGCTGGAGGACCCGGCGGTCCTGAAGGTGGCGCAGAACGCCAAGTACGACATCGCCGTCCTGTCGCGCTACGGGATCGACGTCGCGCCGATCGACGACACCATGCTGGTCTCCTATGTGCTGGAGGCCGGGCTGCACAACCACGGCATGGACGAGCTTTCCAAGCTGTGGCTCGACCACACGCCGATCCCCTTCAAGCAGGTGGCCGGAACCGGCAAGTCGCAGAAGAGCTTCAAGCACGTGCCGTTGGACGCGGCCACGGCCTACGCCGCCGAGGACGCGGACGTCACCCTGCGGCTCCACCAGCGCCTGCGCCCGCGTCTCGGCCCCGAGGGCCTGCTGACCGTCTACGAGACGCTGGAGCGGCCGATGCCGGCGGTGCTGGCGCAGATGGAGATCGACGGCATCCGGGTCGATCCGGATCGCCTGCGCCAGCTCTCCAACGACTTCTCCGTGCGCATGGGCGAGCTGGAGGCCGAGGCCCACAAGCTGGCCGGACGGCCGTTCAACCTGGGCTCGCCCAAGCAGATCGGCGAGGTGCTGTTCCAGGAGATGGGCCTGGCCTCGGGCCGCAAGACCGCCACCGGCGCCTCGTCCACCGACGCCTCCATGCTCGAGGAGCTGGCCGCCCAGGGCCACGAGCTGCCCCGCGTGATCCTCGACTGGCGCCAGCTCTCCAAGCTGAAGGGCACCTACACCGACAACCTAGTGGCCGCGATCGCGCCGCAGACCGGGCGGGTGCACACCTCCTTCGCGCTGGCCTCCACCACCACCGGGCGGCTGTCGTCGTCCGACCCCAACCTGCAGAACATCCCCGTGCGGACCGAGGAAGGCCGCAAGATCCGCAAGGCGTTCGTCGCCGAGCCGGGCAAGCTGCTGGTCAGCGCCGACTACAGCCAGATCGAGCTGCGGCTGCTGGCCCACATCGGCGACATTCCCCAGCTCAAGCGCGCCTTCGCCGAGGGGCTGGACATCCACGCCTCCACCGCCTCGGAGATGTTCGGCGTGCCGATCGAGGGCATGCCCGCCGAAACCCGCCGCCGGGCCAAGGCGATCAACTTCGGCATCGTCTACGGTATCTCGGCCTTCGGCCTGGCCAACCAGCTCTCGATCCCGCAGGACGAGGCGGCGGCCTATATCAAGACCTACTTCGAGCGCTTCCCCGGCATCCGCGCCTACATGGACCGCACCAAGCAAGCCGCGCGCGCCCAGGGGTTCGTCACCACCATCTTCGGGCGCAAGGTCAACATCCCGGCGGTGCACGGCAAGTCGGCGGCCGAGCGGGCCTTCGGCGACCGCGCCGCGATCAACGCCCCGATCCAGGGCGCCGCCGCCGACGTGATGCGCCGGGCGATGATCCGCATGCCCGCCGCCCTGAAGGCCGAGGGCCTCACGGCCAAGATGCTGCTGCAGGTGCACGACGAACTGGTCTTCGAGACCGCGCCGGAGGAGTCCGATGCGCTGATCGCGACCGCCAAGCGGGTGATGGAGCGCGCGGCGGAACCGGCCGTCGCCCTCACCGTCCCCCTGGTGGTCGAGGCCCGCGCCGCCGACAACTGGGACGACGCGCACTAGCCTCGAGACTTCCCGCGCGCAGCATCAGAAGTGGATCAAGCTTCACTATTCAATCCAAGGCCGAGCTAGTTGGGTCGTTTGGTCGCAGGGCGCAAGACTGAGCGCCTTGGGCGGGTAAACGCAAATTTACATTCGACGACTACTTGATGGGTGAAGTCTGAGGAGGGCCTCGCCCGTGCTTTCTTCCCTGTCTATTCGCAGTCGCATCAACATCCTGTCTGCGATCGCCGCCGCGGGCGCCTTGCTGGTCGCCGCCTTGAGCCTGATGAACCTGGACGCGACCATGCGTTCGGACATCGCGACGAAGACCAGGAACGTCACCGAGTCGGCCCAGTCGATCGTCGCCTACTACGGCGCCCAGGAGCAGGCCGGACAGATGAGCCGCGCCGACGCCCAGGCCGCGGCCATGCGCTCGCTGCGGGCGCTGCGCTACGGCAAGGACGACTACGTCTTCATCACCGACATGCAGGCGCGGATGCTGATGCATCCCATGCAGCCGAAGCTGGACGGCACCGACGTCTCGGGCATGAAAGACGCCAAGGGCGAGGCGATCTTCGTCAAGATGGCCGACGTCGTGCGGACCAAGTCGGCCGGCTTCGTGCGCTACGAGTGGCAGAAGCCGGACGACGGCGTGATCACGCCGAAGATCAGCTACGTAAAGGGCTATGCGCCCTGGGGCTGGGTGATCGGCACCGGGGTCTACACCGACGACGTCGCGCGCGTGGTGGGCCAGGCCAGCCTGAAGCTGGGCGGCGCCGCGCTCGCCGTCGTCATGGTCATGCTGGGCGGCGGCTGGCTCCTGGCCCGCAGCATCACCCGGCCCATGGCCCGCATCGTCGAACGCACCAAGGGCCTGGCGGCCGGCGATCAGGAAACCGAGATCCCGTTCACCGAGCGCGGCGACGAGGTTGGCCAGATCGCCTCCTCCCTCGCCGAGTTCCGCCGGGCCGCCCTGGAGCGCGCGCGGCTGGAGAAGGAGACCAACGACCTGCGCGCCGCCGGCGAGGCCGAGCGCGCCAAGGTGGCCGAAGAACGCCGGCTGGAGGCCGAGGAGGACGCCAAGGCGATCACCGAACTCGGCCGCGGGCTGGCGGCCATGGCCCAGGGCGATCTCACCCACCGGGTCGAGGCCGCCTTCGCCCCCAAGACCGAACCCCTGAAGGCCAACTTCAACCAGGCCATGGCGCGGCTCGAGGAGAGCATGGTGACGGTGGTGCAGGCCGCGCACACCATCGGCTCCGGCGCGGGCGAGATCAGCCAGGCTTCCGACGACCTGTCGCGCCGCACCGAGCAGCAGGCGGCTAGCCTGGAAGAGACCGCCGCGGCCCTGGACGAGATCACCACCACCGTGAAGCGCACGGCCGAAGGCGCCATGCACGCTCGCAAGGTGGTGCTGGAGGCGCGCGACGGCGCCGAGCGCAACGGCGAGATCGTCGCCACCGCCATCAAGGCCATGGGCGAGATCGAGGAGTCCGCCAAGCAGATCAACCAGATCATCGGCGTGATCGACGAGATCGCCTTCCAGACCAACCTGCTGGCGCTGAACGCCGGGGTCGAGGCCGCCCGCGCCGGCGAAGCGGGCAAGGGCTTTGCGGTGGTGGCGACCGAGGTGCGCGCGCTCGCCCAGCGCTCGGCCGAGGCGGCCAAGGACATCAAGTCCCTGATCGGCTCGTCCAGCGAACAGGTGAGCCGCGGCGTCGATCTGGTGGCCAGGGCCGGCCAGGTGCTGGAGGAGATCGTCGGCCAGGTGAGCGGCATCACCGACATCGTCGCCGAGATCGCCGCCTCCGCCCAGGAACAGTCCACCGGCCTGGCCGAGGTGAACACCGCCATGAACCAGATGGACCAGGTGACCCAGCAGAACGCGGCGATGGTCGAGGAGTCCACCGCCGCCAGCCACGGCCTGGCCAACGAGGCGGCCGAGCTGGCCCGCCTGATGGCCCAGTTCACCACCCACGCCTCCCGCGGCGGCGTGGTCGCGCAGCCGGCGAGGCCCGCCGCGCCGCCGCGCGCCCAGGCCTACGCTTCGGCCGGCGCCACGGCCCGCAAGGTCGAGCCGCAGGCCGTCGCGGCCGACGACGACTGGGAAGAATTCTAGGCCGCGTCGGCGGCCGGCGGATCGAACTCCGACACCAGGTGCCCGGGCGCGACCTCGACCAGCTTGGGCGCATAGACCGGCTCGGCGGAATCCGCGCTCAGCTTTGAAGGCAGGAAGCGCAGGGCTGAGCGCGGGTCCAGCGGACTGGGCGGCTCGCCGGTCAGCTTGATGCGCTTGCGGGCGCGCTCGCGCGCCGGATCGGGGATCGGCGCGGCCGAGAGCAGCGCGCGGGTGTAGGGGTGGCGCGGGTCCTCATAGAGCTGAGCGCGATCGGCCTGCTCCATCACCCGGCCGAGATAGAGCACCATCACCCGGTGGCTGATCTCGCGCACCACCGCCAGGTCGTGGCTGATGAAGATCATCGCCAGGCCCATTTCCTTCTGCAGCTCAATCAAGAGGTCGATGATCTGGGCGCGGATGGAGACGTCCAGCGCCGAGACCGCCTCGTCGCAGATCACCAGCTTCGGCTTCAGGATCATCGCCCGGGCGATGCCCACGCGCTGGTTCTGGCCGCCCGACAGCTCGTGCGGATAGCGGTTGATCAGGGCCTCGGAGAGCCCGGCCCGGCCCATCATCGCCCGCGCCTCGGTCTCGCGCTGGGCGCGGCTCAGCTCCGGCCGGAACACCCGCAGCGGCTCGGCGATGGAATCGCCGATGGTCATGCGCGGATCGAGGCTCGCCAACGGGTCCTGGAAGACGATCTGCAGGTCCTTGCGCGCGGCGCGCATGGCCTTCTGGTCGGCGTGGGTGATGTCGCGGCCCATCAGCGTCACCGCGCCGGCGCTGGGCGGGATCAGGTTCAGCACCGCCCGCGACAGGGTGGACTTGCCGCAGCCGCTTTCGCCCACCACGCCCAGGGTCTCGCCCTGGCGCACCGAAAGGTCCACGCCGTCCACGGCGCGCAGCTCGGCCTTGGCGCCGAACAGGCCCGTGCTCACCGGGAACCACACCTTGATCCCCTGACCCTCAACCACCACCGGCGCGTCGGCCGGCACCGGCGCGGGCATCGGCCGGCCGCCCCGGTCGGCGCGGTCCAGCCGCGGGATCGCGTCCAGCAGGGCGCGGGTGTAGTCGGTCCTGGGCCCGGCGAAGACCGCCTCGGCGGCGCCCTCCTCCACATAGGCCCCATCTTTCATCACGCAGACCCGGTCGGCGAGCCGCGCGATCACGCCCATGTCGTGCGTGATCAGCACCAGCGCCGTGCCTGTCTGGCGCTTCAGCTCGTCCATCAGGTCGAGGATCTCGGCCTGCACGGTCACGTCCAGCGCCGTGGTCGGCTCGTCGGCGATCAAGAGCTCGGGCCCGCCGGCCATGGCCGCGGCGATCATCACTCGCTGGCGCATGCCGCCGGACAGCTCATGCGGATACTGGCCCATGCGCCGCGCCGCGTCGGGGATGCGCACGTGATCCAGCCACTGGCGCGCGCGGGCCTTGGCCTCGGCGTCGGAGAGGCCCAGGTGCAGGCGCAGCGGCTCGGCGATCTGCTCGCCGATCTTCACGTGCGGGGTCAGCGCCGTCAGCGGGTCCTGGAAGATCATGGTCATCTTCGAGCCGCGGATGCGGTTCAGCGCCCTGGGCTTCAGCCCTAGCAGCTCCTGGCCCTGGAAGCGGGCCGATCCGCTCACCCGGCCGTTGTCGGCCAGCAGGCCCATCACCGCCATGAAGGTCTGGCTCTTGCCCGAGCCGCTTTCGCCGACGACCCCCAGGGTCTCGCCGCGGGCGATGGAGAGCGACACGCCCCGCACGGCGGCCACGGTTCCGTCGAACGTGTCGAACTCGACCTTCAGATCATCCAGGGCCAGAACGGGCGTTGCGGCGGATCGGGGCAAGGACGGTCTCGGATAGTCTGAGGGAAAGCCGGAGCTTAGACCGCCGGTCCTGACGAAGCCACCAGCGCCCGCTATAGTCGCCCGCGTTTTCTCCCGTTCGCCCGGTGTCCATGCTGCGTCCAGCCCTGTTCCTCGACCGTGACGGCGTCATCAATGTCGATCGCGGCTACGTGCACCGCTGGGAGGACTTCCAGTGGATCGACGGCGCCAAGGAGGCCATCGGCGCGTTCAACCGCGCCGGCTGGCTGGTGTTCGTGGTGACCAACCAGTCGGGCGTCGGCCGCGGCTACTACACCGAGGGCGACATGCACGCCCTGCACGATCGAATGGTCGAGGACCTGGCCAGGAGCGGCGGGCGGATCGACGCCATCTATTTCGCCCCGCAACATCCGGAGGCGCCCTTGGAGGCCTACCGCCACCCCGACCCGCCGGACCGCAAGCCCAATCCCGGCATGCTGCTGAAGGCCTTCGCCGAATGGCCGGTGGACCGCGAGCGCTCGATCATGGTGGGCGACAAGCCGGCCGACCTGGAGGCGGCGCTGCGCGCCGGAATCCGTGGCCTGCTGTTCGAGGGGGGGAACCTCGCCGAGTTCCTCGAGGCGCAGGCCGTGCTGGCATGATCGAGGTCTCGGGCGTCGTCTACGACTATCCCTCCCAGCGGGCCCTGCACGGCGTGTCCTTCAGCGTCGAGCGCGGCGCAGTGCTGGCGCTGGTCGGCCCCAACGGCGCGGGCAAGACCACCCTGCTCCGCTGCATCGCCGCCCTCGACGCGCCGACCGAGGGCAAGATCACCGTCGCCGGCCTGGACACCCAGACCGATCCGCGCGGCGTGCACGCGGCCCTGGGCTACCTGCCGGACTTTTTCGGCGTCTACGAGGAGCTGTCGGTGCGCCGCTGCCTGGTCTATGCGGCCCGCTCGCGCGGCGTGGCCGAGGCCGAGGCGGCCCGCGCGGCGGAGGAAGCGGCCGCTCGCGTGCAGCTTTCCGACCGCTTGGAGGCCCGCGCCGGCGAGCTCTCGCGGGGCCTTCGCCAGCGGCTGGCGATCGCCCAGACCATCGTCCACAAGCCCAAGGCGCTGCTGCTCGACGAGCCGGCCGCCGGCCTCGACCCTGAGGCGCGCCGCAGCCTGTCGGAGCTGATCCTGCGCCTTTCAGCCGAGGGCATGACGATCATCGTCTCCTCGCACATCCTGGCCGAGCTGGAGGACTATTCCACCCGGATGCTGATGATCCGCGAGGGCCGGGTCGCGGCGGGCGGCGTGGTGGCCGCCGGCGGCGGGGCCCGCGACGGCGCACGCATCCAGGCGAGCTTCGTCGATCCGCCGGACAACCTGGCCGAGCGCCTCGCCGCCATCGGGATCAAGCTGGAGCGCCGCGAGGGCGACGAGGCCCTGATCGCCGCCGAGGAAGGCGCGGACGACGCCGAGGTGCTTTCGCGCCTGGTGGCCGCGGGCCTGAAGGTGCGCGCCTTCCAGCCGGCCCGGCGGACTCTGGAGGACGCCTATCTCGACGAGGTGCGCCGATGAACCCTGAATTCCGGCGCAACCTGTGGCTGGAGGCCTCGCCCCGGCGCATGACCTGGGCGGCCGTGACCCTGGCGCTGGTCTATGCGGCGGCGCTGCTCAGCACGCGCGGGCGGCCGGAGTTCGCGCCCCACGCCCTCTCAGCGGCCGGCTTCGTGGTCTTCCTGGTCTGCGGCCTGCTCTGGGGCGCGCGGTCGGCGGGCGGCGCGGTGCTGGGCGAGATCACCGAGCGCACCTGGGACTTCCAGCGCCTGTCGGCGCTCACGCCCTGGCAGATGACCTGGGGCAAGCTGTTCGGCGCCTCGAGCCTGGCGTGGATCTGCGCGCTCTCGGGCCTGGCCGCCATGATCCCGCTGATGCAGCAGACGCGCGCGCCCGACTGGCCCTGGCGGCTGGCGTTCCTGATCGAGCTGGCGCTGCTGCTGCAGGGGCTGAGCCTGGCCGCGGCCCTGGTCGGCGTGCGCAAGGCCCGCGCGGAGGGCCGCCCGGCGCGCGGCGGCGCGGTGCTCGGCGGCCTCGTCCTCGGCCTGGTGCTGCTGCTGGGCGTGGCCGGCTCGCGCGGCTTCCAGCACGGCACGGGCCTGGCCTGGGCGACCCGGATCTTCGAGGGCCAGGGCTTCGTCGACTGGTGGGGCGTGATCCGCCCGGCCGCCCACTTCCGCGCTGTCGCGGTGGCCGGCTTCGCCGCGTTCGCCGTCGCCGGCGCCTGGCGGCTGATGCGGCTGGAGCTGATGATGCGTTCGGCCCTGCTCGTCTGGCCGGCGTTCCTCGTCTACCTGGCGGTGTTCGCCGGGGGCTTTCCGTTCCGCAACGGCGGGCTCGGCGCCAGCCTCCTGACCGCCGCCCTGGCCGTGGCGCTCTGCGTCTACGCGGCGGCCTTCGCCGAGCCGGCGGACCGGGTGCGCCTGCGCCGCTTCGCCTCCGCCGTGCGCGCGGGCGACCTGGCCGAGGCCGCCCATCTGGCGCCCGCCGCCCTGACCCCCCTCCTGTTCGCCGCGGGCCTGCTGCTGGCGGCGGTCCTGACCGGAGACGTGCACGGCCCGCGCCTGTGGCAGACGGCGGCCCTGGTCGCCTTCGTCGCCCGCGACCTCGCCATCGTCGCCATCTTCCGCCTGGGGCCGCGCCCGCAGCGGGGCGACCTGTCGGCGATCCTGGCGCTCGCCCTCGCCTATGCGGTGGGCGGGATCGTCGCCGCCTCGATGTTCGGCGCGGAGGGGGCGGCGATGGTCGCGCCCTCCGGCAGCATGGGCAGCGTCGTCGCCGGCCTGATCCAGGCGGTCGCGCTCTGGGCCCTGGCGGCGCGCCGGCTCAGCGCGCCTCCTGCCGCGCCAGCATCCGCTCCAGCGTCGTAAGCTCGTCCGCCTCGCCCGGCGGCTTGTCCCAGCGCAGGCGGCTGATGCGCGGAAAGCGCATGGCCACGCCCGACTTGTGCCGGGTCGAGCGCTGCAGGCCCTCGAAGGCCACCTCCAGCACCAAGCCGGCGTGAGGCTCGGCCCGCACCGCGCGCACCGGCCCGAAGCGCTCGGTGGTGTTGTCGCGCACGAACTTGTCGATCTGGCGCAGCTCCTCGTCGGTGAAGCCGAAATAGGCCTTGCCCACCGGCGTCAGGGCGCGCGAGCCGTCCGGCCCCTCCGTCCAGACGCCGAAGGTGTAATCCGAGTAAAAGCTCGACCGCTTGCCGTGGCCGCGCTGGGCGTACATCAGCACCGCGTCGATCAGGTAGGGATCGCGCTTCCACTTGAACCAGGGCCCCTTGGGCCGGCCGGCCTCGTAGATCGAGGTCCGGTGCTTCAGCATCAGCCCCTCGGCGACCTGGGGATCGCCCGCCGGCGGATCGGCCCGCAGCGCCGCGAGCTCGGCCCAGGTAGCGAACGGCTGTATCGGCGACAGGTCGATGCGCGGCGAAGCCACCCGCGCGACAAGGGCCTCCAGCCGCGCCCGGCGCTCGACGAACGGCAGGGGCCGAAGATCCGCTGCGCCCTCGGCCAGGATGTCGTAGGCGCGGATTCCGGCCGGATGGCTGGCGAGCAGCCTGGCCGAGGCGGTCTTCCGGTTCAGCCGCTGCTGCAGGTCCGAGAAGCTGGCGATCTCGCCCTGCCGCATCACCAGGAGTTCGCCGTCGATGGCGCCCTCGAACGCCAGCGCCTCGACCACGTCGGGAAAGGCGGCCGAAATGTCGTCGCCCGTGCGGCTGTAGAGGCGGCGCACGCCGCGCTCGCTGACGGCCTGCACGCGGACGCCGTCCCACTTCCATTCGGCGGCGTAGTCGGCGGGATCGAGCCTGGCGAAATCGACGGCTTCGTCGATCGCCTGGGCCAGCATCACCGGCCGAAACCGGCCCGGCGCGTCGGGTGCGGGCCGTTCGCCGCGCCCCTCCAGCCAGGCGAAGAGGTCTTCGTAGGGCGGATGCAGGGCGTGCCAGACCTCGTCGATCGCCGAGGGCTCCACGCCGCCCAGGTCGGCGCAGGCCTGTTTGGCCAGGCGCGCCGAGACGCCGACGCGCAGCGCCCCGGTCATAAGCTTCAGGAGCGCCCAGCGGCCGGTGGCGTCCAGGGCGTCCAGCCAGCCCTCGATCAGCCGCTGGACCTCGCCGCGGGAGGCGCCGGCGAGCGCGTCGACCACCTCGGCAAGCTCCGGCTCGCGGTTGGCGCCGGGGCGGGCGGGCCAGACCAGCGCCACCGTCTCGGCCAGGTCGCCCACATAGTCGTAGGACCAGCGGAACAGGATCGGGTCCATCCGCTCCTCCACCGCCTTGCGGATGAAGGCCGGCTTGGCCGCGTTGAAGGTCAGGTCGCCGGTCAGGGCCGCCAGCGCCCATCCCCGGTCCGGATCGCGCGTCCTGGCCAGATGGTCGCGCACCAGGGTCAGCTTGGCGTTGCGCGAAGCGGTGAACGACAGCCGGTCGAGGAGCTCGGCGAAGGAGCGCATCAGTCGGCCTCCTCTTCCTCGTAGCCGACCAGGGCCAGCGCCCGCGCCGGCACGCCGTGCAGCCCGGACCAGCGCACCAGCGCCTCCTCGCGGCCATGGGTGACCCACAGCTCGCCGGGCCGCAGCTCGTCGACGGTGGCGGTCAGTTCGTCCCAGTCGGCGTGGTCGGAGATCACCAGCGGCAGCTCGACCCCGCGCTGCCGGGCGCGGGCGCGCACGCTCATCCAGCCGGAGGCGAAGGCCAGCACCGGATCGGGGAAGCGCCGGCCCCAGCGGTCGGCCAGCGCCGAGGGCGGGCCGATGACGATCTCGCCCGCGAAGTCGGTCTTCGCCGAGCTGGTGGCCGGCTCCAGCGGGCCCAGCGCCACCCCATGGCGTTCATAGAGCCGGTTCAGCCGCTCCAGCGCCCCATGCACGAAGATCGGCCGCTCCCAGCCAGCCTCGCGCAACAGGGCGATCACCCGCTGGGCCTTGCCCAGGGCGTAGGCGCCCACCAGGTGGCAGCGCTCCGGGAACTGGGCGACCGAGCGCAGGAGCTTTGCGATCTCTCCCGCGTCCGGCGGATGGCGGAACACCGGCAGGCCGAAGGTCGCCTCGCTGATGAAGACGTCGCAGGCGACCGGCTCGAAGGGCGCGCAGGTGGGATCGCGCCGGCGCTTGTAGTCGCCGGACACCACCAGGGTCAGGCCGCGATGGCGCACCACCGCCTGGGCCGAGCCCAGCACGTGGCCGGCCGGGACCAGGACGACCTCCACCCCGTCGCGATGGACGACCTCGCCATAGGCCGCCGCCTGGGCCGCGCCGGCGAAATCGGCGCCGTAGCGCTCGGCCATGATGTCGAGCGTGGCCTGGGTGGCCAGCACCGCGCCGTGGCCGGCCCGCGCATGGTCGGAATGGCCGTGGGTGACCACCGCCCGCGCCACCGGCCGCACCGGGTCGATGAAGAAGTCGCCGGCCGGGCAGTAGAGCCCCTCGGGCCGGGGATGGAGCAGATCCTGCGGGCGCATCACCTGAAGCCATATGGGCGGCTGGCGGCGTTCACCAACCTTACGAAGTATTCATATTGTGAATTCGGCGTCATGACCAAGACTTAACGAGTATTCGCGAACTCAATTCCCTATACCCCCGGTCATCGGACGCGGCTGTCGCGTCCACCACACATTCAAACGGGGTTTCCCATGTCGAACTCGATCTCTCCCTTCGCCGGTCTCGCCAGCCTGATCATGGCCGCCGTGCCGCTGCTCGCCGTCGTCGCGGCGCTGTCCTCCCATGCCGTCGGGTAACCGTTGACCGCCGGGCGGCGAGGCCGTACGCCGCCCGTATGAGCGACACGCCAGACGCGCGCGGCGTCCACATGACGCAGAATGTCCCACAGGCCGCCGCCCTGGGTTTCCAGTTCGTGTCGGTGGGCGACGGCCGCGGCTCCATCATGGTCCCCTGGCGGGAGGACCTGGTGGGCGATCCGGACACCGACGTCATCGCCGGCGGCGTCGTCACCAGCCTCCTGGACCACACCTGCGGCCTGGCGATCCACGCCCTGTCGCAGGAGCCGTTCCCCACCGCCACCCTCGACCTGCGCATCGACTACCTGCGGGCGGCGGCCTCCAAGGCCGACGTCACGGCCGAGGCCCATTGCTACAAGATGACCCGGCTGATCGCCTTCGTCCGGGCCAAGGCGTGGGACGCCGATCCGGACGATCCCATCGCCACGGCGCAGGCGGCCTTCATCCTCAATCGCGGGACCGGCGGATGAGCTCGCCCGCCGACCGCCTCACCGTCTTCCTGCAGCGCGTGCCCTATGTGCGCTTCCTGGGCATGCGCGCCGAGCTGGCGGGCGACGAGATGACCGCCATCCTGCCGTTCGCCGACCACCTGATCGGCAACACCATGCTGCCGGCGCTGCACGGCGGGGTGATCGGCGCGTTCCTGGAGATGACGGCGCTGGCGCAGCTCTCCGTCGTCCAGCCCAGCGAGCGGATGCACAAGACGATCGACGTCACCATCGAATACCTGCGCCCCGGCCGGGCCATGACCACCTACGCGCGGGCGGACCTGCGCAAGATCGGCCGGCGCATCGCCAACGTCCACGTCGAGGCTTGGCAGGACCAGCGCGACAAGCCCGTCGCCAGCCTGCGCGGCCACTTCCTGCTGAGCGGCACGTAGCGGGACTGAAGTCCCCCTCAGTCGCTTCGCGACAGCTCCCCCAGAAGGGGAGCATCTCGGCGCCTCCAGATCCTCCCCCTCTGGGGGAGGTGGCCCGGAGGGCCAGAGGGGGACTTTGACCGAAACTCCTAGCCCTTCTTCTCCAGGGCCGCGCGCTCGGCCTGCACTTCGGCGAGCGCCTTCTGGGCGGCCGCGATCTCGGCGGCGTCGCCCTTGTTCTTCGCCTCGATCAGGTTGTTGGTCGCCTCCATCTCGCGCACCGGGATCAGGTGGCTGTCGTCGGCGTGCTTGAAGGGCGCGGTCAGGATGCGGGCCAGGATGGCGCGCTGGCGCTTGGCCTCGTCGCCGTCGCCAACCCCGTAGCTGAAAAAGAACTTGGAGATCTTGGCCTTGGTGCGCGGATCCAGGTCCTTGCGCCAGATCATCGGATCCTCCGGGATGGTCGGCGAGGTCCAGATCACGTCGATCGCGCCCATGGTCCGCCTGGCCATGGCCGAGTCCTGCATGGCTAGGCGCGCGATGGATTCGGTGTTGTTGGTGGCAGCGTCGAGCACGCCCGAACCCACGGCGAACAGGTTGGACTCGTGGTTGGCCGAGCGCACCGTCTTGAAGCACCGCGTCGGATCGATGTCCCGCGGCGCGAACAGGTAGGTCATCGGCGCCAGGGTGCCCGAGGTCGATTTCGGGTCGCCCATGCCGAAGTTCAGCGTCTTGTCGCAGGAGAGCACCTTGTCGAGCGTGATCCCCGAGCCCTTCTTGACGATCAGCACCGACTGATAGCCGTCGTGACCGTTGGGATCGGCGGTGCGGGCGAACACCTCGCCGCCGGCGCGGCGCACGGCTTCGAGCCCGGAGTTGTTGGAAAACCAGCCCAGGTCGGTCTGCTTGAAGCGCATCGCTTCGATGATGCCGGTGTAGTTGGAGCCGAAGAACGGCTTCACCTTCAGGCCGGTGGCGGTCTCCATGTCCTTCAGGAACGGGCCCCAGTCCTTCATCTGGGTCTGGGCGTTCTCGGTCGACAGGATCGAGAAAGTCACCTCGGTCGGCTCGGGCGCCTCCGTGGTCTTGGCCGCCGGCTTGCTGCAGGCGGCCAGGGCCAGGAGACCGACAAGCGCCAGGCGGCGGGTGGCGGAGATCATCGCGTTTCCATCGTCGAAGGCGGGGAGGGTTTCATCCGATCTCGCACGATTGAGCGTCGTTTCGATGAAGGCCGGCGCGCGCCCGTGAAAATGCGCGCTTGAGGCCGGCGGCATTGAGCGCTACCGCCCAGGACCATGCTGCAAGGACTCTCCCACCAAGCCCGCGAGGCCAAGAGCTGGCCCTTCGAACAGGCCCGCATCCTCCTGGACCGCATCCTGCGCCTGCGCCTGTCCGACGCCGAGCGCGATCTGGCCGCCACCCTGATCGGCGCCGGCAAGGCCGACGAAGCCGCCGCCGCCTTCGAGGCGCTGCGAAAGCCGGTGGTCTTCCAGTGCGGCTTCGGCGCTTCGGGCCTGCCGCACATGGGCACCTTCGGCGAGGCCGCGCGGCCGACCATGGTGCGCACCGCCTTCCGCGCCCTGACCGAGGACGCGATCCCGTCGAAGCTGATCGTCTTCTCCGACGACATGGACGGGCTCAGGAAGATTCCGGACAACGTGCCCAACCGGCAGATGCTGGAGGAGGACCGCGACAAGCCGGTCACCAAGGTGCGCGACCCGTTCGGCGAGCACGAGAGTTTCGGCCACCACAACAACGCGCGCCTGCGCGCCTTCCTGGACGGCTTCGGCTTCGACTACGAGTTCATGTCGTCGACCACCTGCTACACCTCTGGCCGGTTCGACGAGGTCCTGCTGCGGGTCCTGGAGCGCTTCGACAAGGTCCAGGCGATCATGCTGCCGACGCTCGGCGAAGAGCGCCGCGCCACCTATTCGCCGTTCCTGCCGATCAGCCCCAGGAGCGGGCGGGTGCTGCAGGCGCCCACCGTGGAGCGCAACCTCGACAAGGGCACGATCGTCTTCCCCGACGAGGACGGAACCCTGACCGAGGTGCCGGTCACCGGCGGCCACGTGAAGCTGCAGTGGCGGCCCGACTGGGCGGCCCGCTGGACGGCCCTGGACGTCGACTACGAGATGAGCGGCAAGGACCTGGTGGACTCGGTGCGCGTGTCCAACCGCATCGTCAAGGTGCTGGGCGGCGAGCCGCCGGAGGCCTTCCACTTCGAGCTCTTCATGGACGAGAACAACCAGAAGATCTCCAAGTCCAAGGGCAACGGCCTGACCATGGAGGAGTGGCTGCGCTACGGCGCGCCGGAGAGCCTCGCCTACTACATGTACCAGTCGCCGAAGTCGGCCAAGCGGCTCTACTTCGACGTGATCCCCAAGGCGACCGACGAGTACCTGCAGCAGCTCGACGCCTTCAACAAGGCGCGGCGCGAGAGCAACGCCGTGGCGATCGACAACCCGGCCTGGCACGTCCATCGCGGCGCGCCGCCGGAAAAGGGCTCGCCGGTCAGCTTCTCGCTGCTCTTGAACCTGGTCTCGGCGGCCGACGCCTCGACCAAGGACATCCTGTGGGGCTTCATCTCGCGCTACATCGAGGGCGCGAGCCCCGAGAGCGAGCCGATGCTGGATCGCCTGGCGGGCTATGCGATCCACTACTACGAGGACTTCGTGAAGCCCTCGAAGACGTTCCGCGCGCCGACCGACCAGGAGCGCGCGGCGATGAGCGAGCTCATGGCGCGGCTGAAGGCCCTGCCCGCTGGCGCCGACGCCGAGACGATCCAGAACGAGGTGTTCGAGGTGGGCAAGGCCGCGGGCTTCGAGCCCCTGCGCGCCTGGTTCCAGGCCCTCTACGAGGTGCTGCTGGGCCAGAGCCAGGGTCCGCGCTTCGGCTCGTTCGTGGCGATCTTCGGGATCGAGCGCACCGTCGCCCTGATCGACAAGGCCCTGGCGGGAGACCTGGTCGCCGCCTAGTCCGCTAAAGCGAGCGGTTGCGCCAGGCCTTCTCCTCGATCCCCGAACGCCCTTCGCGGGATTCCAGCCAGGAGGCGACGTCGTCCAGGCTGACGCCGGCGTGCGCCAGCACCACCAGCCAGTGGTAGATCAGGTCGGCGCTCTCGGCGGCCAGGCCGTCCTTGTCCTTCATGGCCGCGGCGATCACCGTCTCCACCGCCTCCTCGCCCAGCTTCTTGGCGGCGCGGTCGATCCCCTCGGAGAGCAGCTTGGCCGTGTAGGACGTGGAAGGATCGCCGTCCTTGCGGCTTTCGATGGTCGCGGCCAGGCGGTCGAGGACTTCGGCGAAGCGGCTCATGGGCGTTACTCCTTGGGTCCGTCCTGGATAGGGCCCGCCGCCGCCGGCGGCAAGCGCGCCTAGCCAGGCAGGGCGAAGGCCACCACCTGATCGCCCGTCCTTGAGCCCGATTTGGCGTGGCCGCCGGCGGCGATCACCACGTACTGGCGGCCCTTCCACACATAGGTCATGGGCGTGGCCTGCCCGCCCGCCGGCAGCCGGCCGCGCCACAGCTCCTTGCCGGTCGCCGCGTCGAAGGCGCGCAGGTAGTCGTCGAGGGCCGCGCCGATGAAGACCAGGCCCGTGGCGGTGACGATCGGCCCGCCGAAGTTGGGCGTGCCGACCCCGCGCAACAGCAGCTGCGAGCCGGGCGCCAGGTCGCGCGTCGTGCCCAGCGGAACCCGCCACAGAACCTTGCCGTCGTGCATGTCCACCGCGCTCAACACGCCCCAGGGCGGGGGATTGCAGGGCATGCCCAACGGCGAGAGCAGCACCTCGCGCTTCATGCCGTAGCGCGCGCCGGCGTTCGGGCCGATCTCCAGATGCGGCTCGGCCGCCTTCGCCGCGGCGACCTTGTCAGCCGGGATCAGGGTGACCTTGTGCAGGGCCGAGGACGTGTTGACGTAGGCGATCCCGCGCGCCTCGTCATAGGCGATCCCGCCCCAGTTGGAGCCGCCGCCGGTGAAGGGGTAGAGGATTGTTCCGCCTACGGATGGTGGCGTGTAGAGCCCCTCGTTGCGCGCGCCGGCGATGGCCTTCCTGCAGGCGCCGCGGTCCCAGGGCGTGAGCCCGAAGGCCTCGTCGGGCTTGATGCGGCTGGGCGCCAGCGGCTCGGGGGCGATCGGGAAGGGCTGGGTGGGCGACAGGCGCTCGCCGATGGCGCCGCCCTGCGGAACCGGGCGCTCCTCCACCGGAATGATCGGCGCGCCGGTGTCGCGGTCCAGGGTGAAGATCAGGCCCTGCTTGGTGGTCTGGATCACCGCCGGGCGGGTGACGCCCTTGTAGGTCACCTGGCCCAGGGTCGGCTGGGCCGGCACATCGTAGTCCCAGACGTCGTGGTGGCTGGTCTGGAAAGCCCAGGCGACCTCGCCGGTGGCCGCCTTCACCGCCACCACGGAGTTGGCGTAGCCGTCGTTTCCAGGCCGCTGGGCGCCGTAGAAATCCGGGCTGGCGCTGGAGGTGGGCAGGAACACCAGCCCGCGCGCGGCGTCCACGCTCATCGGCGCCCAGACGTTGGCCGCGCCGGCGGTGACATCCGCCCCCGCCGAGGCCAGCGGATCGAAGCTCCAGCGCGGCGCGCCGGTCACGGCGTCGAAGGCGTGCACCGCGCCCGAGGTCTCCTTGACCCGCTGGTTGTCGTCGATCGACGAGCCGACCACGACCACCCCGCCCGCCACCACCGGCGCCGAGGTGACCTGCGCGCCGGCCGGACGGATCAGGTCGGCGCCCGGCACGGCGTCCACCGCGCCGTCCTTGCCGAAGCCGGCGCAGGCCTTGCCCGTGGCCGCGTCCAGGGCGAACAGGCGCCGGTCGTTGGTGGCCATGAAGACGCGCTCGGCGCAGGGCGCGCTGGGCGGCGCCGAGGGGTCGCGCCAATAGGCCACGCCCCGGCAGACGAAACTGTTCGGATAGCGCAGGGACGTGTCGATCTTCGGATCGAACCGCCACAGCTCGCGCCCGGTCCCGGGATCGAGGGCCACGGCCATGTTGAACGGCGTGCAGACGTAGAGCCGTCCGCCGTCCAGGATCGGCGTGGCCTCGAACGACGCCTTGCGCAGGGCCGCGCCCTTGGTCTGCAGGTCGCCCGTGGCGTAGCTCCAGGCCGGCTTCAGCCGCTTGACGTTGGCCGGCGTGATCTGGGCGGCCGCGGAGAAGCGCCGCCCGCCCTGGTCGCCGCCATAGTAGGCCCAGCCGGCGTCGGCGGCCGGCGGCGTCCTGGGCGCGGGCGAGCAGGCGGCCAGCGCCAGGGCGGTGGAGACGAACAGGGCGGCTCGGGGGGAACGGGCGGAACGCGGCATGCCCCGATTGAGCGCGCCGGCGCCCGGCGCCGCCACCGCCGTGTGACGAGCGGCGAGGCTGCGGGGCCGAGCGGCGGACGGCTCAGGCCGGCGTCGCCTCGGGAACCAGGCGCACGGGGATGTCGGCGTCGGCCATGGCGCGCTTGACCTCGCCGATCGAGAGCTCGCCGAAGTGGAAGACCGAGGCGGCCAGCACCGCATCGGCGCCGCCGCGGGTCACGGCCTCGACCATGTGCTGGGCGCTGCCGGCGCCGCCCGAGGCGATCACCGGCACGCCGACGGCCGAGGTCACCGCGTGCAGGAGCTCCAGGTCGTAGCCGGTCTTGGCGCCGTCGCGGTCCATCGAGGTGAGCAGGATTTCGCCCGCGCCCCGGCGAACCACGTCCTCGGCGTACTCCACAACGTCCAGGCCGGTGTTGTGGCGCCCGCCATAGGTGAACACCTCCCAGACGCCCACGTCGGTCTTCTTGGCGTCGATGGCCACGACCGTGGCCTGCGAGCCGAAGGCGTCGGCGCAGGCCGACACCAGGTCGCGGTTCTCCACCGCCGCAGTGTTGATCGAAATCTTGTCGGCCCCGGCCAGCAGCAGGCGGCGCGCGTCCTCCACCTTGCGGATGCCGCCGCCCACCGACAGCGGCATGAAGCAGACGTCGGCCGTGCGGGCCACCACGTCCAGGATGGTATCGCGCCGCTCATGGCTGGCGGTGATGTCCAAGAACATCAGCTCGTCGGCCCCGGCCGCGTCATAGGCCCGGGCCTGCTCCACCGGATCGCCGGCGTCGCGCAGCGACAGGAACTGCACGCCCTTCACCACGCGCCCGTCCTTCACGTCCAGGCAGGGGATGACGCGCACCTTCAGCATCAGGCGGCCACCTTCAGCGCCTCGGCCGGGCGGATCGCGCCGGTGTAGAGCGCCCGGCCCAGGATCGCGCCGGCGATCGGCACGCCCTTGCGCGCGCGCAGCTTGACGATGTCGTCCACCGAGGCGAGGCCCCCGGCGGCGATCACCGGGATGTCCACGGCGTCGGCGATGGCGCCGAAAGCCTCGACGTTGAAGCCCATCAGCGCGCCGTCGCGGTCGATGTCGGTGATGATCAAGGCGCCGACGCCCACGTCCTCGAACTGCTTGGCGACCGTCACCGCGTCCAGATCCGAGTCCTCGGTCCAGCCCTGCACGGCCACCTTGCCCTTGCGCACGTCGACGCTGACGGCGATCTGCTCGGGCCAGCGGCGCGCGGCCTCCTTGACCACCTGCGGCTCGCGCACGGCCACCGTGCCCAGGATCACGCGGGAGACGCCCGCCTCGATCCAGCGCTCGATGTCGGCCAGCGAGCGGATGCCGCCGCCAAGCTGCACCGGGATCGACACGGACTCCAGGATCGCCTCCACGGCCCTGGCGTTGACGGCCTTGCCCTGCACCGCGCCGTTCAGGTCGACCACGTGGATCCAGTGGAAGCCGGCGTCGACGAACTGGCCGGCCTGGTCGGCGGGCGAGGCGTTGAACACGGTGGCGGTGTCGAGATCGCCGTGCAGGACGCGCACGCACTGGCCGTCCTTCAGGTCGATGGCGGGATAGAGGATCACGGTCGCCACTCCAGGAAGTGCGCCAAAAGGGATATCCCGGCGCCTTGCGACTTTTCCGGGTGGAATTGAACGCCAGCGACGTTGTCGCGGGCCACGGCGGCGGGGAAACGCCCGCCATGATCGACCCAGGCGATCACGTCGCCGTCGCTCGCCGGATAGAAGGCGAACGAGTGGGTGAAGTACATCGGCGTTCCCTCCGCCATTCCGGCGAGGATCGGCTGGCCTGTGAGCCCGGTCAGTCCGTTCCATCCCATGTGCGGGACCTTGCACGCGGGATTGTCGGTCTCCAACCTCTTCACCTCTCCGGCGATCCAGTCCAGCCCCGGCGTGACGCCGAATTCCAGGCCGCGGGTGGCCAGGAGCTGCATGCCGACGCACACGCCCAGGAACGCCGCGCCGCGGTCCTGCACGGCCTCGGTCATGGCCTCGACCAGGCCCGGCCGCTCGTCCAGGGCCGCGCGGCAGGCGGCGAAGGCGCCGACGCCGGGCAGCACCACGCGGTCGGCGCGGGCCACGACGTCGGGATCGGACGTGACACGGATCTCCGCGCCGGACACGAGGGCGCCGGCGGCCTTCACCAACGCCTTTTCGGCCGAGCGAAGGTTGCCCGACCCGTAGTCGATCAGGGCGACGCTCTGCATGGGATTGTTCCTAGAGCACGCCCTTGGTGGATGGGGCCTGGCCGTGGGTCTTCGGGTCCAGCTCCACGGCGGTGCGCAGCGCCCTGGCCAGGGCCTTGAACCCGCTTTCAGCGATATGGTGGCAGTTGTCGCCGTAGAGCGTCTCCAGGTGCACGCAGGCGCCCGCGTTCATGGCGAAGGCGTGGTGGAATTCCTTGAAGAGCTCGGTGTCCATCTCGCCGACCTTCGGACGGGTGAAGTCGACCTTCCAGATCAGGTAGGGCCGGTTGGACAGGTCGATGGCGCAGCGCGTCAGGGTCTCGTCCATGGGGATGTAGGCGTGGCCGAAGCGGCGAACGCCCTTGAAACCGTCCAGCGCCTTGTTGATCGCCTGGCCCAGCACGATGCCGGTGTCCTCGACCGTGTGGTGCATATCGATGTGCAGGTCGCCCTTGGTCTCGACCTTCAGGTCGAAGCCGCCATGGCGCGCGAAGCTGTCCAGCATGTGGTCGAAGAACCCCACGCCGGTCGCGACCTCTGCGCGGCCGGAGCCGTCCAGATCGACGCTCACGCGGATCTGGGTCTCCTTGGTGTCGCGGACGACTTCCGCCGTTCGAGCCATCAGCCTCTAAAGTCCTTTTTCGGCCGCAAGCGCCTTCAGGCTCACCTGCGGACGCGGGCCGTAGTGCGAGATCACCTCGGCCGCCGCCAGCGAACCGAGCCCGCCGCATATGGGCAGGGCGCGGCCAGAGGCCAGGCCGAAGAGGAACCCGGCCGCGTATTGGTCGCCCGCGCCGGTCGTGTCCACGACTTTTTCCACCGGCGCGGCGGCGATCAGGTGGGTCTGATCTCCAGCGAGCACCACCGAGCCCTTTTCGCTGCGTGTGACGGCGGCGACCTGCACGCGTTCGCGCATCGCCGTGATCGCCGCGTCGAAATCGCTGGTCCGGAACAGCGAGGTGATTTCCGCCTCGTTGGCGAACACCAGGTCGACCTGGGTCTCGATGAAGTCCATCAGCGCCTCGCGGTGGCGCTCCACCACGAAGGCGTCGGACAGGGTGATGGCGATCATCCGGCCGGCGGCGCGGGCCAGGCCCGCGGCCTTGGCGAAGGCGCGCCGCGCCTCGTTGGGGTCGAAGAGATAGCCTTCCAGGTAGACGATCGCCGCGCCCTCGACGACCTCGGGCTTCACGTCGTCCGGGGTCAGCTCGGTGGAGGCGCCCAGGAAGGTGCACATGGTGCGCTGGCCGTCCGGCGTCACATTGATCAGGCAGCGCCCGGAGGCCGGCCCGCCGGCGAGCGGCGGCACGTCGTAGCTCACGCCGATGGCGCGGGTGTCGTGGATGAAGACGCGGCCGAGCTGGTCGTCGGCCACCTTGCCCAGATAGGCCGCCCGGCCGCCGAAGCTGGCGACGCCCGCCACCGTGTTGCCGGCCGAGCCGCCCGAGGTCTCCATGCCGGGCGCCATGCGGCCGTAGAGGCTCTCGCCCCGCGCCTGATCGATCAGGGTCATGGCGCCCTTGTCCAGCCCCTCGGCGACGATGAACTCGTCTGTAGCCGGAGCGATCACGTCGACGATGGCGTTGCCGATGGCGGCGACGTCGTAGAGGGCGGTCATCAGGGCGGGGGACTTTCGCGGACGGGCTAGGCCGCGGGGATTACAGCCAAAGCGACGCCGGGGCAACGTGGCGGCTTTTCCCGGCGGCCCGCCTGGGCCAAGCTCGCGGGCCCCCGCCGGAGCCTCCCATGCGCCTCTTCCACTTCAGCGACGATCCGGCGATCGAGACCTTCGAGCCGCGCCCCGTGCGGGTTCCCTCGCCACGCCCGCCGGGCCGCGACTGGCTGAACGGCCCGCTGGTCTGGGCGATCGAGGACGCGCGCCAGGCGATGTACCTGTTCCCCCGCGAATGCCCGCGCATCCTGCTCTGGCCGACCGAGGCGACCACGGCGCAGGACCGCGAGCGCTGGTTCGGCGCCAGCGGCGCGCGCACCCTGGCCTATGTGGAGTACGCCTGGCTGGAGGCGCTGCGCGCCGGCGTCATCCATCGCTACGAGTTCGCAAGGGGCGGGTTCGAGGATCTCGACGACGCGGGCATGTGGGTCTCGCGCCGCGCCGAGCGGCCGGCGGCCATGGAGACCATCGACGACATGATCGGCGCCCTGCAAGGCCAGGGCGTCGAGCTGCGCCTGGTCGACAGCCTGACGCCCCTGCGCGGGGCCTGGGACACCAGCCTGCACGTCAGCGGAATCCGCCTGCGCAACGCCAGGGAGTGGGCGGCGTGATCGCCCGGCTGGCCCTCGCCGCCGGCGCGGTCCTGGCCATGGGCGCGGCGCCTGCGGACTGGCGCCCGCTCGATCCGCAGAACACGCTGGTCATCGACACCTCCAAGGGCCGGATCGTGGTGGAGATGCGTCCGGACCTGGCGCCCCTGGCGGTGGCGCGGATCAAGCTCCTGGCCCGCGAGGGCGTCTACGACGGGCTGCTGTTCCACCGGGTGATCGACGGCTTCGTCGACCAGACCGGCAATCCGAACAACAAGGACGGCGGGACTTCCAGCCACCCGGACCTGCCGCCGGAGTTCACCGCGCGGCTGAAACCCGCCGATATCGCCGTGGTCCGCCGCGCCACCGACGAAGCGGCCGGCTTCATCGGCGCCACGCCCGTCGCCGCCGAGGCCGAGGCGGTCGCGAAGCGGCGCGAGGACGGAACCTTCCGCGCCTGGGGCGCCTATTGCCCGGGCGTCGCTGGCATGGGCCGCCAGGCCGACGAGGCCAGCGCCAACAGCGAGATCTTCTTCATGCGCGACGCGGCCCGGCGGCTGGACCGCGACTACACCGTCTGGGGAACCGCCGTGGCCGGCCTGGACGTGATCCGCGCGATCAACGTCGGCGAGCCGCCCGCCGATCCGGACCGGATGATCCGCGTGCGCGTGGCCGGCGACCTGCCGCCGGCCGACCAGCCGAAGATCGAGGTGATGGACACGGCGGGGCCGGCGTTCGCCAGGCTGGTCGCCAAGGCGCGCGCCGAACACGGCGCCGACTTCAGCGTCTGCGACGTCGCTCCGCCAGCGCGGTCCCTGGCGCGCTAGGGCCGTCCCGTCCGGACGGTGAACCGGCGTCCATGTCACCCCGATGGGCTCTAGCCGTTGAGGATCATGCCGACGAGGCCGACCATCGACGGCGCCAGGATCAAGGCGACGCACACGAAGAAGATCGCGCGGCGCACGGGATCGCGCCTCAGGACCTCGTCTTCGCGACAGGTGGGATCGGTGTGCATGGCTGTCTCCACAGGGGTTTGACGCCTGTGGAAATGCCGTTTCAGGCCCCCCGCCGACAAACGAGAAGCGCGCCGCTCGGGTGATCTGAACTCACTCGAAAAGCGTCAGGCCGTCGGCCTTGGCCTGGGCCAGCAGCCAGGCGCGGAACTTGCGGATCGCCGGCCGGTCCGCCTTCTCCGGCAAGCTCAGCGCCCAGGTGGAATAGGGGCTCTCGAAGGTGAAATCGAAGGGCTTCACCAGCCGGCCCGCCGCCAGGTCGTCAAGCGCCATGGCCTCGGCCGCCATCGCCACGCCGCGCCCGGCCACCGCCGCCTCGATCGCCAGGTAGGTGTTGGAGAACTGCGGCCCCGCCGAGGCGTCGACCTCGCCCGCCCCGGCCGCGTCCAGCCATTCGCGCCAGGAGGGTTCGCCAAAGCGCATCTTCACGTCGCGCAGCAGCACGGCCCCGGCCAGGTCGGAAGGCTTGTCCAGCCGCAGGGCCTCCAGCAGCCTCGGGCTGCACACGGGAAACAGCACCGTATGGAACAGCGGGGTGACGTGCAGGCCCGGATACGGCCCCTTGCCGTGGCGGATCGCCAGATCGACGTTGTCCCGCGCCAGGTCCACCGCGACGTCCGAGGCCGAGAGCAGCACCTGCACCTCCGGATGGCGAGCCTCGAAATGGTGCAGCCGCGGCGCCAGCCACCGGGCGGCCAGCGAATGCATCACCGAGACCACCAGGGGCGCGTCGCGGGCGTGTCGCACCTCCTCCACCGCCGCGGACAGCGTGGCCAGTCCGCGCCGCACGCCGAGGGCCAGGGTCTCGCCCGCCTCGGTGGGCCGCACCGCGCGGTTGAAGCGGTCGAACAGGCGGGTCCCGAGTTCGGTCTCCAGGGCCTTGATCTGGCGGCTGACCGCGCCGGGCGTGACGCCCAGCTCCTCGGCCGCGCGCAGGAAGCTGCCCAGCCGGTGGGCCGTCTCGAACACGCGGAGCGCGCCGAGCGGCAGGCGCTCGCTCATTTCACGAACAGCTTGCGCGACGGACACAGGTCCGCCACCGGGCAGTCCTCGCACTTCGGCTTGCGCGCCAGGCAGGTGTAGCGGCCGTGCAGGATCAGCCAGTGGTGGGCGCGGGTCAGGTAGGGCGCCGGAATGATCGCCATCAGCTCGTGCTCGACCTGTTCGGGCGTCTTGCCCTTGGCCAGGCCCAGGCGGTGGGAGACGCGGAAGACGTGGGTGTCCACCGCGATCGCCGGCTCCACGCCCAGCTCGTTCAGCACCACGCTGGCGGTCTTGCGCCCAACGCCAGGCAGCTTCTGCAGCGCCTCGCGGTCCAGCGGCACCTGGCCGCCGTACTGCTCCATCAGGATCTTCGCCGTGGCGATCACGTTCTTGGCCTTGGTGCGGAACAGGCCGATGGAGGCGATGTAGGGGATCAGCCCCTCCTCGCCCAGCGCCAGCATCTCCTGCGGGGTGTCGGCCACCTCGAACAGCCGCGCCGTGGCCTTGTTCACCGACACGTCGGTCGCCTGGGCCGACAGGGCGACGGCGGTCAGGAGGGTGTAGGGGCTGGAATAGTGCAGCTCCGTGCGCGGATCGTCGCTCTCGGCGAGGAACCGGGCGAAGATCTCCTCGATGCGGGCGCGCTCGGCGGGCTTCAGGCGCGGCGTTCGGGCGGGGGGCTTGGCAGGCTTGGCCATGGGCGGACCATGGCGCGCAACAGACGCTTCGCCAAGCGCCCGCGGACGGCTATGTTGCGCCGCCATGGGCCGGCCCCTCTACATGGACGCGGAGATCACCCCCAACCGCTCGCTGTCGCAGCGGGGGTTCATCATCCTCATCTCCGCCATCACCCTGCTCAACTGTATGTCGGCGGCGGTGTTCATCTCCATGGGCGCGCACTGGGTGCCGGTGTTCCTGGGCGCGGACCTGGCGGCCATCATCGTCGCCTTCCTGGCCAGCTACCAGGCGGCCAAGCAGGTCGAGCGCATCCGGGTCAGCGCCCGCCACGTGCGGGTCACCTACGAAACCGAAAAGCACGTGCGCCTGGTCTGGGAATCGCCGACGGCCTTCACCCGCATCGCCCTGGAGACCGAGGACGACCGCGCCGTGGAGCTGCGCCTGGCGCTGTCCGGCCGCGAGGTGGCCGTCGCCCAGGCCCTCAGCCCCGGCGAGCGCGCCGCCTTCGCCGTGGCCCTGGAGCGGGCGATCCGCGAAGCGCGGATGGAACGCAGCTAGGCGACCACGACCAAGGGCGGCCCTTCTCCCGCGAGGGGAGAGCGATCAGCGGAGACGGCGCCCCGCCCCTAGAGGATGAAGCGCGACAGGTCGGCGTTGTGCGACAGCTCGCCGATCCGTTCGGCGACATAGGCCGCATCCACGTCGATCGTCTCGCCCGCCCGGTCGGCGGCGGTGAAGCTGATCTCCTCCAGCACCTTCTCCAGCACGGTCTGCAGCCGGCGGGCGCCGATGTTCTCCACCGCCCCGTTCACCGTCACCGCCGCGTCGGCCAGGGCGTCGATGGCCTCTTCCGTGAAGGTCAGGGTGACGCCTTCGGTGGCCAGGAGCGCCTGGTGCTGGCGGATCAGGTTGGCCTCCGGCTCGGTGAGGATGCGGCGGAAATCGTCGCGGGTCAGGGCCTTCAGCTCCACGCGGATCGGCAGGCGCCCCTGCAGCTCGGGCAACAGGTCCGAGGGCTTGGCCACGTGGAAGGCGCCCGAGGCGATGAACAGGATGTGGTCGGTCTTCACCGGCCCGTACTTGGTGGAGACCGTCGTGCCCTCGATCAGCGGCAGGAGGTCGCGCTGCACCCCCTCGCGCGAGACGTCCGCGCCGCCCCGGTCGGAGCGGCTGGCCACCTTGTCGATCTCGTCCAGGAAGACGATGCCGCTGTTCTCCGCCAGCTCCAGGGCCTCCTGGGTCAGGGCCTCCTGGTCCAGGAGCTTGTCGCTCTCCTCGGCGATCAGCGGCGCCCAGGCGCCGGCCACCGTGGTCTTGTGGGTCTTGGTGCGCCCGCCGAAGGCCTTGCCCATCATCTCCGACAGGTTGAGCACGCCCAGCGAGGCCCCCGGCTGGCCGGGAATGTCCATGGTGGGGAACGGCGAGCCGGTCTCGGCGAGCTGCAGCTCCACCTCCTTGTCGTCCAGTTCGCCGGCGCGCAGCTTCTTGCGGAAGCTCTCCCGCGCGGCGGTGGAGCCGGGGCCGGTCAGGGCGTCGAGGATGCGCTCCTCGGCGCCGGCCTCGGCCCGGGCGCGCACGGCGGCCCGGCGCTTGTCGCGCACCATGGCCATGGCGCTTTCGACCAGGTCGCGGACGATCTGCTCCACGTCGCGGCCGACATAGCCGACCTCGGTGAACTTGGTGGCCTCCACCTTCAGGAACGGCGCCTGGGCCAGGCGCGCCAGGCGGCGGGCGATCTCGGTCTTGCCGACGCCGGTGGGGCCGATGAGCAGGATGTTCTTCGGCGTCACCTCGTCGCGCAGGGCCTCTGGCACGCGCCGGCGGCGCCAGCGGTTGCGCAGGGCCACGGCCACGGCCTTCTTCGCCTCGGGATGGCCGACGATGTAGCGGTCGAGCTCGGAAACGATCTCGCGGGGGGAAAACTCAGTCATTCAATCAGGTCGTTCACTCGCTTGGCGCCGCGCGGGCGGCCCCTCAGGAATTCATGGGCGGCACGTCGAGGATCTGGTCGAACACCAGCCGCCAGCCCTCCTTGTCGTGCCGCCAGACGCGCACGTAGTGGCCGCGCATCGGGCCGGTCTTGGCCGACCATTGCGCATCGCCCCAGGTCCAGGCCAGGTCGCCGGCGGCCGACACTTCCCCGCCCTGGTGGGAGAACGAGATGCGCTTGGCCCGCCCGGCCAGCTCCTTGGCCACCGCCTTGGGCGTCACCGCCGGCGGCGCGGCCGAGCCTTGCACGTGGGCGTCCGGCGCCAGCGCGGCGCGATAGGCCTTGCCCGTGTCGTGCTCGGCGGCCTTGGCCAGGGCGTCCTCGGCCTCGGAGACGCCGGCCCAGGCTATGTCGGTGAGCGTCTTCTCGGCGGTGGCCGGCGCCAGGGCTTCGGGCTCGGACTCCGGACCGGGCGCGTCGGCGGCGTCGCTGTTGGTGCCGCCGTCGTAGACCCACTTCCAGACGCCGTCGGCGTTGCGCCGCCAGATGGTGAAGTAGAACCCGCCCGGCTTGCCGTCGTAGGTGAAGGGGCCGGTGGTGAAACCCAGGTCGCCGGAAGCCGACAGTCCCGCCCACACCGGCCACCAGACCAGCGGCGGCGTCGGCTTGTCCGGGCGCGCGTCATAGTACTCATGGGCCTTCACCGCGTCCGGCGCGAAGACGATCGCCTCGGGGGCGGCGTGCTTGAGGAAGCTGCGCTTGATGCCCATGGCCAGCCCGTCGGCGGCGAAGGCCCGCTCGGCGGCGACCACCGGGGCGGGATCGGCCGCGCGGGCTATGAGCGGAATCGCCAGGGCGGCGGTCACGGCGATGAGCGCGCTAGAGGGTCTCAACGGTGAGCTCTCCGTTGGTGTAGACGCAAATCCTGGCCGCGATCGCCATGGCCTTGCGGGCCACGTCTTCGGCCGACAACGGAGAATCCATCAAGGCGAGCGCCGCCGCCAGCGCATAGTTGCCGCCCGAGCCGATCGCCGCCGCCCCGGTCTCCGGCTCCAGCACGTCGCCGACGCCGGTGACCGTGAAGATCGAGCTGGAATCGGCCACCAGCAGCATGGCCTCCAGCCGGCGCAGGTAGCGGTCGGTGCGCCAGTCCTTGGCCAGGTCGACGCAGGCGCGGGCGAGCTGCTCGGGATACTGCTCCAGCTTGGCCTCGAGCCGTTCGATCAGGGTGAAGGCGTCGGCCGTGGCCCCGGCGAAGCCGGCCACCACGCGGCCGCCGGCCAGTCGGCGCACCTTGCGCGCATTGCCCTTGACGATGGTCTGGCCCATCGACACCTGACCATCGCCGGCGATGACGGTCTTGCCGTCCTTGCGCACCGCCAGGATCGTAGTGCCGTGCCAGTCGGGAAAGCTTGTAGGATCGGACATGGTCGCCGATGTGGCCAGCGACGATGGCGAGGTCAAGGCGCATGGAGTTTTCGGACGAAGAGGTCGAGCGCTACGCCCGCCACCTGGTGCTGCGCGAAGTGGGCGGTCCGGGCCAGCAGAAGCTGAAGGCCGCCCGGGTGCTGGTGGTGGGCGCAGGCGGGCTCGGCGCGCCCGCCGGCCTCTATCTGGCCGCCGCCGGCGTGGGGACGTTGAGGCTGGCGGACCCGGACGTGGTGGACCGCTCCAACCTGCAGCGGCAGGTGCTCTACGCCGAGACCGACCTCGGCAGGCCCAAGGTCGAGGCCGCCGCCGCGCGGCTGACGGCGCTCAATCCGAACATCGCCGTCGAGCCGGTGCAGGCGAGACTGACGGCCGACAACGCGGCCGAGCTCGTGGCCGGCGTCGACCTGGTGCTGGACGGCACCGACGACTTTTCCACCCGCTTCGCCGTCAACGCCGCGTGCGTGGCCGCCGGCAAGCCGCTGGTCTCCGGCGCCATCGGCCGCTGGACCGGCCAGATCGGCGTGTTCGCCGGCAAGCCCTGCTACCGCTGCCTGGTGCCCGAGATCCCGCCGGACGCGGAGACCTGTTCGGCCGTGGGGGTCATCGGCGCCCTGGCCGGCGTGATCGGCTCGATGATGGCGCTGGAGGCCGTCAAGCTGATCACCGGCGCTGGCGAGCCGCTGACGGGCCGGCTGATGATCTACGACGCCCTTTCGGCCGAGACCCGCACCGTCCGCGTCGGCGTCGACCCCGCGTGCGAGGTGTGCGGCGGCTGAAGCGCCCCGCCGGTCAGTCCGCGTCGCCCTTGCAGTGGACCACCTGCACCTTCTCGGTGGTCACCAGGCCGATGTCGCGCATGTCGCCCAGGGCGGCGAGCAGGGCCTCGATCTTCTCCTCCGCGTCGACGATCTCGATCACCAGCGGCAGGTTGGCGGACAGGTCCAGGATCTTGGCCGTATGGACCCGTTGCGAGCGGCCGAACCCCATGGGGCCGCGCAGCACCGTCGCCCCGGCGAGCCCAAGCTGGCGCGCCTTCATGACGATGGCCTCGTAGAGCGGGCCGTCGCCGTCGCGCGTGCCCTCCTCGGTGTAGATGCGGACGAGAACCGCTGGACCGCGCTTCGGCATGATCAGCTCCCTTTCACGGTATTGAACGCCGCGGCGGCGACATAGCCCAGCCAGGCCGCGAAGAGGCACAGGACCACCGAACCGACGATGTTGAGGCTGGCGCCCATCATCTCGCCGTCCTGGGCGAGGCTGAGCGTCTGCAGGCTGAACGAGGAGAAGGTCGTGAAGCCGCCGCACACGCCGACCAGCACGAACTGGCGCACGTCGGACGGCGCCAGGATCCGTCCGTCGGGCCCGGTCACGGTGGCGAAGAAGGCGATGATGAACGAGCCCACGACGTTCACGGCCAGGGTGCCCCAGGGAAAGCCCTGTCCGAACCAGTTGGCGATGGCGCTGGAGCAGGCGTAGCGCGCCATGCCGCCCAGGGCGCTGCCCAATGCGATCCACAGGTATGTCGTCACGCCAAGCTCCCTATGCGCCGCCCCATGGGGCCGGCCACATCAATCCACGTCCGGGAGGGGAAGGGCCAGCGCGGCGGGCCCCAGACAGACTCCCGCCGCGCAGTTTGCACGGTAGGAGTCATCAGCCGAATGGCGGTTAAAGGGGAACTCCATCCCCAAGGGGTCGAATGAACCAGCTCTTCGCGCCGGTCAAGCTCGGGCCGGCCCGCGGGCGGGCTCAGAGCATCGAGGGAATCACCCGGTCCGGCGGCTTGTGGCCGTCCATGAAGGTGCGGATGTTGATGATCACCTTCTCGCCCATCTCGATGCGGCCCTCGATGGTGGCCGAGCTCATGTGCGGCAGCAGCACCGCGTTGGGCAGCTTCAGGAGCTTCGGGTTGATCTGCGGCTCGTGCTCGAACACGTCCAGCCCCGCCCCGGCGATCTGGCCCTTGCTGAGCAGGTCGATGAGCGCGCCCTCGTCGATGATCTCGCCGCGGGCGGTGTTGACGATGATCGCGTGCGGCTGGAGCAGCTTCAGGTGCCGCGCCGAGAGCAGGTGGAAGGTGGCCGGCGTGTGCGGGCAGTTCACCGAGATGATGTCCATCCGGGCCAGCATCTGGTCCAGGCTGTCCCAGTAGGTGGCCTCCAGCTCCTCGGCGATGCGCGGGCTGACGGGCTTTCGGTTGTGGTAGTGGATGCCCAGGCCGAACGCCTTGGCCCGGCGGGCGAGGGCGGTGCCGATTCGGCCCATGCCGATGATGCCCAGGCGCTTGCCGTGGATGCGCCGCCCCATCATCCAGGTCGGCGACCAGCCGGTGAAGCCGCCGGCCTGCACGACGTTCGCGCCTTCCACGATGCGCCGCGCCACCGCCAGGATCAGCGACATGGTCAGGTCGGCGGTGTCCTCGGTGAGCACGCCGGGCGTGTTGGTCACGGTGATGCCGCGGGCGTTGGCGGCGGCCACGTCGATGTGGTCGAAGCCGGCTCCGAAATTGGCGATGAGCTTGAGCTGGTCGCCGGCCGCGGCCAGCACGCCGGCGTCCAGCTTGTCGGTGATCGTCGGCGCCAGAACCTCGGCGCGCTGCAGCGCCTTGACCAGCATCGCGCGGTCCATCGGCGTGTCGGTCAGGTTGAGCTCTGTGTCGAACAGCTCACGCATGCGGGTCTCCACCTGATCGGGGAGTTTGCGTGTGACGATGACTTTCGGCTTGCGAGCGGGCATGACCGGGTCTGAAAAGAGGACTTCGAAGCGGAACGAACGCGCGCCGCAGTTAAGGCGCGCCAGCACCTGTAGCAAAGGGTCCATGGACGGCCAAGGCGAGGCGAACGGCGGCGTGCGGCGCATTTGGATCGCACTGGGCCTTGCGGCCCTGGCCTGCGCGGCCGGGATCGGCTTCCTGTGGCCCGAGCAAATGGCCTCGGCCGCGGCGACGGCGGTGGACCGGCCGACGCCGTCCGGCCTGCCGGTGCCGCGCTACGTGTCGCTGAAGTTCGGCGAGGTGAACGCCCGCGCCGGCCCCGGCGACGACCACCGGCTGCTCTGGGTCTACCGCGTGCGCGGCCTGCCGGTGCAGGTGGTGGCCGAGACCAGCGAGTGGCGGCGGGTGTGCGATCCCGAGCACGGCCTGGCCTGGGTGCACAAGCGCACCACCGACGGCCGGCGCATGGTGATGCGGCTCCAGCCGCAGCCGCTCGCGCTGCGCCGCGCGCCCAAACCGGAGGCCGAGGTCGAGGCCTATCTGCGGCCCCGCGCGCTCGCCGCGCTGATCCACTGCAAGAAGGGCTGGTGCCGGATTCGCGCCGACGGCGTGGCCGGCTGGGCCCCGGCCGCGGCCCTCTGGGGAACCGACGACAAGCCCCAATGTCGTTGAGCCGGGCGGCCCGCTCTGCTACGGCCTGACCACCCGGCCCCAGGCCGAAAGTGAAAATAGGCTCGAAATGACAAGGCCCGAGGCGAAGGACCACTACAGCTACGAAGAACTGCTCACCTGCGCGCGCGGGGAGATGTTTGGTCCGGGCAACGCCCAACTGCCGGCGCCGCCGATGCTGCTGTTCGATCGAATCACCAAGATCACCGATCACGGCGGCGCGCACGACAAGGGCTACATCGAGGCCGAGTTCGACATCAATCCGGGCCTGTGGTTCTTCGACTGCCACTTCCTGGGCGACCCGGTGATGCCCGGCAGCCTGGGCCTGGACGCCATGTGGCAGCTGGTCGGCTTCTACCTGGGCTGGATCGGCGGCAAGGGCCGCGGCCGGGCGCTGGGCTGCGGCGAGGTGAAGTTCGCCGGCGAAGTGACGCCGGACATCAAGAAGGTCACCTACAAGATCGAAATGAAGCGCGTGATCAACCGCCGCCTCGTCATGGGCATCGGCGACGGGGTGCTGGAAGCCGACGGAAACCCCATCTACACAGCGGCGGACCTGCGGGTCGGCCTCTATCAGCGGCCGTAAGCGCCGGCAGTCCGGGAAGGAAACATGCGTCGCGTCGTCGTCACCGGAATGGGCATCGTCTCCTCGATCGGCAACAACGCCAACGAGGTGCTGGCCTCCCTGCGCGAAGCCAAGTCCGGCATCGTCGCCGCCCCGGAATACGCGGAGCTGGGCTTCCGCTGCCAGGTGCACGGGGCGCCGCAGATCGAATGGGAATCGATGGTCGACCGCCGCGCGGCCCGCTTCCTGGCCCAGGGCACGGCCTACGGCCACATCGCCATGGAACAGGCGATCGCCGATTCCGGCCTGGCGCCGGACGAGGTGAGCCACGAGATGACCGGCCTGATCGTCGGCGCGGGCGGACCGTCCACCAAGGCCATCGTCGAGGCCGCCGAGACCGCCAGGACCCGCGGGCCCAAGCGCGTGGGCCCCTTCGCCGTGCCCAAGGCGATGTGCTCGGGCCCCTCGGCGACGCTGGCCACCTGGTTCAAGATCCGGGGCCTCAACTTCTCCATCTCCTCGGCCTGCGCCACCTCCACCCACTGCATCGGTTCGGCCTACGAGCAGATTCAGCTCGGCAAGCAGGACGTGATGTTCGCCGGCGGCACGGAGGAGCTGGACTGGACCTTGAGCGTCCTCTTCGACGCCATGGGCGCGATGAGCTCCGGCTTCAACGACCGGCCGGCCGTGGCCAGCCGCGCCTATGACAAGGACCGCGACGGCTTCGTGATCGCCGGCGGCGGCGGCGTCGTCGTGCTGGAGGAGTACGAGCGCGCCAAGGCCCGCGGGGCCAAGATCTACGGCGAGATCGTCGGCTACGCGGCCAATTCCGACGGCTACGACATGGTGGCTCCCTCCGGCGAGGGCGCGGCGCGCTGCATGAAGCTGGCCATGGCCGGCGCGGGCGGGCGGACGATCGACTACCTCAATCCGCACGGCACCGGCACCCCCGTGGGCGACGTGAAGGAGATGGAGGCGGTGCGCGCCGTGTTCGGCGACAAGGCCCCGGCGATCTCCTCGACCAAGTCGCTCACCGGCCACAGCCTGGGCGCGGCGGGGGCGCAGGAGGCGATCTACAGCCTTCTGATGCTCAACAACGGCTTCCTGGCCGAGAGCGCCCACATCGACAACATCGACCCGGACTTCGCCGACCTGCCGATCCTGCGCCAGCGCGTCGACCGACAGGTGGAGACGGTGATGTCCAACAGCTTCGGCTTCGGCGGCACCAACGGCTGCCTGATCATGGCCAGGGCCGCCTGAGGACGCCTCAGTCCAGCTTTTGGGCCATGTGCAGCCAGGTCTCGTAGCCGACCTCGATACGCCCGCCGCGCTCGTCGATCGCCTGGGCGAGAGCGGCGAACAGGCGTGCGCGCCGGTCGGGCTCCAGCACGTTGAAGTAGGATTTGGTGCCGCACAGGGCGATGTAGCCGGCCGCGTCCAGCTCCTGCGACCAGCCGTAGCCGCGCCGCAGCACCGGGCCGAACAGGGCCGAGCGGGCGACGAGGCCGGCGATCGGGCCTTCCGGGCGATACCAGGTCTCCGGCGTCGGGCGGCCCCACAGCTCGGGCGCGACCTCGCGGAAAACCGCCTCGAAGACGCCCAGGAACTTCGGGCCGGGCGGCAGCGGCACATGGCCGAAGATCGCCAGCCAGCCGTCCGGCGCCAGCGCCTCGGCGGCCCGCTCGTAGGCCACGTTCGGGTCGACCCAATGCCAGGCCTGGGCCGAGGCCACCAGCCGGAAGACCCCCGGCCGCATCGTCCAGTTTTCGAAGGAGACGGCCTCGAACGCCACGTCGCCCAGACCGTCGACGCGCCGTCGCGCCTGGGCGATCAGCGCGCCGCCGGGATCGAGCGCCAGCACCGAGCCGGCCAGCATCGCCAGGTCGCGGGTGGCCTGCCCCGCGCCGCAGCCGACCTCCAGGATGCGGTCGCCGGGCAGCAGCCCCGCCGTGCGCGCCAGATCGGCGATCAGGGCGTGGGGATAGCCCGGCCGCACGTCGGCGTAGAGCTCGGCGACCGTGTCGAAGGTGTGCTGATGGCGCATGGCGCATGCCTCCCGCTCACGAAAAAGTCAGCGAGGCCCAGGCCCGCGTCAAACGACTTCCCGGCCGAGTCCTTGTGAGCCTGGCTCACAAGGATATTGCATGATGCGCCATGGCCTTGCGTATCGGCGCGGGCGCGGCCACAACCGGCCAAAGACATCCGGGCGAGGACTCCAAATGGCCGAAGACTTTCAGATGCCCAAGGGCGAGCTGATGAAGGGCAAGAAGGGCGTGGTGATGGGCGTGGCCAATCACCAGTCGATCGCCTGGGGCATCTCCAGCCAACTGGCGGCCCAGGGCGCGGAAATGGCCTTCATGCACCTGCCGGGCATGGAGCGGCGCGTGCAGCCGCTGGCCGAAAGCATCGGCGTGAAGACGCTCACCGCCGCCGATGTGACTGACGACGCCTCCATGGACGCCGCCTTCGAGGTGATTGAGAAGGCGTTCGGGACCATCGACTTCTTCGTCCACGCCGTGGCCTTCGCCAACAAGGACGAGCTGAAGGGCTCGTTCGTGGACAACACCACCCGCGAAGGGTTCCTCAGGGCCATGGACATCTCGGCCTTCAGCTTCGTCGACTGCGCCCGGCGCTCGGCCAAGCTGATGCCGAACGGCGGCTCGCTGGTGTGCCTGACCTACCTGGGCTCGGAGCGGGTGATCCCCAACTACAACACCATGGGCGTGGCCAAGGCGGCGCTGGAGGCGTCCACCCGCTACGTGGCCCGCGACCTGGGGCCCAAGGGCATCCGCGCCAACGCCATCTCCGCCGGCGCCATGCGCACCCTGTCGCTGGCCGGCATCTCCGGCGGCCGCAGCATGGTCTCCCAGGGCCGGGCGTTCTCGGCGCTGAAGGAGGACACCTCCATGGAGGGCGTCGCCGGCGCGGCCCTGTGGCTCGTGTCGGACCTCGGCCGCTCGACCACCGGCGAGGTGGTGCACGTGGACGCCGGCTTCCACATCATGGGCCTGCCCGACGAGGTCGAAGCCTAGACGCCGTAGGCTTTCAGGAAGCGGGCGGCCGCCTCGCGCGAGATCGCGTCGATCTCGCCGGGGCTGAGTTCGCGCCCGGCGCCCAGCAGGCCGGCGGTCTGATGGGAGCCCACGGCCATGCCGCCGAAGAACTCCGCCGCCTGGCGCGGATCGGGCACGTTGAGCCGCCCGGCGGCGTGCTCGGCGGCCAGGAATTCGGCCAGGCGCGCGCGGCTGGTGGCCGGCCCGGCGTCGTAGAGGGCGCGGCCCAGTTCGGGCATGTAGGGCGCGCCCTGGATGATCACGCGCATGAAGGCGACGCTCCGCGGCGAGACCACCACCGCCAAGAGCGAGCGGGCGAAGGCGGCGAGCGCCTCCTGCGGATGGTCGCTGGCTTCCGGCGTCGTCAGGGGCGCGATCATCTCCTGGGTGCGCCGCTCGGAGAGCGCCCCCACCAGGTCGGCCTTGCTGCCGAACTGGTTGTAGATCGTCTGTTTCGACACGCCGGCGCGGCGGGCGATCTCGGCCATGGGGGCGGCGAGCCCGCGCTCGGCCATCACCGCGCTGGCCGCGTTGAGGATCGCCTCGCGCTTGGCGAGATCGATCTGGCCGGGGACGCGCGGCATCAGCGGCCTCCGCCGCCGGACGGCGTCGTCTGGTCCTGCTTCGTCGGCGCGGCGAACAGCGCCAGTCCGATGGCCACGAAGCAGCCGGCGGACAGGAACATGAACGCGTCGCCGAACGCCATGGTCAGCGCCTGCCGGTGCAGCATGTAGGAGAAGGCCTTTCGCCCCGCGCCGGCCGGGTCGAGGGAGCCGCCCTCGGTCATCATGCTGGTGAGGCCCGTCATCATGTTCTGGGCCTCCATGCTGGCGCTGCTCACGCTCGAGGCCAGGTCCATGAAGTGCGAGGCCTGCATGTGGGTGAGGATGGTGGTGATCAGCGCCAGGCCCACGGCGCCGCCCACGTTGCGGATCAGGTTCACCAGGCCCGAGGCGTCCTTCATCAGCGAGATGGGCATGGTGCTGATGCTCATCTGCGAGGCGGCGATCATGGCGATCATCGCGCCCAGGCCCCGCAGGATCTGCAGCACGACGAACTCGCTGAAACCCCAGTCCTTGGTGACGTGGATGCCCTGGCCGAGGCCCACGCCCACCAGGCCGAAGCCCAGCACCATGCCAACCCGCAGGTCCATGGTGCGGATCACCCGGCCGGCCGTGGGCGCGGCGAGGAACATGGTCAGGCCGGAGACCAGCATGGTCGTGCCCACCTGGGCCGGCGAATAGCCGCGAATCTGCGCCAGGAAGAGCGGCAGCACGAACGTGCCGCCATAGAGGCTCATGCCCGAGACGAAGTTCATCATAGCGCCCAGGGTGAAGTTGCGGTCCTGGAACGGCGCCAGGGAGACGATGGGCTGCCGGTAGGTGAGCTGGCGCCAGATGAAAGCCGCGCCGGTCAGGGCGCTCAACACCGACAGCCAGAGGATGACGTCGTCGGAGAACCAGCCGTCGCCAGCGCCTTCCTCCAGCACGTACTGCATGGACAGCAGCGCGATGGTCATCAGCACCAGGCCGGTCCAGTCGATGCCCTTGGAATAGGACGCGTCGCCCTTGTCGAAATCGGCGTAGCGGCTGACCAGGAACACCACCGCCAGGCCGGGAATGACGTTGATGAAGAACAGCCAGCGCCAGCCCAGGGCCTCGGTGAGGTGGCCGCCCAGGGTGGGGCCGACCGTGGGCGCCAAGGTCACGATCAGGCCGACGATGACGTTGGCCAGCACCCGCCGCTCGATGGGGAAGACGGTCATGGCCGTGGCGAACACGGCCGGAATCATCGCCCCGCCCGCCAGGCCCTGAATCGCGCGGGTGACGATCATCATCTCGATGGAGGTGGACAGGCCCGTGGCGATGGAGGCGACGATGAAGCAGACCACCGCGGCGACGTAGAACTTCTGCGTGCCCCACATCTTCGACAGGTACGCGGTGAGCGGGATCATCACCACCTCGGCCAGGAGGTAGATGGTCTGCACCCAACTGATCTCGTCGGAGCTGGCGCCGATGCCGGCCTGGATTTGGGCCAGCGACGCGGCGACGATCTGCACGTCCAGCACGGCCATGAACTGGCCGATCACCATGCCGCCGAAGCCCAGGAAGACCTTGGTCCAGTCCACCTGATCGGCCGGGCCCAGCGGCCCGTGGGCCGCCGCCGGTTGCGGCGGGGCGGCGGCCGGCGGCCCCGCGGCGGGATCGAGGACGGCCTCGCTCATGCTCAGCGCTCGGCGGCGCGGCTGGCGAGCTGGGCGACGGGCTGGGCCTCGGCGAAGCTGGGGCCGGTGTCGTCGCGCACGTCCACCTTCACCTCGACGGACAGGCCCGGCCGCAGGGCGGCGGCCAGCGGGTCATCGGCGTTGACGACGATCTTCACCGGCAGGCGCTGGGCGATCTTGGTGAAGTTGCCCACGGCGTTCTCCACCGGGATCAGGGCGAACTCCGAGCCGGTGGCGGGCGCGAAGCTGTCCACCTTGCCGGCCAGGGCCTTGTCGCCGAAGGCGTCGGCGCGGATGTGCACGGGCTGGCCGATGCGCAGGCGCGAGACCTGCGTCTCCTTGAAGTTGGCCACGATGTAGGCCTTGCCGAGCGGCACGATGCTGAGCAGCGAGGTGCCGGCGCGCACGTACTGCCCGGGGCGCACGGCGCGGGCGCCCACGACGCCGCCGATCGGCGCGCGGATTTCCGTGCGCGTCAGGTCGATGCGCGCCTGCTCGGCCGCCGCATGGGCCGCCGCGGCCTGGGCGATGGTCTGGGCGCGGGTGGAGCCCAGGGATTCGGCGGCGCGGCGTTCGGCCTCCAGGGCCGCCTGGGCCTGGGCGACGCCGGCGCTGGCCTGGTCGGCGGTGGCGCGGGCGGTCTGCGCCCGCTGCGGCGAGACCCAGCCCTCGCCAGCCAGCGAGCCGTAGCGCTTCAGCTCGGCGTCGGCGAACTTGGACTCGGCCTCGGCGCTGCGCACGGCGGCGGCGCGCTGGGCGATCAGGGCCTGCTCCAGCGCCGCCTTGTCGTCGACCCCGCGCACGGCGGCGTCCAGCGCCGCGGCGTTGGCCTCGGCCTGGGCGAGCCTGGCCTTGATGGTCTCCGGATCGATGCGCGCCAGGATCTGGCCGGGCGCGACGGTCTGGTTGTCGGTCACCAGCACCTCGGCCACATAGCCCTCCACCAGCGGCGCGACCGCCACCTTGTCGGCCTGGACGAAGGCGTTGTCGGTGGTCTCGTAGGTTTGCTTGTTGGTCCACCAGTAGATCGCGCCGATCACCACGACGACGGCGACGACGGCCGAGACGGCGATAGGAACAATGTGGCGTCTTGCGAATGAGGCCATGAATGAACGCCCTGGAATGAAAAATGGACTGCCGGGTCTATATATCGGTCAGGTAGTTGATGCTCTCTCACCGGGCAAGCCCCTTCGGCGCCGCGGCGCGTCGCACTGGACGCGGGCCGCGCTTCGTCGGCATATCGGCGCCATGAGCAAGACCTTCGACGCCGATGTGATCATCGCCGGCGCAGGCATGGCGGGCGCGACGCTCGCCGTGTCTCTGCACCGGGCGGGCCTGAAGCCCATCTTGATCGATCCCCAGCCCTTCGAGACGCAGCTCGCGCCGGCCTTCGACGGCCGATCCTCGGCGATCGCCTATGCGGCCTTCCGCCAGTGGCGCGCGCTCGGCCTGGGCGAGCTGATGGAGCCGCACGCCCAGCGCATCGAGCAGATCCTGGTGACCGACGGGCGCGCGCCGGGCGCAGCCAACGGCCGGCCGTCGCCGTTCTTCCTGCGCTTCGACGCGGCGGAGATCGCCGACCGCTCCCACGGCGAGCCCCTGGGCTACATGCTGGAGAACCGGCGCACCCGCGCGGCCCTGGCCGAGGCCGTGACCGCGGCGGGGATCGAGGTGCTGGCGCCCGCCCGCGCGCAAGCCGTGGAGGCCGACGCCCACGGCGCGACGGTGCGCCTGGCCGACGGGCGCGCGCTTTCCGCGCCGCTGGTGGTGGGCGCCGAGGGCCGCGGCTCGGTGGTGCGCCAGGCCGCCGGCATCGGCGTGGTGGGCTGGGACTATCGCCAGACCGGGGTGGTGGCCACCGTGCGCCTGGAACGCGGCCACCGGGGCGTGGCGCACGAATACTTCCTGCCGGGCGGGCCCTTCGCCATCCTGCCGCTCACCGACGACCGGGCGAGCCTGGTGTGGACCGAAAGCCGCGCTCGCGCCCAGGCCCTGGCCAAGGCAAGCCCGCAGGCCTTCCACGCCCACCTGCAACGGCGTTTCGGCGAGTGCATGGGCCGGGCGAGCCTGGAAGGGCCGGTGTTCACCTATCCGCTCAGCCTGCAGCTCGCCGAGCGCTACTACGCCCCGCGCATCGCGCTCCTGGGCGACGCCGCCCACGGGGTGCATCCCATCGCCGGCCAGGGGTTGAACCTGGGCCTGAAGGACGTCGCGGCCCTGGCCGAAACCCTGGTGGAGGCCGCGCGCCTGGGCGAGGACATCGGCGCGGAGGCGGTGCTGGAGCGCTACGCCCGCTGGCGCCGGTTCGACACGGCGATCCTCAGCGCCGGCATGGACGCCTTCGTCCACCTGTTCTCCAACGACAATCCGGCCATCCGCCTGGCGCGCGGCCTCGGCATGGCGGCGGTCAATCGCATCGGCCCGGCGCGGCGGATGTTCATGCAGGAAGCCGGCGGCGCCTTCGGCGACCTGCCGCGGCTGTTGAAGGGCGAGGCGTTGTAACTCCGGCGGTGCGCGATCCGGACAGGATCATCGCGGCCTACATTCTCGCCAATCGCCGCTATGGAACCCTCTACACTGGCGTGACGAGCGACCTCTCCCGCCGGGTCTACGAGCATCGCGAGGGGCTCTTGCCAGGCTTTACGGCTCGATACGGCGTCAAGACGCTGGTCTGGTATCAACCCTTCGAAGACATCGCCGAGGCGATCCGCCGCGAGAAGCAGATCAAGGGCTACGCCCGCGCCTGGAAGATCAAGCTGATCGAGGCGATGAACCCGCACTGGGTGGACCTCTATTTCAAGCTCAACCAGTGACCCGCCCCTGCCTTGCCGTCATGGCCGGGCTTGTCCCGGCCATCCAACCCGACGCCGTGCAGCGGCCAGGCGTCGGGTTGGGTCCCCGGGACAAGCCCGGGGATGACGGCAGTGGAACTCTTACTCGCCTTCGCCCAGCTCGCGGGCTTCCTCGGGCAGCATGATCGGCACGCCGTCGCGGATGGGGTAGGCCAGGCGCGCGCCGCGGCTGATCAGTTCGCCCTTCTCGCGGTCGTACTCCAGCGGTCCGTGGGTCACCGGGCAGACCAGGATCTCCAGGAGGCGCGGGTCGACGGCGGCGGGGATTTCGGCGGCGGTGGTCATGGGCCCCTCCTACTGCACGGAGGACGGAACGTCATCGCCGTTCATGCCGTCGATCTCCAGCAGCGCGGTCAGGGCGGCGAAGCGCTCGGCGAGGCTCTTGGCCTCCAGCAGCGCCTGTTTCTCGGTGGGATCGAAGGGCAGGCCCATGGCGAGGCTGGTGACCAGCGCCTCGAGCGGCGCCTCGGCCGCCGTCTCCCAGTCGATGTCCATCTCCCGGCGGTTCAGGTAGCGCTTGAGCGCACGGGCGAAGCGTTCGCGGTCCAGGCCCTCGGGCACCGGCTCGTCCGTCGCCAGGTCCCGGTCATAGGGCTCGAACCGGGCGCGCACCTGGCGATAGGGCGTGCGCACGGGCAGCTCGTCGCCCGCCTGGAAGCGGCAGACGCCGGTCAGGGTGATCAGGTAGCGGCCGTCCGCCGTCTCGGCGAAGGAGGTGATGCGGCCCGCGCACCCCACGCCCGCCAGGTTCGGCCGCGCGCGCTCGCCGCCCGGCCGGGTCTGGATCATGCCGATCATGCGGTCGCCGGCCATGGCGTCGTCGACCATGTTCAGGTAGCGCGGCTCGAAGATCTGCAGCGGCAGCTCGCCGCCGGGCAGCAGCACCGCCCCGTCCAGCGGGAAGATCGGTATGGCTTGGGGCAGATCCGCGACGCGTCGGTATCCGCCTGGCATGACGCTCATCCTTGCTGGGCCTTTCGCCAGAGTATTGTCCGGTCCGGCCGGGCCGGACAACGCCCTTTGCGGCGATCAGGAGAACAGGATCGCCGACAGCCGCCGGCGGCCCTGGCGGGCGACGTCGGAGCTGGCGCCGGCCGCCTCGAAGATGGTCAGGATCTGCTTGCGCGCGGCCCCGTCGTTCCAGTCGCGGTCGCGCTCGATGATCGCCAGCAGATGGTCGACGGCCGCTTCGAGCTGGCCGTGGCCGCCCAGCGCCTTGGCCAGCTCGAAGCGGGCCTCGTGGTCGTCGGGATCGGCGGCCAGGCGCTTTTCGAAGGCCGCGGTTTCGCTCGGCGCGTCCTCGGCCAGGGCCATGGCGGCGCGCACGCTGTCGATCTCCGGGTCCTTCGCCTCGGGGCCGGCCATCTCCAGCACCTCGGCGGCCCGCTCGCGGTCGCCCGCCTTCAGGTAGCAGCGCGCCAGGCCGGCGATGGCCTTGAGGTTGTCCGGCTCGGCCTGGAGCACCTGGGCGTAGGCGCGCGAAGCCGTGGCCGTGTCGCCCTCGTCCAGCGCCTGCCTGGCGAACTCCAGCACCTCGTCGGCGGGCGAGGGGCCCGCGCCGGCCTTGGCCTGGGCCGCCAGGCGGTCGACGAAGGCCTTCACCTGGCTCTCGGGCAGGGCGCCCATGAATCCGTCCACCGGCCGGCCGTCGACGAAGGCGAACACCGCCGGGATCGACTGCACGCGCAGTTGGCCGGCGTAGGCCGGATTGGCGTCGATATCGACCTTGACCAGCTTCACCGCGCCCTTGGCGGCCGTGACCGCCTTTTCCAGCGCCGGGCCGAGCTGGCGGCACGGGCCGCACCAGGTCGCCCAGAAGTCGACGATCACCGGCTGTTCGCGGCTGGCGTCGATCACGTCGGCGGCGAAGCTGGCGTCGGTGGCGTCCTTGATGATGTCGCCGGCCGGCTTGCCGGCGGTTTCCCCGATCAGGGTCATTGGCTCTTGGTCCTTGTCCCGCGACTTCAACGCGTCGCGCCTAAGATGGTCGCATGCGCCCTCGGCTTCAACGCGAAGCGTCGGGCTCCACCACCGCCATGGCCGGAAAATCCACGACGATGGGGCTGCGGCCCAGCGCCTGGAGGAAGCGGCGGAAGCCCGCCCGGTCCACCGTGGTCGTGGCGGTGTTGGCCAGCGGGTGGAAATTGACGTGGTCGGCCTCGGCCAGGACCCGGTCCAGCACGAAGGTCACCTTCTGGTCCGGATCGTTGATCAGGGCGAAGGCGGTCACCGAGCCGGGCGTGACGCCGAGCGCCTCCTGCAGCAGCTCGGCCGAGCCGAACGAGAGCCTGGCCGAGCCGATCACCTGGTGCAGGCGCTTCAGGTCGATCACCGTGGTGTCGGCCGCCGAGATCAGCCACAGCCGGCCCTTGGCGTCCTTCAGGAACAGGTTCTTGGTGTGGGCGCCCTTCAGGCCCTTCTTGATCTCCTCGCCCTCGCCCACCCGGAAGACGGGCGGATGATCGAGGGTGGACTGGGAGACGCCATGGGCGGCGAAAAAGTCGAACAGGTCGGCGCGCGTCTTCATCGGGCCTGAATAGCGGAACTGGACGAAGAGGCGAGGGGCTGGCTAAGCAGTCCCGTTGCTTTTCGCGAGGTCCCCCGCCGTGATGGAACTGGAGTGCTACCCCACCAGCGAACGCCCGCCGGAAATCGTGCCGGGCCGCCCGCAACGGGCCTGGATGGACAAGTTCGCCGCGCGGCACCCCTACCGGTGCCTGCCGCTCAGCATGGCCAACTGCACGGGCTGGGAGATCCTCTGCCCGATGGCCTTCACCCTGGAATGGAACGGGGGGCTGATGCAGGAAGACATCAAGATGATCCCCGACCGGCCGAACCCGGACTTCCACCGGTTCGTGACCTCGCACTTCAGCCACGGGGTCGTCACCTTCCATCCGGGCTACCTGTTCCGCACGCCGCCCGGCTGGTCGATGATGGTGCAGGGCCCGCCCAACCACGTGAAGGACGGCATCCAGCCCCTGGCCGGGCTGGTGGAGACCGACTGGCTGCCCTTCCCCTTCACCATGAACTGGCTGTTCACCCGGCCCGGCCGCGTGCGCTTCGAAAAGGGCGAGCCGTTCTGCTTCATCACCCTGATCCAGGACAAGCCGCTGCACGAGATCCAGCCGGTGATCCGCTCGATGAGCTCCAACCCCGAGCTGCGCGATCAGTACGACGTGTGGGAAAAGCACCGCTCGGAGTTCAACCAGAAGATCTTCCGCGGCGACCCGGAGGCCACCAAGGAAGCTTGGCAGCGCTACTACTTCCGCGGCGAGTTCCCCGAGGAGATCGCCCCGGCCCGCACCGACCACGTCAACAAGCGCCGGCTGAAGGCCCCCAAATTCGGAAGGTGAGGGGCCGGGCGCGCGCCGGCCGCAGAAACCGGCGACGACTTTCGGCCGTCACGCTTTTGGGCGCTTGCAAAGGCCCGGACCGTCTGCCATAAGCCGCCTCTCGAATTTCGGGGGCGGCTGAAACCCAGGCCGGTCTCGAGGAGCGCGGGCGTAGCTCAGGGGTAGAGCACAACCTTGCCAAGGTTGGGGTCGTGAGTTCGAATCTCATCGCCCGCTCCAAATTTTCCAAAGAAAACCAGACGCTTCGGGCGGCCTAGACGGGCCGCGCGAAGGCGTTTGCGCATGGCTGCGCCGATGCGGATGGAGCATGGGAACGGATGCGGGCCGCCCGGGCGGCCCGCACGCGCGGCCGGGCCTCAGGCCGACTGGGTGTTGTCCGGCAGGCCGAGGATGCGCTTGGAGATGATGTTGTTCTGGATCTCGAAAGATCCGCCGTAGATCGACATCGCCTTGCCGAACAGCCAGCCGCGCACGGTCTCGATCTCGTCGTTGTCGAACGTCTCGCCCTCCCAGCCCAGGCCCTGGGCGCCCATGATCTCCAGGGTCAGCTCCGCGCGGGTCTGAGCCACGTTGGTGGCCGAGTTCTTCAGCACCGAGGCGGCGTTGGTGGCGCCCGACGCGCCTTTGGACTCGGCCACGGCGCGGGCCAGGGTGAGGCCGTGAATGCGCGCGTCCATCAGGTGCTGGGTCAGGCGCGTGCGCAGGTCCGGATCGGCGATGCGGCCGGCCTCGTCCACCTCGACGTAGCGCTTGGCGATCTCGTTCAGCGGCGTGGCGCGGCCGCCGCCGGAAGCGCCGGTCTGGCTGGCGCGCTCATGCTGCAGGAGACGCTTGCCCACGGTCCAGCCGACGTTGAGCTGGCCGAGCAGGGCGTCCTTCGGCGCGACGGCGTCGGTGAAGAAGGTCTCGCAGAAGGGCGAGGCGCCGCTGATCAGCTTGATCGGCCGGGTCTCGACGCCGGGCTGGTGCATGTCGACCAGCATGAAGCTGATGCCGTCGTGCTTCTTGGCGGTGAAATCGGTGCGCACCAGCATGCCGCACCAGTCGGAATACTGCGCCCCCGAGGTCCAGATCTTCTGGCCGTTGATCAGCCAGTGGTCGCCCTTGTCCTCGCACTTGGTCTGCAGCGAGGCCAGGTCGGAGCCGGCGTTGGGCTCCGAATAGCCGACGCACCAGCGCACCTCGCCCCGCACGATCGGCGGGATGTGCGCCTTCTTCTGCTCCTCGGTGCCGTAGTCGAGGATGGTCGGGCCGATCATGGTCACGCCCATGCCCGCCATCAGCGGGTTGAACGCGCCGGCGCGGGCCATCTCCTGGGCCAGCACGCGGGCCTGTTGCGGCGAAAGGCCGCCGCCGCCGTATTCCGCCGGCCAGGTGGGCGTGCCCCAGCCCTTTTCGCCCATGCGCGTCTTCCACAGCGCCAGGTCGCCCGTCGGCGCGGGGCCGTCCATCATGGCGGCCATCAGGTCGGTGCGGCCCTTCAGCGAAGGCGGGAAATTGGCTTCAAGCCAAGCGCGCGCCTCGGTTCGGAACTCTTCGAGCCCAACGTCGCTCCCGAAATCGGCCATGTCGCTTCCTCCACCCTCATGGTTCGTGGCGCGATTATCGTCGGCCGACGTAGCGTCAGGTCAATCGCCCTCGTCGACGAACGCCCCGCAGGGCCGATCAGCCAGCCCTGGGCGGTGTCGCAGCCGAACGCCGGCAGCATGTCCAGCGAGGCCTGGTCCTCGACGCCCTCCGCCACCACGGCGAGGCCCAGGGCGTGGGCCAGTTCGATCGTCGAACGCACCAGGATCTGGTCGACCCGATCCGACGTCATGTTGGCGATGAACGACTGGTCGATCTTGATCTCCTGGGCCGGGAAGCTCTTCAGGTAGCTCAAGGTGGACTGGCCGGCGCCGTAGTCGTCGGCCGAGACCTTCAGGCCCGCCGCGCGGAAGCGCTCCAGCGTGGCGATGGCCGTCTGGGCGCAGGCGACGGCCGCCGATTCGGTGACCTCCACCGTGAGCTGGCCGGCCGCAAGCCCGGCGGCGGCCACGAGCATCAAGAGCCAGACGCCCAGGTCGGGCTCGCTGCTGGCGTCGCAGGAGATCGGCCTGGGCGGACCGGCGTTCGGCCGCGCTTTCGATTTCTCCGGGCGCTGGGGCGACCAGGGGCTGATGGGCTCGGTGGAGCTGCGCCGCGACCTGAAGGATCGCGGCGCGCTGAAGAACGTGCAGGTCTACGCCTTCGCCGACGGCGGCCGGGTGAGCAACATCGACGACGGGCCCAGCGGCGGCTCGCTCTATTCGGCCGGCGCGGGCGTCCGGGGCAAGGCCGGACACGCCGAGTTCGGCCTGGAGGCGGCCGCGCCGCTCAACGCCGACCGCCAAGCCAGCCACGACCGCACGCCCCGGCTCGTCGCCTTCCTGCGCTGGCTGTTCTAGCCGGCCTTCGGGACGGGCCGCTGGATGTGCGGGCCCAGGTTGTCCATCACCGCGTGGGCGTCGAAGGCGCGGGCGTCGCCCTCCGGCTTCTGGCCCTTGTGCATCTGGATCTCGGCCGTGGCCTCGAAGCGCTCGACGGTGCGCACGTCCATGCGGTCGGCCCAGAAGGGGTCGCCCCAGTAGGGGTCCCAGCTACGCCAGCCGTAGGCCGGACCGTAGTAGCGCCACGCCGGATGCCAGTAGGGATACGGGCCGTAGGACTGGAACATCGGGTCAGGCTCGACATAGGTGCGGGCCTTGCGGTCGGTGTTGCGCTCGACGACCGAGAACCAGTCGTACCCCTGGCTCACCGTCAGCTCCGCCGCGCGGTAGAGCAGGGAGCTTTCCACCTGCTCGCGCGAGGTGAGGGTGTTGCCGGTGAAGGTCACGCGGTAGCGGTCGGACTCGAGCTTGACCTCCGAATAGCCGCCCTTGACCGACTGGCCGGGAACGTTGGGCTGATAGGGCGTGGCCGTCGTACAGGCCGCCAGGAGGGCTGCGGCCGCCGTGAGCGCGGTGATGACGGCGAACTTACGGTTCATGGGCTCTGTTACTCCAAAGCGCCCCTCGACGCGTGAACGCCGACGGCCAAGGTTCGGATGCGATTATGGTGTCTACAGGGCGCGAAAGCACGCCTTGAGCTCCATCAATCCCTCTCTACCTCCCGGCGCTGAAACACAGCTGAAAAAATCGGCGCGGCGGCGGGCGCCGCGAGCGGGTTCGCCTTCACGAGGGCGTCAGGTCTTCAGAAAAGCTCTCGGCAAGCCTCAGGTAATCGGGATTGCTGCGCGGTCGGAGTTCTGCGAGCGGAAACCGCATGGGACAAGACTTCTGGCTCTTCGCGGGCGTCGGCTTCGCTGCTCAACTGGTCGATGGCGCGCTGGGCATGGCCTACGGCGTCGTCTGCTCGACCATTCTGCTGGCCACCGGCGTCCCGCCCGCCACCACCTCGGCCAGCGTGCACGCAGCCAAGGTGTTCACCGGCGCGGCCTCGGCCCTGTCGCACATCTTCCACGGCAACGTGGGCTGGCGTCTGCTCGCCCTGCTGTCGGCTGGCGGCATCGTCGGCGGCGTCGCCGGGACCTACCTGCTCACCTCGATCAACGGCGAGCGGGTGAAACCCTATGTGGTGGCCTGGCTGGCCATCATGGGCCTGGTGATCCTCTACCGCGCCTGGCGGGGCGTGCAGCCCCGGCCGTTCTCCTGGCGCTCGCCCCTGCCGGTGGGGCTGGCGGGCGGCTTCTTCGACGCGGTGGGCGGCGGCGGCTGGGGCCCGGTGGTGACCTCCACCCTGATGGGCGGCGGCGCCGATCCGCGCCAGGCCATCGGCACCACCAACGCGGCGGAGTTCTTCGTGGCCGCGGCGATCTCGGCCTCGTTCCTCGCCGCCCTCCTGAGCGGCCATTGGGTGAGCGGCGGCCTTCGCCAGCACATCTGGCCGGTGCTCGGCCTGATCGCCGGCGGGGTCGTCGCCGCGCCGGTGGCCGGCTGGATGACCAAGGTGCTGCCGCTGCGCCTGCTGACCTGGATCGTCGGCCTTCTGGTGCTGGGCCTGGCCGGCTCGCAGGCGCTGGTGCTGTTCCGCTAGATCCCGCTTCGCCGGCTCAAGCGCCGCCGACGGCCATCGCCCAGACGATGCGGCCCGCCGCGCCGAGCAGCAACGCCGCGGAGGCCAGGCTCTGGATTCCGAAGCCCAGTTCCCGCTTGGCCGGGTCGGCCACATAGCCGCGGGCGTAGAGGATGCGCCCGACGATCCAGACCACGCCCAGGCCGGCGGCGATCAGGTCGTTCCAGTAGATGGCGAACAGCCACAGGCCGGCCAGGAAGATCGGCAGCCACTCCAGCGTGTTGGCCTGCACGCGGACATGCCGCTCCAGGATCGGATCGCCGGTCATGGCCGGCGCGGCGACGCCTGACTTGCGGCGGGCGCCGGCGACGCCGATACCCATCCAGAAATAGACGAGAAGGGCGGCGATCGTGACCAGCGCCACCCAGCTATGCGGTTGCATGACGTTTCCCCCAGGTTCCCGGCGCTGCGGCCGGCGGGCTGAGGTTGCCATGGCCCGGGCCGCGCGGGAACCTCCCCGGGCGGCCCGCCAGGTTCAGCCCCGCTTGTCGCGCTTGGCCAGCACGCGCAGGCGCAGGGCGTTCAGCTTGATGAAGCCGGCCGCGTCGCGGTGGTCGTAGGCGACCTTGCCTTCCTCGAAGGTGACCAGGTCCTGGTCGTAGAGCGAGTAGGGGCTGGTGCGGCCGATGACGGTGACGTTGCCCTTGTAGAGCTTCACCCGCACCTGGCCGCCGACCAGGGCCTGGGAGTGGTCGATCGCCGCCTGCAGCATCTCGCGCTCCGGCGAGAACCAGAAGCCGTTGTAGATGAGCGAGGCGTACTTCGGCATCAGCTCGTCCTTCAGGTGCATGGCCCCGCGGTCGAGGGTGATGGACTCCATGCCCCGGTGGGCGGCCAGCAGGATCGTGCCGCCGGGGGTCTCGTAGACCCCGCGCGACTTCATGCCGACGAAGCGGTTCTCCACCAGATCCAGGCGGCCGATCCCGTTGTCGTGGCCGAGCTGGTTCAGCTTGGTCAGCAGCGCGGCCGGGGACAGCTTCTCGCCGTCGATGGCGACCGGGTCGCCCTTTTCGAAGTCGATGGTGATGACGGTCGGCTTGTCCGGCGCATCCTCGGGCGAGATCGTGCGCATGTGCACGAACTCCGGCGCCTCCACGGCCGGGTCCTCCAGCACCTTGCCCTCGGAGGACGAGTGCAGAAGGTTGGCGTCGACGCTGAAGGGCGCTTCGCCGCGCTTGTCCTTGGTGATCCGGATCTGGTGCTTCTCGGCGAAGTCCAGCAGCGCCTCGCGGCTCTTGAAGTCCCATTCGCGCCAGGGCGCGATCACGCGGATGTCGGGCTCCAGGGCGTAGTAGCCCAGCTCGAAGCGCACCTGGTCGTTGCCCTTGCCCGTGGCGCCGTGACTGACCGCGTCGGCGCCGGTCTTACGGGCGATCTCGATCTGCTTCTTGGCGATCAGCGGCCGGGCGATCGAGGTGCCGAGCAGGTACTGGCCCTCGTAGACCGTGTTGGCCCGGAACATCGGGAAGACGTAGTCGCGGACGAACTCCTCGCGCACGTCCTCGATGAAGATGTTCTCCGGCTTCACCCCGGCGGCCAGGGCCTTGGCGCGGGCCGGCTCGATCTCCTCGCCCTGGCCGAGGTCGGCGGTGAAGGTGACCACCTCCGCGCCGTACTCGGTCTGCAGCCACTTCAGGATGATCGAGGTGTCCAGGCCGCCGGAATAGGCGAGGACAACTTTCTTGATCGGCTTGTCGGCGGCCATGGGCGGCGGGTCCTTAGGGTAAGGCGAAAGGGAAGGGTCGCGGGCGTTTAAGGGCGAACGGCCGGGCCGTTCAAGAGCCTTGCGCGCGAACCGTGCCGGCTCGCTCCAGCGCGAGTCTCAGCCAGCGCAGGTGGGCGAGGGCGAAGACCGCCGCGACGGTGGCCCGGCCGGCGAACAACGCGATGGCGTAGAGGGCGTTCTGGTCGGCCCAGACGCGCAGCCCCAGGAGCCCCGCGCCGACCACGAAAGCCAGCACGGGCACGGCCGCCACAGCCGCCCCGCGGCTGGTCGCCGCGACCGTCGAGCCGTCCGGCGCCAGCGCCACGGGGATGCGACGGCCCGCCGGCAGGCGCTGAAAGGCCTGGCGCGAGGCCGAGGCCATGATCGCGAGCGCGAGGATCCAGAGCGCGTCGGCGGCGTATCCGAGGATCTGCGCCACCTAGACCGTCACCTGCGCGCCCATCTCGACCACGCGGCCCGGCGGGATCTTGTAGAAGTCGGTGGGGTTGGCGGCGTTCTTCATCAGGAAGATGAAGATCTTGTCCTGCCACAGCGGCATGCCCGACTGCGCCGAGGGCACCACCGAGCGCCGGCCCAGGAAGAAGCTGGTGGCCATGATGTCGAACTTCAGGCCGAGCTTGCGGCACAGCCCCAGGGCCTTGGGGATGTTGGGGCTTTCCATGAAGCCGTAGGTGACGAACACCTTCTTGAAGTCGTCGTTGATCGGCTCGATCCGCACCCGGTCCTCCTCCTTCACGCGCGGCGTCTCGGCCGTGCGCACGGTGAGGATGACGTTCTTCTCGTGCAGCACCTTGTTGTGCTTGAGGTTGTGCATCAGGGCGACGGGCGCCACGTCCGGATCGGACGTCAGGAAGATCGCCGTGCCCGGCGCGCGGTGCGGCGCGCGGGCCTTCAGGATCTCGGACAACTCGACCAGCGGCACGGAGTCGCGACGGGTCTTCTCGGTGAGGATCTGCGCCCCGCGGGTCCAGGTCCACATCACCACCACCAGTCCGCCGCCCAGCGCCAGCGGCAGCCAGGCGCCGTGGAAGAACTTCAGCAGGTTGGAGGCGATGAACACGATGTCGAGGCAGCCGAAGGCCCCGGCCGCCAGGGCCGCCTGCCAGGTCGGCCGCTTCCACATGTACTTGATGATCACGAAGAACAGCAGGGTGTCGACGAACATCGAGCCGGTGACGGCGATGCCGTAGGCGGCGGCCAGGTGCGACGACGTCTGGAAGGTGAACAGCAGCGCCAGGACGCCCAGCATCAGGAAGGTGTTGACCTGCGGCACGAAGATCTGGCCGGCCTGGGTCTCGCTGGTGCGGCGGATGTCGATGCGCGGGAACAGGCCGAGCTGCACGGCCTGCTGGGTCATGGAGAAGGCGCCGGTGATCACCGCCTGGCTGGCGATGATGGTGGCCGCCGCGGCCAGGATCTGCACGGGCCAGTAGACCAGGTCCGGGATCATCATGAAGAACGGGTTGTGCCGCGCCTCATGGTTGGCCAGCACCAGGGCGCCCTGGCCCAGGTAGTTCAGCGCCAGGCTTGGCAGCACCAGGAACAGCCAGGCGGCGCGGATCGGAGCTTTGCCGAAGTGGCCCATGTCGGCGTAGAGCGCCTCGGCCCCGGTGACCGCCAGGAACACGCTGCCCAGGATCACGAAGCCCAGGAAGCCGTTCTCGATGAGGAAGGCCACGCCGTAGGTCGGCGACAGGGCCCGGAAGATCGAGAGGTCGTCGGCGATGTGGTAGACCCCGAGCGCGGCCAGGGTGAGGAACCACACGGCGGTGATCGGCCCGAAGAACCTGGCGACGCTGGCGGTGCCGCGCGACTGGACCATGAACAGGCCCACCAGGATTCCGGCCGAGATCAGCACCACGAAGGGCGCCAGGGAGTGGCCGATGCCCGGCGCGTCCTTCAGGCCCTCGATGGCGCCCAGCACCGACACGGCCGGGGTGATGATGCCGTCGCCGTAGAACAGCGCCGCGCCGATCACCCCCAGGAAGAAGACGATGGTGGAGCGGTGGCCGAGCGCGCGCTGCGCCAGCGCCATCAGCGCCAGGGTGCCGCCTTCGCCCTTGTTGTCCGCCCGCATCAGGAAGACGACGTACTTGACCGTCACGATCAGGATCAGGGCCCAGATCACCAGGGAGACGACGCCCAGCACGGCCAGTTCGGACGTGCCGCCGCTCTTGGAGTGGGCCAGGGCCTCGCGCATGGCGTAGAGCGGACTGGTGCCGATGTCGCCGAACACGACGCCGACCGACCCGAGCGCCAGCGCCCAGAAGCCTTCCTGGGGCGAGTGAGACGTTTCGTCCGCCACGTCCACGGCGGCGCCGGCTTGATCAGCCATCCAAGGTCTCCGGGAACCGAATATAGACGCGCTGTTCCCTTGGGGCGGCCCCATGCCGTCGCGCGGCGGGCGCGATACACCCTTTCCAAACGGGGTTCAATCGGGCGCCGCGTCGCGCGCGAGCGCCGCTTTTCCATTGAATGCGCCAATCTTGCGCCTAGGTTCAAGGCCCATGTCGGACAGTCAACGCTTTCCTGTGGCGGCCCACGCGCTGGCCTATCTGGCTCATCGAGAGGCGATGAGCTCGGACAAGGCCGTCTCCAGTGTGGAGCTGGCCGCCTCTATCCCCACCAACCCGGTGGTGATCCGCCGGGTGACCGGCCTGCTGGCCCAGGCGGGCCTGGTCGGCACCCGCGCCGGCGCCCGCGGCGGGGCCTGGCTGCTGAAGCCGGCGGGCGCGATCCGGCTCGACGAAGTGCTGCGCGCGGTGGGCGGCTGCACCCATCTGGGCGTGGCGCCGCCCGGCGCCAAGGGCTGCCCGGTGGGCGAGCGGATCCCCAAGGCCGTGGACGAGGCGATCGCCCAGGCCGACCGGGCGGCGGCCCAGCGCCTGTCGGACATCACCGTCGCCGACCTGCTGAACGCGGCCTGAGAAAATCTCCTGGCGCCCCGGCTTGCGCCCGCTCCTGGCGCTCATATGTAATCGACACTGCATCGGTTGCGATAAAGGAGAGACCCCCATGACCAAAGTCGCCATCGCCTACCATTCCGGCTTCGGCCACACCGCCGTCGTCGCCGAGTCCGTCGCGGAGGGCGTACGCGCCGCCGGCGCCGAGCCGGTGCTCTTGAAGATCGAGAACGCCGCCCAGGATTTCGGCCCGCTGCTCGACCAAGCGAGCAACGCCGACGCCATCGTGTTCGGCGCGCCCACCTACATGGGCGACGTCTCCGCCGCCTTCCGCGCCTTCGCCGAGGCCTCTTCCAAGGTCTGGGCCGTGCAGGGCTGGAAGGACAAGCTGGCCGCCGGCTTCACCAACTCGCACAGCCTGTCGGGCGACAAGCTGCAGGCGCTCGCCTCGCTGTCGGTGCTGGCCGCCCAGCACGGCATGGTCTGGGTCTCCACCGGCCTGCCTCCGGGCTCGGCCGCCGGCAAGACCGGCCCGGAAGACGTCAACCGCCTGGGCTCGTTCCTCGGCGTGATGACCCAGTCGGAGAACGCCAGCCCCGAAGTCACCCCGCCGTCCGGCGACCGCGAGACCGCCCGGCTGCTGGGCGTGCGCGTGGCCGAGGCCGCCCGCCGCTGGCGGGCCGGGGCGCAGGAACTGGCCCAGGCGGCCTGACCAACCCCGCCTGAGCAAGGCGGCTTGAACCGGCGCGCGCGTTTCGCCACCTTCGGCCCCGGCAATCGCAAGGGGCCCACATGGACCGCAGACTCGCGCTGGTGACGGGCGCCTCCGCCGGCATCGGCGCGGCGCTGGCGAGAATCTACGCCAGCCACGGCTACGACGTGGCCCTCACCGCGCGCCGGGTCGACCGGCTGGCCCGGCTGGGCGAGGAGATCCGGCTGCGCTTCGGGGTGGAGACCCTGAGCTTTCCGGCCGACCTCGCCCAGGCCGGCGCGGTCGACGCCATCCTGGAACATCTGACCGCCCACGGCCGGGTGGTGGACGTCCTGGTCAACAACGCCGGCTACGGCCTGCCCGGCGTGTTCGCCGACACCAGCTGGGAGGAGCAGGCCGCCTTCCTGCAGGTGATGCTGCACGCGCCCACCGAACTGGCGCACAAGACCCTGCCCGGCATGGTCGAGCGTCGCTTCGGGCGCATTCTCAACGTCGCGTCCCTGGCGGGACTGGTTCCCGGCGCGGCCGGCCACACGCTCTACGGCGCGGCCAAGTCCTATCTGGTGCGCTTCTCCCAGAGCCTGCACCTGGAGAACCAGCAGACCGGCGTGCACGTGACCGCGCTCTGCCCCGGCTTCACCTTCTCCGAGTTCCACGACGTCAACGGCACGCGCGAGCAGCTCTCCAAGGCCACGCCCCAGTGGCTGTGGATGGGCCCCGACGAGGTGGCCGCCGCCGGCTACGAGGCGGCCGAGGCCAACCGGCCGGTGGCCGTGCCCGGCGCGCCCAACAAGGCGATCGCCGCCGTGGCCAAGACCCTGCCCGACGACTGGGCGCTCGCCCTGATGGCGTGGCAGGGCCCCAGGTTCCGCAAGCTCTAGCGCCCCTCGGCGTAGGGCGCGGCCGTCTCGGCGCGGATCACGCCCTTGGTGGAATCGGCGATCCCCACCAGCACGAACTGCACGGCGAGCGCGCACAGGATCAGGCCCAGCACCCGCACGACAATGGTCATGCCGATGCGCCCGAGGATCCGCGACAGGATCGGCGCGGCCAGGAAGGCCAGGAGCACGCACAGGGCCACCGCCGAGATCACGCCCACGCCGATCGCCGCGCCGGACAGGCCGAAGCTCTTGGCCTCGCTGGCGTAGATCACCACCGTGGAGATCGCGCCGGGCCCGATCAGCAGCGGCATGGCGAAGGGCACGATCATCCGCTCGAAGCGCCGGCGCGCGCCCGCCCGGCTGTTGCGGCCGCCGGCGGCCTCCGCGTCGGTCTCCGCCTCGTCGGCGGCGTCCGCGAACTGGGTGGTGAAGTCGTCGCGGGCCATCTCCAGGCCCAGCAGGAACAGGATCACGCCCCCGGCGATGCGGAAGGCCGCCAGCGAGATGCCGAAGAAGGCCAGGAGCGACAGGCCGGTGAAATAGAAGAAGGTGAGGAAGCCCACCACGAACAGGGCGATGTAGACGGCCACGATCCGCCGGTCGCGCGCCTTGTCGGCGACCGTCGCCGCGGCGAACAGCGGCACGTTGCCGATCGGGTCGATCAGGGCGAAAAGGGCGACGAAGAAGTTGACGGCGAAGTCCTGAGGGCTCATGCAGGCGTCTTAGCCTAAAACCTGTCCCGCGCCGATCTCCCGCGTGATCGCGCCTGCCCCGGAGCCCGCCATGGCCGCCGCCGTTCAAGCCCGCCTGCACGACGCCACCGCCGCCGATCCGCGGCTGATCGTGCCGCTCGACCTGCCCTCGATCGACGAAGCCCGCGCCATGGTCGAAGCCGTCGGCGACGCGGTGAGCTTCTACAAGATCGGCCTGGAGCTGTTCGCCACCGGCGGCGGCATGGACCTGGCCCGCGCGCTGAAGGCCGAGGGCAAGGACGTGTTCCTGGACTGGAAGCTGCACGACATCCCCACCACGGTGCAGCGCGCCGCCGCGGTGCTGGCCGACTCCGGCTGCGACCTGCTCACCGTGCACGGCGAGCCGCAGGTGATGGCCGCCGCCGTGCGCGGCAAGGGCCGCTCGAACCTGAAGGTGCTTGCGGTCACCGTCATGACCAGCCTGACCGACGCCGACCTGACCGAGATGGGCTATGGCTCAAACGTGCGCGACCTGGTCGAGCGGCGCATCCACCAGGCCCTGCACTACGGCTGCGACGGGGTGGTGGCCAGCCCGCACGAGGCCGAGCTCGCCCGCGCCATCGGCGGCAAGGACTTCCTGGTGGTGACCCCCGGCGTGCGCCCCGATTGGTCGGCCAAGAACGACCAGGCCCGCGCCACCACGCCCGCCGAGGCCCTGGCGGCCGGCGCCTCGCACATCGTCTGCGGCCGGCCGATCACCGCCGCCAACGATCCCCGCGCCGCGGCCCAGCGCGTCGTGCTGGAGATGTCGGCGGTTCAGTGACAGCAGCCGCCGCGGCCGCCGCCTGAGACGCTGACGCTCGCCCGCGTGCTGGCCGAGGACCAGGCGAAGGCCCTTGCGCCGGCCCGGACGCCGGATTGGGCGCGGCCGAACGTGACCACATAGACCCCGCCGCCGTAGAAGCCGCCGGCCGGGACCGGCCCGACCCCGCCGGCGCCGGCGAAGAAGCTGGCCGGCAGGCTCACCTCGCCGCCGCACGCCTCCAGGCAGGGCGGCGCCGGCTGGCGGTCGTAGGGCTCGCGATAGGCGCGCTCCTGATAGGCGTGGGGCGGGCCGTAGCGATCCTGGGCTTCGTAGTCGCCGCGGCAGCCGCACTCGCCCGCCAGCGTCGGCCCCGCCGCCGCGGCCAGCGCCAATCCGATGATGATGCCCGCCCGCGCAGCCATGGCCCATTCCTTACCGAAGTCTTAACGGCCAGGTTAGGCGGACGATCCCGAAGCGGCCAGGGCGCGCAACGGCGGCGCGAGCGGCGGCTCACGGCCACGCGAGGCGACGGGCTGACAGCCAAAGCCGCGTTACGCCGTCCGCCCCAATTCTGTCGTGTTTGACCCGAGCAAGGAACGGTTCAGGAAGCACGGCGCGGCCCAATTCGTGGCCCATAGCCCACGGTGCGTAAGCCCCCAACTGGGGGATTGTCGCAGCTCTTCCCAGATGATTCGATTGGTTTGCGAAGCCCTGATTCGAGCAGGATGTGGCAGTCCACTCGGATCAACTTGCGTTACGGCCATTGATCGGCCGCCTCGCGAATCGGATTTTACCCGATACGCGAGGGCAATGTCATGCGTGATGCACTGGACGAGCAAATCGAGGCATTTGAAGCGCTGCTTCCTCAGATCAAGCAAGAGTATGGATCGGTATGGGTACTAGTTGCCCACGGGCGTCTCATCCAGACCTTCCCAGACTTCCCAGCAGCTGCCGAGTACGCTCGCGCAGAACTGTCCGGCGACCAAGTGCTGATCCGACACACTGACGAGGGGGAACTGACGGCCCCGTTTGTAGATATCGCCAGCTAAGTGGGACCTACGATTTGGGGGTCCGGCCCCGAGATTCACATAACCCTGCGCGAGACGGTTATGTCCTCGAAGGAAATGCAGCTAACCGGCGTAGTCGATACGGGAGCGTCATGCGTACTGCTTGACCAAAGCGTCCTTTTTCAACTTGGCCTTCAACCGATCGATCGCACTGCGGTCAAAGTGGCTGACGGAACGGAACGGCCAGCGCTCGGCTTCATGGTGCAACTCAAGGTACTTGGGCTTGGCTTCGACCAGTGGTTCAAAGTCTTTGGCGTGAAGATGCAGCATCCAAGCACTCGAGTTCTCCTCGGCAGGACGTTCTTAGCTGGATACCACGTTACCTACAGTGGACCGGACCAATGGTTCCATTGGTCCAGAGCAGGTCCGACTTACTATGAAGACCACGACGGCTAGCGCTACGAGCGCGCTTGAGGAGTAGGACGCGCGGATACAGCTACCTAGCCCTACCCCACAGTGGTCGCCCTCCAGCCAAGCTATCGCCTGCGTATGAACCGGCAGGTCGATCGTTTGGCGTGGCGGCGTGCGCCGATCTCTCTGCGCGACACGCTTAGCCAGAGACCGACCCGCGACCACACCGCTTATCCGATCCACCGGGCCTCACCCATAGAGGCCGACCGCCTCAGAAGTCGACGGCGATGCCCTTGCGTTCCCAGTCGCCGAAGCGGGTGGGCTCGGGGCCCTTGGGGCCGCCCAGCTCGGCGGCGCGCGCGGCGGCTTCGGCCTCGGCCCTGTGGCGCGCCTCGGCTTCCTCCAGCGCGCGGCGGGCGGCCGGCGTCAGCGGCTTGTCCGGATTGGCGTTGGGAGGAAGCGGCTCGTCCATGGGCCCGATGTAGGCTCCCGCCCCGGCCTCGGCAATCCCGCGCAAAGCGCCTAGATTGGTCCGCGTGCTGAAAGGACCCGCGACATGAGCGTCGCCTTCACCAAGGAAACCGACCACGAGGCCTCGGCCGCCGACCTGCCCGACCGGCCGATCTCGCCGCACCCGAACCTGGTGACCGCGGAGGGCCTGGCCGAACTGGACGCGGAACTGGCCAAGGCGCGCGCCGCCTACGCCGCGGCCCAGGCCGGCGACATCCAGGCCGACCGCACCGCCATGGCCCGCGCCACGCGGGACCTGCGCTACTACGGCGCCCGCCGCGCCAGCGCCCAACTGGTGGAGACCGATCCCGAAAGCGCCGTGGCCGTGTTCGGCGGGCGCGTCACCATCGAGCGCGAGGACGGCCGGCGCTCCACCTTCCGCATCGTCGGCGAGGACGAGGCCGACCCGGCCAAGGGCAAGATCTCCTACATCGCTCCGCTGGCGCGGGCGGTGCTCGGCAAAGCCGTGGGCGAGGCGGCCGAGGCGGCCGGCCAAGAGATCGAGATCATCGGCCTTGGTTGAGGCGGGCTTGCGCGACGGCGCGGAACCGGGCACGCCGCGCCGGTGACCCAAAAGACTGAATCCGGACTTCCCGCCCGCCTGGCGGCCCTCGACCTCCTGGCCGCCGCGCTTTCGCGCCGCGCGGGCCTGGAGGAGGGCCTCGCCGCGCCGGCCCTTCGCGACCTGCCGCCGCGCGACCGCGCCTTCGCCAGGGCGCTGGTGATGGCGAGCCTGCGCCACCTGGGCCCGATCGACCGGGCGCTGGACGCCAAGCTGTCGCGCCCGCCTCCGGAAGCCGTGCGCCATATCCTGAGGCTCGGCGTGGTCCAGGCGTTCCTGCTGGACCAGCCGGCGCACGCGGCGGTCTCCACCAGCGTGGACCTGGCGGCGAGCCGGCGCGAGACGCGTCCGTTCAAGGGTCTGGTGAACGCGGTGCTGCGCGGGCTGCTGCGCGAGCCGCCCAAGCTCGACGATCCCGACACCCTGGCGCCCGACTGGCTGCTGGCCCGCTGGCGCGCGGCGTTCGGCGCCGAGGCGGCGCAGGCGATCGCCGCCGAGATCGCCCGCGAGCCGGCGACGGACGTCACCCCCCGCGCCGACGCGGACGCGGCCGACCTGGCCGCCCTGCTGGAGGCGGAACCCCTGCCGGGGCCGATGCTGCGCACCCAAAGGCGCGGCGACGTGGCCGGCTGGCCCGGCTACGCCGAGGGCCGGTGGTGGGTGCAGGACGCCTCCGCCGCCATCCCCGCGCGCCTGACGGGCGCCAAGGCCGGCGAGACCGTGCTCGACCTGTGCGCCGCGCCCGGCGGCAAGACCCTGCAACTGGCGGCCGCGGGCGCGACGGTGACCGCGGTGGACCGCTCGGCCGCGCGGCTGAAGCGCCTGTCCGAGAACCTGGAGCGCGCGGGCCTGTCCGCCGAGGTGGTCTGCGCCGACGCCGGCGCCTGGGAGGACGAGCGCCAGTTCGACGCGGTGCTGCTGGACGCGCCCTGCAGCGCCACCGGCACCTTCCGCCGCCACCCGGACGTCCTGTGGGCCGCGCGGCCCAGCGACATCGCCAGCCTGGCGGGCGCCCAGTCGCGGCTGCTGGACGCGGCGGGCCGGCGGGTGCGGCCTGGCGGCCGGCTGGTCTACTGCGTCTGCTCGCTAGAGCCGGAGGAGGGCGAGGCCCAGGTCGAGGCGTTCCTCACCCGCACGCCCGGCTTCGCCGTCGACCCGATCGCCCCCGGCGAGGGCGGCGCGCCCGACGCCAGCCTGACCCCGCGCGGAACCCTGCGGGTGCTGCCGCACCACCGTGCAGGCGGAACCGACGGCTTCTTCATCGCCCGGCTCGTGCGATCCGAGGGCGGGTCCTAACCGGCCTTAACTCTTTTCGACTCTTTTCCTGCGCCTTTGGCCGCAAAACGCGTTTCCAAGTTCCACGAACGCATTCTAAGTCGGAAGCATGACCGACAAGACCATCATCGCGCCCTCGATCCTGGCGGCCGACTTCGCGCGACTGGGCGAGGAGGCCCAGGCCGTGGCCGCCGCCGGCGCCGACTGGCTGCACCTGGACGTCATGGACGGCCACTTCGTGCCGAACATCACCTTCGGGCCGGACGTGGTGAAGGCCCTGCGCCCGCTGGTGTCGATCCCCTTCGACGTGCACCTGATGATCGCCCCGGCCGATCCCTACCTGGAGGCGTTCCGCGAGGCGGGCGCCGACTGGATCAGCGTGCACCCCGAATCAGGCCCGCACCTGAACCGCAGCCTGAAACGCATCCGCCAGATCGGCGCCAAGGCCGGCGTGGTCTTCAATCCGTCCACTTCGCCGTCTGTGATCGAGTGGATGATGGACGAAATCGATCTGATTCTGGTGATGTCGATCAACCCGGGCTTCGGCGGCCAGAGCTTCATGGACAGCCAGCTCGCCAAGATCGAGCGCCTGCGCGGCATGATCGACAAGGGCGGCTACCAGATCGTGCTGGAGGTCGACGGCGGGGTGAACCCGCTGACCGCGCGCCGCTGCATCGACGCCGGGGCCACGGCCCTGGTGGCCGGCTCGGCCGTCTTCAAAGGCGGGCCGGCGGCCTACGCCGACAACATCCGCGCCCTCCGGGGCGACTGACCGGGAGGGGAGCGCACTCATGGCCGCCGGCTCGGCAAGCCTGGCCCGCGCGCCGGGCTACACGGCCATGCTGGCCCTGACGGCCGGCCTGGGCCGTCAGGCGCGCCGGGAATGGACGAGCTCGCCCGCGCACCGCGCCCTGCTGGGCGGGGGCAAGGCCCACGCGCTCGATCTACGCCCGAAGGACATGCGCCCCGCCGACGCCGAATCCGGCCGGCGCATCCTGGCCGGCGCCTTCACCCTGGCCGGCGCGACCCTGCAGGCCGGGGCCAGGGGCGATCCCTGGGACCGGCCGAGCCCCCACCGCAAGTTCGCCGTGGCCCTGCACCGCTTCGCCTGGCTGCCGGACCTGATGGCCGCGGGCGAGCCGGGCGCGGCCGAGGCGCTGCGGCTCTATCTGGACTGGCGGCGGTTGTTCGGCGCCTGGAACCCCTTCTCCTGGCACCCGGACGTGCTGGAGCGGCGGGCGTTCAACCTGGCGTGCGCCGGCAAGGCCATGTGCGAGCGGGCCTCCGACGCCGAGAAGGCCCAGGTCGCCCGCGACCTCTATCGCCAGGGCCGCCACCTGCTGGCCACCATCGAGGGTCCTGAACGCGCGGCTGAGCGCGCGGCCGTGGCGGCGGTCGCCGGCGCGGCCATCTCCGGTCAGGCGGGCAAGGCCCTGCGCGTGCGGGCCCTGGCCCGGCTGGCCAAGGCCCTGCCGCGCACGGTGCAGCCGGACGGCGGCCACGCCTCGCGCAGCCCGCAGGCGGCGCTGGAGCTCCTGTTCGACCTGCAGACCCTGGACGACGCCCTGGCCCAGCGCGGCCTGTCGGCGCCGGAGGAAGTGACCCGCGCCATCGACCGGCTGATCGGGGCGGTGCGCTTCTTCACCCTGGGCGACGGCGCCCTGCCCTCGTTCCAGGGCGGCGAGGAGCTGTCGCGCGCCTATGTCGGCGCGGCGCGGGCCAGCGAGGATCCCGAGGGAGAAGCGCCGCGCGCGACGCCCGTGGCCCGCAACGGCTACCAGCGCCTGGACGCCGCCAGCCTGCAGGTCCTGGTGGACGCCGCCGCCCCGGCGTCCGGGCCGTTTAGCGTCACCGCCTGCGCCCAGCCGCTGGCCCTGGAGGTGCTGGCGAACGGCAAGCGCCTGATCACCAACTGCGGCTGGTCGCCGGACGCGTCGGGCCCGGCGGCGCTGCGCCTGATCGACGCGGCCTCCACCCTGACGATTTCCGACCAGGCCTGCGGCGAGCCCCTCGGCGGGCTGGCGGCGGCGCTCCTGGGGCCGCGCCTGGTGGGCGCCGACGCCCCTGTGGAGGCCGAACGGCGCGAGTCCGACGAGGCGCTGTGGCTGGAGGTCGCCCACGACGGCTGGATGGGGCGGTTGCGCCTGCAGCACCGCCGCCGCCTGTTCGTGAACCTCGCCGCCGACGAGCTGCGCGGCGAGGACCGCCTGACGCCCATGCGCCCGGTCGCCGACCGCGGCGACAAGGCGCGCCGCTTCGTGCCCTTCACGGTCTGCTTCCACATCCACCCGGACGCGCGCGCCTCGCTGGCGATGGACAAGAAGAGCGTGCTGCTGCGGGCGGACGGCAAGGAAGCCGGCTGGTGGCTGCGCAACGACGCCGTCGAGGTGACCGTCGAGCCGTCCGTACACTTCCACGAAGGCCAGGCGCGCCGGGCCCAGCGCATCGTGCTGCACGGCCAGGCGAGGATCGACCAGGGCGCGCGTCTGCGCTGGAAACTGGCCAAGGCCGACCTGCCCGCGCGTTGACTCAAGGCCCGCCGCGCGTATTTTCCGCGCCATCCGCGTGACTGGCGATAAAGGTGGGCGACCACCGGGGAGCGCGGATCTGAACCGCCGCTCGCCTGGGCATCTTTCTGCACCTTGGAGAGACGCCGTGCCTGCAGCCCCCGATTTTCCCCCCGCTCCCGACCGCGTCGCCGTCAAACGCGCGCTGATCTCGGTTTCCGACAAGACCGGCCTCGTCGAGGCCGCCAAGGCCCTGGCCGACATGGGCGTGGAGCTGGTCTCCACCGGCGGCACCAAGGCCGCCATCGCCGCCGCCGGCCTGCCGGTGAAGGACGTCGCCGACCTGACCAGCTTCCCCGAAATGATGGACGGGCGGGTGAAGACCCTGCACCCGGTGGTGCACGGCGGGCTCCTGGGCGTGCGCGACGCGCCCGAGCACAAGAAGGCGATGGACGAGCACGGCATCGGCGCCATCGATCTCGTCTATGTGAACCTCTATCCGTTCGAGGCCACCGTGGCGAAGGGCGGCGACTTCGCCGCCTGCGTCGAGAACATCGACATCGGCGGGCCCGCCATGATCCGCTCGGCCGCCAAGAACCACGGCTATGTCGCGGTCTGCACCGAGCCGGCCGACCTGGAGGAAGTGCTGGCCGCGCTGAAGGCCGACGGCGCCACGTCGCTTTCCCTGCGCAAGACCCTGGCCGCGCGCGCCTACGCCCGCACGGCGGCCTACGACGCGGCGATCTCCACCTGGTTCGCCGGCCAGCTCGGCGAGACCGCGCCCAAGCGCCGCACCATCTCCGGCGAGCTCGTCCAGACCATGCGCTACGGCGAGAACCCCCATCAGGCGGCGGCCTTCTACCGCACGGGCGAGGCGCGCATCGGCGTAGCGAACGCCCATCAGCTCCAGGGCAAGGAGCTGAGCTACAACAACATCAACGACACCGACGCCGCTTTCGAGCTGGTCGCCGAGTTCGACCCCAAGGCCGGACCGGCCTGCGCCATCATCAAGCACGCCAACCCCTGCGGCGTAGCTGCCGGCAAGACCCTGGTGGAAGCCTATGAGCGGGCGCTCGCGTGCGACCCCTTGAGCGCCTTCGGCGGCATCATCGCCCTGAACCAGAAGCTCGACGCGGCCACGGCGACCGAGATCCTGAAGCTGCTCACCGAGGTGGTGATCGCCCCGGACGCCGATGAGGACGCGATCGCGCTCTTCCGCAAGAAGAAGAACGTGCGCCTGCTCACCACCGGCGGCCTGCCCGACCCCCTGGCGGGCGGCGAGACCTTCAAGTCGGTGGCCGGCGGCTTCCTGGTGCAGAGCCGCGACACCGCCCGCCTGACGCCGGCGGACCTGAAGGTGGTGACCAAGCGCGCGCCGACCGAGACCGAGATCCGCGACATGCTGTTCGCCTTCACCATCGCCAAGCACGTGAAGTCGAACGCCATCGTCTACGCGCGCGAGGGCCAGACCCTGGGCATCGGCGCCGGCCAGATGAACCGCAAGGATTCGGCCCGCATCGCCGCCCTGCGCGCCGCCGACTTCGGCCTGGACCTGAAGGGTTCGGCCTGCGCCTCCGAGGCCTTCTTCCCCTTCCCCGACGGGCTGATCCAGGCGGCCGACGCCGGCTGCACGGCGGTGATCCAGCCCGGCGGCTCCATCGGCGACCAGAAGGTGATCGAGGCGGCCGACGAGCGCGGCGTCGCCATGGTGTTCACCGGCGTGCGGGTGTTCCGGCACTAGGCCGAGCGCGCCCAAGCGAAAGTGCGGGCGGCTTCGCCCGCCAAACGCGCCCTGATTTTTGACTCAGGCGCGGGCGCCGAAGAGGGCCGATCCCACGCGCACGCTGGTGGCGCCGAAGCGCACGGCGGTCTCGAAGTCGTCGCTCATGCCCATGGAGAGCTTGCCGACTCCATTGCGCGCGGCGACCTTGGCCAGGAGCGCGAAGTGCGGGCCCGGCGGCTCCTCGTGCGGCGGAATGCACATCAGCCCTTCGATCGGCAGGCCGTAGGTTTCCCGGCACAGGGCGATGAAGGCGTCGGCCTCGCCGGGGGCGACGCCGGCCTTCTGCGGCTCCTCGCCGGTGTTGACCTGCACATAGAGCCGCGGGGCGCGGCCGGCCTTGCCGATCTCCTCGGCGAGGGCCTTGGCCAGGCGTTCGCGGTCCAGGGTCTCGATCACGTCGAAGAAGGCCACGGCCTCGCGCGTCTTGTTGGTCTGCAAGGGTCCGATCAGCCGCAGCTCCAGGCCGGCGCGATGGTCGGCCCAGCGGCCCATGGCTTCCTGCACCCGGTTTTCGCCGAACACGGTCTGGCCGGCATCGAGGATCGGGGCGACCCGTTCCCACGGCTGTTGCTTGGAGACCGCCACCAGGGTCACATCGCCGGGCTCGCGTCCGGCCTCCTTGGCCGCCTGGGCGATGCGGGCGAGAACGTCCTGGCGGGCGGCGGCGGGATCGAAAGGGAGGGTCATGTGAGCCCAAGGGTTGGCGGCGAAGGCTTTTGGACGCTGGCGCGCACCGCCCGTTGCTTAATGGCCCGCGCCGCGCCGGGAAAGGCCCTGCCGCCCCTGATGTTCTTCACCGACCCGGCGCGCACGCCCGATCCGGAGGCGGTGGCGCGGCGGCTGCCGCGCGGATCGGCGGTGGTCTATCGCGCTTTCGGCGCCCCCGACGCCCTGGCCCGTGCGAGGCGCCTGCGGACCGTGTGCGCCGAGCGCGGCCTCGTTCTGCTGGTCGGCGCGGACGCCGGCCTGGCGGCGGCGGCGCGCGCGCACGGGGTGCATCTGCCGGAGCGGTCGGCGCATCGGGCCGGGGCGCTGAAGCGGTCGCGGCCGGGATGGATCGTCACCGCCGCGGCCCATGGCGAGGCCGCAGCCAGGCGCGCGGCCCGGTTCGGCGCCGACGCGGCCATCGTCTCCCCGGCCTTTCCCAGCCGCAGCCGCTCGGCGGGCCGGCCGCTCGGCCCGCGCCGCCTGGCCCGGATCGCCGCTAACGCAGGCTTGCCCGTCTACGCCCTGGGCGGCGTGACGAATCAAAACGCCCGCCGTCTGCTCGACGCGGGCGTTGCGGGTGTCGCTGCGGTGGACGGCCTGACGGCCAGGCCCTGAAGGCGATCAGAACTTGAACGCGGTTTCCAGGCGGACGCGCGGGGTGAGCGGCTGAGGCTCGGTCTTCCTGAAAGTGGGCGAGGTTTCGTCGCCCAGGGCCACGGCGCCGCCCACCCGAAGGCTCGGGGTGACGCGATAATAGGCGCCGGCCTCCACGTCGTTCCATTGAACGTCGCGGCTGTTGGGCTCCTCGAGGCTGAGGGTCACGCCCCAGCGGCCGTTGCGATTGTCCCATTTCAGCGACTTGCCGCCCTGGGTGGCCAGGGTGGCCGGCTCGTTGCGAACGCTGAAGTCCATCTTCGGCTTGGCGGTTTCTGCGTGTGCGAGGCCGCTCGTCGCCCCCAGAAGGGCGATCGCGCCAACCATCGAAAACACGGTCCGAACGGACATAACCACCAAAAGGGCCCCCATGCCCCATGCGTCGCCACACCGGGCCACGCTGTCAAAATGGATTTGGGACCTGCGCCGTCACAGGTCAACAAGAGTCAGCGCCGCACCCCCCCTCTGCGGACAGATCGTGCAACTCTGTGGCGGGAACGCCACGTGATTCCTGTTTGGCGCCTGACGTGGCGTTGTTATAGAGGGCGCCGGCGCGGGGCGGCGCCGTGGCCGAAGTGGCGCGGAAACACGACTTGGAGCGGATGATTATGCCGTTTGTGCGCGGAGTCTGGATGCGAGGCGTCTCAGCAGGGATCCTGGCCGTTTGCTTCACCGGCCTGGCCGCCTGCTCGCATAGCGGCCCGCGGGAATTCGAGAATCAGGACCGTGGCGGGTTCCACCTGTTCGGCCGCGGCGGCGCGCCCAAGGCGCAGGCCGCGCCGGCGATCGGCGTGAACGGCTATCTGTGGCGCGCCACGCTGGACACCCTGGCCTTCATGCCGCTGGCCTCGGCCGACCCCTACGGCGGGATCATCATCACCGACTGGTACACCAATCCGGAAAAGCCGGACGAGCGCTTCAAGTGCACGGTCTACATCCTGGACGCGCGGCTGCGCGCGGACGGCCTGAACGTGTCGGTGTTCAAGCAGGTGCGTGACGGTTCGGGCGGCTGGGTCGACGCCCAGTCCTCGCCTCAGACCGAAACCGACCTGGAAAACGCGATCCTGACGCGCGCGCGCCAGCTTCGACTTTCCAACATCAAGGGCTAAGGCCCCGATCGGGCGCATCCTTCCGACAGAGCGACGGACGGCGCCCATTCCCTGAGGGCCGGCGTCGATCCGAACCGCCGGCCGCCGTCCAACTCCGTTCGAAGGCGCGCTGAGCGATGGCCCGCTACAATCCGAAAGAATCCGAGCCCAAGTGGCGCAAGGCCTGGGACGACGCCCAGGTCTTCAAGGCCGGCGTAGCCGCCGACAAGCCGAAATACTACGTGCTGGAGATGTTCCCCTATCCGTCGGGGCGCCTGCACATGGGCCATGTGCGCAACTACTCGCTGGGCGACGTCATCGCCCGGTTCAAGCGGGCCCGCGGCTTCAACGTCCTGCATCCCATGGGCTGGGACGCCTTCGGCCTGCCGGCGGAAAACGCGGCGATGGAGCGCGGCGTCGACGCGCGCGCCTGGACCTACGACAACATCGCGCGGATGCGCAGCGAGCTGAAGGAGCTGGGCCTGTCGATCGACTGGTCCCGCGAGTTCGCCACCTGCGACGTGGCCTACTACGGCAAGCAACAGGCCTGGTTCCTGGACATGTTCCAGCGCGGCCTGGTCTATCGCCGCGAGGGCGTGGTCAACTGGGACCCGGTCGACCAGACCGTGCTGGCCAACGAGCAGGTGGTGGACGGCCGCGGCTGGCGCTCCGGCGCGATCGTGGAAAAGCGCAAGCTGAACCAGTGGTTCATGCGCATCACCGACTACGCCGACGACCTGATCGACGGCCTGAAGACGCTGGACCGCTGGCCCGACAAGGTCCGGGTGATGCAGGAGAACTGGATCGGCCGTTCCAAGGGCCTGCGCTTCTCCTTCCAGTTCGCCGGGACCGCGCCGGACGGCTTCGAGGCCGGCCTGGAGGTCTACACCACCCGACCCGACACCCTGTTCGGCGCCAGTTTCGTGGGCGTCGCGCCCGACCATCCGCTGGCCGAGCAGATCGCCGCCGCCAACCCGCATGCGGCGGCCTTCATCGCCGAATGCCGCCGGGGCGGCGCCTCCGAGGCCGAGATCGAGACCGCCGAGAAGATCGGTTTCGACACCGGCCTGACCGTGAGCCATCCCTTTGATCCGGAATGGAAACTGCCGGTCTGGATCGCCAACTTCATCTTGATGGACTACGGCACGGGCGCGATCTTCGCCTGCCCGGCGCACGACCAGCGCGACCTGGACTTCGCCCGCAAGTACGGCCTGCCAGTCAAGCCCGTCGTCCTGCCCCCCGGCGAGGACCCCGCGAGCTTCACCGTCGCGGACGAGGCCTATGTCGGCCCCGGAACCATCTTCAACTCGTCCTTCCTGGACGGCATGGAGGTGGAGCCCGCCAAGGCCGCCGCCATCGCCCGCATCGAAGCCGCCGGCCAGGGCCAGGGCGCGACGGTCTATCGCCTGCGCGACTGGGGCGTGGCGCGCCAGCGCGGCTGGGGCTGCCCGATCCCTGTGGTCCATTGCGAAAAGTGCGGCGTGGTCGCCCTGCCCAAGAGCGCGCTGCCGGTCGCCCTGCCCGAGGACATGGATTTTTCCAAGCCGGGCAACGCCCTGGCGCGGCACCCGACCTGGAAGCATGCCACCTGCCCGACCTGCGGCGGGCCGGCCGAGCGCGAGACCGACACCCTGGACACCTTCGTGGATTCGTCCTGGTACTTCGCGCGCTTCGCCAATCCGGACGCCGAGGAATCCGTCGACAAGGCCGCCGCCGACTACTGGCTGCCGGTGGACCAGTACATCGGCGGGATCGAGCACGCGGTGCTGCACCTGCTCTATGCGCGCTTCATCACCCGGGCCATGGCCGACGAGGGCCTGCTCAGCGTGAAGGAGCCGTTCGCCGGCCTGTTCACCCAGGGCATGGTCACCCACGAGACCTATCGCCGGCAGAACGGCGAATGGCTGGAGCCCAGCCTGGTCGAGATCGAGGCGGAGGGGAACACCCGCCGCGCCAAGCTGGTGGAGACCGGCGAGCCGGTGGTCATCGGCGACGTGGAGAAGATGGCCAAGTCCAAGCGCAACACCGTGGCGCCGGGCGACATCTTCGAGGTCTACGGCGTCGACGCCGCGCGCCTGTTCGTCCTGTCCGACAGTCCGCCGGAGCGCGACGTGCAATGGACGGCCTCGGGCGTGGAAGGCGCCTGGCGCTTCGTCAACCGGGTCTGGGCCGAGTTCGACACCCAGCCGGCGGGCGTCTCGGGCGATCCCTCGGCAGAGGAGGAGGCCGTGGCGCTTCGCCGCGCCACCCACCGCCTGACCAAGGCCATGACCGAGACGATCGAGGATTTCCGGTTCAACTCCGGGATCGCCCGGCTGTACGAATTCCTGAACGTTCTCAAGGCCAGTCCAGCCGACAAGGCGAGCCCGGCGCTGCTGGCCGCCCGCCAGGAGGCGCTGTCGGCCTTCGCCCGCCTGATCGCGCCCTTCACCCCGCACCTGGCCGAGGAGTGCTGGACGCGGATCGGCGGCGACGGTCTGGTGGTGTCCGCCCCCTGGCCCGACTATGATCCGGCCCTGGCCGAGGACAGCGTCAAGGTCCTGCCGGTGCAGATCAACGGCAAGCGCCGGGGCGAGATCCAGGCGCCGGCCGGAGCCGAGCCGGCCGACGTGGAGAAGATCGTGCTTGACGACCCTGAGATCGCACGGCGTCTGGAGGGCCTGAGCATCCGCAAGGTGATCGTGGTGAAGGATCGCATCGTCAACATCGTGGCGGCCTGACGTGGGACCGGCGCGCCGCTTCGTCTTCGCCGGCCTTCTCGCCGCCGCGGCCGCCGGCCTCGGCGCCTGCGGCTTCACCCCGCTCTACGCCGATCCCGGCGTGACCCAGCCGCTCGCAGCGGTCGACGTCGTCGCGCCCGAGGGCCGCGCCGGCTACCTGATCCGCGAGCACCTGGACGACGCGTTCGCCAAGAACCGGTCGGTTCCGGCCAAGTACCGCATGGACCTGCAGCTCGCCGAGAGCCGCTATCCGCGGGGCCTGCGCATCGACAACGTGGCCACCCGCTACGAATACGTGCTGAACGCCACCTACACGCTCACCGCCCTGCCCTCCGGCGCCAAGGCCAAGACGGGCAACGTGCGCGTCGAGCTGACCTACGATTCAGCCGACCAGCCCTACGCCTCCGTCGTCGCGCAACAGGACGTGCAGGACCGCGCCGCCGCAGAGGCGGCCCGCCGCATACAGCTGGAACTGGCCACCTGGCTCGCCGGCCGGGGCTCCTAGGGCCCGCGCCGGCATGATCCTCAGCCGCCGGCCGGACATTGAGCGCTTCCTGGCCAAGCCGGACGGCCAGGTGCGCGCCGTGCTGATCTACGGCCGCGACGCGGGCGTGGTGCGCGACCGGGCCAACCTCCTGGCGTCCAAGGTGGTCGAGCGGCCGGACGACCCCTTCGACGTGGCGCTCCTCACCGACGGCGACCTGGATTCAGACGGCGCGCGACTGGAGGGCGAACTGGCGGCGCAGTCGCTGATGGGCGGCCGCCGGCTGGTGCGCCTGCGCCTGACCTCGGAAAAGGTCAGCCTGGACAAGATGGCCGCCGAGGCGCTGGCGGCCCATGCCGAAGGCCGGCTCAATCCTGACGCCATGTTCGTGATCGAGGCGGGGAACCTCGGGCGCGGCTCTGACCTGCGCAAGGCGGCGGAGAAGGCGGCCCAGGCCGCGGCCATCCCCTGCTACGAGGACGAGCCCGGCGATATCGCCCGGCTCGTTCGCGAGACCCTGGCCAAGGACAATGTCGCCCTGTCGACCGAGGCCCTCACCCTGTTCGTCGCCCGCCTGCCCAAGGAGCGGGGCGTCGCCCGCCAGGAGATCGAGCGGCTGGCGCTCTATCTCGGCCCGGGCAGCGGCCGCACCGCCGGCCCGCAGGACCTGGAGGATTTCCTGGGCGTGGAGCCGGAGGCCTCCCTGGCCGACGCCGCGTCCGACGCCTTCGGCGGACGCCTGGCCGAGGCCCAGGCCAGCCTGCGCCGGGCCGCGCAGGAAGGCGAGGCCGGCCCCGCCGCCGTGCGCGCCATGGGCTTTCACCTCGGCCGCCTGCGCCGCACCCTGACCCTGGCCAAGGCCGGGGCGGGCTTGCAGGAAGCGGCCAAGGCTTCGGGCGTCTTCTGGAAGAACGAGCGCGAATTCCTGCGCCAGGCGCGTAGCTGGACCCTCGACGACCTGGACCTGCTGCAGGCCGAAATCCTCAACGCCGACCGGCTGTGCAAACAGACCGGCTCCCCCGACCAGCTCATCGCCGAGCGCCTGGCCCTGGGCATCGCCAGCCGGGCCAAGCGCAAAGGGCTTTGAGAGGCGCGGGGCGGACTAGTCCGCCGCCGGCTCGAACAGCGCCTTGAGCTGCGAGGCGAAACCCGGCCAACCGAACGGGTAGTCGCTGATGTCCACCGGCCGCACGAATCCGGCGTGGATCAAGGTGACCCGCGTGGACCCGCCCAGGTCGTCGAACAGCCAGGTGATCGTCTGCGCCGGCACGCCCGGCGTCTCGCGCCAGTCGGGCCAGTCGGTGACGAGGCGCCGGTTCTCCTCGAACTCGAGGATGCGGGTCGGGCCGCCAGAGACGGTGCGGCCGTCCACCTCGTAGCGCCAGCCATAGCTGTAGCGCCCGCCGGGCCGGGTCTCGGCCACCGGCTCCGGCGCGCCCAGCCAGCGCGCCATCAGCTCTGGATCGACGAACGCCTTGAAGACCGCCGCCACGGGGGCGGCGATCACCACCTCCATGCGCACCTGCGGCTTCGGATCGGTGAAGTCGACCCGCACGATTCCCTCGCCGCCCGCCAGATAGGCCATGAGGTTGCCGGCCTGGATACGCCAGAGGTCGTCGACCAGCTCCGCGGCGCGGCCGATCGCCGGCGTCCGGGCGAAGCGATGAACGCCGGTGAGCTGCGTTTGGTCAGGCTTTTCAGGACTTTGCGCCAGCTCCAGCACGACCTCGCCAGGCGCGTCCGCCAACGTCCAGGTGAAGCCGAGCGCGCGGCCCGGCCCGAAGCGGGTGACGCGGCCGTCGGCGGCCTCGCGATCCGGCGCGCCGTAGACGTGCGGGCCCCAGAAGCGGAACGCGCCCCCCGCGCGCGGTTCGATCTCCACCTCGTCGGCGAACCAGGCCCTGAGCGCCGCGGGCTCCGTCAGGGCGGCGAACACCGCCGACGGCGAGGCGGCCAGGGTCCAGGTGAAGGCGTGCGCAAGCTCACTCATCGGTCGGTCTCCCATTCATGGACGACGCCTTGGCGGCGTGATCCGCCTCAACCACGCGTTTGAGGTCGGAAAGCCGGGCGGCCCAGTAGAGCCTGTAAGGCGCCAGCCAGCGGTCCACCTCGGCCAGGCCCGCCGGCTCCACCGAATAGAGCCGCGCCTGGGCTTCGCGCCGTTCACGCACGAGGCCCGCCCGGCGCAGCACGCCCACATGCTTGGCGATCGCCGGCCGGCTGACGGGAAAGCGCGCGGCCAGGTCGCCGGCGCGCATCTCGCCCTCGCGCAGCAGGTCCAGGATCGCCCGGCGCGTGCGGTCGCCGAGGGCGTCGAACACCAGGTCGCGGGCGTCTTGTTGCGTAACCATTTGGTTACATAAAACGCCGACGCAGCGCTTTTGGCAAGCCGGACGCTCACGCCCCCTCCCGCCGCCGGTGAAATCACCTAAGCTCGGGCCATGTGCGACACCTTCGCCGCCTTGCCCCAGGCCGCCGCGCGCGGCTTTGCGCTGTTCGCCAAGAACAGCGATCGCGAGCGCAACGAAGCCCAGGTGCTAGAGCTGCACGGCCCCCGTCGCGGCGGTGGCGAGCTAAAGCTCACATACCTGACGATCCCCGACGTGGCCGAGACCCGCGCCTGCCTGATCAGCCGGCCGTTCTGGATGTGGGGCGCGGAGATGGGGGTGAACGACCGGGGCGTGGCGATCGGCAACGGAGCCCTGCACGCCCGCTTCCCCGCCCAGCGCAAGCCGGCGCTGACCGGCATGGACCTGGTTCGGCTGGGCCTGGAACGCGCCGCCAGCGCCGCAGAGGCGGTGGAGGTGATCATCGAACTCCTGGAGCGCCACGGCCAGGGCGGAAACTGCGGGCATCTCGGCCGCTTCTATTATCAGAACGGCTTCATCATCGCCGATGCACGTGAAGCCTATGTGCTTGAAACCGTAGGGAAATGGTGGGCGGTCGAGCAGGTGGCCAGCGTGCGCGCCCTCTCCAACGCCTACAGCATCGGCGCCGGCTACGACCGCATCAGCCCGGCGATGGAGGATCACGCCGTCGCCGAGGACTGGCGCGGGCCGGACGGCCGCATCGACCTGGCCGCCCATCTGATCGACGATGCCCGCGACGCGGTCAGCTTCGGCCGCGGCCGGTGCGCGCGCGGCGCCTCGCTGCTCGCCCGTGATGAGGGAAAGCTCACGCCGTGGGGCATGATGGCGATTCTGCGCGATCACGGCCCGGCCGAGGATTGGACGCCGGCGGAAACCGTCGGTCGCACCATCTGCATGCACGCCGCCGCGGGCGCGCGGCGCAGCCAGTCGGTGGCCTCGATGGTCTGCGAGATCCGGCAGGACCGGCCCATCGCCTGGGTGACGGCGACCTCGGCGCCCTGCACCGGCATCTTCAAGCCGGTGCTGATCGAGGCCGGCCCGCCGCCCGGCGGGCCCGCGCCCGGCGACCGCTATGATCCGGCCACGCTGTGGTGGCGGCACGAGCGCCTGCACCGCGCGATCCTGGCCGACTACAACGAGCTGATGGGCTTTGCGGCTGAGCGCGACGCCCTGGAGGCGAGCTTCGTCCAGCGCCTCGATGCGGAGCTTTCCCAGCGCGCCGAGCCGGACGCCTTGGCCACGCTGGTCGAGGACTGCTGGCGCGAGGCCGCCGAGGCGGAGGCGCGATGGGCGGCCGCCCTGCCCGCGCCGCGCCGAGGCGTCAATCCGCCGGCCTATACGCAAAGCTGGGCCCGGCTGAACCACGTGGCCGGATTTCGGGGGATCGGATGAAGACCTGTCGGATCGGCGTGATCGGCCTTGGCCAGCGCATCGCCCATGTGCTGGCCGCCATGCAGGAGGTGGGCTGGAGCCTGGAGGTGGCGGCCCATGTCGACCCGGCGCCGGTGGGCGCGCCGATCATGGCCGAGGCCGGGATCGGGATGGGCGAGGCCGTGGCCGACCCGGCGGCCCTGTTCGCCCAGGGTCCCTTCGACCTGGTGATGATCGGCTCGCCCAACCATCTGCATTTCGAGCACCTCAACCTGGCGATGGACGCCGGCTGGCCGATCTTCGCCGAGAAGCCCATCGTGCGCACCGAGGAGGAGACCTATGCGCTCGCCCGGCGGCTGTCGGCGGGCGGAGCTCCGCCGCTGTTCATCGGCCTCGTGATGCGCTCCATGTCGATCGTCCGCGAGGTGATCAAGCGCGTCGATTCCGGCGAGCTGGGCGAGGTGGTCTCCATCGACGCCACGGAGCACCTGCCGCCCGAGCACGGCGGCTACCTGGCGCGCAACTGGCGGCGCAAGCAGATCTGGGGCGGCTCGTACCTGCTCGACAAGGTCTGCCATGACTTTGATATCTTTGGGCGAATTGCCGGGGCGCGGCCCGCCCGGATCGCCAGCTTCGGCGGGCGGCGGATCTTCGTCTCCACCCGGACGAACGTGCCCAAGACCTACTCCACCGGCGAAGCGGCCTATGCGCTGCGCGACGCCGGCTGGGCGGGCGCCAACGATTCCTTCCAGTCGGACATGGACGTCACCGACCATCAACTCGCCCTCTTGGAATACGAGAACCAGGTGCGGTTGTCGTTCCACGCCAACAGCCACGTCGCCCTGCCCGAGCGGCGCTGGTACGTGGCCGGCACCGAGGGCACGCTGATCGCCGACCTGGTGCGCAATCGGCTGATGGTCCGCCGGGCCATGGATCGCGGCAAGCCGGAGCGGATCGACTACGGCGGACGCACCGAGGACAGCCACAACGGCGCCGACCAGGCCATGGCCCGCGACCTGATGGCCGCCCTGCGGGGCGAGGCGGCTTTCCCCGTCACGCCGTTCGAATCCATGGAGGCCGGGCTGACGGTGATGGCGATCGACCGCGCGATGGAGGCCGGCGAGATGGTCGACTGCGCGCCGATGTGGGCGGCCTACGACTTGGCTTGCAGCAGGGCCGAGCCGATCAACGCCTGAAGCGCCGGGTCCGCCGGATAGGGGTGGTGGCGGTACTGGCGAAAGCCCTCCGCCAGGGGAACGCCGAAGTCGCGGCCGCAGCGGCGGGTCCAACGCTCCATCGACGCCAGCGGATCGGTGATGCCGTGCTGCCGCTCAAGCCACGCGGTCTGGCTTTCATGCGCCGCCAGCATCGCCCGCTTGGTCTCGAAGGTCTGTGAAACGTCCACGGCGAAGTGCGGCGTGATCCAGACGCCTTCGCGGTCGCGCCCGCCGATCGGATCCATGAAGTAGAGATGAGGAATCGCCGCCAGCGGCTTGGCCGGGCCGGTCCTGTAGTTGGGCGCGCTGGCGGCGAAGCAGGCGTCGCGCGCCAGAAGGCTCACGGCCTCGTGGTCCGGATGGTAGTCCGCCGGCGAGGCGGTGATCACGATGTCCGCGCCCGACCAGCGCACCAGCTCCGTCGTCGCGCGCCGGCCGGCGTCGTCGTTGAACACGCCCAGGTCCGGCAGGCCGCCGCAGCGATAGTCCGCGCCGATCAGGCCGGCCGCGGTCTCGGCCTCGCGGGTGCGGATGCGCGCGGTCTCGGCGAGATCCGCCTCGGCCGACCCGCACTCGCCGGCCGTCATGGTGGCGATCTTGATCGTATGTCCGGCGCGGGCGAGGAGCGCGAGCGTGCCGGCCGACAGGTGCTCGATGTCGTCGGGGTGGGCGTGGATCGCCAGGATGACGGCCATTGATGTCTGTTTCCGCGCGGCGGGCCTACATCAGGCCCAGCCCCTCCCACATGGCCATGGCGAAGCCGAACGCCCGCATGTCGCCCGTGGTGGTGGGGCTCATCTTGTTCATGACGTAGGCGAAGGTGGTGCGCGCATCCATGTCGATGATCGCCAGCGACCCGCCATAGCCGCCCCAGAAAATCGTATTGGGATTGGGCAAGCTCAGGCGGCCGCCCGCAACGCCGAAGCCCAGGCCGTAGCGCACCGGCATGCCGAGCACGCGGTCGGTCCCCTCGATCTGCACCTCCAGGGCCTTGCGGCACCCGGCCTCGGACATGAAGCGCTTGCCCTTGGCGACGCCGCCGTTGGCGAGGATCGCGTGAATCTCGGCGACCGAGCGGGCGTTGCCGGTTCCGCCGGCGGCGGGAATCTCGGCGCCTCGCCACGCTCGCGTCCGGGTGTCCAGCACATCGATCAGGATCGGCTTGCCGCCGACCTGGGGCGTCACCGGCGGCGGAATCAGGTCGGCCACCCGTCCGTCCTCTGAGGCCGGAAGGCCGATATGGAAGTCGGCGCCGAGCGGCTCGGCGATCTCCTCGCGGAACACCGTGCCGACGGATCGGCCCGTGATCCGGCGGATCACCTCGCCCACCAGATAGCCCTGGGTGATCGAGTGATAGCCGCAGGCCGTGCCCGGTTCCCATTCCGGCGCCTGGGCGGCCAGGAGGCTCGTCGCCTTCTCCCAATCGTAGAGGTCTTCCTTGACGATCGGGGCGGCCCAGTCGGACAGGCCGGCCGAGTGGCTCATCAGGTGGCTGACCTTGATGTCCGCCTTTCCGTTGGCCGCGAACTCCGGCCAGTAGCGCGCGACCGGCGCATCGAAGTCCAGCTCGCCGCGATCCGCCACCAGCAGCGCCGTCAGCGCCGTCATGGTCTTGGTGGTCGAGTAGACGTTGATGATGGTGTCGCGCGACCACGGGCGGGTCCTGGCCTCGTCGGCCCAACCGCCCCAGATGTCGGCCACGGTCTCGCCCTCCAGGGTGGCGCAGAAGGCCGCGCCCACGTCCTCGCCGTCCGCCAGGTTCCGCGCGAGCACCTCGCGCACCTTTTCGAACCGGGCGTCGCAGACGCCGCTCACGTTGTCATCGTCCACGCGATCATCCTCCCGCCGCCAGTTGAGCCGAGGAACGGCCGAGCGCCAAGAGGACTTGTGGAAGATGGCCGCGATTGCGGCTTCGGCCCGCAAAACTCCCGAAATCAGGCCGATTGCACGGCGGAGCCGAGTGACCGAAAAGATCAGCTAAACCAACTGGGTAGGCCCGATTTCGGGCTTATCCACAGGCCCCTGTCGCAACGCGGTCGTCCAGGGGGTCGATCGGCCTCGCCTCCGTGCGCGAGAGAGGCGATTTTCAGCCGGCCCGTGTGAGCCTGCGGCAGAGGTCGTCGAGCTGTTCGAGCGTCTTGTAGCTGATGCGCAGCTCGCCGGCGCCGCCGCGGTCGACGATGGAGACGTCCAGGCCGAGCACCTCGGAAAGGTCGTTCTCCAGCGCGGCCGTGTCGGTGTCCTTCGAGCCGCCGCCGGACGACTTGCGCGCGGCCGGCGCCTTGGCCTTGTCGGCGCCCTTGCGCGCCAGCGCCTCGGCGTCGCGCACGCTCAGCCCGCCGTCGACGATCCGCTCGGCCAGGGCGACCGGATCGTCCGCCGTGGCGATGGCGCGGGCGTGGCCGGCCGACAGGCGGCCCTGCATCACGTGCTCCTGAACCTCGGCCGGCAGTTGCAACAGGCGAAGCGTGTTGGCGATGTGGCTGCGGCTCTTGCCCACCGCCTGGGCGATGGCTTCCTGGGTGCGGCCGAACCGCTCGATCAGCGCCTTGAAGCCGAGGGCCTCTTCGATGGCGTTCAGGTCGGCGCGCTGCACGTTCTCGACGATGGCGATCTCGAGCACCTGCAGGTCGTCGAGATCGCGCACGACCGCCGGCATGACGCCGAGCCCGGCCATCTGGCCGGCGCGCCAGCGCCGCTCGCCGGCGACGATCTCATACTCGCCGGACGTCTTCGGCGAAGGCCGCAGCAGGATCGGCTGCAGGACCCCCTTCTCGCGGATCGACTCGGTGAGCTCGATCAGCTCCACGTCGCCGAACACGCGGCGCGGCTGGTCGGGGTTGCGATGGATCAGCTCGATCGGGATCTCCAGCACCCCGGCGCCTTCGCGCCGCTCGGCGGGCACGCCAGCGCCGCCGTCCTCGATCGTTTCGGCCACGTCGCCCAGCAGCGCCGACAGGCCCCGGCCCAATCCTCTGCGGTTCTCGGCCATGGCGTCCCCCTAGGCGGCCTGGGCCCGGCGGGCGCGCTCACGCACCACGACCTCACGGGCGAGTTTCAGATAGGCTTGGCTGCCGGCGCACTTCAGGTCGTAGACCAGCGCCGGCTTGCCGAACGACGGCGCCTCGGACACCCGCACGTTGCGCGGTATGACCGTGTCGTACACCGTTCCGCCGAAGTGGCCGCGCACGTCGTTGGCCACCTGTTCGGACAGGCTGTTGCGCCGGTCGTACATGGTCAGCACCACACCCTGGATCTCCAGGCGCGGATTGAGGCTGCCGCGCACGAGCTCGATGGTGCGCATGAGCTGGGTCAGGCCCTCGAGCGCGAAGAACTCGCACTGCAGCGGCACCAGCACCGCGTCGGCCGCGGCCATGGCGTTGACCGTGAGCAGGTTCAGCGACGGCGGGCAATCGATCAGCACGTAGGTGTAGTGGCCCTCGCGCCGGATCAGATCCAAGGCGTCGCGCAGTTTGAAGGAGCGCCGGGGCGAATTGCCGAGCTCCAGCTCGACGCCGGAGAGGTCCGGGTCGGCGGGCACCAGGTCCAGGCCCGGCAGCTCGGTCTTCACGATCGCCTCGGTGATCGGCTGCTCGCCCATCAACACGTCGTAGAGCGTCTTCTTGCGCTTGGCCCGGCCGATGCCGAGGCCGGTGGAGGCGTTGCCCTGCGGGTCGGAATCGACCAGCAGCACCTTTTCGCCCACCGCCGCCAGCGCCGTGCCCAGGTTGATGGCCGTCGTGGTCTTGCCCACGCCGCCCTTCTGGTTGGCGATCACCAGGATGCGTAGGCCCGGGTCAGACTTTACGGCCACGGCCAAGTCTCCTCACTCTCACGATCCGCCCCCGCGGGTCACTTAGGCTCGGCAGGATGTCCGCCTCGAACTTCCAATATCTTGTAGCTTCTTCGAGCTCTGACGCAACATCTTGGCCCTTCAGGAACAGCGCCAAAGCGCCGCGCTCCAGGTAGGGCCGGGCATACCCGAGCAGGCGCGCGAGCGGCGCACAAGCCCGAGCCGTCACTATATCCACATCCAGCGACAGGTTTTCCGCACGTTCGTTATGAACGGTCGCCGGCAGGCCGAGCTCCGACACCACCTCGGACAGGAAGCGGCACCGCTTGGCCATGCTCTCGACGAGGTGGACGTGGAAGCCGGGCCGCCCCTTCCCCAGGATCGCCAGGACGACCCCCGGCAGGCCGGCGCCGGCGCCGAGATCGGCCCAGGTCAGGGCGTCGGGCGTGATCTTCAGGAGCTGGGCCGAGTCCCAGGCGTGCCGCGACCAGAAGATCTCCAGGGTCGCCGGCCCCACCAGGTTCATCTTCTCGTTCCACTCGGCGAGCAGTTGGCGATAGCGCTCCAGGTCGGCGACCTGGGCGTCCGTCGCGCCGCTGACCCGGGCGAACTCGGCCGCGTCCATCGCGGCGGGGGCGTCAAGCGGCTCGGCGGCGGACATGGGCGAGCAGGGCTGTCAGGGCGCCTGGGGTGACGCCCTCGATACGGCCGGCCTGGCCGAGAGTGAGCGGGCGCACGGCGGCGAGCTTCTCGCGCACCTCGTTGGAGAGACCCCCCACCCCGGCGTAGTCCAGGTCGGCGGGCAGGCGCAGGTTCTCGTCGCGGCGGAAGGCTTCGGCGTCCGCCGCCTGGCGGTCGAGATAGCCGGCGTAGGACGCGTCGATGGCGATCTGCTCGCGCACCGCCTCGGGCCAGTCGGCCAGCTCCGGCCAGACGCGGGCCAGGGTGTCGAAGTCGATATCGGGATAGGCCAGGAGCTGGGTGACGTCGCGGCGCTGGCCGTCGGCCTTCACCGGCAGCCCCAGGCGCGCGGCCTCGGCCGGGGTGAGCGTCAGCGCCCGCGCCCGCTCGCGTGCGGCGCCCAGGGCCGCGGCCTTCTCGCCGAAAGCCCGTTCGCGCTCGGAACCGACAACGCCGAGCGCCGCGCCCTTGGCGGTCAGCCGCTGGTCGGCGTTGTCGGCCCGCAGCAACAGGCGGAACTCCGCGCGGCTGGTGAACATCCGATAGGGCTCGGTGACTCCCCGCGTGACGAGGTCGTCGATCAGGACCCCAATGTAGGCTTCGTCGCGGGCGAACACCGCCGGCTCGGCGCCGGACGCGGCGCGGGCCGCGTTCAGCCCGGCCATCAGCCCCTGGGCGCCGGCCTCCTCATAGCCCGTGGTGCCGTTGATCTGCCCGGCCAGGAAGAGGCCCGGCAGGCGCTTGGCCTCCAGCGTCGGATAGAGTTCGCGCGGGTCCACGTAGTCGTACTCGATGGCGTAGCCGTAGCGCTTGACCCTCACCCCTTCGAGCCCGGGGATGGTGCGCAGGAAGAGGGCCTGGGTCTCCTCGGACACCGAGGTGGAGACGCCGTTCGGGTAGACCGTGTCGTCGTCCAGCCCCTCCGGCTCCAGGAAGACCTGGTGGCTGGTCTTGTCGGCGAAGCGGACGACCTTGTCCTCGATCGAGGGGCAATAGCGCGGGCCACGCCCGTTGATGCGCCCGCCGTAGACCGCCGACTCGGTGAGCCGCTCGGCGATGATCCGATGGGTCTCTTCGGTCGTGTAGGTGATGCCGCACTGAATCTGCGGGGTGGTGATCCGGTCCGTCAGGAAAGAGAACGGGGTCGGCGGGTCGTCCGCCGCCTGCATCTCCAGCCGATCCCAGGCGATGGTGCGGCCGTCGAGCCGGGCCGGCGTGCCGGTCTTCAGCCGCCCCATGGACAGGCCCAGGGCGTAGAGCCGGTCGGCTAGGCCGATGGACGGCGCCTCGCCCGCCCGGCCGGCCGGGATGCGCTGCTCACCCAGGTGGATCACGCCCTTCAGGAAGGTGCCCGTGGTCAGCACCACGCGGCCGGCGGCGTAGCGTTCGCCGCTCTGGCCCACCGCGCCGGCGACCCGGCCGTCCTCGACGATCAGATCCTCGACGGCGTCGGCCTTGATGGTCAGGTTCGGCGTGGACGCCAGCTCGGCCTGCATCGCCTCGCGGTAGAGCCGCCGGTCGATCTGGGACCGCGGGCCGCGCACGGCCGCGCCCTTGGAGCGGTTGAGCAGGCGGAACTGGATGCCGGCCTTGTCGGCCAGACGGCCCATCACCCCGTCCAGGGCGTCGATCTCGCGCACCAAGTGGCCCTTGCCCAGCCCGCCGATGGCCGGGTTGCAGGACATCTCGCCGATGGTCTCGATCTTGTGGGTGAGCAGCAGGGTGCGCGCGCCGAAGCGGGCGGCGGCCGCGGCGGCCTCGCATCCGGCGTGTCCGCCGCCGATGACGATGACGTCCCAGGTGGTCAAGCTGTCGGGTCCTGTAAGCGCAACGCCCCCGACGAGCGGGGGCGATCGAGGACTCTATATAGCCGATGGCGGGCCGGGCGTCGACGCGGGCGCGGGTGTTTCACGTGAAACATCGCCGCATGGCCGCGGCGGGGGCGCGCCAGTGTTTCACGTGAAACACCGGCTCACTTACCGATGCAGAAGCTCGCGAAGACCCGGTCCAGCACGTCCTCGGGGTGGATGCGGCCGGTCACCCGGTCCAGCGCACGGCTCGCCAGACGCACGTCCTCGGCCGCCAGTTCCGGCAGCTCGGTCTCGTCCAGAGCCCTGCGGAGCCGCTCGATCGCCTCGCCCAACAGCTCCCGATGCCGCAGCCGCGTGGCCGTCGGGCTCTCCGAGCCTGCAAGGGCGCCGACCACCGTCGCGGCCAACCCCTCGCGGAGCTGCCCGATATCTTTCGCCGAGTGCGCGCTCATCCGCACGACGGCGAGCCCCCAGGCTTCGGCCATACCGCGAGCCCAGTCTGTCGCCGGACCCTCGGCCAGGTCCTCCTTGGTGATCAGGCAGAGATCGCCCGCCCGCACCAGCCCGACGCCGATCTCCGCCGCGCCCGGACCGGAGCCGTCGACCACCCAGAGCCGCAGGTCGGCCTCCTCGGCCCACGCACGCGCCCGGCGCACGCCTTCCGCCTCGATCTCATCCTCTGCATCGCGGATGCCCGCGGTATCGGCGAGCAACGCCTTGTAGCCCCCCAGCACCATCGGGACCTCGATCACGTCCCGCGTGGTGCCGGGCGTCGCCGTGACGATCGCCGCATCGCGGCCGGCCAGGGCGTTCAAGAGCGTGCTCTTGCCCGCATTGGGCGCGCCAACCAGGGCGATGCGGAAGCCCTCTCGCACCCGCTCGCCGCGCCGCGCGTCCTCCACGGCCGCCTCCAGTTCACCGATCAAACCCGCCAGAACGGGCCGCGCCTGCTCGGCCACGTCAGCCGGCACCTCTTCGTCGGGGAAGTCCACCGCCGCCTCGAACACAGCCAGGGCCTCGACGAGGCTGGCGCGCCACCGCTCCTGCGCCCGGCCCAGCGCGCCGCCGAGCTGATCCAGGGCCTGGCGGCGCTGGGCGTCGGTCTCCGCCTCGATGAGATCGGCGACCCCTTCGGCCTGGGCGAGATCGAGCTTGCCGTTCTCGAACGCCCGCCGGGTGAACTCCCCCGGTTCGGCGAGCCGCAACCCAAGCGCCTGCAGCCGGGAAAGCAGGCTGGACACGACGGCCGGGCCGCCATGCACGTGAAACTCGGCGCTGTCCTCGCCGGTGTAGCTCTCCGGCCCGGGAAACCACAGCACCAGCGCCTGGTCGATCCGCCGCCCGTCCTCGTCGCGCAGGACGCGAAGCGCCGCAACCCGAGGCTTCGGCGCGCGTCGGCCCGTCAATTCGGCCACCGCCCTGCCCGCCTCCGGCCCGGAAACGCGCACGACGGCGACGGCCGCGCGTCCCGCCGCCGTGGCCGCCGCGAAGATCGTGGAGGTCATTTCGAGCGGCTGGCGCCCATGCTCGCGTCGGTCGCCGCCTGCATCAGCTTGCGGAAGGTCTCCTGCGCGCCGACGCCGAACGCGGCCCAGTTCTTCATCAGCTCTTCGGGCGCCAGCATGGCCATGTTGGCTTCCATGCGCGCCTGCATCTCCTTGACCAGCCGGTCGTTCAGACCGGTGACGTCAGGCAGGCCGAGGAAGGCGCGCGCCTCCGCCGGGGTGCAATCGATTTCGACGTTCATCTTCATGGCCCGGCTCCGCTTCAACCACGACATTGTTATGGCTGCTTCGCCACGCTCCGCGCTAGTAGCCTTTCAGCCATACGAACGCACGGGAGAGACGAATGGCCGCCGAAACCATGACCATCACCACGCCCGACGGCGCCTTTTCCGCCTATGTGGCGCGGCCCGCCAAGACACCGGCCGCCGCCATCGTGGTCATCCAGGAGATCTTCGGGGTCAACAAGGTGATGCGCGACATCACCGACGCCTACGCCGCGGCCGGCTACCTGGCCATCTGCCCGGACCTCTTCTGGCGGATCGAGCCGGGGATCGACATCACCGACCAATCCGAGGCCGAGTGGAAGAAGGCCTTCGAACTCTACAACGCCTTCGACGTGGACAATGGCGTGCGCGACATCCGTGCGACCATCGACGCCATCCGTAGCGACCCCGGCTGCAACGGCAAGGTCGGCGCGGTCGGCTTCTGTCTGGGCGGCCTGCTCGCCTTCCTCACCGCGACCCGCACCGACGCCGACGCCAGCGTCGCCTACTACGGCGTGGGCATCGAGGCGCGCACTGGCGAGGCCGAGAAACTGGCCCGCCCGCTGATGCTGCACATCGCCGAGGAAGACCAGTTCGTGCCCAAGGAAGCGCAGGCGCTCATCCGCCAGGCCTTGGGCGCGCACCCGCAGATCACCATGCACAGCTATCCGGGCCGCGACCACGCCTTCGCCCGGGTCGGCGGCGAGCACTACGACGCGGCCGACGCCAAGACCGCCAACGAGCGCACCATGGCGTTCTTCCAGGCCAACCTGAGCTGAGCCATGCGCGCCATCCGTCTTTCCCGCACGGGCGGGCCCGAGGTTCTCGAGCTTGCCGAGGTCGACGTCCCCACGCCGGGCCCGGGCCAGATCCTGGTCCGCCACACCGCGATCGGCGTCAACTTCATCGACACCTACCACCGCTCCGGCCTCTACCCGATCAAGCTCCCTTCGGGGCTGGGCATGGAGGCGGCCGGCGTGGTCGAGGCTGTGGGGCCTGACGTCGGCCGCTTTTCGAAGGGCGACGTCGTGGCCTACGCCTCCGGGCCGATCGGCGCCTACGCCGAGTTCAACGCCGTCGCCGCCGACCGGGCCGTCAGGCTGCCCCAGGACGTCACGCCCGAGGTGGCGGCGGCCGCCCTTCTCAAGGGCATGACCGCCGAATTCCTCTTGCGCCGTTGCCACGCTGTGCAGCCGGGCGAGACCATCCTGGTTCACGCGGCCGCCGGCGGCGTCGGTTCGATCCTGGTGCAGTGGGCCAAGGCGCTCGGCGCGACCGTCATCGCCACGGCCGGCGGCGCCGAGAAGCTCGAGCGCGCCAAGGCCCTGGGCGCGGACCATGTGATCGACTATCGCGAGGCCGACGTCGCCGCCGAGGTTCGCCGCATCACCGGCGGCAAGGGCGTGCCAGTGGCCTATGACTCCGTCGGCGCCTCGACCTTCGAGGGCACGTTGGCGAGCCTCGCCCGCCGCGGCCTGTTCGTCAGCTTCGGCAACGCCTCCGGCCCGGCCCCGCCCGTCGAGCCCGGCCGGCTGTCGCGCATGGGCTCGCTCTATTTCACGCGGCCGACCCTGTTCGACTACGTCGCCACCACCGAGGAGCTGGACGCCAGCGCCGCGGCCCTGTTCGACGTGATCGGCTCGGGCAAGGTGCGTGTCGACATCGGCCAGACCTTCCCGCTGTCGGAAGCCCGCGCCGCGCATGAAGCGCTCGAGGCCCGCGCCACGGTTGGCGCGAGCCTGCTGATACCCTGACGGGTTTCACGTGAAACGGCGGCTCCCTCCGTCCCGAGCGGCGGAGGGAGAAACGCCTCAGGTGTTCATCGACTGGAAGAAGTCGTCGTTGTTCTTCGACTGGCGCAGCTTGTCGAGCAGGAACTCGATCGCGTCCTGCGCGCCCATCGGGTTGAGGATCCGGCGCAGGATGTAGGTCTTCTGCAGCTGATCCTTCGGCGTGATGAGCTCTTCCTTGCGGGTGCCGGACTTGAGCACGTCGATGGCCGGGAAGATCCGCTTGTCGGCGACCTTGCGGTCCAGGACGATTTCCGAGTTACCGGTGCCCTTGAACTCTTCGAAGATCACTTCGTCCATCCGGCTGCCGGTGTCGATCAGCGCCGTGGCGATGATGGTGAGCGAGCCGCCCTCCTCCACGTTCCGCGCGGCGCCGAAGAAGCGCTTCGGCCGTTGCAGGGCGTTGGCGTCAACGCCGCCGGTCAACACCTTGCCTGAAGACGGCACCACGGTGTTGTAGGCGCGGCCGAGGCGGGTGACCGAATCCAGCAGGATGATCACGTCGCGCTTGTGCTCGACCAGGCGCTTGGCCTTTTCGATAACCATTTCAGCCACTTGCACGTGGCGCGTGGCCGGCTCGTCGAAGGTCGAGCTGATCACCTCGCCGCGCACCGTGCGCTGCATGTCGGTGACTTCCTCGGGCCGCTCATCGATCAGCAGCACGATCAGGTAGGATTCGGGGTGGTTGGCCGCGATCGACTTGGCGATGTTCTGCAGCATCACCGTCTTACCGACCCGCGGCGGGGCGACGATCAGGCAGCGCTGGCCCTTGCCCAGCGGGGCGACGATGTCGATCACCCGGCCGGAACGGTCCTTCAGGGTCGGATCGTCGATCTCCATGCGCAGCCGCTCGTCGGGATAGAGCGGCGTCAGGTTGTCGAAGTGGACCTTGTGGCGGACGTTGTCCGGGTTCTCGAAGTTGATCTGGTCAACCTTGACCAGGGCGAAGTAGCGCTCGCCCTCGCGCGGCGCGCGGATCGCGCCGACCACCGAGTCGCCGGTGCGCAGGCCGAACTTCCGGATCTGCGAGGGGCTGACGTAGATGTCGTCGGGGCCCGGCAGGTAGTTGGCCTCCGGACTGCGCAGGAAGCCGAAGCCGTCCTGCACCACTTCCATGGTGCCGGAGCCTGAGATCTCCACGCCTTCCTCGGCGAGGGTCTTCAGGATCGCGAACATCATGTCCTGCTTGCGCATCGAGTTCGCGTTCTCGATGTCGAGCGTCTCGGCGAAGCTGAGCAGGTCGGCAGGCGACTTGTCCTTCAGCTCCTGCAGGGACATGCGGGTGAGGCCCATGGCGGCGATCGCCGCCGCGGCCTCTGAGGGTTCGTCCGCGCCGTCGTTTTCGGCGTTCTCGGTCACCAGGTCGGTCTCTTCGGCCTGGGTCTCGACGATGTCGGACTGGGTTTCGTCTTGCATGGGTCTACTCGTTGACTCGGTCTGTTCGGAAAGGCCCCTTCCGCCCGCCTGGACCTGAACGGTCTTCGGGCGTGGAGCCGGATCGGGATGGTCCGCCGTCGGGCGGCGGAATGGGATTTCGGGGGCCGGGCCTGGCTGCGGTTGTCGCGCTGGGCGCCGGTGAAAGGCGGGGCGCGCCGCGGATCGCCGCGACACGTGATCTCACCGGAACCACAGGAACGCTGTCCGGTCAAGCAGACCGCTCGCCGCGGTCCCGGCCGAACAACGATTTCGTCAGAAGGTGAATTCGGTCGTCACCGCCAGCACCATGACGATCGCCGCCAGGAACGGCAGCTCGTTGGTCATGCGCCAGAACTTGTTCGACCGCGTGTTGCGGCCCTCGGCGAAGGCCTTGCGGGCCCGACCCAGGAAATGGTGCCACCAGGTCAGGAACACAACCCCCGTAAGCTTGGTGATCATCCAGGGCGTCAGAAGAAAATCCCAGCCGCGACCATGCCCGTCGATCCAGATCAGGCCCAGACCGAAAACATAGGCCGCGACCATCGCCGGGTTCATGATGATCCGATAGAGCTTGCGCTCCATGACCTGAAAGGTCTGGTCCATCTGCGAACCGACCTCGGCCTCCGCGTGATAGGCGAACAACCGCGGCAGATAGAGCAGCCCCGCCATCCAGGCGATGACCGACAGGATGTGCAGACCTCTGAACAGGTCGTAGTTCATGCCGCTTCCTTTCCGGGACAGCTCTCGCCGCCGCATCGTCCGTGGCTCGCCGGACAGCGCCAGGCGCCTTGCGGCTGCGCGCCGCCCGGACGGGTCAGGGCCTGCAGGACCGAACGAGCCAGGCCCTCGATGAACGCCGCGTCGACCCCCAGCGCCGGCACGCGCAGATAGGGCTCGCACCCCACGCTGGCCGCGAGCTGCGCATACTCGTGATCGAGCTCCACCAGCGTCTCCACATGTTCCGAGACGAAGGCGATCGGCGAGACCAGAACCCCGCGTCCCTCCGCGCCAGCCCGCCGCACTTCCTCGTCCGTCGACGGACCGAGCCACTTCATCGGCCCGACCCGGCTTTGATAGCAGATGCGCCAGTCCCACTCGCCGGGCAGCCGGGCCACGACGGCCGCGGCCGTGGCTTCCACCTGGGCCTGATAGGGATCGCCGTCGTCCACCACCTTCTGCGGCAGGCCGTGAGCGGAAAACAGCAGCCGCAGGCCCTTCGGACGACCGGCCTTGTCCCAGCACGTCTCGATCGCCCGGGCGTGGGCTTCGATCAGCCCCTCCTCGGTCGGATAGCAGCACACCGTCCGCGACCGTCCCGGTCCCCGGTATGACCGCGCCCAGTCCTTCAGCGACGACGCCGTGGTGGTGGTGGAGAACTGCGGGTAGAGCGGCAGAAGCACGATTTCGTCGGGCGCGAACGCCGCTACCTGCCGCGCGGTCTCGGAGGCGAACGGCGTCCAGTAGCGCATGGCGACGAACACCTTGGCGTCCAGATCCGGCCGCGCGGTCCTGAGCGCCGCTTCCAGCGCGGCGGCTTGCGCCACCGTCTCGGGCGTCAGCGGCGAGCGGCCGCCCATAACCTTGTAGTTCGCTTGGGCCGTCTTCTCCCTGGTCGTCGAGATCAGCGCCGCCAGCGGATAGCGCGCGATCGCCGGCAGACTGATGATCGCCGGATCCTTGAACAGGTTGAACAGGAACGGCCGGACCGCCTTCAGCGAATCCGGTCCACCCAGGTTGAACAGGACGACGGCGAGACGGGTCATTGCGCCGATTCCGCCTAGCTCCGCGTCACACGCTCGACGACGTGGGCGATGTGCTCGATCGGCGTGTCGGGCAAGATTCCGTGGCCGAGGTTGAAGATGTAGGGGCCCTGGCCCCACGCTTCCAGATAGGCCTCGACCCTGGCGTCGAGCGCCGGCCCGCCGGCGCGCAGCAGGAGGTTGTCGAGCGCGCCCTGCACGGTCTTGCCCTGCGCCTGCAGTTTCCGGCCCAGGGCGAAGGGCGCCTGCGTGTCCAGCGCCACGGCCTCGACCGGAACCTTGGCGGCGTAGTTCTCCACCAGCGCCCCGGCGCCGCGGGGAAAGCCGATGAACGGCGTGGTGACGCCGGCCGCGCGCACCTTCTCCACGATGGCCTTGTGCGGCCCGATCACGAGCCGCTCGAACATGTCCTCGGCCAGGCCTTCGGCCCAGGACTCGAAGATCTTCAGCGCCTGCGCGCCCGCCTTGGCCTGCATCACCAGGTAGCGCGCCGTGGAGTCCACCAGCACGTCCAGCAGGCGGTCGACCTTTTCGGCATGCTCGTAGGCGAAGGTCCTGGCTCCGGTCCGATCGCTGCCCCGGCCCTCGATCATGTAGGTCGCCACCGTCCACGGCCCGCCCGCAAAGCCGATCAGCGCCCGCTCCGGCTCGAGCTCCGCACGCACTCTCGACAGGGTCTCGCCGATGGCCGACAGCCGCCCGGTCGAGGCTTCGACTTCGCCGGCCAGACGCTCGATCTCGGGAAGCGGACCGAGCCTTGGCCCCTCGCCGGCCTCGAACCACACCTCCTGGCCCAGCGCCCGCGGGATCAGCAGGATGTCGGCGAAGACGATGGCTGCATCGAACGCGAAGCGCCGCATCGGCTGAAGCGTGGCCTCCGCGGCCATTTCAGGATCATGGCAGAAGGAGATGAAGTCCTTCGCCCGGCTGCGCAGCTCGCGATACTCGGGAAGGCAGCGTCCCGCCTGTCGCATGAACCAGATCGGCGGCCTGGGCAGGGTCTCGCCCGCCAGGGCCCGGAGAAGGAGCGGCTGAAACGCTTCGGTCATGGCTGCGTTAAATCGGTTTCGCCCGCCAGGCTCAAGCGTCGAGGTGAAGGGCTGGCCACCAACCTCTTTCAAATAGGATTCTTGAAGATTGCGGTTGAGGTAGTTGCTCGGCCGGCAAATGGGGAAACCGGCGGTCGCTCAGCGGTCGGCCCCGGCTTGTCCGAAGGTTCTTCACACTTCCTTAATCATTGGACGACGCGGCTGTTAATTGCGGGGATGGCCGGCCAAGCCCTTCGTAGCGCTTAAGGTTTTGTTAACCTGTGGCGTCGGACAGGCTGGGCGCCGGGATGACCGGGTCATACCGGCGTGCATGGCGCCCGGTAAGACCGTCCACGCCCGGACCGGGGCGTGGATAAGCCGGGGCGGCAGGATCCGGTTTTCCCCGCTCGTCCGCCGTCGGCGAAGCGGCCCGGGCGCCGCTGGGGACTATCCCCTTCGTCGTCCGCCTTCGCTAAAGAGTTATCGACTGCTTCGTCCCCAGATATTTTCCACCCCTGGAATCGCCCGGCCCGAATGACCGCTTCGACGTTCGCCACCTACTTCCATGTCCACCTGGTGTCGGACTCCACCGGCGAGACGCTGAACGCCATGGCCCGCGCCGTGTGCGCGCGCTTCGAGAACGTGCTGCCGATCGAGCACATCTACGCCCTGGTGCGGTCGCAGCGGCAGTTGGACCGGGCCCTGGCCGACATCGAGGAAGCGCCGGGGATCGTGATCCACACCATCGTCGACGCCGAGCTGCGCCACGCGCTGGAGGAAGGCTGCCGGCGACTGGACATGACCTGCATCCCGGCGCTCGACCCGCTGGTGTCGGCCCTGTCGCGCTATCTCGGCGCCGCGCTGACCAGCCGTATCGGCGTGCAGCACGCCCTGGACAACGACTACTTCAACCGGATGGACGCGCTGAACTACGCCATCGGCCACGACGACGGCCAGGGCGGCCAGGACCTGGACGCGGCCGAGGTCGTGCTCGTCGGCGTCTCGCGCACGTCCAAGACGCCGACCTGCATCTATCTGGCCCACCGCGGCGTGCGGGCGGCGAACGTGCCCCTGGTGCCGGGCCGTCCCGTGCCGGAGCGCCTGTTCGAGCTGCGCAACGCGCTCATCGTCGGCCTGACGGTGTCGCCCGACCGATTGCTGCAGATCCGCCGCAACCGCCTGCTCAGCCTCAATGAGAAGCGGGAATCCAGCTACATCGACGCCGACGCCGTGCGCGACGAGGTGATCCAGGCCCGCCGCCTCTACGAAAAGCATGGCTGGCCAGTGATCGACGTGACCCGCCGCTCGGTCGAGGAAACCGCCGCGGCCGTGCTCAACCTGCTGCATGGCGGTCACGGCCAGGTGGAGATTCTGGGATGAGCCGCGTGATCCTAGCGTCCAAGAGCACGGCGCGGCGGCAGGTGCTGGAGGACGCGGGCGTGCCGTTCGAGGCCGCCACGGCCGGCGTCGACGAAGACGCGGTCAAGGCCAGTCTTCTGGCGGAGGGCGCCGATCCGCGCCAGATCGCCGAGGCCCTGGCCGAGCTGAAAGCCGTGAAGGTCTCCCGCGGCCGGCCCGAGCTGGTGGTCGGCGCCGACCAGACCCTGGAGTTCGAAGGCGGCCTCTACGACAAGGTCGATCAGGTGGACCAGGCGCGCGAGCGCCTGCTGGCCCTGCGCGGCAAGCCGCACAAGCTGCACTCGGCGGTGGTGGTGGCCAAGGAAGGCCAGCCGATCTGGCGCGAGGTCTCCACCGCCGTCCTCACCATGCGCCCGTTCAGCGAAGCCTTCCTCGACGCTTATCTGCGCGACGAGGGCGAGGCGGCCTTGGGATCGGTGGGCTGCTATCGGCTGGAGGCCGTGGGCGCCCAGCTCTTCTCGAAGATCGAAGGCGACTATTTCGCCATTCTCGGCCTGCCGCTCCTGGGGCTGCTGGACCTGTTGCGCAGCCACGGAGTGCTGACCCGATGAGCCCGATCACCGGCAAGGCCCTGGTCGCCGGCGTCGTCGGCGCGCCCGTGCGCCATTCCCTGAGCCCGGTCCTGCACAACGCCTGGATCGAGGCCGCCCGGCTCGACGCGGTCTATGCGCCGTTCGCCCCGCCGCCGGAGCGGTTCGCCGCCTTCGTCGACGGCCTTCGCGGCGGCGCGATCGCCGGGCTGAACGTCACCCTGCCCTTCAAGGAACAGGCCCTCGCCCTGGCCGACGAGGCGAGCTCTCCCGCGGCAAAGGCGGCGGCAGCAAATGTGCTGGTCTTCCGGGCGGACGGGACGGTGTTCGCCGACAACACCGACGGCGCCGGCCTGCTCGCCGCCTTCGCCGCGCAGGCGCCGGGCTTCGATCCGGCCGCCGGCCCGGTGGTGATCCTGGGCGCCGGCGGCGCGGCCCGCGGCGCGGCCGCCGCGTTCGCCGACGCCGGCGCGCCGGAAGTGCGCATCGTCAACCGCACCCTCTCCCGCGCCCAGGCGATCACCGAGGCCCTCGGCTCGAGGGTCGGCGCGCTTGGGTTGGATCGGGCCGCCACGGCGTTCGACGGCGCGGGCGCGATCGTCAACGCCACCTCGGCCGGACTGGCGGACGGGCAGGTCCTGGACTTTCCCTTGGAGGCCGCGCCGAAAGCCTGCGTGGTCATGGACATGGTCTACAAGCCGCTGAGGACGCCGTTCCTGGCGCGCGCCGAGGCGCTCGGCCTGGCCACCGTCGACGGGCTGGAGATGCTGATTCGCCAGGCCGTCCCCTCGTTCGAAGCCTTCTTCGGGCAAGCGCCGCCGGCCGAGGTGGACGTGCGCGCCCTGGCCCTCGCCGCCATAGGAGCGCAGGCATGATCATCCTTGGCCTCACCGGCTCCATCGGCATGGGCAAGTCGACCACGGCGGCGATGTTCGCCGAGGCCGGGGTGCCGGTGTACGACGCCGACGCCGAGGTGCACCGGCTCTACGCGCCGGGCGGCGCGGCGGTGGCGCCGATCGAAGCGGCCTTCCCGGGGACGGTGCGCGACGGGGCGGTCGACCGGACGGCGCTCTCGGCCCAGGTGCTCGGCGATCCGGCGGCCCTGAAGCGGCTCGAAGGCATCGTCCATCCCCTGGTGGGCGCCACCCGCGCCGGCTTCTTCGAGGCGGCCAAGGCCAGGGGCGCCGACATGGTGGTGCTGGATATTCCGCTGCTGTTCGAAACAGGCGGCCAGAAGAACGTGGACGCGGTGGTGGTGGTGAGCGCCCCGGCCGACATGCAGCGCGCCCGCGTGCTGGAACGTGCGGGCATGACCGCCGAGAAGCTGGACGCGATCCTCGCCAAGCAGACGCCCGACGCGGAAAAACGCGCCCGCGCCGATTTCGTCATCGACACCGGCCGCGGATTGGAGGCCGCGCGCGAACAGGTGGCCGAGGTCATTGCGACCATGCGCGCCCGCGCGTGCGGTTGAACCAGCCGGCGAAGCGCGCCAATGATCGGCCATGGCGCGTGAGATCATACTCGACACCGAGACCACCGGCTTCGAACCCCATCTCGGCCACCGCCTGGTGGAAATTGGCTGCCTGGAGATCGAGGACTTCATCCCCACCGGACGCAGCTTCCACGTCTATATCGACCCCGAGCGCGACATGCCGGAGGAAGCCGAGAAGGTGCACGGCCTTTCCAGGGCGTTCCTGACCGGCAAGCCCAAGTTTGCCGACGCCGAGGTGGTGGACGCCTTCCTGGACTTCGTGGGCGACGCGCCGCTGGTGGCGCACAATGCGACCTTCGACCGAAACTTCATCAACCACGAACTAGGCGTGGTGAACCGCCAAGCCCTGCACGAGTCGCGCTGGGTCGACACCCTGGAGCTGGCGCGCAAGCGGTTTCCGGGGATGCACAACTCGCTGGACGCCTTGTGCCGCCGCTTCAAGATCAGCCTGTCGGACCGCGAAAAGCACGGCGCCCTGATCGACGCGCGCCTGCTGGCGGACGTCTATCTGGAGCTCAAGGGCGGTCGCGAGCGCAAGCTCGACCTCACCTCGTCAACCGCTCAGGCCGCGGTGGCGGCCGTCGCCAGCAAGGTCGCCTACGGCCAGCGTCCCCGGCCGCTGGCGTTCCGCTCGACCGAGGCCGAGCGGGCGCTGCATGAAGCCTTCATCCGCGACGTCGTGAAATCGGACGCGCTCTGGAAGAAGCACGGCATGAACTAGACGGGCGCGCAGCTCGACAGGTTGAGCGGCCCGATCTCGTGGCGCGACCAGCCGGACTTGCCATGGACGAACTCGGCGAACGCGGAATTCGGCCGGTATTCCGAGGTGCCGTCGCTCCAGCTCTCGAAGGTCATGGCCGCGGCCACCTTGGCCGTCACGCCCTTGGCCGTCTCGTCAGCGGTGATCTCCCGCTCGGCCTTGCAGGCGACGTCGAACGACCGGCAGGCCTTGTCGGCGGCGGCGCCGGCGCAGTCGGGACGGTCCTTGATGAGGGTCTCGCGCCAGGCGCGGATTTCCGTATCGAGGCCGGCGAACTTGTCGCCGCCGGCGTCGCTGGCGGGCTTGGGCCCGCTGCAGGCCGCCACCATCATCGTCGCCAGAACCGCAAGGGCCGCGCGTTTCGCCATCCGATCTCTCCAAGTGGTCGTCGGGGCGCGTGTTGGCACGCGGATGCGGCGATGAAAAGGCGTGGCGAGGCTGGAATCGGCCGCGCGGACCGGCTTGCTTAACGCCGGGTCGACCGGGCGTACAACATGTCCGACCAGCGCCAATCGTCGTCGCCGATGACCAGGCGGGCCGCACCCGGCGTGTCGTCCAGCGAGATCAGCACCAGGCCGCGCATCCGTTGCGAGCGGCAGGCCTCCGGGGCGAAGCCGACCTCCCACATCACCGCCTCGCGCACGGCGGCCAGGCCCTCGCCTTCCTGATCGGGCCGGCGCACCCAGTCGCCGCCCCAGATCTTGATCGCCTTGCCGTGGTCGGCGCGCGCCACGGCCGAACGGACCAAGGTGTTCTTGCGCAGGGCCTTTTCGATAAGCAGCGGCATGTTGCAGGCCCCGCCGGCGTTGCCGTTCCCGGCGGTCGCCGCGCCCGCCAGTTCGGAATCGCTCACCTCGACGCCCTGGCGTACGACGTGATCCTCGCCCGCCGGCATGGGTTCGACCTCGGGCGGCGGCGGCGCCTTGCGGAAGGCGTTCTTGCGCTGCGGCGTCTTGGCCGGCTTGGGGTCGGGCGTCGGTTCGGGAGAAGGCTGCACGCGCGGCGGCGGCTCGACGAGCTGCACCGTCATGAGGATCGGCTCGTACGGCTTCGGCGTTTCCATGCGCGCGGTGATCAGCGCCGCCAGCAGCCCGACGTGGACCGTCACGCTGAAGGCGATCGCCAGCTCGCGGCGAGACCGCGACAGCGAGCGCACGACCCGGTCAAGCGCATTCGGGGACGCGGAGGGCGCCCCCGAAGTCTCGGGTCCGGCTGACGACGCGTGACTAAGCTGGCTCACTCTTCACCGGATCGCGCCGCGCGGCCCGTCCCCTCAGGCCAGGACGATCAGCACGACGCGGCGGTTGGCCGCGCGGCCTTCGGCGGTGTCGTTCGGCGCGATCGGGTTTTCCGACCCGTAGGAGATCGTGCTCATCCGGTTCAGGGCCACGCCGTGTTCGTTCAGGTAGCGGCGCACGGCCTCGGCGCGCTTGGCGCCCAATTGCTCATTGGCCGCTTCGGATCCTCTGGCGTCGGTGTAGCCCTGGATCTCGACGTAGACGTTGCGGTTGTCGGACTTCAGCTTCTCGACGAAGGCGTCGAGCCGCGACTGGGCCTCGGGCGACAGGGTCGCCGAGCCGGCGTCGAACTTCATGCTGTCGTCGGACAGCACCATCGAATAGACGAACTTGCCTTCCGCCAGCTTGCCGGCCGCTTCGGCGCGCTGCAGCGCGTCCTGGGCCGTCTTGTCGATGGCGTCCATCTTGGTGTCCTGGTCGGACACGTGGCTGGACAGCGGCGCAAGCTGTTCGTTCACGTACTTCTTGGTCGCGCAGCCGCCCAGGCTGACAACACCCAACACGACCGCCCCCATGGTCGCGATCTTCGACGCTCGCCGGATCATGACTCTTTCTCTCCGCCTGTTTCCTTCGAACGGCCGTTAACCACCCGATCCCCTATTCCTTCAAGTCTGAAAAAGGCGGTTTGTAGGCGCCGTCTTCGGGACCACGGCCGCGATGTCCCCAGAATGGGCGGTCGTCCAACACCGTGGCGGGCGCTGTGCGCCGCGGATGCAAAAAGCGCGGCCTGCAAGAGCAGGGCCGCGCCAGCCGGCCGAAAATCACGGCCTAAATCAATATGTTGCTGGAGTCCTGGGGGCGGGGCGAACCGGCGGTCCGCCCCGTTCCGGAGGCCGAGCCGTCTCAGTTGTAGACGAACACCGGGTCGTCCAGGTCGATTTCCGGAAGGGTCTTCTTCTCGGCCCAATAGTCCTGGGTGTGCTGCCATTCCGGCTTGTCGCCGCGCTGCGGAAGCAGGTGCATGTTACGCATCAGATACCCGGGATTGAAGTTTTCCGGGTCGATCCAGGACGAGAGCTGCATGTCCTTGTCCTCGTCCCGCAGGGCGACCTCGACGCGCTTGGCCTGCTTGTCGCCCATGTGCTTGAGCAGCCGGCAGACGAAGTCGGCGATCAGGTCCACCCGCAGGGTCCAGCTCGCGCGGAAGTAGCCGAAGATCCACACCATGTTCGGCACGCCGGTGAACATCATGCCGCGGTAGGTGACGCTCTTGGAGAAATCCAGCGGCTTGTCGTCGATGGCGAAGTCGATGTCGCCCAGGACGTTCAGGTTGAAGCCGGTGGCGGTGACGATGATGTCGGCCTCCAGCTCCTTGCCGGACTTCAGCAGGATGCCCTTCTCGGTGAAGCGCTCGATCTCGTCGGTGACCACCGAGGCCTTGCCGGCCCGCGCGGCCTGGAAGAGGTCGCCGTCGGGGATGAAGGCGATGCGCTGGCGCCAGGGCCGGTAGCGCGGCATGAAATGCTCCTGCACGGTCTCTTCCGGCAGGAAGGCGCGCACCCCGGCGAGCAGCTCCTCCTTCACCACATCGGGCTCCTCGAAGGAGCGGCGGGTGAAGACGGCCTGATCGTGCAGGATCTTGCGGCGGACGATCTCGTGGATCCAGTTCTCGTCGACCTCGAGCTCGCGCAGGATGTCGGCCAGCTCGTTGGCGTTGCGGCCGGGAATGAAATAGGTCGGCGAGCGCTGCAGCAGGGTGATGTGCTCGACCTGGTCGGCGATGGCCGGCACCAGGGTGGCCGCCGTGGCGCCGGAACCGATGACCACGACCTTCTTGCCCTTCACGTCCAGGCCTTCCGGCCAGGTCTGCGGGTGGATGATCTGGCCCTTGAAGTCGTCCATGCCTTCCCACTCGGGGGTGTAGCCCTCCGAATGGCGGTAGTAGCCCTGGCACATCCACAGGAAGTTGGCGGTGATGGTGACCGGTTCGCCGTTGCGCTCGGCCTGGATGGTCCACTGGTTGTCCTTGGACGACCAGGACGCCTTCATCACCTTGTGGCCGTAGCGGATGTGCTTGCCGAGCTGGTTCTCCTCGATCACCGCGTTCATGTACTTCAGGATCTCCGCGGCCGAGGCGATCGGCGCGGTGGTCCACGGCTTGAAGCGGTAGCCGAAGGTGTAGAGGTCGCTGTCCGAGCGGATGCCCGGATACTTGTGCGTCAACCAGGTGCCGCCGAAGCTTTCCTGGGATTCCAGGATCACGAAGCTCTTGTCGGGGCACTGTTCGAGCAGGTGGTAGGCGGCGCCCACGCCGGAGATGCCGGCGCCGACGATCAGCACGTCGAAGTGCTCGATCTTCGTGGAGGCGGGCTTTTCGAGGACGGCGGCTTCGGCCATTCGGTTCTTCTCCCCAATTCCTGGCGGCCGCTGATGTGCGGCCCATGCGTTTCCCAGCCGAGACCTTCGCCCGAGGCGCGGCCGGCTCATTGATCTAAATCAAGATAACTGAACGCTGATAACCAATGCCAGCGGAAATTGCGCGATCAGGCCCCTCGGGCGAGCTTGAGGCGCGCAGAAGCACGCGCCGCGCGGCGCGTGGCCGGCGCGGTTCGGAAACGCGGAGGATCAGGAAGCGTCGGCCGTCAGGCCTGGCCGACCACGACGCCTTCGGCCTGGGCCTTGCGCGCGGCGTAGACGCCGGCGAAGTCGATCGGCTCGAGCAGGAACGGCGGGAAGCCGCCCTCGGAGGTCACGTCGGCGATCATCCGGCGGGCGAAGGGGAACAGGTAGCGCGGGCACTCCACCAGCAGCACCGGCTCCAGGTCGTCCGGCGCGACGCCGGTGATCTGGAAGACGCCGCCGTAGACCAGCTCGACATGGAACACCGGGCCGTCGTCGCGGGTGGCGCGGGCCGAAAGCTTCAGGTCCACCTCGAAGAAGCCATCCTCACGGCCGCGCGCGTTCATCTCCACGCCCATCTCGATCTGCGGCTGGGCGGCCCCGCCCCGCAGGGTTTCCGGCGCGCGGGGGTTCTCGAAGGAGAAGTCGCGGGCGAACTGGGCGAGGATCCGGATGCCGGGGGCCTCTTCGGCGCCGTTGGACGGGAGCGTGTCGGCCGCGTCGGTGTCGGTCATGAACTGCAGGTTCCGTGGTCTGGAGGGCTCGCTGATCAGCGGCGCGGCACGGATGCGCGCCTTTACGCACCCTTATCATTGCGCGGGCTGCTATCATGCGGTCGATTGCGATGCAACGCCGCCCCCTGACGGCGGCGTTTGTACGTCTTATATAGAGACTTTCACACGGTCCGTGATCCTGGAGCTGCGTTGCTAGTCCTCGAGTTGATCATCTTCGCCGGCCTGGCCGCCATCGTGCTCTACCAGCTCTACTCGGTGCTGGGCCGCCGGGTCGGACGCCAACCGGAAGACACGCCGGCCGCCGCCGGTCGTCCCGCGCCGGGTCCTGCGCTCGACCGGCCGGCCGATCACGCCGACGACGGCGTCGCGCTCACGGGCCTGGCCGCCGTGCGCGCGGCCGACCCGAACTTCGACGTCGGCCGGTTCCTGGCCGGCGCGCGGGCCGCCTACGAGATGGTGGTGCGCGCCTTCGCCGCCGGCGACCGCGCGACCCTGAAGAACCTGCTGTCCGGCGAGGTGATGTCGAGCTTCGACGCGGCCATCGCCCAGCGCGAGGCCGAGGGCCGCACCGAGAAGGTGGAGTTCCTGCAGACGCCGCGGGCCGACATGGAACGCGCCGACGTCGTGGGCGACATGGCCCGGGTGACCGTGCGGTTCCTGGCCGAATTCCGCAACCGCTCCAAGGGCCCCGAGGGCGAGGCCGTGGACGACCGCCGCACCGCCGAGCTTTGGACGTTCGAACGTAATCTTAAGAGCCGCGACCCCAACTGGACGCTGGTACACGTCGACGCCGCGGAGGCATGACTTGCGTTTCCGGTATGCGGGGATCGTCCTTGCGGCTCTGAGCCTCACGGCCTGCGCCACCGCGACCCCGTCCGTCGGGCCGAGCGCGGCCTTGATCCCGCCGTCCGCGCCGCCGCCCGTGGCGACTCCCGCCGAAGAACACGCCTTCATGGGCCTGCCTGGCTGGAACGACGACGACCATAGCGCCGCCTTCGCCGCCTTCCGCGCGTCCTGCTGGGCCGCCCGTGCGCCAGGCATGGCCGAGGTGTGCCGCAAGGCCCAGGCGCTGGGCTCTCTGGACGAGGCCCGCGCGCGCGCCTTCTTCGAGGTCAATTTCCGCGTGGAGGCCGCCCCGGAGGAGGGCGTGCTGACCGCCTACTTCGCGCCGGAGTACGACGCCCGCTCCAAGCCCGACGCCGAATTCAGCGCGCCCTTGCGCGCCCGGCCCGCCGATCTGGTCACCGTCGACGCCGGCATGTTCGATCCGGCCCAGGCCGGCAATCAGGGCGCGGCGATGAACGTCCTGGGCGATCTCCTGCCCTACCCCGACCGCGCCGCCATCGAGGATCGCCGACCCGAGAAGGTGCTGGCCTGGATGCGGCCCGAGGACCTGTTCTTCCTGCAGATCCAGGGCTCTGGCGTGCTGACCTTCGAGAACGGCGCGCGGGTGAAGGCCAACTACGCCGGCAACAACGGCCGCCGTTTCGTCGGCATCGCCAGGCCGATGCAGGAGCGCGGGCTGCTTGCGGCGGGCGACACCTCCGGCGAGGCCATCCGCGGCTGGCTCGCCGCCCATCGCGGCGCCGAGGCGCAGGAGATCATGCGGCTCAACCCGCGCTACGTGTTCTTCAAGCTGTCGCCGGATGACGGCCAGCAGCCGGTGGGCTCCGCCGGCGCGCCCTTGCCGCCCGGCCGCGCGATCGCGGTCGACCCGGCGCGCTATTCCATGGGCGAGGTGTTCTGGATCGACGCCACCGCGCCGGTGCTCACCGGCGCCTTCCCGGCCTATCGGCGCCTGGCGCTGGCGCTGGACACCGGCGGGGCGATCAAGGGCCAGGCCCGCGCGGACCTCTATCTCGGCCTGGGTCCCGAGGCGGGCGCCGAGGCCGGCCGCGTGCGCCACAGTCTGAAGATGTACCGCCTGGTTCCCCGGGCCGCGCCGAACTCGTGAAACGCCCGCTGCGGCCGGAGGAGCTGAAGCTCTGGTCCGCGATCGCGGCCACGGTGCATCCCCTGCCTGGCAAGGCGAAACACGTGGTTCCGACCGCGCCGCCCGCGCCGGCCAAGGCCGAGCCGGCGCCGACCGCGACGCCGAAAACGCCGAAGACCCCGCCCGCGGGGTTCGAGCTGACGCCCTTCACCATCGGCCAGCACGCCGCCGCCAAGCCCCGGCCGGTCCAGGCCGCCGACGGGCCGCAGGGCATCGAGCCGCGCCGCAAGCATCGCATCGCCAAGGAGCGCGATCCCATCGGCGCGCGCATCGACCTGCACGGGATGACCCAGGACCGGGCGCAGGCGGCGTTGACCGGCTTCCTGCGTCGGGCGTGGGACGAGGGTTTCCGCGCCGTGCTGGTGATCACCGGCAAGGGCGTCGGCGGCGACGGCGTTCTGCGCCGCCGCACGCCCGAATGGCTGGCCGATCCGGCGCTGCGCGAGGTCGTCGCCGGCATTTCGGAGGCCCACCGCCGTCACGGCGGCGAGGGCGCGATCTACGTGGCGCTCAAGCGCAAGACGAGAGACTGACCCGGATGCTCCCCGGCGGGGGGAGCATCCGCCGATGGCCGGCCGTCACCAGTCGCCGTCGTCGCCGATCGGCATGCCGGGGGGCGTCTCCGGCTTGGCGTCCTTGGCCGTGGCCAGCTTCTCCAGGGCCTCGCGGTCGGAGATCAGGCCGGCCAGGCGCTGGCGATGAGCCTGTTCGGCCGGATCGGACGCCTTGGCCTTCAGCGTCTGGCCAAGGCCGGTCAGCCGCGCGTCGATCTCGGCGGCGGCGGCCGGCGACATCTTCGGGTCGGCCAGGGCCGCGGCCATGTCCATCACCAGCCGCGTCTGCTCCCGGCGCTGGATCGCCGCCAGCCGTCCCGCGGCGGGCTTGGCCGGGAAGACGGCGCCCACCAGCTTGTCCAGCACCTCGCCGGCGCCGGGCAGGGACGGATCGACCCGGTGCTGCTCCACCAGCCGCGCCAGCCGGTCGCGCGCCAGGAGCTGGTCGTAGACGATCCCCGCACCCACGTCGGCGGCCACCAGCGGGTCGAACACCGGCCCGCCCATGGTGTCGAACACCTCGATGTCGAACTGGCGGTCGGAGGTGCCGGTGAAGCCCGCCGAGAGCAGCGGAACCAGGCCCGGCGGCGTGTCCAGCTCGGCCGGCGCCAGCGCCGAGACCATCGCCTCGAGGGCGTGGCGCTGCATGGCCACGTCCACCGGGGCGGAAGTCATCTTCGGATCGCCCTTGACCGCATAGGCGAAGTCCACCCCGCCGACGAGCTTGGCGGCGGCCTCCACCTGGTAGCGGTGCAGCAGGTAGATCGGCACGAACTTGCGGCGCAGGTTGGCCAGCGGCTCGTTCGGCTTCAGCGCCGACAGGCCGAAGCCGTCCAGGGCCACGCGGCGCACCTTCATCATGCGGTCAAGCTCGGCGGCCGGATCGACGCCGTCGTCCCACAGGCTGGCCCAGGGCTGGCCGACGCCCAGCGGCCGGCCGTCGACGTCGTCGATGAACCGCCGGCCGGAGGCCACCATGGCGCGGGCCTTCGCATCCAGCGCCGCCTGGCCCGCCGCGCCGGCTGGCACGGTCCCGTAGAGCCAGTCGACGGTGAACTTGTCCCAGTCGCCGATGCCGACCGCGTAGGCGTCGGACAGGTCGATCTTGCCGTCGGTCAGCTTGATGCGCGGCGGCGGGTAATCCATCACCGAGTCGCGGTCCTGGGTGGAGGCGGCGAAGTTGTGGGTGAAGCCGATGGCGTGGCCCACCTCGTGCGCCCCGAGCTGGCGGATGCGGGCCAGGGCCGCCTGCACCGGATCGTTCGGATCGCCCGTGCCCACCTTGTCGGCGCCGGCCAGCCCCTCGAAGATCAGGATGTCCTGGCGCACGCGCAGCGCGCCCAGCACCACGTCGCCGCGGATGATCTCGCCGGTGCGCGGGTCGACCACGCTCTGGCCGTACGACCAGCCGCGCGTGGCCCGGTCGCCCCAGTTGACCACGTTGTAGCGCACGTCCATCGGGTCGGCGCCCTCGGGCATCTCCTCGGCGCGGAAGGCGCCGATGAAGCCGGCCGCCTCGAACGCCTGGTTCCACCAGTTGATCCCCTCGATCAGGGCCTTTCGCACTTCTTCCGGCGCGCCGCGGTCCACATAGAACACGATCGGCTTCTTCACCGGCGACTTGGCGGCCGTGGGATCGGTCTTCTCCAGGCGGAAGCGGCGCGCGTAGCGGTAGACGATGTCGCCGCCGAGCGGCGCGCCGTAGTCGTCGACGATCACCGCGCCCAGGCCGCCGGTGCGCGGGTCGTACTTGCGCGGCTCGAAACCGGGCTCGGGCAGCTTGATCAGCGAATGGTGCACCGAAAGGGTGATCACCTTCGGGTCGGGGGCGATGTCGCGGGCCTCGGCCCCGGGGGTGTCGGACGTGAAGGTCTCGATCGCGTCGAGCTCGATGTTCTCCGGGAACACCTTGGTCTTGTCGACGTCGGCCATGGAGAGGTCGGCGGAGAGCTTGAAGCCCTTCTCGCCGGCGTGCTTGAGCCCCTCGGGCGCGTTGATCACGTCGCGGGTCAGGAAGCTGGTGACGTCCACCAGCAGGCCGCCGTCCGGCGCGGTCGCCGCGATCGGCCCCGCCCAGACCAGCGAGGTGGCGAAGGAGTTCTTCGCCGCGTCGGCCTCGTCGGCGCTGACGCCCGTGGCCCGGAAGCGCGGGTTCTCGTATTCGGCCACCACCTTGCCGCCCACGCGGCGGAAGGCCAGCACCTGGGTCTCGGCCAGGCGGCCGCGGTCGAGCATGGACGAGGCCGAGCCGAAGCCGGTGCGCAGGCCCGCCTGATAGAGGAAGCGGCCGGCCACCCCGTCCTTGTCCGGCGCCGGCAGGGCCAGCAGCACCCGGCCCTTGGCCTTGTCGACATAGACGGTGAGCAGGCCGTCATGGCGCTCGAGCCCGGCGATCGCCTGGGCGTAGGAGCCGGGGGCGGCTGCGGCCGGCGCGGCGGCAAGGGCGGGCTGGGCCGTCATCGGCGCGCCAAGGGCGCCCGCGGCCAGGAGCGCGCCGAGCGCGCAGGACGTCAGGAAGCGGTTCATCGAAACCCCCGGGGAACAACAATGGGCGAGCGTTAGGAGCTTGAGCCGCAGGGGTCCACCGCCGCGCGCGCAGGGCGTCCGAAACCGGATGATCGCCCAAGGCGCGGGCGCCCCATGCGCTGCAGCCCAGCTTGACGTTGACGTAAGAGTTAGCCTAGCGTCCCGACCCGTCCATAGGGAGGACGCCATGCATATCGATCTGCGCCGGCCGCATCGCACGTTCACGATCCGTCAGCTCTGCCAGGAATTCAAATGCACGCCCCGGGCGCTGCGCTTCTATGAAGACAAGGGCCTGCTCAATCCCGCCCGAGACGGGATGAACCGGGTCTATTCCTACCGCGATCGCGCCCGCCTGGTGCTGATCCTGCGCGGCAAGCGCGTGGGCCTGGCCCTGGCTGAGATCCGCGAGATCCTCGACCTCTATGACGCCGACGACGACTGCGTGGCGCAAAACCTGAAGTCGCTGGGCAAGTTCCGCGAACGCATCGTCGCCCTGGAAGCCCAGCGCGAGGACATCGACAAGGCGATCTCCGAGCTGAAGGCCGGCTGCGAGCGGCTGGAGCACCACCTGGCCAAGACCCGGCCGGACCTGCTGCCCCAGGCCGAGGACTACCACCAGATGCTCGGCCAGCGTCTGGGCGACCTGGAACACGCCGAGGCCAAATAGCTTCGCTGCGGCCGCCGCGCGCCGCGCCTGCCTTTCAGCCCGCCGTTCGCCAGCGGCGGGCCAACGTCTTTTGGCCGGGCGGCGTCCGGCCGTCCCCCGGAGTCGACCCATGGCCTACCAGCCGCCCGTCCGCGACCACGCCTTCATCCTGGGCGAGGTGCTGAAGATCGACCGCTACGCCGACCTGCCCGGATTTTCCGACGCGCCGATGGACGTCGTGCATCAGATCCTGGAGGAGGCGGGCCGCTTCACCGGCGAGGTGCTCGCGCCGCTGAACAGCGTGGGCGACAAGCAGGGCTGCGTGTGGAAGCCCGACAACACGGTCACCACCCCGCCCGGGTTCAAGGAAGCCTACAAGGCCCTGGTCGAGGGCGGCTGGCCGGCGCTGGGCGCGGTGACCGCCTATGGCGGCCAGGGCCTTCCGGCGGTGGTCAACCTGGCCTTCAGCGAGATGAGCTCGTCGGCCAACATGGCCTTCTCCATGTATCCGGGCCTGACGCACGGCGCCTATTCGGCGGTCCTGAACGGCGGCTCCGACGCGCAGAAGGCCCTCTACCTGCCCAAGCTCGCCTCGGGCGAATGGTGCGGCACCATGAACCTGACCGAGCCGCATTGCGGCACGGACCTGGGCCTCCTGCGCACCAAGGCGGTTCCCCAGGGCGACGGGACCTATCGCATCTCCGGCCAGAAGATCTGGATCTCCGGCGGCGAGCACGACATGGCCGACAACATCATCCACCTGGTGCTCGCCCGCATCGAGGGCGCGCCGGCCGGCACCCGCGGCATCAGCCTGTTCATCGTGCCCAAGTTCATTCCCGACGCTGACGGCAAGCCGGGAAAGCGCAACAGCGTGTTCTGCGCCGGCCTCGAAGAGAAGATGGGCATCCACGGCAACGCCACCTGCGTGATCCAGCACGAAGAGTCGATCGGCTGGCTGGTGGGCGAGGAGAACCGCGGCCTCAACCTGATGTTCGTGATGATGAACGAGGCCCGCATCGGCGTGGGCCTGCAGGGCGTGGCCCAGGCCGAGGCCGCCTACCAGGACGCCGTGGCCTTCGCGCGCGAGCGCCTGCAGGGCCGCTCGCTCACCGGGCCGAAGAATCCCGACGGGCCGGCCGATCCGATCATCGTCCATCCCGACGTGCGGCGCATGCTGATGGACTGCCGCGCGATCATCGAGGGCGGCCGCGCCTTCCTGTTCTGGACCTCGCTGCACGGCGACCTGGCGCACGCCTCCCAGGACGAGGCGGTCCGGCAGAAGGCGGACGACTACATGGCGCTGATGACCCCGGTGGTGAAGGGCTTCCTCACCGACCGCGGCTTCAAGGTCTGTTCCGACGCCCTGCAGGTGCACGGGGGCTCGGGCTTCACCGAGCATTTTCCGGCCAGCCAGTACCTGCGCGATTCCCGCATCACCCTGATCTACGAAGGCGCCAACGGCGTGCAGGCGCTGGACCTCGTCGGCCGCAAGCTGGCGGCCAACGGCGGGCGCGCGGTGATGACCTTCTTCGCCGAGGTCGACGCCTATGTGCAGGCGCGCGAGGCGGACGCCGGGCTGAAGCCCTGGCTCGACGCCCTGGCCGGCGCCAAGGAGCAGTTGCAGGAGGCCACCATGTGGCTGATGCAGAACGGCCTGGCCAACCCGGACAACGCCGGCGCGGCGTCCAGCGACTACATGCACCTCTTCGGCCTGACGGCCCTGGCCTACATGTGGGCGCAGATGGTCGAGACGGCCCAGGCCAGGATCGCCGAGGGCGACGCCGACCCGTTCTACGCCGGCAAGGTGGCGGTGGGCCGCTACTACATCGAGCGCGTGCTGCCGGACGCGGCCGCGCACCTGGCCAAGCTGAAGACGGGCGCGGACAGCCTGATGGCCCTGCCGGCCGAGGCCTTCTGATGGCCCGCTACACGGCGACCATCGACTGGACGCTGAAGGACGGCGAGGACTTCCTGAAGGGCCGCTATAGCCGCGGCCACACCGTCGGCTTCGACGGCGGGATCGAGATTCCCGCCTCGGCCTCGGCGCATGTGGTCGGCAAGTGGGCGGTGAACGAGGCGGTGGACCCGGAGGAGATGTTCGTGGCCGCGCTCTCCAACTGCCACATGCTGACCTTCCTGCATAAGGCCCGGCTGGCCGGCTTCACCGTGGGCGCCTATCACGACGAGCCGTTCGGCGTGATGGAGGAGATCGCGCCCGGCCGCATGGCCGTCACCCGCGTCACCCTGCGCCCGAAGGTCTCCTACGAGGGCGCTGCGCCGGACACGGCCCAGCGCCAGGACTTGCACCACGCCGCCCACGAGGAGTGCTTCATCGCCAATTCGGTGAAGACCGAGGTGGTCGTGGAGGATCAGGGCTAGGGGCGATTGTCCGCGATCCCTTGTGCGGCAAGGGCTGGCTTAACCTTTGTTTCAATCTCGGGGCGTAGCACGGTTCACCTGACCAGGACGATGAGCCCGCCGGCCCGAGGGGGACGCCGATGACAGCCGCGTCGAGCAAGGACAACCGATCAGGGTTGGCCAAGACCATGCTCGCGCGTCGTGACGCCCTGCAGGGCCGTCTGGCGTTCGCAGCCATCTACGCCGTCGCGCTGGCGCCCATGACCGGCTGGATCGCCAGCGTGGCGTGGCTGAGCGTCTACACCGTCCTGCAAGTCTACGAAGCCTGGCGCTACGACGACCGGCGCGCCGCCAAGCCCACCCCGGCCATGTCGCTGGCGCTGCTGGCGGCCAACAGCGTGCTCTATGGCGCCCTGTCCATCGCCGCGGCCCTGTGGGGCGGATACGTGGGGGTGACCTGCGGGGCGCTGTTCCTCGCCGGGGCGGTGCTGAACGCGGTGGTCACCAACCAGCGCTCGCAGGCGGCCTACACCGCGGCCATGGCGCCCTACATCGGCTACTTCCTGGCCCTGTGCTATCTGGCCGCGAAGGTGGCCGGCGCGGGGCCGAAGGCGATCGCCCTCGTGGCGGTCAGCGGGCTCTTGGTGTTCTCCTCCTCGGCGCTCTGGCGCTCCGGCGCGGCGGCTTTCGAGGCCCAGCGCCGCGCGCGCATGGAGGCCGACCGCCGCCGTCTGCAGGCCGAATCCGCGGTGGGGGCCAAGTCGGCGTTCATCGCCATGGTCAGCCACGAGCTGCGCACGCCGATCAGCGCCATCCTCGCCGGCGCCGAGTCCATCCAGAACGCGCCGCACGCGCCGCTGGACCTGCGCGCCAACGCCGCCCTGATCGCCGAATCCGGCCGCATGATGCGCTCGCTGCTGGGCGACCTCCTGGACCTGTCCAAGATCGAAGCCGGCCGCATGGGGGTGGAGAACATCGACTTCGACCCCACGGCCGTCGTCTCCGACACCGTGTCGTTCTGGGGCTCGCAGGCCACGGCCAAGGGGCTGACCCTGACGGTGGAGGGGCTGGAAAGCCTGCCGCCGATGGTCTGCGCCGACCCCACGCGCCTGCGCCAGGTGCTGAACAATCTGCTCTCCAACGCCATCAAGTTCACCGACCGGGGCGGGGTGGCCCTGGCCGTGGACGCCGCGCCCAACGGCGAGGGCTGGAAGCTGGTGTTCGCGGTGGCCGACACCGGCGTCGGCATGACCCGCGAACAGTTCGCCCGTCTGTTCATCCCGTTCGACCAGACCCTGGCCTCGACCGCGCGCACCCATGGCGGCACGGGCCTGGGCCTGACCATCAGCCGCGAGCTCGCCCGCCTGATGGGCGGCGACCTCACCGCCGCCAGCCAGCCGGGCAAGGGAGCGACCTTCACCTTGCAGATCTACGCCGCCCGCGCGGGGGGCGTGGTCGAGACGCCGCCGGCGCCGGCCGTGCCGGTCACCAACGTGCGGGTGCTGGGCGTCGACGACCACGAGGTCAACCGCCGGGCGCTCGCCCTGATGCTGGAGCCGCTGGGCGTCGACCTGACCCTGGCCGCCTCCGGCGAACAGGCCCTGGCGCTGGCCTCGGTGGCCGCCTTCGACGTGGTCCTGATGGACCTCTACATGCCCGAGATGGACGGGCGCGAGACCACCATGCGCCTGCGCTCCACGCCGGGGCCCAACCAGGCGACGCCGGTGATCGCCTGCACGGCCTCCACCGCCGAGCGCGACTGGCAGGCCTGCCGCGAGGCCGGCATGACCGGCTCGGTGCCCAAGCCCTTCGACGCGGCCCTGCTGCACGGCGCCATCGCCCGGGCCTTGGACGAGCGGGCCGCGATCGAGGCCGCCGACGCGACGGCCGGACAGGCCAAGGCCGACGCGGCCTGACGGCGCTCTTCGGGCGCGACGGCCGGCGGGCGCCGGCGTAGGCTCGCTCCATGGACGACCCCTTCGATCTGCAGCGGTTCAAGGACGCCCAGGCGCGGGTCTATCCGCAGGCGCTGGCCGAGCTGCGCGCCGGGCGTAAGACGAGCCACTGGATGTGGTTCGTGTTTCCGCAGATCGCCGGCCTCGGCTCGAGCCCGACCGCCCAGTTCTACGCCCTCGCCTCGCTGGACGAGGCGCGGGCCTATCTCGCCGACCCCGTGCTGGGCCCAAGGCTGATTACGTGCGTGCAGGCGGTGAACGGGCTTTCAGGGCCGAGCGCCCACAACGTCTTCGGCTTTCCCGACGACATGAAGTTCGGTTCGTGCCTGACCCTGTTCGCCAAGGCCGCGCCGGACGAGCCGGCCTTCGCCGAGGCGCTCGGCAAGTACTTCGGCGGCGAGCCGGACCCGAAGACGCTCGAAATCCTGGCGGGCCGGTAGGGCGGGAAGGGCCGCCGCCCCGGCCCAAGGGACCGAGGCGACGGCAGGGGGGACTCTAGGCCGCGACGTCCACCTGTCCGCCGATGGTCTTGCTCTGGCGCACGCCGTCGCGGGTGGCGGAGCCGTGGTCCAGTCGGGCGAGCGAGCCGCCGAAGACCACCGCCTGGCCGCGGGTTTCAGCCTCTTTTGTGGATTGGGCCTGCGGCGCGTTCTGGCCGTAGGGACCGTCCTTGGGATGGGCCGGATCGATGTTACGCTTGGCGTTCGCCACGTCCGTGCAGTTGCGGCAAACGTAGCCATTGACGATTTCCATCTGGCTCTCCGAATGCGGGGCGCGATTTCGCCCCACGGCCTAGTTCGGCCGAGCCGGCCGCCCGGTTACAGGCGGCGCGTGGATTGCTTGTTCGGGACGGGCCGAGCCCCGTCAGACCGTGACGTCGACCTGCTGGCCGTCGGCCTGCGCCTCGCGGCGCTCGTCCGCGCCCTTCTCCAGGGCCGCCTTGCGCTGGGTTTCGGCCTCGTCGCGGCGCTTGTCCTCGATCTTGGACTGGCGCTCGGCGTCGCGGCTCCTGGAGCTCTGGTCCAGGTTAGCGAGCGAGCCGCCGAACACCACCGCCGCGCCCCGGCTGGCGGGCTCCGCGGGCGGGGTGGCGGCGGGGGCGTCCTTGGTCTGGGCGGCGTCCTGCCGGCGGGCGGCGAACACGTCCGTCCCGCTGGAGGTGGCGAAGCTGCTGGCGATTTCCATCAAACGCTCCGAAGGCGCAGCCGGTGGGCGGCTTTTCGCACCCTACCGCGGGCATGGTTTGCGCCCCGTTACGCTTTGGAAAGATTTTTCCCGACCAGGCCGGCCAGCCGATTCGCCAGCGCGGCCTCGTCCTTCATCTCGCATTCCCAGATGGTCTCCACCCGCCAGCCGGCCTCGGCGAGGGCGGCGGATGCGCGGGCGTCGCGGGCGCGGTTGCGCTCGATCTTGGCCGTCCAGTACTCGCGGTTGGCCTTGGGAACGCGCGCGCCGCGGGCGCAGTCGTGGCCGTGCCAGAAGCAGCCGTGCACGAAGATCGCCAGCCTGCGCCCCGGCAGGACGATGTCCGGCGAGCCGGGCAGGTCGCGCCGGTTCAGTCGGTAGCGCGCGCCCAGGCCCCAGAGGATCTTGCGAACCTTCAGCTCGGGGGTGGTGTCCCGCCCCTTCACCCGCCGCATCACCGCCGAGCGCTTGTCCGGCGTGAAGACGTCGGTGGACTCGTCGGTCATGGCCGGCGTCTGGCGTCCCTCTCCCGCAAGGGGAGAGGGGAGCTTTCGTTGGTTCGGCCGTTCACAGCCCCTCGAACAGCGCCGTCGACAGATAGCGTTCGGCGAAGCTGGGGATGATGGCCACGATCGTCTTGCCCTTGGCCTCGTCGCGGGCGGCCACGTGGAACGCCGCGGTCAGCGCCGCGCCGGACGAGATGCCCACCGGCACGCCTTCCTCGCGGGCGATGCGCCGAGCCATGGAGAAACTGTCGTCGTTGGAGACCTGGACGATCTCGTCGATCACCCCGCGGTCCAGGATCGAGGGCACGAAGCCCGCGCCGATGCCCTGGATCTTGTGCGGGCCGGGGTTGCCGCCGGAAAGCACCGGGGAGGCTTCCGGCTCGACGGCGACCATCTTCACCGACGGCTTGCGCGCCTTCAGCACCTGGCCGACGCCGGTGATGGTGCCGCCGGTGCCGACGCCGCTGATCACATAGTCGACGGCGCCGTCGGTGTCGTTCCAGATCTCCTCGGCGGTGGAGACCCGGTGCACCAGCGGATTGGCCGGGTTGTCGAACTGCTGGGGCATGACCGCGCCGGGCGTGGCCTCCACCAGCTCGCGGGCGCGGGCCACCGCGCCGGCCATGCCGCGCTCGGCCGGCGTCAGGTCGAGCTTGGCGCCCAGCAGCGCCAGCATCTTGCGCCGCTCCATCGACATGCTCTCGGGCATGACCAGGGTCAGCGGATAGCCCTTGGCGGCGGCGACGAACGCCAGCGCGATGCCGGTGTTGCCGCTGGTGGGCTCGATGATGCTGGAGCCGGGCTTGAGAACGCCCTTGGCTTCCAGGGATTCGATCATCGAGGCGCCGATGCGGTCCTTGACCGAGGCCAGCGGGTTGAAGAACTCCAGCTTGGCCAGCACCTCGCCCTTCGGCTTCAGGGCCGCGGTCAGGCGGGGAAGCCGGATCAGCGGGGTGTCGCCGATGGTGTCGATGATCGAGTCGTAGACCTTGCCGCGCCCGGCCCTCTTGTAGCGGGCCGCGTCGTAGGTCTTGTCCGGGGTGGCGTCCATGGCGGACCTCTGTTCTGGAATTGCCCTTCCGGGCGAGAACCTAGGACTTTGCAGCGGTTTTGTAAGGGGCTATTCGGCCGCCAAGACGCCCGGACGGCCGGAAAGATGCGGCTCCAGAAGCTGGGCCGCCAGCCAGCGCACCACCGGAACGGCCACCCCGTCGCCCACCACGTGCAGGCCCCGGTTGGCCGAGTGGGGCAGGGCGTAGCCGTCCGGCAGGCCCATCAGGCGCGCCCCCTCGCGGGCGGTGATCAGGCGCGTCCTCACCTCGCCGTCCTCCACCATGATCAGGGTCTGGCGCGAGGAGCCGCCGCGCGGCGTGCGCAGGCATCCGGCCAGGCCGTCGAACCGCGCCTCGGCCCGCTGCACGCGAACGCCGTCCTCCACGCGCATCCGCCGGAAGAGCGCGCCCACCGCCCGCGCGCCCGACGCGCGCAGGGCCTCCAGGCGCTGGCGGTGCAGCGGCGACATCAGGCCGAGGATCTCGTCGGTCTCGCCGGCGTCGCGCCAGGGCGCGTCGGCCTCGATCAGGCTGGAAAGGTCGGCGTTGGGCCGGGGCGGCGCCTCGGCGCGCCACCAGACCCAGCGCTCGGCGAGCGCGGCCGGAAGGCGGCCATGCGCCTCGCGCACCAGGCGCGTATGGAAGACGCTGTCGCCGGCGAGGCCGGCCGCCGGCGCCTCGCGCACGGCCACGACGAACGCCCGCGGCCGCGACTGCGGCAGGAAGCGCGACGCGTCGATCTCCAGGGCGCCGAAGCGGTAGCCTTCGCGCGCGAGGGCCTCGCAAAGCGCCGTGAAGTCGGCGCCGCCGTGCGAGGTGAAAAGGCCGGTGACGTTCTCGATCACCACCGCGCGCGGCGCGCGGCCGTCCGCGTTCAGCGCCTCGATCAGCCGCCAGAAGCCGAAGAAGGCCGAGGAACGGCCACCCTTCAGCCCGGCGCGGCCGCCGGCCAGGCTGAAGTCCTGGCAGGGGGAGGAGGCCCAGGCCAGGTCCGCCTGGCCGGGCAGGTCCTCGGGCGAAAGCGCCCAGACGTCGCCCTCGCGGAAATGCGCCTCGGCGTCGGCGAAGTTGGCGCGATAGACGGCCGCCTTGACCGGATCGAAGTCATTGGCGAAGGCGCAGCGCCAATCCGGCCCCAGGCCGATGCGGGCCATGCCGCCGCCGGCGAAGAATTCATAGAAGGTGAGGGGACGGGCGCGACTCATCTGCTAGGAGATTAACGACGCCTCCGCGTTCGTGACAGGAGGAGCCTTTGCGCCGCACGGCCGCAGTTCTCGCCCTGCTGCTCAGCGCCTGCCACCCCCAGGCGCCGGACGGCTCGCGCGCCCAGCCGCCGGCCGACGCCGCCGCCACCCACATCGCCAACGGCCCTGCGGGCGCGGACGACGCCCCGGCCGCCTTCCGCGGCGACTTCAACGTCCATGGCGCCGAGCCCTTCTGGGCTGCGCGCATCCGCGTCGACGGCATCACCGTGATGCGGCCGCAGATCGCCCCGGCCACCGCGCCCAACAACGGCCCGCACATGGCCGGGCCCCAGGCGGTGTGGGCCGCGAGCGCCGACGGCGAGCCCCTGGTGGTGGCCATGGTCCAGCAGGACTGCACCGACGGGATGAGCGATCGGGTCTACGGCTACGCCGCCGAGCTGCAGCTCGGCGACGAAAGCTTCACCGGCTGCGCCGAGCGCGCGCAGGAGTAGGGGGCTGGTTCAAGCGGCGGCGATCCTGTCGGCCTGAACCCCCTCCACCCCTTCGGGGTCCCCCTCCCCCACTTCGCGGGGGAGGAGATCGAAACTGCGCTGATGCAAATTCTCCTCCCCCTCTTGGGGGAGGGGGCCGCGCCGAGGCCAACGCCCTTGACCGACCCGGCGTCAGGGGCGGCTTAATGCTGCAAAACAAGGGAGAGGACGGCCATGGATCGAGCCTATGACCTGGTGATCCGCGGCGGCCTGCTGGCCGACGGAACCGGCGCCGACGCCCGCGAGGCCGACGTCGGCGTCAAGGACGGGCGCATCGTCGCGGTGGGCCGGATCGCCGGCGCCGGCGCCGAGGAGATCGACGCGCGCGGCAAGCTGGTCGCGCCCGGCTTCGTCGACATCCACACCCACTACGACGGCCAGGCCACCTGGGACCAGCGCATGCAGCCCTCGTCCTGGCACGGGGTCACGACGGTGGTCATGGGCAATTGCGGCGTCGGCTTCGCCCCCTGCCGCGCCGAGGACCACGGCCGGCTGATCCGCCTGATGGAAGGCGTGGAGGACATTCCTTTCCCGGTGCTGGCCGAGGGCCTGCCGTGGAACTGGGAAAGCTATCCGGAATACCTGGACAGCCTGCAAAGCCGGACCTTCGACGTGGACATCGGCGCCCAGCTTCCGCACGCGGCGCTTCGGGTGTTCGTCATGGGCGAGCGCGGGGCGAACCGCGAGCCGGCCACCGAGGCCGACATCCACGCCATGGCGGCCATCGCCAAGCGGGCGGTGGAGGCCGGCGCCCTGGGCTTCTCCACCTCGCGCACACTCAACCACCGCACCTCCGACGGCCAGCCGACCCCGACGCTCACCGCCGCCGAGGACGAGCTGATGGGGATCGCCATGGGCCTGTCGGCCGCCGGCCGGGGCGTGCTGCAATTCGTCTCCGACTTCGCCGACGCCGAGGCCGAGTTCGCCATGATGCGCCGCCTGGTCGAGCGTTCGGGCCGGCCGCTGTCGTTTTCTCTGCTGCAGGGCCACGCCGCGCCGGACGGCTACAAGAGGCTGCTGACGTGGCTCTCCGAGGCGACGGCGGCGGGCCTGCCGATCCGCGCCCAGGTGGCTGGGCGGCCGGTGGGCGTCCTGTTCGGCTTCGAGCTCACCCTCAACCCCTTCAGCCAGTCGGAGATCTACCAGGAGATCGCCGGCCTGCCGTTCGACCAGCGCATCGCGCGCCTGCGCGACCCGGCGTTCCGCGCCCGCCTCCTGGCCGAGGACGTCGAGGTGCGCCGCGGCTTCGCCGGGGTCGCCCCACGCAACTGGGGCCGCATGTTCCTGATGGGCGAGGTTCCCGACTATGAGCCGCCGGCCGACCGGACGGTCGAGGCGATCGCCGCCGCCCGCGGGGTCGATCCGGCCGAGGTGGCGCTGGACCACATGCTCAGCAACGGCGGCAAGGGCATGCTCTACCTGCCGTTCCTGAACTACGGCTACGGCGATCTCGCCCCCAGCTACGAGATGCTGCAGCACCCGGACTGCGTGCCGGGCCTGTCCGACGGCGGCGCCCACGTGGGGCTGATCTGTGACGGCTCCTTCCCCACCTCCAACCTGATCCACTGGGCGCGCGACCGCACCCGCGGGCCGAAGCTGCGCCTGGAAAGCCTGATCGCCGGCCAGACCCGCCGCACCGCCGAGACCGTCGGCCTGATGGATCGCGGCCTGGTCGCGCCGGGCTACAGGGCCGACCTCAACGTCATCGATTTCGACAGGCTCAAGCTCTTCGCCCCGCAGGTCGCCTACGACCTGCCGGCGGGCGGGCGGCGGCTGATCCAGCGGGCGGAGGGCTATGTGGCGACCATCGTCGCCGGCGCCGTCACCTACCGCGACGGCGAGCCCACCGGCGCCCTGCCGGGCCGCCTCCTGCGCGGCGCCCAGGCCGTCCCGGCGGCGATGGCGGCGGAGTAGGGCGACCCGATTGCATCGTTAGGGAAGGTTAATTTTTCCGGCCAGGATCACTTGCGCAAGCTCTAGAACGGAGTCAGCCTGCCCCAACAGCCCTGAGTCGACCGGGCCGAATGCCCGGTCGGTTGTCTTGTCGGTGGGTTGGTCGAGTGGCTTAAGACGCCGGACTTAGGTTCCGGCGAGCGATGTTGGCGCATCGCTCCGAGGGTTCGAATCCCTCACCCACCGCACCAGGGCTGTAGGACCGTCGCATCATCCGACAGCATTTATGGAATCACATTCGCTACACGCTGTCCATATTTCATAGCTTTTGACGCGCGCATTTTGAGCGCGAGATTTTTGGTGGTTCAAAATTAGCTGCCGAATTTGCGAGGCCGAAAATCATTCGGCGCTTTTCGCGCGACTGAATTGAAGCGCGAAACTTGGGCCCCCTCGCGCTCCGTCGCGACGCATCGCATAAGGGGGCCATGTCCGCTTCGCTCGACCAGGCGCGGGAGGTCCTGCGCCGCACCTTCGGCCATTCGGAATTCCGGGGGCTGCAGGCCCAGGTGATCGGCGAGGCGCTGGCCGGGCGCAGCGCCATGGCCGTGCTGCCTACCGGCGGCGGCAAGAGCCTGTGCTATCAGATCCCCAGCATCCTGCGTCCCGGCCTCGGCCTGGTGGTCTCGCCGCTGATCGCCCTGATGACCGACCAGGTGGCCGGCCTGCAGCAGTCGGGCGTGGCCGCCGCGCGGCTGGATTCCAACATCGACCTGGACGAGCGCACGCGCACCTGGCGGCGGATCGAGGCCGGCGAGCTGGACCTGCTCTACATCTCGCCCGAAGGGCTGATGCAGCCGACGATGCTGGACCGGCTGGCGCGCACGCCGCTGGCGCTGATCGCCATCGACGAGGCCCACTGCGTCAGCCAGTGGGGCCACGACTTCCGGCCCGAATACCGGATGCTGGGGCGCCTGGCCGAGCTCTTCCCTGACGTGCCGCGCCTGGCGGTGACCGCCACGGCCGACGCGCGCACCCGCGAGGACATCCGCGCCGAGCTGCGCCTGGAGGGCTGCGAGGAGTTCGTCGCCTCCTTCGCCCGGCCCGAGCTCGCCCTCTTCGCCGAGCGGAAACGCGGCGCCGGGCACAAGCGGGTGGTCGAGCTGGTCACCGAGCGGCCGAACCGCTCGGGCGTGGTTTACGCCGGCTCGCGCGAGGGCACCGAGAAGCTGGCCCAGGCCCTGGTCGACGCCGGCGTGCCGGCGCTGGCCTATCACGCGGGGCTGGACAGGAAGGTGCGCGCCGATCGCCTGGAGACCTTTCTCGAAGCGGAGGCGGCGGTGATGGTGGCGACCATCGCCTTCGGCATGGGGGTGGACAAGCCCGACGTGCGCTTCGTCATCCACGCCGATCCGCCGGCCTCCATCGAGGCGTACTGGCAGGAGATCGGCCGGGCGGGGCGCGACGGCGAGCCCGCCGAGGGCATCACCCTCTATGGCTCGGCCGACATGGCCTGGGCGCTGCGCCGGCTCGAGGGCCGCGAGGTGGGCGAACAGGTCAAGCAGGTGCAGGCGCGCAAGGTGCGCCAGCTCTACGCCATGCTCGACGGGACCGGCTGCCGCGCCGCCGCCGTGCGGCGCTACTTCGGCGAGACCGACGTCGCCCCCTGCGGGGTCTGCGACCTGTGCCTGAGCCCGCCAGAGAGCGTTGACATGACCCAGGCCGCGCAGAAGGCCCTGTCGGCGGTGCATCGCCTGGGCGGGCGCTACGGCCGCGGCCGGCTCGTGGACCACCTGACGGGCAAGACCAAGGACGTGTCGGACTTTGAGGCCGGGCTCTCCACCTTCGGCATCGGCGCCGAGCTGGACGCGGCCGGCTGGCGCGACCTGATCGACCAGCTCCTGTTCGAGGGTCTGCTGCGCGAGGATCCCAACGATGGGCGCCCGCTGATCGGCCTGGGCGATCCGGAGGCGGTGCGCGCGGCCTATCGCGGCGAGCGCCGCATCGCCATGCGCAAGGCCGAGCCCGCGGCCGGGCGGGGGCGGGGCCGCCGCCGGGGCGAGCCGCCGGCCGACATGTCGGTGCACGACGCGCCCCTGTTCGAGGCCCTGCGCGCCTGGCGCAAGGACGAGGCCGCCCGCCAGCACGTGCCGCCCTACGTCATCTTCCACGACCGCACGCTCGCCGAGATCGCGCGCATGCGGCCGGGTGGGCTCAATGCGCTCGGCGCGGTCTCGGGGGTCGGGGAGGGCAAGCTCGCCCGCTACGGCGAGGCGGTGCTGGCCGTGCTCGCGGAAGCGGCTTGAGCTGAATTGAAAGGGGAGGGGCCGCCCGCGCGGCCCGCTCCCGAAGACGCCTTAGGCCGCTTGCAGCTGGCCGGCCGACATCTTGCCGCTGCGCTGATCGCGCTCGAGTTCGTAGCTGAGCTTCTGGCCCTCTTGCAGCGAGCCGAGGCCCGCGCGTTCAACGGCCGAGATGTGCACGAACACATCGGGGCCGCCGTTGTCGGGTTGGATGAAGCCGTAGCCTTTTTGACCGTTGAACCACTTGACGGTGCCGCTTTGCATATGAAGTCCCTTTCCGGACACGCATTCTCACGCTCCGGACGGAGGATGAGATCAAATTTTCGGAGAGGGTCGTTGCGAATCCAGCTACGCCGCGACGGACAAAGCGTGGAATTTCTCGCGAGCCAGAACGATATTTGACGGCGGAAAGCTAGATATTCCAGCCGGCTTGCGCAAGTTTAGTTTCAAAATATTCGGCCGCCCGGTCTCCAATGTGTTAAGAGACCAGATGCGAACAACGACAGAACGTGCGGTTTTCACGATCATGCGTCATAACGGCTTGTGGGCCGTGGAGCACGACGGCGATCACTTCGGCCACTCTCCCGACAAGGAGATCGCCCGGGCCGAGGCGGCCAAGCGGATGCGCGAAATGCAGGACGGCGGCCAGCCCTGCCAGATCCGCGTGACGGGCGAGCACGGCTTCTACGGCGTCTGATGAAAGACTCCACCGCTCCAGGCCGATCCGAGACGGTCGCCGCGCGATTTCGGCGGGAGATCGAGCATGCGGAGGCCGGCGGCCTCGAACGCGCGTCGATGACCCTGAGGCTCACCCTGACCGACGCCAGCCGCCTCCGCCGCGATCCGGGCTTGGCCGTGGCCGACATCAGCTTCGAAGACGGGGTCATGCGGTACCTGGGCGTGGCGATCGCCCAGGGCGGCGTGGCCGACAGCGTTCTCGACCTCGGCGACGGAGCTGACGCGCCCGACGCCTAGGCGATGTCGAAGCGCACGGTGGAGCGGCCGAAGTCCAGCGCCACCGAGGTGAACTCGCTCAAGAGATCCATGCCCAGCACCACGGTGGGCTTGTTCTGCAGGCCCCAGAGCCTGAACACGTGGCTCTTGGCGAACACCACCGGCACGTTGCCGAGCGTCAGTCCGCCCAGGCGCATGAACGGCACGTTGAGCATCTCGCCGTGGAAGGTCTCGCCGACCACCGTGACCATGGTGATCGTCGTCGGCGGCAGAAGCAGGCCGTTGGAGCTCTCCTCCACCAGCTTGCGCATGGGCGCGTTGCCGATCGTCAGCTCCGAGCCGGAGTCGATCAGGGCGCTGATCCGCCGGCCGCTGGAATCGGCGTCGATCAGGGTGAGCTGGCCGGACCGCCGGCGCGCGGGCACCACCACGCGCTTGTCGCCGCTGGTGTCGCGCCGGGGCGCGGCGATCTCCAGCACCTTGGCCTCGAAGTCCAGCAGCAGGCGGCGGTTCTTCAGCCAGTCGACGCCCAGCACCCCGTCGGCCGGGTCGTCGGCGGTCATCCGCAGAAGCGGCACCTTCACCCGCCGCTGCGAGCGCCTGCCCACGAAAAGCTCGTCGATCACCACCGTGGGCCTGAGCGAGCGGCCGGCGATGGTGGAGACCGCCGCCATGGGCCCCGGCGGCAAGGCCAGCGTCTCGGCCAGGTCCTTGCGAATGCAGGAGCGGTTGGCGCCGGTGTCCACCAGGAATTGGTAAGGGCCCTGGCCGTTGATCATCACCGGCGCCAGCATCCTGAGAGAACGGTCGCGGGCCATGGCGACCTGGCTCGGCCCGTCGTCGGCCGGCTGAGCGTCCGCCGGTTCCGCGCCGGGCGCCGGGGTCGGGTCGGCCGTCTGCGCCCAGGCGCCGGCGAGCGGCGTCAGCGCGGCCAGCCCGGCGGCCCCGGCGAGCTGGGTGAAACGGCGTCTGTCGGGCTTCATCGGGCGAGCCCTCCCTAAAGAACGTCGTTCTTTCTACACCCGTTTCGGCCTTGACGGTATGCGGACGATCAGCGCTGGATGATGCAGCCGTACCAGCCCAGGCCCTCGTAGGTTTCGTAGCCCGGCGTCAGGGCGTAGCCGATGGTCGCGTCCCCCGCGGAATAGTTGCCCATCGTCCCGGCGTTGTCGGGCAGGGCGAAGGTCTCGGCCAGCTCGCCGACGCGGTCCGACGCGGCCAGGATCAGGCCGTCGCGGTCGAGCAGCATCACGCGCGAGCGGGCGCGCTCCTCCTCGGTCAGACGCACGCCGTCCACCACGGCCTGGGCCTGCGGACGCCAGTCGAAATGGATTCCCAGCACGCCGAGCGGCCGTCCGTTGGCGCGGCCGCCCTCGCGGATCGCGGTGGCGTAGGTGGCCACCGGCGCATTGTCGAGCGCCGCGACCTTGGCGATGTCGGCCACGGCGAACTCGCCGCCAGACGCCGTCTCCATGGCCTGGCGGAACCAGGTCTCGTCGGCGACCGAAAGGTTCTGGCAGCGGGGATAGCGCTCGGGCCGGCCGGTGGCGGTCACCCGTCCGGAGGCGTCGCAGATCCACAGGTCGAGATAGACGGTGTAGGCGTCCAGGATCACCTTCAGGCGCTCGGAGGCGAACCGGGCTGCGGCCGGCGAGCCGCCTCCGGCCAGGCAGTCGACCACGGCCGAATCCGTCGCCCACCAGCGCACGTCGCAGGTGCGCTCATAGAGGTTGCGGTCGATGATCTCGATGGCGTTGAGCGCCAGGTCGGCCAGGCGCTGGCCGCGCAGGTGGCCCAGGATCGCCCCGCCCACGGCCGACAGCTCGTTCAGGTCGGCCCGCACCTCGCTTTCGAGGGACTCGGCGATTTCGTCGATCCGCGCGGAGATGCGCTTGAACTCCTCGGCGACGATGGCGAAGCCCTTGCCGGCCTCGCCTGCGCGGGCCGCCACGATGAGGGCGTTGATCGCGAGCATCTTGGCTTCGCGGTTGATCGCGGAGATCTGGCCGATCTTGTCGCCGGCCACGACCGACAGCCGCTCGGACAGATCCAGGATGCGCTCCGGGCGCACACTGACTTCGGTGTCGAACATCGCGCACGCTCCCCCGGCGCCCGCACGAATCAAGGCAATTCGTTGCGCCGACGACTATAGGCGCGGCAAAGCTGGGGACTCTTAATACTGCCCACGAACACGAAGAGTGCTCAAAAGGGCGGCAATACACCAGGCCCGCTCAAGGACACGCAGGTCACGCGAAGTCGCGCGTCACGCCATAAGACTTGAAAAGCCAACGAGATAGCCGCGCCGCGAAGTAATCGCGAGCGCCGTTCTCTTGCTGAAAAAGTCGCCGTTGCGGGCCGAAAGGCCCGCCGGGCGACGCTCAAGCAGTGGCCTGGCCGATGCGGCGCGTTGTCACACGTCCACTTCGGCGTCCAGGGCGTTCTCCTGGATGAATTCACGGCGCGGCTCGACCAGGTCGCCCATCAGCCGGGTGAACATGTCGTCAGCGTCGTCGGCGTGGGTCACCTTCACCTGCAGCAGCGTGCGGGCCTCGGCGTCAAGGGTCGTCTCCCAGAGCTGGTCGGGATTCATCTCGCCCAGGCCCTTGTAGCGCTGGATCGACAGGCCCCGGCGGCCGGCGTCCATCACCGCGTTCACCAGGTCGATCGGCCCGCGCACGGTGGTGTTGCGGTCGCGCCGCGTGAAGGTGGCCGGGCCGGAGAAGATCTGGGCCAGGGCCTGGGCCCGCTCGGCCAGGCGCCGGGCGTCGGCGGCGTTCAGCAACAGGTCGTCCAGCACGATGCGCTCGGAGACCCCCCGCTTGACCCGCGAGAAGACATAGCCGCCGGCCGCGCTCTTCTCGCCGCTCCAGGGCCCGTCGCCTTCCTCGGCGTAGAGGTCCAGCCGCTTGGACGCCGCGTCCGCGTCCGGGCGCTCGCCCAACAGGCCGGCCAGGGCCGCCTGCTCGACGGCGAAGGCGGGCGCGCGCGCCGACAACCGCTCGATGTTGGCCTTGGCGCCGCGGGCGGTCTGCACCAGCTCCAGAAGATCCTGGCCGGTCAGGCGCTCGCCGGAGGCCAGGTCCAGCGTCGCCCCGTCGACACCCTCGTCGATCAGGTAGGCCTCGTACTCGGCGTCGTCCTTCAGGTAGCGCGAGGACTTGCCCTTGGACGCCTTATAGAGCGGCGGCTGGGCGATATAGAGATAGCCCCGCTCGATCACCTCCGGCATCTGCCGATAGAAGAAGGTGAGCAGGAGGGTGCGAATGTGCGCGCCGTCCACGTCGGCGTCGGTCATGATGACGATCTTGTGGTAGCGCACCTTCTCCACGTCGAAGTCGTCGCGGCCGATCCCGGCGCCCAGGGCGGTGATCAGGGTGCCCACCTGGTCCGACGAGAGCATCTTGTCGAAGCGGGCCCGCTCCACGTTCAGGATCTTGCCGCGCAGGGGCAGCACCGCCTGGTTCTCGCGATTGCGCGCCTGCTTGGCCGAGCCGCCGGCGGAGTCGCCCTCCACCAGGAAGATTTCGGACTTGGACGGGTCGCGCTCCTGGCAGTCGGCGAGCTTGCCGGGCAGGGAGGTGATGTCCAGCGCCGACTTGCGGCGGGTCAGTTCGCGGGCCTTGCGCGCCGCCTCGCGGGCGGCGGCGGCCTCGGCGATCTTCTGCACGATCATCTTGGCCTCGGCCGGGTGCTCCTCGAACCAGGTCGACAGGCCCTCTGAGACCAGGCCCTCGACGGCCGGGCGCACCTCGGAGGACACCAGCTTGTCCTTGGTCTGGGACGAGAACTTCGGATCGGGCACCTTCACCGACAAGACGCAGGTCAGGCCCTCGCGGGCGTCCTCGCCCGACAGCGAGACCTTCTCGCGCTTGGCCGCGCCGGAGCTCTCCGCATAGCCGGTGATGATCCGCGTCAGGGCGCTGCGGAACGCCGCCAGGTGGGTGCCGCCGTCCTTCTGCGGGATGTTGTTGGTGAAGCACAGGACGTTCTCGTGGTAGCCGTCGTTCCACCACAGGGCCAGGTCCAGCTCCACGGCGTCGCGCCGGCCCCGCACCACGATCGGCGCCTTGATCAGCGGGGTCTTGGCCTTGTCCAGGTGGCGCACGAAGGCCTCGATGCCGCCCTCGTAGCTCATCACCTCCTCGAAGGGCTCGGCCTCGCGGTAGTCCTTCAGCCAGATGGTGACGCCCGAGTTCAGGAAGGCCAGCTCGCGCAGGCGGTGCTCCAGGGTCTTCCGGTCGAAATCGATGAACGCGAAGGTCTCGGTCGACGGCAGGAAGGTGACTTCGGTGCCCGACAGGAACTCGCCGTTCTCGCGCTTGGGCGCGACGCCCGTGACGGCCAGCGGGATCACCGCGTCGCCGCGGCGGAACTCCATCTCGTGGACCTGGCCGCCGCGGTAGATCTTCAGCTTCAGCCAGTCGGACAGGGCGTTCACCACCGACACGCCCACCCCGTGCAGGCCGCCGGAGACCTTGTAGCTGTTCTGGTCGAATTTCCCGCCGGCGTGGAGCTGGGTCATGATGACCTCGGCCGCCGAGACGCCCTCGCCCTCGTGGATGTCGGTGGGGATGCCGCGGCCGTCGTCGGTGACGGTGCACGAGCCGTCGGCGTTGAGGATCACCTCCACGCGGGTGGCCCAGCCGGCCAGGGTTTCGTCGATGGCGTTGTCCACCACCTCGTAGACCATGTGGTGCAGGCCCGAGCCGTCGTCGGTGTCGCCGATGTACATGCCGGGGCGCTTGCGCACCGCGTCCAGGCCCTTCAGCACCTTGATGGAATCGGCGCCGTATTCGGCCTGCCCGTTGGTCTCGTGCTCGTCGCTCATTTGTCGTCCGGATTGGCGAAGCCCTGGGCGTTCATCATCACGCTTAGGGCTCGACCTTTGAGGTCTTCGAAGAGGTGCTCGTCCGTCCCGGTGAGGAACGCCTGGAGGCCGAGCGCCGTGATCTCGTCGAACAGCGCGGCTCGCCGGCGGCGGTCCAGATGCGCTGCGACTTCATCTAGCAATAATATAGGAATTGGAGCCGATTCTGCACGCGAAAGACGCGCCGCCTGGGCCAGAACCAGGTTCAGAATCAGCGCTTTCTGCTCACCCGTGGAGCATTCCGCCGCCGGACGTTGTTTTTCGGCGTGCACCACCCCCAGATCGCCCCGGTGCGGGCCGGTCAGCGCCCGCCCCGCGGCCGCGTCGCGCTCCCGCGCGGCGGCCAGGGCGCGGACGAGGCGCGCCTCGATCTCGGTCCCGTCCATGTCCCGGGCGGCCATCTGCTCCCACTCCCCGGTCAGCGCCAGCAACGCCTGGGGAAAGGGCCGCTCGCCGCGGGAATCGATCTCGGCCTGCAGGGCCGCGAGGGTGCGGGCGCGCGCCTGCGCCATCAGCGTACCGGCCTCGCCCATGCGCGCCTCCAGGGCCGAGAGCCAGGCCGGGTCGGCCGGCCCGTCGGTCAGGAGGCGCATGCGCTCGCGCATGGCCTTCTCATAGGCGGCGGCGTGGGCCGCGTGGGCCGGCTCGGCGGCGAACACCAGCCGGTCGAAGAAGCGCCGCCGTTCGCCCGCGCCCTCCACGAACAGCCGGTCCTGGGCCGGGGTCAGCCACACCTGGCGCATGTGCTCGGCCAGCCGGCCCGGCGGAACCGGCTCGCCGTCGATCCGCACCACGCGCCGTGCCGCGCCCGCGCTTTCCACGCCGGTGCCGACGCGCAATTCCTCGCCGTCCTCGGAAAGCACGGCCGCGACGGCCCAGGCGCGCCCGCGATCCTCGCCGGGCAGGCGGCGGCCGAACTCGGCCAGGGAGGCGTTCCTCAGGCCCCGCCCGGGGATCAGAAGGCTCACCGCTTCCAGGAAATTGGTCTTGCCCGCCCCGTTGGGCCCGGCCAGCACCACGGGCCGCCCGTCCATGGCGAGCTCCGCCCGCGCATAGGAGCGGAAGTCGGTCAGGGTCAGGCGGGTCAGCACCGTGCGCGTCACGGCTGCGTCATAGCCGGTTTCGCCGGGAAGGGCGAAGCCGGGAGCTCAGTCCCCGGCGCGCCCTAGACCCTCAGCGGCATCAGCACGTACTGGACGTCGCCGTCGGCGGGGTCGAGCACCAGGGCCGGGTCGTTCGGGCCGCCGAAGCGGAACTCGGCCTGTTCGGCGCTGATCTGGTCGGTCACGTCCAGCAGGTAGCGGGCGTTGAAGCTCAGCTCGAACGCCTCGCCGGAATAGTCGACCTCGATCTCCTCGACCGCCTGGCCGGCTTCCATGTTGCGCACCGTCAGCACGACCTTGCCCGGCTCGATGGCCATGCGCACCGAGCGGCTCTTCTCCGCCGAGATGGTGGCCACCCGGTCGACCGCGCGGGCGAACAGCTTGTTGTCCACCATCATCACGCGGTCGTTGTCCTTGGGGATCACGCGCGCGTAGTCGGGGAAGGAGCCGTCGATCACCTTGGAGGTCAGGGCCGCGCCGTTCAGCTCGAAGCGCACCTTCTGCGCGCTGATCTGCAGGTCGATCTGCTCGCCGGCGTCGTCCAGCAGGCGGCGGGCCTCGCCCACGGTCTTGCGCGGCACGATGACGCCCGGCGTGCCGACCGCGCCCTCCGGCGCGGCCATCTCGGCCAGGGCCAGGCGGTGGCCGTCGGTGGCCACGGCGCGAAGCTTCTGCGCGCCGCCCTCGGTCACCGTGTGCAGGTAGAGCCCGTTCAGATAGTAGCGGGTCTCCTCGGTGGAGATGGCGAAGCGGGTCTTGTCGATCAGGCGGATCAGCTCGCCCACGTCCACGGCGATCGGCGCCGACAGCCCGTCCGAACTCATCACCGGAAAGTCGCCCGCCGGCAGCACCGGCAGGTTGAAGCGCGAGCGGCCGGCCTGCACCGTCAGGCGCGGGTCTTCGCCGGTGAAGCTCAGCGACACGTCCGCGCCTTCGGGCAGCTTGCGCACGATCTCGTAAAGCGTGTGCGCCGGCGCGGTGATCTGGCCGGTCTGGTCCACCTGGGCCAGGGCCTCGTCGATGATCTCCATGTCGAGATCGGTGGCCGAGAAGGTGAGCTTGTCGCGTTCGGCCGACAACAGGACGTTGGACAGAATGGGGATGGTGTTGCGCCGCTCCACGGCGCTCTGCACGTGCCCCAGCGCCTTCAACAGCGCCGCCCGCTCAATCGTCAGCTTCATAATGTTTGTCCGAACCTCCTGCACGGCCCGCGTGTCCTACGGGTCGCGCCCCCCTGATGGAAGGGACCTGCGAGATTAACCGAAAAGCCGGCGGCGGGAAGGCCCGACGCCGCCGTAGCCGCCGATCAGGCGCGTCTATCCACCGCCGCGCCCGCGTCGTCGCCGTCCGCGGTGTAAGGATTGGCGCCGTCGCCGGCCGGCCCGGAGCCCTTGGCGGCCACGGCCACCATGGCCGGGCGCACGATGCGGCCGAACAGTTCGTAGCCGGCCTGCAGGGTCTGGATCACCGAACCGCCGGCCACCTCGTCGGAGGGCTGCTCCATCACCGCCTGGTGCAGGTGGGGGTCGAACTTGTCGCCCTTGGCCGGATCCAGCTTCTTCAATCCGTTCTGCTCGAAGGCCGATTGCAGCGCCTTCTCGGTCATCTCCACCCCGAGCACGAAGTTCTTCACCGCCGGGTCGGCGGAGTCCGCCGGCTGGGCGGCCATGGCGCGCGACAGGTTGTCGGCCACGCCCAAGAGGTCGCGGGCGAACTTCTGGATGGCGTAGGCGCGCGCGTCGTTGGCGTCGCGCTCGGCGCGGCGCTTGGTGTTCTCGGCCTCGGCGGCCACGCGAAGCACCTGGTCCTTCAGCGTCGAGTTCTCGGCGCGCAGGGCCTCCAGGGTGTCGAGCGCGGCCTCGGCCGTCGCTTCGAGTTCTTCATCGGCCGGCGTGCGATCGTCGGTCATGGTCTTCCTTCACGTATTGATCACCTGGCTCAGCACGCGGGCGGTGTAATCCACCAGCGGGATGACCCGGGCATAGTTCAATCGGGCCGGCCCGATCACGCCGATCGCGCCGAGCACCTTCTGTCGTCCCGTCATATAGGGCGCCGCGATGACGGCGGAACCGGAAAGCGAAAAGAGCCGCGTTTCGGCGCCGATGAATATGCGCACGCCCTCGGCTTCGCGCACCCCGTCCAGGAGGCTGATGAGCTGCTCCTTGGCCTCCAGGTCGTCGAACAGCATGCGCACCCGTTCCAGGTCGTCCAGCGTCTCCCGGTCGGCCAGCAGGTTGGCGCGGCCGCGCACGATCAGCGCCCGGTCCGAGCCCTCGCCGCCGCTCCAGGCGGCCAGGCCGTCCTCCACCAGGCGTGCGGCGGCGGCGTCCAGGTCGCGCCGGGCCCGCTCGATCTCGCCGCCCACCTCGGTGCGGGCCTCGCCCAGGGTGCGGCCGCGCAGCCGCGCGTTGAGGAAGTTGGAGGCTTCCTGCAGCGCCGACTGGGTGACGCCGGCGGACAGGCGCATCAGGCGGTTCTCCACCGCCCCGTCGTCGAACACCATGATCGCCAGCGCCTGGTCGCCGCCCAGGGCCACGAACTCCACGTGCTTGACGCCGGCGTCCCGCGAGGGCGTCACCACCACCCCGGCGCCGCCGGCCAGGCCGGACAGGATGGCCGAGGCCTCGTTCAGGGCGTCCTCATAGCTGCGGCCATGGGCGCGCAGCCGCGCTTCGATGGAGCGCCGCTCCTCCTCGCCCACGTCGCCCACCTCCATCAGGCCGTCGACGAACAGCCGCAGGCCCGCGTGCGTCGGCAGCCGGCCGGCGCTGATGTGCGGCGCGCCGAGCAGGCCGAGCTGCGTCAGGTCCTGCATGGTGTTGCGGATCGAGGCGGGGGACAGGCTGACGCCGCCCTTGGACAGGGTGCGCGAGCCCACCGGCTCGCCGGTCTCCAGATAGCTTTCGACCACCCGCCGGAAGATGTCGCGGGCCCGCTCGTCGAGTTCGGCCAGCGACGGGCCGCGGGGGAGCAGGGGTGAGCTTGTCACGTGGTGTGGGGTGTTGATCGTCGGCCGTGCGCCATGGACTGGACCTCTTCGCATAGGATAAGCCGCCCCAACGGCCGCGCAAGCTGCGCGGCGCCGCACCTGGAAGTCAGCCTAAATGCGCCCATCCGAACGCCGTCCCGACGCCCTGCGCCCCGTCACCCTGGAGACCGGGGTCAATCGCTACGCGGAGGGCTCGTGCCTGGCGAGTTTCGGCCACACCAAGGTGCTGGTGACCGCCAGCCTGGAGGAGGGCGTGCCGCCGTTCCTGCGCGGGCGCGGCCAGGGCTGGGTGACCGCCGAATACGGCATGCTGCCCAGGGCCACCCACACCCGCGGCCGGCGCGAGGCCGCCCAGGGCAAGCAGTCGGGCCGCACCCAGGAGATCCAGCGCCTGATCGGCCGGTCCATGCGCGCGGTGGTGGACATGAAGGCGCTCGGCGAGCGCCAGATCAGCATCGACTGCGACGTGATCCAGGCCGACGGCGGCACGCGCACGGCGGCGATCACCGGCGCCTGGGTCGCCCTGCGGCTGGCCACCCGGTACATGCTGGAGGAGGGGCTGATCGCCAAGGACCCGATCCTGGACCAGGTGGCGGCGATCTCCTGCGGCGTCTACGAGGGCGAGCCGGTGCTGGATCTGGAGTACGAAGAGGATTCCAACGCCGAGGCCGACGCCAACTTCGTGCTGACCGGCTCGGGCGACATCGTCGAGATCCAGGCGACCGGCGAGAAGCGCGGCTTCACCCAGGCCGAATTCGAGACCCTGTTCGCCCTGGCGCGGCAGGGCATCGGCGAATTGTGCGTGATCCAGAAGGCGGCGACGGGCGGCTGACGCCGCCCGCGGCCTTCAGGCGTCAGATTCGGGCCAGCAGCGCGCGGAAGGCCGAGTCGGGCATGCGGGCCAGTTCTTCGGCGTAGGGCGCGGCCAGGCGCTGGACGAGGCGTTCGACGAACGCGGCCATGGCGAACTCCTTTGTGCATCGCAATAAATGCTGCGGTGCACATAAGGGCGAAAGCTTGCCAATTCAATAGCCGAGGGGCTGCGGCGCGTGGCCGCAATGCAACATGTCTCGGGCTTTTTGTGCGATGCGGCGCGAACGATCAGCCGTCGTCGTCCAGGACGTCGTCTCCTGGGCCGGGCTCGTAGGTCAAGAGGTCGCCGGGCTGGCAGTCCAGCTCGCGGCACAGGGCCGCCAGGGTGGAGAAGCGCACGGCGCGCGCCTTGCCGGTCTTCAGGATCGACAGGTTGGCGATGGTCACCCCCACCCGGTCGGCCAGCTCGGTGAGCGACATGCGTCGCTCCAGGAGCACGCGGTCGAGGTTTACGCGGATCGGCATTCTAGATCGTCAGCTCCGCTTCGCGGCGCAGGCGCGCGCCCTCGCGGAACACCTCGGCCAACACGAACACCACCAGCACCGAGAACCAGGCGGTCAGGCTGAAGTTGGGCTTCACCTCGTTGGCCGCGGGGAACAGCCAGGCGCCGGCGGTCCACATGGCGTAGCGGCCGAGCTCGAGCATGGCCAGCATCAGCCCCACCACCCGCAGGCGCGTCACATTGTCCGGGTGGAAGGGATCGCCCGCGGTCAGGGTGGTGAAGATGCGCCGCAGCCGGTCGACGATCACCAGCACGCCGCCGATGTAGAGGCCCACCGACAGCAGGCCCACGAACAGGAACGGGGCGCGATGGCCCACCACCTCCTGGCCGCCGGCGGTCAGGGTGATGTGGCTGAGCAGGTCCGGGTTGAAGCTGAGGAGCAGGGCCGCCAGGCCCAGGAGCGCGACCGCGCCGCCGGCGCCGATCCACAGCGCGACATAGACCACGTCCAGAATGATCTTCAGAAGGCTCGACACCGAGCCCGGCCCCAAGGCGCGCATCATCACCTCGTTCTCCTCTCCGCCCGTCTCCCCGTCCGGAGCAGGACGCCCTTCACGCGCAAACCCGCCGCGGGCGGGCCGGCGGCGGGCTGGCGGGTTCCAGGCGGAACCACGTTAGAGGATCGAAGCGCCGGCGACCACGGTCAGGATCGGCAGGCTGGCCAGGAGGACGGCGACGGTCATCGCGGTGCGGTCCATCCAGTTCATCATCTTCGCAGCGGTCATTTCAGGTCTCCAGTGTGTCTATGTTGCGGTGCGGTATGCGGGGCGGCGTCGTGTCCGTCGCCGATGTCGATATTCAATACGGGCTCATCGTTTTTCGATCAACGAATTTATCGAAAAACGATATTAAACTTTCGCAATACATTACTTTTCCGCAATGCAGCAAAGGTCGTGCCAGGACGATTCCTTGCGCGGCAAGGGATTGCGCGGCCGGCGGCGGGGCTTAACGGGCGGCCCGGACGGCGCTATTGCGGCGCAATTCCCCGTCCTGGAGCGCTTCTCAGATGGCCCTGAAGCTCGAACCCGGCGCCCGCCTGGTGGTCGCCACGCACAATCCGGGCAAGGCGCGCGAGCTGGCGGCGATCCTCGACGGCCGCTTCACGATCGTCACCGCCGGCGACCTGGGTCTTGGCGAGCCGGAGGAGACCGAGGCGACCTTCAGCGGCAATGCGCTGCTCAAGGCCCGCGCCGCGGCCGACGCCAGCGGCCTGATCGCCCTGGCCGACGATTCCGGCCTGTCCGTCGCCGCCCTGGACGGCGCGCCGGGGGTCTATTCCGCCCGCTGGGCCGGGCCGGACAAGGATTTCGCCCTGGCCATGCGCAAGGTCGAGGAGCGGCTGGACGCCTCCGGCTCGGAAGACCTGTCGGCCTGGTTCACCTGCGCCCTCGCGCTCGCCTGGCCGCGGGGGCCGGCGGTGGTGGTCGAGGGCCGCGTGGACGGCGCCCTCACCTTCCCGGGCCGCGGCGACAAGGGCTTCGGCTACGATCCCATCTTCACGCCCGAGGGCGAACGCCTCACCTTCGGGGAGATGGACCCCGCCGCCAAGGACGCCATGAGCCATCGGGCCCGCGCGTTCGCCAAGCTGAAAGCCGCCGTCCTTTGACGCCGCTCGGGGTCTATATCCACTGGCCCTATTGCTCGCGCATCTGCCCCTACTGCGACTTCAACGTCGTGCGCCATCGCGGCCGCCGCGCCGAACAGGCCGATCTGGCCGCCGCCATCGTCCAGGACCTGCGCGCCCAGGCCGCCCGCATCGGGCCGCGCCGGCTGGTCTCGGTGTTCTTCGGCGGCGGCACGCCCTCGCTGATGGCCCCGGCCTGGGCCGCCGAGATCGTCGCCGAGGCGCGCCGCCTGTGGTCGCCGGCCGATGACCTGGAAGTGAGCCTGGAGGCCAACCCCACCGACGCCGAGGCCGGCCGCTTCAGGGCCTTCGCCGAGGCCGGGGTGACGCGCCTGTCGCTCGGCGTGCAGTCGCTGGACGACGAGGCGCTGGTGCTGCTGGGCCGCAACCACGACGCGGCGGCGGCGGTGCGGGCGGCGGCGGCGGCGCGCGCGGCCTTCCCGCGCCTGTCGATCGACCTGATCTACGCCCGTCCCGGCCAGGACGTGGCCGCCTGGCGCGCCGAGCTCGGCCGGGCGCTGGCCCTGGGGCCCGAGCACGTCTCGCCCTACCAGCTCACCATCGAGCCGGGCACGGCCTTCGAGCGGGCCGTCGGCCGCGGCGCGCTGGTTCCGCCTGTCCCGGATCTGGCCGCGGATCTCTACGAGACCACCCAGGAGGTGCTGGAGAACGCCGGCTTCACCGCCTACGAGGTCTCCAACCACGCCCGCGGCGAGGCGGCCCGCTCGCGCCACAACCTCGTCTACTGGCGCGGCCAGGACTACGTGGGCGTCGGCCCCGGCGCCCATGGGCGGCTGACGCTGAAGGGCGCGCGCCACGCCACCGTCGCCGCCAGGTCGCCCGCCGACTACATCGCCCTCGTCGCCGAGCGCGGAACCGGGATCGTCGGCGAGGAACAGCTCACGCCGCGCGAGGCCGCCGAGGAGCGCCTCCTGATGGGCCTGCGCATCGACGAGGGCGTGCCGTTCGCCGAGGTGGCGGCCCTGGGCGTCACCGTGCGGGCGCACAAGGTGGCCGAGCTGCGCGCCCTGGGGCTGCTGGAAGCCGACATCACCCGCCTGCGGCCGACGGCGGCGGGCCGGCTGGTGCTCGACCGGATGATCGCCGAGCTTTGCGCCTGAGGGGGCCACGGCCCGAGGGATTCTGGCCCTTGCCTTATCGCCCGCCGCGTCGGAAGCCTTGCCCATGAGCCGACATCCGCCCGCCCCCGCCCTGTCCGACGCGCCCCTGGCGTCCGGGCTCTATCTGGTGGCGACGCCCATCGGCAATCTGCGCGACATCACCCTTCGCGCGCTCGACGTGCTGGCCGCCGCCGACCTCGTGCTGGCCGAGGACACCCGTGTGACCGGCAAGCTCCTGTCGGCCTACGGGATTTCCGCGCGTTTGGAGCGCTACGACGAGCACGCGGCCGAGCGCGCGCGTCCGCGCGTGCTGCAGGCCCTGGCCGAGGGCCAGCGCGTGGCCCTGGTGTCGGACGCGGGCACGCCGCTGGTCTCCGATCCCGGCTACCGGCTGGTGCGTGAGGCGCTGGAGGCGGGCGCGGCGGTGCATCCCGTGCCGGGCGCCTCGGCGCTGTTGGCCGCGCTCACGGTCGCCGGCCTGCCCACCGACCGCTTCCTGTTCGCCGGCTTTCCCCCGCCCAAGTCGGCGGCCCGGCGCGCCTTCCTGGAGGAGCTGGCCGGCGTGCGGGCCACGCTGGTGTTCTACGAGGGCGGCTCGCGGCTGGCCGCCTGCCTGGCCGACATGGCCGCGGTGCTCGGCCCGCGCCCGGCCGCCGTCGCGCGGGAGCTGACCAAGCTCTATGAGACCGTCGTGCGCGGAACCCTGGACGAGCTCGCCGCCGATCCGCGCCTGGTCGATCCCAAGGGCGAGATCGTCGTGCTGGTGGGCCCCGGCCGCGAAGCCCAGGCCACGGCGGAGGACGCCGACGCCGCCCTCGCCGACGCTCTCAAGCGCCTGAAGCCCGCCGCCGCCGCCGCCGAGGTGGCCAAGGCGCTGGGGCTTTCCCGCCGCGACCTCTATCGCCGCGCCATGGAGCTTCGGAAGGCGGCGGATGACTGAGGCCCGCCGCGTGCGGGGCGCGGCCGCGCGCGAGGCCGGCCGCCGCGGCGAGGTCTGGGCCGCGCTTTGGCTGATGGCCAAGGGCTATCGCATCCTCGGCTTTCGCCTGAGGACGCCGCAGGGGGAGATCGACCTGTTGGCCCAGCGCGGCCGCGTGCTGGCGGTGGTGGAGGTCAAGCGGCGGCGCACCCTGGAGGAGGCGCTGGAGGCGGTGGGCGCCGACCAGCGGGGGCGCCTGCGCCGGGCCGGAGCGGCCCTGGCCGCGCGCCGGCCGGCCCTGCGGGACGCGGCCGTGCGGCTCGATCTCGTGGCGCTGGCGCCGGGGCGCCTGCCGCGCCACGTTCCTGACGCCTGGAGCGGCGCCTGACCGCCCTCAGAGGGTGCGACGCGAAACCAGGGTGCGTCGAATCGAATTCTGTCCGAGAACCGACTTCTTCCGGCCGCGCGTCCTGCGGACGCTGGAGGCGGTCGAGCTGATCGGGACCGGCATGACCCGCGAGGACGCCGAACTCCTGCTGATCGAGGCCGGTGCCTCGCCCGACAACGGCTTTCCGCTGCTTGAGGCCGCGATCGCCTGCGCCCTGCACGACGATCCCGCCCGCGACCCGCAGATCGTGCGCGACCTGGCGCGCACCGGCGTCGACCGCCTGTCGGAGCGGCTGATCCTGGAGAGCCCGGAAGAGGCCCTGGCCGAGACCCTGGCCGGCGACCTGCGCCTGGCAGGGGACCTGCTCACCTACGACGACCTGGCCAACACCGACATCATCGCCGTGGCCGAGCGGCGCAAGGGCCTGCCGGTGGCCCTGGGCGTCTTCTACCTGCACGTGGCGCGCCGCTGCGGCTTGTCGGTGCAGGGCGTGGACTTCCCCGGCCACTTCCTGCTGCGCATCGAGACCCTGGAAGGCCCGCTGGCCCTGGATCCGTTCAGCGAGGGCCGGGTGGTGCTGCCCTCGGAGCTGACGCGGCGGGCGCTGCACGCGGGCCTGCCGCCCAACGTGGCCGACCGGCTGGACCACCTGATGGCGCCGGCGAGCGACCGGGCCGTGCTGGTGCGCCTGCAGAACAACGTCTTCGCCCGCGCCCACGCCCGCGGCGACTTCGTGCGGGCCGAGCGCGCCGCCCTGCGCCGGGCGCTGATCGACCCCAAGGACCATCGGCCCTGGCTGGATGTGGCCGCGGCGCGGGAAGGGCAGGGCGCCCTGGCCGGCGCGCTGGAGGCCCTGGCTCGGGCCTCGGCCCTGGACGGCGGCGCGGCCCTGGCGGCCCGCGTCCAGCGCGAACGGGTGCGCATGCGGCTGAACTGAGCCGGCGAGCGCGCTGGCGCCCGCGCGCCGGGCGGACTATCTGACGAGCGTCGCCGCAAGGAGCTGCCCCATGACGCTGAAGGTCGCCGTCCAGATGGACCCCATCGAGCACATCAACATCGATGGCGACACGACCTTCCAGATGATGCTGGCGGCGCAGGGGCGGGGCTTCGAGCTGTTCGTCTACACGCCCGACCGCCTGGCCCTGGAGAACGGCTCGGTCACCGCCCGCGGCCGGCCGTGCAAGGTGCAGCCGGTGAAGGGCGATCACGTCAGCTTCGGTCCCTGGGACGCGGTCGACCTCGCCGAATACGACGTGGTGCTGCTGCGCCAGGACCCGCCGTTCGACCTGGCCTACATCTCCACCACCCACTTCCTGGAACGCATCCATCCCAAGACCCTGGTGGTGAACAACCCCATCGAGGTGAGGAACGCGCCGGAGAAGCTGTTTGTCACCGGCTTTCCCGGCGTGCAGCCGCCGACCATCATCACGTCCGACCACGAGGCGATCTACGATTTCCGCGCCCGGCACGGCGACATCGTGCTGAAGCCGCTCTACGGCGGCGGCGGCTCGGGCGTGGCCCGGCTGATGGCGGACGATCCCAACCTGGACGCGATGCTCGACCTGCACGCGATGATCGGCCGCGAGCCGGTGATCGCCCAGAAGTTCATCCCCGCCGTCTCCAAGGGCGACAAGCGCATCATCCTGGTCGACGGCGAGCCGGTCGGCGCGATCAACCGGGTGCCCAATCCCGGCCAAATCCGCTCCAACCTGCGCGTCGGCGGCCGCGCCGAGGCGGTCGACCTCACCGAACGCGACCGCGAACTCTGCGCCATCATCGGCCCGGAACTGAAGGCCCGCGGCCTGCTCTTCGTCGGCATCGACGTGATCGGCGACTACCTGACCGAGATCAACGTCACCTCGCCCACCGGCGTGGTGCCGCTCAAGCGCTTCACCGGCGTGGACGCGGTCGAGATCATGTGGGACCGTATCGTCGAGCTGCGCGGCTAGGGCGGGCCAAGGCGCAGCTTGCCGCCACAGGCTGTGACAGAACTGAAAGACACGTTTCTATGTATAGGAAACGTATTAGTTTCTCAGAAAGTTCCTCATTTGTTCTTGATCCGGCCCGCCGATCATGCTGGGGTTGTGGATATCTCCAGGGATTGAGCGGGGGCGGGGAATGGTCGCGCGCATCGTCACGGTCGCCTTCGAAGGCGTCGAGGCGCGGCGCGTGGACGTGGAGGTGCAGCTCACCGGCGGCGCGGTGACCTTCATGGTCGTCGGCCTGGGCGACAAGGCCGTGGCCGAGAGCCGCGAGCGGGTGCGCGCGGCCTTCGCGGGCCTCGGTCTGGCCCTGCCCGGCCGGCGGATCATCGCCAATCTCGCCCCGGCCGACCTGCCCAAGGAGGGCAGCCACTACGACCTGCCCATCGCCCTCGCCCTGATGGCCTCCATGGGCGTGATCCCCGCCGACGCGCTCGACGGCTGGGCCGCCGTCGGCGAGCTGTCGCTGGACGGCCGCATCGTCCAGGTCGCCGGCGCCCTGCCGGCCGCCATGGCCGCCGGTGCGCAAGGCCTGGGATTGATCTGCCCGCAGGCGTGCGGGCCGGAGGCGGCCTGGGCCGGCGACACGCGCGTCCTGGCCGCGCCCTCGCTGATCTCCCTGGTGAACCACTTCCGCGGCAGCCAGATCCTGTCGGCGCCCAGGCCCGGCCCCATGCTGGAGGGCGAGGCCGCGCCCGACCTGCGCGACGTCAAGGGCCAGGAGCACGCCAAGCGCGCCCTGGAGATCGCCGCGGCCGGCGGCCACAATCTGTTGTTCCGCGGCCCGCCGGGCTCGGGCAAGTCGATGATGGCCGCGCGCCTGCCGGGCCTGTTGCCGCCGCTCTCGCCGGAGGAGCTGCTGGAGACTTCCATGGTCCATTCGGTGGCCGGCCTGATCGCCAAGGGCGCGCTCACCCGCGCCCGGCCGTTCCGCAACCCGCACCATTCGGCCAGCATGGCCGCGCTCACCGGCGGCGGGCTGAAGGCCAAGCCCGGCGAGGTGAGCCTGGCGCACAACGGCGTCCTCTTCCTCGACGAGCTGCCCGAATTCAGCGCCCAGGCGCTGGATTCCCTGCGCCAGCCGCTGGAGACGGGCGAGGTGATGGTGGCCAGGGCCAACGCCCACGTGCGCTATCCCGCCCGCTTCCAGCTCGTCGCCGCCATGAACCCCTGCCGCTGCGGCTCCGGCGGCCTGGGCAAGGGCGCCTGCGGGCGCGCCCCGCGCTGCCAGGCCGACTACCAGCGCCGCGTCTCCGGCCCGTTCATGGATCGGATCGACCTGATCGTGGACGTGCCGCCCGTCACCGCCGCCGACCTGGCCCTGCCCGCCCCGGCCGAGGGCACGGCCGAGGCCGCCGCCCGGGTCGCCGCAGCCCGCGCCTTGCAGGCCGCGCGCGCCGGGGTCGCGGGAGCCTCCCAACTCCTCAACGCCCCGCTCCTCAACGCTCAAGTCTCCGGCGAGGCGCTGGAGCGCGCCTGCGCCATGGATGGCCCCGCCAGCACGCTCCTCGCCCGCGCCGCCGAGGCCGGCGGCCTGACCGCCCGCGGTTGGACCCGCACCCTGCGCCTGTCGCGCACCATCGCCGACCTGGAGGGCGCCGAGGCCGTCCGCCGGGTGCACGTGGCCGAGGCCCTGGCCTACCGCCAGGCCGGTGCGGAGCTGGAACGGGCCTAGGCGGGCGCGCCTTGCGAAATCTCGCCGCGACTGACGCAGCGGCGCCGCGCTAGGCTCCTCTCCGACAAGGAAAAGCCAAAGGGGGAAACCATGGCCCAAGACCTGGAGCTGGCCGGCAAGACGGCCTTCGTCGCCGGCGGATCGAGCGGCATCAACCTCGGTATCGCCAAGCGCTTCGCCGCCGCCGGCGCCAAGGTGGCCCTGATCAGCCGCAGCCCGGAAAAGATCGAGGCCGCCGCCAAGGAGGTCTCCAGCTTCGGTCAGCCCGCCATCGGCATGGCCGCCGACGTGCGCGACTACGCCGCCGTGGAGGCCGCCCTGAAGCGGGCGCACGACGAGCTCGGCCCCATCGACATCGTGCTCTCCGGCGCGGCGGGCAACTTCGTCGCGCCGGCGCTGGGAATGAGCGCCAACGGCTTCAAGACGGTGGTCGACATCGACCTGATCGGCACCTTCAACGTGCTGCGCGCCTCGTTCCAGTTCCTGCGGCGGCCCGGCGCGAGCCTGATCTCCATCACCGCCGGCCAGGCCGAGCGCGCCAGCCTCTACCAGGCCCACGTCTGCGCGGCGAAGGCCGGAATCAACATGCTGACGAAGTGCCTGGCGCTGGAATGGGGGCCGGGCGGGGTGCGGGTGAACGCGATCTCGCCGGGGCCGATCGCCGACACCGAGGGCATGGCGCGCCTGGCCCCGACGGCGGAGGCCGAAGCCCGCGTGACGGGCCGCAACCCCCTGCGCCGCTACGGCCAGAAGGACGAGATCGCCGACATGGCCATCTTCCTGTCCACCGATAAGGCCGCCTATGTGAACGGCGCGATCATCCCCGTGGACGGCGGCAGCGGCTGCGGCGACGCCAGTGGCGACGCCCTGGGCGATTTCGCGCCGGTCAGCAGCTGACCGGCGGCGTCAGGCCGCCAGGCCGCTTAGCCGGTCCATCTCGGCCAGTATGATGGCCATGGCCCGGTGGGGGGCCACGTCGTCCTCGCCGTAGTCGCCGTCGTGGAGGATGCGGGCCAGACGGTCGCGGGCGCGGGAGACGCGGCTCTTCACCGTGCCCACCGCCGCGCCGGTGATCTGCGCGGCCTCGTCATAGGACAGGCCGCCCGCGCCGATCAGGATCAGCGCCTCGCGCTGGTCGTCGGGCAGCATGGCCAGCGCCCGGCGCACCTCGTCCAGCGCCAGGCCCCCGTCGGGGTTGCTGACCGCGATCAGCGTGCGCTCGGCCACCTCCGGATCCAGGTCCTGGCGGCGCCAGGCGCGGCGGCGCTCGGAATAGAACTGGTTCCTCAGGATCATGAAGACCCAGGCCTTCATGTTGGTGCCGGGGGTGTAGCTGTCCCGGTGGCTCCAGGCCTTGAGCAGGGCGTCCTGGGCCAGGTCGTCGGCTTCCGCCGGGTTGTGGGAGAGTGAGCGGGCGAAGGCCCGCATGCTGGGAATCAGGCCGGTGAGTTCGGTCTTGAAGTCGTCGTCGTGCATTCCTGCCTCCGTCTTCGCTTCAACCCCCGAAACCGGCGCATGCGCTCAGCACGCCCCCCAAGCGCCGTGCTCGTGAACATTAACGGACAGCCAAGCTTCGCGTTCCGAAGAAAAGCGATTTGACCGCCCGTTAAGCCGCCGGCCCTAGGCTGCGGCCCATGGCCAGATCCGGATCATCCGCGCCGAAGGCGCCGAAAGCACGGCGGGTTCGTGGCGCAGCGCCCATCAGCCCCGAGGCCCTGGGCTCGCTGAGCCATGAGTTCCGCACGCCGCTCAACGGCATCCTCGGCATGGCGCGGGTGCTGGAAGGCACGCCGTTGTCGGCCGAGCAGCGCGCCTATGTGGCGGCCCTGCGCGACTCCGGCGAGCATTTGCTCAGTCTGGTCAACGACGTGCTGGATTTCGCCAAGCTGGGCGCCGGCAAGGTGGAGCTGCGCCTGGCTCCGGTGGACGTGGAAGCCCTGCTGCGCACGGTCTGCGAGCTGATGAGCCCCAGGGTGCGGGAAAAGGGGCTGGAGATCGCCTGGTCCGCGCCCGGCGACCTGGCGCCGATCCTGGCCGACGAGGGCCGGCTTCGCCAGATCCTGCTGAACTTCGCCGGCAACGCCGCCAAGTTCGCCGAGGAGGGCGGCGTGTTGATCCGCGCCGAGCGCACCGACGGCCAGCGCCTGCGCTTCACCGTGGAGGACACCGGCCCGGGCGTGTCCAAGGCCGCGCGCAAGACCATCTTCGAAGCCTTCGCCCAGGCCGACCAGGGCCACGAGACCCTGCAGGCCGGCGCCGGCCTGGGCCTGGCCATCAACCGCCAGCTCGCCCGCGCCATGAACGGCGAGGTGGGCGTGGGCGAGGCGCGCCTCTTGCCGGCTGGCGGCGCGGCCTTCTGGCTGGAGGCGCCGTTCGAGGCCGCGGGCGAGGCCCAGGCCGAGCAGCCGCTGAAGGGCGTGCGCGTCGGCATCGCCAGCCCGAGCTGCGTGGTGCGCGCCGGCGCGCGGGGCCAGGTCGAGGCCTGCGGCGGGCAGGCGGCGGAGGCGGCCGATCTGGCCGGCGCCGTGGCCGCCACCGGCGACGGCGACGTGGTGCTGGTCGACCAGGCCCTGGCCAAGGGCCGCCGCTACCTGACCCCGCCGGCGAACCGCCGGGCGATCATCCTGCTGGCGCCCGAGGAGCGCGGCCGCATCGCCCGCTACCGCAAGGCGGGTTTCGCCGGCTACCTGATCAAGCCGCTGCGGCGCGCGTCCCTGGCCGCGCGGGTGCTGGCCGATCCGGCCGAGGGGGTCGCCCCGGCCCAGGCGCACGACGACGAACGCGTGCGCGCCGCCACCGCGCCGGGCGCGCGGGTGCTGCTGGTGGAGGACAACCCGATCAACGCCCTGCTGGCCCGCACCCTCTTGACGCGGGAAGGCTGCGCGGTGGACCACGCCCGCGCCGGCGAGGAAGCCCTGGCGGCGGTGAAGGTGGGCGCCTACGACCTGATCCTGATGGACATGCGCATGCCGGGCCTGTCGGGGGTGGAGGCCTCCCGCCGGCTGCGGGCCGACGGGGTGACGACGCCGATCGTCGCGCTCACCGCGAACGCCTTCGAGGAGGACCGCCACGCCTGCCTCGCGGCGGGAATGGACGACTTCCTGGTCAAGCCGCTCTCGCCGGAAGCGCTGCGCTCGGTGCTCAGCCGGCGCCTCGACCGGGCCCGCTTTACGGCGCCCGCGGCGCGGGCCAAGGTCGGCTGATTCAAGGGGGCAGTGCCTCCGCCGAGCGAGGCCCGCCGTGACGTCCGACGCCGAAGACCGAGAGCCCGGAACGCCCAAGGCGGGAACCCTGGGCGCCCTGACGGTCTTCCTGGAGCGCCGCGCCCTGGTGATGCTGGGGCTGGGCTTCGCCAGCGGCCTGCCGAACCTCTTGATCTTCGACACCCTGTCGGCCTGGCTGCGCGACGCGGGCCTGTCGCTGGAGGTGATCGGCTTCTTCAGCCTGGCGACCCTGGCCTACTCCTTCAAGTTCCTGTGGGCGCCGCTGGTGGACCGGGCGAAGATCCCCGGGCTCACCGCATGGCTCGGCCACCGGCGTTCCTGGATGCTGGTCTGCCAGGCGCTGATCATCGTCGGCCTCTGGCTGGTCGCTGGCGGCGATCCCAAGGCCAACCTTGGGCTGATGGCCCTCTTCGCGGTGTTCGTCGGCTTCTCCTCGGCCACCCAGGACATCGTGGTCGACGCCTGGCGGATCGAGGCCGCGCCCGACGCCAAGCAGGGCGCCATGGCCGCGGCCTACCAGTGGGGCTACCGCATCGCGATGATCGTGGCCGGCGCCGCGCCCCTGGTGCTCGCCGAGGCCTTCGACTGGAACTTCTCCTATGCGGTGATGGCCTGCCTGATGGCGATCGGCGTGGCCGCCGTGCTGGCCGCCCCGCGCGAGGCCGCCCACGCCGTGCGGCCGATCCACGCCGAGGGCGTCGCCGCGCGGCCGGCCACGGAGATTCCCGAGTGGCTGATCCGCCTGACCCTTTTCGTCCTGGGCGCGCTGATCCTGGGTTCGGGCCTGGCGGGCAATGCGAGCCTCCTGGCCGGCGGCCTGTCGGCGATCGGCCAGGGCGCGGCCGGCGAGGCGCTCGCCGCGGCCTGGACGGCCAAGCCCTGGGGCGTCTTCTGGCAACTGGCCGGCGTGGCGCTCGGCGGCGTGGTGATCGCCCTGGCGGCCCGCCCCGCGCCGGGCCTGCGCACCCGTCCGGGCATCTATCTCGCTGCGGCGCTGGGCGATCCCCTGAAGGACTTCTTCGCCCGCTACCACAAGGCCGCGGGCCTGATCCTGGCGCTGGTCTGCCTCTATCGGCTGAGCGACTTCGTGCTCAACATCATGAACCCGTTCTACCTGGACCTCGGCTTCACCAAGACCGAGATCGCCGAAGTGCGGAAGGTGTTCGGCGTGATCATGTCCATGGCCGGCGTGTTCGCCGGCGGCTACGCGGTGGCGCGGCTCGGCCTGATCCGCGCCCTGGTGATCGGCGCCTTCGCCGGGCCGCTGTCGAACCTGGTGTTCGCCTGGCTGGCGGCCCAGGGCCCGCAGATTTCGGCCCTGTTCGTGGCCATCGGCGTGGACAACATCGCCTCCGGCTACGCGGGCACCTGCCTGATCGCCTACATGTCCAGCCTGACCAGCGAGGGCTTCACCGCCACGCAGTACGCCCTGTTCTCCTCGCTCTATTCCCTGCCGGGCAAGCTCCTGGCCTCGCAGTCGGGCCGCATCGTCGAGGCCGCCGCGGCCTCGGCCCAGGCGGGCGGTTCGGCGGCGGCGCTGAAGGGCCTGTTCGCCCATACCCCGCCGGACGCCTTCGCCGGCGCGGTGGCCAAGTCCGGCGTGTCCGCCGCGGCGCTGGGCGCGGGCTATGTCGCCTTCTTCTTCTATTCGGCGGCGATCGGGGCGATCGGCATCGTCCTGGCGTTCGCCGTGGCCCTGCGCCAGCCCAAGACGGACGCCGCCGAGGCGGCCTAGGCGCTCAGGCAGACCACCTCGGCCACCCGCAGGTCGCGCCGCAGGGTGTCGGCCACGCGGCCGTAGTTGTCCGGCGTGATCGCCTCGCCCACCGCGAAGCTCGACGGATGGCGGCCCGACGCCTGCAGCGCCGCGCGCAGGGTCTCCGGCACGGTGGTGTAGATGCGTCCGCGCCGGGGGCTTTCGGCGATGGTCACCCCGATCACCCGGCCGGCCTTGTCCAGCGCCGGCGCGCCGGAAAGCCCGGCCAAGGTGCCCTTCAATCCGTCCGTGCGGCCGGATTCGGCCCAGACCAGCACCGGCTCGGAGCGCGCGCCGCGGCCGTGCACCACCAGGTTCTCACGGCCCAGCAGGCGGGAGGTGGCCTCGCCCGGCCGGCCCTGGGGGAAGCCGGGGTGAAAGGCGCGGTCGCCGCGCCGCAGGATGCGGTCCAGCCCCAGCGGCAGGGCGGGCGCGCCGCCCTCGGTGGTCAGGATGGCCGCCTCGCCGCGCGGATCGACATGCACCTCGGCGGCCACGCCCTGGCCTTCGCCGACGACGATGGCGGTCCGCTGACAGCCTTCCACCACGTGGCGCGCGGTCACCCACACCCCCTTGTCGGAGATGGAGAAGGCGGTGCCGACGCCCGGCTCGGTCTTTTCGGGCACATCGACCACCACCGCCGGATCGAACGGCGAGGCCGGGCCGAGCGGCGCGCCCTCGACCTCCAGGGTGGGCGGCGGCGCCTCGGGGGCGTCGGCGTTCTCCTGGCGGCCGATGGCGGCGATCACCAGGGCGCAGACCACCGCGCCGTAGACCAGCCAGTCGGGAAGCCTGGGAAAATGCATGGCTCAGCCGGCGACGGCGGCCGCCAGGATGATCGCCGTGGCCAGCTTGGCGCCCACCAGCAGCGCGGCGGCGGCGACCTCGCCCTCCTGGATGCGCTGGGGCAGCCCGCGCAGGACCAGGTCGACCAGCCGGAACACCAGGAGCTGCACCACCACCGTCGAGACGCCCCAAAGGGCGATGTCCGCCAGGGAGGTCGACGCGTTCATCGACACCGCCAGCGGCAGGGACAGCCCCACCAGCACCCCGCCCAGCGACACCGCCGCGGCGGCGTTGCCCTCGCGGATCAGGGTGATCTCCTTATGCGGGGTCAGCATCACATAGAGCGCCGCGCCGGCGATCAGGATCAGCACCGTCACCGCCGCGTGCAGCAGGGTGAGGGGGAAACCCGTGGCGAAGGCCTGGATTTCCGGCGACTGAAGCTGTTCGGGCATTGGGCGGGGTGCTCGCGTGTGTAAGGGACTCTACTCGGCCGCCGCCGCCCGCCGTCGGGCGCTGGCGCGAAGCTTCTCGCTCTCGGACTTGAGCTGGCCGCAGGCGGCCAGGATGTCGCGCCCGCGCGGCGTGCGGATCGGCGAGGCGTAGCCGGCGCGGTTCAGCACCGCGGCGAAGGCCTCGATCGTTCCCCAGTCGGAGCACTCGTAGGCGCTGCCCGGCCAGGGATTGAACGGGATCAGGTTGATCTTCGACGGGATGCCCTTGAGCAGACGCACCAGCGCCTTCGCCTCGGCCGGGCTGTCGTTGACGCCTTTCAGCATCACGTACTCGAAGGTCACCCGCTTGGCGTTGCCCAGGCCCGGATAGCCGCGAATGCCCGCCATCAGCTCTTCGATCGGGTATTTCTTGTTCAGCGGCACCAGCTTCTCGCGAAGCTCGTCATTGGTGGCGTGCAGGCTGATGGCCAGCATGGCCTGGGTGCGCTCGCCCAGCGCCTTCAGCTCGGGAACCACGCCGGAGGTCGAGACCGTGATCCGCCGCCGCGAGATGGCGATGCCTTCGTTGTCGGCGATGATGTCGATGGCGTCGGCGACGTTGTCGAGATTGTAGAGCGGCTCGCCCATGCCCATGAAGACGATGTTGGAAAGCCGGCGGTCCTCCTTGGGCGAGGGCCATTCGCCGAGGTCGTCGCGGGCCACCTGCACCTGGGCGACGATCTCGGCCGCGGTAAGGTTGCGCACCAGGGCCTGGGTGCCGGTGTGGCAGAAGGTGCAGTTGAGCGTGCAGCCCACCTGGCTGGAGACGCATAGCGCGCCCGAGCGGCCGACGTCGGGGATGTAGACCGTCTCCACCTCGATGCCCGGCGCCATGCGGATCAGCCACTTGCGGGTGCCGTCCTTGGACACCTGGCGCTCGACCACCTCGGGCCGCGCCAGGGTGAACTTTTCGGCCAGCGCCGCGCGGGTCTCCTTGGCGACGTCGGTCATGGCGGCGAAGTCGGTGACGCCATAGTGGTGGATCCAGCGCCAGAGCTGGCTCGCGCGCATCCGCGCCTTGTCCGGGCGCACCACCTCGGCGGCCACCAGCGCATCGGCCAGCGCCTTGCGGGTGAGGCCCGAAAGGTTGGGAAGCACGGGCGCGGCCGAAGCCGCTGTGCGCGAAAGGTCCAGCGTGACGCCCAAGGAAATCCCCGTCGACGGAAGGCGCGGAATATAGGGCGAACGGCCCTAGGCTCCAAATGAGGCCGATCAGCCCGCCTCCAGGGCCTCCAGGCCGCCGCGGGCGGAGGCGGCGAGGGCGCGCGCGACCACGGACGCCGGGCAGGACGCGCGCCCCGCCAGCCAGGCCGAAAGCAGGGCCATCTGGCCCGCCGCGATCTGGGCGGCGACAAGCGGCGCGGGGGCGAGGAGGCGCTGTCCGGACAGCCGCGCCTCGATCTGCTCGGCCAGGGCGGCGGTGATGATCCTCGCCGTGGGGCCGTTGAAAAGGACGGCGCCGATCCGGCGGTTCTCCCAGAAGTGCTCGATCACCTCGACGAGCCGGGCCTCGTCATGGGGCTCGGTGACGGCGTCGGCGAGAATGGCGAAGGGGCCGGCGAGTCCCTCGCGCAGCAGCTCGTCCTTGCCCTCGTAGTGCTCGTAGAAGGTGGAGCGGCCGACGCCGGCCCGCTCGACGATGTCGGCCACGCGGATCTGGTCGTAGCGGCGGTCGAGCACCAGGTGGACGAAGGCGTCGAACAGGGCCGCCTTGGTGCGCCGCACCCGCCGATCCTCCATGGCGAGTTCGCTCATCGGCTCCTCCTTTCCGGACATCCGGCTTTCCGGACATCTGACGCCGATCGTCCGCTATCGGACGGCGCGCCCGCCCATGTCCGGCAAGTCCCGCGCGCGCTCCGCTAGACCCTAGCCCAAGGGCGGACGCCGGCGAAGCGCGCCCGCCGCCTCAGGAGCCGATCGCCATGCACGAACAGTCCCGCCTCAAGCCGCGCCATCCGCACAGCCACATGTGGCTGATGGGCCTTGTCGGCCTGGCGGCGGGCCTGGCGCTGATGGTCTATGCGCCGACGCTTAAGGGGGTCTCGACCTCGCTTCTGCTGTTCGCCGGCTTCCATGTGGTCGGCGGCCTGGTGCTCTTGACGACGCTCTGGGTGACGGCGCTGCGCGGGCCGGTGCGCCGCTGGACCCACGCGGCCGAGCGCCAGGCCAAGGGCTACGACTTCGGCTGGGGGCCGGGCTGGATGAACGGTCTCGGCGTCGCGGCCCTGGCGGCCTTGGCCGCCGCCGTGGCGGTCGAGGTCTCCGCGCCGGCCCTCTGGCCGCTCGCTTTCCTGCTGGTGGCGGCGGGCGTGGTCTTCGTCGTCGGCAACCTGGTGATGCGCGGCTTTCGCCGGCTCGACCATGTGGTGCTGCCGATGGTGGACCTGTTGCGCTCCGACCGGGACGTGGTGCTGGACGCCGGCTGCGGCTCGGGGCGCACCACCATCGCGCTGTCGCGCGTCCTGAAGGACGGTCACGTGATCGCCGTCGACCGCTTCGACGCCGGCTATATCGACGAGGGCGGCCGCCGCCTCCTGGAGCGGAACCTGGCGCTGGCCGGCCTGACCGACAAGGTGAGCATCGAGACCGCCGACCTGACCGCCCTGCCGTTCGCCGCAGCCGACTTCGACGCCGCCGTCTCCACCCACGTCTACGACCACCTGGGCCGCGACAAGCAAGCGGGCCTTGCGGAGATGTTCCGCGTGCTGAAGCCGGGCGCGCGCTTCCTGATGGGCGTGCGGACGCCGGGCTGGAGCATGTTCGCCGTCGGCTCGGTGCTGTCGTTCCTCCTGACGTCCAAGGTGGCCTGGCGGCGGATGGCGGCCGGCGCCGGCTTCGCCGTGATCGACGAGGGCGCCTTCAACGGGACCTGGTTCGTGCTGCTGGAAAAGCCCGACGCTACGTAGCAAGCACACCAAAGATGTGGCTTTCAATGCCACACCTACGTGTAGATGTCGTGTCATCGGAAACGGCGAAGCGTAACGTGAGTACTAGGTGGCCTCGTTGTGTTTCTTGGTGTAGTGATTTTGAACAATTGGCGGGCCGTTGGGGTCAATGTTAGGCGTCCAATAGTAGACTATTCCGAATCGGGTCTCATGTACTTCTTCGAAAATATCTTCGTACGTCACAACGCCCCAAACGACGAAAGCGCGTGGTGCGGCGGACATGGTCGGAATCACGTCCTGATCAGGAATGAAATCCTGAAGCGTCACGTGCCCAGTGACATTTTGTTGAGAGTTAAGTGTGGCTGCACCTCGAAATTCGCACCCATCCAAGGGGAATCGAAAATCTGGATTGGCGCCAACATCGATCACGGCGCAAGATGCACGGTACTGCAGTTTGTGGGCCGGGGTGGCGCCGGTGTTGAGGAAGAGTGGGCGCCCTTCGAACCGAATGTTGCGGTTTCGGTCTTGAAAGAGTGCCGTTCCGCCTAGCACGGTGACATACGCTCTCATCTGCTGAGCAGTGCGCTGCTTCAACATTTCGAAATTTTCGCGAACTACTTCGACGCTGGCGCTCATAGCGTCGGCGACACGCCCCATCTCGACAGCACCGCTCCGCGATGCCTCGGCTGCCTCAGTGGCCGCCTTCAGTTGCGATTCGAATCTAGCCGCTTGTTCAGCAGTTTCATTCCGCGTGTCCTCTAAGGCTTCATGAGCGGCGTTGGCGCTCCGCTCGGCCTCTCGCCAAGCCAACCGCGCATAAAAGACGGTATAGCCGACACCGCCGAGGCCCAAGAGGCTCGCGACGAGCTGACCGAGAGCTATATAGAGCGCCGTATCGGCAGAAGCGGCGGTCCTTGCAGCAATATATGTGTCCTGCTTGCAGGGTTTGGAGCCACTACAATCGGGTGCGGATACTGGATAGCCACGCTGGGCGAGCGCAATCCGAGTGGCTCCGAGATTCCAAATCCACGCGCTTCCGGCGAAGAGAATGGCGGCGGCGGCGAGAAGACTTAATCCTCTAGCCGCAGCGGTCTGATGCCTATTGCTACCAGACATTGGATCAGAAAAGCCCCAGTGAGTCCGCGCCGGCTGATCTTGTTACGCAAATTGGCCTCTGTCTCGCCTATTCCAAGCGTCGCTACGCCGCGATGGACCAAGCGTCCGTGCAGATAGCTGAACCCCTCTGGCCCACTAGTGGCGGCGATACGGCGGGTTTCGCGCCACCGCGGCAATAGGCACCAAGCTCACCATCGATGCGAGCGCCGCTCGCGTCTCTTCGGTGGACACCACCTCATAATTTATGATTCTATCCACATGCGGGTGGCGCTCGCCGCTCAGTCAACTATCCGACGTCGGGTTCAGCGAGACGGATAGCGACGGCAGTGGGAAACGACAGTTTCCCTACGGCCAAACCGGAAGCGGACATAGGAGCAAACGCTCACCGCTTTCGGCCACGAACAAGCAACACGCATAGTGTCACCTCCTTTTCCGTGGGTTCGCCAGGGCAAGCCCCTGGCGGCTCCGGGGCACCCCATGCGCCCCGCGTGCCATTCAGGGCTTCGGAGTGCAGGAGCCGGAAAAAGAAAGCGACGAGCGCCACCGTTGTTAATGCGACACCTTGAACTGAATCGTCAAAATAAAAATTGATCCCCCCAGAATTTCTTTAAATCTAAAGACATGTACATATCTTTATGTGGTCAGACGCCACAGCTTCGCTGTGACTCCTTCGAGGGATTTCGGCGACCAACCATTTGGCTTTAAGCCTAGAGCGACCTCGATGTGTTTGTCGAAATGCACAATCATGCGAGCGGCGCTCGCATCAAGGTTGCGAGTTGCAATTACCTAGTTGATAACATCCAAGCGCGCTAGCAGCCCGTCGGCGGCTCTCAGTGCAGCTAGCACGTCTCGCGCATCTCACATCAGAATGCCGTGTACAGGCGTCGGCCGACCTAGTTATGAGCTAGGCTCAAATGGTAGAACTTAGTGCTCCGGGGAGGCAAGTAGCTTACCATAGCATCGAGAGCGCGTTGAATTTCTTCATCGCTATAATGATTTCCTGATGCTTTTCAATAAGACCGACCACCGTATTTGAGCGATCTCGCCTGGAAATCATTTCCGACACCACAACGCTACGTCGCCATATCCCACGCGCAAAGCATCACATCCGGTGACGACGGCCCAGCCCTAGGTCTGCTTGCTACATGCTGCTGGAGAAGCCCGCGGCGTGAAGGCGGCTGGTCATATCCTCCCCAGGGGGATAGGATTTAGACGCTGACGCCCCTGGAGGCCGCATGACCCCCCTCGCCGACCTGATCGCCCAAGGGGCTGGGCACGCCTGGCTGTTCATTCCGAGCGCGATCCTCCTGGGCGCCCTGCATGGCCTGGAGCCCGGCCATTCCAAGACGATGATGGCGGCCTTCATCATCGCCGTGCGCGGCACGGTGCGGCAGGCGGTGCTGCTGGGCCTGAGCGCCACGGTCTCGCACACCCTGATCGTTTGGGCGATCGCCCTGGGCGGCATGACCCTGTGGCGCGGCTTCGATTCGGAGATCGCCGAGCCCTATTTCCAGATGGCGTCCGGGGCGGTGATCGTCGTCATGGCCCTGTGGATGCTGTGGCGCACGCGCCGCGACCAGACGCTGGCGGCCATCGCCGAGCACGACCATCACCACGGTCACGGCCATCACCACGGCCATGATCACGGGCGCGGCCACCACCATCCGCATGCGGGCCGCGTCGACACCGGCCACGGCGTGCTGCGGCTGGAGATCTTCGAGGACGGCGTTCCCCCGCGCTTTCGCCTGTTCGCCGAGCGGGGCCGGCCGTGGCCCGCCGCCGACGTGAGCCTTGAGACGGAGCGGCCGGACGGCGCGCGCGAGGCCTATGGCTTCGTGCAGAAGGACGGCTTCCTGGAATCGGCCGAGGAAATCCCCGAGCCGCACGCCTTCATCGCCCGCCTGTCGCTGGCGCACGGCGGCCACGCGCACCGCTATGATGTCGCCTTCGTCGAGCCCGGCGAGACGGGCGCGCACGATCCCATCCACGAGGAGCTGAAGGGCCTGGACCTGGCCGCCGGCGGCTACCAGGACGCCCACGAGCTGGCCCACGCCGACGACATCCGCCGCCGCTTCGCCGGCCGCGAGGTGACCACCGGCCAGATCGTGGTGTTCGGCCTGACCGGCGGGCTGATCCCGTGCCCCGGCGCCATCACCGTGCTGCTGCTCTGCCTGCAACTGAAGAAGATCGCGCTCGGCGCGACCCTGGTTCTGTGCTTCTCGGTGGGCCTGGCCCTGACCCTGGTGGCCTCCGGCGTGGTCGCCGCCCTCAGCGTCAAGCAGGTCGCCAAGCGCTGGAGCGGGTTCGGCGAGGTGGTGCGCAAGGCGCCCTACCTCTCCGGCGCGGTGATCCTGGCGATCGGCGTCTATGTGGCGGCGAGCGGCTGGCTGGCCTTGAACGGGCCGCTATAGTCGGGCGAGCCGAGATGGAGCGCCGATGAGCCACACCGACAACAAGGACCTGCTGAACCGGCTCAAGCGCGCCCAGGGCCACCTGGCCACCATCGTCAAGATGGTGGAGGACAACCGCGACGGCCTGGAGATCGCCCAGCAGATGCAGGCCGTGGTCGGCGCCCTGGAGAAGGCCAAGACGGCGCTGGTCAGCGACCACATCGAGCATCACCTGGAGGCGGTGATCGGCCCGCTCTCGCGCGAGGCCCGCGCCGAACTGGCGCGGCTGGCCGAGATCGCCAAGTACCTCTGAAGGCCGCGCCAGGGCTCCCGGCGCTCGATCAAACAAATGTTCGTCCGCGGCCTTCCGCCGGGCCGGCCGCTGGGCTAGCGTCGCGCCGAATTTGCGATTGAGAGGCGGGAGGCCCCCAATGAAGGCGTTGCTGAGCAAACAGGTCGGCGGTCCGGAGACCCTGGTTCTGGAAGACCTGCCGAGCCCCAAGGCCGGCAAGGGCTTCGCGGTGGTCTCGGTCAAGGCCGTGGGCGTCAACTACCCCGACGTCCTGATCATCGAGGACAAGTACCAGTTCAAGCCCGAGCGGCCGTTCAGCCCCGGCGGCGAGTTCGCCGGCGTGGTCAAGGAAGTCGGCGAGGGCGTGACCAATGTGAAGCCCGGCGACCGGGTGCTGGGCAACGCCGGCTGGGGCGGCATGGCCGAGGAGCTGGCGGTCGAGGCCGGCCGCCTGCAGAAGATCCCGGACGCCATGCCGTTCGACGAGGCGGCCGCCTTCATCATGACCTACGGCACCTCGTACCACGCCCTGAAGGAACGGGCCGACATCCAGCCGGCCGAGAGCCTCCTGGTGCTGGGCGCGGCCGGGGGCGTCGGCCTCGCCGCCGTCGAGCTCGGCAAGGCGATGGGCGCCAAGGTGATCGCCGCCGCCTCCAGCCAGGAAAAGGTGGATTTGGCCCTCAAGCACGGCGCCGAGTCCGGCGTCGTCTATCCCAAGGGCCCCTTCGACAAGGACGGCCAGAAGGCCCTGGCCGAGATGTTCAAGACCGCCTGCGGGCCCAAGGGCGTGGACGTGATCTACGATGGGGTGGGCGGCGACTACGCCGAGCCGGCCTTCCGCTCCATCGCCTGGGAGGGCCGCTACCTGGTGGTCGGTTTCCCGGCCGGCATTCCGAAGATCCCGCTGAACCTGCCGCTCTTGAAGGGCGCGGACATCGTCGGCGTCTTCTGGGGCGCGGCGGTGAGCCGCGATCCGGCCCAGCACCAGCAGAACGTCAAGGAGCTGTTCGAGCTGCACGCGGCCGGCAAGATCAAGCCCTACGTCTCCGAACGCTTCCCGCTGGCCCGCGCCGGCGAGGCGATCACCCACCTCGCCAGCCGCAAGGCCATGGGCAAGGTGGTGGTGACGGTCGACTAGGCTGAAAAGGCGGACCAGGCGCCCCTCGACGAGCGCCGAGTCCACCGCTACTGATCGGCGTTCACATAGATAGCGGCGGGGAGGCCGGCATGGCGGGGCGTCTGGACGGCAAGGTGGCGGTGATCACGGGCGGGTGCTCGGGGATCGGCCTGGGCACGGTGGAGCTGTTCGTGGCGGAGGGGGCCCAGGTGGTCGCCGCCGACATCCAGGACGAGAAGGGCGCGATCCTCGAAAAGCGCTTCCCGGGCCAAGTGGTCTACGCCCACTGCGACGTCACCAGCGAAGCCGACATCGAAGGCGCGCTCAAGAAGGCCAAGTCCGAGTTCGGCGGCCTCGACATCCTGTTCAACAACGCCGGCATCTCCGACCGCATGACCTCGATCGCCGAGGTGACCGTCGAAGGCTGGGACTGGATCTACTCGATCCTGGTGCGCGGCCCGGCGCTGGGCATGAAGCACGCCGCCCCGCTGATGATCGAGCGCGGCGGCGGCTCCATCATCAACACCGCCTCCATCGCCGGGCTGCAGGCCGGCTTCGGGCCGATCGCCTATTCCAGCGCCAAGGCCGCGGTGATCCACATGAGCCGGGTGGCCGCCGCCCAGCTCTCGCCGCAGAAGATCCGCGTCAACGCCATCTGCCCGGGCCTGATCGCCACCTCGATCTTCGGCGCCTCGTTCGGCGCGACCCGCGAGATGGCCGACCAGATGGCCGCCCGCGTGGCCGAGCTGGGCGCCACCGTCCAGCCCGTGCCCAAGGCCGGCCTGCCGGACGACATCGCCCAGGCCGCCCTGTACCTGGCCTCGGACATGTCCGCCTTCGTCTCGGGCACGCACCTGGTGGTCGACGGCGGCATCACCGTGGGCGGCCGTCACGCCTGGGATCAGAGCCAGACGAGCCCCTTCGCCACGATCCTCGGGCTGGACGAAATGCCGACGGCGCAGGGGTGAGCGAGCCGAAGCCGCCCACCATCGTCGAGCCGCCGGCGCACCCCGCCGGCATGGCGCCGAACGTTCACGGCGCCTTGTGGATGCTCGCCTCGGCGGTGGGCTTCACGGTGATGACGACGCTTATCAAGTACCTGGGCGCCGACTATTCGGCGGCGCTGCAGACCTTCTACCGGCAGGTGGCGGGCTTCGTGGTGCTCATGCCGTTCATCCTCGCCCGCGGCCGGGGGGCGTTCCACACCACGCGGCCGGGCATCCTGATCTTCCGCGCCAGCGCCGGCACGCTGGGCATGATCCTGTCGTTCTACGCCTTCCAGAAGATGCCGCTGGCCGACGCCAACGCCCTGTCGTTCACCCGCACCCTCTGGCTCGTGCCGCTGGCGGCGTTCGTGGTGCGCGAACACGTGGGCCCGCTACGCATCGGCGCCGCGGTCGTGGGGTTCCTGGGCGTGCTCCTGATGATCCGGCCGGGCGCGGGGGGTAGCTTCGCCATTGGCCTGCCGGCGGGGGCCATGCTGGCCTCTTCGTTCCTGTTCGCCCTGACCGTCACCGGCATGAAGGTGATGACCCGCGACCACAGCCCGATGGTGCTCTTGGTCTGGTCGGCGACGCTCGGCCTCTTCTTCGCCTTGCCGGGCGCCTTCCTGGACTGGCGCTGGCCCGCGCCCGTGGACCTGGTGCTCCTGTGCCTGATGGGCGTGATGGGGACCATCACCCAGGGCTGCTACATCAAGGGCATGTCGATCGGCGACGCCGGCGCCATGGCGCCGATCGACTACATCCGCCTGGTGTTCACCACGGCGGCGGGCTTCTTCCTGTTCCATGAGGTCCCCGGCGCCTGGACCCTGGCCGGGGCGGGGGTGGTGGTGGTCTCGACCCTGTTCATCACCTGGCGCGAACAGCAGCTCGCCCGGCGGCCGGCGTCAGCCGCGGCCTAGTCTTCTTCCGCCAGCCGCGCCAGCATCTCCTGGGCGGCCTCCTTGTGCCGCGGCTTCACGTGCTTGCCGACCAGCGCCAGCATGGCGGCGAAGACGGCCGCGTCGTCGGTGAAGCCGACGAAGGTGAGCACGTCGGGGATCGCGTCTGTGGGCAGGACGAAATAGGCCAGCGCCGCCAGCATCAGGCCCTTGGCCGTCGTCGGCGTGGCCGGATCGCGCGCGCAGTACCACACCGACAGGGCGTCGGCGGCGAAGGGGATCCTGGCGGCCGTCTTGCGGATCTTCGGCCAGAAGCCGCGGGCCACGCGCCGTTCGTTGACCCGCACGACCGCCGGAACCAGGGCGCGCGACGGGTCCAGCGCCTCGCGCCCATCAAATCCGCCGTCGTTGACGTGGGGTGACGCTTTTGAGTCCGCGGTCATCAGGCTAAAGCCATGCTCCTCAACTAGATCTCATTTAACTCCATTGGGAGGCGAAGCGTCCATGGAACTGAATTCTTCTATCTCCGCCGTGGTCACGGGCGGGGCCTCCGGCCTCGGTGAAGCCACCGCCCGCGCCCTGGCCGCCCATGGCGTCAAGGTGGCCATCTTCGACATGAACGAGGCCAAGGGCGAAGCCGTCGCCAAAGAGTTGGGCGGCGTGTTCTGCAAATGCAACGTCACCTCCGAGGAAGACGTCGACGCGGCCTTCGCCAAGGCCCGCGCGGCCATCGGCCAGGAGCGCATCCTGGTGAACTGCGCCGGCACCGGCAACGCCATCAAGACCGCCAGCCGCGACAAGCAGACCGGCGAGATCAAGCACTTCCCGCTCGACGCCTTCAACCTGATCATCCAGATCAACCTGGTCGGCACCTTCCGCTGCATCGCCAAGTCGGCGGCCGGCATGCTGACCCTGGACCCGCTGCCGGACGGCGATCGCGGCGCCATCGTCAACACCGCCTCGGTGGCGGCCGAGGACGGCCAGATCGGCCAGGCCGCCTATTCGGCGTCCAAGGGCGGCGTGGTCGGCATGACCCTGCCGATCGCCCGCGACCTGTCCAACGACGGCATCCGCGTGAACACCATCCTGCCGGGCATCTTCAACACCCCGCTGCTGGCCGCCGCGCCGGAAGCGGTGAAGGCCGCCCTGGGCGCGCAGGTGCCGCACCCCAAGCGCCTGGGCAATCCGAACGAATACGCCCAGCTCGCGCTGACCATGATCACCAACGGCTACTTCAACGGCGAGGACGTGCGCCTCGACGGCGCCATCCGCATGGCGCCGCGGTAGACGTCTCCCTGTCGTCGTCATGGCCGGGACAAGCCCGGCCATGACGAGACTCGGACCGCGCCGTTTCTAGCGGCTGCTCTTCTTCAGGCTGCCCAGGACGCCGCGGATCAGTTCGCGGCCCACGGTCGTGCCGATGGTCCGCACCATGGAGATGGCGAAGGCTTCCCCCGCCGTCTGGCGGCTCGAGCGACGGGCCGGCGCGCGGGACGGGGGCAGGCGCTCTGAACGCCGAGCCTCGCGCTCGCGCGCGGCCTCCTCGGCGGCGGCCTCCTTGTCGGCCTTGGCCTGGGCCGCGGCCGCCTCCTTGGCGTCGGCGGCCTTCTCGGCGCGGGCCTTGAGCAGCTCGAAGGCCGATTCCCGGTCCTTGGCCTGGTCGTAGAGCCCCTTCACCGGACTGGCCGCCATCACCGCGGCGCGCTCGCCCGGCAGGATCGGCCCCATGCGCGAGACCGGCGGGCGCACCAGGGTCTTCTGCACCACCGTCGGCGCGCCCTTGGCGTCCAGCACCGAAACCAGCGCCTCGCCCACGCCCAGCCCCTGGATCGCCTCGCCGGTGTCGAAGGCCGGGTTGGGGCGGAAGCTGTCGGCCGCCGCGCGCAGGCCGCGCTGCTCGGTCGGGGTGTAGGCGCGCAGGGCGTGCTGGATGCGGTTGCCGAGCTGGCTCAGCACCGTGTCGGGAATGTCGGCCGGGTTCTGCGTCACGAAGTAGACGCCCACGCCCTTGGAGCGGATCAGCCGCACCACCTGCTCGACCTTTTCCAGGAGGCTCTTGGGCGCGTCGCGGAAGAGCAGGTGCGCCTCGTCGAAGAAGAAGGCCAGCCGCGGCTTGTCCGGGTCGCCCACCTCCGGCAGCTCCTCGAAGAGCTCGCTCATCATCCAGAGCAGGAAGGTGGCGTAGAGCCGCGGCGAGGCGATCAGCTTGTCGGCGGCCAGCACGCTTATGTAGCCGCGTCCCTGGGCGTCGGTCCGCATCATGTCCTTCAGGTCGAGCGCCGGCTCGCCGAAGATGTGGGCGCCGCCCTGGTCTTCCAGCACCAAGAGCTTGCGCTGGATGGTGGCCACCGTGGCCGGCGAGACGTTGCCGTAGCGCGCGCCGATGTCCTGGGCGTTCTCGCCCACATAGGTCAGGGCGGCCTGCAGGTCCTTCAGGTCCAGGAGCAGCAGGCGCTCGTCGTCGGCCACGCGGAAGGCGACGGTGAGCACGCCCTCCTGCACGTCGTTCAGCTCCAGCATCCGCGAGAGCAGCAGCGGGCCCATCTCCGAGACCGTGGCGCGGATCGGATGGCCCTCCTCGCCGAACAGGTCCCAGAAGATCACCGGGGCGGCGGACGGGGCGAGCGTCAGGCTCATCTTGTCGGCGCGCGCCTGGAACTTGTCGTTGAAGGGGCCGCCCGGCTGCGACACGCCCGACAGGTCGCCCTTCACGTCGGCCGCGAACACCGGAACGCCGGCGTCCGACAAGCCCTGGGCGAGGATCTGCAAGGTCACGGTCTTGCCGGTGCCGGTGGCGCCGGCCACCAGGCCATGGCGGTTGGCGCGGTCGAGCCGCAGGTATTCCAGTTGATCGGCCGCGCCGATCAGCACGCCATCGTCCGCCATGGATGACTCCTCTAATTCACCACGCCCGAGAAGCTAGCCGGGGCGGGCGCGCTCTTCCACCGGAAGAACGCTTTGCGATCCGTGGTCTAACGGCCTTCCGTTCGGCGAGCCTATGTGTTGAAGCTGGAAGGCCATGCGCCAGCCGCCCCGCCGCCGCCTGTTCGAAGATCGCCTGCCGGCGCCCGCCGCCGGGGTTCGGGCCGAGATTCCCGGCTTCGAGGGTGTGCGCCTGGGCGTCAGCGAGGCCGAGTCCTCGCTGTCCGCGGCGGCCGACCGCCTGGCCCTGCCGACCGACGACGCCGCGCCCGAGGCGTTCAACATCCTGGCGATTTCGGGCGGGGCGGCCGGCGGCGCCTACGGGGCCGGCGTGCTCACGGGCCTTTCCCGCGCCGGCGCCCGCCCGAAGTTCGCCATCGTCACGGGCGTGTCGACCGGCGCCCTGATCGCGCCCTTCGCCTTCCTGGGCCCGGAGTGGGACTACCGGCTCGCCCAGGCCTACACCGGCGGATACGCCGCCGAGGCGCTGAGCCTCAAGCGCCTGGCCCCGGCCTTCGGCGGCGGGCTGTTCGCGGCCGAGGCGCTGGAAAGCCTCATCGACCCCTTCGTGGACGAGGCGCTGCTCGCCGCCGTCGCGCGCGAGCACGCCGCCGGGCGGCGCCTGATCGTCTCCACCACCGACCTGGACCGGCAGACCGCCTGCATGTGGGACATGGGCGCGATCGCCTCGCGCGGGGGCGAGCAGGCGGCGGCCCTGTTCCGCGACGTGCTGATCGCGTCGGCCAGCCTGCCCGGCCTGTTCCCGCCGCGGCGTTTCTCCTGCGAGGCCGGCGGCGAGGCCTACGAGGAGATGCACGTGGACGGCGGCGTCTCCTCGCCGCTGTTCATCATGCCCGAGGCGCTGCTGCGCTGGCGCGACCTGGGCCGCCGCCTGGCGGGCGGCTGCATCTATGTGATCGTCAACACGGTGCTGGAGGAGGCGCCGCGCACCACCCACGCCAACCTGCCCTCGATCCTGGTGCGCAGCTTCGAGACCATGCTGCGCTACTCCTACCGTCAGGCCCTGGGCGTCGCGGCCGGCTTCTGCGCGGCCCACGCCCTGCCGATGAAGGTGGTGTCCATTCCCGACGCGCCGGAGAACGGGAGCATGCTCAACTTCGAGACCGATGCGATGCGCCGCATCTTCGACGAAGCCGCCGCGTTCGCCGGGCGGCAGGATCCATGGTCGACGCCCGCCTTGGGAGGGGAGTGAATTCGGCGGGCTCGAGCGGCCCGCCCGCAAAAAGCAGCCCTCTTCTTCGCAATTCGCGGGCAAAATCCAATTCAAGCGGTCATGATTTCGCTCTAGGACATGGCCTAAAGAATCAATCGGCTCATGACCGCCACGTCCTCCTCAGTCTCCCGCAACGCGCTGGTCATCCTGGCGGTGATCGCCTGCGGGGCCGTGCTCCACGTATTGAGCGACATCTTCACGCCCCTGGCCCTGGCGGCCTTCCTGGCGGTGATGATCGACGGGATGGCGCGCTCGGTCCGCCATCGCGCGCCGTGGCTGCCGTCGGCCTCGGCCCTGCCGATGGCGATCATCGCCGCGGTCGGCCTGTTCGGGGCCTCGGCCTTCATCATCGCCGACAACGCCACCGACTTCTTCGCCCGGCTGGTGGCCTACACCCCCCGCCTCAACGATCTGATCGCCCAGGTGGCCGGCCTGGCCGGCGTGAAGGTGCCGCCGACCGTCGGCCAGCTCTTCATGGAGCTGAACCCCAAGCAGTATCTGGGCGGCCTGGCCCGCGGGCTGCAGGGCTTCGCCTCCAACGCCATCTTCGTGCTGATCTACCTGGGCTTCATCCTGGCCTCGCGCAGCGGCTTCCAGCGCAAGGTGGTGGGCCTGTTCCCGCAATCGTCCGAGCGGCGCGAGGCGGTGGCCGCGTTCCATCGCATCCGCGACGGGGTGGAGCAGTACCTTTGGGTGCAGACCATCACCGGCCTGATGATCGCCGTGGGCTCGTGGATCGTCATGGCCCTGGTCGGCCTGGACAACGCCGTCTTCTGGGCCTTCCTGATCTTCATCGCCTCCTACGTGCCGATCATCGGCGGGGTGATCGGCGTGGCCGCCCCGCCGCTGTTCGCCCTGGTGGAGTTCCCCTCGTTCTGGCCGGCGGTGATCCTGCTGGCGGTGTTGCAGTCCATCCAGTTCGTGGTGGGCAACGTGGTGCAGCCGCGCATGCAGAGCCAGAGCCTGAACATGGACCCGGTGGTCGTGCTGCTGTCCCTGGCCTTCTGGGGCGTGATCTGGGGCCTGCCGGGCATGTTCCTGTCCACGCCGCTCACGGTCATGGCCATGGTGATCCTGGCCCAGTTCGAGGGGGCGCGATGGGTGGCGGTGCTGCTCTCCGCCGACGGCGATCCGCTGGGCCGGACCAGCGAGACGAAAGCCGACGCGCCGCCCGGGGACGAGCCGCCCCGCAAGACGGCTGCATGATCTTCAGTGCGAGGGACTTCAACTTGAGCGCCCGCTTCCTATCTATTGCTCATCCGGTCCCCAACCCGCCGGATGTCTCCACGTCCGCCTTCCGCGACGGCGGACGACACGAGCCCCCCGTGCTCCGCTGTTCCCCCCGCAGCGGAGGCAGGCGCCGCCGGACTCTCTCCTCCGGCGGCGTTCTCGTGCGGGCCGCGGAGACCGGGCCCCGCGGCGTGACGAGGAGCGCGTGATGCGCAAGACCGTTCGCCGCGCGGCCCAATCCGCCCAACCCCTGATCGACGCCTTCCTCGCCCGGCTGGGCGACGAAGCCGACGTCGCCGCCCGCACCTTCATCACCCAGGCCGCCGAGGACGCCTCCCCGGACGAGGCGCCGGAGCTGACCACCGAGGAGCTGGCGGCCAACCTCGCCGACTTCTGGGCCTTCGCCGCCAAGCGCAAGGGCCACGGGCCGATGATGCGCATCGCGCCGGCCATCGGCGGCGAGGAGGCCGCCCTCGACCGCCTGGAGATCGTGCAGGACGACAGCCCGTTCCTGGTGAGCAGCGTCATGGGCGAGATCGCCGCCCAGGGCTTCTCGGTGCGGGCGATGTTCCACCCGCTGCTCGCCGTGAGCCGCGACCGCAAGGGCCAGCGCGCGGCCGACGGGACGCCCCGTCCCGAATCCATGATCCAGGTGATCCTCGAGCGGGTGGGCGCAGACCGCGAGCCGGCGCTCCTCGGCGGCCTGGGCGAGGCCCTGGCCGACGTGCGCGCCGCCGTCGGCGACTTCTCGGCCATGCTCGCCCTGCTCGGCCGCACCATCGCCGAGCTGGAGACCACCGGGCCCAAGACCCGGGTGCGGGCCGAGGACATCGCCTTCCTGACCTGGCTGCAGGACGAGCACTTCGTGCTGCTCGGCGCGCGGGTCTACGAATATCCGCGCCTGGCCGACGGCGGCTACGCCGCCGAGGAACCGCTGTTCCAGCCGCAGGACGGGTTGGGCGTGCTGCGCGACCCCGAGCGCCGGGTGCTGCGCCGCGCCAACGAGCCGGCGCTGCTGACGCCGCAACTGCGCCGGCGCCTGGACCTGGATCCGCCGGTGACGGTGGCCAAGGCCAACCTGCGCTCGCGGGTGCACCGCCGCGCCTACATGGATTACGTCGGGGTCAAGCGCTACGGCGAGGACGGCAAGCCCTGCGGCGAGGTGCGCTTCGTGGGCCTGTTCACCTCCGAGGCCTACGACGAGGCCACCGAGGACATCCCGCTGCTGCGCGCCAAGGTGGCCAATGTGATGGCCCGCGCGGACAAGGCGCCGGGCAGCCACAACGCCAAGCGGCTGCAGAACATCCTGGAGAACTATCCGCGCGACGAGATCTTCCAGATGGACGAGGACGAGCTCCTCGCCCAGTCGCTGGCGGTGCTGCACCTGCTCGACCGGCCCAAGGTGCGCCTGTTCGAACGGCGCGATCCCTACGACCGCTTCGCTTCAGTGCTGCTGTTCGTGCCGCGCGACCGCTACGATTCCGAGCTGCAGGAAAAGGCCGGGCGTCTGCTGGTCGAAGCCTACGGCGGCCGGCTCACGGCGGCCAACCCGGAGTTCTTCGAAGGCCCGCTGGCCAGGATCCACTACATCGTCGGCCTCACGCCGGGATCGCACGCCGAGCCCGACCTGCTGGCGGTGGAAACCCGCATCGTCGAGCTGGCCCGCACCTGGCACGACCGCTTCGAGGCGGCCGTGCGCATGAGCGATCGAACCAGCGAGGAAGTGTCCGAGACCCTCTCGCGCTACGCCGAGGCCTTTTCCGCCGGCTATCGCGACCGCTACGACGCCGCCGAGGCCCTGGCCGACGTTGCCGTGATCGACGACCTGGGACCGGAGGAACAGGTGCACGTGCGCGCCTTCCGCCGGCCCGAGGACTCCGCCGTCCAGTTCCGCTTCAAGCTCTATCGGCGGGGCGAGCCCGCGCCGCTGGCCGACGTGCTGCCGATCCTGGAGCACATGGGCCTGAAGGCCATGGTGGAGACGGGCAACCCGGTGTGCCCGGGCGTGCAGACGCCGGTCTGGGTGCATGAGTTCGAGCTGGTCGACGAGCACGGCGACCATCTGGTCTTCGCCGAGGTGAAGGACGCCTTCGAGGACGCCTTCGCCGCCATCTGGAAGGGCAAGACCGAGAGCGACGGCTTCAACCGGCTGGTGCTGGAGCTGTCGATCTCCTGGCGCGAGGCGGCCCTGATGCGGGCGCTGGCGCGCTATCGCCAGCAGTCCGGCCTGGATCCCTCCCAGCGGGTGCAGGAAGAGGCGCTGGCGGCCCATCCGGGGGTGGCGCGGCTGATCCTGGATCTGTTCCGCACCCGCTTCCACCCGGCGCTGCACGCCGACATCGACGAGCGCAAGCGCCAGAGCCAGGAGGTCCTCGGCGAGATCATCGAGGCGCTGCAGCACGTCGAGAGCCTGGACGACGACCGGGTGCTGCGCCGCATCGCCCTGCTGGTCGCCGCGATCCAGCGCACCAACTTCTACCAGATGGGCGCGGACGGCCGGCCCAAGCCCTACATCAGCTTCAAGGTGGCCTCCGGCGAGCTGGCCGACCTGCCGGCGCCCAAGCCGTTCCGCGAGATCTACGTCTGGGCCACCCACGTGGAGGGCGTGCATCTGCGCTTCGGGCCGGTGGCCCGCGGCGGCCTGCGGTGGTCCGACCGTCGCGACGACTTCCGCACCGAAGTGCTGGCCCTGGCCAAGGCCCAGCAGGTGAAGAACGCGGTGATCGTGCCGGTGGGCTCCAAGGGCGGTTTCTATCCCAAGCAGCTCCCCAAGGGCGGGGCGCCCGACGCCGTCCGAGCCGAGGGCGTGCGCGCCTACACCACCTTCCTGCAGGGGTTGCTGGACATCACCGACAACCTCACCCCCGAGGGCGAGGTGGTGCGCCCCGAGGGCGTGATCGTGCACGACGGCGACGATCCCTATCTGGTGGTCGCCGCCGACAAGGGCACGGCCACCTTCTCCGACATCGCCAACGGGATCGCCCAGTCCTACGGCTTCTGGCTGGACGACGCCTTCGCCTCTGGCGGCTCGGCCGGCTACGACCACAAGGAGATGGGCATCACCGCCCGCGGCGCCTGGGAGGCGGTCAAGCGCCACTTCCGCGAGATGGGCAAGGACATCCAGGCCGAGCCCTTCACCGTCGTGGGCGTGGGCGACATGTCCGGCGACGTGTTCGGCAACGGCATGCTCCTGTCGACCAGGACGCGCCTCCTGGCCGCCTTCGACCACCGCCACATCTTCCTCGACCCCGATCCGGACGAGGCCGCTTCCTACGCCGAGCGCCAGCGCATGTTCGCCCTGCCGCGCTCGTCGTGGGACGACTACGACCGCGCGGCGATCTCGGCCGGCGGCGGCGTGTTTCCGCGCACCCAGAAGTCGATCCCGCTGACGCGCGAGGTGCGCGCGATGCTCGGGGTCGAGGCCGAGACCATGACCCCGGCCGAGCTGATCACCGCGATCCTCAAGGCGCCGGCCGAACTCCTCTACCTGGGCGGCATCGGCACCTATGTGAAAGCCAAGGCCGAATCCAACGCCGAGGTCGGCGACAAGACCAACGACGCGGTGCGGGTCAACGGCCGCGACCTTCGGGTCAAGGTGGTCGGCGAGGGGGCGAACCTGGGGCTCACCCAGGCTGGCCGCATCGAGTTCGCCCTGGCCGGCGGCCGGGTGGAGACCGACGCCATCGATAATTCGGCGGGCGTGGATTCCTCCGACCACGAAGTGAACATCAAGATCCTGACCGGCGCGCTGGAACGCACGGGCGTGCTGACGCGCAAGGCGCGCGACAAGCTTCTGCGCTCGATGGTCGACGACGTGGCCCGCCACGTGCTGGCGCACAACTACGACCAGACCCTGGCGCTCTCGCTGCTGGAGATGGACAGCGCCGGCGAGCTGGAGCCGCAGGCCCGGTTCATGGCCAGGCTGGAATCCCAGGGCAAGCTCGACCGCGTGGTGGAGGGCCTGCCCGACGCCGCGGCGATCGCCGAGCGGGCCAATGCGGGCCTGGGCCTCACTCGTCCTGAGCTGTCGGTGCTGCTGGCCTACGGCAAGATCGAGCTGTTCCGCGACGTGGTGGCCACCAACGCCATCGACGACATCTTCTTCGAACACCTGCTGGACAGCTATTTCCCCAAGCCGCTGCGCAAGTACGCCGAGGCGATCCGCCGCCACCGCCTGCGCCGCGAGATCATCGCCACCATGGTGGCCAACGACGTGGTCAATCGCTGCGGACCGAGCTTCGCCGACCGCCTGATGACGGCCGCCGCCTGCGACGCGCGGGCCTTCATCACCGCCTATGAGGCGGCCAAGGCGGTGCTGGACCTGCCCACCTTGTGGAGCCAGGTCGCCGCCCTGGACGGCCAGATCCCGGCCCATGCGCAGATGCTGCTGTTCCGCAAGCTGTCGGCGGCCCAGCGGGGCCAGACCTTCTGGCTCGCCCGGCGCGCGGCGCGCACCGGCGCCCAGGTCGGGGCCCTGGTGGAGCGCTACGGCGCCGCGCGCGACGTGCTGGGGCCGATGATGCCGGCGATCCTGTCGGATATCGAGCGCGACGCGGTGGAGACCACGACCCGCACCCTCATCGAGGCCGGCGCCCCGGAAAAGCTGGCCCGCGCCGCCGCTGTGATGCAGCCGATGACGGTGACCGCCGACCTGGTGGACATGGCCGACGGCTCGAGCTGGGACCTGGCCGAGGTCGCCCGCCTCTACCACGAGGTCGGCGCGGCCTTCGCCTTCGACCGGCTGCGCGCGGCGGTGGGCGGCTATCGGGCCGGCGACCACTTCGAGCGCACCGCGGTGCGCCGGCTGGTGGAGGACCTGCTGGCCGAGCAGACCGTCCTGACCAAGGCGGTGATGGACTTCGCCGGTAACGCCCAGGCCGGCGAGAGCGCCGAGGCGGCGAGCGCGGCTGTGGCCTCCTGGTCGGCGCTGCGGCGCGAGGCGGTCGACGCGGCCCGACGCACGGTGGAGGAGATCGAGGCGGCCGGCGGCGCCTGGACCTTCGCCAAGCTGACCATCGCCAATGCGGCCCTGCGCGAGCTGGCCTCGACCCCGGCCAAGGGGCGCAAGCGCTAGATCGGGGGCTCTGCGATCGCCACGCCCGAACCCGGCCCGGCGTGGGCCAGCAGCGCCAGCAGATCGTCGCGGGAAAGCGCCACGCAGCCCTCGGTGGGGGCGTAGTCCGGCCGGGCCAGGTGCAGGAAGATCGCCGAGCCCATCGGGCTGACGGGCGGGTCGTCGTTGTGCGCCAGGATCGCCACCAGGTCGTAGACGTGGTCGTCGCGCCACATGGCTTCCGCGCTCGCCGGATAGGGCAGGCGGACGGGGCGGTTGTAGGCCGGATCGCCGGGCGTGTCGCACCAGCCGTCGTGCGGGGCGATGGGCTGGACCGGCAAGCCCGTCTTCGGCGGCGCCTCGCGGTCGGGCCGATAGAGCACGCGCCGGATCGTCCACACCCCCAGCGGCGAGGCGCCGTCGCCCTCGCGTTTGTCCGCGGCGGCGACCACGCCGCCCTTGCCCAGGGCGCAGCGGGTCATCCGATCGCCCAGGTCGAAACGGCCGTCAGCGTAGGCGGTGAAGATCACGCGGTTCGCTCGATTGTCTTTGGCGCCGGGGCGCGACGCGGTGCATGTTCGCCATCATGGCACAACGCAAGACCTTGCTCATCGTCGACGACGACGAAGACCTGCGCGGCGCGCTCGCCGAACAATTGCAGTTGCAGGAAGAATTCGAGGCCGTGGAGGCCGCCAGCGCCGAGGAGGGCCTGCGCATGGCCCGCGAGGCGCGGCCCGACCTGATCCTGCTGGACGTCGACCTGCCCGACATGAACGGCCGCGAGGCTTGCCGCCGGCTGCGCCAGGCCGGCGTCGCCACGCCGGTTATCATGCTTACGGCCGCCGATTCCGACCGCGACACCATCGAGGGCCTCGACGCCGGGGCCAACGACTACGTCACCAAGCCCTTCAAGTTCGCCGTGCTGCTCGCCCGCATCCGCGCCCAGCTGCGCAGCGCCGAGCACGCCGAGGGCGCGGTCTTCCACCTGGGCGGCTACGAATTCCGCCCGGCGGCCAAGATGCTGGTGGACGCCAACCAGAAGAAGATTCGGCTGACGGAAAAAGAGACCAACATCCTGAAGTACCTCTACCGGGCCGGCGAAAAGGCGGTCTCGCGCGAGGAGCTTCTGGCCGAGGTCTGGGGCTACAACGCGGGCGTGACGACCCACACCCTGGAGACCCACGTCTACCGCCTGCGCCAGAAGATCGAGCCCGACCCCGCCAACGCCCGCCTGCTGCTCACCGAGGCGGGAGGCTACCGCCTGGCGCCTTGAGGCGCATGAGTTCCGCCTGGGCGGCGGAAAGGTCGGCCAGGAGCGCGGGGCGGCGCGCGGGCGCGGCGGCGGCCGAGAGCGCCAGCAGCACGCCGTAGCGCATCTCCGCCCGATAGCGCGCCGAGCTCCAGCCCTCGGCCAGCCAGCCCTGGGTGGTCGAGGAGATCACCTGCAATAGGTGGTCGGTGAACGGTCCCGGCGCGATCAGCGGATCGAACTCGGCGGCGGCGGCCTGCACCATCAGTCCCCAGAGGTCCTGACCGAGGGCGCCCATCATCCGGCGCAGCTCCTCGCCGCCGGCGGTGACCATGGCGTGGTAGAGGCCCCGGTAGAAGGCCGGCTCGGCGCCGTAGTGCTCGGTGACCAGCATCGCCGCGGCGACCACGCGGCCCAGCCCCGGCGGCGCGTCGAGCGATTCCATCCGTATGCGGAATGCGTCGAACTCCTGTTCGACGATGGCCTCCAGCACCCGCGTGCGCGGGCCCACCAGGTTGTAGGGGGTGGCGGGGCTGACCCCTGCGCGGATCGCCAGCGCGGTCATGGAGAAGCCGGCCTCGCCGCTGTCGCCGATCAGCGCGCGGGCGGCGGCGATGATGCGCGCCCGGCGTTCGGCCTTTCCGGTGAGGGCCGGCGCGGGCGCCTCGGCGAGGGTCGAAGCGTTCATCGTGGACAAGCATAGCCGACGGATTTATAGGGGTCTATAAATTCTCGCGCATAGAACGACGATCCTGGGGAGGAACGCGGTGATGGCGATGCTGGACGGGGGCGAGCTGCTCGCCCGGACCCTGAAACAGGCGGGGGTGGACGAGATCTTCGCCCTGCACGGCGGCCACCTGGAATCGCTGTTCCAGGGCTGCGTGAACAACCAGATCCGGCTCACCGACACCCGCCACGAGGCCGCCGCCGGCCATGCCGCGGACGGCTACGCGCGCACCACCGGCAGGCTGGGCGTTTGCGTGGTCACCGCCGGGCCGGGCTTCGCCAACGCGGTGACGGCGATCCTCAACGCCCAGCTCGACGCCTCGCCGACCCTGTTCATCGTCGGCGCCCCGCCCCTGCGCGAGGCCGAGACCAACCCCCTGCAGGGCGGCTTCGACCAGATGGCGATGATCGCCCCGGCCGCGAAGTGGGCGCACCGGGTCACCAATCCCGAACGCATTCCCGTGCTCGCCGCCCAGGCCGTGCGCACGGCCACCACCGGCCGGCCGGGCGCGGTGGTGCTGGAGCTGCCGGTGGACGTCCTGCACATGCCGGTCGATCCAGCGGACGTGTGGCCGGCCCACGGCCTGCCCAGGGGCCGGCCCCGGCCCTCGCCCTCGCCGGCCGAGGCCGCGCGGGTGGTCGAATTCCTGGCCGGCGCCGAGCGGCCGGCGATCATGATCGGCGGCGGCGCGCGCCTGTCCGACTGCGGCGAGGCCCTGAGGCGCTTCGTCGAGCAGGCGGGCGTCCCGGTGGTCGCCAACACCCGCGCCAGGGGCCTTCTGCCGCCGGACCATCCGTTGAACGCCGGCGCCTTCGCCACCCTGGGCGTAGCCGCGGCGCTGAAGGGGCTGAAGGCGGATCGGGTGCTGCTGCTCGGCGCGCGGCTCGGCCTGCTCACCGGCGGGCGCTCGCCGGGAATGCTCGGCGCCGACGTGCGCCTGGCCCAGGTGGACATCGAGCCGGAGGAGATCGGCCGGGTGCGCGACGTTGAGATCGCCGTCTGCGCCGACGCCGGCTCGGCGCTGGAAGCCTTCGCCGCGGCCGCCGAGGGACGAAGCTGGCCGGACTGGTCCGCGTGGGCCGGGACCCTGGCGGCCCTGCGCCACGCCGATCAGATGATGTTCGCCGCCGCCGACCCTGCCGCCCCGCTGATGCACCCCTACCTCGCCGGCAAGGCGCTGGTGGAGGCCGCGCAGGCCCAATCGCGCGATCCGATCTTCGTGCTCGACGGCGGCGAGGCGGCGGGCTGGGCCGAATACCACATCCGCGCCCAGCGGCCGGGCTCGATCCTCGGCCACGGCTACCTCGGCTGCCTGGGCATCGGCCCGGGCATGGCGATCGGCGCCCAGCGCGCCTTCCCCGACCGGCGCGTGATCCACGTCACCGGCGACGGGGCGGTCGGCTTCCATATCCAGGAGTTCGACACCATGGTGCGGCACGGCCTGCCGATCGTGACCGTGATCCTGAACAACCAGGTCTGGGGCATGTCGATCCACGGCCAGGACGCCATGTACGGCCCGAACCGCCGGGTGATCACCGAACTGGCCGACACCGCCTACGACTCCGTCGCCGCCGCCTTCGGCTGCCACGCCGAGCGGGTGGAGGCCCTGAGCGAACTGCCGGCGGCCATGGAAAGGGCGCTCGCCTCCGGCCGGCCGGCGTGCCTGAACGTGATGGTCGACGGCGCGCCCGTGCTGCCCGCCACCCTGGCCCTGCTCGGCGGGGCCGGCGGCGGCGAGGACGAGATCGTCATCCCCTACTATGAGAATATTCCAAGGCGGCGCACGCCGGTGGGAGCCTGAACATGACGTCTTTTCACGACAGGGCGACGGTCGTCACCGGCGGCGCTTCCGGCATCGGCGCGGCCACCGTGCGGCGGCTGGCGGCCGGCGGCGCCAAGGTGCTGATCTGCGACCTCAACGCCGAGGCGGGCGCGGCCCTGGCGCACGAGGTCGGCGGCGGCGCGCGCTTCCGCCAGGTCGACGTGGCCGATCCGGCGCAGATCGAGGCCATGGTCGCCGAGGCCGACGCCGCCTACGGCCGCCTCGACATCCTGATCAACAACGCCGGGATCGGCAGCTTCGGCGAGACGCCGGACATGGCGCCGGAGCTGTGGCGCCAGGTGATGGCCGTCGACCTGGACGCGGTGTTCCACGCCTGCCGCTTCGCCATTCCGCTGATGAAGCGCGGCGGGGGCGGGGCGATCGTCAACACCGCCTCGATCTCCGGCCTCTTCGGCGACTACGGCTTTTCCGCCTACAACGCGGCCAAGGCCGGCGTGATCAACTACACCCGCACGCTCGCCATCGACCACGCCAAGGACGCCATCCGGGTCAACGCCCTGTGTCCCGGCCTGATCGACACCCCGCTCACGGCGGGCCTGAAGGCGATCCAGGGGCTGGAGCAGCACTGGACCGGGCTGATCCCCATGGGCCGCGCCGGCAAGCCGGACGAGATGGCCGCGGTGATCTGCTTCCTGGCGTCTGACGAGGCCTCCTACGTGACCGGCTCGATCGTCGTCGCCGACGGCGGCGTGACCGCCCACACCGGCCAGCCGCAGTTCACGAAGCTGATGGGCTAGGGGCGGCGCCTGGGTTTGAATCTCCTCCCCTTCTGGGGGAGGTGTCGGCGTAGCCGACGGAGGGGGACCGTGACTCGCAGTCCCCCTCAGTCCCTTCGGGACAGCTCCCCCAGAGGGGGAGCATCTAAAGCCGCGCGGGCCAATCGGCTCGTTGCGAGGCGTCGGGCTGGATGGCCCGGACAGGCCCGGCCGTGACGGAGAGAACTGAGGAAGCTCGGCTTGGGTCCCCCGGATCGGCCGGCGGCCGACCGGAGGATGACGGGCTGGCCTAGACCACCAAATCCGCCGTGACCGGGGCGTGGTCGCTGGGGCGTTCCCAGGCGCGCACGTCGTCGTGCACGCGGGCGGCCGAGCCGGCCGCGCGGAAGGCGCCCTCCAGGCCGGGCGTGACCCAGATGTGATCGAGCCGCAGGCCGCGGTTGGAGGCGCGGAAGTCGGCGGCGCGGTAGCTCCACCAGGAGAACAGCCGCTCCGGCTCCGGCGTCGTCTCCCGCGCCAGATCCAGGAAGCCCAGCGAGGCCTTCAGCTTCTCCATCGCCGCCACCTCCACCGGGGTGTGGCTGACGATCTTGGACATGTGCTTGTGACTCCAGACGTCGTGCTCGCCGGGCGCGACGTTGAGGTCGCCGACGATGGCCAGCGGCGCCTTGGGGTCGCGCCGGCCCATCTCGGCCGTCAGCTTCTCGAAGAAGTCGAGCTTGTGGTCGAACTTGGGGTTCTCGGCCCGGTCGGGCGTGTCGCCGCCGGCCGGCACGTAGAAGTTCTGGATCTCCACCCCGGCCACCTTGGCCGAGACGCAACGGGCGTGGCCCTCGCGGCAGACGTCTAGCGCGGGTGCGTCCTCGATCGGCAGGCGCGAGGCGATGGCCACCCCGTGCCAGCCCTTCTGGCCGGCGATCCTCAGGTGGCGCAGGCCGACCGCCTCGAAAGCCTCGCGCGGGAACTCCTCCTCCCGGCACTTGATCTCCTGCAGGCACAGAACGTCGGGAGCTTGTTCCTCCACGAAGCGGGCCACGTGGTCGGCCCGAAGGCGCACGGAATTGACGTTCCAGGTCGCGAGGCGAAGACGCATGAGCCCTTGTAGTCGGGGGTTTCGCGGAGGGGGAGGGGGCGCAAGAAAAAACGCCCGGGCACTGGAGAAGCCCGGGCGTAAAGGTTGTCTCTCATGCCGCCGCCGGGAGGGGATAGGTTCCGGCACGGGGGTCCGCCGACGCAACGTCGTCGCGTCAGCGGCATGCGTGTCATTAATGCCACGCACGGCAGAAAAGTCAAGAGGAAAAAGCGTTAACGCTTGCCTGTTGTGAGATTGTCACATCTTGGCCCGGCCGGGATTCAGGTTCCGCGGGTCCTTGAGCACGAACAGCGACGGCGCCAGTCCCGAGGTTTTCTCCAGCTTGGTCAGGCGGATGCGGGTCGACTGGCCCTGGGCGTCGGTCACGGTCCATCCGGCCAGACGCAGGGGCGCGTCGTTGAAGTCGAGCACGATCTGGCCCTCGGCCTGCTTCTTGCCGTCCTTGGCCGTGATCGAGAAGCCGTCGGAAAGGCGCGAGACCCGGCTGATCACCACGCCGCGGTCCAGGCGGATCTGCCGCGCCAGGAACAGCGACAGCGGCGTGGCCATCAACGGATAGCTCTCGAAGGTCTTCAGCTTGGAGTTGGCGATCGAGACGCGGCCCCCGTCGGAGACCACCAGCAGGCCGGCGGGCGGGTCGTAGTCGAAGCGCGCCTTGCCGGGGCGCTTCATATAGAGGGCCCCTTCGCTCACCGAGCCGTTGGGCGCGATCTGCATGAACCGGCCCTTGGCCTCGGACAGGCCCTCCAGATAGGCGACGGCGCGATCCACCAGGGCCTGGTCATCGGCCGAAAGGCCCTGGGCCAGGGCGCGCGTGGCGGTCAGCACGGGGGCGGAAAGGGCTGCGACGCCCAGCGCCAGGGCGCCGCGCCGCGTCAGGGAAGTCATGAGCCGGGCTCTCCTTTCGGCCAGCAGCACTACGCGACGGGCTTGTCGTCAATAGGGCGCAGATAGGGCGCGCTCATCCGGGACGCCACGGGGGCCTCGTCGTCGCCCGGCTCGTCCGGGCGATCCAAGCGGCGTTTCAGCTTGGGTCCCCCGGACCACCGCTGGCGGCGGCCGGAGGATGACGAAGAGGGTGCAATCCTCCCAGGCGCTCGCGGGACTGAAAGACTGGGACACGCAAGTTGAGTTCCCTGCGCGTCAAGCCGGGCCTATGGCGAAGCCATGCATATCGCCCAGTCCCCCCTCGCCGACCCGCTGATCCACCCGACCGCCGTCATCGCCCCCGGCGCCGTGATCGGCGAAGGCGTGCGCATCGGCCCCTACGCCGTGATCGGCCCGAAGGTCCGCATGGGCCGCGACAACGAGGTGGGGCCGCACGCGGTGATCGACGGCGACACCGTGATTGGCGACCGCAACCGCTTCCACCAGGGCGCGGCCGTGGGCGGCGCGCCGCAGCATGACGCCTGGACCGGCGGCGACGCCCCCCTCGTCATCGGCGACGACAACGTGGTGCGCGAGTTCGCCACCCTCCACGGCGGGGTGCTGGCGCCCACCCGGGTCGGCTCGCGCAACCTGTTCATGACCGGCTCGCACGTGGCCCACGACTGCGTGATCGGCGACGACGTGCACATGGCCAACGCCGCCACCCTGGCGGGCCACGTGACCATCGGCGACCACGCCTGGGTGAGCGGGCTCTGCGCCATCCACCAGCATTGCCGGATCGGCGACTACGCCTTCGTGGCGGGCGGGGCGATCGTCGTGCAGGACGTCGCGCCCTTCTGCCTGGTGCAGGGCGACCGGGCCAAGCTGGTCTCGCTCAACACCACCGGCCTGAAGCGCGCCGGCTTCAAGAACGCCCAGATCCTGGAGCTGCGCCGCGCCTTCCGCACCCTGTTCGCCGACGCCGCGCCGATGGCCGAGCGCATCGCCGCGGTCGAGGCCTGGGCGGGCGATGAAGGGGCCGTGCGCCAGCTCGTGGACTTCCTGAAGGCCGACGGCCGCGGGTCCATCACCACTCTTCGCCGCAAGAGCGCCCGCGCCGCGGCTTGAGAAATTCGCCGCCGGCCCATTGAATTCCCCACGGTCAGGTCGGGCTGCTAGACGCCGGACCGAACGAAGGCGCCCGCGCCGGGGGAGACGAAACATGGAAGAGCGGATCAAGGTCGAGGTGTCGAACGGCGTCGCCGACGTGCGCATGGTGCGCGTCGACAAGATGAACGCCCTGGACGACGCCATGTTCAGCGCGCTGATCGAGACCGGCGAGGCGCTGAAGACGCGCAAGGACGTGCGCGCGGTGGTGCTGTCGGGCGAGGGCCGGGCCTTCTGCGCCGGGCTCGACATGAGCAACTTCGGCAAGATGGCCTCGGGCGAGCGCAAGGGCGGCGCCGGCATCGTCGCCACCCCGCGCACCCCCGCCGGCGCCAACCACGCCCAGCAGGCGGTCTATGTCTGGCGCGAGATTCCGGTCCCGGTGATCGGCGCGATCCACGGTGTGGCGCTGGGCGGCGGCTTCCAGTTGGCCCTCGGCCCGGAGATCCGCTTCGTCCACCCCGAAACCAAGATGGCCGTGCTGGAGATCAAGTGGGGCCTGGTGCCCGACATGGCCGGCCTGGTGCTGATGAAGGGGATCCTGCGCGACGACGTGGCGCGCGAGCTCACCTACACCGGCCGCATCTTCACCGGCGAGGAGGCCTTCAAGCTGGGCCTGGCCACCCGCGTGTGCGAGGACCCGCGCGCCGAGGCCCTGGCCCTGGCCGCCGAGATCGCCGGCAAGAACCCGGACGCGATCCGCGCCGGCAAGCGCCTGTTGAACCTGGCCGCCTCGGGCGCCGGCGACGCGGCGATCTTCAAGGCCGAGAGCGCCGAGCAGGGCGCCCTGATCGGCTCGCCGAACCAGGTCGAGGCCGTGAAGTCGAACATGGAAAGGCGCGCGGCGGTCTACGCCGACTAGCAGCCTCTGGCGTTGCGGGCCGGGCCGGACTAAGCGTGCGCCCATGACCGCCCGCACCCAGATCGCCGGGGTGCGCGTGCGCCCCGTGCAGGCGCCCCTGCGCGGCCGCGCCGCCCCGCCCGGCTCCAAGTCGATCACCAACCGCGCCCTGCTGCTGGCGGCCCTGGCGCGCGGGACGAGCCGGCTGACCGGGGCGCTGAAGAGCGACGACACCGCCCGGATGGCCGAGGCGCTTCGGGCCATGGGCGTCGCCGTCGACGAGCCGGACGCTACGACCTTCGTGGTTCACGCCAGCGGCCGGCTGGAAAAGCCCGCCGGGCCGCTCTTCCTCGGCAACGCCGGCACGGCCATGCGCTTCCTGACCGCCGCCGTCAGCCTGGTGGACGGGACCGTGGTGCTGGACGGCGACCACTACATGCGCGAACGGCCAGTCGGCGCCCTGGCCGAGGCGCTGGGGATGCTGGGGGTGAGCGCGCGCGCCACGGCCGGCAAGCCGCCGGTGACGGTGGAGGGCCACGGAGGCTTTTCCGGCGAGCGGGTGGAGATCGACGCCTCCCTGACCAGCCAGTACGTCTCCGCGCTCTTGATGCTCGCGGCCTGCGGGGAAAAGCCTGTCGAGGTGGCGCTGAAGAACGTCGACATCGGCGCGCGCGGCTATATCGACCTGACCACCGCGGCCATGGCCCGCTTCGGCGCGCAGGTGGAGCCGCTGGAGAACGGGGTCTGGCGGGTCGAGCCCACCGGCTACATCGCCTGCGACCTAGCCATCGAGCCGGACGCCTCGGCCGCCACCTATCTCTGGGCCGCAGAGGCCCTCACCGGCGGGAGCATCGACCAGGGCGTGCCGGCCGACGCCTTCACCCAGCCGGACGCGGCCGCCCATGCGGTGATCGCCGCCTTCCCGAACATGCCGGCCGTGATCGACGGCTCGCAGATGCAGGACGCCGTGCCGACCCTGGCGGTGCTGGCCGCGTTCAATGAAACGCCGGTGCGCTTCACCGGCATCGCCAATCTGCGCGTGAAGGAATGCGACCGGATCAGCGCGCTCAGCATGGGGCTCAACGCCATCCGCCCCGGCCTGGCGCGGGAGGAGGGCGACGAGCTGGTGGTTCAGGCCGATCCGTCCCTCGCCGGCCAGACCCGGCCGGCCCGCATCGACGTGCGCGGCGACCACCGCATCGCCATGGCCTTCGCCGTGGCCGGGCTGAAGGTGGGCGGGATCGTCATCGAGAACCCGGCCTGCACCGCCAAGACCTGGCCGGAATACTGGGACGTGCTGGCCGACCTCGGCGTGGAGCTCGAGTTCGAGTGAGCCGGTTCTGGAGCGCGCTCACCCACGAGCTGGAGCCCTACGTGCCCGGCGAGCAGCCGCGCATCGAGGGCCTGATCAAGCTCAACACCAACGAAAGTCCCTACGGCCCCTCGCCGAAGGTGGCCGAGGCGATCGTGGCCGAGGCGGGCGAGGCCCTGCGCCTCTATCCGGACCCGCAGGCGAGCGCGCTGCGCCAGGCGCTGGGCGCCTATCACGGCGTGACGGCGGACCAGGTGTTCGTCGGCAACGGGTCGGACGAGGTGCTGGCCCACGCCTTCGCGGGCCTGCTCAAGCACGATGCGCCGCTGCTGTTCCCGGACGTGACCTACAGCTTCTATCCGGTCTGGGCGCGGCTGTTCGACGTGGCGTTCGAGACCGTGGCGCTGGACGCGGCCATGCGCGTGCGGCTCGCCGACTACCGCCGCCCGGCCGGGGCGATCATCCTGGCCAATCCCAACGCGCCGACGGGCGTGGCCCTGTCGCGCGCCGAGATCGCATCGCTGCTGGCCGACCATCCGGACATCCCGGTGGTGATCGACGAGGCCTATGTGGACTTCGGCGGCGAGAGTGCGATCCCGCTGGTGGCGGACCATCCGAACCTCCTGGTCGTGCGCACCATGTCCAAGTCGCGCGGCCTGGCGGGCCTGCGCGTCGGCTACGCCATCGGCTCTGAGGACCTGGTCGAAGGACTGACCCGGGTGAAGGACAGCTTCAACTCCTACCCCTTGGGCCGGCCGGCCCAGGCCGGGGCCATCGCCTCCGTCGCCGACGAGGCGCATTTCCAAGAGGCGCGCTTAGCGGTGATCGCCGCGCGCAAGACCATGAGCGAGGGCCTGGAGGGCCTGGGCTTCGAGGTCCTGCCCTCGGCCGCCAACTTCGTCTTCGCCCGCCATCCGGCCCGCGCCGGGGCGGACCTCGCCGCCGCCCTGCGCGAGCGGGCGATCCTGGTGCGCCGCTTCGGCGCGCCGCGCATCGCCGACTGGCTGCGCATCACGGTCGGAACGCCGGCGCAGGTGGGGCGGCTGCTGGCGGCCTTGGCGGAGATTTTGGGCTAGGCGACCGCTTCGCGTGGCTGCTGTCGCGGGCGGCACCAGACGAGGTCCGTCCGCGTTGTGAACTCGACCACGCCGTTCTCTGCATGGGGCTCCAGCACCGCGCGCAGGTCGGCGTCGAAGGCTTCCGCCAGCGGGCCCATCTTGGCGCGCGTCCAGGTGGCGCGCGAATGCTCGCCGTCAATCAGGTCCTCGATGGTCATCCGCACCGTCGCCTCGAAACTTTCGCGGCCGGTCACATCGATCCAGTCGGCCTGGGCCCCCGCCCGCGCCTGCAATTGCGGGCTGTTGTAGACGTGGCCGAGCTTGCCGATCCAATCGACGATCACCGCATGATAGGCCTCGCGCCAGGGCGCGGCCGCCGGGCCGTCGCCCTCAATCAGCGCAAGACGAGCGTCGGACGCGAGCGCCCGCGCGAGCTTGGGAAAGACGGTCCCGAACCGCATCCAATGGATGCTCGATCCGGCCACGGCCAGATCCAGCGGTCCGCCGAAGTCGGCGTCCTCGGCCTTGGCGGCGACCCAGACGATGTCGCCGCGCGCGCCGCCGCCAAGCGCTTGCCCGAGGGCGATCATCGGTTCGGAGGGATCGATCGCCACCACCGCATCGAACCGGTCGGCGAGCCCGCGGGTCAGCTTGCCCGGCCCGCAGCCCAGGTCGAGCACACGGCCTCGGCGCGGCGCGGTCTCGGCGAGACGGTCGTAGAGCGCGTCGGGATAGGGAGTGCGGTTCAGATAGGCGCGGGCGACGTCGGCGTCCGCGAACTCGGTGCCGGTGTTCTGCACCGGCGCGTCTTCGACCATGGCGTCCTCCCCCCGGCCTGCCCCGAATAGGTGGCGACGTGGGGAGAGAAGGGCAAGCTCGTGGGCTGAGCCTACGGCGGCGGGCGGGCCAGGATCTCGCGCTTGCCGGCGTGGTTGGCGGGGCTGACCACGCCTTCCTGCTCCATGCGCTCGATCAGCGAGGCGGCGCGGTTGTAGCCGATCTGCAGGCGGCGCTGGACGTAGCTGGTCGAGGCCTTGCCGTCGCGGGTGACGATGGCCACCGCCTGGTCGTAGAGATCGTTGGAGCCCTCGCCGCCGCCAAGGCCCAGGTCGCCGTCCTCGCCGTCCTCGTCGCCGCCGGCGGTGACTTCCTCCAGGTACTGCGGCTGCCCCTGGTCGCGCAGGAACCTCGCCACCGCCTCGACCTCGCCGTCGGAGACGAACGGGCCGTGCAGGCGGGTGATGCGGCCGCCGCCGGCCATGTACAGCATGTCGCCCTGGCCCAGCAGCTGCTCGGCGCCCTGTTCGCCCAGGATGGTGCGCGAGTCGATCTTGGAGGTGACCTGGAAGGAGATCCGGGTCGGGAAGTTGGCCTTGATGGTGCCGGTGATCACGTCCACCGACGGGCGCTGGGTGGCCATCACCAGGTGGATGCCGGCGGCGCGGGCCATCTGCGCCAGGCGCTGCACCGCGCCTTCCACGTCCTTGCCGGCCACCAGCATCAGGTCGGCCACCTCGTCGATCACCACGACGAGATAGGGCATCGGCTTGGGATCGATCCGCTCGCTCTCGTAGACCGGCCGGCCGTTGTCGTCGAACCCGGTTTGAACCGTCCGTTCGAAATGCTCGCCCTTGGCCGCGGCCTCCTTGGCGCGCTCGTTGTAGGAGGCGACGTTGCGCACGCCGATCTTCGACATCAGCCGATAGCGGTCCTCCATCTCGCGCACGGTCCACTTCAGCGCGACGATGGCCTTCTTCGGATCGGTCACGACCGGGGCCAAGAGGTGCGGGATGCCGTCGTACACCGACAGTTCCAGCATCTTCGGGTCGATCATGATGAACCGGCACTGCTCGGGCGGCAGGCGGTAGAGGATCGACAGGATCATGGCGTTGACGCCCACCGACTTGCCCGAGCCGGTGGTCCCGGCGATCAGGAGGTGGGGCATCTTCGACAGGTCGGCGATATAGGGCTCGCCGCCGATGTTCTCGCCCAGGGCCATGGGCAGGGCCTGGGTGGACTTCTCGTATTCCTGGCTGGCCAGCAGGTCGCGCAGATAGACCGTCTCGCGCCGGGCGTTGGGCAGCTCGATGCCGATGGCGTTGCGCCCGGAGACCACGCTGACGCGGCAGGCGGTGACGCTCATCGAGCGGGCGATGTCGTCGGCCAGGGCGACCACGCGGGCCGACTTCACCCCGGCCGCCGGCACCAGTTCATAGAGGGTGACCACCGGGCCGGGGCGGATCTGGTCGATGCGGCCCTTCACGCCGAACTCGGCCAGCACGCTTTCCAGCAGTTGGGCGTTCTGGCGCAGGGCGCCTTCGTCGAACTGGCTGGCGCGGGGCTTGGGCTTGGCCAGCATGGCCAGTTCCGGAAGCGAGAAGCCCTCGGTCTTGACGAACTCGAACGCGCCCTGGGCCTCGCGCGCCTCTCGGCCGGAGTCCTTGGGCGCGGGCTTCGGCGCCTTGATGGAAAGCGGCGCGGCGGGTTCGGCCGGCTCGGCGGCGGCCTCGACCGGCGCTGGCGCCTCGGCGGCGCGCTCGGCCCGCTCGGCGCGGCGCACGCGGGCGGGCTTCGGCGCCGGCTCGGCGACGGGCTCGGCCCGCCCCGCGGCGGCTCGGCGTTCCAGGGTGTGGGCCAGCCACTCGGCGATCGCCGCCACCTCGGTCCTGCCCACGCCCAGGGCCGCGCCCAGGCCGGCGATCGCGCCGGCGGCCAGCAGCAGCGCGGCGATGGGAACGGCCAAGGGAATGTGGGCGAAGGACAGCAGGCCGGCGAAGCCGTGCAGCAGCGCGTCGCCCCAGAAGCCGCCCAGGCCCTTGGCCAGCGGCCAGGCGGCCGGCGGCGCCGGCGCGGCCAGCACGCCCGCCAGGGCCAAGACGCCGCCCAGGGCGGCCAGGCCCCGCAGGCGCAGGAGCGTGCGCGTCTCGTCCGGATGGGCCGAGGTCACCCGCGCCAGGCCGAAGATCACCATCAGCAGGGAGCCCACCCCGGCGGCCAGGCCCAGGGACTGCACGCCGATGTCCGCGGCGATCGCGCCGGGCGCGCCCAGGGCGTTGGTGGGGGCGTTGACCGAGGCTGCGTTCAGGCTGGGGTCGGCGGCGTTGTAGGTGGCGAAGGCGACGGCCAGCGCCACGCCGGCCACGGCGAGCACGCCGCCGCGCAGCCGGGCGGTGTTCGGGTGCGCCCAGGCCAGGCTGGCGATGTGCAGTCCAAGTTCAAGGCCCGTCTTCCGCGCGACCCGCGCCATGCACCCCTCCGGTTCTTCGCCCCATCTTCTCGCGCAAGAGGGTTAAGCGCGGTTTACCCAGCTTCAGCGGCGTCCGCGGCGGCGCATTTTCCGCGACGATCCGGTCTCCCCTTCGGTGGAAAATGCTTTAGGATTCGCGTCGATGTGGACCATGCCCCGCCGGACCTTGTGGATCGTCGCCGTCTTGATCGCGGCCTGCGCGGTCGGCGGATTCTACATGGGCTTCCGCAGCACGCCGGGCCGCGCGCGCCTGCCGGGCGAGGATGCTGCGCAGGGCTCGGCGGCGGCCATCGCCGCGACCGAGGCCAAGCCGATCACCGAGGCGGCCGAAGCGCCGCCGCCGGAGCCGGAAGCCGTCGCGCCCGAGGAGGAGCCCGAGGAAAAGCCGGCCGAAGCGGTCCAGGCCGAGGCGGAAAAGCCCTTGGTCGCCCCGCCGCCGCTGGCCGTTCCCGCGCCTGAGCCCGCCAGGCCGGCCGACAAGCCGGACAACGCCGCGCCGGCCCAGCCGGCGGATGCGCCGATCTACTAGCGCGCGACGTGATCCCTGGGCGCGGCGCGCCTGAGGGTCAGGTTGATCCGCCCGCCGTCGGGCACGAGGCGCGATGAGCCCGCCAGCACCCGATCGATCCCGTGATGGGCCAGCCGCGCCGGGCCGGCCAGCAGGCACACGTCGCCGGAGGACAGCCGCAGGGAGGCGGTGGGATCCGAGCGCTTCGGCCCGCCCAGGCGGAAGATCGCCGTGTCGCCCAGCGAAACCGACAGCACGGGGAAGGCGAAGTCCGCCTCGTCGCGGTCCTGGTGCAGGCCCATCTTCGCGCCATCGCGGTAGAGGTTGACCAGGCAGGCGTCCGGCGGCGTCGTCGGATCGGCCAGCTCGGTCCACAGGTCCAGGAGCGCCCGCGGGATCGCCGGCCAGGGCGCGCCGGTGACCGGATGGGCGGGCTCGTAGCGATAGCCGCGTGCGTCGGTGACCCAGCCCAGCGGGCCGAGGTTGGTCATCTCCACGCTCATCGGCTTGCCGCCGGGCGTGACCGGCCGGTAGGGCGGCGCGGCTTCCATCGCCGCCAGCACCTCGTCCAGCAGGGCGGCCTGGGCGGCGGGGCCGAGCCGCCCGGGCAAGAGACGGAATCCTTCGGTCGCGGCGGCGCTCATCAGGCCTCATATAGGATCGATGGACGTCCTGTCGCTCACTCCGCGCGGCCGCTGGCGCCCGCTGAGCGCGGGCGAGGCCGGCCTGTGCGCCGAGATTTTCGGCGCGGGGATCGATCCGGGCCGGGTGCGGCTATTCGCCCAGCCGCTGGTCTGGCCCGGCCGCGCCTTCGTGGCCGGCCCCACGCTGGTGGTCTGGCCCTGGCGCGCCGCCCTGGCCGACTTCGCCGCCGAGGGCGTGGGACTGGCGGCCCAGGCCATGTTCGTCCACGAGATGACCCACGTGTGGCAGGCGCAGAACGGGGTGAACCTGCTGGCGGCCAAGCTGCGCGCCGGGGACGGCCCCGGGGCCTACGCCTACGACCTGGGGACCGGCTGCGCCTTCGCCGAGCTGAACATCGAGCAGCAGGCCATGGTGGTGGAGCACGCCTTCATCGCCAGCCGCGGCGGGCCCGCGCCGCACGACGAGACGACCTATGCGGCGGTGTCAGCAGGCTGGCGGCGGGCTTGACGGCCAATGCCCCTTCAAGTTTAGGGACATTCGCCCTTGCAGGGCTGTCGATTTTCCCCATATCGCGAGGCAAGGCAGTTGACCTAAAGGTTAGCTGGACGAGACCTTATCGAACCGGGGACGTCGTCAAACGCGGCGCTTCATAAGAAGGCCCACCCACGTCGTCCGCCAACAAGGAGCGAGCAAGACTCGAACATGAGCAAGATCATCGGCATCGACCTCGGCACCACGAATTCGTGCGTGGCCATCATGGACGGCAAACAGCCGAAGGTGATCGAGAACGCGGAGGGCGTGCGGACGACCCCGTCCGTCGTGGCGTTCCTCGACGACGGCGAGCGCCTGGTGGGCCAGCCCGCCAAACGCCAAGCGGTCACCAACCCGGCGAACACCCTTTTCGCGATCAAGCGGCTGATCGGCCGCACCTTCAACGACCCGATGGTCGAGAAGGACAAGGGCATGGTGCCCTATGACATCGTCAAGGGCCCCAACGGCGACGCCTGGGTGCGCGCCCACGGCAAGGACTATTCCCCGCAGCAGGTCTCGGCCTTCATCCTTCAGAAGATGAAGGAAGCCGCCGAGCAGCACCTCGGCGAGAAGGTCGAAAAGGCGGTCATCACCGTCCCGGCCTACTTCAACGACGCCCAGCGCCAGGCCACCAAGGACGCGGGCAAGATCGCGGGCCTCGAGGTCCTGCGGATCATCAACGAACCCACCGCCGCGGCGCTGGCCTACGGCCTCGACAAGAGCGACGGCAAGAAGATCGCGGTCTACGACCTGGGCGGCGGCACCTTCGACATCTCGATCCTGGAGATCGGCGACGGCGTCTTCGAGGTGAAGGCGACCAACGGCGACACCTTCCTGGGCGGCGAAGACTTCGACATGCGCATCGTCGAGTACCTCGCCGACGAGTTCAAGAAGGAGACCGGCGTCGACCTGCGCAAGGACAAGCTGGCCTTGCAGCGCCTGAAGGAAGAAGGCGAGAAGGCCAAGAAGGAGCTCAGCTCCACGGCGCAGTACGAAGTGAACCTGCCGTTCATCTCGATGAACGCCTCCGGTCCGCTGCACCTGAACATCAAGCTCTCCCGCGCCAAGCTGGAGGCCCTGGTCGAGGACCTGATCGCCAGGACGATCGCGCCCTGCGAACAGGCGCTGAAGGACGCGGGCCTGAAGAAGTCTGACATCGACGAAGTGGTCCTGGTCGGCGGCATGACCCGCATGCCCAAGGTCGTCGACGCGGTGAAGGAGTTCTTCGGCCGCGAGCCGCACAAGGGGGTGAACCCCGACGAGGTGGTGGCGCTGGGCGCGGCGGTGCAGGCCGGCGTGCTGCAGGGCGACGTCAAGGACGTGCTGCTGCTCGACGTGACCCCGCTGACCCTGGGCATCGAGACCCTGGGCGGCGTGTTCACCCCGCTGATCGAGCGCAACACCACGATCCCGACCAAGCGTTCGCAGACCTTCTCCACGGCCGACGACAATCAGGGCGCGGTGACGATCCGGGTCTTCCAGGGCGAACGCCCGATGGCCCAGGACAACAAGATGCTCGGCCAGTTCGACCTGGTGGGCATCCCGCCGGCCCCGCGCGGCGTGCCGCAGATCGAGGTCACCTTCGACATCGACGCCAACGGCATCGTCAACGTGTCGGCTCGCGACAAGGCCACCGCCAAGGAGCAGTCGATCCGCATCCAGGCCAACGGCGGGCTGTCGGACACCGACATCGAGCAGATGGTCAAGGACGCCGAGGCCCATAAGGCCGAGGACGAGAAGCGCAAGGCCGTGGTCGAGGCCAAGAACCAGGGCGAGGCCGTGGTCCACTCGACCGAGAAGGCCCTGGGCGAGCACGGCGACAAGATCGGCGCTGACGACAAGTCGGCCATCGAAGCCGCGCTCACCGACCTGAAGTCGGCCCTGGAGGGCGAGGACGCCGAGGCCATCTCGGCCAAGACCCAGGCCCTGGTCCAGGCGTCGATGAAGCTCGGCGAGGCCATGTACAAGGCCCAGCAGGCCGAGGGCGGCGGCGCGGCCCAGCCCGAAGGCGGCGAAGACGTTGTCGACGCCGAATTCGAGGAAGTCAGCGACGACAAGCCCTCAGCGTGACGACGTGTCCCATGGCTCGCTCAACCGACAGGTGCGAGAAGGGCCGTGGGGATCGTCGCCGCCGTCCTTCGCGGACAGGCTCCCGCCCGGCGCAGTTCTTGCAGCCGGGCGGGGCGCAACCCACCTCAATCATTTGAAGCCATTGATCGCTTGACGATATGCGGGACTATTACGAGATCCTGGGCGTTGAACGCGGCTGCGACGAAGCCGCGCTGAAGGGCGCCTTTCGCAAGCTCGCCATGCAGCACCACCCCGACCGCAACGGCGGTTGCGAGGAGGCTGCGGGCCGCTTCAAAGAGATCAACGAAGCCTATTCGGTGCTGTCCGACCCGCAGAAGCGGGCGGCCTACGACCGCTTCGGCCATGCCGGCGTGAACGGTCACGCCGGAGCCGGCCACGCCGGCGCCCACGACGTGCACGACATCTTCAACGAGGTGTTCGGCGACGTCTTCGGCGACATGTTCGGCGGCGGCCGCCAGCGGCGCTCCGGTCCGGCCCGCGGCCAGGACCTGCGCTACGACCTGGAGATCACCCTGGAGCAGGCCTACGCCGGCGCCGAGGTGACCATCGACGTGCCCTCGGCGATGACCTGCGAGACCTGCGAGGGCACGGGCGCCAAGCCGGGCACCAGCCCCACCGCCTGCAACGCCTGCGGCGGTCAGGGCCGCGTGCGCGCCAGCCAGGGCTTCTTCTCCATCGAGCGCGCCTGCCCCCGCTGCGGCGGCACGGGCAAGCTGATCCTCGATCCCTGCGACGACTGCCACGGCCAGGGCCAGGTGCGCCGCGAGCGCACGCTCTCGGTGCGCATCCCCGCCGGCGTGGACGATGGCGCGCGCATCCGCCTGGCGGGCGAGGGCGACGCGGGCGCGCGCGGCGGGCCGCGCGGCGACCTCTACATCTTCCTGTCGGTGAAGCCGCACGACCTGTTCGAACGCGACGGGCTGGACCTGCTCTGCACCGTGCCGGTGCCCATGGCCACGGCCGTGCTCGGCGGCGAGATCGAGGCGCCCTGCCTGCTCGGCGGCGAGAACTGCGACGGCAATTGCAAGATCATGGTCAAGGTGCCGGAAGGCGCCCAGACCGGCCGCACCCAGCGCCTGAAGGGCCGCGGCATGCCTTCGCTGCGCTCGCGCGAACGCGGCGACCTGGTCGTGGAGTTCTTCGTCGAGACGCCGGCCAAGCTGACGCCGCGCCAGAAGGAGCTGATGCGCGAGTTCGCCGGCCTGTGCGGCGAGCAGCAGCATCCCAAGTCCGCCGGCTTCCTCAACAAGGCCAAGCGTTTCTGGGACGACGTGACGGGCTGCTGAAGCCCCTCAGATCAGCGCGGTGATGTCCGGCCAGCGGTAGGCCACTTCGTAGAGCACCCCGCCGGGCCCCGGCTCGGGGCGGGGGGCGTCGGCCCGGCCGCCCAGGTGCTCGTAGAAGTTCCGCGCCGGCAGGTTGTCCCGCAGCACCGAGATCACCAGGCTCGTCGCCCCGCGCGCGGCCATGGCCCGGGCGCCGGCGCGTAGCAGGGCCTCGCCCACGCCCATGCGCTGGCGCGCGCGCAGCACGTAGAGGGTGGCGATCTCGGCCTCGCCCGGACGGGCGTGGCGCGAGGGCATGGCCTGGGCGTAGCCGATCAGGCCGCCGGGGTCGGCCGCCGCCAGCACCACCTCGGGGCTGTCGCGCCGGATCAGCGTGCGGCGGAAGCGGCGCGCGTGCACGGTCTCCGACATCGACTTCAGGAAGGCGTCCGGCAGCAGCCCGCGGTAGGTCTCGCGCCAGGTGGTCACGTGCACCCGCGCGAGGTCCTCATCGTCCATGGGGCCGGCGGGAAAGACGACGAATGTCACGGGCGAGCTCCAGCGTGAGACGTCATCCACAACTTGGCACGGTTGCGGCCGGCTTCAAGCCCCCTGGAGGTCGCACCCCGGGGCTGACGGATCGCGCGGGCGCCGTTAGCCTCGCCGCTTCGATGAACGCTCCCGCCGCCCCCATCCCCGACGCCGCCGGCGCCAGCCCGGTGATGGCCCAGTTCTTCGAGGCCAAGGCGCGCCAGCCCGACGCGCTGGTGTTCTTCCGCATGGGCGACTTCTACGAGCTGTTCTTCGAGGACGCGGTGAAGGGCGCGGCCAGCCTGGGCCTGAACCTGACCACCCGCGGCGTGCACCAGGGCGAGCCGATACCCCTGGCCGGCGTGCCGGTCCACGCCGCCGAGGCCTACCTGTCCAAGCTGATCCGCGCCGGCTTCAAGGTGGCGGTGGTCGAGCAGACCGAGGACCCCGCCGAGGCCAGGAAGCGCGGTTCCAAGGCGATCGTGCGGCGCGAGGTCGTGCGCGTCGTCACCCCCGGCACCCTCACCGAGGACGGCCTGCTGGACGCGCGCGGCGCCAACCGCCTGGCGGCCGTGGCCGTGCGCGCGGGCCAGGCGGCCGTGGCCAGCGTCGAGATCTCCACCGGCGAGGTCGAATGCCTGGCCGTGGGCCGCGAGGGTCTGGCCTCCACCCTCGCCGCGCTGGGTCCTTCCGAGGTGCTGGTTCCCGACCGCCTGTTCGCCGACGAGGGGCTGAGCGAGGCGCTGAAGAGCGTCGGCGGCTATGTGCAGCCCATGCCCCAGGCGCTTGCCGAACCGGCAGCCTCCGAGGCCCGGCTGAAGCGGCTCTACGGGGTGGAGACCCTGGACGGCTTCGGCCAGCTCAGCGGCGCGGAGGTTTCCGCCCTCGGCCTCATCGCCGCGCATCTGGAGAACACCCAGGCCGGCCGGCTGCCGGCGCTCACCGCCCCGCGCCGGGCGGGCGAGGCCGACGTCATGGCCATCGACCCGGCGACCCGCGCCAGCCTGGAGATCGAGAAGAGCCTGGCCGGCGCGCGCGACGGCAGCCTCCTGGGCGCGATCGACCGCACGGTGAGCGCGCCGGGCGCGCGCCTGCTGGCTGCGCGTCTCGCCCGCCCGCTGCTCGATCCGGCCGCGATCGACGCGCGGCTGGACGCCGTCGACTGGCTGCTGGAGCGCCGCGTCCTGCGCGAGCGGCTGCGTGAGGCGTTGAAGGGCATGGGCGACATGGCCCGCGCGCTTTCCCGTCTGGCGCTCGGCCGCGGCGGCCCGCGCGACCTGGGCTGCCTGCGCGACGGCCTCGCCGCCGGCGGGGCGATCGCCGCCCTGGCGGCTCGCCAGCCCGAGCCGCTCGATCCGCCGCCGGCCGAGATCGCCGAGGCGCTGGCGGCCCTCGATCCGGCGAACACGCCCGACCTCGACGCCTTCCGCGCGATGCTGGCCGAGGGGCTCGCCGAGGAGCTGCCGGCCCTGGCCCGCGACGGCGGCTTCGTGGCCGAGGGCGTGCGCCCCGAGCTGGACCAGGCCCGGGCCCTGCGCGACGACAGCCGCCGGGTGATCGCCGCGCTCGAACAGAAGCTGGCGGCCGACAGCGGCGTGGCCCTGAAGATCCGCCACAACGCCGTCCTGGGCTATTTCGTCGAGGCCACGGCCAAGGCCGCCGAGCCGCTGATGGCCCCGCCGCTGAACGCCACCTTCATCCACCGCCAGACCCTGGCCAACCAGGTGCGCTTCACCACCGTGGAGCTCGCCGAGCTGGACGCCAGGATCGCCCAGGCCGCCGAGCGGGCGCTGGCCATCGAGCTCGACACCTTCGAGGCCTGGCGCGAGGCCGCCCGCGCGGTCGCCGCCCCCATCCAGGCCGCCGCCGAGGGCGCCGCGCGGCTGGACGTGGCGGCGGGCCTGGCCGAATGGGCCGAGGACGTGGGCGCGAGCCGCCCCGTGGTCGACCGCTCCGCCGCCTTCGAGGCCGAGGCCGCCCGCCATCCGGTGGTGGAGGCCGCGGTCAGGCGCGCCGGCGAGGCCTTCACGCCCAACGACTGCCGCCTGGACGGGGCGGGCGCGGCCGCCGCGCGGCTCTCCATCGTCACCGGACCGAACATGGCCGGCAAGTCGACCTTCCTGCGCCAGAACGCGCTGCTGGCCGTGCTCGCCCAGGCCGGCTGCTTCGTGCCGGCCAGGCGCCTGCGCCTGGGCGTGGTCGACCGCCTGTTCAGCCGGGTGGGCGCCGGCGACGACCTGGCGCGCGGCCGCTCGACCTTCATGCTGGAGATGGTGGAGACCGCCGCCATCCTCACCCAGGCGACGCCCCGGTCCCTGGTGATCCTGGACGAGATCGGCCGCGGCACCGCCACCTACGACGGCCTGGCCATCGCCTGGGCCTGCGCCGAGGCGCTGCACGAGACCAACCGCTGCCGCGCCCTTTTCGCCACCCACTACCACGAGCTGGCCGTGCTGGAGGAACGTCTCGCCTACGTCTCCAACCTGTCGCTGAAGGCCAAGGAGTGGAACGGCGACCTGATCTTCCTGCACGAGGCCGGCCCCGGTCCCGCCGATCGCTCCTACGGGGTGCAGGTGGCCAAGCTCGCCGGAGTGCCGCCCGCCGTGGTGGTCCGCGCCCGCGAGGTGCTGGACCGGCTGGAGCGCGAGGCTGGCGCCCCGGCCCACCTGCAGGACCTGCCGCTGTTCGCCGCCAGCGCCCCCGAGCCGGAGCGTCACGGCCCCTCGCCCGTCGAGGAGGCGCTCAAGACCATGGACCCGGACGGCATGAGCCCGCGCGAGGCGATGGACGCGCTCTATCGGCTGAAGGGGCTTCTGTGAGTGCGCCAAGACGAGCTTTTGCAGCTGAGTTTCTGCAACTCGCCTGAGCTACCGCTCAAAATGCCCCACCCGGGAATAGTATATGATCGGTGCCATTTGAATAATAATGTTCAGGACAAAGCGGATGCAAAGAAAGTATCTCGCATATCGACCTTTTGAAAGTCGAAACTCTGAATAAAACTCGCGCCAGAGAAGCCGAAATTCTGGTGAGACATGCCTTATGTAGAACGCCGTTACGAGAAGTCGAAGTACAGTTTCGCTGCCTATCAGCATGACGAAGCTCCACATCGAGCGAGCGGTGCTCGCCTTCAGTGTGAAATCTGCGCTGATTCGTCGAGGACGTCTCTAAAAAACGGCATTTTATCGAGTCATTTTCTCACGACTCGCTGGATGCCTTCTGACGCTGCTGAAATCGGCGGCTTCTTTCACGGTTCATCGCCATCTGGTGCCGCATTCGTTCCGCGAGTTGAGCCTCCGTCAGCACCATGCCCTTCCGCGGCCGCCCGGGGCCAAGTTGCCCGTGGCGGCTCGGCAGCAGGTCAAGAACCGTCGCGCCGGAGCGATGCTGATGGTTGGCGAGGGCGCGGTAAAGCGGCGCGTCTCGTCGCAACAAGTCATCTGCGTAGAACTGGCGCTCTACCAATTCGTCCTTAGTCCCATATACGCGAGTAAAGAACTCGATGGCTCGCTCTTTCTTATTGGAGCGGCTCTGAAATAATTCGACAAAATCTACGCTTCCATCCATTCTAATAAGCTAACGTAATTGCTTGAGGCGGTCAACAAAATTACGTTATAGGACGCAAGATATTCGGACGTGCGCTTTGAAATACACATTTTATGTTGGTAATACCGCGACGTCCTGAGGACTACCGTCGCCATACCGTGCACTCCTCTGTGAGTGTTTGGTGGACAACACGGTATGGCTTCCTAGATTCCTGAATAATAACAATGAGGAGGCGGATTCCAGTGAACTTGCGTCCCAGTTCTCCACCCCGGGCCCTGATGGTCGACGTGGACGGGGTCGTGGTGCGTCACCCTCAGGGCCTGCGCTGGGACCACGACATGCAGGCCGACCTGGGCCTGGATGGTGATTTGCTGCAGGAACAGTTCTTCGTCCCGCACTTCGACGACATCGCCGTGGGTCGGGCGGACCTGCACGAGCGCCTGGCGCCGGTGCTGGCGAAGATCGCCCCGCACCTGACGCCGGAGGTCCTGACCGACTACTGGTTCGCCAAGGACGCCTGCCTCGACGGCGCGCTGCTGGACGATCTTTCCGGTCTTCGCGCGCGAGGGCTTGAGCTGCACCTGGCGACCGTGCAGGAGCATCGCCGCGCCGCCTACCTGTGGACGACGCTCGGCCTGAAGGATCGCTTCGACGCCATGCACTACGCCGCCGACTACGGCCTGCAGAAGCCGGACCCGGCGTTCTTCCGGGCTGTCGCCGCCCGCACGGGCTTCGCGCCCGCCGAGCTCGTGCTGATCGACGACAAGCCGCAGAACGTCGATTCCGCCCGCGCCTGCGGCTGGGGCGGCGTGGTGTGGGACGGGAGCCTCGCGCTGGAGCGGGCCCTGGGCGAGGCGGGGATATCCCTTTGAGCCTGGCGATCCGGCAGGCCCGGCGCGAGGACGTGCCGGCCATCGTCGCCATGCTGGCCGACGATCCCCTGGGCGCCGGGCGCGAGGACGTCTCGCCCGCCGCCCTTCCGGCCTATCAGGCGGCCTTCGACCGCATCGCCGCCGACGCGCGCAACCTGCTGATGGTGGCCGAGGACGGCGGGGCGGTGGTGGGCTGCTTCCAGCTCACCTTCATTCCGGGGCTGTCCTTTCAGGGCGAGGACCTGGCGCTGCTCGAGGCCGTGCGTGTCGCCAGCGGCCGGCGCGGCGCCGGGATCGGCGAGCAGATGGTGGAATGGGCCATGGCGGAGGCCCGCCGCCGGGGCTGCGGCGCCATGGAGCTGATGAGCCACCTCACGCGGACCGACGCCAAGCGCTTCTACGAGCGCCTGGGATTCGCCTTCAGCCACGCGGGCATGAAGCGCCGGCTCTAGGCGCGGATGGGCGCCCGCGACCGCGGGACCTATATGCTCCTTAACCGTTTGGCCCTAAGTCAGAAACATGCCGCCCCGCCTACGCCCGACCCGCCTGGAATACGTCGTCGACGGGGTGCGCCTGCGCGCCCAGCTCTCCGCGGCCGCCCTCGACGCCCTGGGCGACGAGGCCGAGCAGCGCCGCCGGGCGCTGGAGATCCTGAAGGCCGCCCTGTTCCGTGGCCGGATGATCGCCAAGGAGCGGCTGGAGAACGGCGCTGGCGGCATCGAGACGGCCCGCCTGCTCTCCGGCGTCACCGACGAGGTGGTCACCGCCCTCTACGATTTCACCACCGTGCACGTGTTCCGCGCGCGCAACCCCACCGAGGGCGAGCGCCTGGCGCTGATGGCGGTGGGCGGCTACGGGCGCGGCACGCTGGCGCCCTTCTCCGACATCGACCTGTTGTTCCTGCGGCCCTACAAGGAGACCGCCCACGTCGAGAGCGTGATCGAGTACATGCTCTACGCCCTGTGGGACCTGGGCTTCAAAGTGGGCCACGCCTCGCGGACCGTGGAGGAGTGCGTCAAGCTCTCCCGCGAGGACTTCACCATCCGCACCTCGATCCTGGAGGCCCGCCGGCTCGCCGGCGACGAGCGCCTGGCCGGGGAGCTGAAGCGCCGCTTCATCGCCGACGTGATCAAGGGCACCGAGGCCGAGTTCGTCACCGCCAAGCTGAAGGAGCGCGACGAGCGCCATGAGCGGGCCGGCGTCAGCCGCTACATGGTCGAGCCCAACGTCAAGGAGGGCAAGGGCGGCCTGCGCGACCTGAACACCCTGTTCTGGATCGCCGAGTACCTGCACCCCGGCGAGCAGATGGAAGGGGTGCTGAAGCTGTCGATGTTCGACGGGCGCGAGGTGCGGGCCTTCATCCGCGCCTTCGACTTCCTGTGGGCCGTGCGCAGCCACCTGCACTTCGCCACCGGCCGGCCGGAGGAGCGGCTGACCTTCGACCTGCAGCCCGAGATCGCCCGGCGCATGGGCTACGGCGACCGCGGCGACGCCCCGGCGGTGGAGCGGTTCATGCGCCGCTACTTCCTGATCGCCAAGGAGGTGGGCGCGCTGACGCGGGTGTTCGCCGCCAAGCTCGAGGCCGACCGGGTCAAGACCCAGCCCAAGGGCCTGTCGCGCCTGATCCCCGGGCGCAAGACCAAGCGCAAGCCGCTGGACACGCCCGGTTTCCATGAGGACGGTGGGCGACTGAACATCGACGGGCCGCAGACCTTCGAGGCCGATCCGATCAACCTTTTGCGGCTGTTCAAGATCGCCGACCTGCGCGACCTGGACGTCCACCCCGACGCCTTCACCGCCGCCACGCGCATGGACGGGCTGATCACCTCCAAGGTGCGGCGCGACCCGGCGGCGGCCAAGGTGTTCCTCGACATCATGGCGCGGGGCAAGAAGCCCTACCGCACCCTCACGCTGATGAACGAGGCCGGCGTGCTCGGCCGCTTCATCCCCGAGTTCGGGCGGGTCGTCGCCCAGATGCAGTTCAACATGTACCACTCCTACACGGTGGACGAGCACACCCTCAGGGCCGTCGGCGTGATCAACGACATCGCCCACGGGCGCTTCGCCGAGGACCATCCGCTGTCGACCTCGGTCATGCCGCTGATCGCCGACCGCGAGGCGCTGTTCCTGGCCATGCTGCTGCACGACACCGGCAAGGGCGGCATCGCCGGCGGCCAGGAGAAGGCCGGCGCCCGCTCGGCCCGCGCGGTGTGCGAGCGGCTGGGCTTCGAGCGCTCGCGGATCGAGCTCGTCGCCTGGCTGGTGGAGCACCACCTGGTGATGAGCGACTTCGCCCAGAAGCGCGACGTGTCCGACCCGCGCACCGTGGCCGACTTCGCCCGCATCGTGCAGACGCCCGAGCGGCTGCGCCTGCTCCTGGTGCTGACCGTGGCCGACATCCGCGCCGTGGGGCCGGGGGTCTGGAACGGCTGGAAGGGCCAGCTCATGCGCGAGCTCTACGCGGCCACCGAGGCGGTGTTCCGCGGCGGCCGCGGCTCCGACGCGGCCCAGGCCGTGCGCCGCCATCAGGCCGCGGCGGCGGCCGAGACGCGCTCGCGCCTGGCCAGCGCCGGCGCCGACGTGATCGCCTGGGCCGACACGATGGAAGAGGCCTATCTCAACGGCTTCACCGACCAGGAGATCACCGCCCACGCGGCCCTGGCCAAGCGCGCCAAGGCCGGCGGCGGGGCCGCGGCCGAGGCCAGGATCCGCCCCGACCTCAACGCCGCCGAGGTGGTGGTGGCCGCGCCCGACCGCGACCGGCTGTTCACGGACCTCGCCTCGGCGATCACGGCGGTCGGCGCCAACGTGCTCGGCGCGCGGGTCTACACCTCGCGCGCGGGCCAGGCGCTGGACGTCTTCTACCTGCAGGACGTGGCCGGCCAGCCCTATGGCTGCGACGCCCACCACGCCCTGCCCAGGCTCACCCAGGCCCTGGAGGCCGCCGGCCGCGGCGAGCCGGCGCGGGTTGAGACCGGGCGTCCCGCCGACCTGGGCCGGGCGGCGGCCTTCGACATCACGCCCACCGTGACCGTGGACAACGAGGCCTCCGAGCAGGCCACCGTGGTGGAGGCCTCCGGGCGCGACCGCCGGGGCCTGCTGGGCGCGCTGGCCGGGGCCATCTCCGACGCCGGCCTGTCGATCATCTCCGCGCATATCGACAGCTACGGCGAGCGCGCCGTCGACGCCTTCTACGTGGTCGACCAGGACCGCGGGAAATTCACCGACCCCAGGCGCCGCACGGCCCTGCGCTCGGCCCTGCTGGAGGCGCTGAAGGACGCCGAGCCCGCCGCGCGGCCGCGCGTGAACCTGCGGCGCGCCCGCGCCAGCATCGCCCGCTAGCATGGCCCGCTTGACGGGTTCGCGGGGCGCTGCGCACACAGGCGCGGTGAGCCAGGCCGCCCCCGAACCGCCCGCCGTCCCCGCCGCCGCCCGCGGAGGGAGCATGATCCGCTCCTCGATGGTCTATTCGGCCTTCACCCTGCTCAGCCGGGTGTTCGGCTTCGTGCGCGACCTGGCCGTCACCTACCGCATGGGGGCCAGCGCGACCTTCGCGGCCGACGCCTTCAACACCGCCTTCGCCTTCCCGAACCTGTTTCGCCGCATCTTCGCCGAGGGCGCCTTCGCCGCCGCCTTCGTGCCGGCCTATTCGAAGTCCCTGGCCACGGACGGCGAGGAGACCGCCGACGTGCTGGCCGCCGACGCCATGGCGGTGCTGGCGGCGGCCACCTTGGCCATCACCGTGGTCGCCGAGCTGACCATGCCCTGGCTGATGTACCTGATCGCGCCGGGCTTCGCGGCCAATCCGGACAAGTTCAAGCTGGCGATCGTGCTCACCCAGATCACCATGCCCTACCTGCCGTGCATGGCGATCTACGCCCACCTGTCCGGGGTGCTGAACGGGCGCAACCGGTTCATCCTGTCGGCGGCCGCGCCGATCCTGCTCAACCTGTGGACCCTGGCCACCGTGCTGCCGGCCAAGACGCCGGTCGGCGCGGCCTATGCGGCCTCTATCGGCGTGGTCGCCGCCGGGATCTCCCAGGCGGCCCTGCTCTGGTGGGGCGTGCGCAAGTCGGGCGCGCGGGTCGATCTGCGCTGGCCGCGGCTGACGCCGGACATCAAGCGGCTGATCAGCCTGGCCATCCCCGGCGCCATCGCCGCCAGCGCCAGCCAGATCAATGTGTTCATCTCCGGCATCCTGGTCAGCCAGGTGAACGGCGCCCGCTCGTGGCTGGCCGTGTGCGACCGGCTCTACCAGCTTCCCCAGGGGCTGGTCGGCGTGGCCGTGGGCGTGGCGCTGCTGCCGCGCCTGTCGCGCGCCGTGCACGCCGGCGACAAGGCCCAGTCCAGCGGCGCCATCGACGAGGCGGTCACCTTCTCCATGGCGCTCACCCTGCCGGCGGCGGCGGCCCTGATCGCCATGCCGTTCTTCCTGATCGACGGCCTCTACACCCGCGGCGCCTTCACCGCGGTCGACGCCCACCAGACCGCCGCGGCGCTGTTCTACTACGGCTGGGGCGTGCCGGCCTTCGTGCTGGCCCAGCTCGCCAGCCGGGTGTTCTTCGCCAGCCAGGACACCAAGACCCCCATGCGCTACGCCCTCGTCTCGGTGGGCGCGAACATCGCCGGCGGCGTCACCCTGTTCCCGCTGATGGGCGCGGCCGGCATCGCCGCGGCGACCAGCTTCGCCTCCTGGCTCAACGTGGTGATGATGACGGTCGCGATCCTGCGGCGCGGGCTGTGGACGCCGGACGCCAAGGCGATCTCGCGGCTCGTGCGCATTCTGGCGGCCGCCGCCCTGCTGGCGGCCCTGCTCGGCGCGGCCTCGCACTTCCGTCCGCTGATCGAGGCGCCGCTGGCCGCGGTGCGGCTCGGCCCGCTCGGCGCCAAGGAGATCGCCGTGGTCGGCGTCTCCGCGTTGGCCGCCGTCGCCTATCCGTTCATCCTGTTCGCGTTCGGCGGCCTCACCCTGGCCGAGGCGCGCGCGGCCCTGCGCCGCAAGAAGGGCGAGACCGCGCCGGTCGATCCCGGCTTGTCTTGAGGCCGGCCGGGGACTATTGGCTCGGCCATGGCTTTTCGCGGACACAGCACCTGGCGATGGCGCCGCGCCTGATCCCGCCGTACCGGCGCGCCCGCGCGCGCCTTGTCGTTCCCCTTATCGAAGCCTGATCCAATCATGACCGACCAAGCCCCCGCCCCCTACGCGGGCCCCGAACGCGTGCTCTCCGGCGTGCAGCCCTCCGGCGCGCTGCACCTGGGCAACTACCTGGGCGCCCTGGTGAAGTTCACCCGCCTGCAGCACGAGATCGACACCTTCATCTTCGTGGCCGACATGCACGCGATCACCGTGTGGCAGGACCCGGCCCAGCTCGCCTCGCAGGTGCGCGAGATCACCGCGGCCTATCTGGCCGCCGGGCTGAACCCGAAGGTGGCGACGATCTTCCCGCAGTCCGCCGTGGCCGCCCACGCCGAGCTCGCCTGGATCTTCAACTGCGTCGCCCGCCTCGGCTGGCTCGACCGGATGACCCAGTTCAAGGACAAGGCCGGCAAGCACAAGGAGCGCGAGAGCGTGGGCCTGTACACCTACCCGGTGCTGCAGGCCGCCGACATCCTGCTCTACAAGGCCACCCACGTGCCGGTGGGCGAGGACCAGAAGCAGCACGTGGAGCTGACCCGCGACATCGCCGGCAAGTTCAACCACGACTTCGACGCGCCGGCCTTCTTCCCGCTGCCCGAGCCGATGATCGAGGGCCCCGGCGCGCGGATCATGAGCCTGCGCGACGGCTCGGCGAAGATGTCCAAGTCCGACCCGTCGGACTACTCGCGGATCAACCTGATGGACGACGCCGACGCCATCGCCCAGAAGATCAGGAAGGCCCGGACCGACCCCGAGCCGCTGCCCGAGACCCTGGACGAGCTGAAGGACCGGCCCGAGGCCATGAACCTGGTCGGCATCTACGCGGCGCTGGACGGACGCTCCAACGCCGAGGTGCTGGCCGAGTTCGCCGGCCAGGGCTTCGGCGCCTTCAAGCCCAAGCTCGCCGATCTGGCGGTGGCCAAGCTCGGTCCCGTCGGCGAGGCCATGCGCGACTACATGTCCGATCCGGGCGAAATCGACTCGATCCTCGCCGCCGGGGCGGAGAGGGCTCGCAGCGCCGCCGCGCCCACGCTCGCCCAGGTGAAGAAGCTGGTGGGCTTCTGGGGCGCCTGAGCGCACGCTTGCCTAAGACGCAGCGCCGGGTCACCGTCCGCCCATGAGCCAACGCAAGTTCCTGGTCATCGCCGACGACAGCGCCGAGTTCCAGGCGGCGCTGCGCTTCGCCTGCCGGCGTGCGCGCTCCACCGACGGGCACGTGGCCCTGCTCAAGGTGATCGAGCCGGCCGTGTTCGAGCATTGGAGCGGCGTGCGCGAGGAGATCGAACGCCAGGCCCGGCAGGAGGCCGAGAGCGTGCTCCAGCGCATGGCCGAGTTCGTTGTGGAGCAGACCGGCCGCCAGCCGGAGTTCATCATCGTCCACGCCGAGAACACCCGCGCGGCGCTGCGCAAGATCGTGGCCCAGGACCCGGACATCAAGATCCTCGTCCTGGCCGCCGCCGTCGGCGGGCGCGGGCCGGGGCCGCTCGTCGCCTCCATCGCCAAGGAGGGGGTCAAGTGGGGCTCGCGCAAGCTGCCGGTGACGGTGGTGCCCGGCGACCTCACCGACGACGAGATCGAGGACCTGGCCTAGGCCGGCGCCAGCGCCTTGCGGTCCGCGCCTTCCGAGGCCATTTGAGAGCCATGTTCATCCAGACTGAAGCCACGCCCAACCCCGAGGTGCTGAAGTTCCTGCCCGGCCGCGAGGTCATGGCCGAGGGCTCGCGCGATTTCCGCGACGCCGAGGAGGCCAAGGCCTCGGCCCTGGCGGCCGACCTGTTCGACGTCGAAGGCGTCGTGCGCGTCTTCTTCGGGCCGGACTTCGTGACCGTCGGCAAGCACCCCGGCCACGACTGGCCGCACCTGAAGGCGCCGATCCTGGCCGCCATCATGGACCACTTCACCTCCGGCCGGCCCCTGTTCGAGGACGCTGGCGAGGCCGCGGGCCACGACGGCGAGGTCTACGAGGGCGAGACCGCCCAGATCGTCGCCGAGATCAAGGACCTGCTGGACACCCGCATCCGTCCGGCCGTGGCCCAGGACGGCGGCGACATCCTGTTCAATCGCTTCGAACCGGACACCGGCGTGGTGTGGCTGCACATGCGCGGGGCCTGCTCGGGCTGCCCCTCCTCCTCCGCGACCCTGAAGGCCGGGGTGGAGAACATGCTCAAGCACTACGTTCCCGAGGTCACCCGCGTCGAACAGGCCCTTTAAGCGCGCCGCCGGATCGTGTAGCGCCCGCCCATGATCGTCCTGGGTCTGGACACCTGTCTTAACGCCTGCGCCTGCGCTGTCGTCGACGACGGCCGCGTGCTGGCGCGCGCCGTCGAGCCGATGGCGCGCGGCCACCAGGAGCGGCTCGCCCCCCTGGCGCGAGACGTCATGGCTGAGGCCGGCCTGCCGTTCGACCGGCTGGACCGGATCGGCGTGACGGTGGGACCGGGCTCCTTCACCGGCCTGCGCGTGGGCCTGGCCTTCGCCAAGGGCCTGGCCGGCGCCCTGGACGCGCCGCTGGTCGGCGTCGGCGCGCTGGAGGCCCTGGCGGCCGGCGAGCCCGAAGCCCTGGCCTTCGCCGCGATCGACGCCCGGCGCGGCCAGGTCTACCTGCAGGCGTTCCGCGACGGCGCGGCCCTGATGGCGCCCGACGTCCTGGACCTGGGAACCGCCGCCGCGCGGATCGCCGAGTTCCATCGCGGCGAGCCGGCCGTGCTGGTCGGCTCGGGCGGACCGCTGCTGGCCGAGGTCGTCCCCGGCGCGCGGCTGGCGCCCGGCGAGGGGTGCGACCCCGTGGCCGTGGCGAAGATCGCCGCGGCGCGCGCGCCGACGCCGGTCAGGCCGCTCTATCTGCGCGCGCCCGACGCGCGCCTGCCCCAGGCATGACCTTGCGCCTTGTCGAGACGCCGGACGTGGCGGCGCTGGCGGCGATCCACGCCGAGGGCTTCGATCCGTCCTGGACCGAGGCCGAGATCGCCGACGTCCTGTCCTGGCCGGGCGTCTTCGGCCTCATGGCGGGCGATCCGGCCGCCGGCATGATCCTGGCGCGCGTGGTCGCCGAGGACGCCGAGGTGCTGACCCTGGCCGTCACGCGCGCCGCGCGCCGCGCCGGCTTGGGCCGGGTCCTGATGTCCGAAGCCTGCCGGTTCGCCGCCGCTTCGGGCGCCGACGCCATGTTCCTGGAGGTTGCAGTGGACAACCGCGCGGCGATTGCGCTCTACGAGGGCATGGGATTCGTCAAGGCCGGGCGGCGCAAGGACTACTATGACCGTGGTCCGGCCGGATGGATGGACGCCCTGGCCCTGCGTCTCGACCTTGGCCGACAGTCGGCTTAAAGATATTTCAGTGTCGAAAATGGAGAGCTTGCCGGTGGACCGCATCGAGAATCTCTGCGTTGAAAAGGGCATGCGCATGACCGAGCAGCGGCGCGTGATTGCGCGTGTGCTCTCGAACGCCCATGACCACCCCGACGTGGAAGAGCTCTATCGGCGCGCCCACGACATCGACCCGCACATCTCCATCGCCACGGTCTACCGGACGGTCCGCCTGTTCGAGGAGGCCGGGATCATCTCGCGGCACGACTTCCGCGACGGCCGTTCGCGCTACGAGGAAGCCACCGACGTCCACCACGACCACCTGATCGACATGAAGAGCGGCAAGGTGATTGAGTTCGTCGACGCCGAGATCGAGGCCCTGCAGGAGGCGATCGCCCGCAAGCTGGGCTACAAGCTCGTCGACCACCGCCTGGAGCTCTATGGCGTTCCCGCCGAGGAGTAGCGCCGCGGCGGGCCGGCTTGCGCGGCGACCCCGCCGACCCCATAAGGCCTGACATGTCCGCGACCGCGCCCGAGAAGCGCCTCTACATCAAGACCTACGGCTGTCAGATGAACGTCTACGACAGCGAGCGCATGGCCGACGTGCTGGCGCCGCTGGGCTATGGCGTGACCGACAGTCCCGAGGGCGCGGACCTGGTGGTGCTGAACACCTGCCACATCCGCGAGAAGGCCACCGAGAAGGTCTATTCCGAGCTCGGCCAGATCAAGCGCATGAAGGCCGCCCGCGCCGAGGCCGGCGGGGCCATGACCATCGCCGTGGCCGGCTGCGTGGCGCAGGCCGAGGGCGAGGAGATCATGCGCCGTCAGCCGGCGGTGGACCTGGTGGTCGGCCCGCAGGCCTATCACCAGCTTCCCGAGCTGATCGCCCGCGCGCACCGGGCCCGAGGCGAGCGGCTGGCCGCCGACTTCGCGCCCGAGGACAAGTTCGACGCCCTGCCGGCCGAGCGCCGGCCCGAGGGCGTGACCGCCTTCCTCACGGTGCAGGAAGGCTGCGACAAGTTCTGCACCTTCTGCGTGGTGCCCTACACCCGGGGCGAGGAGTGGTCGCGGCCGGTCGAGGCGATCGTCGCCGAGGCTGAGGCCCTGGCCGCCAAGGGCGTGCGCGAGGTCACCCTGCTTGGCCAGAACGTCAACGCCTACGCGGGCGAGGGCGGGCTGGCGGGCCTGGTGCGGCGGCTGGCGAAGATCAGGGGGCTGGATCGCATCCGCTACACCACCAGCCACCCGCGCGACATGGACGAGGCGCTGATCGCCGCCCACGGCGAGGTCGAGGCGCTGATGCCCTACCTGCACCTGCCGGTGCAGGCCGGCTCGGACAAGGTGCTGAAGGCGATGAACCGGGCGCACACGGCCGAGAGCTATCTGCGGCTGGTGGAGAAGATCCGCGCCGCGCGGCCGGACATCGCCCTTTCCGGCGACTTCATCGTCGGCTTCCCCGGCGAGCGCGACGCCGACTTCGAGGCGACGCTCGCCCTGGTGCGCGAGGTCGGCTACGCCAGCGCCTTCTCCTTCAAGTATTCGCGCCGTCCCGGCACGCCGGCGGCGGCCATGCCCGGCCAGGTGGCCGACGAGGTCAAGGCCGAGCGCCTGGCCCGCCTGCAGGCCCTGCTGGACGAGCAGCAGCGCGCCTTCAACGCCGCGCAGGCCGGCCGCACCCTGCCGGTGCTGTTCGAGAAGCCCGGCCGCCATCCCGGCCAGCTCGTCGGCCGCAGCCCCTATCTGCAATCGGTGCACGTGGAGGCGCCGGAGCGCCTGATCGGCCAGATCGTTCCCGTCGCCATCGAGGCGTCGGCGAAGAACAGCCTGTCGGGCCAGGTCGCCATGGCGGCCGCCTGATGCCCAGGGCCCCCGAATTCATCGCCCTGTCCGACGCCGCGGTGCGCGCCGTGGCGGGCGCCAGCAGCCGTCACGCCGCCCTCATCGAGGACGCCTTCGGGGTGCTGCTGGAGACCCCCGGCGGCGGGGTGTCGCTGGGCGGCGACGCCAAGTCGCGCGCGGCGGCCAAGCGGGCGATTGAGGCGATCGCCGGGCGAGCCGACCAGGGCCTGGAGACCAGCGAGGCCGACGTGCGCGTGGCCATCGGCCAGGCCCGCGCCGTCAGCGGCCGCGCCCCCGCCGCCCGCGCTTCCGTGGCCGGAGAGGCGCCCCTGCCGGTGGGCCGCCGCGGCCAGGTCGCGCCCAAGACCGCCGCCCAGGCCCGCTACCTCAAGGCGCTGTCCGACTGCGAGATGGTGTTCGGCCTCGGGCCCGCCGGCACGGGCAAGACCTTCCTGGCCGTGGCGCACGGCGCGGGCATGCTGCTGCGCGGCGAGGTGGACCGGCTGATCGTCAGCCGCCCGGCGGTGGAGGCGGGCGAGCGCCTGGGCTTCCTGCCCGGCGACCTGTCGGAAAAGGTCGACCCCTACATGGCGCCGGTCTGGGAGGCGTTGAGCGACATCCTCGGCCCCGACCAGCTTCGCCGCCGGCGTGAGAAGGGCGAGATCGAGGTGGTGCCCCTGGCCTTCATGCGCGGGCGCACCCTGAACCACGCCTATGTCATCGTCGACGAGGCGCAGAACGCCTCGCGCCTGCAGATGAAAATGGTGCTGACCCGCCTGGGCGAGGGCGCGCGCATGGCCATCACGGGCGACCCGACCCAGATCGACCTGGCCAGCCCGGCCGATTCCGGCCTCGCCCACGCCGTGGGCCTGCTGGAGGGCGTGAAGGGCATCGCCGTCACCCGCTTCTCCGCCGAGGACGTGGTGCGCCACCCGCTGGTGGAGCGCATCGTCAAGGCCTACGACGCCGACGCGGCCAAGCGCGGGCGCACGGTTTGATCGACATCGAGATCGAGGACGAGGGCTGGACGGCCGCCCTGCCCGATGCGGCGGCGGTGGCGCTGGCCGCGGCCGAGGCGGCGCTCGCCGGCCTGCCCGAGGGCCTGGACGGCCCGGTCGACGTGGCCGTCCTGCTGACCGACGACGAGACGGTGGCCGAGCTCAACGAGCGCTTCCGCGGCAAGGCCGGCCCCACCAACGTGCTGTCGTTTCCGGCGCCGGACAATCCGCAGGCCCATCTGGGCGACATCGCCCTGGCGCTGGGCGTCTGCCTGCGCGAGGCCGATGAGCAGGCGAAGCCGCTCAAACACCATTTGCAGCATCTGGTGGTGCATGGGGTGCTGCATCTAGTAGGATACGACCACATGACGGACGCGGAGGCCGTTGAGATGGAAGGTCTGGAACGCGTCGTCCTGGCCGGTCTCGGAACGCCGGACCCGTACGCGGTCGAGCAGGGAGACCATGGCTAACCCAGACGAGCGAAGTCCCGCGGATCCGCCGGCCCGCCCCAGCCGGGGCTTTCGGGCCCTGCTCAGGCGGCTCCGCCACGGACGCGCCCAGGGCGAGGACGACGCCGAGCCGCAGGAGGCCGGCGCGGGCGGCGACCTGATCAGCCAGGCCCGCGCCTTCCAGTCGCTGACCGTCGAGGACGTGATGACCCCCAGGGCCGACATCGTCGCCGTGGACCTCGACAGCGCCTTCGGCGAGGTGGTCGCCCGCTTCGCCGAGGCCGAACACTCGCGCATGCCGATCTTCCGCGAGACCCTGGACGACCCGGTGGGAGTGGTCCACGTCAAGGACGTCTTCCGCCTGCTGGCCGCCGAGACCGGGCGGCCCAAGGACGACGAGCACATCCTGCAGCGCCTGCGGCGCGACGCGCTCTACGTGCCCGGCTCCATGCGCGCGGCCGACCTGCTCGTGCGCATGCAGGCCCAGCGCATCCACATGGCCCTGGTGATCGACGAGTTCGGCGGCACCGACGGCCTGGTGACCCTGGAAGACCTGGTCGAGGGCGTGGTCGGCGACATCGACGACGAGCATGACGAGCAGGAGGAGGCCGCCATCATCGCGCGCCCCTCCGGGGTGTTCGAGGCCGACGCTCGCGCGCCGCTGGAGGACCTGGAGGCGGCCGTCGGCGCGCCCCTGGTCCCGGCGGACTTCGAGGAAGAGATCGACACCGTTGCGGGCCTGGTCACCGCGCTCGCCGGCCGCGTGCCGCAGCGCGGCGAGCTGATCGCCCACCCCTCCGGCTTCGAGCTGCAGGTGCTCGACGCCGATCCCAGGCGGGTCAAGCGTGTGAGGCTGCGGCCCGCCGCGCCCGGCGCCGGCGGCTAGGGTCGCCCGAGCGTGAAGTTCTTGTCGTCCCCCTGGATGATTCGCCTTGCCGCGCTCGCGGCCGGCCTGGCCGCCGGGCTCGCCCACCCGCCGTTCGGGGCGCTGCCCGGCCTCTTGGGCTACGCCGTCATGATGCGCCTGGGCGAGACCGAGGGGCCGCGCCCGCTTCGCTCGGCCTTCCTGCGCGGCTGGCTGACCGGCCTCGGCTATTTCGCCGTCAGCGTCTGGTGGGTGACTGAGGCGTTCCTGGTGGACGCCAAGACCTACGGCTGGATGGCGCCCTTCGCCCTGGTGTTCCTGGCCGGCGGCCTGGCGCTGTTCTGGGGCGCGGCGCTCCTGGCCTATCGCGCGCTCGCGCCGCGGGGCGTCCTGCGGGTGCTGATCTTCGCCGGCGTGCTGGGCGGCTTCGAGTGGCTGCGCGGCCACGTCATGACCGGCTTTCCCTGGAACCTGCCGGGCGAGACCTGGCGGGCCGGAAGCGCGCTCTCGCAGACCGCCAGCCTCGTGGGCGCCTACGGCCTGACCTGGATCACCCTGGCGATCGCCGCCGCCCCGGCGGTGCTGTTCGACAAGGCGCCCCGCGGCCGCCGGGCCGCGATGGTCGCGAGCGCGGCCCTGGTCCTGGCCGGACTGTGGGGCTTCGGCGCCTGGCGGCTGGCGCACGCCGTTCCCACCCCGGCGAACGCCCTGCGCGTGCGCGTCGTCCAGGCCAACATCGACCAGAAGGACAAGTGGAAGCCGGAGAACCTGAATCTGGTCTTCAGCGCCTACGAGCAGCTCACCACCCGTCCCGCCGCCAAGGTTCCGGACGTGGTGATCTGGCCGGAGGGCGCCTTGCCGGTGGTGATCGACGACTTCCTCGCCCCCGGCTCGCCCTACATGCCGCGCATGCGGGCCCTGCTGCGTCCGGGGCAGACCTTGATGCTGGGCGCCAACCGCGCGGATCTGGGCCAGAACGGCGGCTACGATTACTTCAACAGTCTGATCGCGCTGCGCCAGAGTCCGCTCGGTCTGCAGGTCACCGGCATCTACGACAAGTACAGGCTGGTGCCGTTCGGTGAATTCATGCCGCTCGGAGACCTGGCCGGGAAGGTCGGCTTCCGCAGCTTGGTGCACATGCCCGACGACTTCACCCAGGGCCCGCCGCCGCGCCCGATCACGCCGCAGGGGCTGCCGCCGCTGCAGCCCTTGATCTGCTACGAGGCCCTGTTCCCGGGCTTCACCTCCGACGCGGCCAAGCGCGCCGGCCTCAGGCCCAAGTGGATTCTGAACGTCTCCAACGACGCCTGGTTCGGCGCCACCAGCGGGCCCAAGCAGCATCTGAACCTCGCCAGCTACCGCGCCATCGAGGAGGGCCTGCCGATGGTTCGCGGCACGCCGACCGGGGTTTCGGCGGTGATCGACGCATACGGACGGATCGTTCCAGGTGATGCATTGAATACAGGCGCGTTCGGCGTGATCGACGCCAATTTGCCGGCTGCGCTGAGTACAACAACCTATGCGCGTCTAGGTGACTTGATTTTCGCCTTCATGTTGGTGCTTTCAAGCGCTACTTCTGTGCTGTCGCGCATGCGTCGCGAATGAGTTCCTTGGAAAACTTCAATGAATTCTGTGGTCGGCCTATTTGAGCTGCGGGAAGTCTTATGTCGAAAGAGCTAAATCTGGAGCGGTCGCCCAATCCGATTGATCGTCACGTTGGCTTGCGCATTCGCCTTCGACGCCGCGAACTCGGCGTCAGCCAGGAGCGGCTCGCCGATTCCATCGGTCTGACCTTTCAGCAGATTCAGAAGTACGAGCGCGCCGCCAACCGGGTGAGCGCCTCGAAACTGTGGGAGATGGCCAAGGCGCTGCGCACCTCGATCACCTACTTCTACGAGGGCCTGGGCGATCCGGTCGCCGCGCCGTCCGAGCCCGAGGCGGAGGGAGGCGACGTGCAGGAGTTCCTGATGACGCCCGAAGGCATGGAGCTGGCCGCCCTGTTCCCCCAGATTCGCCGCGCGCGGGTGCGCCGCCGGCTGCTGGACCTGGTGCGGGCCATGGCCGAGGAGGAGGCCGCGCGGCGGGCGTCCTGAGTCCTGAGACGACGCTCGCGCTTGCGGGATATAAAGATTTCTTTATAGGTCCGGTCAGCAACCCGCCGCGCCACGCCGGCGCGGCCGCCGATTGCGGAGCCTGCCCTTGATCCGTCCCTCCTACATCTTCACCAGCGAAAGCGTCTCCGAAGGCCATCCCGACAAGGTCGCCGACCGGATTTCGGACACGGTGGTGGACGCCTTCCTGGCCGCCGAGCCGGAGGCGCGCGTGGCGTGCGAGACGCTGGTGACCACGAATCGCATCGTCCTGGCGGGCGAGGTGCGGGCCGCCAAGCCGGGCGCCTCCAAGGCCGAGAACAAGCACCTGACCAAGGAGATCATCGCCTCCTTGGAGCCCAAGGTGCGCCAGGCCGTCCGCGAGATCGGCTACGAGCAGAAGGGCTTCCACTGGGCCAAGGCCAAGTACGCCTGCTACCTGCACGCCCAGTCGGCCCATATCGCCCAGGGGGTCGACGCCTCCGACAAGAAGGACGAGGGCGCCGGCGACCAGGGCATCATGTTCGGCTACGCCTGCGACGAGACCCCGGCCCACATGCCGGCCACCCTGCAGTACGCCCACGAGATCCTGAAGACCCTGGCCGACGCCCGCCACTCGGGCGAGCGGCCGGAGCTGGAGCCCGACGCCAAGAGCCAGGTGACCCTGCGCTACGAGAACGGCGTGCCGGTCGAGGTGCTGAAGATCGTCGTCTCCACCCAGCACAAGAAGCGCATCGGCCTGCAGGTGGCCACGCCCAAGCGCGTCAAGGCGCTGATCCAGCCCTACGTCGAGCGCGTGTTCCCGCAGGGCCTGATCACCAAGAAGACCGAATGGCTGGTCAATCCCACCGGCCGCTTCGAGATCGGCGGGCCGGACGGCGACGCGGGCCTGACCGGCCGCAAGATCATCGTCGACACCTACGGCGGCGCCGCGCCCCACGGCGGCGGCGCCTTCTCGGGCAAGGATCCCACCAAGGTCGACCGCTCGGCCGCCTACGCCTGCCGCTACCTGGCCAAGAACGTGGTGGCCGCGGGCCTGGCCAAGCGCTGCACCATCCAGATCAGCTACGCCATCGGCGTGGCCAAGCCGCTGTCGTTCTATGTCGACCTGCACGACACCGGCGAGATCGACCCGGCCAAGCTGGAAGCCGTGCTGCCGGAGATGATCGGCGGCGCCACGCCCCGCGCGATCCGCGAGCATCTGGCGCTCAACCGGCCGATCTACGCGCGCACCTCCGCCTACGGCCACTTCGGCCGCCAGCCGGACAACGAGGGCGGCTTCTCCTGGGAGCGCACCGACCTGGTGGATGAGCTGCGCCGCCTGGCCTGAGTTTAGGCCAGGTATTCCCGCAGCCAGGCGATCGTCCGGCCCCAGGCCAGGTCCGCGGCGGCCTTGTCGTAGCGCGGCCCGGCGGTGTCGTTGTTGAAGGCGTGGTTCACGCCCGGATAGACGTAGGCCTGGACCGTCTTGCCGGCCGCTTTCAGCGCCGCTTCGTAGGCCGCCGCGCCCGAGGTGATCCGCTCGTCCAGCCCGGCGTAGTGCAGCAGCAGGGCCGCATGGATCGCGCCCACCTGGTCCGCCGGCGGCTGGATTCCGTAGTAGGCCACGCCCGCGTCCAGTGCAGGCTCGGCCACGGCCAGGCGATTGACCATGCCGCCGCCCCAGCAGAAGCCCGCCGCGCCGGCCTTGCCGTTCGCCTCGGGGTTCGCCTTCAGCCAGGCGATCGCCGCGCGGCCGTAGGCGACGGCGTCCTCGGGCTTGAGCTGGCCGATCATCTCGCGGCCCTTGTCCTGGTCGTCCGGCGTGCCGCCCATCGGCGAGAGGAAGTCCAGGCCCAGCGCGAGGAAGCCTTCGGCGCCCACCCGGCGGGTGACGTCCCTGATATGCGGGTTGAGGCCGCGGTTCTCGTGGATCACCAGCACGGCGGGCAGGGGGCCGGCCGCGCCCTTCGGCCTGGCCAGATAGCCGGTCAGCCCTTGCACGGCGGGGATCGCGACGGCTTCGGTGGTGATGCGCGGGTCGGTCTCGGCCACCGTCTCGGCGCGGGCGTAGTCGTTCTCCAGCACCGAGAGCAGCGCGGTGGCGGCCGCCGCGCCGCCGGCGGCGTGCGCCAGCCGCTCCATGAACCGGCGGCGGCTCATCCGGCCGTGGGTGAAGTCGTCGTAGAGCTGGATCAGGTCCTGTCGCATCCTCGCCTCCGAAGCCGCAGGGCCTGAAGACAAACGCGCCAATGTTGCAGTCGTAATTCACGGCGCGGCCCGGACAGGCTAGAGGGCGGCGATGGACACGCATCCGCCGCTCCGCTCCTACGGCCGCATCAAGTCGCGCGCAATCAAGCCGCGCCAGGCGGCGCTGATGGACACGCTCCTGCCGAAGATCCGCTGCCCAGCGGGGCCGATCGACCCGGTCGGGCTCATGCCGGGCGCGCGCGAGACCTGGCTGGAGATCGGCTTCGGCGGCGGCGAGCACATGGCCGCCCAGGCCGCCCGCGCCCCCGACGTGCTGATGCTGGGCGCCGAGCCCTTCCTGAACGGGGTGGCGAGCGCCGTGCGCCACGTCGACGAACAGGGTCTCGCCAACGTGCGCATCCACGACGGCGACGTGCGCGAGCTGATCGAGCGGTTGCCCGACGCCAGCCTGGCGCGGGTCTTCATCCTGTTCCCGGACCCCTGGCCCAAGGCGCGCCACCACAAGCGCCGGCTGGTCCAGTCCGAGCTGCTGGCCGAGCTCGTGCGCGTGCTCCGGCCCGGCGGACGGCTGCGCTTCGCCAGCGATTGGGCCGACTATGTGGACTGGACGCTCGAGCGCGCGCTCAGGACGCCCGGCCTGGTCTGGAATGCGCAACGGGCGGACGACTTTCGTCGCCCGCCCGCCGATCACGTGACCACGCGCTACGAGGAAAAGCTCCTCGGCGACTGCGCGCCGGTGTTCCTCGATTTCGTGAAGGCCTGAGGCCCTACTTCTTCTTGGCCGCCTCGATCGACTGGCGGATCAGGTCGGCGGTCTCGTCGGCGTCGGCCCAGCGGACCACCTCGACGGACTTGCCCTTCTCCAGGTCCTTGTAGTGCTTGAAGAAGTGGGCGATCTGCTCGGTCAGGATCGCCGGCAGGCCGCGCCAGGAGTCCACGCCGCGATAGAAGGGGTGCAGGCTGTCCACCGGCACCGCCAGCACCTTTTCGTCGCCGCCGGCCTCGTCGACCATCATCAGCGCGCCGACCGGGCGGCAGCGGATCACCGCGCCCGGCACCACCGGCGTCGGACCCACCACCATCACGTCCATCGGGTCGCCGTCGTCGGCCAGGGTGTGGGGAATGAAGCCGTAGTTGCCCGGATAGAACATGGCCGTGTGCAGGAAGCGGTCGACGAAGATCGCGCCGGAATCCTTGTCCAGCTCGTACTTCACCGGTTCGCCCCCCTGCGGGATCTCGATCACGGCGTGGATGTCCCAGGGAGGGTTGGGGCCGATGGTGATCTTGGAGAGGTCCATGGGGGAGGAGACCTTAGGTTGGATTGGGGAGGAGGCGCGCTCTGTGGACCATTCCCGCGCCCGGATAAAGCCCCCAGCGCATTGATCTAGCGCAAAGCCGCGCCCGCCGGCCCGTGCGAAGCGACCGGAAACGGAGGAGCTTCCCACATGGTCATCACCCCATTCCTGACGCTGGTCATCGCCGGCTTCGTCGCCTTCATCGGCGTGCTGTTCGCCGCGGCTGTCTACACCGCCGGCGCCAAGGACTAAGCTCCGCCCCGGCGCGGGACGCCCTGTCGCGGCCGCGCCGTGACGGGGCTGACAAGGCCCGCGAAACCCACTATATAGGCGTTACATCGTCCGTTAGCGCTGGATGGCGCTTTCGAGCGGCGGGCTGCGGCCTAGCCGCTTTTTTGTTTGCCGGAGGACGGCTCGAACCATGCGCGGCAAGACCGCCGAAGACGCGCGACTGCTCGAACTGCTCGACCCCGTGGCCGAGGCGGCGGGCTATGAGATCGTGCGTCTGCGGCTGATGGGCGGCGCCGAAAAGCGCCGGTTGCAGGTCATGGCCGAGCGCGCCGTCGACGGCGACATGAACATCGACGACTGCGCCCGCCTCAGCCGGGTCCTGTCGGAAGTGATGGACGCCGCCGATCCAATTACCGGGGAATACGTGCTGGAGGTCTCCTCGCCGGGGATCGACCGGCCGCTGACCCGGCTGAAGGACTTCGAGACCTACGAGGGCCTGGAGGCGAAGATCGAGCTCGACCGCCTAGCCGAGGGCCGCAAGCGCTTCAAGGGCGTGCTGGCCGGCGTGGAGGACGAGACCACCATCGCCATCGACCTGGAGGGCGAGGAGCACACCGCCCTCGTGCCTTTCGCGTGGATCACCGACGCCAAGCTGGTGATGAGCGATCAATTGATGAAGCGCGGGGCCGAGGAAAGAGCCCGGCGCCTGCAATCGGACATGACGTCCGAGGAAGAGGGATAGTCCATGAGCCTTGGAATTTCCGCCAACAAGCTCGAGCTGCTGCAGATCGCGGAAGCCGTCGCGCGGGAGAAGTCGATCGACAAGGAGATCGTCATCGAGGCGATGGAGGAGGCGATCCAGAAGGGCGCCCGCGCCCGCTACGGCGCCGAGCACGACGTGCGCGTGCACATCGATCCGAAGACCGGCGAGACCACCATCAAGCGCGTGGTCACCGTGATTGACGACGACGCGACCTGGGACGCCGAGGCCGGCGAGGAAGAGCCCGCCGGCGTCATCCGCCTGTCCGAGGCCAAGCGCACCGATCCCGAGGCCTTCGTCGGCAAGACCTACGAAGAGATCCTGCCGCCCTTCGAATTCGGCCGGGTGCAGACCCAGATGGCCCGCCAGGTCATCACCGGCAAGGTGCGCGAGGCCGAGCGCGAGCGGCAGTACGAAGAGTTCAAGGACCGCGTGGGCGAGATCGTCAACGGCGTGGTTAAGCGGGTCGAGTACGGCAACGTGGTCGTCGACCTGGGCCGCGGCGAGGGCATCATGCGCCGCGACCAGTCGATCCCGCGCGAGAACTTCAACATCGGCGACCGGATCCGCTGCTACATCTACGACGTGCGGCGCGAGACCAAGGGTCCGCAGATCCTCCTGTCGCGCGCCCACGGCGGCTTCATGGCCAAGCTGTTCGCCCAGGAAGTGCCCGAGGTCTACGACGGCGTGATCGAGATCCGCGCCGTGGCCCGCGATCCGGGCAGCCGCGCCAAGATGGCGGTGGTCTCCAACGACGCCTCCATCGACCCGGTCGGCGCCTGCGTCGGCATGCGCGGCAGCCGCGTGCAGGCGGTCGTGGCCGAGCTGCAGGGCGAGAAGATCGACATCATCCAGTGGAGCCCGGACGAGGCGACGTTCATCGTCAACGCCCTGGCGCCGGCGGAAGTCTCCAAGGTGGTGATGGACGAGGAGGACGAGCGCGTCGAGGTGGTGGTGCCCGACGAGCAGCTCAGCCTGGCCATCGGCCGCCGCGGCCAGAACGTGCGCCTGGCGAGCCAACTGACGGGTTGGCAGATCGACATCATGACCGAGAGCCAGGAGAGCGAGCGCCGCCAGCGCGAGTTCACCGAGCGCACGGCCCTGTTCCAGGAAGCCCTGGACGTGGACGAGGTCATCGCCCAGCTCCTGGTCACCGAAGGCTTCGCCACCGTCGAGGACGTGGCCTATGTGGACTCCTCCGAGGTCGCCTCCATCGAGGGCTTCGACGAGGACACCGCCGAGGAGATCCAGACCCGCGCCCGCGAGCACCTGGAGAAGGAAGCGGCCGAGTACGACGCCAAGCGCCGCGAGCTGGGCGTCGACGACGCCTTGCTGGAGATCGAGGGGATCACCCTGCCGATGGCCGTGGCCCTGGGCGAGAACGACGTGAAGACCGTCGAGGACCTGGCCGGCCTGGTGCCTGACGACCTGCGCGGCTGGTTCGAGACCAAGAACGGCGAGCGGGTGCGCGAGCCCGGCTACCTGGAGGCCTTCGGCCTCGACGCGGCCGACGCCGAGCTGCTGATCATGCGGGCCCGCGTGGCCATGGGCTGGATCGAGCCCGAGCCCGAGCCGGAACCTGAGCTCGAGCCGGAACTCGAAGGCGAACTCGAAGGCGAGCTCGAGGGCCTCGAGGGCGAGGAAGCCTTCGCCGAAGCCGAGGGGGAGGCGCGCGACGCCTGAGGCGTTCGCGCGTAGCGACGCCTCGATGAGCACGACCGCCGCCACCCACGCCGAGGCCTCGCGCGCGCGCCGCGACCTGGTCTCCGGCGAGGTGATGGACGAGGCCGGGCTCATCCGCTTCGTCGCCGGCCCGGACGGGGCGGTCACGCCCGACCTGGCCCGCAAGCTGCCGGGCCGCGGCCTTTGGGTGGCGGCAGACCGGGCGAGCGTGGAGGCGGCGGCCCGCAAGGGCCTGTTCTCGCGGGCGGCCAAGGCGCGGCTCTCCGCCCCGCCCGACCTGGCCGATCAGGTGGCGGATCTCCTCGCGCGGCGCGTCTTGAACGGCCTTGGGCTTGCGCGACGGGCCGGCGAGCTTATCTCTGGCTTCGAGAAGGTTCACGCCGCGGTCGCCGCGGGGCGCGCGGCGTGGCTGATCGAAGCCGTCGACGGCGCCGAGGATGGCCGCCGAAAGCTGATGGCCGCCGCCCGCAGGCAGCAAAATCCACCCCGGATGCTGGGTCTTTTCCGCTCCGAGGAATTGGGTTTGGCCTTGGGGCTGGAGAATGTGATACACACCGCCTTCCTTGCGGGGCGAGCCGCCGACCGCTGGACATCCGATGTTCAGCGGTTATCAGGCTTCCGCCCGCTCTTTCCCGAGGGTTGGCGCGAGGAGCCGTAGGCGGCGGGCGGGGCCTGGTGGGGCTTCGCGCGTCCTAGAGCTATTTGACGACTAAGGGCCGGGACCGTCCCGACCGGTAAGTAAAGCGAGCGCATGAGCGACGAGAACGACAACGGCCGATCTGGCGGACGCCCGCCCCTGACCCTGAAGCCCCGCGGCGCGGGGTCGGTCAGCGCGGGCACCGTGAAGCAAAGCTTCAGCCACGGCCGTTCCAAGACCGTGGTGGTGGAGACCAAGCGCCCGCGCACGCATCAGCCGCAGGCCGGCAATCTGGCCGCGCCCTCTTCGGCTGAGCGCCGCGCGACCGGCGACCACCGCGCCCCGCAGCCGCGTTCGGGCGGCGGCGGTGGCGGCGGTTCCGCGGGCGGCCTGTCCAGCGAGGAGCTGCGCGCCCGCCAGCGCGCCATCGAGGCCGCGCGCGAGCAACAGGTCCGTCAGGCCGCCGAGCAGCGCGCCCGCGAAGAACGCGCCCGCGCCGAAGCGGCGGCCGCCGCAGCCGCCGCGGCCAAGGCCGCCCAGGCGGCCGAAGCGCCGCCGCCCAAGCCCGCCGCGCCGGCTCAGGTCCAGGCCCCGGCGGCGCCCGCCGCCGCGCCGGCCGCGCCGCGCGCCCCGGAACCGGCCGCCCAGGCCGCTCAGCCGCAGCGCGAGCGCGCGTCCACCGCGCCGGGCCAGACCCGCACCTATTCGCCCTCGCCCGATCGGCGCGACGACCGGCCCTCGACGACCACCTATCGTCCCGAGCGCGCCAGCAACCGCCTCGACACCTCCAGCTTCGGCCAGCGCGCGCCCCGCCGCGACGAGCGCCCGCAAGGCGAGCGCGGCCCGCGCCGCGACGAGCGCCCGCAGGGCGGCGACCGCGATCGCGCGCCGCGTCCGGCCGGCGGCGACACCGTGCGCTATTCGGCGCTCGCGCCGCGTCCGGCGCCGCAGCGCGACGGCGCCCCCCGTCCGGGCGGTCCCCGCGGGGCCGCGCCGCGCCTGGGCGCGGCGGCCCCTCCGGCGACGCCGGAGATTCAGCGCGCCACCCGCCAGGCCCCGCGGCCCGGCGCGGCCAGCATGGACCGCCGTCCTGACGAGGAGGACGAGAGCATCCGTCGCCGCAACGCGGCCGCTCCGACCAAGGCGATCTCCCGCGTCAAGGGCGCGGCCCAGCGCCGTGAAGGCCGTCTGACCATCCAGGCCGTGGCCGGCGACGACGAGGGCGCCGTCGAGCGGATGCGCTCCCTGGCCTCGGTGCGCCGGGCCCGCGAACGCGAGCGCGAGAAGCGCAAGGGCGGCGCCCAGGAGCAGGCCCGCGTGGCCCGCGAGGTGGTGGTCCCCGACGTGATCACCGTGGCCGAGCTGGCCAACCGGATGGCCACCCGCGGCGTGGACGTCATCAAGTTCCTGATGCGTCAGGGCATGATGCTGAAGATCAACGACGTGATCGATTCCGACACCGCCGAGCTGGTGGCCACGGAATTCGGCCACACCGTCAAGCGCGTGTCCGAGTCCGACGTCGAAGAAGGCTTCATCGGCGCCGAGGACGTGGACGATCATCTGGTTCCGCGTCCGCCTGTGGTGGCCGTGATGGGCCACGTCGACCACGGCAAGACCTCGCTGCTCGACGCCCTGCGCTCCACGGACGTGGCCGGCGGCGAGCACGGCGGCATCACCCAGCACATCGGCGCCTATCAGGTGCGCCTGGCCGACGGCCAGCGGGTGACCTTCCTGGACACGCCCGGCCACGCGGCCTTCTCGGCCATGCGCGCCCGCGGCGCCAACGCCACCGACATCGTCATCCTGGTGGTGGCCGCCGACGACGGCGTGATGCCGCAGACGATCGAGGCCATCCAGCACGCCAAGGCCGCCGGCGCCCCGATCATCGTGGCGATCAACAAGATCGACAAACCCGACGCCGACCCGACCCGCGTGATCAACGAGCTGCTGCAGCACGAGATCGTGGTCGAGAGCCTCGGCGGCGACACCCAGGCCGTGCAGGTCTCCGCGACCCAGAAGATGGGCCTGGACGATCTGATCGAGGCGATCCTGCTGCAGGCCGAGGTGCTCGACCTGAAGGCCAATCCGGACCGGACGGCCGACGGCATCGTCATCGAGGCCAAGCTCGACCGGGGCCGCGGCGCGGTCTCGACCGTGCTGGTCAAGCGCGGCACGCTGAAGCGCGGCGACATCGTCGTGGCCGGCGCCAACTGGGGCCGGGTGCGCGCGCTGCTCAACGAGCGCGACGAACAGCTTCAGGAAGCCGGCCCCTCGACGCCCGTCGAGATCCTCGGCCTGGACGGCACGCCCGATCCGGGCGAGCCCTTCGCCGTGGTGGAGAACGAGGCCCGCGCCCGCGAGATCACCGAGTACCGGACGCGTCAGAAGCGCGAGAAGTCCGGCGCGCCGGTGGCGGGCGCCAGCCTGGCCGACATGATGGCCAAGCTGGCCGACAAGAAGGTCTCCGAGCTGCCGGTGGTCATCAAGGCCGACGTGCAGGGCTCGGCCGAGGCGATCGTCGGCTCGCTCGACAAGCTGGCCACCGACGAGGTGCGCGCGCGCATCATCCTGTCGGGCGCCGGCGCCATCAGCGAAAGCGACGTGATGCTGGCCAAGGGCGCCGGCTCGCCGATCCTCGGCTTCAACGTCCGCGCCTCCAAGCAGGCCCGCGACCTGGCCGAGCGCGAAGGCGTGGAAATCCGCTACTACGCGATCATCTACGACCTGATCGACGACATCAAAGGCGTGCTCTCGGGCATGCTGGCGCCGATCCAGCGCGAAACCTTCCTCGGCAACGCCGACGTGCTGCAGGTGTTCGACATCTCCAAGGTCGGCAAGGTGGCCGGGTGCCGCGTCACCGAGGGCGTGGTCCGCAAGGGCTCGCGCGTGCGGATCGTCCGCGACGGCGTCGTCATCCTGGAGCTGGGCGTGCTGCAGACGCTCAAGCGCTTCAAGGACGAGGTCAACGAGGTCCAGTCCGGCCAGGAATGCGGCATGGCCTTCCAGGGCTTCCAGGACATCAAGCCCGGCGACACGATCGAGTGCTTCAACCTCGAAGAGGTCAAGCGCAGCCTCTGATCGGCGCCGCCGACCAACCGATCAAGCCCGCCCCGGTTCGCCGCGGCGGGCCTTTTCGCGTCAGGGCCTCGCCAGCCGATAGAAGGCGTTGGGAATCCCGTCGAAGTCCCGCTCGCCCTCGAAGACCATGCCGGTCTTCTCCAGCACCCGGCGCGAGGCGGCGTTGTCCACGTGGGCGAAGCCGATCAGTCCGGCGACGTCGGTGTTGGCGAACATCCAGTCCACGACGCCGATCGCCGCTTCGCTGGCCAGGCCCTCGCCCCAGGCGGCCCTGGCGAAGCTGTAGCCGATCTCCGGCTCGCCGGTGTCCGGCATCAGCGACACGCCGGCGCGGCCCACGAAGGTCCCGTCGCGCAGGAACGCCTTCCACTTGGAAAAGCCCAGGCGCTGCTGGTCGCCGACGTACTGGTCCAGCCGCCGCTGGATCACCTCGCGGCTCCAGAGGCCGCCGATGTAGCGCTGCACCTGCGGATCGGCGTGCAGGCCGGCCAGGAGGTCGAAGTCCTCGGCCGTGAAGGGCCGGAACACCAGCCGCTCGGTTTCCAGGATCGGGCGCATGGCCGGCAGTCTTGCGCCCGCCGGGGCGCGTCGCCAAGTGAGCGGTCGGCCTCGGTTCCGCCACCATGTGGTTTCACCTGATCGGCGTTCGCCAGAAGGAGTCCTTCCGTGAAGCTGGTTGTCCGCGTCAGTCTTGTCCTCAGCCTCCTGGCGGGCCTGGCCGCCTGCGCCACCGTCGACCGCTACGACGCCGCGCGCGACGTGCATGCGCTTCTGGTGTCCATCCGCGACAACGACCAGCAGGCGTTCGAGGCCCATGTGGACCGCCAGGCCCTCGAGCGGCAGATCGAAGGCCGGCTCATGGCGGAGACGCAGAAGACGTCGGGCGACTCCACCTGGAACGCCGTGGGCGCGCTCCTGGCCCGGCCGCTGGCCGAACTGGCCGGCGACGCCCTGATCCAGCCCCGTGTGTTCCGCACCGTGGCCGAGTACTACGGCTACACCCCGGACAAGCCGATCCCGGGGCCGCTGGCGATCGGCGGCGCGCTCAAGCCCGTGGGCGAGGACCAGGTCTGCGCCACCCGCAAGAAGAACGGCCCGTGCTTCCTCACCTTCACCCGCGAGAACGGCGTGTGGCGGCTCTCCGGCTTCGAGGGCCAGCTTTCGGACCTGCGCACCAAGTCCTGAGCGGCCGAGGCGAAATCGATACCGAAATGCTCTAGTCTGGCCCCATCCATCAGCGGAGGGGCGACATGGGCTGGGACAAGGCGCTGGCCGACTTCGAACGGTTCGACTTCACCGACGGGCCGTGGACGCGGCCGGTGTTCAAGCGCGGGTCGGGCCCGGCCGTCGTCGTCATCCACGAAATGCCGGGCCTGCATCCGCAGGTGCTGCCCTTCGCCAACCGCGTCGTCTCGGCGGGCATGACGGTCTACTGCCCGAGCCTGTTCGGCGACCCCGGCCGGCCGCTCAGCAACGGCTACGCCATGGGGACCATGTTCAAGGGCATCTGCATCAGCCGCGAGTTCAACGCCTGGGCGGCGGGCAGGTCGAGCCCGATCGTCGAATGGCTGCGGGCCCTGGCGCGCAAGGCCCACGCCGAGTGCGGCGGCAAGGGCGTCGGCGCGATCGGCATGTGCTTCACCGGCGGCTTCGCCCTGGCGATGATGACCGAGCCGTCGGTGGTGGCGCCGGTGCTGAGCCAGCCGTCCCTGCCGCTCGTCATGGGGCCGGGCGGCGCAAAGCGCGCCGGGGGCGTCGACGCCTCGCCGGAAGAGATCGCCTGCGCCAAGCGGCGCTTCGCCGATGAGGACCTGTCGATGATCGGCCTGCGCTTCGAGGGCGATCCGCTGGTGCCGCGCGAGCGGTTCGACGCGCTCCAGGCCGAGTTTGGCGACAAGTTCGAGCGCTGGGACATCGACCCCTCCCAGGCCAGGCCCGGGCCCCTGAAGCATCCCCACTCGGTGCTGACCATCAACCTGAAGGACAGCGGCAAGACCCAGGACGCCCTGATCCGGGTGCTCGCCTTCTTCCGCGAGAAGACCGGCGTCTGCTGACGCAAGCCTTGACGCCGGGCCCCGCGCGGCGCTGGACTTCCAAACGCGACCTCTTTAGAAGCGCGCCCTTTCCCCGAGCCAGGCGTTCGAGCCGCGGGCCGGGGATATCGAAGGCTTCGTCATGACACGTCATTCCCACCAAGGTCGCGGCGGCCCGCAAGGCCCCACGCAGCGCCAGCTCCGCGCCGGCGAGCTGGTGCGCCACGCCCTGGTCGAGATCCTGCGCGAGGAGGAGATCGCCGACCCGGCCATGACCGGCGTGTCGATCACCGTCAGCGAAGTGCGCATGAGCCCGGACTTGAAGCACGCGGTGTGCTTCGTCGAGCCGCTGGGCGGCGGCCACGCGCCGGAGGTGGTCGAGGCCCTGAACCGCGCCTCCAGGTTCCTGCGCGGGCGCCTGGGGCGGATGATCGACATGAAGTACACGCCGGACCTGAAGTTCCTGCACGACGAGTCCTTCGACGAAGCCAGCCGCATGAACCGCCTGTTCGACGATCCGCGCGTGCGCCGCGACGTCGATCACGACGACGACCTCGGGGACTGAATCCATGGCCCGCCGCAAGAAGGGCGACCCGGTCTCCGGCTGGGTGTGCCTGGACAAGCCCTACGACCTGACCTCCACCCACGCGGTGAGCCGCGTGCGCCGGTTGTTCAACGCCCAGAAGGCCGGCCACGCCGGCACGCTCGATCCGCTGGCCACCGGCGTGCTGCCGATCGCGCTGGGCGAGGCCACCAAGACCGTCCCGTTCCTGATGGACGCGGACAAGACCTATCGCTTCACTATCGCCTGGGGCCGGACCACGGCCACCTTCGACCGCGAGGGCGAAACCATCGCGACCTCCGACGTGCGCCCGACGCCCGAAGCGGTGGCGGCGGCGCTGCCCGCCTTCGTCGGCGAGATCGAGCAGGTTCCGCCGGCCTATTCGGCGGTGAAGGTGGACGGCGAGCGCGCCTACGACCTGGCCCGCGCCGGCGAGACGGTGGAGCTGAAGGCCCGCGCGGTGACCATCCACGCGCTGCGCCTGGTCGGCGCGAGCGACGCCGATCACGTCGAGCTGGAGATGGACTGCGGCAAGGGCACCTATGTGCGCGCCCTGGTCCGCGACCTGGCCGAGGCGCTCGGCGCGTGCGGCCATGTCAGCGTGCTTCGCCGCACGCGCGTGGGGGGCTTCACCGAGGCCCGGGCGATTACGCTGGAAAAGCTGGAGGATTTCGGGCATAAGGCCGCCCTGTCGGAGGCCCTGCTTCCGGTCGAGACCGCGCTGGACGACATCCCGGCGTTGGCCGTGACCGCAGAAGACGCCTTCCGGCTTAAGCAGGGACGGCCGATCGTTCTCGTTCCCCGACAGGTTGAAGCGCTGAAGGCCAGGCTCGCGCCCGGCTCTCGAACCGTTTCAGCCATGGCGGACGGGGTGGTCGTGGCGCTCTGCGAGATGCGCGCGGGACGGCTCGAACCCGCGCGGGTCTTCCATCTGAACCAGAGCGGAGACTGACCGATGTCGATCACGACCGACCGCAAGGCGGAACTCATCAAGACCCACGCCCGTTCCGAGGGCGACACGGGCAGCGCCGAAGTGCAGGTGGCGATCCTTTCCGAACGGATCTCGAACCTCACCGAACACTTCAAGACGCACAAGAAGGACAACCACTCGCGCCGGGGCCTGCTCAAGCTCGTCTCCCAGCGCCGTTCGCTTCTCGATCACCTGAAGAAGTCCGACGAAGGACGCTATCAGGCCCTGATCGCCGCGCTGGGCCTGCGCCGCTAAGGCGGCGCCTCCCGGCCAACGCATCAACGCCGTTCCTGTCCTTCGACAAGCTCAGGGCGGGAACGGCGGAGAGGCCCCGAGGGGCTTCTCGACATTCGCCGAGGGTTCAACAGAAATCCTCACCTGAGCCTGTCGAAGGACGAGGATTTCCGGTCCGCTAAAAAAGCCAAACCGCACCCTGTCCGCCCCCGCCGGGAATACGCCCGCGGGATGAGAAAGAAGAAAAATGTTCGACATCAAACGAAAGACGATCGAGTGGGGCGGCAAGACGCTGACGCTCGAGACCGGCCGCATGGCCCGTCAGGCCGACGGCGCCGTCCTGGCCACCTACGGCGAGACCGTGGTGCTGGCCACCGCCGTGTTCGCCAAGTCCGCCAAGCCGGGTCAGGATTTCTTCCCGCTGACGGTGAACTACCAGGAGAAGACCTACGCCGCGGGCAAGATCCCCGGCGGCTTCTTCAAGCGCGAAGGCCGTCCCTCGGAAAAGGAGACCCTGGTCTCCCGCCTGATCGACCGTCCGATCCGCCCCCTGTTCGTCAAGGGCTTCAAGAACGAAGTCCAGGTCGTCGCCACCGTGCTGGCCCACGACCTTGAGAACGATCCCGACATCGTCGCCATGGTCGCCTCCTCGGCCGCCCTGGTGCTGTCCGGCGCGCCCTTCATGGGCCCGATCGGCGGCGCGCGCGTCGGCTTCATCAACGGCGAATACGTGCTCAACCCCACCCTCGACGAGATGAAGGAGTCCGACATGGACCTCGTCGTGGCCGGCACGCACGACGCGGTGATGATGGTGGAGTCCGAGATCCAGGAGCTCTCCGAAGAGCAGGTCCTGGGCGGCGTCACCTTCGCCCACAAGGGCATGCAGCCGGTGATCGACGCGATCATCGAGCTGGCCGAGCACGCGGCCAAGGAGCCCTTCGACTTCGAGCCGGAGGACACCGAGGCCCTGAAGGCCCAGATGAAGGGCCTGGTCGGCGCGGACATCGCGGCGGCCTACAAGGTCACCAAGAAGCAGGACCGCCAGGACGCGGTCGGCGCGGCCAAGAAGAAGGCCCTGGAGGCCATGGCCAAGTCCGACGCCAACCCGGAAGGCGCCGATCCGCTGAAGCTGGCCGGCGTCTTCAAGGAGCTGGAAGCCGACGTGGTGCGTCGCGGCATCCTGGACACCGGCCTGCGCATCGACGGCCGCACGGTGGACAAGGTTCGCCCGATCCTCGGCGAAGTGGGCGTGCTGCCCCGGGCCCACGGCTCGGCGCTGTTCACCCGCGGTGAGACCCAGGCCCTGGTGGTCGCCACCCTGGGCACCGGCGACGACGAGCAGTTCATCGACGCCCTGGAAGGGACCTACAAGGAGAAGTTCCTTCTCCACTACAACTTCCCTCCCTTCAGCGTCGGCGAGACCGGCCGCATGGGCTCGCCCGGCCGCCGCGAGATCGGCCACGGCAAGCTGGCCTGGCGCGCCCTGCGCCCGATGCTGCCCTCCACCGAGGACTTCCCCTATACGATCCGCCTGGTCTCCGAGATCCTGGAGTCCAACGGCTCCTCGTCCATGGCCACCGTCTGCGGCTCCTCGCTGGCGATGATGGACGCGGGCGTGCCCCTGAAGAAGCCGGTCAGCGGCATCGCCATGGGCCTGATCCTGGAATCCGACGGCTTCGCGGTCCTGTCCGACATCCTGGGTGACGAAGACCACCTGGGCGACATGGACTTCAAGGTGGCCGGCACCGCCGAGGGCATCACCTCGCTGCAGATGGACATCAAGATCGCCGGGATCACCGAGGAGATCATGAAGAAGGCGCTGGAGCAGGCCAAGGCCGGCCGCCAGCACATCCTGGGCGAGATGAACAAGGCCATGGAGGCGCCCCGCACCGAGCTGGGCGAATTCGCGCCGAAGATCGAGACCATGAAGATCGCCGTGGACAAGATCCGCGAAGTGATCGGCTCCGGCGGCAAGGTGATCCGCGAGATCGTCGCCGAGACCGGCGCCAAGGTCGACATCTCCGACGACGGCACCATCAAGATCGCCGCCTCCGAGCAGTCGAAGATCGACGCGGCCCGCGACTGGATCAAGTCGATCGCCTCCGAGCCGGAGGTGGGCCACATCTACACCGGCAAGGTCGTGAAGATCGTCGACTTCGGCGCCTTCGTGAACTTCTTCGGCGCCAAGGACGGCCTGGTCCACGTGAGCCAGATCTCCAACGAGCGCGTGAACAAGGTCTCCGACGTGCTGCAGGAAGGCCAGTCCGTGAAGGTCAAGCTTCTCGGCTTCGACGATCGCGGCAAGACGCGCCTTTCCATGAAGGTCGTCGACCAGGAGACCGGCGAGGACCTGTCCAAGAAGGACGAGCCGGCCGAGGCGGACGCCGAGGCCTAAGGCTCCTCCCAGGAACGCCTGAGCTTCTGAAGGGCGGTCGCGGCGACGCGGCCGCCCTTTTCTTTGCGGGCGGGCCGGGCGTCCTGACAGTTGATTGGCGGCTGGCCTTTGGGGTCACATCCGCCGACGCAAGAGGAAGGAGCCGCCGATGCCCACGCCCGGTCTGCCGATGGAGGGGGGCTGCCGCTGCGGCCAGGTGCGCTTCCGCATCGACGCGCGGCCGCTGACCACCATGGCCTGCCACTGCCGCGGCTGCCAGCGGATGACGTCCAGCGCCTTCTCCCTGAGCGCGCTGGTTCCCTCGGCCGCCTTCACGGTGACCGCGGGCGAGCCGGTGATCGGCGGGCTGCACGGGCCCACGCGCCACTTCTTCTGCCCCTATTGCATGAGCTGGTTGTTCACGCGGCCGGAAGACGCCGCGGAGCTGGTGAACGTGCGCGCCACCCTCCTGGACGACGCGGCCTGGGTCAGCCCCTTCATGGAGACCTTCACCAAGGAGAAGCTCGACTGGGTCTCCACGCCGGCGGTCTACAGCTTCGAGGAGTTCCCGCCGATGGAGGCCTATGGGGAGATCCTGAAGGCCTACGCCGAGGCCGGCTGAGCCCCCTAACTTGATCGCGCCCCGGCGATGGCCTAGAGAGCCGCCCCAGGGTCCGCAGTTCACCCAGGCGTCACCGCCCCGAAAGGGGAGCTAAACCTGCTCATTCCATCCAGACTGACGCTTGTCCCGCGCCAGGTCGAAAGACGGTGACCTCGACACCCATCAGGAACGGCGCTCACGAGGATGAGTGATGTCGAAGGACCAGATCCCCTATTCGGCGGCTGACATCTCGGCCCTGGCCAAGTCGCTGCGCGGCCAGCTCGCCGGGCGCGAGCGCCCGCCCGGCCATGTGGAGATGCTCAACATGCTGGCCCGCGCGGCCGGCGCCCGCAACTTCCAGCACTTCCGCGCCCAGGCGGCCCACGTGGAGGCCCTGGAGCCGGCGCAGGCGGCCTTGGCCGCGCCCGCCGAGATGGGCCCGGCGCGGGTGGAGGCGGCCCTGCGCTGCTTCGACGCCCGGGGGCGGCTGGCGCGCTGGCCGGCCAAGCCCAGCCTGCAGGCGCTCTGCCTGTGGGGCCTGTGGGCGCGTATTCCGGCCGGCCGCTCGTTCACGGAAGGCGAGGTCAACGCCCTGATCAAGGAGGCCCACGGCTTCGGCGATCATGCGTTGCTGCGGCGCGAGCTCTTCAATCGCAAGCTGGTCTCGCGAACGATCGACTGCCGCGACTACCGGCGCATCGAACGCCGCCCGCCGCCCGAGGCGCTCGCCCTGATCCGGCGGCTGCCCGTCGGCGGCGGGAAAGCCGACGCCTGAAAAAGCGAAAGGCCCGCCTCGCGGCGGGCCTTCGTTGGCGCAGGCCAGAGCCCTGGGGGCTAGCTGCGCAGCTTGCGCAAGAGCACGTCCAGATCGTGCGAAAGCATCGGATCGTCGGCCTTCAGCGCCTCGATGCGCCGCACCGCGTGCAGCACGGTGGTGTGGTCGCGTCCGCCGAAGCGGCGGCCGATGTCCGGCAGCGAGCGGGTGGTGATCTGCTTGGCCAGCCACATGGCCGCCTGGCGCGGGCGGGCCACCGCGCGGGCCCGGCGCTCGGAGATCAGGTCGGCCTGCTTCAGGCCGTAGTGCTCGGCCACGGCCTTCTGGATCTGGTCGACCGTCACCCGGCGCTCGTTGACCGACAGGTGCGGCCGCAGGATCGCCTGGGCGTCGTCCAGGCTCAGGCGGGCGATGTCGCCGCCCACGCGGGCCACCAGGGTGTTCAGCGCCCCCTCCAGCTCGCGCACGCTGTCGGTGAAGCGGTCGGCCAGGAACTGCAGCACGTCCGAACGGGCCGAGGGCACGAAGCGCCCCTGATGGGCCAGGGTGGCCAGCTTGCGCTCCAGGATGCCCAGCCGCAGCGTGCGGTCCGCCGGCTCGATGCCGCAGACCAGGCCCGCCTGCAGGTGCGAGCGCAGGCGCGGCTCCATCTCGGTGATCTCCGCCGGCGGCCGGTCGGCGGTCATCACCACGCGGCGGCCGTCCTCCACCAGGGCGATCAGGGTGTGGAACAGCTCCTCCTGGGTGGAGGCCTTGCCGGCCACGAAGTGGGCGTCGTCGATCAGCAAGAGGTCGGCGTTGCGCATCTCCTCCTTGAAGGCCGCCGTCTGCCGGTCCTGCACGGCCTTGACGAAGGTGGAGGTGAAGCGCTCGGCGGTGATGTAGGCCACCCGCTTGTCCGGCGCGTTGCGCATCGCCTCCCAGGCGAGCGCGTTCAAGAGGTGCGTCTTGCCGAAGCCGTAGGGGCCGTGGAAGACCACCGGATTGAAGTGGCCGTCGGCCCAGGTGGCGACCCGGCGGGCCACGGCGAAGGCGAACTCGTTGGGCGGGCCGGCGACGAAGGTCTCGAACGAGAAGCGGTCCTGCAGGCCCTGCTGGCGGCCCTGGCGGGCGTTCACGGGCGCGGCCTCGACCTCGGCCACCAGGACGTCGTCCTGCACCGCGGCGGCGGCCCTGGCCAGCGGCGTGGAGGCCGCCGGCTGGGAATCGAACTCCATCTTGGACTTCAGGTCCAGACGCCGGCCCAGCGGGTCGTTCTGCGCCCACAGCTCGCCGATGCGGCGCCAGGCGTGGCGGCGGATCCAGTCGCGCGCGACGCCGGTGGCGGCGACAAGGCACACGTCGCCCCCCGATTGCTCGCGCAGGGACGCCTGGCCGAGCCAGGAGCCGAAGGTCGCTTCGCCAAGTTCACGTTTGAGGGCCTGACAGGTTTTCGTCCAGACCACGCCGACCGGCGCTTCTGCCGCCATCTCCGCAGCACCCCCATTCGTCATCTTGCTTGCCAACCCCATCACCTGCCTCCCGGCCGGCCCCCCCGGGCCAGCCGCCATTCCTTTAGAGAACAGTTCCCCCCTCCGGCGAGCACATACGCTCCCGCCGGACCATGATTTCATCCGAGATCAGATGGAGAAAACGTCCTGAGACCCCTGAGACTAGTCGGGGGGGTTCGACGGTCAACGAGATTTCTTGGGGGCCGGAGCGGATATTTTCGTTGACTCGGGGAACCGCCTCGCGCGCCAAGGGAAAGTGTGGATGACCCTCCGCCATCTGAGAACTTTCGTCGCAGGCGCCGCACGCTCAGGGGGCTGGACAACAAAAACACCCGCGGGCCGTTTGGGCCGCGGGTGCTACTAAAAGTCCAATAAAATCAACGGTGGACAGTGTCCACCGGGCCCTCAGGCGGCGGACAGCTTCTTCAGCTGAGCGGCCAGGCGCGAGACTTTCCGCGAGCCGGTGTTCTTGTGCACGACGCCCTTGGACACGGCCCGCATCAGCTCCGACTGGGCCTCGATGAAGGCGGTCTTGGCGGCGTCGGCGTCGCCCTTGGAAACCGCCTCTTCGAAGCGGCGCAGATAGGTGCGCACGCGCGAGCGGCGCGCCTTGTTGACTTCCGTGCGGCGGGCGATCTTGCGGATCGCTTTCTTGGCGCCGGGCGTGTTGGCCATGTGTCAGCTCTCAAAAAGTCTCGCGCCCGGACAGACGCCCGGGCGGTGAAATCGGAGGCGCGGATATACGGGAACAGCCCTCCCGGGTCAATGCGCCTGCACGCTTCTGTCATCGCTTGTGAACGCGCGCCAGGCCGGATGGCTCATCACCAGGTCGGCCATCTGCTGGTAGGCGTCCGCTCCGGGGTGGGCGCCGTCGCCGGCGGCGGCCTCCGCCTCCCAGGTCTCGGCCTGCCTCAGCGCGGTGAAGACGTCGATGTAGGGCACGCCGAGCTGACCGGCGACGATGCCCAGCGCGTCGCCCACCGAGGCCACCCGCGCCCGGTGCAGCGGGTCCACCACCGGCGGCGGCCCGACCATCAGCGTGGGCGCCAGGGCGGCCGCCTCGGCCAGGATCATCTGGGTGTTCTTCAAGGTGTCGGCCGGGCCCACGCGCAGGCCGGCGTCCTCAAGCACGCAGTCGTTGCAGCCGAAGGAGAAGACCAGACGCAGGGGTTCGTGGCTGGCCATGCGGCTGGAGGCCTCGCGCCGCCAGCGCGCGGCGATGTCGCCGCTGGTCTCGCGCCGGACGCCGAGGTTGTAGAGCGTCACGTCCGTGCGCCCCAGCACCGTGCGGCCGATCCAGCCCAGGTGGTAGGGATCGCCCACGCCCAGGAGGAAGCTGTCTCCGAACGCGAGCAGACGCACCTCAGCGGCCCTTGAAGTCGGGTTTGCGCTTCTCGATGAAGGCGGCCATGCCCTCTTTCTGGTCGTCGAAGGCGAACAGCGAGTGGAACAGGCGCCGTTCCACCGCCACCCCGGTGGACAGGGTGGTCTCGTAGGCGGTGTTCACCAGCTCCTTGTTCATCATCACCGCCAGCGGCGACTGGGCGGCGATCTTGGCCGCCGCGGCCAGGGCCTCTTCCAGCATCTTGTCGGCCGCCACCACGCGGGAGACCAGGCCCACGCGCTCGGCCTCGGCGGCGTCCATCATCCGGGCGGTCAGGATCATGTCCATGGCCTTGGACTTGCCGACGAAGCGGGTCAGCCGTTGGGTGCCGCCGATGCCGGGCATGACGCCCAGGTTGATCTCCGGCTGGCCGAACTTGGCGGTCTCGGCGGCGATGATGAAGTCGCACAGCATGGCCAGTTCGCAGCCGCCGCCCAGGGCGTAGCCGGCCACCGCGGCGATGATCGGCTTGCGGAACGCCACGATCCGCTCGGCGGCGGCGCCGAAGAAGTTCGACTTGAACATCTCCGCATAGGTCTTGGTCGACATCTCCTTGATGTCGGCGCCGGCGGCGAAGGCGCGCTCAGACCCGGTCAGCACCAGGCAGTGCGTGGCCTCGTCGGCCTCGGCCGCGTCCAGCGCCGCGCAGAGCTCGCCCAGCAGCTCGCTGTTGAGCGCGTTCAGCGCCTCCGGCCGGTTCAGCCGGATCAGGGTCACGCCAGCCGCGCCGCCGGGCGCGGTTTCAACGATCAGGGTCTGGTAGGGGCCGGCTTCGGCCATGAGCGCCTCCGATGTCTTGCCGCCAGCGGGCTTAAGGCCCCTTCACCGAATAGCCAAGAGCGCGCAGGCGGGCCGGCACGCCGTCCTTGCCGATCAGGTGGCCGACGCCGACGACGACCACGGTCCGGCCCGAGCCCTTCAGCCGCTGGTCGAGGGCGCGGGTCCAGGCGGCGTTGCGGGCGGTGACCAGCCGGTCGAACAGGTCCGGCGAGGCCTCGCGCAGGGGCTCCAGCGCCTCGGTGTCCAGCGCGGCCACGTCGGCGCGCATCCAGGCGTTCACCAGCTTGTCGTAGGCGCCCGGATCGTCCTCGATCTCCTCCAGGCTCTGTTCCAGCGAGGCGATCTGCTCGTCCAGCGGGGCGCCGTCGAACAGGGCGATCTGCTGGGCCGGCGTCTCGAAGGCGCGGCGCTGGGCCGTCGGCGGCGCCTCGGCCGCCAGCGTCTTCTCCACGCCCGTGGCCGTATCCGCCCCCGAGGCCTTGTAGGTGGCCCCGGCCAGGGCCACCTCGGCCAGCCACGGCTCCAGCCGGTCGATCTGCGCCATCGACAGGTTGAACGCCTGGCAGATGCGGACCAGCCGCTGGGCGGCCTCGGGCGACAGCATGGCGGTGAGCGACTTGTCCGGCGGCAGGAAGCCGTGCGCGGCGGCGAGCTGGCTCACCTCCTGGTCGGTGGTCGCGTCGACCGGCAGCTCGAACCAGACGTCGTCGGCGCCCTTCAGCGCCTTTTCCAGCGCCGGCGGGCGCCAGTCCAGGCCCGGCGGCAGCACGTGCACCGAGCCGAACAGCATGAGCTGGGAATCGGCGTCGGAGACCACCCAGACCGGCGGCTGGGCCAGGGCCGGCGCGGCGGCGAAAGCGAGGGCCGCGGCGGCGGCGAGGGACTTCCACATCTGGCCGATCATTTCTGGCAAACAGGGCAATAGAAGGTCGAGCGCCCGCCCTGGACCTTGCGCGCGATCACGCCCCGGCAGCCTGTGTTGGCGCAGGGCTGGCCCTCCCGGCCATAGGCCCGGAAACGGTGCTGGAAATAGCCGAGCGCGCCGTCGGCGGCCGCGTAGTCGCGCAAGGTCGAGCCGCCCTGGGCGATCGCCTCGGCGAGCACGTCCTTGATCGCCTGGACGAGGCTGGCGAGCTTGGCCTTGCCGATCTCGCCAGCCGGCTTGAAGGGCGAGATGCGCGCGCGGTTGAGCGCTTCGCAGACATAGATGTTGCCCAGGCCCGCGACGATCCGCTGGTCGAGCAGCAGCGTCTTGGCCCCCTGGACGCGGCCGGCGAAGGCGCGGGCCAGGTGGCCGGCGTCGAACCCGTCCGACAGCGGCTCGGGGCCCAGGCCGGCGAACCAGGGATGGTCCGCCAGCGCCTCGGTGTCGATCAGGCCCATGTAGCCGAAGCGCCTGGGGTCGTAATAGGTCACCCGCCCCCCGTCCTCGGTCTCGAACACCACGTGGGCGTGCTTGGGGTCCGGATCGGCGGCGTAGACGAACTCGCCGGGCCGCTCGGCGCCCTCGGGCCGGGCGATCTCGAAACGGCCGCTCATGCCCAGGTGCATCACCAGGGTCTGCCCCCGGTCCAGCGGCGCGACGAGATACTTCGCCCGTCGGTCGAGCTTCAGGATCCGCGCCCCGGTCAGCCGCTGGACGAAGCCCTCGGGCAGGGGGAAGCGCAGGTCCGGCCGGCGCGCCTCCACCCGCGCCAGGCGGCGGCCGGCGAGGACGGGCTCAAGGCCCCGGCGAACGGTCTCCACCTCGGGAAGCTCGGGCATGGCCCGGCTTGGCATGCGCCGGGCGATCAGATCAATGGAGCATCGCGCGCCCGGCGGCTGGCGCGAGGTCGGCGGGAAGGCTAAGACCACGGCCATGACCGGCTCCGCCACCTTCGGCTTTCGCGACGTCGAGCCCGACGAGAAGCCCCGCCTCGTGCGGGGCGTGTTCGACAGCGTGGCCAAGCGCTACGACCTGATGAACGACCTGATGAGCGCGGGCGTCCATCGGCTCTGGAAGGACGCCGTCGCCGCCCGGCTCAATCCCCAGCCCGGCGAGACCATCGTCGACTGCGCCGGCGGCACCGGCGACATGGCCCGCCGGTTCGCCCGCATGGCCCGGCGCGCGCAGGAGCGGCGCGGCGGCGACGACGCCAAGGTCTTCGTGATCGACTACAACGCCGAGATGATCGCTGCGGGGCGCGAGCGGGACTTCGTGCCCGAGATCGCCTGGGCCGTGGGCGACGCCCAGCGCCTGCCGCTGCCGGACCGTTGCGCCGACGCCTATGTGATTTCCTTCGGCATCCGCAACGTGACCGACATCTCCCAGGCCCTGCGCGAGGCGCGGCGCGTGCTGAAGCCGGGCGGGCGGTTCCTGTGCCTGGAGTTCTCCCGGCCGGCCACCGAGGCCCTGCGCAAGGCCTATGACGCCTATTCCTTCAAGGTGATCCCGGCGATCGGCGAGATGGTGGCCAAGGACCGGGCCTCCTATCAGTACCTGGTGGAGAGCATCCGCCGCTTCCCTGACCAGCGGACCTTCGCGGCCATGATGGGCGAGGCCGGCTTCAAGAAGGTCAGCTTCACCAACTTCACCGGCGGGGTGGCGGCCCTGCACCAGGGCTGGGCGATCTAGCCGATGGGAACGATCGCCGCGCTCGGCCGGCTCCTGGGCGCGGGCCTGACCCTGGTGCGCGAGGACGCCCTCTTGCCCCGCGAACTCGGCGATCTCTATCCGCCGGCGGTGCGCGCCGCGGCCGACACGCTGCGGCTGTTCGCCGGCGCCGGCGCGCGCCAGGGCCGGCCGGGCGAGCGGCTGGCCCGTTCGCTGGAGCGGCTGGGGCCGGTGGCGATCAAGCTTGGCCAGCTCCTGTCCACCCGGGCCGACATCTTCGGCGCGGCCTTCGTCGAGGATCTCTCGCACCTGAAGGACAAGCTCGATCCCTTCCCCACCGACGTCGCCCGGCGCGAGGTGGAGGCCGGGCTCGGCCGGAAGATCTCGGAGCTGTTCGAAAGCTTCGGCGAGCCGGTGGCGGCCGCGTCCCTGGCCCAGGCGCACGAGGCGGTGCTGGCCGATGGCCGGCGCGTGGCGGTCAAGGTGCTGCGCCCGGGCATCATGCGCCGGGTCGCCCAGGACGCCGAGGTGCTGGCCCTCGCCGCGCGGCTCGTCGAGCGCTGGGCGCCGCCGGCCCGCCGGCTGGAGCCGAAGGCCTTCGCCGCCACGGTGATCCGCGCCACCGAGCTGGAGCTCGACCTTCGCCTGGAGGCCGCCGGCGCCGACGAACTCGGCGAGGTGATGGCGCGCGACGGCTACATGCGCGCGCCCAAGGTGGTGTGGGACGGGGTGGCCAAGCGGGTCCTCACCCTGGAATGGGCCAGGGGCGTGGCCCTGACCGATCCGGCCGCGCTCGAGCAGCCGGGCCTGGAGCGCAAGGCCCTGGCCGACAACCTGGTGCGCGCCTTCCTGGCCCAGGCCCTGGACCACGGGGTGTTCCACGCCGACCTGCACGAGGGAAACCTGTTCGCCGAGGCGCCGGCCCAGATCACCGCCGTCGACTTCGGCATCATCGGCCGCCTCGGCCCGGCCGAGCGGCGCTACCTGGCCGAGATTCTTTACGGCTTCCTGGAGCGCGACTACGAGCGGGTCGCCCGCGTCCACTTCGAGGCCGGCTATGTGCCGAAGACCCACGACGTGGCCGCCTTCGCCCAGGCGCTGAGGGCCGTGGGTCAGCCGATCTTCGGCCGGCCCGCGCGCGAGGTCTCCATGGCGCGGCTGCTCACCCAGCTTTTCGAGATCACCGCCCTTTTCGACATGCACCTGCGACCCGAGCTGGTGCTCCTGCAGAAGACCATGATGACGGTGGAGGGCGTGGCCCGCCGCATCGATCCCGACCACGACCTGTGGGCGGCCGCCGATCCGGTGGTGCGCCGCTGGATGGTCCGCGAACTCGCCCCGCCGGCCCGCGCGCGCCGCCTGGCCGAGGACGCCGCCGCGGTCGTCAAGGGCCTCGCCGAGCGCCTGGAGACCCCGCCCGCGCCCCCGCCGCCGGCGCCCGAGCCGCACGAGGGCCTCTCGCCGCTCCTCTGGTTCGCCCTCGGCGCCGCCACGGCCGGCGTGGCGTTCCTGATGGGGGCGTTGCGGTAGGGGGCCCGAAACCGCCAATCCCAGACGTCCGGCAGGCGCCTTGCTCGCACAGTTTCGCCTTCCCCGCCCTTGTGGCGGGGATCCATGGGGCGGCTGGGCTGTGCGTGCTTCGGAGAGGTCTTGGGAGGCCGAGGGATGGATCCTAGGCACAAGGCCTAGGAAGGCGATGGGGAGTGAGGGCGCCGCCCCATCCCCCACGCGTCGTCGCCCGGCTCGTCCGGGCGATCCAAGCCGACTCGCCGCTTGGGTCCTCCGGATCGCGGAGGATGACGCCTACCCCTCCGCCTTCGCCGCCTGGGCCTGGCGGCGGGCGGCGTCGCGGTCGACCTGGGCCTGCCAGTAGGCCATGCCGTCGTCCGGCTTGAACATGGTGCGCGGCGCCCCGTCCTTGGTGGCCACGGCGAAGACGTTGGCCTTCGGATCGTAGATCAGGACGTCGCCGTTGCTGCGGGTGAGGGTCAGCGCCTCGCGCGGCGGATGATCGACGAAGGCGTGGGCCTTGCGCACGAAGTCGTCCACGTCGCGCGCGCCGAACGCCGCCCCGTTCTTATCGAAGGCGCGCTGGGCGTTCTCCTCGGCCGAATAGCGGCGGCTGGCCGACCACATGGGCTTGCCGTCCACCTGCGGGGCCGCGTCCTGGCGATGATCGGCCCCGGCCGCCTTGGGCGCAGCCGTGCCGGCGGCGTCGGCGAACGCCTGGGGCGCGGCGGCCTCCGGCCCGCGGGGGGCCACCGCCGAGGGGCGCTCGCACCCGGCCAGAAAGAGGAGCGCGGCCCCCGCGCACAACGCTGATGTGAACCCCGTCATCCCGTTCTCTCCTGTCGTGCAGGCCAAGCTTGGAACAAAGAAAGAACAATACCTCGGGTTTGTCCAGAGGCCGCAACCGCCGTATAGCGGGCGAAGCCATGGGAAAGGGTCGCGCGCCTTGTCGGACAAGCGGATTCTCCTGATCGTCGGCGGCGGCATCGCGGCCTACAAGTCGCTCGAGCTGGTGCGGCTCCTGCGCAAGGCCGGGATCGGCGTGCGGCCGATCCTGACCAAGGCGGGCGCCGAGTTCGTCACGCCGCTCACCCTGTCGGCGCTCTGCGAGGACAAGGTCTATTCCGAGCTCTTCTCGCTGACCGACGAGGCGGAGATGGGCCACATCGAGCTCTCCCGCTCGGCGGACCTGGTGGTGGTCGCCCCCGCCACCGCGGACCTGATGGCCAAGGCGGCGAACGGCCTGGCCGGAGACCTGGCCTCCACCACGCTCCTGGCCACCGACAAGCCGGTGCTGATGGCGCCGGCGATGAACGTGCGCATGTGGGGCCATCCGGCCACCCAGCGGAACCTGGCGGCCCTGAAGGCCGACGGCGTCGCCTTCGTCGGGCCGGACGAGGGGGCCATGGCCTGCGGCGAGTTCGGCCCCGGCCGTCTGGCCGAGCCGCCCGTGATCTTCGAGGCGATCCTGGCCATGCTGTCCGGCCCGGCCGCGCGGCCGCTGGCGGGCCGGCGGGCGATCGTCACCGCCGGGCCCACCGCCGAGCCGATCGATCCGGTGCGCGTGCTCACCAACCGCTCCAGCGGCAAGCAGGGCTTCGCCATCGCCGAGGCCCTGGCGAGGCTCGGCGCCGAGGTGACCCTGGTCGCCGGGCCCGTCGCCGTCGCCACCCCGGCCGGCGTCAGGCGCGTGGACGTGGAGACCGCCCGCCAGATGCTGGCGGCCTGCGAGGCGGCCCTGCCGGCCGACATCGCCGTGTGCGTCGCCGCCGTCTCCGACTGGCGGCCGCGCGACGAGGCGGCGAGCAAGATGAAGAAGACCGGCGAGGGCCCGCCCGCCATCGCCCTGGTCGAGAACCCCGACATCCTGGCGACCCTGTCCAGGGGCGTGAACCGTCCGGCCCTGGTGGTCGGCTTCGCCGCCGAGACCGACCAGGTGGAAAGCTACGCCCAGGCCAAGCTGGCCAGGAAGGGCTGCGACTGGATCGTCGCCAACGACGTCAGCGTGGCCGGGACCATGGGCGGCGACGACAACGCCGTGGCCGTCGTCACCGCCGGCGGGATCGAGCGCTGGGACCGGATGAGCAAGAGCGAAGTGGCGCGGCGGCTGGCCGCGAAGATGGCAGAGGCCTTTCAGTGAAACCCGTGATCGAAGTTAAGCGCCTGCCCCACGGGGCGGGCCTGCCTCTGCCCGCCTACGAGACCGCGCTCGCCGCCGGCATGGACCTGCGCGCGGCCGTGGAGGACGAGGCGCCGCTGGTGCTGCGGCCCATGGAGCGGGCCATGGTTCCCACCGGCTTGGCCTTCGCCCTGCCGGCCGGCTTCGAGGCCCAGGTGCGGCCGCGCTCGGGGCTGGCGGCCAAGGCCGGCGTCACCTGCCTGAACACGCCGGGCACCGTCGACGCCGACTATCGCGGCGAGGTGAAGGTCATCCTGATCAACCTCGGGGCCGAGGACTTCACCATCCGCCGGGGCGACCGCATCGCCCAGATGGTGATCGCCCCGGTGGTCCAGGCCGCCTGGGCCGAGGTGGCCGAGCTGGACGAGACCGTGCGCGGCGCCGGCGGCTTCGGCTCCACCGGCGGCAATTGAGCCTCTAGAGCTCCGGCGGCTCGAAGCCGCGCACGTCCACGTCGATCGCCTGGGCGATGGACAGGGTGCGGGAGTCGCCCGCGTGCGGCCCGATGATCTGCACGCCCACGGGCAGGCCCTCGGCCGTGCGGCCGGCCGGAACCGCCGTGGCCGGCAGCCGGCAGGCGGTGGCCAGGCCGATCCAGCCCAGCATCGACACGTAGGGCGCGGCCCCGCCGTCGCTGAAGCGCAGCCGGCGCCGGTTCATCGGCGCGTGGTCGTGCGGGAAGGCCGGCAGCGGGGTGATCGGCGCGATGATCGCGTCGAACTTGTCGAACACGGCCTCCAACTCGTGGATCAGGCGCATGCGCACCGCGTCGGCCGCCGCCCACTCCTTGTGCCGGCAGGTGTAGGCCATCGCCATGGCCGGATTGGAGAACGGCCCGGCCCCGCGCTTCAGCGCCCGCGAAGCCAGCGGGCGGACCAGCTCCATGGCCCGCAGCGCGCCGGCCGGCATGTCCTCGGCCAGCACCCCGCCCAGCAGCGTCACATAGGCGTGCAGCAGCACATCCATGTTCACCGGGCTGGAGATCGTCTCCACCTGCGCGCCAGCGTCGGCGAGCTGGCGGGCGAAGGTCTCGATCACCGCTCGCGCCTCCGGATCGAGCCGCAGCAGGGGATCGTCCAGCCAAAGGGCCAGCCGCGTTTCGGCCAGGTCGGCGGGCGGGGCGGTGGCGGCGATCGGCGAGTCCGCGATCACCGAGAGCAGCAGGCGCAGGTCGCGCGCCGAGCGGGCCATGGGGCCGATCACGTTCAGGTCGCGCTCCGCCCACGAGCCGGGGCTCGGCGGCACGTGGCCGTGCTGGGTCACCAGTCCCCAGGTGGGCTTGTGCGAGAAGACCCCGCAGAACGAGGCCGGCACGCGCAGCGACCCGCCGATGTCCGAGCCGATCTCCAGCGCCGTGACGCGGGCGGCCAGGGCAGCGGCCGCCCCGCCGGAGGAGCCGCCCGTGGTGCGCGAGGCGTCCCAGGGATTGTTGCTGGTCCCGTAGAGCGAATTGTAGGTCTGCCAGTCGCCGGCCAGCACCGGCGTGTTGGTCTTGCCCCAGATCACCGCCCCGGCGTGGCGGGCGTGGGCCACGGCCACCGCGTCCTCGGCCTGCCGCCGGCGGTAGCCCTCCAGGCCGGAGGAGGCCGGCATGCCGGCCACGTCCAGCGTATCCTTGATGGTCATCGGCAGGCCCGCCAGCGGCCCGATCGGCTCGCCCCGGGCGCGCAGGTCGTCGATGGCGGCGGCCCGCTCCAGGGCGCGTTCCAGGTCGGCGGCGACGACGGCGTTGATCTTCGCGTGGGTCGCCTCGTGGCGGGCCAGCGCCGCCTTCAGGAGGTCCATCGCCGAGACCCGCTTGGAGGCCAGCGCCGAGAGCTGGGCGGTTGCGTCGAGTTCGAGCAGCGCCGCCGTCATGGCTAGCTCTCCTTGGTGAAACCCAGCACGTCCTGCATGTCGTAGGCGCCCGGCGGCTTTCCGCGGACCCAAAGGGCGGCCTGCACCGCGCCCCGGGCGAAGAGGTCGCGGTCCCGCGCCGAGTGCGACAGGGTCAGGATCTCGTCGTCGGCGGCGAACACCACGCTGTGCTCGCCGATGATGTCGCCGCCGCGCATCACCGAAAAGCCGATGTCGCCGGTCTTGCGCGGGCCGGTCACGCCGTCGCGCCCGCGCTGGGCCACGGCCGACAGGTCCGCGCCGCGGGCCTTGGCGGCGGCCTCGCCCAGCATCAGGGCGGTGCCGGAGGGCGCGTCGATCTTGCGCCGGTGGTGGGCCTCGAAGACCTCGATGTCGTAGTCGGCGGTGGGCAGGGCGCGCGCCGCCTGGGCCACCAGCCCGACCAGCATGTTGACGCCCAGCGAGAAGTTGCCCGCCCGCACGATGGGCAGCTCCTTCGAAGCGGCCTCCACGGCGGCCAGTTCGTCGGGGGTGAAGCCGGTGGAGCCGATCACCAGGGCCGGGCCGCCGTGCTCGATGCAGCGGGTGGCCAGCGCCGCCGAGGCCGCGGCGGTGGTGAAGTCGATCACCACCTGGGCCGCCGAAAGGGCGGTCTCCTGGTCGACCAGGTCCGGTCCCTCGGCGCCCGGCCGGTCGAAGCGGGCGACGATGGTCATGTCCTTGCGCGGCTCGATGGCGGCGGCCACGGCGCGGCCCATGCGGCCCAGGGCGCCGGCGATGGCGATTTTCACGGGGGCGGACAGGTTGAGTCTCCGGCGCAGAACAAGGCGAGGCCGCTAATCTCGCCACCCCGCGCGCCGGGTCAACGCCTAGCTTGCCGAAGGTGGGCGCCGCGTCGCCGCGGGCCGGCCCGATCCGTGCGGGCAAGTGAAGCTTAGTTCACGTGTGAGGCCGCCGCGTTGCGTCTAACCGTGGGGTCTTCGCAGGCGTACGGGAGGCGCATGCATGAAACCCCTGATCCTTGCGGCGGCCTTGCTGGCCGCCGGACCGGCCTGGTCGCGGCCGCCGGCGCCTGAGGCGGGCGCTGCGCGGCCCGCCGCCGTCGATCCCCGCGCCGCCGCCCTGCGGATCGCCGACCTGATCGAGCAGACCTACTTCGATCCGGCCAAGGCGCGGCGGATCGCCGAGGCCCTGCGGGCCGAGGCCCAGCGCGGCGGCTTCGACGCCCTGCGCGATCCGCGCGACCTGGCCGGCGTGCTCAGCGACCGGTTGAAGCCTGAGGACCCGCACTTCGTCGTGCTCTGGACGCCCTCCGCCCCGGCCCCTGTCGCCTCGGCTCCTGTCGTGGCGGCGCAGGCGCATGGCCCCGGGCCCGCCGAGGCGGCCGGCGAGGAGCGCCGCGCCAACTACGGCGTCTCCGCCGTCGAGGTCCGCCCCGGCGGGATCGGCTATGTCCGGCTGGACTACTTCGCCGACTTCGACCAGGCCGCCGATCCGGAGGCCCCGGCCCGCCGCGCCGCCGACGCGGCCATGGCGCTGACCGCGAACGCCGACGCCATGATCGTCGACCTGCGCGGCAACGGCGGCGGCTCGCCCGTGATGGTGGGCTATCTGGCCGGCTACTTCGTCCCCGCCGGCGCGGACGTCTACAACACCTTCAAGAGCCGCGGACCGGACGAATACGAGCGTCCGCTCGTCGAGCCGCGCGGGCCGCGCCGGCTGAAGGCGCCGCTCTACATCCTGGTGAGCGGCCGCACGGGCTCGGCGGCCGAGAGCTTCGCCTACACCCTGCAGGCGGCGGGCCGGGCGACCATCGTCGGCGAGCCCACGGCCGGGGCGGCCAATCCCGGCGACCTGCATGCGGCGGGCGACGGCCTGAGCGTCTTCATCTCAGAGGGCCGGCCGGTCAATCCGATCACCAAGACCAACTGGGGCGGCGCCGGCGTCCGGCCCGACGCGCCGTGCCCGGCGGCCAAGGCCCTGACCTGCGCCGAGGTGCTGGCGCTGAAGGCGCTGCTGAACGACGCGCCGTCCGGCGAGGCCGCCGTCGAGCGGCGCTGGACGCTGGAGGCCCTGCTGGCCCCGCCGGCGCCGGCCGACGCCGCGGCGCTCTCGGCCTATGCGGGCGAGTTCGGCTCGCGCACGATCGCGGTGGAGGACGGGCGCCTGGCCCTGCATCGCGGGCGCCGCCCGGCGCTCATCCTGGCCGGCCTGGCGCCGGACCTCTTCACCGTGGAGGGCCAGCCCCTGCTCCGATTCCGCTTCGAGCGCGACGCGTCCGGCAAGGTCGCGGCGCTCGTCCAGTCAAGCGCGGATGGTGAAGAGACGCGTCTTTTGCGCGCCGTCGACTGACTGAGGCGCGAAAGGCGCAGTCGAAGTGCTTTCCTTGCGGACAGTTGTGGCCGGCGGGCCGCCTATGTAGGTTGCGCGCCTTTCACATAACCAGAGCACTCAAAGGCCGGCCCCCCGTCATGAGCGACGCAGAGCAACGCACTTTCACCGACGAGGAGGCGCTGAGCTTCCACAAGCACCCCACGCCGGGGAAGGTGGCGATCGCGCCCACAAAGCCGATGGCCACCCAGCGCGACCTGAGCCTGGCCTATTCGCCGGGCGTGGCCGTGCCGGTGCTCAAGATCGCCGAGGACGCCGACAAGGCCTACGACTACACCTCCAAGGGCAACTTGGTGGCCGTGATCACCAACGGCACGGCGATCCTGGGCCTGGGCAACCTGGGCGCCCTGGCCGCCAAGCCGGTGATGGAGGGCAAGAGCGTCCTCTTCAAGCGCTTCGCCGACGTGGACTCCATCGACGTGGAGGTCTCCGCCACCGACGCCGACGAGATCATCACCGTCGTCAAGAACATCGGCGTCACCTACGGCGGTATCAACCTTGAGGACATCAAGGCTCCGGAGTGCTTCCGCATCGAGACCGAGCTGCAGGAGCTGCTCGACATCCCGGTGTTCCACGACGACCAGCACGGCACCGCGATCATCTCGGCCGCCGGCCTGATCAACGCCTGCGAGATCACCGGCCGCAAGCTGGAGGACGTCAAGCTGGTGCTGTGCGGCGCCGGCGCGGCGGGCATCGCCTCGCTGGAGCTGGTCAAGGCCATGGGCGTGCGGTCGGAAAACTGCATCGCGGTGGACAACACCGGCGTCATCTACCGCGGCCGCGAAAAGGGCATGAACCAGTGGAAGTCGGCCCACGCGGTCGACACCGACCGGCGCACCCTGGCCGAGGCCGTGGTCGGCGCGGACGTGTTCCTGGGGCTGTCGGCCAAGGGGGCGCTGACCCAGGAGATGGTCAAGACCATGGCCCCCAACCCGATCATCTTCGCCATGGCCAACCCGGACCCGGAGATCACCCCGCAGGAGGTGCACGCGGTGCGGCCCGACGCCATCGTCGCCACCGGCCGGTCGGACTATCCCAACCAGGTCAACAACGTGCTGGGCTTCCCCTACATCTTCCGCGGCGCCCTGGACGTGCGCGCCCGGCGGGTGAACATGGACATGAAGATCGCCTGCGCCAACGCCCTGGCCCAGCTCGCCCGCGAGGACGTGCCCGACGAGGTGGCCACCGCCTACCAGGGCCAGCAGCTTCGCTTCGGGCCCAACTACATCATCCCCACGCCGTTCGACCCGCGCCTGATCTCCTACATCCCGCCGTTCGTGGCCCAGGCGGCCATGGACACCGGCGTGGCGCGCAAGCCGATCGTCGACATGGACGCCTATCGCGCCTCGCTCGCCCAGCGGCTCGATCCCACCGCCGGCTTCCTGCAGAAGCTGCAGGGCGCGGTGCTCGCCGCCCCGCGCAAGCGGATCGTCTTCGCCGAGGGCGAGGAGCCGGCGGTGATCCGCGCGGCCTACGCCTTCCAGCAGGCCGGCCTCGGCCACGCCCTGCTGGTCGGCCGCGAGGAACTGGTGCGCGAGAACATGGCCAGCGTCGGCCTCAATCCCGACGAGGCGAGCCTTGAGGTGATCAACGCGCGCCTGTCGCACCGCAATCCGGAGTACGTCGACTTCCTCTACGCGCGGCTGCAGCGGCTGGGCTACCTGAAGCGCGACGTCCAGCGGCTGATCAACCAGGACCGCAACTCCTTCGCCGCCTCCATGGTGGCGCTCGGCCACGCCGACGGCATGGTCACCGGCGTGACCCGCAGCTACGACCAGGTGCTGGAGGAGGTGCTGCGGGTGATCGACCCCGCGCCGACCGGCCGGGTGATGGGCATGAGCGTGGTGCTCTCCAAGGCCCACACCCTGTTCATCGCCGACACCAACGTCACCGAAATGCCCGAGGCCGAGGAGCTGGTGGAGATCGCCATCGAGGCGGCCCGCGCGGTGCGCGCCCTGGGCTTCACCCCGCGACTGGCCTTCATGAGCTACTCCACCTTCGGCAACCCCATGGGGATGCGCTCGGAGAAGGTGCGCGAGGCGGTGGCCATCCTCGACGAGATGGAGGAGATCGACTTCGAGTACGAGGGCGAGATGCCCCCCGAGGTCGCCCTCTTGCCCGAGCTGCGGGCCAACTACCCGTTCATGCGCCTGACCGGCCCGGCCAACGTCCTGATCATGCCGGCGATCCATTCGGCCTCGATCTCCACCCAGCTCGTCCAGGCGATGGGTGGGGCGACGGTGGTGGGCCCGGTGCTGCTGGGTCTGTCCAAGTCGGTGCAGATCTGCCCGCTGTCGGCCTCGGTCTCGAAGATCCTGCACATGGCCACCCTGGCCGCCCTGGAAAGCCTGAGCGTGGAGGCCGTCGTCTGATGCGTCTCCACAGCCGCGTCATCGTCATCTAGCGGATCGCTCGCCTTAGGGGCTGCGGGCGATCCTTCGTCCGGCCCCGCAAAGGAGCGCTTCCCATGACCCAGGGCGTCACTCTCGGCGTCGACTTCGGCACCACCAACACCGTGGTGGCGTTCGCCGCGCCAGGCGAGCCGGCGCGCCTGGTCCGCTTCCCGGCCCCCGAGCGTGAGGTCTTCGCCTTCCGCTCGGCGCTCAGCTTCCACGCCCCGCCCGAGACGCCGTCCGAGCGCACGATCGAGGCCGGTCCCTGGGCGATCGACGCCTATGTGGAAGATCCGCTGGAGACGCGGTTCATCCAGTCGTTCAAGACCTTCGCGGCCTCCGAATCCTTCACCGAGACCCAGATCCTCGGCCGCCGCTACCTGTTCGAGGACTTGCTCTCCACCTTCCTCATCAAGCTGCGCGACCATGGCGGGTCGGCCATGGCCGACCTGCCGAAGCGGGTGATCGTCGGCCGGCCGGTGAACTTCGCCGGCGCCTCGCCCAACCCCGACCTGGCCATGCGCCGCTACGAGACCGCCTTCGAGCGCCTCGGCTTCACCGACATCCTCTACGCCTACGAGCCGGTGGGGGCGGCCTTCTTCTTCGCCCGCGAGCTCGACCACGACGCCACGGTCTTGGTGGGCGACTTCGGCGGCGGCACCAGCGACTTCTCGATCATCCGCTTCCATCGCCAGGACGGCGAGATCCAGGCGGTCCCGCTCGGCCGCTCCGGCGTCGGCGTGGCCGGCGACGCCTTCGACTACCGGATCATCGACCACCTGGTCTCGCCCGAGCTCGGCAAGGGCTCCAGCTACAAGACCTTCGGCAAGATCCTGCCGGTGCCCAACCGCTACTATTCGGCCTTCGCCCGCTGGGACCAGCTCGCCCTGATGCGCGCCAGCCGCGACATGCGCGAAATCCGCGCCCTGGTGCGCGAGGCCGTGGAGAAGGAGAAGCTGGAGCGGCTGGTCGAGGTGCTGGACGACAACCTCGGCTACCAGCTCTACAAGGCGGTCTCGACCCTGAAGGAGTCGCTCTCCAGCCGCGAAGGCGATCTCTTCCGCTTCGCCGCCGGCTCCATCGACATCGCCCGGCCGGTGGCCCGCGCCGAGTTCGAAGGCTGGATCGCCCCGGAGCTTTCCCTCATCGAGACCGCCGTCGACGAGGCCCTGGCCGATGCGGGCCTCAAGCCCGAGGGGATCGACCGGGTCTTCCTCACCGGCGGCTCCTCGCTGGTGCCGGCGGTGCGGGCCATCTTCCACCGCCGCTTCCCCGCCGAGCGGATCGCCGCCGGCAGCGAACTGGAATCCATCGCCTCGGGCCTGGCCCTGATGGGCTGGGAACGCGACCTCTCCCACTGGACCATGCGGGCGTAGGGGCGCCGGTCGGGCCGCCATGTCGGCGCGATGCTCCCCCTTTGGGGGAGCTGTCCCAAAGGGACTGAGGGGGACTTTGACTCCTCGATCAGAACGGGTCCCGCTGGGCGGGGATCGCGCCTAGCCCGGGTGCTCCCTGGCTCTCAGTCCCCCTCAGCCGGCTTCGCCGTCAGCTCCCCCAGAGGGGGAGCATCCGTGGCGGCGTCAGTCCGCCTTCTTCAAGGTCGGGCTGTCCAGGTCGAGCTGGTCGGCGGGGATGACCTCCAGGTCGGGGGCCTCCGTCTTCAGCCCGTCCACGAACGCCTTGGAGTCGCCGACGACGATGGCGCTGGCCTTGGCCGGATCCATCGTCGTCTTGGCGAAGGCCTGGACCTGGCCGGCCGAGACCGCCTCGACCTTGGCGGTGTAGCGGCCCACCTCGTCGAGCGGGATGTCGTAGAGCGCCAGGTTGCCGAGGATGCCGGCCAGCCCCCCGGAGGTGGCGAGCTGGCGGCCGAACCCGCCGATCAGCACCGACTTGCGCGCCTCCAGTTCGTCGGCGCCCGCCGGCGCGGCGGCCAGGCTGGTCATCTCCTGGCGGATCAGTTGCAGCACCTGGGGCGCCGACTCGTTCTTGGTCTGGGCGCTGGCCAGGAAGGCGCCGGTGGTGCGCCGGGTCGCCAGGCTGGAGCCCGCGCCGTAGCTCAGGCCGCGCTTGATGCGGATCTCCTCGTTCAGCCGGGCCGAATAGCCGCCGCCCAGCACCGTGTTGGCGACGATCCCGGGGTAGTAGTCGGGGGCGTTGCGGGCGATGCCCGGCGCCACCACCGTCACCGCCGCCTGGCCCGAGCCCGGCAGGTCGATCACCAGGTCGCGCGGCGCGGCCTTGGGCGTCACCGTCGGCTGGGCCGGCGCCGGCGTCTTCGGCGAGGCCCAGTCGCCGAAGGTCTTCTCGGCGATGGCGAAGCCCTCGTCGGGCGAGATGTCGCCGGTCAGCACCAGGATGGCGTTGTCCGGCCGGTAGTAGGCCGAGTGGATGGCCGCCAGGTCCTTGGGCGTCAGCTTCTCGATCGAGGCCGGCGTGCCGTCGGCGACGTGGCCGAAGGGGGTGCCGGCGAACACCACCGGCGCGGCGGCGAAGCCGGCCAGCGAGCCGGGCGACTTGTAGCTGACCGACAGGGAATCCAGCGCCAGTTGCCGCTGCCGCTCCAGCTCGTCCTCGGCGAAGGCCGGGTTGCGCGCCACGTCGCCCAGGATGGCCATGGCCGTGTCCAGCTTGTCGGGCATGACGTTGAGGCTCACCTGCGAGGACTCCAGCCCCGCGTCGGCGTCCAGCGAGGCGCCCAGGGCCTCGGTCTGTTTGGCGATCTCCTGGGCGCTGCGGGTGGTGGTGCCCTCGGTGAGCATGCCGGCGGTCATCGAGGCCGCGCCGGCCAGGCCCGAGGGGTCGGCCCAGGCGCCGGTCTTGATGGTCAGGTCCGCGGTCACCAGCGGCAGGTCCGACGAGCGGGCGACGATCACCCGCAGGCCGTTGGCCAGGGTCTTCTCGGCGGGCGTCGGCAGCACCGGATTGACCGGCGCGCCGATCGGCGGCGGGGCCTGGCGCTGGCCCTCGGGGGCGAGCGCCACCACCGGGCCGTCGTACTTGGTCGAGGCGATCTTCGGCGCGGGCGCCGCGGCCTTTTCCGCCTCGCCCTTGGGCCGGTCGCTCTCGGGCAGGTAGCGGATGGTCATCCGCTTGGCCGGGTCCAGATACTTGTCGGCCACCCGCTGCACGTCGGCGGCGGTCACCGCCTGCAATGCGGCGATCTCGGTGTTGGCGCGGGTCGGGTCGCCCTCGATGCGCAGGGCGTAGCCCAGGGCGAAGCCGCGGCCGTCGATGGTCTCGCGGTCGCGCAGGGCGCCGGCGACCAGTTCGTTCTTGGCTTCGTCAAGCTCGGCGGTGCTGGGCGGGGCGGCGCGCAGCTTCTCCACCTGGTCCAGGAGCGCCTTCTCGCCGGTCTCCACGGTCTGGCCGCCGGACATGATGGCGCCGACCATGAACATGCCCGGCTGCTGGGGCAGGTCGGCGTTGGAGAAGATCTGCGCGGCGATCTGCTGGTCGTAGACCAGGCTGTCGTAGAGCCGCGAGGACTTGCCGGCCGACAGGATGGCGTCCAGCACCTTCAGCGCCGGAGCGTCCGGATCGGCCGCGTCCGGGCCGAGCCAGGTGATCGCCACCGCCGGCAGCGGCACGTTGGGGCCGTAGCCGGTGAAGACGCCGGCGGCCTTGCGCGGCGGCTCCACGGCCGTGACCCGCTTGATCGGCGCGGCCGGATGCTTCAGCGGCCCGAAATACGTGTCGACCCAGGCGTCCAGCGTCTTCTGGTCGAAGTTGCCGACCACCACCAGGGCGGCGTTGTCCGGCCGGTAGTAGGCTTGGTGGAAGGCGCGCACGTCGTCGATCGTCGCCGCGTCCAGGTCGGCGATGCTGCCGATGCCGGGGCGCTTGTAGGGGTGGGCGGTGTAGGTCGCCTCGGGCAGCATCAGGGCGAACAGCCGCCCATACGGATTGGCCAGCACCCGCTGGCGCAGCTCCTCCTTCACCACGTCGCGCTCGGAGTTGAAGTTGGCCTCGTCGACCACCAGCGAGCCCATCCGCTCGGCTTCCACCCAGAGCAGGCGCTGCAGGTGATTGGCCGGCACCACTTCGTAGTAGTTGGTGAAGTCGTCGTAGGTGGAGGCGTTGTTGAAGCCGCCCACGTCCTCGGTGAAGCGGTCGATGCTCTCGGCCGGAAAGTCCCGGGTGGCCTTGAACATCATGTGCTCGAAGAGGTGGGCGAAGCCCGAGCGGCCGGCCGGATCGTCCTTCGAGCCGACGCCGTACCAGACCTGCACCGTCACGTTGGGCGTGGTCTTGTCGATCGACGACAGCACCACCAGCCCGTTGGGCAGGGTGCGCTCCTTGAACGGAATGGGCGGCACCTCCGCCGCGCGCGCCGCCGGCGCAAGAACGACAAGGGCCAGGGCGAGGCAGGCGGCGCGGGCGGCGTGGCGGAGCATGGGCGCTTAATTCCGGAAATTCGAACCGGCCCCACCCTTAGCACCGCCGCGCCCGCGGGGAAGCTTACCGGAATGTCATCTGCGCGGTCCGCGCGCTAGGCCTGGGCCGCCGCGGCGTCGCGCAGGCCGCTGACCAGGCCGTAGAAGCCGGCGTAGGTCGCGTCCCAGTGCGGCCGCGCCTTCATCCGCGCGATCCAGGCGACGACGTTGGGCCATGGCGAGAAGTCGAACGACGCCGCCTCGCCGAGCGTCACGAACGAGGCGCCCAGATAGTCGGCCAGCGTGATCTGGTCGCCGCAGACGAAGGGCCGGCCGCCCAGCATGTGCCGGTCCAGGATCTCCAGCCACTTCGGCGATCGGGTCTCGCCATAGGCGATCAGCCCCTGGGCGACGGCCGGATCAAGCCCGCGCGGCACGCCGAAGTTGGGGTAGATCGTCATCGTGCAGAAGTAGCTGTGGAAGTTGGTGGCGAACCAGTCGAGCGCCTCGTCCGCCTTGGCCCGCGCCGCCGGCTCGCGCGGATAGGCGGGCGATCCGATCTTGTCGGCCAGGTAGCGCAGGATCGCCGTCGACTCGCCCAGCCGCAGGTCGCAATCCACCAGGAACGGCACGATCCCGTTGGGATTGAGCGCCAGATAGGCCGCCGAGCGGTTGTCCTCGCTCATCAGGTCCACATGCACGATCTCCACCGGCAGGCGGTGCTCGGCCACGAACAGCAGCACCGGGCGCGAGGTGGTGGAAATCGGATCGCAGTAGAGTTTCATGGCCGGTCTCTTTAGGGGCGCGGCCTTGGGGCGGCGCGGCGCGAATGAAGTCGTCGCCGGCCCAACTATTCGCCCATCGTGTCTTGGCCAATCAGCTCTATTGCAGGCCGGCTCTGCACAACTGCAGAATGCGCGAATGTTCGACTGGAACGACCTGCGCGCCTTCCTCTCCGTCGCTCGCGGCGGCTCGACCCTGGCCGCCTCGCGCGCGCTGGGCGTGAACCAGACCACCGTCGCGCGCCGCGTCGAGGCCCTGGAGCAGGCCCTGGGCCTGAAGCTGTTCGAGCGGGGCCAGACCGGCAGCCGCCTCACCGAGGCCGGCCGCGACCTCGTCGGCGAGGCGGAAAAGGTGGAGGCCGCCGCCCAGGGGTTCGCCAGCCGGGCCTCGGCCCACGTGCGCGGCATGGCCGGCTCCATCCGCCTCACCGCCAACGAACTGATCGCCCAGCTCATGGTCACGCCGGCCCTGGCCGAGTTCCGCAAGCTCTATCCGGACGTGCAGCTCGAGCTGATCATCAGCGACCGGCTCCTGGACATCGAGGGCGGCGAGGCCGACGTGGCGATCCGCGGGGCCCTGGCGCTGAATGATTCCACGCTGCTCGCGCGCAAGGTCGCCGACTTCCACTTCGCCCTCTACTGCAGCCGCGACTACGCCGAGCGCCGTGGCGCGCCGACGCTGGAGACCCTGGCGACGCACGATCTGGTGGGCGGCGGCGCGGAGCTGGCCGGCCTGCCCGGCGTGCAGTGGATGTTCGCCCAGGCGCCGGGCGCCAAGCCGGCGGCCCTGTACAACACCATGTCAAACCTGGCGCAGGCGGTGCGCTCGGGCTTGGGGGTCGGGCCGATCGCCTGTCTGGTGGGCGACGCCGACCCGGACCTGATGCGCTGCTCGCCGCAGATTCCGGGCATTTCCGGCGCGGCCTGGATCGTCACCCGCCGCGAGCTGAAGGACACGCCGCGCGTGCGCGCCTTCATCGACTTCATCGTGCCCTACATCACCGCCACGGTGCGCGCGCTGGAGGCCAAGGGACAGGCGCTGCGCGAGGGCGCCGACGGCCCGGCGGCCGCCGGCCCCGGCGAGGTCAGCTCGCCAGTCTGACCAGCATCTTGCCGGTGTTGCGGCCCTCCATCAGGCCGATCATCGCCGCCGGGGCGTTGTCGATCCCCTCCAGGATCGTCTCCTGGTACTTGACCTTGCCGTCCTTCAGCCAGCCGGCCATGTCGCGCTGGAAGTCGCCGTAGAGGTGCATGAAGTCGGTCCCGACGAAGCCGCGCAGCATCACCCGCGAATAGATGATGTTCGACAGGTTGCGCACGGCGGACTGGCCGTCGTTGTAGCCGCTGATCATGCCGCAGACCGGAATGCGGCCCAGCGTGTTCATGCGGCGCAGGGCGGCCTCCAGGTGGGCGCCGCCGACGTTCTCGAAATAGACGTCCAGGCCCTTGGGCGTGGCCGCCTCCAGCGCCTCGCGGATTGGCGTCTCCTTGTAGTTGATCACCGCGTCCAGCCCGACCTCGTCCTTCAGCCAGGCGGCCTTGTCGGCCGAGCCGGTCGAGCCGACCACGTAGCAGTCCTTGATCTTGGCGATCTGGGCGGCGACCGAGCCCACCGCGCCCGCGGCGGTGGAGACGAACACCTGCTCGCCGTCCTTGAGCTGGCCGATGAACAGGATGCCGCCATAGGCGGTGAAGCCGGTCATGCCCAGGGCGTGCATGTGCACGGTCAGCGGCAGGTCCGGGTCGGGCGTGAGCCTGGTCAGGCCCTTCTCGCCGGAGACGAAGTACTCGCGAAAGCCCATGCGGCTGGTGACCAGGTCGCCGACCGCGAAGGCGTCGGTCTTCGACTGGACGACGCGGCCCAGGGCGCCGCCCATCATCGCCTCGTTCAGCGCCTGGCCGGCGGTCAGCCGCGGGCGCATGGCCGGGTCCACCGACATGTAGAGGTTCTGCACCAGCACCTGCCCGTCGGCGGCGTCGCCGACGGCGGTCTCGACCTCGGCGAAGTCTTCCGGCCTGGGCATGCCGTCGGGGCGGCGGACGAGGTGGATTTCGCGGCTGGAAGGCATGGCGTTTCGATCCCTTGAAATGAACAAATCTATGGTTTGCCTCGGCCGAACGGGCGGCCGGCCGGGCAATCTGGCGCAGAGCGCCGGCCAGCGCCAACCCGGACGCGGTGTTTCCCCTTGGCGGGGAATTCGCGCCACACGGGAACCCGGCGCGCCCGGCTCCGGTTATTCTCAAGCCTGCTCAACGACTTGCCTGTCGGACACGAGCGCGCGCCGACAGGTCGGCCCGGCGGACATCCCGCCTTCCCGCTTCGCCGGGCCGGCCTGCACCATTTCCGCCGCATTGCCGCCACCGGATCGAACCGCCGGCCCGCGCATTAATGATCGACGCGGCGGCTTGGCTGTCGCGGGAGAGCAAAGACACCATCTGGGGAAGTCATTCATGATCCGCCGACTTATCGCCGTCAGCCTCGCGGGCAGTCTCGCCCTGGGCGCGGCCGCCTGCACCACCGTCGATCCCAACACCGGCGTGGTCGTGCGCAGCAACACCAAGACCGGCGCTCTGGCCGGCGCGGCGGGCGGGGCGCTCCTGGGCTATCTGACCAACACCAACAGGGGCGAGCAGGGCCGCAAGAACGCCCTGATCGGCGCCGGCGTCGGCGCGCTGGCCGGGGCCGCCGTCGGCAACTACATGGACAGGCAGCAGGCCGAACTGCGCGCCCAGCTCGCCGGTTCGGGCGTGGACGTGGAGCGCCAGGGCGACAACATCGTCCTAAACATGCCCTCGGACGTGACCTTCGCGGTGGACCAGGCCGACATCCAGTCCAGGTTCTATCCCACCCTCGATAAGGTGGCCGAGACCCTGAACAACTATCCGCAGACCACGATCGACATCATCGGCCACGCCGACTCCACCGGCTCGGACGCCTACAACCAGGCGCTCTCCGAACGGCGGGCCTCTTCCGTGGCGAGCTATCTGGTCAGCCACGGCGTGCTGCGCGACCGCCTCTACGTGGCCGGTCGCGGCGAGAGCCAGCCGATCGCCTCCAACGACACGCCCGAGGGCCGGGCCCAGAACCGCCGGGTCGAGGTCGTGCTGCGTCCGCTGACAAGCTGACGCCCCGCTCGCCGCGAAGGCGCGTCGTGCTGGACGACGCCGCGTCACCTCGCCCAGACTGAACCCCGTTCAGGAACGGGGACGGGCATGTTCGAAGCGGCTTGGAGCGTGTTTGGCGGGGTGGCTGACCGCCTGGAGCAGGCCAGGGCCCTGCCGGGCGCGGCCTATGTCGATCCGGAGGTCTTCGCCGGCGAGGTCCGCCAGGTGATGCACGCCGGCTGGGCGCCGGTGGCCCGCGTCTCGGACCTGGCCAAGCCCGGAGACTACCGCTCGGTCGACCTGGCGGGCGCGCCGCTGGTGGCGGTGCACGACGCATCGGGAACCATCCAGGTGCTGTCGCGCGCCTGCCGTCACCGCGGCATGCCGGTGGTGGAGGGCTCGGGCAACGCCAAGGCCTTCACCTGCCCCTACCATCTTTGGCGCTACGGCCTGGACGGCCGGCTCGCCGCCGCCCCGGCCATGGACGGGTCCGAGGTGTTCGACCGCGCCGACTGCGCCCTGCCCAAGGTGGCCACGGAGCTGTGGGGCGGCTGGGTGTTCGCCAACGTCGACGGCCGCGCGCCGCCGCTGGCGCCCCGGCTGGCGCCGCTGGCCGAACGGCTCGCCGCCGTCGATCCGGCGTCGCTGGTGTCGGCCGGCTTCCTCGAGTTCGACTCGCCGTGGAACTGGAAGCTGATGGTGGAGAACTTCCTGGAGTCCTACCACCACATCGGCCCGCACGCTCAGACCCTGCAGCTCACCAATCCGGGGCTTGGCACCTATGAGAGCTTGGGAAGCGAGGCGTTCACCGTGCTGGAGAACCCGCCGGTGGACGACAGCCAGGCGCCGTTCAGCGTCGCCGCGGCCTTCCCGCTGACGCTGATGTCCTTCGTCGAGGACGGCTCGCGCACCGGGGTCTGGTACGAGATGGACCGCATCCGGGCCGACGGCTTCCTGCTGCGCATCCACCTGCTCGCGCCGCCGGACGTGGCCCGCGACGGCGCCTTCGCCGAGGGGATGAAGGGGCTGGTGAACGCCGTCCATCTGGAGGACATCGCGGCCTGCGCGGGCGCGCAGTCCGGCATGGCCAGCCCGCTTTACGAGCCCGGGCCGCTAAGCCGCCTGGAGGCGCCGCTCTGGCGCTTCCATCGCCACCTGCGCGCCTGCTTCGGAAACTAGGCGCGCCGGGCCGCCCTCAAGACGGGCCCTCAAGGCGGGCGTTGTTCTTCTCGTCCCCGCGGCCGCCGCCTGGAGCTGGGTCAGACGGCGTCTCGGCCGCGGTGACGAGAAGTCCTGAGCCCAGGGGGAAAGCGGGCTCAGGGGTCCGGTGAAATTCAGACGCTCTTGTCGACGTTGGCGCCGACGCCGGGCTGCAGCGGAGCCTTGGGCTTGGCGTCGTCGCCGTCGTGATCGTTGACCACGTCGGCGCCCTTGGGCTCCAGGGCCTCCTGCGTGGGGACCGCGGGCGGGGTGGAGCCGATCGGGGAAATGCTCATGGAACTGTCCTTTCGATGATGCTCGGCCGCGCGGGGAGCCTTCTGGCGCCGCGGGCCCTGGAGGATCAGGCCTTCAGCTTCTGCTTGGCCTTGGCGAGAAGGGCGGCGGCTTCGGCGCGGCGGCCGTGGTCGGCCACCTCGCGGCCGGGCCGGGCCGGGGCGGCCACGGCGCGCTCCAGCGCCTTCACCGCGCCGGCGTAGTCGCCCTGGCGCATCAGGAAGTCGCCGTAGAAGAAGTTGGGATCCATCCCGTTGGGGTTCACCGCCAGCGCCTTCTGCAGATAGGCGCGGGCCTTGGCCGGGTCGCCGAAGCCGATGGGGAAGCCCGGCACCTGGGCGTAGAGCGAGCCGAGCGAGGTGTAGACCGACCCGTCGCCCAGGGCGTTGGCGTCGATCTTTTCCGCCCGCTCCAGCAGCGCCCGCGCGTCCTTGGCCAGGCCCAGCGCGCCGAGCCCGCCCTTGGCTCCGGCCTCGGTGGAGAGCGCGATGGCCTCCCACACCAGCGGCTCGGCGCGGTTGGGATACCGCTTGGCCAGGGTCTCGGCCTCATGCGCCACCCGGTCGGCCTCGGCGGCGCGGGCCGAGCCGTCGGCGACCTGGAAGTTGGCGTGGGCCCAGCCGCGGGCCAGGCCGTCCACCTGGCTGTCGAAGGCCGGATCGGCGGCCAGGGCGGGCGCCGCGGCCAGGGCGAGGGCGGCGGCGGCGAAGGCGAAACGTCTCATGGGGAAATGACTCCGGATCAGCCGGCGAACAGCCGGGCGGCCTTGCGGTCGTTGGCGGCCAGCGCGCCGTCGACCAGGCCGGGGAACAGGGCGTTGACCCGCACGAACAGGGCCTCGGGAAAGCCGAAGTAGACGTCGCGCTTGCGCGCGCGGATGGCCCCGACGATGCGCTCGGCGATCTTCTCGGGCGCGTCCATGTTCATGTGGGTGAGCTTGGCGAACTCCATCACCGCCGGCGAGTTGAGCGCCGTGCGCACGGCCCGCGGGGCGACATAGGTCACGTCCACGCCCGTGCCGGACAGTTCCCGGCGCAGCGCCTGGCTGAAGCCGCGCAGGCCCGCCTTGGCGCTGGAGTAGGTGACGAAGTGGGCGAAGTTGATCGAGCCGAAGATCGAGCCGACGTTGACGATCTGGCCCGAGCCCCTGGCCTTCATCTTCGGCAGCACGGCCTGGCTCAGCCGCACCGGCGCGATCAGGTTGACCAGGTAGCTGGCCGTCAGGTGCTCGGGCGACTGGCGCTCGAACGGGCCGAAATGCTGGATGCCGGCCAGGTTGACCACCACGTCCCAGTCCCGCGCGGCCACGTCCGCGGCGGCGGCCTCGAGCCCCTCGGCCGAGCCCAGGTCGTGCTGCATGAAATGGCCGTAGGTGGTGGGCCGCGCGCGGTCGAGCACGGTCACGTGCGCCCCCTCGGCCACGAGCTGGTGGCCGATCAGCGAGCCCAGCCCGCCCGCGCCGCCGGTCAGCAGGATGCGCTTTCCGTCAAACGGCATGGGCGGCCTCCCGGCCCTGGGGCCGCTCGTGGGGAATGGCGCGGAAGACATCGGCGAACAGGCCGAACATCGCCTTGGCCATCTCGACGATGGCGTCCTGGTCGGCGGGATCGTCCACGCGGTCCATCAGCCGCTGGAAGAAGACCATGTGGTCCTGGTCGAGCGCGCCGTGGGAGGTCAGGTAGGTGAAGCTGGCCGGGCCCAGGCCCAGGCTCTTGGCCACCGCCTCGGCGCCCTGGGTCGCCAGGGCCACGCTCGTGCCCTCCAGCACCAGCACCATGCCGAAGAAGCCCATCGGATTGACGCGGTCGATGTAGTCGTAGGCGAACTCCACCATCCGCCGGGTGGCCTCGCGCGGCTGGCCGCTGCGCACGGCCTCGGCGTCGCCGCCGCTGTTGCGGATGTCGTTCAGGATCCACAGCTCGTGGCCGGTCTCCTCGGCGATGTACTCGTCCAGGGCGGCCTTGAACGGGGCGTGCGCCTCGTCCAGCCGCGCCTTGGCCGCCCGCAGGAGCGGCACGGTGTGTTTGACGTGGTGATAGGCCTCGGTGAGGTAGGCGACATAGGTCTCGCGCGAGATGGCGCCGGCCAGGCCGTCCTGGATCTGGGGCGTCGCGGCCAGGGCCATGCGGCCCTCGGCGGTCTCGGCGATCAGTCTCTGGAAGAAGCTCAAGGGACTCTCCGGAAATTCGGTCTTTAGGGGGTCAGTCTTCGGCGTCGACGAACTGGCGTTCGTTGGCGAGCAGGGCCGCGCGGCGGGGGCGGCCGTTGCCGGTGAGCTCGCCGGCGGCGGGGTCGAAGGGCTTGCGCAGGCGCCAGCGCTTGACCTGGGCGTAGTCGGGCAGGGCCTCGTTGGCGCGGGCGACGGCGGCGGCGACCGCCTCCTCGCCCACCTCGTGGTGCAGCGGCACGATCAGGGCGCGCAGGCCGGCCCTGGCCTCGCCGAACACCACGGCCTGGCGGATCTCCGGCTGGGCCAGGAGTTCGCTCTCCACCCATTCGGGGGCCACGTTGCGGCCATAGGCGGTGATGATCGTGTTGTCCGCCCGCCCGTCGATGTGCAGGAAGCCGTCCGCGTCGAGCCGGCCAAGGTCGCCGGTGCGCACCGGGCCGCGGTGGAGCTCGCCGCCCGCGTAGCCGAGGAAGCCCTCGGGCCCGACGACGATCTGGCCCTCGCCATCGATCTCGACCTGCAGGTGCGCCAGCGGCCGTCCGGCGGCGCCGACGCGGCGCGCGGCCGGCGTGTTGAGCGCCACCACCGAGGCGCATTCGGAAAGGCCGTAGCCTTCGCACACCGGCAGGCCCAGGGCGTCGGCCTGGGCCAGCAGGCGCGGCGAGACCTTGGCCCCGCCCACGGCGACCAGCTTCAGCCTGGGCAGGCGCGCCCCGGTGAAGCTCAGCACCATCAGGATGGCGCGCAGGAGCTCCGGCACCAGGATCAGGCTCTCGGCGCCCTCGCGCTCGATCACTGAGACCAGGCGCAGCACGCCCGGGGCGAAGGGATTGCCCAGGCCCAGCTCGTCGGCGCAAAGCACGTGGTAGCGCCCGCCGGCCAAGAGGGTGGCGTAGAGCCCGGCCACGTTCTCCAGGAGGATGGCGAGCGGCAGGATCGGCAGGTGGCGGCCGGCGTATTCGGAGCCGATGGCCTCCACCAGGCTCTGGGCGACGGCCTCCATCTGCGCCTGCGACAGGCACACGCCCTTGGGCTTGCCGGTGGAGCCGGAGGTGTAGGTGATCTTGGCGGTTCCGGCCGGCAGGACCGCGGGCGGCGCGTCGACCACCTCGACCGACAGGCGTCGGCCCGCCACCTCGATCGCCGCGCCCTCGGCCGGGCGGTCGGTGATCAGCAGGCCCGCCCCGGCGTCGGCCATGGCGTGGGCGCTCTGGGCGGCGGTGAAGAAGCCCGGCAGCGGCAGGCTCGGCCAGCCCAGGCGGATCAGCGCCAGGTCCAGCACCACCCAGGCCGGGCCGTTCCCCATGGCCACCGCCACGGGGGCGCCCGGCCGCGTCAGGGGCGCGAGCCGGACCAGGGCGCGGGCGGCGGCCTCCACCTCGGTCTGGAGCTCGCCATAGGTGAGGGCGCTCTCCAGGTCGGACAGGGCGATGGCGCTCGGCTGCTGGAAGGCGTGGCGGGCGACGGCGTGAAGCACCTGGCTCATTGCACGCCTCCCGCGAAGGCGCGGCCCTCGGCGCGGCGGCGCAGCAGCGCCAGGGTCGCCGCGCCGTCGAGGCCGCCGAGCGCGGGCGCGATGGCGCCGGCCAGCACCTGGGGATCGCGCCGGTAGTAGCCGCCCCACTCGCGGGCCGCCTCGCCCAGGCGGCCGGGGTCGGCGGGGCCGACCAGCTCGGCGGCGAGGCCGAAGCGGCGGAAGGTGCGGCGGAGCTGGCGGGTGGCCGTGGCGACCGCGTGGGTGCAGCCGCTCGCGTCGAGATGGCCGGCCAGGGCGCGGAACAGGGCCAGCGAGGCGCCGGGACAGGCCGAGGCCAGGCCGCCGATCTCGGCGATCGCCTCGCGGCGGGCGCCCAGGCCGACGCGGCCGACGGCGGCCTCCACCGGCTCGTCCAGATATTGCTCCAGGAACAGCGGCCCGTGCGCGGCGAGGCGGAAGCCGGCGGCGGCCAGCAGCCGGCCGGCCTGGTCGCGCAGGCTCATCAGGAACGGGTAGTGGCTCCGGGCGCGCCCGTCGAAGGCGTGGGCGTAGACGTCTTCGACGAACGCCTCGACCTCGGGCCGGCCGGGGTCCGACAGGGGATGCAGGGCGATCGCCGAGGCCGGTGCGGGCGGGGCCTCGCCCGGGGTCCTCATGACATGCAGCACAACTCACCTCCGACTTTCGAGCCCGGCCTTCGCCGTCTCGACGCCCCCTCGATGAGCCATGACGACGCCATGCGCCGACCGCCTCAACGCCGTGCGGGATTGCGCTTGGAGAGGACTTCGGGATGATCGGCGCCCACGCCGGCCGTCGGGCCGATGAGTCGAGGTCGCGTCTTGGACGAAGGTGACGCCCACCCCCTGCTGGCCGCCTATCTGGAGCGCCGCGCCGATCTGGTGCGGTACTTCAAGGTGCGCCTGCGCTCGGAGGCGGCGGCCGAGGACCTGGTGCAGGACATCTATCTGAAGATCGCCGAGCCGCCGGATCGGCCGGTGGAGAATCCCGCCGCCTACCTCTACCGCCTGGGCTCCAACCTCATGCTGGACAAGCTCAAGCAGCAGCGCCGCGCCACCCGCCGCGACGGCGCCTGGCGCGAGGCGACCACCAGTTCGGCGGGTCAGGAGGACGTGGCCGACGAGCCGGCGGCGGACGAGGCGCTGGCCGCGCGCCAGCGCCTGGAGAAGGTGGTCGAGGTGGTGCGCGATCTGCCCGAACCGGTGCGCGAGGCCTTTCGGCTGCACAAGATCGAGGGCCTCAGCCACGCCGAGACCGCCAAGGCCATGGGCGTGTCCCGCTCCAGCGTGGAGAAGTACATCATGACCAGCCTCAGGCGCATCGTGGAGAAGCTCGGCCGATGACGACGGCGCTCATCCACGCGGTTTTGAGGGACTTGGTCCTTTGTGGCGTCTTTACGGCGAGCACCCCCTGTCGGTTGCTCGGGAGATGTGAAGGTCGATGACCGACGCGCGCGCAAACGAACCGGCCGAAGCGGTCCGCCGAGAGGCGGCCGAATGGCTCGTGCGCGTTCAGTCCGACGCCGCCACCGCCGACGACTGGGCCGCCCTGACCGGCTGGCTGGAGGCCTCGCCCGATCACCTGGCCGCCTTCGAGGAGGCCGAGCTCGTCGCCGCCGAGCTGGACGACCAGCGAGAGGCCCTGGGCCAGGCGCTCGCCCCGCCGGACGCCAAGGTGGTGGCCCTGCGCCGCGGGCCCGCGCGGCCCCGCCGGGGCGGGGTCGTCGCCGCGCTCGCCGCCGCGGCCGCCGCCCTTGTGGTCGCGCCCATGGTCTGGCGCGCGGCGGAGGGCCAGACCCAGGTCTACCGCACCGCCCCGGGCGAGGTGCGCGACATCGCCCTGGCCGACGGTTCGCACATCCGGCTGAACGGCGCCTCGCAGATCAGCGTGCGCCTGGGCTGGCGCGCGCGCCATGTCGCCATGGGCCAGGCCGAGGCCAGCTTCGACGTAGCCAAGGACCCCGGCCGGCCCTTCCTGGTGGCGGTGGGCGACCAGCAGGTGCGGGTGGTCGGCACCCAGTTCAACATCAGCCATTACGACCGCCATATCGTCGTCACCGTGCGCCGGGGCGTGGTCGAGGTGCGCCAGAAGGACATGGGCGGCCAGCCGATCGCCCGCCTGACCCGCGGCCATGAGCTGCGCCACGTGGAGGGCGCCAAGACCTCCGCCGAGAGCACGACCGATCCGGCGATCGCCTTCGCCTGGACCGAGGGCCGGCTGATCTGCCAGGACGAGACCCTGGCCGACATCGCCGCGCGGCTGAGCCGGCGCTACGCCACGCCGATCCGCGTCACCGCGGCGGCGGCCGGCAAGCGCTTCTCCGGCGTGCTGGAGCTGGGCGACGGCGAGGACGCGGTGGCCCGCCGGCTGGGCCAATACCTGTCGGTGCCGGTGAATCGCACGCAGACGGAAATCATCCTAGGCTGAGCCCCGGACGAAGTTTCGAAGGGCGCCCGCCTTGCCGCATGACACTGTGCGCAGCTTGATGTGCGGCGTCGCCGTGGCCTGCGTCGCCCTGGCCGCCCAGCCGGCCCGCGCCGCCGAGGCGGTCTTCGACTTCCACATCGCGCGCAAGCCGCTGGCCATCGCCCTCGTGGATTTCGCCCTGCAGTCGGGGGTGTCGGTCAGCACCGGCCAGGCCAAGGGCTGCGCGGCCCTCGGCGGCCCGCTCGCCGGCCGCTACACCGTGCGCGCGGGCCTGGAGCGCCTGCTCGAGGGCACCGGCTGCGGCGCGCGCATGATCGACAGCAACGCCTGGGAGATCGTCCGCCTGCCCCCGGCCGCCCCCGCGCCGCCGCCCGCGCCGGAGCCGAAGCCCGCCCCGCCGCGCCAGATGTCCGAGCTGGTGGTCACCGCCACCCGCCGGCCCACGCGGGCCAACCGGCTGGCCTATCCCGTCAGCGCGCTGGGCCGCGACGCCCTGGGCCGCGAGGGGATCGCCGACGCCGGCGACCTGGCGCTGGCCACGCCCTCCATGGCCGTCACCAACCTCGGGCCAGGGCGCGACAAGATCATGCTGCGCGGCCTGTCCGACGGCCCGCTCACCGGCCGCACCCAGTCGATGGTGGGCATCTATCTGGACGAGGTGCGCGTCACCTACAACGCCCCCGATCCCGACCTGAGGCTGGTGGACATGGCCCAGGTGGAGGTGCTGCGCGGGCCGCAGGGGGCGCTCTACGGCGCCGGCTCCCTGGGCGGGGTGCTGCATCTGGTGACCGCCGAGCCGGATCCCTCGCGGCGGAGCGGCTGGATCTCCGTCGGCGGCGGCGCCACCCACGACGGCGCGGCCTCCAGCGACGCGGCCGGCATGGTCAACCTGCCTCTGCTCGGCGGGCGCGCGGCCCTGCGCGCGGTGATCTATCGCGACGTGCAGGGCGGCTATCTGGACGACGCCGCGCTCGGCCTGACCGACGTGAACCGCACCCGCCGCGAGGGCCTGCGCCTCGCCGCCCGGATGGAGCTCTCCGACCGCTGGACGCTCACCGCGCGCACCGCCAACCAGGCGATCAACTCCGACGACACCCAGTATACGCCCAGGGACGCCCCGGCCCTGACCCGCGCCAACGCCCTGCGCGAGCCGCACGACAACGACTTCATCGAGACCTCGTTCGACCTGAAGGGCGATCTGGACATCGGCCGGCTGGACGCCACCGTGGCCATGATCCGCCACAACCTGGCCAGCCGCTACGACGCCACCGCGGCCCCGCCCGTGCCCGCCCCGGCCGGCCCGCTCGCCTTCGACGAGACCGACGAGATCCACACGCTGGTCGCCGAGGCCACGCTCACCTCGCCCTCGACCGCCAGGATCCGCTGGCTCGCGGGCGGCTTCTTCTCCTCCACCCGCCAGAGCCTCGACCAGGACCTGATCGCCCCCGCCGATCCCGCCGTCGCCTACTTTTCCGAGACCCGCCGCGACCGGCTGACCGAGGCGGCCCTGTTCGGCGAGGCGACCGCGCCGGTCGCGCCGAAGGTCAGCCTCACCCTCGGCGGGCGGGTGTTCTATTCCCAGAACCACGTCACCAGCGACATCGCCGAGCCGGCGGCCGCCTGGACCTCGCGGTTCTCCGACCACCTGTCGCACGTCGGCTTCGCGCCCAAGCTGGTGGTGGCCTACACGCCCTCGCCCCGGACCCTGTTCTACGTGCAGGCCGCCGAGGGCTATCGCGCGGCCGGCTTCAACACCACCGCCACCATGAGCGAGAGCCTGGCCTCGGAATCGGGCGCCTCCGGCCCCTGGCGGCGCTACGGCGCCGACGAGCTCTGGAGCTTCGAGACCGGCGCCCGTCTCGAGCTGTTCGACGACCGGCTGGCCCTGCGCCTGGCCGCCTTCGAGGCGCGCTGGACCAACATCCAGAGCGATCAGCTCCTGGCCTCGGGCCTGCCCTACACGGCCAACCTCGGCGACGGGCGCAACCGCGGGCTCGAGGCCGAGGGCGCCTGGCGCGACGGGGCGCTGGAGCTGCGCGGCGAGTTCCTGGTCAATGCGCCGGAGCTGGAGAAGCCCGCCGCCGGCTTCTCCTCGACCACCGACCTCAGCCTGGCCGCCGTGCCGGAGATCTCCGGCGGCGCCTCGGCCCACTACGCCTGGGCCCTGCCGGGCGGCTTCGACCTGGCCGTCGACGGGCGGCTCGCCTACGTGGGCAAGTCCTGGCTCGCCTTCGACCCGCAGAACCCGGTGAAGATGGGCGACTACGCGACCACGCGCCTGGCCGCCACCCTGTCGGCCGCCCGCTGGCGCTTCACCCTGGCCGTGGACAACGCCGCCAACGCCCGCGGCGACACCTTCGCCTACGGCAACCCCTTCATCGTGCGCACCACGCCGCTCACCACGCCGCTGCGCCCGCGCACGGCCATGGCGACCTTGAGGGTGGATTTCTGAGAGAGCCGCTCCGCCCCACGGCGGAGGAATGGCGCACCCGACACGATTCGAACGTGTGACCTTTGCCTTCGGAGGGCAACGCTCTATCCAGCTGAGCTACGGGTGCGTCTTCAGCGGAGCGCGTATCTAGCCGAAAGCTCGGCCCGCCGCAAACGGCGTTGGCGCTCAGTCGGGCCTTTCCATCATGAGGGCCTTCATCGGCCCGCCGTCGTTGTGGAAAGCCAGCGCGGCGGCCCGCTCCTCGGCCGTGCAGCCGATCAGCAGCTTCAGCTCGGTGTCGCGCTTCAGAAGGTCGACCGTCGCCACCGCGCCGCAGACGCGCGGTTCGGCCAGCGAGCCGCGCCACACGTCCACGCCGCCCCCGTCGGCCGCTTGGGTTCCCTCCAGATAGCCGTAGTCCAAGGGATAGACGATGTTGGGGAAGCGCGGGTGGCGCGAGCCCCTCGGCCGGTCCAGCACCAGGCGCGCGCCCTCGGCCAGGCGGTCGAGGGCCTCCCAGAACGCCCGGTCCCGGCTCACGCCGCCGGCTCGGCGGCCCGGCCCGCGCCCATGGGCTTCATGCCGAGTTCGGCCAGGAGGGCGGCGTCGGAATCCTTGTCGGGGTTGGCGGTGGTGAGCAGCCGGCCGCCCACGAAGATCGAATTGGCGCCGGCCATGAAGCACAGCGCCTGCAGCTCACGGCTCATGTGCTCGCGCCCGGCGGCGATGCGCACCATCGCCTTGGGGCAGACGATGCGGGCGGCCGCGATCATCCGCACGAACTCCAGGGGATCGACCGCCTGGCTCATTCCCAGCGGCGTGCCCGGGATCGGCATCAGGTCGTTGATCGGCAGGCTGTCGGGGTGGGCCGGCAAGGTGGCGAGCGCCTGCAGGAGGCCCGCCCGGTCGCGCCGCGTCTCGCCCATGCCGACGATGCCGCCGCAGCAGGTGGAGATGCCCGCCTCGCGCACCGCCGCCAGGGTGTCCAGGCGATCCTGGTAGGTGCGGGTGGAGACCACCTTGTCGTAATACTCCGGCCCGGTGTCGAGGTTGTGATTGTAGTAGTCCAGCCCGGCGGCCTTCAGCGCCTGCGCCTGGTCGGGCGTCAGCATGCCTAGGGTCGCGCAGGTCTCCAGCCCCAGCGCCTTCACGCCGCTGATCATCTCGGCCACCTTGGGCAGGTCGCGGTCCTTCAGCTCGCGCCAGGCCGCGCCCATGCAGAAGCGCTGGGCGCCGCCGGCCTTGGCCTCGGCGGCGGCGGCGATCACCGGCTCGGCGTCCATCAGCTTGGAGGCGGAGGTGCCGGTCTTGAAGTGCTGGCTCTGGCTGCAATAGCCGCAGTCCTCCGGGCAACCCCCAGTCTTGACCGACAGGAGCTGCGAGAGTTGGAGTTCGGCCGGATCGAACCAGCGGCGATGCACTTGGGCGGCCTGGAACACGAGCTCGACGAACGGCAGGTCGAACAGGGCCTCCACCTCTTCGAGGGTCCAGTCGTGGCGCGGCTGGGCGGGGTCGACGGGGCGGACGTGAGCGTTCATGTAGGACTCCTGGGTACACTGGCGGCGGCTATCACGGTCGCGCCTGGTTGGGGAAGGCGCGGATGTCGGACGGCCGAGAGATCGAGCTGAAGTTCCTGTGCGAGCCGGCCGACGCCGCCGCGCTGCTGGCGGCCGCCCCGGCGGGCGAGGACGAGGTGCGCGACCTCGTCTCCACCTACTTCGACACACCTGACCAGACGTTACGCAAGGCGGGGGTCTCGCTGCGCATCCGTCAGGCCGGCGGCAAGCGGGTGCAGACGCTCAAGCGCGGCGAGGGCTTCTCGCGCGAGGAGCACGAGGAAGTGCTGAACGGGGCGAACCCCGGTCTGGACCTGGACGCCGTCGCGCCGCTGATGCCGGGCGACGTCCCCGACGACCTCGGCGCGGTGTTCGACGTGCGCGTCCAGCGCCGCCAGCGCCAGCTCAAGCTGGGCGGCGCCGAGATCGAGCTGGCGCTCGACCAGGGCGAGATCCAGGGCGGGGCGGCGGTCAAGCCGATCTGCGAGCTGGAGCTGGAGCTGAAGGCCGGCGATCCGCAGGCCCTGTTCGCGCTGGCCCGCGACCTCGGCAAGGCCGCGCCGCTCTATCGCTGCTTTGAGGGCAAGGCCGCCCAGGGCCGCGCCCTGGTGGACGGGGTGCTGCACGAGCCGCGGCGCAGCGACAAGGCGCGGCTGGGCAGGTCGGCGACCGTGGCCAAGGGCTTCCAGGCCATCGCCCGCAACGCCCTGGCCCAGATCGCCTCCAACGCGGTGATCCAGCGCGAGGCGCCTTCGCCGGGCGCGGTGCACCAGATCCGCGTGGGCGCCCGGCGGCTGAAGAGCGCCCTTTCGGTGTTCGAGCAGATCCTCGACGAGCCCGGCGCGTCGCATCTGCGCGGCGAGATCGAATGGCTGGGCGGCGCCTGCGCCGAGGCCCGCGCCCTGGACGTGCTGCTGGCCGAGACGATCGAGCCGGCGCTCGCCCACGGCCGCTGGAACGACGGCGCGTCGGCCCTGGCCGATCTGGCCGAAACCCTGGAGGCCGCCCGCAAGCGCGCCCACGCCAAGACCGCGGCCACCCTGGCCTCGGCCCGCTTCCGCGCCCTGGTGCTGGACGCCGAGGCCTGGGTGGAGACCGGCGTGTGGCTGTCCGACAAGGACGCCGCCGAACGCCGCGCCGCGCCCATCGGCCCCTTCGCCGCCCGCGCCCTGGACCGGCGCTTCAAGAAGCTCGCCAAGGCCGGCCGCGACATCGCCCGCCAGGACGACGAGGGCCGCCACCGCGCGCGCATCCAGGCCAAGAAGCTGCGCTACGCCGCCGAGGCCTTCGCGCCGCTGTTCGACGACAAGGCCGCCCAGCGGTTCATCAGGGGGATCAAGGCCCTGCAGGACGAGCTCGGCGCGCTGAACGACGAGGCCGGTCTGGCCGCCCTGTTCGCCGAGCTGCCGCTGGACGGGCCGGCCCTGTTCGCCGCGGGCCGGCTGGTGGGCGAGGCCGGCGGGCGCAAGCGCCGGCGCGTGCGCCGCGCGGCCCGGGCCCTGGACGCGGTGCTGGACGCCGAGCCGTTCTGGCGCGGCTGATCGCCGCAAATCACATAAAGAAATCTTTATGTGTTTCTTGCCCCGATGGCGCCCGCTCGCTATTAGAGCCTGACCGCGCCCGCGCGCGCCTCATCCTCAGGATTTCTCCATGCCCGACTATGTCGTGAAGGACATCTCGCTGGCCGATTTCGGCCGCAAGGAAATCGCCATCGCCGAGACCGAGATGCCGGGGCTGATGGCCGTGCGCGCCGAGTTCGGCAAGGACCAGCCGCTGAAGGGCGCGCGCATCGCCGGCTCCCTGCACATGACCATCCAGACCGCGGTGCTGATCCAGACCCTGGAAGCCCTGGGCGCGGACGTCCGCTGGGCCTCGTGCAACATCTTCTCCACCCAGGACCACGCCGCCGCGGCCATCGCCGCCAACGGCACGCCGGTGTTCGCCATCAAGGGCGAGACCCTGGAGGAGTACTGGGACTACGCCCACCGCATCTTCGAATGGGCCGACGGCGGCTATCCGAACCTGATCCTCGACGACGGCGGCGACGCGACGCTGCTCTGCGTGCTGGGGCCCAAGGCCGAGAAGGATCCCTCGATCCTCGACAAACCGTCCAACGACGAGGAAGAGGCGCTCTTCAAGGTGATGAAGCGCTATCTGAAGGAAAAGCCCGGCTTCTATTCGGCGATCCGCGCGGCCATCCAGGGCGTGTCCGAAGAAACCACCACGGGCGTGCACCGCCTCTACCAGCTCGCCGAGCGCGGCGAGCTGCCGTTCCCGGCCATCAACGTCAACGACAGCGTCACCAAGTCGAAGTTCGACAACCTCTACGGCTGCCGCGAGAGCCTGGTGGACGCCATCCGCCGCGGCACCGACGTGATGCTGGCCGGCAAGGTGGCCGTGGTCATGGGCTACGGCGACGTGGGCAAGGGCTCGGCCGCCTCGCTGCGCAACGGCGGCGCGCGGGTGATCGTCACCGAGGTCGACCCGATCTGCGCCCTGCAGGCGGCGATGGAAGGCTATGAGGTCCAGACCGTCGAGGACGTGGCCGAAAACGCCGACATCTTCGTCACCTGCACCGGCAACAAGGACGTGCTGACCGTCGAGCACATGCGGCGGATGAAGAACAACGCCATCGTCTGCAACATCGGCCACTTCGATTCCGAGATCCAGATCGCCGGCCTGCGCAACTTCAAGTGGGACAAGATCAAGGATCAGGTCCACCACGTGGAGTTCCCGGACGGCAAGAAGATCATCGTCCTGTCGGAAGGCCGGCTGGTGAACCTGGGCAACGCCACGGGCCACCCGAGCTTCGTGATGAGCGCCTCGTTCACCAACCAGACCCTGGCGCAGATCGAGCTGCACACCAACCGCGACAGCTACGAGACCAAGGTCTACACCCTGCCCAAGCACCTGGACGAGAAGGTCGCCATGCTCCACCTGGCCAAGCTGGGCGCGAAGCTGACCACGCTGTCCAAGGAACAGGCCGACTACATCGGCGTGCCCCAGCAAGGCCCCTTCAAGCCGGATCACTACCGCTACTGACGGCGCGGGTTCGGATTGGCGCCTAGCCAAGATGCTCCCCCTCTGGGGGAGCTGTCGCGGAAGCGACTGAGGGGGACCGCGACTCCGGGCTCTGCTAGAACCACGCCATGCCCTACGGCCTGATCCTCTCCAGCTACGTGGCCGCCTCCCGCATCGGCGGGAGCGCGCAGCAGTACGTGCTGGCCGCCGACGGGATCGAGCCGGTGCTGGTGCCCACCGTCCTCCTCGGGCGCAGCCCCGCGCGGCCGCCGCCGGGGGGCGGGCCGACGCCGATCGAGCTCTTCGAGGGCATGCTGCAGGGCGTGATCGCCGACGGCGTGCTGGCGCGGGCCGACCTGATCCTCACCGGCCACTTCTCCCTGCCCGAACAGGTGGAGGCCGCCGCCCGCGCGATCGAACAGGCCAAGGCCGAGCGTCCCGGCGTGATCGTGGTGGTCGATCCCATCCTCGGCGACGAGCCCAAGGGCCTCTACGTGAAAGAGGCGGTGGCCGTGGCCGTGGCCGAACGGCTGGTGCCGCTCGCCGACTGGATCACCCCCAACGCCTGGGAGCTCGACTTCCTGTCCGGCCGTCCGGCGGGCGACGCGGCCGCGGCGGTGGAGGCGGCCGCGCGGCTGGGCAAGCCAGCGCTCGTCACCTCGATCCCCGCCGGCGAGGGCCGCATCGGCATGGTGCTGACCGCGCCGGAGGGCTCCAGCCTGATCAGCCACGCCCGCGCTCCGGTCGCGCCCAACGGCACCGGCGACGTCGTCACCGCCTCGTTCGGGGCCGGCCTGGCCAGGGGGCGCACGCCGCTGGCCTCCGCCGAGCGGGCGGCGCGGGCGGTGGCCGAGGCCGTCGCCTGCTGCGGCCCGGACGCCCGCGACCTGCCGCTCATCGGCCTTGGCGCGCGCATCGCCGAGCCCAAGGCCGAGATCGCCGTCGAGACCCTGGCGTGAGGGGCCGGTGAGCGGGTTGGAGATCCACGGCCACGCCCCGCCGCGCTTCGCCGCCGTGAAGGACGCCTTCGCCGCCAACTTCGCCGAGGGGCTGGAGGTCGGGGCGCGTTTCACCCTGGTCGAGGCCGGCGAGACCGTGCTGGACATCTGGGCCGGCCACGCCGAACGCGCCCGCAAGCGCCCGTTCGCCCAGGACACGCTGACCCCGATCTTCTCCTCCACCAAGGCGGTGGCCGCCCTGATGGTGGCGCGGCTGGTGGACCAGGGCCGCCTCGACTACGGCTGGCGCGTCGCCGAGGTCTGGCCGGACTTCGCCCAGGCGGGCAAGGACCAGGTCACCATCGAACAGGCGCTGTCGCACCAGGCGGGCCTCTCCGGCATCCCCGATCCCATGGAGCCCAGCCTCTGGTTCGACTGGGACGCGGTCTGCGCGCGGATCGCGGCGACCGCGCCGATCTGGCCGCCGGGAACCGCCAGCGGCTACGGGCCCTCCACCTTCGGCTTCATCGCCGGCGAGATCTTCCGCCGCATCGACGGGCGCACCATCGGCCACGCCCTGCGCGAGGACATCTGCGAGCCCTTCGGCCTGGACCTGTGGATCGGCCTGCCCGATTCCGAGCACGGCCGCTGCGCCGACATGATCCGCCCGAACGGCCTGCCCAACTTCGGCGAGGTGAACCCCGCCACCAAGGCCGCGTTCCTGACGCCCTGGTCGGCGCCTGGCGGGCGCGGTCAGGGCGAGTGGCGCCGGGCCGAGTTCCCCTCCGCCAACGGCCACGCCACGGCCGCCGCGCTCGCCCGGCTGATGGGCGCCCTGGCCGACGACGGCTGGCTGGAGGGCGAGACGATCCTCTCCCCCGCCGTGATCGCCGAGGCCGCCCGCGAGCGCATCCGCGGCCAGGATCTGGTCCTGCCCTATGTGGTGGCCTGGGGCGCCGGCTTCATGAGGAACGACCCGGTGATGATCTGGGGGCCGGGAAGAGAGACCTTCGGCCACGCCGGCTGGGGCGGCTCCTGCCTCTTCGCAGACCCCGAGCGGCGGCTCGGCGGCGCCTATGTGATGAACCGTCAGTCCACGGATCTTATCGGCGACATCCGCTCGCGCCGGCTGATCGAGGCCGCCTACCAGGGGCTCTGAAGCCCTAACCCTTGCCCTGGATCACCTCCTCGCCGCGGGCCTCCTTGTAGGCGTTGGAGACAAGGTCGTTCAGGAACGCCGCGTCCATCAGGAAGCGCTTCCAGGGATCGTCGCCGGCGAAGTCCTGGCGGATGGCCGACAGGTCGATGCGCTTGCGCACTTCGTCCAGCGGCACGTCCGCCTTGGCCAGCGGACCCACCTGATCGCGCACCGAGGCCAGCGTGGCGATCACCTTGTCCACATAGGCCCGGTCGGTCTGCACCGCCCCATGGCCCGGGACCAGGAACGCGAAGTCGAAGCCCTTCAGCTTCTGCAGCACGGCGATCCATTCGCCGGGATAGGTGTGGGCGGCGTAGGGGACGGGCGCCACCACCAGATCGCCGCTCGCCAGCACCTTCTCCTTGGGCGCCCAGATCACCGCGTCGCCGTCGGTGTTGCCCCGGCCCAGGAACATCACCTCCACCGGAGAGGTCGCATCGGGGATGCTCAGGCGGTCGCTGAAGGTCACGTCGGCGGGATAGACGCTCATGCCCGTGTAGCCGGCGACCATGCCGGGGCCGGCGGCGGCGGTGCGCGCCCAGCCGTCCCTCAGGCCCTGGGGCAGGCTCTCATCCTTGGCCTGCTTGGCGGCGTACGCGGCCATGTCGCCGTAGGACTTGGCGTAGGTCTTCACGTAGTCCATCGGCGCGCCGGTCATGTTCCGGCGCGTGGCCTCGGTGGAGATGATGGTCAGCCCCGGCCAGGCGGCGCGGAAGGCGCCCGCGCCCAGGTTATGGTCGCCGTGGTAGTGGGTGTAGATCAGGAAGCGCACCGGCTTTGGGCTGATCCCGCGGATCTGGTCCACCACGTTGCGGCCCGAGACCGGCGAGCCGCCGGCGTCCACCACCACCAGGCCCGCGTCCTGCTCGATCACCACCACATTGCCCTCGAAGGGCGGATCGGTGACCGCCGGCTTGTCGATCAGCCAGACGTGCGGGGTGACGGCCTGGGTGCGCCGGGCGAAGACCTCTTCCGGACCGGGCGCCGCCGCGCCCAGCAACACCAGCGCCGCCGCGCCCGTGAACACCGCCGCCGCAAGCCGCATGGCCGAGCCTCCCCAGGTTTTGGGGCACGCTAGGCTCGGTCCCGGGCCTGCGCCAATTAAGCCTTGTTCATGCGCGGGCCTCAGGCGTCCGCCTGGGCCGCCAGCGTGGCCACCCGCCGGCCCCGCCGCCAGGCGCCGAGGGCGAACACCGCCGCGCCCGCCCAGATGAAGGCGAACGAGACCGCCCGCAGCGGCGTGAAGGCCTCGCCCTCGGCCAGCCCCATGAAGAAGGTGATCGAGGGGGCGATGAACTGCAGGAAGCCGATCGCCGACAGCGGCATGCGCCGCGCCGACCAGGCGAACAGCACCAGCGGCGCGGCGGTGAGCGGCCCGCAGGCCACCATCCAGGCGGCCGCGGCCGGGTTGGTCAGGAAGTGGCCGTGGCCGCCTCCCGCCTCCAGCCAGAAGATCAGCCCGGCGGCGAACGGCGCCAGGGCCAGGCACTCGATGAACAGGCCCGTCTGCGCCTCGGCCGCCACCTGCTTGCGCACTAGGCCGTAGCCCAGGAACGAGACGGCCAGGGTCAGCGAGATGATCGGCAGGTGGCCGAGGGCGGCGGTCTGCAGCACCACGCCGACCACCGCCAGGCCGATGGCGGCCATGGCCGTGCGGTCCAGCCGCTCGCGGAAGATCAGCGCGCCCGTCGCCATGTTGAGCAGCGGATTGATGAAGTAGCCCAGGCTGGTCTCCAGCACCCGGCCGGAGTTCACCGCCATGATGAAGATCGTCCAGTTCACGGCGATCAGCGCCGCCGACAGCACCAAGAGGCCCAGCACGCGCGGCCGGCGCAGCACCCGTCGGACTTGGCCCCACTGGCGGGCCATGGCCACGAACACGGCCGAGGTGGGCGCGCCCCAGAAGATGCGGTGCGCCAGGATCTCCCAGGCGCCCACGCCCAGGTGTCCCATGGCCTGGAAGACCAGGGGCACGAAGCCCCAGATGAAATAGCAGCCGATCCCCGCCGTCAGCGCCAGGCGGGCCTCGCCGCCGGGCGCGGACGACGGTTGGCTCATGCGATGGCCTTGGACTTGATCAGGCCGCGGTCGTGCAGCAGCTCGGCGATCTGCACGGCGTTCAGCGCCGCGCCCTTGCGCAGGTTGTCGGCCACCACCCACAGATTCAGGCCGTGCTCGACGGTCGGGTCGTTGCGGATGCGGCTGACGAAGACCGGGAACTCGCCCTGGGCTTCCTTGGGCGTCATGTAGCCCTTGTCGTCGCGCTTATCGATGACGATCAGGCCGGGGCTCTCGCGCAAGAGGTCGCGGGCCTCGTCCTCGTCCAGCGGCTCGTGGAACTCGATGTTCACCGCCTCGGAGTGGCCGACCATCACCGGCACGCGCACGCAGGTGACCGTGAGCTTGATCTCAGGGTCGATCATCTTGTGCGTCTCGTTCCACATCTTGGCTTCTTCGTCGGTGTAGCCGTCGTCGTTGAAGGCGCCGATGAAGGGGATGACGTTGAAGGCGATCTGCTTGGGGAACTTCTTGGGCTCGCGCGCGCCCAGGACGAAGATGTCCTTGGTCTGGTCCCAGAGCTCGTCCATGCCTTCCTTGCCCGCGCCGGACACCGACTGGTAGGTCGCGACCACCACGCGCTTGATCTTCGCCCGGTCGTGCAGCGGCTTCAGCGCCACCACGAGCTGGGCGGTCGAGCAGTTGGGATTGGCGATGATGTTCTTCTTGTGGGCGTAGCTCACGTCGTCCGGGTTCACTTCCGGCACGATCAGCGGCACGTCCGGGTCCATCCGCCAGGCCGAGGAGTTGTCGATCACGATCGGGCCGGCGGCGCCGATCTTCGGCGCCCATTCCTTGGAGAACGAGCCGGACACGCTCATCAGCACAAGGTCGACAGTGGAGAAGTCGAACTGCTCGACGTCCTCGCAGGCGACGATCTTGTCGCCGAAGGAGACTTCCACGCCGATGGATTTGCGCGAGGCGATCGCGTGAATCTTGTCCACGGGGAAGTTCACTTCCTCCAGGATGTTCAGCATCTCGCGGCCCACGTTGCCCGTGGCGCCGACCACGGCCACTCGGTAGCCCATGGCGGTCTCCTAAGTCATACAGAAGCGGAGCGTCCCGTTACGCCACGCGCAATCGCCGCGCAAGGCGGGCGCGGCCATGGGCGCGGATATAGGGACCGAAGGTCGCGATAGGGAGGTCAGATGGCCCAGGACACAGGCATGCCGTTCTCCAACCTGATGGGCGTGGAGATCGTCGAACGCGCGAAGGACAAGGTGGTCGGCCGGCTCGTGGTGCGCGAGGACCTGTGCACCGCCGGCGGCATCCTGCACGGGGGCGCCTTCATGGCCTTCGCCGACGCCCTGGGCGCCATCGGCGGCTTCCTCAACCTGCCGGCCGGGGCGCGCACCACCACGCTGGAGAGCAAGACCAACTTCCTGGGCGCCGCGCCGGTCGGAACCACGGTGATCGGCGAGGCCACGCCCCTGCACATCGGCCGCCGCTCCAGCGTCTGGCAGACCCGCGTCGTCAACGAGGCCGGCAAGCTCCTGGCCCTGGTCGTCCAGACCCAGATGACGGTGGAGGGCTAGGCCGGCCTCACCCCACGCCGATGTCCGCCGCGCGCATCCGGTTGAGCATCGGCTCGCCGGCCAGGTAGCGGCGCAGGTTCTCCAGGAACAGGGCCTCGCCCCGTGCGCCGGTCAGCGCCCCGCGGTTGGAGGCGTGCGGCGTCACCCGCACCTTGGGATGATCCCAGAACCAGGCGTCGGCCGGCAGCGGCTCGGTCTTGAAGACGTCCAGCACCGCATGGCCCGGCTGGTCGCGCTCCAGCCCGGCCTTCAGCGCATCCTCGTCCACCAGCCCGCCGCGGCCGATGTTCACCAGGATCGCCCCCGGCTTCATGGCGGCGAAGAACGCCGCGTCCGCCAGGTCGCGGGTCTCCTCGTTCAGGGCGCAGGCCAGCACCACCACGTCGGCCTGCGGCAGGCGCTCGGGAAGCTCGGCCAGCGTGCACACCGCGTCGGCCAGGCCCTCGGCGTCGGGGTTGCGCCGCACGGCCTCCACCGCCGCGCCGAACGCCTTGGCCCGCCTGGCCACCTCCTGGCCGATGTGGCCGAAGCCGACGATCAGCCAGCGGCTCTGGCCCACCTCGCGGAAGTTCACGGCCGTCCATTCGTGCGCCCGCTGATAGGCGGCCTGCTCGGCGATCGGGTGCAACAGGCTGAGGGCGTGGATCGTCACATATTCGGCGATGGCCGGCGCCTGGGCCGAGGAGTTGGTCACCGTCAGTCCCGGCCGCGCCAGCGGCTTGAACATCGGGTTCTCCAGGCCGGCGAAGGCGGTCTGCACCCACTTGGCGTGCTTGGCGGCGGCCAGCGCCGGCAGATAGCCGCGGCCGGCCTTGCCGAAGGCTTCCAGGGTCAGCCACCAGACCTCGGCCGCCAGCCCGTCCGGGTCGACCGCCGCGCCGCCGACGGTGACGGACCCGTCCGGCTCCATCACGGCGACCTCCAGGTCGGGGGCGATCTTGGTCAGGCGGTCGGCGATGCGGTCGTAGGCGGGGCGCAGGAGCAGGGCTTGCATGGCTCGACCCTAGCGGCCCGGTTGGCGCCCGCGAAGCCCTGCGCCACAATCGACCGCATGAATTCCGACCGCGCGAGCCTGCGCCGGCTGATCGAGGAATCCCAGCGCATCCTGGTGTTCACCGGGGCGGGGATCTCCACCGAGTCCGGCATCCCCGACTTCCGCAGCCCCGGCGGGGTGTGGAGCCGGATGAAGCCGATCTATTTCGACGAGTTCGTGCGCTCGGAGGAGAAGCGCCGCGAGGCCTGGACCCGCACCTTCGCCGGCTCGGCCGGCTGGACGGGGCGCGAGCCCAACGCCGGCCACTATGCGGTCGCCCGCCTCGTCGCCCAGGGCAAGGTGAGCGCCGTGGTCACCCAGAACGTCGACAACCTGCACCAGGATTCCGGCGTGCCCCCGGAGAAGGTCATCGAGGTGCACGGCAACGCCAGCTACGCCAAGTGCCTGGAGTGCGAGACGCGCCATGAGCTGGACGTGCTCAAGCAGAGCTTTCTGGGAACCGGCGAGATCCCGGTCTGCCGCGAGTGCGGCGGGCTGGTGAAGACCGCCGTGATCTCCTTCGGCCAGCCCATGCCCGAGCGCGAGATGCTGCGCGCCGAGTTCGAGGCCCGCCGCTGCGACCTGTGCCTGGTCTTGGGCTCGTCCCTGGTGGTCTATCCGGCCGCGGGCGTGCCGATCACGGCCAAGCGGGGCGGCGCGCGCCTGGCGATCGTCAACCGCGAGCCCACCGACCTCGATCCCATGGCGGACCTGGTGCTGCACGACGAGATCGGTCCGGTGATGACCGAGGCCGCCCCCGCGCCGGTCTGACGGTGGTCTGACGGCGGGCTGGTGCGACATCCCGCCGCGCCCGGGGGCGGGGCGGCCCGTTAATCTGCTGGATGGAGTTTTGCGCCACAGTGACCGTCGAGTCGGGGCCCGTGCGGGCGCGCGGCCGGCTGCTGGAGACCAAAGGATGGAAGACTTCGCGCAACGGCTCCCTCAGGCGGGGGAAGAGCTGATCGAGGTGCGCATCGGCGATCAGCAATACGCCATCGACATCATGTCGGTGCGCGAGATCCGCGGCTGGACCACGTCCACGCCCCTGCCGCACGCGCCGGCCCACGTGTTGGGCATGATCAACCTGCGCGGCGCGATCCTGCCGGTGGTCGACCTGGGCGCCCGCCTGGGGATCGGTTCGACCACCCCCAGCGCCTCCTCCGTCGTCGTGGTCGCCCACATCAACGGGCGCGAGGTCGGCCTGCTGGTCGACGCGGTGTGCGACATCATCACCGTCACCGAGGGCCTGCTGCAGCCGCCGCCGGACATCGGCGACGAGGCGGTGCGCGAGTTCGTCCGCGGCGTCATGACCACCCAGGCCGGCATCGTCAGCCTGTTGTCGCTCTCCAGCGTCCTGCCGGCCGAGATCGCCCAGGCGGCCTGACGGCCGCCCTCACGGCGCGCCGAAGGCGGCGGTCAGTTCGGCCTCGTCCAGGCCCTCTATCTCCAGGATCTTCAGCCGCGCGGTTTCGCCCGAGACCACGCGCACGGCCGACTTCGGCCGCTTCAGCGTCTTGGCCAGGAAGGCGGTCAGCGCGGCGTTCGCCGCCCCGTCGGCCGGCGGCGCCGTCACCCGCACCTTCAGGTAGGGCCGCCCGTCGGGATCGCGGGCCCAGCCGTCGACCGCGTCGCGGCCGCCCTTTGGCGTCACCCGCACGGCCAGCCGCACGGGCCTCAGCCCAATGCGTTCACGAGCGGCGAGAAGATCATCGGCAGCAGGTAGATGCGCGCGCCCTGGATCACCAGGATCGCCAGGATCGGGCTGATGTCCACGCCGCCCAGGGACGGGATGATCTTCTGGAACGGCCGCAGCACCGGCCGCGTCACCGCGTCCAGCGCCTGGCTCACTCTGTAGACGAAGCGGTTGCGCAGGTTGATCACGTCGAACGCGACCAGCCACGAGAGGATGGCGCTGATGATGATCGCCCAGACCAGGAGGTCCAGGAGCCCGCCGACGACGAAATAGAGGAAGCTGCCCATGACGCCGCCGGTTCTAGCGGTCTTCGACGCGGCGGCAAAGCCGCAAGCGTGCGGCTATCGCGCCCGCGTCGCTCGCAGCCGCTTGACAGGACGAGCGTCTGACGCCTTATTCCGCGCCTCCTGGGGCCGTAGCTCAGTTGGTAGAGCGCCTCGTTCGCAATGAGGAGGTCAGGGGTTCGACTCCCCTCGGCTCCACCAGGACCTTCCGAACTTCGTGAAACTTGCGCCTCAAGGCTTGGGGCGCGCCGCGGCCGTTGCGTGCGCGGTCGCGGCTTGGCGGCGACAGTCGATCGCCTCGGCTGCGCCCCTATCGGCGCGTCGCGCGCCAATATGCTTAAGGTCAAGCTTGGCGCGCGCGGCGTGGCTGCTGCAAAAGCTGGTTCTGCGAGTATTTCTCACTTTCACTTACATTTGGCGTGCTCGGCTCTTCGCGCGCCGCGAGCTTCCTCAACAGAACACCGTTCTCCTCTTAGTCTACTTTCGGTGGCGTTTCTTGGCCGAAAGGCCCGACCTGAAGTCTAGCGACGGGTCTTATGCGCCGTGTCAGGCGGCCTAGAACTTAGGATATATCCTTTTTTAATCATGTCGTTGAACCGTTCGGGCAGGCGCGAAGCTTTGCGATCCCGCATCGATCGCGCGTCCAAGTTTCTGCGCAAGGTTCCACATGGCCGCCGAGCAAACCCTCGATCAACGCCTGGACTTCATCGGCCTGGGGCCGAGCGAGCAGGCCCTGCTGCGCTCGCTCAAGCCGCTGATCGAAAAGTCGATCGGCCCGGCCCTCGACGGCTTCTACGACAAGGTGCGGACCACGCCGCACACGCGGGCCTTCTTCGACGACGAAAGCCACATCACCCACGCCAAGTCCAAGCAGAGCGAGCACTGGAACGTGATCGCCTCGGGCGACTACGGCGCGGCCTATGAGCGCAACGTGCGCGCCATCGGCCACGCCCACGCCCGCCTGGGTCTGGAGCCGAGCTGGTACATCGGCGGCTACGCGCGGCTGACCGAGGCGCTGGCGGCCGCGCTGGTGGCCGACCGCTGGCCCCGCGGCGTGCTGTCCGACCGCAAGGGCGCGCAGGGGCTGTCCCAGGCCCTCGGCGTCCTGGTCAAGGCGGCCATGCTCGACATGGACCTGGCCATCTCGATCTACCTGGACACCCTGGAGCAGCAGCGCCAGACCGCCGAGGCCGCCCAGCGCCAGGCCGAGGCCGAGCGGGCCGCGGCGATGGACGCCCTGGCCGAGGCGCTCGACCGCCTGGCCGGCGGCGACCTGACCGTCCAGCTCCAGGCCGAGGTCGCGCCGCAGTTCGACAAGCTCAAGGCCGACTTCAACAAGACCGCCGCGCGTCTGGCCGAAGCCATGGGCGGCGTCGCCCAGGCGGCCGAGGCCATCCGCGTCGGCTCCGACGAGATCGCCCTGGCCGCCGACAACCTGGCCAATCGCACCGAGCACCAGGCGGCCGGCCTGGAGGAGACCACCGCCGCGCTCAACGAGCTCACCTCCAGCGTCCAGCGCACGGCCGCCGACGCCAAGCAGGCCTCCAGCGCGGCCTCCACCACCCGCGCCGAGGCCCAGCGCTCGCAAAGCGTGGTCGCCGAGACCGTGGCGGCCATGGGCAAGATCGAGCAGTCGTCGCACGAGATCGGCCAGATCATCGGGGTGATCGACGAGATCGCCTTCCAGACCAACCTCTTGGCCCTCAACGCCGGCGTCGAGGCCGCCCGCGCGGGCGAGGCCGGCCGCGGCTTCGCCGTCGTCGCCTCCGAAGTGCGCGCGCTCGCCCAGCGCTCGGCCGAGGCGGCCAAGGACATCAAGCAACTCATCAACGCCTCCAGCGAGCAGGTGGAGGCCGGCGTCGACCTGGTGGGCCAGACCGGCCAGGCCCTGGAGACCATCGTCGGCCGCATCGTTGAGATCGACGGCCTAGTGGCCGACATCGCCGAGGCGGCCACCGACCAGGCGTCCGGCCTCGGCCAGGTCAATTCGGCGGTCAACCAGATGGACCAGACGACCCAGCAGAACGCGGCCATGGTCGAGCAGGCCACCGCGGCCACCCATTCGCTGAAAACCGAAATGGGACGGCTGATCGATCTGGTGCGCCAATTCAGGATCGACGGGGCGCCGGCGCGCGCCGCCGGGGCGCGCCGCAGGGCGGCCTAGACCCCGCCACGGTCCCGCCGCGATGGCGCCGTTTGTGCAGGACTAGGACCGGAGCGGAGCGGCGCCGCAGCGCGTTGACGTCGGACCGGTCCAGCCTATCTTCGAAGCCGTTCCGCATGTCCTCAGCCCTGTTCTCCAAGCTGTTCTCCGGTCGAAAGCCCGCGCTGGCGGCGGCGCCCGCCACGGCGGGCCGGCTGGTCTATGCGGTGGGCGATGTCCACGGCCGGTACGACCTGCTCGAGCCCCTGATGCGGACCATCGCCGAGGACGCGCTGGAGAGCGCGCCCCAGCGCCAGCCGATGCTGGTGTTCCTGGGCGACTACGTCGACCGCGGCCCGGACAGCGCCCGGGTGGTGGACCTGGTGCTCGACGTCGAGGGCTCCGGCGCCTTCGAGATCTGCGCCCTGAAGGGCAACCACGAGGAGGCGCTCCTCGCCTTCCTCAACGATCCGGCCTTCGGCGAGGTGTGGTTCGACCACGGCGGCGCCGCGACCCTGGCCTCCTACGGCGTGACGCCGCCGGCTGGGCGCAGCGACGAGGCCGCCTGGGCGGCGGCGCGCGACGCCTTCGCCGAGCGCCTGCCCGAGCGGCACCGCAGGTTCTACGAGACCCTGGAGCTGATGGTTACCATCGGCGACTACGCCTTCGTCCACGCCGGCGTGCGTCCCGGCGTGCCGCTGGAGCGCCAGGTCGAGAAGGACCTGTTGTGGATCCGCGGCGACTTCCTGGAGGCGCGTCCGACGTTCGACAAGGTCATCGTCCACGGCCACACGCCCACCGAGACGCCCCAGGTCCTGCCCCACCGCATCGGCCTGGACACCGGCGCCTACGCCACCGGCGTGCTTACCGCCGTGCGCCTGGACGACCAGGGCCAGCGCGTGCTGCAGGCCGCCGCCCGGCGGCCCGGCGCGCCGTCCTAGCCGACGGCTTCCGCCGCCGCGGCCAGCTCCGCATAGGCGCCCACGATGTGATAGAGCGAGGTCGCCTTCGCCGGCCCGCCGTCGAGGGCGCCGTCCGCATCCATGTGGTCGCGGAAGAGGCCGCCGCCCGGAACCGCCAGATAGCGCCGCAGTCCGGCGAAGGCCTCGAGCGCTTCGTCCGTCCAGAACCCCCCGTCGCGCCCCCGCAGCAGCAGGCAGGCGCGCAGCCGCTCGGTCTGCGCCCACAGCCGCGCGCCGCGGTCGATGGGCGCGCCGTCGGCGGCCTCCTGGCTGGCGATCGCCACCTGGCGGGCGCGGTCCACGCCGGTCTCCGCCGCCAGCCGCGCCAGCCGCTCCGCCAGCGCCTCGTCGCCCCGGCCGTCCAGCAGCAGGAGGCTCGCCCATTCGAACAGGTGCCCCGGCCAGGCCTCCCGGCCCGGGGCGCCGGGCGCCGGCGCGCCGTCCGCGCCGAAGAACTCCAGGAGCCGGCCGCTCTTCGGCTCGATGAAGACGTCCAGCGCCAGGCGGCGCATGTCGGCCGCCAGCCCCGCCCAGGCGGGGGCCGGCGAGCCCGCGCGCCAGGCGAGGGCGGCCTCGTAGAGGTGCATGTGCGGATTGGCCTGGAACGGCGCCTCGGACGGCTCGACCTCGTTGAAGCCGCCGTCCGTCCGTCCCAGCCGCGCGCGCAGGCTCGCCAGCAGATCCAGCGCCATCGGCTCGGCGGCGGCCTCGTCCAGCGCCCGGCGCGCGTGGGCCAGGCCCAGCAGCACGAACGCCTGGCCGTAGAGCTCCTCGCCCTCGGTCCGGCCATCGTCGTGGAAGAACGAGGGATAGAGCCGCCCCGGCGCCGGCGCATGCGCCGTCAGGAAGGCCAGGCCGTGGCGCACCAGCTCGCGCCAGGGCCCGCCCCAGCCCAGCCGCCCGGCCTCGGCGAAGACGAACATCTGCCGGCCCTGCACCCGCAGCCGCTTGGCCGTCTCCACCGGCCGGCGGTCGTCGCCGATCTGGTCGTGGAAGCCGCCCGCCGGGTCCACGCCGGCGCTCGCCCAGAGCGGCAGGGCCTCGTCGAAGAGCCAGTCGCGGGCCTCGATCCACGCGGCCTGAAGGCTCGTCGCACCCATGCCTGTCTCCGCTCCGCTCGCCGCGCTCCGTCCGTGTCTTATGCAGGCGATACAGGCCTGTCGATCCGGCAACCTCGCGGAAAGGGTTCAACGCTAGCCTTCGGGCTTGTTCCCGTCGCCCGCAGGATGCGTCCCTTGGATTTCGAGGTCGTCCGACCGCAGGAGCTGTCCCTCTCGCGGATCGCGCATTGGTCGCATCTGCAGGAACAGGACATCGTCTTCGACAGTCCCTACCTGTCGCCCCACTGGGCGCGCGCGGTGGCCCAGGCCCAGGCGCCCGCCGACGGGGTGCGCGTGGTGGTCGCCAGGGACGGCGGCCGCGACGTGGGCTTCCTGGCCGCCAAGGTCGGCGCCTTCACCGCCATGCCCGCCGGCGCGCCGATGTGCGACTACCAGGGCCTGGTGGCCGAGCCGGGCGTGAAGATCGCCGCCCGCGACCTTGTCCAGGCGCTCGGCGTGCACCGCTTCGACTTCACCCACTGGCTCGAGGGCGTGGAGCCCTTCGACGCCTTCGCCCGCGGGCGCATGAACTCCTACGTGGTCGACGTGGCCGAGGGCTATGCGGCCTACGAGGCCGAGCGCAAGGCCGCCGGCGTCGGCGTGCTCAAGGATTGCGACAAGAAGCGCCGCAAGGCCGAGCGCGACGCCGGCCCGGTGGTCTTCACCGCCTTCTCGCGTTCCGAAACGGCTTTCGAGACCCTGATCGCCTGGAAGCGGGCCCAGTATCAGGCCACCGGCCAGACCGACATCTTCGCCTCCGACTGGACGGTCGACCTGCTGCGCGACCTGTTCGCCAGCCGCGATCCCGACTTCGGCGGCGTGCTGTTCACCCTGGACATCGGCGACCGGCTGGCCGCTGCGCACCTGCACCTGCGCGGCCGGCGCACCATTCACGGCTGGATCATCGCCCACGACCCGGCGTTCGAGAAGCTGTCGCCGGGCCTGCTGCTGTTCCAGTCGATCCTGCGCTGGATGGACGAGACGCCCTATCACCGCCTGGACCTCGGCCCCGGCGACTACCGCTTCAAGCGCGAGCTGGCCAACGCCAGCCAGGGCATGAGCCACGGCTTCGTCGGCGTGCCGTCGGCGGCCACCCTGGTGCGCAGCGCCGCCTACGGCGTGCGCGCGGCGGCCGAGGCGCTGCCGCTCGGCCGCGTGTCGGACCTGCCGGGCAAGGCCATGCGCCGGATGGACCGCTGGCGCGCTCTGCGCTGAGCCGCCGCGCGACCTGTGCATTGCGGTAGGGCCTTGGCGCCGCTAGTTTGCGCGCCTTCCGCTCCCCCGGCTTCCATATGACTCTCAGCATCGAAGACATCCGCGCCGCAGCCGAAAGGCTGAAGGGCCACATCGAGCGCACGCCCCTGCGCCATTCGCGCACCTTGTCCGAGATCACCGGCGCCGAAGTCTGGGTGAAGTTCGAGAACCTGCAGTTCACCGCCGCCTACAAGGAGCGCGGCGCGCTGAACAAGCTGCTGCAGCTCACCGAGGCCGAGCGCAAGCGCGGCGTCATCGCCGCCTCGGCCGGCAACCACAGCCAGGGCCTAGCCTACCACGCCACGCGCCTGGGCATCCCGGTCACCATCGTCATGCCGGCGGGCACGCCCTTCGTGAAAGTGCAGCAGACTCGCGCCTTCGGCGCCCAGGTGGTGATCGACGGCGACGGCTACGACGAGGCCTCCGCCCACGCCCGGCGGCTGTGCGAGGAGCGCGACCTGGTCTTCGTCCATCCGTTCAACGACCTGGACGTGATGGCCGGACAGGGCACCGTGGCCCTGGAGATGTTCGAGGACATGCCGGACCTGGAGGTCCTGCCGGTGCCGATCGGCGGCGGCGGGCTGATCGCCGGCGTCGCCACCGCGGCCAAGCACGTGCGTCCCGACGTCAGCGTGATCGGCCTGGAGCCGGCCATGTACCCCTCGTTCACCGCCAAGATGCGCGGCGTCAACGCGGCCAACCACGTGGGCGGCTCCACCATCGCCGAGGGTATCGCCGTCAAGCAGGTGGGCGACGTGAGCTACGCGGTGGCCCGTCCCTTGATCGACGACGTGCTGCTCATCGAGGAGCCGTATTTCGAGCGCGCCGTGGCCCTCTACTGCAACGTGGAGAAGACGGTGGCCGAAGGCGCCGGCTCGGCCTCGCTCGCGGGCCTGCTCGCCTATCCCGAGCGCTTCCGCGGCAAGAAGGCCGGCCTGATCCTCACCGGCGGCAACATCGACACGCGGCTCTTGGCCTCGGTGCTGACGCGCGAGCTGGTGCGCGACCAGCGCCTCGTCAGCCTCAGGATCATCGGCGACGACCGGCCGGGGCTGCTGGCCAACGTCTCGCGGATCATCGGCGAGATGGGCGCCAACATCGTCGAGGTGGCCCACAACCGCCTGGCGCTCGACGTGCCGGCCAAGGGCGCGGAATTCGACGTGATGATCGAGACCCGCGACGCCCAGCACACCCAGGAAATCATCTCCGCCCTGCGCGACCAGGGCTATCCGCCGAGGATCGTCTGATGCGCCGCCTGATCCTCGCGTTCGCCGCGACCGCGCTGCTCGCCTCGTGCGGGCCCAAGCCGGCCGATCCGGCGGTGGCCGCCGCGGCCGCCGAGGCCAAGGCCTTCATGGACAAGAACGGCAAGGAAGAGGGCGTCGTCACCCTGCCGTCGGGCCTGGAGTACAAGATCGTCCGCTCCGGTCCGAAGGACGGCCTGCGCCCGCAGGAGACCGACGAGGTCAAGGTCCACTACGAAGGCAAGCTGCTGGACGGCAAGGTCTTCGATTCCTCCTACGAACGGGGCATGCCCGCGGCCATGCCGCTGAAGGCGCTGATCCCCGGCTGGGTCGAGGCCCTGAAGCTGATGCGGCCCGGCGACGAATGGACGCTCTACGTGCCGCCTCAGCTCGGCTACGGCGACCAGGGCGTGGGCGACATCCCGCCCAACAGCGTGCTGATCTTCCGCATCGAGCTGATCGACGTGCTGCCGGGCCCCGGCCGCATCGCCCAGGGCTGACGCCTCAGCCCAGCGCCCGAGGCGCGTTCAGCGCCTGGCGCCAGTGGGCCTCTCGGTCCTTCAGCCGGGTCTGCGCGACATAGGCCGGCGTATCGTCCTCGATCTCCAGCGTCTCCAGCACCTCGTAGCTGAAGGCGCTCTCGCCGTGGGCCTTCCACGCCGCCTGCATCGCCTTGTTGTGATTGCCGCCCATGCGCAGGCTGAACCACAGGCCGGTCTGCTGCTTTTCCAGGTTGCGCGAGGCCGACACCCACACCTCGCCGCTGGCCGCGCAGCGCACGGCGAACACCCCCTGGCTCTTGGGGGCTTCCTTGAAGGCGCGGATCAGGTCCTTGCGGCGGGCGTTGTCCATGGTAACTTTTATCCGGGTATAAATGGCCGCGTCAACACACCACGCTGGAATAGCGGCGGCTGTGGACGATTTACGCCCTCGCGGGCTTGCCCTGGGCGCGATTGTCGCGTCGTAAGACGCCCCCGCGCGCCGCCGCCCTCGCCGGCGCCCACCGACTGGACTTCCCATGGCCTTCCCCCCGATCAATCCCGCGCTCGACCGCGCGCTGGCCGCGCAAGGCTATGGCGACCCCACGCCGGTGCAGAGCGCCGTGATCGAGCGCGAGGCCGCCGACCGCGACCTGCTGGTCTCGGCCCAGACCGGCTCGGGCAAGACGGTGGCCTTCGGGCTGGCGCTGGCGCCGACGCTGCTGGGCGGCGCGGAGGCCTTCGCCGAACCGGCCGCGCCGCTGGCGCTGATCATCGCGCCGACCCGCGAGCTGGCCATCCAGGTCGGCCGCGAGCTCGCCTGGCTCTACGCCCAGACCGGCGCCGTCATCACCACCTGCGTGGGCGGCATGGATCCGCGGCGCGAGCAGCGCGCTCTGGCCGGCGGCGCGCACATCGTGGTCGGCACCCCCGGGCGGCTGCGCGACCACCTGGAGCGCGGGAACCTGGACCTGTCGGCGCTCGACGCCCTGGTGCTCGATGAGGCCGACGAGATGCTCGACCTGGGCTTCCGCGAGGACCTGGAGTTCATCCTCGACGCGGCGCCGCCGCAGCGCCGCACCCTGTTGTTCTCCGCGACCATCGCCCGCGAGATCGCCGCCCTGGCCAAGCGCTACCAGCGCAACGCCCTGCGCATCGACACCACCACCCGCAACCAGCCGCACGGCGACATCGAGTACCGCGCGCTGCGCATCGCGCCCAACGACGTCGAGCACGCCGTGGTCAACGTGCTGCGCTATTTCGAGGCCCCGGGCGCGCTGGTCTTCTGCGCCACCCGCGAGGCCGTGCGCCACCTCCACCTGGCCCTGCGCGAGCGCGGCTTCGCCGCCGTCGGCCTGTCGGGCGAGATGGGCCAGCGCGAGCGCAGCGAAGCCCTGCAGGCCCTGCGCGACGGCCACGCCCGCGTCTGCGTGGCGACCGACGTGGCCGCCCGCGGCCTCGACCTGCCCGACCTCGGCCTCGTGATCCACGCCGACCTGCCGGTGAACCGCGCGGCCCTGCTGCACCGCTCGGGGCGCACCGGGCGGGCGGGACGCAAGGGCGTCTCCATCCTGCTCGTGCCGCACACGCGCCGGCGCAAGGCCGAGATGCTGCTGAACTCGGCCAGCATCGACGCCGAATGGAGCGCCCCGCCGAGCGCCGACGAGATCCGCGCCCAGGACCGGGCCCGCTTCCTCGACGATCCCCGCCTGGCCGAGCCCGCCGCGGAGGAGGACCTGGCCCTGGCCCGCGCCCTTCTGGAGCGTCACGCGCCCGAGCAGATCGCCGCGGCCCTGGCGCGCCAGAACCGCGAACGCCTGCCCGCGCCCGAGGAGCTGTTCGACGATCGCGGCGGCCAGCGCCCGCGCGGCGAGGGGCCCCAGCGCGGCGGCTACGATCCGGCCCGGCCCGAACGCCCCGAGCGGCCCCAGCGCCTGGCGCCGGACGAGGTCGCCTGGTTCCGCCTGGCCATCGGCCGCAGCAAGAACGCCGACCCCAAGTGGCTGATCCCGCTGATCTGCCGCCAGGGCCACGTGACCAAGAAGGACATCGGCCAGATCCGCATCTTCGAGAACGAGACCAAGTTCGAGATCGCCCGGAGCGTGGAGGCGCAGTTCTCCGCGGCGATCGCCGGTCCCGCCGAGGAGGGGCTGCGCATCACGCCGGCCGGCGCGCCCGCGCCCAAGCCGCCGCGTGGAAAGCCCCAGGCGCGGCAGGGCGCCGACGAGGCGCCGAGGCGCCCGTTCAAGGGCAAGCCCCAGCGGGAAAAGGAGCGCCGTCCGCCTAAGGCCGGCCGGCGGGACTGAGCCGGCCTTTCCCCAAGGGCGCCGTTGCGCCCGGCGCGTTTCGGTCCTTAGCTGACGGCCTCAGATAGAAGGGACGGAAACATGAGCCAGGTCGAACCGCTCGCCAGGACGGGCGACGAGGTCCTCTATGCGGTCGAGGACGCGATCGCCACCATCACCCTGAACCGGCCGGAGCGGCTGAACACCATCTCCGGGCCGATGCTGAACCAGCTCGGCCAGCTCCTGCTGAAGGCCGAGGCCGACAAGGACGTGCGCTGCGTCATCCTCACCGGCACGGGCCGGGCCTTCTGCGCGGGGCTGGACCTGGGCTCGGCCACCCGGGGCGAGGGCATCGGCTCGCAGACCGCCGCCCAGTCGCCGACGCTGGATCTGAAGACCACCCCGCCGACGGTGCTCTTCAACATGGAAAAGCCCACCATCTGCGCGCTGAACGGCTCGGCCGCGGGCTACGGCATGGACACCGCGCTCGGTTGCGACATCCGCATCATGGCCGAGAGCGCCAAGCTGGCGGCGGCCTTCACCAAGCGCGGCATCGTGCCGGAAAGCGGCGGCACCTGGTTCCTGCCGCGCATGATCGGCTGGGCCAAGGCCGCCGAGCTGATCTTCACCGGCCGCACCCTGCTGTCGCACGAGGCGCTGGAGATGGGCCTGGCCAACCACGTGGTCCCGGACGCCGAGCTGATGGATTTCGCCCGCGCCCTGGCCCGCGAGATCGCCGACAACGCGCCGCTGGCGGTCCAGGCTTCCAAGCGGATGATGCGCATGGGCCTGTCGGAGACCTTCAACGACCACGTCCACCACGTCTATCTGCAGCTCTTGCCGCTGATCCGCACCGAGGACGCGCGCGAGGGCATGCTGGCCTTCCTCGAAAAGCGCCCGGCGCAGTTCAAGGGCCGCTGATCCGGCTCAGGCGGCGGCCGCCGCGCCCGCGGCCGCCGACCTTCGCGCCGAGCGCGCGGCCAGGAAGTAGCAGGGGATCGCCAGGGCCGAGAGGCAGGTGAAGACGAACAGCGTCCAGCTATAGGGATGGGCGACGTCCTGGGCGACCAGCTCGTCCGCCAGCACCCCGCTGCCGGTCACGCCCAGGCCCAGGCCGACCACGTTCAGCGCCATGATGTAGAAGGCCACCACCGTGGAGCGCACCTGCGGCGGACACAGCTCCTGCACCGCCGAGAAGGTCGGGCCGTAGAAGGCGCCGAGCTGGAAGTAGGCCACGCAGATGCCGACCCAGAAGATCCAGCTATCCGCCGGGACCAGCCGGTAGGCGAGGTTGACCGGCAGCAGCGCGGCGAGCAGCCAGACCATGAACATTGCCCGGCTGCGGCCCGTGGCGCGCACCCAGCGGTCGGAGGCCATGCCGCCGAACAGGTTGCCGCACACCCCGGCGATGGAGGCGATCACCCCGCTGATGATGGCGATGTCCGCCCGCTCGAAGCCGCGCTCGCGCACCAGCCAGAGCTGGTCGAAGCTGGCCGCGCCGAGGATCAGGTGCACCATGACGCCGCCGGCCATGGTGAGCTGCAGGGCGGGCGAGCCCTTCAGCGCGCCGAAGAACACGGCCATCAGTTCGCCCACCTTGGGCCGGGTGGCGCGGGCGGCCGCGTCCAGCCCGTGGCCGCGGGTTTCCTTCACCTGGAACACCACGGCGGCGAAGGCGACGCCGAGCGCGCCCAAGAGATAGAAGCAGTTGCGCCAGCCGATCGCCTCGCCCAGCACCCCGGCGACCAGCAGGCTCACCCCCACGCCGATCGGCACGCCCATGTAGTAGAAGCCGGTGGCGAACCCGAGCCGCGAAGGCGGAAAGCGGTCGGCCAAGAGCGACATGGCCGTGGGCGTCAGCGCCGATTCGCCCACGCCGATGAACACCCGCGGGAGCGCGAGGGTGACGAAGTTCCTGGCCATGCCCGAGGCCGCCGTCAGGGCGCTCCAGGCCAGCATCGCCGCGGCGATCAGCCGGGGCCGGTTCACCAGGTCGGCCAGCCCGCCCATGAACAGTCCCGCCACCGCGTAGAAGACGATGAACACCAGGCCGGTCAGCAGGCCGAACTCGGTGTTGCTGAGCCCCAGGTCGGGAACGATGTAGTTGGCGAAGCTCGCCAGGAGCTGGCGGTCGACGAAGTTCAGGACGTTCATCAAGGTCAGCAGCACGAGCAGGCCATAGCCCGCCTTCGCCCCGCCGCCGTCTGGCTGCGACATGGCTTCCTCCCGTGGCGCGGAGGCTCTTGGCTGGCCGCCGTCGCTGCAGAATTCAGACTAGACCGGATTTTCCGCCTGGGAATGCTGACCCTACGGCAGCCTCAGCTCTCGCGCATGCGCAGGATCACCGACTGGCTGGCCGTGGCCATCAGCTCCCCGTCGCGGGAGAACAGGTTCATGATCCCGTGGCCGAAGCCGGCGTGCACGCCGATGATCTGGATGTCGCACAGCACCCAGTCGGTGGGCACGATGCGGCGGATGCGCAGGGTGTTGTCCAGGCTGTTGCCGCCGCCATTGCGCCCCAGCGCCGCGCCGAAGCCCGAGGGCACGTAGTCGGCGAACACCGCCAGCATCCCCGCGTCGATCGGGTGGTCGCCGATCGGCCGGATCCACATCACCGAGCGGCCGTCCTCGCTCAGCGTGCCGTCGCGCGCCCGGTCGCCGTAGCGGCCCTTGGCCACCCGCGTCTCGATGCGGCTGTGCAGGTCGTCGGCCTCGTCGCGCGGCCAGATGTCGGAGGGCGCGCAGTCTTCCGGCGGCGGCATGTCGGGCATGGAGACCCATTGGTGCGACACGTCGTGCGGCCGCGTCCCCAGCGCGGCGTTGACGGTCAGGATCTCCTTGTCGCCCACGTGGCCGATCACCCGCGCCTGGCTGGTGTTGCGTCCGTGGGCGGGCACCCACACGTCCAGGTCCACGATCGACGGCGGCCGGGCGTAGGACAGGTACTGGGCCGTGGCCCAGATCACCGGCCGGTCCAGGGTGCGCTCCATCGCCGAGATCGCCGAGGCCAGGCCCACGCCGCCGAACATGAACAGGTTCCCCGGCGGCCCCACGCACAGGCCGTTGTGCAGCGGCAGGTACCAGCGGTGCGGATTGTGGGTCGATTTCAGGTCGAAGAAGGTCTCGCTCATGCCGCTCTCATGATCGCCTTGCTGCGCTGCGGCAAGTCCCCGCGGCGTCAGGCGGCGGCCGGCGGTTCGGGCGCCTCGGCGGCCTCAGCCGTCAGCCAGTCGCGGAACGCCTCCACCGCGGGCTTCGGCGCGGCCTCCGGCGCCAGGAAGTAGAACTTGGCCGGCGTGCGGATGAAGCCCAGCGGCGCCGCCAGCCGGCCCGCCGCGACGTCGCCGGCCACGTAGATCCAGGGGCTCACACCCACACCCAGGCCGGCGGCCGCGGCGGCGAGCATGTAGAAGACGTGCTCGAACTGCTGGTGCTGCGGCGGCTCGTCCAGCATCTGGCCGGAGTGCGCCTGCCATTCGGCCCAGGCTTGCAGCCGCGGGCTGGTGTCCAGCCGCGGCAGGCGCGAGAGCCCGCCCAGGCCCCCGCCGGCCTGGGCCGCCAGCGCCGGCGACAGCACCGGGCCGTGGAAGTTGTCCAGGAAGGCGAGCGCCGAGACCCCGCCGGTGGGCGGCTGCTCGGTCAGGCGGATCGCCGCGTCGAACGGCTGGCGGGAGAAATCCACCGGCGCGTAGGACTCGGTCACCGTGACCTTCAGCTCCGGATGCGCGGCATGGAACGCCGGCAGCCGCGGGATCAGCCAGCGCATGGCGAAGGTGCCCACGCAGGACAGGCGCAACTCCCGGTCGGCGGCGCCGCGCAGGTCCAGGAAGGTGCGCTCGATGGAGTCCAGGCTCGCCGACAGCGTGGCCGCCAGCCGCGCGCCCGCCTCGGTCAGGCGCAGGCGGTGGCGCGGCCCCTGCGTCAGCGTCAGGCCGGTGGCCCGCTCCAGGCTGCGAATCTGCCGGCTGATCGCCCCGTGGGTGACGCACAGCTCGTCCGCCGCCAGGGTCATCTGCCCCAGCCGCGCGAAGGCCTCGAAGGCGCGCAGGCCTGTCAGCGGCGGAAGATCGCGTCTCGCCATGTGATTTCAGCTCACAAGGATCAGGCCCTTATATCGTTTGCTGCGTTGCGGCGGAATACCCATGCTCCGCGAAAAGCAACGGCGGGTTGCGGCCCGTCCGGGGGAGACCATGGATAGCCTCGCCTATGCGGCCGATGACGGTCGCTTCCGACCTGCTGCGCCCGTCCCGCGTTCCAAGTCCCCGCCGCTCTGGGAATTCATGACGGGCGAGCTTCGCCGCAACGTGATCCTGAGCTGGACCGAGGAGGCCTACGAGGTTCCGATCCTCAGCCGGCCGCTGTTCGGCTTCCACTTCCATGCGGTCAACGATCCGGACGCCATCCGCGCGGTGCTGCTGGACCGGGTGTCGACCTACGCTAAGCCGGCGCTGCTCGGCCGCCTGGCCGGCGACCTTCTAGGGCGCGGGATCTTCGCCGCCGAGGGCGAGGACTGGCGCGAGCAGCGCCGCCTCATGGCCCCGGTGTTCACGCCCGCGGCGATCAAGGGCTTCATGCCCGGTTTCCTCGACGAAGCGCGGGTCACCGCCGACGGCTGGGCTGCGGAGGCGCCCGGCGTGATCGACGTGGCGGCCGCGGCCACCGCCACGACCTTCCGGGTGATCTGCCGGGCGCTGTGCTCGTCCGAGCCGCTGATGGCCACCGACGAGGCGGCCGAGAACGTCGCCGCCGCGCTCGCCAGCCTGGGCGACTTCCGCGCCGGGGCGCTGATGGGCGTGCCCTGGCTCGACGCCTCGCCGCGCCTGCGCCGCGCCGCGAAGGGGCGGGCCTTCATCCGGGACGCCATGGCGCGGTTCCTGGCCGAGCGCCGCGCGGCGGACGATCCGCCCGACGACTTCATGACCCGGCTCCTGCGGGTCTTCGCCGAGACCCACCCGCCCGACGAGGCCGCCCGACTCGCCCTGGAGAACGCCGTGACCTTCCTGGTGGCCGGCCACGAGACCACCGCCAATGCTCTGTCGTGGGCGCTCTACGTGCTGAGCGAACAGCCCGACGTGCAGGACGTCCTGGCGGCCGAGGCGCGCGACGCGCTCACCGAGACCGACCCGGACGCGATCATCGAGTGGACGCCCTATCTGCGTTGGGTGCTCGACGAGGTGCTCCGGCTCTATCCGCCCGCGCCGCGCATCGAGCGCCAGGCCGTGGCCGACGACGAGCTCTGCGGCCACGAGATCAGGAAGGGCGACCTCGTTTCCGTCTGGCCCTGGGTCGTGCACCGCCATCGCGCGCTCTGGAAGGACCCGGACCTGTTCGATCCGGAGAACTTCAGCCCGGAGGCCAAGGCGGGCCACCACCGCTTCCAGTACATCCCCTTCGGCGCGGGCCCCAGGGTGTGCATCGGCGCCCAGTTCGCCCTGGCCGAGGCCCAGCTCATCCTGGCGACCTGGCTTTCCCGCTACCGCTTCAGTCCGGTTCCCGGCCGCCAGGTCGAAGTCCAGGCCGACATCGCCCTGCGCCCCAAGGGCGGCCTGCCGCTGCGCGTGGAGGTGCGGAGCTAGGCGGCGAGCCCCCTCCACCGCTCCGCGGTCCCCCTCCCCCAGAGGGGGAGGAGAATTCACTGCCTGGCCGCGCGCTCTCCTCCCCCGTGCAGCGGGGGAGGGGGACCCCGAAGGGGTGGAGGGGGCCGACGCCCTACAGCCCGTTGGCGGCCGAGAGGATCGCGCGGACCGAGGCGGTGGCGACGTCGGTGTCCATGCCCGCGCCGTAGACGATGCGGCCGTCGGAGGTCTGGCACTCCACATAGGCCGCCGCCTGGGCGCCGCCGCCGTGGCCGATGGCGTGCTCGGTATAGTCCAGGATGTCGAGCGACACGCCGCAGCCTTCCTTGAGCGCGGCCAGCACGCTGGAGAGCAAGCCGTTGCCGCGCCCGCTGACCGACTTCATCTGGCCGTCGACCTTGATCTCGCCGGAGAACACCCGCTCGCCGCCGGCCCGCGGGGCGCCGGTCTCGCGGTAGTCCACCAGCTCGAAGCGCTGCGGGCCGTCCATGTGGTAGGCCTTGACGAAGGCGCTCCAGATGTCGGCGGCGTTGAGTTCGCGGCTGGTCTCGTCGGCCAGGGCCTGGACCACGCGGCTGAAGCTGCCCTGCATGCGCTTGGGCAGCTTCAGGCCCTTGTCCTGCTGCAGCACCCAGGCCACGCCGCCCTTGCCCGACTGGCTGTTCACCCGGATCACCGCCTCGTAGGAGGCGCCCAGGTCGGCCGGGTCGATCGGCAGGTAGGGCACCTCCCAATGGTCGTCGTTCTGCTGCTCGCGGGCGGCGAAGCCCTTCTTGATCGCGTCCTGGTGCGAGCCGGAGAAGGCGGTGAACACCAGCTCGCCCGCGTAGGGGTGGCGGGGGTGCACGCCGATCTGATTGCAGTAGGTGACCGTGTTGACCACCTCCTCCATGTCGGAGAAGTCCAGGTTCGGGCTGACCCCCTGGGTGTAGAGATTGAGCGCCAGGGTCACCAGGTCGACGTTGCCGGTGCGCTCGCCGTTACCGAACAGGCAGCCCTCCACCCGGTCGGCGCCGGCCATCAGGCCGAGCTCGGCGGCGGCCACGCCCGAGCCGCGGTCGTTGTGCGGGTGCAGGCTGATCACCACCGAATCCCGCCGCGAGATGTGGCGGCAGAACCATTCGATCTGGTCGGCGTAGATGTTCGGCGTGGCCGCCTCCACCGTCGCCGGCAGGTTCAGGATCACCGGCCGCTCGGGCGTCGGCTCCAGCACGTCGAGCACCGCCTCGCAGACCTCCAGGCTGAAGTCGAGCTCGGTGGTGGAGAAGGTCTCCGGCGAATATTCGAAGGTCCAGCGCGTGCCGGGGCGCTTCTCGGCCTCTTCGCGCAGCAGAGTGACGCCGGTCACGGCGATGTCCTTGATCCCGGCCCGGTCCATGCCGAACACGATCTTGCGGAAGGCCGGCGAGACGGCGTTGTAGAGGTGCACGCAGGCCTGCTCGGCGCCGTCCAGCGCTTCGAAGGTGCGCGCGATCAGGTCGGCGCGCGACTGGGTCAGCACCTGGATGCAGACGTCGGCCGGGATGGTCCCGCCGCGCACCAGGCCGCTGATGAAGTCGAACTCGGTCTGCGAGGCCGAGGGAAAGCCCACCTCGATCTCCTTCAGGCCGATCTTCACCAGCAGGTCGAAGAAGCGCCGCTTCTTCTCCCCGTCCATGGGGTCGATCAGCGCCTGGTTGCCGTCGCGCAGGTCGGTGGAGAGCCAGCGGGGCGCCTTGTCGATCACCCGCGAGGGCCACTGGCGGTTCGGCAGGTCGATGGGCTGGAAGGGTCGGTACTTGGTCGAAGGATCGCGCAGCATCATGGGTCGCGCCTTTGCTTGTCGTCTGGGGTCAGGGGTGCGGCTGGCGCGCCGCCGCCGGGTCGCCGTCAGGCCCGGCGGCCGCCCCTAAGTCGCGCCCAGGCGTGGCCCGGCGCGGGTTTGGCGACAAGATACTGCGGAATTGCGAACGGCATTTTTCGGCTCCACGCCCTGAACGACAGCTATCGGTCCCGACCCCCTCAGAGGGTCGGGCGAAGAAGTCGCAGGTCGAGGGCGCGCGCGGCGTTCATGGGCCAAGCCGTGCCCTGCCGCCGGCGGTCCTGTCAAGGGCGGGACCGCCGGCGGGGCGCGATCACTTGCTGGGATTGATCAGGTACTTCTCGCCGGTGGCGCGCTTGTTGTAGGCGGCCATCACCTCCGGCTTCAGCGCCTCGGCCAGCGAGATCTCGGCGGTGTAGTGGCTGGCGAAGGTGGTCTTCAGCTCGGCGGCGACGCGGGCGCGCAGGCGCTGCACCCCCTCCGGCCCGAGCCTCGCCAGGAACGGGGTGAGCAGCCAGCCGCCCAGGCCCCAGGCCATGCCGTAGGCGCGGAAGAGCTCGGTCGGGCCGGTGTCCAGGCTGCCGTAGATGTAGACCTGCTTGTGCGTCGAGGAGCCGTAGCGGCTGTAGCTGGTCGCGGTCTTGTTGGCCGCCACCTCCATGCAGGCGAGGATCTGGCTGGCCAGCTTGCCGCCGCCGATGGCGTCGAAAGCGAGCGTCGCGCCGGTCTCGACCAGGGCGGCGGTGAGGTCGTCGAGGAAGCTCGGCGCGCTGGAATCGACGATGTGCCTGGCGCCGATGTCGCGCAGGATCTTCGCCTGCGCCGCGTTGCGCACGATGTTCACCAGGCCGACCCCGTCCTTCAGGCAGATCTTGTTGAGCATCTGGCCGAGGTTGGAGGCCGCCGCCGTGTGCACCAGGGCGGTGTGGCCCTCCAGGCGCATGGTCTCGACCATCGAGAGCGCGGTCAGCGGATTGACGAAGCAGGAGGCGCCGTCGGCCGCGGTGGCTCCCTCGGGCAGCACGAGGCAGTCGGCGGCCTTCACGCAGCGGTGCTGGGCGTACATCGCCCCGCCGAGGATGGCGACGGTTTTGCCAAGAAGCGCCTGGGCCTCGGCCGACGCGCCGGCCTTGACCACGGTCCCGGCGCCCTCGTTGCCGACGGGCATGGACTCGTCCAGCCGCGCGGCCAGCATCGGCATCGCCCGCGGCGGGAGCTTGGCGGTGACCACCGGCGAGGCGGCCGTGCCGGCGACCTGCACCGTCGACAGGTCGGCCGGGCCGAGGAGGAGGCCGAGGTCGGAGGGGTTGATGGGCGTCGCCTCGATGCGCACCAGCACCTCGTCGGGCCCCGGCTCGGGGATCGGAACCTCCACGAGCGACAGTTCGAGCTCGCCGCTGGATTTGACCAGCGAGCGCAGTTGCAGGCTTTTTCCGGTGTCGGCCACGTGGCGGCTCCCCATTGATCTCGTTGTTGGACGCGCGAACGCGCATCGGCCCCAGCGGGCAGATGGGGCGGGCGGGCGCCGATTGCTAGCGGGCGTCCTCGAGGATCATCCGCGAGGCCTTCTCGGCGATCATCAGGGTCGGCGAGTTGGTGTTGCCCGAGGTGATGGTGGGCATGATCGAGGCGTCGGCGATCCGCAGGCCGGCGATCCCGCGCACCCGCAGGCGCTCGTCGACCACGGCCATCGGATCGGCGGCCGCGCCCATCTTCGCGGTGCCGACCGGATGGAAGATGGTCGCGCCCAGCGCCCGGGCGGCGGCGAGCAGCTCGTCTTCGGACCGCGCGTCCGCGCCGGGGCCGCGCTCCTGCGGATGGAAGCGGGCGAGCGGCGGCTGGGCGACGATGCGGCGCACGAGTTTCAGGCTCTCCACGGCGACGCGCTCGTCCTCGGGGGCGGAGAGGTAGTTGGGCTGGATGGCGGGCGCGGCGGCCGGATCGGCGCTCGCCGCGTGGATCGAGCCGCGGCTCGCCGGGCGCAGGTTGCACACGCTGATGGTGATCGCCGGGAAGGGATGCAGCGGCTCGCCGAAGCGGTCCAGCGACAGGGGCTGGACGTGGAACTGCAGGTTCGGCGTCTCCACCTCCGGCGAGGAGCGGGCGAAGGCGCCGAACTGGCTGGGCGCCATCGACATCGGCCCGCGCCGGAAGAGGGCGTATTCGGCGGCCATCAGCGGCCGCCGCCAGAGCGAGGCGTAGAGCGCGTTCATGGTCGGCACGCCGGAGACGGCGAAATAGGGGCGGATCTGCAGGTGGTCCTGCAGATTCTCGCCGACGCCGGGCAGGTGGGCCCTGGCCTCGACGCCCAGGGCGCGCAGCCGCTCGCCGTCGCCCAGGCCCGAGCGCTCGAGCAGGGCCGGGGTGGCGACGGCGCCGGAGGAGACGACCACCTCGCCGGCCGCGCGGGCCTCATGCCGCGCGCCGCCGCCGTCCCGCCAGGCGACGCCCGTGCAGCGGCCGTCCTCGATGATCAGCCGCTCGACCAGGGCGCCGGTGACGAGGCGAAGGTTCGGCCGCTTCAGGGCGGGCTTCAGGAACCCGCGCGCGGCGCTCCAGCGCACGCCGGCTTTCTGGTTCACCTGGAAGTAGCCGGCGCCGAAGTTGTCGCCGCCGTTGAAGTCGGCGACGGGCGGAACGCCCTCGGCCGCGGCGGCCTCGCCGAACGCCTCCAGCACGTCCCAGCGCATGCGCGGATGCTCCACCCGCCACTTGCCGCCCGAGCGGTGCAGGGCCGAGGGCGGATCGATGTGATCCTCCTGGTCCATGAAGAGCGGCAACACGTCGTCCCAGCCCCAACCGGACAGGCCCATCTGGCGCCAGCGGTCGTAGTCGGCCGCCTGGCCGCGCATGTAGATCATCGCGTTGATCGCCGAGGAGCCGCCGATCACCTTGCCGCGCGGATACTTCAGCGAGCGGCCGCCCAGGCCGGGCACCGGCTGGGTCTCGAACATCCAGTCGGCGCGGGGATTGCCGATGGAGAAGAGGTAGCCGACCGGGATGTGGAACCAGATCCAGTCGTCGCGCCCGCCGGCCTCCAGCACCAGCACGCGGGTCTTCGGGTCCGCCGAGAGCCGGTCGGCGAGCACGCAGCCGGCCGAGCCGGCGCCGATGACGATGTAGTCGTAGGCCGCGTCCATGCGTTCCCGCCCCTCGTGGTTGGGGCAGGTCTAGCCGAGGCGGGGCGATGTTTGAACCAGGCGGGGGCCAGCGCCTTGATCCTCCCCTCTTGGGGGAGGTGTCGGCGAAGCCGACGGAGGGGGGCTGCAAGCCCGCCGCGGCCGTTCCGCGCGGCTGTGCTGGAGTCGCTGTGCTGGAGTCAAAGTCCCCCTCAGGCCCTTCGGGCCAGCTCCCCCAAGAGGGGAGCATCTGGCGGTGCTCGGGCCATGCGAGTTTGGGCGCGGCCGCGCCGAACCCCGCAAGGGGAGAAGGATCTTTCAGGCCGAGTTCTGGTAGGTGGGCGCGGCCCCCTCCACCGCTTCGCGGTCCCCCTCCCCCAATGGGGGAGGAGAATTGGCGCGCGCCGCTTCGATCTCCTCCCCCGCGCCAGCGGGGGAGGGGGACCCCGAAGGGGTGGAGGGGGCGTCTTCCCTTGGGTCGTTGGCGGGCAGGCCGAGGTCCTGGGCGAGGCGGGCGACGAGGTCGTCGAGGGGCGCGCGGAGGAAGGCCTCGAAGAGGGCGTCCTCGGCGAGGAAGCCGTCGAGGTCCTCGGTGAGGCGCTCGGCCTCGGCGGGCTCGTGCTCGGTCCAGATCAGGCGGCCGACGGCGGCGCGGACCTGGGCCTTGCGGGCCTGGGTCCTGCGGTCGCGGTCGATGCGCTGGAGCCTGGCGGCCTCGCAGCGGTCCTTGGCGAGCTTGACCTCCAGGGCGAGCGACTGGCGGATCGAGCGGGAGATGCGGTGGAAGGCGAGCGCCAAGCCCTCGGCCTCCTCGCGGGAGGCGGCCTTGAGGGCGCGGTCCTTCAGGTCGCGGGCGATCTCCAGGCCCATGTCGGCGAGTTCGCCGAGGATGCGGCCCTGCCGGTCAGCGATGTCGGCCGCGTCGAACATGAACAAAAAGAGAACATAGGTCAAGCCCGAAGTCAAGGATTTTCGGGGGAGCGGCGCCATCCCCAGGCGTCTTCGCCCGGCTTGTCCGGGCGATCCAGGGCTCAGCCTGGGTCCCCCGGATCGGCTTCGGCCGACCGGAGGATGACGGGGAAGGGGACTGCAAAGCGGTGGAGGGGCTGCTCGCCGTGCGACGCCGCGCGCGCTGAGGGCTGGAGCGGCGGGGCGGGGTGTGGAACGATCCGGGCGGAGGAGCCCGGATGGAGCTGAACGATATCGGCGCGACGGCCGCCGCGTTGCTGGGGACTCGCTGGGCGCGTCTGGCGATCGGCCTAGCGGTCGTCTGGCTGGCCGCCAACCTCGCGCGGCGGCTGGTGACCGACTGGGTGGGCGACGCCGACCGGCGCTACAAGCTGCGCAAGGCCGTCAGCCTGCTGGGATATGTGGCCGTTGGGGTAACGGCGCTGACCATCTTCGCCCGTCAGCTCGGCGGGCTGACCGTGGCGTTCGGCGTGGCCGGCGCTGGGATCGCCTTCGCCCTGCAGGAGGTGATCGCCTCGGTGGCCGGCTGGCTGGCGATCGCCTTCGGCGGTTTCTTCAAGGTGGGCGACCGGGTGGAGCTGGGCGGCATCAAGGGCGATGTGATCGACATCGGCGCCCTGCGCACCACCCTGATGCAGATCGGCGAGTGGGTGCACGGCGACCAGTACAACGGCCGCATCGTGCGGGTGGCCAATTCGTTTGTCTTCAAGGAGCCGGTGTTCAATTACTCGGCCGACTTCCCCTTCCTGTGGGACGAGATCGTCGTGCCCATCAAGTATGGTTCCGATCACGCCTTCGCCCGCCGGATGATCGAACGGGTGGCCGCCGAGGTGGTCGGCGACTACGCCCGCGAGGCCGAGAAGGCCTGGGCGCCGGTGACCCGCCGCTACCTGATCGAGCCGGCCAGCGTAAAGCCGACCGTTTCGCTGATCGCCGACGAGAACTGGATCGCCTTCACCCTGCGCTACGTGGTCGACTACAAGGCCCGCCGCTCGACCAAGGACCGGCTGTTCACGCGCCTTCTGGAAGAGATCGACGCCTCCGAGGGCCGGGTGGGCGTGGCCGCCTCGACCCTCAACATCGAAAAGCTCGCCCCGCTGGAGGTGACCCTGCGCGACCGGCGCGGGGCTTAAGGGGCGCCTGCGGTGGGGCGGCGCCATCGCCAAGCGTCTTCGTCCGGCTTGTCCGGGCGATCCAGGCGGGGCCGCAGCTTGGGTCCCCCGGATCGGCCTGCGGCCGACCGGAGGATGACGGCGTGGGGGGCGAGAAGCCTAAGCTCCCGCTTTCGCGGGAATGAGCGGGGATGGGCGTGAATTCTCCTCCCCCTGTGGGGGAGGGGGACC
>NZ_JAYRZM010000004.1:0-600717 GCF_041916435.1 Phenylobacterium sp. | reverse complement strand
CCCGCTTGGTGACCGAACTCGGCGTTCTCCTCCCCCCTTGGGGGAGGGGGACCGCGAAGCGGTGGAGGGGGCCGGCGCGGCCCACGCAGATGGCGTCGACATCTCAGTCCCCCTCAGTCGCTCCGCGACAGCTCCCCCAGAGGGGGAGCATCTTGCCCGGCGCCTCGCTCCAAAGCCCGAAACCTCCATCGACCTCGTGCGCGGTCCCGGCGGCGCGGCGCCGATCGTCGACATGCTGCTCTCCGAGGGCCAGGTGCCCTGGGCCGGCCACACCGCCCAGCACGCCATGGCCGAGGTCTATGAGGCCATCAAGGCCGCCCGCACGGCGCTGGTCTTCGTCAACACCCGCTTCCAGGCCGAGTTCGCGTTCCAGGAGCTCTGGCGGCTGAACGAGGACAATCTGCCCATCGCCCTGCACCACGGCTCGCTGGCCGCCGAGCAGCGGCGCAAGGTCGAGGCGGCCATGGCCAGGGGCGCCCTGCGCGCGGTGGTCTGCACCTCCACCCTCGACCTCGGCATCGACTGGGGCGACGTCGACCTCGTCATCCAGCTCGCCTCGCCCAAGGGCGCCTCGCGCATGGTCCAGCGCATCGGCCGGGCCAATCACCGGCTGGACGAGCCCAGCCGCGCCCTCTTCGTGCCGGCCAACCGCTTCGAGATGCTGGAGTGCCAGGCCGCCCGCGAAGCCATCGCCGAAAACACCCTGGACGGCGACCCGCCGCGCGCCGGCGCCTTGGACGTACTCGCCCAGCACGTCATGGGCTGCGCCTGCTCCGAGCCGTTCGACGCGCTCGACCTCTATGAGGAGATCACCTGCGCCGGCCCCTACCGCGACCTCTCCTGGGAAGACTTCGAGCAGGTCGTCGATTTCGTCTCCACCGGCGGCTACGCGCTGAAGACCTACGACCGCTTCCGCCGGATCGTGAAGACCCGCGAGGGCCCCTGGAAGGTGCGCGACGCGGCCACCGCCCAGCGCCACCGCATGAACGTCGGCGCCATCGTCTCGCCCGCGACCATGAACGTATGCATCGCGATCGGCCGCTCGGCCCGCCCAGGCCGCAAGATCGGCGAGGTCGAGGAGGGCTATCTGGAGATGCTGGAGCCCGGCGACACCTTCGTCTTCGCCGGCCAGGTCTGGAAGCTCGTGGGCATCACCGGCCTCGACGTGCTGGTCAGCCCGGCCGCCGACAAGGACCCGAAGATGCCCTCCTGGGGCGGCTCCAAGTTCGCGCTCTCCACCTTCCTGGCCAGCCGCGTGCGCAAGATGATGTCCGACCAGGACCACTGGAAGGTGCTGCCCGCCGACGTGCGCGAATGGCTGGAGCTGCAGCGCGACCGCTCGCTGATCCCCGCCGCCGACGAGATGCTCCTGGAGACCTTTCCGCGCGGCAAGCGCTTCTTCATGGTCTGCTACCCGTTCGAGGGGCGGCTGGCGCACACCACGCTCGCCATGCTGCTCACTCGCCGGCTGGAGCGGGCGGGCGCGGCGCCCCTCGGTTTCGTCTGCAACGACTACGCCCTGACCATCTGGGCGCTGAAGCCGCTCGACGGCCTCGACTTCGCCGATCTCTTCGCCGAGGACATGCTCGGCGACGACCTGGAGGACTGGCTCGCCGAGAGCTCGATGATGAAGCGCGCCTTCAAGGGCTGTGCGATCATCGCCGGGCTCATCGAGCGCCGATTCCCCGGCCAGCCGCAGAAGAGCGGCCGCCAGATCACCTTTTCGACGGACCTGATCTACGACGTGCTTCGCCGCCACCAGCCCGACCACCTCCTGCTCCGCTGCGCCCGCGCCGACGCCGCCTCGGGCCTGGTGGACGTGGCGCGCCTCGGCCAGATGCTGGCGCGCATCAAGGGCCGCATCCGCCACGCGGCGCTAGATCACCTCTCGCCCTTCTCGGTGCCGATGATGCTGGAGATCGGCAAGGAGCGCACGCCCGGCTCGGCCGCCGAGATGATCCTGTCCGAGGCCGAGGCCGACCTGATCGCCGAGGCCAGCGCATGAGCCTGGCCCACCTGCCCGCGCCTGCGCCCGCGCCCCGGCCCGACGGGATCCTTACCGTCGAGGTGGCCGGCGCAACCGCGGTGCTGCGTCCCTCCGGCGCCCTGTGGCTTCAGGAGGCGGCCATGCTGGTGGTCGCCGACCTGCACCTGGAGAAGGGCAGCGCCTACGCCGCGCGCGGCCAGATGCTGCCGCCCTACGACACCCGCGAGACCCTCGGGCGGCTGGAGGCCGAGGTCCGCCGCGTCTCGCCGCGCACCCTGGTCTTCCTGGGCGACACCTTCCACGACCGCCGGGCCGAGGATCGTCTGGACGCGGACGACGCGGCTCGCCTGGCCGCCCTGGCGTCCGGCCGCACCCTGATCTGGGTGGTGGGCAACCACGACGCCGACGGCCCCCGCGGCCTGCCGGGCGAGATCGCCGCCGAGCTCAGCGTCGGCCCGCTCGTCCTGCGCCACGAGCCCCAGCCGGGTCCGCAGGGCGGCGAGGTCAGCGGCCACCTGCACCCTTGCGCCCGCGTGCGCGCCAGCCGCGGCAGCGTGCGCCGCCGCTGCTTCGTCACCGACGGAAGCCGCCTGATCCTGCCGGCGTTCGGCGCCTATACGGGCGGGCTGAACGTGCGCGACGCGGCCTTCGCCGGCCTCTTCGTCCGCCCGCCGATCGTCGGCGCCCTCGGCGCGGACCGGGTGCACGCCGTCGGCTGGCGCTCCCTCGGCCCGGACTAGGCCGGGTCGCTACATCCGCAGCACCTTCTCCAGCACCATGGCCAGCGACACGCAGGCGCCCAGGGTGAGCGTGGTCATCAGCCGCGGCCAGCGGGCCGGCACGTCCGGCGCCGAATGGTCGAACAGCCATTGCAGCAGGAAGGCGGCCAGATAGCCGATCAGCTCCCAGGAATCGGGAATGGCCTCGCGCCCGAGGAACAGGATCCAGGCAGTGACCGGCGAGATCACCGAGACCACCAGCCTTCGCCAGCGCGGCGCCTCGCGCCCGGTCTCCAGCCCCCAGCGCACCCCGCCCAGGAACGCCAGCACCACCGCCGACCAGGTCAGGATCACCATCAGGGCGAGGGGCGCGCGGGCGGCCGGCCCGTAGGCGTAGGTCAGGGCGGCGACGGGGAACGGGCTCAGCGCCAGGAGCGCGATAATCCAGAGCGGCGGCGGCGCCCGGCCGGCTGACTGCATGGGATCACGACCTCCGGAAGGCGGCCGAGGCGGCCCAGCCTGCGCTCAGCGCGATCACGACCGAAGCTAAGCCGTACAACCATGGCCTGCGATGGGCGAAAAGGTAAAGCGCCCGTTCCAGGCCCACCTTCTCCACCACCAGGCTGCGGGTGCGCCGATAGACCGCCTCGCCGTGCTGGAACAGGATGATCTCGGTCGTGTAGACGCCGATCGGCGACTCGGTGGGCAGGTCGATCTCGGCGCGGAACAGGTCGCGGTCGACGAAGCGCACGCCGTTGGAATCCGCGTCGTAGAGGCCGGCCTTCTCCTTCAGCCGCACCACCGCGCGCCGCCAGTCCAGATAGTCCGCGCCCAGCTTGCTCACCACCACGTCGCGCACGCCGTAGCGGGTCTCCACCCGCTGTTCGGTCGGCGCGTTGATCGCCAGGTGATCGATCCCGGCGCCCAGCCGGCGCAGCACGCCGAAGTCGGCGATCTGGTCCAGCGGCCGGGTCGAGGCGGCCATGTAGAAGCCCGGCGCGCCCTGGAACACGACCGGGCGGCTGTTGATCCAGATGCCGGCCACCTGCGTCTTGCGCGCCAGGCGCACCGGCTGGTCCGGCCCGCGCACGATCACCACCACGTCGCTGGGCGTGTCCGACGGGTCCAGCACCGCCCCGTAGAGCACGATCCGCGCGCCGTTGAAGCTGGAGGTCACCCGCACCCGCGTGTCGGTCAGCGCCGCCGAGATCACCGGCGCCTGGGCCGCGTCCGCCGTCGTCGCCAGATCCGGGGGCAGGTCCGTGGGCGGCAGGTCGATGGCCATCAGCCCGCCCCCGACATCATGATGAAGGGCTCGCCCGGCTTCACGAACAGGCCAAGGCCCATGTTCAGGCCCATCAGGAGCACGATCAGGCCCAGCAGCGCGCGCAGCTCCTCGGCGCGGAAGCGGGCGCTGATCTTGGCGCCGAGCTGGGCGCCCAGCACCCCGCCGATCAGCAGCAGCGTCGCCAGCACCACGTCCACCGTCTGGTTGCGCCCGGCCTGCAGCACGCTGGTCAGCGAGGTGGTGATGATGATCTGGAACAGGCTCGTGCCCACCACCACGCCGGCGGGCATGCGCAGGATGTAGATCATCGCCGGCACCAGGATGAAGCCGCCGCCCACCCCCATGATCGCCGACAGGATCCCCACCCCCAGCCCCAGCGCGATCGGCGGGATCACGCTGATGTACAGCCGCGAGCGCGGGAAGCGCAGCTTGAACGGCAGGCCGTAGAGCCACACCGGCCGGCGGTCGCGATGCGGCGGGGCCGTCTCGCCGCGCCGGCGGCGCAGGATCGCCCCCAGCGACTCGGTCAGCATCAGCCCGCCGATCACCCCCAGGAAGATCAGGTAGGACAGCGAGACCACCAGGTCGGCCTGGCCCAGCAGGCGCAGCCAGCGGAAGATCTCCACGCCGATCGCCGAGCCCATCGCCCCGCCGCTCGCCAGCACCGCGCCCATGCGGAAGTCCACCGCGCGGCGGCGGCCGTAGGCGATCACGCTGGACATGGAGGAGGCCGCCACGTGGTTGGCCTCGCTGGCCACCGCCACCACCGGCGGAATGCCGAGGAACACCAGCACCGGCGTCATCAGGAAGCCGCCGCCGATGCCGAACAGCCCCGAGACGAACCCCACCGCCGCGCCCAGGGCCACCAGGATCGGCCCGTTGACGGACACTTCCGCGATGGGAAGGTAGAAATCCAATGCCTCTAGCGCCTCTGATCGATCAGCCGGCGCCGGGGCCGGTCAGGCCGCCCGCCCTCGGCGCGAGCCTCCCGCAGTTCGCGCAGCCCGCCGTGCGAGTCAACGCGTGAAGACGGCCAGCCGCGAGACGGTGGTGTTATCGAGGGTTCCTGTCGCAGCCATGCCCTGGTCGCGCTGGTAGGCCGCCACCGCAAGGCGCAGCGCCGGGGTCGATTCGCCGTCGGCCGGGCCCTGGTAGTAGCCCAGCTTCGACAGCGCCTTCTGGGCGGTCGTCACCGAGCCGCTGGAGGCGGTCATGGCGTTTGCGTCGGCCGCGGCGGGACGAAAGCCCGCGGCGGCCCGCTCGGCCACCACCCGCGCCTCGGCCGACAGCCCGGCCTTCACCCGCTCGGCGCTGGTGCTGGATTCCTCGTCGCCCGACCGGGCGGCGATCAGGAACCACTTGTAGGCTTCGGCCGCGTTCTGGCTGACGCCCAGCCCCTCTTCGTAGAGCCGGGCCAGGTTGTACTGGCTGTCCACCAGCCCCAGTTCGGCGGCCCGGCGGAACCACTGGGCGGCCGTGGTGGAGTTCTTCGGCCCGCCCTCGCCGTTGAAGTAGTAGAGGGCCAGGTTGTGCATCGCCCGCCGGTCGCCGCCCTCGGCGGCGCGCTCGGTCCAGGCGCGCGCCTCGGCCATGTCCTTCTTCACGCCGAAGCGGCCGCCCTCGTAGACCTTGCCCAGATAGAGCTGGGCCGGGGCGTAGCCCAGATTGGCCGCCTTCTTCAGCTCGTCCAGCCCGCCGGCCTGGCCGCCTTCCAGGCCCTGCACGGCCTCGCCGTAGAGCGCTTCCAGGTCCGGCCCCGACGCCCCCGCCTGGACCGGCGAGGCGCCCACGTCGTCCATGCCGGCCGTCGACTGCGGCGCCAGCGCCACCGAGGCGCGCGGATCGGCGGGGATTTCGCCCGTCGCCGTCTCGTCGACGATCGCCCGCGACTCGGCGATCCGCGCCGGCGCCTGGCCGGAAGGCTTGGCGTTCATCAGGGCGATGCCGCCCGCCGCCAGCCCCAGGAACGCCGCCCCGCCGGAAACCAGCAGGAAGGTCTGCAAGGTGCCGCCCGCCCGGCGCTTGGGCCGCGACAGGCCGAAGCCGGAGAACAGCGACTTGCCGCCGCCCTTGGCCTTGTGCGCCTTGTTGCTGTCGCCGTTCTGCGCGGCCGCCCGCGCGGCGGCCCGCGCCTGCTCGACCACCTCGCGGGTGGTCAGCCCCCGGCCCGTCTGGCCGTCGGCCAGCATGTCGTCCGCCGCGCCCTCCGCCTCGGAGGCGCCGAACAGGTCGTCGTCGCTCGAGAAGTCGTCCTCGCTGGCGAAGCTATCGGCCGAAAAGCCGTCGTCCGCCCGGGCCTCCTGCGGCGTCTCCTCGACCTCGCTGAAGGGATCGAACGTCCCGCGGCCGTTCTCGGGGAACGGCTCGGCGGCGAACGGGCCGTCCACGGCTTCCGCGTCCGCCTTCAGGTCGCCGGCCTCGAAGCCCGGCGCCTCGAAGCCCGGCGCCTCGAACGCGGGCGGCTCGGCCTCCTCGGCGGGCGCGGCCTCGACCGTCTCGGCCCTGACCTCGGACGGACGCTCGAAGACGTCGATCTCCACCGCCTCGGGCTCGGCCGGCGCTTCGGGCGCCTCCAGCCTGGGCGCGGCCGCGGCGGCGGACGGGAAGGCCCGCTCCAGGAAGCCGGCGGCGGCCCCGCGCGGCTCTTCCTCCTCGCCCACGGTCGGGAAACCGGCGAAGGGGTCGTCGTCGAACGCCTTGGGCTCCTCGCGCGCCGGGAAGCTGGAGGCTTCGTACTCGGCGACCGGCGGAGCGGCGGCCTCGGCCTCGGCGGCGGGGCGGGCCTCGGCCAGCCGCTGGTCGATCCGCTCGCGGGCGTCCTCCAGCAGGCGCGCCGTGCGCTCCTCGCTCTGGCGGATCCGCTCGGACAGGTCGTCGGAGGTCTGGTCGGCCCGGTTGTTGATGCGCTCGGTCACCTTGGCGACCTGCTCGCCGATGTCGTCGATCGCCTGGGCCGAGCGGCGCTCGCCGCTGGCGATGCGTTCGCTGAGCTTCTCGGTGATGCGCGAAATCTCGGCGCTCAGCTTCTCCAGCGCCTCCACGTGCACCGACTCGCTCTTGCCCAGGCGCGCGTCCATCGTCTGGGCCACGCGGGCGACTTCGCCGCTCACCTTCTCGACGGCCTCGGCGCTGCGGGTCTCGGCGGCCTGCACGCGGCGGTTCAGCGCCTCGGCCACGTTCAGCACTTCGCGGCCCATCTGCTCGATCGCCCGCGCCGAGCGCTGCTCGGCGTCGCGGACGTGCTCGCTCATCTGGTCGAAGGTGCGCTCGATCCGGTCGAACCGTTCCTCGACGTCGGCCTTGAGCTTCTCGGCGATCTCCGAGCGGGCCGCCTCCAGGCTGCCGGTCAGCCGCTCGGCCAGGGACTCCAGCTTCTGCTCGACCGCGGGCGCGCCGCCCTGCTCCACCGAGTTGAGCCGCCCGTCCAGCGCCGCCAGCGAACGGCGGAGCGCCTCCAGGGCGTCGGCGGTGCGGCCCTCGGCCTCGGCCAGGCGCTCGCCGACGCGGTTGACCACCTCGTCGATCAGCGCCGCGTCGACGCCGCCCTCGGTCTCGATCTTGCCCAGCCGTTCCTCGACGCTGGCGATCAGTTCCTTGGTGTGGGCGTCGCGGTCGTAGACCTGGCCGGCGATCTTGCTGATCGCCCCCTCCAGGGCGCGCAGCGCCTCGCTGGAGCGCGGCCCGGCCGCCTCGGCCTCCATCCTGGCCAGCCGGTCGGACAGGCTCGCCTGAACGGCCTTGGCCTCCTCGGCGATCCCCTCGACCAGCCCGTTCACGCCGACCTGGGCCTTCTCCGCCGCCTCGATCCGCTCCAGGGCCGCGCGCACCGACTGCTCGACGCCCGACACGGCCTGGCCGGCGCGGGTTTCGGCGGCCTCGATGCGGGTCGTCAGCCGTTCCAGCAGGCCCGCCATGCGCTCGACGTAGTCCGCCGGATGCTCGGGCGCCTCATAGCGCGGGGCCGTCGCTTGCGCCTGCGCCTGCGGCGGCTGGCGCGCCGGCCGATCAGTGAAAAAGGTTTCGGACGTGGCCTCGTCCGGCCCGTCGTCTTGCAGAATGACCTGGTTGAGCCATTCCCCAAGCGTCATACCGGAGCGCCTGGCGAGGTCCTTGGCGACCTCCCGGGCCTTAGGGTCGATACCCTTGACGCTCCAGGGCGCCCCCGACGTCATACCGAATCTCTCCAACCACCCTCGTCGACGCTACCCACCGATTCCTGGGGTGTAAACGCGCCGTTAACACAATATCTTGGGTCCAGGCCGATCACCTGTGGATGAGCCGAACGTCGCCGAGGCCTATAGCGCAGCCAAAGCGCGTTATGGTTAACGGCGGATTAATCCCCTGCGGCCGATGGCCGCTGGCGCGGCGCCGGCCTTTGCTCTAGGCGGGCGCGATGGACCTTTTCGTCACCCTCGCCGTGGGCGCGGCCATGCTCGTCGTCGCCCTTGTCAGCGGCTGGCGCGGCGCGCGTCCGCCCGATCCGCACAGGGGCCCCCGGCTCGTGCCCTGGCGGCTGATCATGGTCACCTCGGCGGCGGTGCTCCTGATGATGCTGGTCCACGCCGTGAACCTGCTGGGCGTGACCACCGGCCATTAGGGCGCGGCGGGTCGGCGCGGCCCATCGCCCACCGGCGCGTCGAACACCAACAGGCCCGGCGCATCCAGCGGCAGGTGCGCCGCCACCTCGCCGTCGGGGGTCAGCACCGCCGTCGGCCCCCAGGCGATCCGGTCCTCCCGCGCGCCGGTCACGTCGGCCGACACCGCCCACAGGCCGGTCTCGCGGCACCGCTCGCCGCGGACCGCGTTGTGCCGGTCCTTCCATTCCAGGGCGGCGGGCCTGGGCAGCATGTTGTTGGCCGGGCAGACCAGCAGCGAGGCGCCCTGCGCGGCCACGCTGGCGGCCGCCTCGGGGAAGTTGCTGTCGAAGCAGATGTTGATCCCGAACCGCAGGCCCTCGACCTCGAAGACCGGCGCCTCATCCCCCGGCCGAAAGCACGCCTCGCTCCTCAACAGACGCCGCTTGCGGTAGCGCCCGATCACGGCCCGGTCCCTGATCACCGCGGCGGTGTTGTAGAGGTCCGCGCCCGCCTGCTCGATCAGGCCCACCACCATCGTCGGCGCGTCTTCGGGAAGCTGGCCCATCAGGTCGGCGAAGCGGGCCGACGACAGGTCGAGCGCCTGGCGCCGGGCGGCCTCGCCGTCGGTCAGGTAGCCCTGCAGGAAGCCCTCGGGAAAGCACAGCAGCCGCGCGCCCGCCGCCCGGGCCTGGCCGGCGGTCTCCGCCAGCCAGGCGAGCGCGCCCGGGACGTCCTCCCAGAACACCGGCGTCTGGGCGGCCGCGATCCTCACGGTCCTCGGCGAATCCGTCATGGCTCGAGCCTAGAGGAGCGGCGGCTCGCCACCCCTACGCCTCCTCGGCGAGGCGCTGCCGGAGGTCCCGATAGGCCGCCGCAATGAGCGCCCTCAGCGCGGCTTCGTCGACCGGCCGCCCCCAGCGCAGCTTGACGTGGCGCATGCGCTTGCCCGCGCCCTCGAGCAGCCCGGCCGGATCGTCCAGGGACGCGCCGAAGAAGAAGCCGACGCTCGCATGGGCGGTGAAGGCGCCCACATAGGCGAAGGCCGCGTCCCCCACGCACGCCGTCGGGTGGCCGTCGTGGACCAGTTCGCGCACGTCGGGCCCGCAATCGCGCATCGCCTCGAACCACGGCCGGACCACGCCCCGCAGGGCCTCGCCCCGGTCGAACCAGGCGTCCACGGCCGGATCGCGCCGGACCGCGCTCGGCAATCGGAAGAGCGGCTCCATGGCCGGATGCTCGGGGCGGCGGCCGGAAATGTCGAGAGGGGCTCGCGCCCCCTCGCGCGATCGCCCGCCGGCTTCGCGCGGCCCGGCCCGAATTTGCCTGTCGCAAAAGCCACTTAGACGAGTCATGGTCGAGAAAACTAAAAAGCGGCGGGGTGGAGACCATGGGACTGAGCGTCATCGGCGCGGGTGTCGGCCGCACAGGCACCTATTCCCTGAAGTTGGCGATCAACGAGCTGGGGCTGGGGCCTTGCCACCACATGGAGGAGGTCCTCCACGACCAGCCCGCGCAGGTTCCGCTGTGGGCCGCCGCCGTCCAGGGGCGCGCGGACTGGGAGGCGATCTTCGCCGGCTACGGCGGCGCGGTCGACTGGCCGACCGCCGGCTTCTTCCGTGAACTGAGCACGGCCTACCCCGACGCCAGGTTCGTCCTGACGGTCCGCAGCGCCGAGAGCTGGGTCGACAGCTTCTCGGCGACGATCTACCGGCTCCTCTCGGCGCCGGATCAGGTCCCGCCGCAGATGCGGCCCTGGTTCGACATGGCGAGCGCCGTCATCGCCAAGTCGGGCTTCCCGACCGGCCTCGACGCCGCGGGCCTGGCCAAGGCGTTCGACGCCCACAATGAAGCGGTCAAGGCCGCGATCCCCGCCGACCGGCTCCTGGTCTACCAGGTCAAGGAAGGCTGGGGCCCGCTCTGCGGCTTCCTCGGCGCGCCGGCGCCGGACACGCCGTTCCCGCGCACCAACGACCGCGCCGAGTTCTGGGACCGCGTGGCCGGCAAGATCTAGCCGGCCCGCCCGCCTCAGCCGATCTTCACCTTGCTCTTCGACAGGAAGCTGTAGTCCGGCAGGTAGAGGTTCTTCGGCGCCGGGCCCGAGCGGATCCGGCCGGAGGTGTCGTAGACCGAGCCGTGGCAGGGGCAGAACCAGCCATGGTACTTGCCCCCGCCGAAGGTCGGCACGCAGCCCAGGTGGGTGCACACGCCGATGACGATCAGCCACTCGGCCATGCCCGGCTTGTGCCGGTCCTCGTCGCGCGCCGGGTCCCTCAGGTCGGCGGAATCGCCCGCCACCGCCTCGGCGATCTCCTGCGGCGTGCGGTGGCGGATGAACACCGGCTTGCCCCGCCACTTCACCACGATCTGCTGGCCCAGCGGCGTCTTGCCGTAGTCCACCTCGATGGAGGCCAGGGCCAGGGTGTCCGCCGAGGGGTTCATCTCGTCGATGAACGGCCAGGCGATCCCGCCCACAAGGCCCACGGCCATCGCCCCGGCCATGATGTGGATGAAGTCGCGTTTGGTCGGCTCGGCCCCGGCGGCCGCAGCGATCGCACCCTCAGACATGTTCGGCGCCTTCCGTCCGAAGCCCGCGCCCAACGCCCGCCCCTGCCTAACGGGCCGGCGGCCGGACCCGTTGCGGGCGCGGGCCGTAAGAAGCCGTGTCTGGAAAACTTGTGAGATCGGCGACAGCCACTTGCCGAGCCGCGGCGCGTTGATGAGGCCGACGGCGATGGCGCCGTCGCCCCTTGCAGGAGGTCTGCGATGAAACCCCGCACCCCGCTCGCCGCCCTCGCCGCCGCCGCCCTGGCCGGCGCCCTGGCCACCACCGCGGCCGCCGAGCCGGCGGCCAAGCCCGACGCCGCGAAGACCGAGCCGGCCAAGAACAAGGAATGCTTCTGGGCGCGCAGCATCAACGGCTTCAGCCCCGTCGACGACGAGACGGTGAACATCCACGTCGGCGCGAACGACGTCTATCAGATGAAGCTCTTCTCCCCGAGCCCCGACATCAAGTGGACCGAGCGCATCGCGCTGAAGTCGCACGGCAGTTCCTGGATTTGCTCGGGCCTTGACGCTACGGTCATCGTGCCGAGCCCGATCGGCCCGCAGCGCTATCCGGTCACCTCGATCCGCAAGCTCACGCCAGCCGAGGTCGCCGCCCTGTCGTCAAGGGCCAAGCGGTAGGGCTCGCCCCGACGCACGCGACAACCAGGAGCCGGCCATGACCACCGACCAGACCGCCGCCCAGCCGCCGCGAGCGGCGATCCTGTTCGGCAAGGCGCCGTGGTGGGTGCTCCTGATGGAGGGGCTGGTGCTGATGGCGCTGGGCCTGATCGCCGCCCTCGCCCCGCTCATCTCCGCCCTCGCGGTCACCGCGATCGTCGGCTGGGTCTACATGTTCGCCGGCGGGGTGCGGCTGGTCTCCAGCCTCACCCACCGCGGCCCCGGCTTCGTCTGGTCGCTGCTGATCGGCGCCCTGGCCCTGGCCGCGGGCTTCCTCTTGCTGGCCAAGCCGCTCCTCGGCCTGTTCTCCCTGACCGTCGTCATCGGCGCCTTCTTCTTCGCCGACGCCATCACCTCGTTCCTGATGGCCGCCACCGTCGGGCGCCACTCCGGGCGCATGGCCTGGCTGGTGATCACCGGGGTCGCCGACCTGATCCTCGACGCGGCGATCTTCGCCGGCCTCTGGTCCGGCGCCCTGTGGCTGCTCGGCCTGTTCGCCGCCGTGAACCTCGTCCTCATCGGCGCCAGCCTCGCCGTCGTCGGCGTCACCCTGCGCGCCCAGGGCCCCAAGGCGCTCTAAGTCAGAACGCCGCCGCCTGCGCCGCCAGCCCGGCCATCAGGTTCTTCTGCGTCCGCTCCAGCGACGGCCGCGCGCCCTGGCGCAGGGCCGCCAGCGCCTGCGCCGAATAGAACCGGCCGCCGGCCACCACCGCGTCCGGCCGGGCGGCGGCGGTCGCGTCCGCCAGCGGGTCCTCGGCCAGCAGCAGCAGGTCGGCGCGATAGCCCGGCGCGATGCGCCCGGTCCGGTCGGCCTCGTCCAGCACCACGGCCGGGTTCCAGGTCGCCGCCTGCAGCGCCTGGTGCGGGCTCAGCCCCGCCCCCGTGAGCAGCCCAAGCTCGGTCTCCAGCGACTTGCCGGGGATGTTGACGAAGATGCCGGCGTCGGTGCCCGCCACCAGGGTCACGCCCTCCTCGGCGAAGATCTTCGTCGCCCGCTGGTAGAAGGCGAAGTAGCGGGCCGCCGCCTGCGCGTCCTCGCCCGACCAGCGCTCCCGCTCTGCGCCTTCCTGCGCATGGACGAACGGGTTCAGCATCTCCGTGCCCGGCCGCTCCAGATAGGCCCCCTTCGTCTGCGCCGTGCGCAACAGGCTGTAATAGGCCAGCAGCGTCGGATCGACCGGCGTGCCGGACGCGGCGATCTTGCGCGCCAGCGCGCGGGCCTTGCCCTCGTCCAGCTCGTCGCGCAGCCCGTGCCAGACGATCGATTCCATGTGCTCGATGGTGACGAAGCCGTCGTCCAGCAGCTCCTCGAAGGCGATGTTGAAGGGCTTGTCGTGCGGCATGCCCGGCTCGCGCACCCCCTCCACCGGGTGGCCCATGATGGTCATGTCCAGCGCCTCGGCCTCCTGGCGGATCGCCTCGTAGGCCGGCCGCGACAGGTTCGAATAGAGCTTCAGCCGCCGAAAGCCGGCCGCGTGCTGCCAGCGCACCGCCGCGCGCGCCTGATCGGGCGTGTCCACCAGCATGTGGTGAATCTGCGCGTTCGGCCCGTGGCCGTTCAGGATCGGCCCGGTGGTGATGATCCGCGGCCCCTCCAGCTCGCCCGCGGCGACCGCGTCGCGCATCGCCAGGTTGAACGCCATGCCCGAGGCGTTGCGCACCGTGGTCACCCCGTACGACAGGTAGGCCCCCAGCACGCCCTCGTCCCAGATGTGCACGTGCATGTCGGTCAGGCCCGGCGTCAGGGTGCGCCCGGCGCCCTCGACGATCCGCGCGCCGGCCGGCGCCTCCACCGCCTCGACGGGCCCGACCGCCACGATCCGGTCGCCGTCGACCAGCACCGAGGCGTGCGGCGTGACCTCGGTCGTGGGCCCGCTGAAGTCCAGCATCCGCACGTCGCGGATCAGGATCGCCTCGGCCGAGGCGCAGGCCGGCCAGGCGAACCAGGCGATGAGCAGCCCCATGAGGGCGGCGAGGGGCGAGGCGATCCGGCGGGTCGGCGTCGTCGGGTCGAGGTCGGTCATCGTCCTTGAGGGCTCCGGTCTCCTGAGGGTTGGAAGCCCCCAGGCTAACGGCGTTATCCCCTCCAGGGAACCCGCCGGGCTCTCCCTGCCGTCCGGCCCGCCCCCTGGATCGGCCTGCGCCCGACCGGGAGATGACGGATGATGAGATGACCACTCGCTCGGGGTGGCGGCCTCAGCCTGTCCGCGCGCGAGCGAATCCATCCTCGCTCCAGGCCTCGCTGCCGACGCCGTGGTGCACGATGAAGAGCCCGTCCGGGTCGTAGCGCCGCTTGATGCGGCTGAGCCGATCCCAATTCGCGCCCCAGCACGCGCGCCGCCAGTCCGGATTGAAGTAGTCCATCTCGGAGAGGTAGCAGCCGGCATCCGGCGCGGCCGTCCTGAGCTCGGTCATGGCCGTGCGGATGCTCACGGCGTCCTTCCGCGCCTTGACGAGGTCCGGCTCCGGCAACCCCGCTCCGCCCGAAGGGCCGTCGCCCGCAATGATCGCCAGGGCGAAGGCGTCCAGCACTTCGGGGTTGATGGCCGTGTCCCGGGAGGCGGCGAGGGTCGCCTTGGAAGCGCCGGCGAGGCCCTTGTTGAAATGCAGCGCCGTGGACCAGTGGCGGCTGGCGGCGAACCACGACCGCGCCAGCCGCGCCGGTCCGTCGCCGCGCAGCAGAGTCGTCGGGAGCCACGCCGAGGAGAAGCCATGCCAACACCTCCACGCCTGCGCGCCGTCACCAGTCCACCACCAGTTCCCGGGGTCCGCCCCGGGCCGATCGTCGCTGGTGATCGCGCCGGGCAAGTTGGCTTTCAGGTAGGCCGCGTCCCAGAAGTTTCGCGCCGGCAGGACGACGGCGAGGCGCGGCGAGACTTCTTCGAAGTCCTGAGGACTTGCCGCGACGAATTCGGCCAGCCCCTGCCATGCGGAAACCGCCGCTTCCCGATCGAGCCCCTGGAACACCATCTCCACGATGAGGCGGTTGTCCCCGGTCGCACGGACCTGCTCGCCCCAGTGGGGATTGAAGAGGTTAGTCGAATATTCCTCGAGAAACCGGGCGAGGAGCCGGCGGAACGCGTCGTCGGACTTGGCCGCCAGGGTCCACCTGAAGGCGCCGAAAGTCGGCGGCAGGTCGTGCGTCTGAAGCGTGAGCCGCGTGACGACGCCGAACGTGCCGCCGCCGCCGCCCTTGAGGGCCCAGAACAGGTCCGGGTCGCGAGAAGCGTTGACGACTCGGACTTGGCCGTCGGCCGTGACGACTTCAGCTTCCAGGAGCCCCGCCGCCGCCAGCCCGTAGGCCTTCGAGAAATTGCCGAAGCCGCCGCCCTGGACGAGACCTGCGACCCCGACCGTCGCGCACCCGCCCCCCTGGACGTAGCGTCCCGCCCGCGTCGTCACCGCGTCGTAGACATGTCCCCACAGGCAGCCAGCCCCCACCGAGACCGCAGGCGTCGGCGCCGTCGAGCAACCCGACGGAACGAAACGGTCATGCAACTGAATGGCGTCCATGTCGCGCGTCCAGACCAGCAGCGAGTCCGGCGCGCTGGAGCCGCCGAGGTAGCTGTGGCCTCCGCCCTTGACCACCAGGCGCAGGCGATGGGCCGAGGCGAAGCCTATGGCCTTCGCCACGTCGGCGGCGTCCCTGGCCTTCACCACATAGGCGCTCGGGGCCGACGTCCAGGCGTCCACCCACCCCGACGACTGAGTCAGCCCCGGCTGATCGCCGATAAAGTACGGATTTCTCAGCAATCTTGGGAGGTCCGAGGGACTGGCGGCGGGCAATCTGACAGGTTCGAGCCTGTTCACGAGATCGCGGCGCAGGCCTGCCCACTCTCCCTCGGTCGGCCACCCCGCCATGCCTGGGCGGACCCGGCCGCGGGTGGCGGCCCTCGCAGATCGCACCCCTGGCAGCATCGCGCCCGCCATGGTCGACAGGCCCGCGAGCACGCCACGGCGTTCGATCGGAAAGACATGCCCGGCTCGCTTGCACGTTTCTCGGTCGGCTGTTCGGCGGTGTCTGGAGCCAAAACGAATAAGCATCACGGTCGCCCCCTCGATCTGCCCCGGCAAGCCTATGGGCCTAGCCGAATTGCGCTTGCCGTCAACCAAGCTGGTCGTCCCGTGCGCGCCACCCTTCACCAAGCCTCACATGCGCCGCATCTGCGGACCTCGGGAACGCGCCATTCAACTACGTCGAGAATGAGCGCGGCCCTGCCTCCGCGGCCTAAAATTTAAGCCGGTCGTCTGACCTCCTATCGGGCGGTTTCGTCGACTGCCCAAGTGCGGTCGATGGCACCCTGAGCGGACGTTCCGAAGGTCCGCCATGAGCCCATTGCAGTCCGCCCAAAGGTCAGCTTGCGGCAAGCGCATCAGCGAGCATCCACGATCCCGCTGAAGGCATTCGCAATGCGCGCGTCTCATTTCCAATCCGCCGGCGCGACGATGTCGAGTTCCGTCAACTCGCGCGGACCACCCCCTACTCCCCCTCCTCCCGCTTCGGCCGCTTGGTCAAACCGGCCACCCCGCCGGAGCTCATCAGGCCCACGTCGGCCAGCAGGATCGGGATCGCCCATTTGTGGGCCGCGGCGATGTAGCGGGGCTGCCAGACCGGGTCGTACTTGTCCTTGTAGCGATAGACGCCCTGGAAATTGTAGATTTCCTCGCCGCGCTCGAAGGCCAAGCGCCCCACCCGCGACATGATCGGCGCCAGCGGCCAGCCTGACCAGGGCTACCCCGACCACCCACATGCCTAAGGCGATCACGATCCAGACCGGTGAATGGTCGATCGCGGCCACCGTGATGGCGACCAACCCGGCAAGCGACAGCAGAATGTCCATTGCAGTCGGCCAGCGTCCTTGCGTTGTCATCAACGACGCCGAATTCCAGCGCAGCGAGAACAGTTTCCTTGCTCGTCAATGGCGCTCCGGTTCGCAAGCTGAATTCATAACCTCAAACGTGATCGTGACGGGAATTGGGCCCGTTCTCCAGCTCTCCTTGTGAAATATGGGAGTTTCATAGTATTGACCGTCTTCATCAAGCGAAAATAGTCGACAAATATTGCTTCCGTGGGCGACGGAGCAGATTTTTCGGCCTAAATAGTAGTAATTACCATGAACTATTGGAGCGCCCATGCAGCCGATGTATCGTCCATCGGCAGAGAAATATTCATCCGAAAAGGGACCATGAAAGCGACCCGGAGGCGTGATCCTGAGTCGTGCGCCGTGCTCAAAGAGCCGATGCAACTCACTCGATGTTAGTTGGCGCCTGCCGCTTGCGGCGGGCGGGCTGGAGTGCGCGCTGCCGGCGAGGGTGCTCATAGCGATGCCCGCGCATAGCGCTAGGAGCGCGGAAGCGGCGCTGTTCATCCGGCCTGCTTTGCCTTTTCTAGTCCATCAGCGAGCATCCACGATCCCGCTGAAGGCATTCGCAATGCGCGCGTCTCATTTCCAATCCGCCGGCGCGACGATGTCGAGTTCCGTCAACTCGCGCGGACCACCCCCTACTCCCCCTCCTCCCGCTTCGGCCGCTTGGTCAAACCGGCCACCCCGCCGGAGCTCATCAGGCCCACGTCGGCCAGGAGGATCGGGATCGCCCATTTGTGGGCCGCGGCGATGTAGCGGGGCTGCCAGACCGGGTCGTACTTGTCCTTGTAGCGATAGACGCCCTGGAAATTGTAGATTTCCTCGCCGCGCTCGAAGGCCAGGCGCCCCACCCGCGACATGATCGGCGCCAGCGGCCGGTCGTCCAGGCCGGCCAGCGGCGCCATGCCGAAGTCGAAGGCCTGGTAGCCCTGCTCGCGGCCCCAGGCGATCAGCTCGACGAACAGGAAGTCCATGATGTTCTTCGGCGCGTCGTCGGCGTAGCGCATCAGGTCCATGGAGAACGAGGTCTTCGCCGCCGTGGTCCACAGGGTGGCGAAGGCCACGATCCTGCCTTCGGAGCGCACCACCGCCACCGGGAACTCGGCCACGTAGCGGGCGTGGAACCCGCCCATGGAAAAGCCCTTCTCGCCGCCGGCGTGGTGGGCCAGCCAGGCGTCCGACACGGCCTGCAGCTCGCCCATCGCCGCGCCCGCCTCGCCCGGCGCCAGCACGTCGAAGCTCGCCCCTTCCTCGCCGGCCTTGCGCCAGGCCCGGCGCAGGTTGCCGCGCTTGCGCCCTTCCAGGGTGAAGCTCTCCAGCGGCACGGCGGCCGACTCGCCCACCTTCTGGATGGAGAAGCCCAGCTCCACCACGTCGGGCAGGTCTTCGGCGCCCAGCGCATAGATCCCCGGCCGCGCGGCGTGGGCGTCGGCCAGCTCGCGGAACCGCCACAAGAGCTCCAGCCGCTCGCCCCTGCGCCCCACCGGCGCGCCCAGCGCCACCCAGGAGCGGCCGCGCACGCCGAACATCAGGAAGCTCTCGCCGCTGTTCGAGAACAGGAAGCGCTTGTCGCCCAGAAGCGCCAGGTTCGAGCCCGGATCGGCGGTCTCGGCCTTGGCCAGGATCGCCCGCACCCGCTCGAAGTCGGGGTCCTCCTCGCCGGCCACCTTGGGCGTGGCGGTGGAGGCCAGCATCCGCCAGACGCCGAAGGCGAACAGCGCCAGGGCCGCGCCGGCCCAGTCGCGCACGGCGCGGGCGGCGTCGGCGTCCACCATCACCCGCCACCAGGGCTGGTCGGCGTAGTCGGCGTGCTCGAACGACCATAGGCCCAGGAGCCCCGCGCCGATCACCACCGCCGAGGCCGAGAGCAACCAGCCGGGGGTGATCTGCATCTGGGTCAGTTGCGCGCGCCGGGGAAAGGCCTCGTGCATTGGCGCGATCACGGCGGCCACCACCAGCAGGGCCGCGGTCTCCTCCCAGTTGACGCCCTTCAAGAGGGTCAGCGGCGCGGCGGCCAGCAGCACCGCCAGCGTCGCCACCCAGGCCGCCCCCAGCCGCGCGCGCAGGCCGAAGGCCAGCAGCACCAGCGCCAGGCCGAGCACGCTGGACACGAAGTGGCTGACCTCGATCAGCTCCACCGGCGCCACGCTCATCAGCCACATCAGGCGCACCGGCACCGAGGGCGTGGCGGCCGAGGCCACCAGCATCACGCCGACGAGCAGCGTCAGGGTGGCGGCGGTGATCGGGGCGGCGGCCAGCGCGGCCGGCTTCAGTTCGCGCGCGATCTGCATCGGGGACCGTCTCTGAGCCCAGCGGGGCGGAACCGACGCAGCTATAACTTGATTTTGCCGTGAGAGCGCGAGCCCTGAGCGCTCAAACAGTTGTTCGATCACGCTTGCCCTGGCGGGCGCCGACGCTAAGGTGGCGCGACCTTTCGACCCCGTTTTCCTGGAGGGAGCACGCCATGGCCGACTTTGGCGGCGGAGACCTGGACGCCTTCCGCGCCGAGGCGCGCGCCTGGCTGGAGGCCAACTACCCGGCGGAGCTGCGCGGCCCGAACGCCGCGAGCGATCCCGAGGCGATGTGGGGCGGGCGCAAGTTCGCCGGCAGCGGCGATCCGCAGATCGTCTGGATGCGCCGCATGGCCGAGAAGGGCTGGACCGCCCCGACCTGGCCCAAGGAGTACGGCGGCGGCGGGCTCTCGGCCGCCGAGGCCCGCGCCCTGGACAAGGAGCTGTCGGCCGGCCGCTACGCCACCCCGCTCGCCTCGTTCGGCGTCTGGATGCTGGGTCCGGTCCTTTTGGAATACGCCAACGAGGAGCAGAAGCGCGAGCACCTGCCCAAGATCATCAAGGGCGAGATCCGCTGGTGCCAGGGCTATTCGGAGCCCGGCGCGGGCTCCGACCTCGCCGGCCTGCAGACCAAGTGCGAGGACAAGGGCGACCACTGGCTGATCAACGGCCAGAAGATCTGGACCTCCTACGCCGACAAGGCCGACTGGTGCTTCTGCCTGGTGCGCACCGACACCTCCAAGAAGCACGAGGGCATCTCCTTCGTGCTGATCGACATGGCCTCGCCCGGCGTCGAGACCCGGCCGATCAAGCTGATCAGCGGCGAAAGCCCGTTCTGCGAGACCTTCTTCACCGACGTGAAGGTGCCCAAGGGGAACATGGTCGGCCGGCTGAACGGCGGCTGGGAGATCGCCAAGCGCCTGCTCCAGTACGAGCGCCAGAACATCTCCGGCGGCTTCGGCTCGGGCGGCGGCGCCGGCGGCGCGGCGGGCGACCTTGGCCAGCTCGCCAAGACCTACCTCGGCGAGGACGAGCAGGGCCGCACGGCCGATCACGACCTGCGCATGCGCGTCACCAAGAACAAGATGGACTTCGCCTGCCTCTACCAGACCATCGCCCGCTCGGCGGCCGAGTCCAAGGCGGGCAACGGGCCGAGCGCGACCACCTCGATCATCAAGTACGCCGCGGCCGAATCCGCCAAGGAACGCTCGGAGCTGATGGTCGAGCTGATGGGCTCCCAGGGCCTGGGCTGGGAGGGCGAGGGCTTCACCCCGGCCGAGCTCACCGCCGTGCACGGCTGGCTGCGCTCGAAGGGCAACTCCATCGAGGGCGGCACCTCCGAGGTGAACCTCAATGTGGTGGCCAAGCGCGTGCTCGGCCTGCCCGATCCTAAGTAAGCGATTTCATTTAAGAATATTGGGAGGCGATTGCGATGGCTGATTTCGGCGGCGACCTGGAGACCTTCCGCGCCGAGGCGCGCGAGTGGCTCGAGGCGAACTTCCCCAAGGCCCTGCGGGCCGATCCGGCGGCCCAGCAGGCTTCGGCCATGGGGGCCACGGAGAGCGCCGACGCCAAGGCCTGGCGCGAAGCCATGGGGTCCAAGGGCTGGGGCACGCCCACCTGGCCGGCCGAATACGGCGGCGGCGGCCTGTCGCGCCAGGAAGCCCGCGTGCTTTCCGAGGAGATGGCCAAGATCGGCGCGCGCAACCCGATCGGCGGCATGGGCGTGATGATGTTCGGCCCCACCCTGATCGAGTACGGCACGCCCGAGCTGAAGGCCCAGCACCTGCCCGGCATCATCAAGGGCGAGGTGCGCTGGTGCCAGGGCTATTCCGAGCCCGGCTCCGGCTCGGACCTGGCCTCCCTGCAGACCCGCGCCGAGGACAAGGGCGACCACTACCTGGTCAACGGCTCCAAGATCTGGACCTCCGGCGCCAACCTCGCCGACTGGTGCTTCTGCCTGGTGCGCACCGACACCTCCAAGAAGCACGAGGGCATCAGCTTCCTCCTGATCGACATGAAGACCCCGGGCGTCGAGGTCCGGCCGATCCTCTTGATCAACGGCACTTCGCCCTTCTGCGAGACCTTCTTCACCGACGTGACGGTCCCCAAGGACCAGCTCTTCGGCCCGCTGAACGGCGGCTGGACGGTGGCCAAGCGCCTGCTCCAGTTCGAGCGCGACAACATCTCCGCGGCCCTCGGCTCGGGCAACCTGGCCACCGCCCAGGCGGCCAAGCGGGTGGACGAGGCGGCCAAGGACTATGTCGGCCTGGACGAGACCGGCCGGCTCGCCGATTCCGACCTTCGCCGGCGCATCACCGAGCACCTGATGGAGAACCGCGCCTTCCAGCTCACCGTGCGGCGCGCCGCCGACGAGGCCAAGTCCAACCAGGGCCCCTCGGCCGCCACCTCGATCATGAAGTACGCCGGCGCCAAGATCGCCCAGGAGCGCACCGAGCTGATGATCGAGCTGATGGGCCACCAGGGCCTGGGCTGGGACGGCGAGGGCTTCGAGGGCCAGGAATTGGGCGCCGTCCGGGCCTGGCTGCGGGCCAAGGCCAACTCCATCGAGGGCGGCACCTCGGAGATCAACCTCAACGTCGTCTCCAAGCGCGTGCTGGGTCTGCCCGATCCGAAGTAGGGCGGACTCCACCAGGACCATACTTTATGCTATAAAGAGATATAATATTTTGATTTTTAGGGAGATTTTCTGATGGCCGATTTCGGCGGCGCCGATCTGGACGCCTTCCGCGCCGAAGCCCGCGAGTGGCTCGGCGCCAATTTTCCCAAGTCGCTGGCCGGTGATCGGCCCGCCCTGGAGGCCGCGATCCTCAGTCCGGACAAGCCGACGGGCGACCTGGCGGCGTGGAAGGAGCGCATGGGCGCCAAGGGCTGGGGCGTGCCCACCTGGCCGAAGGCCTACGGCGGCGGCGGCCTCACCCCCGCCGAGGCCCGCGTGCTGGCCGAGGAGATGGCCGCCATCGGCGCGGTCAATCCCATCGTCGGCATGGGCGTGAACATGTTCGGCCCCACCCTGCTGGAATACGGAACCGAAGAGCAGAAGCGGCGCTACATCCCCGACATCGTCACCGGCAAGGTGCGCTGGTGCCAGGGCTTCTCCGAGCCGGGCGCCGGCTCGGACCTCGCCAGCCTGCAGACCCGCGCCGAGGACAAGGGCGACCACTTCCTGGTCAACGGTTCCAAGATCTGGACCTCCGGCGCGCAGTGGGCCGACATGATCTTCTGCCTGGTGCGCACCGACACCACCAAGAAGCACGAGGGCATCTCCTTCGTCGTCTTCTCCATGCATCAGCCCGGCGTGGAGGTCCGTCCGATCCGCCTGATCGCCGGCAACTCGCCCTTCTGCGAGACCTTCATCACCGACGTGAAGGTGCCCAAGGAAAACCTCGTCGGCCCGCTGAACGGCGGCTGGACCGTGGCCAAGCGCCTGTTGCAGCACGAGCGTTCGGGCATGGGCGGACGCGCCGGCGCCCGCGGCCGGGCCGACAGCCTGGGGATCACGGCCAAGGCCTATGTGGGCGAGGACGACCAGGGCCGCCTGGCCGACCTGGACCTGCGCACACGCATCATCATGAACGAGATCGACGCGCGCGCCCTGCAGCAGACGGTCCGCCGCGCCGCCCAGGAGGCCAAGACCAACTCCGGTCCCTCGGCCGCCACCTCGATCATGAAGAACGCCAACATGAAGATCATGCAGGACCGCGCCGAACTGACCCTGGAGGTCATGGGCGCCCAGGGCCTGGGCTGGGAGGGCGAGGGCTTCGACGCCGACGAGCTTTCCGCCGTGCGGACCTGGCTGGGCGGCAAGGCCGGCTCGATCTACGGCGGCTCCAACGAGGTGCAGAACAACATCATCGCCAAGCGCATCCTGGGCCTGCCAGACCTGACCCAGGCGCACTGAGGGCCGGCGCGGATGGCAGGTTCAAGGTCCCCCTCCGGCCCTCCGGGCCACCTCCCCCAGAGGGGGAGGATCTGGAAGCGCCGGCGCAGGATGCTCCCCCTCTGGGGGAGCTGTCGCGGAGCGACTGAGGGGGACCGTGACTCTCACGGCCTGTTTTCCCGGGCCGCCTTGTCGCCTATGCCGACAGGGACGACGACTTCGATTTTCAAGGAGACCTTTTCAAATGGCTGATTTCGGCGGCGACATCGACGCCTTCCGCACCGAGGTGCGAAGCTGGGTGGAAGCCAACTTCCCCCCCGCCCTGAAGGGCAAGCCCAATCCCATGATGCGCGAGGAGCGCGGCAATCCGGAAACGCCGGACCAGGCCGCCTGGCGCAAGGCCGTGGGCGAGAAGGGTTGGGGCACCCCCACCTGGCCGGCCCAGTACGGCGGCGGCGGCCTCGCCCCCGCCCAGGGCCGCGTGGTCATGCAGGAGTTCGCCCGCGCCGGCGCCTACAACCCGATCGGCGGCATGGGCGTGATGATGTTCGGGCCCACCCTGCTCGAGTACGGCACCGACGCCCAGAAGGCCGAGCACATCCCGCCGATCTGCCGCGGCGACATCCAGTGGTGCCAGGGCTTCTCCGAGCCGGGCGCCGGCTCGGACCTGGCCAGCCTCTCGACCAAGTGCGAGGACAAGGGCGACCACTACATCATCAACGGCCAGAAGATCTGGACCTCCGGCGCGCAATACGCCGACTGGTGCTTCTGCCTGGTGCGCACCGACACCTCCAAGAAGCACGAAGGCATCTCCTTCGTCCTCTTCACCATGCACCAGCCGGGCGTCGAGACCCGTCCGATCAAGCTGATCGCCGGCAACTCGCCCTTCTGCGAAACCTTCTTCACCGACGCCCGCGCCGAGAAGAAGGACCTGGTCGGCCCGCTGAACGGCGGCTGGACCATCGCCAAGCGCCTCCTGCAGCATGAACGCTCCGGCCTGTCCGGCGCGGGCGGCGGCGGCGGCGGAGCCCGCGGCCTGGTCGATCTGGCCAAGGAGTACGTGGGCGTGGACGAGGCCGGCCGCATCGCCGACATCGACCTGCGCACCCGCATCATCATGAACGAGATCGAGGGCCGCGCCTTCCAGCAGACCGCCGTGCGCGCCATGCAGGAGGCCAAGGGCAATTCCGGCCCCTCCACCGCCACCTCGATCATGAAGAACGCCGGCACCCGCTGGATGCAGGACAAGGCCGAGCTGACCCTGGAGATCATGGGCCATCAGGGCCTGGGCTGGGAGGGCGAGGCCTTCACCGGCGCCGAGCTGGCGGCCGTCCGCGGCTGGCTGGGCGGCAAGGCCTTCACGATCTACGGCGGCTCCCAGGAAGTGCAGAACAACATCATCTCCAAGCGCATCCTGGGCTTGCCTGACCTGACGCAAAGCAAGTGACACTAGGGGCCCGCTCGCCGCGACGGCGGGCGCGGACCCGGCCAACGACACCATTCGAGATATTCAAAGGGAACCAAGACACATGGCCGTTCTGACCGAAGAACAGAGCATGCTGCGCGACGCGGCGAAGAGCTGGGTGCAGGAAAAGAGCCCGGTGACCGCCTTCCGCAAGATGCGCGATAGCGGCGCCCCGCTGGGCTACGACGCCGACGCCTGGAACGAGCAGGCTGAAATGGGCTGGGCCGGGGTGATCATCCCCGAGGAGTTCGGCGGATCGAACTTCGGCTACCTCTCCATGGGCCTGATCCTGGAGGAGATGGGCCGCACGCTCACCGCCTCGCCGCTGCTGGCCTCGGGCCTGGCCGCCGCCTCGGCCCTGATCCTCGGCGGGTCCGAGGCGCAGAAGTCCGAATGGCTGCCGAAGATCGCCGACGGCTCGGTGGTCGGCGCCCTGGCCGTGGACGAAGGTCCGCACCACGCCCCGGAAAAGGTCGCCCTGAAGGCCGAGAAGGCCGGCTCGGGCTACAAGCTGACCGGCAAGAAGACCTTCGTCATCGAGGGCCCGGCCGCCGGCCTGCTGGTCGTCTCCGCCCGCACCTCGGGCAAGCCGGGCGACACCGACGGCGTCAGCCTCTTCCTGGTGAAGGGCGACGCGGCCGGCGTCACCAAGCAGGCCCTGAAGCTGGCCGACAGCCGCGGCGTGGCGAACATCGAGTTCAACGGCGCCGAAGCCGAACTCCTCGGCGAGGAAGGCAAGGGCTGGCCGGTGCTTGAGGCCACCCTCGACCGCGCCCGCGCCGGCGTTTCCGCCGAAATGCTCGGCGCCGCCGTCCAGGCCTTCGAGACCACGCTGGACTACCTGAAGACCCGCGTGCAGTTCGGCCAGGTGATCGGCTCCTTCCAGGCCCTGCAGCACCGCGCGGCCAAGATGTTCACCGACCTGGAGCTGGCCCGCTCGGCCGTCGAGGCCGCCCTGCAGGCCATCGACGCCGGCAGCCCGGACGTGCCCGAGCTCGTCTCCCTGGCCAAGGCCAAGATGGGCGACACCTTCCACCTCGTCTCCAACGAGATGGTGCAGATGCACGGCGGGATCGGCATGACCGACGCCCACGACGCCGGCTTCTACCTCAAGCGCGCCCGCGCCTGCGAAGCCGCCTTCGGCTCCCAGGGCTACCACCGCGACCGCTACGCCCGCATCCAGGGCTACTAGGCGCCGCGGCCCGCCCCCGGTCCGCCGGGGGCGCGATGCAGGGCTAGGACTTCAGAACCCCTCCGGCGGAAACGCCGGAGGGGCTTTTGCTATGCGCTTCATCCTTCGAACGCGCCCCTCGCCCGCGCCGCGGGGATTGACCGAACGGCCGCCGCACGATCAATTTCCAGTTGTCCCGACCAACCGAGGTTGAAGCAGCGCCCGTGACGAGACGGCCGGTATCGATCGCGACGGGCGCGGTCGCGCTGGCGCTTTCGGCGGCGCTGGGCGCCCCGCTCGCCGCCTGCGGGCCGTCCAGGCCCGTCGCCGCGGCCGAACCGGCCAGGGCCGCCGCTTCGCCGGCCGTCGGCGCGCCCTACGCCGAGGCCCGTCGGGCCCTCTTGAGCCAGGGCATGACGCCGGCCCTCGACCAGGTGGAGTCCCCGCACCCGTCGTTCCCGGAGCTGAGCTGTCCGTCCGGGGAGCCGGCGCCTTGCCGGGCCCTCTTCCTGCACAAGGACACGGACGGCTGGCGCCGGTACCTCGTGGTGGAGACCACCGCCGGCCCGGCCCCCGTGGTGACGGCGGCCAGACCGCCCTTCACCGCCGAGGGGCTCCTGGCGATCCCGCCGGCGCCGGCGGCGGACATCCCGAGATTGCCGAAGACCTACCTCGCCGCGCGCCAAGCCCTCATCCGGCTCGGCTTCAAGCCGACGCATGCGTCGAGCGAGGTGTTCTCGACCTGCTCCACGGCGCCGGCGCCGGACGGTTCGGGCGCCTGCGCCGCCGATCTGCCACTCCCGGAGATCAAGTCCTGCGCCGGCACGGGGGCCGGGTTCTGCGAGGCCTACTGGCTCGCCCCGGACAAGCGGGTGCTGCGCATCGTCACCGTCTACGAGCCGCAGCCCGGCGACATCTACCACCTGGCCTGGGCGACCCCGGCCGAACTCGCCAAACTGCCGGCCGGCTGGAAGCCGTAGCGCGGCCTTCGGCAAACAGTGCCTTGGGAGCCGCGCCGCCCTGCTCCCCCGTCGTCCTCCGGTCGGCCACAGGCCGATCCGGGGGACCCAAGCTGAAGCGCCGCTCGGAACGCCAGGGGACGTGGTCGGTAGCACTACTCACACCCGTCATCCTAGGCCTTGTGCCTAGGATCCATGCCTCCACCACCCCGATCTGTCCCAACGGTACGACGCCCAGCCGTCCCATGGATCCCCGCCACAAGGGCGAGGATGACGGTGACAAGGGGCAAGGCGGAGCGCCGAGAAGCCGGCTCTCCTTTGTGGGAGCTGTCGGCCAAGCCTCCCGTGGGGTGATACTTCATGCACGCACCGCCCCGACGAGCAGACTTCATGCCGCCCGCGCCCATCGACCACCTGCCGTTCTACAGCCGCGACCTTGGTCGCCTGTCCAGCGCGGCGGGGCGCTACCAGATCATCGCCCCGACTTGGGAGGGCCTGACGCGGGCGCACCCGGACCTCACGGACTTTTCGCCGGCCAACCAGGACATGGGCGCCTGGTACCTGGCCTCCGACACCTATGGCCACGCCACCGGCGGCCGCGACTTGGCGTCGGACTTGCGTGATCCCAATCGCTACAGCGAAATCGCTGGCGCACTTCACGGTCAGTGGACGTCGCTTCCAGGGGGTGCAGAGGAAGGCCAGGATCAGAGCGAGTTCGCCCGCAGAATGACGGACGCTCTAGGCCGATATCAAACGACGTCGCCCGGTCGGTAGCGCGTGCGCTCCGCGCGCAGCGCCGACGCCCACGACGCCGGCTTCTACCTCAAGCGCGCCCGCGCCTGCGAAGCCGCCTTCGGCTCCCAGGGCCACCACCGCGACCGCTACGCCCGCATCCAGGGCTACTAGGCGCCGCGGCCCCTCACGGCCCGGTCCGCCGGAGGGGTTTTGTGTTGGCGCCCGCGCCATCTCCCCGTCATCCTAGGCCTCGTGCCTAGGATCCCTCCCTCGGCCTCCCGGACCTCTCCGAGGCGCCCACAGCCCGTCCGCCCCAGGGATCCCCGCCACAAGGGCGGGGAAGACGAGCGGAGGGTAATTACAGTGTCAGGTTACTCAATCCCCGATCCCGCCAAGCAGGCACCACATCCCAGTCGCCGATGTGACGGCTGGCCAACCTCACGCTACGCATCCGGCATGGGAGCCGGCCCCACTCTCAACGAGGCGCTCGCGCGGAACGTCGTCCCACCGCAGTTCGGGCACATCTGCTGGCAAGCGGCCGGCAACGGCTCGTCCCCGGACGCCGTGGGAAAACGCTGGCCCTGCACATGCCGGCAGGCGCCCTCGATCATCCAGCCGCCCCACCCGCAGGCCGCCTCTTCGACGGCGCAGGCCGCATAGGTGATCTCCACGTAGTCCGGCGTCTCGACGTCGGCGAGCGTCGTATTCCGGAGCTTGGCGAAGCGGCGCGGCATCGTCATGTCGAAGCCTCCCATCACCCCACCTCGACCACGGTCAGCCTGACCGATCGGGCTGCAACCTCGATACAGCCCTCGGTCAGGTCGATGTAGGTCTTGCGCGGGCGCTCATGCACGCGCCAGGCGTTGATGTTTCCCGCCGAGGCGTTGCGCTTCAGCAGCGCAAGGTCGGCGATCTGGTTGATCGCCTCGACCCCGCTGAACTCCAGCCGGCACAGACGGCGCTTCGGCGCGGCCCCACCCTCATAGACCCGCAGCATCAGCACAGCCGTGCCCGCCTCGTAGTCGACCGTCTGGCTGACGAGCTGAGCGTCGTGCATCTCCACCGCGTTGAGGGCCTTAGCCCCCTCCAGCCTCGTCCCCGCCGACCACATGCTCGCGCCCCAGCTTGCCCACAGCCCAAACATTGGCGAGCAAGCGGCGAGTAGTCTACCCTGAGGCGAGATAGTCGTGCGTCAGCGCCGTTGCGAATATGTCCGCGGCGAAGCGGCGCCTGCCGGGACTCTGGGTGGATGACCTTCCGACGCGCGCTCCTGACCTCGATCGCGACGAATGTCGCAACGCTCGCGCTGTTCATCGTGGGGCTCAACCAGCGCAACTACCTCTTCATCGTGCTTGTGTTCGGCAGCCTCGCCCTTCGCTATTGGCTGTTCTGGCGGACGCGATGCGACGTCTGCGGAAAGTCCGTCTTCGATACCAAGTCACTCCCGCTCAGCATGAATCCCGGCTACCCGGAACTGCGATGCTCGCGCTGTGGAGCCGACTTCCTGCGCGCTAGGGATGCCCTGCCTTAGGTGCCCTCACAGCACGTCCCACGCCCTGTCTTCCCTCCCCATCGCCTTCCTAGGCCCCGTGCCTAGGATCCCTCTCTCGGCCTCCCGGACCTCTCCGAGGCGCCCACAGCCCGGCCGCCCCAGGGATCCCCGCCACAAGGGCGGGGAAGACGCGGGAGGTGAGGCGTGGCCGAGCCCAGATGCTCCCCCTCTGGGGGAGCTGGCCCGGAGGGCCTGAGGGGGACTTCGACTCCCTCGCAGACCCCAAAATCCTTGACTCCAGCCTCGACCTATGTTCTCTTTTTGTTCATGTCGAGCCCCGCCGAGGACAGGAAACAAGCCCGAGGCCGGATGCTCGAGGAACTCGCCGATCTCGGCATGGACCTGACCCGCCGCTTGCACGGCTTGGCGGTCGAGGCCGAGACCCCGGAAGATACCGAGCGCCTGGCGCTCTCGTTCCACCGCCTCTCCCGATCCGTGCGCCAGACCCTGGCCCTGGAGGCCCGCTTCGAGCGCGACGCCTTGCGCGCCGAGCGCTGGCTGGCCGACGTGCGCAAGGAACAGGTGCGGGCCCGCAAGGCCTATGTCGGCGATGTCGCCTCCCGCCTGATCTGGACCGAGGCCGAGCGCGACGACGTCGGAACCCTGCTGGTCACCCTCAAGCGCTGGCTCGACGAGGAGGCCTTCTTCGAGGACGCCTTCCTCGATCCTCCCGTCGAAGACATCCTCCGCCAGCTCCTCCAGGACCTCGGCCTCGCCGCCAACGATCTCGAGGATCTCCAGGACGATACGGGCGGCGATGAGGACGCCAGCGCCGCCGAGCCGCCGGGCCCCGCCGTCCACGGCTCCGGCTAGCCGCGGGCGTCCTTCTCCCCCTGCGGGAGAAGGTGTCGTCCGCATGGACGACGGATGAGGGGTCTCTCAGACCCCTCCGCCTCCGCCCAGCCGTCCAGCTTCCGAAGCGGATAGGCCAGCAAGACCCCTCACCCGACCCCGCTCCGCGGGGCCACCCTCTCCCGCAAGGGGAGAGGGATGATGTGCCGCGCCCGGATGCTCCCCCTCTGGGGGAGCTGGCCCCGGAGGGCCTGAGGGGGACTTTGACTCACCCCCGCAGACTTGCAGTCCCCCTCCACCGCTTCGCGGTCCCCCTCCCCCAAAAGGGGAGGAGAAGAAGCGCCGCCGCGCATCGGGAGCGAGAACGCGCCGCCGCCCCGTGCAACACTTCGTCACCGACCGACACCGCCGCGTCATTCCCCGCCGCGCCCCGCGCGCTAGGACGGCGCGGAGGGATGCAAGGACAAGGACGACGCCATGAAGCCGATCCTCGAGGCCGCCGTCGTGATCGCGGCCGGCGCGGCCATTTCCCTCGCCCTCGTTGCGGGCGCCGGGGCGCAGACCAGTCCCCTTCGCGAGCGCTGGCGCGCGAAGATGGAGGAGCGCATGCAGCAGCGCGCGGCCGAGGAGAGCCGGCCGGTCGACCTGGCTGCGATCGCCCCCGGCGCCCGCAAGCTCACCGCGTCCTACGGCCCGGCCCCGCTGCAGGCGATCGACGTCTACGTCCCGCCGAACGCGCGCCACGCCCCGGTGATCGTCATGGTCCACGGCGGCGCCTGGAAGATCGGCGACAAGGCCAACCATGGCCTGTTGGAGAACAAGCTCCGCCACTGGCTGCCGATGGGCTACGTCTTCGTCAGCGTCGACTACCGCATGTTGCCCGAGGCCATGGCCCTGGAGCAGGCGAGCGACGTGGCCGCCGCCGTCCGCTTCGTCCAGGCGCACGCCGCCGGCTGGGGCGCCGATCCGGCCAGGCTCGTCCTGATGGGCCATTCGGCCGGCGCCCACCTGGTGGCGCTGATCTCGGCCGACCCGTCCATGGTCGGCCGCCGCTGGGCCGGGACGGTGGTGCTGGATTCGGCGGCCATGGACGTGCCGGCGGTGATGGGCAAGCGCCACGCGCGCTTCTACGACGAGGCGTTCGGCGCCGACCCGGCCTATTGGGCCAGGACCTCGCCGATCGACCGCTGGACGGCGGCGGCCGAGCCGATGCTGCTGGTCTGCGCCCTGAAGCGCCCCGACGATTCCTGCGGCCAGGCCAGGGCTTTCGCCGCCAAGGCCGAGCGCGCCGGCCGGCCCACGCCCGTCTCGCCGCAGGATCTGACCCACCGCGAGGTGAACGAGAACCTCGGCCTGCCCGGCGCCTACACCGACGCCGTCGACCGCTTCATCGCCCAGCGGCTGGCGGCGCGGGGCTGAGCCCTATTGCGCCGCCTTCACCGTCGGCTTGAAGGCGTAGCCGCCGCCCGCCGCCTCGATCTGGCCCACCCCCGGATAGGGGAAGTGCGGGGCGAAGAGGGTCTCGTGGCTCTCGGAGAGGGTCTTCAGCTCGGCCATGCGGCTCTTGGCGCCCACGGCCTTGTCGGTGTCGAACTCGATGGGCCAGTCCGGGTGGGCGAGCGAGACGATCGAGCTGTGGGCGGTGTCGCCGATGTCCAGGAGGCGCTGGCCGTCCGAGACGATCTCATAGCCGGTGTGGCCCGGCGTGTGGCCGGCGATCGGCACGGCGGTGACCGCCGGCAGCACCGCCGCGCCCGGCTCGAAGGTCTTCACCCGCGGGGCGATGGCCTTCACCAGGTCCGCCTGCGCGGTCTTGGTCTGCATCCAGGCCCATTCCGGCGCCGACATGCGGATGGTCGCCTTGGGGAAGGCCAGGGCCCCGTCCTTGACCAGCCCGCCCACGTGGTCGCCGTGGGTGTGGGTGATCAGGATGTCGGTCACCTGGTCCGGGCTGAAGCCGGCCTTGGCCAGGCTCGCCTGCAGCACCCCGCCGACGCCGGTGTCGATCAGCACCAGCCGGTCGGGCGTCTTCACCAGCAGGGCGTCGACGCTGAGCGGGATGGCGTCCGGCGCGTCGCCCGCGGCCTTCAGGAGCTCGGCCACGGCCTCGGCGGCGTGGCCCGGGAACAGCGTGCCGTCGTTGGGCCGCATGAATTGGGCGTCGCGCAGGGCGTAGAGCTCCAGGCTCCCCACCTTGAAGGCGGTGGCCTGGGGCTGGGGCGGCGGCGGGCCGGCGGCCTGGCAGGCGGCGAGCGGGACCAGCGCCAGGACGGCGGCGGCGAGGGCGGAGGCGATGGCTCTCATGGGGTCGATCCTCATGGGCGGGGGGCGAACCGGGCGGCCAGCCTAGGCCCTGGCGCGGCCCAAGGCCAATCCCCGGCCTGGGCGCTCATGGGGCTGGGCGAGACGGCGAGGTTGAGGCAAGCTGGGCGCGACGGCTGGCGGATCGGCGGCCCCAAGAGCCGCGGCGAGCCCAGTCGTGGAGGAACGTCGCATTGAACATGACTGAACCCGGTGCGGGCCACGGCGACCCGCTGGACGTGGCCCTGGGCCAGGTGATCCGCTACCGGCGCCTGAACGCCAAGATGTCCCAATCGGCCCTGGCCGACGCGCTCGCCCTGTCGTTCCAGCAGGTGCAGAAGTACGAGCGCGGGGCCAACCGGGTCAGCTTCTCCACGCTGGTGCGCATCGCCCAGGCGCTGGACTGCCGGCTCGCCGACCTGGTGGGCGACCTGGACCGCGCCGACGGGACGCCGGCCACGGCCTCGGAAGCCTCGCTGCTGGCCGAGCCCGACGCCTTCGCCCTGCTGAAGGTGTTCTCGACCATCAGGTCGCCCAAGGTCCGCCGGGCGATCCTGGACCTGGCGCGCAACCTGGCGCCGGACGACTGACGTGACCGAGCGCTACGCCGAGGCCCTGAAGTTCCTGCGCGAGAGCCGCAGCATCGGCGACGTGGTGGCGCTCGAAGGTCACTTCGCGGGCCTGGTGTCGCGCTTCGGCTTCGAGCGGACCAGCTTCGTGATCATGGCCGAGCCCGGCCGGCCCATTCAGCCGAAGGTGCTGTTCGGCCTGGGCGACGCCAGCCGGCGGCAGGACTACCTCTCCCGCGGACGCTACCGCTACGATCCGGTGTTCCGCGCCGTCTTCACCCACACCCGCGCCTTCACCTGGACCGACATCGAGCCGATGGTCGTCGGCGAGGAGGCCAAGGACCTGTTCGCCACCGCCCGGCGCGACGGCTCCGAGGGGCTGATCGTGCCGATCCACGGCGCCCTGGGCGAGGTCTCGGCCTTGACCCTGGTGGGACGCGGCGTCGACATCTCCGAGCAGGCGCGCGCGGTGCTGCAGGCGTGCGGGGCCATGTTCGCCACGGCGGGCCTGCAACTGCTGGAGCTGGAGGGCGACCGGGCCACGCCCACCGGCCTCACCCGGCGCGAGACCCAGGTGCTGGTCTGGCTCTCGCGCGGCAAGTCCATCCCGGAGATCTGCCAGATCCTGGGGGTGTCGATCGGCACGGCCAAGACCCACCTGGAGCGGGCCAAGGCCAAGCTCGGCTATCTGTCGACCGTGCCGGCGATCCTGGAGGCCGCCCGCCGCGGCTGGCTGATCGACCCGGAGGATTTCGACCACTAGGACGGACAAGTCGGCCGATCGGCCGACTACCGGCGCCGGCCCGGCGGCGGAAGATGGAGCCCTCGAACCTGGGGGTTCCCATGATCCACGTCGTCACCCAAGCCAACCGCAGCCTCTACGCCGAGGCCCTGGCCCGCATGCACGAGCTGCGCCGCGTCCACTTCGTCGAGGAGCGCGGATGGAACGCCATGACCGTCCGCGACGGCGGCGAATACGACGAGTACGACGACGACAAGATGGTCTACCTGCTGGCCATCGAGCCGGACGGGGAGATCAGCTGCTCGATGCGCATGCGCCCGGCCGAGGATGGCTCGGTGCTGGGCGACGTCTTCCCGCACCTGGTCGCCGACGACGAGCCGCCGATCAACCGGCCGGACGTGTGGGAGATCAGCCGCTACTTCGCCACCGGCGCGGTCCGGGGGCGCGGCGGCGCCCAGCGGCGGGCGGAGATCCGGCTGGCCTCGCTGGAGGTGGCCATGGCCCGCGGGGCCAGCCGCCTGGTGGGCATGATCGACCTGGAGATGCTGCCGCCCATGCTGAACTCCAGCGGCTGGCGCGCCCGGGTGCTGGGCCTGCCCGCGCCCTACCCCGAGGGCGTGGCCCAGGCCATCGAGGTGGAAGTCTGCCCCGAGGCGGTGACCGAGATGGAGGAGACGCAGGGCCTGCAGGGTCCGCTCTGCCTGGACCTCGACCCGCAGGTGGTCCCGGCCGGGCTGCCGCCGCACGAGATCGAGGCGTTGCTGGCGATCCTGAAGGAAGGCGAGAGCGAAACGGCGCTGATGCGCATCGTCGAACGGATCGCCAAGCTGCAGAACCATGTCAGCGAGCAGGAGCTCCTGGCCCTCCTGCAACAGGCGCAGCCCCTGCCGGTCGAGGGCCGGCTTCACTGACCCCCGAAGGGCCGCGGCCGCCGCGGCGCGGGGCCATGCACCGGCGCGCACGGAAAGGCCAGTTGCTCGCGCGCGCGCCAGGCGCCGCTGACATAGTTGACGATCAGGCTCTTGCGCACGCCGGCGATCGGGCGCGGCTCGAACCCGTGCCAAGTGTCGCCGGCCGGCGTGAAGGCCAGGCCCGCGCCCGGCGCGAAGGGCGCGCGGCCCGCCCAGCCGCCTGAGCCGTCGTAGAGATCGGTGCCCATCTCCGGCTGGCCCTCGGCGTCGAGGTAGCAGAGCAGGGTGAAGCGCTTCACCCCCAGGTCGGTGTGCGGCTTCAGCCAGAAGCCGTCCCGGTCCTGGGCCAGCTCGATGCGCAGCCACGCGCCGTCCAGCGCCACGCCCGCCAGCCGCTCGACCGCCGCGACCGTGCTCGGCGCCTGGAAGGCGCGGGCCACGGCCCGGCAGGCGGCGAAGGCGGCGACCGCGTCGGCGTCGAGATAGCGGCGGCTTTCGTTGCGGGATTCGCGCGTGCCCTCGCCCGACGCGGCCTCGGGCGCGCCGAACGGCAGGGCCGCCAGCGCCAGGAGGATGTTCCAAGGCAGGAGGCCGCGCAGCAGCCAGTGACGGAACGGCCTTTCGACGCGGTCGGCCGCGCCCAGGCTTTCACGCAGGGCGCCGACGCATCCGCCAAGCCCCACCGTCGCGGCCCAGGACCGCGGGCGTTCATCCAAGGACAAGGGGCGCGCCGCCTCCGGCCCCCGCCGATGAGCCCCCCCGAGCAGGTGGCGCTCACGCATTTTCGTACCCATGCGCTTTAACGGCGGGCATCACCCGTCGGCGCGGAGTGCGCGCTCGATCCGCGGCGAAAATGCGGCGGGCGCGGAGGCCGCCTCCGCGCCCGTCCCGCCTACATGCCGCGATGGAAGGCGCGGAACTCCTGCAGCGTGACCTTGCCGTCGTCGTTCGCGTCGGCGTCGGCGAAGTCCAGGCGGCTCTGGCGCATGAACTGCTCGCGCGTGACCTGCCCGTCGCCGTTGGGATCCATCATCTCGAAGCGCAGGGTCTTGCGGGCCTGGGCGCGGGCCTGCATCTGCTGCATCCGCTGGGCCGAGACGCCGGCCATGGGGCCGGGACCCATGCGCACGGCCATGTACTCCTCGCGCGTGAGCTTGCCGTTCCCGTCGGCGTCCATGGCCGCGAAGACGTCGGCGGCCCAGGCGTCGTGCTCGGCCGCGCTCAGCACGCCGTCATGGTTGGTGTCGCGCTGGGCCAGCCGGTCGGCGGCGCGCGCCTGCATGCCCTGGCCGGCGCCCATGCCCTGGCCCATGCCTTGCCCCATGCCTTGACCCATCCCCGGGCCCATGCCGGTTCCCGTGCCCTGGCCCGCGCCAGCGCCCATGCCGCCTCCAGGACCGGCCTGGGCCAGAGCCGACAGCGGCGCCAAGGCCAGCGTGGCGGCGACCGCAGCGATCGAAAACGTAAGATTTTTCATATCGGCATCCTTTCCGTTCCGTCCCGGCGACCGACCTATCCAATGCGCGCGCGGGCGGCGTTGAGATTGGTCAAGACGCATTCGAACATACGCATTTTCTAATGTATCGGACGCGACGACGACGCGCGGCTTGACCATTGCGCCGGCCGGCCGGCTCGCCGATGCTGGCGGCCCTTCGCCACCGGAGCCCGCCCATGACCGACACCGCCGCCGCATCGCCCCCGATGGACCTGCACAAGACCCTGGGCCAGGTGCGGGTGCTGGAGATGGCCGACGGGCGCGCCGTGATCGAGTACGAGGCGGGGATGCACATGTGCCACTCCGGCGGGGTGGTGCAGGGCGGCTTCGTCTGCGGCTGGATCGACGCGGCCATGGCGCACGCCTCGATGAGCCAGACCGGGCCGGACATGACGCCCATGTCGCTGGAGCTGAAGGTCAGCTTCTTCGCCCCCGCCCGCCCCGGCAAGGTGGTGGCCGAGGGCTGGATCGAACGGTCGGGCAAGTCCACCAGCTTCGCCGAGGGACGCCTGCTCGGCCCCAACGGCGAGGTGCTGGCCAAGGCCACCACGACGATCCGCCTGATGCCCCGAGCCCGGGTGGAGGCCGCCGCCCGCGCCGTGGCCGAATAGCGCTTGACCGCCCCGACGGCCGCTTGGCTTGATCGGTCCAACCACGACCGACGGGAGGACGGCGATGAAACTGACGGGCGGATGCTATTGCGGCGAACTGCGCTACGAGGCCGAGGGCCCGGCGGTGTTCAAGGGCGCCTGCCACTGCCGTGAGTGCCAGCACATCTCCGGCGGCGGGGCCAACTACTTCATGGGCCTGCCGGCCAAGAGCTTTCACTACACCAAGGGCGAGCCCAAGCGGTTCACCCGCGCGGACCTGGACCAGCCGGTCACGCGGGAGTTCTGCGGAACCTGCGGCGCGCCGATCCTGTCGCGCATTCCCTCCAACCCGGACATCGTGATCCTGAAGGTGGGAACCCTGGACGACCAGGACGCCTTCGAAGGCCCGCAGATCGCGATCTGGATGGACGATGCGCGGCCCTACCACCTGGTGGCCGAGGGCGTCGCGAAGTTCCCGAGGCTGCCAGGCTGAGCCCTAGTCGCGCTGCATGTTCTGGCTCATGCGGGCGAAGGCGGCGTTGATCTGGGCGGCGAGGCCGCGGTCGACGCCGGTGTCGGCCAGGGCGCGGGCCATGGCCTCGCGCCATTGGCGGGCGGTGGCGGCGCTGACGCCGACGCGGGCGTGCAGGCTCATCATGCAGACGCCGCGGTTGGCCTCGAACCAGTCGCGCGGACCGCCGAGCCAGCCGGTGAGGAAGCCCGCCAGCGAGCCGCGCATGGGCGCCAGATCCGGCGCGTGCATGGCGCGCAGCTCGGCGTAGGCCGGGTCGGTCTCCATCAGGTCGTAGAAGCGGTCCACCAGGCGGCGGATCGCCGGCTGCTCGCCGATCCGGTGGAAGGGCGTGGCCTCGGCGTCGACGTCGGACATGGCGGGCCTTCTGCTGCTTGGGACCGCGTATCATTCCGCGGCGGGCCGGCCGGGGCTTTGATCTGGGACAAGGCGCGGCCGAGGTTTCCGGGGCAGCCGGCGCGATGGGGCTTGCCGGCGCGCGAGCGGAGACGGAAGGCTTGACCCATGACCGCCCTGCCCATCGCCGACCGCTGGTTCGAGCGCCGCACGATCGATGCGGACCTGACGCTGCTCTGGGAGCCCCACGTGGATCCCCTGCTCCGCTGCAACATCTGGCACCTGCGCGGGCGAGACGTGGACATGCTGGTGGACACCGGCCTTGGGGTGGCCAGCCTGCGCGAGGCGGCGCGGGACCTGTTCGACAAGCCGCTGGCCGCCGTGGCGACCCACGCCCATTCCGACCACATGGGCGGCATGCACGAATTCGACCACCGGCTGATCCACGCCTGCGAGGCCGAAGCGATGGCGACGGGCCGCCGCTCCTTCTCGCTGGACCTGGCCGACTATCCGCCGGCCTTCCAGGCGCAGATGAAGGACTGGGGCTACGACGTCGGCGGCTGCCTGCTGACCGCCGCGCCCCGTTCCGGCTTTTCGCCGGCGGCCTATGCGCTGAAGGGCGCCGAGCCCACGCGGGTGCTGGCCGAGGGCGACGTGGTCGACCTGGGAAACCGGGCCTTCGAGGTGCTGCACCTGCCCGGCCACTCGCCGGGCTCCATCGGCCTTTGGGAGGCGTCGACGGGCGTGCTGTTCTCCGGCGACGCGATCTATGACGGGCCGCTGCTGGACGAGATCGAGGGCGCGGACATTTCCGCCTACCGGCGGACGATGGAGCGGCTGATGGAGCTGCCGGTGCAGGTGGTCCACGCCGGCCACGACCCGAGCTTCGGCCGCGAGCGGCTGATCGAGCTCGCCCGGGCCTATCTGGACCGCCGGCCGGGGCCGTAAGCCGGCGCAGGACGCACCGGACGCCGGCTGGAGTCGAAGTCCCCCTCAGTCCCGGGACAGCTCCCCCAGAGGGGGAGCATCTGGCGGCGGCCGGCCCGCCTCGCGCGCGGCGGGCGTTCAGATCCTCCCCTTCTGGGGGAGGTGGATCGGCGCGTCAGCGCCGAGACGGAGGGGATTTTCGTGCGGTCGGCCGCGCGCGATCGGGGCGACGGCGACGGAGTCAAAGTCCCCCTTAGTCCCTGCGGGACAGCTCCCCCAGAGGGGGAGCATCCGGGGACGGCGGCTGTCAGGCCAGCCGTCAGGCCTTCAGGCGCCAGCCGGTCTTGAAGATCCACCAGATGACGGCCAGGCACAGGGCCATGAAGCCCAGGGTGGCGCCGAGGCTGAGGCCCACCGCCACGTCGGAGGAGCCGTAGAAGCTCCAGCGGAAGCCGGAGACCAGATAGACCACCGGGTTGAACAGGGTGACCTTCTGCCAGAACGGCGGGAGCATGCTGATGGAGTAGAAGCTGCCGCCCAGGAAGGCGAGCGGGGTGACCACCATCATCGGCACGATCTGCAGCTTCTCCCAGCCGTCGGCCCACAGCCCCAGGATGAAGCCGAACAGGCTGAAGGTGAGCGCCGTCAGCACCAGGAAGGCGGCCATCACGAAGGGATGGGCAATGTGGTAGGGCACGAACAGCCGGGCCGTGGCCATGATGATCAGCCCAAGGATGATCGACTTGGAGGCCGCCGCGCCGACATAGCCGGTGATGATCTCGAAGGCGGAAATCGGCGCGGAGAGCACCTCGTAGATCGTGCCCGAGAACCTGGGCATGTAGATGCCGAACGAGGCGTTGGAGATGCTCTCGGTCAGGATCGACAGCATGATCAGGCCGGGCACGATGAAGGCGCCGTAGCTGACCCCGTCGACCTGGGTCATGCGCGAGCCGATGGCCGCGCCGAAGACGATGAAATAGAGCGAGGTGGAGATCACCGGCGAAGCGATCGACTGCACCAGGGTGCGCCAGGTGCGTTCCATCTCGAAGCGGTAGATGGCGCGGACGGCGTAGAGGTTCATGGACGCGACCTCACCAGGCTGACGAAGATCTCCTCGAGCGAGCTCTCCTTGGTCTGCAGATCCTTGAAGTCGACGCCCTGGGCGGCGAGCCGGCGCAGCAGGTCGGCGATGCCGGTGCCCTCGGCCTGGGCGTCGAAGGTGTAGACGAGCTTGTCGCCCTCGCCCGCGAGTTCGAGCTGGAAGTCGCTCAGGCCCTCGGGAACCGCCTGGAGCGGATGCTGCAGATGCAAGGTGAGCTGGCGCTTGCCGAGCTTGCGCATCAAGACGTCCTTGTCCTCGACCAGGACGATCCGCCCCTTGGAGATGACGCCGATGCGGTCGGCCATCTCCTCGGCCTCTTCGATGTAGTGGGTGGTCAGGATGATGGTCACGCCCGTCTCGCGCAGGCGGCGGACCATGTCCCACATGTCGCGGCGTAGTTCGACATCAACGCCGGCGGTGGGCTCGTCGAGGAACAGGATGCGCGGCTCGTGGCTGAGCGCCTTGGCGATCAGCACCCGGCGCTTCATGCCGCCGGAGAGCGCCATGATCCGCTCGTCCTTCTTGTCCCACAGGGACAGCTCGCGCAGCAGCCGCTCCAGATAGGCCGGGTTGGCCGGCTTGCCGAACAGGCCGCGGCTGAAGGCGACGGTCGCCCAGACGCTTTCGAAGGCGTCGGTGGACAGCTCCTGCGGCACCAGGCCGATCAGGGAACGGGCGGCGCGGTAGTCCTTCACCACGTCGTGGCCGCCGGCGGCGGCGAGCCCGCCCGTGGGATTGACGATGCCGCAGAGGATGCTGATCAGGGTGGTCTTGCCCGCCCCGTTCGGCCCCAGAAGGGCGAATATCTCGCCCTCGCGGATTTCCAGGTCCACGCCCTGCAGGGCGGTGAAGCCGCCGGCGTAGGTCTTGGACAGGTCCTTGACGGAAATGATCGGCTGCACGCGGTCCCCAACCCAGCTTCACGGTAAGGCCGCAAGATGGGGGCCGGGCGGCCCCGACGCTAGGGCCGGCCGTCGTAATGCGGGATGGGGCCGAGTTGGGGCGTCATGTCGTCGGTGAGGTCGAGCATGACGTCGTCCACATAGCACCAGCCCCAGCCCTCGGGCGGGTCGTAGCCCTCGATGATCGGGTGGCCGGTGGCGTGGAAATGGGCGGTGGCGTGGCGGTTCGGCGAGCTGTCGCAGCAGCCGACGTGGCCGCAGATGCGGCACAGGCGCAGGTGCAGCCAGATCGAGCCCGTCTTCAGGCACTCCTCGCAGCCGCGGGCGCTGGGCGTGACCTTGCGGATCAGGCCGACATGGGAACAGCTCATCAGACTCTCGCAGGCTCGGGGCGGTGAACGGCGGCGGCGCGGCGGCCGGCCAGATGGGCGTGGATGGCGGCGACCACCTGGGCGCCCTCGCCCACCGAGGCGGCCACGCGCTTGATGGAGCCGGAACGCACGTCGCCGATGGCGAAGACGCCGCGGCGGCTGGTCTCCAGGGCGTGGCGGTCGGCCCCCAGCTCGGGGCCGGTGCGCACGAAACCCTTGCCGTCGAGCTCGATCCGGCAGCCTTCCAGCCAGGAGGCGTTGGGCTCGGCGCCGATGAACAGGAACAGCCGGCGAAGCTCGCGGCGGGCCTCCTCGCCGGTGCGGCGGTTGCGCCAGCGCACCGCCGCCAGCCCCTGCTCGCTTCCCTCCAGGCCCACGACCTCGGTCTCGGTGAGGACCTCCACGTTGGACAGGCCGCGGATGCGGTCGACCAGGTACTGGGACATGCCCGTCTCCAGGTCGGCGGCGCGGACCAGATGCCAGACCTTGGCGGCGCGCTCGGCCAGATAGACCACCGCCTGGCCGGCGGAGTTGCCGCCTCCGACCAGCGCCACCTCCTCGTTCTCGCAGAGGGCGCGCTCCAGGGGCGTGGCCCAGTAGTGGACGCCGCCGCCCTCGAAGATGTCGAGGTTGTCCACCGCCAGGCGCCGGTAGCGGGCGCCCGAGGCGATCACCACGGTGCGCGCCCTGGCCTTCGCGCCGCAGCCGAGGTTGAGGGTGAAGCCGTCGTCCGCCTCATCGCAGTCCAGGCAGGCGACGGTGTCGGGGATGGCCGTCTCGGCCCCGAACTTGCGGGCCTGGTTGAAGGCGCGGGCCATCAGGGCCATGCCGGAGATGCCGGTGGGAAAGCCCAGGTAGTTCTCGATCCGCGCCGAGGCGCCGGCCTGGCCACCGAAGGCGCGGGTGTCGAGCACCAGCACCGACAGCCCCTCGGAGGCCGCGTAGACCGCCGCCCCCAGGCCCGCCGGCCCCGCCCCCACGACGGCCACGTCGTAGAGCTTGTCCGGATCGACCCGGCCGACCATGCCCAGGCAACGGGCCAGCTCGCCCTCGGTCGGATTGCGCAGCAGATCGCCGCCCGGACAGACGACGATCGGCAGCTCGGCCTCGCTGAGATGGAAGCGCTCGACCAGCGCCTGGGCCGGCGGATCGCGGCGCGGATCCAGGCCGAAGTGGGGGTGGCCGTTGCGCGTGAGGAAGCCCTTCAGGCGGACCACGTCGGGGTGATCCTGCGGCCCCAGGATCACCGGGCCGGCGCCGGCCTCGATCAGGTTGACCCGGCGCAGGATCAGCGCGCGCATGATCCGCTCGCCGAGCTCGGCCTCGGCGATCAAGAGGGCGCGCAGGCGCTCGGGCGAGACCTCCAGGGCCTCGACCTCGGTCAGGGCGTGGGCGTCGACCAGCGCCGGCTGGCCGGTGAGCTGGGCGAGTTCGGCCAGGAACTGGCCCGGGCCCTCCTCGGTGATCGGCGTCGGCCGGCCCTCGGCGTCGCGGCGGGTGACCGACACCCGGCCGGACAGGATGATGAACATGCCAAGGCCCGCCTGGCCCGCCCGCGCCAGGGCTTCGCCGACGGCGAAGCGGCGCGGCTCGCCGAACGGGCGCACGCGCTCGAGCTCCTGCGGCGACAGGGTGGGGAAGATCTGCTCGCGGCGAGCGTCCGGGAGGTTCTGCGGCATGGCTGCGAGCCTATCGCAACGACGGGGCCGCGGCCTTGTCCAAAAACACCGCTCCTTGAGAGAAACTTTGGAAATTCTTGTGGGCGCCCAGCGCCTGCGCGGATTGATCGCATTGACGCGCAAGACTATTTTGCCGCGGTCGAGAATCTCACTGGGGAGCGAAATGCGCGTCTTTTCCGTTACAGCCACGGCCCTGGGGCTCATGGCCACCTTGATCGCCGCCACGCCCGCCAGCGCGCAGTACGGGATGGACAAGAAACAGCCCAAGAACGCGGCCACGCCGGAGCTGCCGCGCTGCGACCGTCCGCTGGGCACCGCCGCGGTGCAGGAGCCCGAGAACAAGTGGTGGACGGAGCTGGGCCTGTCCAACCCCGAGGCCCTGCTGAAGCTGTTCGCCTCGCGGTCGAACTGCCTGCGGATCGTCGACCGCAACGGCGGCCTGGCCATGCGCAGCCAGGAAGCGGCCCTGGGCGCCTCGGGCGACCTGCGGCGCGGCTCCAACGTCGGCAAGGGCCAGGTGGCCGCGGCCGACTACTTCATCATCCCCGACATCGCCAACTCGGACTCCAACTCCGGCGGCTCGGCGATCGGCGCGGTGGCCGGCTCGCTCTTGCCCGGCGGCTTCGGCGCCCTGGCCGGCAGCCTGCGCACCAAGAAGGCCCAGGCCCAGGCGCTGATCACCCTGGTGGACGCGCGCACGACCGAGCAGCTCTATGTCGCCGAGGGCGTGGCCCAGAAGACCGACGTCAGCTTCGGCGCTGGCGGCGGCGGCTGGGGCGGCAGCGGCTTCCTCGGCGCGGCCGGCGGCGGCTACGCCGACACCGACATCGGCAAGGTGATCTCGGCGGCCTACTTCAACGCCTTCGTCGACCTGGTGCACTACATGCAGGCCGGCCAGGTGCCCACCGGCGCCGAGGCCTCGGCCAACGCCGGCATCCAGGCCTACACCGCCACCCAGAACGTGATCCTGCGCAAGTCGCCCTCCACCAGCGCGCCCTCGGTGCGCACCTTCGCGCCGGGCGACCTGGTCTATCCCACCGGCCAGAAGAACGGCGTGTGGTGGGAAGTGGACGACGAGAACGGCAACCGCGGCTGGGTGTCCTCGGCGTACATCACGCCGCGCGGCTGATCGCCGCCGGAACAGGGCGGCGACTTGCGGGTTGAGGGGTGAGCCCATCCGTCAACCCGCGGAGCCGTCCATGACCCTTCAGCCCCTCGACCGCGCCGCCGTCGAACGGCGCCTTTGGAACGAGCTGCAACGCCACCAGACCGGCATGCTGGGCCTGGTCGGCGAGGGCGCGCGCTGCTTTCAGCCGATGAGCGCCTTCGCCGAGCCGGACAACGACGAGCTCTGGTTCTTCAGCCGCAGCGACACGAACCTGGTGCGGCGCGTCGGCGAGGCGCGCGCGGCGGTCTTCGTCTTCCAGACCCGCGAGGTGCACGCCTGCATCGGCGGGGAGCTGGCGATCCGCCACGACGAGGCGCGGATGGAGAAGTACTGGAACGCGGTGATCGCGGCCTGGCACCCCGAGGGCCGGGGCGATCCGCGCCTGACCATGCTGCGCCTGCGCGCGGCCGACGCCGAGGTCTGGGTGACCGAGGCCGGACCGATGCGCTTCGCCTGGGAGATCGCCGTGGCGAACGCGCGCCGCCAGGCGCCGGACCTGAGCGACCACACCCACCTGCGGTTCCACTGAGGCGGCGCGGGAGGCTCTAGAACGGGAAGGTCAGGGTGGCGGCGACGCCGTCGTCGCCGGCCAGCTTGAGGCGGCCGCGCACCTGGCTGGAGAGGCTGCGCACCAGCCACAGGCCGAACCGCTCGGACGGCGCGCCGCCGGCGAAGCCCGGACCGTTGTCGGAGACGCTGAGCACGCAATTGTCGCCCTCGCGGGCCAGACGCACCGTCACATGGTCGCCGCCGCCCGGGCCGCAGCCGTGGGTCAGGGCGTTGAGCACCAGCTCCTGAGCGATCAGGGCCAGGGTGGAGGCGGCGCTGTCCGGCGCGACGACGACCTCGCTCTGAAGCTCCACCTCCGGCGCGCCCGGACCGTGGCGGCGGCGCCAGATCGGAATCATCTCGGCCAGCCAGGCGGCCAGGTCGACGCCGGCGTCGCCCACGCGCTTTCGTTCGAGCACGCCGATCAGGCTGATGGCCTCGGCCATCCACAGGAGCTGGCGGGCGACCTCGGGATCGCCGGCGCGCTGGCTGCGCAGCCGCGCGAGCGCCGCCAGCAGCTGCTGGTGGTTGGCCATCCGGTGGCGCGTCTCCGACACGCCGGGAGCCTCGGTCGTGATCATGCGCCCGCTCTTACTTGCCCGTGACCCTAGTTAACGCGGATTCGGCGGTTAGGGCGCCAATTGCAAGAGATACGGGAATGTGACCGCGCTGAAACCTAGGGCTTCAGACCCACCGCGCGGCCCGGCGCGCCGGCGGCGTCGAAGTAGGAACGGCCCTCGGCGGTCTGGCCGTTGAGGATGGTGACGAAGCCGTTGGCGGCCGGTTCGGAGCGCAGGGTGAAGGCCTCGTGAGCCACCGGCGCGCCGTCGGCGGCCAGGGCCTCGGCGGCGACGCGGCCGACCGCCTGGCCGCGCGGCTCGATCTTCAGGCCGAGCAGGTGGGCGGCGGTGACCGACAGGTCGGCGTTGCTGACCGGCGTGGGATCGACGAACGCCTTGCGGAAGTCCGGGCCGACGGCGGCCATGAAGTTGTGCGTGTTGTGGCGGGCCAGCGAGCCATGGATGCCCTGGCCCTCCTGCAGGCTGGTGTCGGCCACCTCGACGGCGCAGATCTCCGGATCGGCGCAGCCGGTGTCGAAGCTGCGGAAGGAGACGACGACGGCCGGCGACGGCGTGCGCGCGTCGCCCGCCAGGCCGACCTTGCTGGTCGGCAGGGCGCCCGGGATGGGGCCCAGGTCGTCGCGCACGAAGATCGCGCCGGTGTAGTCCTGGCGGGTGAGGAAATCGACCACGCGCGCGGCCAGCGTCTTGGCGTCGGCGCCGGGCAGGTAGATCAGGTCGGAGCCGCCGTTGGGGGCGATGACCACCTCGGGAGCGGCCGGGTCCTTGCCCAGGATCGCCGCGCCCTTCGGATAGAAGCCCTCGGCCGTGTTCACCGGCAGGCCCGCGCCGTCGTAGAGCGGCATGTCCAGGTCCTTGGCCATGTCGACGCCGAGGAAGCCCGGAGGCAGGAAGCCCGGCACCACGTCCGGATAGCTGAGCTTGGCCGCCGCGCTGGTCTTGCTCTCGCGCGAGATGGTGGCGAAGCCGTGGTCGGCGGTCATGATCACGTCGGTGTCGCCGGCCAGCCCCAGGTCGGCCAGGGCCTTGCGCAGGGCGCCCAGGTTGTCGGAGGCGTCGCGCACGCCGGAGAGGGCGACGGGGCCGTTGATGCCGGGGGTCAGCTTGTTGAGGCTGTCGCCGGTGTTGTGCTGGGTGCCGTCGGGATCGCGCGACCAGTAGATCAGCACGAAGGGCTTTCCCGCCGCCTTGAAGCGCGGCAGCAGCACCTTGGTGGCGACGGCCAGGAACCAGGCCTGCTGCTCAGCGTTGGACACCCTCACGCCAGGCATGTTGTAGGCGCCGGGCCATTGGTTGAGCCCGCGGTCGGCCGCCTGGGCCGGCAGGCCGGCGGCCTTGATGGCGGCGGCGACGTCCGGCGCCAGCGGCAGGCCGCCGAACTCCTTCCAGCCGGTGGCGTCGTCGATGACGATGGTCCCGTTCCCGTCGCGGGCGGTGACGTCCTGCACGCCGACCGGGCCGAGCTTGCCGATCACGGCGGTGGAATAGCCCTGGGCGCGGGCGGCCTGCAGCAGGCTGGTCTCGCCCAGGTAGTTCCCGTCGAAGCGCTCGTTCATCAGGCCGAGGACGTCGTCGTCCTCCAGGGCCTGGACCTGGGAGGCGTAGGGCGCGGCGAACGGCTTGCCCACGTAGAGCACATTGCCGAAGTCGCCGGTGTCGCCCGGATAGTGGCCGGTGGCGATGGCCGAGGCGTTCACCGTGGTCACGGTGGGATAGACCGAATGGCTGTCGGCGAAGTCGACGCCCTCGGCGCGGGCCTTGGCCAGGTCGGGCGCGGTCTCGTCGGTGACGATGTGCGAGCGCAGGCCGTCGGCGACGAAGATCACCAGGTTGCGCGCGGCCGCCGGAACTGGCGCGGCCAAGCCCAGGACGATGGCGGCCGCGGCCAGACGAGAAACGAGACGTGCGCGCAACACGGAACCTCCAGGGGTCGAGCGAGGCCCCTTCTTGCGCAACTTCGTGACAGTTGCATCGCAGCGAACCGGGCATGGCGCCGGATCGGCCCGGCCTGCCGGCGCGGCGCGCGGCGGGCGCCCGGCGACCGGGCGCTTCACCCCCGGAAGGGGGCGGCTTCAGATCCGATCACGGATCATTGCGGCGGCGCGCTCGGAGATCGACGGCGCGGTCTGGATGCCGTAGCCGCCCTGCCCCGCCAGCCAGAAGAAGCCCTCGGCCGCCTCGTCGAAGCCGAAGAACGGGGTGCGGTTCGGGGTGAAGGTGCGAAGCCCGGCCCAGCGTCGGCGGATGCGCTTCACAGGCAAGGTGGTGGCTTCCTCGATGCGGTAGGCGATGGTCGCCACGTCCAGCTCCTCGGGCTGGGCGTCGCAGGGCGGGCTGGGCGTCTCGTCGGCCGGCGAGGCCAGGATCAGGCCGGCCTCGGGCTTCAGATAGAACTGCTCGGAGATGTCGCCGGTGAAGGGCCAGGCCGAGATGTCGACGTCCGCGGGCGGCTCGAAGACGATCGCCGTGCGCCGCTTGGGAACAAGGCCGAGGTCGCCCAGCCCCGCCATCCGGCCGAACTCTCCGGCCCAGGCGCCGGCCGCGTTGACCACTACCCGCGCCTCAATCTCCTCGTCGGGCGTGGAAACCCGCCAACCGCCCTCGCGCCGGTCCAGGCCCGTGACCGGCTGTGCGGTGGCGATCTCGACGCCGCCGGCCAGGGCCATGCGGCGGAAGCCGTCGAACAGGGCGCCGACGTCGATGTCCGCCGAAGCCGGCTCCTCGGCGAACTCGACGAACTGGTCGGGCCGCAGGAAAGGGGCGGCGCGCAGCGCCTCGGCCGGCGAGACGGCGCGCACGATCCCCGGATTGTCAGCGATGTGCGCGCGCAGTTGATCGACCTCTTCCGGCCGGGCGACGGACAGGAACGGGCGCGGGGTCAGGAGCGGCGTGTCGGCGAAGCCCTCGGGCGGACGGTCGAAGAAGGCGCGGCTCTCGCGCGTCCACTGGCGCACCGGCGGACAACCATAGGCCTCGCTGAACAGCGCCGCCGAGCGGCCGGTCGTGTGCATGGCCAGGATGGCTTCGCGCTCCAGCAAGAGCACCCGCAGGCGCCCGGCCAGGCGCGCGGCCAACGACACGCCGGCGATCCCGCCGCCGACAATCAGGACATCAACCAGCTTCATACGCACTCACCCACGGGCCAAGGGCCGGCGACTCGGCCGGCGCCGGAACGCTTCGGGCAAGGCCGCGCGCGCCGCAAGCCCGTCGGCGCCGCCGACCAGGGATCGACCGGCGCGCGCCGCTTTGTTCACCGGTCCGGCCGGGCCGCCTGGCCGGGGCTGAACAGCCGGTCGAGGCGTTCGCGGTCGAGCTCTCCGCGCGGGCCGATGGCCACGAGCCGGGTGACGGCGGACGGCTCGGCCGGCACGAAGCCCTCGATCTGGCCGGGGCCGCCGGCGGCCTGCACCTGGGCGATGCGGCCGTCGTCGAGGACGACGAAGCCCTTCAGCCGCAGGACGCCGTGCGGGATGTGCGCCAGGGCGTCGCGCAGGGCCGCCTCGGCGAGCGGCGCGCCGCCCAGCAAGGTCCAGCGGGCGAACAACTCCTCGTGGCCCGCCTCGACGGCCTTCGCGCGCCAGGCGCCGCGCGGCGCGAGCTCGCCCAGCACCAGGTCCGCCGGCAGCGCCCCATGGCGCGCGGCGACGACGGCCGCGCCGGGCGCGCGGGGCTGGAGCCGGCCGGCGAGGTCCGGATCGGCCGCCAGGTCCTGCTTGTTGAGCACCAGAAGGTCGGCGGAGGCGAGCTGCTGGGCCACCTGGCCGCCGATGCGCGGATCGGCGAGCAGGGTCTCGATGCGGCCGCTGTCGACCATGACGACGACGCCGCTGAGCCGCAGGTCCGGATCGGCGCGGGCGACGTCGGCCAGGCGGTCGGGATCGGCGACGCCGGACGCCTCGATCAGGAGATGGTCGGGCCGGACCGGGCCGTCGAGGACGGCGATCAAGGCGCGGAGCAGGTCGCCGCCGGTGGAGCAGCAGGCGCAGCCGTTGGCGAGCGCCATGGTCTCGCCGTCCCTGGACTGGATCAGGTCGGCGTCGATGGCCAGCTCGCCGAAGTCGTTGACCATCACCATGATCCGCCGGCCGTCGGCGTGGCGCAGCAGATGGTTCACCAGCGTCGTCTTGCCCGCGCCGAGGAACCCGCCCAGCACGGTGGTGGGCAGGGGCGGGCGCGGATCCTTCAGGAAGCTCAGGGGGTGGGCTCCAGCATCGGCCGGCCGCCCAGCACCGTGCCGACGACGCCGATGTCCTTCAGGGCCTCGGGCGGCAGGGCCAGGGGGTCGTCCTCGAGCACGGCGAAGTCGGCGCGCTTGCCCACCTCGATGGAGCCGATCTCGTCGTCCATGTGCAGGGTGTAGGCCGGACCCAGGCTGATGGCCTTGAGCGCGGTGGTCACGTCGAGCCGCTCGGTGGGGCCGAGGATGCGGCCGCTCTCGGTGATCCGGTTCACCGCGCACCAGGCGGTGAACAGGGGCGCGAGCGGCGTGACCGGCGTGTCGGAGTGGATGGCCAGGGGCACGCCCATCTCCGTGGCCGTGCCGCAGGCGTTCATGCGGTGGGCGCGGTCCGGGCCAAGCGTGGTCTCATAGTGCTTGTCGCCGAAGTGGTAGATGTGATTGGCGAAGAGATTGACGCACAGGCCCAGCGCCTTGATCCGCCGATATTGCCCAAGGCTCGCCATCTGGCAGTGCTGCAGGGTGTGGCGGTGGTCCGGATAGGGGTTCTTCGCCAGGGCCTTTTCCAGCGCGTCGAGGGCGACCTCGGTCGCCTCGTCGCCGTTGGTGTGGATGTGCATCTGGACGCCGGCGGCGTTGAGGCGCTCGACCATGTCGTCAAGCTGCTCCGGCGCGATGTTCCAGAAGCCGTGCGCCACGCCCTTGTAGTAGCCCGGCCAGCGAATCTGGGCGGTGTAGCCCTGGATCGAGCCGTCGACGACGATCTTCACCACGCCCAGGCGCAGCTTGTCGGTGCTCTTGGCGGCGTAGGCGCGGGAATCGGCGACCAGGGCGTCGATCGGCTTGAACTGCGAAAGCAGCAGCGCGGCGATGCGGATCGGGCAATCCTCGCGCCTGGTGAAGGCGAGCAGCTCGGCGACGTCGGCGTCGACCAGCGAGCGGCCGAGATCGGTGATGGTGGTCACGCCGGCGCGCCGCGCGCTTTCGGCGAAGCCGCGCATGGCCTCGGCGCCCTTGGCCACGCCTTCGATGTCGATGCCCAGGCGGCGGAACATCGGCACGATGGCGCCGAACTCCTGCAGCTCGCCGTTGGGCTCGCCGTCCGCCCCCTTGATCACGCCCTCGGCGTTGGTGGTGCGATCATAGCCCACCGCCGCCAGCGCCGCGGAGTTGGCGGTGACCAGGTGCAGGCTGGAGTGGAACACCAGTACGGGGCGATCCGTGGACACCCGGTCCAGGTCCTGGCGGGTGAGCCGCGGGCCGTCGACGAACAGGGGATCGAAGCCCCAGCCCATGACCGGCATGTCGGCGGGCACCTGCGGGGCGACCGCCTTCATCCGCTCGACCACCCCGTCCAGGTCGCGCAGCGCCGGCCAGGGCTTGCCGTCCGGGTCCACCCGGTCGATGTGGCCCACGTAGATGTAGCGCCACAGCCCGCCGGTCATCATGTGGGCGTGGCCCTCGACGAAGCCGGGCGCCAGCACCTTGTCGGCGAAGGTGCGGTCCAGCACGTGGTCGCCCCAGCCAGTGAGATCGTCGAGCGCGCCGACGCCGAGAATCCGGCCGTCGCGCACGGCCACGTGCGTCGCCGTCGGCGCCCGCGGATCCAGCGTGACGATGTTCCGCGCTTCGAAAATGACCGTGCCAACCATGTTCCACCCAACGATGACGCCAATGCGGTCATTTGAGGAGCGCGGGCCTGGGCGGGCTTGGTCCAGGCCGGCGAAAACGAAGGAACCAGGACGCCGCGGACGACGACGGCCCGCCCGCGATGTGTAGGGTTTTCGGCGAGCTGGACCGGGAACTCAACATGCCAAAACTGTTTCGCGGCTGGACGGTGGTCGCGGCCACGGCCTTCGCCCTGGTGATCTCGGGCACGACCTTCGCGGCGGGCACCTTCGGCGTGCTGACGGCCCGGTGGGGCAAGGTGTTCCACTGGGGCCAGGACGAGATGGCGCTCGGCCTGTCGATCTTCCTGATCTCGGCGACGCTGGCGGTGCCGGTGGTCGGGCGCGTGGTGGACCGCTTCGGCTCGCGGCGGGTGGCGATGGCCGGCATCGCGGCCATGGCCGCGGTGATGGCGGCCGGGGTGGCGATCGGCGGATCGGTGGCCAGCCTCTACCTGTTCTACGCGGCGATCGGGATCACCGGCGCCTTCACCAACCCGGTGGTCTACCTGCGGGCCCTTTCGCTGTGGTTCGACAAGCGCCGGGGCCTGGCGCTGGGGCTGGCGGTGGCCGGACAGGGGATCGGCGGGGCGATCCTGCCGACCCTGGTGGAGCGGCTGATGGAGGTGTTCGACTGGCGCGTCTGCCTCTTGATCCTGGCCGGGGCGATGGTGGTGGTGATCGGCCCGGTGGTGGCGCTCTGCATCAAGGACGACCCGGCCGAGGTGGGCGAGACGGCCGACGGGATCGCGCCCGACCCGGACGCGCCGGTCCCGGCCGGCCCCCTGCCCGGCCTGACGCTGCAGGAGGCGCTGGGGCAGCGGAGCTTCTGGCTGATCCTCTTGGTGCTGGGGCTGTTCGGCGTGGCCAGCTACGCGCTGCTGGGACACGGGGTCTACCTGCTGACCGAGGTGCGCTCGCTCAGCCTGCGCGAGGCGGCGATGCTGCAGTCGATCTCGGGCATGTCGCTGCTGCTGGGCCGGGTGGCGTTCGGCTATCTGATGGACCGGGTGCACGCCCCGCTGGTCGGCGCGGCGGGCGTGCTGATGACCACGGGCGCGGCGGTGCTGTTGCTGCGGCTGGACAGCTTCGGGCCGCTGGCGTTCGCCTGGGCGGTGATGGTCGGCGCCTCGACCGGCGCGGAGACGGACCTGCTCTCGCTGCTGGTGGGCCGCTACTTCGGCAAGCGGGCGCTGTCGCAGATCTATAGCTGGCACAACGTGGCCTTCCTGGTGGGCGCGGCGGTGGGCCCGCCGCTGTTCGGCCTGGGCCTGCACGTGACGGGCGGGGCGACGATCCCGATCCTGGGCGTGGGGGCCGTGGCCTTCGTCGCCGCGCTGCTGCTGCTGCTGCTCGGCCCCTATCCGCGCTTCGACGATCCCGAGGCCGAAGCCGCGGCCGCGCCCGCGCTGGAACCGGCGGCCGCGCCGAGCGCCTGAGGCGCTTGGCCCCTTCGTTTGGAGGCGACTGGACCAAGACGGCGGACGCGCGCCGTCCTCACTTCGTCCGTGCAGGCCGCAATCCGTGGGCGCGAGCGAGAGCGTCGAGGGGGGCCGATGAGGAAACGCAGCAAGGGCTCAGATCAATTCCGGCGCCGACAAGCGCCGGCGAGGGGATTGACCATGAGAGCTTCGAGCACGACCGAACGCCGGCTCCGCTTCAGGCCGGCGCTATTCATGAGCGGCGCGGCGGCGTCGCTTCTAGTGGCCGGCGCGGCCCAGGCCCAGACCACCGCCTCGACGATCGAGGAGATCGTGGTCACCGCGCAGAAGCGGGTCGAGAACGCGCAGGACGTGGGCATCTCGATCCAGACGATGAGCTCCTCGACGCTCGAGAAGCTCGGCGTGGCCAAGCTGCAGGACATCGAGTTCGCCGCCCCGTCGGTGAGCTTCGGCGACGGCAGCGAACAGGGCCGCTACGGCATCCGCGGCATCGTCGACTACTCGCGCAACGCCGGCTACGACAGCCGCGTGGGCGTCTACATCGACGGCGTCTACCTGGGCCGGTCCTACCTGAACAACCAGACGCTGCTGGGCGTGCAGCAGATCGACGTGCTGCGCGGCCCTCAGGGCACGCTGTTCGGCAAGAACACCGACGCCGGGGTGATCAGCATCACCACCCGCAAGGCGCCCAGCTCGTTCCAGGCCAGCGCCGAGGGCGACGTCGGCAACTTCGGAACCTATCGCGCCGCGGGCATCGTCGGCGGGCCGATCACCGACACCCTGGACGCCCAGTTCGCCGTGACCAAGACGGGCAGCGACGGCTACTACCACAACGCCCAGCTCGACAAGGACAACATGGGCACCGACGGGGTGGCGGCGCGGGCGCAGTTGCGCTGGCGGCCCACCGACAAGCTGGAGGTGAACTTCAGCCTCGACGACCTGCACGACCGCAACTCGACGCTGCACTACACTTATCGGCCGACGGTCGGGACCGATCCGTACACGTTCAATTCCTACTATGACGACTTCGCCAAGCGCGACAGCTACGGCGCGGCGGTCACCGTCGACTACAGCCTGGACAGCGGCTACCAGCTGACCTCGATCACCGCCTGGCGCGGCGGGGCGCAGTACCTGGACTTCAACAACGAGACCGGCTCGCTGGACTTCCTGACGGCCGTCTTCCACGAGGTCACGCACCAGTACTCCGAGGAGCTGCGCATCGCCTCGCCGAAGACCGAGCGCTACGACTGGGTGGCCGGCCTCTACTTCTTCGACCAGGTCAACGCCCAGAACACCAAGATGGAGTTCGGCCCGGCGATGACCTATCTGCCGACGCCGTTCCCGCTCTACGCCGGCTTGACGGTGCCGTCCGGGTCGCACGTGGAGACCAAGTCGTACGCGGCCTTCGTGAACGGCAACTTCCGCGTGACCCCGCAGCTCGAGATCGCCGGCGGCCTGCGTTACACCGCCGAGAAGAAGGAAGTCCGCGGCTTCTACGCGCTCGATCCCTACGGCCTGGTGGTGGGCAACTTCACCGGCAAGAGCGACGACCAGGCGACCTACAAGATGACGCCGAAGCTCGGCGTGAACTACCACGTGACCGATAACGTGCTGCTGTTCGCCACGGTCTCGCGCGGCTTCAAGAGCGGCGGCTGGAACCTGGACTCCAGCACCGCGTCGGCCCTGGCGGCGGGCATCAAGGTGGCTCCCGAAACCGTCACCAGCTACGAAGCCGGCGTCAAATCCGACTTCTGGAACGGCCGGGCGCGCGTGAACGCGACGGTGTTCACCTCCAAGTTCAAGGACTTCCAGGTGTTCACCTTCAAGTCCGTGCAGGTGGGCAGCCAGACGGTGCAGGTGACCAGCCTGACCAACGCCGGCGAAGTGACGTCCAAGGGGCTGGAATTCGAGGGCACGGTCATCCCGCTGGACGGCCTGACCCTGTCGGCGACCTACACCTACAACGACAGCAAGTACGACAAGTACCCGGGCGGCGGCGGCACGGCCGCGGGGGCGATCATCGACGCGGACGGCGTGCAGACGCCCTATGCGCCGAAGAACAAGGCCTACCTGTCGGTGGACTACACCCGCCCGGTGATCTCCGCGGCCGACGGCTTCGTGCACCTGGGCTACGCCGTCCAGTCGAGCGAGAACTTCGACCCGAAGGTGATCAACCCGACCTACGGCGACGGCTACTACATCCCCGGCTACGAGAGCTATGACGCCCGCCTCGGGCTGACGGCGACGAACGGCCGCTGGGAGCTGTCGCTGTGGGGCAAGAACCTGGCCGACGACCATCACATAAAGTTCGCCAACCGGACGGCCCTGCTCACCACCAAGGCCGTTCTCTACGACGCCCCGAGGACCTACGGTCTCACCCTGAAGGTCAACTACTAGTCTCAGACCAAGGCGGCGCGCCGTGGCTGCGGCCCGGCGCGCCCCCCGAATTAGGAGGAAGCTGCGTGAACCGTTCCCCGCTTCACGAAATGGACGCTCGCGCCCTTGTGCATCAGCAGACCGACCTGGACGACCACCAGCGCAACGGCGCGGTGCTGATCGACCGCGGCGAAGGCGTGCGCGTCTGGGACGTGGAGGGCCGCGAGTACATCGAGGCCATGGCCGGCCTGTGGTCGGCGAGCCTGGGCTTCAGCGAGCCACGCCTGGCGCAGGCCGCCTACGACCAGATGATGAAGCTGCCGTTCTACCACACCTTCTTCGGCAAGGGGCACGGCCCGGCGGTGGAGCTGGCCGACAAGCTGCTGGCGGTGGCGCCGGTTCCCATGGGCCGGGTGCTGTTCCAGTGCTCGGGCTCGGAAGCCAACGACACGGCGATCAAGCTGGCCTGGTACTACAACGTGATCCGCGGCAAGCCGGAGAAGCGCAAGATCATCGGCCGCGTGCGCGGCTACCACGGCAACACCGTGGCCTCGGTCAGCCTGTCAGGCCAGCCGCACATGTACGCCGGCTTCAACCTGCCGCTGCCGGGCTTCCTGCACGCGGACAATCCGAACTACTACCGCTTCGCCGAGGCCGGCGAGAGCGAGGAGGCCTTCTCCAAGCGGATGGCCGCCAACCTGGAAGCGCTGATCCTGGCCGAGGGGCCGGAGACGATCGCGGCCATGTTCGTCGAGCCGGTGCAGGGCGGCGGCGGGGCGATCACGCCGCCGGCCGGCTATTTCGAGGCGATCCAGCCGGTGCTGAAGCGCCATGACATCCTGCTGGTCGCGGACGAGGTGATTTGCGGCTTCGGCCGGACGGGCAACTACTGGGGCTCGCAGACCTACGGAATCAAGCCGGACATGCTGGCCTGCGCCAAGCAGCTTTCGGCCTCCTACCAGCCGATCTCGGCGCTGATGATCAGCGAGGAGATCTTCGACATGCTGGTCGAGGGCAGCCGGCGCAACGGCAGCTTCGGCCACGGCTACACCTACGGCGGCCATCCGGTGGCCTGCGCCGTGGCGCTGGAGACGCTGAAGATCTACGAGGAGCGCGACATCGTCGACCACGTGCGGGAGGTCTCGCCGACCTTCCTGGCCGAGCTGGAGGCGTGCCGCGACCATCCGCTGGTGGGCGACGTGCGCGGCGTGGGCCTGATCGCCGGGGCCGAGCTGATGGCCGACAAGGCGTCGAAGACCCCCTTCCCGCCCGAGCGCAAGGCCGGGCCGATGGTGGAGAAGGCCTGCCTGGAGAACGGGCTGATCGTGCGCGCGATCGGCGACCGGATCGCCTTCACCCCGCCGCTGATCATCTCCGACAAGGAGATCGTGGAGCTGTTCCGGCGCTTCCGTATCGGCCTCGATACGGCCTATGAGCGGATGACGGCCAGTCAGGCCGCCTAGGTCCCGCGTTCTCCAGGAGCAGTTCATTGATCGTATTCGTCACGGGCGCGACTGCCGGCTTCGGCCGCGCCATCGCCGAACGCTTCATCGCCGAGGGCGCCAAGGTGATCGCCTCCGGCCGCCGGGCCGACCGGCTGGCCGAGCTGGCGGCGGCCCTGGGCCCCAACCTGCTGCCGCTCGAGCTGGACGTGCGCGACCGCGACGCCGTGCAGGCGGCGGTCGACGGCCTGCCCGAGGCCTTCGCGGCCGTCGACCTGCTGGTGAACAACGCCGGCCTGGCGCTGGGCATGGAGCCGGCCGACCGCGCCGTGCTGGACGACTGGGACACCATGATCGACACCAACGTGAAGGGCCTGGTCTACATGACCCGCGCGCTGCTGCCGGGCATGGTGGCGCGCGGCCGCGGCCACGTGGTGAACCTGGGCTCGATCGCCGGCACCTATCCCTATCCGGGCGGCAACGTGTACGGCGGCACCAAGGCGTTCGTGCGCCAGTTCTCGCTGAACCTGCGGGCCGACCTGGTGGGCCGGGGCGTGCGGGTGACCGACATCGAGCCGGGCCTTTGCGGCGGCACCGAGTTCTCCAACGTGCGCTTCCACGGCGACGACGAGAAGGCCGCCGCCGTCTACAAGAACGTGCAGCCGCTGACGGCCGAGGACATCGCCGAGGCCGTGCACTGGGTCTCCACCCTGCCGGCGCACGTGAACATCAACACCCTGGAAGTGATGCCGACCTGCCAGGCGGCCGGCCCGCTGGCCGTGGTGCGCGGCTAGTTCAACGGTCTTGGGCGCGATCCGGCCGCAAGACCGGCGTCCGCCTTCGCGGATCGCGCCCTAGGCGGCCAGTTCGAGGGCCGCCCGCACGAAGGTGGTGACCGCCAGGACCGCCAGCGCGGTCAGCGCCACGGCGCGGTGCTGGCGGGCGCTGGCGCGCAGGAAGAGCCTGGACCCGATCCAGCCCCCCGCCAGCAGCGCGGGCATGGCCAGGAGCAGCGGCTGAACCATGCCGCCGGTGATCCGCCCGGCGAAGCCCAGCGGGATCAGCACGGCGAGCCCCGCGCCGAGCACGAACACCAAAAGGGTCGAGCGCACCTGGGCCGGCTGCAGATCGGCGGCCACCAGCAGGGCGACCACCGGCGGCCCGGACATGCCGGCCAGCCCGTTCATCACCCCGCTGGCGAGGCCGGCGGCGAGGGAGACCGGAGTGGTCGGCCGCCCCCGGAAGCGCCCGCCGCGCAGGATCAGCGCCAGGGCGGCGATCACCGCCAGGCTGACCGCCATGCGCCCGAGCGCCGGCGAAAGGGTGGTGATGGCCCAGAGCCCGACCGGCGTGCCGGCGATCGCGCCCAGCGCCACCCAGCCCAGCAGCCGCCACTGGCAGGTCGCCACCGCGCCGCGCAGGCCGACCAGGGCGTTCACCACCTGCATGGCCATCACATAGGGCAGGGTCTCGGCCGGCGGCATGAACAGGCTGAGCAGCGGCACGGCGATGATGGCGAAGCCGAATCCGCTGAAGCCCTGCAGGAAGGCCGCGGCGAACACGCTTCCGAGCAAGGGCGCAAGGTGCGCGACATCGACCTGAGGCGGCATCCGGCCTCCATCGCCGCCGACGCGCCCCGCCGGTAGAGCCAGCCGCGTGCGACGCCTGGAGCCAGAGACTAGCTCGATTCAGCCAGGGCCGCGGCCAGCGCGTCGAGCCCCGGAGCGATGCGGTCGTAGGCGATGGTGGACAGGCCCAGGCGGATGTGGGCGCGCTCGGACGGGGCGGCGAAGAACGGATCGCCGTCGTCGAACAAGACGCCGTGCGCGCGGGACGCCGCCTCGAAGCGGCGGATGTCCAGCCCCTCGGGGCAGCGCAGCCAGAGCGCCGAGCCGCTGAGGCCGCCGACGACTTCGAGCTCGGGCAGGCCGGACGAGAGCAGCGAGACGGCGTGCTCGCGCCGGCGCTGGATCTCGCTGCGGAGCTGGCGGGCGAGGCCGTGGTAGTAGCCCTCGACCATGAAGAGGGCGGTGAGCCGCTGGTTGTTCAGCGGCGCGCTGCGGTGCATCAGCCGGCGAAGCGCGCGGGCCTCGGCGATCAGGGCGGGCGGGCCGACCATGTAGCCGAGCCGCATGCCCGGGGCGATCACCTTGGAGAAGGTGCCCAGGTAGATGACGCGGCCGGCCGCGTCGCTGCTCTTCATGGCGGTGGCGCCGGTGTCGGCGACGATCTCGCCCTCGAAATCGTCCTCGATCAAGAGGCCGTCGGTGCGCGAGGCCCAGTCCAGGAGCCAGGCGCGGCGCTCGGCCGACAGGGAAAAGCCCGTCGGGCACTGGCAAGTGGGGGTGACGACGGCGAGCTTGACCCCGTCGAAGCCCGCGCCCACGCGCACGCCCTGGTCATCCACCGGAAGGTCGCGCACGGCCCCGGCGCTGAGGCGGAAGATGTTGCGCGTGTCGGTGTAGCCGGGGTTCTCGATGCCGATGATGTCGCCCTGGCGCACGAGGATGCGTGACAACAGATAGAGGCCCTCCTGGGCGCCGAGGGTGACCAGCACCTCCTCGGGCCGGGCGAAGACCCCGCGCCGGGGCAGGATGTTGCGGCAGATCTGGTCGACCAGCAGCTCGTCGTCGCCGGTGGCGCTGTCTGCGGCCCACCAGTTGAGCGCCGCGCGGCCCAGGGTGTCGCGCGAGGCGGTGCGCCAGGCGGCGAGCGGGAACAGCGCCGGATCGACCTGGCCGTAGAGGAACGGATAGGGGTAGCTCTGCCAGTCGGCTTCCTTGGTGATGTTGCGCCAGGCGGCGACCTCGGTGACCAGCTTGCGCGACCAGTCCACGCCGTCGGCGGGCGGCGGGGGCCGCGGCGCGTCCTCCACCGCATTCGGCAGGCTGGGCGCGGCGCCGCTGACGAAGTAGCCGCGGCGCTTGACCGGCACCAGGAGCCCGCGCGTGGCCAGGTCCTCATAGACGGCGGTGACCGTGTTGCGGGCGATGCCAAGCTGCTGGGCGAGGATGCGCGAGGCTGGGAGCTGTTGGTTGGGCTTTAGCCGCTGGGCGGCGATCGCCTCGACAAGAGTACGTCTCAAGCCCGATTGAAGGTTGGTCCCGCGAGAGGCCAAGAATTCGCGGGTAAGTCCCATCGACTGGTCCAATATACGCGCTCTCGAACAGACTTATCACTCGACAACACAATACTGTCGCGCCGTGCGTCTTGCATCCGCGAACGGATCGTCGGGGAGCTTTGGCGAAAGATTGCGCGCGCCCTGGGCGCCGTGTCGGCGCCGTGCGCACGGCCGCGAGCGCCGCGGCGGCGTCCGATGGGGCCAGCACCGCCGATTGCATTGCCCACGGCGTGGCGCGCCGGCCCGGGCGGGGCTTAGCTGGACCCGGGCGAACACGCCGCCCGCGCAGGTTCACAAGGGGACTTCCGAGATGAGCGACGAGCGTCAGAGTGCTTTCGCCGACGGCGATGTCGATTGGTCCACGGCCGGGATCGTGGCCCGGCGCGACACCTATTTCGCCGCCTCGCAGCGCAAGTTCGTGCCCTATGAGACGCCGCAGATCTTCAAGACCGGCAGCGGCCAGTACCTGTGGGACGAGACCGGCCGCAAGTACACCGACCTGCTGGGCATGAACCTGTGCATCTCGGTGGGCCACGCCCACCCGGAGGTGGTAGCGGCGGTGCAGGCCCAGGTGGCCGAGCTGACCCACTGCACCACCATGTTCTACCACCCGACGCCGGCGCATCTGGCCGAGGAGCTGGCGGCGACCATGCCGGCCGGGCACGACTGGGTGGTGCATTTCACCAACAGCGGCGCCGAGGCGATCGACCTGGCGCTGGTGATGGCCCGCGAGCACACCGGCAACACCGACATGCTGGCGCTGCGCACCAGCTACCATGGCGCCACCTGCGGCGCGCAGGCGCTGACCGGGATCGCCGGCTTCCGCCACCGCATGGCGCAGATGACCGGCGTGGCCTTCGTGCCCGAGCCCAACCAGTACCGCGGCATATTCGGCGAGGGCGTGCAGCCCTACCTGGACGAGGTGGACCGCACGATCCAGACGGCCACCTGCGGGGCGCTGGCGGGGATGATCATCGAGCCGGTGCAGGGCTATGGCGGCATCGTGATCATGCCGGACGGCTACATGGCCGGCGCCTTCGAGCGGGTGCGCGCGGCCGGCGGGCTGGCGATCGTCGACGAGGTGCAGTCGGGCTTCGGCCGCACCGGCGACCATTACTGGGCGTTCGAGGCCGACGGGGTGGTTCCCGACATCGTGGTGATGGCCAAGGGGATCGGCAACGGCATTCCGCTGGGCGCGGTGGTGGCCAAGCGCCACATCGCCGAGAGCATGGCCGACAAGTTCCTGTTCCACACCTACGGGGCCAATCCGGTGGCCTGCGCCGCCGGGCGGGCGGTGCTGCGGGTGATCCGCAAGGAGGGCCTGCAGGAGAACGCGCGGCTGGTCGGCGCGGCGCTGAAGGCGCGGCTGGAGGACCTGCAGCAGCGCTACGAGGTGATCGGCGACGTGCGCGGGCGCGGGCTGATGATGGCGGTCGAGCTGGTGAAGGACCGCACCACCAAAGAGCCCGATCCGGAGACCACCGCGAAGGTGTTCGAGGAGACGCGCCGCAAGGGGCTGGTGGTCAGCAAGTCCGGCCCGAACCGCAGCGTGCTGCGCATGGTGCCGCCGCTGTGCCTGTCGATGGCCGACATCGACCCCGTGGCCGAGGCGCTGGAGCGCTGCTTCGCCGCGGCGACCCGCTGAGCGCCCGCGTCAGGCGTCGAGGTTGAGCAGGGCCGGGTCGCCGCCCTGGGCGGTGATGTTGACGCTGAGCGCGCGCTCGACGGCGTAGCGCAGGAGGGCGTTGGGCCCGCCCGCCTTGGGGCCGGTGCCGGACAGGCCCTCGCCGCCGAAGGGCTGGACGCCGACCACCGCGCCGATCATCGAGCGGTTGACGTAGGCGTTGCCGGCGGGGACCAGGCGGCGGACCTCGTCGGCGAAGGCGGCGATGCGGCTGTGCACGCCGAGGGTCAGGCCGTAGCCGGCGCGCACCAGCGGGGCGGCGGCCTCGGCCAGCCTGGCCGGATCGTAGCGGACCACGTGCAGCACCGGGCCGAACACCTCCTTCTGCAGGGCGGAGGCGTCGGCGATCTCGGCCAGCACCGGGCCGAAGAACGCGCCGCCTTCCGGGGCCGGCAGGCGGCGGACGATCCGCGCTGTGCGCTCCAGGTGGGCGACGTGGGCCTCCAACGCCGCGAGGGCCTCGGCGTCGATCACCGGGCCGATGTCCGTGGCCGGATCGGCGGGATCGCCGACCGCCAGGGCCTGCATGGCGCCCGAAAGCCCCTCGATCAGCATGTCGGCCGTCTGGTGCGGGACGAACAGCATCCGCAGGGCCGAGCAGCGCTGGCCGGCCGAGCCGAAGGCCGAGACGATCACGTCGTCGATCACCTGTTCGCGCAGGGCCGTGGTGTCGACGAACATGGCGTTCAGCCCGCCGGTCTCGGCGATGAACGGGGTGATAGGGCCCTGGCGGGCGGCGAGGGCGCGGTTGATCGCCCAGGCCGTGTCAGTTCCCCCGGTGAAGGCCACGCCCTGGCAGGACGGATGGGCGACCAGCGCGGCGCCGACGCTGGCGCCCTGCCCCGGCAGGAGGTGCAGCACGTCGGCCGGCACGCCGGCGGCGTGGAACAGCCGAACCGCCTCGGCGGCGATGATCGGGGTCTGTTCGGCGGGCTTGGCCAGCACCGTGTTCCCCGCCGCCAGGGCCGCGGCGACCTGGCCGGTGAAGATCGCCAGGGGGAAGTTCCAGGGACTGATGCAGACGAACACGCCCCGGCCGTGCAGCGACAGCTCGTTGGTCTCGCCGACGGGGCCCTTCAGGACCTCGGGCGCGGCGAACAGGCGCTCGGCCTGCTGGGCGTAGTAACGGCAGAAGTCGGCTGCCTCGCGCACCTCGGCGACGCCGTCGGCGAAGGTCTTGCCGGCCTCGCGCGCGCAGAGGGCGGTCAGCCGGTCCATGTCGGCCTCCAGGCGCTCGGCCATGGCGCGCAGGACCTGGGCGCGGCCGAGGCCGCCGAGCTCGTCCCAGGCGGGCTGGGCGCGGCGGGCGGCCTCGAACGCGGCGTCGATGTGCGCCGGCGTCGCCTGGGAGATGCGGCCGACGATCCGCGAGGCGTCCGACGGCGAGGCCGCCGGCGAGGCGTCGGACGCGAGCAGCTTTCCGCCGACGATCGGGCCGGCAACGAGGGGCTCGGCGTCCAGCGTCCGCACGGCCGCCTGCAGCCGCTCGCGCGCCGCCTCGACGGAGAGGTCCACCCCCGGCGAGTTGCGGCGGCCCGGGCCGTAGAGGTCGCGCGGCAGGGGGATGCGCGGATGGGGCCCGGCGCCGGCCGCCTCGACCGCGGCGACCGGGTCGGAGACCACCTTGGCGACCGGCGTCTTCTCGTCCAGCAGGGCGTGGACGAAGGAGGTGTTGGCCCCGTTCTCCAGGAGGCGGCGCACGAGGTAGGGCAGAAGGTCTTCGTGGCTGCCGACCGGCGCGTAGACCCGCAGGGGAAAGCCGCCGTAGCGGCTCGCCGCGGCGTCGTAGAGCGCCTCGCCCATGCCGTGCAGGCGCTGGAACTCCACCGGCAGGTCGGCGCGGCTGGCCATCTGGCGCACCGCCGCCAGGGTGTGGGCGTTGTGGGTGGCGAACTGGCCGTAGAGGTGCGGCGCGGCGCCGAGGATCGCCTGGGCGCAGACCAGGTAGGAGACGTCGGTGGCGGCCTTGGTGGTGTAGACCGGATAGCCGGGCAGGCCGGCGACCTGGGCGCGCTTGATCTCGGAGTCCCAATAGGCGCCCTTGACCAGCCGGACCATCAGCCGACGGCCGGCGGCGCGGGCGATATCGGCCACGGCGGCGATCACCTGCGGCCCGCGCTTCTGATAGGCCTGGACGGCGAGGCCGAGGCCGCGCCAGTCGCCGAGGCCGGGCTCGCGCGCCAGCTTGTCGAGCAGCTTCAGCGACAGCACCAGGCGGTCGGCCTCCTCGGCGTCGAGGGTGAGGTTGATGTCGGCCGCGGCGGCGGCGGCGGCGAGCCGCGAAAGGCGCGGATAGAGCTCGGCGAAGACCCGCGCCTCCTGGCGGGCCTCGTAGCGCGGGCTGAGCGCGGAGAGCTTGACCGAGATCCCGTGGCCGCGCTCGGGGCCGAGGCCGCCGGCCTGGCGGCCGACCACGGCGATGGCCCGGGCGTAGGCGGCCTCGTAGCGGTCGGCGTCGGCGTTGGTGCGCGCGCCCTCGCCCAGCATGTCGAAGGAGCAGACGAAGCCCTCGGCCCCCGCGCGCTTGATCGCCCGCTCGATGGTGGACCCCAGCACGAACTGCTCGCCCATGATGCGCACCGCCGCAGCGACGGCCTGGCGGATCACCGGCTCGCCCAGGCGCTGGGCCAGGCGGCGGATGAAGCCGGGCAGGTCGCGGCGGGCCGCCTCGTCGGGGTCGATCAGCCGGCCGGTGAGCATCAGGCTCCAGGTGGAGGCGTTGACCAGCACCGAGTCGGAGCGGCCGGCGTGGCTGGCCCAGTCGGCGGAGGCGATCTTCTCGGCGATCAGGCGGTCGCGGGCGGCCTCGTCGGGGGTGCGCAGCAGCGCCTCCGCCAGGCACATCAGCACCAGGCCCTCCGGCGTGGACAGGCTGAACTCCTGCAGGAAGCCCTCGACCACGCCCTGGCGGCGGGCGGTCTTGCGGGCGGCGCGGACCAGGGCCTCGGCCTCCTGGTTCACGGCCGGCCGGTCGAGGGATTTCAGGTGCGGCGAGGCGAGCAGGCCGGCCAGGGCCTGACGCTCGTCGACGAATTTGGCCCCATCCAGGTGATCGAACATCTCACGCCTCGCGCAGTTGCTTCGATCGGCGGAATATCCGACATTTCGCCGAATATCCTCCGCCATTATACGACATCTTTCGAACGATCATCGCCAGGAGACGGGAATGCCGAACGATCCGCGGCTGGACGACACCGACAGGAGACTGCTGCGGAGTCTGCAGAACAACGGGCGGATCAGCAACGCGGAGCTGGCGCAGCAATGCAACCTGTCGCCCTCGGCCTGCTCGGACCGCGTGCGGCGGCTGAGGGAGGACGGGGTGATCCGGCGCTTCTCCGCCGTGCTGGACCCCGGCAAGGTCGACCGGGCGCTGCTGATCTTCGTGGAGGTGATGCTCGACCGCACCACCAGCGACATCTTCGAGGCCTTCGCCGAGGCGGCCAAGCGCACGCCGGACGTGCTGGAGTGCTACATGGTGGCCGGCGGCTTCGACTATCTGATCAAGGCGCGGGTGAAGGACATGACCGCCTATCGCGCCTTCCTGGGCGACACCCTGGTGCAGATGCCCGGCGTGCGCGAGACGCGCACCTACGCGGTGCTGGAGGAGATCAAGTCGACGACGACCCTGCCGGTGTAGGCGCGAAGCGATCGACCTGCGGTTGATGTCGGTCAAGGCGCGGGTCCGCCAGACTTGAGAGGTCTGGCCGACCGCCACCGCCGGACCTCAGCCAATGTCTTCGCCCCCACGGCACTTCATCGACACCCAGGACTTCTCCCGCGAGGAGCTGCTGCGGATCCTGGAGCTGATCGGGCTGCTCAAGGAGGCGGACAAGGACGGCGCCTGCCCGAAGCTGCTCGCCGGCGCCTCGCTCGGCATGATCTTCGAGGAGCCCTCGACGCGCACGCGGGTGTCCTTCGAGGTGGCCATGACCAAGCTCGGCGGCCACGCCCTCTACCTCAAGCCCGGCGAGATCCACCTGGGCCAGCGCGAAAGCATCCGCGACACGGCCGAGGTGATCAGCCGGATGGTCGACGTGATCGAGGCGCGCACGCTCAAGCACAAGACGGTGCTGGACCTGGCGGCGAACGCGACCGTGCCGGTGATCAACGGCCTGACCGACTACAACCACCCGACCCAGGTGGTCTGCGACGTGTTCACGATGCTGGAGCACCGGCAGGCGGGCAAGCCGATGGGCGAGCTGAAGGTGACGTTCATCGGCGACGCCACGAACGTCTGCTCCTCGCTGATGATGATCTGCACGCAGATGGGCATGCACTTCACCCACGCCGCGCCGGAGCGCTACCAGGCGCCGCAGGCCTGGCGCCAGATCGCGCAGGCCAACGCCGCGGCCTCCGGCGGGTCGCTGACCGTCACCGACGACGTGGACGCGGCGGTGCGCGACGCCGACTTCATCTACACCGATCTTTGGTGGTGGATCGGCCAGGAGGCCGAGATCCCCGACCGCCGCGCGGCCTTCATGCCGACCTACCAGGTCAACGAGGCGCTGCTCGCCAAGGCCCCTGCCCACGCCAAGTTCATGCACTGCCTGCCCGCCTCGCGCGGGGTCGAGGTCACCGACGCCGTCATGGATGGCCCCAGGTCGATCATCTACGACCAGTCCGAGAACCGCCTGCACACGGAAAAGGCGCTCCTCGTCTACTTCGTCCAGCCGCGCCTGAAGACGGCGTCGCCGGAACTGGCCGCCTACCACCGCGGGCGGATCGAAGACTTCCTCAGCCGCTGACCGCAGGAGCCCAAGATGGTCACCGCAGCGTCTCCCCCCGCGTCTCCCAAGCCACGCTTCCGCAAGGTCCTGCACAGCCTGGACATGACCTTGTTCACGGTGTGCGCGATCCTCGTCGTCGACCAGCTCGCGGCGTCGGCCTCGATCGGCGTGCAGTCGATCTTCTGGTGGCTGCTGACGCTGGTCCTGTTCTTCATCCCCTACGGCCTGATCACGGCCGAGCTCGGCAGCACCTATCCGCAGGAGGGCGGCATCTACGCCTGGGTGCGGCGCGCGTTCGGGCCGGTCTGGGCGGGCCGCACGGCCTGGCTCTGGTGGGTGAACGTCGCCCTCTGGATGCCCTCGGTCTACATCCTCTTCGCCGGCGTGCTGGCCGAGCTCGTGGCGCCGGGGATGAGCCTGTGGACGCAGATCCTCATCACGCTCGTGCTGACCTGGCTGACGGTGGGGATCAACATCATCGCCCTGGACGTCGGCAAATGGGTGCCGAACATCGGGGCGGCGTTCAAGGCGGTGATCATGCTGGCGATCGGCGTCGGCGGCGTCGCCTATGCGATGAAGCACGGCGTGGCGAACGCCTTCACGCTGGAGACCCTGCGGCCGCAATGGGGCGCCAGCCTCGCGTTCCTGCCGGTCATTCTCTACAACTTCCTCGGCTTCGAGCTGATGTCCGGCGCCGGCGAGGAGATGGAGAACCCGGCGCATGACGTGCCCTGGGCGATCACCCGGGCCGGCGCGCTGATCGCCTTCTTCTACATCTTCGCCACGGTCGGCATCCTCCTGGCGCTGCCGGTCAAGGACATCGGCCTGATCGAAGGCCTGACCGACACCTTCCGCCGCCTGTTCGGCACCGGCTCTGTGGGCGAGGCGACCGTCGCGATCCTCGGCGCCATGGCGCTCTACACGTTCGTGGCCAACATGGTGACGTGGACGATCGGGGCGAACCGCTCGGCCGCCGAGGCCGCCCGCCGCGGCGACCTGCCCAGCATCTTCGCCAAGCTGCATCCGAAGTATCAGACGCCGGCCAACTCGGCCGTCCTGTGCGGCGTGATCGCCACCGGCGTGCTGGTGCTCTACGGCCTGCTGGCCAAGAGCGCGGAGGACTTCTTCTGGACCACCTTCGCCTTCTCCTCGGTGGTCTTCCTGCTGCCCTACTTCCTGCTCTTCATGGCCTTCCTGAAGCTGCGGCGGATGGATGCGAACCTGCCGCGCCCCTACCAGGCGCCCGGCGGGCGCGCGGGCGCCGTGGCCATGAGCCTGGTCTGCATGGCCTTCATCCTGCAGGCGATCGTGTTCTTCATCTACAAGCCCGGCGAGTTCGACCAGACCTATGCGCTCGCGGTCGTCGGCGGCGTGGTCGCCACGGTGATCGTCGGCGAAATCCTGGTCCGCAGGACCGTTTCAAAGAAGGCGGCGGCCGATGTCTAAGATTCTCTCCACGACGCCCAAGCAGGACGGCTTCCGCATGCCGGCCGAATGGGAGCCGCACGTCGGCTGCTGGATGCTCTGGCCGGAGCGCTCGGACAACTGGCGAAACGGCGCCAAGCCCGCGCAGCACGCGTTCGCCGCCGTCGCCGCGGCCATCGCCCAGGGCGAGCCGGTTACCGTGTGCGCCTCGCCCGGCGAATACGAGGTCGCCCGCGAGATGCTGGACCCGTCGATCCGCGTCGTCGAGATGACCAACAACGACAGCTGGATCCGCGACTGCGGCCCGACCTTCCTGGTCAACGACAAGGGCGTCGTGCGCGGCGTCGACTGGAAGTTCAACGCCTGGGGCGGCCTGATCGGCGGCCTCTATTTCCCTTGGGACCAGGACGACCTGGTCGGCGAGAAGGTGCTGGAGTTCGAGCGGGACGACCGCTACGCCCCCGACTTCATCCTGGAAGGCGGCTCGATCGACGTCGACGGGCAAGGCGCGGTGATGGCCACCGAGGAATGCCTGCTCAACCCGAACCGCAACGCCGGCATGAGCCGCGAGGAGATCGAGGCCATGCTGCGCGCCTACCTCGGGGTCGAGGCGGTGCTGTGGCTGGGCAAGGGGGTCTATCTCGACGAGACGGACGGCCACGTGGACAATCTGTGCCGGTTCGTCGCGCCGGGCGAGGTGGTGCTGACCTGGACCGACGACACCTCCGATCCGCAGTACGAGATTTCGGCGGACGCCCTGCGCCGGCTGCAGGGCTTCAGGGACGGCCGAGGACGGCCGCTGACGGTGCACAAGCTGCACCAGCCGGCCAGGCCGGTGCTGATCACCGCCGAGGAGGCGGCCGGCGTCGACAAGGTGCACGGGACGCTGCCGCGCGAGGCCGGCGACCGGATGGCGGCGTCCTACGTCAACTTCTACATCGGCAACGGCGTGGTGGTGGCGCCGCGGTTCGACGACCCGCAGGATGGCCCGGCGCAGGAAACGCTGGGGCGGCTTTTCCCGGGCCGCAAGATCCTCACCGTTCCGGGACGGGAGATCCTGCTGGGCGGGGGCGGCATCCACTGCATCACCCAGCAGGAGCCGCTGGGACGGCCGCCGCTCCAGGTCGCCGGCGCGGCCTAGACCATGCGGCTGGTCGTGGCGCTCGGCGGCAACGCCCTGCTCAAACGGGGCGAGCCGCTCGCCGCCGAGGTGCAGAAGCGCAACATGCAGGCGGCGGCCGGCCCGCTCGCGCGGGCCTGCGCGGCCTTCCAGACGACGATCGTCCACGGCAACGGCCCGCAGGTGGGCCTGCTGGCGCTGGAGGCCCACGCCTACAAGGCGGCCCCGCCGGCGCCGCTGGACGTGCTGGGCGCCGAGTCCCAGGGGATGATCGGCTATGTCATCGCCCAGGAGCTGCGCAACGCCGACCCGGGGCGCGAGGTCGTCGCCCTGCTGACCCAGACGGTGGTCGATCCCGACGATCCGGCCTTCCAGCGCCCGTCGAAGCCGATCGGCCCGGTCTATCCGGCGGCGGAAGCCGAAAGCCTGCGCGCGCGGGGCTGGAGCCTAGCGCCTGATGGGGACGGGGTGCGCCGCACCGTCCCCTCCCCCGCGCCGATCGACATCGTCGAGCTCGCCGCGATCGAGAGCCTCCTGGCGGCCGGCGCGGTGGTGGTGTGCGCCGGCGGCGGCGGCGTGCCCGTGCGCCGCCTGGCCGGCGACCGCCTGGAGGGGCTGGAGGCGGTGATCGACAAGGACCTGACCGCGGCCCTGCTGGCCGCCCGCCTGGGCGCCGAGCGGCTGGTGATCCTGACCGACGTGGACGGCGTCTACCTGGACTGGGGGACGGACGATGCGCGCCGGCTCGGCGAGATCACCGCCGCAGAGCTTCGCGGCCATGCGTTCGCGGCCGGATCGATGGGGCCCAAGGCGGCGGCGGCCCGCCTCTTCGTCGAACGCACCGGCAAGACCGCCTCGATCGGCGCGCTGACGGACGCCGAAGCCGTCATCGCCGGACGCGCCGGCACCCTGGTGCGCCCCTGACGCCCGGAGCCCTTCCGGCGATCGCATTTGTCGGAAACTTGGAGCGGGTGAGGGGAATCGAACCCCTGACATTCAGCTTGGGAAGCTGACGTTCTACCTCTGAACTACACCCGCGCGGCCCGGGCGCGCCGGGCGAGCGGCTTCCTTAGCGTTTCGCGAGGTGCGCCTCAAGCGCGCCGTGACAGGGCCCGGACGAGGAAGGCCGCCAGCGCCTCCACCCGCGCGGGCCTGGGGCCGCCGGGTGGCTGGACCAGGTGCAGGCCGCCCACCGGCGGGGTCCAGTCGGACAGGATCGCCTCCAGCCGGCCCTCGGCGATCAGGTCGTCGACGACAAAATCGGGCAGGACCGCGACGCCCACCCCGGCCAGGGCGGCGGCGACCAAGGCGTCGCCGTTGTTGGCGCAGAGCGGACCGGCGGCGCGCACGGAGACCTCCTCGCCGGCCCGGTTGGAGAAGCGCCAAGTCTCGGGATTGGGAAGATAGGCGTAGCCGAGACAGGCGTGGTCGGCCAGGCGCGCCGGATGGGTCGGCCGGCCATGAGCCTGGAAATAGGCCGGCGCGCCGACCGTGCGCGCCGCCACCGGGCGCAGGCGGCGCGCGACCAGGGACGAATCCGGCAAGGCGCCGATGCGCAGGGCCATGTCGAACCCCTCGCCCACCAGATCGACCCGCGCGTCGGACAGGTGCAGCTCCACGCGCACCTCGGGATAGGCCTTCAGGAAGTCGGGCAGGATGGGCGCGACCTCGGCCAGGCCGAAGCTCATGGGAACGGCCAGGCGCACGACGCCGCGGGGAACCTGGGACTGGGAGAGCGCCTCGTCCTCGGCGGCCTCGCCCTCGGCCAGGATGCGCGCGGCCCGCTCGGCCAGGCGCTGGCCCGCGTCTGTGAGCGCCAGACGCCGCGAGGTGCGGTTGACCAGGCGCGCGCCCAGCCGGGTCTCCAGCCGGGAGACGGCCTTGGACACCGTGGCCTTGGACATGCCGAGCTCCGTGGCGGCGGCGGAGAAGCCGCGCAATTCCACCACCTTGGCGAAGACGGCCAGAGCCTCGAGATCGGGAAGACGAGCCATTTTGGAAACGATGAGTTTCAGTTGTTTCTATTTATGATCCGATCCTGACCGCTATCTTCGCTTTCGACAAGCGATGACCGCTTCGTCCCGACCGCGCCGGGATCGGCGCGAAGGACCAGGACGATGATCGACAAACGACCCTTCTCGGCCCTCGGCGGCGCCGACCACGGCTGGCTCAAGGCCCGCCACCACTTCTCCTTCGCCGGCTACTACGACCCCAAGCGCATGAGCTGGGGCGGGCTGCGGGTGTGGAACGACGACGAGATCGCTCCGAACTCGGGCTTCCCGCCGCATCCGCACGCCGACATGGAGATCATCACCTACGTCCGCCAGGGGGCGATCACCCACCAGGACAGCCTGGGCAACCAGGGCCGCACCGCGGCGGGCGACGTGCAGGTGATGAGCGCCGGCACGGGCATCCGCCACGCCGAGTACAACCTGGAGCCCGAGACCACCCGCATCTTCCAGATCTGGATCGAGCCCACCAAGACCGGCGGCGCGCCGAGCTGGGGCGCCAAGCCCTTCCCCAAGGGCGACCGCTCCGGAAAGTTCGTGACCCTGGCCAGCGGCTTCGACGACGACGACGAGGCCCTGCCGATCCGCACCGACGCCCGCGTGCTGGGCGCGACGCTCAAGGCCGGCGAGACGGCCACCTATCCGCTGGGCGCCGACCGCCACGGCTATCTGGTGAGCGCCACCGGCTCGGTCGAGGTCAACGGCGTCCGGCTCGACGCCCGCGACGGCGCGGCGATCCTGGGCGAGGCCGAACTGACGGTCACGGCCCTGGACGACGCCGAGCTGGTGCTGGTGGACGCGGCCTAGCCGAAAGAAGTCAAAGTCCCCCTCCGGTCCTCCGGACACCCTCCACCGAGGGGGAGGATCCGGAGGGGGACCGATGACCGCCCTTCCCTTCCTTCCTCCCCGAACCTTTCCAACAGGAGACTGACGATGCCCAAGGTTCTCGTGCTCTATCACTCCACCTACGGCCACATCGAAACCATGGCCAAGGCCGTGGCCGAAGGCGCCCGCGAAGCCGGCGCGCAGGTCGACATCAAGCGCGTGCCCGAACTGGTGCCCGACGAGGTGGCCAAGGCCGCCCACTACAAGCTCGACCAGGAAGCGCCGATCGCCACGATCGCCGAATTGGCGGACTACGACGCCATCGTCATCGGCGTCGGCACCCGCTTCGGCCGCATGGCCTCACAGATGGCCAACTTCCTGGACCAGGCCGGCGGTCTGTGGGCCAAGGGCGCTCTGCACGGCAAGGTCGGCGGCGCCTTCACCTCCACCGCCACCCAGCACGGCGGCCAGGAGACCACCCTCTTCACCGTGATCACCAACCTGCTGCACTTCGGCATGGTGATCGTGGGCATGGACTACGGCCACGCCGGCCAGATGACGCTGGACGAAGTCACCGGCGGCAGCCCCTACGGCGCGACCACCATCACCGGCGGCGACGGCTCGCGCCAGCCGTCCGAGAACGAGCTGACCGGCGCCCGCTACCAGGGCCGCAAGATCGCCCAGACGGCCAAGAAGCTCTGGGGCTGAGGCCCTGAAGAAAGGTCCCGCTCCATCCTCCCCGGAGCGGGACCATGCGCGAGGTTCCGCACACCTGCCTCGCGCGACGGCCGCGGCGGCCGGCGGGGAAACAGCCCCCGCCCGCCGGCCGCCCGGCTTCGGCTAGAGCCTCAGCACTCCACCACGTTGACGGCGAGGCCGCCCAGGGAGGTCTCCTTGTAGATCTCGCTCATGTCCTCGCCGGTGCGCTTCATGGTGGCGATGACCTTGTCCAGGCTGACCGTGTGGCGCCCATCGCCCAAGAGGGCCAGGCGCGCGGCGTCGATGGCCTTCACCGCGCCCATGGCGTTGCGCTCGATGCAGGGGATCTGCACCAGCCCGCCGATGGGATCGCAGGTCAGGCCGAGATTGTGCTCCATGGCGATCTCGGCGGCGTTCTCGACCTGGGCGTTGTTTCCGCCGAGCACGGCGCAGAGGCCCGCGGCGGCCATGGAGCAGGCGACCCCGACCTCGCCCTGGCAGCCCACCTCGGCGCCCGAGATCGAGGCGTTCAGCTTGTAGAGCGCGCCGATGGCGCCGGCGGTGAGCAGGAAGGTGCGCACGTCGTCGGCGTGCCCGCGATGGAAGCGGGTGTAGTAGCGCAGCACCGCGGGCAGGAGGCCCGCCGCGCCGTTGGTGGGGGCGGTGACCACGCGCCCGCCGGCGGCGTTCTCCTCGTTCACGGCCAGCGCCCAGAGATTGACCCAGTCGAGGGCGGCCAGGGGATCGGCCACGTTGCGCTCCATGCGCGTGGTCAGCTCGTTGAGCACCTGGCGGGCGCGGCGGCGCACCTTCAGGGAACCGGGAAGCACGCCTTCCTGGCGCACGCCGCGATCGATGCAGGCCTCCATGGCCGCGGCGATGGCGTCGAGCCCGGAGTCCAGCGCCTCGGGCGAGCGCAGGACCAGCTCGTTGGCGCGCATCAGGGCGGCGATGGTCAGGCCCTCGCGCTCGGCCAGGGCCAGCAACTCCTCGCCCGAGGCGAAGGGATAGGGCGCCGGCGCGCGCTCGGCGGCGACCGGCGCGCCGAACTCGTCCTCGTCCTGCACGAAGCCGCCGCCGATGGAGAAGTAGGCGCGCTCGCCGATCAGACCGCCCGCCGCGTCGAAGGCGTGGAAGCTGAGGGCGTTGGGATGCTGCGGCAAGCGCTTGCGCTTCTCCCAGGCGATGTCGCGCCCCTCTTCGAAGGCGATGGACGGACCGCCGCGGCCGAGGGCCATGCGCCCCTGCGCGCGGATCTCCTCCAGGGCGGCGTCGGCGAGGTCCGGGTCGATGGTGGCCGGGGAGAAGCCGGCCAGGCCGAGGATGACGGCCCGGTCGGTGGCGTGGCCGGCGCCGGTGAGCGCCAGGGAGCCGAACAGGCGGGTCTCCACGCGGGCGGCCTCGGACAGGCGGCCGGCCTGCGCCAGGCGGTCGAGGAAGCGGCCGGCGGCGGTCATCGGCCCCATGGTGTGGGAGCTGGAAGGGCCGACGCCCAGCTTGAAGAGATCGAAGACGCTGACGGTCACGAACGCGGTCCTTGGCCTTGGCTGAAGGCGGCGATGTCTATCGGCCCGGGGCCGGCGCCGGTAGCGCCGCGTTGACCGGACGGCCCGGCGACCGCACCATGGCCTAAACTCTGATCAACCGGGAGGCCGAGGTGGCGGACGGAGAGATTCTGGACCAGGCGAAGTTCACCGCCATGACCGAGGGCACCCAGGAGGACTGGGGCGCGATCATGCGCGCGGCTGGGCCGTTCAACCGCGAGCTGCCCGACCGCATGCTGGCGCACCTGATGATGCTGAAGGGCGACTGCGGCGGCTATCCGGTGGACCGGCTGGAGCACTCGCTGCAGACCGCCACCCGCGCCTTCAAGGACGGCCGCGACGAGGAATACGTGGTCTGCGCCCTGATGCACGACATCGGCGACATGCTGGCCCCGGCCAACCACGCCGAACTCGGCGCCACGATCATGAAGCCCTACGTGTCCGGGCAGAACTGGTGGATGCTGGACAAGCACGGGATCTTCCAGGGCTACTACTTCTTCCACCACCTGGGCCTGGACCGCGACATGCGCGAGCAGTACCGCGGGCACGAGTGGTTCGAGTACACCGCCCAGTTCTGCCACCTGTACGACCAGAACAGCTTCGATCCGGACTATGAATCCATGCCGCTGGAGGCGTTCGAGCCGATGGTGCGGCGGGTGCTGGCCCGGCCCAAGCGGTCGATCTACCTACGGCCGGGGACGGCGGTCGCCGAGTAGGACGCGCCGTCAGTTCCCCCAGGGGCGGAAGTGCTTTGAGAGCTTCAGACCCTGGCGCTGGTAGTGGCTGCCGCCCTCGCCGTAGAGGCGGGTCGGGCGGGCGGTGAGCGGCTCGTAGACCAGGCGGGCCACGGTCTGGCCGTCCTCCAAGAGGAACGGCGTCTCGTGGCTGCGCACCTCGAGCACGGCCTTGGAGCCCACGGCGCCGGCCTCCTCCGTGCCGAAGCCGGGATCGAAGAAGCCGGCGTAGTGCACGCGGAACTCGCCCACCGCCGGGTCGATCGGCGTCATCTCGGCGGCCTGCAGCACCGGAATCTCGATCGGGTCCTTTGAGGCCAGGATGTAGAACTCGCCCGGATCGAGCAGCAGCTCGCCGCGGCGGGGCGTGAGCGGCTCCCAGAAGTCGCGCGGGTCGTGGCCGTCGATGTGGTCCATGTCGATGACGCCGGCGTGGCGGCGGGCGCGGAAGCCGGCGAGCGTGACCGACAGGTCGACGCCGACGCTGCGCATCTCCAGCTTGGGCGGCTCGCCGGCCTTGAGCCGAAGCTGGTTCAGCCGCGTGCCGGTGCGCGCCAGGATCGAGAAGGTCTGGGGCGCGATCTCCATGTAGATGGGCCCCGAGTAGCCCTCCGCCACGTCGTCGAAGGCCGGCTGGTCGTCGGAGAGCAGGCGCACGAAGACGTCGACCCGGCCGGTGGAGCTCTTCGGATTGGCGCGGGCCGAGACGCCCCGGGGCAGGGCCAGGCGCTCCTGCAGCTCGGCGATGTAGACGCAGCCGCGCTCCAGCACCGCGCCCTTGGTCAGGTCGAGCTCGTGCATGGCCACGTCGGCGATGCGGTCGGCCACCTTCACGCCATGGCGCGGCAGGAAGGAGGCGCGCACGCGCCAGGCCCTGGCGCCCAGCCGCAGGTCCAGGCTGGCCGGCTGCACCTGGTCGGCGTCGAAGGGCGAGGCCGAGGTGATCGCGCGCTGGTCGATGAGGGCGTCGATGGACTGGCAGGGCAGGATGCCCGCCGCGGAAGGCTCGGTCATGGTCGGCGGACACTCGCCGCCCGGCGCGAGTCTGGCAAGGATTCTGGCGCCGCAGGGCAGGTTTCCTGGCTTGACCGGGCGTTCCGAGCGCGGTTCATGCCCCCCTTCAAGCGCGCGCGGCGCCACGCCGGCAAGGAGATGGCCATGGCCGAAAACCCGAACGACTGGGAACTCGAGACCAAGCTGGTGCGCGGCGGCATGATGCGCAGCCCCTATGGCGAGATCTCCGAGGCCCTCTACCTCACCCAGAGCTTCGCCTACGACACCGCCGAGGCGGCCGACGAGCGGTTCGGCGGCGGGCCAGGCTTCATCTACCAGCGCTTCGGCAACCCGACGACGCAGATGTTCGAGGACCGCATGGCGCTGCTGGAGGGCGCGGAGACCTGCCGGGCCACGGCCTCGGGCATGGCGGCGATCCACGTGGCGCTGTCGGGCCTGTTGCGCGCCGGCGACCACCTGGTGGCGGGCCGGGCCCTGTTCGGCTCGTGCCGCTGGATCATCTCCGAGTGGCTGCCCCGGTTCGGCGTGGAGGCGACCTATGTGGACGCCACCGACCTGGACGCCTGGAAGAACGCGGTGCGGCCCAACACCAAGGCCTTCCTGGTGGAGAGCCCGGCCAATCCGCTGCTGGAAGTGACCGCCATCGGCGCGGTGGCCGAGATCGCCCACGCGGCCGGCGCCAAGCTGGTGGTGGACAACGTGTTCGCCACGCCGGTGTTCCAGAAGCCGCTGGCGTTGGGCGCGGACATCGTCGTCTATTCGGCCACCAAGCACATCGACGGCCAGGGCCGGGTGCTGGGCGGGGCGATCCTGGGCTCCACCGAGCTGATGACCGAAGCCTACAAGGACATCCTGCGCCACACCGGCCCGGCGCTGTCGCCGTTCAACGCCTGGGTGCTGTTGAAGGGCCTGGAGACGCTGGAGCTGCGCGTGCGCCGCCAGGCGGAGAACGCCGGCAAGGTGGCCGGGGCGATCGCCGCCAGCTCCAAGGTGAAGAAGACGCTCTATCCGGGCCGGCCGGACCATCCGCAGGCGGCGATCATCGCCAACCAGATGACCGGCGGCGGCAACGTGGTGGCCTTCGACCTGGGGAGCCGCGAGGCGGCGTTCCGCTTCCTGAACGCCCTGGCCATCGTCGACATCTCCAACAACCTGGGCGACGCCAAGTCGATGGCGACGCACCCGTGCACCACCACCCACCGCTCCATGCCCGAGGCCGAGCGGCTGGAGATCGGCCTGACCGAGGGCTGGGTGCGCATGAGCGTGGGCCTGGAAGGCGCCGGCGACCTGGTGCGCGACGTCAGCCGGGCGCTGGACGCGGCCTGAGCCAGGGATCCTCCCCTTGTGGGGGAGGTGGATCGGCGCTGCGCGCCGAGACGGAGGGGGACGTTAGAGTCTTAAGTCCCCCTCAGTCGCTTCGCGACAGCTCCCCCAGAGGGGGAGCATCTGGCGCCTCCCGCATGCGCGCCCGTCTCGCGCGGGTCGCGCAGGCGCGCTAAGTCTCTCGACTTTCCAAGCCTGGAGGCCCGGCCATGAGCGATCCATCCACCCTGCCCCAACTGTCCGCCGGCGGCGCGGCGGTGATCACCGGCGGGGCGAGCGGCATCGGCCTGGCCTGCGCGCGGCGCTTCGCCCAGATGGGGCTGTCGGTGGTGCTGGCCGACCTGCCGGGGCCGGCGCTGGACACGGCGGCGCACGAGCTGGCCGAGGCGTTCGGCGCCGGGCGCGTGCTGGCGGTGGCGACGGACGTGGCCGACCCGGACGCCCTGGACCACCTGCGCGACGAGACGCTGAAGCGCTACGAGCACGTGGCCGTCCTGATGAACAACGCCGGGATCGGCCTCAATCCCGGCGGCTGCTGGAAGAACCCGGACCAGTGGCGCACGCTGATGGAGGTGAACCTGTGGGGCGCGATCAACGGGGTGCAGGCCTTCGCCCCGGCGATGATCGAGGCGGGCCGGCCGGCCTTCATCATCAACACCGGCTCCAAGCAGGGCATCACCACCCCGCCGGGCAACGCGGCCTACAACGTCTCCAAGGCCGGGCTGAAGGCCTATACCGAGGCGCTGCAGCACGAATTGCGCAACACCGAGGGCTGCCGGATCAGCGCGCACCTGTTGATCCCCGGCTTCACCTTCACCGGCATCACCCGCGCCAAGGAAAAGCCGCCCGGCGCGTGGACCGGCGAGCAGGTGGCCGACTTCATGCTGCAGAGCCTGGCGCGCGGCGACTTCTACATCCTGTGCCCGGACAACGACGTGACGCGGGCGACGGACGAAAAGCGCATGCTGTGGGCCGCCCAGGACATCATCGAGAACCGCCCGGCCCTGTCGCGCTGGCACCCGGACTACGCCGAGGCGTTCGCCAGGTTCATGAGCGAATAGCGGGCGGCCTGTCGGAACGGGCCGGGCCCGTTCGTCCTGGGGGCGGACACCGCATCGCCGTCTGGAGGAAGACCATGCCCAAGCCCCATCCGTTCCTGTGGTTCGACGACCAGGCCGAGGCGGCGGCGAACTTCTACGTCTCGGTCTTTCCCAATTCGAAGATCACGGGGGTCAGCCGCTATGGCGAGGGCGGCGCGGGGCCGGCCGGCCAGGTGATGACCATCCAGTTCGAGCTGGACGGCCAGGGCTTCACCGCGCTGAACGGCGGGCCGCACTTCAGCTTCAACGAGGCTGTCTCCTTCGTGGTCGACTGCAAGGACCAGGCGGAGGTGGACTATTACTGGGACAAGCTGGTGGACGGCGGCGCGCCCAGCCAGTGCGGCTGGCTGAAGGACCGCTACGGCCTGTCCTGGCAGATCGTGCCCAGCGCCCTGCCGGCCCTGCTGGGCGGTCCCGATCCGGAGAAGTCCAAGCGCGCCGTCCAGGCCATGCTGAAGATGGTCAAGCTCGACATCGCCGCTCTGGAAGCTGCGCGGGAGGGGTGAGCCACGGACCCGGCCAATCAGATGCTCCCCCTCTGGGGGAGCTGGCCCGTAGGGCCTGAGGGGGACTGCGGCTAGCGGGGCGCGGAGGAGTCAAAGTCCCCCTCAGTCGCTCCGCGACAGCTCCCCCAGAGGGGGAGCATCTCGGACCGGGCGGTGAGCCGGGACGGCCTCAGACGTGTTCCAACTCGGCCGGCTCGACGGCGTAGACGCGGCTGCAGTATTCGCAGGTGACGTGGATCTTGCCGTCGGGCTCGACCATGTCGGCGCGCTCGGCCGGGTCGAACGAGGCCAGCACCGTCTTGATGCGCTCGTGCGAGCAGCGGCAGAAGGCGCGCAGCGGCTTGGGCTCGAACACGCGCACGCCGTCCTCGTGGAACAGGCGGAAAAGCAGGGTCTCGGCCGAGAGCTGGGGATCGATCAGCTCGTCCTCGCCGAGGGTCTCGAACAGGGCCTGGGTGCGGGTCCAGGCCTCCTCGGTGGAGCCGCGGGCCTCGTCCTCGGCGATGTTCTGGATCAGGACGCCGCCGGCCCGCCACTTGGGCCCCTGGCCCTGGTCGGCCTGGCCGACCGCCAGGCGCACGCGGGTGGGGGTCTGCTCGGACTGGGCGAAGTACTGCTCGGCGCACAGGGCCAGGGTCTCGCCCTCGATGGCGGTGACGCCCTGGTAGCGGTCCATGTCCGGGCCCTGGTCCACGGTCATGATGAAGACGCCGTCGCCCAGGAGGGTGCGCGCGCCGGGGCGGGAAAAGCCGCTGGCGGCCTCGGCCACCGCGGCCTCGTCGTAGCGGCAGTAGCCGCGCAGGGCGCCGGAGGTGTCGTAGTCGGCGACCACATAGCGCACCGGGCCGGAGCCCTGGGCCTGGACGATCAGCCGGCCCTCGAACTTCAGGTTGGAGCCGACCAGGGCGGCGAGCGCGCAGGTCTCGCCAAGCAGGTTGGCGACGGCCTCGGGATAGGCGTGGCCGCTGAGGATCTCGTTGATCGCGGGGCCGAGCCGGGCCAGCCGGCCGCGCACGGGCTCGCCCTCGATCTGGAACACGCCGACGAGATCGTCGGCGGCGGAGGTCAGGCTATGGGACATGGTCGGGCCATATAGGGCGCGAGCGACGGTTTTGCGAGCCGGCGCATGGACGCGGCGGCGAAGTTCGGCCGCCCCCCCAGGGGATAGGGGGGCTTTCGCGGCCCGTCGGCTCTAGCCGATGGCGCCGAGGCACCAGGCCAGGATCGACTTCTGGGCGTGGATGCGGTTTTCCGCCTCGTCCCAGATCAGGCTGCGCGGGCCGTCGATGACGGACTCGGTCACCTCCTCGCCGCGGTGGGCGGGCAGGCAGTGCAGGAACACCCCGTCGGCGGCGGCCAGGTCCATCAGCTTGTCGTCGACCTGATAGGGCTCGAGCGCGGCCATGCGCTCGTCCTTGTCGGCGTCGCCCATGGAGACCCAGGTGTCGGCCACCACGCAGTCTGCGCCGCGCACGGCCTCGCGCGGATCCTCGGTCACCTCGATGCGGCCCTGGGCCTCGCGGGCGCGGGCCAGGTCCGACAGGTCGGGGTAGTACTTCTTCGGCGCGGCGATGTTCAGCTTGAAGCCGAACACCGGGGCGGCGTGGATGAAGCTGGAGCAGACGTTGTTGCCGTCGCCCACCCAGGCGATCGTGCGCCCCTCCAGCGAGCCGCGATGCTCTTCGAAGGTCTGCAGGTCCGCCAGGATCTGGCAGGGATGGCTCTTGTCGGTGAGGCCGTTGATCACCGGGATCGTGGCGACCTCGGCGAAGGCCTCGACGTCCTCGTGGCGATTGGCGCGGATCATCACCGCGTCGACCATGCGCGAGAGCACCTTGGCGGTGTCCTCGATGGTCTCGCCGCGGCCGAGCTGCATGTCGGCGCTGGTGGAGATGATGCCCGAGCCGCCGAGCTGGCGGATCGCCGCGTCGAAGGAGAAGCGCGTGCGGGTGGAGTTCTTCTGGAAGATCATCGCCAGCACGCGGTCCCTGGCTGGCGCGTCGGCGTCGACCTTGCCCTGCGGCCAGCCCTTGCGGGCGGCCTTGCGGGCCTTGGCGTCGTCCAGGATGAGCCGCAGCTCGTGCGGCTCAAGCCGCCACAGGTCGAGGAAGTGCCGGGGAGCGGTCTTGGGTGAGTTGGTCATGGGCGGGTCCCCAATGACTCCGCGATCACCCGGACGTGGCCGGTGTTGCAGGGATCGCGGAGCGCTTGATCTGGCCCCCCGCTTTCGCGGGGGTGAGCGGAATAGGGTGTCCTATGCGGCGGTCCTGGCCTTGGCGCGGGCGGCCTCGCAGGCGCGCTCGATCTTCTCCACGGCCTCGCGGGCCTCCTCCAGGGTGAGGTTGAGCGGCGGCAGGAGGCGCACGCAGTTGTCGCCGCCGCCGCCGACCAGCAGGCGCTGATCGCGGGCGTGCTGCATGAACTCGCGGTTCGGCGTGGCGAGCTTCAGGCCGATCAGCAGGCCCTTGCCGCGGATGTCGACGATCACGTCGGGGAAGCGCTCCTTCAGCCCGGCGAACTGCTGGGTGAAGTAGCCGGCGATCTCCAGGACGTGGGCGTGCAGTTCCGGCTTCACCAGCTCCTCGAGGGCGGCCAGGCCCACGGCCATGGCCAGCGGGTTGCCGCCGTAGGTCGAGCCGTGGGAGCCGAAGGTCATGCCGCGGCCGGCCTCGGCGGTGGCCAGGCACGCGCCGACGGGGAAGCCGCCGCCGAGCGCCTTGGCGACGGCCATGATGTCGGGCGTCACGCCGGCCCATTCATGGGCGAAGAGCTTGCCGGTGCGGCCGAGGCCGCACTGGATCTCGTCGAAGATCAGCAGGGCGCCGGCTTCGTCGCAGATCTGGCGCATGGCCTTCAGGCTGGCCTCGGAGAGGGCGCGCGCGCCGCCCTCGCCCTGCACGGGCTCGACGATGACCGCCGCCGTGGTCGGGCCGACCGCCGCCTTCAGGACCTCCATGTCGTCGAACGGCAGGTGCACGAAGCCCGGCATCGGCGGGCCGAAGCCCTCCAGGTAGCTGGCGTTGCCCGAGGCGTTGACGGCGGCGAGCGTGCGGCCGTGGAACGAGCCCTCGAAGCCGATGATGTCGATGCGCTCGGGCGCGCCCTTCACCCAGTGGTACTTGCGCGCGGTCTTGATGGCGCACTCGATGGCCTCGGCGCCGGAGTTGGTGAAGAACACCTCGTCGGCGAAGGTGACGTCGGTGAGCGCCTTGGCGAGCTTTTCCTGGCCCGGGATCGTGAAGATGTTGGACACGTGCCAGAGCTTGTCGGCCTGGTCCTTCAGGGCCTGGACGAGCTTGGGATTGGCGTGGCCCAGCGCGTTCACCGCGATGCCGGCCAGGCAGTCGAGGTAGACCTCGCCGTCGGTGGTGAAAAGGCGCGCGCCTTGGCCTCGCTCGAACGCCAGCGGGGTGCGGCTGTACACGCCCATCAGATGGTCGCTGGGAACGGGCGCGGCTTGCGTCGCGGTCTTTTCAGTCACGGGAGGAGCCCTCCAAAAGAGAAGCGTCCCCGCCGCTGGGCGACGGGGACTGGAAGGCTCGACGTTTTCGGGTTTGAACGCCGTAATGTCAATGGACCGCAGGGGTCCGGCGCGCCCTAGGCGGGCGCGCCCATGAACATGCCGGCGGCCACCGCCGGGTTGTAGAAGGCCAGGTAGCGGCGCGTGCCCTCGGGGGCGAGCACCTCGACCAGGGTGCGGTTGTCGACCCACAGCTCGACGAGGTCGAACACGCCGCCGCGATCGCAGTGGACGGCGCGCCAGCCCTCGGCCTCGCCCAGTTCGATGATCTCCTCGACCGACAGCGGGCTGGTGATGGCCACGTGCATGCCGTTGGCCGCCTCGGGATCGCCGTCCTGGCGGATCTGGGTCTCCCAGGGCATGACCACGGGGCCGCCGTGGGCGACGCCGGCCTCGCCCTGGCCCATGTGGTGGGCGGTGGCGGCGGGCACGACCTCGACGCCGACGCCGGAGCCGTCGTGGGCGATGGCCACCCAAGCGCCGGGCACCACGGGGAACGGCATGACGGCGCCGTCGATGAGCCGGCCGAAGACCTCGGCGGCGCGCTGGGGATCACGCGCGGGGATTGAGAAGTGAGCGATCATTTCGATTGGTCCGTAGCAGGGGATGGCCCTTGGTCCCGGGGCTTGAGCGGGGCCGAGCCGCGGGCGCGGAGATCGGCGAGAAGGGTTTCGATGGCCCAGCCGGCGGCGTCCGCCGCGTCCTGGCCGGTGACGTTCCACTGCTCGCGCAGGGAGAGCCAGGCGTAGGCCGAGTGCAGCAGCTGGATGACGCCGGCGGCCTTGGCCTGCTCGGCGGGCGACAGCCCGGCCGCGGCCTGGGCGATCGCGTCGAGGAACGCCTCGCGCCGCACGGGGTCGAGGCTGCCGCGCATCTCGCGGCCGTGCTCGCTGGTGACGGCGGCGGTGATGTGGGCCGGCGCCGCGTCGAAGGTGGCGAACAGCGGGGCGATGTTGCCCACCAGCTCGGCCTCGCCCTCCGGCATGCCGACATTGGCGCCGTTGCGCCGGTTCAGGTGCTCCCACAACGCGCGCAGCAACAGCTCGCGGCTGGGGAAGTGGCGATAGACCGTCACGTCGGTGACGCCGGCGCGCTGGGCCACGGCGCGGTTGGTGGCCGCCTCGATCCGGCCGTCCTCGGCCAGTATGGCCGCCATGGCCTCCACGATCCGCTCGCGGGTGGCCTCGGCCTGTTCCTGGCGCAGACGGGAATTGTATGTACGGGTCTCTGACATGATGTAGTTGTGTATTACATAAATTTGGATCGCGCAACATGAATTGCGCGCCGACCTTGGAGATCGGCGCGCGAAGGCGGCTTCCGGCGGGAGGCCGGAGCGCGGATCGGGTGGGTGGAGCGGCCGGCGCGCGGGCCCGGACGGGCCGGCGCGAAGGGATCAGGTCTTCAGCTTGTAGCCGGTCTCGAACATCCAAAGGCAGATGAAGGCGAAGGCCACGGCGATGCCCGCGGTCATGCCGACGCCGGCCAGGATGTTGCTCTCGGCATGGCCGATGAAGCCGTAGCGGAAGCCGTCGATCAGATAGAAGAACGGGTTGAAGCGGCTGGCCGAACGGAACGGCTCGGGCAGGCGGTCGACCAGATAGAAGGTGCCCGACAGGAAGGTCATGGGCATGATCACGAAGTTGGTCACCGCGGCCATGTGGTCGAACTTCTCCGCCCACAGCCCGGCCATGATCCCCAGCATGCTCAGAATGAGCGCCGCCCCTATGCCGAAGTAGAGCACCGCCCAGATATGAGCGATGGGCAGGTGGGCGAACGGCAGCACCGCGGCCCAGGTCACCGCCCCCACCAGGACGCCCCGCGTCGCCCCGCCGAGGGAGAAGGCGCCCACGTGTTCGAGGGGCGTGAGCGGCGGGGTCAGGAAGTCGCCGATCAGGCCGTTGAACTTGGCCTGCAGCAGGCTGGAAGAGGAGTTGGCGAAGGCGTTGTTGAGGATCGACATCATGATCAGGCCCGGCGCCACGAAGGTGGAGAAGGCCGTGCCGTGCACCGGCGGGGCCGCGCCGCGCACGGCCACGACGAACACCATCATGTAGAGCAGCGCCGTGACCACCGGGGCGGCCAGCGTCTGCATGCCCACCTTCCAGAAGCGCCTGACCTCGCGCAGGTAGAGGGTGGTGAACCCCGCCCAGTTGAAGCCCTGGTAGTCACGGGGCATCGGCGGAACCACCGCCTCGGACGGCGGATTCAAGGTCAGATCGACGGTCGAGGGCGCGTTCGGCGCGGCGGCGAGATCGTTCATGCGTCGTGATGTGCGCCTAAGCACGGCCTGCCGCAAGGGTGCGACTCAACGACCCAACATCTAGTTCCTGTGGACGAAGGCAAGGGCGCCTATTGTGGTCATTAAGGAAGCGTTTACGATATCTAGTGGTTCGTGGAGGCAAGCGTTGCTTGTCGCCACAAGATGTTGATCCCGGTGGGGCGCCGGGACCGACTTGCAGCGGTGGGAGGCTGGACATGGGTTGGACGGACGAACGCGTCGAAACGCTGAAGAAGCTCTGGCAAGATGGCCTGTCGGCGAGCCAGATCGCCAAACAACTCGGCGGGGTGACCCGCAACGCCGTGATCGGCAAGGTGCATCGCCTGGGCCTGTCGGGCCGGGCCGCGCCCTCGAAGCCCGCTCGTCCCGCATTCAAGGCGCCGCGTCCGCATCGTCCGGCCGCGGCCGCGCCCTCGGCGCCGCGCCGCATCGCCGAGCCGCGCACGGCCCAGCCGGTGGCCACGGCGACGCCGACCCCCTCGCCGGTGCGCTACGTGGACGAGACGCCCGGCTCGGCCACGGTGCTGACGCTCGGCGCGCACATGTGCAAGTGGCCGATCGGCGATCCGGCCTCCGACGAGTTCACCTTCTGCGGCCGCCGCGCCTCCGAAGGGCCCTACTGCGTGGAACACGCGCGGGTGGCCTACCAGCCGGCGCAGACCAAGAAGAAGTCGGGCGCCAACGAGCTGGCCCGCTCGCTGCGCCGCTACATCTAGGCGAAAGCGCCGGCCGGCCGGCGCTTATCCCCAGGAATCCGACATCCCCGCCCCTGGGCGGGGATGTTCGTTTGCGGCGACCGTCTACCTAAGTGCGGCGCCAAACGTCGGGGAGGAACCAATGGCCGTCAGTCTCTACACGTTCATCGATCTGTTCTCGCGGCAGGCGGGGACGGCGATCCACCTGCTCGACAAGGGCGTCGAGTTCGCCGCGCTCAACGGCGTCGGCGAGGCCGAGCTGCTGAACTGGCGGCTGATCGACGACATGAACCCGCTGAGCTTCCAGCTGATGGTGGTGGCCAACTTCTCGCGGCGGTGGCCGGCGCGGGCGGCGGGCCTGCCCGAGCCCGCCGAGGTGACCGCCGACATGGACGTGGCCGGCTTCAGGGCCGCGCTGACCGAGGCGCGAACCTATCTGGCGGGACTGACAGCCAAGCAGTTCGCCGGCCGGGACGAGGTTCCGCTGACCTACGAGATCGCCCCCGGGATGGCGCCCACCCTGCCGGCCGCCCAGTGGCTGACGGTGTTCGCCAACACCAACCTCTATTTCCACCTGTCGATGGCCTACGCGATCCTGCGGGCCAAGGGCGTTCCGATCGGCAAGGTCGACCTGTTCGCCACGGGGCTTTAGGCGGGCGGCCCGCGCCGCTAGGCTGACCCCATGACCGACGCCGCCGAAGCCGAGTCCAACGCCAAGCCCTACTCCGTCTCCGAGCTCGCCTTCGCGCTGAAGCGGACGATCGAGGACGCCTACGGCTTCGTGCGCCTGCGCGGCGAGCTGTCGAAGGTGACCTTCCATTCCAACGGCCACGTCTACCTGACGCTGAAGGACGAGCGCGCGGCGCTGGACGGCGTGGTCTGGAAGGGCTCGGTGCGCGGGCTGAAGGTGCGGCCCGAACAGGGGCTGGAGGTGATCGTCACCGGCAAGATCACCACCTATCCGGCCGGCTCGCGCTACCAGATCGTCATCGAGACCATGGAGGCCGCCGGCATCGGCGCGCTGCTGGCCCAGCTCGAGCGGCTGAAGGCCAAGCTCGCCACGGAGGGTCTGTTCGAGACCTCGCGCAAGCTGCCGATCCCGGAGTCGCCTTCGGTGGTGGGCGTGGTGACCAGCCCGACCGGGGCGGTGATCCGCGACATCCTGCACCGCATCCGCGACCGCTGGCCCTGCCGGGTGGTGGTCTGGCCGGTGGTGGTGCAAGGCGACCAGGCCGCCGCCCAGGTGAGCGCGGCGGTGGCTGGCTTCAACGCCCTGCCCGCCGACGGGCCTGTCCCGCGGCCGGACGTGATCATCGTGGCCCGCGGCGGCGGCTCGGTGGAGGACCTGTGGCCGTTCAACGACGAGGGGCTGGCGCGGACGGTGGCGGCATCGGCGATCCCGCTGATCTCGGCGGTGGGCCACGAGACCGACACCACGCTGATCGACTACGTCTCGGACCGGCGCGCGCCGACGCCCACCGCGGCGGCGGAGATGGCGACGCCCGTGCTGGCCGAGCTGAAGGCCCTGACCGCCGACCTCGGCGCGCGGATGCACCGGGCCGGCGGGCGGCTGGTGGAGGACCGGCGCGGGCGGGTGCAGGCGGCCGAGCGCGCGCTGGCCCGCGTGCCGGACCTGGTCGAGATGGCCGGCCAGCGGCTGGACATCGCCGCTGGGCGGCTGGGCGCGGCGCTGGAGAAGAACGTCTCGGCCCACGAGCGCGACATGGTCAGGGTCGCCTCGCGCCTGTCGCCGCTCTTGCTGCAGCGGCCGCAGCAGGTGCAGGCCGACCGGCTGGGCGCCGTGGCGGCGCGGCTGGAGCCCAGCGTGCGCCGCCAGCTCGACCGGCTGAGCGAGCGGCTGGCGGGCCTTTCCAAGCTGCACGCGGCGGTGAACCCCGACGCCCCGCTCAGCCGCGGCTTCGCCCGCGTGCACCGGGAGGACGGGAGCCTGGTGCGGGCGGCCGCCTCGCTGGCCGCGGGCGAGGCGGTGAGCCTGGTGTTCGCCGACGGGCCGCGCGGCGCGGTGATCGACGGCGAGGCCAAACCGCCGGCGGCCAAGCCCAAGGCCGCCCGGCGCGCGGAACCCGGCGGGCCGTCCGATCCAGGCGCGACACAAGGCGATCTGTTCTGAACCGGCGCGGCGCGCTACATAGGCCGCATGAACGCCCATGATCGCGATCTGGCCGGCCAAGCCGGCGACCTGGCCGTGCTGCACTACGGCGACGGCGACTTCGTCGTGCTCAAGCCCGGCCGCTTCGTGCGCTGCGCGGTGTCCGGCAAGCTGATCCCGCTGGAAGCCCTGCGCTACTGGAGCGCGCCGCTGCAGGAAGCCTACGCCGGACCGGCCGAGGCCCTGGCGCGCTGGCGCGAGACCCAGGGCTAGGCCCGAGGCTCCACGCGGGCCAGCGCCTGGGCCAGGCGGGCCGGACTGATCGGCTTGGTCAGATAGTCGTCGAAGCCCTGCGCCAGCAGCCGTTCGCGCGCGCCGGCCATGGCGTCGGCGGTGAGCGCCATGATCGGCACCTCCGGATCGCCGGTCTCGCCGGCGCGGATGCGGCGGGCCACCTCGACCCCGTCCATGCCCGGCATGTGGATGTCCATCAGCACCAGGTCGCAGGACGCCTCGTTCAGGGCCGCCAGCGCCGCGGCGCCGTCGGCGGCCGTGCGCGGCAGAGCGCCGAGCGCCTCCAGCAGGGCCACGGCTACGGCGCGGTTGGCGGCGTTGTCGTCCACCACCAGCACGGCCAGACAGCCCGGTTCGGCGGGCGGCGCGGGCGCGGCGGGGGCCGGCGGCTCCACCGCCGCAAGCGGCAGGCGCACGTAGAAGGTCGAGCCGCGCCCCGGCTCGGTGTCCACCTCGATCATCCCGCCCATGAGCCGGGCCAGGTCCTGGGAGATGGCCAGGCCCAGGCCGACGCCGCCATGGCGGCGCGCGCCGCCGGCCTCGGCCTGGGTGAAGCTCTGGAAGAGGCCCGCGCGGGTGGCTTCGTCGATGCCCATGCCGGTGTCGGAGACGGCCAGCTCCACGCCGCCGCCACGCGCCGGCCGCAGGGCCACGCGCACCTCGCCCGCCTCGGTGAACTTCACGGCGTTGGAGATCAGATTGAGCAGGATCTGGCGCACGCGCACGCCATCGCCGCGCACCCACGCGGGCGCGGCCTCGGCGATCTCGCAGGCCATCGACAGGCCCTTGTCGTCGGCCGCCTGGCGCCACAGCCCCTGGGCCCGGACCACCACGTCGTGCAGGTCGAACGCCTCGTCGGCGACCTCCATCCGCCCCGCCTCGATGCGGGCCAGGTCCAGCACGTCGTCCAGGATGGCCATCAGCCCGTCGCCCGAGCGGATGAGCGTATGCAGATACTCCCGCTGCCGGCGGTCGAGGGCGGTGGTCTCCAGGGCGTGGGCCATGCCCAGCACGCCGTTCATGGGCGTGCGCAGCTCGTGGCTCATCATCGCCAGGAAGGCGGACTTGGCGCGGTTGGCGGCTTCGGCGGCGTGCTTCTGGGCGGCCAGCTCGGCGCTCGCCCGGGCCACGGCGTGCGCGCCGTCCAGATTGCGGCGCGCCGAGATCCAGGCGTAGGCGGCGCAGGCGATGAGGCCCACGATCACCAGCGCCTGCTGGGCCCCGCCGAAGCGCGGGGCGAGCACCGGGGCGGCGAGCATCACCACGGTCACCGGCGCGGCCAGGGCCATGGTGGCCAGGCGCGAGCGGAAGGCGAAGCTGATCCCGCCGAGGAGCACGCAGGCCCAGGCGATCAGGGCGATGAACGGCGAGCCCGGTGACGGATCGAACCAGAACAGCAGCGACAGCGCGATCCAGCAGAAATTGACCGACAGGGTGGCCGTCAGAAACGCGAGCCGCCGGCTCAGGTCGATCGGCCGTCCCAGCACGAACGGACGGGAGGCCGCCCGCACCGCCGCCTCGCTGAGGACCAGCGCGACCGCCCAAGCAAGACCCAGGCGCGCGCCCAGCAGGGCGACAATAAGGGGCGCCACAACCAGAACGGTGACTAAACGCCAAGGTTGTAGGGATCGGGAGTAGACCGCGACGCCGTCAAAGCCGTCATCAAATACGCGGTCAACTAAACGCATTACTGTTGAGCCCCCACTCGACGACCAGCCTGGGGCGTGAACCAGAATAAAGCCTTAACGAGCGCGATCGGGACGGTTCTCGTACAGCGCGCGCCCTAGCCGGCCTTCTTGTAGACCTCGGCGGGCCAGCGCTTGTGCACCCACCACCACTCGGCGGGACGCTCGCGCACGCGTTCCTCGATGAAGGCGTTCACCTGGCGCACGCCAGCCTCGATGTCGGCCGTGCGGTCGCCGGTGCGCGCCAGGTGGATCGGCTCGTGGGCGACCACCCGGAAGCGCGCCTTGTCCTTGCGCTGGACGCTCATGGGCTGCAGCACGGCGTTGAACCGGAGCGCCAGGCGCGTGGGCCCGGGCGCTGTGTGGCACATGACGCCGAACAGGGGCGCGGCCACGCCGCCGTTGAACTTCTGGTCGTTCATCAGCGCCACCGACTCGCCGCGGCCCAGGGCCTCCAGGAGTTCGCGCGCGCCATCGCCGCCCTTGGGCGCGAACAGGGTGACGCCGTAGCGCCGCCGCGCGGCCTTGATGCGTTCGTCGACGTAGGGGTTGTTGGTGGCCCGGTAGGTGATCTGGCAGGTCACGCCCGCGTGCAGGATCGCCGCCGGCATGATCTCGAAGCTGGAGAAATGGCCGGAGACGAACACCACCGGCTCGCGATCGCGGGCGATCTGCGCCAGGCGCTCGGCGCCCACCACCTCCACCCGCTCAGGATCGGCGATGATCCGGTCGAGCACCGGAAACTCCATCAGCCAGCGGCCGAGCTGGCCCCACTGGTCGTCGAGCAGGCGCTCGATCTCGTCCTCGGGCGCGTCGGGAAAGGCGATCTTCAGGTTGATCCGCGCGATGCGGTGCGAGCTGGTGAGCGGCCCGAGCCGGCGCAGCAGCCACGATCCGATGTCGGACGCGGTGTCGAGCGGCAAGGTTCTGACAAATGTCGTGAAAAGGTCGTAGGCGAAGCCCTCGAGCCGCCAAAGAAGGTCCTGGGCCAGGGAGGGCCGTCGATCCGCCATGGCCCCTAGTACGGCGCAGCGCGCCCCCCGCGCAATGAGTCTCGCGCGAGCCGTGCTCGCTTGGCGCGCGACTTGCCCGGCGTGGCCCGACCCGTCCCGCATCGGGACGGCGTGGCGACTTAACCTTGTGAGGGGGCTATGAGGCCCATGGGCAACGACATCGACGTTCATCTCGGCAAGCGCCTGCGCCGCCGCCGCCGCCTGCTGGGCCTGACCCAGCAGCAACTGGCCGGCGCCTGCGGCGTTCGCTTCCAGCAGATCCAGAAGTACGAGTGCGGCGCCAACCGCATCTCGGCCGCGCGTCTGTGGCAACTGTCAGAAGCGCTCGAAGTGCCGGTCGGCTATTTCTATGACGGCCTGACCGACACGGCCAAGCGCGAGCACGCCGCAGGCGAAGCCGGCGAGGCGGGCGGCGAAATGTTCGCCCGCAAGGAGACGCTGGACCTGATCCGCGCCTACTACCAGCTCGGCGAGCGTCCGCGCCGCCGCCTGCTGGACCTGGCCAAGTCCCTGAACGGCGACGTCGACCAAGGCTGAGCCTCGCAAGACGGCCCGGACGCGCCAAAAGGGCGAAAGCGCCCGCCCGGCGCGATCTTGGGGGATTTCGTAACGGCCCACGGCGGGCTAGAGCAGCATCCATGCTCGACGCCCGCCGCCTCGCCGACCTGGAATCCTTCGTCCTCGACCTCAACCGCGCGTCGGCCGAGGTGATCCTACCGCTGTTCCGGGCCGACCACGGCCTGGAGGACAAGGGCGGGGCCAAGGGATTCGATCCCGTCACCGCCGCCGATCGCGGCGCGGAGGCGGCCATCCGCAAACTGATCGCCGAGCGCTATCCCGAGCACGGGGTGGTGGGCGAGGAATACGGCCGCGAGCGCGACGACGCCGAGTTCGTCTGGGTGCTCGATCCGGTCGACGGCACGCGCGCCTTCATCGCCGGCCTGCCGGTCTGGACCACCCTGATCAGCCTGCGCCACGAGGGCCGGCCGGTTCTGGGCTCGATCGGCCAACCCTACATCGGCGAAGTGTTCATCGGCCACGCGGGCGGATCGCGCCTGGTGAGCCGCGCGGGCGAACGGGCGCTGAAGACGCGCACGGGCGTTCCCCTGTCCGACGCCATCATCCATTCCACCGACCCGTCGAGCTATTTCGAGCCGCCCGAGCGGGCCGTCTGGCGCGAGCTGAACGCGCGGGCCAAGCTCTCGCGCCTGGGCTGCGACGCCTACGGCTACGCCATGGTGGCCGCCGGCACCGTCGACCTCGTCGCCGAGAGCCGCGTCTGCAAGTGCTGGGACATCGAGGTGGCGGTGCCGCTGATCGCCGGCGCCGGCGGGGCGGTGAGCGACTGGAAAGGCCACGAGATCGGCCTCGACGGCGGCCAGATCGTCATGGCCGGCGACCAGGCCCTGCTGGACGAGGCGGTGGAGATCCTGGCCGCCGGGGCGATGCCGCCCAGCTAGGGCCGGCGCCGGCGCGATGGCCTTATGGCGCGCCACATGCCAACATTCCGCTGATCGGCGCCTGGCCTCTGGCGACAGCGCCGCGAGCAACCCACATGGCGAGGGCGCCCACCCAGAGTGCGCCGAGAAGCCCGGAGGAAAACGGAATGGCCGACTCATCCGCCTACACGCCGCCCAAGATCTGGACCTGGAACAAGGAGAACGGCGGCAGGTTCGCGAACATCAACCGGCCGATCTCCGGCCCGACGCACGAGAAGGACCTGCCCGTCGGGCGCCATCCCATGCAGCTCTACTCCCTGGCCACGCCGAACGGCGTTAAGGCCACGGTGATGCTGGAGGAGCTCCTGGAGCTGGGCCACAGCGGCGCCGAGTACGACGCCTGGCTCATCCAGATCAATCAGGGCGACCAGTTCTCCAGCGGCTTCGTGGCGGTGAATCCCAACTCCAAGATCCCGGCGCTGATGGACCGCAGCGGGCCCGAGCCGATCCGGGTGTTCGAATCCGGCGCGATCCTGGTGCACCTGGCCGAGAAGTTCGGCGCGTTCCTGCCGACCCGGCAGCCGGCGCGCGCGGAGTGCCTGTCGTGGCTGTTCTGGCAGATGGGCAGCGCGCCCTACCTCGGCGGCGGCTTCGGCCACTTCTACGCCTATGCGCCCACCAAGATCGAATACGCGATCGACCGGTTCGCCATGGAGGTGAAGCGCCAGCTCGACGTGCTGGACAAGCGCCTGGGCGAGAGCGAGTACCTGGCCGGCGACGAGTACACCATCGCCGACATCGCCGTGTGGCCCTGGTACGGCGGCCTGGCCAAGGGGCTGCTCTACGAGGCGGGCGAGTTCCTGCAAGTGCAGGAGTACAAGAACGTGATCCGCTGGACCGACGCGATCTCCGAGCGGCCGGCGGTGAAGCGCGGCCGGATGGTCAACCGCGGCTGGGGCGAGCCGTCCAGCCAGCTCCTGGAACGGCACGACGCCAGCGACTTCGAGCTGAAGACCCAGGACAAGCTCGCCGCCCAGTCCTGACCGGCGTTTCGAACGACGGGCTCAGCCCCGCTGCGGCGGGGCGACCCTGTCGGCCAGGGCGTCGAACTCGACCCAGAACGCCGCGCGCAGGTCGTCGGTCTCCATGAGGATCTCATGGGCCGAGCCGCGCACCACGACGAAGCGGCCGTCGGGCAGGGCCTCGGCGACCGCCTGCTGTCCCACGTTGTCGACCAGGGCGTCCTCGCTGGCCGAGCAGACGGTGACCGGCAAGGTCACCGCCGCCAGCGCGCCGGGCCGGGCCAGCTCGCCCGTGGCCTTGAAGGCGAAGTCGAGCCAGCCCCAGGTGGGCGCACCCAGGGCGAGATCCGGCTCGGCGTCGATCTGGTCGTGCTGGCGCGCGAAGCGGGCCGCATCGTGGGTCAGGACATTGCCCTCGAAGGTGCGGTCGAACGGCTTGCCCGGATCGCCCAGCACATAGCCGCCCGACCGGCCGATCAGCAGGTTGAACGCCGTCAGGACCCGCGCCACGCCCTTGGGCGCCTTGCCGAACTGCAGGGCGAACATCGGCGCGGAGAGCACGGCCGCGGCGAACCGCGGCGCCTGGCCCTTGGCCAGGGCCAGCAGGGTCAGGCATCCGCCCATGGAATGGCCGACCGCGATCCAGGGCCCGGGCAGCCGCGCCTCGAAGGCGGCGAGCAGGGCCGCATAGTCGGACAGGAACGGGCCATAGCCCCGCGCATGGCCCTTGAGCCGGTCGTCCAGCTCGTGGTGCGAGAGCCCCTGCCCGCGCCAGTCGTGGACCAGCACGGCGAAGCCCCGGGCGTTCAACTCGCCCACCACCTCGAAATACTTCTCGATCACCTCGGTCCGGCCGGGGCTGAGCACCACCGAGCCGCGGACCGGGCCCGCCGGCGTGAACAGCGCCGCGCGCAGGCGCGCGCCGTCGGCGCCGAAGAACCACTCCGCGCCGCCGCCCGGCGGGACGGGCGCGGAGGCCACGGCGACGAGGGGAGCCTGTTCGGTCATCGCCGCCTCAGGCCATCTTCGAGAACAGGGCCTGGATCTTCGGCTGGAGCGAAAGCGCCAGACCCATGTTCGACATCTTCAGGCGGCCGGTCATGATGGCCTTCATGGGATCGAGCTCGCGCTTGCCCATGGCCACCAGATCCTTACGGCTGATGGAGACGGTCAGGTCGGCGGGGCGGTCCTCGTTGACCACGTTCGCGCCGTCCACGTGGATGAATCCCTCGCCCTTGAGGTCGAGCTTGATCGTCTTGTCCAGGCCCTCGCCCGCGGCCACCGCCGCACGGATGCGTTCGGTGAGTTCTTCCAAAGTCGCCATGCAGCCGCCCCCTAAGCCGTGCGCCGGCACATTGGCGTCTGGCGCGCATGAAGTAAACGCCGCGGCCGGCGCGCCCGTCGGCGACGAGGCGCTGATCGAGAGCCGCCGGACTCAGCCCTGAGGCGGCGGCGCGGCCAACTTCGGCTTGACGAAGCGCAGGGTCATCCGATCGCTCTCGCCGATGGCGTCGTACTTGGAATGGTCGAAGTTCGGATCGTCCGGCTGGCCGCGCGGCGAGGAGCGGCGCGTGGGCGGCAGGGTCCAGACGCCGAAGGGATGGTCGCGGGTGTCCTTGGGGTTGGCGTTGAGCTCGCTGGCCTCGTCCAGGACGAAGCCGGCCTCCTTGGCCAGCTCGATCACATAGGCCTGCTGGACGTAGCCGTTCGCGGCCATGGCGTCCTGCACGCCGCCGGGGGCCGCGCGATGCTCCTCCACGCCCAGGTAGCCGCCCGGCTTGAGCGCGGCGTAGGCGTCGCGGAACGCCTTCTCGGCGATGCCGGCGGCCATCCAGTTGTGCACGTTGCGCAGGAACAGCACCACGTCGGCCGAGCCGGCCGGCGCCACCGGGCCGCTGGTGGGGCCGAAGGCGGTGATCTCCACCCGCCCGTAGAGCCGGGGGCGCGAGGTGAGCCGCTTGCGATAGGCCTCGACCACCTGGTCGGCGGCCGGATCGTTCGGCGCGCCGGTCTGCAGGGTGGCGGCGTAGAGCTTGCCGCCGGTGGCCGCCAGGAACGGGGCCAGGATGTCGCTGTACCAGCCCGCGCCGGGCCAGAACTCCACCACCGTCGAGCCGGGCTTGACGCCCCAGAAGGCCAGGCTCCGGGCCGGATGGCGCCAGCGGTCGCGGGCGACGTCGGCCGGGGCGCGCCAGTCGCCGGCGACCGCGCCCTCCAGGGTCGTCGGCTTGCCGCCGGGCTTCTTCTTCGGCGCGCCGTCAGGCTTGGGTCCGCAGGCGGCGAGCCCCGGCAGGAGCGCGGCGGCGCCGGCCAGGACCGCGCGGCGCGGCAGGACGGCGGGCGAGGCGAAGGGTCTGCTGGTCATGCGTCTCTCGATCGGCCCCCAAGGCCCGCCCGGACTACCCCGAGCCGCCGCGAGGGTCAAAACGCGAAGGCCGCCCGGGCGGCCGGACCCTTGAATCAGCTTCTCCCGGTCCCATCTGATCACTGAAGGCGCTGGACAGCCGGGCCTTCCGAACGCCCCGCGAAGCCTGATGGGTCGCGGACGGTTCGCACAAGACAACCTTGCTTGAGCCAAGAAGGATGTGACTGGAATGCGTACTCTCGACTTTTCCCCCCTCTATCGCTCTGTCGTGGGCTTCGACCGCCTGGCCGGCCTCTTGGAGTCCGCCGCCGCCGACGCGGCCTCGGGCTATCCGCCCTACAACATCGAGCGCACCGCCGAGAACGCGTACCGCGTGGAGATCGCGGTCGCCGGTTTCCGGCCGGAAGAACTGAACATCGAGGTCAAGGAGAACCTCCTGACCGTGCAAGGCCGCAAGGCCGCCAACGACGACCAGCGCCGCTACCTGCATCGCGGCCTGGCCGAGCGCAACTTCGAGCGCCGGTTCCAGCTGGCCGACTACGTGGTGGTGACCGAGGCCAAGCTCGCCGACGGCCTGCTTTCCATCTCGCTCAAGCGCGAGCTGCCGGAATCGCTGAAGCCGCGGCGCATCGACATCGCCACGGGCGAAACCAAGCCCCTGATCGAAGGTGAAGCGGCCGCCTGATCCCCTCCAGGCAGGCTGCGACCAGGGCGGTGCGGAAACGCGCCGCCCTTTTTCGTGCGCGAAGGCCGGCTAGCCCGGCAGGCCGATCGCCACGGTGGGGTCGGTGTCGCGCAGGCTCACGCCCCTCATATTGGCGCCGGTGAAGTCGCAGCCGCGCAGGTCCGCGCCGTCGAGCACGGCGCCGGACAGGTCCGCGCCCGTCGCCAGGGCGTAGCGCAGCCGCGCGTGCTCCAGGCTGCCCGGCGCGGAACGGTCCGCGCCCAGCGGCAGGGGCCCCAGCACCGCCTCGCGCAGGTCGGCCTTGGTGAGGTTCGCGCCCGCCAGCTTGGCGCCGCGCAGGTCGGCGCCGGCCAGGACGACGCCGCGCAGGTCGGCGCCTTCCAGATTGGCGCCCTGAAGATGCACGCCGGACAGGTCCATGCCCACGAAGCACGCGCCCCGAGCGCTCATGGCCGACAGGCGAAAGCCGCGCAGCCGCTGGTCCAGGGGGCGAAGATCCTCGCCGTCGAGCTTGGCCGGCCGGCCCGGCTGGCCGCGGCACCAGGCCTGATTGGCCTCGGCCATGGAGAAGACGTCCTCGGCGCGGGCGATCGCGGCGGCGGACGGCGCGGCCATGGAGCCGCTGAGATTGGCCCCGCTGATCCGCGCCGTGCCCAGGTCGACGCCGGTGAGGATCGCGTCGGTCAGGTTGGCGTTCTCGAGATTGGCGCCGCCGACGTCCGCGCCGTCGAGGATGGCGCCCTCCAGGCAGGCTTCCTTCAGATTGGCCCGCGACAGCTTGGCGCCGCGCAGGGAGCAATCGGTCAGGTCGACCGCGAACATCGAGGCTTCGTTGAACTGCGAGCCGTCCAGGCTGGCGCCGGTGAACACGGCGTGGTCGAGCTGGCCGGGGCGCGCGTGGTGCACCAGCGAGCTCAGGCCCTTGCTGGGATGGGGCACGGCGATCTGGCCGATGCGGAAGTCGGCCTGGGTGAGGTCGGCCTCGGTCAGGTCGGCCCCGCGCAGGCAGCAGCCGCGCAGGTCGGCGCGCCGGAGGTTGGCGCGGCGCAGGTCGGCCTTGCGCAGGTCGCTGCCGAACAGATTGGCCCGCTCCAGCTTGCAGCCGGCCAGCTTGGCCCCGTCCAGGATCGACGAGGACAGATCAGCGTCGGACAGGTCGCGGCCGGACAGGTCCACACCCGTCAGGTCGATGAAGCGCAGGTTCGCGCGCCGGCCGCCGGGCTTGCCGCTCAGGAAGCGCTCATGCGCCGAGACGACCATCTCGATCTCGCCGGCCGACAGGTGGCGGCGGCCGGTAAGGGCGACGGCGGGAGCGGTCACGAGCAAGCCTCCTTTCCAAATCAGACTGCGATGTTATGTCGCAGGCGCGACCAAACGGTTAAGAACGCCGTTATATCAAACCTTCAAGACCACGGGCGCCGGCGCGGCGGGCACGGGTCAGGTTCACCTGGCGCAGCTGGGCGCCGGTGAAGTTGGAGCGCGACAGGTCGGCGTCGCTCATGACGGCCTGGCGCAGGTCCGCGCCGCTGAAATCCACGCCCTTCAGGTTCGCCCCGGCCAGATTGCAGGGCATCACCCGGTCCGCGCCCAGCAGCAGCGGCCCCATCTGGGCCTCGCGCAGGTCGGCGCCGGCGAGCTTGGCGCCCACGAGCTGCGCGCCGCGCAGGTCGGCCCGGCGCAGGTTGCAACTGCGCAGGTCGGCGTTCTCCAGGTGCGCGCCCTGGAGCTGCACGCCTTCCATGTCCAGCCCGTAGAACACCGCGCCCTTGGCCGACAGGGCGGTCAGGTCGAAGCCGCGGATCGATTCCAGGGCGCGCAGATCGGCGCCGTCGAACGAGCTGGGCTTGCCGGCCGCGCCGCCGGTCTCGCACCAGCGGGCGTGGTCGCGGATCATCTCCTGATAGGGCAGGTCCGAGACCGCGGTGCCGGCGGGCTTGTCGGTGAGCACGCCTTCCATGTTCGCCGAGGTGACGTTCCAGGACAGGGTCTTGGCGCCCACCAGGATGGCGTCCTGCAGGTCCGCGCCGGAGAGGTCGGCGCCGGAGAGGTCGGCCCCGGCGAGGTTCACGCCGGTCATGTTCGCCTGCTTGAAATTGGCGCGGATGAGCTTGGCGTCCTTCAGGGTGGCGTCGGTGAAGTCGGCCTTCACGGCCATGACGCCGGACAGGCGCGAACGCTCCAGGTTGGCGCCGGCCAGGATCGCGCCGTCCACCTCGCCCGCGCGGTTCAGGTGCTCCAGGATCCGCAGGCCCATCTGCTTGTCCGCCGCGGCGATGGCGCCCTCGCGCAGGTCGGCCTCGAACATGTCGGCCCCGGTCAGGTCGGCGCCGCGCAGGCAGACCCCGCGCAGGTCGGCGCGGCGCATCGAAGCCTCGGCCAGGTCGGCGTTCTGCAAGTCGGCGCCGAACAGGTTGGCGTGGTCGAAGCGCACGCCGCGCATCTTGCAGCCGGCGAAGATGGTTCCCGTGCAGTCGGCGTCGCAGAGGTTGCGGCCCTCAAGGTTGAGGCCGGACAGGTCCTTCCACGCCAGGACGGCGCGCGCGCCGCCGGGCTTGGACGTCCAAAGCCGGTCGTGGCGCGCGCAGACGACGTCGAGCTCGGCCTGGGTGAGGCGCTGCGCTTTCGGCATTGGAACAGGGTTTACAGGCATGATTGCGCGGGCTGCGGCGGTTTGTCGCCGGTAAGGGTAATGCGCTGAGATTAACGGGGTGCTTCCGTCACTTAGCCGCGAGCGCAACCCTGCGTCGCAGGATGGTAGCTATCGTAAAGAAACGCCGCCTCCTGCGCGAGAAATCCGGCCTCCACCGCGACCCCGGCCGCGGCCAGACGGTCGGCGCCCTGCCCGGCCGCAAAGGTTGACGGATCCTCGCAGGCGATCACCACGCGGGCGACGCCGGCGGCGGCCAGGCGCTCCGAACACGAGGCCGCGCCGCTGGAGCGCGCGCCGCAGGGCTCCAGCGTGACATAGGCCGTGGCGCCCCTGGCGCGCCCGCCGGCCTGGTCCAGGGCCTGCTCCTCGGCGTGGGGCCGCCCGCCGGGGGCTGTGGCGGCCTCGCCCACCACCTCGCCGTCGCGGACGATGACGCAGCCGACGGCCGGATTGTCGGCGGTCAGGCCCACCCGGGCCGCGGCGAGCGCGATGGCCCGCCGCATCAGCTCCTGCGGGCCCGGCGCGCTCACGCCGCCGTCGGCAGGGGCTGGGCGCGGCTCTCGTCGAGATAGCGGGCCGAGACCGGCTTCAACTGATCGGTCAGCTCGATGAGCAGCGGATTGCCGGTGGGGATCTCGACACCGACGATGGCGTCGTCGGCCACGTCGAACAGCAGCTTGACGATGGCCCGCAGCGAATTGCCGTGGGCGGCGACCAGCAGGGTTTCGCCGGCCTTCAGGTGCGGGGCGATCTCGCCCTCCCAATAGGGCCGCACGCGGTCGAGCGTGGTCTTCAGGCTTTCAGTGTCCGGCAGGACGGCGCCGGCGTAGCGGCGGTCCTTGGAGAAGTCGAACTCGCCGCCGTGGGCCAGCGGCGGCGGCGGGGTGTCGTAGGAGCGCCGCCAGATCTTCACCTGCTCGTCGCCGTACTTCTCGGCGGTGTCGGCCTTGTTGAGCCCGGTGAGGCCGCCGTAGTGGCGCTCGTTCAGCCGCCAGTCCTTGACCTCCGGCACGAAGGTCTGGCCCGACGCGCCCAGCGCCAGCCAGAGCGTGCGGATGGCGCGGGTGAGCACCGAGGTGTAGGCGCGGTCGATCTGGACGCCGGCGGCCTTGATCAGCTCGCCGCCCTTGGCCGCCTCGGCCTCGCCCTGGGGCGTCAGGTCGACGTCCACCCAGCCGGTGAAGCGATTCTCGAGATTCCAGCGGCTCTGGCCGTGACGCAGCAGGATCAGGGTGGGCAAGCTTCGTCTCCTTCAGGGTGCGGCGTGGGGCTAGGGCCCGCGGGCGCCATCGTCAACCCTGCGCGTCGCAAGCCTTGGCCCGGGCGGGCGCGAGCGGCTATATGCACGCGATGCTCGACCGGCTCTTCATGCCCGCCCTGATCCTCGCGGCGCTTCTGCTGATCGCCCTGGCCATGGTGTGGCCGCAGGGCCTGGGGGACCGCTCGCCGGGCCCGTTCGGCCACGAGCCGGTGCAGCGCACTCCGGAGATGCAGGCGGCGATGAAGCGCGAGACCGAGGATTCCGAGAAGCGCCTGCGCCAGGCGCGGGCGACCGTTTCCGACCTGCAGACCCAGGCGGTCGCGCCCGGCCAATGAGCGACTTCGACGCCATCGCCGCCGGCCGCCGGGTGCTGACCACGGAGGCCGCGGCCCTGAACCTTCAGGCGGCCGCGCTGGACGAGGCCTTCGCCAGGGCCGTGGACCTGCTCTACGCCGCCAAGGGGCGGGTGATCTGCACCGGCATCGGCAAGTCGGGCCACGTGGCGCGCAAGATCGCCGCAACCTTCGCCTCCACCGGCGCGCCGGCCTTCTTCGTGCACGCCAACGAGGCCAGCCACGGCGACCTGGGCATGATCGGCGATGCCGACGTGGTGCTGGCCCTGTCGAAATCCGGCCAGAACCAGGAGCTGGCCGACGTGATCGCCTACACGCGCCGCTTCCACATCCCGCTGATCGCCGTCACCGCTTCGGCCGACAGCGCGCTCGGGCGGGCCGCCGACGTGGTGCTGACCCTGGCCGACGCCGAGGAGGTGACGGCCGAGGTCAAGGCGCCGACCACCTCCACCACCCTGCAGATCGCGCTGGGCGACGCCCTGGCCGTGGCGCTGCTGGAGCGGCGCGGCTTCACGGCCCACGACTTCAAGACCCTGCATCCCGGCGGCAAGCTGGGGGCGATGCTGCGCACGGTGGGCGACCTGATGCACGGCGCGCCCGAGCTGCCGCTGGTGGACCAGGCCACGCCCATGCCCCAGGCGCTGCTGGAGATGACCGAGAAGCGTTTCGGCATCGTCGGCGTGACCGGCGCGGACGGCCGGCTGGCCGGGGTGGTGACCGACGGCGACCTGCGCCGCCACCTGGACGGCCTGTTGGACCGCACGGCGGGCGAGGTGATGACGCCGGGCCCGAAGAAGACCGCCCCGCCGACCATGCTGGCCTCGGAAGCCCTGGCGCTGATGAGCGATCCGGCGCCGCCCGTGACCGTGCTGTTCGTCGTGGAGGACGGCCGGCCGGTGGGGATACTGCATATCCACGACCTGCTGCGCGCCGGCGTGATGTGACAACCGCCTGTGAAGATTCGTCATTTAGACGCCTTAGCTTGGCGTCGCGGGCAAGAGCCGAATAAGACGAGCGCCAGCAACCTGAAGGAGCGTTGATGCTTCCCGCGCCCCGCGCCGACCTGCAGCCCAACACCATGGCGTTCGAGACCGCGCCGCTGGTGAAGGCGACGGGCTTTCGCGAATACGACGCGCGCTGGCTGTTCGGCTCGGAGATCAACCTGCTGGGCGTGCAGGCGCTCGGCCTGGGCCTTGGAACCTTCATCCAGGAGCTTGGCCTGAAGCGGATCGTCGTCGGCCACGACTTCCGCTCCTATTCGCTGTCGATCAAGCAGGCCCTGACCCTGGGCCTGATCGGCGCCGGCTGCGAGGTGGTCGACATCGGCCTGGCGGTCTCGCCGATGGCCTACTTCGCCCAGTTCGCCCTGGACGCGCCCTGCGTGGCCATGGTCACCGCCAGCCACAACGAGAACGGCTGGACCGGCGTGAAGATGGGCGCCCAGCGGCCGCTGACCTTCGGGCCCGAGGAGATGGGCCGGCTGAAGGAGATCGTGCTCGGCGGCGCCTTCGTCGAGCGGCCGGGCGGGCGGCTGGAGCGGATCGACGGCTTCGCCGAGCGCTATATCGCCGAGGTCTCCGAGAACGTGGCCCTGAGCCGGCCGCTGAAGGTGGTCTGCGCCTGCGGCAACGGCACGGCCGGCGCCTTCGCGCCGCAGGCCCTGCGGCGGATGGGCGTGGCCGAGGTGGTCGAGATGGACTGCGACCTCGACTGGACCTTCCCCAAGTACAATCCCAACCCCGAGGACCAGGCGATGCTGCACGCCATGGCCCAGGCGGTGCGCGACCACGGGGCGGACCTGGCCCTGGGTTTCGACGGGGACGGCGACCGCTGCGGGGTGGTGGACGACGAGGGCGAGGAGATCTTCGCCGACAAGATCGGCCTGATGCTGGCCCGCGACCTGTCGGCGCTGCACAAGGGCGCGACCTTCGTGGTCGACGTGAAGTCCACCGGGCTCTACGCCACCGACGAGGTGCTGAAGGCCAACGGGGCGGACACGGTCTACTGGAAGACCGGCCACAGCTACATCAAGCGCAAGACCGCCGAGCTGGGCGCCCTGGCCGGCTTCGAGAAGAGCGGCCACTTCTTCTTCAACGCCCCCATCGGCCGCGGCTACGACGACGGGCTGGTGGCGGCGGGGGCGATCCTGTCGATGCTGGACCGCAACCCGGACCGGAAGCTTTCGGAGCTCAAGCGGGCGCTGCCGGCGGCCTACACCTCGCTGACCATGTCGCCGCACTGCCCGGACGAGGAGAAGTACGCGGTGGTGGACAAGGTGACGGCCGAGTACGTCGCCCTGCACCAGGCCGGCGGCAAGGTGCTGGGACGCGCCATCGTCGAGCTGATCACCGTGAACGGCGTGCGCGTGGCCCTGGACGACGGCTCCTGGGTGCTGGTGCGCGCGTCGTCCAACAAGCCCGAACTCGTGGCCGTGGTTGAAAGCGCCCGGTCCGAGGACGACATGCGGGCCCTCTTCCGCGAGGAAGTGAAGCCCAGGCTCGCCCGCCATCCCCAGGTCGGCGCCTACAACCAGGAAGTCTGACGGACGTGCGCCGCGGACCTTCCCAGACCTTCAGACGCAGAGATTGATCCATGCAAGTTGCGATGATCGGCACGGGCTATGTGGGCCTGGTGAGCGGGGCCTGTTTCGCCGACTTCGGCCACATGGTGACCTGCATCGACAAGGACGCCGGCAAGATCGAGCGCCTGAACCAGGGCGAGATCCCGATCTATGAGCCGGGGCTGGACGTGCTGGTGGCCACCAACGTCAAGGCCGGGCGGCTGACGTTCGACACCGACGCGGCCGAGGCGGTGAGGAAGGCCGACGCGGTGTTCATCGCCGTGGGCACGCCCTCGCGGCGCGGCGACGGCCACGCGGACCTGACCTACGTCTACGCCGCGGCCGAGGAGATCGCCGCGCTGATGGACGGCTTCACCGTGATCGTCACCAAATCCACCGTGCCGGTGGGCACCGGCGACGAGATCGAGAAGATCGTGCGCCGGGTGCGCCCCGACGGCGACTTCGCCGTGGTCTCCAACCCCGAGTTCCTGCGCGAGGGCGCGGCCATCGAGGACTTCAAGCGCCCCGACCGGGTGGTGGTGGGCTGCGAGGACGAGCGGGCCAAGGCGGTGATGAGCGAGCTCTACCGGCCGCTGTACCTCAACGAGACGCCGATCCTGTTCACCGGCCGGCGCACCTCGGAGCTGACGAAGTACGCGGCCAACGCCTTCCTGGCGATGAAGATCACCTTCATCAACGAGATGGCCGACCTGTGCGAGGCGGTGGGCGCGGACGTGCAGCAGGTGGCCCGCGGCATCGGCCTGGACAAGCGGATCGGCGGCAAGTTCCTGAACGCCGGGCCCGGCTACGGCGGCTCGTGCTTCCCGAAGGACACCCTGGCGCTGGTGCGCACGGCGGTGAGCTATAACGCTCCGGTCGAGCTGATCGAGACCACCGTGCGGGTCAACGACCAGCGCAAGAAGGCCATGGCGCGCAAGGTGTCCAAGGCCATGGGCGGCGAGGTGTCAGGGAAGACGGTGGGCGTGCTGGGTCTGACCTTCAAGCCGAACACCGACGACATGCGCGACGCCCCCTCGCTGGACATCGTCCCGGCGCTGCAGGCCATGGGCGCAAAGGTCCAGGCGTTCGACCCCGAAGGCGCCGCAGAGGCCGAACACCTGCTGCCCGGCGTAACGTTCAAGCAGTCGCCGTACGATGCGGCCGAAGGCGCCGACGCCCTGGTCATCATCACCGAGTGGGACCAGTTCCGCGCGCTGGACCTGGACCGCATCAAGGCCTCGATGCGCGATCCGATCCTCGTGGACCTGCGCAACATCTACAAGCCCAAGGACCTGCGCGCGCAGGGTTTCAACTACACCAGCGTCGGGCGCAGCTAGGTCGCGATCCAACGGACGTCCCATTTCAGGCGGCCGCGAAAAGCTGGAAGAGGGTTTGGACGATCCACAACGCGCCTGCCCAGAAGGCCGCGGCCAGAAGGGCCACGAACGCGAAGCAAGCCACCGAGTTGAGGGCCTTGCTCGCGGGACGCGCCGGGGCCCCGATCACGGCGGGACGCCTCAGCATGCCATTTCACTCCCTGTCGTCATCTCGTTCTTGGATCGGACCGGTCGAGCGGCCCGAACATTACGAAGCTGACATGGTTTTTGAGTGTTGAACAGTCCCTGCGACGATCAGTTCCCCAAGCCGGCCCTGGCTTTCAGGTAATCGTGCAGGGCGCGCATCTCGTCCGGGGCGAGACTGGCGAACCTCAGCGGGGCGACGTCGCTCATCAGGCCCAGCCGCCGCCCGCCGGCCGCGACGCCGGTGCGCATCAGCCGATCGAAGTCGCCGAAGTCGTAGGCCGCCGCGATCGACAGGTCCGGCGCGCCGGTGGCCGAGCCGCCCTTCAGGTCGACGCCGTGGCACTCCATGCAGGCCCGCGCGAGGGCGCGGCCCCGGGCGTGGGCGGGGCCCATGTCGGCCGGCGCCAGGGCGCGCTGCTCGGCGATCTGCCGCGGGGCCGACCTGAACTTGCCGGCGAGCACGCCGATCCGGCCGAGGGGCCCGAACTGGCTGGCCGGCTGGGGCGCGCCGGCCTCGGGCTCGGACCGGACGAAGGCGATCAGGTCGGCGGTCTCCGAATCGCTCAGCCGCGAGAACGCCTCCGAAGGCATGATCCACAGGGCGCGGCCGTCGGCGGCGACGCCCGCGCGGATCGCCCGCGCCAGCTCCGCGTCGCTCTGGCGGGCGGCGGCCAGGGTCAGGTTCGGCGCCCAGATGCGCCCCACCGGCATCTGATCGAAGAACAACCGGCCGGTCAGGGCCGCGCCGTGGCAGTCCATGCAGCCGTAGCGGGCGGCCAGGCGCCGGCCGCGGGCGGCCGCGCCGGCGTCGTGCGCCGCCACGAGGCTCGGAGCAGGCGCGGACCAGGAGCGGCGGATCATCGCCTCCGACGCGCCGACCGCGCCCAGCACCGTGAGCGCCGCGACGCCGACGAGCGTCAACGCCGCCCGCGCCGTCCACTTCAGGAAAGTCTTCACCGCCAGGTCTCCCTTCGCCCGATCGCGAGGAGCGGCGAAGTAGTCCCGGCGCGGACGGGCGCCAATCAGCGGTGTCGCAGGCCCGATCTGCGCAATTGCAGAGCGACGGCGAGAGGGCTCAGGGCGTGGCGGTCTTCACCGCGCCGGCGATGTCGCGCACCACCTGGTTGACCAGCCGCTCGTCGTCGCCCTCGGCCATGATGCGGATGAGCGGCTCGGTGCCGGAGGCGCGCACGACGATGCGCCCGGCGCCGTTGAGCCGGGCCTCGGCCTTGGCGATCGCCGACTTGACCGCATCGCTCTCCAGCGGCTTGCCGGCGCCGAAGCGCACGTTCTCCAGCACCTGGGGCGCGGGCTCGAACTGGCGGGCGAGCGCGCTCATCGGCTTTTCCGTGGTCTTCAGCACGGCCAGCACCTGCAGGGCGGCCATCAGCCCGTCGCCGGTGGTGGAGAAGTCCGACAGGATCACGTGGCCGGACTGTTCGCCGCCCAGGTTGAAGCCGCCTTCGCGCATACGGGCCATGACGTAGCGGTCGCCGACCTGGGTGCGCTCCAGCTTCAGGCCGCGGGCCGCGAGGAACCGCTCCAAGCCCAGGTTGGACATCACCGTGGCCACCACGCCGCCGCCGGTGAGTTGCTCGCGGGCGGCCCAGTGGTCGGCGATCAGGGCCATGATCTGGTCGCCGTCGACGATCTGGCCGTGCTCGTCGCAGATCACCACCCGGTCCGCGTCGCCGTCGAGCGAGATGCCGATGTCGGCGCGGTACTCGCGCACCATGCGGGCCATCGCCTCCGGATGGGTGGAGCCGCATTCCTCGTTGATGTTGAGGCCGTTGGGCTCGACGCCCAGGGGGAAGACCTCCGCGCCCAGCTCGTAGAGGGCGGCGGGAGCGACCTTGTAGGCCGCGCCGTGGGCGCAATCGACCACCACGCGCAGGCCGGCCAGGCTGAGCCCGCGGGGGAAGGTGGCCTTGGCGATCTCCACGTAGCGGGCCTGGGAATCGTCGATCCGCTGCACGCGGCCAAGGCCGGTGGGGCTGGCCAGCCCCTCCTCCAGGCCCTGGTCCATCAGGGCCTCGATCTCCAGCTCGCGCTCGTCGGAGAGCTTGTAGCCGTCGGGGCCGAACAGCTTGATGCCGTTGTCGGCGAAGCCGTTGTGCGAGGCGCTGATCATCACGCCGAGGTCGGCGCGCAGCGAGCGCGTCATCATCGCCACGCCCGGCGTCGGCAAGGGGCCGAACAGGCGCACGTCCATGCCGACGCTGGTGAAGCCGGCCACCAGGGCGGGCTCGATCATGTAGCCCGACAGGCGCGTGTCCTTGCCGATCACCACCAGGTGGCGACGCGCGGCGTGCGACATGAAGAGCTTGCCCGCCGCCATGCCGACGCGCAGGGCGACCTCGGCGGTCATGGGATGTCTGTTCGCCTGGCCCCGGATCCCGTCGGTCCCGAAATAGGCGCGTTTTTTGGCGGTCATGGAGGCTCGCGAAACGTTCCGAAACCCAGATTTAGTCGACGGCGCGTTTGCGAATGCTAAAGGCGCGTCGAACGCAACATTAGTCCTGCCGGCGACTTGCGGCAAAAGGGTGGTCATCCATGTGCGGCATCATCGGCATCGTCGGCGTCGGCCCGGTCCAGGACCGGCTCGTGGAGAGCCTGAAGCGCCTGGAGTACCGCGGCTATGATTCGGCCGGCATCGCCGCCCAGGTGGACGGCAAGCTCGAGCGGCGGCGCGCGCCGGGCAAGCTGCGCGAGCTGGAGGCCGTGCTCGCGGCCCATCCGCTGAACGCCACCACCGGCATCGGCCACACCCGCTGGGCCACCCACGGCGCGCCCACCGAGCGCAACGCCCACCCGCACATCGTCGGCCGCGTGGCCGTGGTGCACAACGGCATCATCGAGAACTTCGCCGAGCTGAAGGCCGAGCTGATCGCCGCGGGCCGCACCTTCCAGAGCGACACCGACACCGAGGTGGTGGCCCACCTGCTGGACTCCGAGCTCGCCAAGGGCCTGACGCCGCTGGAGGCGTTCAAGGCGACGCTGGACCGGCTGAAGGGCGCGTTTGCGCTATGCGTGCTGATCGGCGGCGAGGACGAGGTGATCCTGGCCGCGCGCAACGGCCCGCCGCTGGCCATCGGCTATGGCCGGGGCGAGATGTTCGTGGGCTCCGACGGCCTGGCGCTCGGCCCCTTCACCGACCGGGTGGCCTATCTGGAGGATGGCGACTACGCCCTGGTGGACCACAAGGGCGCGCAGATCTTCGACGCGACGGGCGCGCCGGCGCACCGCGAGATCAAGCTGATGCCCGCCTCCGCCGCGCTGATGGAGAAGGGCAACTACCGCCACTTCATGGAGAAGGAGATCCACGACCAGCCGGAGGGCTGCCAGCGCACCATCGCGGCCTATGTGGACACCCTGACCGACCGAACGGCCGTGCCCGGCGACATCGACTTCGCCGGCCTGGAGCGCGTGCAGATCGTAGCCTGCGGCACCTCCTACATCGCCGGCGTGATCGGCCGCTACCTGATCGAGCAGCTCGCCGACCTGCCGGTGGACGTGGAGATCGCCTCGGAGTTCCGCTACCGCCAGCCGGCCCTGCGGCCGGGCTCGCTGGTGATCGCCATGTCGCAGTCGGGCGAGACCGCCGACACCCTGGCGGCCCTGCGCTACTGCCAGGAGCGGGGCATGCGGAGCGCGGCGATCGTCAACGCCACCCAATCGACCATCGCGCGCGAGGTGGAGGTGGTCTGGCCGATCCACTGCGGGCCGGAGATCGGCGTGGCCTCGACCAAGGCCTTCACCGCCCAGGTGAGCGTGCTGATCGCCCTGGCCGTGGCCGCCGCCAAGGCCCGCGGGCGCATCGACGAGGCCGAGGAAGAGCGGCTGGTGAAGGTGCTGCTGGGCGCGCCGCGGCTGATCGCCGAGGCCATCGGCCTGGAGGAGGCGATCAAGGACATCGCCGCCGAGATCGCCAAGGCGCGGGACGTGCTCTACCTGGGGCGCGGCCCGATGTCGGCGCTGGCCCTGGAAGGGGCGCTGAAGCTGAAGGAGATCAGCTACATCCACGCCGAGGGCTACGCCGCCGGCGAGCTGAAGCACGGCCCGATCGCCCTGGTGGACGACCAGACGCCGATCATCATCCTGGCGCCCTACGACGCCTGGTTCGAGAAGTCGGCCTCGAACATGAGCGAGGTGATGGCCCGCGGCGGACAGGTGGTGTTCATCACCGACACCGAGGGCGCCCGCCACGCGCCGGCCGGCGCCAAGGTGGTGGTGACCGCGCCCACCTCCGACCCGCTGGTCTCCAGCCTGGTGATGTCGGCGCCGATCCAGCTCCTGGCCTACTACGTGGCCGTGCAGAAAGGCGCGGACGTGGACCAGCCGCGCAACCTGGCCAAGTCGGTCACCGTGGAGTAGGCCCGCCCCGCGCCGGCGCGTCTTTGCGGCAAGTCATGGTTTTGAAACGGACTCTCGGCTAGATCGTGCATCGCCGCCGTGGGGGCCGGTTCGGCGCGGGACTGAAATCTGATTTGATCGCCGCCGGAAGCGAGGGCGCCGCCAGGGTTGCGGCGTGGCGTTGCGCGGCCATACGGGAGGTTTGGATGTCGAAGCGTGTGCGCAAGGCCGTGTTGCCGGTGGCGGGGCTGGGAACCCGTGTGCTGCCGGGCGCCAAGACCACGCCGAAGAACCTGCTGAACGTCGTGGACCGGCCGATCCTGTCCTACGTGGTGGAGGAAGCCCGCGCGGCGGGCATCGAGCACTTCGTCTTCATCGTCGGCCGCGGCCAGGGCGCCATCGAGGACTATTTCGACGCCAACCCCGAGATCGAGAACGCGCTGGAGGCCAAGGGCAAGGCCGACATCCTGGCCGAGGTGCGCCGCGACCTGCCCAAGCCCGGCCAGATGAGTTTCGTGCGCCAGATGGCGCCGCTGGGCCTGGGCCACGCGGTGTGGTGCGCCCGCGACATCATCGGCGACGAGCCCTTCGCGGTGATGCTGCCCGACATGCTGATGGCGGCGAAGACGCCGGCGCTGGTCCAGTGCGTGGCGGCCTACGAGCAGGTGGGCGGCAACATCATCGCCGTGGAGCCTGCGCCGGAGGGCGAGGCCCACAAGTACGGCATCGTCGCCCTGGACGGGCAGGACGGCCGGCTGAACCGCATGACCGGCATGGTCGAGAAGCCCGCGCCGGGGACCGAGCCCTCGAACCTGTTCATCTCCGGCCGCTACGTGCTGCAGCCGCAGATCTTCGAGCTGCTGGAGCGGCAGGGCAAAGGCGCCGGCGGCGAGATTCAGCTCACCGATTCCATGGTCGAGCTGATGAAGAGCCAGACCTTCCACGCCCTGGAGTACGAGGGGACCACCTACGACTGCGGCGACAAGATCGGCCTTCTGCGCGCCAACGTGGCCTTCGCCCTGGCCCGTCCGGACCTGGCCGACGCCGCCCGCGCGGCGATCAAGGCGCTGCTCTAGCGAAGGCCGTTGTAGCCCCGGTACCAGTCGACGAACCGGGGCAGGCCCTCCTCCAGCTTCACCTTGGGCTGATAACCGGTGAGGGCGTGGAGCCTGGAGACGTCGGCGTAGGTCTCGGTGACGTCGCCCGGCTGCATGGGCTTGAAGATCTTCTCCGCCTCGCGGCCGAGCGCGCGCTCGAGCACGCCGATCATGTCCATCAGGCCGACGGGCCGGCTGTCGCCGATGTTGAGGATGCGGTTGGCGCCATGCTCGGGCGGGCGATCGAGCGCGCCCAGGATGCCGTCGACGATGTCGTCGATGTAGGTGAAGTCGCGGGCCATCTTGCCCTGGCCGAACACCTCGATGGGCTCGCCGGCCAGGATCTTCCGGGTGAACGAAAAATAGGCCATGTCCGGCCGGCCCCAGGGCCCGTAGACGGTGAAGAAGCGCAGGCCCGTCTGCGGAAAGCCGTAGAGCCTGGCGTAGGCGAAGCTCATCAGCTCGCCCGCGCGCTTGGTGGCCGCATAGAGCGAGACCGGCTCGGCCGCCGCGTCGCTTTCCTTGAAGCCGGCCCCCTCGCCCGGCCGGTCGCCGTAGACCGAGCTGGAGGAGGCGTAGACCAGGTGCTCGAAGCCCGGCGCGTGGCGGCACGCCTCCAGCACCGACAGATGGCCGGCCAGGTTCGAGCGCTCATAGGCGAAGGGATTGTCGATGGAGTAGCGCACGCCGGCCTGAGCGGCGAGGTGGACCATCCGCCGCGCGCCTGATTCGGCGACGAGGGCGCGCATCGCCTCGGCGTCGGCGATGTCCATGCGGACCATGCGGAAGCCGTCGCGATCCGCCAGCCGCGAAGCGCGCGCATCCTTCAACGCCGGGTCGTAATAGTCGTTGAAGACGTCGACGCCGACGACGGATTCTCCCCGCGACAGAAGGCGTTCAGCCACGTGCATGCCGATGAATCCGGCCGCTCCGGTGACGATCACAGTCATTGATCTGTCGCGCGCTCCGTTTAGTTCGTACCGACACATTTCTTAGGGCCAACGCCACATTCCGTCGACGCGACGGCTTCCGAAACTGGCTTGGCTGCGTTAGCCCTGTTGCGAGACGCGACCTAGAACCGATCGGAGGAACGATGCGGATACTGGTTCTCGGCGGTGATGGCTTCTGCGGATGGCCTACGGCGCTGCACCTTTCGGCGCAAGGCCATGACGTGGCGATCGTCGACAATCTCTCGCGGCGTCGGATCGACGAAGAGCTGGGCGTTCAGTCGCTCACGCCCATCAGCGACATCGAGACCCGCCTGGCGGCCTGGACCGAGGCGACCGGCCGGACCATCGAGTTCCATCCGCTGACGGTGGGCAAGGACTACGACGGCCTGCTGGAGATCCTGACGAGCTGGCGGCCCGAGGCGATGGTGCACTTCGCCGAACAGCGGGCCGCGCCCTATTCGATGAAGTCGGCGCAGCACAAGCGCTACACCGTCGACAACAACCTGAACGCCACCAACGACGTCCTGGCGGCGATCGTCGATTCCGGCCTGGACATCCACCTGGCGCACCTGGGCACCATGGGCGTCTACGGCTACGGCACCGCCGGGGCTGCGATCCCGGAAGGCTATCTGACGGTGAAGGTGGAGACGCCCGAGGGCTGGGTGGAGCGGGAGATCCTGTATCCGGCCAACCCCGGCTCGATCTACCACATGACCAAGACGCAGGACGCGCTGCTGTTTCAGTTCTACGCCAAGAACGACAAGCTGCGGATCACCGACCTGCACCAGGGCATCGTCTGGGGCTGCCAGACCGCCGAGACCCGCCTGGACGAGCGGCTGATCAACCGCTTCGACTACGACGGCGACTACGGCACGGTGCTGAACCGCTTCCTGATCCAGGCCGCCGTCGGCTATCCGCTGACCGTGCACGGCACCGGCGGCCAGACGCGCGCCTTCATCAACATCCAGGACACGGTGCGCTGCATCGAGCTGGCGCTGAAGCACCCGCCCAAGCGCGGCGACCGGGTCAAGGTGATGAACCAGATGACCGAATGCCACCGGGTGCGCGACCTGGCCGGACTGGTCTCGCGCCTGACCGGCGCGGAGATCGCCCACCTGCCCAACCCGCGCCAGGAAGCCGACGAGAACGAGCTCCTGGTGGAGAACCGGCGCCTGCTGGGCTACGGCCTGGAGCCGATCACCCTGGCCGACGGCCTGCTGATCGAGGCCACCGAGATCGCCCGCCGCTACGCCGAGCGGGCCGATCTGGCCAAGATCCCCTGCGTGTCGCATTGGAACGCCGAGCGGGCCGCCGCAGCCCAATCGACCGATCCGACCGGCAAGGCGGCGGTGGCCGCGGAGTAGCCGGCCGCCTTGCGCCTGTTCGTCTTCGGCTACGGCTTCGCCGGCCGGGCGCTGGCCCGGCGGCTCAGGGGCAAGGGCTGGAGCGTCGCGGCGAGCTGCCGCCGGCCCGGCGAGGCCGAGGCGCTGGCGGCCGAGGGCGTCGAGCCCGCCCCGCTGGACGCTCCTGAACCGGCCGGCGAGCTGATCGCCTCGGCCGACGCCATTCTGGTGACCGCCCCGCCGGGGCCGCAGGGCTGCCCCGCCCTGCCGGTCCTCGCCCCGGCGCTCGCCCGCGCCCGGGCCTTCCCCAACTGGCTGGGATACCTTTCGACGACGGGGGTCTACGGCGACCGCGGCGGCGGCTGGGTGTTCGAGGAGAGCCGGCTGGCGGCGCAGTCGATGGAAGGCGCGCGGCGGGTCGCGGCCGAACGCGACTGGCTGGACGTGGGCCGCGGCATGGGCCTGAGCGTGGCGGTGTTCCGCCTGCCGGGCATCTACGGGCCGGGGCGGTCGGCCTTCGACCGGCTGCGCGAGGGGCGCGCGCGTCGGATCATCGCTCCCGGGCAGGTGTTCTCGCGCATCCATGTCGATGACCTGGCCGCCGGGCTGGAGGCCTCCATCGCCCGGCCGCGGCCCGGCGGGATCTACAACCTGTGCGACGACGAGCCGGCGCCCAACAGCAAGGTGATCGCCTACGCCGCGGGGCTCCTGGGCATGGAGCCGCCGCCGGAAGTCGCCCTGGCCGAGGCGAAGCTGCCGGTCGCGGCGATGCGCTTCTACGCCGAGAGCAAGCGCGTCTCCAACGCCCGGGCCAAGGCCGAACTCGGCTGGCGGCCGGCCTTTCCCAGCTATCGCGAGGGGCTGCGCGCGATCCTGGCGGCAGGCGGCTGACCGCTCAGATGCTCCCCTCTTGGGGGAGCATCTTGGGCGATGCGATCTGCGGCTAGGCGACCAGTTCCTCGACCGCGGCGATCAGCCGGGCGATGTCCTGCGGCCGTGAGAGGCGGTGATCGCCGTCCTTGATCAGGGTGAAGACCACGTCGGGCGACTTCAGCTCGTTGGCCAGCTCCAAGGCGTGGGTCCAGGGCACATCCGGGTCGGCGCCGCCCTGCAGGACGCGCACGGGGACCTCGATGGGTACGGGGCCGGGCAGGATCGACCAGCGGGCGCCGTCGTCGAACAGGGCCTGGGTGATCGGATAGGGATCGCCGTAGGCCGAAGGGCGCATCCAGACTCCGTCGGCCGCGAGCGCCGCGCGGGCCTCGTCGGAGAGCTCCGGGCCCATCAGCTTCTCGGTGAAGTCGGCGGCCGGGGCGATCAGCACCATCGCCTTGACCCGCTCCGGCCGGGCGATGGCGGCCAGGCAGGCCAGCCAGCCGCCCATGGACGAGCCGCAGAGCACCGCCGGCCCTTCCACCAGCTCGTCCAGCAAGGCCAGGGCGTCGTCGCGCCAGCGGCTGATCGTGCCGGCCCGGAAGTCGCCGTCGGAGACGCCGTGGCCGAAGTAGTCGAAGCGCAGGAAGCCGTGGCCCGCCGCCTTGGCCCAGGCGGCCAGGGCGTCGGCCTTGGTCGCCGCCATCTCCGAGCGGAAGCCGCCCAGCCACACCACCGTGGGCCCGGCCCCCTTGATCGCGCGCCAGGCCAGGCGGGCGCCGTCCGGCCGGGTCAGATATCGGATCGCATCGTCCATGGCCGGTGTTTAGCCTGGGCGCGGCGTTACGTCAGCGTCGCGCAGGGTTTACCAAAACCGCGCGTACGCTATGGAGAGGCCCGTGAGCCTGCCCGAAGACTTCACCCTGCTGCAGGTGGTGCCCGAACTCGACACCGGCGGCGCCGAGCAGAGCACCATCGACGTGGCCCAAGCCGTGGTCGCCGCCGGCGGCAAGGCGCTGGTGGCCACGCGAGGCGGGCGCATGGCCGCTCGGCTGGAATCCGACGGGGGCCGGCTGGCGCAGATGCCAGTGCAGACCAAGAACCCGCTGGTGATGCTGGGCAACGCCGCGCGCCTGGTCGACCTGATCCGCCGCGAGAAGGTGAGCATCGTGCACGCGCGCTCCCGCGCCCCGGCGTTCTCGGCGCTGTGGGCCGCCAAGGCCACGCACACCCCCTTCATCGCCACCTACCACGGAGTCTACGGCGCCAAGAGCCGGTTGAAACGCTGGTACAACGCGATCATGACCCGCGGCGACCTGGTGATCGCCAATTCCGACTACACGCGCGATCACGTGCTGGCCGAGCACAAGATCGATCCGAACAAGGTGGTGACCATTCCGCGCGGGGTGGACCTGGATCGGTTCAACCCCAACTGGGTCACGCCCAGCCGCCTGGCCGCCCTGCGCGAGGCCTGGGGGATCGCCCCGGACGACCGGCGCGTCAAGATTCTCCTGGCCGGACGGCTGACCCGCATCAAGGGCCACCTGACCATCGTGGCGGCCGCCGCGAAGCTGAAGGCCGAGGGGCGCGAGGACTTCCTGATCATCTTCGCCGGTGACGACCAGGGCCGCACGGGCTACCGCGAGGAGGTCGAGCAGGCGATCGCCGAGGCGGGCCTGTCCGGCCAGATCAAGCTGGTCGGCCATTGCGACGACATTCCCGCCGCCTGCGTGGTGTGCGACCTGGCGATCCTGCCCACCACCGTGCCGGAGAGCTTCGGCCGCGCGGCGGTGGAGCCGCAGGTGATGGGCCGGCCGGTGATCGCCTCGGCCCATGGGGGCACCACCGAGACCATCCTGGACGGCAAGACCGGCTGGCTGGTCCCGCCGGGCGACGTGGACGCCTGGGCGCGGGCGCTGGCGCGGGCGATCGACGCCGGGCCGGGCGAACTGGCCAGCATGGGCGCCCTGGCCGCCAACCGGTCGCGCCAGCTCTACTCGGCCGAGGCCATGTGCCAGGCGACGCTCGCGGCCTATGAACGCGTGCTGGACGCGCACGCCTGAGATGGCCCGCAAGATCAAGCGCATCCTGGTGATCAAGCTGTCGGCGCTGGGCGACTTCGTGCTGGCGCTGGCGGCCATGCGCAAGATCCGCGAGGCCCATCCGGACGCGCGCATCACGCTCCTGACCACCCCGCCCTTCGAGGCCCTGGCGCGGCTGTGCCCCTATGTGGACGAGGTGGAGGCCGACGGCCGCCCCGAGGGGTTCAGGGAGTGGATGGCGCTGATCGGCCGGCTGCGCCGCGGCCGCTACGACCGGGTCTACGACCTGCAGACCTCGTCGCGCTCGAGCCTGATGTACCTGGGCTTCTGGCCGTTCCCGCCGCAGTGGTCGGGCATCGCCATGGGCTGCTCGCACCCGCACAGGAACCCCGAGCGGGACCACATGCACACCCTGGAGCGCCAGGCCGACCAGCTCAAGGCGGCGGGGATCTGGCCGGACGCGCCCATTGAGCCGGGCATGGCGCCGCCGCCGGACGTCTCCTGGGTGCTGGACAAGGCCAAACCGGACACGGCGACCAGCCCCAAGCCCTATGTGATGCTGATCCCCGGCGGCTCGGCGCACCGTCCGGAGAAGCGCTGGCCGGCCGAGCTCTACGCCGAGTTGGCCCAGGCGCTGCACGGCCGCGGCTTCGACATCCTGATCATCGGCGGGCCGCAGGAGACGCCGCTGGCCCGGGTGATCCAGCGCCGCACGCCCCAGGCCCGCGACTTGACCGGCCACACCGATTTCGCCCGCATCGCCGCGCTCGGCGCGCGCGCGGCGCTGGTGGTCGGCAACGACACCGGACCGCTGCACCTGGCCGCCGCGGCGGGGGCGCCGACCATCGTGCTGTTCTCCAACGCCTCCGATCCGGCGCTGGCCGCGCCGCGCGGGCACGTGGCCGTGCTGCGCTCGCCCGATCTGGCGGACATGCCTGTGGCGCAAGTGCTGCAAGCGGCCCGCGCGTTGGCTCCCTCGCCCGTCGATGCTTGATCGGGGCGCCCGGGGCGGTCATATAGTGTACATGCGACCGGAGCGCGCCTAGCGCCCCGGGCGTTTGTCGTTTCAGCCGCTCACGGAGCATAGCCTATTCGCCGCCCCATGCAGGCGCCGCCCGTCAAGGATGGGCCGCGCATCAACGAAGACATCCGCGTCCCCCGCGTTCTGCTCATCGACCAGAACGGTGAGAAGCAGGGCGTGATGCCCACCTCCGCCGCCCTGGAAGCCGCCGAGGAAGCGGGACTGGACCTGGTGGAGATCGTCCCCAACGCGGATCCGCCCGTTTGCAAGATCCTGGACTACGGCAAGTTCAAGTTCCAGGAGCAGAAGAAGAAGAACGAGGCGCGCAAGCGGCAGAAGGTGGTGGAGATCAAGGAGATCAAGCTCCGCCCGAACATCGACAAGCACGACTACGAGGTCAAAGCCAAGTCGATGCACCGCTTCTTCGAGGAAGGCGACAAGGTGAAGGTCACCCTGCGCTTCCGCGGCCGTGAGCTGGCCCACCCCGAGCTCGGCATGAAGCTGCTCCAGCAGGTCAAGGCGGACTTCGAGCCGGTGGCCAAGGTGGAGTACGAGCCGCGCATGGAAGGCCGCCAGATGATCATGATCCTGGCCCCGCGCTGAGGATCCGATCCGACGACCTGTTCAACGGCCGCCTCCGGGCGGCCGTTTCCGTTCGAGGCCGACTTAGCCGTCCAGATGCTCCCCCTTTGGGGGAGCTGGCCCGGAGGGCCTGAGGGGGACTTTGACTGCTCCCTCCCTCTAGGTGCGAGCCGATGCGTACGAGACGGCTCAAGCCCGCTGGTCTTGGTCACAGAGCCACAGAGGTTTCAAAGTCCCCCTCAGCCGGCTTCGCCGACAGCTCCCCCAGAGGGGGAGCATCTTGGGCCCGTGGACCGGCTAGACGTCACCGCATCTTCGCGTTTCCACCGCTTGCCCCATACCGCGGGCTAGATTACTGGCGGGCGCATGTCTGAGTCCGCCCGGGAGGCCGCGACGACGGCGTCCCCACTGGCGGCCGCGTCGCTCATCGCCGTCATCTTCATCAATATGCTCGGCTTCGGCATCGTGGTGCCGTTGCTGCCGTTCTACGCCAAGTCGTTCAACGCGCCGGCCTGGCAGATCGCCCTGATCTTCTCGGCCTATTCGATCGGCGCCTTCTTCGGCGAGCCGTTCTGGGGGCGGCTGTCGGACAAGTACGGGCGCAAGCCGCTGCTGATCTCGACGATCTGCGGCAACTGCCTGTGCTACCTGGCCCTGGCGTTCGCGCCGAACGTCTATGTGGCGTTCCTGATCCGCCTGGCCGGCGGCCTGGCCAGCGGCAACGGCGCGGTGGTGCAGGGCTACATCGCCGACGTGACCCCGCCGGACAAGCGCGCCCGGCGCATGGCCTATCAGGGGGCGGCCTGGAACATCGGCCTGATCGTGGGCCCCTCGCTGGGCGGGGTGTTCGCCCACCCCAACGCCGGGCCGGTGGGCTTCCGCATTCCGCTGTTCATCGCCTCGGCCCTGGCGCTGGCCTCGGCCACCTGCATCTTCCTGTTCATCAAGGAGAGCCGGGTGCGCGACAAGGGCATCACCCACCGGCCAAGCCGCTGGGCCGCCACGGGCGAAGCCGTGCGCCACCCGGTGATCGGCCCCCTGATGATGCTAACCTTCCTGGTGGGCTTCGCCTTCACCGGCATCGAGTCGATCTTCGGCCTGTGGTCGCAGGCCAAGTTCGGCTGGGGCCCGCGCGACGTGGGCGTCTGCTTCGCCTTCGTCGGGGTCTGCGCGGCGATCACCCAGATGTTCGTCACCGGCCGGCTGTCGGAGCGGTTCGGCGAGGGGCCGATGCTGGCGCTGGGCATGACCATCACCATGATCTGCGCGGCGACCCAGCCCTTCTCGACCGGGGCGGCGATGACCATCGCGCTGATGTGCGCGACGGCGGTGGGCCAGTCGGTGGCCTTCCCCAACGTGGGCGCGCTGATCTCGCAGACCGCCGAAGCCCATCGGCAGGGCCAGATCCTGGGCCTCAACAACGCCACCGGCGCGCTCGCCCGCGTGGTCGGCCCGTTCTGCGCGGGGCTGGCCTTCTCGCACGTCTCAATCGACGGGCCATTCTTCCTGGCCGCCGCGGTGACGGCTCCGGCGATCCTGATCGCCGTAGCCGCCAGCCGACGAGCCCGCGCCTTCCTGCGACTGCGAGCCACCTGACATGGCCGAAGGCGCGGACAAGACCGACATCCGCGCGCTGGTCACCCTGCTCGCGGTCATCTTCCTCAGCATCGCCGGCTTCGGCGTGGTGATCCCGCTGTTGCCGTTCTTCGGCCACGCGTTCGGGGCCGAGGCCTGGCAGATCACCCTCCTGTTCTCGGCCTTCTCCATGGGCCAGTTCCTGGGCGAGCCGTTCTGGGGCCGGCTGTCGGACCGGATCGGCCGGCGGCCGGTGCTGGCCATGACCATCTGCGGGGCGGCGCTTTCCTATGTGGCCCTGGCCTTCTGCCCGAACATCGTGCTGGCCTGGGCCGCGCGGTTCGTCGGCGGGTTCCTGTCGGGCAACATCTCCACCCTGCAGGGGGCGCTGGCCGACATGACCCCGCCCCGCGAGCGGGCGGCCAAGATGGGCCTGATGGGCGCGGCCTTCAGCCTGGGCTTCATGACCGGCCCGGCGCTGGGCGGCCTCCTGGCCCGGCCGGCCCTGGGTCCGGCCGGCTTCCACCTGCCCCTGTTCGCGGCGGCCGGCTTCGGCCTGGCCGCGGCCGTCGCCGTGCTGATCTTCGTGCGCGAGGCGCGCGAGCCCGACCGCCACGCCCCGCAGGCCTCGCGCCTGGAAGCCCTGCGCGAGGCGGCCGCCCACCCGGTGATCAGCCGCATCCTGATCATCGGCTTCGTGGTGGTGTCCGGCTTCGCGGGGATCGAGGCCACCTACGGCCTGTGGACCGAGCACCGCTTCGGCTGGGGCCCGCGGCAGATCGGCCTGGCCTTCATGTTCATCGGCGCCTTCGGCGCGCTCTGCCAGGGGGTGTTCAACGGCCAGCTCGTGCGCCGCTTCGGCGAGGTGCAGGTGCTGACCCTCGGCATGGTGTTCATGTTCGTCGGCATGGTCGTCCAATGCGTCTCGCTCAACTGGCCGATGGCCATGGCGGGCTTCGCCTTCGTCAGCTTCGGCCAGTCGGTGTGCTTCCCGAACCTGACGGCGCTGATGTCCCGGTCGGCGCCGCCGCACCGGCAGGGCGAGATGCTGGGGCTGAACATGAGCTCCAACGCCCTGGCGCGGATCGGCGGGCCGATCTACGCCGGCCAGATCTTCTCGCTGATCTCGCCGGGCGCGCCGTTCGCGCTCACCGCCATCCTGATCATCCCGGCCCTGTGGCTGGCCCGGCAGGTGGGCGCGCGGGTGAAGACGGCGATCTAGACCCGCGCCCTCTGCGGCCCGGGCCCTTGCCTTTGCGGCCTCTTTCGCGTATCAGCCCCGCTCTTCGGAGCCGTCTGGCCATTGGCATGCCAGGACGGCTCATCAATACGCCAGAGGACGGGGCTTCGGCTCCGCAGTGAAATGCCGAAACTGAAGACCAAGAGCGGCGCCAAGAAGCGCTTCAAGATCACCGCGACCGGCAAGCTGAAGGCCGGCGTGGCGGGCAAGCGGCACCGGCTGATCAGCCACAACGCCAAGTACATCCGCCAGAACCGCGGCACCAAGGTGATGGGTGAGGCTGACGCCAAGATCATCCGCACCTACCTGCCGTACGGCCTTTGATCTTAAGGAGCGCTGAGACATGGCTCGCGTGAAACGGGGCGTCGTCGCCCACGCCAAGCACAAGAAGGTCCTGGAACAGGCCAAGGGCTTCTACGGCCGCCGCAAGAACACCATCCGCGCCGCCAAGGCCGCGGTGGACCGCGCCGGACAGTACGCCTATCGCGACCGCAAGGTGCGCAAGCGCAACTTCCGTTCGCTGTGGATCCAGCGGATCAACGCCGCGGCCCGGCTGGAAGGCTTCACCTATTCCCGATTTATCTTCGGCCTTGAGAAGGCCGGGATCGAAATGGACCGCAAGGTCCTGTCCGACATCGCGGGCAACGATCCGACCGCTTTCAAGGCCATCGCCGACAAGGTTCGCGCCGCGCTGGCTTGAGGCCTGGATCGTCTAGATCCCGGAAGCATTCAAAGCCCTTCGGCGCACCCGCCGGAGGGCTTTTTGCTGCCCTCTTCCCGCCGCTCCCATTGGCATTCGCAAGGCCAGGCCGACGAACACTCCAAAGTCCCCCTCCGGCCCTCCGGGCCACCTCCCCCAGAGGGGGAGGATCTGGAAGCGCCGAGCCAAGATGCTCCCCCTCTGGGGGAGCTGTCGCGCAAGCGACTGAGGGGGACCAAGACGAGGTGTTTGCGAAGCCCGGTTTCCGCACTAAACGAACGACGCCATGACCGACCTTTCCACACTCGAAGCCGATCTGGCCGCCCAGATCGATGCGGCGGCCGACGCCCAGGCGCTTGAGGCGCTGCGGGTGGCCGCGCTCGGCAAGTCCGGCTCCATCTCCGGGCTTCTGAAGTCGCTGGGCTCCATGAGCCCCGACGAGCGCCGCGAGCAGGGCCCGCTGATCAACGGCCTGCGCGACCGCATCGGCGCCAGGCTCGCCGAGAAGAAGACCGCGCTGGAGGCCGCCGAGCTCGACGCGCGGCTCGCCGCCGAGCGGGTCGACCTGACCCTGCCCGCGCCGCCGCGGCGCAAGGGCGGGGTGCACCCGACCATGCAGGTGCTCGACGAGATGATCGCCATCTTCGCCGAGATGGGCTTCTCCCTCGCCGAAGGTCCGGACATCGAGGACGACTTCCACAACTTCACAGCGCTGAACTTCCCGCCCAAGCATCCGGCGCGGGAGATGCACGACACCTTCTGGCTGCCGGAGAACGAACGCGGCGAGCGCAAGCTCCTGCGCACCCACACCAGCCCCGTGCAGGTGCGGGTGATGCAGAAGAGCAACGAGAAGCTGCCGGGCTGGATCGCCAACGGCCAGGAGCCGCCGATCCGGGTGATCGTGCCGGGCCGCACCTATCGCTCGGACTCGGACGCCACTCACACCCCGATGTTCCACCAGATGGAAGGTCTGGTGATCGACCGGAACATCCACATGGGCCACCTGAAGTGGACCGTGGACACCTTCATCGCCCGGTTCTTCGAGACCCCGGCGGTGGAGACGCGCTTCCGCCCGCACCACTTCCCCTTCACCGAGCCGTCGGCCGAGCTGGACGTGCGCTGCGACCGCTCGGGAAACGAGGTGAAGATCGGCCAGGGCGAGGACTGGATGGAGGTGGTCGGCTGCGGGATGGTGCATCCCAACATCCTGCGCACCTGCGGCCTGGACCCGGACGAGTGGCAGGGCTTCGCCTTCGGCTTCGGCATCGACCGGCTGGGCACGCTGAAGTACGGCATGCCGGACCTGCGCGACATGTTCGCCTCGGACGTGCGCTGGCTGGAGCACTACGGCTTCGGCCCGTTCGCCATTCCCAACGCCGCCACGGGCCTGAGCTGAGGAGCGCGCCATGAAGTTCACGCTTTCCTGGCTGCGCGAGCACCTGGACACGCAAGCCTCGGCGGCCGAGATCGTCGAGGCCATGACCATGGCCGGCCTGGAGGTCGAGCACGTGGAGGACCCGGCGTCCAAGCTGGCCGCCTTCTCCGTCGCCAAGATCGTCGAGGCGGTGAAGCACCCCAACGCCGACAAGCTGCGGGTCTGCCAGGTCGACACCAAGGACGGGCGCAAAGAGATCGTCTGCGGCGCGCCCAACGCCCGCGCGGGCCTGACCACCGTCTACGCCCCGATCGGCGCCTATGTGCCCGGCTCCGGCGTCACCCTGGAGGCGCGGCCGGTGCGCGGCGTGGTCTCCAACGGCATGCTCTGCTCGGCCGCCGAGCTGGAGGTGGCCGAGGAGTCCGACGGCATCATGGAGCTGGACGAGGCCCTGGCCGTCGGCGCGCCCGCCGTGCAGGCGCTCGGCCTGGAGGCGGTGATCGACTTCGAGGTCACGCCCAACCGGCCCGACTGGCTGGGGGTGGCGGGCATCGCCCGCGACCTGGCCGCCGCTGGCGTCGGCAAGCTGGAGGATCTGTCGGTCGCGCCGGTGAAGGGGAGCTTCCCCTGCCCCGTCGAGATTCGGCTGGACGGCTCGGACGCCTGCCCGGCGTTCGCCGGCCGGCTGATCCGGGGGGTGAAGAACGGGCCCTCGCCGGCCTGGCTGCAGCGCAAGCTCGTCTCCATCGGGCTTCGGCCGATCAACGCCCTGGTCGACGTGACCAACCTGCTTTCCTACGACCGCGCCCGGCCGCTGCACGTCTATGACGCCAAGAAGCTCTCCGGCGGCTTCGTCGAGGCGCGGCTGGGCCGCGAGGGCGAGAGCCTGGAGGCCCTGGACGGCAAGACCTACGAGATCACCCCGGAGATCTGCGTGATCGCCGACGCCTCCGGCGCGATCGGCCTGGGCGGGGTGATGGGCGGGGAGTCCACCGGCTGCTCGGAGGAGACCGTCGACGTCTTCGTCGAAAGCGCCTGGTTCGACCCGATCCGCACGGCCCAGACCGGCCGGACCACCGGCATCGTCTCCGACGCCCAGTACCGCTTCGCCCGAGGCGTCGATCCTGGCTTCGTGGTTCCGGGGCTGGAGCTGGCGACCAGGCTGATCCTCGAGCTGTGCGGCGGCGAGCCTTCCGAGGTGACTCTCGCCGGCGAGCTTCCGGCGCCGCCCGCGCCGGTCGCCTTCGACCGCGGCTATGTGAAGAAGCTCTCGGGCCTGACCATTCCGGCCGAGCGGATCGACCAGATCCTGACCGACCTGGGCTTTTCCATCGACGGCGCGACCGTGACCCCGCCCACCTGGCGGCGGGACGTGGAAGGCAAGGCCGACCTCGTCGAGGAAGTGGCGCGGATCGAAGGCTACGGCGCCCTGCCGGCCGAGGAGCTGCCGCCGATCGCCCGGCCGGCCGGCGGCGTGCTGACCACCCGCCAGATGCGCATGCGCACCGCCCGCCGGTCCATGGCCGCGCGGGGCTTTTCCGAGGCGATCACCTGGAGCTTCATCCGCCAGGATTTCGCCGAGCTGTTCGGCGGCGGGGCGGCCAACCTGGTGCTGACCAACCCGATCGCGGCGGACCTTTCGACCATGCGCCCGTCGATCCTGCCGGGCCTGATCGAGGCGGTGGGGCGCAACGCCCGGCGCGGCTTCCCGGACGTGGCGCTGTTCGAGGTGGGTCCGGTCTACCTGGGCGACGAGCCGGGCGACCAGAAGACCGCCGTGGCCGCGGTGCTGGCGCCGCACCCGCCGCGCCGTTGGGACAAGGGCGGGGACGATCCGCTGTTCGCGCTGAAGGGCGACCTGCTGGGCCTGCTCGACGACATCGGCGCGCCGCCGCTGCAGGTGGCCCAGGGCCAATCGTCGCCCTGGTGGCACCCGGGGCGTTCCGCGCGCCTGCAGCTCGGCCCGAAGAACGTCGTCGCCGAGTTCGGCGAACTGCATCCGCGCATCCTGAAGGCGCTGGACGTGGACGGGCCGGTGCTGGCCTTCGAGATCACCCTGGACGCCGTGCCCGAGCCGAAGAAGAAGGCCACCAAGGGCCGGCCGGCGCTGAGCGCCTCAACCCTGATGCCGCTCTCGCGCGACTTCGCCTTCGTGGTGGCCGAGACCGTGGCGGCGGGCGAGCTGGCGCGCGCGGCGGGCGGCGCCGACAAGGCGCTGATCACCGACGTGCGGGTGTTCGACGTCTACCAGGGCAAGGGCGTGGCCGAGGGCATGAAGTCCGTGGCCGTCGAGGTCGAGGTCCAGCCCCGCGAGAAGACCCTCACCGACGCCGAGATCGAGGCCCTGAGCGGCCGCGTGGTGGCGGCGGTGGAGAAGGCGACCGGCGGCAAGCTCAGGAGTTGATCCGGCGCCGCGGGACCTGACAGGGTCGGCGGTGGCGGAGGGGCTCGAAGCCCCCTCCACCCCTTCGGGGTTCCCCTCCCCCAGAGGGGGAGGAGATCGAGGCGGCGCTGCGGCAAATTCTCCTCCCCCGCCCCGCGGGGGAGGGGGACCGCGTAGCGGTGGAGGGGGCGGCGCGGCGCTCGACATGTTCCATGCGCGCCTAGGCTCGGAGACGCGGCTGTGACACCTTCGCCCGCGCCATGAGCGCGGACGCCCTCGTCTCGATCGATCTGTTCCTGCGCGGCGGGGTGTGCGCCGTGCTGGTGGGCGTGGCGGCGCTGCTGCTGCGGGACTTCCACCGCTTCACGGCCGCGCGGCTGGGCGCGTTGTTCGCGGTGAGCGCGGCGGCCTATGCGGTGGTCTCGCTGCCGGGCATGCACGACCGCCTCGGCCCCTGGGGGGCGCCGCTGATCGCGCTTTCGGCGGGCGACAGCCTGGTCTTCTGGCTGTTCGCGCGGCGGCTGTTCGACGACGGATTCCGTCTGCGGCCCTGGCACCTGGCGCTGTGGGCGCTGGTCGTCGGGACGGTCGGCTTCAACCACTTCGCCCTGGAGCCCGCCCACAGCCCGCTGGCCGGCGTGATCGGGCGCTTCGGATCGGCCCAGGCGCTGGCGTTCGCCGGCCTGGCCGCCGTGCAGACCATGGCCTCGTGGCGCGCCGACCTCGTCGAGCCGCGCCGGCGTCTGAGGGTGTTCATCGTGGCGGCCTCGGGGCTGCACATGGCGGTCAGCGTTCTGGCCGCCCTGGCGCGCGGCACGGTGGAGGACGCCCCCGGCGCGGGGATCGCGGATGCGGCCGGCATGCTGGCGATCGGGGCGGCGGTCGCCTGGTCGCTGCTGCGCGTGGGCGGCGGCGAGGCGCTGTTCGGCCCGGCCGAGGCGGATCGCCAGGCGCCGGCGACGGGGCTGGAGCTGGCCGACCGCCCGCTCGCCGCCGCGTTGGAGCGGGCCATGCGCGAGGACCGCGCCTATCGCCGCGAGGCTCTCTCCATCGGCGCCCTGGCCCACGACCTCGGCGTTCCCGAACATCGGCTGCGGCGGGTGATCAACCAGGGCCTGGGCTATCGCAACTTCAACGCCTTCCTGAACGGCTATCGCATCGCCGAGGCCAAGGCCGCCCTGGCCGATCCGGCGCAGGACGACGTGCCGATCCTGACCATCGCCCTCGACGCCGGCTTCAACTCGCTGGGGCCGTTCAACCGCGCCTTCAAGGCCGAGACCGGGACGACGCCGAGCGCCTATCGGCGCGGACACGGCTCGCCGAATTTCGAAATCGGCGCGAAGGCGGCGCCGGCGGCGGACTAGCCAGGCCCGGCGGGATCAGCCCGCAGGCCATGCAAGAGAGTCCCCATGCCGCCGCCGATCCGGCGCCCGTCGCCGCTGTTCCTCCTGATGCTCGCGCCGCTCGCCGGATGCGCCGGCCTCGGCCGCGCCGTCCACGTGCCGGTGAACCTGATCAGCCACGAGCTGTGCTCCACCGCCTTCATCTCCGAGGTCGACCCGGAGCGCTTCTACGACGAGGAGCTGGCCCCGCAGGTGGCGCCCATCGCGGCCCTGCTGCGCCACCACGTCGACTATGACGCCAGGACGGCGAGCGCCAGCCTGGCCGGGCGCGCGGAGAGCCGGGCGATCTACCACGACGGCCTGGGCTGCATCGTCGACCAGGGCGTTACGCCGCCGCCGGTTCCCGCGCTCGCCCCCGAGCCGCCGGCGGGCCCGCCGCTGCTGGAAGCCGGCGCGGCCGTCGCCGAGCCCGCCGACCCGGCGCTGAAGGCCGCCCTGGACCAGGCCTTCGCCGAGCCGCCGAAGGGGCCGCGCCGCAACACCCACGCCGTGGTGGTGGTCAAGGACGGCCGCGTGATCGCCGAGCGCTACGCCCCCGGCTACGGAGTGATGACCCGGCTGCACGGCTGGTCGATGACCAAGTCGGCGACCAACGCCCTGCTGGGGATCCTGGTGCGCGAGGGCAGGCTCGAGATGGACGCCCCCGCCCCGGTCGCCGCCTGGTCGGCGCCGGGCGACCCACGCGGGAAGATCACGCCCGACGACCTCCTGCGCATGAGGAGCGGCCTGGCGCTCGGCCAGTCCCTGACGGCGAGCTGGACGAGCGCCTTCGACGAGGCCGCCCAGTCGCTGTTCGCCACGCCGGACCAGGCGGCCCGCGCCGAGGCGGCGCGGCTGCAGGCGGCGCCCGGAACCCGATGGCGCTACGCCGACGGGAGCACCGCGATCCTGGCCCGCATCGTCACCGACAAGGCCGGCGGCCCGGCCGCCGTCCAGGCGTTCGCGCGGCGCGAGCTGTTCGACAAGCTGGGGATGGGCCCGGTCGTGCTGGAGACCGACGCCACGGGCGCGCCGTTCGGCTCGACCCACGTGTGGGCGAGCGCCCGCGACTGGGCGAGGCTGGGCCTGCTGTTCGCGAACGACGGGGTGGTGAACGGCGAGCGCATCCTGCCCGAGGGCTGGGTGGACTATTCGGCCAGGCTGACGCCCGGCAGCGAGGCCTATGGCTACGGCGCGGGCTTCTGGACCGAACGCGGCGCGCCGCGCGCCCACACCTTTCGCCCGCACCTGCCGGCCGACGCCTTCATGGCCCGCGGCTCGCGCGGGCAATATGTGGTGATCGTTCCATCCAGGCGGCTGGTCGTCGTGCGCATGGGCGAGGCCTACACGCCGCGCGAGGACATGGGCGCGGTCGACCGGCTGGTCGGCGAGGTGATCGCGGCCACCGGCGGGTGAGGACGACAGGCGCCGCGCACTTGCGCCGGCCGCCGGCGCCGCTACCTAGGCAGGATCGTCCCGTCAGGAGGCTCCATGTCCGACCCCGCCGCCCGCAAGCCCGCGCCGCCCAAGCCCGCCCTGGAGCGGTGGCTGGAGGACGGCCTGTTCCGCTCGCGCTGGCTGATGGCGCCGTTCTACGTCGGCCTGGTGATCGCCCTGGCGGGGCTGGTCGTGGTGTTCGCCAACGAGGCCTGGCACGAGTTCGTCCACCTGACCTCGATGTCGCCGGAAGAGGCGATCCTGATGGTGCTGTCGCTGATCGACCTGTCGCTGGCCGGCAACCTGCTCTTGATCGTGATCTTCTCCGGCTATGAGAACTTCGTCTCCAAGATCGACACCGGCGACGACGAGGACCGCCCCGGCTGGATGGGCACGGTCGACTTCTCCGGCCTGAAGATGAAGCTGATCGCCTCGATCGTGGCGATCTCGGCCATCGCGCTCCTGAAGGCGTTCATGAAGCTGGCCGAAGGGGCGGACATCTCGGACCGCACCCTGATGTGGCTGGTGATCATCCACGTCACCTTCGTCGTCTCGGGGGTGTTCCTGGCGCTGATGGACTGGCTGTCGGGCCTGACCGACAAGCACTAGGCGGCTTGACTTCCCTGGCGCGGCCCCGGCCCGATCGGACAAAGGGCTGTTCAACGAGAAAGGCCGGTCGATGGAAATCAACGGCGTCGCGCACACCTTCATCACCGCGGGCGACTTCGAGCGGGCGGTGGCCTTCTACGAGAAGGTGCTGCCGTTCCTCGGGTTGAGAGAGGTCGCCCGCTCGCCGGACACCTACTACTGCGTGGGCGGACGCACGGGCGTGGGCGTCCGCAGGCCCGGGCCCGAGCACGCCGGCCAGCGGTTCGTGCAGAACCGGGTGGGCCTGCACCACATCTGCTTCCGCGCCCGCGAGCGCGGCGACATCGACGAGGCGTACGCCTTCCTGGTGTCCATCGGCGCCAAGATCGTCCACGGCCCGCAGGACGACGCCTATGCGCCGGGCTACTACTCGATCCTGTTCGAGGACCCCGACGGCGTGCGCCTGGAGATCAACCACGTGCCCGGCCGCGGCGTGTTCGACACCAGGGAAGGCAAGGTCTACGGCTCGCTGGATTGACGGCGTTCCCTGATCTCCCATCGCCATGGGATTCAGAGTTGCGGCGCCCAGAAGATGCTCCCCCTCTGGGGGAGCTGGCCCGCAGGGCCTGAGGGGGACCATGACTCAAAGTCCCCCTCCGTCGGCTGCGCCGCCACCTCCCCCAGAGGGGGAGGATCATGCGGCGTCGCCCAACCGGCCTTCGCCGGGACGAGCGGAGGGTTTGGGCCGGCGGCCCCCTAGAACGGGAGGATGTTGCGTTTGCGGCTGTAGGCCAGGTAGCCGACGTTGGCGCCGAGGCGCAGGCCGACGCCGGCGCGGATCGGGGCGAGCGTGATGTCGCTGGCGCGCTGGTAGTTCACGCCCAGGCCGCCGATCAGGTAGGCCGAGCCCTCGACTCCCGGGAAGCGCTGGAAGATCACGTCCGGGTACTGAAGATTGTAGCAGAGGGTGAAGACCCGGCTGGCGTTGCCGCCCAGGTCCCAGCCGATGCTCGGGCCCTGCCAGAACACCTCCATGGGCTGACGGCCCTTCATGTAGAGCAGGCCGCGGCCGTAGCGCAGGCCGACGGTGATCGCGCCCGCGGCCTCCTCGCCGGCGATGTAGGCGGTGGGCCGGCCGTTGTCCTTGAAGACCTTCTCGACGACGCCCCCGGCGGCCTCGGCGGTCACGCCCAGGAAGTCGGACACGCTGTTGACGATCTCGTCGCGGCTGTAGGTCTCGGCCTGGGTGTTGGCCGGATAGTCCGGCTGCTGGCTGGGCGGATTGGGACCCTGAAGCTTGGGCTCGGCCGAGGCGCAGGCGGCGCTGCCGAATGTGGCGAGACCCGTAATGATGAGCGAGCGGCGATCCATTCCGTTTCCGATCCTTGAGAGGTTGTAACAGCCTCCCATCCCTTGGCGCCCTGATTGCGGCGAGACGCTTTAACGCACGGTTAAGCATGTGGATGCGCCGGGCCCGCCGCGACGCTCAGGCGCTCTCGCGCAAACCGGCGAATGTGATAGAGGCTCGCCCATGACGCAGACGCCGCTCTCGCACATCCGCAACTTCTCGATCGTGGCCCACATCGACCACGGCAAGTCGACCCTGTCCGACCGCCTGATCCAGGAGACCGGCGCGCTGACCCAGCGCGAGATGACCGAGCAGGTGCTCGACAACATGGACATCGAGCGCGAGCGCGGGATCACCATCAAGGCCCAGACCGTGCGGCTGCACTACAAGGCCGACGACGGCGAGACCTATGTCCTGAACCTGATGGACACGCCCGGGCACGTGGACTTCGCCTATGAGGTCAGCCGCAGCCTCGCCGCCTGCGAGGGCTCGATCCTGGTGGTGGACGCCAGCCAGGGCGTGGAGGCCCAGACCCTGGCCAACGTCTACCAGGCGATCGACAACAACCACGAGATCGTTCCGGTCCTGAACAAGATCGACCTGCCGGCCGCCGAGCCGGACCGGGTGCGGGCGCAGATCGAGGACGTGATCGGCCTGGACGCCTCCGACGCGGTGGAGTGCTCGGCCAAGACCGGACTGGGCATCCACGACGTGCTCGAGGCCGTCGTCAAGCGCCTGCCCCCGCCCAAGGGCGACCGCGAGGCCCCGCTCAAGGCGCTCCTGGTCGACGCCTGGTACGACCAGTACCTGGGCGTGGTGGTGCTGGTGCGCGTGTTCGACGGGGTGCTGAAGGTCGGCCAGCGGGTGCGCATGATGCAGACCGGCGCCACCTACCAGATCGACCGGCTGGGCGTGTTCCGCCCCAAGCAGACCGAGGTGGCCGAGCTCGGCCCCGGCGAGGTGGGCTTCATCACCGCCTCGATCAAGGAGGTGGCCCACGCCGCCGTCGGCGACACCATCACTGACGAGAAGCGCCAGACCCCCGCCCCCCTGCCGGGCTTCCGCGAGGTGCAGCCGGTGGTGTTCTGCGGCCTCTTCCCGGTGGACGCGGCCGACTTCGAGGACCTGCGCGCGGCGATCAGCCGGCTGCGCCTGAACGACGCCTCCTTCACCTATGAGATGGAGACGAGCGCCGCGCTCGGCTTCGGCTTCCGCTGCGGGTTCCTGGGCCTGTTGCACCTGGAGATCATCCAGGAGCGGCTGTCGCGCGAGTTCGACCTGGACCTGATCACGACCGCGCCGAGCGTGGTCTACAAGATCAGGATGACCAACGGCGAGGAGCTGGACCTGCACAATCCGGCCGACATGCCCGATCCGGTGCGGATCGAGAGCATCGCCGAGCCCTGGATCAAGGCCACCATCTTCACGCCGGACGAGTACCTGGGCGCGATCATCAAGCTGTGCCAGGATCGCCGCGGCGAGCAGCGCGAGCTGTCCTACGTCGGCAGCCGGGCGATGGTGGTCTACGACCTGCCGCTGAACGAGGTGGTGTTCGACTTCTACGACCGGCTGAAGAGCGTCTCCAAGGGCTACGCCTCGTTCGACTACCAGATCGAGGACTACCGCATCGGCGACCTGGTGAAGATGTCGATCCTGGTGAACGCCGAGCCGGTGGACGCGCTGTCCATGCTGGTCCACCGCTCCCGCGCGGAGATGCGCGGCCGGGCGATGGTGGAGCGGATGAAGGACCTGATCCCGCCGCACATGTTCCAGATCCCGATCCAGGCGGCGATCGGCGGGCGGATCATCGCCCGCGAGACCGTGCGCGCCCTGCGCAAGGACGTGACGGCCAAGTGCTACGGCGGCGACGCCACCCGCAAGCGCAAGCTCCTCGACAAGCAGAAGGAGGGCAAGAAGCGCATGCGCCAGTTCGGCAAGGTGGAGATCCCGCAGGAAGCCTTCATCGCCGCCCTGAAGATGGACGCCGACTAGGCCCCTCCGCCGCGCGGGCGAAAATTCATCCAGATCAATTCCCAGGCGTTCTTCCCATGGAAAATGCGCGGGTCGTCCGGCCTGGAAGGCCGGCGCCCTGCTAGGAGGACCGCCATGAAGGTCAACGAGGGAACCATCGACCGCATTCTGCGGGTGATCGTGGGTCTGGGCGTCTTGTCGCTGGCGTTCATCGGCCCGAAGACGCCGTGGGCCTATCTGGGCCTGATCCCGCTGGTCACCGGGGCGATCGGCTTCTGCCCGCTCTATTCGATCATCGGGATCAACACCTGCGGCCTGCGCAGGAGCTAGCCGTCCAGTTCCGGATAGCGGCGGAAGATCCCGTCCTCGTTGAAGGCGAGCCGTCGCGGCGAGGCGAGATAGGCCGCAAGGCGCGGGCGCTCGGCCACGCGGGCGGCGAGCGCGGCCACCCGCGGCAGCTTCTCCTCGGTCCGCGCCATGGCGCGGGGAAAGGCGTAGCGCAGGCCCTCGACGACCTGGAACAGCGACAGGTCCGCGTAGCTCGCCGCCTGCGGAACCAGCCAGGGGCCGCCGTGGCCCTGCAGGATGGTCTCGAACCAGCGCAGATACTTGCCCATGCGATGGCGGCGGAACGCCGCGGCGCGGGCCAGGGCGGCGTCCTTCTGCTCGTGATACCAGGCGCCCACGTCGATGGGATGGTGGGTGTCGTGCGCCTCGTCCACCAGGTCGGCGATGGTGAGCTGCATCTGGTTGACCCATAGCCGGCCGGCCTCGTCGACGGGCGCGAGCCCCAGACGGGGCCCAAGGTGCAGCAGGATGTTGGCGGTCTGGGCGATCACCAGGTCGCCGTCCGCCAGGAACGGCGGGGCGAAGGGCGGCGTGGCGCTGGACGCGCGCATCCGCGCCATCAGCGCCGCTTCCCCGCCGCCCTCGGCCTCGGAAAGGCGGGCCACGTCCACATAGGCGGCGCCGGCGTCCTCCAGGGCCAGGCGGACGAACTCGCCCCGCCCCTGGATGCCCGGCCAGTAGTGCAGCTCGTAGGTCATGCCTCACCCGCGGCGACTGAACGCGCCCGATGCGGCGCGGGCGACAGTCTAGCGCCGATCGCCGCGGCGGTTGCGGGCGATGTCGGAAGGCGACCTCGCCGTTCGTCCCCCGCGCGGAGATGCGCCAGATCCTGGAGTTCGCATGGCCGCCGGCGTGACCTATCCTTGCGGCCGATGCGGCGCGGCCCCACCCGCTTCCTGTGCGACGAGATGCTGGCGCGCCTGGCGCGGCTGCTGAGGGCGGCCGGCCATGACACGGCCCTGGCGCGGGCGGGCGAGGCGGACGCCGCGCTCCTGGCCCGCGCCCGCGACGAGGACCGTCTCCTGGTCACCCGCGACCGCGAGCTGGCCGCCCGCGCGGGCGCGCACGGCGTGCTCGTGGGCGGCCGGGGCGTGCTGGAGGAGGCGCAGGCCCTGGCGCGCGCCGCGCCGGTGGACTGGAGCCTCGCCCCCTTCACCCGCTGCGTGATGGACAACGCCGCGCTGCGCGAGGCCACGGCCGGGGAGACCGCGCAGGCGCCGCCGAGCGCGCGCGGCCGGCCGGGCCCGTTCCGCGCGTGTCCGGCCTGCGGGCGGGTCTACTGGCCGGGAAGCCACACCCGGCGGATCGCCGAGCGGCTGGCCGTGTTAGAGCGATTGAACGCCCCCGGTCCGCTCGCCTAGATATCGCCACCAGCTTGGCCGCAGATGCGGGCCGAACGCTTCGGAGACGAACATGCGCAAAATCCTGATCCTGGCCGCCGCGGGCGCGGCCCTTCTCGTCGCCGCCTGCAACACCGTCGAGGGCGTGGGCCGCGACATGCAGGCCGCCGGCCGCGCGGTGACGGGCACGGCCCAGGACGCCAAGCACTAAACCCGGGCATGGACGACGCGCCGCGACTGCGGCGCGGGCTTGCGACGTTGCGGCCTCTTCCGTAACGACGACTTTCGGAGGCATATGGCGGCCATGTCTGCTCGTCCGTTTTTTCCCGCGTTGTCTCGCGGACTTCGTGGCCGCTGCCCGGCCTGCGGCCGCGGTTCGCTGTTCTGGCGCTATCTGAAGGTCTCGCCGCACTGCCCGGCGTGCGACCACGACCTGGCGCGCTATCCGGCCGACGACGGCCCGGCCTATTTCACGATCCTGATCGTGGGCCACCTGATCATCGCGCCGCTGCTGCTCTTCCCGATCATCTGGCAGGCCTCGCCGCTGGTGGTGCTGCCGGCGACGCTGATCCCCCTGGCGGGCCTGACGCTGGCGCTGCTGCCCAGGGTGAAGGGCGGCTTCATCGGGGTGATGTACGCGCTGGGCGTGAAGGACTCCGACGCGGCTCTGCACACGGCCGACGTGGCCGACTGATCCCGCGCCCCTTTCACCCGCCGGACAACGCCCCTAGCATCGGGGGCGGGTTTTCAGCGCGGGGGGACGGCGGATGACGGCGACAGAGACAGGCGCGGACGCCCAGGTTCCCGAAGCGGTGGTCACGCCCGGCCTGACGCCGCTGGCGCGGCTGAAGGCGATCCTGGGCGGATCGGCCGGCAATCTGGTGGAGTGGTACGACTGGTTCGCCTACTCCTCGTTCGCCCTCTATTTCGCCAGGCACTTCTTCCCTGAAGGCGACCGCACGGCCCAGCTCCTGAAGGCGTCGGCCGTGTTCGCCATCGGCTTTCTCGCCCGGCCCGTGGGCGCGTGGCTGATGGGGCTCTACGCCGACCGGGCCGGCCGGCGCACGGCCCTGACCACGGCGGTGGCCATGATGTGCCTGGGCGCCTTCGCCATCGCGGTGCTGCCCGACTATTCGATGATCGGCGCCTGGGCGCCGGCGGGCCTGCTGATCGCGCGCCTGGTGCAGGGCCTGTCCGTCGGCGGCGAGTACGGCGCCAGCGCCACCTACATGACCGAGATGGCCAGCCGAAAGTCGCGCGGCTTCTGGTCGAGCTTCCAGTTCGTGACGCTGATCCTCGGCCAGCTCCTGGCCCTGGTGGTGCTGATCAGCCTGCAGAGCCTGATGAGCAAGGCCGACCTGGAGGCCTGGGGCTGGCGCATTCCCTTCGCCATCGGCGGGGTCCTGGCCATCGTCGTCTTCTGGATCCGCACGGGGCTGGAGGAGACCGCCTCGTTCACCGCGGCGAAGGCGGCCGGCGACAAGCGCGCCAGGACCATGATGCTGTTCCTGGACCACCCCAAGGAGACGGCGATGATCTTCGGCCTGACGGCCGGGGGCTCGCTCGCCTTCTACGCCTACACGACCTACATGCAGAAGTTCCTGGTCAACACCGCCGGGTTCAGCAAGGACGTGTCGGCCGCGATCAGCGCCGGCGCCCTGGTGGTCTACATGTGCGCCCTGCCCCTGTTCGGCTGGGCCTCCGACCGGCTGGGGCGCAAGGCGACCCTGGCCTTCACCTTCGGCGTCGGCGCGCTCGCGACCTTCCCGATCTTCTCGGCCATCGCCGGCACGCGCGACGCCATGGTCGCCTTCCTGCTGGTGGTCTCGCTCCTGATCATCCTGACCGGCTACAGCGCGGTCAGCGCGGCGACCAAGGCCGAGCTCTTCCCGGCCCACGTGCGGGCGCTGGGCGTGGCCCTGCCCTACGCGGCGGCCAACGCGGTGTTCGGCGGCACGGCCGAGTTCGTGGCGCTGAAGTTCAAGCAGGTCGGCCATGAAAGCGGCTTCTACATCTATGTCTCGGCGATCATGGCGGTCGCCCTGGCGATCTCGCTGGCCCTGCCCGACTCGCGCCGGGAAAGCCGCATCCTCGAGGATTGACCCCATGACCCTGGCGCGCCTGGCCGCCGCCCTTTCGCCGCTGGACGTGGCGGCGCTCGGCCTCTTCGTCGTCGTCTGGTTCGGCTATGAGCCGCTGCTGAAGGCCGCCGCGCACGGCCGCGGGGTGATCAACACCAACATGCTGGTGATCCGCACGGCGTGGATGCGCAACATGGCCGGCCACGAGAGCCGGTTCATGGACGGCCAGCTCCTGGGCCACGCGCTGAACTCGGCCTCGTTCTTCGCCTCGTCCAACCTGATCCTGATCGCGGCCACCACCGGCGCGCTGTTCGGCGGCGAGAACACCTTCCGCAGCGCCTCTAGCCTCCTGGTGCTGAAGACCTCCTCGCGCCTGCTGTTCGAGGCCCAGCTCGCCCTGGTGCTGGTGGCGCTGGCGCGGGGCCTCTTGGACTTCATGTGGGCGATCCGCCAGATGAACTACTGCCTGGCCGCGATCGGCGCGGCGCCCGACCTGAACGATCCGGCCCGCACCAAGACCTACGCCGCGATCGTCGCGCGGCTGCTCAATCCGGCGCTCTCGTCATTCAACGCCGGCGTGCGCGGCTACTACTTCGCGCTGGCGGCGGCGGCGTGGATGTTCGGCGCCTGGGCGTTCCTGGCGGCGACGGCCGGGGCCGTCAGCCTCCTGGTCTGGCGCCAGCGCTGGTCGGGGGCGGCCCATGCGGTGTCCGACCTGCGCGAGCTTCTGGAATCGGCCCCGCCGCCCGAGCCGCACGCCCCTGGCGGGGACAAGCCCGACTTCTAGGCGAGCCCCAGGGCCTTGCGCTGGGCGCGGGTCAGCCTGGCCGCCACCAGGGCGTGGGCGTTGGCCAGCCAGCCGGCCATGTCCGCCTCGTCGACGGCGGCCAGGTCGTCCATGGCCACCCACTTGGCGCGGGCCAGATAGGGGGCGGGCCTGGCCAGGCCGTTCTCGATCATCACCTGATAGGCGATGTCGCTGGCCTTGAACGAGACGCCGCCGCCCAGGCCGCGGATGGCGAAGATCCGCCCGCCCACCTTGTAGACGTCGCTGCCGCCCCACTGCACCACGTGCGTGGCGGCGGGAAGCGCCATGGCCTGGTCGTGCAGGGCCTGGGGCGTCAAGCGCTGACGCCCACTCCGATCGGGCAGGTCACGCCGGTGCCGCCGACGCCGCAATAGCCGGCCGGGTTCTTGGCCAGATACTGCTGGTGGTAGTCCTCGGCGAAGTAGAACGGCCCGGCGGGGACGATCTCGGTGGTGACGGCGCCATAGCCCTGCTTGGTCAGCTCGGCCTGGTAGGCGGCCTTGGACGCCTCCGCCGCGGCGGCCTGGGCCGCGTCGGCGGCGTAGATCCCCGAGCGGTACTGGGTGCCGATGTCATTGCCCTGGCGCATGCCCTGGGTGGGATCGTGGCCTTCCCAGAACACCTTCAGGAGCTGGTCGTAGGTGACGACCTTGGGGTCGAACACCACCAGCACCGCCTCGGTGTGGCCGGTGCGGCCGCTGCAGACCTCCTCGTAGGTGGGATTGGGCGTGAGGCCGTTCACATAGCCGACGGCGGTCACATAGACCCCCGGGACCTGCCAGAACTTGCGCTCCACGCCCCAGAAGCAGCCCATGGCGAACACCGCCGTCTCGAGCCCCTCGGGATAGGGGCCCTTCAGCGGGCGGCCGTTGACGAAGTGGGTGGCGGCGGTGGGGATCGCCTGGGCGCGCCCCGGCAGGGCGGTGTCGGCGGTGGGCATTTCCAGGGACTTCTTGGCGAAGAACATGACGGGTCTCCGGCGAGGTGGCTTGGCGCGAAAGATAGGCGTTCGCACGCCCGATTGCACGGGGCGCGAAGGCCGATCCAAGGCGCTTGCCCCGCAAGGGCGCATCGCTATATTGCGCGCCTTCCGCCGGGGGGCCCGCCCTCCGGGCCCGGATGGTGAGGTGGCCGAGTGGTTGAAGGCGCACGCCTGGAACGCGTGTATAGGTGAAAGCCTATCGAGGGTTCGAATCCCTCTCTCACCGCCACCCCAACCAGGCCGACGGGCCTGACCCCGGTTCCTACCTTTGAGCAGCGACGTAGGTCTTCAGCGAGGCCAGGAAGGCGCGCACGCGCTTGGGCGTCTGGTCCTGCTCGACGGCGGCCAGCGCCTCGAGCGTCCAGCCGCCTGAGGGCGCGAGGTCGGTCAGCAGCCGCTCCAGCGCCCCGCGCTCGGCCTCGGGCAGGGCGAGCTTGGCCGCCTCCCTCAGCAGCAGCAGCGCCTCGTGCACCTGGCGCATGATGGTGAACGCCCGGGTGATGTCGGGCAGCAGGGCCGGATCGTCGCGCCAGGACCGGCCGCCGAACACCTCCTGGATCACCCGCTGGCCCGCGCCCAGGCAGTCGAAGCTGATGCAGCCGGAAAAGCCCAGGCGTTCGCGGTCGGCGTGGATGCGGCAGAGGTTGTCGTCGGCCAGGTTGGGGCAGACCACGCCGTTGGGCTTGTCGATGGCGAAGGACGCGGACCGGTCGAAGGCCAGCGACACGCAGCACAGGGCCGCGCAGCGGGCGCAATCCGGGCTCAGGCTCGTCTCGTCCATCTCCAGCTTCCAAGGTCCGCACGCCGCCTGCGGCCGCCGGCCGGCGCGCGCGCAAGGCGTTGTGGGGGAACAAAAAAGCGGCCCCGAAAGGCCGCCCCGCAAGATCCTATAATCGCCCGGCGGACGCCGCGCAACGCGGCCTAGCCGCCCAGGCCAACCTTGGCGACGACCAGCGGCAGGAGGAAGGCGTATTGCGCCAGGGCCACCGCGTAGAGGGTCGCCAGCACCGGGCGGCCTTCCTTGAAGTTGATCACGACGCCCGCCAGCAACGGCCCGCTGATGGGGCCGACCACGAAGTAGGGCGCCAGGCGCTTCACACGGTTCATTCGGGGCTCCTCGCCGAGGCCCGCACCATGACCCCAGGCTTGGCGCTCCGTCTACTGAATTCAGACTTCGTTAACCATGATTTCAAAATTTAGGCATCATTAACCATAAATATTAACCTCGCCTCACACGCGAAACGCGCAAGGCGGCGCCTGAAACTATCCTTGAAAGAACATCGGTCGATTCACCAGACAGGCGAGATCGACCGTTAGAAGTCTGCGACGTCAGGTCTGCAGCGTCGTCAAGACGGCGTCCGCCGCGGCGCGCGCGGCCGGATAGTCGGCCTTGCCGTTGCTGGCCCTCAAGGGACGGTCGGTGATGACGATCCGCTTGGGCGTCTTGTAGCCGGCCAGCGTGCGGCGCACGTGGGCGCGCAGGTCGTCCTCGTCGAGGTCGAATCCGCGCTTCAGCTCGACCACGCCGGTCACCGCCTGGCCCCACTTCGGATCGGCCACGCCGACGACCAGGGCGTCCTCGATGCTCGGATGGGTCTTCAGCGCCTCCTCGACCTCCTCGGGGAAGACCTTCTCGCCGGCGGTGTTGATGCAGGCGTTGCCGCGCCCCAGCAGGGTGAGCGTGCCGTCAGCGTCCACCAGGCACCAGTCGCCGGGAATGGAGTAGCGCACCCCGTCGATCACGCGGAAGGTGCGGGCGGTCTTCTCCGGGTCCTTGTAGTAGCCGACCGGATTGGGCGGGCCGAGGGCGACGATGCCGCGCTTGCCCGAGCCGGGCTCGACCGGCTGGTCGTATTCGTCGAACACCCGGCAGCGCTCGCCCAGCATGAACTTGGCGGTCTGCACCTCGCCGTCCTTGGTCATCACCGAGGCGCCCATGCCCAGGGCCTCGGACGAGGAGAAACCGTCGTTGAGCATGGCCTGGGGCATGTGCTCGAGAAGGCCGCGCTTGACCTCCAGGCTCCACATCACCCCCGAGGAGATGATGGTGACGATCGAGGAGACGTCGAACTCGCCGCGGTGCTCGTTCAGGGCGTTGAGGATCGGCCGGCCGAAGCTGTCGCCCACCACCACCAGGGTCTGCGGCTTGTGGCGGTCGATGGCGACCAGCGCCTCGAGGGGATCGAAGGCCGCGCCCTCCAGGGTGATCACGCAGCCGCCGGCCAGCATCGCGCCCATGGCGGTGAGCAGGCCCGTGCCGTGCATCAGGGGCGGCGCCGGCAGCACCCTCGGGCCGGGACCGATCATCCTGGTGGCCGCGACCAGCGCCTCCAGGGTCTCGGGCACGGGCCCCAGCTTGCGCGCCGCCTGCAGGGTGATCTCGCGCATGTCGTGATGGGCCCACATCACGCCCTTGGGCATGCCGGTGGTGCCGCCGGTGTAGATGAAGAGCTGATCGTCGCCCGAGCGCTCGATGTCGAGCGGCCCGCCGTTGCCCTCGGCCGCCAGGTCCTCGAACCGTTCGGCGAAGGGGGCGACCTGACCGTCGGGGCTGACCTCCACCCAGGTCTTCACCTTGGGCAGGCGCGGCCGGATCTGGGCCACCGCGTCACGGAACTCAGAGGCGTAGACCACCGTCTGGGCGTCGGAATTGTCGAAGATGTACCAGACCTCGTCCGGCGTGTAGCGGTAGTTGACGTTCACATGGGTCAGCCGCGCCTTGAAGCAGGCGGCGAGCGTCAGCATGTACTCCGGCCGGTTGCGCATGTAGATCGCCACCTTGTCGCCGGGCTGGGAGCCGCGGGCGATCAGCGCCCGGGCCAGGTTGTTGGAGGTCCGCGTGGCCTCGCCCCAGTCGATCCGCCGCTCTCCGTGGATGAACGCCGGCGCGTCGGGCGGCAGCACCGCCGAGATGCCGTCCAGGATGTCTCCGAAATTCCAGCGCGTGGCCATGCGTCCTCCCATTGTCAAAGTGCGCGCGATCTTCGTCGCGTCGCCGGATGCAAACATTTGGTCTCTGGGCCGGCCCGTCAACGGGCTTGACGGCGTCTCGCGTCGATCAGGCCCGCGGCGCGGCGATCCCGCGGGCCACCAGCACCGCGACGGCGGCCAGGGCGGCGACGCCGACGCCGGCGTCCCACCACATCAGGTGCGGCGTGGTCTGGGTGATCAGGCCGGGGGTGTTGTGGAAGACGTCGCCGCCGGACACCACCACCACCGCGCCGAACAGGTTGTTGGCCAGATGCAGGCCCCAGGTGAAGGCGATCCCGCCGGTGCGGATGGCGACGAAGGCCATGACCACGCCGAAAGCCGCGGCGCTGGCCGCCTGCGGCCCGCCGTTGGGAATGTGCAGGGCGCCGAACAGGAGCCCGCTGATCAGCGCCGCCGCCCAGACCCGCTTGGTGGCGAGGAGAAGGCCCTGGGTGACGTAGCCGCGGAACAGGAACTCCTCGGCGAAGGTCTGCACCGCCAGCATCGGCAGGGCGATGGCGATCAGCGACGGCGTGCGCGCGTCGGCCGACAGGCGAAAGCCCTGCGGCGCGATGGCGAAGTCGATGAGCGCGGCCAGGCACAGCACCGCCGTCCAGATCGCCGCGCCCCGGGCGAAGCCGCGCCAGGACCAGGCGCCCAGAAGGTCGGCGAAGCGCTTGGCCTGGACGAGGCGGGCGGCGATCGCCAGGCCGGCGATGATCACCGCGAAGATCACGCCGTTGGCGGTGAAGAAGGCCACCGGCCGGCCGGGGTTCTGCACCTGGTCGGCGAAGTCGGCCGGCAGGAGATTGAGCACGTCCAGGAGGGCGATCACCGCCAGCCCCGCCGCGATCGCCAGGGTGAAGGCCAGCACCAGGGTTAGCAGGTAGCGCCACCAGGCGTTCCGCCCCCGACGGGCGTACTCGAGAAAGACGCTCATGGACGACTCGCGCGCTCCAGGCTGCTCAATCCTGCCTAGACGGGCGCGGGCCATGGCGTCTACTGGCTGATCTTCTCATATCGATAGGGCTCGGACTCGCCGGGCCGGAAATCGCCGCGCAGGTCGGGCTTCCCGTCGCCGTCGGTGTCGAGGTAGGCCGCATCGGTCTGGCCGTCGCGATCGTCGTCGAACAGCATCATGTCGATGAGCCCGTCACTATTGGTGTCGAACACCGACATGATGCCCAGCTTCTTGTCGTCCGGCACGACCGTGACGTAGTCGCCCTGGCCGTCGCAGTCGGAGTCGATGTCGTACTCGACGCCCCGAGGCTTGCGGGACCGGCGCTGGCCGACGACCTTTTCCTCGCAGGTGGCCTTGGCCTTCACCTCGGGGTCGATCATGCGGTCGCCCGTGCGGGTCAGGAACGCCTTCACGTCGTCGATCGAGACGGCGAAGTTCAGCCCCTCGCCGTCGCCCTTGAAGCTGTTGACGCCGACGAGTTCGGTCTTGTCGTCGAGCAGCGGCCCGCCGGAATTGCCGGGATTGATCGGGGTCTGGGTCTGGATCACCGTGGCCTTGTGCGGCAGCCGATCCTCGGCGGCCCACTCGTAGTCCTTGCGGACCTGGCTGACGATGCCGCGCGTGTAGGTCCAGGCCTCGCCGGTGGGATGGCCGATGGCGTGCACGTCGGCGCCCACCTGGACGTCGGCCATGTCGCCAAGCTTGAGCGGCGTGATGCGCTCCGGCGGCTCGGCGACCCTCAGCAGGGCCAGGTCGGCCACCTCGTCGCGGCGCACGACCTCGGCGAGGCGCACGTCGGCCTTGCCGATCTCGGCGCCCTCCGCCTTCGGCTTGAAGACCACACCCACCGTGTCGCTGTCGCCGACCACGTGCAGGTTGGTCAGGATGTGGCCCTCGGCGTCGATCAGGGCGCCGGAGCCGAGCGCGGTGTCGGTCATCACCAGCACCACGGCCGGCGAGGCGTCCTTGTAGACCTCCGCCTCCTTCGCGCCGCGGGTCGCGCCGGCGCCGGACTGAAGCTGGGCCACGACCTTGCCGAAGCGGGCGGTCCGGGCGGCGCCGGCGCCGGACGGCAACCCCGGCGGCAGGGCCGTCGGCGCGCTCGACGACGCGAACGAGGGCATCGCCTCGCCCAGAGGTTGCTCCTTCGGCGCAGACCACGCGTATGATGGTGAAGCTAGCAGCAGCAGAGCCGCCGCGATCCGGAACCGCCTCATGGCACGCCTTCCCCGACCTGTTGTCTCATGGCCAAGCCTAGCGGCGGCGTTGGGCGCCGCAAGTGTGCTTCTGGCCTGCACGCAACCTGCAATAGCGGCGCCAACGCCCGGCGATGAGATCGCCTCGGCCTGGGGGCTCTACTTCCAAGGCAAGGCGCTGACCGCGCGCAGCCGGCTCGCCGCCGCGCTCGACCGTCCCGAGACGAAGGATCCGGCGCCGCGGCTGGCGGTGTTGAGGGCGCTGCTGGACATGTGCGTCGAGGGCGAGGCGGACGCGTGCGTGCTGCAATACGCCAAGGACTACGTCGAGACCGAGAACCCGCCCGCGAAGGCCGCCTCGTTGCAGGACCGCGAGCGCTTGCGGCTCTACGACTACTATCTGAACCAGGCGCGCATGGCTTTGCGGTCGCTCGAGGCGACCCGCCTCGTGGCCGATGACGAGCTCTGGAAGCACGAGAACGCCTATAACGGCGCGCTCTATCTGAAACGGCAAGCCCTGCTCGCCGACGCCGACATCACCCTCGACGACTACGACGGCGCGGGCCGGGCCGTCGACAAGACGCTCTCCTTGGTCGCCGCCCTGCAGAACCCGCAGGACAGCCGCCTCGCCGTCGCCGAGGCCCTCGCCAAGGCGGTGGCCGCGCTGGACGACGCCGGCCAAGGCGAGCGCGCCTTCGGCGTCTACAAGGCCGCCGGGGACTTCATCTTCAAGACGCTGCCGCCGCTGACGCTCGAGGCCGCGCGCTTCCGGCTGACCGAGGCGCGCCTGCTCGAAGAGCGAGGCGATTTCCAGGGCGCGGGCAGATCCATCGACCTGGCCGCCGCCGTCGCCCGCGTGATCGAACTGGACGACGACGTTCGGCAGGACGTGCTCTCCGACGCCCTGACCATGAAGGCGGCGGTCTGCGCCGGCCGCCTGGACCTGGACTGCGCCCACGCCGCGCTGGACCAGCACCCCCTGGCCGACCGCTTCTCCAAATCCGGCCGGCGACCGGCGACCTATGGCGAGACGACCTATCTGGCCGTCCGCGCGCTGGTGAACGCCTTCAGCCAGGGCGACGATCCGGGGGCCGCCGCGGCCCTGGCCCAGCCGCTGGACGTGAAGTTCAACGACACGACGAACAGCGCGCTCGAAGTCTACCGCGTCATGGGCGCGGCGCTGGCCCAGCCGCCAGGCGAGGCGCGGGCGCGCGGCCTGCTCGCAGCCGGCCAGCGGATTGAGGCCGCCGTGAAGGGCTTTCCGACGGCCGGCTTCGGCGGATGGTATCGGCCCGGCGCGCTCGATCAGGTGCTGATCGGCCTGGTGCTCACCCAGGCGGGAGCCGGCGGCTCGGACGCCGACGAGACGATCTTCGCGCTCATGCAACTCGCCGGACGGCAAGGCGCCACCTTGGACGCCGATGCGCTGACGGCGCTCGGCCAGGCGCGAGACGCCATGCAGCGCCGCTCCATCCACCAGGCGCTGCGCCTGCGCGCCCGGCGCGACGAGCTGGAGCGCGACGAGCTGACGAAGGTCGTGGCGATGGCGGCGAACACCGCGCCCACGGGCCGGGCCCTGCGCTACGACGTGACCACGCGCGGCGCCTTCCGCGACTTCGCCTCGCGGATCTCCGCGGCGGACGCCGATCTGGTCCGGGCGGACGTCTCCACCTCCGGCGCGAACATCACGCCGCTGAAGGCGCTGCAGGCCGTGCTCGGGCCGAACGAGGCCGCGCTGACGGCGGCGCCGGTCGCCGGCGGCCTCGCCTACATGTGCGTGCGCCGGGACGGGATCCTGCGGAAGGCGGCGCCGGCCGACCTGCGCCAGACCGGCCTCGACATCCGCCTGCTGCAATCGGCGCTCACCGCCGACTACGCGCCGAACGAGGCCCTGGACAGCCAGTTTCCCGTCGCGGCGGCGACGCGGCTCTATGACGTGCTGATCCGGCCTTTCGACGGCTGCCTGAAGCCCGGCGACCATATCCTTTGGCTGCCGAACGCCTCGATCACCGGCGTGCCGCTGGCCGCCCTTCTGGAGCATGCACCGCCCAAGCTCGGCCAGGGCTATGACCTGGCGGGCGCGGCCTGGCTCGTGGCCGACCATTCGATCAGCTACGCCGGCTCGGCCAGCGCGATCGTCGCGGCGCGCTCGGCGGCGGCGCGCGCGCCGGCCGACTTCGACTTCCTCGGCGTGGGCGATCCGGTGCTGAGCGGAACCACTGAAGGCGGCGAGGACCGGGCGAAGATCGTGCGGCGCGGGGTGCGCGGCGGCGCGTCCCTGGCCGCGCTGGCGCCGTTGCCGGAGACCAGGCTTGAGCTGGAGGCGTCGGCCAAGGGCTTCGCGGCGGCCAAGATCCTGACGGGCCAGGCGGCCACCGAACACGACGTGCGCGGACAGCTCGTCGGCGCCTACCGCTACCTCTCCTTCGCCACCCATGGCCTGCTGCGCGACGACCTGCAGGGCCTCGCCGAACCGGCGCTCGCCCTGACGCCGGTCTCCTCCGCCGATCCGACCAACGACGGCCTCTTCACCGCCTCGGAAATCGCCGACCTGAACCTGACCGCCCGCTTCGTGGCGCTGTCGGCCTGCAACACCGCCAACTTCGACCTGTCGCAGATGAGCCGGGACCTGCCGGCGCTGGCCTCGGCCTTCGCGGTGGCCGGCGTGCCGGCGACCCTGGGCACGCTGTGGGCGGTGGATTCCACCACCGGCGAAGCGGTGGTCTCCGGGCTGTTCGCCAACCTGCGGCAAGGCTCCAGCCCGGCCGACGCCCTGGCGCGGGCGCAGCGGGCGTTCCTGGCCGCGCCGCCCGGACGGGCCTATCTGCACCCGCGCTTCTGGACGCCGTTCATCGTGCTGGGCGACGGCGGAATCGCCCCGCGGGCGCCGGATCCCGCAGAGCCGGTCGTGACCGCCGACCTGCTGACGAACGCCGGCGGCGACAGCGAGGTCCTGACCCTGCGGCGCGACGGCGGCCGGGTGCTGGCCGGCTTCATCGGCCCCGCCGACGCCAAGGGCCGCCAGGGCGCGGCGGTGCGCATGGCGGGCGCCGACGGACGCGAAATCTGGCGGCGGCAGGACGGCGAGGCGCGCGCCGGACGCGTGCTGCTGGAGCTCGGCGGCAAGGTGGTGATCGGCGCGCAGGCCGCCGGGCCGGAGGGGCGCGCGGTCCCGGCGTTGCTGGCGTTCGACGGGAAGAGCGGCCGGCCCGCCGGCGCCTGGCGCGGCGAGGGCCGGGCGGACCGGAACATCTTCATGGCGGCGGGAGCCAACCTCGACGCCGACCACGCCGTCGTCGTCACGGTCGAGGCGCCGGCGGGCCACGTCGCCCTGCATGTGATGAGCCTCGACGCGAAGCTGAAGCCGCAGCCGATGTTCGACGTGACGCCGCCGGCCGCCTTCCTGGACGAGGCGACGATCACGCCGGTCGGGCCGAACCTCATCCTCACCTACACCGAGCGCTATCCGCCGCCGGACCAGCCGGTTCTCCTTGGAGAGGACGACTTCGACCAGCCGCTGTGCCGGCGTCCGCCGATCACCTGGGTGGAGCTGCGCGAAGCGGCGAGCGGGACGCTGATCGCCTCCCGGCGCCTAGATGGCTGGATGGCGGCGTCCGTGGCGCTTCAGGATGGCGCGATCCTGCTGGGCGGCGGCGTGCAGCCAAGCTGCACGGCCGAGCTGAAGGCCGCCGTGGCGCGGCTGGACGCGGACCTTGCGCCGGCGCCGGTCTGGACGGACGCGAGCCCGGGAACCTCGGAGGTCCGCGCGCTCGCCGCGCTGGGCGACGGCTCCACCTTCGTCGCCGCGCGCAAGGCCAACGTCCTCGACTACGCGCCGCTGGAGGCGCGCGCCAAGGCCGAGGCGCAGGGCGCGGCGCCCTCCACGACCTACAGCGGCATGTTGCTGACGCTGGACGCGACGGGACGGGTGAAGGCCGAGAAGATGCTGGATTCGGGCGGCGATCTCTTCGTCTTCAGCGCCGAGGCGGGCGATCCCGGGGACATCCTGGTGGGCGGGGCGCTGGGCGGCGAGGCGGCCATCTTCCACCTCACCGCGCGCTGATCACTCCAACGCGCGCGAGCCCGGCGCGGCCAGGGCCTCCAGGTCGCTCTCGTCCTTCAGGGAGACGCCAGTGAGACCCAGGCGCAGGGCCTGGCGGGCGAGCCAGGCGATCTTGAACGCGGCGGCTTCGTAGGAGAGCCCCTCGGCGCGGATGTTGGAGACGCAGTTGCGCTCGGCGTCTGTGCGGCCCGCGCGCGGGGCGAAGGTGACATAGGCGCCCAGGCTGTCGGGGGAGGAGAGGCCCGGCCGCTCGCCCACCAACAGCAGCACCAGACGCGCGCCGAGCGCCGCGCCGACCTCGTCGCCCAGGGCCACGCGCGCCTGGCGGGCGACAACCACCGGGGCGAGGCGCCGGCCCTCGGCCTCGGCGGCGGGCTTCAGGGCGGCGATCAGCGGCGCGGCGTGGGCGTGAACCGCTGTGCTGGAGAGCCCGTCGGCGACGACGATGGCGATGTCGAACGCCCCCTTGCCCCGCCCCGCCAGGCGGCGGGCGCTCTCGTCCGACAGGCGTCGGCCGAGATCCGGCCGGCGCAGGTAGACGGCGCGGTCCGGGGCGGCGCTGTCGACGATCAGGGTCGAAAGACCCAGCGCCTCGACCTGCCGGGCCACGGCCTCGGCGTCGAAGGGCGCGTGCACGGCGTCTCGCGCCCGCGCGTGCGAGAAGGCGAAGTCGAGCACGGCGGTGGTGGGCAGGCTGGCGCCCGCGCGGCCGAGGGCGATGCGCGCCGGGGTCAGCGCGCGCAGGCGGCTCCAGGGATCGGGCGGCAGGCTCACCCGGCCGCCGCCAGCAGCGGGTGGCCGCCCTGCGGCGGGGCGAGCCGGCCCCGGGCGTCGGTGATCTTCATGGCTTCCAGCCAGGCCTCGAACTCCGGCGCGCGTTTCAGGCCGAGGAGCTCGCGGACATAGAGCGCGTCGTGGAACGAGGTGGACTGGTAGTTCAGCATCACGTCGTCGGCGCCCGGCACGCCCATGATGAAGGTCACCCCGGCGGCGGCCAGCAGGGTGAGCAGGCTGTCCATGTCGTCCTGATCGGCCTCGGCGTGGTTGGTGTAGCAGACGTCGCAGCCCAGCGGCGCGCCGAGCAGCTTGCCGCAGAAGTGGTCCTCCAGCCCCGCGCGAATGATCTGCTTGCCGTCATAGAGGTATTCCGGGCCGATGAAGCCGACGACGGTGTTCACCAGGAGCGGCTGGAAGGCGCGGGCGACGCCGTAGGCCCTGGCCTCCAGGGTCTGCTGGTCGATCCCGTGGTGCGCGCCGGCCGACAGGGCCGAGCCCTGGCCGGTCTCGAAGTACATGACGTTGTCGCCGAGCGTGCCGCGCTTCAGCGAGCGGGCCGCGTCCATGCCCTCGGCCAGCAAGGACAGGGTGACGCCGAAGCTCTTGTTGGCCGCCTCGGTCCCCGCAATCGACTGGAAGACCAGGTCCACCGGCGCGCCGCGCTCGATCAGCTCGACGGCGCTGGTCACGTGGGTGAGCACGCACGACTGGGTGGGGATGGCGAAGCGCTGAATGAGATCGTCCATCAGCCGCACAAGGTCGCCCAGCACCGCCAGGCTGTCGCTGGCCGGATTGATCCCGATCACCGCGTCGCCGCAGCCGTAGAGGAGGCCGTCGAGGATCGAGGCGGTGATCCCGGCCGCATCGTCGGTGGGATGGTTGGGCTGCAGGCGCACGGCCATGGTTCCGGGCAGGCCGATGGTGTCGCGAAAGCGCGTGACGACCCGGCATTTCGAGGCGGCCAGGATCAGGTCCTGGTTGCGCATGATCTTGCTGACCGCGGCGGCCATCTCCGGCGTCAGGCCGGGGGCGAGCGCCGCAAGCGCCTGCGACGAAGCGGCGGGCGAAAGCAGCCAGTCGCGGAAGGCGCCCACCGTCATGGACGCCACCGGGGCGAAGGCGGCCCGGTCGTGCGTGTCCAGGATCAGGCGAGTGACCTCGTCGGCCTCGTAGGGCACCAGCGGCTCGCCCAGGAAGGCCTTCAGCGGCGTGTCGGCCAGCACCAGCTTGGCGGCGACGTTCTCCTCGGCGCTTTCGGCGGCCAGGCCCGCCAGCATGTCGCCCGAGCGCGGGGGCGAGGCCTTGGCCATCACCTCGGCCAGGCCGGCGAAGGTCCAGGTCGTGTCGCCCAGCGCGCGGCGGTAGGCCAAGGCCGCCCCTCCCCGTCAGGCCGAGCGGGAGGCGCGCGCCTCGAAGGCCGGCGTCGCCGCCAACGCGTCGGGCTCGGGAACGACGTCCACCTCCACCTTGATCGCCTGGTCGCCGGAAGCCAGCAGCACCCCGTCGATCGGCGCGACATCGGCGTAGTCGCGGCCGATCGCCAGGACGATGTGGTCGTTCTGCACGATCAGGGCGTTGGTCGGATCGAAGCCGATCCAGCCGCGCACGTCGCCGCACCACAGGTCGACCCAGGCGTGGGTGGCGTCGGCGCCCTCGAGGCGCGGCTTGCCCGGCGGGGGAATGGTGCGCAGGTAGCCGCTGACGTAGGACGCCGGCAGGCCAAGGCCGCGCAGGGCCGAGATCATGATGTGGGTGAAGTCCTGGCAGACGCCCCGGCGCGCTGCGAACGCCGCGTCGACGGGGGTGCCGACGTCGGTCGCCTCGGCGTCGTAGATGAAATCGGCGGTCAGCCGGCGGGTCAGCTCGAAGGCCGCCTCAAGGATCGGCCGGCCGGGCGGGAAGCTCTGTCGCGCATAGTCGGTGATGGCCGGCACGACCGGCGCGCGCGTGGAGGAATAGAGATAGGCTGCCGGGCTTTCCGGACTGATGTCGATGGTGGCGAAGCTCGCCGTGCGCACGGCTTCCCAGGGCGGGCTGTCGGCCAGGTCGGTCACCGGCGCGGCGTGCACGTCCACCCGCGCGATCGCCTCGATGACCAGGGTGGTGTGCGGCTCCTCGATCGTGACGGTGAGCATGCGCTCGCCGAAGGGGCCGGCGCGCTCGAGGGTCTGGCTCGGCCGGGGGATCACGGTGATGGCGCTTTGCAGCACGGTCTGCGAGGCGGTGGTGCGCGGCGTCAGGCGCAGCACGCAACGGGCGAAGGTCACGGCGTCTTCGTAGGCGTAGGTCGTGCGGTGGAAGACGCTGTAGATCACGCGAGGGCGTTGGCTCTGGGGGTGGGCGCGGCATGCGCCCCCTGGAGGAAGAAGCGGTCGGCGACAGCCATCGACAGGCTGAGCAGGCTCTGCTCGTAGGCCAGCACCGATTCCATGTCGAGACAGGCCGCGTCGGCGGTCTGCACCTCCGTGGCGAGCGGCAGGAGGATCTTGCTCGGCTCTTCCAGCATGCCGTCCTCCTGCAGGGTCGGCAGGGTGGCCAGATGCTCCTTCAGCTTGAAGATCTGGAAGGCCAGCGAACGGGTGTTGAAGGGGTCGAGCACGATCATGTCGCGCACCGGCGTGAGCGCCAGGCCGACCAGATAGCGGGCGCGATAGCTGATCTGGCTGTCGGCCAGGTCGAGCAGCAGGTCGAGGTCGTCGATGGTGGCCGCGTCGTCGGCGAGGGTGCGCACATAGCGGCAGGTGTTGATCCCGCGCTCGATGCGCCGGCCCATGTCCATGAAGCGCCAGCCGGCCACACGGTTCATGTTCTCCTGGGCGAGGCCGGAGAGCGCGGCCAGGGCCTGCAGCGCCGTCTCCACCTGCTCCAGGGCCGCGGCCTCGGACCAGACCTCCTGGGCGTGCTCCAACAGGCGTGTCTCCAGGTTCATCAGCAGGGTCCAGAAGTCGGGCGACAGGCGCTCGCGCATGCTGGCGGCGGTGCGGCGGGCGTTGCGCACCAGGTTGATCACCGAGCCGTAGGCGGCGCGGTCGTGCAGGGTGTCGCGGGCGACCTCGAGCGCGGGCCGGCCCAGGGCGTCCTCGCCCAGGGCGCCCCAGTTGATGAGCAACTGCTGCAGGCGGCTGAGCGTCTCGCCGGAGGTGTGCAGGGCGGCCTCGGAGTCCATCAGGCTGGTGCACAGGCTGCGCACCAGGCGCAGGGTGGCCTCGGCCCGCTCCAGGTAGCGGCCCAGCCAGAACAGGTTGTCGGCCGCCCGGCTCGGCAGGTGGCCGAGGATGCGGTGGATCTTCACCTCGTCGCGCGAGGCCAGCAGGGTGATCCGCTCCACCGGCTTGTCGCCGATGACCCACACGTCGGCCGTGCGGGCCTCGTCGCCCATGGAGATGGCCCGCACGTCGGCCTGCTCGGAAGTGCGGCAGAAGCCGCCGGGCATGATCTTCAGGCCGTCTGGCGTGGCCGCTACGAACACCCGCAGGACGAACGGCGCCGGCTCCAGCCGCCCGTCGCGCAGCACCGGGGTGGTGGAGAGCTTGACCACCTCCTGGCCGACGAAGTCGCCGGGCCGGTCCCTGAAGCGCTTGAGGAAGGCCTCGCGCTGCTCGGGCGTCAGGTCGGCCATCAGCCTCGCCTGGCCGGTCACGCCGTCGGGGCCGGGACCGCCGAAGGCCGGGGCGATGGCCAGGTGCTCCAGGTTGGACTCCACCATCGCCTGCTCGGCCGGCTGGCCGCACCACCAGGTGGCGATGTTGGGCATCTTCAGCTCCTCGCCCAGCAGCCGGCGGCTGAGCCGGGGCAGGAAGCCCTCGAGCGCCTTGGACTGCAGGACGCCGGAGCCCGGCATGTTGAGCACCGCCACCCCGCCCTGGCGGATCGCCTCCAGCAGGCCGGGCGTGCCCAGCCGCGAGGCGCTGTTCAGCTCCAAGGGATCGATGAAGTCGGCGTCGACGCGCCGCCAGATCACGTCGGCGCGCTTGAGCCCGGCGATGGTGCGCACATAGGCCCGCCCGTCGCGCACCAGGAGGTCGTCGCCCTCGACCAGGAGGAAGCCCAGGTAGCGGGCGAGGTGCGCCTGTTCGAAATAGGTCTCGCTGAACGGCCCCGGGGTGAGCAGGCAGATGCGCGGGTCGCTGCGGTCGGCGGCGGCGGCCAGGCCCTTGCGCAGGCCGTCGAAGAAGCCGGCCAGGCGCTGCACGTTCATGGCGTTGTAGAGGCTGGGGAAGGCCCTGGAGAGCACCAGCCGGTTCTCGAGGGCGTAGCCCGCGCCCGAGGGCGCCTGGGAACGGTCGTCCAGCACCCACCAGCGGCCGTCGGGCCCACGGCCCAGGTCGGCGGCGTAGAGCTGCAGGTAGCGTCCGCCCGGCGGGCGGACCCCCTGGATCGGGCGGATGAAATCGGCGCTGCCAGTGATGGCGGCGGCCGGCAGGGCGCCGCAGGACAACAGGGTCCCGTCGCCGTAGATGTCCTGCAGCACGGCTTCCATGAGCCGCGCGCGCTGTTCGACGCCCTCGGCGATCTGGGCCCACTCGGCCTCGTCCAGGATCAGCGGCAGCGGATTGAGCGGCCAGCTACGCTCGTTCTCCTCGCCGTAGACGCGGTAGGAGACGCCGGTGTCGCGGATGTGCCGGGTGGCCAGGCTGAAGCGGTTCTGGAACTCGTCGTCGGGGTACTCGGCGATCTCGCCCAGGAAGCTCAGCCAGGAGTGCCGCGGCCGGCCCGTGCGGTCGAGCAGCTCGTCCGGAATGCCGACGAACGGCTTGTAGCCGCGCAGCCAGCCGGACAGGCGCGCGGCCGCGGCCACGCCGAGGGCCTCGCTCTTGTGGAGCGCGCTGACCGTCTCATGCGCCAAGGCGTGTTCTCAGATCGAGCGTCATCGGAAATTCCCCCATCGGTTCCGGAGGCGGCGGCGTGACGATCCCCGGGCTGTGACCGATCTCCTCGAAGCGCGCCTTTCTGCGGGCCTGCGCCTCGTAGGAATTGACCGGGAACGTATCATAGTTGCGCCCGCCCGGATGCGCGACATGGTAGACGCAGCCGCCCAGCGAGCGGTTGTTCCAGCGGTCGACGATGTCGAAGGTGAGCGGCGAATCCACCGGCAGGGTGGGATGCAGGCCGCTGGGCAGTTTCCAGGCCTTGTAGCGGACGCCGGCGACCGCCTCCATGGACACGCCCGTGGACGTCATCGGCAGCGGACGGCCGTTGCAGGTGATCACGTGACGCTCGGGATTGAAGCCGCGGGCCAGCACCTGCAGCCGTTCCATCGAGGAATCGACGAAGCGCACCGTGCCGCCGCCGAAGCCCTCCTCCCCCATCACGTGCCAGGGCTCCAGGGCGTGGCGCAGCTCCAGCTCGACGCCGGCGTACTGCACCTTGCCGTGCAGCGGGAAGCGGAACTCGCGCTGGGCCTCGAACCACAAGGGCTTGAACGGATAGCCCGCCGCCCCCAGGTCGGCCAGCACGCCGAGGAAGTCGCTCCAAACGAAGTGGGGCAGCATGAAGCGGTCGTGCAGGGCCGTGCCCCAGCGCACCAGCTTGCCGGTCTGCGGCGCGCGCCAGAACCAGGCGATCAGTGAACGGATCAAAAGCTGCTGGGCGAGGTTCATCCGGGCGTCCGGCGGCATTTCGAAGCCGCGGAATTCCAGGAGGCCCAGGCGGCCTGTCGGCCCGTCCGGCGAATAGAGCTTGTCGATGCAGATCTCGGTGCGGTGGGTGTTGCCCGCCACGTCGGTGAGCAGGTTGCGCAGCAGGCGGTCCACCAGCCACGGCGCCGGCGGCTCGCCCTCCCCCGGCGGCGGCACCATGGAAAGGGCGATGTCCAGCTCGTAGAGGACGTCGTGGCGCGCCTCGTCCACCCGCGGCGCCTGGCTGGTGGGCCCGACGAACAGGCCGGAGAACAGGTAGCTCAGCGAGGGGTGGCGCTGCCAGTAGAGCAAGAGGCTCTTCAGCACGTCCGGCCGGCGCAGGAACGGGGAATCGTCGGGGCTGGCGCCGCCGACCACCACGTGGGCGCCGCCGCCGGTGCCGGTGTGGCGCCCGTCGATCATGAACTTGTCCGCGCCCAGACGGCAGACGCGGGCCTCCTCGTAGAGGCCGGTGGTGATGGCCACCGCCTCGCGCCAGTCGGCGGCGGGCTGGACGTTGACCTCGATGACGCCGGGGTCGGGGGTGACCTTGAGCACCGCCACGCGAGCGTCGTCGGGCGGGGTGTAGCCCTCGATGCGCACGCTGGCGCCTTCGGCGGCGGCCTCGATGTGGGCGACCAGCTCCAGATAGTCCTCCACCCGCGCCACGGGCGGCATGAAGACGTAAAGGTGCTCGCCGCGCGGCTCCACGCAAAGGGCTGTGCGCACGATCGGCGCCCTGCCGCGGGGGCCGGAGGCGCGCGACGGCGGCGGGGTGGGCGCGCGGAACGCCTCGTCGAAGTCCGGCAAAGGCCCGCGCGGCTCATAGGGGTCGACCGGCGTGATGTAGGGATAGTCCTCGGGCTTGACCGCCGGCAGGCCGCCGAGCGGCAGGCGCAGGCCGATCGGCGAGTCCCCGGCCAGCAGGTAGAGCTGGCCGCGCTCGAAGCGCCAGGGCTCGGTGAGCCAGCCCTCCCCCTCGGCCTTGGTCAGGGGCTTGCGGATCGGCAGGACGAAGCCGACGGGTTTGGAGAGCCCGCCCGCCATCACCCGGCGCAGGGTGTGGCGCGCCTGCGGATCGTCGATCTCCTCGTCGTCGATGACCACGTCGGGCGGCAGGTCGCCCTCGGCCTTGATCCAGTGCAGCGGGTCCTCCCTGGCCGGCAGGACGCAGGCGGCGTCCAGCTCCAGGCGCCGCGCCAGCCGCTGGATGAGGCCCAGCGCGTCGGCGCTGGTCGCCGGCTCGCGGCGGCCCGGCCGCTCGGAGGGATCGGCGGCGCGCCAGACGGGCAGGCCGTCACGCCGCCAGTAGAGCCCGAGCGCCCAGCGCGGCAGCGGCTCGCCCGGATACCACTTGCCCTGGCCGTGGTGCAGCATGCCGCCGGCGCCGAAGCGCGCCCTGAGCCGATGGATCAACTGCTCGGCGATCACCGGCTTGGCGGGGCCGGACGCGGCGGTGTTCCACTCCTCGGACTGGAAGTCGTCGATCGAGACGAAGGTGGGCTCGCCGCCCATGGTCAGGCGCACGTCCTGGGCCTTCAGGTCGTGCTCCACCTTGTCGCCCAGGGCCTCCAGCGCGCCCCACTCCGAATCCTCGAAGGGCCGGGTGATGCGCACCGGCTCCACCAGGCGCGAGAGGGTCATCTCGAAGTCGAAGTCGGTCTTGGCGATGGAGGCGAAGCCGGCGATCGGCGCGGCCGAGCGGTAGTGCGGCGTGGCGGCCAGCGGCAGATGGCCCTCGCCGCAGAGCAGGCCCGAGGTGGCGTCCAGCCCGATCCAGCCGGCGCCGGGGAGGTAGACCTCGGCCCAGGCGTGCAGGTCGGTGAAGTCCTGCTGGGTTCCCTTCGGCCCGTCGACCGGATCGATGTCCGCCTTGAGCTGGATCAGGTAGCCGGAGACGAAGCGGGCGGCCAGACCCAGCTTGCGCAGCATCTGCACCAGGAGCCAGGCGCTGTCGCGGCACGAGCCGGAGGCGAGCTGAAGGGTCTCGTCCGGCGCCTGCACGCCGACCTCCATGCGCACCAGATACTTGATCCTGCGCTGCAGCTCCGCGTTCAGCCCGACCAGGAAGTCGGTCGTGCGCTCGCCCTCGGCCTTGAGCTCGGCGACCGCCGCGTCCAGCAGCGGGCCCTCGTCCTCGACGGTCATGTAGGCCGCCAGGTCAGCCTTCAGGTCGTCGGCGTAGGCGAAGGGCATGAACTCCGCATAGGGCTCGACGAAGAAGTCGAACGGATTGACCACCACCATCTCGGCGGTGAGGTCGACGGTGACGCTGAACTCGGTGGTCCGCTCGGGGAAGACGAGCCTGGCCAGCCAGTTGCCGTGCGGGTCCTGCTGCCAGTTGATGAAGTGGTTCTCGGGCGTGATCTTCAGCGAATAGCTGGGGATGCGCGTGCGGCAGTGCGGCGCCGGCCGCAGGCGCACGACCTGAGGCCCCAGCTCGACCAGCCGGTCGTAGCGGTAGCGGGTGACATGGTGGAGGGCGGCGACGACCGACAGGGCGGGCTCCTGAAGCGATGGGGTTGCGATGCAGAGTCCTAGCGCCGCGGCGGCCGCTCACAAGAGCGCAGGCGGCTCAGAATTCGACGTCCAGCTCCTCGACCTCGTCAGGCTCCTTGAGGGCGGCCTCGGTCCACTCGCGCATGTAGGGCAAGGCCAGGATGCGGTCGCGATATTCCGCGCAGACCGGATCGAGCGCCACGTCGTAGGTGGAAAAGCGCGTGCAGACCGGCGCGTACATGGCGTCGGCCATGGTCAGCTCGCCGAACAGGAAGGGGCCGGCCGACGCGCCCAGCGCCTCGCGCCAGATCTCGGTGATCCGGTCGATGTCGGACTGGGCGCCGGCCCAGACCTTGAAGCCCGGATGGCGCGCCTTCAGGTTCATCGGCAGGGCCGCGCGCAGGTTGGCGAAGCCGGAGTGCATCTCCCCGCAGATCGAGCGGCAGCGCGCCCGCTCGGCGCGGTCGGCCGGCAGCAGCCCCGCCTCCGGAAAAATCTCATGCAGGAATTCGCCGATCGCCAGGGTGTCCCACACCTGGATCCCCTCGTAGGTCAGGCAGGGCGTGAGGAACGAGGGCGAGAGCAGCAGAAGCTCGGCGCGCGTCGAGGCGTCGTCCACCGGCGCCATCTCGGTGTCAAACGCCAGGCCCGCGAAACGGCACAGGAGCCAGCCGCGCAGGGACCAAGACGAGTAATTTCGGCTGCTTATGGTGAGCAGGGGCCGATCCATCGCCGCGATCCGTTCCTCCAGACGACCGTCCACAAAGCCCTAGGGCCGATCAGGAAGCGGCGTCCAACCCCGCGCGCCGGGTCGCGCCGCCGCCCGGCGAATGCCGAATTTTTGGGCGCCTGGCGGGTGCGAGCGCCACGAAAAGCGGTCATCGGCCCCTCGCCCCGTCCTTGCATAGGACAAAGCCGGACAGGCGGCGACATCGACCCGGGGTTTTGCGCCATGGATCGGGACGCCGGCCCGACCGGCAGGATGCGGGGTCCATGAAGTATCGAGCCTTCCAGGCCCAGGCCGATCTGTTAGCGCCCATGCGGCTGGCCGCCGGGCTGGCCAACGGCGCGCTGTCGCTGGGGCCGCCCTGGCTGCGGCAGGCGCCGCCGCTGGGCCACCTGGGCGCCGGCTGGGAGATGCTGAGCCGCGCGGGGCTGACCCACCACCGGCCCGACTACGGCTTCAGAAGCGTGAAGGTCGCCGGCGAGGAGACGCCGGTCACAGAGCAGATCGTCAAGTCGACCCCGTTCTGCGACCTGGTGCGGTTCCGCAAGGAAGGCGATCCGGACCAGCCGCGCGTGCTGCTGGTGGCGCCGCTCTCGGGCCACTTCGCCACCCTGCTGCGCGGCACGGTGGACGTGCTGCTGCCGGACAACGACGTCTACATCACCGACTGGCGCAACGCCCGCGAGGCGCCGCTGAGCGCCGGGGCCTTCGGCTTCGACGAGTACGTCGCCCACGTGATCGACTTCCTCGACACCCTGGGCCCGGGATCGCACCTGATGGCCGTGTGCCAGCCCTGCGCCCACGCCCTGGCGGCGGTGTCGATCATGGCCGAGGACGACCACCCGGCGGCGCCGCTGACCATGACCCTGATGGCCGGGCCGGTGGACACGCGCATCAACCCCACCAAGGTCAATGAGCTGGCCACGAACAATTCGATCGAGTGGTTCGAGAAGGAGCTGATCGCCACCGTGCCGGCGCGCTACCCCGGCGCGGGCCGCAAGGTCTATCCCGGCTTCGTGCAGCTCACCGCCTTCATGATGATGAACCTCGGCCGCCACGTGGACGCCCACGTGGACATGTTCAGCCATCTGGCGGCGGGGCGGACCCCCGAGGCGACCACCGCCAAGACCTTCTACGACGAGTACTTCGCCGTGCTGGACCTGACGGCCGAGTTCTACCTGGAGACCGTCAACCGCGTGTTCCAGGAGCACCTCCTGCCCAAGGGCGAGCTGACCTGGCGCAACCGCAAGGTCGACCCGGCGGCGATCCGCAAGACGGCCCTGTTCACCGTGGAGGGCGAGCGCGACGACATCTGCTCGGTGGGCCAGACGGTGGCGGCGCACGACCTGTGCCGCGGCATCTACCGCAACCGCAAGCGCCACCACCTGCAGCCGGGCGTCGGGCATTATGGCGTCTTCAGCGGGCGCAAATGGTCTAGCCAAATCTATCCGCTTGTCCGCAACATGATCCAGGCCGCGAACTAGGGGCCAGGCGGGGGCGGTCGCGCCGATGAACGACAGGGTACGGGGGCTTCTGGCCTCGCCGCTGCGCAACCTGGCGGTGGCGGTGGGCTTCGTGGCGCTGGTGATGGCGGCCTCGACGGTGGGCTACATGGCCGCCGGCTGGGGCTTCGGCGACGCCGCCTACATGGTGATCCTGACGATCTTCTCGGTAGGCTACGAGGAGGTCCATCCGGTGAACACCGCGGCGCTGCACGCGGTGACCGTGGCCACCATCGCCCTTGGCTGCACGGGCATGATCGTCTTGACCGGGGCGCTGGTGCAGGTGTTCACCATCGGCCAGATCACCGAACTCTTGGGGCTGACGCGGGTGAACTCGGAGATCGAAAAACTGAAGGGCCACGTGATCATCTGCGGCTTCGGCCGCATCGGCGTGATGCTGGCCAAGGACCTGAAGGACGGCGGGACGGACCTGCTCGTGCTGGACCGCAGCGAGGCCCGCGTGGCCGAGGCCCAGGCCATGGGCTTCCTGGCGCTGCAGGTGGACGCGGCCGACGAGGCGGGACTGAAGGCCGGCGGCGTGGAGCGCGCCCGCGTGCTGGCCACCGTGCTGCCGGACGACGCGGCCAACGTGTTCATCACGCTCAGCGCCCGCAGCCTCAATCCCAAGCTGACGATCATCGCCCGCGGCGAACAGCCCTCGACTGAGAGCAAGCTGATCTACGCCGGGGCCGACAAGGTGGTGCTGCCCACCCACATCGGCGCCGAACGGATCGCCGAGATGATCCTGCACCCGGAGACCGCGCGGTTCGTGCGCGAGTCCGAGCAGATGCGCGACTTCGACAAGACCCTGCGCGACCTGGGCCTGCACCTGGACATGATCACCGTGCCGCAGGACGCCGCGGCGGTGGGCCACACGGTGGCCGAGGTGGAGGAACGCGGAAAGGGCGCCTTCTTCGTGGTGCAGATCGACCGCAGGAGCGGCGAGGCGCTCACCCGGCCGGCGGCCGACGTGCGCTTCGAGCCGGGCGACGGGGTGCTGGTGGTGGCCAGGGCCAAGCTGACCACGCTGACGGCGGTGTTCCAGGCGCCGGCGGAGCGGGTGCGGGCCGGACGCAGCCGCTTCTAGGCGGCCGGCCTCAGCGGGCCTCGAGCGCCTCGAACGAGACGTCGCCGATCCCGTAGTCGGCCCAGTCCTTGTAGTCGAAGTGCCACCATTCCTCGGGGTAGACCGAGAAGCCCTGCGCCTCCATCTCGCGGCGGAGCAGGCCGCGCAGCCAGCGCTGGCGGCTGGTGCCGCCGGGATAGTCCGCATACGACCTGTTGGACATCTCGTCGTAGCGGCCGGTCATGATCACCGGCTTGCCGGTCTTCAGGTCGTAGAGGGTGAGGTCCACCGCGCAGCCGCGGTTGTGGCGCGAACCCTTGGCCGGGTCGGCGACGAACACGCGGCTGGCCGGCGGGGTGGCGTCCCAGAACATCTTGGTGACGAACCAGGGCCGATAGGCGTCGTGGATCAGCAGGCCGTAGCCCTCGGCCTCCAGCGCCTTGGCCGCGCGCCCGAGCGCCTCGGCGGCGGGCCGCTGCATGAACGCGGCCGGATGGGCGTAGAGCGGAAAACCCATGAAGTTGTTGGTGGTGGCGTAGCGGATGTCGAGCTTGATCAGCGGATCGACGGTGGTCAGGTCGACGAGGTCGAAGGCCCGCTTCGGCTCGGGCTCCGGCGGCGGCTTGGCGGCCATGGCCTCGGCGCGCAGGGCGTCGGGATCGGCTTTCACGCCGGCCTGGATGGTCGCCACCGTCTCGGCGCCGATGTCGCGGCGAGGCAGGCGCTCGCCGCCCGCCTCCACCGCGTCGGGCGACAGGACGATCGCGCGGGGCGGCGCGTCCGGCGGGGCGTAGCGGCCCGGCCCCAGCGGCTGCAGCGGCGCGCGCTTGAAGCCGCGGCCGTTCAGGTAGAGGCCGCCGTGGTCCTCGTAGACGGTGAGGAGACCGTCGTCCGGGCCGAACTCGCCGACCAGCGCGGCGATGGCCGGCGGCGGCGAGGCGGGAAGCTCGTCCGCCCGGGCCGCCCCGCCGATCGCGACCGCCGCCAGGACCGCTGCAAAGCCTGTCGCGCGCTTCATCCCGGCCCTCCTCGCCGCCATGGCGTCCGCTGTTCGAGACCGCTATCTAGATCGCACGAAGGGGGGGAGCACATGGAAACGACATCGGGGTTCTGGCTGATGAAGTCGGAGCCGGAAAAGTACGCGTTCGCCGACCTGCAGCGCGACGGGCGCACCAACTGGGACGGCGTGCGCAACAACCAGGCCGCGCTCTACCTGAAGGCCATGAAGGTCGGCGACCAGGCGCTGTTCTACCACTCGCAGAAGGACCTGGCGGCGGTGGGGCTGATGCGCGTGTCCAAGGAGGCCTTCATCGATCCCACCGACCCGGCCGGCCGGTTCGTGGCGGTGGAGGTGGAACCGGTGCGGCCGCTGAAGGCGCCGGTGACGCTCGCCCAGATGAAGGCCGAACCGAAGCTCGCCGGCATGAAGATGTTCCGCCAGTTCCGCCTGTCGGTCGTGCCGGTGACGGCCGAGGAATGGGCGGTGATCCTGAGCATGGCCGGAGAGGCCTGACAGAGGGCGGCGGCTAGCGCCAGGTCGGCGCGATGGTGATCACCGTGACGGCGCAGAGCTGGGCGAAGGCCATGGTGCGCTGCGTGCGCAGCAACAGGCTGAGCGAAAGCAGGCTGAGCGCGCCGGCGGCGAGATACTCGCCCGGAAGCCGGCCGAGGGCGGCGAACAGCGCCGGGGCCCGGAAGCCGACGGCCGCCGCGGCCAGGGCGCAGCCCACGCCGACGACGTCGGTCAACGGCCGGCCGGCGAACCGCCAGGGCTTCTTGGCAGGGGGTTCGGGCATGGCCCGCCTCGCCTTGCTGATCAGGTGCAGAAGCTCGGTCTCGTCGAAGCCGCGATCGATGAAGCCGAACGGACGCAGCTCGCCCAGCGCCTCGGCCACGATGGCGTCGCCCGGGCGCACGAAGATCACCGCCGCGCTCTGAGCGGCCGCGCGCGCCAATTCCGCTGAGGTCTGGAAGTCGATCTCGGCGTCGAGAACCAGCAATTGCGGCTTGTCGCCGTCGAACAGCGATCGCGCCTCCTCGCCGGTCGCGGCGAACGCGCAGGTCACGCCCGGCTCGGCGGACGCGGCTTCGCGGATGCGGCGGCCGACGCGCGGGTCTGTGAAGATCAGTATACGCATCCGGCCCCTGCGAAGGCTCCAACATGCAAGCCGCGCGGCCGGTCTGGCGGCGCGCGGACACTAAACTCGAGGCGATCTAGCGCCTACCACGATGACGGCCGCAAAGGCGAGCGTGACCGCTGGGCGACACACGGGCGCAGATCGGCCGCGGGCGCCTCGCGCGGGGGCTTGGCGGCCTTGCCAGCACCGGGACCGGCCCCCAAGTAGCGAAAGCCCCCTTCCCGACGCCGGAGCCCTGATGCCGCACGCCGACAGCCTGATCCTTATGCTCGTCAGCGGCCTCGTCCTCGCCTTCGTCTTCGGCATGATCGCCAACCGGTTCAAGCTGTCGCCCCTGGTGGGCTACCTGCTGGCCGGGGTGACGGTGGGCCCCTTCACCCCCGGCTATGTCGCCGACACCGAGCTGGCGCCCCAGCTCGCCGAGATCGGCGTGATCCTGCTGATGTTCGGCGTCGGCCTGCACTTCTCGCCGAAGGACCTGATGAAGGTGCGCCACGTGGCCCTGCCCGGCGCCCTGGCCCAGATCGTCCTGGCCACGCTGCTCGGCTGGGGCGTGGGCCGGCTGGTGGGCCTGGGCGACCTCGAGGCCTGGCTGATGGGCTTTTCGCTGTCGATCGCCTCGACCGTGGTGCTGATCCGCGCGCTGGAGGAACGGCGCCAGCTGGCCTCGGACGTCGGGCGCATCGCGGTCGGCTGGCTGATCGTCGAGGACCTGGTGATCGTGGTGGCCCTGGTGCTGCTGCCGCTGCTGCTCGGCCGCACCGGCGCCACGCCGCAAGAGGTCGCCGCCGGGATCGGCCTGACCCTCCTGAAGATCGGGGTCTTCGTCGCCGCGATGCTGGTGGTGGGCGGACGCGTGCTGCCGTGGCTCTTGACCCGCATCGCCCACACCCGCTCGCGCGAGCTGTTCACGCTCGGGGTGCTGGCGATCGCGCTGGGCATCGCCTGGGTGGCCTACAAGGTGTTCGGCGCCTCGTTCGCCCTGGGCGCGTTCGTGGCCGGGCTGGTCGTCAACGGCTCGCCGCTGGGCCACAGCGCCGCTGAGCGGTCGCTGCCGCTGCGGGACGCCTTCGCGGTGCTGTTCTTCGTCTCGGTGGGGATGCTGTTCGACCCGCGCGTGCTGATCGAGCAGCCGCTGACCGTGGCCCTGGTGCTGGCGATCGTGATCGTCGGCAAGTCGCTGGCGGCCCTGGCGATCACGGCGATCTTCAAGCTGGAGCGCGCCGCCAGCCTGACCGTGGCGGCGAGCCTGGCCCAGGTGGGCGAGTTCTCGTTCATCCTGGCCGGGCTGTGTCTGTCGCTGGGCGTGATGAGCCGCCAGACGCACGACCTGATCCTGGCCGCGGCTCTGATCTCGATCACGCTCAATCCGCTGACCTTCATGCTGGCCGACCGCCTGGGCGGGCGGCCGCCGGAGCCGACCGCGGCCTAGCCGATCCGCTTGCCGTCCGGGCCGAAGAGGTGGAGCCGCTCGGGGTCGACGCGCAGCTTGACGGCCGCGTGGCGGGCCGGCTCGGGACCGTCGGCCGGGTGGCGCACCGAGAGCATGGTTCCATCGGCCAGGGCGGCGTGGACGATGCGGGCCTCGCCCAGCTCCTCGACCAGCACGACCTTGGCCGAAAGGCCCTCGTCGGCCAGCGCCAGGTTCTCGGGGCGCACGCCCAGGTCGGCCTGGCCCGCGTAGGCGACGCCCGGCAGCGCCACGCGCTCGCCGCCGGCCAGTTCCGCCGCGCCGTCCTTCACCGTGACCGGCATGATGTTCATCGTCGGCGAGCCCATGAACTCGGCGGCGAAGCGGGTGGCCGGGCGGTGGTAGAGCTCGGTGGGCGCGCCGACCTGCTCGATGCGCCCGGCGTTCAGGAGAACGATGCGGTCGGCCAGGGTCATGGCCTCGAGCTGGTCGTGGGTCACGTAGATCATGGTCGCGGCCAGATCCTCGTGCATGCGGGCGATCTCCAGACGGGTCTGGGCGCGCAGGGCCGCGTCGAGGTTGGACAGCGGCTCGTCGAACAGGAACACCTTGGGATCGCGCACGATGGCCCGGGCGATGGCCACCCGCTGGCGCTGGCCGCCGGAGAGCTCGCGTGGGCGGCGCTTCAGGAGCTGGCCGATCTGCAGCATGTCGGCGGCGCGGCGCACGCGCTCGTCCACCGTCTCCTTGGCGGTCTTGGCCAGGGTCAGGCCGAAGGCGATGTTCCGGTAGACGTCCATGTGCGGATAGAGCGCGTAGGACTGGAACACCATGGACACGCCCCGCTTGGCCGGCGCCAGGCGGGTGACGTCGGCCTCGCCGATGCGGATGGTCCCGGAGCTGGCGTCCTCCAGGCCCGCGATCAGGCGCAGGAGCGTGGACTTGCCGCACCCGGACGGCCCGACGAAGACGACGAATTCGCCGTCCTCGATTTGCAGGTCGATCCCGCGGATCACCTCCGTCTCGCCGAAGCGCTTGACGAGGTTTTCGAGGCTGAGAGCGGCCATGACTATCCCTTGACTGCGCCGGCGGTGAGCCCGGCCACCAGGCGGCGCTGGAAGACCAGCACCAGGGCGATCAGCGGCACGGTGACGATCACCGAGGCCGCCATGATGTTTCCCCAGGGCAGCTCGTGCTCGCTGGCCCCTGTGATCAGGGCGATGGCGACCGGCACGGTGCGCTGGGTGTTGGAAAGCGTGAAGGTGAGCGCGAAGAGGAACTCGTTCCACGCGGCGATGAAGGCCAGAAGGCCCGTGGCCGCGAGGGCGGGGCCAAGCAGCGGCAGGAAGATGCGGGTGACCAGCGTCCAGGGCCCGGCCCCGTCCATGATCGCCGCCTCCTCGATCTCCACCGGCAGGTCGCGCATGAAGGTCGTCAGCACCCAGACCGTGAACGGCAGGGTGAAGATCATGTACGACAGGATCAGCCCGCCCAGGTTGTCGTAGAGGCGGAAGAGGCGGATCACCTCGAAGAGGCCCGAGAGCACCGCCACCTGCGGGAACATCGACACGCCGAGGATCGTGTAGAGCAAGGGGCCGCGCCCGGCGAAGCGCACGCGCCCCAGGGCGAAGGCGGCGGTGACGCCCAGGAGCAGCGAGATCGCCACCACCGAGATCGCCACGACCACGGAGTTCAGGATGTTCCGCGCGAAGGGCTGCTCCTTCCAGATGCGGACATAGTTCACCGGGTCGAAATCAGCCGGCCAGTAGTCCACGCGGAAGATGTCCGAGCCCGACTTCAGCGAGGTCAGGATCGCGTAATAGAAGGGGAACAAGAGGAAGATCAGCAGGACGACGCAGGCGAGCGCCAGCCCCGCGGCGGAGGCGAAGCGTCTCATCGGCGGGCCTCCTGCGCGCCGGGCCGCATGGCCATCATGTAGATCACCGTCATCAGGGCGATGACGAAGAACAGCATGGTCGAGGCGGCCGAGCCGTAGCCCACGTCCTGGAAGTCGACCAGCTCGCGCCGGGCGAAGACCGACAGGGTGATCGTCGCGTCGGTGGTCCCGGTCATGATGTAGACCAGGTCGAACATGCGCATGGCGTCCAGCAGGCGGAAGATCACCGCCACCGCCAGGGCTGGCCGGATCAGCGGCAGGGTGACCTGGAAGAACACCTTCACCGGGTTGACGCCGTCGACCTTGGCGGCCTCGTAGCAGTCCTTGGGCACCATCTGCAGGGCGGCCAGCGCCAGCAGGGCGACGAAGGGCGTGGTCTTCCAGACGTCGACCATGATCACCGAGGCCATGGAGAGCGACGGCTCGGCGAGCCAGGCCACGGGCGTTGAGATCAGCCCCAGCTTCATCAGGGCGTCATTCACCACCCCGAACTGGTCGTTGAGCATCCAGCTCCACATCTTGGCCGAGACCACGGTGGGGATCGCCCAGGGCACCAGCATGGCCGCGCGCATCAGGCCGCGGCCGGGGAAGCTGTGGTTCAGCAGGACGGCGATGGCCAGGCCGAGAATGGTCTCCAGCGTGACCGAGATGGCCGCGAACACCATGGTGTTGCGCAGGGCCGCCAGCCACTCCGGATCGCTGAGCACGCCGTACCAGCGGCCATGGTCGTAGGCCAGGTAGTTGGAGAGCCCCACGAAGCTGTAGCGGCTCATGTCCACCAGGGTGGCGTTGGTCAGCGAGTAGTAGATGGTGCGCCCGAGCGGCCAGGCGGCCACCAGGGCGAGGACGACCAGCATGGGCGCCAGGAAGGTCCAGGCCGCGCGCACGCGCTCGCGCGAGGCTTCGCTCGTCTCTTCGGCCATCACCAGCGCGCCCTGTATTTCAGTCGGTCGAGGTCGGAATTGAGCTCGGCGACGCGCGGCCCGGCCGGATCGCCCGTGAGCACGTCGTGGACGGCGCGCCAGAAGTCGCTGGACAGGCGATTGTAGTGGGGCCCGGCGACGCGGGAGGGGCGCGCCGTGGCGCTCTCCAGCGAAGGCAGGAGCGCGCCGAAGAAGGGATTGGCGGCCAGCACGTCCGGATCGCCGTAGAGCGCCGGGATGGTCGGGTTGTAGGCCGCCTTCACCGCGCGGATCTTCTGCTCCGGCGCGCTGGTGAGGAAGGCGACCAGCGAGGCGGCCTCCGCCGGATGCTTCGAATAGCGCGAGACCGCCAGGTGCCAGCCGCCGAGGGTTCCGGCGTGCTTGCCGCCCGGCCCGCCCTTGGGCAGGGGCACGACGCCGACCTTGCCGCGCACGGGACTGTCCTGCCCCTGCGCGAGCGCCCAGGCGTAGGGCCAGTTGCGCATGAACACCGCATCGCCGGTCTGGAAGACGCCGCGGGCGGCCTCCTCGTCGTAGTTCAGCACGCCGCGCGGGGAAATGGTTCCGACCCAGGAGCCGGCCAGGGACAGCGCCTCGATCGCCCGGGGATTGTCGACGGTGATGTCGCCCTTGGCGTCGACGATGGCGCCGCCGTTGAAGCTGTCGATCCACTCCAGCGCGTTGCAGGTCAGGCCCTCGTAGGCCCGACCCTGGAAGACGTAGCCCCACATGCGCGTGTGGCCCTTGGCCCGCTCGGCGGCCTGGATGGCGCGGGCGATCCTGGTCATCTCCTGCCAGGTCTGCGGCGGCGCGAAGCCGTATTCGGCCAGCAGGTCCTTGCGGTAGTAGAGCACGCCCACGTCGGTCCACCAGGGCATGGCCACCAGCCGGCCGTTCACCGTGTCGTTGCGGATCAGCGAGGCGAAATGGGCCTTGGGCGCGTCGCCGAGATAGGGTCGAAGGTCGATCAGGTGGTCGGCCAGGATGCCGGCCCAGACCACGTCGATCTGCAGCACGTCGAACTCGTCGGTGCGCGAGGCCAGCATCTGCAGGTAGAGCGCCAGCCGGTCGGTGGACGAGTTGGGCGTGGAGACGATGCGGACGCGGTTTCCGGTCTTCTTCTCCCAGCGGTGGACGGCGTCGGTGCAGAGCTGGAGCTCGACGCCCAGCGCCCCGCAGGAGATGGAGATCTCCACCGGCGCCCTGGCCGGCTGGGCGCCGGCCGCCCCCCCGGCAAGGGCGACGACGGCCAGGACCGCGGCGAACCAGCCGCGCATCAGGCCGCGTCCGGGGCCGCGTGGCGGCGGGGCGCGAAGGCGATGTCGCCGAACTGCTCGGCGACTTCGTCGGCCCAGTGGCCCAGGTCGAAATGGCGCACCACCTTGTCCATGGCCTGCATCCTGCGGACGGATTCCTCCGCCGGCATTTTCAGCGCCTCGTCGATCGCCGCGTCCATGGAACGGTTGGAGTAGGGATTGGTGAGCACCGCATCGCCCAGCTCCACCGCGCAGCCGGCGAACTCCGACAGCACCAGGACGCCCGCATGGCCCTGCTTGGCGGCGACGAACTCCTTGGCCACCAGGTTCAGCCCGTCGCGCAGCGGCGTGGTCAGGCAGACGTCTGCGATGCGGTAATGCGCCACCAGCCGCTCGAACGGGATCGCCGCGCCGAACAGCACCACAGGCGTCCAGTCGAGCTTGGAGAAGCGGCCGTTGATGCGCCCGACCGTGGCCTCGATCTCGCGCTGGGTGTCTTCGTAGATGGTCATGGCCGAAGCGGCGCGCACCGAGGTGACCAGCATCTTGACCTTGTCGATCAGGTCGGGCCGGCGCTCGAGCAGGCGCTCGAAGGCCAGCAGGCACTCGATCATGCCCTTGGTGTAGTCGGTGCGCCCGACGGTCATCAGCAGGGTGCGACCGCCGAGCTCGGCCAGAAGCTGTTGCTGCTGCTCGTGACTTTCGTCCGTGGCCAGAATGGAATCGATCAGCTCCGGATTGGCGCCCACCGGCGCGACGCCCAGGCGCACGGCGCGGCCCTCCGCGCGCAGCACGTCGGGGAAGTCCGGCTCCGACAGCGCCATGCCCGAGGTCGAGAAGCCCCCCTCGGCCGGCGCCGTGCTTTCGATCGACGCCCCGCAGAGCGATCGGGCCACGTCGGCGAAGTTCTTGGCGTAGCGCGGGATGTGGAAGCCCACGAGATCGCACTTCAGCAGGCTCTCGATGATCTCGCGCCGCCAGGGCAGCACGTTGAACACGTCGGCCGCCGGGAACGGGGTGTGGTGGAAGAAGGCGATGCGCACGCCGGGCTTCAGCGCGCGCAGATAGGCCGGCACGAGCCAAAGGTTGTAGTCGTGCACCCAGACCAGGCCGTCGTCCTCCACCTGCTCGGCGGCGGCCTCGGCGAACTTGCGGTTCACCTCCCGGAAGGTCTCCCAGTCGACGTTCTCGTACTGATAGAGCCGGGGGAAGGAGTGCAGGATCGGCCACAGCGCCTCCTTGGAGGTGATGTGGTAGAAGCTCTCCACCTCCTCCTTGGTCAGCGGCAGGCGCGAGACGGTGTAGCCGCCGCGCGGATCCTCGACGTGGACGACGCGCTCGAAGTCCACGCCCTTTTCCGGATCGTAGATCTTCCAGGCCACCCAGGCGCCGGCGCCGGGATCGAGCCGGTTGAAGAAGCTCTTCAGCGTCGGGACGATTCCGTTGGGGCTCTTGTGGGTGCGGTAGACGATCTTGCCGCCTTCCAGAACCTCTTCACTGGGCTGCCGATGATAGACGATGACCAGAGACGACTTGCTCATGGATCGGGCCTCCCTTGAACTTGAAGTGGCGGATGGCGTCGGCGATGCCGGCCGCGCCCGGCAGGCGGCTCGAATAGACGTTGCGCATGCGCTCGACGGAGCGCGCGAGCCGGGGCTCGGCGTTGCCCACGGCCACGCCCTTGAAGCCGGTCTGGAACAGCGACAGGTCGTTCATGGTGTCGCCGGCCACCAGCACGGTGTCGCGGTCCACGCCCAGGGACTCCACCAGGCGCGACAGGGTCGGGCCCTTGGAGACGCCGCGGGGCAGCACGTCGAAGAAGCGGTCGGCCGAGAGCAGGCAGTCGAAGCCGGCGGCCTCCACCTTGGCGACGCTCCAGGGCGATAGCTGGGCCGGGTCGTAGTCGTAGCTGAGCCGATGGCGGAACGGGGTGTCCTGCAGCTTCAGGCCCGGCTCGCCGGCCAGCAGGGCCTTCACCCGCTCGCCGGCGTCGTTCCAGGCCATGCGGATCGGCGCCTCGAGCTCGGCCACGGGCTGCAGCGTCTCGCCGTCGAACACCGAGGTGCCGATGTCGCCGACGATGTAGCGCGGGCGCGGCATGCCCGGCGTCTTGATCAGCTCGGCGATGAAATCGATGTCGCGCCCCGTCACGAAGATCAGCGTCACGTCGTCCCGCGCCGACAGATGGCCGTAGAGCGTCCGGCGATGGTCGTCGGTTCCGCCCAGGAAGGTGCCGTCGAGGTCGGTGGCGAGGACGAGGTTGGGGGTCGTCATGCGGAGATGCGCTCCTTTTCCGGCTGGGGCCGGGCTGGGTTGGGAATGCGCGCGCCGTCTTCGAGGCCAGGGGGCGCGGCGCGCAGGTCGGACGTCATGAGGCTGGACATGGCCTCGGCGACGGGCATGCGCGCGCGCCGGCCCGCGCGATGGGCGGTGAGAGCGAACGCGGTTCCCCACGCGCCTGCGCCAATGATGGCGAGGGTTTCGAACGCCGTCGGTCCTACGTCGTTACAAGACCGCGTGGCTGTTCCGTCTTTGAGCACGGTTGGCCTCCGCTGTGGTGTAAGCGACGCTGTGGCCGCTAGCTGATTTCGGGATCTCCCCGGGTTGTCCCCCGCAAGGTCGCGGATGACATAACGGATCGATCAATGCATGTCAAACATTGGTGATACACATTCACAATATTTTTGAGAATACATGTAACGGTCGCGTGAATTTTAATCATCGAATAAATAACGACAACCCATCTTCTTCCACATCAGCGCGACGACTACGACCATCTTGAGATCAAATACACTGAATACGCTATCGCCGAACGAAATCTGATTTGGGCGATCGCTCACGGCTTGAGCTCCGGGCGCCCTGAGGCGGGCGCCTGGCGGCGGCGTGAAGATCCGGTGGAACAGGGTCGCAGGCTTGAGTGTTGTGGGAGTCGAGCCGCGAGGGAGAGCTTCCATGCCGCACCAGAACCCGCAGTCCAGCAAGGCGACCGCGCAGAACGCCGCCACCGAGCCGACGGTCCCCAACGACCAGGCGCGCGAGCAGCACCGCAGCATCCGTCCGGATCCGCGCAGCTACGCCGCGCCGGACGTGGGCGACGCCACGGTGACCGGCCCGGCGGCCGGCGAACTCGGCGACTACGCCGACGAGGGCGAGGCCCTGGGCGATTCGGGCCTGCAGCAGGGCCGCGACCACACGCGCCGTCCAGGCAAGATCGAGGTCGCGCACGGCCAGGGCCGAAAGACCCGCCAGGCCAACGCCCAGATCTTCAAGGGCGGGCTCTACAAGCCCAAGTCCTGAGGCGGCGCGCTATCGGGCGGTGTAACCGCCGTCGATGACCAGCTCCGCGCCGGTGACGAAGCGGGCCTCGTCCGACGCCAGGTAGACCGCGCCCCAGGCGATGTCGTCCGGATCGCCCAGGTGGCCGAGGGGGTGCAAGGCGACGAGCCCCTCGCGGGCCTCGGCGCCGCCGTCCTCCTGCGCGCTCAGGGCGTTCAGCACCATGGGCGTCTGGATGAAGCCGGGATGGATCGAATTCACGCGGATCCGGTCGGGCGCGTAGATCATGGCGTCGGTCTTGGCCATCAGCCGCACCGCGCCCTTGGAGGCGTGATAGGGCGGCGCGTCCGCCGCGCCGACCAGGCCGTAGATCGAGGACAGATGGATGATGCTGCCTCCGCCCGCCGCGCGCAGGTGGGGGATCGCGTGCTTGGTGCAGAAGAAGACGCCCTTGACGTTCACCGCCTGGACGAAATCCCACTCGGCCTCGGTCACCTCGTGGGTCGGCTTGCTGGCGCCGGATACGCCGGCGTTGTTCACCAGGACGTCGAGGCGGCCGAAGGCGGCGGCGACCTCGCCGATCACGCGCTCGACCTCGACCTCGGAGGTCACGTCGCAGCGCCAAAAGCGGGCGCTGAGCCCGCGCCCTGTCAGATCGGCGGCCAGGGCCTCGCCCTCGGCCACGAGCATGTCGAGCACGGCCACCGAAGCGCCCTCCTCGGCCATGCGGACCGCCGTCGCCCGGCCGATGCCCAGCGCCGCGCCGGTGATGATCGCCACCTTGCCCTTCAAGCGGTCCATGACGGGTCTCCCTTCTCGTTTGGAGCCAGCAACCCGCGCCGGCGCCCGCTGTCAATGCGCCGGGCGAGCTTGCGTCCCGGGCGTGGGGCGTGGATTGACTTCGATCAACGCCCGGCGGCGCCTTGCGGTGACTGACTTGCGCCGAACGCATGTACATGACGGGAGGCGAAAATGGACGAGACGGGCGAAGAGCTGGACCTGGGCGTGCTGACCAAGGGCGACGGCTTCACCGAGGGGCGGCTGACCCGCGTGTTCGACCATTCGCCGGCCAAGGTCTGGACCGCGCTGACCGATCCGGCCCGGATCGTCGAATGGCTGGCGCCCGGCGAGATCGCCGATCGCGTGGGCGGGCCGGCCAAGCTGAACTTCGTCGACAGCGGCATCGTCATCGACAGCCAGGTCACCGCCTACGAGACGCCGCGGCTTCTGGAATATTCCTGGAGCGGGCCGGGCGAGCCGCTGCGGCCGCTGCGCTGGGAGGTGGAGCCGGAGGGCGACGGCTCGCGCCTGACGCTGACCCTGCGCGTTCCCGAGGGCGAGGACGCCGCGCGAAGCTGCGCCGGCTGGGAGGCGCACCTGGAGATGCTGGCCGCCGCGCTCGAAGGCGTGCCGATCAAGTTCCCCTTCGAGCGGTTCAAGACCACCCGCGAAGCCTACAAGGCGATGCTGGCCTGAGCCGGGCTCAGGAGATGTTCAGCACACGCTCGATGCGCCGGTCCGGGACCAGCCAGACCGTCGCCACGGCGATGTAGAGCGCCAGGGACAGCAGCGGAAGAAAGAAGGCCGCCGCGATGCCCAGCGCGTAGGCGATCAGGGACGCCTTGCCCTTGATGTCGCTGCCGAACGCCTTGGCCAGCGCCGAGTCCGGGCCTTCGTGGCGCACCAGGAGCGAGGACAGGATCGACCAGGCCATGGCGCTGAGGAACAGCACCGCGCCGTACAGGGCCACCGGCGCGGTGGAGAGCGGATGTTCGCCCATCCAGGCGGTGGCGAACGGGATCAGCGACAGCCAGAAGAGCAGGTGCAGGTTGGCCCAGAGAATCGGCCCGGTGACCGTGTTGACCACGTGCAGCATGTGGTGGTGATTGGACCAGTATATGCCCAGGTAGATGAAGCTGAGCACGTAGGCGAGGAAGGCCGGAAGGACCGAACGCAGCTCGGCGAGGTCGGCCATGTGCGGCGGCCGCAGCTCCAGCACCATGATGGTGATGATGATGGCGATGACGCCATCGCTGAAAGCCTCGACCCGTCCCCGGTCCATGTTCACGCTCCGCTCTGCGCCAAGTCCCAAGGTGGCCTGACAGGGACGACTCGCGCAACGCCTATGGCAGGCGATCGCGCAGGGCGTACCAGCTCATGCCCGCCACCAGCGACGGCCAGCGCAGAAGCCGCCCGCCCGGGAACGGCGGGATGGCGACGCGCCGCATCAGGTCGAAGCCCTCGGTCTGGCCGAGCGCGGCCAGCCCCAAGAGCCGGCCGCACCAGGGCGCCATGACCACGCCCTGACCCGAGAAGCCGCTGATGGCGCGCACGCCGGGCGCCAGCTCGGCGGCGAAGGGCATGCGGTTCATGGTGATGCCCAGGGTGCCGCCCCAGGCGTGGGTGATACGGGCGTCGTGCAGGCGCGGATAGACCCGAAGCATCCGCTTGCGGACGAAGTCGGCCAAGTTCCTGGGGAACCAGGGGCTGTAGTTCTCGCCGCCGCCGAACAGGAGCCGGCCGTCCGGCGTCTTCCTGAAGTAGTTCACCACGAAGCGGGTGTCGGCGACGGCGGCGTTGGAGCGGATGATCAGGTCGGCGTCGGCGCCCAGGGGCTCGGTGGTCAGGATGAAGTTGTTGATCGGCATGACCCGCGCCTCCAGGCGGTGGGACAGGCCGTCGCCATAGCCGTTGGCCGCCAGGATGAGCTGGTCGCAGGTCACCCGGCCCTGCGCCGTTTCGACGACGACCCGGCCGGAGACGCGCCGCCAGGAAAGCACCGGCGAGCCTTCGCAGATCGCCGCGCCCTCGGCGATGGCGGCGCGGGCCAGGCCGAACGCCAGGTTCAGCGGGTGGACGTGGCCGCCGCCCCGGTCGACCACCCCGCCGAAATAGACGTCGGTCCCCAGTTCGGCCGTGAGCGCCTCGCGGCCGATCGGCTCCAGGTGCTCGTAGCCGTAGCGGTCGCGCAGATGGGCGATGTGGGCGAGGTTTTCCGCCTCCATCCCCGGGCGATGATCCGCATGGATCAGGCCCATCGTCAGGTCGCAGTCGATGGCCCGCTCGGCGATCGTCTTCAGCAGATGCAGGCGCGCGTTCTCGGCCAGGCGCCAGAGGGCCTGGGCGGCCTCCTGCCCCACCGCCTTCTCCAGCCAGGGCTGGTCCTGGCGTTGGCCCACGTGGATCTGGCCGCCGTTGCGCCCGGAGGCGCCGGAGCCGACCTGGGCGGCCTCCAGCACGATGACCCGCGCGCCACGCTCGGCGAGCGCCAGGGCCGCGCCCAGGCCGGTGTAGCCGGCGCCCACCACGCAGACGTCGGCGTCGGCCTCGCCCTCGAGCGGCGGCAGGGCGGGGAACGGCCGGGCCGTGTCGACGTACCACGACCCCGCCGGATGGCCGGTGTTGCGCACGGCCCGCGCCCTACACGTTCAGCAGCAGGAACTCGCGCTCCCAGGGGCTGATGGTGCGCATGAAGGTCTCGTACTCGGTCTGCTTCACGCGGCCGAAGGCGGCCACGAAGTTGGAGCCCAGGAGCTCGGCCAGCGGCTCGCAGTCCTCGAACATCACCACCGATTCCAGGAGGCTGCGCGGCAGGGAGATGCCGGTCTGGTTGGCGTCGTGGTCATAGGGCTCGGTGGGCGTGAGCGACTCGGCGATCCCCAGGTAGCCCGCCGCCAGCGAGGCGGCGATGGCCAGGTAGGGATTGGCGTCCGAGGACGGAATGCGGTTCTCCACCCGCCGGTTCTCCGGCCCGGACGGCGGCACGCGCAGGCCGCAGGTGCGGTTGTCGTGTCCCCACTGGGTGTTCACCGGCGCGCCGGAATCTCGGGCGATGCGGCGGTAGGAATTCACGTAGGGCGCCAGGATCGCCATGATCACCGGCAGGTACTTCTGCAGGCCGGCGATGAAGGAGAAGAACATCGGCGAGGCCGCGCCGGTCTCCGGGTCGGAGAACAGGTTCCGGCCCGTCTCCGTGTCGACGATCGACTGGTGGATGTGCATGGCCGAGCCGGGCTCGGCGGCCATCGGCTTGGCCATGAAGGTGGCGTAGATGTCGTGCTCCATCGCCGCCTCGCGGATGGTGCGCTTGAACATGAACACCTGGTCGGCCAGCTCCAGGGCGTCGCCGTGGCGCAGGTTGATCTCCATCTGCGCCACGCCGCTCTCGTGGATCAGGGTGTCGATCTCCAGGCCCTGGCGCTCGGAGTATTCGTACATGTCCTCGAAGAGCGCATCGAACTCGTTCACCGCCGAGATCGAATAGCCTTGGCGGCCGGTCTCGGGCCGGCCCGAGCGGCCGGTCGGCGGCTTCAGGGGATAGTCCGGGTCGATGTTCTTCTCGACGAGGTAGAACTCCATCTCCGGGGCGACCACCGGCCGCCAGCCCTTGGCCTCATAGGCGGTGACCACCCGGCGCAGCACCTGGCGCGGGCTTTCGCCCACCGGCCGGCCGTCCGGATGGAAGGCGTCGTGGATCACCTGGGCCGTCGGATCGCTGGCCCAGGGCACCACCGCCAGGGTGGCGAAGTCCGGGTGGAGGAACACGTCGGTGTCCGACTGAACCGCCCCGACCAAGCCCTCGAAGTCCGGGAAATCGCCGGTGATGGTCTGGTAGAACACCGCCAGCGGCAGGTTCATCGAGGGCGTGGCCAGGAACTTCCGGACCGGCATGATCTTGCCCCGGGCCACGCCGGCCAAGTCGGGGATCATGCACTCGATCTCCTCGATCCCCTGGCGGCGGCACCATTCGGCGGCCTCGGCGATGTCGGCCACGCCGCGCTTGTCGGAGGGACCGGGCTTGGCCTTCTTTTCCTTGTACTTCATGGCTGGGCTCCCGCCCCTATAGAGCTCTCAGGATCGGCTCGGCTTCGTCGAGCGAGCGCCGGATCGTGTCCACCAGGCGGTCGATCTCGGCGTGGGTGATCACCAGGGGCGGGCAGCAGACGATGGTGTCGCGGATGCCGCGCACCATCAGGCCGTTCTTGATGCACAGGTCGCGCACGATCGGCCCGGCGGTCCCCTCCTCACCCTTGAAGCGCTTGTTGCTTCCCTTCTCGGCGACGATCTCGACCCCGCCGAGCAGGCCCACGGAGCGGGCCTCGCCCACCAGCGGATGATCGGCCAGGCGCTCGGCGAAGGCCTCGGCCAGATAGGGGCCGGTGTCCTCGCGGGTGCGCTCGATCAGGCCCTCGCGCTCCATGATCTCGATGTTCTTCAGCGCCACGGCCGCGCAGGTGGGGTGGCCCGAGTAGGTGAAGCCGTGGACGAAGTCGCCGCCCTTTTCCCTCAGCTCACGGACGATGTGGTCGGCCACGCCCACCGCCGAGATCGGCAGGTAGCCGCTGGACAGGCCCTTGGCCATGGGCACGAGGTCCGGGGTGACGCCGTAGTACTGATGGCCGAACCATTGGCCGAGGCGGCCGAAGCCGGTGATGACCTCGTCGCAGACCAGCAGGATCCCGTATTTGCGGCAGATCTCCTGGACCTTGGGCCAGTAGCCCGGCGGCGGGATCACGACGCCGCCGGCGCCCTGCACCGGCTCGCCGATGAAGGCGGCCACGTTCTCCGGGCCGACCTCCAGGATCTTGTCCTCGATCGCCTGGGCCGCGCGGGCGGCGAAGGCGGCCTTGTCCTCGCCGAAACCCTCGCCGAACCAGTAGGGCTGCATGACGTGCTCGACCCCGGGAACCGGCAGGTCGCCCTGGACATGCATGTGCTTCATCCCGCCCAGGCTGACGCCGGCGACGGTGGAGCCGTGATAGGCGTTCCAGCGGCTGATGAAGACCTTGCGCTGCGGCTCGCCCTTGAGCTTCCAGTAGTGGCGCACCAGGCGGAAGACCGTGTCGTTGGCCTCCGAGCCGGAGGAGTTGAAGAAGACGTGGGTGAGATGGCCGCCCAGCTTCTCGGCGATCTTGGCGGCCAGCTTCACCGTGGGCGGCGTCGCGGTCTTGAAGAAGGTGTTGTAGTAGGGCAGCTCCAGCATCTGCTCGTAGGCCGCCTCGGCCAGCTCGGTGCGCCCGTAGCCGACGTTGACGCACCAGAGCCCGGCCATGCCGTCGAGGATCGCATTGCCCTCACCGTCATAGATGGTCGAGCCCTCGGCCCGGGTGATGATGCGGCTGCCGCCCATCTCGGCGATCACCTTGTGATCGGCCTGGGCCGGCAGGTGGTGCGCCACGTCCAGGCGCTTCAGTTCTGCGATGTCGTAGTTGCGGATGGGGGCGGACACAGTCGTCACCTTTGGAATGCGGCCTTGTCAGGCCGTCAGGGGATCGCCGCGCAGGGCGCGGCCGAAAAGCGCGAAGAAGGCGCGCGATTGGGGATTGGCCTCGGGCTTCCATTCCGGATGCCACTGGACGGCCAGGAGGGGGGCGCCGGAGAGGTCGGCCGAGACGCCCTCGACCACGCCGTCGTCGGCCGTCGCCTCGACCTTCAGTCCCTGGCCCAGGCGGTCGACGCCCTGGTAGTGGACCGAATTGACGGTGATCCGATCGGCGCCGAGGCCCTTGGCCAGCACCCCGCCCGGCGTGAGCGAGACCGGATGCAGGTGATCGAACATCTCGTTGAAGCCGACGCCGTCCGGGGCGTGGTGGGCGAGCGGCTGGGAGGCCTCGCCGAGGTCGCGGCGCAGCGTGCCGCCGAAAGCCACGTTGATCTCCTGGAAGCCGCGACAGACGCCGAAGACGGGCTTGCCCAGGTCGGCCATGGCCTTGATCAGGTCGGAGGTCATGGCGTCGCGGCCGGGATCGAACGGGCCGGGCGCGTCGTCGACCGCCTGGCCGTAGAGGTCCGGCGCCATGTTGGAGGGGCTGCCGGTGAGGAACAGGCCGTCGAGCCGCCCGGCGACCTCGGACGCGCGCATCAGCTCGGGCATGGAGGGGACCAGCAGCGCCGCGGCGTCGGCATGCGCCATCACCCCGGCGACATAGCGGTTCATCACCGCCTGGGCCGGCTCGATCCCGACGATGCGGGTGCAGCAGATGACGCCCGCGACGGGCCGCGCGGCGGACATGGAACTCCCTAACTTATGACAACAGCACGGCCGGCGAACAGGCGTGCCAGAAGAGCCAGACGTCCTCGCCGACGGCGAAGTCCTCCTGGTCCCAACGTGTGAGGTTGGAGCGGGCCACCTTGATCCGCCGCCCCCCGCTTATCTCGACTTCGTAGACGCTTTCGCTGCCCAGATAGACTTCCTGGCGGATGACGCCGGGCACGGCGTTGGAGCCGGTCGGGGAATCGTCGATCGACGGCGCGGCCGCGCCGGCCGGCCGCTTGTGCAGCTCGATCTTCTCCGGACGCAGCGCCGCCCAGACCGTCGCCCCCTTGGCCCCCGTGACGCCGTGATCGAGGAAGATGTCGGCGTCCAGCTCCGGCGACTTGATCACCGCGTGGTCCGCCTCGTCGACGGCCAGCTCGCCCTCGAAGAGGTTCACCGAGCCGATGAAGTCGGCGACGAAGCGGGAGTTGGGGAATTCGTAGAGGTCGTTGGGCGGGGCGACCTGCTGCAGCAGGCCCCGGTTCATCACCGCGCAGCGCGTGGCCAGGGCCAGGGCCTCGTCCTGGTCGTGGGTGACCATGATGAAGGTGATGCCGACCTTCTCCTGCAGGGAGGACAGTTCGGTGCGCATCTGGTCGCGCAGCTTGGCGTCCAGGGCCGAGAGCGGCTCGTCGAGCAGCAGCACGCGGGGCCGCTTGACCAGGGCGCGGGCGAGGGCGACGCGCTGGCGCTGGCCGCCGGAGAGCTGGTCGGGCTTGCGCGCGCCCAGGCCGTCGAGCTGGACCAGGGCGAGCGCCTCCTCGACCCGGTGGGCGCGCTCGGACGCCGACACCCGATCGATCTTCAGGCCGTAGGCGACGTTGTCGGCCACGGTCATGTGCGGGAACACCGCATAGGACTGGAACACCATGTTCACCGGCCGCTTGTTCGGCGGGATCGCGGAGATGTCCTTGCCGTCGATCAGGATACGGCCCTCCGTGGGCGTATCGAAACCGGCGAGCATGCGCAGGAGCGTAGTCTTGCCGCAGCCGGACGGGCCCAGGAGGCAGAAGAACTCCCCCTCGGAGATCGAGAAGGAGACGTTGTCGACGGCCACCATCTTGCCGAAGCGTTTGGTGACGTTCTCGAAGCTGATGATCGGGTTTTCGGCGTCGAACATGGATGGGCTCTTACGTCTTGTCGGCGCCGTGGCCGTGGCCGCCGGCCGCGGCGGCCGGATCGCCCTGCAGCCGCAGGGCCACGAAGGTGAGGAGCACGGTGAGCACGATGAGCAGGGTGGAGGCGGCGTTGACCTCCGGCGTCACCGAGAAGCGCACCATGGCGTAGACCTTCACCGGGAAGGTCACCGTGTCGGGCCCCGAGGTGAAGAAGGTGATGACGAAGTCGTCCAGGCTGAGGGTGAAGGCGAGCAGCGCGCCGGCCACCAGCGAGGGGCTCATGTGCGGCACCACCACGTCCATGATCGTGCGCCATTCGCTGGCGCCCAGGTCGCGGGCGGCCTCCTCCAGCTCGCGGTTGAAGCTGGCCATGCGTGCGCGCACGACCACGGCCACGAAGGGGAAGGAGAAGGAGACGTGGCTGATGATGATCGCGCCCAGGTCGAGCGGCCAGGGCAGGCCCTGGGGCCAGGGCAGCACCTTGGCGAAGAACACCAGCATGGCCACGCCCATGCAGATCTCCGGGACCACGATCGGCAGGGCCATGGCGCCGTCCACGGCCGGCTTGCCGGGAAAGCGGAAACGCCAGAGGGCGAAGGCGGCCATGGCGCCCAGGATCACGCTGAGCAGGGTGGAGATCGCCGCGATGGTCAGCGAGTTGATGAAGGCCTGGATCAGGCTGTCGTCGTGCAGCGCCTTGTCATAGTACTTCAGGGTGAAGCCCTGCCAGACGATGTTCCGCCGCGAGTTGTTGAAGCTGAACGCCATCAGGGTGATCAGCGGGGCGTAGAGGAACACCGCCACCATCGCCAGCCAGGCCCGCAGCGGCCAGCGGCGCAGGTATTCCAGGGGGCCGGGCGGCGCCTGCTTCTCGCGCGCGCTCATGCCCGCGCTCCCCGCCGGCGGGCCAGGAGACCCTGGGCCGCGATGGCGATGAAGGTGAGGTACATCAGCATGAACGACATCGCCGCGCCGAACGGCCAGTCGTTGGCGCGCTTGAACTGCCGCTCAATGACGTTGGCGATCATCTGGCTGTCGGGACCGCCCAGCAGGTCGGGGGTCAGATAGGCGCCGAGCGCCGGGATGAAGGTGATCAGCACGCCCGACAGGATGCCCGGCAGGGCCAGCGGCACGACGATCAGGGCCATGGTGCGCAGGTGGCCGGCGCCCAGATCGAGGCTGGCCTCCAGCAGCGAGCGGTCCAGCCTGTCCAGCGCCGAATAGAGCGGCAGCACCATGAAGGGCAGGTGCACGTAGACCAGGCCCAGGACCACCGCGAAATTGTTGTGCAGGAGCTCGAGGGGCGTGAAGGCGCCCAGAGGATGCATGCCCGCGAGCGTCATGAGCCAGCTCGCCTTGGCCCACAGCCAGCCCAAGGTGACGTTGACGTAGCCCTCGGTGCGCAGCACCGCGATCAGGGCGTAGGTGCGGATCAGCAGGTTCGTCCAGAACGGCAGCATGATCAGCAGCAGCAGCCAGGCCTTGGCCTTGGGCGGGGCGAAGGTGATGGCCAGCGCCACCGGGAAGCCCAGCACCAGGCACAGGAAGGTGGTCAGGCCCGCCACCCACGCCGACTTCAGGAAGATCTTCAGGTAGAGCGGCTCGATCGCCCGGGCGTAGTTGGCGAAGGTGCCGGTGATCGAGATCTCGGTCAGCCCGACGTTCTTGCCGAAGCTGTAGGCCCAGACGATCCCCAAGGGCACGAGGAAGAAGAGGATCAGCCAGAACAGCGGCGGGCCCAGCGTGCCGGCGAAGACCGCCTTGGCCTGTTTCCACCCCTGTTCCATGACGAACCCCTTCCTCCTCGCCGATCGATCAGGCCGCGCGGATCCGCGTCATGACTTCTTCGTAGAGCTGGGCCTTCTCGGCCCCCTCGAACGCGCCGTACTCGCACTTGGCCAGGGCCTCGGCCGGCGGGAAGATGACCGGGTTGTTCTTGTAGTCGTCCGGCATCAGCGCCTTCGCCGCGGCGTTCGGCGTGGGGTAGAGGATGGTCTTGGAGATCTCGGCGCCGGCGTTGGCGTCGAGGATGTAGTTGATGAACTTGTGCGCATTGTCCGGACGCGGAGCGCCGGCCGGAATGCACAGGGTGTCGGAGTTCAGCAGGCTGCCTTCCTTCGGCACGACGAAGTCGAGGTCGGGGTCCTCCTTCATCACCTGGGCGATGTCGCCATTGTACTCGAGCACCAGGTCGACATCGCCGGCCAGCAGCATGTCCTGGCCGTTGTCCTCGTGGAACGCCTTGATGTAGGGCTTCTGCTTGATCAGCATCTTCTCGATCTGATCGACCAGCTCGGGCGGAATGCCGTTGACCGAGTGGCCCAGGTACTTGGCGGCCAGGCGGACCAGGTCGGCCGATTCCGACAGCAGGGCGATGCGGCCCTTGTACTCGTCGGAATCGAACAGGTACTTCCAGCTGTCCGGCACGCCCTTCACCTTGGACTTGCGGTAGCCGATGCCCAGCACCAGCCAGGTGTAGGGCATGGAGTACTTGCGGCCCGGATCGTAGGCGGCGTCCTGGAACGCCGGGTCGATGTTCTTGATGTTCGGAATCTTGGCGTGGTCGAGCGGCATCAGCATGCCGGCCTCGCCCATGCGCGTGACGAACTCGTTGGACGGCACGATCACGTCGAAGCCGGGGTTGCCGGCCTTCAGCTTGGCGAAGAGTTCGTCGTTCGTCGCGAACAGGCTCATGTTCACGTCGATGCCCGAGGCCTTCTTGAAGTCGCCCAGGGTGGTTTCGCCGATGTAGGTGTCCCAGTTGTAGAAGTTGAGCTTGGGCTCCTCCGCGCCGCCGGCGGGCGTGGCCGCGGGCTTGGGACTGCAGCCTTCCAGCGCGCCGCCGAACGACAGTCCCACGGCGGCGGCCCCGAGGCCTGTCAACAACGACCGGCGGGACGCCCGGCCTCCCAGCAGGTTCTTGATCATGACCTTCGAAGCCTCCTCGATTTTGAGAAACCGCCGGAAGTGACGGCTAAACCAAAGCTCTACTTCAATAGAGGAGCGCGCTCCCCCGCACCGAATTCACGCGTTGCTCAAATACCAGTCATAGTCGAGCGGCGTTATGACTTCAAAGAACCGCGCCTGCTCGGTACGCTTGACTGAGACGAACATGTCGACAAAGCGATCGCCCAGGTATTCCCGCAGCACCTCGGACTGGTCGAACAGATCCACCGCGGAGAACCAGTTGGTCGGCAGGCTCGACTTCGATTGCGCCGCCGCCGCGTAGCCGTCGCCGACCACCGCCGGGCCCGGATCGATCTTGTTCGTGATCCCATAGTGCGCCGAGGCGAGCAGCACGGCCAGCACCAGGTAGGGGTTGGCGTCGGCGCCGGCGACGCGATGCTCCACGTGGCGGGTGTGGGCCGGGCCGGCCGGCACGCGCAGGGAGACCGTGCGGTTGTTGACCCCCCAGGTGGGCGCCACCGGGGCGTAGGAATTGGCCCTGAACCGGCGATAGGAATTGGCGTTGGGCGCCAGGATCGCCATGGCCTCGCCCAGCAGCTCGCGCATGCCGCCGATGGCGTGGCGCAACAGCGCCGAGCCCTGCGGGTCCTCGCTGGCGCAGAGGTTCTCGCCGCCCTTGTCGTTGAAGCTGACGTGGACGTGGAAGCCGCTGCCGGCGCGGTCGCCCCAGGGCTTGGCCATGAAGGTGGCCTCGCAGCCGTGGCGCAGGGCCACGCCCTTGGCTGCGCGCTTGTAGATCACCGCGTCGTCGGCGGCGGCCAGCGCGTCGGGCTTGTGCTTGAGGGTCAGCTCCACCTGGCCCGGCGCGAACTCTGAGATCGCCCCTTCCAGCGGCACGCCGAGCACGTCGGCGGTGGACCACAGCTCGCGCAGGAAGGGGGCGTGGGCCTCCAGCTCCGGCAGGCCGTAGACCTGGATGCCGCTCGGCCGGCGGCCGGTCAGCGCCGACTTCGCCGGCTGGGGCGGCTCGTCCGGCGCGCGCGCGGCGTCGACGAGGTAGTACTCCAGCTCGCAGGCGGCGACGGGGGTGAGGCCGTCGGCGGCGAAGCGGTCCAGCACGCGCCTCAGCAGATGGCGCGGGTCCAGGTCGTTGGGCGTTCCGTCCAGCTCGTAGAGCGAGAGCATCACCTGGGCGACGTCGGGGCCGAGCCAGGGGGCCGGCTTCAGCGTGCCCGGCACGGGGCGGGCCAGGCGGTCGGCGTCGCCGTCCTCCCAGACGAGCCCGGTGTCCTCGCAGTCGGCGCCGGTGGTGTCGACCACCAGGATCGAGCCCGGCAGGAAGCGGCCGTAGTCGAACACCGCCTGGATCTCGTGGCGGCGCAGGCGCTTGCCCCGCGGCACGCCGGTCATGCTGGTGAAGAACACCTCGAAGAAGGCGATGTCGGGGTGCGCCTCCAGGAAACGGCGGCATTCGTCCGGGTCGGCGGTCATGGCCGAAGCGCTCATGCGGCGGCTCCCTCAAGCGCCCCGGCGAAGCCGTCGACGGCGGCGATCAGCCGGTCGATCTGGGCGTCCTCGGTCATGGGCGAAATCAGCATCATGTTGTGGAAGGGCGCGATCAGGACGCCCCGGTTGATCAGCCACAGGTGGAACGCGGCCAGAAGATCATGATCCAGCGCCTTGCGCATCTGTTCAGCGTCGCGCGGGGCCGGCGCGGCGAACACCAGCTCCACCCGCGCCCCGGCGTGAACGGCCGACCAGGCCAGGCCCCGCCGCCCGATCACGGCGCGCAGGCCGGCCACCAGGCGCTCGGCGCCGTCGAGCATGCGGGCGTAGGCGGCCGGGCTCATCACCTCCTCCAGCATCACCCGCATGGCGGCCATGGCCAGCGCATTGCCGGAGAGCGTGGTGCCGATGCCGGAATAGCCGGGGCCGATGCGGGCCTCAGCTTCGTCCATGCGCCGGGCGAGGTCGGCGGTGACGCCCCAGACCGCGGCCGGAACGCCGCCGCCGACGGCCTTGCCCAGGGTCAGCATGTCCGGCTCCAGGCCGTGGGCGCGCGTATAGCCGCCGGGACCGGCCGAGAGGGTGTGGGTCTCGTCGATGATCAGCAGCGCGCCGGCCTCGCGCGTCAGCCGCCGCAGGGCCGCGTGGAAGCCGGGCTCGGGCAGGATCATGCCGCAGTTGGTCATCACCGGCTCGGCCAGCACGGCGGCCACGTCGCCGTCGGCCAGGGCGGCGGCCAGGGCGTCGACGTCGTTGAAGGGGACCACCTTGGCGAAGGCGGCCACGTCGTGCACCTGGCCCACCAGCCCGGCCTTCATCGCCGGCGCGCCGGAGGCCAGGGTGACGAAGGTGTCGTCCACCGCCCCGTGGTAGCAGCCGTCGAACACCGCGATCTTGTCGCGGCCGGTGACGGCGCGGGCCCAGCGGATGGCCGCGCGGTTGGCGTCGGTGGCGGTGGTCGCCGCCTGCCAGAGCGGCAGGCCGAAACGCTCGGCGAGCAGGCGGCCGACGACGACCGCGTCGGCCGTGGGCAGCATGAAGCCGGTCCCGCGCCGCGCCTGGCGGCCCAGGGCCTCGGCCACCCGCTCGTCGCCGTAGCCGAACATGGCCGGGGTGTCGCCCAGGCAGAAGTCGTCATAGGCGCGCCCGTCGGCGTCGATCAGGCGCGCGCCCTCGCCCCGGTCGGCGAAGATCGGGCTGGGCGAAGCCCAGTCGCCCATCCAGTGCAGGGGCACGCCGCCGCGCCAGACCGCGCGGGCCTGCGACGCCAGCTCCAGGGATCGGGGATGGTCGGTCGCGAAGCGCGCCTGCTCGGCGGCCAGCAGCGCGCGCAGCAACGCCGGGCCGCGGGGCGCGGCGGCGTCAGGTCTCGGCTCGGCTACCGAAGAAAGAGCGGGCACGGATCGGCCTTCTTGAAACTGTGATCACGGTTTCGCACGGCGCAGGCGGAGTCAAGCCGCGCCGCCGAGATCGGCGCCTTCAAGCGCGGTTGCCCGAAGAGCGTCCATTCCCACGGCGATGTCGGCCGCCAGGGCGGCGCGCGCGGCCTCGGCGTCATGCGCCGTCAGGGCCTGCATCACCTCCACGTGGTGGTCGCGGGTCAGGTTCACCGCGCCCAGGCGATTGAAGACGATGCGCATGAACGGGCCGATCTGCAGCCACAGCCCGCTGGCCATGGCCAGCAGCACCTCGGCGTCGGCGCGCTGGTAGAGCGTGAAATGGAAGGCGTGGTTGGCGGCCATGTAGGCGTGCACGTCGCCGTAGGCGATCGCCCGGTTCAGGGCGTCGTCCGCACGCCGCAGGGTGTCGATCAGCGCCTCGTCCGCGGCCGGCGCGGCGCGGGCGGCGAGCTCCGGCTCGATCCAGTCGCGCGCCCGGGCCAGTTGCTCCAGCCGCGACGGCGTCAGCGAAGGCGCCGACAGGCGCTTGTTGGACTGGTTGATCACCAGGGCGTGCTCGGCCACAAGCCGGCGCACCGCGTCGCGCACGGGCATGGGGCTGACGCCCAGTTCGGCGGCGAGGGTGCGCAGGGACACCCCGCGCCCGGGCTCGATCCGTCCCGTGAGCAAGGCGTCCCGGATCGCCGCATAGACCTGATCGTGCACGGCGTGGACTTCGCTGAGCGGTCGACGCGGCTTGGCCAAGGAGGCGCCCTTTCTGCGGGATGACGGAAGGTTCGACACCCTGCTTCAAAGACCGGCGCAACGCCAGCGACCGGCGGCTGCACCCGGACCCGCGTGCGGCGAGACCCGGCAGGCCCCGATGGCCGCCTTGTGGACAATGTTCGGCGGAATGGGGGTTGAAACCCGCCCTTCGACCGGCGCAAGGAGCGCTTCCCGGTCCGCGCGATGCGGACCCGAAATGGATGGAGGCCTCGCATGACGCTCGATTTCGCGCGCAACGGCGTGTTCATAGCCGGACGCTGGCGCGGCTCGGGAAGCGGCGAGCTGATCGCCATCGAGGATCCCTCGACCGGCCAGACGGTGGGCGAACTCTCCTGCGCCAGCGCGGCCGACGTGGACGAGGCGGTGGCCGCCGCCCGCGCGGCGGCCGACGGCGAATGGGGCGCGACACCGGCCTTCGAGCGCGGCCGCATCCTGGCGAACATCAGCCGCGCGGTGCTGGACGAGACCGACCGCCTGGCCGAGCTGGAGGCCATGGACGTGGGCAAGCCGCTGGCCCAGGCGCGCAACGACGTGATCGCGCTGGCCCGCTATCTGGAGTTCTACGGCGGAGCGGCCGACAAGCTGCACGGCCAGACCATCCCGTTCCAGGCCGGCTACACGGTCTACACCCTGCGCGAGCCGCACGGCGTGACCGGCCACATCATCCCCTGGAACTATCCGATGCAGATCATCGGCCGCTCGGTGATCGCCGCCCTCGCCACCGGCAACGCCGCGGTGCTGAAGCCGGCCGAGCAGGCTTCGCTGACCTCGCTGGCCTTCGCCCGCATCGCCGCCGACGCGGGCCTGCCGGCCGGCGCGCTGAACGTGGTTCCGGGCCTGGGCGCGGTGGCCGGCGCGACGCTGGCCGCCCATCCGGGGATCGACCACATCTCCTTCACCGGCTCGACGGCGGTGGGCCGGCATATCCAGGAAGCGGCGGCGAAGAACACCGTGCCGGTGACCCTGGAGCTCGGCGGCAAGTCGCCCCAGCTCGTGTTCGACGACGCCGACCTGGACAAGGCCCTGCCCTTCCTGGTCAACGCCGGCATCCAGAACGCCGGCCAGACCTGCTCGGCCGGCTCGCGCATCCTGGTGCAGCGGGGCGTCTACGACGAGGTGGTCTGGCGCATGGCCAAGCGCTACGCCGAGCTGCGCGCCGGCCCGGCGATGGCCAACCTGGAGGTCGGCCCGCTGATCAGCGCCAAGCAGAAGGCGATGGTGGAAGGCTATCTGGCGCTCGGCCGCAAGGAGCTGGCGGTGGCGGGCGAGGGCCGGATCGTGGGCGACGCGCCGGCCGGCGGCCACTACATCGCGCCCACCCTGTTCGCCGACGTGCGCGGCGAGCACGCCCTGGCCCAGGAGGAGATCTTCGGCCCGGTGCAGGTGGTGATCCCGTTCGACGACGACGACCAGGGCGTGGCCATCGCCAACGGCACGCCCTACGGCCTGGTGGCCGGGGTCTGGACCGCCGACGGCGGCCGGCAGATGCGGCTCGCCAAGCGCCTGCGGGCGGGTCAGGTGTTCATCAACAACTACGGCGCGGCCGGCGGGGTGGAACTGCCCTTCGGCGGGGTCGGCCGCTCGGGCCACGGGCGGGAGAAGGGGTTCGAGGCGCTCTACGCCTTCACCACCCTGAAGACGGTGGCCGCGCATCATGGGTGAGACGAAGATCATGCGACTGACGGGCAGGACGGCGATCGTGACGGGGGGCGCCTCGGGCTTCGGCGAGGGCATCGTGCGCCGCTTCGTCGAGGAGGGCGCGCGCGTGGCGATCGTCGATCTCAACGGTGCGGCCGCCGAGGCGCTGGCCGCCGAGCTGGGCGACGGGGCGATCGCGGTGACGGCGGACGTCTCCAAGGACGCGGACGTGGCGCGGCTGGCGGCCGAGACCGTCGAGCTCCTGGGCCCGGCGGAGATCCTTGTGAACAACGCCGGTGTCGGCCACACGCCGCAGCCGCTGGACGAGCTCTCCGAGGCCGACTTCGACCGCATCTGGTCGGTGAACGTGAAGTCGGTCTACCTCACCGCGCGCCACCTCGTGCCGGCCATGAAGCGCGCCGGACGCGGGGCGATCCTCAACGTGGCCTCCACCGGCGGGGTGAGCCCCAGGCCGAACCTGACCTGGTACAACGCCTCCAAGGGCTGGATGATCACCGCCACCCGGGCCATGGCCATCGAGCTGGCGGCGTTCGGCGTGCGGGTGAACGCCATCAATCCGGTGGCCGGCGACACCCCGCTCTTGAAGACCTTCATGGGCGGCGACACCCCGGAGATCCGCGCCAAGTTCCTGGCCTCGATCCCGCTGGGCCGCTTCTCGACCCCGGCCGACATGGGCGCGGCGGCCGCGTTCCTCTGTTCGGACGACGCCTCGATGGTGACCGGCGTGGCGATGGAGGTGGACGGTGGCCGCTGCATCTGAGCCCTTCCGCCTGCTGGTGCTGCCGGGCGACGGCATCGGCCCGGAGGTGATCGACGAGACCCTGCGCGTGGTCGACTGGTTCGCCGGCTGGCTGAACCGGCCCTTCGCCATCAGCCGCGACATCATCGGCGGCGCCTCGATCGACGCCCACGGCGTGCCGGCGACCGACGCGGTCACGGCGACGGCGCTGTCGGCCGACGCGGTGCTGTTCGGCGCGGTGGGCGGGGAGAAGTGGGACAGCCAGCCCATCCACCTGCGCCCCGAGGCCGGCCTCCTGCGCCTGCGCAAGGAGCTGGACCTGTTCGCCAACCTGCGCCCGGCGATCTGCTACCCCGAGTTGGCGTCCGCCTCGGCCCTGCGCCCTGAGTTGGTCGAAGGGCTCGATATATTGATCATTCGCGAGCTGACGGCCGGCGTCTACTTCGGCGAGCCGCGCGGCGTGGAGGTGCTGCCCGACGGCCGGCGCCGGGCCTACGACACCCAGGCCTACACCTCCGAGGAGGTGGAGCGGGTGGTGCGCGCGGCCTTCGACATCGCCCGCCTGCGCCAGCGCAAGGTCTGCTCGGTGGACAAGGCCAACGTGATGGAGACCGGCGCGTTCTGGCGCGGCATCGCCACGGCGGTGGGCGCCGACTATCCCGACGTCGAGCTGACGCACATGTACGCCGACAACTGCGCCATGCAGCTCATGCGCCGGCCCAAGCAGTTCGACGTGATCGTCACTGACAACCTGTTCGGCGACATCCTGTCGGACGCGGCCGCCATGCTCACCGGCTCGCTCGGCCTGTTGCCCTCGGCCTCGCTGGGCGCGATCGGCCCCGACGGGCGGCGCAAGGCGCTCTACGAGCCGGTGCACGGCTCGGCGCCGGACATCGCCGGCAAGGGGCTGGCCAATCCGCTGGCGACGATCCTCTCCTTCGGCATGTGCCTGCGCTACTCGATGGACGCCGGCGAGGCCGCGGACCGGCTGGAGGCGGCGGTGCGCCGCGTGCTGGCCGACGGCGTGCGCACGGCCGACATCGCCGCGGGCGGCCCCCACGTGTCGACGAGCGCCATGACCGACGCGGTGCTGCGTGCGCTAGAGCACGATCCGATTTGACGGAATCGGATCGTGCTCAAGGCTCTTCGAACTTGGAGCATTTTCTACGCTGAACCGGCATCCACTTCAGCGGAAAATGCTCTAGACGCGATCTAGGTGCTCAATCGTTTGAGCACTTAACCCGGTTGGGCCGCGGCGCGCGTGGCGCTACCTTCGGCGGTCTTGAGCGCGACCGCAGGAGGCAGGCTTGGCGGCGAAAATCGGTCTTGGGCTGCTGATCGCCATCGGCCTCGTCGTCGCGCTGGCGGCGATCGCCTGGCTGGCCCTGCGCCGGCCGGACATTCCCTATGCGCAGCTCGAGGCGAAGTACGCGACGCCGACCTCGCATTTCGTCGACCTGCCCGGCGGAATCCGGATGCACTACCGCGACGACGGCCCGAAGGACGCGCCGGTGGTGATGCTGGTGCACGGCTACGGCGACAGCTTCCTGACCTGGGGTCCGTGGATCGAGCGGCTGTCGCCGAAGTTCCGGGTGGTCACCATCGACCTGGCCGGCCACGGCCTGACCCGCGCGCCGGCGAACTACGATCCGGACATGGACAAGTTCGCCGACCAGGTGGACGCCCTGGCCGCGAAGCTCGCCCTGCCGCCCTTCGCCATCGTCGGCAACTCCATGGGCGGGGGCGTGGCCTGGCAGGTGGCCAGCCGCTATCCGCAGCGCATCCGCGCCCTGGTGCTGGTGGACGCCGCCGGCTGGCCGCCGGACCCGAACAAGCCCGTGCCGCTGGCCTTCAAGATCCTGCAGAGCAAGATCGGCCGCTTCCTGCTGCAACGCATCGAGACCCGGCCGCTCACGGCCGAGGGCCTGAAGATGGACGTGGTCGACGACGCGCTGATCACGCCGGCCTTCGTCGACCGCTGGGTGGAGGTGCAGCGCGCGCCCGGCCACCGGGCGATCCTGATGAACATTCATCCGGGCGCCCACACGGTCGCCACCGAGGCCGTGCTCTCGAAGATCACCGCCCCGACCCTGGTGCTGCACGGCGAGCAGGACGTGATCATCGAACCGGAGTCCGGACGGAAATTCGCCGCGGCGATCCCCGGCGCCAAGCTGATCACCTATCCCAACGCCGGCCACCTGCCGCAGTATGAAGTTCCCGACCAGTCGGCCGCCGACGTGACGGCCTTTCTCCAGTCCCTTCCCGCCCCGGCCATTCCGGCCGCGCAATAGCCCCCGCCAATCGGATCAGGCATGACCAAGCCGTTCACTCCCGCCCCCAACTCCCTTGAAGCCTTCTGGATGCCGTTCACGCCGAACCGGCGCTTCAAGGCCGACCCGCGCTTCCTGCAGCGCGCCGAGGGCATGCACTACTTCACCCCCGAGGGGCGCAAGATCCTGGACGGCACCTCGGGCCTGTGGTGCGTGAACGCCGGCCACAACCGTCCGCGCATCGTCGAGGCGATCCAGCGCCAGGCGGCCGAGCTGGGCTACGCCACCACCTTCAACATGGGCCATCCCAAGGCCTTCGAGTTCGCCAACCGGCTGGTCTCGATCCTGCCCGAGGGGCTGGACCACGTGTTCTTCACCAACTCCGGATCGGAGTCGGTGGACACGGCCCTGAAGATCGCGCTGGCCTATCAGCGGGCGCGCGGCAAGGGCACCAAGACGCGGCTGATCGGCCGCGAGCGCGGCTACCACGGGGTGGGCTTCGGCGGCATCTCGGTGGGCGGCATCGTCAAGAACCGCATGTTCTTCGGCTCGCTGCTCACCGGCGTGGACCACCTGCCCCACACCCACGACCTGGCGCGCAACGCCTTCAGCAAGGGCCAGCCGGAGCACGGCGCGGACCTGGCCGACGAGCTGGAGCGGATCGTCGGCCTGCACGACGCCTCCAACATCGCCGCGGTGATCGTCGAGCCGGTGGCCGGCTCCACCGGCGTGCTGATCCCGCCCAAGGGCTATCTGCAGCGCCTGCGCGCGATCTGCGACAAGCACGACATCCTGCTCATCTTCGACGAGGTGATCACCGGCTTCGGGCGCCTGGGCGCCTCGTTCGCCACCGAGTTCTTCGGCGTCACGCCCGACATCATGACCATGGCCAAGGGCATCACCAACGCCGCGGTGCCGATGGGCGCGGTGGCGGTGAAGCCCGAGATCTACGAGACCATGCTCGACAGCGCCGACGGCGCGATCGAGCTGTTCCACGGCTACACCTACTCCGGCCACCCGCTGGCCTGCGCCGCGGGGCTGGCCACGCTGGACACCTACGCCGAGGAAGACCTGTTCGAGCGCGCCGCCGAACTCGCGCCCAAGTGGGAAGCCGCCGTCCACGGCCTGAGGGACGCGCGCCACGTGATCGACCTGCGCAACCTGGGCCTGATGGCCGGCATCGAGCTGGAGCCGCGCCCCGGCGCGCCGGGCGAGCGCGGGCTGGAAGCCTTCCGCATCGCCTTCGACCGCGGGCTGATGATCCGCGTGACCGCCGACATCATCGCGCTTTCGCCGTCGCTGATCGTCGAGGAGAGCCAGATCGACGAGATGATGCAGATCTTGCGCGACACCCTGGCCGCGATCGCGTGAGCACGCGGGCCGTCCATCAGAAGAGCGGTCCGAAGGACTATCTCGGCTCGCCGATCAGCCCGGCCGATCCCCAGACCCTGGCCGCCATCGACGATTTCGTCGGCGGCTTCATCACCTACGAGCCGCGGGCGCTGAACGTGCTGGCGGCGGCCGACGCCGACGCCGGCAGCGCGCTGGCCAACGCCTACGCCGGCTGCCTGCACATGCTGGGCGAGACCATGGGCTCGCCGGCGGGCGCCGCGGGCTACCTGGCCCGGGCCGAGGCCGCGCCGCGGGCCAACGCGCGCGAGCAGGGCGTCGTCGCCTTCCTGCGGGCCTGGATCGCCGACGACGTCGAGGCGGCCCTGGCCGTGGGCGACGAGGTGGTGGAGGCCTGCCCGACCGACCTGGCGATGGTGAAGCTCTGCCAGTACCTGAACCTGAACCGGGGCGACTTCCCGGCCATGCTGCGCATCACCGACAAGGCGCTGCCGGCCAGCAGCGCGGTGCCGCAACTGCACGGCATGCGCGCCTTCGCCTACGAGCAGTGCCACCTGCTGGCCGATGCGGAGGCGACCGCCTGGGAGGCGCTGCACCTGGAGCCGAAAGAGCCGTGGGCGCAACACGCCCTGGCCCACGTGATGCTGACCCAGGGCCGGATCGAGGAGGGGGCGCTGCTGATGGCCGACCGCTCGAGCGGCTGGGACGGCCTGAATTCATTCATGTACACCCACAACTGGTGGCACCTGGCGCTGTTCCATCTGAGCCAGGGGCGCGGCGAGGCGGTGCTGGACATCTACGACCGGCGCTGCTGGACCCAGGACCGCACCTACTCGCAGGACCAGATCGGCGCGGTCTCGCTGCTGGCGCGCCTGGAGTTCGCCGGGATCGACGTGGGCGGGCGCTGGACCGAGCTGGGCGACTATCTGGCGACGCGCGCCGAAGACGTGGTCCAGCCGTTCCTGTCGCTGCAGTACCTGCACGGCCTGAACCGGGCGGGCCGGCCCGAGGCCGAAGTCCTGATGGCCGCGATCGAACGCCGCGCCGCCGAGGCGCCGGCCCACAGCCGCCGCGCCTGGGCCGAGGCGGCGCTGCCGGCGGCGCAGGGGATCATGGCCCTGCAACGCGGCGCCCATGACGTGGCGATCGAGCGGATGGGCGCGGCCCTGCCCCGGCTGATCGAGGTGGGCGGAAGCCATGCCCAGCGCGACCTGTTCGAGCAGATCTACCTGGAGGCCGTGCTGCGCGCCGGACGCCTGGCCGACGCCCAGCAGATCCTCGAACTGCGGCGCCGCTTCGATCCGGACGGCGCGCCCCTAAATTCAGTCCTGGCCCGGGTGTACGACGCCCTCGGCCTGCCGGACCTGGCCGCCCGCGCCGCGACGCGGGCCAAGCGTACCCTAGAAAGGCATGCGTATTGACGCCCCATCCCCGTGAAGACGCCCTGCTCGCCGACATCGAGTCCCGCCGCGACGAGGTGACGGCCCTGACCCAGGACCTGATCCGTTTCCCGACGATCAACCCGCCGGGGGACGCCTATCGTCCCTGTGCGGAGTATCTCGGCGAGCGGCTGCGCAAGCGCGGCTTCCAGGTGGAATACGTGCGGGCCGAGGGCTCGCCCGGCGACAGCGACGCCTATCCGCGCACCAATGTGATCGCCCGCTGGGAGGGCGCGCGGCCCGGCCCCTGCGTGCACTTCAACAGCCACATCGACGTGGTCACCGTAGGCGACGGCTGGACGGTGGATCCCTTCGCCGGCGTGGTGAAGGATGGCAAGGTCTACGGCCGCGGCGCCTGCGACATGAAGGGGGGCCTGGCGGCCTCGGTCGTGGCCGTCGAGGCGCTGATCGATTCCGGCGTGGAGCTGCCCGGCGCCCTGGAGATTTCCGGCACGGCCGACGAGGAGAGCGGCGGCTACGGCGGCGTGGCCTACCTGGCCGAGCGCGGCTGGTTCTCCAAGCCGCGCGTGGACCACGTGATCATCCCCGAGCCGCTGAACGTGGACCGAGTGTGCATCGGCCACCGCGGCGTCTGGTGGTCGGAGATCACCACCCTGGGCCACATCGCCCACGGCTCCATGCCCTTCCTGGGCGACAGCGCCGTGCGTCACATGGGCGCCCTGCTGGACGAGATGGAGCGCAAGATCTTCCCCGCGCTCGCCGGCCACCAGACCTCGATGCCGGTGGTGCCCGAGGGCGCGCGCACGCCCACGCTGAACATCAACTCGATCCACGGCGGCGAGCCGGACGTGACCGGCTCGGGCCTGCCCGCGCCCATCGTGCCGGATAGCTGCCGGATCGTGCTCGACCGGCGCCTCCTGATCGAGGAGGACCTGGACGAGGTGAAGGCGCAGATGCGCACCCTGCTGGACGGCCTGACCCAGACCCGGCCCAACTTCCGCTACAAGATGCGCGACCTCTTCGAGGTGCGCCCGTCGATGACCGAGCCGGAGCGGCCGGTGGTGCGCATGACCTGCGAGGCGATCGAGCAGGTGCTGGGCAAGCGCGCCGACATCTGCTGCTCGCCGGGCACCTACGACCAGAAGCACGTGGACCGGATCGGCAAGCTGCGCGATTGCATCGCCTACGGCCCGGGCATCCTGGACCTGGCGCACCAGCCGGACGAATACGTGGGGATCGACGACATGGTGAACTCGGCCAAGGTGATGGCCCTGTCCGCCTACGCCCTCCTGACCGGACAGGCGTGAGCCGCGATTCCTCACATCGACGCGGGTGGGGCGGCCTCGTCGCCCTGATCCTGACGCTGCTGATGCTGGCGAGCCCGGCGGCGGCGCGGGAGGTGCTGCGCGTGGGCCTGCAACTGGAGCCGCCGAACCTGGACCCCACCGCCGGCGCGGCCGCGGCCATCGACGAGGTGGTCTACGGCAACGTCTTCGAGGGGCTGGTCCACATCGGCCGCAACGGCCAGGTGGAGCCGAAGCTGGCGGAATCCTGGGAGATCTCGCCGGACGGGCGGATCTACGTCTTCCACCTGCGGCGCGGGGTGCGCTTCTCCGACGGCGAGCCGTTCGACGCCGAGGACGTGAAGTTCTCGCTGGACCGGGCCCGCGCGGCGGATTCGGCCAACGCCCAGAAGACCAGCTTCGAGGTGATCGACCACGTCGAGGTGGTCGATCCGCAGACCGTGCGCCTGGTGCTCAAGGCGCCCAACACGCGGCTGCTCTACGTGCTGGGCTGGGGCGACGCGGTGATGGTCTCGCCGAAGACGGCGGCGGACAACGCCACCCATCCGGTGGGCACCGGACCGTTCCGCTTCGTCGACTGGCGGCGGGGCGACTCGATCACGCTGGAGCGCAATCCGGACTACTGGGGCCCGGCGCCGCGCATCGCCAAGGTGGTCTTCAAGTTCATCGCCGACCCGACCGCCGCCTTCGCCGCGGTGAAGGCCGGCGACCTGGACGCCTTTCCCAACTTCCCGGCCCCTGAGAACCTGGCCGAGCTGAAGGCCGATCCGCGCTTTCGCGTCGTGGTGGGCTCGACCGAGGGCGAGACGATCCTGGCGCTAAACAACGCCCGCCCGCCCTTTAACGACATCCGCGTGCGCCGCGCGGTGAGCTACGCCCTGGACCGCAAGGCGATCATCGAAGGCGCCATGTTCGGCTACGGCAAGCCGATCGGCAGCCACTTCCCGCCGCAGAGCCCCGACTACGTCGACCTGACCGGCATGTATCCGCACGATCCGGCCAAGGCCCGCGCGCTGCTGGCCGAGGCCGGCTATCCCAACGGCCTGGACGTGACCCTGAAACTGCCGCCGCCCAGCTATGCGCGCCGGGGCGGAGAGATCGTCGCCGCCCAGCTCGCCCAGGTGGGCGTCCGCGCCAAGATCGAGAACCTGGAATGGTCGCAGTGGCTGGACCGGGTGTTCGGGGCGCACGACTTCGACATGACCATCGTCTCGCACACCGAGCCGATGGACTACGACATCTACGGCCGCGACTACTATTTCGGCTACCACTCGGAGGCCTACAACGCCCTCCTGGCCCAGCTCGACGCGGCGGTGGATCCGGCCGAGCGGCACAGGCTCTTGGTGGCGATCCAGAAGAAGATCGCCGAGGACGCGGTCAACGGCTTCCTGTTCGAGTTCCCCAAGCTCAACGTCTGGGACGCGCACCTGAAGGGCATGTGGGTGGACGCCCCGGTCCAGGCCAACGAGGTGGGCGAGGCCTGGTTCGACGAGCCGGGCTCGGCCGGCGCGCCAGTGGCGGCCAAGCCCGCAGGCGGCGCGGGGCCGCTGGTGGGATGGCTGGTGCTGGCCGCCTGCGGCGCCTTCGCCATCTACGGCTTCGTCCGTCTCGGCGCGGCCTATGTGGCCGGACGGATGGTCTCGCTGGCCGCCACCTTCCTGGCCGCGACGGTGGTGGTGTTCCTCCTGATCCAGATCGTGCCAGGCGACCCGGCGGCCTACATGATGGGGCTGAACGCCAACCCCGAGGCGGTGGCGGCGCTGCGCGCGCAGATGGGCCTCGACGCCCCGCCGCTGCACCGCTACCTGGCCTGGCTCTGGGGCCTGGCGCACGGCGACTTCGGCGTCAGCTACACCTACCGCGTGCCGGTGGGCCAACTGATCGGCGAGCGGCTGGCGGTCTCCCTGCCCCTGGCGCTGATGGCGCTGGTGATCAGCCTGGCCACCGCCCTGCCCATCGGCCTGTTCGCCGCGAGCCGGCGGGGCAAGGCGGCCGATTCCCTGGTGATGGGCGTGACCCAGGTGGGCATGGCCCTGCCCAACTTCTGGTTCGCCATGTTGCTGGTGCTGGTCTTTTCGATCGGCCTGCGCTGGCTGCCGGCCGGCGGCTTCCCCGGCTGGGACGCCGGCTTCGGCAAGGCGCTGGCCGCGCTGGTCCTGCCGGCCGTGGCGCTCGCCCTGCCCCAGGCGGCGATCCTGGCCCGGGTGCTGCGCTCGGCCCTGATCGAGACCCTGGGCGAGGACTACATCCGCACGGCCCGCGCCAAGGGCCTGACCGAGGGCCAAGCGATCCGCCGCCACGCCCTGCGCAACGCGATGATCCCGATGCTGACGATCCTTGGCCTGCAGCTTCCCTTCCTGCTGGCCGGGGCGGTGATCGTGGAGAACGTCTTCTTCCTGCCGGGGCTCGGACGCCTGGTCTTCCAGGCCATCACCCAGCGCGACCTGATCGTCGTGCAGAGCGTGGTGGTGCTGCTGGTGTTCGCGGTGGTGGTGGTGAACTTCATGGTCGACCTGGGCTATGCGGCGGTCGATCCCAGGCTGCGGAGGCGCCGATGAGCGCCGCCCGCCGCAATCCCGCCCTGACGAGCCCGGGCCTGATCCTGGGCGTCGTGCTGACCGCCCTCTTCATCGGCGGGGCGCTGCTGTCGTTCGTCTGGACGCCCTATGACGTGGCCGTCCTGGACGTGGCGCACCGGCTGCAGGCGCCCTCGGCGGCCCACTGGCTGGGCACCGACCACTTCGGCCGCGACGTGGCCTCGATGATCCTGGTCGGCGCGCGAAACTCCCTGGCCGTGGCCTTGGTGGCGGCCGGCGTCGGCATGCTGATCGGCGTGCCGCTGGGCCTGATCGCCGCCGCCCGCAGGGGCTGGCTGGACGAGCTGGTGATGCGCGGCAACGACCTGATCTTCGCCTTCCCCTCGCTGCTGCTGGCGATCATGATCACCGCCGTGGCCGGGCCGGGCGCGATCAACGCCATCATCGCCATCGGCATCTTCAACATTCCGGTCTTCGCCCGCGTGGCCCGGGGCGCGGCCTTGTCGCTTTGGACGCGCGACTACGTGCTGGCCGCGCGGGTGGCCGGCAAGGGCGCGGGCGCGATCTCATGGCAGCACATCCTGCCCAACATCGCCAACCTCCTGATCGTGCAGGGCACCATCCAGTTCTCCATGGGGGTCCTGGCCGAGGCGGCGCTCTCCTACGTGGGCCTGGGCGCGCAGCCGCCGATCCCGAGCTGGGGGCGGATGCTGAACGAGGCGCAGACCATGATCGGCTTCGCGCCCTGGCTGGCGATCTTCCCCGGCCTGGCGGTGGTGCTGACGGTGATCGGCCTCAACCTGCTGGGCGACGGCCTGCGCGACGTGCTCGATCCCAAGCTCGAGGGGAGGCGCTGAGATGGCCCTGCTCGAGATCGAGAACCTGCGGCTGAGTCTGGGCGGGACGGAGATCCTGAAGGGCGTCTCGCTGACCCTGGAGTCCGGCCGCATCCTGGGCCTGGTGGGGGAAAGCGGCTCGGGCAAGTCGATGACCTCGATGTCGATCCTGCGCCTGCTGCCGCCGGGCGCGCAGGTGAGCGGGTCGATCCGGCTTTCCGGCGAGGAGCTGCTGACCAAGACCGAGAGCCAGATGTGCGCCCTGCGCGGGGCGGACATCGGCGTGGTGTTCCAGGAGCCGATGACGGCGCTCAATCCGCTGATGACCATCGGCGACCAGGTGGCCGAGGCCGTGCGGCTGCATCGCGGCGGCGGCCGCGCAGAGGCGATGGCGACCGCCGTCAAGGCGCTGGAGCGGGCGGGCCTGCCGGGGGAGAAGTTCCCGCCGTCCCGTTATCCGCACGAGCTTTCCGGCGGCCAGCGCCAGCGGGTGGCGATCGCCATCGCCACGGCGCTGAAGCCGAAGCTGCTGATCGCCGACGAGCCGACCACGGCGCTGGACGTGACCACTCAGGCGCAGATCCTGGAGCTCTTGAAGTCCCTGGCGCGCGAGGACGGGGCCGGCCTGATCCTGATCACCCACGACCTGGCCGTGGTCGCCGAGACCGCCGACGAGGTGGCGATCCTGCAGGCCGGCGAGGTGGTGGAGGCCGGGCCGACCGTGCCGCTGTTCCGCAACCTGACCCATCCCTACGCCAAGCGGCTGGCGGCCGACGCGGCGCTGGCCAAGACCGCCCCTGCCGCGCCGGAAGCGGCCGGCGAGGTGCTGCGCGCCGAGGACGTGGTGCGCACCTATCCCGGCCCGCGACGCGCGCCCTGGAAGAAGCCGGAGACCTTCACCGCCGTCGGCGGGGTGAGCCTGACGGTCGGCGCCGGCGAGACGGTGGGCCTGGTCGGCGAAAGCGGTTCGGGCAAGTCGACCCTGCTGCGCGCGGTCCTGGGGCTCGATCCGCTGCAGGGCGGCCAGGTGAGCCTGATGGGCCGGGCCTTTCCGCCGGCCGGCCACGCGGCGAGCCGCGGCGCGCGGCGCGACATCCAGGCGGTGTTCCAGGACCCCTACGGCAGCTTCGACCCGCGCTGGCGGGTGGCCGAGCTGATCGCCGAGCCCTTCCACCTGATGGACAACCCGCCCACAGGCGAGGAGAAGGCCCGCCGCATCGGCGCCATGCTGCAGCGCGTGGGGCTGGACGCCTCGGCCGCGAGCCGCTTCCCGCACCAGTTCTCCGGCGGCCAGCGCCAGCGGATCGCCATCGCCCGCGCGCTGATCACGGAGCCGAAGCTGGTAGTGCTGGACGAGGCCGTCTCGGCGCTGGACGTGACCGTGCGCGCGCAGATCCTGGACCTCCTGGCCGAGCTCTCCCGCGAGCTGGGCGTCGCCTACCTGTTCGTCACCCACGACCTGTCCGTCGTGCGGGCGGTCTGCCACCGGGTCCTGGTGATGCAGGCGGGCAAGATCGTCGAGGAGGGCGCGACCGAGGCCGTCTTCTCCGCCCCGGCGCACGACTATACGCGGCGGCTGATGGCGGCGACGCCCGACCTGGAACGGGCCCTGGCGGCGCGGGCTTAGCTCCGGCGCGGCCCCCTCCACCACTTCGCGGGGGAGGAGAATTCGCAGAGCCGCCGCGTCGATCTCCCCCCTCTGCGGGAGGGGGACCGCGAAGCGGTGAAGGGGGGGCTTTGGCGTTTGCGCCGTGAGGAAAGAGCGGCGCGCTCCGCTTGTTGAAGTCCCCCTCAACTCCTCTGGGCCAGCTCCCCCAGAGGGGGAGCATCTGCGAGACGCCGTGCTGGAACCGCTCAGGCCTGCTTGAGCGCCTCATAGACTCCGCGGGCGATGGCGCGGGCGACACAGTCGGCGGCGGCTGAGCCGATGGCGGCCAGGCGCGTCGGGCGATCATCGTCGTGGCCCAGGGCGCAGGCGCCGGTGGCCAGGCTGAACAGGGTGTCCCCGTCGAAGGGCATGTGCGCCGGGCGCACGGCGCGGGCCAGGCCGTCGTGGGCCATCATCGCCACGCGCTTGCATTCGGCGGTCGACAGGTCGGCGGTGGTCGCCACCGCGCCGATGGTAGTGGCCGCGCCGGCCTGCAGGCGCCCGAGGCTGGCCAGCCGCGCCTCGTCCGGCACCGGGGCGATGGCGCTGACGGAGGGGTCGGGCCGGCCGCCGCCGAACTCGCCGTCGATCTCGAAGGGCCAGGCCCAGAAGGTCTTGCCGTCCGGCATCAGCACCGAGCCGACCGGATTGGCGACCACCAGGGCGGCCACGATCAAGCCGTCGCCCAGGTCGATGGAGGCCGAGCCGACGCCGCCCTTGATGAGGCCGGCCATGGCGCCCCGGCCCGCTCCGGCCGAACCCAGGGCGAAGTCCTGCTCCGCGGCGTCCAGGCTGGCGAGGCCCAGGCGGCGGTAGGGCGGCTCAAGGCCCCAGTCCTTGTCGCCGGGGTTGGCCAGGTCGTGCAGCACGGCGGCCGGGACGATAGGGATGGCGGGGGAGCCCGGCTTCAGGTGCAGGCCCACGCCGCGGACCGAGAGGCCGGCGACGACGCCGTCGGCCGCGCCCAGGCCGAACACCGAGCCGCCGGAGAGCACGATCGCATGGGCGCGGCCGACGAGATTCTCCGCGGCCAGGGTCTCGGTCTCGCGCACGCCGGGGCCGCCGCCGCGCACGTCGACGCCGGCGTTGAAGAAGTCGTCGCAAAGAAGGGTGGTGACGCCGGTGCCGGCGTTGGAATCGTCGGCGTGGCCGACCCGCAGGCCGGCCACGTCGGTGATCAGATTACGGCGACCGGGACGAGGAAGCGGAAGCATGCGTGAGCTTCTGCCCCCTCGCGCCCGGCTTGGGAAGCCGTCCGAAAGACCTAGTAGTTGTAGGTCAGCCGGATGCCGTAGGTGCGCGGCAGGCCGTGCTGGGCCACCTCGGCCTCGGTGAAGAAGTTGCGGGTCAGGTCGTACTTCTTGTCGAAGAGGTTACGCACCCAGACCGTGGCGCTCCACGGGCCGTTGGCCGGCGAGACCCCGACGCTGGCGTTGGCCAGCCAGTAGGACGGGATGTCGTAGTAGTCGCCGAGCCAGGAAACCTGCTTGTCGCGCCAGTTGTAGTTCAGCTCGCTGCGGACGACGAAGTCGCCCACGTCGGCGCTGTAGACGACCGAGCCGCCGTAGGTCCAGTTGCCGAACGGGATCGGATCGCCAGACTTGTCGGTGTAGACCTCGACGCCCGCCGCACGCGTGGCGGCCACGTCGAGCGCGTTGTATTCCTTGAACTCGCCGTCCTTGTAGCTGGCGCTCTGGTTGATCATCAGGCCGCGGATCGGCGCCCAGGTCAGCTCCAGTTCGCCGCCCCAGATCTGCGACTTCGGCGCGTTGACGAAGCTGCCGACCAGGCCGTTCGCGGTCAGGCGCGCCGACAGGACCTGCTGGTCCTTGTAGTCGTAGAAGAACATCGCGCCGTTGACCTGCAGGCTCGGCGTCGGGTTCGACTTCACGCCCACTTCGTAGGCCCAGAGCGTTTCGGGCCGGAAGGCGGCGATCGCGGCGGAGTTGGCCGTGTTGTAGGTGGTGAACCCGCCGGACTTCACGCCCTTGCTGATCGAGCCGTAGAACATCACGTGGTCGAGCGGCTTGTATTCCAGGGCGAGCTTGCCGGTGAGCGGCTTCATGTCGGTCTCCACCGAGGTCTTCGGCAGGGCCGTGGCCCCGGCGAAGGCGGAGGTGAAGTCCTCGAGCTTGCGGGTCTCCTTCTCGTAGCGGAGACCGCCGATCAGCTTCCACTGGTCGGTGAAGGCGTATTCGGCCTGGCCGAACACGCTGGCCGAGGTGACTTCCTGCGAATAGCTGACGCGGGCCGAGAGGCCGTAGTTGTCCAGGAAGTCGGAGTAGTAGCGCTCGCGAAGCTGCTGCTTGGACACGTAGACGCCGGTCACCCACTGCAGCGGGCCGTCGGTGTTCGACGACAGGCGCAGTTCGTCGGACCACACCTTCACCTTCGAGCCGAAGTAGACGTCGGCGGCGATGGAGGAGGAGGCGTCGTAGTCGCCGTATTCCTCGCGGTGCAGGTAGTCGTAGGCGGCGATGTTGGTCAGCTTGACCGCGCCCAGGGTCCAGTTGGCGTTGGCCGAGGCCCCGTAGGTGTGGTTGTCGCGGCCGGGCTTGGACGAATAGGTCAGCCGGGTGTCGCGCACCAGGTCGGGCGAGATGCTCCAGCCGGTGGCGTCATAGTCCTTGTCGGCCGGGATCGTCGGGCCGGCCCCGAACTGGGTCGAGAAGTCCTGCGTCAGGTAGAGGCCGGTGTTCTCCGAGCGGTCGTAGCCGGAGTGCACGTCGACCAGGACGTTGAAGTTCTCGGTGGCGTCGATGTCCAGCATCGCGCGGGCGGCGAACTTGTCGGCGTCGCCCAGGGACACGCCGGTCTCACGGTTGTGCTGCCAGGCGCCGCCCTGTTCGGTGCCGACGGCCAGGCGGCCGCGGATGTTGTCGGCGATCGGCCCGGAGATGTAGCCCTCGGCCTTCAGGGCGTTGTAGCGGCCGAACTCCACCGACGCGCCGCCGGACGGCGTGGCCGTGGGCTTGTTGGTGACGAAGTTGATCGCCCCGCCGGTGGTGTTGCGCCCGTAGAGCGTGCCCTGCGGACCGCGCAGCACCTCGACGCGCTGGACGTCGAAGATCAGCCCCTGGGTCATGATCGGGACCGGATAGGCGACTTCGTTCACATAGACGCCGACGGTGGGCGTGTTGTTGGTCGCATAGTCCTGGAAGCCCACGCCGCGCAGGCGGAACTGGGCCTGGCCCGAGCCGAACGCCGGCTCGATGTCGAGGCTGGGCGTGGCGTTCTGGAGCTGGTTGACGTTGGTGACGCCGCGCTGGGCCAGATCGTCGGCGCCGATGACCGAGAGCGCGATGCCCACGTCCTGGGCCGCCTGCTCCCGCCGCTGGGCGGTGACCACCACTTCCGAGACCTTATTGGCCTCTTGCGTGTCGGACTTCGTCTGGGCCGCCGAGACGCCGGCATGGGCCGCGCCCATGATTCCGATCGCCGCGCCCACAAGGAAACGCTTCATGACTATCCCCGTTGTTCGACGCGCCTTGGCGCGCCCGAATGATCCGCCCCCCTCAGGAAGACGGCGCCCTTCCGCTCTGACGGCGGTTGCAACGCGACTCCCTTCTACAGGCTCTGTGAAAGAAATACGAAGACTTGCTTTCACCTAAGCGTAGGCGACGCTAGCAGCAGGGAACCGACGTCGGTCAACCACCCGAATACAAGTTTGCCCCCTTTCGGGGATTTCAGATCAATAATCTTGCGCAATATCCCAATTGTTGGGCATCAGTATCCAAGAAATCACAGTCTTACGTTCACGCACGGTAGTAGACAACTTCGCGCGCCGAGTCCGCTTAACGCGACGGCGACCTTGCGTTCTATTTATGTCACACCATGATCACGCGAGCGGGGCCGGCCGAACAGACTATTTGTTCAACCGGCTAACTTATTGATTTTTCAGAGATGATCGCTCAGGGCGCTCAATATTCTGAGCATCGCGATAGCCGCGGGGCGCGCGTCCGGTCAGAAGGTCGGCGGGGTGCAGGCGCTCACCACGATGCAGACGGCGTCGCCCACATTGCGGAATCGGTGGGGCGTGGTGCTCTTGAACAGGTAGGCCTCGCCGGCCTTGAGCACGCGGGTCTGCTCGCCGACGGTCACCTCCAGACGGCCCTGGATGATGACGCCGCCCTCCTCGCCCTCGTGGGTCAGCATCACGCGGCCGCTGTCCGATCCGGGCTGGTAGGTCTCATAAAGAATCTGCAGGGTCGACAGGCCGCTGCCGACGCCGACCTGCCGGTAAGATACGTCGCCACTGGAGATTTCCGCCAACTCGTCGGCGCGGAAGAACACCTGCGCCTCGGTCTGCAAGTCGAAGCTGAAGAACTCGGCCAGGGACAACCCGGCGGCGTCGAGCAGGCGCTTGAGCGAGCCGATCGAGGGGTTGGTCCGGCCGCCCTCGATGAGCGACACGGTGCTGGAGGGCACGCCGGCGCGGCGCGCCAGGGCGCGCTGGGTGATGCCCAGGCGCGTGCGCACCGTCCTCAGGCGGGCTCCGACTTCCTGCTCCATGTCCACCTCTGTTCGGGGCGCTCAAAAATATGAGCGCTGCATACATCATCGTTCCGATATCAGCGTCTTAGCCATCGCAAATAATAGGCTTGCAGCGAGAGGCATACCGGCGCCGAATGCTTGAAGCGTGCGTAAGCTGCGGGATGGGCTGGTCGAATCGCGGGCAAGGGCGAGGCGCGGCGGCCGGACTGCGGCCGCGAGGGACGCATGGGGTTGAAAGCCGTGGCGCGCGCCCGGCATTCAGGCGGCGGTCAGGAGGGGCGAACATGGCTCAAGCGGTGACGAAGTCGGTCTGGGCCGGGCGGGTCCTGGCGGCGGCGGGGCTGGCGGCGCTGGCGCTCGGCGCCTCGGCCCAGGAGCGGCCCGCCAGCGTGCCGGCCGACGCCGACGTGAGCGACGTGGCGACCATGCCGGCGACCACGCCCCACCGCATCTATCTGCTCGACTCCTTCGGCGGCGACCAGGCGCGCATCGTCGACGGCGACACCGGCAAGCTTCTGGGCGGGGTGTCGGCCGCCCCCCTGTCGAATATCGCCTTCGCGCCGGACCAGTCGAAGATCTACGTGGCCGAATCGATCTGGACCAAGGGCAACCGCGGCACGCGCCAGGACATGGTCAGCGTCTATGACGGGACCACCCTGAACCTGACCCAGGAGATCGCGATCCCGGGGCGGGTGTACATGGGCGTGCGCAAGCAGAACTTCGCGCTGAGCGCGTCGGGCGCGCGCGGCTACCTCTACAACATGGACCCGTCCTCGTCGGTGATCGTGGTGGACCTGGCCGGCGGCAAGACCGACCGCACCGTCGAGACGCCCGGCTGCGCCCTGGTGTTCCCGTTCGGCGACGACGGCTTCTCCTCGCTGTGCGGCGACGGCTCGCTGGCGACCGTGACGCTGGGCGCGGACGGGCCGACGCTGACCCGCACCAAGCCCTTCTTCAACGCCGAGACCGACCCGGTCTTCGAGAACAGCCCGACCGACCGCAAGACCGGCAAGACCTGGTTCGTCAGCTACACGGGCCTGGTGTACGAGACGGCCCTGGGCGCCAAGCCGACCATCGCCAAGCCCTGGTCGATCCAGGTGGCGGGCGGCTTCGACGCGCCGGGGACCAGCGACCGCGAACTGGCCTGGCGGCCGGGCGGCGACGAGCCGCTGACCGTGCACCGCAAGACCGGGCGGATGTTCGTGCTGATGCACGCCGGCGGCCACTGGACGCACGGCGAGGCCGGAACCGAGATCTGGGTGCTGGACCTGGCCAAGCACACGCTGATCAAGCGCATGAAGCTGGACACGCCGCTGGACGACATCCTGGTCACCCAGGACGACAAGCCCGTGCTCTACGGCGTCGACAAGGACAAGGTGCTGCACGTGCTCGACCCGGAGACCGGGGAGAGCCTGCGCACGGCGAACCTGGTGGGCGGCCTGATCTTCGATCCGGCGGCCTAGGGGAGCGGCATGAACGACCTGGCGGCCCTGGAAATCGCGATCCGCACGGCGGCGGCGCTGCTCTTCCTGGAGAGCGCGTTCGGCAAGTTCGCCGACTGGCGCGCGTTCGAGGGCGTGGTGGCCAACTACCGCCTGCTGCCCGACTGGGCCGAGCTTCCGGTCGCGCGCCTGCTGCCGCCCGTGGAGGCCGCGATCGGCGCGCTGCTGCTGGCCGGCCTGCTGGCCCCCTGGCCGGCCCTGGCGGCGGCCGGGCTGCTGGCGGTGTTCGCCGGCGCCATGGGGATCAACGTCGCGCGGGGCCGCGCCGAGATCGACTGCGGCTGCGGCCGCCGGGGCTTGCGCCAGCCGCTGGGCTGGGGCCGGGTGGGGCGCAACCTCGTCCTCGCCGCCCTGCTGCTGGCCGCCGCGGCGGGCCGGGGCGGCGGCGGCTTCGGCGACTGGGCGGTGGGCCTCGTCGCCGGCGCGTGCCTGTTCTTCATCGACTACGGCCTGGGCTATCTGTCGGCGCTGACGCCGCGCCCGGGAGGAGCGCGTTCATGACCCTTTCGATGATCTCGCAGATCCTGCTGTGGGTGCTGGTGCTGGGCCTGTCGGTGACGGTGGCCGCCCTGGCCCGGCAGATCGGCGTGCTGCACGAGCGCATCGCCCCCGTCGGCGCCCTGGCCACCGGCCGCGGGCCGGAGGTGGGCGACCCCGTGCCGAGGATCGCCGGGCGCCTGCTGGAGGGCGGCGCCCTGGACATCGGCGAGCCGCTGGGCGCGGAGGCGCGCCTTCGGCTCCTGCTGTTCGTCTCCTCGGCCTGCCCGATCTGCAAGAAGCTGATCCCGCTGGCCAAGGCCTTCGCCAAGAGCGAGCGGGTGGACGTGATCTTCGTGGGCGACGCCGAGCCGGCCGAGCAGCGCCAGTTCGTGGCCAAGCAGGGCCTGGAGGGCTTTCCCTTCGTCAACGGCCCCGACGTGGGCATGACCTTCCGCGTCGAGCGCCTGCCCTACGCCGTGCTGGTGGACCAGGCCGGCAAGGTGGCGGCCAAGGGGCTGGTGAACAGCCGCGAACACCTGGAAAGCCTGGTGACGGCGCACGAAACCGGCTTTTCCTCGATTCAGGACTATCTGGCCGCCCGCACGCCCGCCGCGGCGGCGGAATGACCGGCGAAGGAGCTTAGGAGACCGCGATGACCGAAAGCCGCTTCGACGCCATGGGCGAGGCCCTGACCCGCAAGATCGCTGGCATGAGCTCGCGCCGCAGCCTGCTCACCCGGCTGGGCGCGATCCTGGTGGGCGCGCCGGCCATTCCGCTGCTGCCGGTGGCCCGGGCCGAGGCCGCGCCGAGCCAGCCCGCGGGCGCGGCCCCGCTCAGCGACTTCGCCCGCCAGGCCCAGACCAAGGACGACAGCAAGTGCGACTACTGGCGCTACTGCGCCATCGACGGGCTGCTCTGCACCGGCTGCGGCGGCGGCGTGCACACCTGTCCGCCCGGCACCCAGGCCTCGCCGACCTCGTGGGTCGGCACCTGCATGAACCCCGACGACGGCAAGTCCTACCTGATCGCCTACCGCGACTGCTGCGGACGCAGCCCCTGCAAGTCCGAAGCCTTCTGCGACGGCACCGAGCGGGAGATGCCGGTCTACCGGCCGCAGGGCGACAACGAGATCATCTGGTGCTTCGGGCTGTCCACCATGGCCTACCACTGCTCGACCGCCGCCTACGTGGGGCCGGCCTAGTGACGAGCGCGTATCGTGCGGCGGCGTTCGCCGCGGCGGCTGTGTTCGGAGCCGCGTTCCTGGCCGTCCCCAACGCCCGGGCCGAGGGCGGCGACCTCTATCGCCAGCACTGCTCGGTCTGCCACCAGGCGGGCGGCGCGGGCCTGGCCGGCGTCTATCCGCGCCTGGCCGGCCGCGCGCCGAAGATCGCCGCGGCCCCCGCCGGCCGGCGCATGATGGCCGCCGCCGTGCTGAACGGCATGGCCGGCCGGCTGGAGGTGGACGGCAAGCCGCTGATGGGCGTGATGCCGGGCTTCCCGCAGCTGTCCGACCAGGACCTGGCCGAGGTGCTGAGCTACGTGGCCTCTCTCGGCGGCAAGCCGGCCAAGCCCTTCGCCCCCGCCGAGGTGGCCGCCGTGCGCGCCGCCGGGCGGATGAGCCCCACCCAGACCAACGCCCTGGCGCGGGCGGTGAACGTCGAATGAGGGGCCTGGCCGTCGCCGCCGTCCTGGGCTTGGCCGCGCTGGCGGCGGGCTCGGCGCACGCCCAGACGCGATCGCCCAAGTCGCAGTTCCTGGAACGCTGCGGCGGCTGTCACGGCCTGGAAGGCAAGTCGGTGTCCAACCTGGTGCCCGACCTGAAGGACCAGGTGGGCTATTTCATGTGCACGCCGGACGGCCGCGCCTATCTGGGCCGGCTGCCGAACGTGGCCTTCTCGCAGGTGTCCGACGCCGAGCTGGCCGAGATCCTGAACTACGTCGTCTTCACCGTGGGCGGGTCGAGCGCGCCGCCCCACGCCAAGCCCTACACCGCCGCCGAGGCCGGCCGGCTGCGCAAGGCGCCGCTGACCGCCACCGACCTGATCGAGCAGCGCAAGCGCATCGTCGACGATGTGATCGCCCGGTGCGACGCGCCCGATTCCCTGCGCGACTACAAGCGCGGCGCGGCCCAGCCCTGATCTGATCTGATCTGATCCTTCCTTAATTTCATTCATTTGACCGTCGCCGGAGCCCGCCATGAATCGCCGCGCCCTTCTTGCTTCCCTGATGACAGCCGCCGCCGGCGCGCAGGCCGCCGGCGCGGCGAGCGCCGCCGAGCCCAAGCCGGCGCCGCGCTTTCCCCTGCCCCCGGGCAAGGCCGGGCCGCGCAACCTGATCACCGACGTGCCTGGCCTGAAGGTGGGCCAGGCCGACGACGCCAAGGCGCGCACCGGGGTGACGGTGATCCTGCCGGACGAGGCGGCCATCGCCGCCGTGGACGTGCGCGGCGGCGGGCCGGGCACGCGGGAGACCGACGCCCTGGCCCCGGAGAACCTGGTGCACGTGGCCCACGCCATCTGCCTGTCCGGCGGCTCGGTCTACGGCCTGGGCGCGGCCGACGGGGTGTGCGCCTGGCTCGGCGCGCAGGGCCGGGGCTACGGCATGGGCACGCTGCCGCCGGGCGCGCCGCCCTCGCCCATCGTGCCGGCCGCGATCCTGTTCGACATCCCCAACGGCGGCGACAAGGCCTGGGGGCTGGATCCGCCCTACCGCCGGCTGGGCATCGCCGCGGTGGAGGCCGCCTCGGACACGTTCAAGCTGGGCACCGCCGGCGCGGGCTACGGCGCGCGTTCGGGCGGGCTGAAGGGCGGGCTGGGCTCGGCCTCGGCGGTGACCGCCGACGGGATCACCGTGGGCGCCATCGTGGCGGTGAACAGCGCCGGCTCGCCGGTGGCGCCGGGCACGCGGCAGTTCTGGGCCGCGCCGTTCGAGCTCGACAATGAATTCGGCGGCCTGGGCGTGGACCAGTTGACGGCGCTGCCGGACGAATGGGGGCCGGCCAAGGCCGATCCGAAGGCGCGCCAGAACACCACCATCGCCTCCGTGGCCACCGACGTGAAGCTGGAGCCCGGCGAGATCAAGCGCGTGGCGATCATGGCCCAGGACGGCCTGGCCCGGGCGATCCGGCCGATCCACGCGCCCTTCGACGGCGACGTGGTGTTCGCCCTGTCCACCGGCAAGCGCGAGCTGGCCGAGCCCCGGGCCTTCACCGTGGCGCGCATCGGCGCGCTCGCCGCCGACGTGCTGGCCCGCGCCATCGCCCGCGGCGTCTACGAGGCGACGACCTGGCCGGGCAGCTCGACCAAGGCCTGGCGCGACCTGCCGGCGAATCCTTAACGCAGCCTTAGGACCGCCCGCCTAGGCTGGGCGCGATCAACCAGGCGAGGCGGAGCCGTGGCGATCGCGCCGATCCAGGGCGTCTCGACGACGCTCTTCACCCTTCCGGTCACGCCCGTGCGGGCGGTGACGCCGGCCCTGCGCACCGATGTGGAGGCCAAGGCCGCCGAAGCGCAGCAGGCGGTCGAGCCGGCGCCCGTCGAAATCCACGCCAAGGCGGTGGCCGAGGCCGTGCAGAGCGCCGCCCCGAGGCAGACCGCCCTCGGCCCCCTGTTCGCCGACCTTGGCCAGGCGCTGAAGGTGCGCGGCCTGCCGCCCCAGGTGCTGGCGGCCGCGACGCGCCTCATGACCCAGGCCGCGCCGCTTGGTCCCGACGTCGACGGCGCGACCATCGCGCGGACCTTCCTGCAGTCGGGCCTGTTCCTGGAGCGCAACCTGGCCGAACGGCCGAACGCCTCGCCGGCGGGCCGCGACCTGAAGGCCGACCTGCTGACCCTGAAGCAGGCGCTCTCCAACTGGCTGGGCGGAGGGGACCATGCGCCCGCCGCGCGCACGGCCGCCGCCCCGCCGCCGCCCTACCGCGGCGGCCCGACCACCGCCCAGGCGCCCGCCAGCGCGGCGCTGACCGCCGACGCCTCGCCTGCCCAGGCCGGCCATCGCCTGGCCGAGGACGTGGAGGGCGCGCTGGCCCGGCACGAGCTCTTGCAGGCCGCCTCCCTGCCCCCCGCCGACCCGCACGCCGAGGACGCCCAGACCACGCGCTGGATGTTCGAGATTCCCTTCACCACGCCGCAGGGCGCGAGCGTGGCCCAGTTCGAGATCAGCCGCGACGACGAGGGCCACGTCGGCCGCGAGGGCGAACGCGAGCCGGTCTACCGCGCGCGCTTCTCCATCGACCTGGAGCCCCTGGGCCCGATGCACGCCCAGGTCGCCCTGAGCGGCGAGCACGCGGGCGTGACCCTGTGGGCGGAGCGGCCGGCCAGCGTAGAGGTGCTGCGGCTGGGCCGGCCCCTGCTCGCGCAGGCGCTTTCGGACGCGGCGCTGGACGCGGAGGTCAACGTCTACGCCGGAGCGCCGCCGCGGGCCGCCGCGGGGCCCGGCCGCTTCATGGACCAGAGCGCATGAGCGAGCCCGGCAAGCGCACCCTGGCGGTCGCCCTGAAATACGACGCGCCCCACGCGCCCAAGGTGGTGGCCACCGGACGCGGCCCGATCGGCGAGAAGATCATCGCCGCTGCCGAGCAGCACGGCGTGCCGCTGGAGAAGAACCCGGCCCTGGCCGAAGCCCTGTCGACCATTCCGCTGGACGAGGAAATTCCGCGTCAGCTCTATGTGGCGGTGGCCGAAATCCTGGGCTTCCTGCTACGCGCTTCACAGGCGTCGCGCTGATTTTGCGTGCCGCGACTCAGCTCGGAGGTTTATTGCACGTTAAGCCGCATCGACGACCATGTCCGGCGCAGGGGCGGACGAGTGCAACCTTCTGATTCGGCTAGATCCTGGACGCAGATCGCCGCCTTCCGGCGCCGCGATCGTCTGGTGATTCTGCCCATGACTCTCATGGCGGCGCTGGCCGGCGCGATCTGGCTGGACGTGCGCTTCTGCATCGGCTGGTTCGCCGCCAACATCGTCATCATGTCGGTGAGCAAGGCGTTCTGCGCCTGGATCGCCGAGCGCGCCCGGCCCGACGGGCGCGGCGAGATGGCGCTGGCGCTGTTCACCTTCGGCATGACCCTGGTCTACTGCGCCCTGCCGACGGCGCTGGTGCTGCATGGCTCGCAGGCCTCGATCATGGCCGGCATGGCGATGGCCGGCGCGGTCGCGCTCAGCAGCGTCAGCGAGTTCGTGATCTCCCGGCTCGTCGGCGGCGCGGCCCTGCTCGCCATGTTCCTCAACGGCGTCGGCGCGCTGCTCTGGCGCGCGGGCGACGCGCCCTGGGCGGCCACGGTCTTCGCCGTGGCGGCGATGGCCGGCTTCTTCTTCTACGTGGTGCAGACGGGCCTGGTGCGGGAAAAGACCGACCGGCAGATGCTGGACGCCATGGCCGCGGCCAAGGAGGCCGAAACGGCCGCCGCCCTCGCCAACCAGGCCAAGAGCGCCTTCCTGGCGACCATGAGCCACGAGATCCGCACGCCGCTGAACGGCGTGCTGGGCATGGCCCAGGCCATGAACGCCGACGCGCTGACCCCCGCCCAGCGCGAGCGCCTGGCGGTGATCCGCGAGTCCGGCGAAACCCTGACCGCCATCCTCAACGACGTGCTCGACCTGGCCAAGATCGAGGCGGGCCAGTTGCTGCTGGAGACCATCGCCTTCGAGCTCGGCGACGTGCTGGGCGCCAGCCGCGCCGCCTTCGCCGCGGTGGCCGCGCGCAAGGGCTTGAGCCTGACGCTCGACATCGACGAGGACGCGGCCGGGACCTATCGCGGCGATCCCACCCGCCTGCGCCAGGTGATCCACAACCTGATCTCCAACGCGGTGAAGTTCACCGAGACCGGCGCGATCGTGGTGCGCGCGCGCCGCCGCGACGGCTGGCTGGACCTGTCGGTGAGCGACACCGGCATCGGCGTGCCCGCCGACCAACTGGAGAAGCTGTTCGGCAAGTTCGTGCAGCTCGACGCCTCGACCACCCGCCGCCATGGCGGAACCGGCCTGGGCCTGGCGATCTGCCGCGACCTGTGCGCCCTGATGGGCGGGACGATCCGGGTGGAGAGCACGCCGGGCGAGGGCTCCACCTTCACGGCCAGCCTGCCGTTCGCCCGCGTCGGCGCGGCGCGGGACGACAGGCGCGCCGATCCGGCCCAAGCGCCGACGCTGGCCAGCGACGAGCTGCGGGTGCTGGCGGCCGAGGACAACGCCGTCAACCAGCTCGTCCTGCGCACGCTGATGAAGCAGGCCGGCATCGAGCCCGTCACCGTGGACAACGGCGCCGAGGCGGTCGCGGCCTGGGAGAGCGGCGACTGGGACGTGATCCTGATGGACGTGCACATGCCGGTGATGGACGGCCTGGCCGCGCTGCGGGAGATCCGGACGCGGGAGGCGGCGAGCGGCCGGCGGCGCACGCCGGTGATCGCCCTCACCGCCAACGCCATGGTGCACCAGGTGGCCGAGCTGCGCGCGGCAGGCATGGACGCCCACGTGGGCAAGCCGATCGACGTGACCCAGCTCTTCGCCACCATCGAGCAGGTGCTGTCGCCGCCGCAGGGCGAGATTCCCCAGGCCGCCGGCCTCTAGGCCGCCGCGGCCACGAGCAAGCTGACGGCGGCGTCAGGATCGGTCTATCGTCCCCGGCGACGCCGCGGCCAGAGCACGCGGCCGATGCGCAGGGGGGATCGTTTGAAGCGCCTATTGCCGTTCGCCGCCGCGGGGCTCGCCCTGGCGGCATGCTCGCCCGCCCCCGCCCCGCCCGCCGATCCGGCCAGCCTGAGCCCCAAGGACGCGCACCTGGCCGAACTCTATGACGGCGCCTGCAAGGCCTGCCACGCCGCCGCCGGCTCGGGCGCGCCGCTGGTGCAGGACAAGGCCGCCTGGGCGCCGCGCTGGAAGCAGGGCGAGGACGTGCTGCTCGATCACGTGGTGCAGGGCTACAAGGGCATGCCCGCGCTCGGCCAATGCGCCGCATGCACGCCGGACGATTTCAAGGGCCTGATCCGGTTCCTGGCCGGCCACGAAGGGAAGACGCGATGATCTCCAGGCGAGCGATCCTGTTGGGCGGGGCCGCCGGCGTGGTCGCCGCGGCCGGCGGCGGCGTCTATCTGGCCACGCGGGAGAAGCCCGAACCGCCGTCGCCGGCGAGCGTGGACGGCCAGGGACACCTTCTTTGGCGCAACTGGTCGGGCGTTCAGTACGGCTATCCGGCCGAGCGGCTCGCGCCCAAGTCGGAATCCGAGGTCGCCGACAGCCTGAAGACGGCCACGGCGCCGGTCCGCGTGGTGGGCGCCGGCCACTCCTTCACCGGCCTCGTGCCCACCTCCGGCGCGCTGATGACGCTCGACGGCCTGGCCGGGATCGCCGGCTGGGAGGGCGAGGAGGCGATCGTCTGGACCGGCACGCGGCTGGGCGCGCTGGGGCCCGCCCTGGCCGAGAAGGGCCGGGCGATGGCCAACCTGCCCGACATCAACAAGCAGTCCCTGGGCGGCGCCATCGGCACGGCGACCCACGGCACCGGGATCCATCTGGGCGCGATCCACAGCGACATCCGCATGTTGCGGCTGGCGACGCCCTCCGGCGAGATCATCGAATGCGACGCCGAGCGCGAGCCGGACGTCTTCCAGGCGGCCAAGGTCTCGCTGGGCGCGCTCGGCGTGATCACCCAGGTGCGGCTGGCCACCTCGGCCAACCGCCGCCTGCACCGCAAGGTCTGGGTGGAGCCCTTCGAGGAAACCCTGGCCAAGGCCGAGCAGCGCTGGGCCGAGCACCGCAACTTCGAATTCTACGCCGTGCCCTTCACCGGGCTGTGCGCCAACATCACCCACGACGAAACCGATGCGCCGGCGATCCCGCGCGGGCCGGAGGCGGACACCGACACCCAGCTCCTCGAGGCGCTGAAGCAGCTTCGCAACCTCCTGGGCTTCTCCACCCCGCTGCGCAAGGCCGCGGCCAAGGCCCTGCTGGGCTCGGTCAAGCCCGAGGAGGCGATCGACGAGGGCTGGAAGCTGCTCTCCACCGACCGGCCGGTGCGGTTCAACGAGATGGAGTTCCACCTGCCGCCGGACCAGCAGCTCGCGGCGCTGGGCGAGGTGATGGCGGCCATCGAGGCCCACCGGCCGGACGTCTTCTTCCCCATCGAGCTTCGGCGCATCGCCGCCGACGAGGCGTGGCTGTCGCCGTTCAACGGCGGACCGCGCGGGTCGCTGGCCGTGCACGCCTATTACAAGGACGACTACAAGTTCCTCTTCACCCTGATCGAGCCGATCCTGCGCAAGCACGGCGGGCGGCCGCACTGGGGCAAGCTGCACGATCTGAAGGCGCCTGACCTGGCCGCGCTCTACCCCAACTGGAACGACTTCCTGGAGGTTCGCCGGCGGCTCGATCCGGAGGAGCGGATGCTCAATCCCTACTTAAGGACGTTGTTCGGGGTCTAGTACTACGCCCCGCAAGCCCCCAAACCGCGCCAACCCTGCAACACAGCGGCGCTTTCTTGGTATTGGCGTGCCGATTGCGAATTGCCAGGACTCGCCCCGACCGTGAAATTGCAACCATAGGAGTATTTCAGGGGCGGCTTAATTGTGAACGCGCGCGTCAGGCAGCGGGAAGCGACGCAAGCCAGCATTTTGCTGGCTGCGCTCGAGGAGTTTTCGGGCAAGGGATTCGACGGCGCGTCCACCCGCGAGATCGCCGCCAGGGCGGGGGTGCACCACGCCCTGATCAAGTATCACTTCAAGAGCAAGGACCAGCTCTGGCGCGCGGCGACGGCCTATCTGTTCGAGCGCGAGGCCGAGCTGGTGGACCGGCCCGATCCGGCCGACCCGGCGTTCGCCGACCCGAAGACCTACGCCCGCGAGCTGCTGCGGCGGCACGTGCGCTACTGGGCCCACCATCCCGAGCACACGCGCGTGGTGCTGCAGGAATCGTTTCGCGACAGCGAGCGGCTGCGCTGGGTGGTGGAGACTCAGGCCCAGCATTGGGTGCGCATGGGCCAGACCTACACCGACTATCTGAAGGCGCACGGCCTGGCGCCGGCGAACCTGCCGACCGCGAACATGGCCTATGTGCTGGTCGGCGCGAGCCAGCTCTTCTTCGCCGTGGCGCCGCAGGCGCGCCTGCTGTGGGGGGTCGACCCGAGCGAGCCGGAGACCATCGAGGCGCACATCGACACGCTGGTGGCGATGCTCCTGCCCTGAGGGTTCAAGGCGCCTAGTGCCAGGTCACCGGCTCGGCGCCGTCCGTCAGGCGCGCCGGCAGGGCCAGACCGTCGGCGACCAGGGCCACGTTCAGCGCCCGGGCGAAGCAGACCGCCGCCGAGGGATCGCGCGCCAAGGGCTCCAGCAGGCGCGCGGCCAGATCCGGCGCGACGGCGCTGAGCCCGCAGGCCAGGATCAGCCGCTGCTCGTCCTCGGCGTAGCCCGGGCAGGCGCCGCAATGCAGGCGCATCGGCCGGCGGCTCACCCCCTCCAGCGCCTCCATGAAGGCGGCGAACAGCGCGCCGGTCTGCTCGGAGGCGACGCAGGCGATCGCGCGGCGGATCGTCCTGGCGGGCTCGCCGCGGCCGGCGCGGCAGCTCGCCCAGGCGCGCACGGCGGCCAGCAGCAGGCGCTCGCCCTGCCAGAGCCCGGGCGGGCCGGGAGCGGCGGACGCGCTCACGCCACCACCGCCAAGCCAAGGTCGCGCGAAGGGCGCGGAGCGGCCGGCCCGGCGGCGCGGCCGGCGCCGAACGCGCGCAGCCGCCGCCCGCAGGCGGCCAGGGCCCGCGCCGTCGTCTCGGCCGCGGCGAAGAACGGCGCCTCGGCCGGCCGGCCGAGGAGAAAGGCCAGGCGCGCGTCGAAGCCGGCCCGGTCGGCGGCCTGGGCGTCGGCGAACAGAGCCGCGATCTGCTGCTCGTCGCGGGTGAGCGCCAGCCGGCCGGGCGCGCCGACGCAGATTCGCCGGCGCCCGCGCAGCACGAGCGCCTGGGCGAAGACCAGGAAGGCCATGCTGGCCTCCGGCGCCCGCGCGCCGCAAGCGTCCTCGAAGCCGCGCCGCACCATGGCGTGGTCGAAGCAGTCGGCGACGAAGGCCCTCAGGGCCCAGACGACCAGGTGCTCGCCGCGGGTGAGCTCGCGCAGATCCGCGGGCGCGGCCGGATCGGGGCGGATGTTCATGGATCGATCCTATTTGCGAATGACTCGCAAGAACATTACGCCTGTGAACGGGATCGTCAACGCCGAAGATGTGCGCCTTTCGGGCGGGCTGATCGGCGCAAGCGCCTGGCCACTGGACGAAGCAGCGCCCCCGTGGGCTAGGGTGGCCCCTTCCTCCCCCTTCGCTCTCTGGAGACCATCCATGCGATCGCGCGACGACATCCGCATGCTGGGCCGCATCCTCGGCGACGTGATCCGCAAGGAGAACGGCCAGGCCCTGTTCGACCAGATCGAGCAGATCCGCAGGGCCTCAGTGGCCCACCACTGGGGCGAGGGCGAAAGCCAAGGCGCCGAGGCGCTGGACCGGCTGCTCGCCAGCCTCAGCCTGCCGGACACGGTGCGCTTCGTGCAGAGCTTCGCCTGCTTCTCGCAGCTCGCCAACATCGCCGAGGACCACGGCGCGCGGCGCGCCCTGCGGCAGGGACGCACCGACGGCGGGCCGGACAACCTGAAGGGCGCGCTGGCCGAGCTGGCCCAGCGCGGCTACTCGCCCGAGGCGGTGGCCGAGCTCTTGGACAAGGCGCTGATCGCGCCGGTGATGACCGCCCACCCCACCGAGGTGCGCCGCCACGCGGTGATCGACCGGGTCAGCGCCATCGCCCGGGACCTGGACGCCCACGACCAGGCGCGCGGCCCCGAGCACCGCGCCCGGGTGGAGCGCGACCTCGCCCGCCAGATCACCATCCTGTGGCAGACCCGGCTGCTGCGCGCGACCGGCCTTGGGGTGAAGGACGAGATCGAGAACGCGGTCACCTACATGGACCGCAGCTTCCTGCGCGAGCTGCCGGGGCTCTACGCCGAGTGGTCCGAGCTCCTGGGGGTGAACCATCCCCTGGCCAGCTTCCTGCGGGTCGGCTCCTGGGTGGGCGGCGATCGCGACGGCAATCCCAACGTCACCGCCGAGACCCTGCGCGAGGCCTTCCGCCAGCAGTCGCGCGCGGCCCTGACCTATTACCTGGACGAACTGCACGCGCTGGGCGGGGAGCTGTCGTTCTCCGACAAGCTGACCCATGTGACGGAGGCGCTGCAGGCGCTGGCGGACCGATCGGGCGACGACTCGCCCCAGCGCGAGGACGAGCCCTATCGGCGGTCGCTGTTCGGCATGCACCGGCGGCTGACGGCGACGCGCTACCTGCTGACGGGCGACGCGCCCACCACGCGCGCGCCGCAGGGCGTGGTCCCCTACGGATCGGCCGAGGAGTTGGCCGCCGATCTGAAGACGATGCAGGATTCGCTGGTCGCAGAGCACGGAGCGGTGTTCGCCGAGGGCCGCCTGCCGCGGCTGATCCGGGCGGTGGAGACCTTCGGCTTCCACCTGGCCACCGTGGACATGCGCCAGAACTCCGACGTGCACGAGCGGGTGGTCGCCGACCTGCTGGCCCAGGCCGGGGTGTGCGCCGACTACGCGGCCCTGGACGAGGCGGCGCGCATCGAGCTCCTGATCGGCGAGCTGAAGGGCCGGCGGCTGCTCTATTCGCCGTTCAACGCCTACCGGCCGGAGACGCTCAGCGAATACGAGGTGCTGAAGGCCGCCGCGGACATGCGCGCCGCCTACGGCCCGCTGGCGATCGTCACCTACATCATCTCCAAGACCGACTCGGTCTCCGACCTCCTGGAGGTCTATGTCCTCCTGAAGGAGGTGGGCCTGTTCCATCCGGGCGAGACGGCCTCGACCGAGGTGCAGTCCGCGCCGCTGTTCGAGACCATCGCCGACCTGCGCGCCGCGCCCGAGACCATGCGCGCCTATTTCTCCCTGCCGCTGATCGCCGGGATGCTGAAGCCCAAGGGCGTGCAGGAAGTGATGATCGGCTATTCCGACTCCAACAAGGACGGCAGCTACCTGACCTCCACCTGGGAGCTGCACCAGGCCTCGCTGAGGCTGGTGGCCGTGGCGGCCGAGGCCGGGCTGGCGCTGCAGCTCTTCCACGGCCGCGGCGGAGCGGTGGGCCGCGGCGGCGGCTCCAGCTTCGACGCCATCCTCGCCCAGCCGGAAGGCTCGGTGCGCGGCCGCATCCGCGTCACCGAGCAGGGCGAGGTGGTGGCCAACAAGTACGCCGACCCGGAGATCGGCCGGCAGAACCTGGAGAGCCTGACCGCCGGGGTGCTGCTTGCCTCGCTGCGCGCGCCGCGAAAGGGGCCGCCGCCGCGCGACGCCTTCGCCCCGATCATGAGCGAGCTTTCCGCCGAGGCCATGCGCGCCTATCGCGACCTGGTCTACGAGACGCCGGGATTCCTGGAATTCTTCCGCGCGGCCACGCCGATCTCGGAGATCGCCGACCTGAAGATCGGCAGCCGCCCGGCCTCGCGCACGACCTCGGCGCGGATCGAGGACCTGCGCGCGATTCCCTGGGTGTTCTCCTGGGCCCAGGCGCGGATGATGCTGCCCGGCTGGTACGGCTTCTCCGCGGCGGTGGAGGCGACCAAGGCGCCGATGAGCCAGCTCAAGGAGATGGCCAAGGCTTGGCCGGTGTTCGCCACGGCGCTGGCCAACATGGAGATGGTGCTGGCCAAGTCGGACATGGCGATCGCCCAGCACTACGCCGACCTCGTGCCGGACAGGGCGCTGGCCCAGTCGATCTTCGGGCGCATCGGCGATCGCTGGCAGGCCACGCACGATCTGCTGCTGGAGATCACCGACCAGCCGAGGCTGCTCGAATCGAATCCCACCCTGCAGGCGGCGATCCGCGGCCGCGCGCCCTACATCGATCCGCTGAACCACCTGCAGGTGGAGCTGATCCGCCGCCGGCGGGGCGGCGACGACGATACGCTGGTGCGCACGGGCATCCACCTGACCATCAACGGCGTGGCCGCCGGCCTGCGCAACACCGGCTGACGCCGCCGCGCCTTCGCCCCCGCGCATTTGCCATGGGCGGGAGCGAGGGATTTAATGCCGCCGTCCGCTTTGGATGCCACGCTCGCCCAGGCGATCGCGTTCCAGGCCGCGCAAGCGGCGCACAAGCCATAGGCGACAGCAACTGATGACCGACACAGCCGCCGATCCCGACCGGGGGCGGCGTCCCCCGACGCCTCAGCCCGCCAACGCCATGGAGGTCGAGGAGATGAGGCGGCTGACCTTGGTGCAGTTGTCCGTCCTGGCCCTGGCGCTGGGCATGGTGACGGGGATCGGCGCGGTGGTGTTCCGCGACCTGATCGGCTTCATCCACAACCTGATGTTCGCCGGCCAGGCGGTGGTGGCCTACGACGCCAACCAGTTCACCGCCCCTTCGCGCTGGGGGCCCTGGGTGATCCTGGCGCCGGTGATCGGCGGGATCGGCGTGACCTTCCTGGTGGCCAACTTCGCCCCGGAGGCCAAGGGGCACGGCGTGCCCGAGGTGATGGAGGCGATCTACTACAAGAGCGGGGTGATCCGGCCGGTGGTGGCCGTGGTCAAGTCGCTGGCCTCGGCCCTGGCCATCGGCAGCGGCGCCTCGGTGGGCCGCGAGGGCCCGATCATCCAGATCGGCTCGGCCCTGGGCTCGACCCTGGGCCAGGTGGTGCGCATGCCGGCGGGCCAGCGGATCGCCCTGGTGGCGGCCGGCGCCGGCGCGGGGATCGCCTCGACCTTCAACACCCCGATCGGCGGGGTGATGTTCGCCATCGAGCTGATGCTGCCGGAGGTGAGCGTCGAGACCTTCCTGCCGGTGGCCATCGCCACGGGGGCGGCGACCTTCGTCGGGCGCTGGTTCTTCGGCGACGCGCCGGCCTTCGAGGTGCCGCCGATCCAGGCGCTGGCGGCCGACCCGCAGGCGCTGATCATCCTGGCCCTCTTCGCCGTGCTCGGCGCCCTGACCGGGGCGGCGGGCGCGGGCTTCGTGCGCGGCCTGCACATGGCCGAGGAGCTCTTCGACAAGATCCAGTCGCGCTACCTGCGCCACATCCTGGGGATGCTGGCGGTGGGCGTGCTGTTCTACACGCTCTTCAGGACGCTCGGGCAGTACTACGTCGACGGCGTCGGCTATGCGACGATCCAGGCGATCCTGCTGGGCCAGACCTCGGTCTTCTGGCTGCTCGGGCTCCTGTTCGCCTGCAAGCTTCTGGCGACGTCGCTGAGCCTGGGCTCCGGCTCGTCGGGCGGCATCTTCTCGCCCTCGCTGTTCATGGGCGCGACCCTGGGCGGCGGCTTCGCGGCCCTGGTGAACCAGGCCGGCGTGCTGCCGGCGCTGAGCGTGCCGGCCTTCGCCATGGTCGGCATGGGGGCCATGGTCGGCGGGGCCACCGGGGCGGTGATGACCGCCGTGACCATGATCTTCGAGATGACGCTCGACTACAGCATCGTCATGCCGATGATCGTCGCCGTGGCCATGGCGATCGGCGTGCGCCGCTTCCTGTCGCGCGAGAACATCTACACCATCAAGCTGGTGAACCGCGGCCGGGCGATCCCCAAAGCGCGCCACGCCAACATGTTCCTGGTGCATTCGGCGCGCGACGTGATGGACGTCGACACCCAGGTGCTGCCGGCGGAGACCAGCTTCGACGACTACGTCAGCCAGCCCGAGCACAAGGGCCGGCTGCGCCACGTGGTGGTGACCCGCAACGGCCGGATCTGGGGCGTGATCCGGGTGAACACCGGCCTGCGCCGGGGCCTGGAGCAGTCGCGCACCGAAGTCACCCTGGGCGACATCGCCAGCCGCAACTTCACCATCGTGCGCGAGGACGACGTGGTGTTCGACGTGATCCGCCGCATGTGGCGCAGGAACGCCACCATGGCCGTGGTGGTGCGCGGAACCGGCGTGCCGGGGCCCGAGGACGTGCTCGGCGTGATCAGCAAGGAACACGTGGCCGACTCGGTGGCCGACAGCGTGAAGATCTATCCGCAGTAGCCGGCCGGCTCAGGCCGCCGCGAAGCTCTGCCGAAGCGCCGCCAGGCTGATCTCGCGGATCGGCTCCAGGTTCATCTTCGGATCGATCAGGAGCTGCATGGACAGCCCCAGCAGCAGCGAGCCGATCATCAGGGCCGCGGCGTCGGCGTCGATCTCCGGGCGGATCGTCCCCTCGGCCTGCCCGCGCTGGACCAGCGCCTCCAGGCGCCGCTCGACCTGGACGTGGGCGTCGGCGAAGGGGCCGCGCTGGTCCGACAGATCGGCGATGGCGCCGGCCATCAGGATGAAATAGGCGCGCAGCTCCGTGTCCTCGGCCAAGCTGCGCAGGAACACGTCGACGTAGGCCAGGATGGCCTCCAGCGCCGGCGCCTCGTCGACGTCGCGGTCGTCGAGCTGGCCGCCCTGGCGGGTCTGGAGCTGGGCGATCAGCGCCTCGATCAGGCCCTGCTTGGAGCCGAACTTCTGGGTGGCGAGGCCCCGGCTGTAGCCCGCGCGCTGGCCGATGTTCTCGAAGGTGGCCGCGCCGACCCCGCGCTCGCCCACCAGTTCGGCCGCGGCCGCCAAGAGCAGCCGCTCGGACTGATCGCGGCGCTCGGCCTGGGTGCGGCGCGGGCGAAGGGCTTGGGCCGAAGCAGTCATGCCGGAAGACTACTTACTTGTTGAACAACTAGCAACTTAGTGAGATCGTCAGAGCGACGACGGCCGCCGAAGAAGCCGGCCGCATGATCGCAAAGGGAGCGAACCGCGATGATTCCCCAGGACGTGGCCGAGACCATCGTCGATCCGAAAGCCTATGGCGCCGGCAAGCCGGTGGACGAGGCCTTCGCCTGGCTGCGCCGCGAGGCGCCGCTCGCCCAGGCCCAGCCGGAAGGGTTCGATCCCTTCTGGGTGGTCACCCGCCACGCCGACATCCTGGAGGTCGAGCGGCAGAACGAGCTGTTCCACAACGGCGACCGTTCCACCGTGCTGACGACCATCAACGCCGACCAGAAGGTGCGCGAACTGATGGGCGGCAGTCCGCATCTGGTCCGCTCCCTGGTCCAGATGGACAACCCCGACCACATGAACTACCGGCGCCTGACCCAGGGCTCGTTCATCCCGCAGAACCTGCGCGCGCTGGAGGCGCGCATCCGCGAGATCGCCAACGGCTTCATCGACCGCATGGCCGCGCACGGCGACCGCTGCGACTTCGCCCGCGACGTCGCCTTCCTCTATCCGCTGCACGTGATCATGGAGGTGCTGGGGGTTCCCGAGAGCGACGAGCCGCGGATGCTGAAGCTCACCCAGGAGCTGTTCGGCAGCGCCGACCCGGACCTGAACCGCACCGGCACGGACCTCAGCGAAATGGACGTCGGGACGGGCGTCGACACCATCCAGTCGGTGGTCATGGACTTCATGACCTACTTCAACGGCATCACCGAGGACCGCCGCGCCAAGCCGCGCCAGGACATCGCCAGCGTGATCGCCAACGGCCAGATCGAGGGCCAGCCGCTCGGCTACATCGAGGCTATGGGCTACTACATCATCGTCGCCACGGCCGGCCACGACACCACCTCCTCGACCACCGCCGGCGCGCTCTGGGCGCTGGCCGAGAACCCCGAGCAGTTCGCCAAGATCAAGGCGAACCCGGCGCTGATCCCCGGCCTGATCGAGGAATCCATCCGCTGGGTGACGCCGGTGAAGCACTTCATGCGCACGGCCACGGCCGACGCCGAGCTGGCCGGCCAGAAGATCGCCAAGGGCGACTGGATGATGCTGTCCTATCCCTCCGGCAACCGCGACGAGGCGGTGTTCAAGGACCCGTTCAAGTTCGACGTGGAGCGCACGCCCAACAAGCACGTGGCCTTCGGCTACGGCGCCCACGTGTGCCTCGGCCAGCACCTGGCGCGCATGGAGATGCGGGTGCTGTGGGAAGAGCTCTTCAAGCGGCTGGAGTCGGTGGAGCTGGACGGCCAGCCGCGGAACATGCAGGCCGCCTTCGTCTGCGGGCCCAAGTCCGTGCCCATCCGCTTCAAGATGCACTGAGGCGGAGGGGCGCCGGTGGCCGAGAACGAGCCCTACAAGACCTGGCAGTGCCGCACCTGCGGCTATCTCTACGACGAGGAGGCGGGCGACCCGGGCGAGGGCCTGGCGCCCGGCACGCGCTGGGCCGACATCCCCGCCGACTGGGTCTGCCCGCTGTGCGGCACGCCCAAATCCGACTTCGACATGGTGGAGATCTAGCGGGCCGCGTTCAGCCGGCCATCGACTTGGTCTCGATGTTGAGCTGGCCGGCGAGGCCCGCCATGCGGTGGGCCTCGATCTCGTGGAATTCCGGGGTCTGGGTCATGGCCAGGAAGGTGGCGCGCGAGGGATATTCCATCAGCGCCACCGCGTCCCACAGCTCCTCCACCTCGCCCAGCATCAGGCCCTTCACCGCGCCGGAAAAGAGCATGCGGCAGCCCATGGACTCGGCCAGCACGCGCACGCGGTCGCCGTAGCGCATGTAGGCCTCGCGGCCGGACACCTGCTCGCCGTCGGGATAGGTGGCGACGTCCTTGAACTTCAACAGGTTGACCATCACGAACGGCCCGTCCTCGGGCGAGCCGAAGATGGCGGCGATCTGGTCCTGCGTGGGCATGACGGCGTTTTCGACGTTCATGGCGGCGGCCTCCCTTAAGCCTTGGCGATCTTGTCGAGGATCTCGGCGATCTCGGCCGGGCTGTCCTCCTGCAGGAAATGGCCCCCCGAGAGCGTCACGTGCGGCTGGCCCTTGGCGCCGGGGATGCGGGCCTGCAGCGTCGCATCCATGCCGCGGGTGACCGGATCGTTGTCGCTGAAGGCGGTGATGAAGGGCTTGTCGAAGCGCTCGAGAACCTCCCAGGCGGCCTTGTTCTCGGCCACCGACGGATGCTCGGGCGTGACGGGCACCAGCGCCGGGAACTGGCGCGCGCCGGCCTTGTAGCTTTCGTCCGGGAACGGCGCCTCGTAGGCGGCGACCTCGGCCTCGGTGAGTTCGCGGCCCGACCCGCCCTGCAGGATGAAACCGATCGGCAGGACCGGCGCGTTCTGGCTGAAGTTGAGCCAGGCGGTGAAGCCGTCGCTGGAGCCGCCGCCCACAGGCAGGAAGGTGTTGCCCGCCACCACGGCCTTGAACCGCTCCGGGAAGGCGGCGACCAGGCGAAGGCCGATCAGCCCGCCCCAGTCCTGGCAGAAGAGGGTGATGTCCTTCAGGTCCAGGGCCGTGAGCCAGGCGCTCATCCAGGCCACGTGGCGCTCGTAGGTGTAGTCGGTCCGCGCGGCCGGCTTGTCGGAGCGGCCGAAGCCGATCAGGTCGGGCGCGATCACGCGATGGCCCTTGGCGACCAGGGCGGCGATGATCTTGCGGTAGAGATAGGCCCAGGACGGCTCGCCGTGCATCAGCAGGATCGGGGCGGCCTCGCGCGGGCCCTCGTCCACGTAGTGCAGGCGCAGCGCCGTTCCGTCGGCGTCCCGGATCTCCAGATAGTTGGGCGCGAACGGCCAGTCGGCCAGGCCCTCGAAGCGCTCATCCGGCGTGCGCAGGACGTCCATGTCTCCACCCTCGGCTTGACTTCGCCCGGTGATCGGCGAATGTATTGACAATATCCGTGTCATTTTATTCGAGCGCGGTCAACCAGGGAGGCGGCCATGGCGGCCAAGCGTGCGACCGGGATCATCCTGGCGGTTGTGTTGGGCCTGATCCTGATCGCCAGCGGCGGCGTCTGGGCCGCGCGAGGCGAGATCGCCACGGGCCTGCTGCGGCGCGTTCTGGCGCGAAACCTCACGGGCGATCCGGTGGCGGCCCTGCCCGACGGCCTGCACGTGGGCCTGTGCGGCACGGGCTCGCCCCTGCCCGATCCGCACCGCGCCGGGCCCTGCACCCTGGTGATTGCCGGCAAGCGCATGTTCGTGGTCGACACCGGCGAGGGGGCGGCCAAGAGCATGAGCCTGATGGGCTTCATGCCCGCGCGGCTGAACGCGGCCTTCATCACCCACTACCACTCCGACCACATCGACGGGCTGGGCGCGGTGCTGCTGCAGCATTGGGCGGGAGGAGCGGCTCAGGCGCCCCTGCCGATCTACGGCCCCACGGGCGTGACGCAGGTGGTGGACGGCTTCATGACCGCCTACGAGCTGGATCGCGGCTACCGCATCGCCCACCACGGGCCCAAGGTCGTGCCGCCCCAGGGCTTCGGCGGCGAGCCCCGCCCCTTCGAGGTGACCAAGGGCGGCGGGCCGGTGACGCTGATCGACGATGCGGACCTGAAGGTCACCGCCTTCCCGGTGGATCACGGGCCGGTGTGGCCGGCCGTCGGCTACAAGTTCGTCTACAAGGGCCGCAGCGTGGTGATCAGCGGCGACACCGCGCCGGCCGCCTCGGTCGAGGCCGCGGCCAAGGGCGCGGACCTGCTGGTGCACGAAGCGCTGTCGCCGACGCTGGTGAAGATGCAGGAGGAAACCGCCCGTGCGGCGGGGCGCGACAATCTCGCGCACGTGTTCCACGACATCGTCGGATACCACACCAGTCCCGAGCAGGCGGCCGAGATCGCCCAGCGCGCCGGCGTGAAATATCTGGTGCTCAGCCACATCGTTCCCGCCTTGCCGGTCAAGGCTTTGGAGGGTCCGTTCCTGGGCGGAGCGCGCTCCAAGTTCAGCGGGACCCTGCGGCTTGGCGAGGACGGGGACTTCTTCAGCCTGCCGGCCGGAAGCGATGCGATCGAAACGTCCAAACGCTCGGCCATGCGGCCCTGACCCCTGGCCCTGGAGGCGCGGTCTCGCTAAGCACGGAGGTCCACCAGGAGACGAGGCCTTTGACCGGCGAAGCCGCATCCACGATCAGCCGCGCGCCGACTGAGGAGCGAGACGGCCGGCGCCTGCGCTCCCAGGACAGCCGCGCGCGCATCGTGGCGGCCATGCTGGCGCTGATCCGCGAAGGAGAGACCTCGCCCAGCGCCGAAATGGTGGCCGGCCGGGCGAACGTGGGCCTGCGCACGGTGTTCCGGCACTTCAAGGACATGGACAGCCTCTACCGCGAGATGTCCGAGGTCATCGAAGAGGAAGTGCTGTTCATCAAGGACCTGCCGTTCACCGCCACCGACTGGCGCGGCAAGCTGATCGAGCTGATCGACCGGCGCCTGGAGCTGTTCGAGCGGATCGCCCCCTTCAAGCGCGCCTCGGACATCAATCGCCACCGCTCGCGCTTCCTGGGGCGCGGCGCCACGCGGCTCACCATCACGCTGCGGGAGATCCTGAGCGGCATCGCCCCGCCGCAGGAGATAGGCGATCCCAAGATCTTCGAGGCGCTGGACCTGCTGCTGAGCTTCGAGGCCTGGTCGCGCATGCGCCTGGAGCAGCACCTGAGCCAGGACGAGGTGCGCGACGTGCTGCGCGCCGTCATTGGCCGCCTGACGGCCTGACCGGGCGCGGTTCGCGCCACTCGCAGACGTTGCCATGGGCGGCCGCGCCTGATCAGCTTGGGTCGAATCAGCGTCAGACCCGCGGGGAGCCGAGATCATGCCGAGCGCCCGTATCCTTCAACGTCTCCTGATCGGCTGCGCCCTGGCCGCCGGCGCCGTCGGCGCGCAGGCCGCGAGCCCGGCCGAACAGGACTGGGCGGTGGCGGGCCTGGCCGCTCCGGCTGAGATCCGCATCGACACCTGGGGCATCCCCCACATCTACGCCAAGAGCGTGCGCGACGCCTTCTTCCTGCAGGGCTACAACGTGGCCCGCGACCGGCTGTGGCAGGTGGACCTGTGGCGCAAGCGGGGCCTGGGCCTGCTGGCCCGCGACTTCGGCCCGGCCTACGTGGCCCAGGACGAGGCCGCGCGGCTGTTCCTCTATCGTGGCGACATGGACAAGGAATGGGCCGCCTACGGGCCGGACGCCAAGTCCTACGCCGAGGCCTTCACCGCCGGGATCAACGCCTACGTCCAGGAGATCCGCGACGGCCGCCGGCCGCTGCCCGAGGAGTTCCGCATCGCCGGCACGACGCCGGACCTGTGGACGCCGCAGGACGTGGTGCGCATCCGCAGCCACGGCCTGACCCGCAACGTCGAATCGGAGGTCAAGCGCGCGCGCATCGCCTGCGCCGCCGGCCTGGACGCGGCCAAGCTCTACAAGAAGCTCGAGCCGGCCTGGACGACCAAGATTCCGGACGGGCTCGATCCCTGCGACGTGCCGGCCGACGTCCTGAAGGTCTATGAGCTGGCCACGGCCGGCGTGAAGTTCGACGCCGGCCCCGGCAAGACCGCCGAGCTGATGAGCGAGGTGCCGACCGAGGCGATCGGCTCCAACAACTGGACGGTCTCCGGCTCGCGCACCGCCACCGGCCGGCCGATCCTGGCCAACGATCCGCACCGCGCCCACGGCGCGCCCTCGCTGCGCTACATCGTGCAGATGGAAGCGCCGGGCTTTTCGGTGATCGGGGCGGGCGAGCCGGCGCTGCCGGGCGTCTCCATCGGCCACAACGACAAGATCGCCTTCGGCCTGACCATCTTCGCCGCCGACCAGGAAGACCTCTACGTCTACGACACCGACCCCGCCGATCCGGACCGCTACCGCTATGGCGACGGCTGGGAGCCGATGACGGTGGTGCACGACACCATCGAGGTGAAGGGCGAGGCGCCGCGGCAGGTGGAGCTGAAGTTCACGCGCCACGGCCCGGTGGTCTACGAGGACGCGGCCAAGCATCGGGCCTTCGCCGTGCGCAGCGTCTGGGCCCAGCCGGGGACCTCGGCCTATTTCGGCTCGTCGGAATACATGGCCGCCCAGGACTGGACGGGCTTCAAGTCCGCCCTCTCGCGCTGGGCGACGCCCTCGGAGAACCAGGTCTACGCCGACACCTCCGGCCACATCGGCTGGGTGGCCGCCGGCATGGTCCCGCGGCGGCCGAACTGGGACGGCCTGCTGCCCGTGCCCGGCGACGGCCGCTACGAGTGGCAGGGCTTCCTCAAGGCCGACGAACTTCCCAGCCTCTACGATCCGGCCCAGGGCTGGATCGCCACGGCCAACCAGATGGACCTGCCCGACGACTATCCCTACGCCGAGCGCAAGGTCGGCTTCGAGTGGTCGAACAACGCGCGGATGACGCGGATCGGCGAGGTGCTGACCTCCAAGATCAATCTGTCGCTGCAGGACGCGATGGACCTGCAGACCGACACGGTCGACGTCACCGCCCGGCGCCTGCTGGCGATGACGTCGCGGATCAAGCTGACCCGCGATCCGGACGGCGCGGCCGCCCTGGAGCTGCTGCGCGGCTGGGACCGGCATGTGGACGCCGACAGCGCCGGGGCGGCCCTGTTCGAGGTGTGGACCGCCAAGCACCTGGGCCGGGTGACCGTCGCCCGCGCCGAGCCGGCCGCGGCCCGCGCCCTGATCGGCCAGGGCGACCTGGCGGCGGTGCTGGACTTCCTGGAGGACCCCGGCGAGGCGCTGGGGGCCAATCCCTCGGCGCGCAACGCCATCCTGATCGACAGCCTGAAGGACGCCTACGCCGAGGTGCGCCAGCACCTGGGGCCCGACACCTCCAAATGGTCGTGGGGCAAGCTGCACCAGGCCGAGTTCGTCCACGCCCTGGCTCCGCTGGCCGATCCGGCGACCCGCGCCAAGATGACCGTGGGCCCCACGCCGATGCCCGGCACGTTCTTCACGCCGCTGGCGGCGAGCTGGCGGCTGAGCGACTACCGCGTGACCGTCGGCGCCTCGTTCCGCATGGTCCTGGACGTGGGCGACTGGGACAACAGCAAGGCGATCAACACGCCGGGGCAGTCGGGCGATCCGGAAAGCCCCCACTATCGCGACCTCTTCCCGCTGTGGGCCACGGGCCAGTACGTGCCGCTGCTCTATTCGCGCCAGGCGGTGGAAGACGCCACCGAGACCCTGCTGAAGCTGACCCCGAAATAGGGCGCCGGCGCGCCGCCCGCTGGCGGCGTCAACCTCTCGTCAAGGTTGATCCCGATTCACCGCCTTTGTTGGCGGTTGTGAAATTTATCCAATCGTATCGTGAACGCCGCTCAGTCATGAACCGTAGCGTGGGGGCGATGCGGCTAGTCACGATCGTAAGTTTGGGCGCTTCGGCGGTCCTGGGCCTCGCGGCCCTGTTCATCGCCAAGGCGACCCTGCCATCGAAAACCGCCATGGCCGCGGCGGCGTCCGCCGTGGCGCAGCAGCCGGTGCGCGGCGTGCCCGTGGTGGTGGCGGCCAAGGCCATCGCCTATGGCGAGCGCCTGCAGGCGAGTCACCTGAAGGTCGCCCAGTATCCGCAGGGCGCGGTTCCCGAAGGCGCGTTCAGCACCATCGAGGCTGTGCTCAAGCAGGACGGCGGCGGCGCGCCGGTGGCGATCACGCCCATGGCCGAACGCGAACCGCTGCTGCCGGCCAAGCTCTCAGGCCCGGGCGCGCGCGCCTCGGTGGCCGCCGAGATCGCCGAGGGCATGCGCGCCTACACCATCCGCGTCACCGACGTCTCCGGCGTCGGCGGCCACGCCCTGCCCGGCGACCACGTGGACGTGATCCTCACCCGCGACCTGTCCAAGGATCAGGAGCATCGCAACCTGGTGAGCCAGGTGGTGATCCAGAACGTGCGGGTGCTGGGGGTCGACCTGAACGCCGACCCGACCTCGACCAAGGCGGTGATGCCCAACACTGCGACCCTGGAAGTCGACATGGCCGACGCCCAGAAGCTGTCGGTGGCCAGCGACCTGGGCACCCTGTCCCTGGCGCTGCGGCGCACCGGCTCGACCGAGGTCGACAAGGTCGCGCCCCTGCGCAGCGGACAGGTCGTCTCCGGCGCCCCGGCCGGCGCTCCCGGCCCGGCCCGAGCCGGCTCCAGCTATTCCGCCGCGGCGGCGGACCGGCCGGCGCCGCCGCGCCGCCTGATCACCATCGTGGAGGGCGAAGGCGCATGAGCCTGTCCAAGCGTATGCTCGCGGGCGTGCTCGGCGCGACCCTGCTGTTCGGCGCGGGCGCCGGCCCGGCGGCCGGCGACGCCTTCCCCGCGGAATCGGCGACCAACCGCACGATCTACGTGCCCAAGGACAAGTCGCTGTCCTTCCGCCTGGACGGGCCGGCCTCGCGTATCGTGGTGGCCCAGCCCGACACCGCCCAGATCGTCGCCACCACCGACCGCAGCTTCTATGTGCGCGGCAAGGCGCTGGGCGCGACCAACCTCCTGGTCTACGGCGACAGCGGTCAGTTGCAGGAGGTGATCGACGTCGAGGTCGGCTACGACACCGACGCCATGGCGGCCGATCTGAACGCGGCCCTGCCCGGCGAGAACATCCATGTGCGCAATCTCGGCAATGGCGTGATCCTCACCGGCGAGGTGTCCAACACCTCGGTGGCCGCCCGCGCCAAGTCGCTGGCCGAGAAGATGGCGCCGGACGCGGTGACCTCGGCGCTGACGGTGCGCGCCTCCCAGCAGGTTATGCTCGAGGTCCGCATCCTGGAGGCCGGCCGCTCGGCCCTGCAGGACATGGGCTTCAACATCGACGCGGCCAACAACTCCACCTTCAAGTTCTCCTCGGGAACGGGGCTGCTCGGCAACTCCGATCCGCAGGGCGCGGTGACCATCGGCGCGCGCGCCGGCACCGCGCGCATCGACGTGACCTTGCAGGCGCTGGAGGAGAAGGGCGTGCTGCGCACCCTGGCGCGGCCGAACCTGGTGGCGCTGTCGGGCGAGAAGGCCAGCTTCCTGGCCGGCGGCGAATTCCCCTATCCGATCCCGGCCGGCAACAACCAGATCGGCATCGAGTTCCGTCCCTTCGGCGTCAAGCTGGGCTTCCAGCCGGTGGTCGAGGACAACGGCCTGATCCGCCTGCAGGTGAGCCCCGAGGTCAGCCAGATCGACAGCCGCACCACGCTGACGGTCAACGGCTACGACATGCCGAGCCTGACCGTTCGGCGCGCGGAGACGACGCTGGAGCTGCGCAGCGGCGAAAGCTTCGCCATCGCCGGCCTCTTCCAGCAGGACTACAACAACGCCGTGCGCAAGATCCCGGGCGCCGGCAACCTGCCGATCCTGGGCCTGCTGTTCCGCTCGGCGCGCTGGCAGCGCCAGGAGACCGAGCTGGTGATCATCGTCACGCCGGTCCTCGCCACGGCGGCCGACTCGACGGAGCTGGCGCCCAAGCCCTTCGCCAACAGCAAGGAGCCGTCCAACGCGGCCCTGATGCTGGGCGGCCATTCGCTCGACCGGCTGATGGAGAAGAGCGTCGACGAGGACCCGAAGCTCTGATGTCCGCTTCCTTCTCCGCGTATCCGAGGCCGCGCCTATGACCCACTGGAGCCTGCTCGGCCGGCGCGTGCTGGCCATCGGCGCCGACCTGACGGCCCTGTCGCGCGGCGCCCTGTTCGGCGCGGCCCTGGAGCAGGGCCAGATCGAACGCCTGGCCGACGTGACGGCGGAAACCGCCGACCTGTTGCTCATCGACGCCGACGCCGTCGACGCCGAGGCCCTGGCGAGCGGCCTGGCGGCGTTCGCCGCCCAGCCGACGCCGCCGCCCACCCTGCTGCTCGGCTCGCGCCTGCCCGCCAGCCTGGTGCGCGCCCTGCTGCGCCTGCCGGTGTCGGACGTGCTGGAGGCGCCCTTCAGCGACGAGGACCTGCAGAACGCCGTCTACGCCCTGCTGGACGCGGCCGGCGCCCAGGCCGCGGCCAACCAGGGCGCGCGCTCGCGCTGCTGGACGATCATGGGCGCCGTCGGCGGCGCCGGCGCCACCACCGTGGCCATCGAGACCGCCTGCGCCCTCGCCCGGCGCAGCCGCAAGGACCGCAGCGTCTGCCTGGTCGACCTGAATCTGGCCGACGGCGCCATGGCCGCCTACCTCGGCGCCACGCCGGCCATGGGCCTGATCTCGTTCGGCCCGGCCGCCGAACGCATGGATGCGGCGCTGCTGGCGGCCTTCGCCACGCCGATCGGCAAGGGCCTGGACCTGCTGGCCTGCCCCCGCGATCCCCTGGCCTTCGACGAGATCAGCCGCGAGGCGGTGCTGCGCATCCTGGAGATCGCCTGCGAGGCCTATGATCACGTGGTGGTCGACATGCCCCGCCATCGGCGGGCCTGGAGCCTGGAGGTGCTGGCCGGCTGCGACGAGGTGCTGATCATCTCCGAGCTCACCGTGCCGGCCCTGCTGGCCGCCCGCTCCCTGTCCGAGGAGATCGAGCAGGCCCTGCCGACCTCGGCCAGGCCGCGCATCGTGCTCAACCGGCTGGCCAGCCGCCTGTTCGGCGCGGCCCCCTCCCTGGCCGAGGCCGAGCGCGCGCTGCAGCGCAAGGCCGACGGCGGCGTCAGCTCCGACTGGGACGCGGCGGCCGCCTCGGTCAACCTGGGCGGCCCGATCAGCCAGCATCGGCCCAAGTCGAAGATCGTGCGCGACATCGACGCCCTGGTGGACCGGATCGCCGGGGGCGACGAGCGCCGCGGCGCCGGCGCCCCGAGGGCCGCCTGATGGCCCGCTTCAGCCTCAGCCGGCAGCCGGCGGCCGCCCCGGTCGTCGACGTCGTCGAACCGGAAGCCCTCACCGAACCCGTCCCGCAGCCCGCGCCCGCGCCGCCGCCCAAGCCCGCCGCCGGCCAGCAGATGCTGGAGATGAAGCTGAAGCTTCACGCCCGGCTGATCGACGAGCTGGACCTGTCGAAGCTGGAGAAGCTGGACGACGGCGAGCTGCGCCGCCAGGTGATGAGCCTGGTGACCGACTTCGCCCGCGGCGAGCGCATGGTGCTGAACGCCGCCGAACTGGAGGACCTGGGCTCGTCGGTGTTCGACGAGATGGTCGGCCTGGGGCCGATCGAGCCGCTGCTCAAGGATGAGAGCATCAACGACATCCTGATCAACGGCCCGTTCCAGGTCTACGTCGAGCGCCGCGGCGAGCTGGAGCTCACGCCGGTCCGCTTCCGCGACAACGACCACCTGCTGCGCATCATCAACCGCATCGTCGCCGGGGTGGGCCGGCGGATCGACGAATCCTCGCCGATGGTGGACGCGCGCCTGGCCGACGGCAGCCGGGTGAACGCGGCGATCTTCCCCATCACCATCGACGGCGCCTGCGTCTCGATCCGGAAGTTCTCCAAGAAGCCGCTGACCTTCGACAAGCTGGTGGAGTTCGGCGCGATGCCGGCCTGCGTCTCCGAGTTCCTGCAAGGGGCGGTGAAGTCGCGGATCTCCACCGTGATCTCCGGCGGCACCGGCTCGGGCAAGACCACCCTGCTCAACGCCCTGTCCTCGGCCATCAGCCACAAGGAGCGGCTGATCACCATCGAGGACGCCGCCGAGTTGCAACTGCAGCAGCCGCACGTGGTGCGCATGGAGACCCGCCCGCCGAACATCGAGGGCAAGGGCGAGATCCGCCAGCGCGAGCTGGTGAAGAACGCCCTGCGGATGCGCCCGGACCGGGTGATCCTGGGCGAGGTCCGCGGCGAGGAAGCCTTCGACATGCTGCAGGCCATGAACACCGGCCACGAAGGCTCCATGGCCACCATCCACGCCAACAACCCGCGCGACGCCATCACCCGCCTGGAGCAGATGGTGGCCATGTCGGGCATGAAGCTGCCGCCCGAGGCCGTGCGCGGCCAGATCGCCTCGGCCGTGGGCATGATCGTGCAGGTCATGCGCCTGTCGGACGGCAAGCGGCGGCTGACCAGCGTCTCGGAGATCACCGGCATGGAAGGCCAGGTGGTGCAGATGCAGGAGATCTTCGCCTTCCACCGCACCCACACCTCGGCGGACGGCACGGTGCACGGCGAATTTCGCGCCTCGGGCCTGCGCCCGCGCTGCCTGGACGAGATGCTGCGCCGCGGCGTCGGCTACGACACGGCCCACTTCGACCCCTCGCGGGTCCTGGGCTGAGGCCGGCGATGGACCTGCGCGCCGTCTATCTGATCCTCGTCTTCGCTGCAGTGTTCTCCGCGGCCCAGGCGCTGATCGGCCTGGTGCGCATGGCCGGCGTCAAGCGCAAGGTCAACCGCCGCCTGGTCGTCGCCGAACGGGTGGGCGGCATCTCCGAACTGGTGATCGAGCTGCGCAAGCAGCGCGGCCTGACCGCCACGGGCGAACGCGGCGCGCGCTGGCGCTGGCTCTCCGACCTGATCATGCGCTCGGGCGTGCCCTACGATCCGCGCCTGTGGGGCGTGGCCGTGGCGGGGGCGGCGGTCGCGGGCGCGGTCGCGGGCCTGCTCTTGTCGCACAAGCTCATCGGCGCGCCGATCGGGGCGCTGGTGATGGGCCTGGCCGGCCCCTTCGGCTTCCTGAAATTCATGGCCGGTCGGCGCGCCAAGCTGCTCGGCCATCAGTTGCCGCAGGCGCTGGACATCATCGTGCGCAGCCTGGAGGCCGGCCACCCGGTGCCCACGGCCGTGGCGCTGGTGGGCCGCGAGATGCCCGACCCGATCGGCTCGGAGTTCGGCCTGGCGGGCGACGAGATCGCCTATGGCGCCACGCTGGAGCAGGCGGTCGAGCGCATGAGCGAGCGCTGCCAGCATCCGGACGTCGACCTGTTCGCCGCCACCGTGCGGCTGCAGGAGCGGGCCGGCGGCAACCTGACGGGCCTTCTGAAGCTGAACGCCCAGACTGTGCGCGAGCGGCACAAGATGCGCCTGAAGATCAAGGCCGCGTCGTCGGAAGGCCGCGTCTCGGCCATCATCCTGACGGCCGCGCCGATCTTCGCGGCGGTCTTCATCCAACTCACCTCGCCCCACTTCTACGGCGACGTGATCCATGAGCGCTTCATCCAGGTGGGACTGGGCGGGCTCGTCGTATGGATGATCATCGGCAACATGGTCATCCGCAAGATGGTCAACATGAGGATCTGAGATGGGCGGCGCCGGTCTGCAGCAGATTCTCACCCTGGCCGCGGGCGTGCTCCTGGCCTTCGCCGGCGGCGGCGCGCTGCTGGTGGTCTCCAGCGAGGTGCGCATGCGCGCCCAGCGGCGCGCGCGGCTGAACGCGCCGGCCGCCGTGGCCGGCCGCCCCGTCGGCGGGTTCAGGCCGGACGACACCTTCGGCGGGCGCATGACCGCCGGCTTCCTGCGCCTGGGCCAGCGGACGGCGGTGAAGGATCCGGCCAAGCTGTCGGTGGTGCGCGCCAAGCTGATGCGCGCGGGCTTCTTCAGCCGCGAATCCACGGCGGTCTATCTCGGCGCGCGGGCGGCGGCGCTGCTGGTCGCCACGGCGGGCACGGTGCTGCTGCTGCCAGTGGTGATGAACGGCGGCGGCATGGCGCCCCTGCTCCTGGCCGGCGTGCTCTCGGCGGCCGCGATCCTGGGGCCTGACCAGTTCCTCAACATGCGCCGCCAGGCGCGCGAGCTGGAGTACACCGAGGGCTTTCCCGACCTGCTGGACCTCCTGGTCGCCTCGGTGGAGGCGGGCCTGAGCCTGGACGCGGCGGTGAGCCGGGTGGGCGACGAGCTGGCCCGCCGCTACCCGAACCTGACGGTGCACCTGCGCTTCCTGACCCTGGAGCTGCGGGCCGGCAAGTCGCGCAAGGAGGCCTGGCTGGGCTTCGCCGACCGGCTGGGGATCGACGACGCCCGCGCGCTCGCCACCATGCTGCGCCAGGCCGAGGAAATGGGCACCAGCCTGGGCGAGACCCTGTCGGTTTTTTCGGCCGACATGCGCACCAAGCGGATGCTGCGGGCCGAGGAAAAGGCCCTGGCCCTGCCGGCCAAGCTGACCGTGCCTCTGATTCTGTTCATCTTTCCCTGCCTGCTCGGCGTGCTGCTGCTGCCTGCGATCTTCCGCCTGGTAGGCGCCCTCGGCGGCCAGTAGAGCCGCGCCCGGCCGCCGAAGGCCGATTCTTGCACAGCTGGAGCAGCGACTGCCCTTTGATGAGGCGGTTTCGCCCCCGACTCCGCACGGAGCTTCACCAGGCTTGAGGCGCTCGGTCCGGATGCGCTCAACCCGGTACGCAGGCGAGATGGGCCAAGGCGGAAAGGCGTCCACTGCGAGGGGGCTTCACGCCGCGGCGGAGGCCCGTATCGGCGACCACTTGCCTGGCGCGTGAAAACATCGGCTCCTTGCCGCAGCCTGGGCCCAATTTCTGGAATGCGATGATGAACAACCAAAGCGACGCCGGCGACTTCGCGGGCCTGTCCCGCAGAATGTTCCTGGAGCGCCTCAGCGGCGTGGGCGGCACAGCCCTGCTGCTGGCCGGCATGAGCGCCCTGGGCTTCGGCGTCGAGTCGGCCCTGGCCGAGCCGCCGAAGCTGACCGGCGGGGCCGGCAAGAAGGTGGTGATCCTCGGCGCCGGCGTGGCGGGTATGACGTCGGCCTACGAGCTGTCCAAGGCCGGCTATGAGGTGACGGTGCTGGAGGCGCGCAGCTTCGCCGGCGGCCGCTGCCAGACCGCGCGCAAGGGCTTCGTGCTGCAGGAGCTGGGCGGGGAGAAGCAGGTCTGCGACTTCGACGACGGGCTCTACATCAACCACGGCCCGTGGCGGATCCCCTACCACCACCAGTCGACGCTGCACTACACCAAGGAATTCAACATTCCGCTGGAGATCGTCGTCAACGACAACGACCACTCCTACATCTACTTTGAGAAGGGCTCCGGCCCCCTCGCCGGCAAGCCGGTGCGCAAGACGCAAGTCGCCGCCGACATCCGCGGCTACGCCGCCGAGATCCTGGCCAAGCAGGTCAAGCAAGGCGCGCTCGACCAGCAGATGACCGCCGACGACCGCGAGATGTTCATCGCCTACCTGCGGCGCGAGGGCTACCTGACCGAGGACCTCGCCTACAAGGGCACGGACGGGCGCGGCTACGACGTCAATCCCGGCGCGCTGATGGACCCCGGCCCCGGCAAGGCGTCGACGCCCTACGCGCTCACCGACGTGCTGCATTCCCAGGCCTGGGGCGTGCTCTCCTCGGTCACCAATTTCGAGCAGCAGCGCACCATGTTCCAGCCGATCGGCGGCATGGACCAGATCGCCAAGGGCTTCGCCGGCGCGCTCGGCCAGACCATCAAGTACTCCTGCCTGGTCAAGCAGGTGCGCCAGGACGACTCGGGCGTGACGGTCGCCTACGTGGACGGCGACGGCCAGGCCGGCGTGATCAAGGCCGACTACTGCATCTGCGCGATCCCGCTGTCGGTGCTGCGCCAGATGGACGTGGGCGTCTCGCCGAAGTTCAAGGAGGCGATCGGCTCGGTCTCCTACTCGCTGGTGGGCAAGATCGGCCTGCAGATGAAGCGGCGCTTCTGGGAAGAGGACCACCACATCTACGGCGGCCACGTCTACACGGACAATCCGGACATCGGCGTGATCTCCCTGCCCTCCACCGGCTACCAGAGCCAGAAGGGCGTGCTACTGGGCTACTACCAGTTCGGCGGCAACGCGGCGAAGGTGAGCGCCCTGGACGTGGCCGGGCGCACGGCGCTGGCCCTGGCCGCGGGCCAGAAGGTGTTCCCGCAGTACAAGGACAGCTTCGAGACCTCGTTCGCCGCCTCCTGGCACCGCATCGAGCACAACCTTGGCGGCTGGGCCCAATGGGACGACACCGGCCGGCGCGACGCCTATCCCATCCTGTGCGAACCCGACGGGCGCATCTACCTGGCCGGCGAGCACATGAGCTACCTCACCGGATGGCAGGCCGGCGGCATCGAGTCCGCCTGGGAGCAGATCGCCAAGCTGGACAAGCGCGTCCACGCCGCCTGACGGCCGCGGCGGCAAGACACCCTGGAGTTATCTGAATGATCCGGTTGAGAACGATCGCGTTCGTCGCCGTCGGCATGGCCCTGACCGGCGCGGCGGCCCAGGCGGCCGACGGCAAGCAAATGTTCCTCGACAACTGCTCGGCCTGCCACCAGCCCACGGGCAAGGGCATTCCCGGCGCCTTCCCGGCGCTGGCCGGCAGCAAGGTGGCCACCGGCCCGGCGGCCGACGCGGCCTCCGTGGTGCTGAACGGCCGCGGCGGCATGCCCTCGTTCCGCAACGACCTGTCCGACGCCGACATCGCCACCATCCTGAGCTATGTCCGCTCGGCGTGGGGCAACAAGGCTTCGCCCCTGACCGCCCAGGTGGTGGCCAGCCGGCGGCGCGCCGGAACCAAGGAGAACGCCGGCGCGGCGCTCACGGCGCACTGACGCCGGGCGCCCGCGAATTGGGCTGACTCCCGACTTTCTCCTTTCTTCACTTCCATCCAGCATGGTGCGGAGTCAGGAGGGGCCATGGACGGGGGTTGGCGTGGCGATTCGCCTCCCGGCGAGGCGGCGAAGCTCACGGCCCGCTTGGCGCGGGTCGCGCGGGCGACTCAGCACGGCGTGCTGCTCTGCGGCCCCGACGGCGCCATCCAGTGGATCAACGACGGCTTCACGGCCATCACCGGCTTCACCGCCGAGGACGCCATAGGCCGGCGCGCCGGCGAACTGCTGCAGTACCAGGAGACCGATCCCGAGACGATCGCCCTGATGAACGCGCGCATGGCCGCGCACCAGGGCTTTCGGGTGGAGGTGCTGAACCGCGGCAAGGACGGCCGGCGCTTCTGGTTCGATCTCGACGTGCGGCCGACCTTCGACGAGACCGGCGCCGCGGAGGGCTTCTTCGGGGTGCTGGTGGAGAACTTCCACGGCTCGGCGATCGAGCAGAGCGCCGTGGCCACGCCCACGGCGGTGCGTTCGGCCGCCCGGCTCGCCCGTGTCGGCGGCTGGGACGTGGACCTGAAGACCCGCACCGTGCGCTGGGGCGGGGAGCTGCAAAAGCTCCTGGGCCGGCCCAGCCAGGTGGAGGACATCGCCAACGCCCTCGACATCTATCCCCCCGAGGAGCGCGAGCGGGTGCGGGCCTATCTGGCCGACGCGGTGCGCAAGCACGGGAAGATGGACCTCGAAGCCCCCGCCCTGACCGGCGACGGCGAGCGGATCTGGCTGCGCGTGATCGGCGAGCCGGAGATCGTCGACGGCCAATGCGTGGCTGTGCACGGGGCGGCGCAGGACGTGAGCGCCCATCACGAGGCGACCGAGGAGTTGCGCGAGCAGCAGCGCTTCGCCCAGGGGGTCGTGGACGGGGTGGCGGCGCTCCTGGCGGTCATCGACGAGTCCGGACGGATCATCGCCGCCAACAAGGCGTTCAAGGCGCTCGGCGCGGCCCTGCGCGGCCAGGCCGAGTATCCGATGGGCGACGACCTGTTCCGCGTGCTGGGCCGGCTGCCCGGCGCGCATGGCCGCGCCCTGAAGAAGGGCGTTCGCGACGTGCTGGCCGGACGGCGGGCGAGCTTCACCCGCGCCTATCAGGCGCGTAGCGGCGAGTGGTACCGCATGAGCGCGGCCCGCTTCGACGGCGACGGGCCGGTGCGCTGCGTGGTGATCACCCAGTCGATCGAGGACCTGAAGCGCTCCGAGCGCCGCCTGCGCGAACTGAACGCCACCCTGAAGAAGGCGCGCGACGAGGCCGACGCGGCCAACGCCGCCAAGTCCGCCTTCCTGGCGACCATGAGCCACGAGATCCGCACCCCGCTCAACGGGGTGCTCGGCATGGCCCAGGCCATGGCCCGCGACGAGCTGCCGCCGACCCAGCGCGAACGGCTGTCGGTGATCCGCCATGCCGGCGAGACGCTGCTGACGCTGCTCAACGACCTCCTGGACCTGTCGCGCATCGAGGCCGGCCGGCTGGAGCTGGAGGACGGGCTGATCGACATGGCCCGGCTGATGGACGGCGTGCGCGCGACGTTCGAGACGCTGGCGACCGAGAAGGACGTGGCGCTCACGGTGCGCACGGCTCCGCAGGCCCGGGGCGTGTGGCGCGGCGACGCCACGCGCCTGCGCCAGATCCTCTACAACCTGGCCTCCAACGCGGTGAAGTTCACGGCCGAGGGCTCCGTGGAGATCGAAGCCCGCCACGATGGCGAGCTGGTCCTGGAGGTCCGCGACACCGGCCCCGGCATCGCCGCCGACCGGCAGGACGCGCTGTTCGACAAGTTCGTCCAGGCCGACGCCTCCACCACCCGGCGCTACGGCGGCTCAGGCCTCGGCCTGGCGATCTGCCGCGAGCTCACGGCCCTGATGGGCGGGTCGATCGGCGTGCGGAGCGTCGAGGGCGAGGGCTCGACCTTCACCGTCCGCCTGCCGCTGAAGCGCGTGGAGGCCGCCGCGCCGGCGGCCGATGCCGTCGAGCGCGCGCCCCTGCTCCTGGCCGGCGGCGCGCTGAAGATCCTGGCCGTCGACGACAACGCCATGAACCAGCTGGTGCTGCGCACCCTGCTGGAGCAGGTCGGGGCGCGGGTTCACGTGGCCGCCGACGGCGCCCAGGCGGTGAACGCCTGGGAGGCCGAGGACTGGAGCGCGATCCTAATGGACGTGCAGATGCCGGTCATGGACGGGCCGACGGCCACGCGCCTGATCCGGCGGCGCGAGGACGAGACCGGCCGGCGGCGCACGCCGATCGTCGCGCTGACGGCCAACGCCATGTCGCACCACGAGGCGGAGTATCTGGACGCGGGCATGGATGCGCTGGCGCCCAAGCCGATCGAGCTGGAGCGCCTCCTGGACACCCTGGAGACGCTGCTGCGCTGAACCCGGGCTCAGCGCTTGAAGAGGCGGGCCCGGAGCCGCTCGGTGCGCGGCGGATCGGCGCGGAAATCCTCGGCCTTGCCCAGGCGCGCATTGCAGCTCGGGCAGCGCACGTCGCCCTCCATCGGCATGTCGGTCAGCGCGATGGAGGCCCCGCAGGGTTTGCACTTCCAAACTTCGCCGACGGGCATGGGCGGCGGGGCCTTGACGGGCTCCGGCTTAGGCGCGGGCGCGGCCGGCGTGGGAAGCGGCCGGTCGGGATTCAGCTTGAGATGCAGGATGGGCCGACGGGGACGCTCGGTCATGGGCTCGGTGGGTTTCGCGACGATGCGGCGCTTGCAGCACTAATACGTGACAGGCTCAACCTCATGAGCGGGAATCCCCTGCCGAACAAGCGTTTTGTCGCGGGGGAAAGGCGCAAAATCGAAGGCAGTGCGGCGGGCGCCACAGGCCGGGCGCCCTGGGCCGGACCGGTCAAGGCCGGGCGGGCTGGCGAGCGGCCTGGCCGAACGCCGGCGCCTCGTCGGCGACGACGAGTTCGCCGCGGGCGCGACGGGCCTTCAGATAGGCGAAGGTGCGGGCGGTCTGGGCGAACAGATGCTCGCCCGAGACGATGGAGGGGTAGCGGGCCGGCCGTTCGGCGCCGACGAACCTGGGATGCGGCGCGACCACCGTCTCGTAGTCGCAGGTGGCGAAGAAGGGGAAGCTGTAGCGCTCCTCGGCGACCTTGCGCACCCGGTGCGAGGTCGCCACGAACTCGCCGTTGGTCCAGGCCTCGAGCATGTCGCCGATGTTGATCACCAGGGCGCCGGGGACCGGCGGGGCGTCGATCCAGCGGCCCTCGCCGTTCATCACCTCCAGCCCCGGCGCCGTGGGCCGAAGAATCGTGAAGAACTCGTAGTCGGTGTGGGCGCCGATGCCTTCCTCGTCCGGCTGGGCGTCCGGGTCGAAGGGGTAGTGGATCAGCCGAAGCTGGCTGGGCGGATGCCTCAGGTGCGGCTCGAAATGATCCTCCGGCAGGTCGAGCGCCAGGGCGAAGCCGGCGAACATCCGCCGCGCCAGGGCCGCCACCGCCGCGTAGTAGGCCTGCACGGCCGGCTTGAAGCCGGGAAGGTCGGGCCACAGGTTGGCGCCCAGCATCGGCGCGGACGCCTCGCCGCCCGGACGGTCCAGGCTGACGTCGTAGGCTTCCTTGCGGTCGATCTTGCCCGAGGCGAACACCTCCTCGCCCTCGGGCACATAGCCGGTGTGGTTGGCCGAGCGGCCGATGTACCAGGCCATCTTGCGCTCCATCGGCTCGGCGAAGACGGCCTTGGCCGCCGCCAGCAGTCCGTCGAACAGCGCCTCGGGAAGACCGTGGCCGGTCACCTGCAGGAATCCCACCTCGCGCGCGGCCTGGCCGATGCGCGCGGCGGCGGCGCGGCGCGCCTGCGGGTCGGCGGAGCTGAGGCCCGAGATGTCGATCACGGGCACGGCCTGGAAATCACGATGCATCGGCGCGCCTGGGCTGCTGCGCGCGCGATATTACGAATGACGCCATTCGTAATACCTCCGAGGCGGCCGGCGGAGGTCTGGACGGGACGGATGACCTCCCTGCGCGCAATCGGGCAGGCCGGCGCCTGCTTTCTCGGCGCCCGGTTCGCCAAGGCCGATCCATGTCGTCGACCCGGTTGGATTATTACGAAAACGCCGGTTTGTAATACCGAGAGGCGGATCGCAGACGAGCCCCGCCGAACACAAGGGGATCCACATGACGGGATGGCTTAAGGGCCTGCGCGTCGCCATGACGGTGGCCGTGTGCGGCCTGACCCTGGCGGCCTGCGGGCAGAAGCCCGCCGAGAAGGCGGACGCGTCCGGCGCGGCCGCGCCAGCGGGCAAGGAATACCAGATCGGCTGGACGATCTATGCGGGCTGGATGCCCTGGCCCTACGCCGAGCAGGCCGGGATCGTGAAGAAATGGGCCGACAAGTACGGCGTCAACATCAAGCTCGTGCAGGTCAACGACTACGTCGAGAGCCTGAACCAGTACACCGCCGGCAAGCTGGACGGCGTCTTGTCCACCAACATGGACGCCCTGACCATCCCCGCCGCCGCGGGTAAGGATTCCACGGTCGTCATGGTCGGCGACTACTCCAACGGCAACGACGGCATCGTCCTGAAGAACGGCTCCAAGCTAGCCGACATCAAGGGCCGCTCGGTGAACCTGGTGGAGAATTCGGTCTCCCACTACCTGCTCGCCCGCGGGCTGGAGAGCGCCGGCCTGAAGCTCTCCGACGTGAAGACGGTCAACACCTCCGACGCCGACATCGTCGCCGCCTTCGCCGCGCCCGAGACCACGGCGGTGGTGCCGTGGAACCCGCAGCTTTCGGAGATCAAGAAGCAGCCGGGCGCCACCGAGGTGTTCGATTCCTCCAAGATCCCCGGTGAGATCCTGGACATGCTGATCGTCGACACCGACGAGCTGAAGGCCAATCCGAACCTCGGCAAGGCGCTGACCGGCATCTGGTACGAGACCATGGCGCTGATGCAGAAGCAGGACGAGGAAGGCAAGGCGGCCCGCGAGGCGATGGCCAAGCTCTCCGGCACCGACCTGGCCGGCTACGAGAACCAGCTCAAGACCACCTACCTCTACTATTCGCCCAAGGACGCCCTGGCCGCCATGACCAGTCCCGACCTGGTGGCGGCCAACGACAAGGTGCGCCAGTTCAGCTTCCAGATCGGCCTGTTCGGCCAAGGCGCCAAGTCGGTGGACGACATCGGCATCGAGTTCCCGAACGGCAAGATCCTGGGCAGCAAGGACAACGTGAAGCTCCGCTTCGATCCGACCTATGTGACCCTGGCCGCGGACGGCGCGCTGTAAGCCGCCCGCGCCCCTTGAAGGCGACCACCCTATGCGACGCTTGTTGAACGTCAGGCCCAGCGGGGGTGGTCGCCTCTTTCTCGGCCTTGTCCCGATCCTGGCGCTGGTGCTGATCTATCTCGTGGCCTCGGCCGCCCGGCACGCCGACAATCCCAGGGACAAGATCCTGCCTACTCCGGCCGCGATGGCCGCGGCCGTGAAGATCATGGCCACCCCCGATCCTCGCACCGGCGAGGTGGCGCTGGCCGCCGACACCACCGCCAGCCTGCGCCGACTGGGCGTGGCCCTGACGCTGGCCACCGTCACCACCCTGATCCTCGGGCTCGGCATCGGCCTGATCCCCGTGGGGCGCGCCGGCATGGGCCCCCTGGTGGCGGCGGTCGCCGTGGTGCCGCCGGTGGCGGTGCTGCCGATCTTGTTCATCGTGTTCGGCCTGGGCGAGACGGCGAAGATCGCCCTGGTCTTCATCGGCGTGACGCCGATCATGGTCCGCGACCTGGCCGGCCACGTGGCCGCCATTCCGGAAGAACAGATCATCAAGGCCCAGACCCTGGGCGCCTCCACCTGGCAGGTGCTGCTGCGCGTGGCGCTGCCGCAGGCCATGCCGCGCCTGATCGAGGTGCTGCGCCTGTCGCTCTGTTCGGCCTGGGTCTATCTGATCAGCGCCGAGGCCATCGCCGCCGACGTCGGCCTGGGCTACCGGATTTTCCTGGTCAGGCGCTACCTCGCCATGGACGTGATCCTGCCCTACGTCCTTTGGATCTCGCTGCTGGCGGTGGCCATGGACGTGGGCCTGAACGCCCTGAACCGCGGCGTGTTCGGCTGGGCCCATCCCAGGGTGGCCAAGTGAGCGGTCCGGTCCTGTCCTTCCGCGACGTGTGGGTCGAGTACGGCGAGAAGATCGTGCTCGAGAAGGTCACGCTCGACGTGGCCGAAGGCTCGTTCGTCTCCATCGTCGGCCCGTCGGGCGCGGGCAAGAGCACCTTCCTGCGGCTGGTCCTGGGCCAGGAGGCGCCCAGCCGCGGCCGCGTGCTGCTGGACGGCGAGCCGCTGCACGCCGAACCGGACGCCGATCGCGGCGTGGTCTTCCAGCGCTACTCGGTGTTCCCGCACATGAGCGCCCTGGACAACGTGGTGTTCGGCCTGGAGTGCGCGCGCGCGCCGCTGCTCGGCCGCCTGTTCGGCGCGCGCCGCAAGGCCGCCCGGGACGAGGCCGCCGCCATGCTGGCCCACGTGGGCCTGGGCGACAGCCTGGACATCTTCCCGCGCGAGATGAGCGGCGGCATGCAGCAGCGGCTGGCCATCGCCCAGGCGCTGATCAAGCGCCCGCGCATCCTGTTGCTCGACGAGCCCTTCGGCGCCCTGGACCCGGGCGTGCGGCTGGACATGCACGCCCTGATCACCGGCCTGTGGCGCGAGCACGGCCTGACCATCCTGATGGTCACGCACGACATCAAGGAGGCCTTCGTCCTGGGCACCCGCGTCATGGCCTTCGACAAGCGCCGGCGCGATCCCCAGGCGCCGCACCGCTATGGCGCGACGGTGGTCTACGACTTCCCGCTGGACGACAAGAAGAAGCGCGCCGTCCCGGCCGAGCTGGAGGCGATGCCGGAGGCGGTGGAGTAGGCGCAACCGCTCATCCCAGCGCAGGCTGGGATCCATGCGGCCGTTCCCCGACCCGGCTTGGGTCCCAGCCTGCGCTGGGACGAGCGGGATCAGGAGCGCGAGGCGATGTACGCCCGCCAGCCGCCGAAGCTGGTGACGTCGTCGGCGGTGGCGGTGGCGCGGGGTTCGGCGACGAAGCCCTTCACCTGGGAGCCGTCCTCCAGGGCCACGGTGCCGATGGCGAGCGGCGGCGGGACCTCGACGACGAAGCTGCCGAATTCGGCGACGCCCAGTTCATAGACCTCCACCTCGATGGAGGCCCCGCCCTCGCCCACGTGGATCAGGGCCGGCTTCAAGGGCGTCGTGTCGGTCATCGCGTAGAGCTTGTAGGCCGGCGCGGTCTTGGTGCGGGCCACCAGGCGCGCGGCGCGCGAGGTGAGCTGCCAGTGCAGCGGCATGCCGGCCAGGTGGGCGCCGACGACGCAGAGTTTCACGGTCTGGGGCTTGCCGTCCGTGTCCAGGTCGGGGGCTTGCGGCATGGGGGCGATCTCCTCGTAGCGGGCGGCCAGCGCCAGGAGCTGGGCGTCGGCGAAGGCGGGCCCGACCAGGGTGACGCCGAAGCCCGTGCCGTTGGCGCGGAAGCCCGCCGGCACGGCGATGGCGCTCATGTCGAGCAGGTTCACGAAGTTGGTGTAGAAGCCGAGGTTGGCGTTGAGCGCGAAGGGCTCGGCCAGCACTTCGGCGATGCGATAGATGGTGGGCGCGGTCGGCAGCACCAGCACGTCGGCCCAGCCCCACACCGCCTCGGCCGCGCGGGCATGGTCGGCCAGTTCGTAGAGGCCCTTGAAGGTCTCCACCCCCGAGACGCCGAAGCCGCCCTGCAGGATGGCGCGCACCACCGGATGCACGGCCGCCGGATTGGTCCTGAGCAGGTCCTCGATCGCGGCGGTGCGCTCGGCCACCCAGGGGCCGGAGTAGAGCAGGCGCGCGGCCGCCAGGAGCGGCTCGATGTCCACCTCCACGGCCTGTCCGCCCATGGCCTTCAGCCGCTCGACCGCGCCGGCGTAGAGGGCCTCGGCCTCCAGGTCGCCGAAGAACTGGAGCTGACGGGCCGGAGGAACCGCGAAGCGGAAGGTCTCGCCCAGGGGCGCTGGGCCGACCGCCTCGCGCCGCGACCAGGAATCCTCCGGATCGAAGCCGGCGATCACTGAATCCACCAAGGCCGCGTCGGCCGCGTCGGGGGTGAAGGCGGTGATGCAGTCCAGCGAGCGGCAGGCGGGCACCAGGCCGCGGGTGCTCCAGCGGCCCTTGCTGGGCTTGAAGCCGATCAGGTTGTTGAAGGCCGCCGGCACGCGGCCCGAGCCGGCGGTGTCGGTGCCCAGCGAAAAGGCCACCAGCCTAGCCCCCGCGGCCACCGCCGAGCCTGAGCTGGAGCCGCCGCTGACATAGGCGCGGTTGAAGACGCAGCCGGGCGCGCCATACGGACTGCGCGATCCCACCAGGCCCGTGGCGAACTGGTCGAGGTTGGTCTTGCCCATCAGCACCGCGCCGGCCGCCTCCAGCCGCTCGATCACGGTCGCCGAGCGCTCGGGCCGGTAGGCGTAGGCGGGACAGGCGGCCGTGGTGGGCAGGCCCGCCACGTCGATGTTGTCCTTCACCGCATAGGGAACGCCCGCCAGCGGCAGGGTCTCGCCGGCGGCGACCCGCGCGTCGACGGCGCGGGCCTTCTCCAGCACGGCCTCGGGGCTCGGCCGCTCGATCCAGGCGTGCGGCTGCACCGCGTCGTAGGCGGCGATGCGGGCCAGGGCCTCGCGGGCCACATCCTCGGCCGAGCGGACGCCGGAAGCGACCTCGGCGGCGATGGCGACGGCGGAAGGTCTATTCATGCGCGCGTCCCTCAGGCCGGTTCCAGGGCGATCATCGGCGCGCCGGGCGCGATGGCCTGGCGCTCCTGGGCGTAGACCTCGCGCACCACGCCGGCCGCCGGGCTCGGCACGTCGCACTCGGTCTTCATGGCTTCGATCACGGCGATCACGGCCCCCTTCTCCACCCGGTCGCCGGGGCGCACGAGCATCTTCCAGACGCTGCCGCCGAGCGGCGCCTCGATCAGGTCCGAGCCCTCCGGCGCCTCGATGACCACGGCGTCGGCCGCCCCGTCGTCGACGCTGGAGAGCGCCTCGACCCGGGCGAACTCGCCCTTGGCCTCCCAGTCGGCGCGCTCGGCGTCGAAGGCCGCCTGGCGCGTGGTCTGGAAGCGGGCGATGTCCTCGGCGTTGTCGGCCAGGAACCGGCGGTAGTCCGACAGGCGGAAGGTCTCGGACTCGATCTCGATCTCGCGTCGGCCGAGCGGGAAGTCGCGCCGCCACTCGACGAGCTCGTCGTGGCTGACCGGGAAGAACTTCACCTGGTCGAAGAAGCGCAGGAGCCACGGCTTGCCGTCGGTGAAGGCGGCCGTCTGGCGCCAGGTGTTCCACACCTGGATCGTGCGCCCGAAGAGCTGGTACCCGCCCGGCCCCTCCATGCCGTAGATGCACATGTAGGCGCCGCCGATGCCCACCACATTGGGCGGGGTCCAGGTGCGGGCCGGGTTGTACTTGGTGGTCACCAGCCGGTGGCGCGGGTCCACGGGCGTGGCCACCGGCGCGCCGAGATAGACGTCGCCCAGGCCCATGACGAGATAGCGGGCGTCGAAGACGATGCGGTGGACGTCGTCCTCGCTCTCAAGCCCGTTGATGCGGCGGATGAACTCGATGTTGTCCGGGCACCAGGGCGCGTCGTCGCGCACCGAGGCGATGTACTTGTTGATCGTCTCGTAGATCGCCGGGTCCTTCCACGAGAGCGGAAGGTGCACGACGCGCGAGGGGATCTCGAAGTCGTCGAGCCCGCCCAGCCGGTCCTCGGCGTCGGCGAGCGCCTGCAGGAGCCGGCCCTGCGGCAGGATGCGGCTGTCGTAGTGCACCTGCAGCGAGCGGATGCCCGGCGTGATGTCGATGACCCCGGCCAGGTCCATCGCCCGAAGCTCCAGCATCAGGGCGTGGATGCGCAGGCGAAGCTCCAGGTCGAGCACGATGGGGCCGTATTCGACCAAGAGGTGCCGGTCGCCCTGGCGGCGGTAGGTGATTGTCGGGCGGTGGCCCTGGGCCGCGATGGTCCCGAGGACGGGAGAAAAGTCCCCCTCCATCGGCTTCGCCGTCCCAGGAGGGCTGTGGGGGACCGACAAGGTCTCCACGAGGCGGTCCTGCTCGACCTCGGCGGCGACGGCCGCGGCGTCGTCCACCACCTCGAAGCGCACCGTGTCGCCCGGCGCGAGCTGGCCCACCTTCCAGAGGTCGGCCTGGATCACCACCAGCGGACAGACGAAGCCGCCCAGGGAGGGGCCGTCCGGCCCCAGGATGATCGGCATGTCGCCGGTGAAGTCGATGGCGCCGATGGCGTAGGCGTTGTCGTGGATGTTGGAGGGGTGCAGCCCGGCCTCGCCGCCGTCGCGCCGCGCCCAGTGCGGCTTGGGCCCGATCAGGCGCACGCCGGTGCGGTTGGAGTTGTAGTGCACGCGCCATTCGGCGGCGCGGATCATCTCCACGTCGCCCGGCGTGAAGAAGTCCGGCGCGCCGTGCGGGCCGTAGAGGGCGCGGATCGTCCAGGCCTTGGAGAGCTGCGGCCGCGCGCGCGCGTCGAGCGGCGGCTCGGCGCCACTCCCGTCGCCATGAGCCAGGTGCAGCACGTCGCCGGCGGCGAGGGTGCGGCCCGCATGGCCGCCGAATCCGCCGAGGGTGAAGCTGGCGCGGCTGCCCAGGTAGGCCGGCACGTCGAGGCCGCCCTGCACCAGCAGGTAGGCGCGCAGCCCCGCGCCCTTCACCCGGCCGAGCTTCAGGGTCTGGCCGGCGTGGACCTGGAACGGCGCGTAGGGCTCCGCCGGTTGGCCGTCCAGGCTGGCGTCCAGCTCGGCTCCGGTCAGGCAGACGACGGCCTCGTGGTTGAACAGCAGCGTCGGGCCGAGCGCTGTGATCTCCAGCCCCGCGGCCGCGGCCTCGTTGCCGAGCAACCGGTTGCCCAGGCGGAACGACAGGGCGTCCATCGGCCCGGACGGCGGCACGCCCACGTCCCAGTAGCCCTGGCGGCCGGGATAGTCCTGCACCGTGGTCGAGGGCCCGCCGCTCAGAACGCGGATGGTCTTCGGCTCATAGGGGATCGTCGCTAGCGCGCGGGTGGAGACGTGGCCGGTCTCGAACACCTCGCTGCGCGCCACCTGGCGCAGCCAGGCGAGGTTGGTCTCCAGGCCCGACAGACGCGTGGCGTCCAGGGCGTCCTGCAGCGCCTTCACCGCCGCCGGCCGGTCCGGCGCGGTGACGATCAGCTTGGCGAGCAGCGGATCGTAGAAGGCCGACACTTCAGAGCCGTCGGCGACCCAGGTGTCGACGCGCGCGTCCGCCGGGAAGCTCGCCTCAGTGAGGCGGCCAGAGCTCGGGCGATAGTCCTGACCCGGGTCCTCGGCGTAGAGGCGGGCCTGGATCGAGGCGCCCCTGGGCGCCGGCGCGCCCGCGTCCATGAAGGCGAAGTCGCCGGCCGCGCCGCGGATCATCCAATCGACGAGGTCGACGCCGGTGACCTGCTCAGTCACGCCATGCTCCACCTGCAGGCGGGTGTTCACCTCCAGGAAGAAGAAGTCGTCGCGGTCGGCGTCGTAGAGGAACTCCACGGTGCCGGCGGAGCGGTAGCGGGCGGCTTCGCCGAGCCGCACGGCGGCGTCCATCAGCGCCCGGCGGGTCGCAGGCGGCAGGTGCGGGGCCGGCGTCTCCTCGACGACCTTCTGGTTGCGCCGCTGCAGGGAGCAGTCGCGTTCGCCGAGCGCGATCACCCGGCCCTGGCCGTCGCCGAAGATCTGCACCTCGATGTGGCGCGCCTGGCGCACATAGCGCTCCAGGAACACCCCGGCGTCGGCGAAGTTGGAGGCGCCCAGGCGCGCGACCTGGGCGAAGGCCTCGGCCACCGCCTCGGCGTCCTCGCACACGCGCATGCCGATGCCGCCGCCGCCGGCGGTAGCCTTCAGGATCACCGGAAAGCCGATCTCGGCCGCCGCGCTCTGGGCCGCGGCCGCGTCGGTCAGAAGGTCGGTGCCGGGCGCCAGGGGAACGCCGTGGCCCTTGGCCAGCTCGCGGGCGGTGTGCTTGAGGCCGAAGGCGCGGATGTTGTCGCTGGTCGGGCCGATGAAGGCGATCCCCTCGGCCTCGCAGGCTTCGGCGAAGGCGGTGTTCTCCGACAGGAACCCATAGCCCGGATGGATGGCCTCGGCGCCCGTCGCCTTGGCGGCGGCCAGGATCGCCTCGACCTTCAGATAGCTCTCGGCCGCCGGGGCCGGCCCCACGCGCACGGCCTCGTCCGCCTGGCTCACGTGCAGCGAGCCGGCGTCTGCGTCGGAGAACACCGCCACCGAACCGACACCCATCTTTCTCAGGGTACGGATTATCCGGCAGGCGATGGCGCCCCGATTGGCGATCAGGACCTTGGAGAACACTCCGCGCTCACCCCGTGATGATCATCCGCACCGGCGTCGGATTGAAGCCGTTGCAGGGGTTGTTGATCTGCGGGCAGTTGGAGACCACCGCCACCAGGTCCATTTCGGCGCGCATGTCGACGAAGAGTCCGGGCGCGGAGATGCCGTCGACGATGCCGAGCGCCCCGTCGGCCTCCACCGGCACGTTCATGAACCAGTTGATGTTGGAGACCATGTCGCGCTTGCCGCGGCCATGGCGGGCGTTGGCCTGCAGGAAGTTCTCCACGCAGGCGTGTTGGCTCTTGGTGTGATGGCCGTAGCGCAGGGTGTTGCTCTCGCACGAGCAGGCCCCGCCGATGGTGTCGTGGTAGGCGACGGAGGTGCCGGTCACCGTGGCCATCGGCCGGCCCTCGTTGGACATCAGGACCGAGCCGGTCTTCAGGAAGATATTGCCCTGGGCGGCGATGGTGTCCTGGGCGCTGTAGCGTTCGGCGTCGTCGGCCAGGGCGTACATCAGGAAATCGACGGCCTGGTTGCCCTCCAGGTCGACGATGCGCAGCGTCTGGCCCTTCCTGACCACGTGGTCCCAGGGCGCGCGCGCCGGCACGATCTCGTCCAGCACGATGGGCCCGGTCAGCCCGTTGAGCGCGGTGTCGGTCATGGTCCCCTCAGCGTCGCAGGTCGTCTTCGACGTTCAGGAAGGCGCGCAGGCCCTCCGGCGTCGCATTGCGGATCGGATCGTCCTCGGCCGTCGGCGCGCCGCGCCAGGCGAGCACGCGGGCCGGCGCAGACGTGTAGTCCGCGCGCGGATCGAGCACGTGGGGGCAGTTGGCCAACACCAAGACCACATCCATCTCGGCGCGCAGCGTCACCTGCCGGCCGGGCTCGAAGGGACCGTAGTTCAGGGTGGCGGCCCCGTCGGGCTCGATGCGCACGCCCTTGAACCAGTTGATGCAGGGATGGATGTCCCGCGCGCCCAGACCGAACTTGGCCACGCCCAGCTTGAAGCGGTCACGGCCGTTGGGGTGCGGGCCCCAGTTGTCGCCGGTCCCGTAGCGGCGGGCGTTGGAGGCCGCGTTGGAGGCGCCGCAGAAGGCGTCGTGCGTGCCGGCGGTGTCCTCAAGGATGCTGAAGAGCACCTTGCCCATGTCGGACAAGAGCAGGCGGCCGGCGCCGAGATAGGCGTTCCACTGCACCTTCACCGTGTCGGCGACGTTCAGCCGCTCCACCGGGCGCTCGGCGTTGAACACCAGCATCGACAGACAGGCCTCGCCCGCCTTGTCGATCAGGCGCAGGCGCGCCCCGCGGTTCAGCCGCTTGGCCGCGTAGCCGCCCGGAGCGATGGTCTCGGCCCAGAGCATGTCGGCCGCGGCCACGCCGTCCGGAACGTCCGGGGCGGCGCTGGCCGGCAGGGTGGGCATGGACTCCACCTTGGTTCCGGCCTGGGCGCGGGCGTGGGCCTGGGCGCCATAGGGATCGGCGGTGCCGCTCATCAGGCGCTCCTCGCAGACTTGGGCTCGGCCTCGCCGTGGGCGTGCAGCGGCGGCAGGAGCGCGGTGGTGGTGACAAGCTTGATCTGCTGGACGCCGCGGATCTTGCGCAGCTCGTCGCAAAGCGCCTGCAGCCGCTCCGACGGCCCCTGCACCAGGAGCACCTCCAGCGACTGGTCATCCTCCAGGAAGACATGCTGGGAGGAGATCACCTCCTTCAGGAACGCCTGCTGGGCCTGGGCCAGGGCGCCGCGCACGCGGCCGCTTTCGGCGCGGTAGATCAAGGTGAGCGCGCCAGCCAGCACCGCGCCCTTGCGGCCCTCCTGATGCTCGGCCAGCTCGTGGCGGATCAACTCGGCGATCATCTGCGAGCGGCTCGGCAGACCGCGCTCGCCGACCATGGCGTCGAGCTGGGCGAGCAGTTCGGCCGGGAGGCTGACGCTAAGGCGCGCAAGCTGTGGAACGTCGGAACTCATGGGCGCGATCCTGGCTCGCGTATTACGAAGAGTGAAATTCGTAATACGCCGAACGCGCCGCTTCAGCCAAGGCGCCATTCGCTTGGGCGCCTCGTCCCGGCGGCGCCTAGAACGTTCGCAGGCCGTCCGGAGGGGGCGAATCCGCCCGTCGACGAGCCGAGTCCGCCCCAGTGCGCCACGGATGTTTGTAAATTACATGTTACATTGATTCAGGATGCCGATACAAATAACAGGCTCATCGATTACATTCATATCCACGCGAACTGAGGCAATAATGGGCGCAGCCGCCGCATAATACTTGCATGGATACACGAGCCTTGTTTGTCGATCGACCTTTACGTCGACCGGCGCGCAGGGCGAACCCTGATCGCCACCGATTGGAGATCCCATGCAAATCGGTTCAACATCAACCAGTTACGCAGGATTGGAGCTGCAGCGCCTTCTCGGCCTGCAATCGAATTCCGATTCTACGTCTGCTGGGCAGAACCTGCCTAGCGGGCCCTTCGGGGCAAATAGTTCCGACTCGCCGCAGGGGCCTCCGCCGCCCCGGCCGGCCGACGGCGCGTCGGATCAGTTCTCGGCCGACACCCTGGCCTCGCTGCTGTCCAGCCAGGAGGCGCCGCCCTCCGCGTCGGACATCGCCTCGAGCCTGATCAGCAACTTCGACACCAACGGCGACGGCTCGCTCAGCGCCGACGAGATCTCTTCGGCGATCTCCTCGGCCGGCGGCACGGCGAGTTCCGACACCCTGTCGGCCGCCGTGTCCAAGCTCGACACCAGCGGCGACGGGGTGCTGAGCGCCGATGAGCTGACCTCGGCGATCCAGCAACGGATCGACGAGCGCGGCTCGCACCATGGCCATCACGGCCCGCCGTCCGCCACCGACGTGGCCTCGAACCTCATCAGTTCGGCGGACACCAACGGCGACGGTCTCCTGACCGCCGACGAGATCACCAGCGCGATCTCGCAGGCGGGCGGGACGTCGAGTTCGAGCGACGTGGCCTCGGCCGTGAGCAGCCTCGACACCAACGGCGACGGCTATCTCAGTCAGGACGAACTGGCGGCCGCGCTCGAGCAGTCCTTCGCCCAGATGGCGGCCAACGCCTACAAGTCGGCGCAGGACACGACGCTTACGTCCACGGTGGCCGAAGCCGCCTGATCCTGGACGGCCCCGTGGTCCGCGAAGACGGACCCAGGGCCGTCACACGCCGCCCGCGCGGCTCACCAGACGTCGACGAAGGGTCGCTTCTTGCCCGCACCGTGCGGCGGGACGGGACAGGCCTTCAGCGCACGCACGATCCAGGCGCGGGTCTCGGCCGGGTCGATCACCGCGTCGATCTCCAGCACCGAGGCGACGTTGAGCGCCTTGCCGTTCTCGTACATGCGGCCGACCAGCTTCTCGAACAGGGCCTGGCGCGCGGCCGGGTCGGCTTCGGCCTCCAGCTCCTTGCGGTAGCCCAGGCGCACGGCGCCCTCCAGCCCCATGGGGCCGAACTCGGCGGTGGGCCAGGCCAGCGTCATGGCCGCGGCCGAGAAGTCGCCGCCGGTCATGGCCTGGGCGCCCAGGCCGTAGCCCTTGCGCAGCACCAGGGCGATCAGCGGCACGGTCAGGCTGGCGGCGGTGACGAACAGGCGCGAGCCGCGGCGGATCGCGGCGGTCTCCTCGCTGTGCGGGCCGACCATGAAGCCGGGCGTGTCGCACAGGCTCAGCACCGGCACGTCGAAGGCGTCGCAGAGCTGCATGAACCGCGCGCCCTTCTCCGCCCCCTCGGAATCGATCGCCCCGCCCAGACGGCGCGGATCGTTGGCGACCAGGCCTAGCGGCCGGCCCTCGATGCGGGCGAAGGCGGTGATCATGCCCACGCCGTAGCCGCCGCGCAGCTCCAGGAAGGTTCCTTCGTCGGCCAGGGTGCGGATCACCTCGCGCACGTCATAGGCCCGCACCCGGTTCTCAGGGATCAGGTGGCGCAGCAGGCGCTGGTCGGCGCAGCTCCATTCCTTCACCGCCCCCTGGAACATGCCGAGGATCTGCTTGGCCGCCGCCGTGGCGGCCGCTTCATCCTCGACCAGCAGGTCCAGCGCCCCGTTCTTCCACTGCACGTCGGACGGACCGATCTCGTCAGGGGTGAAGACGCCGAGGCCCCCGCCCTCGATCATCGCCGGGCCGCCCAGGCCGATGTTGGAATAGCGCGTGGCGATGGTGACGTCCGCGCAACCGAAGAACACGGCGTTGCCGGCGAAGCAGCGGCCGGAGTTGATGGCGATGCGCGGCGCCAGGCCCGACAGCCGCGCGAAGGTGGTGAAGCTGGTGGTGTCGAGCGACGAGGCGGCGATGGAGCCGCCGTCCACGTCGCCGGGCCGGCCGCCGCCGCCCTCGGTGTACCAGATCACCGGCGCCTTCCAGTGCTCGGCGAACTCCAGCACGCGGTCGGTCTTCTTGTGATTGAAGTGGCCCTGGGTGCCGGCCAGCACGGTGAAGTCGTAGGCCAGGCCCACGCAGCGGGCCTTGTCCGGGCCGAACAGGGCGCCGTTCACCTCGCCCACGCCGGTGACGATGCCGTCGGCCGGGGTGTTCTTCTGCAGATCCTCCAGGGAGCGGCGGCGGCGCTGGGCGGCCACGGCCATGGCCCCCACCTCGCTGAAGCTGCCGGGATCGAACAGGTCGTCCAGGTTCTCCCGCGCCGTGCGCTGGCCGGTCTTGCGCCGGCGCGCCACCGCGTCCGGACGATTGGCGTCGAGCGTCAGCGCGTGGCGGGCGATCACCTCGGCGAGGTCCGGGCGGACGCGGTCCAAATCCAGGGTCTCGGCCTCGACCGCCGCGTGGGCGTGCTCGCCGGGCTCGATGAAGAGCAGGGGAACGCCCGCGTCCACCGTTTCGCCAGGAGCGGCCTCGATGCGGCGGACCGCGCCGGCCACGGGCGCCAGCACCAGGTGCTGCATCTTCATGGCCTCCAGCACGGCCACGGCCTGGCCGACGCGCACCTCTTCGCCCTCGGCGACCTCGAAGCCGACGATGGTGGCGCGCAGCGGCGCCTCGGCCGCCACCGTCCCTTCCGGCGCGGGCTGGGCCATATGGCGCGCGGCCGCCTCGACAGCGGGCTCCTCCGCCGGCTCGGCGGCGGCGATCTCCTGGGCGCGGGCGACCAGCGCCTTGGCGTGGGTCTCCAGGAAGGTGGTGGTCGCCTTGCCGCCGGCCACCTCCGGCGCCTCCAGCACCGCGCGCAGCAGCGGCAGGTTGGTCGCCACGCCGGTGAGGCGGAACTCCGCCGCCGCGCGGGCCGCCTTGGCCACGGCCGCCGACAGGTCCGGCGACGGGCTGCGGGCGATCACCTTGGCGATCAGGGAATCGAACGCCGCGCTGGTGCGGTAGCCGCCGTAGCCGTAGCCGTCCACGCGCACGCCGGGACCGGACGGCGGCTCGTAGCGGGCGATGACGCCGCCGGCGCCGCTGGCCACCTGGCCGTCGGCGGTCAGGGTCTCCAGGTTCACGCGAAGCTGCACCGCGTAGCCGACCGGCGGCGGCGCGCCGTCGGCGAGCCCGAGATCGGCCAGGGTCTCGCCGCCGGCGATGCGAAGCTGGATCTGCACCAGGTCCAGCCCCGTCACCGCCTCGGTGACCGTGTGCTCCACCTGCAGACGGGCGTTGGCCTCGATGAAGGCGAAGGTCTCGCCGTCGTCGGCGTCCAGCAGGAACTCGACGGTCGCCAGGCTCTTGTACTTGGCCGCCCTGGCCATCTTCAGCGCCGCCTCGGCCATGGCCGCGCGGGTCTTGGCCGACAGGTTCGGCGCGGGCGCGATCTCCACCAGCTTCTGGTGGCGGCGCTGGATCGAGCACTCCCGGTCGTGCGCGCTGATCACGGCGGTCCCGTCGCCGATCACCTGCACCTCGATGTGGCGGGCGTTGCGGATCAGCCGCTCGGCGTAGAGCGAGGGATCGCCGAAGGCGACCTCGGCCTCGCGGGCGCAGGCCTCGTAGGCTGAGGTCAGGTCCTCGCCCGGCTCCACCCGGCGCATGCCGCGCCCGCCGCCGCCGGCCACGGCCTTAATCATCACCGCGCCACCGGGGCCGAGCTTCTCGTGGAAGGCGCGCACGGCGGCGAGCGTCGCCCCGCCCTCGACCCCCGTCAGCAGGGGCACGCCCAGCTCGCCGGCCAGGGCGCGGGCGCGGCTCTTGTCGCCGAACAGGTCCAGCGCCTCCGGATCGGGCCCGATGAAGACGAGCCCGGCCGTTTGGCAGGTCCGGGCGAAGGCGGCGCTCTCGGCCAGGAAGCCGTAGCCGGGATGCACCGCGTCGCAGCCGGCTTGGCGGGCGGCGGCGACGAGCTGGTCGATGTCGAGATAGGCGCGCGGGCCGACGCCCTTCAGCGCGACCGCGGAATCGGCCAGGGCGACATGGCGCGAGGCCGCGTCGTCCTCGGAATGAACTGCGACGCTCGTCAGGCCCAGGTCCGCGCAGGCGCGGGCGATGCGGATCGCGATCTCCCCACGGTTGGCGATCAGCACGCTCTTGATCGGCATTCCCGGTCTTCCCTCTTCCCTGCTCTTTTCCTTGGCGCTTCTTGTCGCCCGGCGCGGCGGATTTGAACAGGTGTTTGAGCCGATTCCCCGGCCATGCGGCCAGCTTGGACGCCGGCTCGCCGACGGCTAAGCTCGCGCCATGCGCCCGATCATCGCCGGCCTTTCGGCCACCCTCGCCCTCGCCACAGCCGCCCAGGCCGCGCCCGCCGACGCCGTCTTCTGGGGCGGGCCGATCTACACCGCCCGGGACGACCAGCCCAAGGTGGAGGCGGTCGCCGTCGCGGCCGGCCGCATCGTCTACGCGGGCGACCGGAAGGGGGCCAAGGCGCTGGTCGGCCGCAAGACCAAGGTGGTCGACCTGAAGGGCGCGGCCATGTTCCCCGGCTTCACCGACAGCCACGCCCACCTGCGCGGGATCGGCGAGCGCGAGCTGACCCTCAATCTGGAAGGCTCCAAGTCGGCGGCCGAAGCGATGGCGCGGCTGAAGGCCCACCTGGCGCAGCACCCGGGAACCGGAACCCTGGTGGGTCGCGGCTGGATCGAGACCGGCTGGCCGGAGGGCCGCTTCCTGATCCGCCAGGACCTGGACGCCGTGGCGCCCGACCGGCCGGTGCTGCTGGTGCGCGCCGACGGCCACGCCCTGGTCGCCAACAGCGCCGCGCTGAAGGCCGCCGGGATCACCCGCGACACCGTCGCCCCCGAAGGCGGCGCGATCCTGAAGGACGACGCCGGCGAGCCCACCGGCATGCTGGTGGACAACGCCATGGGCCTGGTCCGCTCGCTCAGGACCGCGCCCACCGAGGCCGACAAGCTGGCCGACTATCACGCCGCCTTCCAGGTGGAGACGCACTACGGCTGGACCGGCGTGCACAACATGGCCGTCGACTGGGCCGACGTGGCCCTGCTGGAAGGGCTGGACGCCAAGGGCGAGGCGCCGCTGCGGGTCTACAACGCCATCTCCGGCGGCGAGGCCGGCCCGCTCCTGAAGGACGGCCCCCGCGCCACGGCCGACGGCCGGATCACGACGCGGATGATCAAGCTCTTCGCCGACGGGGCGCTCGGCTCGCGCGGCGCGGCCCTGTTCGAGCCCTATGCCGACGCCCACGGCACTGAGGGCGCGCTGGTCAGCGACCCGGCCGAGATGCTGAAGATCATGGACCAGGCGCTGAAGGCTGGCATCCAGGTGGGCACGCACGCCATCGGCGACCGCGGCAACGCCGTGACGCTGGATCTCTACGAGACCGCGCTCGACGCCATCCCGCCGTCCGAGCGCAAGATCGCCAAGCCGCGCTGGCGCATCGAACACTCGCAGATCGTCCGGCCCGTCGACATTCCGCGCTTCGCCCAGATGGGCGTGATCGCCTCCATGCAGCCGAGCCACGCCATCGGCGACTTCCACTTCGCGCCTGCGCGCCTGGGCGAAGACCGGCTGAAGGGCGCCTACGCCTGGAAGAGCCTGCTCGATTCCGGCGCCGTGGTGGTGGGCGGCTCGGACTCTCCGGTCGAGCGCGGCGACCCGCTGATCGAGTACTACGCGGCGGTGGCGCGCAAGGACCTGAAGGGCTTCTCGGCGGCCGACTGGCATCCGGAGGAGACGCTCAGCCGGGCCGAGGCGCTGAAGCTCTTCACCTCGGCCTCGGCCTACGCCCGCTTCGCGGAGGACGACCTGGGCGACATCGAGCCGGGCAAGCGCGCCGACTTCAGCGTCTTCTCCGTCGACCTGATGACCGCGCCCGAGGCCGAGATTCCCAAGGGCCACGCGGTGATGACCGTGGTGGACGGACAGATCGTCTACGACGGCCGCTGACGCCTATTCGAGATAGCGGGCGCGCAGCTTGGCCAGATCCTGGGCGGTGACGCCGAGCTCCTTGGCGAGATAGCCCTCGACCGAGCCGTAGCGGGCGTCGACCGCGTCCAGCGCGCTTTCGACATAGGCCGGGTCGGAGCCCATCAGCGCCTGGATCACGTCGGGCGGGAGCTTGGCGAACATGGCGTCGTAGCGCGACGACTGCTTCGGCGGCTGGCGGGCCAGCAGCGCGGCGCTCTTCGAATAGTCTTCCACCACCGTCGCGCGCGGAACGCCCAGCGCGGTCAGCAGCAGGGCCGAGCCCACGCCGGTGCGGTCCTTGCCCGCCGTGCAGTGCATGATCATCGGCGCCTCGCCGTCGATCAGCCGGCGGAACATCGCCTTGTACTCGCCGGCGTAGGCCTCGGGCATGTCCGCGTAGAACTTGATGAAGTTCGCTCGAACGGTCGCCGCCGTGGGCGGGCCGCCCGCGAACAGGGCGCTCATGTTGGTGTCCAGGGCGGCCTTGGGCGAGTTCAGGAACTCGGGCGGCGCGCCCTGCCAGCGGGTGGGCGCCTCCTCGCGCTCCTGGTCGGTGCGCAGGTCGCAGACCAGCCGGACGCCGAGCCCGCTGACGATCTTGTAGTCGGCCGCCGTCAGCCCATCGAGCGCGTTGGAGCGATAGAGCAGGCCCCAGCGCACGTGACGGCCGTCAGCGGTGGCGTAGCCGCCGATGTCGCGGAAGTTGGTCGCGCCCTCCAGGGGCAGCACCCGCACCGCGGTCCAGAGTCCGGCCCTGGAGGCGTCCGGCCGGACGAAGAAATAGGGCCGGCGGCCGGCGCCCAGCGGGTTCTTGAAGCTGGCGCGGCCGTCGCGGTCGTCGTCGGCAAGGCGCTTGAGCTCGCGGGCCGGGGCGTCCGGCCGGGCGGCCACGAACACGTCCACCGGCGCGCCGGCCCGGCTCGACGTCCAGGTGACCTCGTAGGCGCCGTCGTGCAGCGTCGCCTGCGCGGTCTCGACGGCCGGGGCGGGCGCCCCCGCCGCGCCCAGGACGAGCGCGGCGGGCAGCAGGAAGAGCAGTCGGCGCAGCATCGGGCGTTCCTCCTAGAAGTTGAAGCGGACGCCGGCCATGTAGCGGCGGCCCACGCCCTCGGTTTCGATCGGGCGGCTCGTGCGGCCCTGGTAGCGCTGGCCAAGCTCGTCGGTCAGGTTGTTGGCGTCGAAGTAGAGCGTCAGTCCGTCGCGCACCTGATAGCGCAGGGACAGGTCGAGCTGCTCGTTGGCGGCCCAGTAGGTCTCGTCGGTGGCGTCCACGCTGGGCTCGTCCAGCCAGGCGTCGCGCCACTGGTAGGACAGCCGCGCCGACAGGCCGTAGTTCTCGTAGAAGATCGAGGCGTTGACGATGGTGTTCGACAGGCCCGGGTACTTCGACTTGGTCCCGTCGGGCGTCTTGAAGTCGCCGTCCAGGAAGGTGACGTTGCCCTGGAAGCCGAAGCCGTCGAGCGGCGCCGGCAGGAAGCGCCACTGCTGCAGATAGGCGATCTCGACGCCGCCCATCTTGCCGTCCGAGCCGTTCAGCGTGGTGGTGAAGTTGTAGCCGGTGCGGTCGTAGCCGTTGGCGTCATAGGAGTCGTCGCGCACCTTGGTGGTGGCGTCGAAGATCACGTCGTCGACCTTGCGGTAGAAGGCCGAGATCGAGGCCAGGCCCGCGCCGGGCAGATACCATTCGAGCGCCGCGTCCAGGCCCCAGGCGCGTTCCGGCTCCAGGTTGGGGTTGCCGCCTGAGATGGTCTCGCTGACGTCGTTGATCGACACGCTGGTGCGGATCTCGCCGAACGAGGGGCGCGCCACGCCGCGGATCAGGGCGACCCGGGCCTTGATGTCGTCGGTCACGTCGTAGTTCACGTGAACGCTGGGGAAGAGGTCGGTGTAGTCCTTGTCCACGGTCAGGGGCGTCAGGTTCACGCCGTCCGCCAGCACGCCGGTGCTCTTGACCTTCACGCTCTCGACCCGCAGGCCGGCCAGAACCTCCCAGCGCCCGGAGCGCCACTTGTTCTGCGCATAGCCGGCGTAGATGTCCTCATCCACGGAGAACAGGTCCTGGGGCTGGACGTTCTTGGACGGGTCGTAGAGGCCAGCCGCCTGGGCGGCCTTCATCAGGGCGTTCAGGTCTTCGGCCAGGCCGATGTTGTCGACCTCGTAGACGGCCCAGCCGCGCTGGAAGTCCGAGCGCCACTGGCCCGAGGTGATCCGCGGGGTGACGCTCCAGGTCAGGCCGAGTTGCGGCGCCAGCGCGTTGAGGATCGGGGTCGCGCCCGGCAGGCCCGAGAAGGTGTTGCCGTCGGCCTTGCGCCGGTCGACCTTCACGCCGGCCTTGAATTCGGCCTCGGCGCCGAAGGAGGTCCAGTTGCGGGCGACGTCGACCTGGCCGGTCCAGGAGTCGGTGTTGGTCTCGGTCACGATCGGGATGAACACGTCCGCCACCGAGCCGGTCTGCGGCAGGGCGTCCAGCGCGACGCCGCGGCTGAACACGCCGCTCGCGTTCGGCACGGAGGTGTAGAGCTGCAGGTTGGGAATGCCGCTGGACAGGTTCGAATAGACCAGCGACAGCCGGCCGCTTCCGGACAGGAAGTTCTGCTGGATCAGCGGCAGGTTCATGCCCGCGTCGGTGTGGGTGTAGTTGAGCCGCCAGGAGACGTCGAAACCCATCACGTCGGGATGGTCGCCGCCCAGGGTGTTGGTGAAGGTGTCGTCGTAGTAGCGGCCGTACTCCCAGGTGGCCGTGTAGCCGGCGCCGTCGACGTAGCCGGAGTCGGGGCCGCGGTTGGCCGGCGACTGGGTGAGCGCGCGGGAGAGCTGGAAGTCGTACTGGTTGCGCTGCTCGCGGTCGATGAACTCCGAATAGAGGCTGTCGAAGAAGATCCTGCCGCCGCGGTCGGGGCGGTACTCCACGCGCAACTGGCCGGCGTTGTTCTCGCGCTCCAGGCTGTAGGAGCGGAAGCTGAAATCGTCGGCGGTGTTCATGTCGCCGTCGCGGTTCCAGGTGACCTCGCGATTGTCCGTAGTCTGATTACGACGGTAGTGCGCGAGGGCGGCGGTGACGCCGAAGTGCTCGCCCGACCAAGAGACGCGGCCGGAGAACTGCCGCTGCGGGCCGCCGCCCAGCGCCATCTCGCCGTAGCCGGCGTCGCCGGAGACGTGGAAGCCCTTGCGGTCGAAGGGCGAGGCCGTGACGATGTTGATGCGTCCAGCCAGCGCCTCGGCCGGCTGTTCGGGCGTGAGGGTCTTGTTCACCTCGAGCGTCTGGATCACCACCGCCGGGACGGAGTCGAAGCGGAAGATCCGCTCCTCGGCGCCCAGGACGTTCATTCCGTCCACGGCCACGACGGTCCAGCGCTCGGGCGCGCCGCGTAGCTGGACATAGCGCTCCTGGCCCTGGTCGCGCTCGATGGCCACGCCGGGCACGCGGGACAGGGCCGCGGCGGCCGACTGGTCGGGGAAGCGGCCGATGGCGTCGGCGGCGACCACGCTGACGATGTTGTCCGCTGCGCGCTGCTGGGCGATGGCCGCGGCCTGGGAGGCGACGATCGGCCGGGCGGTGACCACCACCTCGCTGACGTTGTCGCCGCCGGCTTCCGACAGGGTGATGGTCTGCAGCTCGCTCGCCGGCGCGGTGACCGACAGGCGCTGGTCCTGCATGCCCGGATAGCTCACCACCAGTTCGTGGCGCCCGGCCGGCAGGTTCAGCGAGAACAGGCCCTCCCGATCGGTGACGACGCGCAGGCCCAGGGCGGGCGCGGACACCCGCGCGGCCGCGAGATAGGCGCCGGACGCGTCGACCACCCGGCCGCGCACGCTCGCCGCGGCGGCCGTCTCGATCGATTGCGCCGCGGCCGGCGCGGCCAGCGACAGACAGGCCGTGGTGGCCAACAGCACGGCCTTGGCCGCCGGAACGACATTGCGGAACATGAGCACACCCCCTCGTGCGAAAGTGGGGCGTCCCTATCATCTAGTACGATTGTACAGCGTGAAGCTTCCAAGAAACTTCGATGAATGGATTTTTATCATGCTGTTTTTCCTATTATATTGCCCACACTCCCCTCCACTCCGCGAAATCCACCCTTGAAATTAGTACGTTTGTACACCCTTGCCAGATTTGGCTCACGGGCCGAAAAGGGGGCGATGGTGAAGGTGTCGGACGAGTCTCGCGCGCAGCCCGTCGAGCGGCTGGCGGCGGCGGCGACGGAGATATGTCTCGAGGACGGCCTGGGGGCGCTTTCGGCACGCACCCTGGCCGGCCGCTCTGGCTTCAGCGCCTCGGCCATGACCTATCACTTCGGCGATCGCGCGGGGCTCGTCGGGCACGTACAGGCGCTGGCCCACCTCCAACTCGAAGCCTGGCGCGCCGAGCAGCGCGCGGCCCTGCACGAGCCGCCGCGTCCGGCGTGGCTGAGCACGCCGGCCTGGACCATCTCCACCCTCGAGGACCTGCTGGAGCGCCGGCGCCGGCACCTCGCCCTTCAGTTGGAGCTGGAAGCCGAGGGCGCCGCGGCCGCGCCGGCCCTGCTGGACGGGGCGGCGGACGAGTTCGAGCGGATGTACGCCTTCTGGCGGGACGGCGCGCGCCGGACCGGCGCCTCGGCCGACGAGGCCGAAGCCTGGGCCGACCTCGCCATCGGCCTAGCCAACAGCCTGCTGGCCGAGCCGGGCGCGGCGGGGCGGCTGTCGTGGATCGTCGATGCGGTGATGCGGCTGCATGCGCGCCTGAGGCGCGCCGACATCGGCTCGGCGGTGGAGCCGACACTCGACGCCAATGCGCGGATCACCGAGCCGCCGTCGGCGGAGGGCGCCCGGCGCATCCTGGACGCCGCGCTGCGGGTGGTGGGCGAGAAGGGCGTCGACCGCATGACCCAGCGCGACGTGGCCGCCGCGGCCGGGCTGTCGCTGGCGGCGACCACCTATTTCTTCCGCACAAAGAGCGATTTGCTGCACGCCGCGTTCGACGAGCTGCATCGGCGCGTGCGCGCCGACGTGCTGGAGCACATGGCCCGCAACAGGAACGGGGCTCTCGGCCCCTCGGAGCTCGTCGACGAAGCCAGCGACCTGGCCTGGCGGGTGCGGGCGATGGAGGCGCTGCACCGCGCCGCCGTGCGCGACCCGGCCCTGCGGCGGCTGGCGCGCGAGATGCTGTCGACCCGCGGCGCGACCTCGCTGTCGGTCCTGCGCGGCCTAGGGGCGAACGACGCGGACGCGCTCGACGCCTTCATCTGGTCGATCAGCATGGCCACGGCGCTCAGGCGCGTGCGCCTGCTGGAGCCGGCCAGCCGCGCCGACGCCCTGGCCGAGATCGGCGAGCGCAAGGCGAAGCTGATCTTCGCGACCGCGCTCTAGGCCGGCCGGCCGGCGCTCGGACGCCTCAACGGCAGGCGCACACGGCAGATCAGGCCTCCGCCCGGCCGGTTGTGCATGGTCGCATCGCCGCCGTGGGCGCGGGCGATGGAGCGCACCACCGCAAGGCCCAGCCCGATCCCGCCGGTTTCGCGGTTGCGCGAGGCCTCGCTGCGATAGAACGGCTCGAACACCCGCTCCAGGTCGTGGGGCGGCAGGCCGGGACCGTTGTCGGCGACCTCGACGACGGCGTCGCCCCCCTCGATCCGCAGATCGACGGTCACGTCGCTGGCGAACTTCACGCCGTTGCGGATCAGGTTGTCGAACAGCCGGCGCAGGCCCACCGGATCGGCGTGGACCACCGCCTGCGGCATCTCGCTGGCGCAGACGGCGTGGCCCTCCTCCGCCGCGTCGTCGGCCAGGCTTTCCAGGAGCGAGGACAGGTCCATGTCGGCGCGGACGGCCTTGGTCGTGGAATCGCGGACGAAGGCCATGGTGGCGCCGACCATGGCGTCCATCTCGTCGATCTCGCGGGCCAGCCGCACGCGCATGTCCTCGGTCGGCGTCTCCAAGAGGAAGCGCATGCGCGCCAGGGGCGTGCGCAGGTCATGGGCGACGGCGCCGACGATGGTGGTGCGGTTCTCCACGTAGCGCTGGAGGCGTTCCTGCATGCGGTTGAACGCCTCGCCGGCCATGCGCACCTCGGCCGGGCCGGAAACCTCGACCTCAGAAGCGCTGGGATCTCCGCCCAGACGATCGGCGGCCTCGGCGAAGCGGCGGATCGGCGCGGCCAGCCAGCGGGCGTAGGCCCAGGCCAGCGGCACGCAAAGCGAGGCGGTGATCACCAGCCACAGGAGCACCCGCTGCTGCCAGGGCGAGGGAAAGCTTCCGCGGCTCTCCACGATCAGCCAGCGCCCATCGCCCTGCATCAGGCCGATCTTGAACGGCGCGATCACCGGCGGGCCGCCACCGCCGAAGCGCGGCCCCGGGCCGAAGCGGCCGTCGTCGTCGGCCGGCGCTCCAGGCCCGCCCGGGCCCGCGCCCTGGTCGCCGCGCGCGCCGGGGGCCTGGCCGTCGGGCGGAGGACGCGCGTCGAACTGTCCGCCGCCGCCGAACGGTCCGTCCGCGTTGTTGCGCTGGGACGGAGGCTGGCGCATCCGCGGCTCGAAGAACTCGTGGCGCAGGCGCAGGATGAACAGCCCCCGCGTGGTCTCCAGTTGGATCTGGGTCTTCGGCACGCCGAGCTGATCGGCCAGCGAATCGACGATCATGCGGTCCAGGTCGGGCCCGCGGCCGGGGGCCCGGCTCTGGCCTGCGCTCGTCCCCGGCGGATGGCTGCGCACGCTGACCTTGAGCCCCTCCAGGGCCTTGGCCGAGCGGTCGCCCTTGAGCACCTTGACGACATCTTCGAGCCGGTAGACGTCGGGCCGCGGCGGAGGCACCGCCAGCACCATGATCGCGTTCGTCAGTTGGACGACGAAGACCAGGGCGAGCAGCATCGCCAACACCTGGACAAAGAGGCTTACCGCGCCGCCCTGCCCAAAGGGGTTGCGAAGCTTCACCCCCGCGCGACCTTCGGCATGAACATGTAGCCGGCCTTGCGGAAGGTGCGGATCAGGCTTTCCGAGCCGTCGCCCAGCTTGCGCCTGACGCGGCTGATCTGCACGTCGATCGAACGGCCGTCGGCCTCGCCGGTGCCCTGCATGGCCTCGGCGAGCTGCTCGCGCGAGAGCACCACCTGCGGCTGGTCGAGGAAGGTCTTCAGCAGCATGAACTCGCGGTTGGCCAGTGGAATCACCACCTGATTCGGCGCAGTCAGGCTGCGGCTGATCGGGTCCAGACGCCAGCCCTCGAAGGTGTACGGCGCGTGGGAGGGCGAGCGCGACAGGGCCGGTTCGCGCTGGCGGCGCAGGACCGCGCGCACCTGGGCGAGCAGTTCGCGCGGGCTGCACGGCTTGGCCAGGTAGGCGTCAGCGCCCAGCTCCAGGCCCACGACCCGGTCGGTCTCCTCGCCCATGGCGCTGTGCATGATGATCGCCGGGCCGTTGCGGTCGGCCAGGCGGCGGCAGACGCTGAGCCCGTCCTCGCCCGGCATCATGACGTCGAGGATCACCACTTCGATTCCCGGCTCTTCGGCCAGGACGCGGTCCATCGCCGCCGCATCCACGGCGGTGCGCACGTGGAAGCCGTGGGTCTTGAGGAATTCGGTGAGCAGGTCGCGAATGCTGGGATCGTCGTCGACGACAAGCACCGAGCCCGCGCCGCCGGTAGGCTGCCGTTGTGTATCCATGGACGCCTCCATGTCAGCCTGGATTGGCCCCCGAGTTTCCAGATTGCAGGCTTGACGCAAGCTCTTGTTACATTTCGCCGCCGCAACATGCGAGCACGTAACGCGACATAGCGCCCGCGGGCACGAACCCCCACCATCCGGCAAAACACGGGCAATACGCCGCCCCGACCAAGGAACCTCGCAGAAAAGAGGTCCCTGAATGCGGCGTCCGCCCCTGAAACCCGCCCTCGTTGGCCTGTCCTCCCTCCTCATCGCCGCGGAGGCCCACGCCGAGACGGACATCACCTCGGCGCGGACGACCGCGGTGGCCACATCCACCGCCAACGACGGCGCGGCCGACGACGTGGTGATCTCCTCGGCCGGATCGGTGAAGCTCGACAGCGGCGTAGCCGTCACCCTGGACAGCAACAATTCGGTCAGCAACGCCGGCACGATCGAGATCGAGGACGCCGACGACTCGGTGGGGGTGAAGATCCTGGGCGGCCTGAGCGGCAGCTTCATCAACTCCGGCACGATCACGGTCGACGAGACCACCACGATCACCGACGACGACGGCGACGGCGACTACGACGGCCTGTTCGCCACGGGCTTCAACCGCTTCGGGGTGTGGGTGACCGGCGACCAGCCGTTCACCGGCACGATCACCAACTCCGGCTCGATCACCATCGAAGGGCAGGACTCCGCCGGCCTCCTGGTGGAGACCAATCTCGTGGGCTCGATCGCCAATTCAGGGGCGATCACCGTGACCGGCGACCGCTCGGTCGGCCTGCGCACCACCGGGACCGTCTCGGGCGACGTGGCGATCACCGGCGCGATCGCGGCGAAGGGCGCGGACGCCCAGGCCGTCGACCTGCAGGACGACATCGGCGGGGCCCTGACCATCCAGAGCAGCGTGACCGCCACCGGCTACCGCTCGACGAGCCGCTCCAGCGACACCTCGGTGCTGGAGGCGCTGGATTCCGACGACCTGCTGCAAGGCGGAGCCGCGGTGAGCGTGAGCGGAAATGTCGCAGGCGGAATCCTGCTGGACATCCCGCCCACCGACACCGACAGCAGCAACGACGACGAGGACAACGACGGGGTCGACGACGCCGACGAAGGCACCGCCGCCGTCTATTCCTACGGCGCGGCCCCGGCGATCCAGATCGGCTCGGCCAGCCGCGACATCACCATCGGCGACGTCGGCGACGGAACCGAAGCCTACGGGCTGGTGATCAAGGGCAGCGTCGGCGCCTACGGCGTCTATGACGGCGTGCCGGCGGAGGCCGTGCGCATCGGCCTGGACGGCGGCGGCTCGGTGGACATGAGCGGCGGCGTCACGGTGAGCGGCAGCATCCTGTCGAACGCCTACGCCGCCGACGCAATCGCCCTGCACCTGAACTCGGGCGCGATCGTTCCGGAAATCCGGGTGGACGGGGCGATCAGTTCGTCGATCACCGCCGAGGACCACTACACCGCCGCCGGGATCGTCATCGAAAGCGGCGCGACCGCGGGCTCGCTGATCAACGCCGGCGCGATCACCGCCAGCGTGGCCGGCGAGACCGGCGACGCCATCGCCGTATGGGACAAGTCCGGCACGCTGAACCGCGTGGTCAACGTGGGCTCCATCACCGCGGCGGTCACCGCCACCGACGACGAGAACGACACCGACGACGCCGACACCGACGCCTCCAACGAGGTGGTCACCGGCCGCGCCATCGCCCTGGACCTGTCGGCCAACACCACCGGCGTCAACCTCGTGCAGTACGGGCAGCTCAGCAACGACGACGGAACCGACACCGACGGCGACGGGGTGGACGACGTCGACGAGCCTTCGATCGTCGGGAACATCTACCTGGGCTCCGGCGACGACCTGGTGCAGATCCTCAACGGGACGGTGACCGGCGACATCGCCTTCGGCGCCGGCTCCAACATCTTCGAGATCGACGGCGGCGCGTCGGTGAAGGGCGCCATCACCGCGACGGGCGGCGCCCTGGCCCTGTCGATCGGCTCCGGCGGCCTGACGGTCACCAACACCGGCCAACTGAACCTGACCAGCCTGAACCTGGGGTCGGGCTCGACCCTGATGCTCGCGGTCGACCCGGACAACGGGACCTACAGCTTCCTCGACGTCGCGGGCGCCGCGACCATCGCCGACGGCGCCAAACTCGGCGTGCAGCTCGATTCCCTGCTGAACGGCAGCGCCACCTACACCCTGATCCAGGCCCAGTCGCTGACCTCGGGGGGGCTGGATTCGAGCCTGCTGGGCGACATCCCCTATCTCTACAACGCGGCCCTGATCACGGACACTACGGCCGGGACGGTGGACCTGACCCTGTCGCGGAAGAGCGAGACGGAGATCGCCCTGCCGGCGGCCACCTCCGCGGCCTACGAGCCGATGATCACGGCGGCGAACCTGGACACCGAGGTGCGCGACGCCTTCCTCGCCCAGACCACGCGCTCGGGCTTCACGAGCGTCTACAACCAGATGCTGCCCGACCACCAGGGCGCGGTGACCGAGCTGGTCTCGGCTGGCGACAAGGCCGTGACCCGCGCCGTCGAGGACCGCCAGGGCCCGGACGGCGGCGGCTTCTGGATCGAGCAGACCGCGGAGGCCGTGCAGCGCGACGACAAGGCCGACGATCCGGGCTACGACGCCTGGTCGCTGGGCCTGGTGGCCGGGGCCGAGACCGGCCGCTTCCCCATCGGCGTGGTCGGCGTCACCCTGGCCGGGAGCTCGGGGCGCGTGGAGAACGGCGACCACGTGGACGGCGACTCCATGATCGTCAACATGTTCGAGGCCGGCGGCTACTGGCGCAAGGTGAACGGCGGCTGGGCGATGAACGCGCGCGGCGGCGCCTCCTGGGTGGGCGTGACCAACCAGCGCGCCATCGCCGTCTACGACGACGACGACAACCGCATCCTGTTCCGCAACACCAAGGGCAAGTGGTCGGGCGCGGCGCTCACGGGACGCTTCTCCACCGGCTACGAGGCCCGCTTCGGCCGCTACTACCTGCGCCCGACCGCCAGCGTCGACTACCTGTGGCTGAGGGAGGGCGGCTACACCGAGAGCGGCGGGGGCGATGCGGTCGATCTCGTCGTCGAGGACCGCACCTCCCACCGCCTGGACGGGTTCGTCGGCCTGACCGGCGGCGCCCGCTTCGGCGAGGACGGCTGGTGGGGCCCGCAGATGGAGGTGGGCTGGCGCACCATCACCGGCAAGAACGGCGACACCATCGGCCGCTTCGTCTCCGGCACCGACGACTTCACGCTGCTGGCCGACGAGGTGACGGGCTCGGGCGCGGTGATCCGCGGCGCGGTGAAGGGTGAGGACATCGGCGCGGCCTTCGCCGTCGAGGGCGGGGCCGAGATGCGCAACGACCTGGCGATCTACGACCTCAGGCTGGCCGCGCACTTCCGCTTCTAGGCTGGCCGGCGCGCCCCTCAGATGTCGAACACCACGCCCTGGGCCAGCGGCAAGCTGGTTCCATAGTTCACGGTGTTGGTGGCGCGGCGCATGTAGGCCTTCCAGGAATCGGAGCCGGCCTCGCGCCCGCCGCCGGTCTCCTTCTCGCCGCCGAACGCGCCGCCGATCTCCGCGCCCGAGGGGCCGAGGTTCACGTTGGCGATGCCGCAGTCGGACCCTTCCACCGAGACGAACCGCTCGGCCTCGCGCATGTCGAGGGTGAAGATCGCCGAGGACAGGCCCTGCGGCGCGGCGTTCTGCAGTTCGACGGCCTGGGCGAGGTCGCGGTATTTCATGACGTAGAGGATGGGCGCGAAGGTTTCGCGCAGGACGACGTCGGCCTGGCCCGGCATCTCCACCAGGGCCGGGCGCGCATAGGCCCCGCCCCCGTCCGCGATCGGCCCGCCGCCTGTCACCACGCCGCCCGCCGCGCGGGCCTCGTCCAGCGCCCCCATCATCGCGCCGAGCGCGGCCTCGTCGATCAGCGGGCCGACCAGCACGCCGGTGGCGCGGGGATCGCCCACGCGCACCGAGGCGTAGGCCGCCTTCAGCCTGGGCAGGAACGCGTCATAGACGTCTTCGTGGACGAACAGGCGGCGCAGCGTCGTGCAGCGCTGGCCCGCCGTTCCCATGGCGGCGAAGGCCACCGCCCGCAAGGTCAGGTCCAGGTCGGCCGAGGGGGCGATGATGGCCGCGTTGTTGCCGCCCAGCTCCAGGAGCGCGCGGGCGAAGCGCTGGGCCAGGCGCGGCCCGACCGCGCGGCCCATGGCCGTCGAGCCGGTGGCCGAGACCAACGGGACCTTCGGATGGCCGACCAGCGCCTCGCCGACCTCGCGGCCGCCGATGATCACGCTGGACAGCCGCGCCGGCGCCTCGGGGCCGAACTTCGCCGCCGCCCGCTCAAAAGCGGCCTGCACGGCGAGCGCCGTCAGCGGGGTCTTCTCCGACGGCTTCCAGACCACGGCGTCGCCGCAGACCAGCGCGAGCGCGGCGTTCCACGACCAGACCGCCACCGGAAAGTTGAAGGCCGAGATCACCCCGACCACGCCGAGCGGGTGCCAAGTCTCCATCATGCGGTGCTCGGGGCGCTCGGTGGCGATGGTCAGGCCGAACAGTTGGCGCGACAGGCCCACGGCGTAGTCGCAGATGTCGATCATCTCCTGGACCTCGCCCAGGCCCTCGGAGACGATCTTGCCCGCCTCCAGGGTGACCAGCCGCGCCAGGTCCGCCTTGGCCGCGCGCAGCTCCTCGCCGAGCAGGCGCACCAGCTCGCCGCGCCGGGGAGCCGGAACCTTGCGCCAGGCCAGGAACGCCTCGTGGGCGGCCTCGACGATCCGGGCCGCCCCGTCGGGCGTCGCATCATGCACGGCGGCGATCGTCTCGCCGGTGATCGGCGAGCGCACGGGCCGCGAGCCGCCCACGCGCAGGGCGGGGGCGACGCCGAGGCGCTCGAGAACGGCGGCGGCTTCCGCCGCGGCGGAAGCGATCGGGGTCTGGATCGTCATGGGCGGTCTCGAATGTGAAATCGGGCTCGAAGGCGAGGTCAGGCGGAGCGCAGCACGGCGTCCTGCGCCGCATAGTATCGCCCGAAGCGGTTGTTCAGGAACTTGTCGAGGGCGATGTCCTCCTGGCGCACGAAGCCGCGCGCCGGCAGTTCGCCCTCGGCCAGCATGTCCAGCACCGCGCAGATGGCGCCGGCCGTGGTCACCTGGATCGCGCAGCGCAGCACCCCGCCGATCACCTGGCCGTAGATGCGGTTGACGTAGGTCTCCTGCATCAGCCGGCCCTCGCGCAGGCCGCTGACGGTGACAAAGACGATGACCACGTCCTGCATGGTGGCCGGCACGGCGTTTTCCAGGATGTCCTTCAGGAGCTCGCGGCGGTTCCTCAGGTTCAGGTCGTTGAGCAGCGCCTTCATGATCGCCGCGTGGCCCGGGTAGCGGATGGTGCGGTAGTTGAGGTTGCGCACCCGGCCCTCCAGGGTCTGGCAAAGCGTGCCCAGGCCGCCGGAGGTGTTGAAGGCCTCGTAGGTCACCCCGTCCAGGGCGAACTCCTCGCATTCCTCCAGCGCCGGAACCTCGCGCAGGCGGCCGTTGACGATCGCCTCGCACGGCTCGCAGTACTCGTTGATGACCCCGTCCGTGCTCCAGGTCAGATTGTAGTTCAGCGCGTTGGACGGATAGCGCGGCAGGGCGCCCACGCGCAGGCGCACATCGTGCAGCTCGTCGAACTTGCGGGCCAGGTCGGCGGCCACGATGGTGATGAAGCCAGGGGCCAGGCCGCACTGCGGGATGAAGACGGTGTCGGAGGTCTCCGACAGCTCCTTGACCACGCGGCTGGAGGCCACGTCCTCGGTCAGGTCCAGGTAGTGCGCGCCGGCGGCCCTGGCCGCCTGGGCCACCCGCGTGGTCAGGTGGAAGGGCGCGGCGTTGACCACGGCGAAGTGGCCCTTGAGCTTGGCGGCCAGCGCGTCGACGTCGTCGATCGCCAGGGCCAGCCTGCGCGCACGGGTGCGCGGATTGAGAGCGGCGAGCTGGTCGTTCGACTGATCGACGACCGTGACCTCGTAGGCGCCGGACCCGGCCAGCAGATCGACGATCGTCGATCCGATCTTGCCCGCGCCGACGACGGCGACCTTGCGCATCGAGACATCCTCCCTGGCCGATGAGCGTTCGCCCCAAGTCTCCGCGCCGGAGATGTCGATTTCAATTGTCGTTTCGGCGATATGCCGGCACAATTTCGTCGTTTCGTAGGCCCATATCAGCGATACGCCGGATGGACGACATCGACCAACACCTGCTGGCGCGCCTTCGCGAGAACGCCCGCGCGCCGGTGGCCGAACTCGCCCGCGCGCTCGGCCTGTCGCGCACGACGGTGCAGAGCCGCCTGGCGAGGCTGGAACGCACCGGCGTGATCGCCGGCTACGCCGTGCGCCTGTCCGAGGCCGTGGAGCGCGGCCTGATCCACGCCTATGTGACGCTGACGGTTGAGCCCAAGCAGGCCGCGGCGGTGATCGCGGCCATGCGGCGCATCGCCGGCGTGCGCCGCCTGCAGTCGGTGAGCGGCCCGTTCGATCTGATCGCCGCGGTGGAGGCTCCGTCCGTGGAGCGGATGGATGCGCTGATCGACGAAATCGGCGCCATCGGCGGGGTGGAGCGCACGAATTCCTCCATCGTGCTTTCGACCAAGCTCGACCGTTGATTGAGCGGTCGCCGCCGGGTTGATCCTAGGCGCCCAAAACCTGCGCCATATCGACGCACGGCCCGCACAACGCCTTGAAGAAGAACACGAAAAACTCGGCCCGAACGCCCCGGGACGAGGGTTCAGGTAACCATTTCTTCAACGCGTCGGACCTAGCTCTCTGAAGGTCGCTGACGGGCTGGACCCGCGTCGGCGCACCCTCCAGGCGGAGGGATTCGGCGGCGCGGCAGGGCGCGCGCGACGGGGCGTTCTGGGACCGAGTGCGAAATCCAATGCGGCGCGCTGCAGCGCTGCCGCGAACGGAGCAGAGCAATGCTGTTCAACAATCTGAAGATCTCGCGAAAACTGGCGATCAGTTTCGCCGCGATCATCCTGACCATCTGCGGCATGGGCGCCGTCACCCTGGTCAATCTTCATGCGCTCGATCAGGCGCGGCAGGCCACGGCCAACAGCCGCGACACCATGATCGCCCTGATCAACGCCAAGTTCTACCTGTCGCGTCAGGAGAACAGCTTCCGCGGCTTTCTGCTCAGCCTCAATCCCTACTACACCGAGCGCGCCGACAAGCACCGGGCCAACTTCAAGGCGCAGATGAAGCGCCTGCGCGAGCTGGCCGACAACAATTCCGAGGTGGAGGCCAAGGCGGTCGAAGCCGAGGCGGCGGCCGACAAGTGGTTCGACCAGATCGTGGTGGCGGGCGCGAAGCTGGCCACCGACCCGGCCACCCACCAACAGGCCGTGGACCTGGTCGGCCCCGACGGCGTCGCCGACGGCCTGATCGCGCCGGCCGAGGACGCCATGGAGGCGATCCTCGAGATCGAGACCAAGCACATGGCGGCGATCAACGCCGAGCAGAAGGCGACCGCCCGCACGGCCTACACGGTCATGCTCTCCGGCATCGCCGTGGTGATGCTGATCGCCATCGTCTTCGGCTGGATGCTGACCCGCGCCATCGCCCGGCCGGTGTCGGTGATGACCCGCGCCATGCGCCGCCTGGCCGACGGCGACCACGACGTGGAAGTGCCGGCCGCGGGCCGCAGCGACGAGGTGGGCGAGATGGCCGCCGCCGTCACCGTCTTCAAGGACGCCGCGATCGCCAAGCTGCGGCTGGAAGGCCAGACGGTCGAGCAGCGCCGCGCCGCCGAGGCCGAGCGCGCCCGCAACGAGGCGGCCAAGGCCGCCGCCGCCGAGGCCCAGGCCAAGGTCGTGCACAGCCTGGCCGACGGCCTGGAGCGCGTGAGCCAGGGCGACCTGACCACCCGCCTGGGCGACGAGATTCCCGAGGAATATCTGAAGCTCAAGAACGACTTCAACGCGGCGATGAACCAGCTTCAGGACGCCATGCGCGTGGTCGCGTCCAACGTCGCCGGCATCCGTTCGGGCATCGGCGAGATCACCCAGGCCTCCGACAACCTGGCGCGGCGCACCGAGCAGCAGGCCGCCAGCCTGGAGGAGACCGCCGCCGCGCTCGACGAGATCACCGCCACGGTGAGGAAGACCGCCGAGGGCGCCAAGCAGGCCTCCGGCGTGGTGGTGGCCACCCGCACCGACGCCCACGCCTCCGGCGAAGTGGTGTCGAGCGCCGTGGACGCCATGAGCGGCATCGAGCAGTCCTCGCGCCAGATCAGCCAGATCATCGGGGTGATCGACGAGATCGCGTTCCAGACCAACCTCCTGGCCCTGAACGCGGGGGTCGAGGCCGCTCGCGCGGGCGAGGCCGGCCGCGGCTTCGCCGTGGTCGCCTCCGAAGTGCGGGCGCTCGCCCAGCGCTCAGCGGAAGCGGCCAAGGAGATCAAGACCCTGATCTCGGCGTCGAGCGAGCAGGTGGAGGCCGGCGTGGACCTGGTCGGCAAGACCGGCGAAGCGCTGGAGCGCATCGTCTCCCAGGTGGCGGAGATCGACTCCCTGGTTGCCGAGATCGCCGCCAGCGCCCAGGAGCAGGCCACCGGGCTTCAGCAGGTCAACACCGCCGTCAACCAGATGGACCAGGTGACCCAGCAGAACGCGGCCATGGTCGAGGAGTCGACCGCCGCCGCCCACGGCCTCAACAGCGAGGCCGACAGCCTGGCCAATTCCGTGGGCCGCTTCCGGCTCGGAGAGCCGCCCGCCGCGTCGCGCGCCGGCCCCCGTCCGGCGACTCCGTCCCAACCCCGGCCGACGCCGCAATTGCGCACCACCGCGGCGACCGGATCGGCGGCGCCAAAAATGGAGCCTGAGGCCGACGGTTGGGAAGAATTTTGAAACCAAATCGCAGAGCAATTGGGCCGCAGTTTTCGGGGCCTGATTGCGTTGGGGGCGGGCGATGAGTGTGCAAGAGGCGCCAGTCGATGATCTTCGACTGGAGCGTCATCTGGATTTTCTGCGGCTTGACGGCCAGGCGAGGAGCCGTCTGGCTGAGTTGAAGCCGAAAGTCGACGCCGCGTTGCCCGCCGCGATCGACGCGTTCTACGCGCATCTGTCCCAGTTCGAAGAAACGCGTACGTTCTTCAAGGACCCGGACCACATGAAGGCCGCCGGGCGGCGGCAGGTGGAGCATTGGGGGGCCATCGCCAGCGGCCGCCTGGACGAGACCTATGCGCGCAACGCCACGCTGATCGGCGAGACCCACGCCCGCATCGGGCTGGAGCCGCAGTGGTACGTGGAAGGCTACGGCCTGATCATGGAGCATCTGCTCCGCTCAGTGCTGCAGCAGGCCTGGCCGAAGGGCTTCGGCGTCAACGCCCGCGAGCGCGACAAGGTGCTCGACGGGGTCGGCGCCCTGGTGAAGGCCGCCCTGCTCGACATGAGCCTCGTCCTGACCGTCTACCAGACGGCCTCGAACCGCCGCTATCGCGCCGCCCAGGCCGAGCGCGAGCGCCTGCAGCAGGAACAGTCGATCGTGGTCGACGGCCTGAAGTCGGGCCTGTCCCAGCTGGCCGGCGGCGACCTGACGGTGCGGATGTCGCAGATCCCGGACGCCTACGCCCAGGTGGGCGAGGATTTCAACGAGGCGGTCGCCCACCTCGACGACTTCATGGGCGCCATTTACGCTAACGTCGAAGCGATCCGCGGCGGCGCCGGCGAGATCGGATCGGCGGCGGACGATTTGTCGCGGCGCACCGAACAACAGGCCGCCAGCCTGGAAGAAACCGCCGCCGCGCTCGACCAGATCACCGCCACCGTCAAACGCGCCAGCGCCGGCGCCCAGGAGGCCGACGAAGCGGCCCGCTCGGCCAAATCGGAGGCCGAGGAAAGCGGCAGGATCGTCAACAGCGCCGTGGCGGCGATGAGCGCCATCGAGCACTCCTCCGACCAGATCAGCCAGATCATCGGCGTGATCGACGAAATCGCCTTCCAAACCAACCTCTTGGCGCTGAACGCCGGCGTCGAGGCGGCCCGTGCGGGCGAGGCTGGCCGCGGTTTCGCCGTGGTCGCTTCTGAAGTCCGCGCGCTGGCGCAGCGCTCGGCCGAAGCCGCCAAGGAGATCAAGACCCTGATCACGGCGTCCAGCGAGCAGGTCGAATCCGGGGTGGATCTGGTGGGCCGCACGGGCGAGGCGCTGGGCCGGATGGTCGAGAAAGTCGGCCAGATCAGCAAGCTCGTCTCCGAGATCGCGAACTCGGCCAAGGAGCAGGCCGAGGGCCTCGGCCAGGTCAACACCGCCATTAACGAAATGGATCAGGTCACTCAGCAGAATGCGGCCATGGTCGAGCAATCGACCGCAGCCAGTCATTCGCTGGAGCAAGAGGCCGAGATGCTGGTCCAGGGGGTCGCCAGGTTCCGCGTGTCGAACAACGTCGCCGCCACGGCGCCGGCCGGCCGGCGCACGACGACCGTCCTGAAGACGGCGGGCGGCCGCGGCCTGTCCGCCGCGAAGCGTCCCCAGGTCCAGGAATGGGAGGAGTTCTGATGACAGACGACGTGCAAGCCGCCGCGACCGTCAGCCTGCCGGCCATCCTCGATCTCCAGGCCGCCGATCCGCTGCGCGCGGAGATCCTGTCCCTGCGGGGCCGCCCGCTCGACATCGACGCATCTCAGGTCTCCCGGCTGGGAGGGCTTTGCCTGCAGGTGCTTCTTTCCGCACGCGCGACGTGGGAGGCCGACGGCCTCTCGCTTCGCATCGACCAACCTTCGGACGCCTTCATTGAACAGATGGCGGCGTTCGGAAACCCCGACGTTCACGTCCAGGCCTAAAAGGGGGCATCCGTGACCAAGACCGTTCTCACCATCGACGATTCCCGCACGATGCGGGAAATGCTGAACCTGGCGCTCGCCCAGGCCGGCTATCGCGTCATCCAGGCCGTCGACGGCGTCGAAGGGCTGGAAGTCCTCGCCGCCGAGGGCGCGGACGTCGTGATCACCGACATCAACATGCCCCGGCTCGACGGCTTCGGCGTGATCGAAGGCGTGCGCGCCGACCCGACGCACCGCGCCACCCCGATCCTGGTGCTGACCACCGAAAGCGACGCGACCAAGAAGGATCGCGCCCGCAAGGCCGGCGCGACGGGCTGGATCGTCAAGCCGTTCAACCCGGAAAAGCTGATCGACGCCGTCCGTCGCGTCGCCGCCTAAGACCGTCCGAAGACCGCAAGTAATCGGAGCACGCCGTGGATCCGCTCGAGAGTATCAAGGCCACCTTCTTCCAGGAGTGCGATGAGCTCCTGACCGACGCCGAGCAGGGCCTGCTCGCGATGGAGGCTGGCGACTACGACTCCGAGACCATCAACGCGGTGTTCCGCGCGGTGCACTCGGTGAAGGGCGGCGCCGGCGCCTTCGGCCTGGAAGACCTGATCCGCTTCGCCCACGTCTTCGAGACGGTGATGGACGAGCTGCGCTCGGGGAACATGGTGTTCACCGACGACGTGGCGAAGATCCTGCTGCGCGCGTCCGACGTGCTGGCCGACCACGTCCAGGCCGCCCGCACGGGCGGCTCGGTGGAGGAATCGCGCTCCGCGCCGATCCTGGCCGAGCTCCAGTCGCTGATCGGCGACGAAGGCATGCTGGACGACGGCGACGGCGGGCTCGACGGCGGCGAGATCGACTTCACCCCCGTGACCCTGGCGATCGAGGACGAGCCCGCGGCCGAGGCGGCCGCGCCGGCGGCGGAGGAAGCGCCCGCCACCAACGCCTGGAAGATCGTCTTCAAGCCGCGCACGGAGATGTACGCCAAGGCCAACGAGGCCGGGCTGGTGCTGCGCGAGCTGGGACGGCTGGGCGCCATGCAGGTCGAGCTCGACCAGTCCGAGCTCCCGCGGCTGGACCAGTTGTCGGCCGAGCACGCCTATCTGTCCTGGACGATCCGTCTGGAGACCGCGGCCGACGAGACGGCGATCCGCGAGGTCTTCGAATTCGTCGAGGACGACTGCGACCTTTCCGTCGAACGCGAAGGCGGCCCGGCCGCCGCCGACCTCGACCTGGCCGCCATCCTTTCCAAGGCCCAGCAGGACACGGACGAACCCGCGGCCGACGCGGCGCAGGAGCCGGAGGCCGAATCCGCCGAAGCGGTCGCCGAGGCGGCCGAAGCGGCGGCCGGCCTGGACGTGGCCGCGCTGATCGCGCGCGCCCAGGCGGCCGGCCCGGTCGTCGAAGCGCCGCCGCCCGCCGCCCCGGCGCAGGCCTCCTCGCCCGCCCCCGCCCCGAAGAAGCCCGCCGCCGCGCCCGCCCCGGCCGCGGCCGGGGCCTCCTCCGCGCCGCCGCCCCAGACCACCATCCGCGTGGACCTGGACCGCGTGGACCGCCTGATCAACGCCGTCGGCGAACTGGTGATCCAGCAGGCGATGCTGTCCCAGCGCGTCATCGAGAGCGGCCTGGCCCGCTCCTCGGCCATCTCCCTCGGCCTCGAGGACCTGGAGCTGCTGACCCGGGAAATCCAGGACAGCGTGATGGCCATCCGCGCCCAGCCGGTGAAGTCGGTCTTCCAGCGCATGCCGCGCCTGGTGCGCGAAGTCGCCGACATGACCAACAAGCGCGCCCGCCTGGTGATGGAGGGCGAGAACACCGAGGTCGACAAGACCGTGATCGAGCGCCTGAGCGACCCGATCACCCACATGCTGCGCAACGCCATCGACCACGGGCTGGAGACGCCCGAGGAGCGCGAAGCCGCCGGCAAGCCGCCCGAAGGCACGGTCAAGCTGGCCGCCCTGCACCGCGGCGGGCGGATCGTCATCGAGGTGAGCGACGACGGCAAGGGCATCAACCGCCAGCGCGTCCGCGGCATCGCCATCGACAAGGGGCTGATCGCCGAGGACGCCATCCTCACCGACGACGAAGTCGACAACCTGATCTTCCTTCCCGGCTTCTCCACGGCCGAGACCGTGTCCGACATCTCCGGCCGCGGCGTGGGCATGGACGTGGTCAAGCGCTCGATCCAGGCGCTGGGCGGACGCATCTCCATCAGTTCCGAGCCGGGCAAGGGCTCGAAGTTCACCATGTCGCTGCCGCTGACGCTGGCGGTGCTCGACGGCATGGTGCTGTCGGCCTCCGAGCAGACGCTGGTGGCGCCGCTGAGCAACATCGTCGAGAGCCTGACCCCGCGCAGCGAGGACGTGCACTACATCGGCGGCAAGGACGCGGTGATCCGCATCCGCGACACCTTCGTGCCGCTGATCGACGTCGGCGTCTCGCTCGGCTACCGCGACGCGGCGATCGATCCGCCCACGGGCGTGGCGATCCTTGTGGAGAGCGAAGGCGGCGGCAAGGCGGCCCTGCTGGTCGAGGCGATCCAGGGCCAGCGCCAAGTCGTCATCAAGAGCCTGGAGGCCAACTACCAGCAAGTGCCCGGCGTCGCTGCGGCGACCATCCTGGGCGACGGGCGCGTGGCCCTGATCCTGGACGTGGACGCCCTGGTCTCCAACAACCGCCGCAAGGCGGGCCGTCCTGAAAAACGAATGGCTGCAGCATGAACGATCCCATCAATCCGGGCGCCGGAACCCGGCGCGAGCTGATCGCCTTCCGCATCGGAGACCAGGAATTCTGCGTCGACATCATGTCGGTGCGCGAAATCCGCGGCTGGACGCCGGCCACCCCGCTGCCGCGCACGCCCAGCTTCGTGAAGGGCGTGATCAACCTGCGCGGCGCGGTGCTGCCGATCATCGACCTGGGCGCCCGCCTGGGCCTGACCACCTCCGAACCGACCGCCCGCCACGTGATCATGGTGGTGATGGTCGGCCAACGGACCATGGGCCTGCTGGTGGACGCGGTGAGCGACATCATCAACCTGACCGACGATGCGGTTCAGCCGACGCCGGACGTGGCCTGCGACACGGTGCGTGAGTTCGTCAAAGGCCTGTTCGCCATCGACGGACGCATGATCAGCCTGATCTCGCTGGACAACGTCCTGCCCGAACTCGAAGCCGAGGCTGCATGACGACGTCTACGGCCGATCCTCGTCACAACGGCTCTGGAAAGGGCCTCGTGGACGGAGAGTTCCTGCTAACCACAGAGGACTTCCGGAAGATCGCGCACATCCTGCACAGCCATGCGGGCATCTCCCTGAGCGAGGGCAAGGCCGCGCTGGTCTATTCGCGCCTGGCCAAGCGTCTGCGGGCCAACGGCCTGCGCAGCTTCCGCGAATACTGCTCCCTGATCGAGGGCGCCGAGGGCATTGACGAGCGCCAGGCCATGATGGCCGCGCTGACCACCAACGTGACGCGCTTCTTCCGCGAGCCGCACCACTTCGACCACCTGCGCGACAAGGTGATGCCCGAGCTGGCCGCCCGCGCGCGGGCCGGCGGGCGGGTGCGCCTGTGGTCGGCCGCCTGCTCCAACGGCCAGGAGCCCTACTCCATGGCCATCACCATCCTGTCGGCGCTGCCGGAAGCCGCCGACCTGGACGTGCGCATCCTGGCCACCGACATCGACCCGAACATGGTCGCCGAGGGCAAGGCCGGGATCTATCGCGAGGACGCCGTCGCGCCGATCCCCATGGAGCTGCGCCGCCGGTGGCTGGAGAAGGCGCCGGGCGGCGACGGCCGCTGGTCGGTCGCCCCGGCGCTGCGCCAGCTCGTCAGCTTCCGCGAACTCAACCTGATCGGCGACTGGCCCATGCGCGGCCGGTTCGACGTCATCTTCTGTCGGAATGTCGTGATCTACTTTGACGAACCCACGCAGGAGCACGTCTGGCAGCGCTTCGCCTCGGTGATGACGCCCGGCGCCACGCTGTACATCGGCCACTCCGAACGCGTCGCCGGCCCCGCCGCGGCCCTGTTCGAGACCTCCGGCCTGACCACCTATCGCATGAGGGCCCGCTGATGACCGTCCGCGTCCTCATCGTCGACGACTCCGCGACCATGCGCAGCCTGATCGCCGCCACCCTGCGGCAGGACCCCGAGATCGAGGTCCTGGGCTTCGCCAACGACCCGCTCGAGGCCCGCGAGGCCATCAAGAAGCTCAATCCCGACGTCATCACCCTCGACGTCGAGATGCCGCGCATGAACGGCCTGGAGTTCCTGGAAAAGATCATGCGCCTGCGGCCGACGCCGGTGGTGATGGTCTCCACCCTCACCCAGGCTGGCGCGGACACCACCCTGGCCGCCCTGGAGCTGGGCGCGGTGGACTGCGTGGGCAAGCCCTCCGGCGGGGCCACCGCCGCCGAGGCCTTCGCCGACCTGGCGCAGAAGGTGAAGAGCGCGGCGCGTTCCAACGTGCGCCCCTTCGCCGGCCCGGTGAAGCCGCATGAAGGCCACGCCGACTACAAGGCCAACGACTGCATCCTGGCGATCGGCTCGTCCACCGGCGGGGTCGAGGCGCTGATGACCATCCTGTCGGCCTTCCCCAGGAACTGCCCGCCCACGGTGATCACCCAGCACATGCCGGCGGCCTTCACCAAGAGCTTCGCCGCCCGCCTGGACCGGGTGAGCGACGCCCACGTGGAAGAGGCCAGCGACGGCGCGCGCCTGGCGCCCGGACGGGTCTATCTGGCGCCCGGCGGCGAGACCCACCTGGAGGTCGCCTCCAAGACCGCGCCCATGTGCCGCCTCAAGCACAGCGACACGGTGAACGGCCACCGGCCTTCCGTGGACGTGCTGTTCGAATCCGTGGCGGCCCTGGGCCGCCCCGCCGTCGGGGTGATCCTGACCGGCATGGGGCGCGACGGGGCCAAGGGCCTCCTGGCCATGCGCCAGGGCGGCGCGCGGACGCTCGGCCAGGACGAGGCCAGTTGCGTCGTCTACGGCATGCCCAAGGCCGCCCTCGAGATCGGCGCCGTCGAGACGCAGGCGCCCCTGCCTCGTCTGGCCGCCGCAATGCTAAACTTGTGCGCGGCGACAGAGCCGCAAAGGAGCGTCTGATGCCCGCGCCTTCCGCCATCAAGACCTTGATCGTGGACGACCAGCAGACCATGCGATCGCTCGTCCGCACCAGCCTGCACGCCATCGGCATCACCCAGACCCGCGAGGTGCCCGACGGGGAGGACGCCCTGCGCGCCCTGCTGGCGCAGCCGGCGCAGCTGGTGATCACCGACTTCAACATGCCAAAGCTCGACGGCCTGGGCCTGCTGCGCGCGATCCGGGCGCACCCGCCGATCGCCAAGACCGCGGTGATCATGCTGACAGGCCGCGCCGACCGCGACCTGGTGCAGCGGGCGGTGCAGTTCGGCGTCAACAACTACCTAGTCAAGCCGTTCACGACCCAAACCCTGAAAGAGAAGATCGAAGCGGTCTTCGGGCCGCTCACATGAAGCTGGACAACATCTCCAACCGACCGCATCAGCGGATCCACGTCGTCCAGGGCGACCACCAGGTGTCGGGCGATCCCAACACCGTGTTCACCACGATCCTGGGCAGTTGCGTGGCGGTCTGCATGACCGACCCGGTGCGCGGCGTGGGCGGCATGAACCATTTCCTGCTGCCCGGCGGCCGCAACGACGGGGCCGACGAGGGCCGGCGCTACGGCGTCAACCTCATGGAACTCCTGATCAACGACCTCCTGCGCCTGGGCGCCAAGCGCGAGCGCCTGCAGGCCAAGCTGTTCGGCGGCGCGCGCATGTTCGACGGGCTGTCCGACGTGGGCGCGTCCAACGCCGCCTTCGCCGAGAAGTTCCTGCGCGACGAAGGCATCCCCGTCGTCGGCTCCAGCATGGGCGGCGTCGAAGCCCGCCGTGTGCAGTACTGGCCCACCACGGGCCGCGCCCAACAGAGAACCGTCACCGACAACGCCGATCTCGCCGCCCTTCGCCAGCGCAACAAGCCCGCGCCGGTGCCTGCGGCCGTCGACGACGGCGCCGTGGAGCTGTTTTGATGCGAAACGCCGCCGCCGACACCGCTTCGGAGAACATGGTGCATTCACCCGCCCTGCTGACCGCGCTGGCGCGGGAAATGGACAACGCCGGCGACCTGTGCGCCCAACTCGAAGTGCTGGTGTCGCGCCTGATCGGCGAGAGCGGCGGCGACAAGCAGCTGATCATGAGCGAGGCGCAGACCGTCGACGCGCTCACCCAGCACCTGTCGGCCCTGGCCAGCTTCATCCGCGGCCTCTTGGAGGACGGGCTGATGACCGAAGGCGCCTACAACCTCGGCGCCGGGCTGGAGCGAATACCGCTGGCGTCCCTGGCCAATCGGATCGCCACGGAGGTCTACAAGGCGCCCATCGACGAGAAGATCGCCGCCGAGGTCGCTGGCGAGCTGGATCTGTTCTGAACCATGAGCACGTTCGGCCTCCCTCCTGACATCCGCATGAACCTGGAGCGGTCGGTCGTCCTGCTGGTGGACGACAACGCCCAGGCGCTCGATCTCCTGAGCGCGATGTTCCGCGGCTTCGGGGTGCATCGGCAGGTCAAGTCGATGTCGGCGGCCGACGCCCAGCACGTGGTGAAGACCCGCGAGCTGGACCTCATCATCCTGGACACCGCCATGCCCGGCATGAGCGGCTACGACTTCGTGCGCTGGCTCCGGCGCGAGGCGCCGGCCGACGCGCGCTACACGCCAGTGATCATGCTGACCGGCCACGCCGCCCGCGGCACGGTGGAATCCAGCCGCGACTGCGGCGCCAACTTCATCCTGGCCAAGCCCTTCACGCCCGAGGTGCTGCTGCAGCGCATCTACTGGGTGGCCAAGGACGAGCGGCAGATCGTCAGTTGCGACAGCTACGTCGGCCCAGACCGGCGCTTCAAGAACATGGGCCCGCCGCTCGGCAAGAAGGGGCGGCGCAAGGACGACCTTTCCGGAAAGGTCGGCATCGCCAAAGAGCCCAACATGGTGCAGGACGAAATCGACATGCTTATGAAGCCGACCCGGGTGAACCTATGAGCGAAGCGCAGTTCATCAAGGTCCGCTACAAGCTCACCGACCAGATCGCCCGCGAGGGCGGCATGACCGCGGGCCTGGCCACCGAGCGCGCCGCGCGCGAGCTGTCGGCCGAGGAAGAGAAGGCCCGCCAGGCGGTCCGCGTGACCATCGGCAAGCTCGAGACCCTGTGCCGCGAACGCACCGGCACCATGGACAATGTCTACGACCTGTCCACCGAGGTGCTGGACGTCGCCGGCCTCTACGACGACCGGCCGCTGTCGGAAGCGGCCTACGCCCTTTGCGAAATGGCCGACCGCCTGCGCACCCAGGGCCGCGTCGACTGGTCCTCGGTCAATGTCTGCGTCGAAGCGATGAAGGGCATCTGGGCGACGACCGGCCCCACGGGCGGCAAGATCAAGTCGGTGCTCGAGGGCCTCTGGGCCCTGGTCGAGCACATCAAGATGCCGGAGAAGGAAGAGCCGGAAGCCTGACGCCTCCGGCCCTTCGCGGTCTCAGAGCTTTTCTTCGTTGGTGAAGACGATCGTGCCGGAGGCGGCGAACATGCCGCCGACGCCGTGCGCGATGCTGATCTTCGCGCCCTCGACCTGGGCCGGGGCGATCCCGCGCATCTGCCGCACGCTCTCCTGCAGGGCGTACATGCCGTACATGCCCGAGTGCATGTAGCTGAGGCCCCCGCCGTTGGTGTTCAGCGGCAGCTTGCCGCCCGGCTTTCCATCCTTCGGCGGCGCAGTGTTCCGCTCACGGATGAAATCCTTGGCCTCGCCGGGCTTGCAGAAGCCCAGGTCCTCCAGGCCGTAGAGCGGCAGGTGCGCGAAGGCGTCGTAGATCATCAGGTGATCGACGTCCGAGTGCTTGATCCCGGACTCCTCGAAGGCCTTCTTGCCGGAGACGCGGAACGCCTTGGAGGAGGTGAAGTCCTCCATCTGGCTGACCATCGGGGTCTCCACGCTTTCGCCCGTGCCCAGGATGTAGACCGGCTTCTGCGGGAAGTCCTTGGCCCGGTCGGCGCTGGTCAGGATCAGGGCGCCGCCGCCGTCGGTGACCAGGCAGCACATCAGCATGCGGAACGGCCAGGCGATCATCGGCGAGTTCAGCACGTCGTCGACGGTGATCGGGTCCTTGAACGAGGCGCGCGGGTTCAGGGCCGCCCACTCGCGCTGGATCACCGAGACCGTCGCCAGGTCCTCCTCGGTCGCCCCGTAGGTCTTCATGTAGCGAAGCACCGGAATGGTGAACATGGTGGGCGGCGAGGTGACGCCGAACGGCATCTCGAACTGGCCCATCAGGCTCGACGGCGCGCGGGCGAACGCCCCGGCGCCGACGCGCGAGCGGCCGGATTCGCCGTGGGTGATCAGCACGGTCTTGCACAGGCCCTCGTTGATCGCCGCGGCCGCGTGGCGCACGTGCAGCATGAACGAGCAGCCGCCGACGCTGGTGCCGTCGGCGTAGGTCGGCGTGATCCCCAGGTAGTGGGCCAGCTCCACCGGGCTGATCCCGGCGGTGGCGACGCCGTCGATGTCCGAGGGCTTCAGCCCGGCGTCCTTCATGGCGTTGAGGGCCGCGTCCGCGTGCAGGCCGATCACCGACACGTCCGGGATCTTGCCCATCTTGGTGGTCTCGGCGGCGCCGACGACGGCGACGGAATTCTTCTTCATGGCCTCACCCCTTCGCCGGCTGGAACAGCGGGAGCGAGATGTCGTCGCTCTCCTTCTGGAACGTGACCTCCAGGGCCATGTCCAGTTGCAGGGCTTCCGGCGTCTGCGGGCAACCGACGATGTTGGTCATCATCCGCGGCCCCTCGGCCAGCTCCACCACGGCGATGGAGTGGGGCGCCTCGCCCATGTCCCGGCGCGGGCGATGGTTGATCACGTAGCTGTAGAGCGTGGCCTTGCCGCTGGCGGTGTAGACCTCGACCTCCCGGTCGCCGCACTTGGGGCAGAAGGCCCGCGGCGGGAAGTAGCTCTCCTTGCAGGCGGTGCAGCGCTGGAGGCGAAGCTCGCCCGCCTTGCAGCCCTCCCAGAAGTGCCGGGTCTCCGGCGTGGGCTCGGGAAGAATTCTCGTCATCGGCAATCCTCAATGAAATGAAACGAAACCACGATCCGGCGTGAATGCGCCGGCGCGCGCACAGCAGAAGCGACATGGGCGCGATTGTCGAGCCTAGACCGGAGCGCCCTCCAGCCGGCGGCGCTCGGTGGAGGCCACGAGCTCGGCCCAGACGGCGGCCTCCAGCCGCTCGGCGATCTCGCCCTCGGCGGCCTCCACGGCGACCTGCAGTTCGATCAGCGCCGCGCGCAGGGCCGAATTGGACGCCTGCAGCGCCGAGACTCGGAAGTCCTCGTCCTGGCCGGCGGACAGCGCCCACAGCCGCTCGGCCAGCTCGCCCTCGCCCAGGGCGGCCGGCGCCTCGGCCAGGAGAGCGCGCACGGCGCGGTTCTCCTCCACCAGCCGCGCGGCCGCCCGATCCCATTCCTGGGCGGCGATGGCCAGCAGCATGGAGGACATGCCGAGCGCCGAGGCGCGGTCGGCGGGCGCCACGTCCGGGGCGGCGTTGCGCATCATCAGGCCGGAAAGCTCGGCCAGCACGTCTGAGACTGTCGGGTTCATAGCCGCCCCATCACTTGCAGCGCCGCACGGTCCTGGGTGTTCTCCAGCGCCCACGAGGCGTAGACCATGATCGGCTCGCGATTGCCGCCGTCGAGGAAGGCCCGCGCGCTGGACACCCAGATCGCCTGGCCCTTCACGCAGTTGAAGAGCTCCCACCAGTGCAGGTCGTCAGGATCGGCCTTCAGGCCGCTGGCCTTCTCCCACACCGCCACCGCCTCCTCGCGTGGCAACAGCCCCCCGGCCATGCCGGCGCCGAAGCTCCACACCGGATTGAAGCTCCAGCCCAGGTCCTCCAGGGGATCGCCCAGATGGGCCATCTCCCAGTCCAGGATCCCGTGGATACCGCCCTTGTCGTCGTAGAGGAAATTGCCGGTGCGGTAGTCGCCGTGCACGACCGAGATCTTCTGCGCCGGGCGCGGCGGATGGGCCCGCAGCCAGCGGATCGCCGCGCGGATGATCGGCAGGGGCGCGGCCTCGTCGCTGTCGAGCACCCCTTCCCAATAGTCCAGCTCGCGCCGCCAGCAGTCCTGCGGCGCCACCGCCGGCATCACCTCGGTCAGGCCCAACGCCTGGGGATCGGCCTTGGCGATCTCGCCGAGAATCGTCCACTTGCGCTGGCCCAGGGTCTTGAGCGTGCCGATGTAGGGCTCGGTGAACAGTTGGCCGGGCCCGGCCTCGAAACCGGCGATCTCCTCGGCGATGAAGAAGGGGTGGTCGAGCGCCTCGGACTCCTCCTCCAGCCACAGCATCTCCGGCACCGGCACCCCCGTGCCGCGGAAGGCGCGATAGGCCTCGAACTCGATCCGGCGCTCGGTGTCGATCAGGCTGGCGGGCGGGTCGCGCCGCAGGATCAGCCGCCGCATCTTGGCCGCGCCGCCGGGGTCGGTCCAGGTCAGGCGGAAGCGATAGGTTTCGCGCGAGGCGCCGCCGGAAATGCGGGTCAGCCCCTCGACGGCCACGTCCTGGGCCTCGCTCATCTGCTCGGCGATATAGGCGGCCAGGCGCGCCTCAAGCTCTGAGTTCACGCGGCGCCCCGCATCATTGAAATGAAATGGACCATGCGGCGTTTTTCGTCCACCGGATCGGGACGTCAAACCTCACCCAACGGAAGGATTGACCTTACCCGACGTCAGCGAAGAACCCTCTCCCTCAAGTTCTTATCGTTGATCACTTGCATACAGCCGCCGGCCCGGCGGTCGCAATACCGACATCGGATACTCGATAAGATCGCCGCGATCAGGGAGGACGCTGCAGATGCTGACCAAGGCCGACGATTTTCCAATTCACCAGACCCCGGAGCCGATCGCCTATTCCGGCACGGACCGGAATTTCTATGACCGCTACTTCTTCAACGGCTACGCGCCGGACGGCTCTGAGTTCTTCGCGCTCGCCTTCGGCGTCTATCCCCACCTGAACGTCGCCGACGCCCATTTCTCGGTGGTGCGCGACGGGGTGCAGCACTGTCTTCACGCCTCGCGCCTGCTCAACATGGAGCGCATGGACCTGAACTGCGGGCCGATCTCCATCGAGGTGCTGGAGCCCCTGCAGAAGCTGAAGGTGGTGGTCGCGCCCAGCGACGGCATGGCCGCCGAGCTGGTGTTCGAGGGCCGCACCTTCCCCATCGAAGAGCCGCGCTTCATGCGCCGGATCGGCCCGCGCGCGTTCATGGACTACACGCGCCTGACCCAGAACGTGCGCGTCTCCGGCTGGATCGAGGTGGACGGCGTGCGCCGCGAGGTGGCCCAGGGCTCGACGGGCACGCGCGACCGCTCCTGGGGCGTGCGGCCGGTGGGCGCGCCGGACCCGCAGCCCACCGTGCCCGAAACCCTGCCCGGCTTCTTCTGGCAGTGGTGCCCGCTGAACTTCGCCGACCGCAGCGTCTACTTCCACGTCAACGCCGACCCGGACGGGGTTCCCTGGAACACCCGCGCGGTGATCGCCCCCGACGGCGCGGGCCATGGCGGCTTCTACGAGACCGAGACCGCCACGATGGACGAGGTGAAGCTGATCGCCGGCACGCGCCACGCCAGCACGGCCACCCTGAACATCCCGCTCAAGCAGGGCCAGGCCTCGGTGACGTTCGAACCGTTCATGACCTTCTTCATGCGCGGCATCGGCTATGGCGACCCCAACTGGCGCCACGGCGGCTGGAAGGGCGTGCTGGTGGTGGAGCGCCAGGACATCGACCTTTCCCAGGTCAACGTCGCCTCGCCGGAGAACTGGCACATCCAGGCGCTCTCGCACGTGACGCTCTCCCTGCCGGGCGAGGCGCCGATGAAGGGCTTGGGCGTGTTCGAACAGCTCATCGCCGGGCCCTACCGGCCCTACGCGCTGGGCTAGCGGGCCAGGCGCTGCTGCACGGGCGCCAGGCGGGCCAGCAGGCGGTTCTGCGCGCGGGGCGCCACGCCCTCGCGGGTCATGGCCGCCTGCAGGTGCTCCACCAGGGCGGCGAAGTCGTCGTAGGTGGCGCCCCTGCCCTTGCGCGCCAGCTTCGCGTCGCGGTCCTCGAAGGGGCAGCCGCCGCCCAGCACGTAGCAGAGCTCGGCCTTCAGCGCCCGGCGCAGCGCCGCCAGGTCCACGCCCCGCAGGACATGGGCCATGCGCGGATCGCCGGCGCTGTGCGCGACCAGGTCATCGACGATCCGGTCCACCCCCTCGCGCCCATGGAAGGCGGCGAACATCTCCTCGCCGGGGAACGGGGCGGGCCGGTCGTCATCCGCGACCGGCGAGGCCTGAGCCGGCGCAGGCGCCAGGGCGGGAGCCAGCGCGACGGCGAGGACGGCGGCGAAAGGGGCGGCGCGGCGCGCGGGGATCGTCCACATGGCCCTTTCCTGCCCCACGCCGGCAGCCGCGCCAAGCCGCCGCGGCGCCGCGCGCTCTTGCGCCGGGCTTGCGCGGCCTTCACTGTTCGGGCTTTGAAGCGATCCTGGGCGTTTTTCCGCCCGCCATTGAAAGTTTGAGACTTTGACGATTTCGACCACGGCGGCGCGCGGCTCCGCCCCCGCCGACCCGTTCTCCTCCATCGAGGCGCTGATCGGAGGCCTGGCCAGCGTCGGCTACATCGCCTCGCGCCGCATCGCCACGGCCCTCTACATGGCGGTGAACCTGCAAAAGCCGATCCTGGTGGAAGGCGAGGCCGGCGTCGGCAAGACCGAGCTGGCGCTCTCCACCGCCACGCTCCTCGGCCTGCCGCTGATCCGCATGCAGTGCTACGAGGGCCTGGACGAGTCCAAGGCGCTGTACGAGTGGAAGTACGGCAAGCAGCTCCTCTACACCCAGATCCTGAAGGACCGGATGGGCGAGAGCCTGGCCGACGCGGCCACCATGGACGAGGCCATGGAGCGCCTGCACGGCATGGGCGACCTGTTCTTCTCCGAGCCGTTCCTGGAGCCGCGTCCGCTGATGCGGGCCCTGCGCGAGGACGACGGCTGCGTCCTCTTGATCGACGAGATCGACAAGTCCGACGAGGCGTTCGAGGCCTTCCTGCTGGAGGTCCTGTCGGCCTACCAGGTGTCGATCCCCGAGATCGGGGTGATGAAGGCCAAGACCCCGCCGCTGGTGTTCCTGACCTCCAACAACGTGCGCGACCTGGGCGACGCGCTGAAGCGCCGCTGCCTGCACCTGCACATTCCCCTGCCCGAGGCCTCGCTGGAGGAGCGCATCGTCGCCACCCGCGTACCCGGCATCGAGGAGCGCCTGACCCGCGAACTGGTGGCCTTCGTGCAGACCCTGCGCACGCTGGACCTGCGCAAGTCGCCGTCGATCTCCGAGACCGTGGACTGGGCGCGCGCGCTCATCCTGCTGCACGCCGATTCCCTTCAGCCGGAACTGGTGCGCGACACCCTCAACGTGATCCTGAAGTTCGAGCAGGACATCGCCGCGGTGGAGCCGCAGGTGCTTGAGCTGATGCGCAAGCCCCTGGTCTGAGGCCGCCGCCATGCAGCGGACGATGGAGGACTTCCTGCGCGCGCTCCGGGCCGCCGACGTGCGCGTCTCGCCGGCCGAGGCGATCGACGCGCACCAGGCGGTGGCCGCCGTGGGCTACGGCGACCGCACGCTGCTGCGCGACGCGCTGTGCGTGACGCTGGCCAAGTCGGCGGACGAGGTGGCGCGGTTCGAGACGACCTTCGACACCTTCTTCGCGCGCCGGGCGTTCGAGCTGCCGCCTCCGCCGCAGGGCGAGGCCGGCGGCGAGGAGGCGGGCGAACCCGGCGGCGGCGAGGAGGCCTCGTCGCCCGAGGTGGAGACCTCGCCCCTCGCGCAGATGCTGCTGGAGGGCGACGCGGCGGGGCTGACCCAGGCCATGGAAGAAGCCGCCCAGCGCGCGGGGGTGGCGCAGATCCGGCTCAGCACCCAGCGCAGCCGCATGACCCGCCGCCTGCTGGACGAAATGGGCCTGGCCGAGATCGAGCGGATCCTGGCCAACGCCCGCAAGCTGCCCGAGGGCGAGGGCCTGGCCGACCGGCTCGAGGCCGGCCGGCGCGCCCTGATGGCCGAGGCCCAGCGCTACGTCGAGCGCCAGCACGACCTCTACGCGGCCGGCTCGGGCAAGGCGTTGCGCGAGGAGCTCCTGGCGCGCAAGGCGCTGAACTCGGAGAGCGGGATCGACCCGGTCGACCTGGCCGTCATGCAGGCCCTGGTGCGGCGCATGGCCAAGCGCCTGGCCGACCGCTACAGCCGCCGCCGCCACCGGGCGCTCAAGGGCCACATGGACGTGCGCAAGACCCTGCGCATGAGCATGGCCCACGGCGGCGTGCCCTTCGAGATCGCCTGGAAGACCCAGAAGATCGACAAGCCCAAGCTGGTGGCGATCTGCGACGTCTCCAAGTCGGTGGCCGCCGCGGCGCAGTTCCTGCTGACCTTCCTCTACTCGCTGAACGAGGTGGTCGACCGGCTGGACGCCTTCGCCTTCTCGGGCCGGCTGATCTCGGTGAACGACGTGCTCGACGACCACGGCGTGGAGACCGCGATCTTCAACGTGCTCTCCAAGATCGGCTTCCAGCAGACCGACTACGGGCGCGCGCTGCAGGACTTCTGCGAGGACCATCTGGACTCGCTGGACCGCCACACCACGGTGATCTTCCTGGGCGACGGCCGGTCCAACTACGCCGATCCCAGGCTGGACCTGATGAAGACCATCCACGACCGCTCGCGCGCGGTGATCTGGCTCAACCCGGAGCCGGAGAGCTACTGGAGCCAGGGCGATTCTGTGATGCACCGCTACGAGCGGTTCTGCCACGTGGCCAAGACCTGCAACTCGCTGGCCCAGCTCGAGCGCATCATCGAGGACGTGCTGCGCACCTACCTGCCGCACTGAGGCCGGCGCTCACCCCTCTTCCGGCGGCAGCAGCCCCAGGAAGAACGGCCGCACATAGAGGTCGATCGCCTCGGCGCGGGTGACGTCGGGCGCCCAGTGGGGCAGTTCGGAGCCGGCGTTGATCATCGCCGTCACCGCCTGGGCGGCGATGTTCGCGTCCACCGGGCGCACCGAGCCGTCGGCGATCCCGTCGCTGATCAGCGAGGCGAACCGTTCGGAGATGCGGTCGAACTTGGACAGGAGCTCCGGCTGCAGCGCCTCCGGCGCGGAGGTCAGCGCCGAGGTGCGCAGCAGCGGCGCGCGGCCGGAGAGCTGGTAGTCCACCAGCACGGTGCACAGCGAGACCAGCGCCTGCAGCCCGCTGGACGAGGTCTCCTCCGCCGCGCGGATCGCCCGGCGCATGACCTCGAAGGTGCGCTCGAAGCAGGCCAGCACCAGGTCGTCCTTGGTCTGATTGTGATGGTAGAACGCGCCCTTGGTGACGTTGAGCTTGGCCGAGATCTTCTCCACCGAGGCGCCGATATAGCCCTCCTCGTTGATCAGCTCGGTGGCCGCGCGCAGGAACTGCTCGGCCGAATCGTCCACCGTCGGATGGATGTCGAGCGCCGCCGCCGACAGCGTCGTCTCCGGCCAGGCCGCGCCCGGCGCGGCGATGCCGTCGACCAGCACGCTGAACAGCCGGCCGGCCGCGCGCCCGTAGTCCTCCGGCTCGCGCCGCAGCAGCCAGGCCCGGGACCAGAGGATTTCGGCCAGCACCAGGTGCGTGCGCGCGTTGAGGGCCTGGCGCGACGGCTCGTCGGCGCCGGGATCGACCAGCACGGCGCGCAGGCTGCGGAACATGTCCACATAGGCCGCATCGACCGCCGCGCGGCGCAGGCCGCGCACGTCGTTGAACACGGCCAGCGGCTCGCCCTCGCCCAGGGCGGCGCGGCGCTGGAAGTCGAAGTAGCTGTAGATGAAGGCGCCCAGCCGCTGGCGCGCCGTCGGCCGGCCGGAGCTCTCGGCGATGAAGCCCTGGAAGGTTTCGATGCCGCGCAGGAGGCAGGCCGCGGCCAGCTCCTCCTTGTTGCGGAAGTAGTAGATCACCCCGGTCGGCACCAGATCGAGCTGCGCGGCGACCTCGCCAAGGGTCATGCCGCGCACGCCCTTGCGGTTCAGCACATCCACCGCAGCGGCGACGATCGCGGCCTGACGCTGCTCGTAACGGCGCGTGGGCGCTCGCGGTTCGCTGTTTATCTCCGCCCCCTTCCCGGCGCCCGCCGCGCGTCGAGGCCAACGTCCGGCCGGGCGCACGCTCTCCGCGCCCGCCCGTTTCACGCTGATCCCGGCCGCGTCTTGCGCGCCGCCTCCCCAATTTTGTTGAGGAAAGTCTAGGACGCGGATTGCCGCAACGGCAAGCAGGGCATGCGCCGAACGCGGATCACAGTCGCGACATGCATCGCCTTGAGGCGCCCCGTCCCTCAGGCCCGGCGCAGGACGGCCGGATCGACCGGCAGGCTGCGCAGGCGCACGCCGGTGGCCGCGAAGATGGCGTTGCACAGGGCCGGCACGACCGGCGGCAGGGCCGGCTCGCCCAGGCCGGTCGGCGGGTAGTCGGTGGTCAGGAACTCCACTTCGACCGGCGGGGCGGCGTCGAGGCGCAGGATCGGGTAGTCGTCGTAGTTGCCCTGGACCACCGCGCCGTCCTTGATCGTGATCTGCTGGCGGAGCGCCTGGGACAGGCCGTCGAGCACCGCGCCCTGCACCTGGTTCATCGCGCCGAACGGGTTGATGATCTGCCGGCCGACGTCGCCGGCCACCCAGACCTTCTCGACCTTGACCGCGCCGTCCTCGGCCACCGCCGCGCGCACCACCTCGGCGAAATAGCCCAGGTGGCTGAAATGGAAGGCCACGCCCATGCCCGATCGCTCGGGCGGCTTGGTTCGGCCCCAGCCCGACATCTCCGCGACGCGCCTGACCACGCCGGCCATGCGCGAGGCGTTGTAGCCGCTGCGCCCGGGCTCGCCGACCTGGCCGCGGTCGCCCAGCAGCTTCAGGCGCACGTCGACCGGATCGGCCCCGGCGGCGTGGGCGAGTTCGTCGATGAACGACTGGATGACGAAGGCGATCGCATTGCTGCCCGGCGCGCGCAGCGGCCCGGTCGGCACGCCCAGCGGCATGGTCGACACGTCCAGGCGGTAGTTGTCGATGAAGCGGGCCGGGAACTCGGTGGGGCCGATGCCGGCGCTGCGCGCGAACTCCTCGCCCTCGCCGAAGGTCACGAAGTGGTCGTTCCAGGCCGTGATCGCGCCGGCGTCGTCGATCGCGCCCTTCAAGGTGTGGAAGCCCGCCGGGCGGTAGAAGCCGTGGCGGGTGTCGTCCTCGCGCGTCCAGAGCAATTGCACCGGCGCGCCAGCCGCCCTCGCGATCCAGGCGGCCTCGACCATGTAGTCGTTGGACAGCCGCCGGCCGAAGCCGCCGCCGCAGCGGATCATGTGCACGGTGATGTCCTCGGCCGGCACGCCCAGGGTCTTGGCCACGAGCTGGCGGCCCGGCTCCGGGTTCTGGGTCGGCGCCCAGATCTCGATCTTGCCGTCCTTGGCCTCGGCCGTGCAGTTCTGCGGCTCCAGGCCCGCATGGTGGAGGAACGGGTAGAAGTACTGGGCCTCGACCGTCCTGCCGGAGGTCTTGAGGGCCGCCTCGACGTCGCCGTCGGCGTAGAGGGCGCGCTGCGGCTTGCCCGCGGCGAGCTCGGCCGCGCGGGCGGCGATGCTCTCGCTGGACTGACGGGAGGTCGGGTGATCCGTCCACTGAATATTCAGCTTGTCGCGGCCCTTGCGCGCTGCCCACCAGCTGTCGGCCACCACCGCGACGCCCGGCAGGAGGCCCGACAGGTCCTCGCCGCCCTCGACGATGAAGGCGTCCTTCACGCCCTTGACCGCCTTGGCCGCGGCCAGGTCGGCGGAGGCGACCTTGGCGCCGAACACCGGGGCCTTCTCGAAGGTGGCGAACAGCATGCCCGGCCGGCGCACGTCGATGCCGAACAGCGGCTGGCCGGTGACGATGGCCTTGGTGTCGTACTGCGGGGTGGGCTTGCCGATGATCCGATAGGCCTTGGGATCCTTCAGCGGCACGCTCTTGAGGTCGGGGGCGGGCAGCTCGGCCGCCTTGGCCGCGAGCGAGCCGTAGGGCGCGCGGCGGCCCGACGCCTTGTGCACGACGACGCCCGGCTCGGTGGAGCACGCCGAAGCCGGCACGCCCCAGTCCTTGGCCGCCGCGGCGATCAGCATCGCCCGGCCCGCAGCCCCGACCTGGCGAAGCTGGTCGTAGTGCAGGGGCGTGGCCATGCTGCCGCCGGCGAACTGGCGGCCGTAGACCGCCGGGTCGTTCAGCGCCTGCTCGATGCGCACGTCCTTCCATTCCACGTCCAGCTCTTCGGCGATGAGCATGGGCAGCATGGTCTTGATGCCCTGGCCGATCTCGGGGTTCTTCGAGACGATGGTGATCAGGCCGTCCGGGGCGACGCGCACATAGGCGTTGAGCGGGGCGGGACCGGCCGCCTCGGCGCCGCGCCCGGCAAGGCTGAAGCCCAGCATCAGGCCGCCGGCGGCCAGGCCCGTCTTCAGGAAGGTGCGCCGCGAGGCGGCGGTGAGCGCTTCGACGGTCATGGTCAGGCCTCCTGCGGCTGGCCGGAGGCGCGCTTGATGGCCGCGCGGATGCGGATGTAGGTGGCGCAGCGGCAGAGGTTTCCGCTCATCGCCGCGTCGATGTCCTCGTCGCTGGGCTTGGGATTGGAGGTCAGGAGCGCGGTGGCGGCCATGATCTGCCCCGGCTGGCAGTAGCCGCACTGGGCGACGTCCAGGTCCATCCAGGCCTGCTGCACGCGCGCGCCGACCTCGCCGTCGCCGATCGCCTCGATGGTGACCACCTCGCTGTCGCCGATCACCTCGACGGGCGTCACGCAGGCGCGGATCGGCGCACCGTCCACATACACAGTGCAGGCGCCGCACTGAGCGATCCCGCAGCCGTACTTCGGGCCCAGCACGCCAAGTTGGTCCCGCAGCACCCAGAGAAGCGGGGTGTCGGGGTCGACATCGGCCGTCCGCTCCACGCCGTTGACGTTCAGTTTCACCGTCATCCGTCGTCCTCTCGCTCGCTGTCCGGGCGAATCTAGAGTGGCGTGCGCCGCAGCGGCAAGCGCCACGGGAGGCGATTCGAGGAACTTGCCGCGCATTCGGCCGCCGAAACGGCACAGGCTTTCGCCGCGCCCCTAGCCGGCGAAGGGGATCACCGTGGTGAGGAGGCCGGCCGCCAGGATCACGAGGGAAAGCACGGTCGCCGCGGGCAGGGTGAAGCGCTGGTGGCGGCCAAGCTCGACGCCGGCCAGGCCCACCAGCAGATAGGTGGACGGCACCAGGGGGCTCAGCAGATGCACCGCCTGGCTGGTCAGGGCCGCTCGCGCCATCTCCGCCGGCTCGATCCCGTAGGGCCGCGCGGCCTCGGCCAGGATCGGCAGGATGCCGAAGAAGAAGGCGTCGTTGGAGACGAAGAAGGTGAAGGGCATGGAGAGCACGGCCGTGATCGGCGCCATGTAGGGGCCGAGCGCCGGAGGAATAAGCCCGGTCACGCTCTTGGCCATGGCGTCGGTCATGCCCATGCCGTTGAGCACGCCGGTGAAGATCCCCGCGGCGAAGATCACCGAGATCACCGCCAGGATGTTGGGCGCGTGAGCCGCCAGGCGCGCCTTCTGGTCGGCGGGCCGCGGGTAGTTGATGATCAGGGCCAGCGCCGAGGCGATCATGAACAGGGCCGGCAGCGGCAGCAGGCCGGCGACCAGGCTCGCCAGCAGAACGGCGGTGAGCGCGAGGTTCACCCAGATCAGCCCGGGCCGTTCCGTGGGATCGTTCTCGGCGACCAATTCGGCCTCGAGCGCCTTCTCGGAAACCACGCCGTCCAGCCGCCCGAGCCGCTTGCGCTCGCGCCGGCCCAGCCAATAGGCGAGGCCCACGACGAAGGCCGCGCCGGCCAGCATCGCCGGGATCAGGGGCACGAATATCTCGGCGGGGTCGAGGCCGAGGGCGCTCGCCGCCCGCGCGGTCGGCCCGCCCCAGGGCGTGATGTTGGTCACCCCGCAGGCGAGCATCAGAAGGCAGGTCAGCACCAGCGGGTCCAGGCCCACGCGCCGATAGAGCGGAACCATGGCCGCGCAGCAGATGATGTAGGTGGTCGAACCGTCGCCATCGAGCGAGACCATCAGCGCCAGGATCGCCGTGCCCACGACGATGCGCACCGGATCGCCGCCCACCAGCCGCACGATCAGCCGGACCAGCGGGTCGAACAGCCCGGCGTCGACCATCACGCCGAAATAGAGGATGGCGAAGGCCAGCATCACGCCGGTGGGCGCGAGGTTCCTGATCCCCTCGAGCATCATCGGCCCCAGGCCGGCGCCGCCGCCCGCCAGGAGGCCGAAGGCGATCGGCGCGAGCACCAGCGCGGCGAAGGGCGAGACCTTCCCGCTCATGACCAGGGCCATGAAGGTCGCCACCATGGCGAAGGCGTAGATCGTCAGCATGCCATTCCCCCCGTCTTCGACTTACGGGCGGAAAGCGGCCCTGGAAAGCGAGGTTTCATCTTCCGTCGATTGAGCCGCCGGCCGGATTGGTGTGTCGTCGATCGGACGGTCAATGCGAATAGGGGGACGCGCGGGTCGGCATGGTTTTGGGTTTGGTCCTGGCGGGTGGACGATCACCGCTGTTTGGAGGCGAGAAGGCCGCCGCGCGCCTGGGCGGCCTGCCCCTGCTGGCTCACGCGCACCGGCGGCTGGCCGCCTATTGCCGGATCATCGGCGTCAACGCCCCGCGCATCAGCGAGGCGGGGCGGTTGGCCATCGGCCTCGGCGCGCCGCTGGTGCGCGACCCGCCGAACGCCCCGCACATCCCGCTGGCCGGCATCGCCGCGGGCCTGGTCTGGGCCCAGCGGGAGGACGAGGACCTGCTCGTCGCCCTGCCCTGCGAGACCCCGTTCGTACCGGCCGACATCACCCCGCGCCTGATCGCCGCGTGCGAGGACAGCCAAGCCGCCGTCGCCAGCACGAAGGACGGAATCCAGCCGCTGTGCTCGGCCTGGCGGGTGTCGATGCTGGACGCGGTGTTCGCCGCCCTCAGCCGGGAGCCGGCGCCGCCGATCGGCGAGGTGCTGAAGGAAGCCGGCGCCGCCGAGGTGTTCTTCGACGACGCCTCAGCCTTCATGGTTATCGAAACCCACGAGGACCTGGAGGCGGCCGAGGCTCGCCTGGCCGGCGCGGAAAGCTAGACCCTCGGCAGCTCGACCACCGAATCGGGCAGTTCGTTGGGGTTGTCGGCGGCGTCGGCCGGCACGTGCTCGGCCAGGATGTCGGCGCAGAGCCGGATCGCCTCGGTGAAGCCCTCGCCGGGCCGGGCGCGCTTGATGCCGGCGACAAGGGCGGCCATCGGCCCGTCCCAGGCCTTGGCCTCGACGCGGTCGGCGACGCCCTCGTCGGCGACCAGCTCGGCCATGCGCTCGTCCATGGAGACGTAGATCAGCACGCCCGTGCGCGCGCGCGTGGCGCTGAGGTTGCGCGTCAGGAACAGCTCCCTGGCGCGCTGACGCACGCGGGCGCGCTTGAGGGGACGCGGGGTGACCAGGCGCTTCACCGGCGCCCAGGCGGTCAGGAAGCCCACGGCGATGAACAGCAGGCCCTGCAGGATGACCGCGCCCACCAGGGCCCCGCGCGCGGCCGTGGCGGCCATGTCGCCCACCTGGGCCGCGCTCCAGCCGCCCTCCAGGGCGTCGGGCACCGACACCTCCACCCCGGCCAGGAGCAGGATGGCCGGGCCCAGCAGCGCCACCGCCGCGCCCCAGGCCAACGGAATCTCCCGGTAGTCCGAGGATTCGGCGGCGACCACGCAGTAGATCTCGCCGGAGGTGCGGGTCTCCGCCTCGCGCACGGCCGCCTCGATGGCGCGGCGTTCCTCGTCGTTCAGCATGGCCTCACCAGCTCCCTGAAGATCCGCCGCCCCCGAACGAACCGCCGCCGCCCGAGAACCCGCCGCCGCCTCCACCACCGCCCCAGCCTCCGCCGCCGCGATGGCGGCCGCCGCCACCGCCGCCGCCCATGAAGATGAACGGCAGCCACCACCATCCGAAGCCGCGGCCCATCAGGAAGAGCACGACGAAGATGATGATCAGGATCACCGGGAAGTGGCCGCCGTCGCTGGTCGCCGGCTGCTCGGCCGCCTGGGCGGCGATGGCGCGGGCCTGGTCTTCCGGCAGGCCGAGCTGGGCTATCACCGCCTCGGTCCCGGCCACCACGCCGCCCTCCATGTCGCCGGCCTTGAACGCCGGGATCACCTGGCGCTGCAGGATCAGGCTGGAGAGGGCGTCGGTGAGCACCGGCTCCAGGCCGTAGCCCACCTCGATGCGCACCTTGCGTTCGCTAGGCGCCACCAGGAAGAGGACGCCGTCGTCGCGATCCTTGTCGCCGATGCCCCAGGTGCGGCCGAGCTGGTAGCCGTAGTCCTCGATCGGATAGCCCTGCAGGTCCGGGACGGTGACCACCACCATCTGGTGGCCGGTCTTGTCCTCCAGCGCCTTCAGCTCGCCGGTCAGCCGCTCCTCGGTGGCCGGCGAGAGGATCTTGGCGTCGTCCACCACCCGGCCGGTGAGCGGCGGGAACTTCGGCGCGGCCAGGGCGCCGGCCGCCGTCACCGCCGCGACGGCGAGCGCCAGGATCGGGACGAGCCAAGCCCGGCGCCGGCCCGCGAAACCGAAGGCCGGCATCCGTGGGGCGAAGGTCATCGCAGCCCCGTCACTGCGCCGGCGCAGGCGCGGCCGGAGCCGCCGGGGCCGGGGCGCTCGCCTGCGGCTGGAAGCTCACCGTGGGCGCGGTCTGCGCCGCCGCAGTGGCCTGGAAGGTCTGCATCGGCTTGGACGAGCGGTAGACGGAGTTGGCCCACAGCACGCCCGGGAAGGTGCGCAGCTCGGTGTTGTAGTCGCGCACGGCCTCGTTGTAGTCGCGCCGGGCGATGGCGATGCGGTTCTCGGTGCCCTCGAGCTGGCTTTGCAGGGCCAGGAAGTTCTCGTTGGACTTCAGGTCCGGATAGCGCTCCTGGATCACCATCAGCCGGCCGAGCACGCCGCTCAGCTGGTCCTGGGCAGCGGCGTATTTCTGGAAGGCGGCCGGATCGGTGATCGTCGAGGCGTCGACCTTCACCTGGGTCGCCGAGGCGCGGGCCTCGGTGACGGCGGTCAGCACCTCGCGTTCCTGGGCCGCATAGCCCTTCACCGTCTCGACCAGGTTGGGCACCAGGTCGGCGCGGCGCTGGTACTGGTTCTGCACCTCGGACCAGGCGGCCTTGGCCTTCTCCTCCTTGGTGGGGATGGTGTTGATTCCGCAGCCGGCGATCAGCAGGGGCGCTAGCACGATCAGGGCGGCGCGCGTGAAGCGATGGCGAAGAAGGCTCAAGTGGGGTCTCCCCAGGTTGCAGGTCCAAGTCGAAGCTTGGGCGCGCGAAATGTGGCCCGCGCATTGATCGCACGCAACGGCCGGCGGATTAAGTCGCCGTAATCGAACCCGCGCGCGGCGTCAGCGGCGGGCGGCGGCCGACGTCTCGCGGATCGCCTTGAACTCCGAGCCGTCGCTCCATTGCGGCCAGGCCCGCGAATTGGCGAGCTTCAGGCCCGCCTGGTAGATCAGGTCCACGTCCTGGGCCGCGCCGCGCAGGTCCCAGTCCGGGCTCCAGGCGTCGCAGGGCTGGTGATAGCAGTGGGCGGTGTAGTCGCCGACCCACTTGTCGCCGGCGGCCCGGCCGCCGTCCACCAGGTCGGGCCCGCCGCCCAGGCCCATCAGCAGCATCACCGGCACGCCGTGCTTGGCCAGCGAGAAGTGGTCGGCGCGGAAGAACAGCCCGCGCTCGGGATGAGCGTCGGCGATCACCGTGCGATCCTGCCTGGCGGCCGCGGCCTTGAGCAGGTCGTCAAGCTGGCTCTGGCCGTAGCCGACCAGCACCACGTCGTGCGACGGGCCGGCGGTCTGCAGCACGTCCATGGTGAAGTTGGCGACCATGGTGTCGAGCGGCGCGGTGGGATGCACGCCGAACCACTCCGAGCCCAGCAGCCCCCGCTCCTCGGCGGTCCAGGCGGCGAACATCACCGTCCGGTCGGGGCGCGGCCCCTCGGCGAAGGCGCGGGCGATCTCCAGCACCCCGGCCACGCCGATGGCGTCGTCCGCCGCCCCGTGGCGCACCGTCTGGCCTTTGTCGTCCGGCGCGCCCACGCCGAAGGCGTCCCAGTGCGCGGCGTAGAGGATCGACTCGTCCGGCCGCTTGGCGCCCGGCAGCTTGGCTATCACGTTGCGGCTGACGACCTCGTTGTGCTCGACGTCGTAGTCGGCCGAGAAGGTGGCTCCGGGCAGGATCACCGGCTGGAAGTCGGCGCGGCGGGCGGCGCGCTTCAGCGCCTCGAAGTCCAGTCCCGCGTCCTTGAAGAGCTGGACGGCGGCGTCGCGCTGCAGCCAGCCCTGCAGCAAGAGCTTGTCCTTGGCCGGATCGGCGCGGACGATGTCGAAGCTCTCGCCGTTGGAAGCGACCACCGTCGACCATCCGTACCCGGCGCCTGGCGTTTCGTGGACGATCAGCGCGCCCAGGGCGCCGCGGCGCACGGCCTCCTCGTACTTGTAGGTCCAGCGCCCGTAATAGGTCATCGCCTGGCCGCCGAACTTGCCGGCCACCGGCTCGTCGGGGCCGGCCTCGAAGTCCGGATCATTCACCAGGAAGACGGCGATCTTGCCCTTCAGGTCCACGCCCTTGAAATCGTCCCAGCCGCGCTCGGGGGCGGTGACGCCGTATCCGACGAAGACCATCGGCGCGTCCTTGATGGAGACGTGGTCCACCGGGCGCAGGGTCACGGCGTTGACGTCCTTGGCGTACTCCAGCGTCCGGGTCTGGCCGTTCACGTCGACCGAGAAGGCGCCGGGGGGCTTCAGCCTGACGCGCAGGAGGGGCGTGGGCTGGGTCCAGCCGCCGTTCTCGCCGGCCGGCTCCAGGCCGAGCGCCTTGAAGCGGGCTGTCAGGTAGTCGACCGTCTTCTGCTCGCCCGGACCGCCGGGCGCCCGGCCGGCGAAATCGTCCGAGGCCAGCACTTCGACGATCTGCGACAGGCGCGCCGGATCGATCGGGCCGGCGTCGACCGCCTGCGCCCGGGCGAGAACCGGCGCGGCGAGGGCGGCGGCGAGAGCGAGGGGGACGAGGCGACGCATGCGCATACTCCGGACGAAGAGCCGGCCAGCCTAGCGGCTCGACCGGCCTCCGTCATGGCCGGGCCTCAGCTTTCGGCGATCCGCCTGAGGCCGGCCTGGTCCAGGAGCTCGATCTCGCCGTAGCCCAGGCGCACGAGGCCGCGCCGCTGGAACTCCGTGAGATAGCCGTTCACGGTCTTGCGGCTGAGGCCGGCCATCTCGCCCAGGGTCTGTTGCGACAGCGGCAGCCGGCCCGCCGAGCCGCCGACGTCGAAGGCCCGGGCGAACACCAGCAGGCGCGAGGCCAGCCGCTGGCGCGGCGGCAGGGCCAGCATCTCGGCCGCCGTGGCGAGCGAGCTGCGCAGTTGCATGAAGACCAGGGCCGCGACCATGCGCCAGACCTCCGGCCGCTCGGCGGCGATGCGGCTGAGGGCCGAGTCCGACAGGACGAGCAGGAGGCTCGGTTCGGCGCAGAGCACGGTGGCCAGGCGCGGGCCGCCGCCGAACCGCGTGGTCTGGCCCAGCGCCAGGCCGGGGCCGCCCACGGCCACCATCACCTCGCGGTCTCCCGGCGCCTGGCACATGACGTGGATCGCGCCCTCGATCACGACGAGCAGGCCGGTGTCGTCGTCGCCCTCGGCCTGGGCCCATTCGCCGGTGGCGAACCGCTGCAGGCGGCCGTGCGCGAGCAGGGCCTCGGCCAGCCCCTCTCCCTGGCCCTTGAGCCAGGCGGCGCGGTCGAGCACCAGGGCGGCGAGGTCGCGGTCGCTGCGGGCCATGAAAAAATGTAACGCACGTGACACTCTCTGGCCAGCCGTCGGCTACCATGCCGGCAAACAGATCTTCCGGGAGGAAGCCCCCAATGAGCCTCGCCACCCTGGCCGCGCGTCCGACGGACGGCTGCGGCGCCGAGATCGAAGGCCTCGACGGCGCCCGCGCGTCCGACGCCGATATCGAGCTGATCCGCGACACCCTCGCCCAACGGGGCGTCGTCTTCCTGCGCGACCAGAAAATGACGCCGGAAGAGCAGATCGCCTTCGCCAGGCGGGTCGGGCCGATCGTGGTCAACCGCTACTTCCCCAAGACCGAGCGCTATCCGGAGATCGCCAAGGTCGAGAAGCGCGCCGACCAGACCACCAACATCGGCGGCGGCTGGCACACCGACCACTCCTATGACGAGGCGCCGGCCATGGGCTCGGTGCTCCTGGCCGTGGAGACCCCGCCGTCCGGCGGCGACACCCTGTTCGCCGACATGTACGCGGCCTACGACGCCCTGTCCGACGGGCTGAAGGCCACGCTGGAGACGCTGAAGGCGCATCACGCCTCGGCCCACGTGTTCGGCGAGGGCAGCGTCTATGCGGCCACCGACCAGGCCGTGCTGGCCGGCCACAAGGACACGCCCGAGGCGGTGCATCCGGTGGTCATCGTCCACCCGGACAGCGGCAAGAAGGTGCTCTACGTCAATCCGGCGTTCACGACGCACATCGTCGGCTGGACGCGGGAAGAGAGCATGGCGCTGCTCGGCTACCTCTACGAACACGCGATCAAGCCGCAGTTCGTGCACCGCTTCCAGTGGAAGCCGGGCTCGATGGCCATCTGGGACAACCGCTCCACCTGGCACCACGCCATGAACGACTACCAGGGCCACTACCGGCTGATGCACCGCATCACCCTGGACGGCGTGAAGCTGAACTAGCGCGACGGCAGTCGGCCCGCCCCCTCCCGCAGCGAAGGCGACACGGCTAGAACTCCTCGCAACAGCGGGGACGACGGCTGGTGCTCGAACGCATCCGGAACTTGGCGAAAGGCGATCGATCCGTCTTCTGGCGGGGCCTGGCGCTGTTCGGCGCGGCGTCGGTCTTCTACGACACGATCGCCGTCTTCTCCGACCTGCACGACGCTCCCGGCGCCGAGCCGCTGGCGATCGTGATCTACCAGGCGACCAGCGCGATCGCGATCCTGCCGGCCGCCTGGCTGGTGTGGCTGGCCTTTCGCATCGCGCCGCCCGGCCGCGGCCCCCTGTGGCGCACCGCGGCGACGCACGCGGTCGGCGCCGTGGCGATGTCGGGCTTCCACGTGGTCCTCTTCACCCTGCTGCGGCAGGCGGCCTTCGCCCTGATGGGCCGCAGCTACGGCTTCGGGCCGATCGCGAATTTCCCCTACGAGTTCCGCAAGGACCTGATCGGCTACGTCGTGGCCATCGGCATCTTCTGGACGCTGACCCGGCTCTCGCAGCCGCACTCGGCGCCCGCCGCCTCGCCCGCCAGCTTCGACATCCGCGAGGGCGGCCGGGTGATCCGCGCGGAGATCGACCAGATCCTCGCCGTCACCTCGGCGGGCAACTACGTGGAGTTCGTCCTGGCCGACGGCCGGCGGCCGCTGATGCGCACGGCCCTGGCGCGCATGGAGGCCGAGCTTTCGCCGCACGGCTTCGTGCGCACGCACCGCTCATGGCTGGTGAACGCTGGCCGCGTCAGCGAACTGCGGCCCGAGGCCTCGGGCGACTACAGGGTGCTCGTGGGCGGGATCGAGGCGCCGGTGTCGCGCCGGTTCCGCGAGGCCCTGGCGCGACTGAAGGCGGGATCTCAGTCCTTGGCGCGTTCCACGTAGGAGCCGTCCTCGGTCAGGATCACCACCTTGGTGCCGGCGGTGATGTAGGGCGGCACCATGATCCGCTGGCCGTTGGACAGCGTGGCCGGCTTATAGGACGAAGACGCGGTCTGGCCCTTCACCACCGGCTCGGTGTCGGTGATCTCGAAGCTCACGCGGGCCGGCAGCTCCATGGCGATCGGCACGCCTTCGTGGGTGGAGAGCTGCACGGTCATGCCGTCCTGCAGCCACACGGCCATGTCGCCGACCACGTCCTCGGGAACTACGACCTGATCGTAGTTCTCCGGGTTCATGAAGTGATAGCCCTCGCCGTCCTGGTAGAGGAAGTTGTAGTCGCGGTCGTCCACGAAGGCGCGCTCCACCTGCTCGGTGGTGCGGTAGCGTTCGGACACCTTCACCCCGTCGGAGATGCGGCGCATGTCGAGCTGGGTGACCGGCGTGCCCTTGCCGGGGTGGATGTTCTGGGCGCTGAGGACCACGTAGAGCTTGCCGTCCATGTCGACGACGGAACCTTTGCGGAGCGAACTGGCGGCGACCTTCACGTATCTTCTTCCTTGTGCGCGCGGGCTCGATGGGCGCGCGCGAGTTGGCTGGCGAATGGATTTGCGGGCACCTATAGCGATCCGGGCCGATATCGCCAGCCCCTGCGATGTCGCGCCAGGTTCCCGAAAGGCCCGCGCGTGCAGACCCCGACCGCTTCTCCCTGGTGGAGCGCCCACGTCCACCACGACCGCCGCCCCCGCCTGATCGCGCGCAACGCGATCACCCGCGCCGTGCGCCGCTGGTTCGAGGACGAGGGCTTCGTGGAGGTGGAGACGGCGGCCCTGCAGGTCTCGCCGGGCAACGAGGCCCACCTGCACGCCTTCGCCACCGAGGCGCTCGGCCATGGCGGCGAGCGCACGGTCCTCTACCTGCACACCTCGCCGGAATTCGCGGCCAAGAAGCTGCTGGCCGCCGGGGAGCAGAAGATCTTCAGCCTGGGCAAGGTGTGGCGCAACCGCGAGCGCGGGCCGCTGCACCACCCGGAGTTCACCATGCTGGAGTGGTATCGCACGGGCGCGCCCTACGAGGCGCTGATGGCCGACTGCGCCGCCCTGATGGCCCTGGCCGCCGAGACCGCCGGGGCGCGGCGCTTGTCCTTCCGCGGCCAAAGCGTCGATCCCTTCGCCGAGCCGGAACGGCTCACCCTGGCCGAAGCCTTCGACCGCTTCGCCGGGATCGACCTCATCTCCACCGTCAGCGACGACGGCTCGACCGACCGCGAGGCCCTGGCCGCCGCCGCCCGCGCCGCGGGGATCCGCGTCGCCGAGGACGACGTCTGGGCCGACGTCTTCTCCCGCGTGCTGGTGGAGAAGATCGAGCCGCATCTCGGCCAGGGCCGCGCGACCGTGCTTTGCGAATATCCGACGCCGGAGGCGGCGCTGGCGCGGGTGAAGCCCGACGCGCCCAAGGTCGCCGAGCGCTTCGAGCTCTACGCCTGCGGGGTGGAGCTGGCCAACGCCTTCGCCGAACTCACCGACCCGGCCGAGCAGCGCCGCCGGCTGATCGCCGAGATGGACGAGAAGGAACGGGTCTACGGCGAGCGCTATCCCCTGGACGAAGACTTCCTGGCCGCCCTCGCCCACATGCCGCCGGCCTGCGGCGCGGCCCTCGGCTTCGACCGCCTCGCCATGCTGGCCGTCGGCGCCGAGCGCATCGAAGACGTCCTCTGGACCCCCGTGGCGGAGTAGTCGCGGCTGACTGGCCCTCAAGATGCTCCCCCCTTGGGGGAGCTGTCCCGAAGGGACTGAGGGGGACTCTGACTCATCACGCCCATTCGTTGACGCAACGGGCCCCAACACCGCTCTCGGCGCGGTCGCAGCCGTTGAACACTCAAAGTCCCCCTCAGTCAGCCTACGGCTGACAGCTCCCCCAGAAGGGGAGCATCCGGGAGCCGAGCCTTGGGCGGGCCCCGCCGCGTCATTGCCCTTGGCGGCCGCTTGGCCCATATGCCGGCGCCATGGCCGACACCAAGACAGCTCCCAGCGCCAGGACCCTGCGTTCCGCCGGTGAGCTGGCCTGCGCCAGCGTGGTGGCGCCCGAGCGGCTGGCGGTGCTGGAACAGGTCGCCGCGCGCTATGCGGTGGCGCTCACCCCGGCGATGGCCGAGCTGATCGACCCGGACGATCCGGCCGACCCGATCGCCCGCCAGTTTGTTCCCGACGCGGCCGAGCTGGTCCAGCGGCCGGGCGAGCGCGACGACCCGGTCGGCGACGACGCCTTCAGCCCCGTGGAGGGGATCGTCCACCGCTATCCGGACCGGGCGCTGCTGAAGATCACCCACACCTGCGCGGTCTACTGCCGCTTCTGCTTCCGCCGTGAGATGGTGGGCCCCGAGGGCGTGCGGCCGCTCTCTCCCGCCGTCCTGGACGAGGCCCTCGCCTACGTCGCCCGGACCCCGGCGATCTGGGAGCTGATCGTCACCGGCGGCGATCCGTTCGTGCTCTCGCCCCGCCGCATCGGCGCGCTGATGGACCGGCTGGCCGGGATCGAGCACCTGAAGGTCGTGCGCTTCCACACCCGCGTGCCGGCGGTCGACCCGGAGGCGGTGAACGACGAGTTGGTCGCCGCCCTGAAGCGCGGCGGCAAGGCCGTGTTCGTCGCCCTGCACGCCAACCATCCGCGCGAGCTGACGCCGGCCGCGCGCGCCGCCTGCGCCCGGCTGATCGACGCCGGAATCCCGATGGTCAGCCAGAGCGTGCTGCTGAAGGGCGTCAACGACGATGCGGAAACGCTCGCCGCCCTGATGCGCGCCTTCGTCGAGACCCGCATCAAGCCCTACTACCTGCACCATCCGGACCTGGCGCCCGGCACCGGCCACCTGCGCCCCAGCGTCGCCGAGGGTCAGGCGCTGATGCGCGCCCTGCGCGGCCGCGTCTCGGGCCTGTGCCAGCCGACCTATGTGCTCGACATCCCGGACGGCCACGGCAAGGTCCCCATCGGCCCGGCCTATCTGGGGGACGGCGAGGTCGCCGACTACCGCGGCGGCGTGCACGCCTATCCGCCGAAGGACTAGGTCGCCGCCACCAGCACCTGACGTACGCGCGTCTCCACCGGCGCGGCGGCGATCTCGACCAGCTCGTAGCCCAGCTCGCGATAAACCTGTTCATGCAGCGCCTCGAAGGCGAGCGAGTCTTCGAAGCTGATGCGCCGCGCGGCCGTGGGCTCGACGAAGCCGATGTTGCGCACGAACAGGACCCGGCGCTCGAAGACGCCCTCGCTCGCGATCGCCTCCAGCTCGGCCTTGAGCGCCGGCGGAACCGGCCGGCCCAGGTGCAGGGCCAGGGCGTAGGTGCAGATCGCCGAGCGGTCGTGGAGCTGCACGCCGCCGCCGCATGGCGCCAGGCGGCGCGAACGCTGGAGCTCTACGATCCGCACAAGGAACGTCTCGTGCGTCCAGGGCTCGGCCAGGCCCTCGGCCTGCATGTCGGCGATCACGTCGGTCGCCGCCTCCTCGACCACGGCGCGGCCGAGGCCGGCCAGGGCGCGGATCAGGGTCGTCTTTCCGGCGCCGGGGGCGCCGGTGAGGATGAAGCGTTTCATGGGATTTCCGTTGAGAAGGTGTCCCCCCTCCACCGCTTCGCGGTCCTCCTCCCCCTAAGGGGGAGGAGAATTTGCGGTGGTCACCGCCTCGATCCCCTCCCCCGCCCGGCGGGGGAGGGGGACCGCGAAGCGGTGGAGGGGGCTTGGTGGGAAGAGCGCCGCGCCTAGGTGCGCGTAGCAAACTCGGCATCGCCGGTTTCGGCCACCTGGGCGTCATCGAAGGAGGCGTGGGCCGAGGTGTAGAGGCGGCGGTAGAGGCCGTCCTTGGCCATCAGCTCGGCGTGCGGCCCCTGTTCGATGATGTGGCCCTGGCGCAGCACGATGATCCTATCGGCGTCGCGGATCGTCGCCAAGCGGTGGGCGATGACGATCGAGGTGCGTCCGGCGAACAGCACCTTCAGGGCCTTCTGGATCGCCTGTTCGGTGAAGCTGTCGATGTTCGCCGTGGCCTCGTCGAGGATCAGGATCTGCGGATCGGCCACCAGGGCGCGGGCGAAGCTGATGAGCTGGCGCTGGCCGACGGAGAGGTTGCGCCCGCGCTGGCCGAGCGGGGTGTCGTAGCCTTCCGGCAGGCGCATGATGAAGTCGTGGGCGCTCACCGCCTTGGCCGCGGCGATCACGTCGTCCCGCGTGGCCGAGGCGGTGTTGTAACGGATGTTGTCCTCGATAGTGCCGGTGAACAGGAAGGGCTCCTGCAGCACCATGCCGATCGTGCGGCCGAGCGAATCCAGCGTCACGTCGCGCACGTCCTGGCCGCCCACCAGCACCTGGCCCTGGTCGACCTCGTAGAAGCGGTGGGCGAGCGCGATGATGCTGGTCTTGCCCGAGCCTGTGGGCCCGACCAGGGCCACCACCTCGCGCGGGCGCACGGTGAAGGACACGTCGTGCAGCACCGGCCGGGCCGGATCGTAGCCGAAGGTGACGTTCCTGAACTCCACCGTCGCCGCCTCGTCCGGCAGGGGCGCGGCGCCCGGCTTGTCCTTGATCGTGATCGGCACGTCCAGCACCTCGAAGATGCGGTGGCCGGCCGCCATGGCCCGCTGCATCACCGTGTATTGCATCGACAGCATGCGCACCGGCTCGAAGAAGCGCTGCACATAGAAGATGTAGGCCACCATCACGCCCACCTCGAGGCGCCCGCCGATCACCGCCTCGCCGCCGACGACGATGACGATGGCCATGGCCAGGCCCGTCAGGATGTCCACCGTGGGGGTCATGATCTGGGTGAGCCAGGCGGCGTGGACCTGGGCCTTGAAGTTGTCGAAGGCCTTGGCCTTGTAGAGCTCGTAGTTGACCGCCTCGCGGCGGGTCTCCTGCACGGTGCGCACGCCGTTGATGTTCTCGGCCAGGGCGCTGTTGGCGGTGGACGAGGCCTCGCGGGCGTCGCGGAAGCTCTGCTTGGAATAGGGCAGCCAGATCGCGCGGATGATGATCAGCGCCGGCAGGACGGTGAGGGTCAGAAGGCCGAGCCGCCAGTCCATGACCAGCAGCATGACGGTGATCCCCACCAGCATGACGAAGTCGCCCACCGCGCCGGTGGAGCTTTCCAGGAACTCCTGCAGCGCGCCGACGTCGCCCTGCAGCCGGGCCATGATCCGGCCCACGTGGGTCTTGTCCATGAAGGACAGGGAGATCTCCTGGAAGTGGGCGAACATCGCCCGCCGCACGTCGAAGATCACCCGCTGCGCCAGGCGCGAGGAGATCCACTGATCCACGAACATGAAGCCGGCGAAGACCGCCGCGGAGACCAGGAAGATCGTCAGCCAAAGGCGCAGGCCGGGACCGTCGCCGGCCGCCGCCGCATCCACCGTGCGGCCGATGGCCATCGGCACGGCGACCTGGCCGGCGGCCGAGAGCAGCACCGCGGCGATGTTGAAGACGTAGGCGCGCCGGTGCGGCTTCAGATAGGCCAGGAAGCGGCGCGCGATGCGCGGATCGAAGGTGCCGAAGACGTCGTCCGCCTCGGGCGAGCCGAGGGAGGCGCGCGGCGCGCGGCGGGGGGCAGCGTCGTCGGCGAGGTCGGCCTGGCTCATGCGCGCGCCTCCGCGGCGGTCTGGCCCGCCGGCTCATCGTCGATCACCCCGCCCTGTTCGGTGCGGGTCTGCAGGGTGTAGAGGTCGGCGTAGGTTCCGCCGAGGGCCATCAACGCGCGGTGGCCGCCGCGTTCGACGATGCGCCCCTCATCGAGCACGATGATCTCGTCGGCGTGCATCAGCGAGCTCAGCCGGTGGGCGATGATGATGGTGGCCTTGGTCTCGGTGGCCTCGGCCAGGGCGTCGCGCACCCGCCGCTCGGTCACCGCGTCGATCGCCGCCGTGGAGTCGTCGAAGATCATCACGCCGGGGCCGGGCACCACGCCGCGGGCGATGGACATGCGCTGGCGCTGGCCGCCGGACAGCGCCACGCCGCGCTCGCCGACGCGGGTGTCGTAGGCCTGCGGCAGGCCGGAGATGTGATCGTGGATCTGGGCCGTGCGGGCGGCCTCCTCGATGCGCTCGTCCTCGGCCCAGGGGTCGGCGTAGGCGACGTTGTGGCCCACCGATGCGTCGAACAGGAAGGCCTCCTGCTGCACCAGGCCGACGTACTCGCGCAGGGAGGCCAGGGTCACGTCGCGGATGTCGACGCCGTCGATGGTGATGCGCCCTGCGGTCACGTCGTAGAAGCGCGGGATCAGGTTGGCGATGGTCGACTTGCCGGAACCGGGCGGTCCGACGATCCCCAGGGTGCGGCCGGGGCGCACCTCGAAGTCGATGTCGCTCAGCACTTTCTTGCGGCCGGGATCGTAGGCGAAGTCCACGTGCTCGAAGCGCAAGACGCCCCTGGCCGGCGCCAGCGGCCTGGCGTCCGGCGCGTCGGCGATCTCGGGCTCCAGGTCGAGAATCTCGAACAGCCGCGCGCCCGACGAGGTGGCTCGCGCCGCCGAGTTGAAGATCATGGCGATCTGCCGGATCGGCGCCTGCAGCAGGCTCATGTAGGTGAGGAACTCGGTGAGCCGGCCCACGCTCATCTCGCCGCGCAGCACCTTGCCGCCGCCGAGCCACAGCAGCAGCCCCATGGCCGAATAGTAGCTGACCTGCATGGCCGAAACGCCGCGGAAGCGCAGGGTGATGCGCTTGAAGGCGAAGCTCAGGGCCTCGCCGGCGGCCTTGTCGAACTTGGCCATCTCGAAGGGCGCGCCGGCGAAGGCGCGCACCACGCGGATGCCCTGCAGGTTCTCCTCCATGGTCAGCGTCAGGGCGGCCATCAGTTCCTGCACGCGCAGCCAGGTGACGCGAAGGAGATAGCCCATGCGCGCCAGGGCCAGGCCCGCGATCGGCACGAAGGACAGGCCCGCCAGCCCCAGGACGAGGTCTGTGGAGAGCATCATGTAGCTGGCGAAGCTCAAGAGCAGGGTCAGGCTCAGGATCTGCATCAGCCCGCCCTGGATGAACACGCGGGCCCCTTCCAGGTCGAGCATGCCCCGGGTGATCAGGTCGCCGGAATGGATGCGGTCGTGGAAGCCGAAGGAGAGCCGCTGGAGCTGCTGGAAGAACCTCAGGCGCAGGTCGTAGCCCACCCGCTGGCTGACGTATTCGGCCTGGAAGCCGGCGGCCATGGTCAGCGTGCCGCGGGTCAGGGTGGCGCAGATCACGAGGCCGGCGGTGACCCACAGCGCGCCGCGCGCCGCGCCCGCTTCGGCCGGCCCGGCCTGCAGCAGGTGCTGGGCCTGGTCCACCGCGTGTCCGAACAACCGGGGCAGGGTCAGGCTCGCGACGGCGGCGCCCAGGGCGCAGGCGACAGCCAGCGCCAGCCGGCCCGGGTAGTGCAAGGCGAGCTCCGTGATCCTGCGCAGGACCCTGGGCATCTGGGACACGTCGACCGAGCCGAAGTCGCCGGTCCCCTCGCCCCGACGGATGGGGCGGGAATCACTCATCACGAGTTCTTTCTTTCAGTATGCCCGCAATTCTGGGGCGCCTGTCCGGGTCGCGCCAGCGTTGTTTTGAGAATCCATCCATCGCCATGGTCTGGCGCTAGGCGCCGAATGTGACGGACGGACGCGCGCGCACGCTCTGGGGCGATGGACAACCGCGAGCGGCGCCAATGATCCGGACCAAGTTCGGATTTCGGCGGCGTTTACCGCAGCGTCATCGCCTGTCATTGTGCCCGCCGAGGCGGGATCGGTGGGTCCGCGCGGGCATATTTCGTCCGCGTTCACCGGCGAGACCACCGCCTGGCATTTTAGGTGCGCGCCATCGGACCACCCCGCAAGCGGGAGGCCGGACGCAGCGTTTGGGAGGATACTGATGCAGGATTTGAAAGAGCGCGTGGACCTGGGCGAACTGCTGGCCGCCGCCGCGCCGGTGGGCATGATCCCGTCCATCTGGGCCAGGGTGCAGCCCGATCGCGTGGCCGTTCACGACCCGTCGGGACGCACCCGCACCTTCGGCGAGGTCAACGCCAACGCCAACCGCATCGCCAAGCTGCTGCGGGCCGCGGGCCTGAAGGCGGGCGACTCGCTGGCCCTGGTCTGCTCCAACCGCGCCGAATTCATCGAGGTGCTGGCCGCCACCAAGCGCACCGGAATCCGCATCACCCCGGTCAACTGGCACCTGACGGCCGAGGAGATCGCCTACATCATCCAAGATTGCGAGGCCAAGGCGGTGTTCGCCGAGGCCCGGATCGCCGCGGCCGGGCCCGCGGCGGACATGTGCCCGGACGTGGTGCTGAAGGTGGCCATCGGCGGCGAGATCGACGGCTTCATCTCCTACGAGGACGCCCTGGCGCCCTTCGATCCGTCGGACATCGACGATCCGGTGCTGGGCAACCAGATGATGTACACCTCCGGCACCACCGGCCGGCCCAAGGGGGTCTATCGCCCCGTCCCGCCGCCGGCGACGACCACCCCGGTGCGCGGCGACTACGACCACCGCGAGCACGTGCAGATGTGCGCCGGGCCCGCCTACCACGCCGCGCCGCTGGCCTTCGACGTCAACGCCGCCATGATCGCCGGCGTGCCGCTGGTGTTCATCGACAAGTGGGACTCGGAGCTGGTGCTGCGCACCATCGCCGAGAAGAAGGTCACCCACTTCCACCTCGTGCCGATCATGTTCCAGCGCCTGCTGGCCCTGCCCGAAGACGTGAAGGCTCGCCACGACGTGAGCCACGTGAAGTTCATCATCCACGGCGCGGCGCCCTGCCCGCCGGAGGTGAAGCAGGCGATGATCGACTGGTTCGGCCCGGTGCTCAGCGAGTACTACGCCGGCTCCGAAGGCGGCGCGGGCTTCTTCATCACCTCGGAAGAATGGATCAGGAAGCCCGGCAGCGTCGGCCGTCGCCCGGCCCTGCTCGGCTCGAAGGTCGTCGACGAGAGCGGCGAGGAGTGCCCCGTGGGCGTGCCGGGCACGATCTACCACCAGCTCCCGCCCGGCGGCGGCTTCCAGTACTACAAGGACCCGGCCAAGACCCAGGCCTCGCGCATCGACGACTACTTCACCATGGGCGACGTGGGCTACTTCGACGAGGAGGGCTACCTCTTCCTCACCGGCCGCAACGCCGAGACGATCATCTCCGGCGGGGTGAACATCTATCCCCAGGAAGTCGACAACGAGCTGATCAAGCACCCGGCCGTGGAGGATTCCGCCACCGTGGGCGTGCCGCACGACGAGTGGGGCGAACAGGTCAAGGCGGTGATCCTGCTGCGCGAGGGCTATGAGCCGTCCGACGCCCTGGCCCAGCAGATTCTCGACTTCGGCCGCCAGAGCCTGCCCGGCTTCAAGGTGCCGCGCAGCCTGGATTTCGTAACCGCCCTGCCCCGTTCCGAGGCAGGCAAGATTCAGCGCAACAAGGTGCGCGCGCCCTACTGGGAAGGCCGCAAGCGCCAGATCTAGGATCGGGCCGCCGTCACACGCCTGCGACGTTAGGGGGCTAAGCGGCGCCCGGTTCGAGTTCTTGGGAGCGTTCCATGCCGCGTATCGACCGTCGAAGCGTCCTGGCCGGGGCGGCGGGTTTCCTGCTGCCTCCGGCGATCGCCCGGGCTCGCGAGATCGACGCCGACGTGCGCGCCGGCACGATCAAGGACGTCGAGCACGTCGTGATCTTCATGCAGGAGAACCGCTCCTTCGATCACTACTTCGGCTCGATGAACGGGGTGCGGGGCTTCGGCGACCGCTTCCCGATCCCGGTGGCCGACGTCGAGGGGATCGAGCGCCGCACCGCCTGGACCCAGGAGAACAGCAAGGCCAAGGGCGGCCCGGCGCTGCTCTCGCCGTTCCATCTGAACACCACCCAGCAGTTCGAGCTGATGCGGGTGGAGGGCACGCCCCATAGCTGGCCCGACGCCCAAGGCGCCTGGGACGAAGGCCGCATCCGCCGCTGGCCCGAGCTGAAGACGCCCCACGCCATGGGCTACTACCTGGCCGAGGACATCCCCTTCCAGTTCGCCCTGGCCAACGCCTTCACCCTCTGCGACGCCTATCACTGCTCGATCCAGACCGGCACCAACACCAACCGGCTGATGCTGTGGACCGGCACGAACGACCCGTCCGGCAAGGATGCAGGCCCGGCCATCGGCAACTCGCACGACAACCTGCCCCAGTTCGGCGGCCACCCGCACTCCTACACCTGGACCACCTATACCGAGCGGCTGCAGGCGGCCGGCGTGACCTGGCGCGTCTATCAGGACATGGCCGACAACTTCACGGACAACCCGCTGGCCGGCTTCAAGAGCTTCCGCGAATCCTTCGACGGCGCCGCCGGCGCCGATCCGGCGCTGAAGGAGCTGGGCCTCAGCACCCGCAAGCTCGACGGGCTGAAGGCGGACGTGCTGGCCGGCAAGCTGCCGCAGGTCTCCTACATCGTCGCGCCCGCCGCGGCCTCGGAGCATCCAGGCCCGTCCAGCCCCGCCCAGGGCGCGGACTACACCGCCCAGGTGCTGGACGCCCTGACCGCCGATCCGAAGGTGTGGGCGCGCACGGTGCTGTTCGTGATGTTCGACGAGAACGACGGCTTCTTCGACCACGCGCCGCCGCCGGCAGCGCCCAGCCGCGACGCCTCGCGCCCCGGCGGCCTGGCCGGGGCCTCCACCGTCGACCTGACCGGCGAGTATCACCTGGTGAAGAGCGAGGGCGACGCGCCCTACGACCGCGACGAGCTGATGGGCCGGCCCTACGGCCTTGGCCCGCGCGTGCCGATGTACGTGATCTCGCCTTGGAGCCGGGGCGGCTTCGTCAATTCGCAGGTGGCCGACCACACCTCGGTGATCCGCTTCCTTGAGGCGCGCTTCGGCGTGGCCGAGCCGAACATCACCGCCTGGCGCCGGGCGGTGTGCGGCGACCTCGCCACCTGCTTCGACTTCGCCACGCCGAACGACGCGGCCTTCCGCGAGGGTCTTCCGGCCACGGCGCAGACCGCCGAGCGCGCCGCGGCCCTGCCCGGACGCACCACGCCGGCCACGCCGCAGACGCCGCCGGCGCCGGTCCAGGCCGCCGGGACGCGGCCCTCGCGCGCCCTGCCCTATGCGCTGGACGTGACGGCGACCGTCGAGCCGGGCGCGACGCGCCTGGCGATGCGCAACCTGGGGTCCGCCACGGCGGTGTTCCACGTCTACGACCGCCACCGCCTGGACGCCGCGCCGCGGCGGTACACGGTTGAGCCGCGCAAGGCGCTGAGCGACGCCTGGGACCACGCGGACGGCGCCTATGACCTTTGGGTGCTGGGCCCCAACGGCTTCCACCGCCACTTCACGGGACAGGCCGGGGCCGACGCGCCGGAGGCGACCGCCGCCTATGACCGCCGGCGCTCGATCCTGACGCTGACGATCGTCAATCCGGGGGCGAGCGCGCGCAAGCTGGCGGTCAAGCCGATGGCCTACGGCGAGGCCCTGGCCGGCTGGACCGCCGCGCTCGATCCGCGCGGCACGGCCTCCAAGGCCTGGAAGCTGGCGGCCACCGGCGGCTGGTACGATCTGGCGGTGACGCTGGACGGCGAGCCCGGCTATCTGCGCCGCCTCGCCGGCCGGCTGGAGACAGGCAAGGATTCCATCTCCGACCCGGCCATGGCCGGGGCCGCCCTGATGCGCCGCCCGATCTGACGCCCGCCGGGAATCGGCCGCAATCTTGCGAAAACAAGCGTGTTTGGCGTGGCTGGGCGGCTCATGGCATCTAGCGCGCCCTCAAGACTCGCTTTGTGTGTGCACCGCATGGCCATTGCCTTCATCGACCTTCAGACTCAGCGCGCCCGCCTGGGCCAGCCGCTGGAAGACGCGATCCTCAAGGTCGTGCGCTCGGGCGCCTACGTCATGGGCCCGGAGATCGCCGCCTTCGAAAAGGCGCTCGGCGAATTCGGCCGCGCCCCGTTCGTGCTGTCCTGCGGCTCGGGCACGGAGGCGCTGATCCTGCCGCTGATGGCCTGGGGGATCGGACCGGGCGACGCGGTGTTCTGCCCCTCCTTCACCTTCGCGGCGACGGCCGAGGTCATGCCCCTGGTGGGCGCCTCGCCGGTGTTCGTCGACGTGCTGCCCGACACCTACAACATGGACCCCGCCCACCTGGACGCGGCCATCGAGGCGGTGAAGGCCAAGGGCGAGCTGACGCCCAAGGCGGTGATCGCCGTCGACCTGTTCGGCCAGCCGGCCGACTATCCGGCGATCTCGGCGGTGGCGAAGAAGCACGGCCTGAAGCTGATCTCCGATTCCGCCCAGGGCTTCGGCTGCACCCTGAACGGCGAGCATCCCCTGCACTGGGCGGATGTGGCCACCACCAGCTTCTTCCCGGCCAAGCCGCTGGGCTGCTACGGCGACGGCGGGGCGGTGCTCTGCAAGGACGAGCGGCTGCACGACCTCTTGGTCTCGCTGCGCGTGCACGGCCAGGCGGTGAAGTCGGACATCGAAGGCCGCACCTTCGACCACGATCCGAAGTACCTGAACATGCGCATCGGCATGAACAGCCGCATGGACACCATCCAGGCCGCGGTGCTGCTGCAGAAGCTGACCATCTTCGCCGACGAGATCGCCGCCCGGAACCGCGTGGCCGACCGTTACGCCGAAGGGCTGAAGGGCGCGGTGAAGACGCCCAAGGTGATCGACGGCGGGGTTTCGGTCTGGGCGCAGTACACCATCGAGACCGACGACCGCGACGGCCTGATCGCCGCCCTGAGGGCCAAGGAGATCCCGAGCGCGGTCTACTACCCCATCCCAATCCACCGGCAGGGCGTCTATTCTGGTTATCCGCAGGGGCCAGGCGGCCTGCCCGTGACCGACGCCAAGGCCGAGGTGGTGATGAGCCTGCCCATGCATCCCTATCTGGAGGCCGACGTGCAGGATCAGATCATCGCCGCCATCCGCGCCCACGTCGGCAAGAACGCATGAGCGCAGACACCGGCGCCTCCGCCGTGGAGGCCATGGCCGCGGCCTTCGAGCGCAAGGCGGTCGACCGCGAACTGATCATCGGCGTCATCGGCCTGGGCTATGTGGGCCTGCCGCTGGCCGAGGGCTTCGTCGGCCGGGGCTTCCGCGTGCTGGCCTATGATCCGGACACGGCCAAGGTGGAGGCCATCAGGGCCGGGCGCACCTACATCCGCCATATCTCCGACGAGCGGGTGGCGGCGATGGCCGCCTCGGGCCGGCTGGACGCCACCACCGACGCCGACCGCCTGGCCGAGGCCGACGCGCTTCTGATGTGCGTGCCCACGCCGCTGAACGTGCATCGCGAGCCGGACCTGTCGTTCGTCGAGGCCTGCGCGCGCACCATCTCCGTGCGCCTCCGCCCGGGCCAGCTCGTGGTGCTGGAGAGCACCACCTATCCCGGCACCAGCGAAGAGCTGATCCGGCCGATCCTGGAGCAAGCCTCCGGCCTGAAGGCCGGCGCGGACTTCGCCATCGCCTACAGCCCCGAGCGGGAGGACCCCGGCAACATTCAGTTCGGCGCGACCTCGATCCCCAAGGTGGTGGGCGCCGACACCGAGGCCGAGCGGCGGATGGCCACGGCCGTCTACGCCCCGCTGACCCAGGTGGTGCCGGTCTCCGACCTGAAGACGGCCGAGGCGGTGAAGCTCACCGAGAACATCTTCCGGCTGGTGAACATCGCCCTCGTCAACGAGCTGAAGGTCGTTTTCGAGAGCATGGGCATCGACATCTGGGAGGTGGTCGACGCGGCCAAGACCAAGCCGTTCGGCTACATGCCCTTCTATCCGGGACCGGGCCTGGGCGGGCACTGCATCGCCATCGACCCCTTCTATCTGACCTGGAAGGCCCGCGCCCACGGCGAGCAGACCCGCTTCATCGAGCTGGCTGGCGACGTGGTGACCGCCATGCCCAAGCGGGTGGTCGAGCACGTGGCCGAGGCGCTCTCCACCGCCCGCGCCAAGGCGATCAACGGCGCGCGGATCCTGGTGGTGGGCCTGGCCTACAAGAAGAACGTGGACGACATGCGCGAGAGCCCCTCGCTGCATGTGATCCGGATGCTGCGCGAACGCGGCGCGGCGGTGGACTACTACGACCCGCACATTCCCGTCGCGCCGGACATGGCCGAGCATCCCGAGGTGGCCGGCATGGCCAGCATCGCCTGGTCGCCCGAGGCGCTGGCCGCCTACGACTGCGCGGTGATCTGCACCGACCACGACGCGGTGGACTACGCCGCCCTGGCCGAGGCGGCGCCGCTGGTCGTCGACACGCGCAACGCGACCGCGCGGCTCAACGGGGTGTTCGCCGAAAAGATCTGGAAGGCCTGACCGCCGGCCGGCCTGGAGCCTGATCGCTGCGGGAGTAAGGAGCGCCCGGCGATTCTAGGGTTCATAGCAGGGGGCGAACCGTTCGAACCGCCGGGCGTTTTCGGGCTCTGGTTAGAGGGCGCCGAAGCTGTGGGCCGCGCTCCCCGGGCCCTCAGGCGCCGGCGAATCACGACATGTCTTGGATGCGACTTTTCGCCGCATCGCCGCGCGGGCGCATGATCAAAACGGACTATGCGCGGCTAAATTGTGATCACGGCCTGTTTATCTCAGTCCCGCGCCATGCGCCGCAGCACCGCCTCCCAGTGCTTGAGCACCAGGAAATGGCCGATCCCGGGCGCCAGCCAGACCTCGTCGGCCTTGTCGCCCAGGTAGTCCATGAGGTCGGGCAGGGGCGCCAGCAGGTCCTCCTCCCCGTGCCAGACGATGAGCGGGGCGTGCAGCTCCGCGGCGGTCATGTTCCGCGCGCGGCGGAAGGCCCGCAGTTCGTCGGCCGGGCCGCGCCCGCCGTGGGCCAGGCACTCGCCCACATAGGCGGCGATGAACTCGGCGATCTCCGGGTGATCCTCGAAGAAGGCGCGGTCGCCTGGCGAGAACACCGCCGTGCGCCGCACCACGCGCTCGACCAGCGGCACCGAAAGCTGCAGGCGGATGATCGCGTAGAAGGTCTCGACCACCCAGGGCGTCTTCTGGATCCGCTCGCGGAACAGCACCAGCGGGTTGCGCGGACGCCCGTCGTTCTCCGACGGGCGCGGCGGCCGGCCCGAGCAGATCATCAGCCGGTTGGCCCGCGAGCCCAGGCGGATCGCCGTCTGCACCGCGCTGGGCGCGCCGGAGAGGATGGCGGCCAGGCGTATGTCGTCCAGGCCGAGCTGGTCGCACAGCTCCACCATGTCGGCCGCCACGTTGTCGAAGGTGTAGTCCGGATGCGGATCGGACTGGCCGAACCCCGGCCGCTCGGCGCAGATGACCCGCAGCCCGAGGCGCGCGGCCAGCGCGCCGGTGCCCGGCGGCAGCAGGCTGGAGCCCATGCCCTCATGGAACGCCAGCATCACCCGCCCGGCGGGATCGCCGTAGTCGCGGTAGGCCAGCCGCCGCCCGTCCGCCAGGCGCACCTGCGCCAGCGGCGGCGCCTTGCCGACCACCTTGGAGGGCGGCGCCTGCGCCTCGGCCTCGATGGCGCCGGCTACCGAGGAGAGCTCCGTCAGCGCGCGGACCAGGTCGCTCTGCCGCTTCAGCCCCATCTTCTCGAAGATCGCCCGAAGCTGGTTGCGCAGGGTGTTGACGCTGACCTTCAGCTCGTCGGCGGCCTCCTGCAGCGAGCGGCCGTCGCGCAGCTTGCGCGCCAGCCGCGCCTCCGCTGCGGTCAGGCCGAAGCTCTCGCGCAGCGTGTGCCACAGCCGGTTGGTGGCCTCCGTGGCGGGGAACACCAGGGCGAAGGCGCCGCCGTCCGGCGCGGCGACGACCTTGCCCACCGTCGTCGGCACGGCGGCGGCCGGCACCAGGTAGGCGAAGCACGGCCCTTCCTCCTCGCCGTCGCGCTCGAATTTTAGAATGGTCTGGGCGCCCTTGAGCGCCGCCTGGTCCAGCGCCCGCTGCAGCACCTCGGCGTTGGCCGGATCGTCGAAGGCGATGTCGGCGCCCGCCGAGAGCCGGCCGAGCCCCGAGGCCATCACGGTCTGCGCCGCCGGGTTGCACGACAGCACCCGCTGTGCGCCCGACAGCACCGCCCAGGCCACGTCCGCGCGCGGCGGGCTTCCGTCGCCCGCGCGGCTCACCAGGCGGGCGATGTCGGCCATGCGCTCCAGGTCCGGCGCCACGCCCGGAGGCGGGACTTCCTCGCCCTCCGCCAGGTCCAGCACGTCGATGAGCTGCTCCCAACCCTCGGGATCGGCCGCGATCTGGTAGAGCGTCTCGATCACCAACGCGACGTTGGCGCGCGCCTTGTCACTCATATTGTCGACCGCCCCCTCAGGTCGATTGTCGTCCGCAGCCCGCCGAAGGGTTCGAGCGCGTGGCCCCCGCGCCCCGACCCCGCCCCTCGAGAGCGTCAGTCAAGAACGCCCACGATCGATGCTCGTTGCGAAATCTCAATCCAATTTCCGTCCGGGTCGCGAACCATCGAGATGCGTGCGGTCTTTCCGAGCGTCACCGGCGCCACGGCTTCGCGTCCGCCGCGCTCCAGGATGCGGGCGTGTTCGGCGTCGACCTTGAAGACCTGGAAGGTGATGTAGCGCCAGCCCTTGCCCTGGAAGCCGGCGTCGGCGACCGCATCGGGCGACTCCTCCAGGATCAGCAGGCTCTCGCCGGCGCGAAAGGCGGCGCGGCCGGCGTCGGCGGGCTCCTCGGCGAGCCCCAGGGCGTCGGCGTAGAAGGCGCGGTGGGCGGCCAGGTCGCGCACCGCCAGGCGCACGCCGATCTGGTTCACGCCCATCCAGCCGGGCGGGGCCAGCACGACGCGGTTGCCGTCGGGATCGGCCAGGGGCCGCGGCGCCTGGAGGCCGGGCCGGGCGATGATCAGTTCGCGATAGCCGCTGGGCGGCGCGTCGGGCAGCGGCTCGGCGTGGTGGTTGATCTTCAGCACCGAGCCCATCAGGTGGTGGCGGTGCTGGTCCTGGCCGCGGCGGATCTTCAGCAGATGGTCGAAGGGAACGCCCGCCTCGCCCTGCCAGAAGGCCAGCATCGGCTCCAGATCGTTGGTGGACAGGCCGATGTCCACCTGCGGCTTGGCCAGTTCCATCCCATTCCCCCCATGCTTAGTTTTCCTGGGTTGCCTCCACACCTCAGGCGTGAGAGGCGTTCAAGTCAAACATTTGTTTAATTGGGAGGAGACGCATATGAAGGCGGCGGTCTATTACGAGAACGGCGGCCCCGAGGTCCTGAAATACGAGGACGTGCCGGATCCGCAGCTCCATCCCAAGGGCGTGATCATCGAGGTCCAGGCCATCGCCATCGAGGGCGGCGACACCCTGAACCGCTGGCGCGGCCCGCTGATGACCAATCCCCACGTGGTCGGCTACCAGGCCGCCGGCGTGATCGTCGAGGTCGGCGCCGAAGTCGAGCATCTGAAGGTCGGCCAGCGCGTCGCCACGGTGAACAACTGGGGCAGCCACGCGGCCCTGCGCTCGGTGCCGGCGCGCAACTGCTGGCCGGTGCCTGACGGCTTCGACATCAAGAAGGCCGCGGCGATCCCGGTCACCTTCGGCACGGCGCACGACTGCCTCTTCGAGTTCGGCCGCCTCAAGGCCGGCGAGACCGTGCTGGTGCAGGCCGGGGCCTCCGGCGTGGGGGTCGCCGCCATCCAGCTCGCCAAGCGCGGCGGCGCGAGCCTGGTGCTGGCCACGGCCTCGTCGGACGAGCGTCTGGAGAAGCTGAAGCCCCTCGGGCTGGACCAGGGGATCAACTACAAGACCCACGAGGTTCCCAAGGAGGTCATGCGCCTGACCGACAACAAGGGCGTCAACGTGGTGGTGGACTCGGTGGGCGGGCCGACCCTGCAGGGCTCGATCAACAGCCTGGCCTATCGCGGCCGGGTGTCGATGGTCGGCGCGGCCGGCCGCGAGCCGATGGTGGTGGACGTGGGCTCGATGATGGGCGGCAACCGCTCGCTGTCGGGCGTCTTCCTGGGCGCGGAGATCATGACCGACCGGGTGCACGACAACATCCAGGCCCTGATCGACGACGCGGCCAAGGGCGAGCTGGACGTGGTGATCGACAGGGTCTTCCCGCTGTCGGAGGCCGCCGCGGCCCACGCCTATATTGAAAGCCGCGCGGCCGTCGGCCGGGTGGTGATGGTCCCCTAGGTCCGCGCGAACGAGAACAATACAGGGAGGACGAACCATGCCCCAAGCCCGCAACGGCGCGGTCGCCATCGAGTACGAGACCTTCGGCGCGCCCGGCGCGCCGACCATCCTGCTGATCAACGGCCTGGGCTCGCAGATGACCCGATGGCCGGAGGCGTTCTGCGCCAAGCTCACCGACAAGGGCTATCGGACGATCCGCTTCGACAACCGCGACACCGGCCTGTCCACCTGGTTCGAGCCGGGCGAGGCCTACACCCTGTCGGACATGGCCGCCGACGCCATCGCCGTGCTGGACGCGGCGGGCGTGGACGAGGCGCACGTGGCGGGCGTCTCCATGGGCGGGATGCTCACCCAGCTCGTGGCCATCGAGCACCCCGGCCGGGTCCTGTCGGTCACCTCGATCATGTCGGCCACGGGCGCGCCGGGCACCCTGGATTCCACGCCGGAGGCCGCGGCGGTGCTGACCGCCGTCCCGCCCGATCCGAGAGCCGACTTCGAGGGCTTCCTCGACGCGGCGGTGAAGAACGCCATGGTGATCGGCAGCCCCGGCTTTCCCTGGCCGCAGGGCGTGCTGCGCGAACGGGCGGCCGCCGAGTACGCGCGCGCCTTCAATCCCACCGGCTCGCAGCGGCAGATGGCGGCGATCCGCGGCGACGGCGACCGCACCGGACGCCTCGGCGCGCTGAAGGTCCCGGCCGTCGTCGTGCACGGCGCCGACGATCCCCTCGTGCCGCTCGCCGGCGGCAAGGCCACGGCCGCCGCCATTCCGGGCGCGGAGCTGCGGGTGATCGAGGGCATGGGCCACGACCTGCCGCCCGCCCTGTACGACCTCGTCGCCGACGCCATCCTGGCCGCCGCCGCGCGCGCCTGACCCGAACCACTGGAGAGGAACTGCATATGGGACGTCTTTCCGGCCGCACGGCCGTCATCACCGGCGCGGGCTCCGGCATCGGCCGGGCCAGCTCGCTGCTGTTCGCGCAGGAAGGCGCGAGCCTGGTGATCGCTGACAAGGCCGACAGCGTGAACGAGACCGCCGACATGGTCCGCGCGGCCGGCGGCAAGGCCGTGGCGCTGGTGGGCGACGCTGGCGAGGAGGCTTTCGTCGAGAGCCTGATCGCAAGGGTCGTTTCGGAGTTCGGCGGGCTCGACGCCTGCTGGGCCAACGCCGGGATCAGCGGCGGCTGGACCGCCTTCGACGAACAGGACGCCGCCTTCTGGGCCGAGATCCTGCGCGTGAACCTGATCGGCGCGTTCCTGGCCGTGAAGCACGCCTCGCGCGTGATGATCCCCAAGGGTAAGGGCTCGATCATCTGCACCGCCTCGGTGGCGGGCATCCGCTCCGGCGCGGGCGGCGCGCCCTATTCGGCGTCGAAGGCCGGCGTCATCAGCCTGGCCCAGACCTCGGCCAACGAGTTCTACGGCACCGGCGTGCGGGTGAACTGCATCTGCCCGGGCCTGATCGAGACCGGCATGACCAAGCCGATCTTCGACGGCGCCCGCGCCCGCGGCAACGAGGACAAGATCGGCCAGCTCAATCCGCTGGCCCGCTACGGCGTACCCAGCGAGATCGCCCACGCCGGCCTATTCCTGGCCAGCGACGATTCCTCCTACGTGAACGGCCAGGCGATCGCGGTGGACGGCGGACTTTCCAGCTCGCACCCGGTGGTGCGGCGCAAGCGGTGATCTACCTGGTCCGCCACGGGCAGACGGTCTTCAACCGCGAGGGCCGTCTGCAGGGCCATGTGGACTCCGACCTTACCGACCTGGGTCGCGACCAGGCCCGGCGGCTGGGCGCGCTGCTGGCGCGCCTGACCGGCGGCGACGGCGGCTGGCGCATCCTCGCCAGCCCGCTGGGGCGGGCCCAGGCCACGGCGCAGGCGATCGCCGAGGCGGTCGGCGGCGGCGTCGAGACCGAGCCGGCCCTGATCGAGGTGAGCTTCGGCGAATGGGACGGGCGGCTGCGCCAGGAGGTGCAGGACCTGGCGCCCGAGGCGTTCGGCCCCACCGGCTACATGTTCGCCGCGCCCCATTGCGAGAGCTTCGAGGCGGCGAGCGCCCGCCTGCGCGGCTGGCTGGCGGGCCTGGAGCCGGAGTCCTCCCGGCGGGTGATCGCCGTCAGCCACGGCGTCACCGGCCGGGTGCTGCGCGGGGTCTATGCGGGGCTCGCGCGCGAGGAGGCGCTCGCCCTGCCGGTGCCGCAGGACGCCGCCTTCCGCCTCTGCGGCGGCCGGATCGAGCGCATCGACGCCTGAGCGCCCGGCGCCGGGTCCGAAGTTCCTGCCGGGCGAATTCTGCCGGGACACACGCCTGGGCGGCGCCCGTCGTCTGAAATTTATCGGCTTTTCCGCCGGCCACGGCGCGCACGGTCCCTGCAAGGGACGGGCGTTCATCGGCCAGGGGGGCAAGCGGTGTTTTCATTCGGCGGCGTTGGATCGAGCACAGGGGCGTCCGCGGCCTATGGCGCGAACGCCGGGGTCGAATCGGCCGTCGGCAAGAAATCTCCCAAGGAAGCTTTCCTCGAGTACGCCCGGATGAGCCCGGCCGAGAAGATGCGCGCCGCGATGCTGAACAGCCTCGGCCTCACCGAGGACGACCTGAAGGCCATGGACCCCAAGAAGCGCGCCCTCGTCGAGGAAAAGATCAAGGAGATGATCAAGGAGAAGGTCGAGGGCGACCAAAAGGACCAGAAGGGCGCGATCGTCGACGTCGCGGCCTGAGCCCGGCGGAGGCCGCCGGTCAGCTCAATCCTCGTCGAGCGTCGCGACGAACCAGCCGGCCGCCACGCCCAGCACGAAGGCCGCCCCCAGCATCGATCCGAGGACGGCGGGCGATAGATGGAAGACGCGGGGGGCGCGCGACGGTCCGTCGGCGCCGGCCACGGCGTACTCATAGTCCTCGATCGGCGTTTCTTTCAGGTCGGGCCACATCGCCGCGTGCTCACTCTGCCTGTCCTTGCGCCCCACATCTGGCCTTTCTGGCGGCCTGACGCTAGAAGCGCAGCCCAATCCTATAGACCTGCCCGATCGAGCGACATGGCTGGACACTCAAAATTCAAGAACATCATGCACCGCAAGGGCCGCGCCGACGCCGTGCGGTCCAAGCTCTTCTCCAAGCTGTCCCGCGAGATCACGGTCGCCGCCAAGTCGGGCATGCCGGACCCGGCGATGAACGCGCGCCTGCGCCTGGCGGTTGCCAACGCCAAGGCCGAGTCCATGCCCAAGGACAACATCGACCGCGCCATCAAGAAGGCCGCGGGCGGCGACGGCGAAAGCTATGACGAGATCCGCTACGAGGGCTTCGGCCCCGGCGGCGTGGGCGTGATCGTCGAGGTGTTGACCGACAACCGCAACCGCGCGGCGTCCAACGTACGCTCGATCTTCGCCAAGAACGGCGGCAACCTGGGCGAGACCGGCGCGGTCTCGTTCATGTTCGACCGGGTGGGCCAGATCACCTATCCGGCTTCGGCCGGTTCGGAAGATGCGGTGATGGAGGCGGCCATCGAGGCCGGCGCCGAGGACGTGGAGTCCGACGAGGACGCCCACACCATCTACACCGCCTTCGAGGCCCTGTCGGAAGTGGCCCAGGCGCTGGAGACGGCGCTCGGCGAGGCCAAGTCGGCCACCATCGCCTGGCGGCCGAAGACCCTGACGCCAGTGGACAGCGACCATGTCCCCACGCTGATGAAGCTGATCGACGCCCTGGAAGACGACGACGACGTCCAGAACGTCTACGGCAACTACGACATCTCCGACGAAGACCTGGCGAAACTCGACGCCTGACGGCGGCCGCGGCGCGCGCTAGCCTCGGCTCCCCCTGGGCGGGAGACGGAGCCGATGTTCCACGACTGGATGACCACCTACGGCCTGCCGATCCTGGGCGCAGTGGTCGCCGGCGCGCTGATCGGGCTGGAGCGGGAATACCGCGGCCACGCCGCCGGTTTCCGCACTCACATCCTGGTCAGCCTGGGCGCGGCCCTGCTGATGCTGGCCGCCACCCACCAGGAGCAATGGCTCGGCCACTTCGCGCCGGAGACCATGCGGATCGATCCCACCCGCATGGCGCACGGCATCCTGACCGGCGTGGGCTTCCTCTGCGCCGGCGTGATCTTCCGCCAGGGCCTCTCCATCCACGGCCTGACCACGGCCGCATCCCTGTGGGTGACGGCGGCGCTGGGCGTGGTGTTCGGCGTGGGGCTCTACGGCCTGGCGGTCAGCGGCGTGGCGGCGGCCCTGGTCATCCTGGTGCTGCTGCGCATCGGCGCGGCCTTCCTGCCCCAGCAGATTCACATCGAGCTCGTCGTCCGCTACCGCCGGGCCGAGGCCATGGACGAGGAGGAGGTGCGCGCCCTGGTCGGCGGCCTGCACCTGCATCCCGAGGCGATGGGCTTCCGCCTCCTGGAAGGGGGCCAGGAGGTCGAGCTCTGCACGACCCTGCGCGGCCCGGCTCGCGGCGCGACCCAGATGCTGGCGCGAAAGCTGGCCGACGACCCGCGCGTGCTGTCCTTCGACGTCGCCCCCCGCAACATCTAGCGCGGATAGAGGATCACCTGGGTGCAGCGGAAGGCGGCCATCAGCTTGCCGGACTCGGCGTTGCGCGCCCAGGCGTCCCACACCTGGGTCGTGCGCCCGCCGTGCAGCAGCTTGGCCTCCACCTCCACCAGGCCCTCGCGCAGGGTGCCCACGAAGTTGCACTTCACCTCGGCCGTGGTGAAGCCGCTCGCGCCTTCCGGCCAGACGGTGGAGACGCCGTAGGCGCACAGGATGTCGGCGATGGAGAGCACCGAGCCGGCCAAGAGGAAGCCGGTGTGGGCCACCAGGTCGGGCCGCACGGGGAAGCGGCCCACCACGCGGCCGTCCTCCACCTCGGTGATGGTCAGGCCGATGTGCTCGGGCAACTTGCCGAGGTTGGCGTGATTCAGTTTCTCGACAGTGGTGTGGTTCGTCGTGGCGGGCATCTGCGCCATCCTTGTTCTCAAGCTTGCGCCTGCGCACATAGGGGGTGAATTCCCGCCCCGGCGCCATCGCAACCTGCGCCCGGCCGCTTCCACGACGAGAGGTTTCTTGGACCCGTCACGCCAGACCGCGCCCGCTTCGCCCAATCTCGCCGGCCCCGCCCTGCTCATCCTCTGGCTCGCCCTCGGCGTCGCCCTGGCGCGCGTTCCCCAGTTCGGCGGCGTGCTGACCTTCGCCTTCGTGATGGTCGGCTGGGTGCTGGCCGTGGCGCTCCATGAATTCGGCCACGCGGCCGTGGGCTATCTGGCCGGCGACCACACGGTGCTCGCCAAGGGCTATCTGACCTTCGATCCGCGCCGCTACACCGACCTGGGCGTCTCTATCGTCATCCCCCTGATCGCCCTGGCCCTCGGCGGCTTCGGCTTTCCCGGCGGGGCGGTCTATCTGCGCGAGGACCTGATGCGCGGACGGCTGTGGCGCTCGGCCTCGTCGCTGGCCGGACCGCTGGGCACCTTCGTGGCGCTGCTGATCCTCACGCGGATCATGGCGGCGACAGCCGCGACGAGCCTCGACCTCTACGCGGCCCTGGCGTTCCTGGCCTTTCTCCAGGCCACCGCCCTGGTGCTGAACCTGATGCCGATCCCCGGTCTCGACGGCTACGGCGTGATCCGCCCCTTCCTGCCGGAGGCGATCGCCGGCGCCCTGGCGCGGTTCGTGGGGATCGCCGCCCTGGCCTTCCTGGCCGCCCTCTTCTTCCTGCCCGGCGCGGCCGGCCTGCTCTTCGCCGCGGCCGGGAGCATCGCCGAGGCCGTGGGCGTGCCGCTGCATGCGGTGCAGGCCGGATGGCAGGCCTTCCACTTCTGGGGCTAAGCGGGACTTCAACGAAGACTTAACCTCGTCGCCGCCTTCCTGTACCCCTACCTGGAACAGATGACGAACGGTCAGTGATTCCCTCTGCTCCCCTACGCATCCTCGGTCTCGACCCGGGCCTTCGCCGCACCGGCTGGGGCGTGATCGCCGTGGACGGCGCGCGGCTGTCGCACGTGGCCCACGGGGTGATCGCGCCCGACGCGGCCGCGCCCTTCGCTGAGCGCCTGCTCGTGCTGTTCGAGGCGATCGGCGAGGTGATCGAGGCCCACGGCCCTGACGAGGCGGCCGTGGAGGAGACCTTCATGAACAACAACGCCGCCTCGGCGCTGAAGCTGGGCCATGCGCGGGCCGCCGCCCTGATCGCCCCCGCCCGCGCCGGCCTGCCGGTGGCCGAATACGCCGCCACCGTGGTCAAGAAGGCCGTGGTGGGCACCGGCGGGGCCGACAAGGACCAGGTGGGCTTCATGATCCGCCGCCTGCTGCCGACCGCCGGCCAGACCACCGCCGACGCCGCCGACGCGCTCGCCGTGGCCATCGCCCACGCGCACGCCCGCAAGGCCCGCCACATGGGGCGCGTGGCGTGATCGGCCGTCTGCGCGGCGCGGTCGCCGAGGTCGGCGAGGAGGAGGCCCTCATCGACGTGATGGGCGTGGGCTACGTCGTGCGCTGCGGCGCGCGCACGCTCTCGCGCCTGCCGGCCGTCGGCGAGGAGACGCTCGTCCATGTCGAGCACCAGTGGTCCGAGGCGTCCGGCCCCAGGCTCTACGGCTTCCTCGACCGGGCCGAGCGGAGCGCCTTCGTGCTCTTGCAGGCGATCCAGGGGGTGGGGCCGAAGGCGGCCCTGGCCGTGCTGGACGTGCTCTCCCCGGCCGACCTCGCCGCCGCCGTGGCTCGCGAGGACAAGGCCGCCGTGGCCCGCGCCCAGGGCGTGGGGCCCAAGCTGGCCCTGCGCATCGTCACCGAACTGAAGGGCAAGCCGATCACCGACGGGCCCGTCACCGCCTTCCATCCGACGCCGGTCCCCGCCGAAGTCGCCAAGCCCTCGGCCTCCGGCGACGCGGTGGCCGCCCTGATGGGCCTGGGCGTGGCCGAGGTGAACGCCCGCCGGGTGGTCGAGCACGCCGCCACGCGCCTGGGCGAGGACGCTGACGTGCAGGCCCTGATCAAGGCCGGCCTGCAGGAGCTCGGCCGATGACCCGGCTGGTGTCCGGCGAGAGCGCGCCCTTCGAGGGCTCCGACCGGGCGATGCGGCCGCAAACGCTGGCCGAGTTCGTCGGCCAGGAACAGTCCAAGGCCAATCTGCGCGTCTTCATCGAGGCCGCCCGCAACCGCGGCGAAGCGCTGGACCACGTGCTGCTGTTCGGCCCGCCGGGGCTGGGCAAGACCACCCTGGCCCAGATCGTCGCCCGCGAGCTGGGCGTGAACTTCCGCGCGACGTCCGGGCCGGTGCTGGCCAAGGCCGGCGACCTGGCGGCGATCCTGACCAACCTGGAGCCCAACGACGTCCTCTTCATCGACGAGATCCACCGGCTGGCGTCGAACGTGGAGGAGATCCTCTATCCGGCGATGGAGGACCACGTCCTCGACCTGGTGATCGGCGAGGGCCCTTCGGCCCGCTCCATCCGCATCGACCTGGCGCCGTTCACCCTGGTGGCGGCCACCACCCGGGCGGGGCTGCTGGCCACGCCGCTGCGCGACCGCTTCGGCATTCCCATCCGCCTGGAGTTCTACACCCCGGCCGAGTTGCAGCGGGTGCTGGCGCACGGCGCCTCGCGCATGGGCGTGGAGCTGGCGGTCGAGGGCGCGGCCGAGATCGCCGCCCGCTCGCGCGGCACGCCGCGGGTGGCCGGCCGCCTGCTGCGCCGCGTGCGCGACTTCGCCGCCGCCGACGGGGCGGCCGTGATCGACCGCCAGGCCGCCGCCCGCGCGCTGGCGCGGCTGGAGGTGGACGAGGCGGGCCTGGACAGCCTGGACCGCCGCTACCTGCGCGCCCTGATCGAAAACTACGCGGGCGGGCCGGCCGGGGTGGAGACCCTGGCCTACGCCATCGCCGAGGCGCGTGATGCGGTGGAGGACGTGATCGAGCCCTATCTGATGCAGCAGGGCTTCATCCAGCGCACGCCGCGCGGCCGCGTCGCCTGCGCCAAGGCCTATGCGCACCTGGGCCTGGCCGAGCCGCCCAAGCCCGCGACGGGCGGCGAGCCGGACCTGTTCGAGCCCTAGCGCCTAGGCCGCCACCGCCGCCCGGCGCCCCGTGGCCAGGGCGGCGTTCATCGCCTCCAGCAGGCGCTCGGCCTTGATCGGCTTTTCGACGACCCCGTCCATGCCCTGGGCCAGGTAGCTGGCCGCGTCCCAGGGATCGGCGTTGGCGGTGAGCGCCAGGATCGGCACGGAGGCGGGATCGCCCGGCAGGGCGCGGATGCGCCGGGTGGCCTCGACCCCGTCGAGGTTGGGCATCTTCACGTCCATCAGGATCAGGTCGAAGCGGCCGGTGCGCGCCGCCTCCACGGCCTGCTCGCCGTCCTCCACGCTCTCGCAGGCGCAGCCGAACATGCCGCAAAGGGTTTCGGCCACCAGCCGGTTGGTGGCGTTGTCGTCGGCGATGAGGATCCGCAGGTCGGCCTGGGCGGCGCCCTCAAGCGACGTGGTCTCGATCTCCCGCGGGCCGGTCTTGGGCGCGGGCACGTCGAACAGGGTGAAGGCGAAGCTGAACACCGTCCCGCCGCCGGGATTGGCCCGCGCCGCTACGGTCCCGCCCATCAGCTCGGCGATCTGGCGGCAGATGGAAAGCCCCAGGCCGGCGCCGCCCTGGCGCTGGCCGGCCTCGGTCTGGCTGAACGGCTGGAAGATGGTGGAGAGGAGCTCTTCGGGCACGCCGACGCCGCTGTCGGCCACTTCGCCCTCGATGGCGACGTGCATGTCCTCGCGCCAGGCGGACAGGCGCACCTCGATCCCGCCCTCGCGGGTGAACTTCAGGGCGTTGCCGATCAGGTTGTTGAAGAGCTGCTTGATGCGCACGGCGTCGCCCAGCACCCACTGGTCCGGGTCGCCCTCGTAGGTGAAGTTCAGCGCCAGGCTCTTCTGCTCGGCGCGGGCGGCCCACAGGGCGGCGACGTCGCGCAGCAGGCTCGTCAGGCCGAACGGCTCCTCGCTCAGCTCCAGGCGGCCGGCTTCGGCGCGGGACAGGTCCAGCGCGTCGGTGAGCAGGCGCAGCAGCGTCTGGCCGGAATCCTGGATCGTGTGGACGTAGGGCGCCAACTCCGGCTGGGCGAGCTTGTGCTCCAGGATGTCGGCTACCGCCAGCACCCCGTTCAGCGGCGTGCGGATCTCGTGGCTCATCACGGCCAGGAACTGCGACTTGGCCGCCAGCGCCGACTGCGCCTCGCGCGTCGCCGCGTCGAGGGTCTCGGCCAGGCGCGTCATTTCCTCGGCGTGGGCGCGGTTGGCTTCGTTGGTCGCCTGCAGCAGGCTGAGCGCGCTGGCCACGCCGGCGTAGCGTCCGCCCTCGGTGACGATGAAGCCGCGCAGCAGCTCCGACGGCCGCTCGGCCAGGGCCTGGCCGCAGAACTCGGCGACCGTGCAGTGGCCCTCCACCACCAGCGGATCGCGGCTCATCAGCAGCGAGATGGGCCGCTCGGCGTAGAGCGCGCGGCCGTAGCGCCCGGCCATGGCGATGAAGAACCCGTTGCGCTCCACCAGGGCCAGGGGCCGGCCCTCATGGTCCACGACCGCCAGAGCCAGGGCGTCCGGCTCGGCCTGGAAGCGGTCGTAAACGGTCTGGCCTAACGTGTCGGGCGCGATCGGCGCGATCGACTGGGCGAGATCGAAGAGCGTGGCGGTCATGGGATCCCCTGCTGCCCGCTCTGTAGACCAGCCGCTCCTAATGGATAGTGAAGCTTACTTCGGATGCGCGCCGAAATGCTCGATCAATACCTGCATATACTGTCATATAATCGTCATGTTTGAATTTAGCCATTTATTCCGCAGGTTTAGCCGCGACATGGACGCCCCTTCCCGTCGGCGCAGCTTCGCCATAAGTTCGGAAGGTCCGACCAGAGAGGCGTCGATGTCAGAGATTGCGCGCGAGACCCGGGCCTAACCGCCGAACCGGAGTCTCTGCTTCCCACGGCTTTAGGCCCTGCCCCGTCCGCGCGCCTTCGCGGGCGCGTCGTGTCATGCCTGAAGCCGGACCATCCTTTGAACATCTCCAAGCCTCAGCAGCGCACGCTGCACGCCCTCGCCCAGGGCGGCCATATCGTCATCGAACGCAATGAGAAGGGCGCCGCCATCGCCGCCGAATGCGTCACCCGCGAGGGCTGGCGCCTGAGCGATTGCGACCTCGCCGTCTTCAAGAGCCTGAAGAAGAAGCGACTGATCGCCAGCCGGGGCGGCGGCCCCTACCAGATCACCCGCGAGGGGCTGGTCAACCTGCGCAGCCAGCTCGACAACCGCGTCTCAAGCCGCGGCTGGTGAGAAGCGCAGGAAGTGGACGCGCGCGGCGCCGTAGTCGCGCGCGTCCAGCATCTCATAGCCGGCGACTTCGAACTCGGGCTCGCTCGAGCCGCGCTCGAAGACCACCACCGCGCCGGGCGCCAGCCAGCCGCCGGCCGCCAGCCGCTCCAGCGCCGTCTCGCCCAGGCCCTTGGCGTAGGGCGGATCCAGGAACGCCAGGTCGAAGGCCGGCCCGTCCGCGCCTGGCCGCACGCCCAGCGAGGTCGCGTCTCGCCGGTGCACTCGCGTGCGGCCGAACAGGCCCATGGCGTCGACGTTCTCGCGGATCGCCCCGCGCGCGGCCTCGTCGGTCTCGACGAACAGGCAGAAGGCCGCCCCGCGCGAGAGGGCCTCGAAGCCCAGGGCGCCGGACCCGGCGAACAGGTCGATCACCCGCCTGTCGCGCACGCCTTCGGACCAGGGGGCGTGCTCCAGGATGTTGAAGATCGCCTGGCGGGCGCGGTCGGAGGTGGGGCGCGTGCCGGCGCCGGGCGGAGTGATCAGCGTCTTGCCGCGAAAGTCGCCGGAAACGATGCGCAACCTTGGCCTCCTCGAATCGCCGCCGACCTTGCCGCGCCGCAGCCGGCGTTCCAAGGTCCGCCGCAACGAGACGACGGGAGGACGACCGATGAGCCTGGTGAGCGTGGCGCATGAAGGCGGGGCGGCGATCCTGACCTACGCCAATCCGCCGTTCGGGACCATGACCGCGCCGGGCGCCGCCGAGATGCATGCGGCGATGGCGGCGGCGGCCGAGGACCCGGCCGTGCGCTGCATCGTCGTCACCGGCGGCCTGCCGGGAATCTTCATCCGCCACTACGACGTGACCGAGCTGTCCGCCATGAGCGACCGGCTGGGCGCGCCCGCCCCGGCGGCCGGCGGCGAGGCGTCGGCGCGCGGTCCGGGCTTCCTGGACCTGACCGACCTGATCGCCGCTGCGCCCAAGCCGGTGATCGCGGCGATCAATGGGCTTTGCATGGGCGGCGGCTTCGAGCTGACGCTGGCCTGCGACCTGCGCATCGCCAGCCCAAGCGTCGAGGCGATCGGCCTGCCGGAGACCCGCATCGGCATCTTCCCCGGCGGCGGCGGCACCCAGCGGCTGGCCCGCGTGATCGGCGAGGCCAAGGCGCTGGAGATGATCCTCCGTGGACTGACGGTGAACGGGGCCCGGGCCGGCGAGCTCGGCCTGGTGCACGAGACCGCCGCCGATCCGCTGGCGCGGGCGCTTCAGATCGCCGCCGAGTTCGCGTCGCGGCCGGCCGAGGGGATCGCCTACGCCAAGCGCCTCACCCGCGCGGCCCTCGACCGCCCCCTGGCCGAGGGCCTTGCGGACGAGCGCCGGTCTTTCCTCGAGGTGATGCGGACGGCTTCGGCCCGCGAGGCCCTGCGGGCCGCGCGGACGCCGGCCGAGATCCAGTCCCTGTAGCCGCGCCGGGGCCGATCACCGCCTTGGTCGACGGCTTCTTGCGCGCGCCGGTCTTGGCGTGCTTGGCCGGGTTCGGCGCCTTGGCCTTGGCCCAGCCGGCCTTGTAGACCTTCTTGCGCGCCTCGCCCTCGCGCGGCGCGCGCGCCTGGGTTTCGGCCTGGCGCTCCGGCTCGGCGGGGGCGCGGCGCGACTTGCCCGCCGGCGCCTTCATGACGAACTGGGGCCGGTCGCCCCTGGGCAGGTTCTCCGGGGCGATGTGCTGGGCGAGCTGCTCGCGGATCACCCGCGGGCCCACCTCCTCGATCTGTCCGCTCTCCAGGGTTCCCAGGGCGAAGGGGCCGTAGGACAGGCGGATCAGCCGGTTCACCTTCAGCCCCAGCGCCTCCAGCACCCGGCGCACCTCGCGGTTCTTGCCCTCTGCCAGGGTCAGGGTGAGCCACAGGTTCGCGCCCTGCGGGCCTTCCTTGGCCTTGTCGAGCTTGGCGTCGATGGCGCCGTAGCGCACGCCCTCGACGGTGATCCCGTCCTTCAGCCGGTCCAGGCGATCCTGGGTGATTCTCCCTCGCGCGCGGGCGCGGTAGCGGCGGATCACGCCGTTGGAGGGCATCTCCAGGGCGCGGGCCAGGCCCCCGTCGTTGGTCAGCAGCAAGAGCCCCTCGGTGTTCAGGTCCAGCCGGCCGATGGAGATCAGCCGGGGCAGGCCCTCGGGCAGGGCGTCGAACACGGTGGGCCGGCCCTGGGGGTCCTTGTGCGTCGTCACCAGGCCCACCGGCTTGTGGAAGCGGAACAGGCGCGCGGGCTCGGCCTCGTTCACCACCTCGCCGTCCACGGTCAGGATGTCGCCGGGCTCGACCTTGACCGCGGGCGTGGTCAGCACCTGGCCGTTCAGCGCCACGCGGCCGGCCTCGATCAGCCGCTCGACCTCGCGGCGCGAGGCCACGCCCGCGCGGGCGAGGGCCTTCGCCACGCGTTCGGCTTGACCAGATGCGTCGGTGTCGGTTCGTTGGGGATCGTGGACCATGATCTTCGCACCATGCGCATCGCCCTCGAAGCGGCGCAAGACGCCGCCGCGCGCGGCGAGACGCCCGTGGGCGCGGCCGTGGTCGATCCGTCCACCGGCGAGGTGATCGCGGTGGGCGCCAACGGCCCGATCGGCGCACACGATCCCACGGCCCACGCCGAGATCGTCGCCCTGCGCGAGGCGGCCAGGAAGCTGGGCAACTACCGCCTGACGGGCCTGACCCTGGCGGTCACGCTGGAACCCTGCGCCATGTGCGCCGGCGCCATCAGCCACGCGCGGATCGGCCGGCTGGTGTTCGGCGCGGAGGACCCCAAGGGCGGGGCGGTGGTCCACGGCCCGCGCTTCTTCGAGCAGCCCACCTGCCACTGGCGGCCGGAGGTGACCGGCGGCGTGCTGGCCGAGGAAAGCGGCGAGCTGCTGCGCGGCTTCTTCCGCGCGCGGCGCGGCAAGGCGTCGGCCGCGTCCGGAAGCGGAACCTAGGCGGCTAGCGCCGCCACGACCTTGCCCTGGCGGCGCCCCCGGCCCAACAATGGCTCCCATAGATTAGAACATTAGGGAGACGTGACATGGGACTGCTGGACGGAAAGGTCGCCATCATCACCGGCGCCGGCGGCGGGCTGGGCGAGGCCTACGCCAGGCTGTTCGCCAAGGAAGGCGCGGCCGTGGTGGTCAACGACCTGGGCGGGGCGCGCGACGGATCGGGCTCGGGCTCGTCCTCCGCCGCGCAGAAGGTGGTGGACGAGATCGTCGCGGCCGGCGGCCGGGCCGTGGCCAACGGCGACGACGTGTCGACCATGGCCGGCGGCGAGAACATCCTGAAGACCGCCTTGGACAATTTCGGCCAGGTGGACATCCTCGTCTGCAACGCCGGCATCCTGCGCGACAAGACCTTCGCCAACACCTCCGAGCAGGATTGGGACCTGGTGGTGAAGGTGCACCTGAAGGGCACCTACTGCTGCACCATGCCGGTGTGGAAATGGCTGAAGGACAACGGCCGGCCCGGCGTGATCGTGATGACCTCGTCCACCTCGGGCCTCTACGGCAACTTCGGCCAGTCGAACTATGGCGCGGCCAAGGCCGGCATCTACGGCTTCATGCGCGTGCTCTCGATCGAGGGGCGCAAGTACGGAATCCGCGTCATGGCCCTGGCGCCGGGGGCCTATACGCGCATGACCTCGGACCTGCCCGGCCGCCAGGGCCGCGAGCCCGATCCGCTGAGCCTGCCCGAGAACGTGGCGCCGGGCGTGCTCTACATGGTCTCCGACCTCGCCGCCGATCACACCGGCAAGGTGCTGGGCGTCTCCGCCCGCGGCGTGCGCGAGATCAAGATGATGCAGACCGACGGCTTTTCGCCGGGCCGGCCCTACACGGCCCAGGAGGTCGCCGAGCACGCCGACCAGGTGTTCTTCCCGGCCGCGCCCGAGCGCACGGCGGCCAGCGCCTAGGCGGCGAACGCGGCCAGCCGGGCGTCGAGGCGATCGCGCACGGCTGGCCACTCGTCCTTCAGCACCGAGAACACCACCGTGTCGCGCACGCGGCCGGTCCAGACGACGCGGTCCTGGCGCAGGATCCCTTCCTGCACCGCGCCCAGCTTCAGCACGGCCGCGCGGCTGCGCTGGTTCAGCGCGTCCACGGTCAGCTCCACCCGGCGCGCGCCGCAGTCGAAGGCGTGGCCGAGCATCAGCCGCTTGGCCGCCGGATTGACGACGCCGCCGCGAAAATCGGGGTGGTAGTAGGTGCCGCCCAGGTTGGCCGAGGCGTTCTCCGGGCTGATCGCGCCGAAAGTGGTGATGCCGACGCAGCGGTCCTCCGCCATCACGGCGAACTGGATGGCCGCGCCCCGCGCGCGGTCGATCTTGAAGCGCTTGTCCCAGACGAGATCGAAGTGCGGTCCGACCATCGAGTACGGATAGAGCTCGGCCCAGATGTCCGGGTCCGCCGCGCAGGCGGCCCGCAGGCCCTCGCGATGGCGCTCCTCCAGCGGCTCCAGCCGCAGCCAGGCGTTTTCCAGGGTCTTGGCGGTCAGGTTCATCGGCGTGCGAAAAATCGTCTGCAATCGACGCATACACCTCTTGCACAGCTTCCCGCGCCACCTATTTGTGCGTGCGCCCCATGTGGGCGTTTCCTCCCAATTTGGCCTTGAGCCGCGCCGATCCGGCCGCGGCTCTTTTTTTGCCTTCAGCCGGCCAGGAAGAGCTGGGCGGCCTGCACCAGATAGATCAGGCCGATCGCGGAGACGATCCAGCGGGTCCAGCGCTTGAAGTTCACGTCGCTCATCCGCGCCAGGATCCGCCCGCCGACCACCGTGCCGGCCATCGACAGCGGAACGGCAAGGGCGAACATCCACCACGGCGGCAGCTCGGCGCCTTTCGCGGCGATCAGCGGCGCGCCGTAGACGACGATCTTGGCCAGGTGGCTGAACACCTGGGTGGCGGCCTTGGTGGCGACGATCGTATGGCGCGTCAGCTCGGTGCGGATGAAGAAGATGTCGAGCAGCGGGCCGGCGACCCCGGCCGTGAGGTTCAGCGAGGTGACCAGGAAGCCCGAGACCAGGGCATGGGCCGGCCGGGCCGCGTCCAGCCGCAAGGTCTCGCGCGGCAGCCACAACAGGCCCGGCACCAGCCCCATCAGCAGGTAGAGCACCGGCTTGGAGGGTGTGTAGGCGATCAGGGCGACGACCACGCCGGCGGCCAGCGAGGCGATCGCATACAGCCCCACGATCGACCAGCGCACGTGGCGCGCGTGCAGCACCGCGCGCCAGCCGTTGGCCACCACCTGCAGCAGGCCGTGGGTGACGAAGGCGACCGAGACCGGCAGGACCAGCGCCAGCGCGCCCATCAGCACCAGTCCGCCGGCCATGCCGAAGACGCCGGACAGGGTGGCCGTGACGAAGGCGGTGAGCCACAGGAAGGCGGCGACGGCCAGGCTCACGCCGTCAACTCCGGCGCGCGCGGCGGCGCGGCGTTCGATCGGCTCATGGACGGGGCCCCTTCACGGCGATGGGCGAAGAGATGGACCGTCGGCGGCCCGTCGTCCAATATATAGTTCGGCCATAATTGATACTTTAAAGGTATCCATATGATCGAGCTGCGCCATCTTCGCTATCTGGTCGCCGTCGCCGAGGAGGGGCACGTCACCCGCGCCGCCGAGCGGCTGGGCATCCAGCAGCCGCCGCTGACCCGCCAGATCCGCGCGCTGGAGGCCGAGCTGGGCGTCACCCTGTTCGAGCGCCTGCCGCGGGGGGTGAAGCCCACCGAGGCCGGGCGCGTGGTGGTGGAGGCCGCCCGCGACGTGATCGAGCGCGCCGGGCGGCTGAAGGACGTGGCGCGCCGGGCCGCGCGCGGCGAGCAGGGACGCCTGGCCGTGGGCTACACCAGTTCCGGCGCCTTCAATCCCTTCATCGCCGAACGCATCCGCGCCTTCCGCCAGGCGCGGCCGGGGGTGCAGCTCGCGCTCGCCGAGGACGGCACCACCGAGCTGATCCAGGCGCTGCGCGACGGGCGGCTGGACGTGGCCTTCGTGCGCTCGACGCCGCATGACCTCTCGGGCCTGTCGATCGAGCCCCTGCTGGAGGAGGAGATGGTCGCCGCCCTGCCCGCGGACCACAGGCTGGCGCCGTCCGCCGGACCGATCCCGCTCTCGGCGCTGGCCGACGACACCTTCGTCTTCTACCGGCGCCCGACCGGGCCGGGCCTGCATGACGCGATCATGGCCGCCTGCCTGGCCGCCGGCTTCAGCCCCGAGGTGGGCCAGGAGGCGCCGCGCATGTCCTCCACCCTGGGGCTCGTCGCCTCGGGGCTGGGCGTGTCGATCGTGCCGGCGTCCATGCGGCAGATGAACATGCAGGCGGTGGCCTTCGTGCGCCTGGCGGGCGCAGGGCCCGTCGCGCCGATCCTGCTGGCGAGCCGGCGCGGCGATCGCGCCAGCCTGGTCCAGCGCTTCCGCGAGGAGGTGCGCGAGGCGGCGCGCAAAACAAAGGCCGGGGCCGGTCTTCACGACCAGCCCCGGCCCGAAACGCTCGCCTAGAAAGGCGAAACCGTCGCGATCAGTGACGGAAGATCGAGGTCTCGCCCGGATCGCGCGGGATATCGCGATGCTGGCGCAGCTCGTTGCGGCCGACCACCATGTGGTGCACCTCGTCCGGGCCGTCGGCGATGCGCAGGGTCCGGGTGTTGGCGTACATGCGGGCCAGCGGGGTGTGCTGCGACACGCCGAGCGCGCCGTGCATCTGGATCGCCTGGTCGATGATCTGGCAGACCCGTTCCGGCACCATGGCCTTGACCATGTGGATCCACACGCGGGCTTCCTGGTTGCCCAGCACGTCCATCGCCTTGGCGGCCTTGAGCACCATCAGGCGCATGGCCTCGATCTCGATCCGCGCGCGGCTGGCGATCTCGATGTTGCCGCCGAGCTGGATGATCGGCTTGCCGAACGCGGTGCGCGACAGGCCGCGCGACACCATCAGGTCCAGCGCCTTCTCAGCCGAGCCGATGGCGCGCATGCAGTGGTGGATGCGGCCCGGGCCCAGGCGAAGCTGGCTGATCTCGAAGCCGCGGCCTTCGCCCAGCAGCATGTTCGTCACCGGCACGCGGGCGTTGGTGAAGCGGATGTGCATGTGGCCGTGCGGCGCGTCGGGATCGCCGAACACCTGCTGGCCGCCGACGATCTCCACGCCCTCGGTCGGCAGCGGCACCAGGATCTGCGACTGCTGCAGGTGCGGCGGGGCGTTTTCCTCGCCGGTGCGGACCATGGTGATCATCACCTTGCAGCGCGGATCGCCGGCGCCGGAGATGTAGTGCTTCTCGCCGTTGATGATGTACTCGTCGCCCACGCGCACGGCGCGGGTGTCGATGTTCTTGGCGTCCGAGCTGGCGGTGTTCAGCTCGGTCATGCAGTAGGCCGAGCGGATCTTGCCTTCCAGCAGCGGCGTCAGCCACTTCGCCTTCTGCTCCGGCGTGCCGACGCGCTCCAGCACCTCCATGTTGCCGGTGTCCGGCGCGGCGCAGTTCATCGTCTCCGAGGCCAGCCGGTTCTTGCCCAGCTCCACGGCGATGTAGGCGTAGTCCAGGTTCGACAGGCCCTCGCCGGTGTGGGCGTCGGGCAGGAAGAAGTTCCACAGGCCCGCGGCCTTGGCCTTGTCCTTGGCGGCCTCGAGCACTTCGAGCTGGCCCGGCGCGTATTGCCAGATGTCGGGACGGCCCTCGCCCAGGCGATGGAACTCCTCGCTCATCGGCTCCACCACGTCGCGGATGAAGTCCTTGACCCTGTTGAGAAGCGGCAGAGCCTTTTCCGACATGCGCAGGTCGTTGAGCTCGTCCTGCGGATTCAAGCCGAAGCTGGATTGGGCCCGGTCGGCGGTCATGGTCATCTCGGTTTCCTTCCCTTGGAAGCGGCTTGCTGTCGGGCCCGCGCGGCGAGCCCTCGGTGGATTCGGTTGATCGGCGGATCGACAGCCGCCGACGGCGGAGCGACCATGGGCGCAGATTTGACGAAAATCAAACAACTGTTCGTCGATCACGATCACAAGGAGTTCAAACAACCGTTTGAATGGAGGCCGACGTCATGGATTTCGACTATTCCCCGCGTCAGAAGGAACTGATCGCCCGCGTCTCGGCCTTCATGGACGAGCACATCTACCCGGCGGTCCCGACTTACGAGCAGCAGCACGAGGAAGGCGAGCGCTGGAAGGTGATCCCGGTGCTCGAGGAGCTGAAGGCCAAGGCCAAGGCCGCCGGCCTGTGGAACATGTTCATGCCGCCCTCCTCGGGCCATCCGCACCTGGACGACACCTTCGTCTTCGAGGGCGAGCAGCTCACCAATCTGGAATACGCCCCCCTCGCCGAGATCATGGGCCGGGTGAGCTTCGCCTCGGAGGTGTTCAACTGCTCGGCGCCGGACACCGGCAACATGGAGGTGCTCAACCGCTTCGGCACCCGCGAGCAGAAGGAGCGCTGGCTGCGCCCCCTGATGAACGGCGACATCCGCTCGGCCTTCCTGATGACCGAGCCGCTGGTGGCCTCATCGGACGCCACCAACATCGAGACGCGCATCGACCGTGACGGCGACGACTATGTGATCAACGGGCGCAAGTGGTGGTCCTCGGGCGTGGGCGACCCGCGCTGCAAGGTCGCCATCGTCATGGGCAAGACCAACCTGGACGCCGCCAAGCACCAGCAGCAGAGCCAGGTGCTGGTGCCGATGGACGCGCCGGGCATGAAGGTGCTGCGGATGCTGCCGGTGTTCGGCTACGACGACGCCCCGCACGGCCACGCCGAGGTGCTCCTGGAGAACGTGCGCGTGCCGATCGCCGACAGCCTGCTCCTGGGCGAGGGCCGCGGTTTCGAGATCAGTCAGGCGCGCCTGGGGCCCGGCCGCATCCACCACTGCATGCGCACGATCGGCGCGGCCGAGGTGGCGCTGGAGAAGATGTGCAAGCGCCTGATGAGCCGTAAGGCCTTCGGCAAGTACATCTCCGAGCACTCGGTGTGGGAGGAGCGGGTCGCCCGCGCCCGCATCGACATCGAGGTGACGCGCCTGCTGTGCCTGAAGGCCGCCGACATGATGGACAAGGCCGGCAACAAGGTGGCCCGCCTGGAGATCTCCATGATCAAGGTGAAGGCCCCGACCATGGCGCTGCAGGTGATCGACGACGCCATCCAGGCGTTCGGCGGCGCCGGCGTGACCTCCGATCCGGGCCTGGCCCGCGCCTACGCCAACCAGCGCACCCTGCGCCTGGCCGACGGGCCGGACGAGGTGCACAACCGCACCATCGCGCGGATGGAGTTCGCCAAGTACGGGGACCTGGCCCAGAAGATCCGCGCCGAGCGCGACGCCGAACGCGTGCCGGTGGGCTCGCGCTAGGTCGTCTTCAGATCAGCCGCCTCGGCCCAGCTCAGGCTGCGGCCGGGGTAGGCGACCTTTCCGAACGGCCAGTCCCGTTCGATCCAGCCCCTGAACGCCTCGAACAAGGGCCTGTCGAGGGCCGCGGCGTGGCTGTCGCGCACCCAGCAGTAGGCCACCGCGTCGTAGCCGGTCAGGTCCGACGGGTAGATGTAGGCGCAGCCCAGGCACAGGCTCTCGTCGGGCGCCATCATGGTGTAGGCGAACGAAGTCCTGCGGCGGAACTCCTTGTGGTGCCAGCCCAGGTCGATCAGGTCGTCCTCGAAGGACAGACCCTCCGGCCATTTGGTGCGCGGGCCGAAGACGCCGCGCAGGCGCTCCACGCTGGTCATCACCGCGTCGTAGTCCTTGACCACGTCGCCGATCATCAGCGGCCGCAGCACGAACTGCGCCGTCTCGAGCCGTTCGGGTACGATGAACTCCGCCGGGACGAACGCCACGCTTCACCTCCTGGTCCGACCGCTTTGCAACGCCGCCGGATCGTCGGGTCAAACGCTTTCCCCGCCACGCCCCGCCATGGGCGACGGGCGCCGAAAGGCCGGGCAGGCGCCAGCGGCCCGCGTGTCAGGTCGACAGCTGCGGCGATCCGGCCGCCAGGGCGATGGCCACGGCCACGGCGAGCGCCAGCAGGGCCGGCGCGAGTTTCCACCAATGCAACATTACCGAAAGATAGGAACGCAAACGCCGCATTCCAGTCTCGTGCCGCGCCGGTCAGGCCGGCTGGTGACAGACCGCCTCGATGTTGTGCCCGTCCGGATCGAGCACGAAAGCGGCGTAGTAGTTGGGATGGTAGTGCTCGCGAACGCCCGGCGGGCCGTTGTCGCGGCCGCCGGCGGCCATGGCCGCGGCGTAGAAGGCGTCGACGCCCGCCCGGTCCGCAGCGGTGAAGGCCACATGCACTGAACCGGTCGCCGGCCCGCCGCCCGCGCCGACCCAGAAATACGGTTTGCCCTCCGAACCGTAGCCGGCGAAGGCCGCCCCGCCGGTCTCCTCGGCGCTGACCTGCATCATCACCGAGATCCCGAGCGGCGCGAGGGCCGCGTCATAGAAGGCCTTGGCGGGGCCGAAGGCCGAAACGGTCAGTCCGACGTGGTCGAGCATGGAGGTCCTCCTTGTGCGGCCCGCGAGCCTAGGCCTCGACTGTCTCAAGTCTGTCAGCAGCGGCGCTTCGGCCCGTCCCGGCCGCGCGGCTATTTCGTCGGCAGGCCGTCGGCGCCGGCGCACACCGCGCCCAGCAGCGCCTTGTCGTCGTCCGAGGAGACCTTCTTGCCCTTGTCCTGGCGCCAGCCGTCGGCCTCGGCCGGCTCCACGCCGGGCTTGTAGGACGCCACCAGCGTCAGGGTCTTCTTGGCGCAGTCCAGGGCGACGATGGAGCCCACGCCGTCGGGCTTGCCGGGCCCGGACGGACCGACCTTGGCCGAGGGCTTGGAGACGGCCTGCATCACCACCACCTTGCCGCTCTCCTGGTCCTTGTAGGCGTAGTCGGCGTCGTAGAACCACTGCAGGGCGGCCGGATCGCCGGCGAAGGGCTTCCAGTTCTCGGCCGAGGCGGCCCCTGCGGCGCCGAGGCTCACGAAGACGGCGATGGCGATGGCTCTACGCATGGGGCGTTTCCTCTGTTTTCGATGACCGCGCGACCCTAAAGGCCCCGCCCCGGCTGTTCCAAGGGAAAACGGCTCACAGCTCAGGCGGCGATCCGGCGCGGCGCCTCCAGGGCCCGCTCGGCCTCGGCGATGTAGTCGCGCGTCAGCGGCACGGCCTCGCCCCGCCGGGCGAGCTGGAGCTGGAAGACCATGTGGCCGCGCACGCGGAAGGCCAGCTCGCTGACCACCAGATAGAACTCCCACATCCGGCAGAACCGTTCGTCGTAGAGCCTGGCGATCTCCGCCCGCCGCGCCATGAAGCGGGCGCGCCAGCGTTTGAGCGTCTCGGCGTAGTGCAGGCGCAGGATCTCGATGTCGGCGACCACCAGCCCGGCGCGCTCGACCGCCGGCAGCACCTCCGAGAGCGCGGGGATATAGCCGCCGGGGAAGATGTATTTGGCGATCCACGGCTGGGTGACGTCCGGCCCGTCGCTGCGGCCTATGGAGTGGATCACGGCGACCCCGTCGTCGGCGAGGTGCGCGGCCACCGCGTCGAAATAGGCCTGGTAGTTGGGCCGGCCCACATGTTCGAACATGCCCACCGAGACGATCCGGTCGTAGCGGCCCCTCACGTCGCGATAGTCGGTCAGGAAGAAGCGGACGTGCTCCTCCATGCGCGCGTCCGCGGCCCGCGCCCGGGCCAGGGCGAGCTGTTCCTGCGACAGGGTCACGCCGTCGACGTCCACCGGACAGTAGCTCGCCAGGCTGAGCGCCAGTCCGCCCCAGCCGCAGCCGATGTCCAGCACCCTCTGGCCCGGCTCCAGGCGCAGCTTGGCGGCGATGTGGCGCTTCTTCGCCGCCTGGGCCTCCTCCAGGGTCATCTCCGGGCGGGCGAAATAGGCGCAGGAGTACTGCATGTCCTCGTCGAGGAAGCGCCGGTAGAAGTCGGTCGACAGGTCGTAGTGGTGGGCCACGTTGCGCCGCGAGGCGCGCCGGCTGTTGGCCTGCATGCGCCGGTCCAGCCACCAGCGGCCGAGCGCCCCGCCGGCCGGCTTGGCCACCGGAAAGCTGCGCGCCATGAGGTCCATCAGCGCGTAGAGCCCGCCCTCCTCCACGGTCAGGGCCCCGGCCATGTAGGCTTCGCCGGCGGCCAGCGCCGGCCGCGCGGCCACGCGCGCGCACCACAACGGATCGGTGAGGGACGCGGCGATCCTGGGGCCGGTCCCGTCGCCGAGCTCCAGTCTCGCGCCCCCCGGCAGGCGCACGCTCAGCGCCCCATGCCGCACATGGTTTTTCAACAGGTCTTGAAGGCTCATTTCAGCTAAATCCCGCTCGCCCGCACCCTTCGGCCAACGCCAGCGTGACCGTCCGGTTCCCGCTCTGCGGGTCCCGCGGGGCGGATCGCCCAGAAATTTCGCAGGGCCGTTTGCTTGACTCCGCCGGCCTGCTTGCCTACGTCCCGCGCGGCGTTAGCACTCGAGGGCCGCGACTGCTAACATTGCGGTCTCGGGCGCAGCCCAACCCATTCCAACCGTCTCGAACGGAGAGATACTCAAATGGCGTTTCGTCCTCTGGGAGACCGCGTCCTCGTGAAGCGCGTCGAGGAAGAACAGAAAACCAAGGGCGGGATCATCATCCCCGACACCGCGAAGGAAAAGCCGCAGGAAGGCGAAGTCCTCTCCGTCGGCCCCGGCGCGCGTGACGACAACGGCAAGGTGCAGCCCCTCGACGTGAAGAAGGGCGACCGCATCCTCTTCGGCAAGTGGTCCGGCACCGAAGTGAAGATCGACGGCGAGGATCTCCTGATCATGAAGGAGAGCGACATCCTGGGCGTCGTCGAGTGAGCGCCCGGTCCCGCGAAAACCCCAATCTGAAAGAGCAGGAAAATGGCCGCTAAAGACGTCTATTTCTCTTCCGACGCGCGCGACCGCATGCTGCGCGGCGTCAACACCCTGGCCAACGCGGTCAAGGTGACCCTGGGCCCGAAGGGCCGCAACGTCGTCATCGAAAAGTCGTTCGGCGCCCCGCGCTCGACGAAGGACGGCGTGTCCGTCGCCAAGGAAATCGAACTGGCTGACAAGTTCGAGAACCTGGGCGCCCAGCTGATCCGCGAAGTCGCCTCCAAGACCAACGACAAGGCCGGCGACGGCACCACCACCGCCACCGTCCTGGCCCAGGCCATCGTGGTCGAGGGCCTGAAGTCCGTGGCTGCGGGCATGAACCCGATGGACCTGAAGCGCGGCGTCGACAAGGCGGTCGCCAAGGTCGTCGAGGAGATCAAGGGCACCTCCAAGAAGGTGACCACCAACTCCGAAATCGCCCAGGTCGGCACCATCTCCGCCAACGGCGACCTCGAGGTCGGCGAGATGATCGCCAAGGCCATGGACAAGGTCGGCAACGAAGGCGTGATCACCGTCGAGGAAGCCAAGACCGCCGAGACCGAACTCGACGTCGTCGAAGGCATGCAGTTCGACCGCGGCTACCTGTCGCCCTACTTCATCACCAACGCCGACAAGATGGAGGCCGAACTCGAAGAGCCGCTGATCCTGCTCTTCGAAAAGAAGCTCTCCTCGCTGCAGCCGCTGCTGCCGGTGCTGGAAGCGGTGGTCCAGTCGGGCCGCCCGCTGCTGATCATCGCTGAAGACGTCGAAGGCGAAGCGCTGGCCACCCTGGTGGTCAACAAGCTGCGCGGCGGCCTGCGCGTCGCGGCGGTCAAGGCGCCGGGCTTCGGCGATCGCCGCAAGGCCATGCTGGAAGACATCGCCATCCTGACCGGCGGCCAGCTGATCAGCGAAGACCTGGGCATCAAGCTCGAGAGCGTCACCCTGGAGATGCTCGGCCGCGCCAAGAAGGTGTCGATCACCAAGGACGACACCACCATCGTGGACGGCTCGGGCGAGAAGGACGGCATCGAAGCCCGCATCGCCCAGATCAAGCGCCAGATCGAAGACACCACCTCCGACTACGACCGTGAGAAGCTGCAAGAGCGTCTCGCCAAGCTGGCCGGCGGCGTGGCGGTGATCCGCGTCGGCGGGGCCACCGAAGTCGAAGTGAAGGAAAAGAAGGACCGCGTCGACGACGCCCTGAACGCGACCCGCGCGGCCGTGGAAGAAGGCATCGTTCCCGGCGGCGGCGTGGCTCTGCTGAAGGCGTCCAAGGCGCTTGAAGGCCTGAAGGGCGACAACGACGACCAGGACGCCGGCATCGCCATCGTCCGCCGCGCCCTGCAGGCGCCGATCCGTCAGATCTCGGAAAACGCCGGGGTCGAAGGCTCGATCGTGGTCGGCAAGGTGCTGGAGAACAACTCCGCCACCTTCGGCTTCAACGCCCAGACCGAAGAGTACGTGGACCTGGTGAAGGCCGGCGTCATCGACCCGGCCAAGGTCGTGCGCACGGCGCTGCAGGACGCCGCCTCCGTGGCCGGCCTCTTGATCACCACCGAAGCGGCCATCGTCGAAGCCCCCAAGAAGGGCGGCGCGGCTGGCGGCATGCCGGGCGGCATGCCCGGCGGCATGGGCGACATGGACTTCTAAGTCCGAGCGCTCAGCACTGAGTTGGAGAAGGGCGGAGCCGCAAGGCTCCGCCCTTTTTCTTTGGCGTCAGGCCCGCTTCGGCTCGGCCGCGACGATCGAGCCCGCCCAGCTCACTAGCCCGGTGATGATCGCCGCCAGGATCCCGGAGCCCAGGCCGTCGACGACGAAGCCCTTCAGCAGGTAGGCCACAAGGCCGATCATCGCCGCGTTCACCACCAGCAGGAACAGGCCCAGGGTGATGATGGTGAAGGGCAAGGTGAGGATCACCACGATCGGCCGGATCACCGCGTTGACGAGCCCCAGCAGCACCGCGGCGATGATCAGCGTCTTGGCGTCGACGAACGAGACGCCCGACAGGAGCTGGTCGGCCAGCCAGAGGCCGAGCGCGGCGAAGACGGCGCGTATGATGAAACGGGTCATGGCGGCCCCCGGACCGGTTGGCGAGGACCGCGACGATGCCGCGGGCGCCCGCGCGGCGCAACCGCGCGCGGCGCCGGCGGCTACTGCATGTACCAGCCGTGGCTCACCACCAGCGATTGGCCGGTGAGCGCGTTGGTGGGGAAGGAGGCGAAGAACAGGGCGGTGCGCGCCACGTCGTCGACGGTGGTGAATTCGCCGTCCACGGTGTCCTTCAGCATCACCTTCTTGACCACGTCGTCCTCGGAGATGCCCAGCTCCTGGGCCTGCTCGGGGATCTGCTTGTCCACCAGGGGCGTGCGCACGAAGCCGGGGCAGATCACGTTGGCGCGCACGCCGTGGGCCGCGCCCTCCTTGGAGACCACCTTGGCCAGCCCCTCCAGCCCGTGCTTGGCGGTGACGTAGGCCGACTTCAGGACCGAAGCCTCCTTGGAGTGGACCGAGCCCATGTAGATCACCGAGCCGCCGCGGCCGGAGGCGTACATGTGCGGCACGCAGGCCTTGGTGGTCAGGAACGCGCCGTCCAGATGCACCGCCAGCATCTTCTTCCATTCGGCGAAGGGGAACTCCTGGATCGGATGGACGATCTGGATGCCGGCGTTGGACACCAGGATGTCGATCCCGCCGAACGCCTTGACGATCTCGGCCACGCCCGCGTTCACCTCGTCCTCGGACGTCACGTCCATCGCCACGCCGATGGCGCCGCCGCCGATCTCCTTGGCCGCGGCCTGGGCGGCCTCCAGCTTCAGGTCCGCGATGGCCACGCGCGCGCCGGCCTTGGCGTAGGTCTCGGCGATCGCGCGGCCGATGCCGCTGGCCGCTCCGGTGACGATGGCGGTCTTTCCGGTCAGTTCCATGAGGCTCTCCTTGAGTCAGTGCGCCTTGGCGTGGGCCTTGGGGTTTTCACCCGCCGCGACCGTGCGGGCGGGATCGGGGTTGTTGGCGTCGAATACGCGCACGCCGCCGTTTCCGGGAAGCCTCCAGTCGGGCCGCGCGAGGGCGGCGCCGGCGTCGTCGAGCCCGGCCCGCCAGTGGCGGTCCACCGACAGGCGCGAGAACTCGTAGTCCTTGGAGAAGCCCTCTCCGGGGGCGTTGCGGTAGATCAGATGCACCAGGGTCAGGCCGCTGGTCTTGGCGTGGGCGCGCAGGAGTTGAACGTCCGGATCGTGCGCGGCCTCCGGCGGCAGGCGCTCGAGCACCCGCGAGAAGGCCCTGGCCAGGGCGTGCCGTTCGCGCGCCACGTCGGTGTTCAGGCGCGTGCGGCTGGAATAGGTGATCTCCTTGGCGCGGCGCGCCACCTGGGCGAGGTTTTCCGGCATCGGCCCGCGCGCGCCGAACAGGTCCACCTGGAACACCAGCAGGTCGTGCGCCGTCGACACGTCCATCACGTATTGCAGCGGCGTGTTGGAGACGAGGCCGCCGTCCCAATAGGCCTCGCCGTCGATCTCCACGGGCGGGAAGCCGGGCGGCAGGGCGCCGCTGGCCAGGATGTGCTCGGGGCCGAGCTTGCGCTCAGCGCTGTCGAAATAGGTGAAGTTGCCGGTGCGCACATTGACCGCGCCGACGCTGAGCCGGACCTCGCCGTGGTTGATCCGGTCGAAGTCCACGAGCCGCTCCAGGGTCGAGCGCAGCTCTGAGGTGTCGTAGTAGCTCAGCGCGCCGGGCGAGCCGTCCAGGTGCAGGTGCGGCGAGGGCACGCGCGGGGTGAAGAAGCCGGGCGCGCCGGTCAGCACCGTCGTCATGGCGCTGGCGCCTAGGAACATCCCGTCGAACGCCTCGCCGAACATGGGATTGAACGCCACGCGCCCGGACACCGTGGTCCAGAAGTCGCGCAGCCGCTCCACGCGCTTGTCCGGCGGATTGCCGGCGATGATCGCCGAATTGATCGCGCCGATGGAGATGCCGGCCAGCCAGTCGATCCGGGGCGCGTGCTGCGCCAGCGCCTCGAAGGCTCCGGCCTGGTACGCGCCCAGCGCGCCGCCGCCCTGCAGCACCAGGGCCGTCGTCCTGGCGCCCGCCTTGGTGTCGTCAGCCATGCGATCCCCTTTTCATCCGACTGACCCATAGCCGGGCAGTGCGTCAGTCGCCTCAAGGGAAACTCACAAGCTTGTCAGGGGTGGCGCCGGGCCTGGGCGGGCGCCCAGGATTTCGGCGGGCCGGGCTCAGAACGGGCGGATCTGCGAGAGGTCGACGCCCTTGGCGAAGAGCAGGCCGGCCGGCACGCGCAGGGCGCCGATCACCGCGCGCATCTGCCGGGAGGACAGCGTCTGGCGGCCCAGTTCGGCGCGGGTCACCTCGCGCTCGGTGACGCACGCCGCGCTCGCCAGCTCCTCCACGCTGAGGCCCCGCGCCTCGCGGATCGCCCGCAGCCGGCGGCCCAGGCTCTGCTGCTTCGGATCGATGGACGGAAACGGAATGATCATGGCGACTTCCCTTCGCGCCTCTGCGTGCGGCGCGCCGACGGGCCCCAGGAGACGCCCATTATGGGCGGTCATCAAGTCGTCGTTCAGATTGCGCAAAAGGAAGATGTCGGATTGGACTTCGTGCGAATGATATTAATTCGCAAATCGAGCATCTCTATTTAGACGATAAAATAAATCGATTGGGTCTATTCACTACGGCAAGCATAATGGCCAGTGGGCGTTAGTGCGCTTGGGCCTGCTCCGCCGGCGCGACGCTGTCCGACATATTCGATCCACGGGAGAGAGACATGACCCTAGCCGCCAGCAAGACCCTGCAGAACCTGAAGGACGCCTTCTCCGGCGAAAGCCAGGCCAACCGCCGCTACCTGTACTTCGCGCAAAAGGCTGACGTGGAAGGCTACAACGACGTGGCCGCGGTGTTCCGCTCCACCGCCGAAGGTGAAACCGGCCACGCCCACGGCCACCTGGAGTTCATGGAATCCGTCGGCGACCCGGCCACCGGCCTGCCGATCGGCTCCACCAGCGACAACCTGAAGGCCGCCATCGCCGGCGAAACCCACGAGTACACCGACATGTACCCGGGCATGGCGCGCACGGCCCGCGAAGAAGGCTTCGACGAGATCGCCGACTGGTTCGAGACCCTGGCCAAGGCCGAGAAGTCGCACGCCGGCCGCTTCCAGCGCGCCCTGGACACGCTCGACTGATCCGCAGCGACGCCTGAACGGCGGCGGGCGAGCCCCGCCGCCGACCCTGCGATCAGCCCAAGGAATCCGCCGTGGCCGACAGTCCGACCAAGCCGCCGCGCGAGGGCAGCCTCGACGCGCCCTTCCGCCACCCCATCGAATGGCGCGACGAAGCCTATTACGACCTCGAAGCCATCGAGAAGGAGATGGAGCGCGTCTTCGACATCTGTCACGGGTGCCGGCGCTGCTTCAATCTGTGCGACAGCTTCCCCAAGCTGTTCGACATGGTCGACGAGGGCCCGACGGGCGAGCTGGATGGCGTGCCGAAGGAGGACTACGCCAAGGTCGCAGAGGCCTGCACGCTCTGCGACATGTGCTTCCTGACCAAGTGCCCCTACGTGCCGCCGCACGAGTTCAACCTGGACTTCCCGCACCTGATCCTGCGCTACCGGGCCGCCAAGCGGCGCGCCGAGGGCGGCGACTTCGTGCGCGAGCAGCTCGGCAGGACCGACCGCAACGGCAAGCTGGCCAAGCCGCTGGCGGGCCTGGCCAACTGGGCGACGGCGCGCGAGAACACGCCCCTGCGCAAGCTGATGGAGGCGATCGCCGGCATCGACGCCGAGGCCGAGCTTCCCAAGTACTATTCCAAGACCGCCGAGGACCGCCTGGCGGTTCCGATCGCGCCGGACCCGGCCGGTCCGGCCGCCGGCAAGCGCAAGGTCGCGCTCTATGCGACCTGCTTCGTCGACTACAACGCCCCCGACACCGCCACGGCGGCCGCCAAGGTGCTGGCCAGGCAGGGCGTCGAGGCCAGGCTGGTCTATCCCGAATGCTGCGGCATGCCCCAGCTCGAGGCCGGCGACCTCGCCGACGTGGCCGGCAAGGCCGAGCGGGTGGCCAGGGCCTTCGCCCCCTACATCGACGACGGCTACGAGGTGGTGGCGCTGACCGCCAGCTGCGGCCTGATGATGAAGTTCGAGTGGCCGCTGATCCTGCCCGAGAACGAAGCGGTCAAGAAGCTCGCCGCCGCTACCCGCGACATCTGCGAGTACGTGGTCGACATCGCCCGCAACGAGGGGCTGGCCGAGGGCCTGCAGCCGGTGCCCGGCGGCGTCACCGTCCACCACGCCTGCCACGCCCGCGCGCAGAACATGGGCGCCAAGTCGGCCGAGATGCTGCGCCTGATCCCCGACACCAAGGTCGAGCTGGTCGAGCGCTGCTCGGGCCACGGCGGCACCTTCGGGGTGATGAAGGAGACCCGGCCGATGGCGGTGAAGGTGGGCAAGCCCGCCGCCCGCCAGGTGGCGCAGAAGGGCTCGGAGACCCTCTGCTCGGACTGCCCGCTGGCCTGCAAGCACCTGGGCCAGTTGCTCAGCGCCGAGACGCCGGACGCGGTGCAGCCCAAGCAGGCCCATCCCATCGAGATCTTCGCACGCGCCTACGGCGTGCTCTAGCCCGGAGGATCGCAGCCATGCCCCAGGACCTTCGCCGGATCACGCCGCAGGACATCATCCCCGACGCCGAGTTCGCCAAGGTGCGCAAGGAGCGGCGCGCGGCGCTGCTGCCCATGAAGCGCCTGCGCCGGGTCGAGCTGGGCCCGGTGTGCACGGTCTATTTCGAGTGCTTCGAGACCATGCTCTTCCAGATCCAGGAGATGCTGCTGATCGAACAGGGCGGCGAGGAGCAACTGGCCGACGAGCTGGCCGCCTACAACCCGCTGGTGCCGCAGGGCTCGGAGCTGGTGGCCACGGTGATGTTCGAGATCGACGACCCGGTGCGCCGCGACGCGATCCTGGCGCGCCTGGGCGGCGTCGAGGAGCACTTCTTCCTGCAGGTCGGCGCCGACAAGATCCTGGGCGTTCCCGAAGGCGACGTCGAACGCACTCGCGAGGACGGCAAGACCAGCTCGGTGCACTTCCTGCACTTCGCGCTGAAGCCCGAGCAGATCGCCGTGTTCCGCGATCCGGGCACGACGATCATGATCGGCTGCGACCACGAGGGCTACAGCCACCTGGCCGGTCTGACCCCGGCCACGCGCGCCGAGCTCAGCCGCGATTTCGCCTGACCAAACGCTTGACCACGCCGCGGGACCGGCGGCCGGCCCCGCGGCGGTGATCGGTCAGCCCTTGATCTTGATCTGCTCGCCCTGGGCGGCGGCTTCCACGCGCTTGGGCAGGGTGATCGTCAGCAGTCCGTCGCGGAAGCTGGCGTCGACGGCCTTGGCGTCGGCGTCCCCGGGGATCGGGAAGGTGCGCTCGAAGCGGCCGAAACGGCGCTCGCTCAGCCGGTAGGCCGAGGTGGCTTCCTCGCCCTGCTCGGCCTTGTGGCCGCAGATGCTGATCAGGCCGTTGCGGGCGTGGACGTCGATGTCCTCCTTGCGCAGGCCGGGCAGCTCGACGGAGAGCGTGTAGGCCTTGTCGGTCTCGCGCACGTCGGTCGGCGGCAGGCCGATCAGCGGGGCGGGGCTGAACGCGGCGAAGGGGCGCGCGGCCCGAAGGCCCGGAAAGGCGCCGAAGCCGGTCATCTGCCGCCACATGTCGTCGAACCAGCGGTTCATGTCCATCTGCAGGCCGAAGAAGGAATCGAGCGCCTCCAGGCCCGAGCGACGGGCGCTTTCGGCCATGGCGCGCCCGGCTTCCACGGCGGCCGGCGGCGTCATGCCCGCGGCGGGCTGGCCCTCGGCGAAGCTGCGCGGCTCGGCCGCGGCGCGGCGCGCGCCGTCGCCGGATTCGCGAACCTGAATCTTGGCGCTTTCCTGGGATGTGGTCTGAGGCTCGGCCATGTGGGAGCTCCCTTGATCGAGTTGCGAGGAACGCGGCCCTGCGCTCCCTGCCCCCACAATCCGCCAGCCGTCGGCGGGTTCCTCGCTCCGAAGATGAATTTCTCGCGTCGGGAACCCGGCCGCCAAGGCTGTTACGCGCGCGTTACCGGCGCGGCCCATTTCCGCCCGAGCCGACGGGCAGGGTCCACGGCGAAGACAGCCGCAGATCCGGACCTATATGCGCCATTTCCTGCTCCTCGCCGCCGCCGCGACGACCCTGGCCGCGGCGGCCCACGCCGCGCCCTCCGACGACCAGCCGCCCGGTCCCCCGCCGGACGGCCGCGGCGGGCCGGGCGGTCCCGGCGGCCCCGGCGGGCCGCATCGGGAGCGGCTGTTCATCGCCCCGGACGGCGAGCCGTTCCGCCAGGAGGACGGACGCGCGGCCTGGTTCGCCCGCGCCGACGCCAACCATGACGGCGTCCTGACCCTGGACGAGTTCCGCGCCGACGCCATGCGCTTCTTCAAGGTGCTCGACGCCGACCATGACGGCGTGATCAGCGGCGAGGAGAACCAGGTCTACGAAACGAAGATCGCTCCGGAGATCACCCGCCTGTCGCTCGGCGGGCCGGGCGGCGGCGGCGGGCCGCGTGGAGGAGGCGGCGGGCCTCCCGGCGGCGGACGCGAGGGCGGCGGCGGCGGCGGCGCCAAGCGCGAGCGCATCGGCCGCGAGGGCGCGGCGCGCTTTTCCATGCTCAACGAGCCGCAGCCCGTGCGCGGCGCGGACTTCAACCTGGACTTCCGCATCACCGCCGACGAATGGGCCAAGGCGGCGTCCAGGCGCTTCGCCCTGCTGGACAAGGACGGCGACGGCCGCCTGACCCTGGACACCCTGCCCCACGCCCCGAACGCCGGGCCGCCCGAGGACGGCAAGCGCCGCAAGCGCGGCGATCGCGGCCCGCCCCCGCCTCAATAGCGCCTCCTGGGCGCGGCAACCCTCGGTTCACCATTTCGCCTGAGGCTGACGAAGCGTTGGGCCGCAGGACCGAAGGTGGCGATGTTCGGGAAATCAGGGTCGCGCACGGCGACCGCCCAAGGCGTGCTTGATCAGCGCCTCGACAACATGGCGCGCGACGCGCGGCGCACCACGCTCGCCCGCCTGGTCACCGCCGCCCTCGCCGCCGCCCTGATGGTGGTCAATTTCGGCTGGTTGGTCAGCCTCGGCTGGGTGGTCCTGCTGGCCCTGGCCGAAAGCTGGACCTTCGCGGCGAGCCGCCGCCAGGTGAGGGGTGAAGACGCCTCCCGGCTCGGCCGGCTCAACTACCTGATCGGCGTCCTGTTCATGACCTGCGTCTGGTCGGGCGCGGGCGTGCTCTACTGGCGCACGGGCGATCCGGCCCTGCGCATCGCCGCCCTCTGCTACTTCACCGGACAACTGATGCACGCCCAGGCGTTCACCGCGCGCTCGCGCGCGGCGCTGTTGCTGGTCGGCGGCGTTCCGGCGATCGTCGCCGTGACGCTGATCGTCACGTCGGGCTTTTCCGGCGCGCCGCTGCTCACGGTCACGGCCGGGGTGCTGCTGGTGATCGGTTATTTCCTGGCCGCGGCGGGCATCAACCGCCGCGCCGCCGAGGAGCTGGAAGCGGCCAAGGCCGACGCGGTGATGGCCAGCCAGGCCAAGTCGGCGTTCCTGGCGATGATGAGCCACGAACTGCGCACGCCCATGAACGGCGTCCTGGGGATGGCCAGGGCGCTGAAGGACGGCCCGCTGGAGCCGCGCCAGGCCGAGCAGGCCGACATGCTGATCCGCTCCGGCGACACCCTGATGGCCATCCTCAACGACATCCTGGACCTGTCGAAGGTGGAGGCCGGCAAGCTCGACCTGGAGGAAGAGGCCTTCGACCTGCCGGACCTGGCGCGGCGGGTCTGCGACCTGTGGCTGGAGCCGGCCGCGGCCAAGAATCTGCGCCTGCTCTGCGTGGTCGACCCGGCGACGCCCCAGTGGGTGATGGGCGATCCCACGCGCATCCGCCAGATCATGCTGAACCTGGTGTCCAACGCCCTGAAGTTCACCTCCGAGGGCTGCGTGCGCCTGACCCTGCGCCCGGCCCGGGGCGAAGGCGTCGAGATCTGCGTCGACGACACCGGCATCGGCATGTCGGCCGAGCAGCAGGCGCGCCTGTTCCAGCCGTTCACCCAGGGCGACGCCAGCATCGCCCGCCGCTTCGGCGGCACGGGCCTGGGCCTGGCCATCTGCCGCGAGCTCGTCGCCCTGATGGACGGGGACATCTTCGTGGAGAGCGCTCCGGGCGAGGGCGCCACGTTCCGCGTCACCCTGCCCCTGGCGGCCGTCGACGCGCCCGCCCCGGCCGAGCCGCCCGCCCAGCCGCAGGGCGGCGTGGAAGCCCTGCGCCTGCTCGTGGTCGAGGACAACAAGATCAACCAGGCCGTGGCCCGCGCCGTGCTGGAGGCGGCCGGCGCGGTGGTGGAGACCGCCGACGACGGGATCTACGCCCTCGAGATGCTGCGCGACCGCGACTACGACCTGGTGCTGATGGACGTGCACATGCCGCGCATGGACGGCGTGGAGACCCTGCGCCGCATCCGCGAGGGCGAGGCGGGCGTGGCCCGCGACCTGCCGGTGGTGGCGCTCACCGCCGACGCCATGGCCGGCGAGGACAAGCGGCTCATGCGGCTGGGCTTCGACGCGGTTCAGGCCAAGCCGATTTCACCGGCCGATCTGATCGCCGCCATCGCCGCGGGCGTGGGCGGCGGAACGCGCGAGGCCGGCCGCCGGTCCCGCGTGGCCTAGAGCGCGCGCGCCGTCTCCACCTCGGGGACATGGGCGGACAGCCGCCCGCCCACGCGGATCGGCTCGACCCTGCGCGCCAGGCCCGTCGCCGGATCGGTCTCGACGAAGACGCCGCAGACGGTGGCCGGCCCTTCCGCGGGCTTGAACCGCCCGCCGGAGATGCGGGTGGTGAAGCGCCGCAGCGGCTCTTCCTTCTGGTTGCCGATCACGCTGTCATAGTCGGCGCAGGCGCCCGCGTCGGTCTGGTAGGCGGTGCCGCCCGGCAGGATCTGGGCGTCGGCGGTCGGCACGTGGGTATGGGTGCCCACCACCAGGCTCGCGCGGCCGTCGCAGAAATGGCCCATGGCCATCTTCTCGGAACTGACCTCGGCGTGCATGTCCACGACGATGGCGTCGGCCACGGCCCCGAGCGGGCAGGCTTCCAGCTCTCGGTCCACCGCGCCGAAGGGATCGTCCAGCGGATCCATGTAGACCCGGCCCAGCAGGTTGATCACCAGGACCCGCCGCCCCGCCTCGGTCTCGAAAAGCTGGGCGCCGCGGCCGGGCGCGTCGGACAGCACCGGATAGTTCAGCGGCCGGATCAGGCGCGGCTCGCGCACGATGTAGGTCAGCGCCTCCTTCTGGTCCCAGGAATGGTTGCCCAGGGTCAGGCAGTCGGCGCCGGCGTCGAACAGCTCACGGGCGGTGGACTCGGTGATCCCGAAACCCGCCGCGGCGTTCTCGGCGTTGACGATCACGAACTCCAGGCCCAGGCGCCGGCGCAGTCCCGGCAGGTGCTCGGTCAAGCCATCGCGGCCCGAGCGGCCCACCACGTCTCCAAAGAAGGCAAATCTCATCAGGTCGTCCTATCGGAACTCCCTATACCCCGTTTCGGTCAAAATGGCGTCCAGCCGCTGGTCGTGGGCGTCCAGCTCCAGCCGATCGACCTCCTGGCCGGCGTAGGCGAGGCCGAGGACGAACACCGATCCGGCGCCGCGCAACTCCGCCAGCGTGCGGTCGTAGTGGCCTCCGCCCTGCCCCAGCCGTCCGCCGAACCGGTCGAAGGCCAGGAGGGGCGTCATCACCAGGTCGGGCGTGACGAGCGGCGCGTCCGGTCCGGGCGCCTGGGCGCCCATGGCGTCCCTTGCGAGCACCGCGTCCGGCGCCCACAGGCGAAACTCCAGGGGACTGTCGCGGTCCACCGTCACCGGCAGGGCCAGGCTGGCGCCCGCCCCGCTCTGCCGCTGCAGGGCGAGCAGCGCCGGACGCGGATCGATCTCCGCGCCGACCGGATGGTAGGCGGCGACGACACGGGCCTCCCCGGCCAGGCCCGCCGGCAGGTGGGCGGCCGCCGCCTCGGCCGCGCCGGGGTTCGCGGCCGCCAGCTCGCGGCGCAGGGCGCGCAGGCGGCGGCGCAGCTCGGACTTGGCGGAAGAGGCGTCGAGGGTCACGCGCGGACCTTAGGCGGCTGAAGCTTTGCGGGAAAAGGGTGGCGGCGCCGCGTGAGCCGTGAAGGGCGGTTTAAATCCCCTCGACCTGGAAGACCAGGTGGGCGCCATGTGCCCGGCGCCACGGCTCCGGACAGGGACAGCTCCCTTCGAGATGATTAAGGTCGCTGGGATATGTTGCCTTCGACGAGAGCCGCAGCAGGACCCGCCGCCGCTGAAGGTAGGGGTTCGCCGGCCAAACCACAACGGGGGCGAAGCGTCAGTCCCCGGCCAGTTCCTCGATGCGCCGCGCGGCGCGCTCCAGGGCCGAGGCCGCGCGGGCCTCGATGCGGGCGTTGTCCGATTGCAGACGGGCCAGTTCGCCCTGGATCGCGGTCATCCGCGCCCGGGTGTCGCTCATCTCGTCGGCCAAGAGCAGGGCCGCCATCAGGAACAGCCGCGTCTCGCCGAGCTGGCCCATGTCCTGGGAGACCTGCCGCACGAGCCGGTCGAACATCCGCGCCAGGTCCAGCAGGTGGCCCTCCTGGCCGTCCTCGCAGCCGACGCTGTAGGGCCGGCCGTTCACGTCGATGGTGAGCTGGGCCATGGCCTATTCCCCCGCCGGCGCCGCCGCGGGCGCGCTGAGGACGGAGCGGATCTCGGCGATGGCCCGGCCGAGCGCTTCGGAGGCCGCCGCGCCGGCCTCCTCGAGCTGGCGTTCGCGCGATCGCACCTTGTCGAGCTCGGCGGCGAGCTTCGCCGTATCGGCGTCCAGCGGCGCGGCGGCCGTGAAGCCCTCGCCCGTCGTCAGCTTCTGTTCCAGGCGCGCGACGGCGCGCTCAAGCCGCTTGGCGGCCTGGTCGATGGCGCTTTCGCTCGGCTCACGGATCATTCCGCACTCCCAGGGTGTGGCTCCCAATCTATAGACCGCGTGAGGGCGTGATCGAAAGCGCTTGCTTTTCTTGACCCTCGCCGCGCCGCGTGCCACCCCCCGCTCGCCGCGCATCGACCACCTGGGGCCCCACACGCATGTCCGCACCGCAACCAACCATGGCCGACGCCATCCGCGTTCTTTCGATGGACGCGGTCGAACAGGCCGCCTCAGGCCACCCGGGCATGCCGATGGGCATGGCGGACGTGGCCACGGTCTTGTGGACCAGGTTCCTGAAGTACGACGCCGCCAAGCCTGACTGGGCCGATCGCGACCGTTTCGTGCTGTCGGCCGGCCACGGCTCGATGCTGCTCTACTCGCTGCTGCACCTGACCGGCTTCAAGGCCATGACCATGGATCAGGTGAAGAACTTCCGTCAGTGGGGCTCGATCACCCCCGGTCACCCCGAGTACGGCCACACGCCGGGCGTGGAGACCACCACCGGGCCGCTCGGCCAGGGGATCGCCACCTCCGTCGGCATGGCGATGGCCGAGCGTCACTTGGCCGCACGCTTCGGCGACGACCTGGTCGACCACCGCACCTGGGTGGTGGCCGGCGACGGCTGCCTGATGGAGGGCGTCAGCCACGAGGCCATCGCCCTGGCCGGCCGGCTGAAGCTTTCCAAGCTCACCGTTCTCTGGGACGACAACAACATCACCATCGACGGGCCGATCACCCTGTCGGAGACGGGCGACCAGATGGCCCGCTTCAAGGCCGCCGGCTGGGCCGTGAAGGCGATCGACGGCCACGACGCCGGCCAGATCCGCCGCGCGCTCGCCTGGGCGACCAAGCAGGACAGGCCAAGCCTGATCGCCTGCCGCACGCACATCGGCCGCGGCGCGGCGACCATGGAAGGCAGCCACAAGACCCACGGCTCGGCCCTGGGCGCGGCCGAGATCGCCGCCACCCGCCAGAAGCTGGGCTGGACCTGGGACCCCTTCGTGGTGCCCGACGAGATCCTCAAGCCCTGGCGCGCCGCCGGCCGCAAGGGCCGCAAGCACCGCCGCGCCTGGGAGGCGCGCCTGGCCGCCTCGCCGCACAAGGCCGTCTTCGAGCGGGCGATGAAGGGCGAGCTGCCCGCCGACGCCTTCGAGCGGCTGGACGCCCATATCGCCGAGGCCGTGGCCTCCAAGCCCGCGGCGGCCACCCGCCAGCACTCCGGCTCGGCGCTGGACGCCCTGTTCCCGGCGATCCCGGAGATGGTCGGCGGCTCGGCCGACCTGACCGGCTCGAACAACACCTTCGTCAAGAACACCCAGACCTTCGACGCCCCCGACTACGCCGGCCGCTATGTGAACTACGGCGTGCGCGAGCACGGCATGGCCGCGGCGATGAACGGCATGGCCCTGCACGGCGGGGTGATCCCCTACGGCGGCACCTTCCTGGTGTTCTCCGACTACAGCCGCCCGGCGATCCGCCTGGGCGCGCTGATGGGCGTGCGCGTGGTTCACGTCATGACCCACGATTCCATCGGCCTCGGCGAGGACGGGCCCACTCACCAGCCGGTGGAGCACGTGGCCTCGCTGCGCGCCATGCCGAACCTGATGGTCTTCCGCCCGGCCGACGCGGTGGAGACCGCCGAGTGCTGGAAGGTCGCCCTGACCCATAAGGCGACGCCCTCGGTGATGGCCCTGTCGCGCCAGAAGGTTCCGGCCGTGCGCGTCGAGGCGGCCGAGGAGAACCTCTCGGCCAAGGGCGCCTATGAGCTGGCGGCCGCTTCGGCCCCGGCCAAGGTGACGATCTTCGCCACCGGCACCGAGGTGTCGATCGCGCTCGACGCCCGCAAGGCGCTGGAGGCCGACGGCGTGCCGACCCGCGTCGTCTCGGTTCCCTGCTGGGAGCTGTTCGCCGCCCAGCCGGCGCGCTACCGCGCCCAGGTGATCGGCAAGGCGCCGGCGCGCGTGGCCATCGAGGCCGGCGTCGGCTTCGGCTGGGAGCGCTTCATCGGCGAGGACGGCGCCTTCGTGGGCATGACCGGCTTCGGCGCCAGCGCCCCGGCCGATCGGCTGTACAAGGAGTTCGGGATCACCGCCGAGGCGGTCGTCGCGGCGGCCAAGGCGAAGCTGGGGGACTGACGCCATGCGCCTGGGCACGCCGCTCTCCGCCTCCGCCTTCAAGGTCATGCTGCTGGGCTCCGGCGAGCTCGGCAAGGAGGTGGTGATCGAGCTGCAGCGCCTGGGCGTGGAGGTGATCGCCGTCGATCGCTACGCCGACGCCCCGGCCCAGCAGGTGGCCCACCGCGCGCACGTCATCGCCATGACCAACGCCAAGGCCCTGCGCGCCCTGGTCGAGGCCGAGCGGCCGAACCTGATCGTGCCGGAGATCGAGGCGATCGCCACCGACGAGCTCGCCGCGATCGAGGCCGAGGGCCTGGCGACCGTGATCCCCACGGCGCGCGCCGTGCAGCTCACCATGAACCGCGAGGGCATCCGCCGGCTGGCGGCCGAGGAGCTGGGGCTGCCCACCTCCACCTACGCCTTCGCCTCGTCGGAGGCCGAACTGGCCGCCGCGGCGCGCGATGTCACCGGCTTTCCCTGCTTCGTGAAGCCGGTGATGTCGTCTTCGGGCAAGGGCCAGAGCTATGTCGAGGGGCCCGGCGAGATCGCCCAGGCCTGGCGCTACGCCATGGAAGGCGGGCGGGTGGAGCAGCCGCGCGTCATCGTCGAGGGCCGCATCGACTTCGATTTCGAGATCACCCAGCTCACCGTGCGCTCGCGGGCGGCCGACGGCTCGATCCAGACCAGCTTCTGCGCGCCGATCGGCCACCGCCAGGTGAAGGGCGACTATGTGGAAAGCTGGCAGCCCCAGCCGATGAGCGCCCCGGCCCTGGCGCTGGCCCGCGCCATCGCCGGCAAGGTCACCGAGGCCCTGGGCGGGCTCGGCATCTTCGGCGTCGAGCTCTTCGTGAAGGGCGACGAGGTGTGGTTCTCGGAGGTCAGTCCCAGGCCGCACGACACCGGACTGGTGACGCTGGTCACCCAGCACCAGAGCGAGTTCGCCCTGCACGCCCGCGCGATCCTCGGCCTGCCGGTGGACGTGAGCCTGCGCGAGCCGGGCGCGAGCGCGGTGATCTATGGCGGCATGGACGCCAAGGCGATCGCCTTCGAAGGCGTCGACGAGGCCCTGGGCGTCCCCGGCGCGGACCTGCGCCTGTTCGGCAAGCCCGAGGCGTTCGAGCGGCGGCGCATGGGCGTGGCCCTGGCCCGCGCGACCGATGTCGACACCGCCCGCGCCCGCGCGCGGGAAGCCGCCGGCAAGGTGCGGCCCGTCCGCGGGGACTGACCCTTCGGGCGCGTCTCGACGGCTCGCGGGGCGGGCGTAAGCTGTCCGACGCCCTCGTCCGGAGTTTCGCCGTGAAAGTCGCCCTCGCCCCTGTCGCCTTCGCCGACAAGGGCGTGCTGCGGCCGCTGTTCGACGCCTACCAGATCGCTTACGCCGACCTGACCGAGCCGGCGCGCGCCAAGGGATCTCCCTGCGACGATCCCTGGTTCGACGCCTACTGGATCGAGCCGGAGCGCATTCCGCTATGGATCCTGGCCGACGGCGAGCGGGCGGGCTTCGCGCTGGTCAACCGGGTGTCGCCCTCGGGCCTGGGCTGCGACCGGGCCGTGGCCGAATTCTGCGTCCTGCCGGAACATAGGCGCGCGGGCGTCGGGCTGGCCGCGGCGCGCGCCCTGTTCGGGCGCTATGAAGGCGTGTGGGAGCTGAAGGTCCACCGGGCCAACGCGCCGGGGCTGGCGTTCTGGGAAAAGGCGATCGGCGCCGAGGCGCCCGCCTATCACGACGTCCTGGAGCGTCCCGACGAGGTGATCCACCGCTTCACGCGTTGAGCCGACGGGGCGATCGGGGCGCTGTCACCTTTCGACCCCAGACTGGACCTGATCTTGCTAGGGGACCGCCCGGGGGTTGACTCAGGGCCTGTCGGCCTCAACAACCCGCCCCAAATTAAGCCAAAAGGCCCCTTTCGGGCCGCTACGAGGAGAACTCCACCATGACCGTTCGCGTCGCGATCAACGGATTCGGCCGCATCGGCCGGCTCGTCCTTCGCTCGATCGTCGAGCACGGGCGGCGCGATATCGAGGTCGTCGCCATCAACGACCTGGGCCCGGTGGAGACCAACGCGCACCTGCTGCGCTACGACAGCGTGCATGGCCGCTTCCCCGGCGAGGTGAAGGTCGACGGCGACACGATCGACGTGGGCTTCGGCAAGATCAAGGTCACGGCGATCCGCAACCCCGCCGAGCTGCCCCACAAGGAGCTGGGCGTCGACATCGCCCTGGAATGCACCGGCCTGTTCACCACCAAGGAGAAGGCCAGCGCCCACCTGGAGGCCGGCGCCAAGCGCGTGCTGGTCTCGGCGCCCTGCGACAACGCCGACAAGACCATCGTGTTCGGCGTGAACCACGACACCCTGACCAAGGACGACCTGGTCGTCTCCAACGCCTCGTGCACCACCAACTGCCTGGCGCCGGTCGCCAAGGTCGTCCACGACCTGTGCGGCATCGAGCGCGGCTACATGACCACGATCCACGCCTACACCGGCGACCAGCCGACCCTGGACACCATGCACAAGGACCTCTACCGCGGCCGCGCCGCGGCCATGTCCATGATCCCCACGTCCACCGGCGCGGCCAAGGCCGTCGGCCTGGTGCTGCCGGAGCTGAAGGGCAAGCTGGACGGCTCGTCGATCCGCGTGCCGACCCCCAACGTCTCGGTGGTGGACCTGAAGTTCGTGCCCGGCCGCTCGGTCACCAAGGAAGAGATCAACGAGGCCCTGCTGGCCGCCGCCAACGGCCCGCTGAAGGGCGTGCTGGCCACCACCAACGACCCGCTGGTGTCGATCGACTTCAACCACGTGGACGCCTCGTCCACGGCGGCCCTGCCCCAGACCCAGGTGATCGAAGGCCAGCTCGGCCGCGTCTTGTCCTGGTACGACAACGAGTGGGGCTTCTCCACGCGCATGAGCGACACCGCGCTCGCCATCGCCAAGCTGATCTGAGCCCTGCCGCATCCTGTCCCGTCCCCGCCGCTCGCCGCGGCGCGGGACGGACCTGAGGCCACACCCACCGAGCGCCCGGACAGACCCCGGGTCCCGGCCTGCGCCGGGATGAGCGGAGCTACGGAATGACCTTCAAGACCCTCGACGACGCCGATCTGGCCGGCAAGCGCGCCCTGGTGCGCGTCGACCTGAACGTGCCGGTGCACCGGGAAGAGGGCGGCGACGCCCAGGTCACCGACGACACGCGGCTGCGGGCCGCCGTGCCCACCATCGAGAAGCTGCGCGCCGGAGGGGCCAAGGTGATCCTGCTCGCGCACTTCGACCGGCCCAAGGGCAAGGTCGTGCCGTCGATGAGCCTGGAGCCCATCGCGCCCGCCCTGGCCAAGGTGCTCGGCGCGCCCGTCGCCTTCGCCCATGACTGCGTCGGCGACGTCGCCAAGACCGCGGTCGACGCGCTGAAGGCCGGCGACGTGCTCCTGCTGGAGAACGTCCGCTACCACCCCGGCGAGGAAGAGAACGACGCCGAGTTCGCCAAGGCGCTCGCCGCCAACGGCGATCTCTACGTCAACGACGCCTTCTCCGCGGCCCACCGGGCGCACGCCTCGACCGAGGGCCTGGCGCACCTGCTGCCGGCCTATGCGGGCGAACAGATGCGGCGCGAACTCACCGCGCTCGACAAGGCGCTCGGCAATCCTCAGCGCCCGGTGCTGGGCATCGTCGGCGGCTCGAAGGTCTCCAGCAAGCTCGACCTGCTGCGCAACCTGGTCACCAAGCTGGACAAGCTGGCCATCGGCGGCGGCATGGCCAACACCTTCCTCTACGCCCAAGGCCATGATGTCGGCGCCTCCTACTGCGAGAAGGAGATGGCCGAGACCGCCCGTGAGATCATCCGCCTGGCCGGCCAGAACAACTGCAAGCTCTTCCTGCCGCTGGACATCGTCGTGGCCGAGAAGATGGCCCCCGGCGCCCCGGCGCGGGTTCGCGGCCTTGGCGAGGTCGACGACGACGAGCGCATCCTCGACGCCGGTCCCGAGACCGTGGAGCGCCTGTGCCGGGCGATGGAGAATTCCAAGACCCTGATCTGGAACGGCCCGCTGGGCGTGTTCGAGATCCCGCCCTTCGACAAGGGCACGGTCGAGGCCGCCCGCAAGGCCGGAGAGCTCGCCAAGGCCGGGAAGCTGGTGGCGGTGGCTGGCGGCGGTGATACGGTGGCGGCGTTGAACCATGCCGGCTGCGCGGGCGACTTCACGTTCGTCTCGACGGCGGGCGGCGCGTTTCTTGAATGGATGGAAGGCAAGAGCCTGCCCGGCGTGGCGGCCCTGGCCCAATAAGATACGAAGGACGAAGCGGCGACATGGCCCGGATCACTCTGAGACAGCTTCTGGATCACGCCGCCGAGCACGGCTACGGCGTGCCGGCGTTCAACATCAACAACATGGAGCAGGCCCTGGCGATCATGGAGGCCGCCGAGGCCACCGACTCGCCGGTGATCATGCAGGCCAGCCGCGGCGCCCGCTCCTACGCCAACGACATCGTCCTGAAGCACCTGATCGACGCCATGGCGGAGATGTATCCGCAGATCCCAATCTGCATGCACCAGGACCACGGCAACAACGAAGCCACCTGCGCCACGGCCATCCAGTACGGCTTCACCTCGGTGATGATGGACGGCTCGCTGAAGGCCGACGGCAAGACCCCCGCCGACTACGACTACAACGTCCGCGTGACCCGCAACGTGGTGGACATGGCCCACTGGGTGGGCGCCAGCGTCGAGGGCGAGCTGGGCGTGCTGGGCTCGCTGGAGACCGGCATGGGCGAGAAGGAGGACGGCCACGGCTTCGAGGGCAAGCTCGAGCATGACCAGCTCCTGACCGACCCGGAGCAGGCCGTCGAGTTCGTGAAGGCCACCGAGGTCGACGCCCTGGCCATCGCCATGGGCACCAGCCACGGCGCCTACAAGTTCACCCGCAAGCCGGACGGCGCGGTGCTGGCGATGAACGTGATCGAGGAGATCCACCGCCGCCTGCCCAACACCCACCTGGTGATGCACGGCTCGTCGTCCGTGCCGCAGGAGCTGCAGGACATCATCAATCAGTACGGCGGCCAGATGCCCCAGACCTGGGGCGTGCCGGTCGAAGAGATCCAGCGCGGCATCAAGAACGGCGTGCGCAAGATCAACATCGACACCGACAACCGCATGGCCATGACCGGCGCCATCCGCAAGGTCTTCGCCGAGCACCCGGAAGAGTTCGACCCGCGCAAGTATCTGAAGCCCGCCATGCAGGCCATGCGCGCGGTCTGCGAGCAGCGCTTCCAGGAATTCGGCACCGCCGGCAACGCCTCGAAGATCAAGCCGATCCCGATGTCGGCCATGGCCAAGCGCTACGCCGCCGGCGAGCTGGCCCCCAAGATCGGCATTTCGCGCCAGGCCGCGGAATAGCCCGAAAGAACGTCGCCGCGCCGCAGACCTTTTCGTCGCCAGAAAGGTCGACCGGCTCGGATACGTGGCGGAGCGGCGATGGGGGCGGTGTCACACCCCCATCGCCCCGCGTTTTCCTGAGAACCTAGGCCGCGCCCACGGCCTCGGCCACGGATGAGAATCCGTCGGCGCGGAGGCGCTCGGCGAGGTCGGCCTTGATGCGGCCCACGAGCCCGGGCCCCTCGTAGACCATCGCCGAATAGAGCTGCACGGCGTGCGCGCCGGCGCGGATCTTGGCGTAGGCGTCCGCCCCCGAGGCGATTCCGCCCGCGCCGATCAGCACCAGCCGCCCGGCCGCGGCCGTGTGGAACCGCCGCAGCATCTGCGTCGACAGCGTCATCAGCGGCGCGCCCGACAGCCCGCCCGTCTCGCCGGCGAAGCGCGACGTCAGCGGCGGGCGCGAGATGGTGGTGTTGGAGACGATGATCCCCTCCAGGCCGTGGGCCAGCACCGTCTCGACGATGGCCTCGACCTCGCCATCCTCCAGGTCGGGCGCGACCTTCAGGAACATCGGAACGCGGCCCTCGGCCGGCAGGCCGTCGCGCGCCTCGGCCAGGCGGCCCAGCAACTCCTCCAGCGCGGCCTTGGTCTGCAGGGCGCGCAGGCCCGGCGTGTTGGGCGAGGAGATGTTGATGGTGAAGTAGCTCGCCAGGCCCCACAGGCGCTTCAGCCCGGTCACATAGTCGCCGATGCGGTCGGCCGCGTCCTTGTTGGCGCCGATGTTGGCCCCGACGATCCCCGCCGCGCGGGCCTGGCGCAGGCGCGCGGCGAAGGCTTCGAGGCCGCCGTTGTTGAAGCCCATGCGGTTGATCACCGCCCGGTCCTCGGTCAGGCGGAAGAGCCGGGGCCTGGGATTGCCCGCCTGCGGCAGCGGCGTGACCGTGCCGCATTCCACGAAGCCGAAGCCCGCCGCCAGCATGGGCGCGAAGACCTCGGCGTTCTTGTCGAACCCGGCGGCCAGGCCCACCGGATTGGCCAGCTTCAGTCCGGCGAGGTCGGTCGCCAGGATCGGATCGTCGCCGCCGCCGCGCGGACCTAGGCCCATCTTCAGTGCACGGATCGTCAGGCCGTGGGCGTCCTCCGGATCGAAGGCGTGCATCAGCCGTGCGGCGAGGTCGTGCAGGCCGCTCACGCCTCGACCTCCACCCGCGGCGCTCCGTCCTCGCCCAGCGGCGCGACGCGCACGGCGCGCACCAGGCTGGTGTCGAGCGGCCGGTAGAGATGGGGGAAGAGATCGCCGCCGCGGGCGGGCTCCCACTTCAGGTCGGGCAGGTCGTCCGCCTCCACCTCCAGCACCACCAGCCCGTCCTGGCCCTTGAACCACTTGGCCGCCGTGGCCTGGGCCTGGGCGGCGGTGGAGAAATGGATGTAGCCGTCGGCCAGGTCCACGGCCGAGCCCTGGAAGCTGCCGGCCGCCCGCGCCGCGTCCCACTCGGCGCGCGACAGGATCTTGTAGATGCGGCTCATCCCCGGTCCCTGGGCGGGAAGAACAGGCCGTCGTAGGCAGGCCGGCCCGCCGCGTCGATCAGGAAGACCGCCGCCGCGGCGGTGGGAAACTGGTTGGCGGCGCGGGAGATCAGGGCCTGGCCGCTGGCGCCCTCGATCAGCAGCTCCACCGCCAGCTCCTGCAGGCCCGGATTGTGGCCCACCACCATGACCGTGCGCGCGGTGCGTCCCGCCCGCTCGGCCAGCTCGCGCACCACGCCGGAGGGGGCGTGGTAGAGTTCCTCCTCCACGGACACCTGCGCGTCGGGGAACACCGGAGCGGCGGCCTGCCAGGTGGCGCGGGCGCGCGCCGCCGCCGAGACCAGCGCCACGTCCGGCGTGAAGCCCATCTCCGCCAGGATGTCGGCCATGGCGCGCGATTCCCGCTCCCCGCGCGGGGTGAGGCCACGATCAAAATCCTCGCCGCTGGCGGATTGATGCTCGGCCTTGCCGTGCCGGAACAGGATCAGCCGGTCCATTCTCTCTCCATCGCTTCGGCCTGTCATAGCCGCGCCGGCGGCCTACGCGAAGCGGTTGACAGGGGGCAGACTAGACGGTCCAAGGCGGCCATGACCATTGCGGTTGAGGCTGAAGCTGGGCTGGCGAGCGGCGGGGGCGTGATGCGCTTCCCGGCGGACAGGCCGCTGCGCCTGGATTCCGGCGCCGTGCTCGCCCCCCTGGAGATCGCCTACGAGACCTACGGCGAACTCAACGCCGACAAGTCCAACGCCATCCTGGTGTGCCACGCGCTCACCGGCGACCAGTACGCGGCCTCGCCCCACCCCACCACCGGCAAGCCCGGCTGGTGGCACAAGGTGATCGGGCCGGGCCTGCCGCTCGACCCGTCCCGGTTCTTCATCATCGCCTCCAACGTGATCGGCGGCTGCATGGGCTCGACCGGGCCGGCCTCGATCAATCCCGAGACGAACCAGCCCTACGGCCTGGCCTTCCCGATGATCACCATCGCCGACATGGTGCGGGCCCAGGCCATGCTGGTGGAGGCGCTGGGCGTGGAGACCCTGTTCGCCGTGGTCGGCGGCTCGATGGGCGGCATGCACGTGCAGCAGTGGGCGGCCGACTATCCGGAGCGGATGGCCAACGCCGTGTGCATCGCCGCCGCGCCGCGCCACTCGGCCCAGAACATCGCCTTCCACGAGGTGGGCCGCCAGGCGATCATGGCCGATCCCGACTGGCGGGGCGGCGCCTACCTGACGCTCGGGGTGCGCCCGGACAAGGGCCTGGCCGTGGCGCGCATGGCCGCGCACATCACCTACCTCTCCGAGCCGGCGCTGCAGCGCAAGTTCGGCCGCGAGCTGCAGCGGGACGGCCTGTCCTGGGGGTTCGACGCCGACTTCCAGGTGGAGAGCTATCTGCGCCACCAGGGCTCGACCTTCGTCGACCGCTTCGACGCCAACTCCTACCTCTACATCACCCGCGCCCTGGACTACTTCGACCTGGCGGCGAGCTACGGCGGGGTGCTGGCCGGGGCGTTCCGCAACGCCCGGCACGTGCGCTTCTGCGTGCTCTCCTTCTCCTCGGACTGGCTCTATCCCACCGCCGAGAGCCGCGACATCGTGCGGGCGCTGAACGCCGCCGGCTGCCGCACCAGCTTCGTGGAGATCGAGACCGACAAGGGCCACGACGCCTTCTTCCTCGACGAGCCGCTGCTGGATTCGGCGCTGCGCGGCTTCATCAATTCGGCGGCCCAGGCGCGGGGTCTTTCGTGAGCGTCCTGCGCGAGGACTTCCGCGAGATCCTCCGGCTCGTGCGCCCCGGCTCGCGCGTGCTCGACGTGGGCTGCGGCGAGGGCGAGCTCCTGGAGCTGCTGACCCAGGAGAAGGACGTCCAGGGCCAGGGCCTGGAGATCAGCGGCGAGGGCGTCTCGGCGTGCCTGGCCAAGGGCCTGTCGGTGGTGCAGGGCGACGGCGACCGCGACCTGGACTATTTCCCGGCCAAGGCCTTCGACTATGCGATCCTGTCCAAGACCCTGCAGCAGATGCGCGAGCCGCGGCACGTGCTGAACGAGCTCCTGCGGATCGCTGACCACGCGGTGGTCTCGGTGCCGAACTTCGGCCACTGGCGGGTGCGCCTGGCGCTGCTGGTGAACGGCCGCATGCCCGAGACCAGCACCCTGCCCGACCCCTGGTGGTCGACGCCCAACATCCACCTGTGCACCCTGCGCGACTTCACCGCGCTTTGCGCCGACCTGGACCTGCGCATCGACGCCTGCGCGGCGATCAGCCTGGGCCAGCCGGCGCGGCCGATCGATCCGGCGCGGCCGATCGAGAACTGGCGCGCGGAATCGGCGCTCTACCTCTTGAGCCGGCGCCAGTCGCCCGCCCCGCCGGCGCCGAAGACCGACCTGTTCGACTAGGTCCGGCTCAGCCGGCGATGGCGGCGGCGTCGCGGTCGCCGGTGCGGATGCGCAGCGCCGACTCCAGGTCCATGACGAAGACCTTGCCGTCGCCGATCTTGCCGGTGTTGGCGGTGGTCGCCACCGCCTCGACCACCGCGTCGGCGATGTCGTTCGGCACGGCGATCTCCAGCTTCACCTTGGGCAGCAGCTTCACCTCGTACTCGGCGCCGCGATAGACCTCGGTCTTGCCGCGCTGGCGGCCGTAGCCGCGCACCTCGGTGACGGTCAGGCCGGACGCGCCGGCCTCGGTGACGGCCTCGAGCACGGCGTCGAGGCGGCTGGGCTTGATGACCGCGACGATCATCTTCATGGCGCGTCTCCCATAGGGCCGCAGGATTGCGGCGCTTCGATCAAAGCTAGGGCGATCCGAACCGCGCTCCAAGGGGGTGCGAGGGGCATATCCGCCGGCGCCCGCCATTGAGGCGCCCGACAAATCAGCCGTTTGCCGGCCTGCGGCGGCTGCGGGTGGCCGGCTGCGGCGCCAGCGCCGGACGCGGGGCCCGGGCGCGCACCCGCACGGCCCTGGCCTTCACCGCGAAGGTCTGCTTGACGGCCTCCATCAGCACCACGCCGGAGAACTGCGGCCACAGGCGCGAGCCGGCCTGTTCGAAGCCCTCGGCCCAGCCGGCCAGCCAGGCGACCGGCGGCACGTAGAGCGCGCGGGTGTAGCCCGACGGCTCCAGCTCGGCCTCGCGCAGCAGCTCGGCGAGCTGGCTGCGGGTGTAGGGCCGGCCGTGACCGAAGGGCGTGCCCTCGGCGTTGGCCCAAAGGCCGTTGCGCGCGGCCACCGCCACGATCACGCGGCCCGACGGCGCCAGCACGCGCCAGACCTCGCGCAGCAGGCCCAGGGGATCGGGGCTCTCCTCCAGGGCGTGGACCGCCAGGATCCGGTCGAACAGGGCGTTGGGGAACGGCAGCGTCTCCTCCTCGGTCAGCGCCGCCAGGTTGCCCGCGCGCCCGGGCCACAGCTCCACCCCCTGCTGCGCCGGCATCGCCGCCACCACCCGCCGCGTCGGCCCGTGCAGGTGGGCGAGGAACGGCGTGGCGTAGCCCAGGCCCAGGACGTCCAGCCCGGTCGCCTCGCCCCAGGCCTCCACCACCTTGCGCGTGATCATCTCCCGCGCCGGCCGGCCGAGAGCGGAGGCGTAGAACTGGCGCAGTTGCAGGACGTCGCGGCGCATGGAGACTCTAGGAGCGGTGCTCGACCTTCGGGGACGGGCACCCTAAATCGGTCCGGCGGGCCTTGTCCCGTCCCTCACGCCCCGGAGGCCGCCATGCCGCTCACCGTCCACCAGTTCCCATGCCTGTCCGACAACTACGGATTCCTGATCCGCGACGAGGCGACCGGGCTGGCCGCGTGCGTCGACACGCCCGACGCGGCGGCGATCCTGGCCGAGCTCAAGACGCTGGGCTGGAACCTGGCGCTGATCATGAACACCCACTGGCATCCGGACCACGCCGGCGGCAACGCCGAGATCCAGAAGGCCACCGGGGCCAAGATCGTCGGGCCCGCCGAGGTGCGCCGCATCGCTCCGCTGGACCGCGAGCTCGCGGGCGGCGACGCGGTGGAGCTGGGCCAGACCCGCTTCGAGGTGATCGAGGCCGGCGGGCACACCCTGGGCCACATCGCCTACTATGACGCCGCCGACCGCATCGCCTTCGTCGGCGACACCCTGTTCGCCCTCGGCTGCGGGCGGATCTTCGAGGGCACCGCCGAACAGATGTGGACCAGCCTGCAACGGCTGGCGGCGCTGCCCGACGACACCGCCGTCTATTGCGCGCACGAATACACCGCCTCCAACGCCCGGTTCGCCCTGTCGGTGGACGGCGATCCGGCGCTGAAGGCCCGCGCCGAGGAGATCTTCGCCGCCCGCGAGCGGGGCGAGGCCACGGTGCCGACCACCATCGCCCTGGAGAAGGCCACCAACCCGTTCCTGCGCGCGCCGATGCTGGCCGCCCAGGTGAACGCCGCCGGCAAGCCGGCCTACGAAGCCTTCGCCGCGGTCCGCGCGGCCAAGGACAACTTCAAGGGGTGAGGACCGCCGACACCGGACGCCGCCCTAGTGCTTCTCGGCGACCCAGATGATCCGGTCCGACGAGGGCCGGCCGGCGAGGCCGTCAGACGGCACGATGGTGATGCGCATCACGCCCTTGCTGAGCACGGCCTCCGGCTTCTTGCCCTCGACCAGGCGCACCTTGACGATCCGCGCCAGCAGGGTGCGGCCGTCCGCGCGGCGGGACATGCGCACCACCGCTTCGGCGGTCACCGTCGCGGCGTCGGCGATCAGCGGCGCCGAGGTCGGCGTCGCCTCGGCCTCGAAGGGAATCAGCCGCCGCGCGGCGCGGCTCGCCCGGGCGCTGGCCTGGGCCATCCGCTCCACCAGCGCCTGGGGCCCCAGCGTCGGCAGGCGGATGGGCGGGGAATCGCCGTCCAGCGCCGCGGCGGACCCGCCGGGCCGGTCCACGGTGAACACCGTCAGCCCGCCCAGGCGCGTGGCGCGCAGCATCGGCTCGCCCAGGTCGTTCTTGTAGATCACGTCGCCGCGCGGCGCCGGCTGGGCCTGCAGGGCGTAGATCTCGGGGCTGTCGTCGAACTTCAGGAGCGGCGGCTCGCCGCTGCGGTCCAGGGTGAAGTGGGCGCCTTCCTCGGAAACATACCGGCCCACAGGCGGCGGGTTCATCCGCCGGCCGTCGGACGGCCGCTGTCCGAACAGACTCTCCCGAAGGCTCTGGGCCGACGCGCCGCCTGCTAGGGCGCAGCTCATGGCGACGAGGGTCGCCATGAGGACACCTTTCGACAGAAACGCCGCTCTTCCGCTCGCCATGGCGATCAGGTGATGACGGTGGAGTGGGGCGCTTTTTGGACGCGTCAGCTCCCTTCAGCCGACCATGTATTGCCCGCCGTTCAAGGCGAGGGTGGCGCCGGTGACATAGCCGGCGCGTTCGCCGGCGAGGAAGGCCACCATGTCGGCGATCTCCTCGCCGTGGCCCAGTCGTCCCACCGGGATCTGGGCGATGATGCCCTCGAGCACCTTCTCCGGCACGGCCTGCACCATTTCGGTGTCGATGTAGCCGGGGGCGATGCAGTTCACCGTCACGCCCTTCTTGGCGTTCTCCAGCGCCAGGGCCTTGGTGAATCCGATCATTCCGGCCTTGGCCGCCGAATAGTTGGTCTGGCCCATCTGGCCCTTCTGGCCGTTGATCGAGGAGATGTTGACGATGCGGCCCCAGCCGCGCTCGCGCATGCCTTCGATCACCTGGCGGGTCATGTTGAACAGCGAGTCCATGTTCACGCGGATGACCTCGCTCCACTGCTCGCTGGTCATCTTGTGGAACACGCCGTCGCGGGTGATGCCCGCGTTGTTCACAAGAACGTCAATAGGCCCGAGCTCCGCGGCGACCTTCTCGGCCGCGTGCTTGCAGTCCATGAAGTTGCCGACGTTGCCCTTGACCACCATGATCCCGAGGTCCCGGGCGCAGGCGGCGGCCGCCTCGTCGTTGCCCGAATAACCGGCCGCCACCAGCATGCCGTCGGCCTTCAGCCGCTCGCAGATCGCCCGTCCGATGCCACGGGTCCCGCCCGTGACAAGCGCCACTCTCGCCATACGCTCCTCCCCGAAAAGGAACTCCACCAACCCCGCTTGAAGCGGGACCCGGTTCGTCCGGATCCCGCCCTGGGCTCTTAGGCCCCGCGGATCACATTTTCTCGACGCACAGCGCCACGCCCATGCCGCCGCCCACGCACAGGGTGGCCAGGCCCTTGGCGGCGCCCGAACGCTTCATCTCGTGCACCAGGGTCGTCAGGATCCGCGCGCCGGACGCGCCGATCGGGTGGCCGATGGCGATGGCCCCGCCGTTGACGTTCACCTTGTCCGGATCCAGGCCCAGGTCGCGCACCACGCAGATCGACTGGGCGGCGAAAGCCTCGTTGGACTCGATCAGGTCCAGGTCGGCCACGCTCCAGCCGGCCTTCTCCAGCGCCTTGCGGCTGGCCGGGATCGGGCCGGTGCCCATGATCGCCGGGTCGACGCCCGCATGGGCCCAGGAGGCGATCCGCGCCATGGGCGTCAGGCCGCGGGCCTTGGCCTCGTCGGCGCTCATCAGCACCAGGGCCGCGGCGCCGTCGTTGATGCCAGAGGCGTTGGCCGCCGTGACCGAGCCGTCCTTGGCGAAGGCCGGCTTCAGGCCGGAGATGCTCTCCAGCGTCACGCCATGACGGATGTACTCGTCCTGGTCGACCACGGTCTCGCCCTTGCGCGTCTTGATGACCACGGGCGCGATCTCGTCCTTGAACTTGCCGCCCTTCTGCGCGGCCTCGGCCTTGTTCTGCGAGGCCACGGCGAACTTGTCCTGGTCTTCGCGGGTGATCTGCCAGCGGGCGGCGATGTTCTCGGCCGTCTGGCCCATGTGGTAGCCGTGGAAGGCGTCCCACAGGCCGTCCTTGATCATGGTGTCGACGAAGGCCAGGTCGCCCATCTTGTGGCCGTTGCGCAGGTTCTGCGCGTGGGGCGACTGGCTCATGCTCTCCTGGCCGCCGGCCACCACGATCTTGGCCGAGCCGTCGGCGATCTGCTGGGCGCCCAGCGCCACCGCGCGCAGGCCCGAGCCGCAGAGCTGGTTCAGGCTCCAGGCCGGCGATTCGACCGGAATGCCGGCGTGGATGGCGGCCTGGCGGGCCGGCCCCTGGCCCGCGGCGGCCTGCAGCACCTGGCCCAGGATCACTTCTTCGACATCGGCGACGGTCACGCCCGCCCGGGCGACGGCCGCCTCGATGGCCATCTTGCCCAGTTCGTGGGCCGGCAGGGACGACAACGCCCCGTTGAACGAGCCGACCGGCGTACGGGCGGCGGAGACAATGACGACATCGGTCATGGGAAGCTCCTAAGGGAAGGCGTGGGGGCCGTCGGGCTCATCTATCCCGATCGGAAGGAATTTGAGCAAGGCTACAATCGCTTATCTTCGTCCACGTGACGCATTTGCCATTCGGCGCGCTTCCGCGATACTGCGGCGCAGAACAGGGCCTGCGCCAATCGGGGGAACGGGGTCTGCAAAAGGAATTGGGATGGCTGACACCCAGGACAGCGGCGCTAAGCCCGGCGACGACCGCGTCGTCATCAAGAAGTATGCGAACCGGCGGCTCTACAACACGGCCTCCAGTTCCTACGTGACGCTCGAGCACCTGTCCGAGATGGTGAAGCAGGGCGTCGACTTCGTTGTCTACGACGCCAAGACCAACGAGGACATCACCCGAACCGTCCTCACCCAGATCATCTTCGAGGAGGAGGCCCGCGGCGAAAACCTGTTGCCGATCCGCTTCCTGCGCCAGCTCATCGGCTTCTACGGCAATTCGATGCAGGGCTTCCTGCCGAGCTACCTGGAGCTGTCGCTGGCCAGCTTCGCCGAACAGCAGGAGCGGCTGCGCAGCCAGTTCGCCGCCCTGACGCCGGGCGCGAACGTCTATGACGAGACCATCCGCCAGAACATGGCCCTGTTCGACCGGGCCATGAAGATGTTCTCGCCGTTCACCTTCGCCACGCCGCAGGAGACCTCGGCGGCCAAGCCGGCCGCGGCCGCGCCGTCGGCCGAAGCCGCGCCGGCGGGCGACGACGGGCTGGCCGAGCTGAAGCAGCGGCTCGAGGAGATGCAGGCCCAAATTGAGAAGCTCGCCAATAAGAGTTAGGCGCCGACCTTGCTAGGCTGAGACCGGTTCAACGCGCGAACGCGTCGAGCCGTTTCTTAAGGAACCTGGAGCAAGGATCGCCGCATGACCTCGCCCATCGATCCGGTCCGCCGCATCGCCCGCGCCCGCAAGGCCGACCGCGCCTCCCAGCAGGCGCGGGGCGCGAACGGCGGCTCGCCCGAGGACGCCGCCCCGCCCGAGGCGGCGGCCAGGCCGCTGACGGTCGATCCCGTCGACGAGGCCGCCTTCAACGCCCACCGCATGGGCCAGGAGCGCCGCCGCGGCCTTCGCGCCGGGCAAGGCGTGCTCGAGGCGGCAAAAACCGCCTACGTGCGGACCGAATATTCCGGCGCGGCCGACCGGCGCCTGCCCAACGGCGCCATCGCCCGGACCAAGGTCTGACCTAGCCCTTTTCCGCGCGCAGCCGCGCCACCTCCGCCTCCAGCATCGCCACCCGCCGCTCGAGCTGGGCGATGCGCGCGCCCGCGTCCAGGCCGGGCGTGGGCGTGGAGACGCCGGCGTGGCGGGCGATCTCGGCGGGCGAGGCCCCCAGAACCTCGGCGAACGCGGCCACCTCGGCCGCCGACAGCTCCCGCTGGTCCTTGTAGGCCAGGGCGAGTTCGGCCTCGCCCATGCCGGCCGCCGCCGCCAGCACGGCGCGCGACAGGCCGCGCTCGGCCAGGGCCGCGTCGAACCACGCCGCGTCGAAGAACAGGGCCATCAGCCCCGCCCCGCTTGGCGCCGGTCTTGCTTAACCAGCGATGAATCCAAACCGACGGACTTAAGCATGATCGTCCTGGCCACCCGCATCTTCGACATCGCCGTCGTGACCCTGATCTTCACGATCTTCACCTGATCCGGCTTTAACCTGATCCGGGGGGCCCGCCGCCCGTCAGTCGCCGCCGAAGTCGATGTCGCGGCGCGAGGCGACGATGGTCACGATGAATCCGGCCAGCACGTCCAGCAGCACCATCAGGGTGATCAGGAAGAAGGTCGAGGTGGCGAAGGCCGGGAACAGCAGGAACTCCACCAGGCAGGCGATGAACAGCACCATCGACAGCGAATGGTTGATGATCGCCACGCGCCGGCTGGTGGTGGACTTCAGAAGCTCGATGAACAGCACCACCAGCGAGACGGCGATCAACAGGTCGCCCAGGCCGACCGGCCAGGCCGAGCCCGAGGTCATCGAGATCGAGAACAGCTTGCCGTCCATGGCGGCGGTGGCGTCGGTCGCCGAAAAGCCGCCGACGAGCGTCAGCGCCGCGACATTGTAGATGATCACTGGCAGGGCCAGGAGCGGGATCGCAGCGAACATGGTGACGCCCCCCTCGAACGTCCGGGGGACTAGGGTTAGCGCGTCATGGGGCCGGGCGACAAGCGACCCGGTCATCCGGGCCCGGAGCGGCGGGCTATATCCGCGCGGCGGCCTCGCGCACCATGGCCCGCAGCCAGCCGGTCGGCCCCTCTTCGTGGTCGCCGGCGCGGGTGACGGCGCCGAACTGCGCGGGTTCGGGCGTGAAGTCCGGCTCGACCAGCCGTAGCCGGCCCTTCTGGCTGGCCACCTCGGCCAGCCGCCGCGGCAGCAGGGCCGGCATGTCGCTCTGGCTCACCACCACCAGCGCCGAATAGGCGTCGGGCACCGAGATCGGCCCGTCCATGTCGCGCGCCAGGCGCCCGCCCAGGGAATAGTCCTCGCTCCACGCGATCGCGCGGCGCAGGCCAAGGCCCCCGGGATCGTGGCGCAGGCCGTCCGGCTCGTCCGGCGGTGACACGAGCAGGTGCGGCAGGCGCGCGAACTCGGCGGGGTCCACGCCCGGCCTGTCCAGCGGATGGTCGGCGCGGATCGCCCACACCGCCGTCTCCTCGAACAGCGGCTCGTAGCGGAAGCGGCTCGGCACGTGCTCGAAGCTGCCGATCACCATGTCCACCGCGCCGCGGTCCAGGGCCTCGGCCGGCAACCCGCCCGGCGCGCGCATCCGCAGCCGCACGTTCGGCGCCTCGGCCATAACCATCGGGGCCAGCGCCGGCGTCAGCACGGCGCACAGATAGGTGCTGGCCACCACCTCGAAGCGACGGTCGCTGCGCGCGGGATCGAAGCGCGGGCCGGCGATCGCGCCCTCCAGCAGCTTCATGGCCTCGCGCACCGTGCCGCTGATCTCCAGCGCGCGCTGCGTCGGCCGCAGCCCCGAGGGGCCGCGGGTGAACAGTTCGTCGTTGAGCGACCGGCGCAGGCGTCCCAGCGCATGGCTCACGGCCGATTGCGTCAGGCCCAGCCGCTCGCCCGCGCGCGTCGCCGCGCCCTCGACCATCAGCGCGTCGAACACGCGCAGCAGGTTCAGGTCGAGGCCGCGCATATGAAGTTCGTTCATGGGCATGTTGACGAGATATCATTTTGCTCATGATGCAACCAGGGCTATTGCAGCGCAGCAGACGGGCTCGACCGCGAGAAGCCGGCCGCCTATCCCTTTCATGACGCCCTTTGCGCCCCCCTTCGCGGGCGGGCGCGCTTAGACGTGGAGCCGCCCATGAGCGACGCCGAAGGTTATCAGGCCCTCGCCGAGGCCGAGGTTGAAGCGGCCACCCGGCCCCATCCCCGCAACGGCGGCAGCAAGCTGCGCTGGCCCCTGATGATCGGCGTGCCGGTCGCGATCCTGGCGGTCGCGGCCTACTTCGTCCTGACCTCCGGCCGCTTCGAGGGCACCGACGACGCCTATGTCCAGCAGGCGCGCACGGCGATCAGCGCCAGCGTGCCCGGCCGGGTCATCGAGATCGAGGTGCACGAGAACCAGGCGGTCAAGAAGGGTGAGGTGCTGTTCAAGCTGGACCCCGCCGACCTGGCGGTGGCCGAGGCCCGCGCCGAGGCCGCCCTGGCCTCCGCCCGCTACGACGTGGAGGGGCTGAAGGCCGCCTACCGCCAGAAGCTGGCCGACGTGTCGGCCGCCCAGGAGACGCTGGCCTACGCCACGCGCGAGGCCAAGCGCCAGCACGACCTGGCCCAGACCGGCGTCAGCAGCCAGGCGAAGGCCGACGAGGCCGCCCACGCCGCCCAGCAGGCCGAGCGCCAGCTCGCCGTGGCCAAGCAGGCCGCCGCCTCCGCCCTGGCCGACCTGGGCGGCCGTCCCGACGCGCCGACCGACGAGCACCCGCAGGTGATGCAGGCCAAGGCCGCCCTGGACCAGGCCAAGCTCAACCTGGGCTACACCGACGTGGTCGCGCCCGAGGACGGCGTGGTGGCCAAGGTCGAGCAGTTGCAGGTCGGCTCGCGGGTCGAGGCCTCGCAGACCCTCTTCTGGCTGGTCTCGGGGCGGCCCTGGATCGAAGCCAACTTCAAGGAGGACCAGCTCGCCCACATGCGCGTGGGCCAGCCGGCGAAGGTCAAGATCGACGCCTACGACCATGACCTGAACGGCCGCGTGGCGAGCTTCGCGCCCGGCACCGGGTCCAGCTTCGCCCTGCTGCCGCCGGAGAACGCCACCGGCAACTGGGTCAAGGTGGTCCAGCGCCTGCCCGTGCGCATCGCCCTGGACGGCCAGGTCCCGCAACTCGGCGCGGGGCTGAGCGCCAAGGTGACGGTCGACGTCAGGAGCGCCCGCAAGCCATGACCGAAGGCGCCGCCGCGGACGCCCGCAACCGCATCCCGATCACGGTCGCGGTGATGCTGGCGACCATCATGAACTCGCTGGACACGACGATCGCCAACGTCGCCCTGCCGCACATCCAGGGCAGCGTCTCGGCCTCGGCGGACCAGATCACCTGGGTGCTGACCTCCTACATCGTGGCGGCCACGATCATGACCCCGCTGACCGGCTTCCTGGCCGACAAGCTGGGCCGCAAGGTGGTCTTCCTGGTGTCGATCGCCGGCTTCACCGCCGCCTCCATGCTGTGCGGCATCGCCACCAGCCTGGCCGAGATCGTGCTGTTCCGCCTACTGCAGGGCCTGTTCGGCGCGGCCCTGATCCCGCTGTCGCAGGCGGTGCTGCTGGACGTGAATCCGCCCGAGCGCCATGGCCAGGCCATGGCCGTCTGGGGCGCCGGGGCGGTGCTGGGGCCGATCCTGGGCCCGGTGCTGGGCGGCTGGCTCACCGACAACCTCGATTGGCGCTGGGTGTTCTTCATCAACCTGCCGGTCGGGCTGGTGGCCTTCAGCGGCGTCTTCCTCTTCCTGTCGGAGCGCAAGGCCAGCGAGCGGCGGCGCTTCGACATGCTGGGGTACGCCAGCCTCGCCCTGGCCATCGGCGGCTTCCAGATGATGCTCGACCGCGGCCCGGGCCAGGACTGGTTCTCCTCGCGCGAGATCTGGGTCTACGCGATCGTGGCGATGATCGCCCTTTGGATGTTCGCCGTGCAGTTGGCGACGGCCAGGCACCCCTTCGTGCACCGGGCCCTGCTGGCCGACCGCAACTTCGTCAGCGCCAGCGTCCTGGGCTTCTTCGTCGGGGTGCTGCTGTTCAGCACGCTCGCCCTGCTGCCGCCGATGATGCAGGTCGTGCTGGGCTATCCCGTGGCCTTCGCGGGCCTGGTCTCCGCGCCACGCGGCCTGGGCTCGTTCACCGCCATGTTCGCGGTGGGCCAGCTCATCACCCGGGTGAACACGCGCCTGATCATCCTCACCGGCCTGGCGATCAGCGCCTATTCCATGTGGCAGATGTCGCACTTCAATCTGCAGATGGGCACCGGCCTGATCATCGAGTCCGGCTTCCTGTCCGGGATCGGCACCGGCCTGATCTTCGTGCCGCTCTCCACCCTGGCCTTCGCCACCGTGAAGCCGGAGCACCGCGCCGAGGGCGCCGGGCTCTACACCCTGATCCGCAACATGGGCTCGGCCGCCGGCATCTCGATCATGCAGGCGCGGTACATCAGCGGCATCGAGGTGCACCACGCCACCCTCGTCGAGCACGCCCGGCCGGACAATCCGCTCTACCAGGCCTATGCGCCCGGCGCCCTGTCGAGCCCCTCCGCCATGGCCGCCTTCAACGGCCTGATCACGCGCCAGGCCGAGATGGCCTCCTATGTCGACGCGTTCCGCCTGATGCTGTTCCTCAGCTTCGCCTGCGCGCCCCTCGTCCTGCTCATGAGGTCGCCCAAGACGACCCAGAAAGACAGTTCCGCCCATGCCGTCGAATAAACTGATCCGCCGCGCGCTCGCCGGCGCGGCCGCGGCCGCCCTCCTCGCGGGCTGCGCCGCCGTCGGCCCCGACTACGCCCGCCCCGACGCGCCCAAGGCCCAGACCTACGCCATGGCCGGCGAGACCGCCCCGGCCGAGATCCGGCTGGCCGACGCGGGGCCCGGCCCGTGGTGGAACGCCCTGGGCTCGCCCGCCCTCGACGCGGTGATCCGCCAGGCCCTGGCCGACAGCCCCACCCTGGCCGAGGCCGACGCGACGCTCGCCCAGTCCCGCGCCGCCCTGGCCCAGGCCCGCGGCGCGGCGCTTCCCCAGGCGGACGCCAACGCCGGCGTCGAGCGCGAGCGGGTGAACCTGCAGGCGTTCGGCTTCACCGGATTCGGCGACGTCACCCTCTCCAACCCCACCTTCAGCCTCTACTCGGTGGGCGGCGGCGTGGGTTACGACCTGGACCTGTTCGGCGGCCAGCGGCGGCGGATCGAGGGCGCGGCCGCCCGGGTCGAGGCCCAGGCGCGCCGGGCGGACGCCGCCTATCTGACGCTCACCGCCAACGTCGCCTTGCAGGCGGTGACCATAGCCACCCTGAACGCCCAGATCGCCGAGACCCAGGCGATGATCGCCGCCGACGAGGATTCGCTGGCGATGGTGCGGCGCGCCGCCGAGCTCGGCGGTTCGGCCTCCACCGACCGGATCGCCGCCGCCGCCCAGCTCGAGGACGACCGCACCCTGCTGCCGCCGCTGAAGGCCGAGCTGGCGGCCGCCCGCCACGCCCTGGCCGAGCTGGTCGGGCGCGCGCCGGCCGACTGGACGCCGCCGGACTTCGCCCTGGACGGGTTCAAGCTGGCCGGGCCGGCGCCGGTCAGCCTGCCCTCCTCGCTGGTGCGCAGGCGCCCCGACATCCTGGCCGCCGAGGCCGACCTGCACGCGGCCACCGCCGACATCGGCGTGGCGACGGCGGACCTCTATCCGGACATCAGGCTCAGCGCCTCGATCACCCAGGGCGCGCTGAAGCCCGGCGAGCTGTTCACTTACGACGCCAGCGGCTGGGACCTCGGCGGCGGCCTGACCGCGCCCCTGTTCCACGGCGGCGAGCTGCGCGCCCGCCGCCAGGGCGCCGTGGACGCCGCCAAGGCGGCCAACGCCCGCTACCAGCAGACCGTGCTCAAGGCCTTCGTGGAGGTGGCCGACGCCCTGCAGGCGCTGACGGCCGACGATGAATCCCTGGCCGCCCACGACCGCGCCCAGGCCCACGCCGACGAACGGGTGCGTCTGGCCAAGGCGGGCTACGGCATCGGCGGCGTGGCCATGCTGGACGTGCTCGACGCCCAGCGGCGCGCCCACGACCTGCGGGCCAAGGCCGTGCGCGCCCAAGGCCAGCGCCTGGCCGACGTGGTGCGCCTGATCGCCGCTTCCGGCGCTGACTGGCGCACGGCGCCGGCGGCGGCCGACTAGCCTGGCCGATCGCCCGCGGCCTGCTCAGCCCACGTCGCCGCCGCTCGATCCTGCATCGGTGCGCCGCGCGTGCCGGCGGCTGCGGGCCGGTGGAATGGCCAGGTAGGCCAGGCGCTTGTGCTCGTTGCGCCCGCGCGTGACGGTGTCGAGCACGATGCCGCAGATCAGGAGGATCGCCCCCAGCAGCATCATCGCGCTGCTCAGCACCGCCGTGGGCAGGCGCGGCACCAGGCCCGTGCTCAGGTAGGTGTTCACGATCGGAACGGCCAAGACGAGCGAGACCGCCGCGCAGGCGGCGAAGCCTACCGAGAAGAAGGCGAAGGGCTTCTCGGCCTTGAACAGGGCCAGGATGGTCATCAGAATCCTGAAGCCGTCGCGGAAGGTGTTGAGCTTGCTCTCCGAGCCGTCGGGCCGCGCGCCGTAGACCGTATCCACCTCGGCCACCGGCATGCGCAGGCTGAGCGCGTGCACGGCCAGCTCGGTCTCGATCTCGAAGCCCTTGGAATGAGCCGGGAAGGTCTTGGCGTAGCGGCGCGAGAACACGCGGTAGCCGGACAGCATGTCCTTGAACGTGCGTCCGAAGATGGCCGCGGCGCACTGGGTGAGCAGCACGTTGCCGAAGCGGTGGCCGCGCCGGTAGGCCGCCTCCTCGTCGCTGACGCGCGCGCCCACCACCATGTCCAGGCGGTTCTCGATCAAGAGGTCCACCAGGGCCGGCGCGGCGGCCGCGTCGTAGGTGGCGTCGCCATCCACCATGACGAAGATGTCGGCGTCCACGTCGGCGAACATGCGCCGCACCACATTGCCCTTGCCCTGCAGCGCCACGGCGATCACCTCGGCGCCGGCGGCGCGGGCGATCGCGGCGGTGTCGTCCACCGAATTGTTGTCGAAGGCGTAGATCTGCGCGTGCGGCAGGCTGGCGCGGAAGGCCGCCACCACCTGGGCGATGGCCGCCGCCTCGTTGTAGCAGGGGATCACGACCGCGACGCTCGGTCCGGCCGCCGCGTCCTGCGCCGGCGCGGCGGCGGGCCGGGCGCGGCTCCGAGCCTCGGTCGAGGATTGCGTCATTGCGGCCCTTCCATCGCGCTCGACGCCCGCCTAACGGGACGCCGTGGCCCGGGTCAACTCCTTATCGACCTGCGCCCCCAGGCGAGATCGCCGGCCAGGGCGGCCAGTCCCGCCAGGGCGGCCAGCCAAGCCAGGCCGATGTGCGGCGGGGCGAAGGCGAAGCGCACGGTCGAGGCGCCCTTGGGCAGGGCGACGCTCTGGAAGATCTCGCCGGTCCGGACGACCGGGACCGGACGCCCGTCGATCCGCGCGCTCCAGCCGTCCATATGGAGCTCCAGCCGCTTCAGCGCCGAGGGCTCGTCGCAGGTCGCCAGCACCTCGTCGCGCGACCGCGGGACCAGCGAGCAGCCCGGCGCGCTGAAATAGGCCGCCGGCCCGGCGACCTCGAACACCAGGGTGGTCGGCGAGGCCATCACCTGCCGGATCCCGGCGTTGCTTCCCTCGGCGACGGCGCGCTTGAAGGCGGCGAAGGGCGGCGTGTCCATCGACGCCGGCGAGGCCAGCACGTAGCGCACGCCCACGTCGCGATAGGCGTCGAGCCGACCGGCCAGCTCGTCGGCCGATGAGGACCCGGAGGGATCGGCCCGCACCGTTCCGGTGAACAGGATCGGCTCGAGGTTGCCGTCCAGGCGCCGCGCCGCGTAGGCGGTCCAGGCCTTGGGGATCGGCAGGTCGTTGTGGTTGATCGACGCCAGCCCGTAGTACGAGCCGTAGTTCGGGGCCAGCGGCCCCAGGGTGGCGAAGCGCTGAAGCCCGATGTTGGCCTGCAGGTAACGCACCGCCGCCAGGTCCAGCCGGCCGGCGCGGGGATGGGCCAGCACCGGCGCGGCCATGTAGAGCGCGGCTTCGCCCGCCAGCAGCAGCGCGAGCGCCGGCGTCGGCGAGGCGCCGCCCCGCGACCACCAGGCGAGCGCGGCGAGGGCCGCCGTCAGCGCCACGGCGACCACCGCCGAAAGGATCGCCGCCGGGCCCCCGAAGGTCGCCCCGCCGGCGTGCGCGATCCAGGCTGTGACCGCGCCCGCCGCGGCCAGGAGGCCGGCCGAGACCCACAGCCGCCGCGAGGCCCGCGCATGGACCATGTCGCTCAGCCCCAGGCCCGCCAGCACGCACAGGCTGAACTCCCAGGACGGCGGCAGGTAGCGGAAGAAGGCCGCCGCGCCCAGGCCCGGCACGGTGCGGGTCACCAGGCTGAAGCCGGGAACCCCGTAGGACAGGGCGATCGTCGCCACCACCCACACGCCCAGCAGGACGCGCAGGCCGCGCAGGCGCGGGCCCCACAGGCCGCAGACCGCCAGCGCCGCGAGCATGCAGCCGGCGTAGCCGCCGACCGCGCTCCAGAAGGGCGCGTGGAACTGGAAGATCGCGCCGAAGACGTAGGGGGTGAACAGCGCCAGCAGGAAGCGCGGATCCAGGTGCGTCATCGCAAAGCCCAGCCCCTCGTGGCCGCCGAGGCTGGCCTGGGGCAGGTAGTCGATGAAGGCGACCAGCACCGGCGCCGCGACGGCGATCCCGATGAGGCCGGCCGCGCCGGTCCGGATGAGGAACCAAAGCCGCGCCACGCCGGGCAGAGAACCGGCGCGAACCAGGGTCCAGGCGCCGATCAGGAGGCCGTCGAGATAGGCCACCTCCGGAAAGCCGGCGTAGAGCGAGGCGGCGATGGCGACGACCACCCAGAGCGCGCCGCCGCCGCGGCCCTCGGCCACGCGCTCGCGGATCGTCTCCACGCCCACGAGCGCCAGCGGCAGGAAGGCGATCGGATTGACCACCGCGTTGGCTAGCCACGCATAGGAGCCGTTGAATTCGAACGCGACGGCCGCGGCCAGGGCGGCCAGCGGCGTGCAGCCGAGCTTGCGCAGCAGCGCGAAGGCCGACACCCCGGCGATCATCTGAAGGATCAGATGCATCCAGAGCTGTCCGCCCGGAAGCGCCAGCAGCCAGGTCAGGGGGAACAGCGCCGCGGCCTGCATCTCGCCAAGCAAGGGCGCGCCGACGCCCTCGAAGTGGTTCCAGTAGGGCATGTGGCCGGACAGCACGTCGAGCGCCGCGCGATGGCCCAGCGCCTGGCTGGTGAAGCCGATGTTCGGGTCGATGGTCGGGGCGGGGCCCAGCGGCCCCCACGCGAGCCCTTCGCTCATGCCGGCGTAGAGCAGCGCCGGATCGGCCTTCAGAAGCCCCAGTATCAGCGGCGCCTTGACGGCGAGCGGGACGATCAGAAGGACGAGGATGCAGTTCCAGATCGCTCGCGCACCCGCGTCTGGTCGGTCGGCCGGAGCTGTGGGCATGCGTAAGCTGGCGTGTCTCGAAAGGAACGCCGGCAATTAAGCGATGTTCGCCGGCGAAGTCGAGGCGATCCCCTATTGATCGAAGTCATGGGCGCATCTCGCCCGCGCGGAAATACTTACTTTTCATGACGCAACCGGGAGATCGGCGATGGCGGACTTCGGCGGGGCGAGGCTCGACGCCTTCCGGGCCGAAGCGCGTGCTTGGCTCGCGGACAATTTCCCTCCCGGCCTGGCCGGCGCCCAGCCGCCAGGCGACGACCCCGAGCCGCGGGAAGGCGAGCGCGACCTGTGGCGGCGGCGCATGGGCGCCAAGGGCTGGGGCGTTCCCACCTGGCCGGCCGCTTACGGCGGCGGCGGCCTGGGCGCGGAGGAGGCCGACGTCCTCGCCGAGGAGATGGCCGCCATCGGCGCCTACAACCCCATCGTCGGCCTGGGCGTGATCATGTTCGGCCCGACGCTCCTGGAATACGGCACGCACGCCCAGAAGCTGCGCCACATCCCGCCCATCTGCCGTGGCGAGCTGCGCTGGTGCCAGGGCTTCTCCGAGCCGGGCTCGGGCTCCGATCTCGCCTCGCTCTCCACCCGGTGCGAGGACAGGGGCGACCACTGGCTGATCAACGGCCAGAAGGTATGGACCAGCGGGGCGCAGCACGCCGACTGGTGCTTCTGCCTGGTGCGCACGGACAGGACGAGGAAGCACGACGGGATCAGCTTCGTCCTGATCGACATGCGCCAGCCCGGCGTGGAGGCGCGGCCGATCAGGCTGATCAACGGCCTGTCGCCCTTCTGCGAGACCTTCTTCACCGACGCCCGCGCCGAGAAGGACGACCTCGTCGGCCCCCTGAACGGCGGCTGGGCGATCGCCAAGCGCCTGTTGCAGCACGAGCGGCAGGGCATCTCCGACCAGGGCCGCTTCTCCGGCCCTTACTTCATCCCCGGCCCGCCGCTGCCGGAGCTCGCCAAGCAGTACGTGGGCGTCGACGAGACCGGCCGGCTGGCCGACGGCGACCTGCGCGCCCGCGTCACCGAGGCGATGATGCACGCTCACGCCTTCCGCCTGACCGCCGAGCGGGTGGAGCGGGAGACCGCCGCCGGCCATGGCCCGAGCGCCGCCTCCTCGGCCCTGAAGAACGCCGGCTCGAAGATGCGCCAGGATCGCGGCGACCTGACCATCGAGTTCCTGGGCCACCAGGGCCTGGGCTGGGAGGGCGATGGCTTCACCGCCGACGAGCTGGAGATTCCGCGGGTGTGGCTGCGCGGCAAGGCGGCCACCATCGCCGGCGGAACCTGGGAAGTTCAGCTCAACGTCATCGCCAAGCGCATCCTGGGCCTGCCCGAAGCCAAGCCCGCGGGGAGCTAGAGCTCTTCGGCCCCGCCCGGATTGCGCGCGCGGCTCTGCAGCCACATCACGCCCATCAGGTCTGAGAGCGAGGCCCACAGCCGGCCGAGGTTGGTGTACTTCGACTGGCCGGTCTGGCGGTGGCGGTGGTTCACCGGCCGGAACGACACCTCATAGCCCTCGCGCAGCATCAGCGCCGGCAGGTAGCGGTGGATGTGATCGAAGTAGGGCAGACGCAGGAACGCCTCGCGGCGGAACGCCTTCAGCCCGCAGCCGGTGTCATTGGCCGTGTCGTGCAGGAGGCGCTTGCGCACGCCGTTGCCGAAGCGCGAGGCGAGCTTCTTGGCCTGGCTGTCCTGCCGCTTCACCCGCTCGCCGCCCACCAGCGCCAGGCCAGGCCCGCCGGCGTTCAGCGCGTCCACCAGGGCCGGCCCGTCGGCGGGATCGTTCTGGCCGTCGCCGTCCAGGGTCACCACCACCGGCGCGCGGGCGGCCAGCACGCCGGTGCGGATCGCCCGGCTCTGGCCGGCGTTGGCCCGGTGCGAGAGCACGCGAAGCTGCGGGATCTCGCCCTTCAGGGCGGTCAGGGCCGCGCGAGTGCCGTCGCGGCTTTTGTCGTCGACGAAGACGATCTCGAAGTTCCGGCCCGCGAACGCGGCCGCGATCTCGCGGGCCAGGGCGGGCGCGGCGCCTTCCTCGTCGAACACGGGAACCACCACGGAGATGTCGGGCGTGTCGCTCATGCGCCTTCCATAGAGCCCCGGCGGCCGCCTGGAAACGGCGACGCTTCGCCTCGGGCGGCGAAAGTTCGTGCTATCAAGCATCCATGAGTCTCGAAGACCACCTGGATCGGGTCAGCCGCGGCTGGCGCGGGCCGCTCCTGGCGGCGTTCGTGGCGCTGTTGGCGGGCCTGCCCGGCGTGTTCACCGTGCCCACGCTGGACCGCGACGAGGCGCGTTTCGCCCAGGCCACCGCCCAGATGCTGGAGAGCGGCGATTTCGTCGTGATCCGCTATCAGGACCAGCCCCGCTTCAAGAAGCCGGTGGGCATCCACTGGCTGCAGGCGGCCAGCGTGAGCCTGCTGTCCGAGCCCGAGGCGCGGGCGATCTGGGCCTATCGCATTCCCTCGCTGCTGGGCGCGATGCTGGCGGCGGCGGCCTGCGCCTGGGGCGCGCGGGCGGTCTTCGGGCCGGCCACGGGCCTGATCGCCGGCGGCCTCTTGGCCTCCACCTTCCTGCTGTCCACCGAGGCGTTCATCGCCAAGACCGACGCGGTGCTGGCGGGAACCACCACGCTCGCCATGGCCGCCATGGCCCACATCTACGCCGCCGCCCGCGACGGCCCGCCCGCCGGGCGGCTGACGCGGCTGTTGTTCTGGCTGGGCCTGTCCGGCGCGACCCTGGTGAAGGGGCCCGTGGGGCCGATGGTCGTGGTGCTGGCGGCGCTCACCCTCTGGGCCTGGGACCGGCGCGGCGGCTGGCTGAAGAAGCTGGGCTGGGGCTGGGGCCCGATCCTGTTCGCCGCCATCGTCGGGCCCTGGGCCTGGGCGGTGACGGTGGCCACGGACGGCGGCTTCTGGACCGCCGCCATCGCCGGCGACCTGGCGCCCAAGCTGGTGGGCGGCCAGGAGACCCACGGCGCGCCGCCCGGCTACCACGCCCTGCTCGCCCCGCTGCTGTTCTTCCCGGCCAGCCTCCTGCTGCCCGCCGCCCTGATCGGCGCCTGGCGCGGCCGCCGGGAGACCGGCGTGCGCTTCGCCGTCGCTTGGCTGGTCCCGGCCTGGCTGGTGTTCGAGCTGACGCCCACCAAGCTCGCCCACTATCCGCTGCCCACCTACGCGGCCCTGGCCTGGCTGGCCGCCGCGGCCGCGCGCCAGGAGCCCGGCCCGATCGCCCGCTGGAGCGGCGCCGCGATCTCGGCCTTCGCCGGCTTCGCCCTGGCGGCGGGAACCTTCTATCTGCTCAGCCAGTACGGCGGCGGCGGCGACGTGACCGCCGCGGCCATGACCGGGGCGCTCATGCTGGGCGCGGGCGTGGCGGGCGCCTATATGCTGTTGCGCCGCTCCGCGCGGGGCGCGGCGGTCGCGGCCTGCGCCCTGGGCGTGCTTGGCCACGCTTCGCTGGTGAGCGTCTTCGCCCCCGGGCTCGGCCCCCTGTGGCTGTCCGAGCACGTCGAGGCGGCGCTGGCCAAGGCCAGGCTCCTGCCCCGCCAGGGCATCGCGCCCGGTCCGGTGGCGGTGGCCGGCTACGCCGAGCCGAGCCTGGTGTTCGCCCTGGGCACCACCACCGAGCTCGACGACGCCCAGCAGGCGGCCGAGGCGGTGGCCGAGCATCGGCCCGCGGTGGTCGAGGCCCGCCAGCAAGCCGCGTTCGACGCCGCCGTGGCGGCGCGCAAACTGAGTCCCCGGCTCGTGGGCGTGGTCCACGGGCTGGACTATTCGAACGGCGACGAGATGAGCCTGAACGTCTACGCTGCGGATCAGGACGCCGCCGCCCCGAGCCAGGAGACACGCCCATGAGCCGGCGCATCGAGATCGTGGAAGTCGGGCCGCGCGACGGCCTGCAAAACGAGAAGACCCTGTTGGAGACCGGCCAGAAGATCGAGTTCATCGAGCGGCTGCGCGCCTGCGGCGCCAGGCGCATCGAGACGGTCTCCTTCGTCAATCCGCGCCGCGTGCCGCAGATGGCCGGGGCCGAGGAGATCATGGCCGCCCTGCCCGCGCTGCCGGGCGAGTCGCGCATCGGCCTGGTGCTCAACGAGCGCGGCTGGGACCGCTGCCTGGCCGCCGGCTGCGAGGAGGCCAACGTGGTGGTCTGCGCCACCGACGGCTTCGGCATCCGCAACCAGGGCGCCTCCACCGCCGAACAGGTGGCCGCGCTGGCCGCGATCGCCCGGCGCCGGGAGCTGGAGGGCGGCCCGCCGATCAGCGCCACCTTGTCGGTGGCCTTCGGCTGCCCGTTCGACGGCGAGGTCAGCGAGGCGCGGGTGGCCGCCCTGGTGGCCGAGATTGACGCCATCGGCGTGGCCGAGATCGCCCTGGCCGACACCATCGGCGTGGCCGATCCCTGGACCGTGCGCAGCCGCATCGAGGCGGCCCGCAAGGCCGCGCCGGGCGCCAAGCTGCGGATGCACTTCCACGACACGCGCAACACCGGCCTGGCCAACGCCTTCGCCGCCGTGGAGGCGGGGATCGACGTGCTGGACGCCAGTTGCGGCGGCCTGGGCGGCTGTCCCTTCGCCCCCGCCGCCACCGGCAACATCGGCACCGAGGATCTGGTCTACATGCTGGAGCGCGGCGGCTTCGAGACGACCTACGACCTGGACAAGCTGATCGAGACGGCGACCTGGATGTCCGGCCTGCTCGGCAAGCCGCCGGCGGCCTCGGTCAGCCGCGCCGGCGGGTTCCCGGCCAGCGCCGCCCGCACGCCTGAACAGGCGAGCGCATGACGTGACGGCGGCTGGAGGCTCCGCTCAGGCCGTGCGGCCGCGGAAGCGCCAGACCACCGGCCGTACGATGGCGGTGCACACGATGATCGGCGACAGCGCCCAGGCCAGCACGCGCTGGGAGAAGCTCTCGGCCCGGCGGCGGAAGTAGCGGGCCAGGCCCACGCCCTTGTGGAACTCCACGCGCAGCGGGCTGGTCTGGCTGGTGTGGCCCAGGTGGACCACCTCGGCCTTGGGATGGAACAGCACCTGGCCGCCGGCGCGCCGCACGCGCCAGCACAGGTCCACGTCCTCCACGTGCAGGAAATAGCCTTCGTCGAAGCCGTTCACGGCGTCGAAGTCCTGGCGGCGCATGCACAGGCACGCCCCGGAGACGGTGGGCACCGGCGCGACGTGATCCGGCGCGACGTCGTTCTCCCAGTGCACCTCATAGCGCTTCAGGCCTGGCGCGATCTGGGCCAGGCGGCTCAGCGACATCAGCGCGGTCATCGGCGTGATGTCGCCGCGCCGGGCGCCGCGCTGTTCGGTGCGGTCGGCGTTGAGGATGCGCCCGCCCACGAGCGTCGGCGTCGGCCGGTTCTCGATGGCGCGCACCAGGCCGGCCACGCAGCCCGGCTGCAGGAAGGCGTCGGGATTTAGGAAGATCAGGATCTCGCCGCTCGCCGCGCGCGCGCCCAGGTTGGCGCCCCGGGCGAAGCCGACGTTGCCCTGGCCGGTCAGCAGCTTGACCCGCTGGTCGCGCTCGGCCAGCCCCCGCAGGCGCGCGGCCTCGGCGCAGGGGCTGCCGTTGTCGACGATGACAAGCTGGTCCACCAGGGGATCGGCCAGCACGCGGGCGATGCTCTCGCCGAGAGCCTCGCCCGTCATGTAGACGACCATCACCACCGACACCCGGCGACGCGATCTGAGGAAGTCGTCCAGCGGGGCCGCCGGCTCCACGGCGACGATCGGTGCGGCGATGCCGTTCATCAAGCCTCCATGGCCCCGACCGCCTCCTTGGGCGAGTCCGGCTCGCCCGACGCGTGTTGCGCAAGATCGGGCGGAGTCGCCTCCAAGGCAAGTCTGTTTGCGGCTTCCTCCAGCGCCAGGATCTGCTGGCCGTCGGAGCCCAGGCGGCGCAGCGCCACCTGGCCCAGCTCGGCTTCCCGGCGGCCGACGACGGCGATCACCGGGGTCTTGGCGAGACTGTGCTCACGGACCTTGTAGTTGATCTTCTCGTTACGCAGGTCCGTCTCCACGCGCAGGCCCGCCTTGCGGAGCGCCTCGGCGGCCGCCCGAGCATAGTCGTCCGCGTCGGACGTAATTGTGGCGACCACGACCTGCGTCGGCGCCAACCAGAGCGGGAAAGCGCCGGCGTAGTTTTCAATCAGGATACCAATGAAACGTTCCATCGATCCCAGGACGGCTCGGTGCAACATGGCCGGACGCTGCTTGGAGCCGTCCTCGGCCACATACTCGGCGCCAAATCGTTCCGGCAGGTTAAAATCGACCTGCACCGTGCCGCACTGCCAGGCCCGGCCGATGGCGTCGTAGAGCGTGAATTCCAGCTTCGGGCCGTAGAACGCCCCCTCGCCCGGATTGATCTGGTAGCTCACGCCCATCATCTCGCAGGCCTTGGCGAGTTCGGCCTCGGCCGCGTCCCACACCTCGTCGGAGCCGATGCGCTCCTCGGGGCGCGTGGACAGCTTCACGTCCACCTTGTCGAAGCCCAGCTCCGCATAGGTCTGGAAGATCAGCTCGCCGGCCGTGGCCGCCTCGATCGGCAACTGTTCGGGCGTGCAGAAGATGTGGGCGTCGTCCTGCACGAAGCCGCGCACGCGCATGATGCCGTGCAGGCTGCCGGAGGGTTCGTATCGGTGGCAGGACCCGAACTCGGCCATGCGCAGGGGCAACTCCCGGTAGGACTTCTGGCCGACGTTGAAGATCTGCACGTGGCCGGGACAGTTCATGGGTTTAACGACCAGCGTGCGATCATCCGTCTCGACCTCGCACACAAACATGTTTTCCCGGTACTTCGCCCAGTGGCCGGACGTCTCCCAGAGCTTCTTGTCCATCAGCGCCGGGGATTTGACCTCCACGTAGCCGGCCCGCTCGATCTTGCGGCGAACATAGGCTTCCAACGTCCGGTAGAGCGTCGCGCCCTTGGGATGCCAGAACACCTGGCCGACGGCCTCCTCCTGGATGTGGAAGAGGTCCATCTGCCGGCCGATCTTGCGGTGGTCGCGCTTCTCGGCTTCTTCCACGCGCTTGAGGTAGGCCTCCAGGTCCGCCTCGCTGGCCCAGGCCGTGCCGTAGATGCGCTGGAGCTGAGCGTTGCGATGGTCGCCGCGCCAGTAGGCGCCGGCCAGCTTCGTCAGCCTGAAGGCCTTGCCGGCGTGCTTCGTCGAGGGCAGGTGCGGCCCCAGGCACAGGTCCTTCCACTGGCCCTGGCGGTAGACCGTGATCGTTTCGTCCTTGGGCAGGTCGGAGATGATCTCGGCCTTGTAGTCCTCGCCGATCGACTTGAAGTGCTCGATGGCGACCTCGCGGTCCCAGACCTCGCGGCGGATCGGCTCGTCGCGGTCGACGATCTCGCGCATGCGCTGCTCGATCTTGGCCAGGTCGTCGAGCACGAAGGGCTCGTCGCGGGCGAAGTCGTAATAGAAGCCGTCCTCGATCGCCGGACCGATGGTCACCTGCGTGCCGGGGAACAGCTCCTGCACCGCCTCGGCCAGGATGTGGGAGACGTCGTGGCGGATCACCTCGAGCGCCTCGGGGCTCTCGCGCGTCAGGATCTCGAAGGCGCCGCCGTGCGGCAGGGGCCGCTCCAGGTCGACGAGCGCGCCGTCGAGCTTCACCAGGATCGCCTTCTTCTCCAGCGACTTGGAGATGGAGGCGGCGATGTCGCGGCCCGAGGCGCCTTCTTCGTACTGGCGCTTGGAGCCGTCAGGAAAAACCAGGTCGATCATGTCTTTTCACACGTCCAGTTGCGGCGCTGCGTCCCTTTGGCCTTCTTGCCCGGCGGCGGCGGATCGTAGCCCGACCCGCCCCAGGGGTTGCAGCGGCAGACCCGCCGGGCGGCGAGCCAGCCGCCCCGGACGGGACCGTGGGTGATCAGGACCTCGGCGGCGTATTCCGAACAGGTCGGAAGATACCGGCACTGGCGCCCGATCAATGGCGAAAGCGTCAGCTTGTAGGCGCGTAGCGCGCCCCTGACGCAAGTTTCATAGAAAGTCATGCCGGTTTGCGGACGTGCGAGTCAGCCGCAGCGCTTACGTCGCGAAGGAGCTCGAATCAAGCCGCGCCGGCGCGGCTAGTTCGTTCCATGGCCTGGCGGACGGCGGCCACCGTCGCCTCGAACGCCAAAAGCGTCGAAGCGTGACGGGCGGGATAGTCCTTCACGGGCGCGAGCATGGCCAAGTCCGAGAAACGTCCTTCGGGCGCGGGCGCGCCCTCTTTCAACATAGCACGCAAGGCGTCGCGGGCCAGTTCGATCTCCGAAAGCCGCGCGCCCACCACGTTTGCGCCCAGCACCGCCGCGGCCGCCTGGCCCAGCGCGCAGGCCTTCACGTCCTGGGCGAAATCGGTCACCTGGTCGCCGTCGACCGCCACGTCGACCACCACCTTGCTGCCGCACAGCTTGGCCACCTTCTCGGCCGTGCCGTCGGGGCGGGCCAGCCGGCCGACCCTCGGCAGGTTGGCCGCCAGCTTGAGCAGCTTGGCCGAATAGAGGTCGTCGATCATGACTGCGATGTAGGCGCGCCCTGGGCCTGGCGCCAGCGCGCCTCGGCCTCCTCCTTCAGCGCCAGGTCCATGGCCTCGAAGCCCTTCCAGACCTTGCGGCCCAGGCGCTTGGCGACGCTCGGCCCGAACAGGCCGCCGAACAGCTCGCCGTTGGAGACGATGCAGCTCGTCTCGCCGAGCTTCTCGATCTCGATGTAGCGGGTGTTGCTGACCATCCCCCACATCAGGCTGAGCCGCCAGTGGAGCTGCTCGTGCGGCACCCACTCCAGCACCACCGGCCTGATGTCCTGCGCCGCCTCGCCGGGCAGGACCATCTTCAGCCGCAGCGTCGAGCCGATGCGGATCTGCCCCTCGGCCTCCACGTAGAGCGGGTTCCACTTGGACCAGCCGGGCAGGTCGTAGAGCACCTCCCAGATGGTCTCGGGCGGGGCCTGAATCCCCACCCGGTGCTCGATGCGCACCCCGCTGGGCCCGGCCGGCGCGCCGCCCTTGAACTTGAAGCCGGCGCCGAGGTTGAAGGTCTTGGGGTTGTTGTTCAGGGACATGTAGGTCGCCGGCGGCTCAGCAGTTCAAGGTCTCGTTCAGATCGGCCCACGTGGGGTTCATCTCCTCGATCATGCGAATTTTCCAGGCCCGCTCCCAGGCCTTGATGCGCCGCTCGCGCTGGAAGGCGGCTTCGCGGCTGTCATGGACTTCGTACCAGACCAGGCGGTTCACGTCATACTTGGCGGTGAAGCCGTGGAAGTGCTTTTCCCTGTGGCGCCAGACACGGTCGGCGAGGTCGTCGGTGTGCCCGCAATAGAGCGTCCCGTAGGGACCGCTGGCCATCAGATAAGTGTAGAACGCCATCCCCGCCCCCGCTCATCCCAGCGAAGGCTGGGATCCAAGCTGGGCCTCAGCTTACCCAAATCAGAACACATAGGGAACGACTTTGGCGCCAGCTCGCCCGCGCGCGGCTGACCAGCCCACCTCGGCTTGGATCCCAGCCTTCGCTGGGATGAGCGGATTAGGTGGTTTCCTTCAGACGCCAGGTCGCGCCGGACGGGCCGTCCATCACCTCGACGCCGAGGGCGGTCAGCTCGTCGCGGATGCGGTCGGCGCTCGCCCAGTCCTTGGCGCCGCGGGCCGCGACGCGCTCGGCGATCAGTCCGTCGATCCGGGCCTTGAAGCCGGCGTCGGCGCCGCCCTGGAACCAGGCTTCCGGGTCCGCCCCGAGGAAGCCCAGGAACCGGCCGGCCTTCAGGAGCGCGGCCCTGTGCTGCGCCGCCGCCTCCCGCTGGCCGGCCATGATCGCGCCGCGCAGGCCGTTGGACAGCGTGAATAGGGCGCTGAACGCCAGCGGCGTATTGAGGTCGTCGCAGAGCGCATCCCAGAACTTCACGGTCTCCAACAACGCGTCGACCGTCAGCGGGTCCGGCTCGGCGCCCGCGCCGCCGAGGAACGCGTCGGCGTCCTGCAAGGCGCGATACAGCCGATCGAGCGAACTCTTGGCCTGCGCAAGCAGCTCGCCGCTCCACTCCAGCGGCGCGCGGTAGTGGCCCACCAGGAGCGCCCAGCGCACGGCCTCGCCCGGCGTCTTCTCGATCAGCTCGTGCACCAGCACGACGTTGCCCAGCGACTTGGACATCTTCTCGTCGCCGAAGTTCAGGAAGCCGTTGTGCACCCAGTAGCGGGCGTACTCGCCGTGGTCGCAGGACGCGCAGACGCCCTGGGCGATCTCGTTCTCATGGTGCGGGAAGATCAGGTCGTGGCCGCCGCCGTGGATGTCGATGGGCAGGCCCAGGGCCTGGTCGATCATCGCCGAGCATTCGATGTGCCAGCCGGGCCGGCCGGGGCCCCAGGGGCTCTCCCATTCCGGCTCGCCCGGCTTGGAGGGCTTCCACAGCACGAAGTCGGCCGGATGGCGCTTGTAGGGGGCCACGTCGACGCGGGCGCCGGCGATCATGTCGTCCATCGAGCGGCCCGACAGCTTGCCGTAGTCGCTGAAGGCCTGGGTGTCGAACAGCACGTGCCCCTCGGCGGCGTAGGCGGCGTTGTTGCGCACCAGCCGGCCGATCATCTCGATGATCGCGTCCATGGTCTCGGTCACCCGGGGCTGCAGCGTCGGCTTGAGCGCCCCCAGGCTCGCCATGTCGGCGTTGTAGATGTTCAGATAGCGGTCGGTGATCGTGGAGATCGGCACGCCCTCGGCCTGGGCCTTGGCGTTGATCTTGTCGTCCACGTCGGTGACGTTGGCCGCGTAGATCACCGCGTCCTCGCCGTAGAGATGGCGCAGCAGCCGGAACAGCACGTCGAACACCACCACCGGCCGGGCGTTGCCGATGTGGGCGTAGTTGTAGACCGTCGGCCCGCACACATACATCGTCACCCGCTTGGGATCGGCGGGAACGAAGACCCGCTTTTCGCGGGCCATGGTGTCGTAGAGGGTCAGGGGCATCGGTCCACTTAACGCTGCGTTACGGTTGCCGGGCAAAGGCATCGAACCATATACAGATGGCCACGGTCAGAGGCCACGCCGCATCCACGCGGGCGTCCGGACCGTAGAACCAGCGGCGCGCGTCATTTCCGGAGCCTTCGCTCCGGCGCAACTCAGCCAGGAAAGATCCCGAAAAACATGGACGCCATGACCTCCAAGCGCCGGCTGCCCGGCGTCTCCGACCTCGAGCCCGTCAAGCGCCCGACCCGCGAGGAGGCCATGGAGGCCGTGCGCACCCTGATCGCCTGGGCCGGCGACGACCCGCGCCGCGAAGGCGTGATCGACACGCCCAAGCGGGTGGTGGACGCCTACGCCGAATGGTTCGAGGGCTATGACGCCGATCCGGGCAAGGAGCTTTCCCGCACCTTCGAGGACGTGCAGGGCTACGACGACATCGTCATGCTGCGCGAGATCGAGGTGGAGAGCCACTGCGAGCACCACATGGCGCCGTTCCTGGGCAAGGCGTTCGTGGCCTACATGCCCACCAACCGCGTGGTCGGCATCTCCAAGATCGCCCGCGTGGTCGAGATCTTCGCCCGCCGCCTGCAGACGCAGGAGACCATGACCCAGCAGATCGCCGACGCCATCACCGACAGCCTGCGCCCGGCGGGCGTGGCCGTGCTGGTCGACGCGACGCACCAGTGCATGACCACCCGCGGCGTGCACCACCGGCACGTCTCGACCATCACCACCCAGTTCACCGGCGTCTTCAAGACCGACGCGACCCTGCGCCAGCGCTTCCTGGACTTCGTCAACAAGCGCTAGGCGCCGCTGCGGGGGGAGCGCGAGCCGGTCACTCCCCCTGCATTCGATCCAGCTCAGCGAGCTTCTGGTCGACCCGGCGTGAATGGCGCCGGACGACGAGCCAAGCGCCGGCGAGCCAGAGCGCCGTGAACGCCGCCACGGGCAGCGGGTTGGCGTGCACGGGCTGCAGTTGGCGGCCGACCATGATCACCACGCAGCCCGCCAGCGTGGGACCCGCCGACACCAGAAGGTCCACGTACCTGACCTTTTGGCGCAGCAACTCGTCACGGTAGTGGTCCACCAGACTCGACGCCGCAGTGCTGTCCGGCGCGCCGCGCGGGAAGCGCCGGGCGATGCGCCAGACCATCCAGCCCGTACTCGCGACGACCAGAATATTCCCCAGTCGAATAATCGGGTCCGTGGCGGTCCAGGCGAACCAGGCGAACTGAGCCGCCACCACGGCGGCCAGGACGAAGCCTGCGACGTAGCGCAGGCGCGTCCGATTGAGATAGGCGCTCGAAAGCGCCCGCACCGTTTCCACGCTCATGCTCGTCGTCTCCGTTTCCTGATCGAGCCAGACGCCCTTGAGATCGTCTTCAGGAGGTCTCGTCGGCATGGCGGCCTCCATCTTGAAAACGTTTGGCCAGCACGGCCTTGAGGCGGTGAATTCTGGTCGCCACTGCGCCCGGCGTGAGCCCCGTGATCTCGCCGATGGCGCCGGCGTCCAGGTCTTCGAGGTAGAGCAGAGCGATCTGACGATCGGGCGCGGCGAGGGTTTGGATCGCGATCAGGAGGCGTTCGAGAATGTGGCGACCGCCTGCGCTGGCCTCGGGATCATCCGGCGCCGCGACCTGCTCCAGCGCCTCCAGGCTTATGTAGGCGCCGCGCCGCCGGCCCCGCGCGACATGAGACGCGGCGATGTTGTGGGCGACACGGTAGACCCAGGTGCGCACCGAGCAGCGGCCGTCAAAGGCGCCGAAGCTGCGCCAGAGGCCGACGTGGATGTCCTGCACGAGGTCGCGCCTGAGATCGGGATCGGCCTCATAACCGCGCGCGAGACGCTCCACCGCCGGCCCAAATTCGGCGGCGGCCCGCGCGTATCGCTCGTCCTGGCTGACCCCGCCGGTGTCCATCTGGCTCCACCAAGTCCCCTCGCTTGATGAGGTAGTCACGCGCGGCGGCGAAATCTTACAAACCCGGCGACGAGAAGACGGGGGCGCTTGCTGGACGCGGTCAACCGAAGGTAGACCAAGAAGGCTTCACTCTTACATTGACGACGCTTCACAGCGTCGCCGCGCGAGGCGGGACGCCCGTCGCCATGGGAACGCCGAGCCTGATCGCCTCACCCCTGCCATTGCGTTCACTGCGGCGGCCCGACGATGAGGTCCCCCGTCTCAAGTCCGCCGTGGAACGCGCGTTCGGCGTCTCCCTGGCCGAGTTTCAGTGGCGAGATGGTTCCACGGCCGGCGATCTTGAGACGGCTGTGCTTCGCGCCCTCTCCAGCCAAGCCGAGCCGTGGGACCGTATTGACCGTATCTGCTCCAGACGCGTGCGCCGGGCGATTGCGGCGATGCCGGACGTTCCATCGTCCGTCCCGCGATTTGCAAAACTCGCCGACCTTGGCTTGTCCAACCCACGCAGGTTCATTCGTCGGGTGCGCCGCGCCACGGGGACCCCTATAGGCGCGCCTGGACCATCACGGATGGGCCGGTGGGGCGGCAATCTGCTCGGCGCCGGGCTCTTGGGCGGCATGTTGCTTCAGAACACGCCCTTCGTCGTGGTGTTCCTGGCGGCGCCGGTGGGACTTGCGATGCTTGGTCTCGATCGCGGCGCCTTCGGTGACATCACCCTGGACGACCTCATCCGCGACATCGTTAACCTGAACTCCCGCAAGCTCAGCGAAGCGTGGAGTGGCAAGCGCCCCGAAGTGGTCTGGCGATGGCTGCGGAGCGAGGTCGCCGACGTTGTCGGCTATCCCGCCGCCAGGATCACCCGGAAGACGCGGCTCCGAGGCTAGCGCTCTCGGCAAGATCACGACGCCGGTTCGACCGCCGCTCCAGCAACGATCCGCGCCTCGCCCGCCACCTCCGGCTGCGGCCGGCGCACCAGGGTGACGAGCACGAAGCTCAGGTTGATCAACAGGTACCAGGAACCGATCTTGGCGAAGGAGACCATGGCCCAGCCGTGGCGCTGGCTGGGGTAGATCCAGGCGCTGGCGAAGGTGCCGAGGTTCTCGGCGATCCAGATGAAGAAGGCCGCCAGAACGCCGGCCAGCAGCAGGGGCATGCGGCGCGGCTTCAGGTCCGGCGTGTAGACGATCCAGGCCCGGCCGAAGATCAGCGCGCAGAAGGCGAAGAGCCCCCAGCGGATGTCCGGCAGATAGTGGTGGGTGAAGAAGTTGGCGTAGGCCAGCACCGCCATCAGCCAGGTGGTCCATGCCGGCGGATAGCGCACGAAGCGGAACTCGAAGATCCGCCAGGCCCGCACGATGTAGGAGCCGACGCTGGCGTACATGAAGCCCGAGAACAGCGGCACGCCGCCGATGCGCAGGATGTTGGGCTCCGGATAGATCCACGAGCCGTGGGCGGTCTTGAACACCTCCATCACCGTGCCGACCACGTGGAAGGCGAGGATCACCACCGCCTCGTCCAGGTGCTCCAGCTTCAGGGCGAGCAGCAGCGCCTGGATCGTCACCGCCGCGATCACCAGGAAGTCGTAGCGCGCCAGCGGCGCGCCGGCCGGATAGAGGAAGTGGGTGGCGACCAGCAGGGTCAGCATCGCCCCGCCGAACAGGCAGGCCCAGGCCTGCTTGAGGCCGAACATCAGGAATTCGAAGGCGAAGGCGTTGAGCCGGCTCCTCGCCGCCCAGGGCCGGGCCGCGGCGTCCAGCGCCGCCACGCGCCCCTTGATCCAGTCCTTCAGCCCCATCACGGCTCCCGCGGCGCCCGCACAGGTTAGCTAAAGGCGATTTGCCGCCCTGGCCAGCGGCCCGGGTCCGCCGCTAGCGGGCCCACCAGGCCTGCAGGCCCTCGTCCTTGAGGAACTGTTCGGCCCCAGCGCCGTGCAGCATGGCCAGGGTCGAGAGCAGCCCGGCTTCCAGGCAGGTGGGGGCGGCGACCGTGACCGAGCGGGGCGGGTCCTCCACCGGCCAGCCGCTGCGCGGGTCCAGGATGTGGCCGTAGCGGCGGGCGCCCTCGACGATGGCGCGATGGGTGTCGCCGCTGGTGGTGAGCGCGCCATGGAGGATCTCGATCAGACCGTCGGCCTCTCCCTCCTGCTCGACGGACTCGATGGCCACGCGCCAGGGCCCGCCGCCGCGCCTGGGGCCGGTGACACGCAGGTCGCCGCCGAAGTTCACCAGGGCGGGGACCTCGGCGGCCGCCTGGATGCGCAGCACGGCCATGTCCACGGCGTACTCCTTGCCGAGCCCGCCGAAGTCGATCTCCATGCCCGCCGGCAGGGCGATCACCGGCGAGGTCCAGGACACCTTGTCCCAGCCCACATGCGGCAGCACCGCCGCCACCTCGGCCGCGCCGGGCGGCCCGGTGCGGCCGTCGAAGCGCCACACCCGCCGCAGGACGCCGGAGGTGATGTCGAACAGGCCCCCGCTCAGCGCGTGGCACTGGGCGGCGTAGTCGATGAGGGCCGCGGTCTCGCCGTCCACCGTCACCGGCGCGCCGGCCGAGGCGTTGATCTGCGAGAGCAGGCTCTCGGGCCGATAGCGGCTGTACTTGGCCTCGATCCGGCGCGCCTCGTCCTCGGCCAGGCGCCCCAGCCGCTCGGCCAGGGCGCCGTCGTCGCAGTCGAGCCGCACCTCGCAGGGCGAGGCCATGGCGCCGAAGGCGTAGAGCCAACCCTCCGGCGCGCGGGAAAGCCGCCCGGGCTCGGGCGCGGCGGCGGCCATGGGGGAGGTCCTCGCGCTAATAGAAAGCGAAGGTGTAGCCCACCATGGCGCTCTTGGCGTCGACCCCGGTGAATTGGTTCTGCAGCGCGAAGGCCGGATCGGTGTTGGCGCTGGGGCCCTTTCCGTTCTGCTTGTAGTCCTCGTAGACGCAGTAGAGCTCGCCGTTTCCGAGCACCTTGAAGCCCAGCTTCACGCCGACGGTGGTGGCGTCGAACTTGCCCAGCCGGCTGTCGGAGCTGGCGAAGGCCGGGGTCGGATCGCCCGACTTCAGATAGTTGACGAAGAAGTCGGCGGCGCTCTGCTGGTAGTAGCGGAAGCTCGGCTCCACGTAGAACCAGCGGGTGATGTCCACGCGCTCGGCGATCTCCCCGGTGAACGAGGTGATCCCCCAATCGTCGTGGTAGCCGCGCACGGAGACGTCCGTCACCGTCGGGCCGACGGAGACCTTGTTGCCCCAGTAAAGACTCTGGCGCAGGCGCGAACGCGGCCGGCCCTCGTAGAGGTAGGTCAGCGGATCGCCCGTCGTCGAATCCAGCACCGAGACCACCCGGTAGGGATCGGTCTGATAGCCCTCGGACTTGCCGATGTTGTAGCTGAGCTGGGTGATCCAGCGCCGGCTCATCACCTGGGTCACGCCGATCAGCAGGCTGGAGACGGTCTTGCTGTCGCCCCCGCCCTTGGCGGTCCCGCTCATCGGCGTGAGCGGCTCAGGATCGCCGAACTGCGGCTTGGACTGGTCGAACTCCAGGTTCGCCATCGCCGAGACCGTGGTGTTGCGATGGTTGAAGTCGCGCGAGACCCCGAAGTTGAAGTCGTAGCTGCGGTAATCCAGTTCGTGGGAGTAGGCGGCGCCGGCGCTCCATCGGCTGGCTTCGCCGAAAGGCGCGCTGTAGCCGACGTTGAAGGCCGTGCGCCGGTCGTGGAAGCCGTAGTCCATCGGCAGGACCCCGGCGGCCGCGTCGTACTGGCGCGTCACCACGCCGGTGCCGGGAATCACCACCAGCCGGCTGCGCCCCGAGGGGCTGGTCACCGTGGTGGTGGAGCCGGGCGCCGAGGCGGGGGCGACGAAGGTCTGGACGCGCGTGGCCGCCGTCGCCCCGTTGGGCGTGGCCCCGGTCAGGCTGGTCTCGGTCAGCTTCACCGACAGGACGCCGCCGCCGGTGCCGTTCAGGGTGGCGGCGACCACCGGCTCGGTGGCGCGGATGCGGCCGCCGGCTTCCTTGTAGAACAGCACCGCCGCGTCGATCCGGGTCAGGCCCGTGTCGTCGGCCAGGTCGCTGCTGGGATCGGCGGCGACGCCGGCGTGGGCGCCGGCGGCCAGCAGGAGGTTCGCGGTCAGGGCCCGCAGCGCCAGCTTCACGGCGCCGCCCCTGGCTCGGGTCGGTTGCATCGCTCGGGTCAGTTGCATCCGCAGCCCCCGCCGTCATAGGTGCGCCCGCCGCTGGAGGCCTCCTTGCTGAAGTAGATGTGCTCGCGGAACTCGGTCACCCGCGGCAGGGTGTTGAGCTGCATGGACTTCTTGGCCAGGAGGTCGCGGTCCCAGGCGGCCGCGCCGATGTGGGCGCATCCGGACAGCGCCAGCAGGACCGCCACGCCGAGCGCGCGGACAAGGGTTTGATGTACGGGTTTCACGCCTACGCCTCCGACAACAGGATCTCGATCTGGTCCCGCTCGCGCTCGAACTTCGTCTCGTCGAAGCCCTGCACGGTGAACCGCCGGCGGCCCTGCCGGTCGAAGATCAGCGAGGTCGGCATCCCCTCGACCGCGTAGCGCTTGGCCAGCACGCCCTTGGGGTCGAAGACCACGTCCAGGTCGGCGTTCATCGACTGCAGGAAGGCGCGCGCCTTGGCCTGGTCGTGGTCGACGTTCACCGAGACCACCGATAGGCCCTTGGGCCCGAAGCGGGCGCCGAGGCGCTCAATGTAGGGAAACGAGATCTTGCAGGGCGCGCACCACGACGCCCAGAAGTCGAGAAACACCACGCGGCCACGGTAGTCGGCCAGGTCCAGCGCCGCCGGCGCGCCCGCCGCCGCCAACGCCGTCTGTGCGGGCAGCCACAACGCGGCCGCAGTCAACAGCACGCCGCGCCGCGTCGCCGCGCCGGCTCCATCCAATCTCCACATGCCAGACTTATGCTCCTGGGTTCCTGATCCGCTTGGTTACGCGCGTCGATCGGGTCCCAGCTCCGATTACGCCCGCTTGCTAGGACGCCGCCGGCCGGCGGGCGCCTCAAGGCGAAGGGTGAAAATCTTCAAGGGCGGTCGCATGCGTCGCGGCGACCGGCTATGATTCCATCCATGGTGGAATTGGTTCAGAGAAGCTCGCAGAAGGCGTCTCGGCGACGGTCCGGCGCCTTGGCGAACGTTCAGGTGGTGGTGCTCAACGGCTCGAGCAGCGCCGGCAAGAGCTCGGTCGCCAAGGCCCTGCAGCGGCTCGCCGCCAAGCCGTTCCTGCACGTGGCCATGGACCACTTCCTGGACATGCTGCCCGAGCGCACCCTGAACCATCCGGACGGCATCACCTTCCAGGCCGTGGGCGACGGCGATCCGCCGGAAACGGCCGTGTTCACCGGCGAGGTGGTCGAGCGCGCCTTGAGCGGCATGCGCCGCGCCGTGGCCGCCCTCGCCGGCGCGGGCAACCATGTGATCGTCGACGACGTGATGCTCTCCGGCCACGAGGCGGACGACTACCGCGCGCTGCTCGGCGACGTCGACCTGCGGCTGGTCGGGCTCCACGCGCCGCTGGAGGTGCTCGAGGCGCGCGAACGCCAGCGCGGCGACCGCCACCTGGGTCAGGCCCGCTGGCAGCACCTTCGGGTCCACCACGGCCTGGACTACGACCTGGAGCTCGACACCAGCCTCGCCGCGCCCGACGAGCTCGCCCGGCGCATCCGCGACGCCTTCGGGCTCTAGAACAGCGGCTTGGCCACCAGCTCGGCCTCGGCGGCGCAGCTCGCCGCGTCCGGCGCCGGGCCTGCGGCGCGGGCCCTGGCCACCTCGGCGCGGGCGGCGTCCAGGTCGGCGCGGAAGTCGGCCGAGCCGTGCAGAGCGGCCACCAGGGCCGAGGCCGTGGTGCGCCCCTCCTCCACCGCCGACAGGTTGTGCACGCCGCACACAAGCCGGCTTTCGCCGAAGGATCGCGCCCGCGCCAGGATGTCGGTGGCGCGGTCCGGCGCGAGCTCGGCCAGGATCAGCCCAACGGTCCAGCCCCAGGTGGTGTGGCCCGACGGATAGTCCGGGCTGGCGGCCAGGCCCGGCGTCTTGTCGGCGCAGATCGGCCCCTCGTCGATCAGATAGGGGCGCTTGCGTCCGTAGTGGTCCTTGGGCCGGTTCACCGCGCGGCCCACGTCCGGGGCGATCTTCATCAGAAGGCTGGTCAGCTTCGGCGCGTTCTGCGGCGTCAGCTCCACGCCCACCGAACAGGCCATGTCCTTCAGGATGGCGCGCTGGTCGATGTCGTTCTGCGCCAGGGCCCAGCGCGGGCTGTCCTTCAGGGCGCGGGTGGCCAGATACACCGTGCGGTCGGCCTCGTAGCGGGTGGTCCCCGCCGTGGGCGCCGGCGGCAGGACGCGGATCATGTCCGGAGCGTCTGCCCCGTCGAGGTAGCCCGAGCGCGCCTGGCCGAGCGCGGCCCCGCCGGCGAGCGCCAGAATGCATGCGGCCGCCGCCGCGGTGATCTTCGTCATGTCGCGCCTCTCCTTGATGAGCCGCCTATGGCCCAAGGCCGCCCGGGCCCACGCCCCTAGCGCCGGCCGAACAGCCTTTCGATGTCGGCGAGCTTCAGCTCCACGTAGGTGGGCCGGCCGTGGTTGCACTGGCCGGAGTGGGGCGTGGCCTCCATCTGGCGCAGGAGAGCGTTCATCTCCGGCGCCGAGAGCCGTCGCCCGGCCCGCACCGAGCCGTGGCAGGCCATGGTGGAGCAGACCTCCTCCAGGCGTTCCCTCAGCGCCAGGGCCTGGTCGTTTTCGGCCAGGTCGTCGGCGATGTCGCGCACCAGGCCGGCGACGTCGGCCTCGCCCAGCATGGCCGGCGCCTCGCGCACCAGCACCGCGCCCGGCCCGAACGGCTCCAGCACCAGGCCGAGCGCCGCAAGCTCCTCGGCCCGGGCGGCCACCCGCTCGGCCTCGGCCGGGTCCAGCTCCACCACCTCTGGCAGCAGCAGCGCCTGGCGCGCGACCCCGCCCTCGGCCATCTCGGCCTTCATGCGCTCATAGACCAGCCGCTCGTGCGCGGCGTGCTGGTCGACGATCACCACCCCGTCGCGGGTCTGCGCGACGATGTAGGTCTCGTGCACCTGGGCCCGCGCCGCGCCCAGGGGGAAGTCCACCGGATCGACCACGACCGTCGCATGAGGCTGCGGCGCAGCGGCCTCCTCCAGCCCGCCGTAGGGCGTCTGGCCGGCGGGCGGCGGATAGTCCGGCTCGGCGCGGGCGGAGACCTCGGTGAGGCCGGGGATCGCCTGGGCCACGGCCTGAGGCGTCCAGCCGCCGCCGCGCCAGGCCGAAAAGCCCTGGGCCGAGGGGGCCGGCGAATACTGCGGCGCATAGCCGGGACGCAGGCCGCCCAGCGCCTCGGCCGCCGTGGTGGTCGCCGCCCGGTGGCCGGCCCCGGCCAGCGCATGGCGCAGGCCGCCGACGATCAGGCCGCGCACCAGGGCCGGGTCGCGAAAGCGCACCTCGGCCTTGGCCGGATGCACGTTGACGTCCACGAATGTGGGATCGAGCTCGATGAACAGCGCCGCCAGCGGATGCCGGTCCCGGGCCAGGAAATCGGCGTAGGCGGCCCGGAGGGCGCCCTGCAGCAGCCGGTCGCGCACCGGCCGGCCGTTGACGAACAGATACTGGTGAGCGGCGTTGCCGCGGTTGTAGGTGGGCAGCCCCGCATAGCCGGTCAGCCGCACCCCGTCGCGGGCGTGGTCGATCAGAAGGGCGTTGTCGGAGAAGTCGCGGCCCATCACGGCGGCCAGCCGCTGCAGCCGCCCTTCCGCCCCCGCCCGCTCGGCCGGCAGGCGCACGACGCGGCGCCCATCGATGTCCAGGAAGAAGCTCACCGCCTCGTGCGCCATGGCCTGGCGCTTGATCTCCTCGGCGATGGCCATGGCCTCGGCCCGCTGGGATTTCATGAACTTCAGCCGGGCCGGCGTGGCGTAGAAGAGGTCGCGCACCTCCACCCGCGCCCCGTGCGGACCGGGGAAGGCCGCCGGCGCCACCTGGCCCACCGCGCCGCCCTCCACCAGGATCGAATGGGCCTCGCCCCCGCTCTTCGGCCGGCTGGCGATGGAGAGCCGCGCCACCGAGCCGATCGAAGGCAGGGCCTCTCCGCGAAAGCCCAGGGTGGCGATGTTCAGAAGGTCGTAGTCGCCCGCGTCGTCCGGGGCGAGCTTGGAGGTGGCGTGGCGCTCCACCGCCAGCGGCAGCTCCTCGGCCGACAGGCCACAGCCGTCGTCGGCCACCAGGATGCGCGTCAACCCGCCGCCGTCGGCCTGCACCTCCACATGCGACGCGCCGGCGTCCAGCGCGTTCTCCACCAGCTCCTTGATCGCGCTCGCCGGCCGTTCGACCACCTCGCCGGCGGCGATGCGGTTCACGGTCTCGGGCGGAAGGCGGCGGATCGGCATGTAAGTGAAATCCTCACGCCACATATAGGACGATTCCGGATGCGAATCCGGCGGCGGCTCAACGGAGTTGGAACATGAGGCGCATATCCTGGACAGGAGCGGTTCTCGCGGCGGCCCTGGCCTTGCCGGCCGCGGCCCAGGCGCCCGAAGCGACCTCGCCGCCGGCGGCGGCGCACGCGGCCATGCCCGACGATCCCGACGCGACCCTGGTGGAGGAGCTGGTGGTCACGGCCCGCCTGCCCGGACCGGCCTGGTGGAAGGTCACCGACGGCGCCTCCACGGTCTACGTCCTGGGCACGCCCTCGCTGGCGCCCAAGCACATGCAGTGGGACCGCTCGGTGTTCGACCGGCGCCTCGCCGGCGCCAGCGAGGTGATCCTGCCGTTCCAGGACGTGCGCGTGACCCTGAAGGGCGCGCTGGGGGCGACGGTGAACATCCTGCGCCTGCGCTCTGGCACGGACTTCGAAAAGACCCTGGACCCGGCCACCCGCGCGCGCTTCGCCGCCGCGCGAGAGCGTCTGGGCGAGCCGGCCAACCGCTACAAGACCAAGAATGCGCTGGCCGCCGGCCTGCTCCTGGCCTCGGACTACCGCGAGCACGAGAACCTCACCACCAGCGACCCGACCAAGCTGATCAAGCTGCTCGCCCAGCGCTCCAAGGTGCCGATCAAGCAGCGGAGCTATGACCTGGGCCCGCTGATGGGCCAGGTGCTGAAGACGCCCAGGGCCGCCGCCGACGCCTGCCTGGACGAGGTGCTGGCCCAGACCGAGGCGGGCCCATCGGGAACCCTGGCCGCCGCCAGGGCCTGGGCGGCGGGCGACGTGCGCGGCGCGCTCTCGTCCGAGCGCAGCTATGAGCGGTGCCTGGCCCAGGTGCCCGGCGCGCGCGCGTTCGACGACAAGATCAAGGCCGACCAGGCGGCCGCCATCATCCAGGCCCTGAAGACGCCCGGCCACGCCATCGCCGTGGTGCAGCTTCGCCCGTTGCTCTCCCAGGGCGGCGTGCTCGACCGCCTGCGCGCCAAGGGCTTCACCATCGAGACGCCGGACGCCGCCTAGGGCCCCATCCGTTCAAATGGGACCATTTGAACGGAAGAATAGGGCCCTAATTCAAAGGCTTGAGCGCGATCCAATCGCAAAACCGGCGTCCACTTTTGCGGATCGCGCTCTAGGGCCGTTCGGCCGCGAACACCACGTGGGCCCGAAGCGGGTGGTTCACGGCGAGCCTGGGATGGTCGAAGTCGCGCGCGGGGTCCGGCGTCATGCCGATCCGGCGCATCACGGCCTGGGACGCCAGGTTGGTCCTCGCGGTGAAGGCGATGATCTCGTCCACGTCCAGGTTGGCGAAGCCCCAGTCCAGCGCCGCCTGGGCGCCCTCGGTGGCGTAGCCGTCTCCCCACACGGCCGGAACCAGCCGCCAGCCGATCTCCACCGCCGGGCCGACCGGCAGATCGCCGGCCTTGACCACGGCCAGGCCGATCATGCCGACCACCGCCCCGTCCGAGCGGCGCTCCGCCGTCCAGAAGCTGAAGCCGTGGTCGGCCTGGTGGGCCGCCAGACGGGCCATCAGGGCGTCGTTGCCGGCGCGGTCGAGGGGACCGGCCAGCCAGGCGCCCACGCGCGGATCGTTGTTGAGCCTGAACAGGCCCTCGCGATCGGCCTCGCGCCAGGGCCGCAGGATCAGGCGTTCGGTCTCGATCATCAGACCGGCCGCGGGCTCGCCAGGGCGCCGTAGAGGTCGGTGCGCCGGTCGCGGAAGAAGCCCCAGGCCGCGCGGTGCGTGGCCAGGAAATCCAGGTCGAATTCAGTCGCGATCACGCCCTCGTCGTCCCGGCCAAGCTCGGCGACCAGATCGCCCCGGTAGTCGGAGATGAAGCTGGAGCCGTAGAAGGTCTGGCCGCCGCCCGGATAGCCGTCCCAGGGCTCGAAGCCGGTGCGGTTGGCGCCCACCACCGGGATCACGTTGGAGACGGCGTGGCCCTGCATGGCGCGCCGCCAGGGCGCGGCGGTGTCCAGGCTGGGATCGTGCGGCTCCGAGCCGATCGCCGTGGGATAGAACAGGATCTCGGCCCCCATCAGCGCCATGGCGCGGGCGCACTCGGGGTACCACTGGTCCCAGCAGACGCCGACGCCCAGGCGGCCGAAGCGGGTGTCCCAGACCTTGAAGCCGGTGTCGCCGGGCCGGAAGTAGTACTTCTCCATGTAGCCCGGACCGTCGGGGATGTGGCTCTTGCGGTAGAGCCCCATCAGCGAGCCGTCGGCGTCGACCATCACCAGGCTGTTGAAGTAGTGCGGGCCTTCCTTCTCGAAGATCGAGATCGGCAGCACGATCCCCAGCTCGCCGGCCAGCGGCGCCAGCGCGGTCACGCACGGATGCTCGCGCCAGGGATGGGCCGTGGCGAACCAGCGCTCCTCCTGGGCCACGCAGAAATAGGGGCCCTGGAACAGCTCGGAGGGCAGCACCACCTGCGCGCCCTTGGCCGCCGCCTCGCGGATGAACTCGGCGGTCTTGGCGATGTTGGCGGCCTGATCCATGCCGTAGCTGGTCTGGATCGCGGCGACCTTGATCGTGCGGGCCATCAGGCGGGCTCCTGCTGGGTGATGCAATGGAACGAACCGCCCCCGGTCAGGATGGCGTTCGACGGCAGGCCGATCACCTCGCGGCTGGGGAAGGCCGCGCGCAGCCCCTCCAGCGCCAGGCGGCTGGCGCTCTCCTCGTAGATCGGCACGACCACCACCCCGTTGGTGATCAGGAAGTTCATGTGGCTGGCGGGGACATAGGCGCCGTCCTCGCCCTCGATGAAGCCCGGCGAGGGAATGCGCAGCACCTGCAGCTTGCGGCCCTCCGCGTCGGTCATCTCGGCCAGGCGCCGGGCGCAGTCGTCATAGACCTCGGCGTTGGGATCGCCGCGCCCATAGGCCACCGGGCAGACCACCACGCCGGGCGCCACGAAGCGGGCGAGGTTGTCCACATGGCCGTCGGTGTGGTCGTTCTTCAGCCCGTCGCCGAGCCACAGCACCTTCCTCACGCCCAGGGCCTTGGCCAGGGCCGCCTCGGCGGCGGCCTCGGTCCAGCCGGGATTGCGGTTGGGGTTGAGCAGGCACTGGCTGGTCGTCAGCACCGTGCCGGCGCCGTCATGGTCCAGCGCCCCGCCTTCCAGCACGAAGTCGGCGCCGTAGAGCGGCGCGCCCGAGACGCCGGCGATCTGGATCGCGACCTCCTCGTCGTGCGGCAGGACGTACTTTCCGCCCCAGCCGTTGAAGCGGAAGCCCTGGGCCACCACCGCGCCACCTTCGGTCTGGGTGAAGATCGGGCCGGTGTCGCGCAGCCAGATGTCGCCGAACGAGCCGCGCACGATGTTGACGCCGGCGGTGTCGCCGAGCAGCGAGAGCGCCTCGGCGTGGCCTTCCGCCGTGCCGGTCATCAGGCGCACCTGCTCGCGGCCAGGGCCGGCCAGCTCTCGGGCCAGGGCGGCCACCTCGGCCTGGGCGGCCGGGAGATTGTCCTCCCACAGGTCCGCGTGGCTGGGAAAGCCCAGCCACATGGCCCGGTGCGGCGCCCATTCGGCGGGAACGATGAGGCTCATGGTTCGATCCTTATCCCACGCCCCGGCGGACGTGAACGCGGGCAGATGGGCGGCCCGGCCGCCGACGTCAAGCACATAGCAGAAGGGGCGGCCCGTGGCCGGGCCGCCCCTCTTTCGTCCGTTCCGGGCCTTGCGGCTTAGAACTTGTACTTGATGCCGAACTTGACCTGCCAGAACGAGCTTTCCGTCCGCTGGTAGGGCTTCTGGACGTTCAGCGAACCGTTCGAGCCGGTGCCGGAGTACTGGTAGACGGCGCCCGGCGTGGCGCAGCTCGTCGAGGCGCCGCCCGAGGTGACGCAGCTCACGTTCACCACTGGCACCATGTACGAGAAGTCGTACTGCTCCAGCACGCCCCACTTGTCGTTCAAGAGGTTGCCGAGGTTTTCGACGTCCATGTAGGCGATCAGCTTGGCGCCGTTCGGGAAGAACGCCGGCAGCTCCTGGCTCACGTGCAGGTCGATGGTGAACACGTCCGGCGTGCGGAAGGCGTTACGCGGAGCGATGCCGCCCGCGTACTTGGCCAGGCCGCTGGTCTGCAGGTACTCGTTCAGTTGGGCGATGAACGCGTCGCCGCCCTTGTAGACCACGTTCGGGTCGCTGGTGGCGGTGAGCACGCCGTTGTCCATCTGCGGCACGTAGAGCAGCGCGTTCGACGAGGCCTGGCGACCCGAGTAGCTCGAGACGTTGTAGCCGAAGTCGTTGTCGAAGCTGCCCGAGCGGCTGTTGGCGAAGGTGTAGCTGAACGGGTGGCCCGAACGGTTCTGCAGGAACACGTGGACCAGGGTCTCGTTGTCGCCGAAGAACTTCCGCGCGTAGGAGATGTCGGCCGAGAACTTGTTGCGGATCTCGTAGTCCGAGGTGGACGCGGTCGGGTGCTGCGGGTCCGACGTGCCGAAGCGCGTGTAGCTCGACTGGGCGATCGAGCTGGTCATCGGGTTGCCGTCCGTGGCGTGGGTGTTGGTGTAGACCAGGGTCATGCCCAGGCCGTCCCAGACGCCCTCACGCCATTGCTTGGCCAGCGAGACCGAGTGCGAACGGGATTCGCCGGCGTCGATGTTGGACAGCATGAAGTCGTAGTTGTTGCCCGTCGAGCTGACCGGGGTCTGCGCGTAGACCGGGCGGCCGTCGGGGGCCGTGCCGATCTGGTAGGAACGCAGGTTGTACCAGTACAGGGCGTTCTTGTTCTGGGTCTGCAGGTAGTCGAACTGCACCCGCCAGTCGTCGCCGAAGCGGCCCAGATCCAGGTTGTACTGGACCGAGATGTTGCCCTTCCAGACGGTCGGGATCTTCAGGCTGGGGTCGAGCACGTTGGTGTCGCCGTTGCCCGGGGTGAAGGTGCAGCCCGCCGGCGCCTTGGTGATGTCGACGTTCGTGTACGGACCGGCCGGGCAGACCGCGTTGGTCTGCGACACGCCGGTGTTGGCGAACGGGTCGGAAATCCACACGTTCAGGCCGGCCGAGGAGAACTCGCCGATGCCGCCGGACACGCGCAGGCGGTCCTGAGGCTGCCAGTTGAAGCCCACGCGCGGCAGAAGCACGTGCTTGCCGTCGAGGTTCTGCTGGTTGGAGAAGCCGTTCCGCTCGACGAAGCTGGTGTTGTAGATGGGCGTGTCGTCCATCGAGTACCAGTCGAAGCGCGCGCCCACCGACACGTCGAGGTTCGACAGGATCTGGATGCGGTCTTCGCCGTAGACGGTGTTGAGGCGGTAGCTGAACGCCGCCGCGCCTTGGCGCGCCGTGCCCAGGGTGGCCGCCACGGTGCCGGCCGAAGGATCGACGCCCCCGGTGAGGGAGAAGCTGGCGGCGGTGCCGGCCAGGAAGTCGGCGTAGCTGTTGAAGGTCCAGCCGCCCAGCGAGTTGGCGACGAACACGTTGTAGACCTGATCCTTCTCGGTGCGCGCGCCGAACAGGAAGTCATGCTGGCCCCAGTGGTAGCGGCCGATGGCCTCCCAGGTGTCCACCTTGGTGTTCAGGTAGTTGTCGTGCCGGTAGGTGTCGGCGCCGAACTGGATCTGCGGCGTGCCGGAGCCGGCCTCGACGCCCGGCAGGTCGGCGACGTTCACCACCACCTGGCCGACGGACAGACCCTTGAGCGGGTTCTGCTGGGTGTCCTGCTCCTTGTAGGAGTAGCGCAGCTCGGTGGAGAAGGCGTCGGTCCAGTTGGAGTTCAGGTCCGCCGAGTAGGTCGTGAGCTCTTCGACCTTGTTGTACTGGTTCGATTCCAGGCCGACGCGGGGCTGGGTGGTCGAGTTGCCGTTGGCGTAGGTCGACGAGACCGAGCCGTTCAGCGAGTTGCCGAGCGTGTTCTGGTAGGTCAGCGTCAGGCGGTGGTTGTCGGTGATGTTCCAGTCAATCTTGCCGAACCACTTCTTGTCTTCGACCGGGAAGGCGCCGTTCAGGTAGGTGCCCGGATCGTAGCCGTAGACGTCCTTGACCGACTGCACGAAGGTGTCGACCGCCCCGGTGGTGATCCGCGGGATCACCGTGCCGGCGCCCGAGCCGACCGGGCCGGTGTCGAAGCCGAGCGTGCCCTCGTACTTCTCGTACGAGGCGAAGAAGAACAGCTTGTCCTTGATGATCGGGCCGCCGAGCGTGGCGCCCCAGGTCTTCTCGCTGAAGTCGTTGGTGTACTTCACCCCGTCCAGCGTGTGACCCTTCAGGTTGTCGCTGTCCTTCTCGTAGAAGAGGGTGCCGTGGAACTCGTTGGTCCCCGACTTGGTGACCGCGTTGATCTGGCCGCCCAGGAAGCCGTTGTTGATGACGCTGTAGGGCGCGACCGACACGTTGACCGCTTCGATCGCGTCGACCGAGATCGGCGAGCGCTGGGTCGGGTAGCCGTTGTTGTTCAGGCCGAAGTCGTCGTTCTGGCGGATGCCGTCGACGGTGAGCTGGTTGAAGCGGGTGTTGGTGCCGGCGAACGACAGGGCGTCCTGGTTCGTCGGGTCGATCGTGGCGAACGGATCAAGGCGCGCCACGTCCTTCAGGTCGCGGCTGATCGACGGCAGCGACTGGATCGTGCTTTCCGAGAAGTTGGAGCTGGGGCCGCCCTGGCTGGGCGCGGCCTTGGCCGCGGTCACCACCAGTTCGGAAACCTCGCCGCCCGAGTGCGCCAGCGCGACGCTGACGTTGGCCGCGTCGCCCACGCCGACCGCCTGGATCGTCACCTGGCCCTTTTCGTAGTCGGCCGCCGAGGCCGTAACACGATACGGACCGCCGACGCGCAGGCCGCGCGCCGAGAAGCTGCCGTCCGGACCCGTGACCGACGTGGCCGTGGAGCCCGTCGGAACGTGGGTGATCGTCACCGTCGCGTTCGCGACCGGCGCGCCCGCATCATCCGTGACCAGACCGCGGATCGCGCCGGTCGTTTCCTGGGCGTATACGGCGGTGGACATGGCGCAAGCGAGCGCCGTCAGAGCCACGCCGCCGGCGAGCCTCTTCATCAACATCATTGTAAAATTCCCCTCTCAGCCCATCGAGATCGCCTCAGAGGCGTTTCCCGAACGTAACGGCCGTATACCTCGGATTTCACCACCGTAGGTGACGGAATTATAACGGTTGTGCAGTGCGGTCCCCACTGTGACCTGAAAGGCGCGCTTGACGCATTACATAGAAGCGCCGGCCCTCAGCGCCGTCTGCAAGGAGAGTGATTTGCCTGGCGCCAGCCCTTCCGTTCACAGATTTGACGCAGCCTGGCGCGGGGCGGCCCTGGTCGTCGCGGGCCTGACGCTCGCCCGCCTGACCGTGCTGTTCGCGACGCCCCTGCAGCTCTATCCGGACGAGGCCCAGTACTGGCTGTGGTCGCGCACCCTGGACTGGGGCTACTACTCGAAGCCGCCGATGATCGCCTGGACCATTTGGGCGACAACGGCTTTGGGCGGAAACGCCGAGCCCTGGGTGCGGCTGGGCGCCCCCCTGTTCCACGCCGGCGCGGCCCTGGCCATCTTCGCGGCGGGGCGGCGGCTCTACGGCGCGGCGACGGCCTTCGCCGCCTGCGCGCTCTACATGCTGATGCCGGCGGTGCAACTCTCCAGCGGGGTCATCGCCACCGACGCGCCGCTGCTCCTGTTCCTGTCGCTGGCGCTCCTGGCCTATGTCGACCTTCAGCAGGCGGAGGGACGCAGGGGCCTGGCCGCGGCCGCCGGCTTCGGCGCGGCCATGGGGCTGGCGTTCCTGTCGAAATACGCCGCCGTCTACGGGCTGATCGGCCTCGCCCTGCACCTGGCGACTTCGCGCGAGGCGCGAGCCGCCTGGAATCCGGCGCGGATCGCCTCGGCCGTCGCCGCCCTCGCCGTCATCCTGGCGCCCAACCTGATCTGGAACGCCGCCCACGGCTTCGCCACCCTGCAGCACACCGCCTCCAACGCCGACTGGGGCGCCAAGAGGCTGTTCAACCCGGGCGAGTTCGTGGAGTTCGTGATCTCGCAGTTCGGCGTGTTCGGCCCGATCCCGTTCGCCGCGCTCCTGGGCGGCGCGGCGGTGCTGGCCTGGCGGCGGCGGCTCACGGCCGAGGACCGGCTGCTGCTCTGCTTCGCCCTGCCGGCCCTGGTCATCGTCGCGGTCCAGGCCTTCATCAGCCGGGCCAACGCCAACTGGGCCGCCGCCAGCTTCGTGCCCGGCTCGATCCTGGCCGCGGCCTGGCTGACGCGCTGGCGCGCCAGGGGCTGGCTGATCGCCGCCGTGGCCACCCAGGCGGCCGTGGCGATCCTGTTCCTGGTGTGGGCGACCTATCCGGCCACGGCCGAGGCCATGGGCATGGCCAACAGCTTCAAGCGGGCCAAGGGCTGGGCCGAGGCGACGCAGCTCACCATCGAGCGCGCCCGGCGCGAGCCGGGCCTCACCGCCGTGGCCGTCAACGACCGCTTCCTGTTCAACGCCATGGCCTACTACGCCCGCGACGAGATCGCCTCGGGCGCCTTGCCGCCGCTGACCATGTGGGTGCGGGCGGCCCACCCGCAGACCCAGGCCGAACTCACCGATCCCCTGACCAAGGCCCGGGGCGCGCGCGTGCTGGGCGTGATCATGGGCAGGTCGCACGCCGACGAGATGCACGCCGACTTCGGCCGCGTCCGCGGTCAGGAGATCGACACCATCCGGCTGGACCGCAAGCACGTGCGGCGCCTGGAGCTGTTCGTGGGCGAGCCTTTCGCGCCGCGCCCGCGCGATCCGGTCACCGGCCTGCCCACACCGCCTTGAGCCGCGCGTCGCGGCCGCAGCCGATGCGATAGGCGTTGTAGTTGATCGGGTTCTTGCGCGCGTAGTCCTGGTGATAGGCCTCCGCCATCCAGAACTTGGAGGCCGGCAGGATCATGGTGGCCACGGGGCGCTTGAGCTCGCCCGCCACCTTGGCCTTCACCGCCTCGGCGGCCTTGCGCTCATCCGGCGAGGCGACGAACACGGCGGTGCGGTAGGAGGGCCCCCGGTCGCAGATCTGCCCGCCCCCGTCGGTGGGGTCGATGTGGCGGAAGAAGCCGTCCGTCAGCGCCTGGTAGCTGGTCTTGGCCGGGTCGTAGGTGATCCTGACCGCCTCCAGGTAGCCCTCGTGGTTGGGATAGGTGGGGTTGGGACGCGAGCCCCCCGCATAGCCGACCACCACGTCCTTCACGCCCGGCAGATGCTCCAGGTCGTGCTCCACCGACCAGAAGCAGCCGCCGGCGAACACCGCCGTGCGGTAGGCGGCCGCCGGCGCGGCCCCGGCCAGGCTGAAGCTCAGGATGGCGGCGGCGGCGAACAGGGATGGTTTCATGCGGCGGTCTCCGGCGCGAAGCGGTTGGGCCCCTCGCTGGATAGTACGGACAAGACCGCCTTGCGGTTACACCCGGCCGCGGTTCAGGCGGCGAGCTTCTCGCGCACCTGCCGGCGGCGCGCCTCGTCCACGCCGATGAAGTCCAGATAGCCGTCGGGGCCGCCGCAGCGCTCGGCGATGGCGGCGAAGGCGGTGTCCAGGTACTCGGCCTCGACGCCCAGGAAGGCCCGCACGGCCGCTTCCGAGGGGGTGCGGCCCAGGGTGGCCTGCAGCGACTCGGTGACCATCGGGATGCGCTCGTCCACCCGCGCGGCCTTGTTGGTCAGCAGGTAGTCGGCGCGCACGTCGTCGGGATGCACGCCCATCACGTGGTGGGTGAGCGCCGCCAGCAGCCCCGTGCGGTCCTTGCCCGCCGTGCAGTGGATGACGACCGCCCCGTCCGTCGCCGCCAGCGCCTCGAAGTAGCGGCGGAACAGGATCCCGTGGCGCTCCTCGAAGGGCGCGTTGGCGTAATAGTCCAGGAAGAACTGGCGCGCGCTCTCCGGCGTCAGGTCGGTCTCGCGCAGGAAGGCCACGTGCGGCGCCTCGGCCTGGTCGCCCAGGTCGCATTCGATCACCTGGCCGGAAAAGCCCTGCGGCCGCGGCGAGGGATCGCGGTCGCGCTCCATCGGCCGGCGCAGGTCGACGATCACGGCCACGCCGAGGTCGGCCAGGGTCTGGAGGTCGGCCTCCGTCGCTCGCGCGTGGTGCGCCGAGCGGAACAGCTTGCGGCGCGGCAGGCGGCCGCTGGCGCCGGCGTAGTCGCCGTAGTCGCGGAAGTTGTCGATAGCCTCAAGCGGCAGGATGCGGTCGGTCATGGCGGAATCTAGCAATGGCGGGCGTGTCGTCTGCAAGACTGTCCCAGGACCATGACAGAACGCCGACAGCCGGCGTTCAGGCCAGCGCCGTGTCGAACGCCGCCCCGGTCTTCGCCGCGACCTCGTCCGCCGTGACGCCGGGCGCCAGCTCGACCAGCCTCAGGGGCGCCTTGCCCCGGCTGACGTCGAAGACCCCAAGGTCGGTGACCACCAGGTCGACCACGCCCTGGCCGGTGAGCGGCAGGGTGCAGGCGTCGAGCAGCTTGGGCGCGCCCGACTTCTCGGTGTGCTCCATCACCACCACGACCCGCTTGACCCCGGCCACCAGGTCCATGGCGCCGCCCATGCCCTTGACCATCTTGCCGGGCACCATCCAGTTGGCCAGGTCGCCGTTCTTGGCCACCTGCATCGCCCCCAGGATGGACAGGTCGATGTGCCCGCCGCGGATCATGGCGAAGCTGTCGGCCGAGCTGAAATAGGACGACGAGGGCAGCTCGGTGATGGTCTGCTTGCCGGCGTTGATCAGGTCGGCGTCGGCCTCGCCCTCGAAGGGGAACGGGCCCATGCCCAGCATGCCGTTCTCGCTCTGCAAGGTCACCGACACCCCGTCGGGGATGTAGTTGGCCACCAGGGTCGGAATGCCGATGCCGAGGTTGACGTAGAAGCCGTCCTGCAGCTCGCGCGCGGCGCGGGCGGCCATCTCGTTGCGCGACCAGGCCATGTTACACTTCCTCTCCGGCGCCGGCGCCCTCGGCCATGCGCGGGCGGGTGGTGAGCTGTTCGATGCGCTTCTCATAGACCGCGCCCTCGATGACGCGGTCCACGTAGATGCCCGGCGTGTGGATGTGGTCCTTGTCGATGGCGCCGACCTCGACCAGCTCCTCCACCTCGGCCACGCAGACCTTGCCGGCCGTCGCCATCATCGGATTGAAGTTCCGCGCGGTCTTCCGATAGACGAGGTTGCCCTCGGCGTCGCCCGTATGCGCCTTGACGATGGAAAGGTCCGCCGTCAGGCCCCGCTCCATCACGTAGAGCTCGCCGTCGAACTCGCGCACTTCCTTGCCCTCGGCCACCAGGGTGCCGACGCCGGTCTTGGTGAAGAAGGCCGGAATGCCCGCCCCGCCGGCGCGGATGCGCTCGGCCAGCGTGCCCTGCGGATTGAACTCCAGCTCCAGCTTGCCCGACAGGTAGAGCTCGGCGAACAGCTTGTTCTCGCCGACGTAGGAGCTGATCATCTTCCTGATCTGCCCGCCGGCGAGCAGCAGGCCCAGGCCGAAGTCGTCGACCCCGCAGTTGTTCGACACCACCGTCAGGTCCTTGACCCCGGAGGCGCGGATCGCCGCGATGAGGTTTTCGGGAATGCCGCAGAGGCCGAAGCCCCCGGCCATGATCGTCATGCCGTCGAACAGAAGCCCCTCGAGGGCTTGGACGGCGTCTGTGCGGAGCTTGTCGGCCATGAAGCCGTGTTACGCCGCAATGCAGCATTTGCAAGCGTGGCGCGAGAAGATTCTCATGTCCGATCGCGCGCGCAGCGCTCATAGTTCGCAGATGACTCAACTTCCGATGACTTTGCGCGCGGACGCCGCGCGCTGATGGACGGCCAATCGCTTCTCGTCCAGGCCCTGGTCTACTTGGCGGCCGGCGTGATCTCGGTGCCGATCGCCAAGCGGCTCGGCCTCGGATCGGTGCTGGGCTACCTGATCGCCGGCATGGCCGTGGGCCCCTTCGCCCTCAACCTCGTCGGCGAGGCGTCGGACGTGATGCGCTTCGCCGAATTCGGCGTGGTGATCCTGCTGTTCCTGATCGGGCTGGAGGTGCGCCCGGCGCTCCTGTGGCGCCTGCGCGGCTCGATCTTCGGACTGGGCGGGGCGCAGATGACCCTGGCCGCGGCGCTGCTGGCGGGCGTCGCCGCCGCGCTCGGCCTGGACTGGCGCACCGCGACGGCCGTCGGGCTGATCCTGGCCATGTCGTCCACCGCCATCGTCCTGCAGAGCCTGGAGGAGAAGGGCCTGCGCCGCGGGCCGGTGGGCGAGGCCGCCTTCGGCGTGCTCCTGTTCCAGGACCTGGCGGTGATCCCGCTGTTCGCCGTCCTGCCGATGCTGGCCACGGCCGCACCGACCGCGGGCGCCGAGGCCGTGGCCCATGGCGGCAGCCTGATCGAGGGCCTGCCGGCCTGGCAGCGGATGCTGGCGGCCATGGGGGCCATGGCCGCGGTGGTCGTCGGCGGACGCTATCTCACCCGCCCGCTGTTCCGCTTCATCGCCGCCGCGCGCCTGCGCGAGATCTTCACCGCCTCGGCCCTGCTCCTGGTGATCGGCGTGGCCGCCCTCATGCAGATGGTCGGCCTGTCGCCGGCGCTCGGCGCCTTCCTGGCCGGCGTCGTGCTGGCCGAGAGCGAGTTCCGCCGCGAGCTGGAGACCGACATCGAGCCGTTCCGCGGCCTGCTGCTCGGCCTCTTCTTCATCACCGTCGGCGCTGGCCTGGACTTCGCCGTGGTCGCCGCCCGGCCGGTGACGCTGATCGGCGCGGTCCTGGCGCTGATCGTGCTGAAGGCCGTGGCCATGTTCGCCGCCGCGCGCCTGTTCCGCTACACGCCGCGGGAATCGGCGGTCAGCGCCGTGGCGCTGGCCCAGGGCGGAGAGTTCGCGTTCGTGCTGATCAGCTTCGCCATCGCCTCGGGCGTGCTGCCGGCGGACCTCGCCAAGCTGCTCACCGCCGTCGTCGCGGTCTCCATGGCGCTCGCGCCCCTGGCCATGGAGGCGGTCGAACGCCTTGTCCTGGCCCCGCCGGCGGCGACGCAGCGCGAATTCGACCACCTGGAGGTGGACGACGGGGCGCCGCCCGACGTGATCGTCGCCGGCTTCGGCCGCTTCGGCCAGGTCTCCGCGCGCCTGCTGATGGCCAATGGATTCCGGGCGGTGACCCTGGATTCCAGCATCGAGCAGATCGACCTGCTGCGCCGCTTCGGCCGCGAGGTGCACTACGGCGACGCCAGCCGCCTGGACCTGTTGCAGGCCGCGGGCGCGGACAAGGCCAAGGTGCTGCTGGTGGCCATCGACGACCGCGACAAGGCCGTCGAGCTGGTGCAGGCCGCCCGCGAGGCGTTTCCCAACCTGACCATCCTCGCCCGCGCCTGGGACCGGCGCCACGCCTACGAGCTGCTGCGCAGCGGCGCCGACGAGGTGGAGCGCGAGACCTTCGAGGGCGGACTGGCCATGGGCCGCAAGGCCCTGGAGCGTCTGGGCCACAGCCCGCGCCGGGCGAGCCGCGCGGCGGGCGTGTTCCGCCAGCACGACGAAAAGCTGTTCCGCAAGCTCGCCCCGCTGGTCGGCGAGCAGGAGCGCTACCTGATGGCCACCCGCGATTCCCGCGAGACCATGGAGCGGATCCTGCGCGCGGAGATGGCACGGCTGGCCGACGACGAGGACGAGCAGGACGGGCCCGACCTTCGGGATTCTGCGGAGTTGGAGGCCCACAGCCAGTCGGTGTAGCTAGCGCCCATGACGCAATCGGCCATCCAACCCGTCTCCTTCCGGCTCGTCGAAGAGGACTTCGCCGGCTTCTCGCAGGCGCTGGGCTCGTCGTTCGCCCGCTACGGCTTCGGCGCGGTCTGCGACCACGACCTGCCCCAGGAGAAAATCGAGGCGGCCCTGGCCAGCGCACGGGCCTTCTTCGCCCTGCCCGAGGAGGTCAAGCGGCGCTACATCGTCGGCAAGGGCGGCCAGCGCGGCTACACCGCCTTCGGCGTGGAGACCGCCAAGGGCGAGGCCCACTACGACCTGAAGGAATTCTGGCACATGGGGCGCGACCTGCCCCCCGGGCACCGCTACGCCGACCTCATGCCGCCCAACGTCTGGCCGGAGGAGGTCGCGGACTTCCACGAGAACGTCGCCTGGCTGTTCGGCGCGCTGGACCGGATGGGCGGGCGGCTCCTCGAGGCCATCGCCGTCTACCTGGGCCTCGACCGCGGGTTCTTCGCGCCCACCGTGGACGCCGGCAATTCGATCCTGCGGCTGCTGCACTATCCGCCCGCGCCGTTCGACGGCCCCAACATCCGCGCCGGCGCGCACGAGGACATCAACGTCATCACCTTGCTGCTCGGCGCCGAGGAAGCGGGGCTGGAGGTGCTGGACCGCGACGGCCGCTGGCTGCCGATCAACCCGCCGGCCGGATCATTGGTGATCAACATCGGCGACATGCTGCAGCGGCTGACCAACCACGTCCTGCCCTCGACGACCCACCGCGTCGTCAACCCGGCGCCCGAGCGGCGCGGCATGTCGCGCTATTCCACGCCGTTCTTCCTGCACTTCAATCCGGACTACCTGATCCGCACCCTGCCCTCGTGCGTCGGGCCCGGCCGTCCGGACCGCTACCCCGAGCCGATCACCGCCGACGGCTACCTGCAGGTGAGGCTAAGGGAGATTAATCTGTTGTAGTTGCGCCGGTGACGGCGAACGCGACGGAAATTTAACGGGCCCGGGCGCATCCTTCCGCCGTGCGACCACGGCGAAAGCATCCATGACGGCGAGCCCACGCCCGAGCATCGACGAAATCGCGCGCCTGGCCGCGCTGGATTCGCTCGACCTGGAGGAACTCCAGCCGACGTTCGAACGCGTCGCGCGCTTGGCGCGCGCCCAGTCTGGCGCGCCGATGGCCGACGTGGTCCTGGTGGGCGACAGGACCTGGCGCGCCAACGGCGTGGAACACAACTACCGCGTCGCCAAGGAAGGCTCCTTCACGGCGCTGGCCATCAATAGCGGCGAGCCCATGTGGGTGGCCGACGCGCTGGAGGATCCGCGCTTTCGCGACCACCCGCTCGTCCGCGACCACGCCCACAACGATTTCCCGTTCGCCATACGCTTCTTCGCGGCCGCGCCCATCCGCCTGATCGAGGGCGAGGTCATCGGCGCGGTCTGCGTGGCCGGCCCCGAGCCGCGCGCGCAAGACCCGGTGCTCATGCACGCGCTCTGCGATCTGGCCGCCATCGCCGCGGACGACTGCGGCCGTCAGCGGGCGCAGCGCGCGCTGGAGGAAGCCAAGTCCAAGGTGCGCGCGGCCAACGAGCGGCTGACCGCCTTCGTCGAATCCGCGCCGGTGGCCATCGCCATGACCGACAGGGTCATGCGCGTGATCCAGACCAACGCCCGCTGGCGCGCCGAGCGCAAGCGCTCCGACATCGGCAGCCGCCATCTCTACGTCGCCTATCCCGAGACCCAGCAGCTCGCCCACCTGCACGAGCGCTGCATCGAGGGCGAAGCCATCCGCCTGGAATCGATCCAGGTGACCGGTCCGGACGGCGAGCCGTGCTGGTTGCGCATGGAGATGAACCCCTGGCGCGACGCCGAGGGGGTCATCGGCGGGCTGCTGCTGATGGCCGTCGACATCACCCACACCGTCGCGGCGCTGGAGGCCACCAAGCGCTCGGAGGCGCGCCTCACGCTGGCGCTCGACATCGGCAAGCTGCGGATGTGGGAGCTCGACTTCCAGCGCCGGGAGCTCAACTCGGCCGGGGTCGTGCTGATCGACAGCGAACGGTTCTCCTTCGAGGAGCTGTCGAAGGACATCTGGCGCACCCTGCATCCCGACTATCGCGCCGCGGCCCAGGAGTCGTGGGAGCGCTACATGTCCTCGGGCGAGCCCTATCGCCAGACCGCGCCCCATCTGCAGCGGGACGGCTCCTATGTCTGGATGGAGTCCGCGGTCGAGGCGATCCGGGACGAGCAGAACCAGATCGTACGGCTGGTCGGCATCCTGCGGGACGTCGAGGGCGAGATCCGCGCCCAGCAGGAGCTGGTGCAGGCCAAGGAGGCCGCCGAGGCAGCCAGCCGCGCCAAGAGCGAATTCCTGGCCAACATGAGCCACGAGATCCGCACGCCGTTGAACGGGGTGCTGGGCGTGGCCGGCGCCCTGGCCGGCACCTCGCTGACGGGCGGTCAGGCCGAGATGGTCGGGCTCATCGAGACCTCGGCGCAGACGCTGGAGGCGCTGCTCACCGACATCCTGGACCTGGCGCGGGTCGAGGCCGGCCGGCTGGAGCTGAAGTCCGAGCCGTTCGACCTGGGAACCTCCGTCAGCGCCTGCGCGGCGCTGTTCGAGGCGAGCGCCCGGGCCAAGGGGCTGGACCTGGAGGTCGAGGTCTCGCCCCGGGCGGACGGCTTCTACGTGGGCGATCCCTCGCGGCTGCGGCAGATCCTCTGCAACCTCCTGGGCAATGCGGTGAAGTTCACCGCCGAGGGCCGCGTGCGCCTGTCCGTGAGCGCCGAACGCAACGAGGCGACCTCGCACCTGCGCTTCGACGTGAGCGACACCGGCATCGGCTTCGACGAGGCGACCAAGGCCCGCCTGTTCAGCCGCTTCGAGCAGGCGGACGGCTCCATCACCCGCCGCTATGGCGGCACCGGCCTGGGCCTGGCCATTTCGCGCTCCCTCGCCGAGGCCATGAGCGGGTCGCTCAGCGCCGAGGGCCGGCCGGGCGAAGGGGCGACCTTCACCCTCGAGGTCGAGCTGCCCCGGTGCCGCGGCGAGTTCGAATACTGGGGCGGCGAGGAAGCCGGCGCCGAAGCGCCGTCCATCGAGGGCATGCGCGTGCTGCTGGCCGAGGACCATCCGACCAACCGGCGCGTCGTGGAGCTGATCCTCGGCTCGGCCGGCGTCGACCTGACCAGCGTGGAGAACGGCGCCGAGGCCGTGGACGCCGTCAACGCCCGCGACTTCGACCTGATCCTGATGGACATGCAGATGCCGGTCATGGACGGGCTCACCGCGGTCAGCGAGATCCGCCGGCGCGAGCACGTCGAGGGCCTGGCGCACGCGCCGATCTACATGCTGACGGCCAACGCCATGCCCGAGCACGCCCGCGCGTCCGCCGAAGCCGGCGCGGACGGCCATGTCACCAAGCCGATCGCGGCGGCCGCGCTGCTGCAACTTGTGACCGAGGTCTGGGTCGACCGCGCCATGGCGGCCGAAGCCGCCTGCGCCCGCACCGCCTGATTTCCACCGCCTGAGCCGCCCGCACGGCCGCCGTCGCCGCCGTTCGCACGGGGCAAAGAGAACCCGCGCCTCCTTGCGAAGGCGCGGGACGCCTTGGGCGTCAGTGCGACAGTCTGAGTGAGTTGATGTCCTGGCCGATGGCCTGGAAGGCGTCCTGCAGGTCCACGCCCGAGGCGGGCAGGTACTGGTGGTCGGAGTCCGTGGCGCAGTGGGCCAGAAGGTTCGCCGCCGTCGAGCCGGAGCTGATGCGGAAGCCCACCGTGTAGATGATGATGTCCTCATCCTTCATGGCGTCGCACACGGCCTCGGCCTGGGTGATGGACGAGCCATTGGTGGCGTTGCAGTTGATGTGCGTGTTGCTGTTGCCGCTGCCGCTGCCGGAGTCCTTGGCGACCACGCCGTCGCAGTAGGCGGTGTTGAATTCGCCGTCGGTCATGAGGATCGCCACCTTCAGCAGCTCGTCGGTGCCGTAGGCCGCCGGACGGCTGTTGGCGTCCGACCACAGGTAGCCGAAGTTCGGCGAGATGGTGTACCAGCCCCAGCTGATGCCGATGTGGCCCGCCGTCGATCCCCCGGACGACAGGGTGGTGACCTTGGCCTTCAGCGCCGTCTTGTCCGTGCTGAGCGGCATCATGGTCGCGCTCGGGCAGCTATTGGAATAGTTCAGGCCCACGTACGCGGTCGAAGGCGCGGTGTCGCTGTACTTGTACGTGCCCGTGCGTTCGGTGACGCACGAGGTGATGGGGTAGGTGGTCGTACCCCACGATGCGTTGGTGAACGTGTAGTTCTCGCAGCCGTAGTTGTAGCAGTGAACCAGCCCGCCGGAGGTGTAGTTGCCGGGATTCGAGCTGCCGTACTTGATCTTGAAGGTGTCCAGCGTCGTCGACTGCACTTGCCACGTGGTGTTGATGCTGGAGTAGCCGCCGACGTCGCTCAGGCGCACGGTGTCGCCGCTGGACAGGCCGTGGGGCGCCGCCGTGGTGAAGGTGATGTAGTAGGTGCCGCTCGACTTGGTCCGGGTGGCGCCCGTGATCGTCGGGATGTTCAGCGGACCGCGCGCGGCGTCGACGTAGGAGCCCACGTTCACGGCGTTGGAATAGGGCACGATCGCCAGCTTGGAATAGTACGGCGTCTGGGTGTCCTGGACGACCAGGTCGATCAGGTCGTCGGCCGCCGATTTCAGGCTGTCCATGTCCCCGCTCATCGAGCCGGTGATGTCGAGCACCAGGCTGACTTCCAGGTTGACCGAGCTGCGCACCACATTGGTGCTGACGCTCATGTCCCCGTGGTTCCAGAGCTCCGAGGCGATGCTGTCGCTGGAGATCTCGGCGGAGGCCTGGATGGTGGAATCGGTCAGCACGAAGCTGCTGTTCACCAGGCGCGCCTGGTCGGCCGCCGAGAGGTTGGCCTTCAGGGCGCGCAGGCCGATCGCGGCGATCTCGTCGGGATCGGTGGCGGTCGACCGCGCGGTGTAGAGCGCTGCGGCGTCGAGGGCGTCCTGCAGGCGCGAGCGTTGGCTGATGGACATGTAGACGTCCACGATGCCCAGCGCCAAGGGCGCGAGCAGCACGATGGAGACGGCGAAGATCACCGCCACGGCGCCGCGCTCGTCGCGCGCCCCGCCGCCCAGGCGCGCACGCACGCCGCCGGCCCAACGCTTCAAAACTCCTGGAATCCTAGCCACGTCGCCCACCCAGAGTTCAATCTGCGGCGACAGCTTGGCTGGTCAGCGTAAACAAATGAGCCGCAGAGCACGGTAAACGTGGCCTTGCCGTCGGCAGGCCGCGTTCACCCTGCCGTGGCCGGGCGCGGCGCGCGTTCCTGGAATGGAGCTGCGGCGGGCCGGAGCCCGCGTCGAGGCCCTAGGCGCTCAGGCGGGTCTGCTCGGCCACGCGCCGGATGGTGGCTTCCACGGCCGCCTGCGCGCCCGACTGGCTGACGTTCGAACCGGAAGCGACGGTCTCGCCATCTTCATCGTAAACCCGCCAAGTCCAACCGGATTCGACGTGGGACAGCGAGTAAGCGAACGGGGTTTCCGGCACGACTACGCCTCCATAGCGCTTGCTGCGCTGCAGCAAGGAAGATCATCAGGACCCGAACGACCTCGACTGTCAAGGGTCCCCACCCCCGCCTCTGCAACTTCCGCGCCACTTCGTAACAATGTCGCAACCTTTCTCGCGGCCGCGAGATTCGCCGCCGGCCCAGGTCAGTCAGGGCCTTGCGGCGATTGACCCGGCGGGCCTTTCGCGCTCCCATCGTCCCCCAAAAATCCAGTCCATCGGGAGACCGTCATGCCGAGCGAGGAAACGCCGGGCGCAGGCGAATCGTCGTCGTCCGCTTCCGATTCGGCACGCCGGTCCCAAAACGGGCCGGGCATGGGCCGTCGGCTGTCCGCCGCCCTCGGCGCGGCGCTGCTGCTGGCCGGCTTCGGCGGCGGCTTCCTGGCGGCCAAGGCCGTCGACCAGGCCCGCATGGCGCGTCCGGCCGCCGAGGACGCCTCGACCGGCGGGACCTGGAGCCTGTTCGGCAAGCCGCGCGGCGCGGCCGCGCCGCGGCGCGGCGAGCCCAGGCCCGAGGGTTTCGCGGTCTGGCGCACGCGCATCGACACCTCGGGCGCCGCGCCGGTGGCCTGCATTCAGATGAGCCGGCCGCTGGATGCGGCGAAATCCTACGACGACTTCGTGCTGGTCTCGCCCGAGGCCGACACGCCGCCGGCCGTCTCGGTGAAGAACGACGAGCTGTGCCTGGCGGGCCTGGGCTTCGCCGACCGCCGCGTCACCCTGCTCAAGGGCCTGCCGGCCCGCGGCGGCGAGACCCTGGGCGCCAACGCCGACGTGGACATCACCTTCGGCGACAAGCCGCCCTTCGTGGGCTTCGCCGGCGACGGGGTGATCCTGCCGCGCACCGAGTCCGACGGTGTCGGCATCGAGACCGTCAACGTCAGCCGCCTGTCCATCGAGGTCTGGCGCGTGGTCGACCGCAACCTGGTGCGCACCGCGATCAGCGCGCCGGCCCCCACCGGCGAGGGCGAGTGGCCGTCCGACTACGGCGACGACAGCCCCAACGACGAGGGCCAGATCGTCTGGAAGGGCGAGGTGGCGGTGAAGTCGCAGGGCTCGACCCGCGTGACCACCGTCTTCCCGCTGGGCGCGGTGCTGAAGGACATGAAGCCCGGCGGCTACGTGATCAAGGCCCGCGACGCCTCCGGCGGGCGCGACCTCGCCAAGACGAACGATGACGACTACGATCCCGATCCGCCGGCCCAGGCCCGCCGCTGGATCATCTTCACCGACATGGCCCTGTCGGCCTACGAGGGCTCCGACGGCCTGGACGTGGTGGTCCGCTCGCTGCAGACGGCCAAGACCCTGCCGGCCGTGCGCGTCGCCCTGATGGCCCGCAACGGCGAGACCCTGGCCGAGACCAAGTCCGACGCGGCCGGGCTGGTGCGCTTCGACCATCCGCTGCTGGCCGGCCGGGGCGCGATGAACGCCAAGATGGTGATGGCCTACGGCGCCCAGGGCGACCTGGCGGTGCTGGACCTGGACCGGCCGCCGGCGGACCTCTCCAAGCTGGGCGTCGGCGGGCGGGCCGAAACCGTCTCCACCGCCGGGCGCGAGACCAAGACCGTCGTCGACGGCTACCTCTATTCCGACCGCGGGGTCTATCGCCCCGGCGAGACGGCGCACCTGAGCGCCCTCCTGCGCGACCGCCAGGCCCAGGCGGTGAAGGACCGCAAGGGCGAGATCGTCGTGCGCCGCCCCTCCGGCGTGGAGTTCAAGCGCTACGCCTTCGACAAGGCGCCCGACGGGTCGACCGGCGCGGACGTGGTCCTGCCCAAGAGCGCCCCGCGCGGCCGCTGGCGCGCGAGCCTGATGATCGACGGCCTGGACGATCCGGTCGGCGAGATGAGCTTCTCGGTGGAGGACTTCGCGCCGCAGCGCCTGGCGGTCGACCTCGACGCCAAGCCCGACGCGCCGCTGCTCGGCGGCGAGACCCGCCGCGTCGACATCGCCTCGCGCTTCCTCTACGGCGCGCCGGGCGCGGGCCTGCAGGCCGAGGGCGAGGCCCGCCTGCGCGCCGATCCGAACCCCTTCCCGCAGTTCAAGGACTACGAGTGGGGCGACGTGCGCACGCCCTACCAGGAGCGCTACCTCGACCTTGGCCAGACGGTGACCGACGGCGCCGGCCACGCGGTGATCGCCCTGAAGGCCGACGACGCCGGCGACACCGCCCAGCCCCTGCTGGCCGCCTTCACCGCCTCGGTGTTCGAGCCGGGCGGCCGGCCCGTGCGCGAGGCCGCCACCCTGAAGGTGCGCACCAGGTCCGTCTACCTGGGCGCCAAGGTCGACGCCGGCGAGAGCTCGGGCCGCAGCGACCCGGTGGTGACGATGGACGTGATCGCCGTCGACGCGAACGGCCGCCGCATCGCCGCGCCGGGCGCCAGCTACCAGCTCATCTCCGAGAACTGGGACTACGACTGGTTCCAGCAGGACGGCCGCTGGCAGTGGCGGCGCACCAGCCGTGACGCTGTCGTCCAGAAGGGCGAGCTGCCCGTCGGGGCGGACAAGCCCGCCCGCATCTCCCGCCGGCTCGGCTGGGGCGACTATCGCCTGGAGCTGACCGGCCCCGACGGCGCCAAGTCGGTGATCCGCTTCGCCTCCGGCTGGGGCGCGCCGGCCGAGGACCGCGAAGCGCCCGACTTCGTGCGCGTCACCGCCGGCGACAAGGCCTACGCCCAGGGCGACACGGTCGAGATCACCCTGAAGGCGCCCTTCGCGGGCGAGGCCCAGGTGGCGGTGGCCACCGACCGGCTGATCGACTTCCGCACCATCTCCGTGGGCGAGAAGGGCGCGACCGTGCGCCTGAAGACCACCGCCGACTGGGGCGGCGGCGCCTATGTGCTGGTCAGCGTGATCCAGCCGCGCGACCCGGTCTCCTCGCCCAAGCCCCGGCGGGCGCTCGGCCTGGTCTACGTTCCGCTCGATCCGAAGGGCCGCAAGCTGGCCGTCGAGCTCGGCGCGCCCAAGAAGACCGGCGCCAAGACGCCGCTGGAGATCCCGGTGCAGGTCAAGGGCGTGGCGCTGGGCGAGCGCGCCCACGTGACCCTGGCCGCCGTTGACGAGGGCATCCTGCGGATCACCAAGTTCGACAGCCCCGACCCGGTGAAATGGTACTTCGGCAAGCGGGCGCTGACGCTCGACTACCGCGACGACTACGGCCGCCTGCTCGATCCCAACCTGGGCGCGCCGGCCAATGTGAACTTCGGCGGCGACGAGATCGGCGGCGAGGGCCTGACGGTCACGCCGATCAAGACCGTCGCCCTGTGGTCCGGCGTGGTCGAGACCGGCCGCGACGGCAAGGCGGTGATCAAGCTGCCCGCCGCCGACTACAATGGCGAACTCAGGTTGATGGCGGTGGCCTGGACCGACGAGGCGGTGGGCTCGGCGTCCCAGCCGATGACGGTGCGCGAGGCGGTGGTCGCCGACCTGGACCTGCCGCGGTTCCTCGCCCCCGGCGACAAGGCCTTCGCCACGCTCGAGCTGCACAACCTGGAGGGCAAGGCCGGCCAATACGTCGCCGAGATGACCACCGGCGGCGGGCTGATGGCGCCGTTCCGCAAGGCCTTCCAGCTCATCGTCGGCCAGCGCGTCGTCGAACGCATCCCCGTCGATGCGCCGCGCGCGGCCGGAATCGGCCAGGTGGCCTTCAAGGTGAGCGGGCCGGGCTTTGCGACCTCCAAGTCCTATCCGCTGCAGACGCGGCTGGGCTGGGGCCGCGTGACCCGCGCCACCACCGCCCTGCAGAAGCCGGGCGAGGCCTTCACCCCGGCCGCCTCGCTGCTGGCGGGCCTGGCGGCGGGCGACGTGACCATGCAGGTCAGCTACTCGCCGTTCCGCGGCTTCGACCCTGGCCCGATCGCCGCGGCGCTGTCGCGCTATCCCTACGGCTGCACCGAACAGCTCGTCTCCAGCGCCTATCCGCTGGTCTACGCCTCGCACGTGACGAGCGATCCCAAGGCCGCCCAGAACGCGGCGGCGCTGGCCCAGGCGGTGGGCAAGCTGCTGGACCGCCAGACCCTGGACGGCGCCTTCGGCCTGTGGCGGGTGGGCGACGGCGAGGCCGACGCCTGGCTCGGCGCCTACGCCACCGACTTCCTGATCGAGGCCAAGAAGCTCGGTGCCCCGGTGCCGCAGGCCTCGATCGACCGGGCGCTGAACGCCATGCGGCTGATCTCGCGGCCGGACGGCTGGGCGTCGGTCTCCTACCGCCTGGAGTATCCCGACTGGTGGGCCGCCTCGCGGGACGCCTCGCGCAAGGCCACCAAGGACATGCGCAGCCGGGCCTCGGCCTATGCGCTCTACGTCCTGGCCAAGGGCGGGCGCGGCGACCTGGCCCGCCTGCGCTGGTGGCACGACGTGCAGATGAAGAACGAGCCCTCGCCGCTGGCCAAGGCCCAGATCGGCGCGGGCCTGGCCCTGATGGGCGATCACGCCCGGGCCCGTTCGGCCTTCCGCCAGGCCGTGCGCTCGCTCGGCTACAAGGACGGCTCCGACTGGTACCAGAGCCCGCTGCGCGACATCGCCGGCGTCATCGCCCTCGCCTACGAGGCCGGCGAGACCGACATCGCCCGCAGCCTGCAGGGCCGGCTGGAGAACGCGGTGCGCGATCCCGACGCCCTGAACACCCAGGAGCAGGCCCGCCTGCTGCAGGCGGCCAACGACATGATCAAGGCCGCCGGCGCCATGAAGGTCGACGCCAAGGGCGCCAAGGCGCTGGACGCCGCCGCCGGGGCGCCGCGCTGGGCCGTGGGCAAGCTGGCCGACGCCAGCTTCGTCAACGCCGGAACCGGCGCGCTCTGGCGGACGGTCACGGTCACGGGCGCGCCCACCGCGGCGCCGCGCGCCGAGCAGAACGGCCTGACGCTCTCCAAGCGGCTCCTCGGCATGAACGGCCAGCCGGTCGACCTCGCCCGCCTGCGCCAGGGCGACCAGGTGATCGTGCTGGTCGCCGGCCGCTCGCAGCAGGCCCGCTCCACCGCCCTGGTGGTGGACGATCCCCTGCCCGCCGGCTTCGAGATCGAGACCGTGCTCGGCCCCGACGACGCCCAGAGCGGGCCCTTCCGCTTCCTTGGCAAGCTGTCGTCCGCCGACGTGCAGGAATCGCGTGACGACCGCTACGTGGCCGCCATGGGCCTGCCGGGCCGCGAGGAGTTCGCCTTCGCCTATGTGGCCCGGGCGGTGACCCCGGGCGACTTCCTGCTGCCGGGGGCCGAGGCGCGCGACATGTACCGTCCGACGATCAACGCCCGCACCGAAGTCGGCCGGACCCAGATCGCGCCCGGCGGATGAGCCGCCTGCGGCGGGTCCGCGCCGTCACCCTGTCGCTCTGCGTCCTGATGGGCGCGGAGGCCGCGCTGATGGCGCTGGACGCAATCTTCCCGCCGGACCTGTCGCGGGCCGAGCGCTCTTCACCGGTGGCGCTCGACCGGCGCGGTGCCTGGCTGCGGGCCCTGCCGGTGGAGAACGGCCGCTGGCGCATCCGCGCGGACCTGTCGCGCACCGATCCCAGCTTCCTGAAGCGGCTGGTCGCGGTGGAGGACGCCCGCTTCTACCTGCATCCCGGCGTCGATCCCTTCGCCGTGGTCCGCGCGGCCGGCTCGGCCCTGGTCCACGGCCGGATCACCTCCGGCGCCTCGACGCTCACCATGCAGACCGCGCGGCTGCTCTCGCCGCATCCGCGCACCTTCGCCGGCAAGGCGGTGGAGGCCCTGCGCGCCCTGCAGATCGAAGCGCGCCTGTCCAAGCGCCGGATCCTGGCGCTGTACCTCACCCTCGCCCCCTATGGCGGCAATCTGGAGGGGGTGCGCGCGGCCAGCCTTTCCTACTTCGGCCATGAACCGGAGAGCCTGACCCCCGGCGAGCAGGCGCTGCTCATCGCCCTGCCGCAGTCGCCCGAGGCGCGCCGGCCCGACCGCCGGCCCGAGGCCGCCCGCGCCGCCCGCCGCGAGGTCCTGGACAAGCTCGTCCACGCCGGCCAGCTCAGTCCCGCCGAGGCGGCCGAGGCCGACGCCGAGCCCCTGCCCGGCCGCGCGCCGTTCCCCTCGCTCGCCTGGCACGTCGCCGGCGAACTGGCCCGCGCCGCGCCCAAGGACCAGGCCTCCGTCGTCTCCACCATCGACGCCGGCCTGCAACGGCGGCTGGAGCCCCTCGCCCGCGCCGCCGCCCGCGCCCAGGGACCAGGCGTCACCGCCGCGATCCTCGTGGTGGACATCGATGGCCGGGCGGTGCGCGCCGCCGTCGGCTCCGCGGGGCTGGACCGGCCCGGCGGCTGGATCGACATGACCACGGCCCTGCGCTCGCCCGGCTCGTCGCTGAAGCCGTTCATCTACGCCATGGCCTTCGAGCAGGGGCTGATGGCGCCGGACACCGAGATCGACGACACGCCCCGCCGCTTCGCCGACTACCAGCCGGAGAACTTCGACCGCGTCTTCCACGGCAAGGTCACCGCCCGCGAGGCCCTGACCAACTCCCTGAACGTGCCGGCCGTCGCCACCCTGGAGAAGGTGGGCCCGGCCGCCTTCGAGGCGCGGCTCACCGGGGCGGGGGTCAAGCTGGTGCGTCCGCGCGCCCAGCTTCGGGAGCCGGGCCTGGCCCTGGCGCTCGGCGGGGTGGGGATCAGCCTGCGCGACCTGGCCGCCCTCTACGCCGCCCTCGGCGACGGGGGGCTCTACAAGCCGCTCGCCTTCACGGAGGACGCGGCGCGGGCGGGGAAGCGGGCGCGCGGCGTGCGCCTGGTCCGCGCCGAGGCGGCGCAGCAGGTGCTGGACATCCTGCGCGAAACCCCGCCGCCGGCCGGCGTCAGCCCGGCGGCCCTGGCCCGGGGCCGGCCGCTGATGGCGTTCAAGACCGGCACGTCCTACGGCTTTCGAGACGCGCTGGCCGCCGGGGTGATCGGCCATTACGCCGTCGTGGTCTGGACCGGGCGGGCCGACGGCGGCGCCCGCGGCGGCCTGACCGGGCGCGACGCGGCCCTGCCGCTCCTATTCGACGCCGCCGACCTGATCGACGCCCCGCCGTCCGCGCCCCGGCCGATCGCCCCGAAGAACGCGCCAGAGGCCCTGGAGCGCCTGCAGCAGACCGGAGACGGCCCGCGCCTGATCTTCCCGCCGGACGGGGCGACCGTGCAGGTGGCCGGCTTCGGCCCCGGCTCGCGCGGGCTGGTGCTGTCGGCCGGGGGCGAGGGCCTGACCTGGTATGTCGCCGGCGAGCCGGTCGCGCCCGACCCGGTGAGCGGGCGGGTGATCTGGCGGCCGGCGAGCCCCGGCTTCTATCGGCTGAGCGTGGTGGACGGCCAGGGCCGCGAGGCGGCCGCCAGGGTGCGCATCAAGGCGGGCTAGACCTTGAGCTCCTCCAGGCCCTTCACGTCGCGGACGGTGACGTTGAGGTCGGTGACCAGGCCGTCGGCGATGGAATAGACCCAGCCGTGCACGCTGAGCTTCTGGCCGCGCGCCCAGGCGTCCTGCACGAAGACGTCGGAGGCCACGTTCTTGACCTGCCGCACCACGTTCAGCTCGCACAGCCGGTTCAGCCGGTCGTGCTGGTGCGGGATGGCGTCGAGCTCAGCACGGTGATTGGCCGCCACCTCGCGGATCGGATGCAGCCAGTGGTCCACGAGGCCGCGCCGCTGGCCGTCCACCGCGGCGGCCACGCCCCCGCAGCCGTAGTGGCCGACCACCATGATGTGCTTCACCTTCAGCACGTCGACGGCGAACTGCAGCACCGACAGGTAGTTGGCGTCCTGCGGCGGGGCGAGATTGGCCACGTTGCGGTGGACGAACAGCTCGCCGGGATCGAGGTCGACGATCTCGTTGGCCGGCACCCGGCTGTCGGCGCAGCCGATCCACAGGTACTCGGGGCTCTGCTGGCCCTCCAGGCGCTTGAAGAAGCCCGGATCGACGGAGAGCTTGCCTTGCGCCCAGGCGCGGTTCTTGGCCTTCAGATGATCGAGCATGGCCGCCTTAGAGCCGAGGTGGACCGCCGCCGCAAGCTTACGCTGGGGAAGGATTGGCGTCCGGCTGGCGGTCCGGATGGGCGGCGATGAAGGCCGGGTGCTGGTTGGCCCGCTCCACCGCCGCGGCGATCGCCGGCCAGGGGGCCAGGTCCAGCTCGTAGCGGCGGGCCGAATAGACCTGCGGCGCCAGGAGGCAGTCGGCCAGGGTCGGCGCGTCGCCGAAGGCGTAGCCGCGGCCGTGCTCGGCCACCATCGGCTCCAGGGCGTCGAAGCCGTCGCGGATCCAGCCCTGGATCCACTCCAGGATCGCCGGCTGCTCCACGCCCAGCCTGTGCAGGGCCCGGCCCACACGGGTGTTGTTCAGGGGGTGGATATCGCAGGCGACGATCCCGACCATGGCGCGCACCACGGCCCGGTCCAGCGGATCCTTCGGCAGCAGCGGCGGCTCGGGCCGGGTCTCCTCCAGCCATTCCAGGATCGCCACGCTCTGGGTCAGCACGCGTCCGCCGACGTCCAGGGCCGGCGTCAGCCCCTGGGGATTGACCGCCCGATAGGCCGCCTGCCGCTGGTCGCCGGCCGCCAGGTTCACCGGGACGTAGTCGTAGTCGACGCCCTTGAGCGCCAGGCCGATGCGCAGGCGGTACGGCGCGGTGGCGCGCCAGTGGCTGTAGAGGGTGTAGGTCATGACGCCGCTGCGGGCGCGACCGTGAAGGCCAGCGCGCCCACGCCTTCCACCTCGCCTTCCACCCGGTCGCCGGGCTCGAGCGGGCCGACGCCTTCCGGCGTGCCGGTGAAGATCAGGTCGCCCGGCGCCAGGCGCCACAGCTTGGAGGCCTCGGAGATCACCTCGGCCACGTTCCAGATCATGTCGTCGACGGTCGCCTCCTGGCGCGTCTGGCCGTTGACCGACAGGCGGATGCGCCCTTGCGGCGCCGGCCCGCTCCACGGCTTGACGGCCGACATCGGCGCGGCCTCGTCGAAGCCCTTGCCGGCGTCCCAGGGCTGGCCCTTGTCCTTGGCCGCGTTCTGCAGGTCGCGGCGGGTCAGGTCGACGCCCACGGCGTAGCCGAACACCAGGTCCAGGGCCTTGTCGACCGGCACGTTCGCGCCGCCGGCCTTCAGCGCCACCACCAGCTCGATCTCGTGGTGCAGGTTCTTGGTGCGCGACGGATAGGCCGGATCGACTCCCGGCCCGATCACCGCGTCCGCCGGCTTGGCGAAGAAGAACGGCGGATCGCGGTCGTCGCCGCCCATCTCGCGGCGGTGGGCGGCGTAGTTGCGCCCCACGCACAGGACGCGGCGGATCGGGAACAGGCCCTCCTGGCCCTCGACGGGCAGGGCGGCGACGGGCGGGGGAGCGAAGACGTAATCGGCCATGGCGCTCCCCTACTCCCGCCTGTCGCGGCGCGCCAGAGTGCTATGGAACATTGACAAGACGGCCGCGCGCCGGCTCCAACCACGCCGCCGACAAGACCATAAGGGAGGTCCCCCAAGGTGAACTCGAAGACGCCCGAAGCCGAAGGGCCGCTCGCCGGTCTGCGCGTGATCGAGATGGGCAGCCTGATCGCCGGCCCGTTCTGCGGCCAGATCCTGGGCGACTTCGGCGCCGAGGTGATCAAGCTGGAGGACCCGGGGACCGGCGATCCCATGCGCCAGTGGGGCCGCAGCCTGCCCAAGGGGCTCTCGCCCTGGTGGCCGGTGATCGGCCGCAACAAGAAGTCGGTCACCGTCGACCTGCGCAAGCCGGAGGGCCAGCAGATCGCCCGCGACCTGATCGGCAAGGCCGACGTGCTGGTGGAGAACTTCCGCCCCGGCGCCATGGAGAAGTGGGGGCTGGACTACGCCTCGCTCTCGGCGAGCCATCCGGGCCTGGTCATGGCCCGCGTCTCCGGCTTCGGCCAGACCGGGCCCTACGCCAAGCGGCCCGGCTACGGCCTGATCGGCGAGGCCATGGGCGGGCTGCGCTACGTCACCGGCGATCCCGACCGCCCGCCGGCCCGCGCCGGCATCTCCATCGGCGACAGCCTGACCGCCATGCACGCGGTCATGGGGATCACCATGGCCCTGCACGCGCGCCAGCGCACCGGCCGCGGCCAGGTGATCGACGCGGCGCTCTACGAGAGCATGCTGGCGGTGATGGAGAACCTGGTCACCGAGTACGACCTGACCGGCTATGTGCGGGAACGCTCCGGCTCGATCCTGCCGGGCATCGCCCCGTCCAACGCCTATCCGGTGGTTGGCGGCGAGTTCATCCTGATCGGCGGCAACGGCGACACGGTGTTCGCCCGCCTGTGCGAGGCCATGGGCCGGGCCGAGCTGGCCAAGGATCCGCGCTTCGTCGATCACGCCTCGCGGGGGACCAACCAGAAGGAGCTGGACGCGCTGATCGCCGACTGGACCCGCGGCTTCGAACTGGGCCCGCTGCTGGAGCTCCTGGAATCCCACGGCGTGCCCAGCGGCCGCATCTACCGCGCCCCGGACATGCTGGACGATCCGCAGTTCAAGGCCCGCGATTCCATCATTGAGACCGACCACCCGGTGTTCGGCCCCATCAAGATGCAGAACGCCTTCCCCAAGCTGTCGGAGACGCCCGGCCGCGTGCGCTGGCCGGGGCCCGCGCTCGGCGAGCACACCGACGAGGTGTTGGCGCAGGTGGCCGGCTACGACGCGGAAAAGATCGCCGGCCTGCGCGCGGCGAAGATCGTCTAGGCCGGCTGCGATCGGCGCTGGAGCAGCTCGCCCACGGCCGCGGCCACCTGGGTCACGTCATAGGGCTTCCTGATGATCGGCGCGTCGAACCCGGCGGGAGCGCCGGCCGCCCCGCCGTAGCCGGTGGCGAAGACGAACGGCACCCCGCGCTGGGCCAGCACCTCGGCCACCGGCGTCACCGACTGGCCGTTCAGGTTGGCGTCCAGCACCGCCGCGTCGATCTTCTGGTCGAGCAGGCCCATGGCCTCGTCCAGCTCGTAGGCCGGGCCGATCACCTCCGCGCCAGCCTCCTTCAGGCCGGTCTCCAGCTCCAGGGCCAGCAGCACCGCGTCCTCGACGATCAGGATGCGCGCGCCCTTCAGGTCGGCCTCGCCGGCGGCGACGGGCGCGGCCTCGGCCGCCCGCGGCTTGGGCGCCTGGGGCACCGTCTCGGGCCGCTCCACCAGCGCCGAGGGGCCGGCCTTGAGGCGGGCGCGAAGGCCGCCGGGATTGTATTCGATCGAGGTCTCGCCGTTCAGCTCGCGGCCGGTGACCTGGCTGAGCAGGGTGGTGCCGAAGCCGTGGTGCGACGGCGGCTGCACCGACGGGCCGCCGGATTCCAGCCACAGGAGCTCGAACCCGCCGCCTTCGCGCCGGCCCCAGCGCACGTCCACCCGGCCCTGGTCGGTGGAGAGCGCGCCGTACTTGAGCGCGTTGGTCACCAGTTCGTGCAGGGCCAGCGACAGGGCGTTGGCCGCCCGCGGCGTCAGGAAGAGCTCCGGCCCCTCCCACCGGGTCTGGCTGGGGGCCAGGCCGCCCAGCTCGGCGGCGGCCAGATGGTCCACCGCCGCCCCGCGCCAGCGCGCGGCCGTGAGCAGCTCGTTGGCCGAGCCCATCGACTTCAGCCGCCCGGCGAAGGTCTGCAGGAAGCTGTCCAGCGAGGTGGTGCGCTTGGCCGTCTGGAAGGCCAGGGCCTGCACGGCGGCCAGCACGTTCTTCACCCGGTGGTCCAGCTCGGCCATCAGGGTCAGGCGCTGGCTTTCCTCCAGCTTGCGCTCGGTGATGTCCTCGACCACGCCGATCGCCGCCTGCGGCCGGTCCTCAACGTCGCGCACCGGAACCCCAGCGCATCGGATCCACACGTTGCGGCCGTCGTCGGGGCGGACGAGGCGGAACTCCACGTCGAACCGGTCGTCGTTCTTCAGCGCGGCGACCACCGCCTCGCGCAGCGGGCCGCGGTCGTCGGGATGGACGGCCGTGTAGAACGGTCCGGTGTCGCTGGCGTCGATCACCTCGCCCGACAGGCCCAGGATTTCGCGCGTGCGCTGGTTGATGACGAAGACGTCCCCGGCGCGCCGCCACTCGAACTCGCCCAGCCCTGCAGCCTGCAATGCGAGCTCCAGATCGGCTCGGCCCAGGCTTCGGGGCGCTGAATCGTCGGTCATGCAGCGAACATAGGATGGGCAGCGGTTGGAGGCGACAGAAACGAGCCACAATTCCGCCATGCAAGCACAGGTTTCGGCGGGACCCGCCGTTGCACGGGGCTGGGAACCGCCTAACATAAAGGCCTTGGCCATTTCCGCCGCGCGAAGGGCGGCGGGTGGACTGTGGGAGATTTGAAAATGCCTGCCAGCGCCGAACAGGTCGTCGAAGACGCCAAGGCCGCCGCCACGGCCGCGGCCAACGGAGCCACCGCCCTGAGCGCCGAAGCCCAGCGCAGCTTCCAGGAAGCGGCCAAGCGCTTCGAAAAAGCCGTCCACGAAGGCGTCGAGCAGATCCGCGCGCAGTCGCGCGCCTATGCCGACACGGCCGGCCAGCAGCTTGAAGAAGCTCAGCGCTACGTGAGCGAGCGCGTGAAGGAGCGGCCGCTGACCGCGACGGTCGCCGCGCTCGGCGTGGGCGTGCTCGTCGGCCTGGTCCTCGCCGGCGGCCGCCGGCGTTGATCGGCAAGGCCTACCTCGCCTTCATCGGCGTCATCGCCATCTCCACGGCCGCGGCCGCGGGGATCATTGCGGCGTGCTACGCCCTGTTCGCCGCGCTTGCGCCCTGGCTCGGGCCGGCCGGCGCTTCGGGCCTGGTCGCCGCCGCCGTCTTCCTCATCATCGGCCTGATCGGCCTGATGATCGCCGCCGGAACCGGCCCGCGTGCGCGTGCGAAGGCCGAGCAGGACCTGCCGGCCAAGCTCATCCAACTGGCCCGCGACAAGCCGATCGTGGCGGTCGGCGCGATGATCGCGGCGGGGGTGGTGCTGGCCCGCAACCCCAAGATCGTCGCCACCGCCGTGACCGCCTTCATGGCCGGGCGCGGCGATCGCAAATCCTGAAATTTTGATCGAACCAAACCACTTCGCATGGGTTACGACGGCGCCGTCCGTTAAGACGTAACCCTCTTCCCCCCGCAGAACCCTGGAAGGCCGATGTTCGTACTCCCTGACCTCACCTACGCCTACGACGCGCTTGAGCCGGTGATCTCGTCCAAGACGATGCATCACCACCATGACAAGCACCACGCCAAGTACATCGAGGTGCTGAACCAGCTCCTGAAGGACTCCGGCGCCGCCCCCGCCACCATGGAAGCGGCGATCCGCGACGCGGCCGGCAAGAACGCCAAGGTGTTCAACAACGCCGCCCAGGCCTGGAACCATGCCTTCTTCTGGCTGTGCATGTCCGGCGAGTCCAAGCCCCTCGGCGGCGACCTGGCGGCGGCCATCGAGCGGACGTTCGGCGGGGTCGAGGCGCTGAAGACCGCCTTCGTGAACGAAGGCATCGGCCACTTCGGCTCCGGCTGGGTCTGGCTTGCGGCCGAAGGCGACACGCTGAAGGTCGTCTCCACCCACGACGCCGGCTGCCTGGTGACCGAGGCCGGCGTGACCCCGATCCTGGTCTGCGACCTGTGGGAGCACGCCTATTACCTGGACCACCAGCAGGACCGTAAGGGCTTCCTGGAAGCCTGGTTCGACAAGCTGGTGGACTGGTCGTTCGCCGGCCAGCAATACGCCGCCGCGCGCGGCCAGGGCGCGGCCTACGCCTACCCCGCCGCCGTTCCGGCCTGATTGGAAAAGGGCGGCGGCTCGCCCCGAGCCGTCGCCCTTTCGCCGTCGCCACGCCCCGGCGGCATGAGCAGACGCGCCGCCTGACGGCGAATGCAGGCGTGGGCCACGTGCTCCAGCCGCACGGGCTCACCGTCCAGAAGCGCCGGAATGTGTCCGGCCGCCCATACCTTGACGCCGCGCGGGCGATCGAAACGCTCGGCGGCGTTCGACCGCACGGCCTCCAGCGCCGCCGGCAGGCCCAGGTCGAAGGCCCGCGCCGCGCCCGCGGCGTTCAGCGACACCGCCTCGAAACCGTCCGCGCCGTCGCCGCGCCCCTGCGAGACCAGCGGGCCGACCAGCGCCAGGGCCTCGGCCTTGCCCCGCTCGCAGCTGTCCAGGCAGAACCTCAAGCGGCCGGTCAGCGCCCGCCGCACGGCGCGCCAGTGCGCCGACCTCGGCCGGCGCGGGCGGCTGGCGGCCGGGCCCAGGGCCGGCGCGCCCAGCACCGCCGCCGCCAGGAAGACACGCCCGTCGATCTCGCCGCCGTCCACCAGGCGCGCGCGCCCGCGGCCGAGGGCCAGCCTCAGGGCGTCCGGCCAATCGCAGGACCCGTAGAGCGCGCGGGCCAGCACATTCGACGGGCCGCCGGGCAGCGGCGCCACGGCCGGGCCGTCCGCGCCGCAAAGCTGAACCGCCGCGCGCACGTCGGCGTCGCCGCCCAGCACCGCCAGCACGTCAGGGCCGGCTTCAGCCGCGCGGCGCAGGCTGTTGGCGATCTCGGCGGGCTCGGGCGCGTGGACGCGCCCCTCCATCCCCAGGTCGGCGAGAAGCCGCGCGGCCTCTTCCGCCGCGCCCGGCGAGGCTCCGAACGGCGAAGCGCCGATCACCATCTCCACGCGGCGCGCCACGAACGGCGCGTCGGCGGGGGCCCTCTTCAGCACGACGTGACCCGGGTCGGGCCAAGGCGCCGAACGCGCCGCGAACTCATGGGCGACCCTCCATGCCCTGGGATACCCCTTTGGCCGGCCCTGGGCAAACCTCGGCGGCCGGCGGGGGCTTGCGGGAACCGCCGGAGCGGCTCAGCGTTCGAGCCTTGGGCTCTCGCGCGGGGGCGCTTGAGGAGAGCGAGCGATGTGGAAACCTATTGCCGCCGTCGCGACGGCGGGCCTGCTGGCGGCGGCCTGCACCAGCACCGGCAATGTCGAGCGGAACGCCGCCGGCGGCGCGGCCCTCGGGGCGCTGGCCGGCGCGGTGATCGGCAACAACGTCGGCTCCGGCGACGCCGGCACGGGCGCGGTGATCGGCGCGGCCGTGGGCGGCACGGCCGGCGCGGTCAGGGGCTGCCGCCAGGACGGCGGCTGCGGCGCGGCCCAGCCCAACCACAGGCAGTACTACGACGAGCGCGTGGGTCGCTATTACTACTACGACTCCCGCACGGGCCGTTACTATTGGGAGGACGGCAGCCCGCGCACCTGAGCGCGGCCGCCGACACGAGCGGGGCGGCCGGACGCCATGCCGGCCGCCCTTTCGTCATTTCTGTTCAGGGGGCGCTATGAGACATCTCGCAGGGCGATGGCGGTCGACGGCGGTGGGCGCGGCGCTCGCCGCCGCGACGCTCGGCGGGTGCCAGCACGTCACCGCCCTGGGCCGCCCGCCCTGCCAGGACCGGGTCGTCCACATCTATTTCGAGACCGACTCGGTGACCGTCACCAAGGAGGCCCGCGCCGTGCTCGCCCAGGCCTCGGCGATCCCCAAGGCCTGCCGGATCGACCGGGTCGACGTCCTCGGCCTGGCCGACGCCACGGGCGCGCCGGAACACAACCTGGAGCTTTCCAAGCGCAGGGCCCAGTCGGTCACCGCGGCCCTGGCCGACGCCAATCTGCCCGCCGGGGAGTTCGCCATCGCCGCCGCCGGCCAGACCGGCTCGGTGACCCCGAGCGGCGCGGCCCAGCCGGTCCGCCGGCGCGTCGACGTGGTCCTGCGCCTGTCGCCACAACATTGAATCGCTGAAGAAAAGGCGGGCCCGGGGCCCGCCTGGAAGTCAGCATCATCGAGAAAAGGGGTGCGGAGACGGCAGGCCGGCATGATCGCCGGCCTCAAGTCGGGGGGGGCGTCGCCGCCTCCGCAACCTTTAAACGAATCGGCCGCGCGATCCGTTCCCCTGTCCAGCGAAAATTTTACGCGTTCGCCGCGATGGGAACGCCTTGCGTGCGCCAAAGGTTACATCCGTTGGGAAATCGACCCCGACAAGGCCCGGAGGGCGAGCGGATGATCGACCACAGAGCTCCAGCGACCACGGGACTGGTCCTGTTCCAAACCCTGCCCCATCGCCAGCGCGCCGCCCGCCGACGCCTCGTGGCGATCGCCGGGGCGATCCTGCTGGCGGCCGGCGGCTGGATCGTCGGCGCGGTCACGGCCGCGCCCGCCGGGCCGGCGGCGCTGGGGCCGTTCAGCTACTTCCCCTTCTAGGCATGGAAGGAGGCCGCCCATGGCGCCCAACCTCGCCACCCGATTCAACGCCGCCCGGGCCCGCCAGGGGCGGCTCGGCCGCGACGTCTTCTGGGTGCTGCTGATCTCCACGTTCCTGGCGTTCGTGGCGCTTCTGGCCAGCTGGGGCTGGAACGCCGGCCGGCTGGCCGCCACCGAGCCCGACCATGACGCCAAGGCCGCCACGGCCCAGACCTTCGACGCCGCCGCGCCCTAGATCCGCCGCCCCGGAACGCCGCGCCTAGAGCTCCGCCCACATGCGCAGCAGGTTGTGGTAGGTCCCGGTGAGCGCCACCACCGATTCCTCGCCCTGGCCCAGCCGCGTGGCCAGCCGCTGGATGGCGATGTCCATCTCGAACAGCAGCGTGCGGCGGGCGTCCTCGCGCACCAGGCTCTGCATCCAGAAGAAGCTGCACACCCGCGCCCCGCGCGTCACCGGCTCCACCTCGTGCAGGCTCGACGAGGGATAGAGGATCATGTCCCCCGCCGGCAGCTTCACCTGGTGGGCGCCGAAAGTGTCGTCCACCGTCAGCTCCCCGCCGTCGTAGTCGTCGGGCTCGCTGAGGAACAGGGTCGCCGACAGGTCGGTGCGGATGCGCGTGCCGCCGCCGCGCGACTGGCGGATGGCGTTGTCCACGTGGCGGCCGAAGGTCTGGCCGCCAGCGTAGCGGTTGAAGAGCGGCGGGAACACCTTCTGCGGCAGGGCCGCTGCGACGAACAGCGGATTGCGCGCCAGGGCGTCCTGGATCAGCTCGCCGGCCCAGCGCGCTGCCTCGGAGTCTTCCGGAAGCTGCTCGTTGCGCTTGGCCAGCGCGCTCTGCGAGCCGGAGGTGGCGTTGCCGTCGACCCATTCGGCCGCGTCGATCACCGCGCGGACCTCGGCCACCTGGGCCTTGGTCAGCACCTCCGGGACATGCAGCATCATCGCCGCTCTCCTTGCTGCGTCCGCGCTCAGAAGCGGAGGTTGAGGGTCAGGATCGCCTGCCGTCCCGGCCCGTAGTCGGCGTGGTGACGCCCATTGGTCCGCAGAATGTAGTCCTCGTCGGTCACGTTCTGCACGTTGAGCTGCAGGTCGGCCTTGTCGTTGATCCGATAGGACGCATAGGCGTCGAAGCGCCAGTAGGCGGGCGCGTAGACCTCGTAGCTGCCGCCGCCGGAGCCGCCCTGGTTGCCGCCGTAGCTCTTGGAGACGTAGTAGGCGCCGCCGCCGAAGCTGAAGGCGGTGGTCAGCTGGTAGGTGCTGAACAGGCTGAAGCTGTGCTCGGGGGTGTTGGCCAGGGGCTGGCCGACCTGGGCGTTGTCGTAGGCGCCCTTGACCAGTTCGCTGTCCATGTAGGTGTAGCCGCCGAACACCTTCCAGCCGGGCAGGACCTCGCCGGACGCGCTCAGCTCGACCCCCTGAACGCGGGCCTCGCCGGCCTGGGCGTAGACCCCGTCGTCCACCTCGATCTGGGCGTTCTTGCGCTCGGTGCGGAACACCGCCGCCGAGGTCGACAGCTTGCCGCCCAGCAGCAGCCACTTCACCCCGGCTTCCACGCTGGTGGTCTCCTCCGGGTCCAGCACCGAACCGGCGAGGTTGCCCGAACCGGTGGACGAATTGGTGTTCTGGTCGCCGCCCGAGATGGTGGGAGGCGTCGATGAGGTGCCGTAGGAGACGTAGAGGCTGCCGCTCTCGGTCGGCTTGTAGACCACGCCCGCCTGGTAGTTGACGAACGACCAGTCGCCGGAGCTCGGGGTGATCGTCGTGCCGGTGATCACGCCCTTCGAGCTCGTGACGCTGACGTTGTAGCCGTCCACCTCGAAGCTGTCCCAGCGCAGGCCCAGGTTCACCAGCCAGTGCTCGCCGAACTTCAGCGTGTCGAAGGCGTAGACGCCCGCGGTCTTGCTGGTGCTGACGCTGGCCGGGGCGCGGGTGATGGTCCCGGTCCAGGGATCGGACGGGTTGGGCGAATAGACCAGCGTGCAGTCGTCGACGCCGGCGCTGGTCACGGTGTTGGTGAAGCCCGTCGGGCAGCTCGCGCCGGAGGTCGTATAGATCACGTAGCTGGCGTTCTTGTTGCGCTCGCGCGACAGCTCCAGGCCCACGTCGAAGCTGTGCTCGACGCTCCCGGTGACGAACTTGCCGTAGACGTCGGTCAGGCTGGCGACGGTGTCCGTCGGGTTCCAGCGCGACTTGGTGCCCCGCTTCATCCACCACTGGCCGTCGATCAGCTGCGCCGCGCCGCCGTCGCCGGGGTTGGTCAGGATGTAGTCGTTCAGGGTCTTCGAGTAGCGGAAGACGTTGCGGATCGTGAGGTTCGAGGTCACGTCGCGCTCGGCGATCAGCGTGGCGATGTCCGCCCGCGTGGTCTGGTAGTCGCGCGCGGTCAGCCCGTAGAAGCTGGAGCGATCGACGTTCAGCACGCCGCTGTCGGTGCGCGGCACGTCCGGCGTCTTGGCCCACAGCGGCACGCCGTAGTCGGGCATGTTGTCGGCGTCCAGGTGGTAGTAGCTCAGCGTGAAGCGGGTGTCGGTGCCCAGGCCGATGGCGTAGGCGCCGGCCACGCCCCAGCGGCTGAAGTCCACCACCTCGCGGCCGGGGGTGTCGCCCTGCGTGCCCATCAGGTTCAGGCGGAACGCCGAGGTCTCGCCCAGCCGGTAGTTGGCGTCGATCGTCCCGCGCAGATAGGACGAGGTGCCCGCCGCCGCCGAGGCGCGCACGAAGGTGTCGAGCTGCGGCCGCTTGGTGGTCAGGTTGATGCTGCCGCCGCCGGAGCCGCGGCCGTTGTAGGCCGAATCCGGCCCCTTGATCACTTCCACCTGCTCCAGGTCGAAGACCTCGCGGATCTGGCCGCCGGTGTCGCGCACCCCGTCGACGAAGACGTTGTTGCCCGAGGCCTGGCCGCGGATGAACGGCCGGTCGGCCAGGGGCTGGCCGCCCTCGCCCGCGCCCAGGGTGATGCCCGGCGAGGCGCGCAGGATGTCCTGCAGCGAGGTCGCGGCGGTCTCCTCAATCACCTCTCGCGGGATCACCGTCACCGAGCGGGGCGTGTCCACCAGGGGAGCGGTGAACTTCGGAGAGTCCGGCTGCTCGGCCAGCTTCGCCTCGACGTTGACCCCGGACACCTCCACCGGCGCGTCGGCCGCGGCGTCAGCCGCCTCGGCGGCGATCGCGTGCGGCGCCAGCATCAGACCCGCGAGCCCCGCGACGGCCCCCGACGCGAAGGCCCGTCGGGCATAGGCCCTGACGCCGTGCGATTGCTGACTGTTCATCATTCAAGCCCCTGGAAATTACCGTCACAATGCGATTGCGACGCACTCCTATATCCCCTGCGAACGACTCGCAATGAGAATCGTTCGCAACTATTCGGCCGCCGCCAGGCGCGCCTCCATCGCCCGGCGTCGCGCGCGGCGACGCAGCCACATCACCAGCCCCGTCACGCCCAGCACCGCCGGGGCCAGGCCGGCGACGAAGATCACGATCTGCCAGACCAGGCCGGTGTCCGATCCGTCGTGGATGCGCCGCATCCAGCGCGAGACCGGGTCCTGGGCGCCGCGCGGCCGCTCCACCGCCTGGCGGGCCTGGCCGGTGGCGTCGGCGACCTCGATGGTCGACGGCCGCACGCCCTCGGCCCCCACGAACTGCACGCGCCACACCGGCTCGCGGCCCGCCTGGGGCGCGCTCACCGATTGCAGCGGCGCGCCCAGCGCCAGGCCCTGGGCGCTGGCCACGGCCTGGTCGATGGTCAGCTTGGGATGACGCAGGGGCGGGGCGAAGGCGCCGCGCGGACCACCGCCCGGGCCGCCTGGCCCCCGGGGCGCCTCGGCCACGCCGAACAGCGCCCGGCTCGTCTGCGGAAAGGAGATGTAGACGCCGGTCAGCGACAGCACCGCCAGCGGCAGACAGATCCAGAAGCCCACCATGTGGTGCAGGTTGAACATCGTCGAAGGCCCCCGCCGCCAGCGCAGCGCCTTCAGGAAGGCCCCGTTGCGCGGCCACCAGAGCCAGAGCCCCGTCGCGCAGCTGACGAACATCGCCCAGCCGAGCCAGCCCACCACCTTGCGGCCCACCTGCGGGATCAGCAGGCTGCCGTGCAGGCGGTGCATCACGCCGACGAAGCTCGCGCCGCTCTCCTCCACGGCCAGCACCCGTCCGCTCGGCGGGTCGATCCAGACGTTGACGCTGCTCGGCCGCGCGCCCGGCGCCGGCCGGCCCACGGCGCGGCCGACGGCCGAGACGGGATCGCCCGCGCGCTCGGGCATCCGCAGTTGGGTCAGCGCCGCGCGGCCGGCGAAGGCGCCCTCCGCCGCCTTGGCGTAGGCCGACGCCGGCAGCGCGGCCTCCTCGCCGCTCACCGCGTAGCGCCCCGGATGGAGCGCCCGGTCGACGCCGGCGTCCCACACCAGGATCGACCCCGAAACCCCCAGGGGAATCAGCACGATCATCAGGCCGACGCCGATCCAAAGGTGGACGTCGAGCCAAAGGCGGCGCAGGCGCGCCATGCGCGAAACGGACATGGGCCTTCTCGTAAGCGGGACTTTGGAAGGCTCGTATCGCGAACGATTTGCACTAGCAATATAAATGCGACGCACTCGCATGATTTGCCGAAAACGCGCCCGTGAAGCCGCGTCGGCGCGCGGCTTGCAACCACCCGCCCGGAACGACGGTTAGGTCTTCCAAGAGGACTGGATCATGAACACGCACAGCCTGGACGACCCGCTACGCCCGCTGCTCTGGCTGGCGATCTTCGCCTTCTGCGTCGGCTTCGCCGGCTTCCTGGCGCTCAGCCGCGATCCGCTGCGCGCGGCGCACGCCCCGTCAAGCCTCGCCACCGCGCCGGCCGCGGCGTCGGCCGCCCTCGGCGACGACGCCTGAACTGAAGCGCCTCAGGCGCCCCGCGCCACGAAGAAGCCGTTCCTGAAGCCGTCCTGCGCCTTGCCGTAGTTGAAGGGCGCGCCCTCCAGCGTGGTCAGCCGGCCGCCGGCCGCCTCCAGCACCGCGTGCCCCGCGGCGATGTCCCACTCCATGGTCGGCCCGTGGCGCGGATAGATGTCGGCCGCGCCCTCGGCGATCCGGCACAGCTTGATCGACGAATCCATCGGCTTGGGATGATCGAAGCCGTAGCGCTGGATCAGCTCGCGCAGGTGGTCTTCCTTCATCGTGTGGCTGATCAGGGCCACCGCCGCGCCGTCGGGCCAGGCGCGCGCCCTGACCGGCTCGGCCTCGCCGCCGTTCACCCGCTTCAGCGCCCGCCCGCCCTGGGTGAACCAGGTCTCGCCCGTGGGCGGCGCGGTCACCGCCCCCGCCACCGGCCGGCCGTTGTCGATCAGCCCGATGTTGACGGTGAAGTTGGGATCGCCGCGCACGAACGCCTTGGTGCCGTCCAGCGGGTCCACCAGGAAGAAGCGCGGACCGATCTGGTCGGGCGTGCCGAATTCGCTGGCGTCCTCCTCGGAAACCACCGGCACGCCGGGAAAGGCCTCGGCCAGGCGTTCCAGGATCAGCGCCTCGCCGCGCTGGTCGGCCTCGGTCACCGGGCTCTTGTCGGCCTTGGTCGACACCTCCAGTCCCGAACGCCACAGCGGCAGGATCAGGCGCGCGGCCTCTTCGGTGATGTCGGCCAGCTTGGCGCCCACGTCGTTCATCGCGCCGCCCTCGGATCGTCGCCCACGAACACCAGGCGCACCGCCTGGCCGTCGATCACCTGCTTGCCCGCATGCTCGAAGTTCACCGTCACCCGACGCCCCGCTACCGATTGCACCTGCCCGACGCCCCACTCCGGCTCGGTGGGATGGCGCACCAGCACGCCCGGCTCGAGGAAGGGATCCATGGGCTTTCCTAGTCATCGCCGCCCGTTTTCCAAAGACCCAAATCAGGCCAAGGTCGCCCGCGATGATGGATGACGCCCCGCCCGCAGCCGCCCCGCGCACCGCCGAAGTCGCCGCCTTCCTGGCCGCGCGCATGTGTCACGACTTCATCAGCCCCGCCAGCGCCATCGTCTCCGGCCTCGACCTCCTGGAGGATCCCACCGCCCAGGACATGCGCGAGGACGCCATGAACCTGATCGCCTCCAGCGCCCGCAAGCTGGCCGACCTGCTGGCCTTCACCCGCGTGGCCTTCGGCGCCTCGGCCTCGGCCGAGACCTTCGACGTGCGCGACCTGGAGAAGCTGGCCCGGGGCGTCTTCGCCCACATGCGCGCCGAGCTGGACTGGTCGCTGGAGCCCGACGCGGTGAACAAGCCCGCCGCGCGCACCCTGCTCAACCTGGCCCAGATCACCGGCGCGGCCCTGCCCACCGGCGGCGTGGCCGAAGTCCGCGCGGTGCGGCGCGGCGACGCAGTGGCGATCGCGGCGGAAGCCAAGGGCGGCAAGTGCCGCGTGCGGCCCGAGGTGCTGGCCGGTCTCAGGGGCGAACCGCGCGGCGAAGGCCTGCACGGCCATTGGGTTCAGGCCTATTACGTGCACCTGTTCGTCGGCGACGCGGGCGGGCGCGTGTTCGCCGAGGTCAGCGACGAGGGGGTGGTGTTCGCCGCCTCGATCCCGGCCTGAGCAGGGCTTCGTCCACAATTTTCGGCTCAGGCCAAACCGCTCCTTAACCACCACCGCGTCACAACGGGCACGGTTGGAGGGAGCCCTCTTTGAAGACCTGCCTTGTCGTCGACGACAGCCGCGTGATCCGCAAGGTCGCCCGCCGCATCCTGGAGGACATCGGCTTCGACATCGCCGAGGCCTCCGACGGGATGGAGGCGCTGGCCTGGTGTCGCGCGGCCATGCCCGACGCGGTGCTGCTGGACTGGAACATGCCGGTGATGAACGGGATCGAATTCCTGCGCCACCTGCGCCAGGAGCCGGGCGGCGACAAGCCGACCGTGGTCTTCTGCACGGTCGAGGCCGACCTGACCCATATCCGCGAGGCCCTTGAGGCCGGCGCGGACGAATACATCATGAAGCCGTTTGACGGAGACATCATCGCCTCCAAGCTCGCCGAAGTGGGGCTGGTGTGAAGATCGAGCATCGCATCCTGATCGCCGACCTGTGCGCGGCGCGCGCCGGGCTGAAGGTCGATCCGGACAAGACCTATCTGCTGGAGAGCCGGCTTGCGCCCGTGGCGCGGCGCGAAGGCTTCGCCTCCCTCGCCGAGCTGGCCGAGGCCGTGCAGGCCAACCAGGAGGAGAAGCTCGCCTGGGCCGTCGTCGAGGCGATGGCCGCCGGCGAGACCGCCTTCTTCCGCGACCGCGAGCCGTTCCGCCTGTTCCGCGACGAGGTGCTGCCCGCCCTGGCGCGCCGCCGCGAAGGCCGGCCGATCCGCCTGTGGAGCGCCGGCTGCGGGTCCGGCCAGGAGGTCTATTCCCTGGCCATGATCGTGGACGAGATGCGCGGCGCCCTCGGCGGAGCGCGGGTTGAGCTGTTCGCCTCCGACATCTCCGAGCGCGCCCTGGAGAAGGCGCAGAGCGGCGTCTACACCCAGTTCGAGGTGCAGCGCGGCCTGCCGATCCGCAAGCTGGTCGACCACTTCGAGAAGGTCGACGAGATGTGGGCGATCTCGCCGAGGATCCGCCAGATGGTCCGCTGGCGGCGGGTGAACCTGGCCGCCGACTTCGCCGGCGCGGCGCAGTTCGACATCATCTTCTGCCGCAACGTCCTGGACATGATGCTCGAGCGCGTCCAGGCGCGGGTGCTGGACAACCTGGCCAAGGCGCTCGCGCCGGACGGCTTCCTGTTCCTGGGCCAGGCTGAGAGCCCCGCCGGGCTGACCCACGCGGTGCAGCCGGTCGCCGGGCGCAGCGGCCTGTTCATGCGCAATCCCGCGCACCGCGCGGCGGCCTGACCGCTCAGGCGCGGGCCAGGGCGGCGCGATAGGCCGCCGGCGACATCCCCAACTGTCTGTGGAAGGCGCTGGTCATGTGCGCGTGGCTGGAGAAGCCGGCGCGGAAGGCCACGCTGGCCAGGTCCAGGTCGGTGCGGCCCAGCAGCTCGCGCACCCGCTCGATCCGGCGCGACAGGATGAACCTGTGCGGCGCCTCGCCCATGGTGTGGCGGAAGGCGCGGGCGAAATGGGCCTCGCTGAGGCCGGCCACCTGCGCCAGTTCGCCGACGGAGATCTTCTCGTCCAGCCGGCTTTCGATGTGCTCCAGCACCCGGCGCATCCGGAACGGGGCGATCAGGCCCCGCCCGCGCTGCGGCGCGCCGCCGTCGATCACCTGCACCGCCCGCGCCAGCATGGCCTGGCCGATCGCCTCCAGGTAGTCGCGGTCCGGCACGGCCTCCTGCAGCAAGACGCGCCGCGCCTCGTGGGCCAAGGCCCGCACGCCGGGATCGGCGATGTCGCCGGACGGCTCGCCGGGCTCCGGGTGGTCGGCCAGCGCCGTCTCGTCATAGGCCAGGGTCAGCACCTCCAGCGGATCGGGATGGCGGAACACCGAGCGCACGCCCGGACGCAGCAGGGCGAAGGTCTCGGCGCGGGAGGAGACCGCGCGCGGCCGGCCGCCCTCGACGGCGGCCTCGCCCTGCGCCGCGCCGAACGCGAACGCCAGCATGGGCCGCTCGCCGTCGTGCCGCAGCTCGAAGGCCGCCGCCGGCTGGAGCCGCAGCGTCACTGAATTGGCCTGGAAGCTGAGGGCCTCCGCGGCCGCCGGCGCATTCGCCGCGGCCAGGGGCCCGTTCGCCGGGCCGGAAGCCCGCGCGATGGAACGCAACATCTACTCACTCACTCCGAAGCCGCCCCCGGCTGGCTCTCAGGTATGCGCGCTTCGCCGCTGCGCAACGCCGCAGCTTTCTGAAAATCGGGCCTGTTGCGTGAAAGCGACGCTCCGTCGGCGGACGCATCTCCCTCGCCATCGCAAGACGCCCGGCGCGCCGGGCAGGAGAAAGAAAAATGAAGCGTATCACTCTCATGGCCGCGACGGCCGCCGCCGCTGGCGTCGTCGCTCTCGCGGGTTCGGCCTCGGCTCAGGACGCCGGCTGGTATGTGCAAGGCAACCTCGGCGGCGACTTCCAGAGCAAGATCGACGGCTCGCCCAGCGCCAAGGCCAAGAACGGCTGGGCCGTTTCCGGCGCCGGCGGCTACGCCCTGGGCAACGGCTTCCGCGTGGAAGGCGAGGCCCTCTACCTAGACGGCGACGTCAAGGGCTCGGCGGGCGGCACGGCGAAGACCTGGGCCGGCTTCGCCAACGGCTACTATGACTTCAAGACCAACTCGAACTTCACGCCCTTCGTCGGCGCGGGCATCGGCTTCGCCAACGTCAAGGTGGACGGCGGCGCCGTCAACGACGACGACACCGGCTTCGCCTACCAGCTCAAGACCGGCGTCGACTACAAGTTCAACGACCGCCTGACCGGCGAGGCCGCCTATCGCTACCTGGGCGTGACCAGCGTCACCCTGGGCTCCGGCGCGAACCGCCTGGACGGCGACTTCACCGACCAGGCCCTGACCGTGGGCCTGCGCTACAAGCTGGGCTCCTGATCCCCCACCCCGCGAGCACGCGCTCCTGAGCCCCCCAAGGCGGCTCGTGGGCGGGCCCGGCGTCTTCCCCCGCTTATCCCCCGGAGGCGGAAGACGCCGGGCCCCTTTTTTTCGCGATCGGCTAGTGCTGAGCGTCCTGCGCCGTGTCCTTCACGGCCGTGCCGGCGGCCTTTATGTCCTCACCGGCGCCGGCGATGGTGTTGCACGCCGCAACGGCCAGGCTGGCGAACGCCGCCGCCACGATGATCATCTTGCGCATCCGGTGTCTCTTTCACGTCGTCTTGAATAAGGGCGCGAATTCAACTCCTACGCCGCCGCCTGGTTCCCCTTGGCGCGGTTCGGTTCGGCGGCCGCGTCGGACGCCGGATTGGGGAAGACCAGGCGCGCCGTGACCCCGCCCTGGGCGTTGCGCACCAGCTCGGCGCGGCCGCGAAGCTGGCGGGCGAAGGCGGTCATCAGGGTGCGGCCCACCCCCGTCCCCGCGAAGGCCGCGTCCGAGGCCGCCCCGTCGTCGCAGATCTCCAGCACCGCCTCGTCGCCCGAGACGTGGAAGTTCACCGTCAGCACCCCGCCGCGCTTGGCGAAGGCGTGCTTCTGGGCGTTGGTGATGGCCTCCACCGCGAACAGCGCCAGCGGCGCCAGGCGGTCCGGGTCGACCACCAGGGCGTCGACGTTGAGCTCGGTGCGCATGGGCGGGCTGTGGCCCATCTCGCCCACGATCAGTTGGGCGGTCAGCTCCTCCAGGAAGGGCCGCAGGTCCACGCGCTTCAGGTCCGGCCCCTGGTAGAGGGCGCGGTAGATCAGGGCCAGCGCGGTGATCCGCTGGCGGGTGTCCGACATGGCCGCCTGCGCCGCCGGGTCGGCCAGGGCCCGCTGCTGCATGTTGAGCAGGCTGGAGATGACCTGCAGGTTGTTCTTCACCCGATGGTGGATCTCGCGCATCAGCGCGTCCTTCTGCGCCAGCGACTCCCGCAGCGAGGCGTCGCGCCCGACGATGGCGTCGGCCATGTCCTCCAGGGTCTCGGCCAGCTCGCGGATCTCCGGCGGCATCTGTTCGGCCTGCAGCGGGCGCACGCTGAGCCGGCCGCGCGCGTAGAGCGCGGCGATGCGCTGCAGATAGGCGATCCAGCGCACGACCACCCGCTCGGCCACCACCCACACCGCCAGGAACGCCAGCGCGAAGGTCAGGAGCGGGAAGATCACCCCGGTCAGGGGATTGAGCCGGGCCCAGGAGAAGACGCCCGGCGACTTGGCCGAGACCACCACGAACACGTTGTCGCCCACCAGGGGCGCGGCCGAATAGACCCGCCGCTCGCCGCTGGCGTCGTTCCCGTACCAGACCGCCGATCCCCTGGCGTCGATGTCCCGCCGCCAGGTGGACGGAAGCTTGGGGAAGGCCTTCGGCTCGGTCGCGCCGATGTAGGCGCCGTCGCCGTCCACCAGGGCGAACTGGGCGTCGGCGGGCAGCGACGGGTCGGCCGTGTGGGGCCTGAGGCTGGCCAGGGAGATCACCGCGGCGATCGCCCCGTCGAACGCGCCGCTGTCGTCGGTGGCCCGCACCGCGGCCAGCACCGCCGGCTCGTCGGCGTAGCGCGCGCCCGGCGCGCTGGTGATCACCCGCGACTGGCCGTCGCGCAGGGCCCTGAACCAGGCCCGCTGGTCACGCGCCGGATCGGCCGGCACGTCGTCGGCCGCGCAGGCCACCCGTCCGGCCGGGTCGAAGCGGATCAGGTTGGAGTATTCGGGGATGCGCTTGCTGGCCTCGGCCAGGCGCAGGGCGCAGGACAGGCCCAGGGAATCCGGCGCCAGCGTCTGCAACAGGATGTCCGCCGCTTCCATCCGCGCGCGGGCGCTGGCGGCGCTGCGCGCGGCGGCGAACTGCAGGTTCTGGCGCAGGATCACGCCCTCGCGGTGGAAGGCGATGGCCGCCTGGGCCGCGCCGAGCGCCAGCACCGGCAACAGGGCGATCGCCAGCGCTCGCGTCAGGCGGACGCGGATCGTGTTCAGCGACGTCCAAGCCGGTGCTTTCATGGCCCCTCAGCGGACCGTGCCCAGCCGCTCCGCGTCCGCGAGAATGGATCCCATGGCGTCGCCGGCGGCGGCGCCGTCGCGATCATACGCGCCCGCGTCGAGGATGGAATGCAGGGCGCGCCGCGCGCGACTCACCCGGCTCTTCACGGTGCCGACGGCGCAGCCGCAGATCTCGGCCGCCTCCTCGTAGGCGAAGCCGCCCGCGCCAACCAGGATCAGCGCCTCGCGCTGCTCGGCCGGCAGCATGGCCAGCCCCTGGCGCAGCTCATCCAGGGCCACCGGCGCCTCCGGATCGTCCACCGCCACCAGGGTGCGCTCGGCCGCTTCCTGGTCGAGCTGGGTCTGGCGCCAGGACCGGCGCTTCTCCGAATAGAACTGGTTGCGCAGGATCATGAAGGTCCAGGCCTTCATGTTGGTGCCCATGGCGAAGCTCGCCCGCGCGTCCCAGGCCTTCATCATCGCGTCCTGGGCTAGGTCGTCGGCGGCGACCGGATCGCCGCAGAGGGTGCGCGCGAAGGCCCGCAGGTGCGGCACCAGGGTGACCAGCTCGGTCTTGAACGCCTCTTCGGCCGCCGCGTCGCGCGGCGGACGGCGGGGATCGGCGCTTGCCATCAGCCGCTCCCTGAGGAGCGCTTGTCCGCGTCGCGCAGGATGGCCAGGAATTCGTCCGGGACCGGCTCGTTGACCACCTCGTCGAACATCTGCCGCAGGCGCGCGCCGATCGCCTGCTGACGCAGCCTGGCTTCGTCAAGGGCTGCGGACGCGCGTCGACGGTCGTCAGCGGTTCTCTGTTCGATCATGTCTTCGGCGTCCCGCCCTGGCGGGGCGCGTCCCCTGGAAGTGTCATCGTCGCCCGTCAACGCCCCGCCCTGCCTGAGGTTCCGGTCGGTCCCGCCTTAGGAAGCAGAAAACGGGCGCGTCGGGAACCGGTTCCCAAAACGGCCGTTGTCGGACTTATGATGGAGCTTCGGCGGGGGAAGCCCCCTGACCGGACGCGTATTCGCATCGAGTAGTCGGGAGAGGTGTACCTTGAGTCTGTTAGCCCGCCTGGCGCCGCATCTGCCCTACGTCCGCCGCTACGCGCGAGCGCTGACGGGGGACCAGACCACCGGCGACCACTACGTGCGCGTAGCGCTGGAGGCCCTGGCCGCCGGCGAGCGGGTGCTCGAGGCCGGCATGACGCCGAGGGTGGCGCTCTACCACGTCTTCCACGCGATCTGGTGCAGCTCCGGCGCCCAGCTCGAGGCCCAGACCTCCGACGACGGCGAGGCCGCGCGGGACGCCGACAGCCGGCTGATGCGCATCGCCCCGCGCTCGCGCCAGGCCTTCCTGCTGACCGCGCTGGAGGGCTTCACGCCCAGCGAGGCCGCGCAGATCCTGGACACCGACTTCTCCACCATCGAGCAACTGATCGCCGAGGCCCAGGCCGAGATCGACGCCGAGTTGGCCACCGACGTCCTGATCATCGAGGACGAGCCGGTGATCGCCGCCGACATCGAGGCCCTGGTCACCGAGCTCGGCCATCGGGTGGTGGACATCGCCGCCACCCGCACCGAGGCGGTGGACGCGGTCTCCCGCAAGACGCCCGGACTGGTGCTGGCCGACATCCAGCTCGCCGACGGCTCCTCGGGCATCGACGCGGTCAAGGACATCCTGGGCCAGTTCGAGGTGCCGGTGATCTTCATCACCGCCTTCCCCGAGCGGCTGCTCACCGGCGAGCGGCCCGAGCCCACCTTCCTGATCACCAAGCCCTTCCAGCCCGAGACGGTGAAGGCGGCCATCGGCCAGGCCCTGTTCTTCCATCCCGGCGGCGTGAAGCGCCAGGCCGCCTGAAACGACGGGAAAATCGGCGCGGCGACTACCCGCGGCCGGCGAAAACGGCCATAAGCCCCGGTCACCCCCGCTTGGGAGCTTCAGGAGACCGCGCCATGGCCCTCGACACCGGCTCGCCCGCTAAGACCTTCGACTGGGAAGATCCGCTGGATCTGGCCTCGCGCCTCACCGAAGACGAGCGGATGGTCTGGCAGAGCGCGCGGGCCTACGCGCGCGACAAGCTCTTGCCGCGGGTGGTCTCGGCCTTCGCCGAGGAGCGCTTCGACCGCGAGATCATGAACGAGATGGGCGAGCTGGGCTTCCTGGGCCCGACCTTGCCCGAGGACTACGGCTGCGCCGGGGTCAACCACGTGGCCTACGGCCTGATCGCCCGCGAGATCGAATCCGTCGATTCCGGCTACCGCTCGGCCATGAGCGTGCAGTCCTCGCTGGTGATGTACCCGATCTACGCCTTCGGCTCCGAGGAGCAGCGGCGCAAGTACCTGCCCGGCATGGCGAGCGGCGCGATCGTCGGCTGCTTCGGCCTGACCGAGGCCGACGGCGGCTCCGACCCGGCCTCCATGCGCACGGTCGCCAAGAAGGTGGACGGCGGCTACGTGCTCAACGGCGCCAAGATGTGGATCACCAATGCCCCCATCAGCGACGTCGCCCTGGTCTGGGCCAAGCTCGACGGCGTGATCCGCGGCTTCCTGGTGGACCGCGGCTCCAAGGGCTTCGAGACGCCGAAGATCCTCAACAAGCTCAGCCTGCGCGCCTCGATCACCGGCGAGATCGCCCTGTCCGACGTGTTCGTGCCCGAGGACCAGATGCTGCCGAACGTGTCTGGCCTGCGCGGGCCGTTCTCGTGCCTGAACAAGGCCCGCTACGGCATCGCCTGGGGCGCCATGGGCGCGGCCGACTTCTGCCTGCACGCCTCCCGCGACTACGTCTCCACCCGCAAGGTGTTCGGCAAGCCGCTGGCCGCGCGCCAGCTCGTGCAGAAGAAGCTGGCCGACATGCAGACCGAGATCGCCCTCGGCTTCGAGGGCGCCCTGGCGCTGGGCCGGCTGATCGACCAGGGCGCCTGGGTGCCCGAGGCGATCTCCATGATGAAGCGCAACAACTGCGGCAAGGCCCTGGCCATCGCCCGCGAGGCCCGCGACATCCACGGCGGCAACGGCATTTCCGGCGACTACCACGTGATGCGCCACGCCGCGAACCTGGAGACGGTGAACACCTACGAAGGCGCCCACGACGTCCACGCCCTGATCCTGGGCCGGGCCATCACCGGCGAGAACGCGTTCTGATCGCAGGCCGTCTGCGAGAACGCCGTTCATCGAGATCGAACCATAAGTTTACGCTTCGCCGGTAAGCCCATCCCTGACCGGGGGTACAAGCATGGCGAAGAAGCGTGGGCGCACGCCGGCCGATAGACGCGCGATGATCGAGCTGCTGTTCGAACACAGCGGCGAGATGCTGTTCGCGCTCGACCCGGACGGACGCTACGCATTGGTCAGCCCGGCCTGGCGCGAGGCCGCCGGCTGGTCCGAGGACGAGCTGCTCGGCCAGCGCATGGACGAGCTGGTCCATCCCGACGACAAGGCCGGCGTGCTTGAATGTCTCGAGCGCCTGGGACGGACGGGGGCCGCCGAGCACGTGGCCCGCCTGCGCACGAAGGACGGCGCCTGGCGCCGGCTGCTGGCGCGCTGCCGGCTCACCGAGGACGGCCACGTGCTGGGCTCCATGCGCGACGCCGCGCCCGACAGCGACCGCATCGACGAGCTGGCCGAGGCGCGCGACACGCGCAAGATGCTCGCCGAAGCCGCCGGCGTCGGCACCTGGAGCTACGACCCGGACGAACGGCGCATCACCTGGTCGGAGGAGATTCGCGCGCGCACCGGCTACGGGCCCGGCGACGTTGTCTCGCCCGAAGACCTGGCGGCCGCGCTCGCCCCCGACGAGCGCGAGGCGGTCAACGAGGCGTTCACCCGATCGGTGATCACCGGCGAGCCCGGCACGCTGGAACATCGCCTGCGGATCAAGGACGGCCGCTGGCGCACCTTCCGCGTCACCTACCGCACCGAGCCGGCGGCGGACGGGTTCTACAGCCTGAAGGGCATTTCGCAGGACGTCACCGAGATGGCCCAGGCGCGGCACGACGCCCAGGTCAACTCCAGCCGCCTGAAGATGGCCCTCGCCGCCGCCGACGCCGGCGTTTACGAGGTGGACCACGTCAAGAAGACCTTCTGGGCCTCGCCCGAGCTGACGCGGATGATCGGCGAAGGCGGCGATTTCGAGTCCGTGCGGCGCCTGCGATTCCCGCACTTCCATCCCGACGACCAGGCCCATGTGCGGGCCATGTTCCTGTCGATCCACCGCGGCCAGGCCGCCGCCGGCGACGGCTTCGAGGCGCGCGTGCTGACGCCCGAGGGCGGCGAGCGCTGGGTGCGCATCTATCACCAGCTCGCCAAGGACGCCGACGGCCGCTGGCTGAAGGCCGTGGGCCTGGTGCAGGACGTCGACGCGGCCAAGCGCCAGGAGCTGGCCCTGATCGAGGCCGAGCGCGCCGCCCAGGCCGCCGGGGAGGCCAAGGCCGCGTTCCTGGCCAACATGAGCCATGAGATCCGCACGCCCATGAACGGCGTGCTGGGCGTGCTGCATCTGCTCAAGTCCGAGCCGCTGTCGGCCGAGGGCTGCAAGCTGCTGGACGAGGCCCTGTCCTGCGGCCAGATGCTGGCCGAGCTGCTCAATGACGTGATCGACTTCTCCAAGATCGAGGCGGGCCACCTGGAGCTGGCCTTCGAGGCGATCGACCCGAGGGCCCTGGTCGACGGGGTGGTGAGCCTGCTGCGCCCTCAGGCCGAGGCCAAGGGGCTGGGGCTGCGCGTGGCGATGGACCCGGCGGTGGGCTGGATCTGGTCCGACCCGGTCCGCCTGCGCCAGGCCCTGTTCAACCTGGTCGGCAACGCCGTGAAGTTCACGCTGCGCGGCGAGGTGCTGATCAGCTGCCGGCCGATCGCCCACAAGACCGGCCCCAGGCTGCGCTTCGAGATCAAGGACACCGGGATCGGCGTGCCCCAGGCCGCCCAGACGCGCCTCTTCCAGCGCTTCGACCAGGGCGACGCCTCCACCACGCGCAGGTTCGGCGGCTCGGGCCTGGGCCTGGCCATCACCAAGCGCCTGGCCGAGATCATGGGTGGCGACGTGGGCTTCGTCTCCCGCGAGGGCGAGGGCTCGACCTTCTGGATCGAGGTGGCCGCCGAACCGGCCGAAGCCGTCACCGAGGTGGCCGAGCCGCCCGCGGCCCTGCTGGAGGGCCTGCACATCCTGGTGGTGGAGGACAACCCCACCAACCGCCTGATCGCCACCAAGCTCCTGGAGGGCCTGGGCGCCACGGTGGAGACCGCCGAGGACGGGGCGGCCGGGGTCGAGGCGGCCGAATGGGGCATGTTCGACCTGATCCTGATGGACGTGCAGATGCCGGGCATGGACGGGCTGGAGGCCACCCGCCGCATCCGCGCCCTCAGCGACAGCGCCGCGCGCACGCCGATCATCGCGCTCACCGCCAACGTCCTGGCCCACCAGCAGCGCGAATACCTGGCGGCCGGCATGGACGGGGTGGTGGGCAAGCCGATCTCGCCCGAGGCCCTGCTCGCCGAGATCGCCCGTCTCAGCCGCGAGCCGGACGAGGCGCCGGCGGCCAACGTGGCCTGAGCCGCCCGCACTTTCGCCGGCGCGCCCGGCGGTGCTAGAGCTACCCCCTCCAGGGGGAGGACCAAGGCATGGCGGAGATCGCCGCAGACCAATCCGGCGCGCCCAAGAGCGCGTCCTTGCGCACCGTCGTAGCGGCCTCGTCCGCCGGCACCGCCTTCGAATGGTACGACTTCTTCGTCTTCGGCAGCCTGGCCCAGATCATCTCCCGCACCTTCTTCTCGGGGCTCAACGAGACCGCCGGCTACGTGGCCGCGCTGGCCCTGTTCGGCGCCGGCTTCGCCTTCCGCCCCCTCGGCGCCCTGGTGTTCGGCCGCATCGGCGACCGGGCCGGCCGCAAGGGCGCCTTCCTGGTCACCGTGATCCTGATGGGCGGGGCGACCTTCGCCATCGGCCTTCTGCCCTCCTACGCCCAAGCCGGCATGGCCGCGCCGGCGCTCCTGGTGCTGATGCGGATCATCCAGGGCTTCGCCCTCGGCGGCGAATACGGCGGGGCGGCGATCTATGTGGCCGAGCACGCGCCGCACGACGCGCGCGGCCGCTCCACCGGCTGGGTGCAGACCTCGGCGGCCTTCGGACTGATGGGCGCGCTCATCGTCATTCTGGCCAGCCGCCTGATCATCGGCTCGGCCTTCGGCGCCGAGGCGTTCGACGCCTGGGGCTGGCGCGTGCCGTTCCTGTTCTCGGCCGGCCTCCTGGCCATCTCCATCTGGATGCGGCTGAAGCTCTCCGAAAGCCCGGCCTTCGCCAAGATGAAGGCCGAGGGCGGCGGCTCGGCCGCGCCCTACGCCGAGGCGTTCGGCCAGTGGAAGAACCTGAAGATCGTGCTGCTGGCCCTGGTGGCCGTCATGTTCGCCCAGGGGGCGGTCTGGTACACGGCCTTCTTCTACACCCAGACCTTCCTGGACAAGTTCCTCAAGGTCGCGCCCGAGACCATCAACTTCGTGATGATGGTCGCCACCCTGGTCAGCGCGGTCTTCTACGTCGTCTTCGGCTGGCTCTCGGACCGGATCGGCCGAAAGCCGGTCCTCTTGTTCGGCATGGCGCTGATGACGGCGGCCTACTTCCCCGGCTTCCACATGCTGGCCAAGGCGGCCAATCCGGCGCTGGCCGAGGCCGAGGCGCGCACGCCGGTGACCGTCGTCGCCGACCCCGCCGACTGCTCCTTGCAGTTCGACCCGGTCGGCAAGGCCTCGTTCCTGTCGTCCTGCGACATCGCCAAGAGCGTGCTGGCCAACGCCGGCATCTCCTACCGCAATGAGGCCGGCCCCGCCGACGCCCCGGCCCGCGTGAAGATCGGCGGGGCGACCGTCGCCTCGGCGAGCGCGCTTGGCCTGCCCAAGGCCGACGCCCAGGCGGTCAAGGCCAAGGTCGAAGCCGACATCAAGGCCGGCCTCCTCGCCGCCGGCTATCCGGAAAAGGCGGATCCCGCGCGGCTCAACATGGCCGGGGTGCTGGGCGTGCTGCTGGTCTTCGTCATCGCCGCCACGGCGCTCTACGGGCCGATCGCCGCCACCCTGGTGGAGCTCTTCCCCACCCGCATCCGCTACACGGCCATGTCGCTGCCCTACCATATCGGCACCGGCTGGGTCGGCGGCTTCGTGCCCTTCACCGCGTTCGCGATCGTCGCGGCCACCGGCGACATCTACGCGGGCCTGTGGTTCCCGTTCGCCTTCACCCTGATCAGCGTCGTCACCTGCCTGCTGCTGCTGCCGGAGACCCGCGGCCGGCCGCTGGACGTCTAGAGGGCGGCCAGCGCCGCGGGCAGGCCCGGTCCGTCCAGGGCTTCGAGCATCGCGGCGAACCGCGCCTGTCCGTAGGCGGCGCGGCCCTCCCAGCGCTCCAGCACCGGCTCGCCCAGGCCGATGGCCGCATGCAGCTCGCCCAGCGCCCGCGCCCCGTCGGGCGGGGCTTCGCCCGGCCGCTCGGCCAGCGCCCCGCCCAGGAACATGATCCCGTAGAAGACGTGGCCGATCTGCCGGGCCAGGAACAGGCGCGCCCGCTCCGCCGCCACGGGCGGGCGGCGGAAATAGGCGCGGAGCCCGGCTTCGGCCTCAGCCTCGTCGGCGGCGAAGAAGCCGGTCATCGCCGCCAGGTCCACGTAGCGGTCGGCCCGGAACGCCGATTCCCAGTCGATCAGCCACAGCCGCCGGCCGTCGTAGATCACGTTGCGCGGGTTCAGGTCGTTGTGGCTGGACACCGGATCGGCCGGCAGCCGCCGGTAGGCGGCGGCGATCTCGCCGTAGCGCGCCAGGGCCTCTTCCGCCGCGCTGTCCGCCGCCTGGGCGCGGAACTGGCCGATCAGCAGGTCCATGCCGTCCAGGTAGTCCATCAAGGGTGGAAAGCCCGGCGTCTCGTGCAGCACGCGCACGGCCTGGCCCAGCTCGGTCATCAGCTCGGCCTTCGACCCGGCGTAGTCGAGCGCGAGCGAGCGTTCCGGCACGAAGTCCATGATCGCCACGCCGTCGGCCGCGCAGGCGTAGCGCACGGCCGGCGCCAGGCAGGCCCCGGCCGCCGCGTTCATGCAGGCGTAGGCGCGCGCCGGGTCGCGGAAGCCGTCGGCGGGCGCCTCGATGCGCAGCACATAGGCGATCCCGCCCACCCTCAGGCGATAGACCTCCCCGCCGGACAGGCCCCCGCTCAGCGGCGTCAGCGCGTCGGGCTCGTCGGTTCCGAACGCGGCGGTCAGCGCCCGCGCCACGGCGGCGCGCTTGGGTTCGGGGATGGCTTGCAGCATGGCGCGGCTCCTTGAGACGCGCGCCGATTTACCCGGATGAATTTCGAAGTCAATATTACCCGGATAAAATTATCCACCGGCCCCGCGCGCGGCCCGCGCCGCCAGCCGGCTCACGGCGTCGGACACCAGCACCGCGCCGACGGCGATCACCGCCGCCACCCCGCACAGGGCCGCCGCGCGCGCCTCGCCGCCCGGGGTCTGCACCGCCCCGTAGATCGCCGCCGGCAGGGTCAGGGTCTCGCCGGGGATCGCCGCGACGAAGGTGATGGTCGCGCCGAATTCGCCGAGCGCCTTGGCGAAGCCCAGGATCGCGCCGGCCGCCACGCCGGGCGCGGCCAGCGGCAGGGTCACGCGGGTGAACCGGGTGAGCGGCGACGCGCCCAGCGTCAGGGCCGCCTCGTCCACCTCGCGGTCCACCGCCTCGATCGCCAGGCGCATGGGCCGCACCATCAGCGGAAAGGCCATCACGCCGGCCGCCAGGGCCGCGCCGGTCCAGTTGAAGGCGAAGACGATCCCCGCCTTCTCCAGCAGCGCGCCGACCGGCCCGCGCTTGCCGAACAACAGCAGCAGCACATAACCGGTCGCCACCGGCGGCAGCACCAGCGGCAGGGTGACCAGGGCGTCCAGGGCCACGCGCAGGGGAAAGCGCCCGCGCGCCTGGGCCAGGGCCGTGGCGAGCGCGATCGGCGCGCCCGCCAGGGTCGCCGCGGCGGCCACCTTCAGCGACAGCAGGATCGCGCCCAGGTCCTCGGGTCCGAGCGCGGCCATCATCCGGCCGCCGTCGGCAGGACCTCGACCTCGACCCCGGCCTGGGCGAGGACGCGCAGGGCTTCCGGATCGGCCGGATGGACCACCACCCGCACCACCGCGCGGCCGGCGCGGGCCAGGGCGGCCAGCGCCTCGGGGCCGGCCTGCTCGGGCGCGAGCCGTTCGGCGTCGCGCCGGGCCAGGGCCAGGATCTGCGGGTCGGCGTCGGCGTCCGGCGCCAGCACGTCGGCCGCGGCGAGCGCGCGCACGGCCTTCAGGGTCAGGAGGTCCACGGGCCCGCGGCCCGCCACGAACTGCACCCGTCCGCCGCCGGCCTCCGCCTTCGCCAGGGCCTGGCGCAGCAGGTCGGCGGCCCCCTCGGCGTCGCCGGCCATGGCCGCCTCGGCCGCCGGTCCGGAAAGTTGGGCGCGCAGGAAGGCGCGGCGCCGGGCCAGGTCCGGCAGGGCCGCGCGCACCTCGTCCTGCAGCCGGCGCAGCAGCGCCGCCACCCGTCCCGCGCCCTCGGGCACGCGGGCTTCGATGTCATGGCGCAGGAGGGTCGCCAGCATCGGCGAGGCGCCGCCGGTGCCGATCGCGGCCACCACCTCGCCCCGGTCGATCACCGCCGGGGTGGTGAAGTCGCACATCTGCGGCCGGTCGACGACGTTCACCGGCACGTGCGCGGCCCGCGCCGCCCGCGCGGCGGCCTGGGCGAAGAGCTCGTCCTCGCTGGCCACGAACGCCAGCACCGCGCCCGCATAGGCGCCCGCCAGGAAGGCCTGCGGTCCCTCCAGGCGCACCACCACGGCCGGGGAGCCCTCGAACAGGCGCGCCTTGGCCTCGGCGGCCTCGCCCTGCCCCGCGACCACCACCTTGCGCCCGGCGAGCGGGAAGAAGGCCGGAAACGCGTCCATCGGCGCTCAGCGTCCCTGCGACGGGCCCGGCCGCCCGGCGGCGCGGCTCACTTCAGGGTTTCCAGATAGGCGACGATCGCCTGGCGCGCGGCCGGGTCGGCGACGCCCGTCTTCATGCGCCCGCCCGGGGCGAACCCCTGCGGATTGGCCAGGTAGGCGTCCAGCGACTTGGCCGTCCAGGTCCCGCCCTTGGCCTTCAGCGCCTCGGAGAACTTGTAGTCGCCGCGGACGGCGATCTTGGCCCCCGTCACGCCGTTCAGCGCCGGGCCCATCAGGGTGCTCGCCGCGCCGTGGCACGACTTGCATTGCAGGGCGAACAGCTTGCCCCCATCTGCAGCGAGGGCCGGCCCCGAGGCGAGGCCCGCGGCGACGGCGACCAGGGGAACAAGACGGCGGCGCATGGCTTACTCCTTTGTCGGATCAAGCCTAGCCGGTTGCAGGCTGGACCGCCATTGCAGCTCGCGTTACCGTCGGCTCTGAACGCTGTTAAGATGCATTCCAAGACGAACTGGGAGGGTGCGATCCATGGCCACGACGCTTGATGTGAACGGCAAGTCGGTGTCGGTGGACGCGCCGCCGGACACGCCGCTCCTGTGGGTCCTGCGCGACGAGCTGGGCCTGACCGGCACCAAGTTCGGCTGCGGCATCGCCCAGTGCGGCGCCTGCACGGTGCTGGCCGACGGCCAGCCGATCCGCTCCTGCTCCACGCCGCTGGAAGTGGCCTCGGGCGTGAAGATCACCACCATCGAAAGCCTCGGGGGCCAGTCGCCGCTGCAGCAGGCCTGGGTGAAGCTGGACGTGCCGCAGTGCGGCTACTGCCAGTCGGGCCAGATCATGTCGGCCACGGCCCTGCTCGCCAGCAATCCGAACCCCTCCGACGAGGACATCGACGCGGCGATGAGCGGCAACATCTGTCGCTGCGGGACCTACCAGCGCATTCGCGCGGCCATCAAGGAGGCGGCGGGCGCCGCCTCGGCCCCGGCCGCACCGGCCGCCTCGGCCTGATCGGGAGGACGCCATGAACGCTCCAGTGAACCCCTCCCGCCTCGGCTCGACCCGCCGCGAAGTGGTGGTCGGCGCCACCCTGGCCGGCGGCGCGCTGCTGGTCGGCTGCTCGCCCGCCGACGTGCTCAGCATCGGCGCCAAGGACGACTTCGGCGCCTTCGGCCCGTTCATCAAGATCGCCCCCGACGGGGCGGTGACGGTGATCTCCAAGCACATCGAATTCGGCCAGGGCAATCACGCGGGCCTGGCCGCCATCGTCGCCGAGGAGCTCGACGCCGACTGGTCCAAGGTCTCGGTCGAACAGGCGCCGGCCAACGCCAAGGTCTACGCCAACACCCTGATGGGCGTGCAGGGCACCGGCGGCTCCACCGCCATCGCCAACTCCTGGGGCCAGCTTCGCAAGGCCGGCGCGGCGGCGCGGGCCATGTTCGTCCAGGCCGCCGCCTCCAAGTGGAGCGTCCCGGCTGGCGAGATCGCGGTGAAGGACAGCGTGGTCAGCCACGCCGCCAGCGGCAAATCGGCCGGCTTCGGCGAGCTCCTGGCCGACGCGGCCAAGGTCAAGCCGCCGGAATCGCCCACGCTGAAGAGCCCTGACAAGTTCACGCTGATCGGCACCGACCGGGTCCGCCGCAAGGACGGCCAGGTCAAGAGCGACGGGACGGCCCGCTTCACCCAGGACGTCCAGGCGCCGGGCATGCTGGTGGCCATGGTGGCCCACGCGCCCCTGTTCGGCGGCAAGGTGAAGTCGTTCGACGCGACCGAGGCCAAGGCCGTGCCCGGCGTGGTCGACGTCTTCGAGATCCCCACCGGCGTCGCCGTGGTGGCCAAGAACACCTGGGCGGCCAAGTCCGGCCGCGACGCGGTGAAGGTGGAGTGGGGCGACTCCAAGGCCGAAAAGCGCGGCTCCGACCAGATCCTGGCCATGTACAAGGACCTCGTCGCCGGCAAGGGCCTGACCGACAAGCTCAAGTGGGAATCCTTCGAGACCCAGGGCCAGGTGGACGACGCCAGCACCGGCGACAAGGTGTTCGAGACGACCTACGACTTCCCGTTCCTGGCCCACGCCACCATGGAGCCGATGAACTGCGTGGCCGAGGTCAAGGGCAACCAGGCCAAGCTGACCTTCGGCTCGCAGATCCCGACGGTCGACCAGCTCAACACCGCCAAGATCGTCTTCACCCTGCCCGGCTCGGTCCAGATCGACACCCTGTTCGCCGGCGGCTCCTTCGGCCGGCGCGCCAACTTCCAGTCCGACTACGCCGCCGAGTGCGTGCACATCGCCAAGAAGGTCGGCGGCGGCAAGCCGGTGAAGCTGGTCTGGACCCGCGAGGACGACATGCAGGCCGGCTACTACCGGCCCATCGCCCACCACGCCGTGCGCGTGGTGCTGGACGCCGACGGCTATCCGGCGAGCTGGCGCCACCGCATCGTCACCCAGTCGCTGATGAAGGGCTCGCCCATGCCGCAGAAGGGCCTGGACGAGACCGCGGTCGAGGGCTGCAAGGGCTCGCCCTATCTGAAGGCCACGCCCAACGTCGACGCCCAGGCGATCCTGCCCGACACCGGCGTGCCGGTGCTCTGGTGGCGCTCGGTGGGGGCCACCCACACCGCCTTCGCCATGGAGCACACCATCGACCAGCTCGCCCGCAAGGCCGGCAAGGACCCGGTGGACTACCGCCGCACGCTCTACGCCCGCGCCGGCGCCAACCGCCACCTTGCGGTGCTGAACCTGGCGGCCGACAAGGCCGGCTGGACGACGCCCGCCCCCGAGGGCTGGACCCGCGGCGTGGCGGTGCACGAAAGCTTCAACTCGGTCGTGGCCCAGGTCGCCGAGGTCAAGATGGAGAACGGCGAGCCCAAGGTCGGCCGCGTGGTCACCGCCATCGACTGCGGCGTGGCGATCTCGCCGGACCAGATCGCCGCCCAGATGGAAGGCGGGACCTGCTATGGCCTGTCGGCGGCGCTCTACGGGGCGATCACCCTGAAGGACGGCGTGGTCGAACAGGCCAACTTCGACACCTACCGCGTGCTGCGCCACAACGAGGCGCCCCGGGTGGAGACCTATATCCAGCCCTCCGCCAACGCCCCCAGCGGCGTGGGCGAGCCGGGCACCCCGGTGATCGGCCCGGCCGTCGCCAACGCCCTGCTGGCGATCGACGGCAAGGCCACGGGCGCCCTGCCGTTCGTGAAGACCTGAGCGCCATGGCGGACGTCAGCGTCGAGGTGCGCGGCCGCACGGCCGTCGTCACCATCGAGCGGCCGCACCGGCGCAACGCCGTCGACGCGGCCACGGCCCAGGCGCTGTACGACGCGTTCAAGGCGTTCGACGCCGACGAGGCGCTGGACGTGGCGGTGCTGCAGGGCCAGGGCGGCTATTTCTGCGCCGGCGCCGATCTGCACGCGGTCAGCGCCGGCCAGGGCAATCCCTTCCACCCGACGGGCGACCTCGGCCCCATGGGCTGCACGCGGCTGGAGCTCTCCAAGCCGGTGATCGCCGCGGTCGAGGGCCACGCCGTGGCCGGCGGGCTGGAGGTGGCGTGCTGGTGCGACCTGCGGGTGGCCGGCGCCGATGCGGTGTTCGGCGTCTTCTGCCGCCGCTTCGGCGTGCCGCTGATCGACCTGGGCGCGGTGCGCCTGCCGCGCCTGATCGGCCAGTCGCGGGCCATGGACATGATCCTCACCGGCCGGGCGGTCGGCGCCGAGGAAGCCCACGCCATGGGCCTCGCCAATCGCGTCGTCCCCTCGGGCCAGGCGCTGGAGGCGGCCCTGGAGCTGGCCGAGCAGCTCAGCGCCTTCCCGCAGACGTGCATGCGCCACGACCGCGCCGTGGCGCTCGCCCAGTGGTCGCTGGAACACGACGCGGTGCTCGCCCTGGAATACCGCCTGGGCCGCCAGACCTTGCAGAGCGGCGAGTCCCGCGACGGCGCGACCCGCTTCGCCGAGGGCGTCGGCCGCCACGGGGCGTTCTGAGCCCTCCAGCAGGGCGTTGCATAGAACCGGCCCAAGTCCGATACTTGAAATCCAGCGTGCATCCGTGGATTTCGGCGGGCGCGCACATACCGAATTTTCGAATTTGAAGCGGCGATCGACTGCGGGAGGATTGGACAATGGCCTGGGATTTTGAAACCGACCCCGAGTTCCAGAAGAAGCTGGACTGGATCGAGGACTTCATGCGCGAGGAGGTCGAACCCCTTTCGCACCTGGGCCTGGCGGTGCACGGCCGCGTGGGCCGCGAGAAGTTCATCAAGCCGCTGCAAGCCAAGGTGAAGGAACAGGGGCTGTGGGCCTGCCACCTGGGCCCCGAGCTCGGCGGCCAGGGCTACGGCCAGCTCAAGCTCGGCCTGATGAACGAGAAGCTCGGCCGCAACAGCCTGGCCCCCACCGTGTTCGGCTGCCAGGCGCCCGACACCGGCAACGCCGAGATCATCGCCCACTACGGCACCGAGGCGCAGAAGGAGCGCTGGCTGTGGCCGCTGCTGAACGGCGAGATCCGCTCGGCGTTCTCCATGTCCGAGCCCACCGGCGGCTCAGACCCGCTGACCTTCAAGACTCATGCGGTGAAGGACGGCGACGACTGGATCATCAACGGCGAGAAGTGGTTCTCCACCAACGCCCGCTATTCCAAGCTCCTGGTGGTCTACGCCATCACCGATCCCGACGCGAAGGACCCCTACCGCCGCACGTCGATCTTCCTGGTGCCCACCGAGACCCCCGGGGTGGAGATCATCCGCAACGTGGCCGTCGGCGGCGGCGGCGAGGTCGGCGGCGGCAACGAGGGCTATGTCCGCTACAACAACGTGCGGGTCGGCCCCGAGGCCCTGCTCGGCGACCGCGGCCAGGCCTTCGTCATCGCCCAGGTGCGCCTGGGCGGCGGGCGCGTGCACCACGCCATGCGCACCGTCGGCGCCTGCAAGCACGCGCTCGACCTGATGTGCCGCCGGGCGGTCTCGCGCACCACCCGCGACGGCCGGCTCGCCGACCTGCAGATGGTGCAGGAGCAGATCGCAGATTCCTGGATCGCGGTGGAGCAGTTCCGCCTCCTGGTCCTGCGCACCGCCTGGCTGATCGACAAGCACAAGGACTACAACAAGGTGCGCAAGGACATCGCCGCCATCAAGGTGGCCATGCCCAAGGTCTACAACGACGTGGCCACCAAGGCCGCCCACCTGCACGGCGCGCTCGGCGTCTCCAACGAGATGCCGTTCATGCACATGGTCACCTCCAGCCTGGTCATGGGCATCGCCGACGGCCCCACCGAGGTGCACAAGGTCACCCTGGCCAAGCAGGTGCTGAAGGACTACCGCCCCGACAACGACCTCTTCCCCAGCTACCACATCCCCAAGCTGCGCGAGGACGCCCAGGCCCGCTACGCCGACGAGCTGGCGGAGCTGAAGGAGGAGTACGCCAAGCTGGGCATGGGCCGCCGGGAGAAGGCGGAGGCCTAGGGCCTCCCCCTCACCGCGCGCCGATCACGTCCTCGATGCGGATGGGCAGGCGGCGCACCCGCCGGCCCACCGCGTGGAAGACGGCGTTGGCGATGGCCGCCTGCACGCCGGCCGTACCGAGCATGCCAATGCCCTTGATGCCGCCGGGCAGCAGCTCGTCCTCTTCGTCGACCAGGGCGATGTCGAAGTCCGGCATGTCGGCGTGCACCGGGATGAGGTAGTCGGCGAAGCTGTCGCCGACGATCTGTCCGCTCGGCCGGTCGGTGGCCACCTCCTCGTGCAGCGCCATGCCGATGCCGCCGATCAGCCCGCCGACGTGCTGGCTCCGCGCCAGCAGCGGATTGAGGATGCGCCCGGCGGCGAAGGCGCCGGTCACCCGCCGCACGCGCACTTCGCCGAGCTCGGCGTCGACGCCCACCTCGACGAACACCGCGCCGTAGGCGTTGGCGCTGAAGCCGCTGTCGTCCGGCACGGCCGCCGCCCCCTCGGCCTCCAGCCCCTCGGGCGCCAGGCGGGCCATCAGCTCGGAAAGGCTCTCGGCGGCGTTGCGCGAACGGCTCCTGACGAGCCCCGCCTCGAACACCAGGTCGTCGGCGTCCGCCCCCGCCAGCGGCGAGGCGTTGTCGGCGGCGGCCAGTTCGGCGATGCGCGCGCGCAGGGTCCGCACCGCCGCTTCCGTCGGCGGCGTGAAGCTCGCCGTCACCATCGAGCCGCCCGTGTAGGGCCCTTCCGGCAGGTCGGTGTCGCCCAGCTCCACGCGCACCTTCTCCATGGACACGCCCAGCCCCTCGGCGGCGAGCTGACCGATGGCGGTGTAGGCGCCCTGGCCGAAGTCCTGGGTGCCGCATTGCACCAGGAGGCCCGCGTCGGCCTCGATCCGCACCTTCACGCGGCAGGGCTGGTGGTGCACGCCGTAGACCGAGCTGGCCATGCCCCAGCCGATCCGCCAGCGCCCGTCGCGCGCCGCGCCCGCCGCCGGCCGCCGCGCCCAGCCGAACCGCTCAGCGCCCACCCGGTAGCACTCAACAAGCCCGTTGCTGGACCAGGGCTTGCCCGCGTCCTCGTCGTGGTCGGCGTAGTTGCGCACGCGCAGCTCCACCGGATCGATCCCCAGCGCGTCGGCCGCCTCGTCCAGCGCCGATTCCATCGCGAACAGCCCCGGCGCCACGCCCGGCGCGCGCATCGGGATCGGCAGGGGCTCGTTGGTGCGCACCAGCCGGTGGCCCGTCGCCACGTTCGGGCAGCTATAGAGCCAGCGCGAGATCCGGGCGGTGGAGTCGCTGTAGTCGCCATGGGTGGCGGTTTGGGCCAGCACCTGGTGGTCGATGGCCGTGAGCCGGCCCTCGGCGTCGAAGCCCAGCGCCAAGTCCTGCACGGTCTCCTGGCGGCGGCCCACCAGGCGGAAGAGCTGGGCGCGGCTGAGCTCCAGGCGCACCGGCCGGCCCGTGCGGCGCGAGGCCAGGATCGCCCACATCATCCAGGGCCACCAGAGCGGCCCCTTGCAGCCGAAGCCGCCGCCCATGTAGCGCGAGACCACCCGCACGTTCTCGACCGGAATCTGAAAGGCGTGGGCGATCACCCGCTGGGTGGCGAAGATCGCCTGGGTGCCGGTGTGCGCCACCACCTTGTCGCCGTCCCAGGCGCAGACCACCGAATGCGGCTCCATCGGATGGTGGTTGTTCACCGCGGTCTCGTAGCGCTGGCGCACGGTCAGATGCGCGCCCGCCAGGGCCGCCTCGGGATCGCCGCGCCGGGTGGCGGCGGGGAACCGTCCGACCAGCTCGGGGGCGAAGGCCGTCTGAAGCGCCTGGCCGATCGCCGTGACCGCCGGCTCGGCCGCCAGCTCCAGCCGCACGGCCCGGGCGCAGGCTTCGGCCTCGTGCAGGCTCTCGGCGGCCACGAGGCCCGCCGGCTGGCCGGCGAAATGGATCTCGGGCTCCTGGATCAGGCGGATATTGCCCGAGGGCTTCAGCGCCCCGGCCTCGGCGTAGGAGACGAAGTCGGCGAAGCCCGGCGACGTTCGCGCGGGCTCCGCGTCCATCGCCACCACCCGGCCCCTGGCGATCGGCGCCTCCACCAGGGCGGCGTGCAGCATCCCCGCCATCGGCGTCTCGGCCTCGTAGAGCACCGCGCCGGTGGCCTTCAGCGCCGCCTCCAGGCGGCGGGGGCTTTCCATCAGGCTCATGCCGGCGCTCCCACGGTTTGCAGCGCGCGCCGGACCGCGCGGCTGAGCAACTCGATCTTGAAGCCGTTGTGCGCCAGGGGCTCGGCGCCTTCGACCGCCAGGGCGGCAGCCTCGGCGAAGGCGTCCTCCGTCGGCGCCTTGCCCAGCAGCGCCGCCTCGCTCGGCGCGAGCCGCCAGGGCTTGGGCGCGACGCCGCCGGCGACGAGCCGCGCATGGGCGATCCGCCCGTCCTGCACGCGCAGCACCGCGGCGACCGAGACCACCGCGAACTCAAAGGAGGCCCGGTCGCGCACCTTCAGATAGGTCGAGCGCGTCCCGGGGCAGGGCGGAACCTCCACGGCGGTGATCAGCTCGCCCAGCTCCAGCACCGTGTCGGCCTCGGGCGTCGCTTCGGGCAGGCGGTGCAGCTCGCCCGCCGCGATGCGCCGCGTCCCGCCCCGGCCCGCCGCCTCGATCTCCGCGTCCAGGGCGACCAGCGCGACGGCCAGGTCGGAGGGGTGCGTCGCGCAGCAGGCGGCGCTGGCCCCGAAGATCGCATGGCCCCGGTTCTCGCCGGCCCGCGCGCCGCAGCCGGAGCCCGGCGCGCGCTTGTTGCAGGCCAGGGCGTCGTTGCGGAAATAGGCGCAGCGGGTGCGTTGCATCAGCACCCCGCCGACGGTGCCCATGTTGCGCACCTGGCCCGAGGCGCTGGCCCTGATCGCCTCGACCGCCAGCGGCCAGCGCCCGGCCACCGCCGGGTCGGCCGCCACGTCGCTCAGGCGCGCCAACGCGCCGAGCCGCAGGACCCCCTCGTCCCCCACGCCGATCCCGGCCAGCGGCAGGCGCGAGATGTCCACCACCAGCCCAGGCGCCTCGGCCCGCGCCTTCCACAGGGGCATCAGGTCGGTGCCCCCGGCGAGATAGGCCGCGCCGGGCCTGGCGCCGGCCGCCAGGGCCTGGCCCACGTCGCCCGCGCGCAGATAGTCGAACGCCGCCCCGCTCATAGGCCCGCCGCCTCGGCGATCGCCTCGACGATGGCCGGATGGGCCCCGCAGCGGCAGAGGTTGCCGCTCATCCCCTCGCGGATGGCGTCGCGGTCGGCCACGCCCTCCTCGATCAGCGCCAGGCCCGACAGGATCTGGCCCGGCGTGCAGTAGCCGCACTGCAGGGCGTCATGGCGCACGAAGGCCGCCTGCAGCGGATGCAGCGCCTCGGGGCTGCCGATCCCCTCGATGGTGGTGATCGCCCGGCCCTCATAGGACGCCGCCAACGCCAGGCAGGCCTTGATGCGCCGCCCGTCGGCCAGGACCGTGCAGGCGCCGCAGGCGCCCATGTCGCAGCCCTTCTTCACGCCGGTCAGGCCGAGCTGGTCGCGCAGGACGTCCAGCAGGGTGTCGAACGGCCGGACCGCAAGGTCCCGCGGCTCGCCGTTGAGGGTGAGGCGAAGCTCTACGCGCCCGTCGTTTGGCATGGGCGACTCCGATGATCTGGGGATTGAACGTCCCCAGACTACCGCCCCGCCATAACTTTACAAGTGGTAAGTTATGATTTCGCCAGCCGCCGGGCCAGGACCTCCAGGAAGGCGCTCCACTCGGCCTGGAACTCGGGGTCCTCCGGCGGGCGGCCGGTGACCATCTCGGTCGTCTGCGAAAAGGCGATCGGGTAGATCGACAGGGCGTAGATCGCCAGCTCGATCATCTCGGCGGGAAGGTCGGCGGGAAGGTCGCCGCGCGCCTGGCGCTCGGCCACCATGTCGCCCAGCCGCTTGACCGAGGCCCGCCGCGTGTCCTCGCCGATGATGCGGCCGGTCTCGCGGTGCTCTGCCGCCTCCCAGGTCATCAGCCGCATCCAGATCGTGTCCTCGCAGGCGTAGCGGAACCGCTGGCGGAACAGCTCGCCCGGCCCGGTCTCGTCGTCCTGGCGGGTCCTGCGCCGCTGATACTTGGCCTGCAGCGTCTCCTCGAAGAGCGCTTCCTTGCTGGGAAAGTAATGATAGATCAGTTGCTTGGTCAGCCCCGCCCGCTTGGCGATCGACTCCACCCGCGCGCCGGCGAAACCCCGCGCGGCGAACTCGTCGCGCGCGGCCGTCAAGATCTTCGCGCGCGTGCGCGCCGCGTCCCGAACCTCGCCCATGCCCCGTCCTACCAGCGCCCGCCCCGCCCGGCCATGCGCGCCGGCGGACGAGCGGATTTGCTTTCCCCTTCGCCAATGCGACCATTATCTGGATGCCGCGGTCTTGGCCGCACCTATTTCAGAACCAGACGATTTCGAGAATTTCCGCATATGTCCGACGCCAGCAGCTCTTCCGCCGCCGCGCCCTGGCCGGCGATGTCCATCGCCGAGGCCCATGCGCGCCTGACCGCGCCCGGCCAGCGTTTCGAGATGGAGGAGAAGCTGGTCCACGGCGTGAAGACGCGGGTGTGGAAGAACGCGCCGCCGACCCTGCGCGACGTCTTCCTCAACGGCCGCGCCTTCAAGGACCGCGAGTTCGTCGTCTATGAGGACGACCGCGCCACCTACGAGGCCTTCGCCCGCGCGACGCTTAAGCTGGCCCACCAGCTCATCGCCGACGGCGTGAAGAAGGGCGACCGCATCGCCGTGATCATGCGCAACCTGCCCGAATGGCCGGTCGCCTTCTTCGCCGGCGCGATCATCGGCGCGATCGTCACCCCGCTGAACGGCTGGTGGACCGGCCCGGAGCTGGAATACGGCCTGACGGATTCCGGAACCAAGATCGCCCTGATGGACGAGGAACGGCTGGAGCGCCTCGAGGGCCATCTCGCCAACTGCCCCGAGCTGGAGAAGGTCTACGCCTGCCGCCTGGCCCACGCTCACGACGACCCGCTGATCCACCGGCTGGAGGACGTGATCGGCCCGGTGAACGGCTGGGGCGAGCTGCCGGACCTGCCGATGCCGGACGTGGACCTCGACACCGACGACGACGCCACCATCCTCTACACCTCCGGCACCACCGGCCGGCCCAAGGGCGCGCTCGGCACCCACCGCAACATGACCACCAACATCGCGACCAGCGGCATCGCGGCCGTGCGCAACTTCCTGCGCCGCGGCGAGGCCCCGCCCGAGGCGGACCCGCACAAGCTGCCCCAGCGGGTGACCCTCTTGGTCGTGCCGATGTTCCACGCCACCGGCTGTTCGGCGACCCTGTCGCCCGCGATCAACGGCGGCGGCAAGCTGGTGCTGATGCGGCGCTTCGCGGCCGAGGAGGCCATGCGCCTGATCGAGCGCGAGCGGGTGACGGCCACCGGCGGGGTGCCGACCATCGCCTGGCAGCTCATCGAGCACCCGGCCCGGGCCAAGTACGACCTCTCCAGCCTGCAGCAGGTCACCTACGGCGGCGCGCCCTCGGCGCCCGACCTGGTGCGCAAGATCGTCGAGACCTTCCCCGCCTCCCTGCCCGGCAACGGTTGGGGCATGACCGAGACCTCGGCCACCTTCACCTCGCACCTGGGCCGCGACTACGAGGCGCGCCCGGAAAGCGCCGGGCCCGCCGCCCCGGTCGGCGACATGCAGATCCGCGATCCGGCCGACGGCGTCACCGTGCTGCCCGTGGGCGCGGTCGGCGAGCTGTGGGTCAAGGGCCCGCAGGTGCTGCGCGCGTATTGGAACAAGCCCGAGGCCACCGCCCAGACCTTCGTCGACGGCTGGCTGCGCACCGGCGACCTCGCCCGGCTCGACGAGGAGGGCTTCCTCTTCATCATCGACCGGGCCAAGGACATGCTGATCCGCGGCGGCGAGAACATCTACTGCGTCGAGGTGGAGAACGTGCTCTACGACCACCCCGACGTGATGGACGCGGCCCTGGTCGGCCGACCGCACAAGACCCTCGGCGAGGAGCCGGCCGCCGTCGTGCACTTACGGCCCGGCGGGACGGCGACCGAGGCGGAGCTTCGCCAGTGGGTGCGCGAGCGGCTGGCGGCCTTCAAGGTGCCGGTGCAGATCGTCTTCTGGCCGGAGACCCTGCCGCGTAACGCCAATGGCAAGATCCTGAAGACGGAGCTGAAGAAGGTGTTCGAGAATCCGGCGGTCGAGGCATGAGCGGCAAGCGTCCCCTGATCCTGGGCCTCGGCGGCACGGTGCGCGCCGGCTCCACCTCCGAGCGGGCGCTCGCCGCGGCCCTGCGCGCGGCGGAGGCCGCCGGGGCGGAGACCCGCCTGCTCGGCGGCGAGTTCCTCTCCAGCCTGCCGATCTTCGACCCGCGCCCGGGCGACGCCCATCCGGCCCAGCAGCTCCTGGCCGACGCCGTGCGCGCGGCCGACGGGGTGATCGTCGCCAGCCCCGGCTACCACGGCTCGATCTCCGGCGTGGTCAAGAACGCCCTGGACACCCTGGAGCTCACCCGCAACGACCCGGCCCCCTATTTCCAGGGCAAGGCCGTGGGCTGCGTCATCTGCGCCGACGGCTGGCAGGCGGCCGGCACCACTTTGACCGCGCTGCGCTCGATCATACATGCCCTGAGAGGCTGGCCGACGCCGTTCGGGGCCGCGCTCAACGCGGGCGGGCCGCTGTTCGACGAAGCTGGCGAGTGCCGTGAGCCCAAGGACGCCTGGCAGCTCGCCACCGTGGCCGGCCAGGTCGTGGAGTTCGCCAAGATGAAGGCCGCCCTATGAACAATTCCCGCCCGGCCCAGCCCGGTCCCGTTCAACGTCCCGCCGGGTCCGACGAGACCCTTGCGGCGGCCATCAGCCCGATCGAGGAGATCATCGAGGAGGCCCGCAACGGCCGGCCCTACATCCTGGTCGACGCCGAGGACCGGGAGAACGAGGGCGACGTGATCATCCCCGCCCAGTTCGCCACGCCCGAGCAGATCAACTTCATGGCCAAGCACGCCCGCGGCCTGATCTGCCTGTCGATCACCGCCGAGCGGGCGCGCCAGCTTCGCCTGCCGCCGATGGCCGCCGACAACCAGTCCGGCCACGGCACCGCCTTCACCGTCTCGATCGAGGCGCGCGAGGGCGTGACCACCGGCATCTCGGCCCACGACCGGGCGCACACCGTCGCCGTGGCGGTCGACCCGACCAAGGGCCCGGACGACATCGTCGCCCCCGGCCACGTCTTCCCGCTGGTGGCCAAGGACGGCGGCGTGCTGGTCCGCGCCGGCCACACCGAGGCCGCCGTCGACATCAGCCGCATGGCCGGCCTCAACCCCGCCGGGGTGATCTGCGAGATCATGAAGGACGACGGCTCCATGGCCCGCCTGCCGGACCTCGTCGCCTTCGCCCAGCTCCACGGCCTGAAGATCGGGACCATCGCCGACCTGATCGCCTATCGCCGCCGCACCGAGCGCCAGATCGAGCGCGTGCTGGAGACGCCGTTCGATTCCGCCTACGGCGGCCGCTTCCGGATGGTGATCTACCGCAACATCATCGACGGGACCGAGCACGTGGTCCTGACCAAGGGCAGGATCGACCCGGACAAGCCCACCCTGGTGCGCATGCACCGCGTCGACATGGCCGCCGACATGCTGGGCCACGTGGAGGCGCGCCGCGACTACGTGCCGCGCGCCCTGGAGGCGATCGCCGGCGCCGAGGGCGCGGGCGTGGCGGTGTTCATCCGCGACTCCAATCCCGCCTGGCTGTCCGAGCGCTATGGCCACAGCCAGACCGCCGAGGCCCGCGGCGCCGGCATCGTGCGCGACTACGGCATCGGCGCGCAGATCCTGCTCGACCTCGGCGTGCGCGACATGATCCTGCTCACCTCGTCCAAGACCGTGCTGCCGGGCTCCGGCGGCTACGGCCTGCGGATCGTCGACCGCCGCGCCCTGGACGACTGATCGCGGGCCCGACTCGTCCCGGGGTCGAGGCGGCCCCGCCGGGGATCACGGACGATTGTCGTTTTCTTGGGCGTCGAACGCGCCTATATCGTGAACAATATCCTCGCGCCCGGCCGAAAGGTCGGGCGCCGTCATTTCGAGAGCCGACCATGACCGAGATCCTGATGCCGAAGGCGACCGCCGTCTGGCTCGTGGACAACACCTCCCTGACTTTCGAGCAGATCGCCGACTTCTGCGGCCTGCATCCGCTGGAAGTGAGGGGCATCGCCGACGGCGAGGTCGCGCGCGACATCCGTGGGGCCGACCCCATCGCCAACGGCCAGCTCGCCCGCGAGGAGCTCGACGCGGCCCAGGCCGATCCGGCCTACCGCATGAAGGTGCAGAAGTCCCGCCACGCCGAGCTCCTGAAGCCGGTGAAGAAAGCGCCGCGCTACACGCCGGTGTCGCGCCGCCAGGACCGGCCGGACGCCATCGCCTGGTTCCTGCGCAACCACCCGGAAGTGCAGGACAGCCAGATCGCGCGCCTGCTGGGCACCACCAAGGCCACCATCGACCAGGTGCGCAACCGCACCCACTGGAACGCGGCCAACATCAAGCCGGTGGACCCGGTCACCCTGGGCCTGGCCACCCAGCTCGAGCTGGACGCGGTGGTGCGCAAGGCCGCCGACAAGAAGGCCAAGGACGACGCCCGCCGCGGCGTGGTCGAGCCGGACGGCCCGACCCTTCGCGCCGCGGGCGAGATCGATCCGGGCCAGGACGACCAGCCCGACATCGAGCCGGCCTTCGAGGACGAGACCTACTCCGACGACTGATATGGAAAAGGCCCGCGCTTGCGGGCCTTTTCTTCGTCGCGGCTAGTGAAGTTTGGAGCGGAGGCCTTCGATTTCCTCCTTCAGCTTCAGCTTCTGTCGCTTCAATTCCCTAAGTCTGACGTCGTCGGCGGCGGGTCGTCTCATCTCATCCTGGATAGCGTCTTCCAGAGCGCTGTGGCGGGATCCTAGCTCGCGGATCCGAGCTTCAACGGCCATCAGATAAGCCTCCTTCGTTATACGTCCGTCAGAAGTGAACACCCGCTGCGGGACGCTGTCAGATCACATATGTTTGCATCGGGTGGTGAATGATCGGCGCCCGTCGTACCGGCGCGGGGGACGAGGACATGGTGAAATCCGAGCGGCCGAAACTCGTGGTCGGCCTCTCCGGCGCCAGCGGCGTCGCCTATGGCCTGAGGGTGCTGGACGCCTGCCGCGAACTGGGGGTGGAGAGCCATCTGATCCTCAGCCGCGCGGCCGTGCTGACCATCGGCCAGGAGACCGACCTCGCCGTCGCCGACGTGCAGGCGCGCGCCGACGTGTCGCACAAGCCGGGCGACGTGGGCGCGTCGATCGCCTCCGGCTCGTTCCCCACGCTCGGCATGATCATCGCCCCCTGCTCGGTGCGCAGCATGAGCGAGATCGCCACCGGCGTGACCTCCTCGCTGCTCACGCGCGCGGCCGACGTCACCCTCAAGGAGCGCCGCCCGCTGGTGCTGATGGTGCGCGAGAGCCCGCTGCACCTGGGCCACCTGCGCACCATGGTGCGGCTGGCCGAGATGGGCGCTGTGATCGCGCCGCCCGTCCCGGCCTTCTACGCCAGGCCCGCCACCCTGGAGGAGATGGTCGACCAGTCGGTGGGCCGGGCCCTGGACATTTTCGGCCTGTCCTGGAGCTCGGTGCGGCGCTGGGGCCAGGACATCGGCCCGGCCGGACAGGAGGCCTGAATGTCGATCTGGGAATGGGCGCTTGAGGTCTACGCCCGGCCGGGCGCGCCCGAGGCTTGCCTCGCCCTGCAGGACGAGCACGGCCAGAACACCTCCCTGCTGCTCTGGGCGGTCTGGGCCGAGACCACTGACAGCGACCTGCTCGCCAGGGCCGCGACGGCGGCGCGGGCGTGGGACGAGACCGCGCTCAAGCCCCTGCGCGCCGTGCGCCGCGCGCTCAAGGCGCCGGCCCCGCCGATCGAGGACGCCGCGCGCGAAGGCCTGCGCGAGGACGTCAAGGCCGCCGAGCTGCGCGCCGAGCGCGTGCTTCTGGAAACGCTTCAGGCGATGAGCCCGCACCGCAAGGGCGGCGCGCCCGCGCTGGCGGCGCTGGAGGCCGCGACGGCCGCCTGGGGCCGCCCCGCTCCGGCCCAGGCCCTGGCCGCCCTGGCCGAGGCGCTGCATTGAGCCGAACCCCAGATCGTCCGCTTGCCGCAAGGCCCGGCTTTGCGCATCATCCCGCCGGCTAGCTCGGGTGGGCGTGACAGTATGAACGATCTCGAGACGGGGGAATCCGAAGAGAGTCTTCGGGCCAGGCTCGCCGACCTCATTCAGCAGCACGGCGACCTCGACATCGCCGTCCAGGCCATCGCCCAGTCGACCATGCCCGACATGCTGGTGATCGGCCGGCTCAAGCGCCGCAAGCTGTCCCTGAAGGACGAGATCAGCCGCATCCGGGACATGCTCACCCCGGACATCATCGCCTAGGGCGGTCGCCGGCCTCAGGCGGCCCAGCGCGCTAGGTCCTGGCGGCCCTGCAGCACGTCCAGCACGTCGCGCATGCAAAAGCCCGGATCGGCCGGATGCAGGGCGTCATAGACCGCGCGGGCGAAGGCGTAGTCGGCCGGCGTCTTCACCCGCCAGTCCAGATGCGACCAGTCGCGGCCGGCGCTGCAATGGGCCTGGCTGAACAGGTCCGGACGGCCGCGCACCAGGGCGAAGGGCGAGCGCGCGAGGGCCTCGTCCGGTTCGGCCTCGTGCGTCGCGGCGGTCAGCGCCCGCACGGTGGCGACCTCCACCTCCAGCCCCTTGGGGAAGCTCGGCCGCACGCGGTTGGAGACGTAGGCCGCGCGCGACGCCGCGGCCAGGCGCACGGATTCGTCGATCACCCCGGGGTCGACGAAGGGACAGTCGCCCTTCACCCGCACCACGTGGGTCGCCGGGCCCGCCGCCTCGATGCAGCGCAGGAACCGGTCGGCCAGGTTCTCGGAGGCGCCGCGGAACACGGTCTGCCCGCGCGAGACCAGATAGCCCGCCAGGGGATCGTCGGCCGGCTCGGCCGAGGTGGCGACCACCACCTTGGTGATGCAGCGGGCCTGGCGGATGCGCTCGATCTGGCGCCAGACCATCGGCTCGCCCCGCAACGGCGCCATCGCCTTCCCCGGCAGCCTCGGCGAGGTCATGCGGGCCTGGAGGATGACGAGGATCATCGGGGAGGCTCCTTCTGAGCGGCCCGGCGGGGGGTTGAGGCTAGGCTGCCGCCCAGTTCGGGGTGTCGAGGGCGACCGGATCGTCCAGCGCCATCTCGTCCCAATCCAGGTCCGGCGGCGGGCTGGAGGCCGCCGCGATCACGGCGGAAAGCTCGGCGGCCGAGGTCACGCCCACCAGCACGGTGGAGGCTTCGGGCCGCGACAGGGCGAAGCCGAGCGCGGCCTGCAGCGGGTCGCTGCGCCCCTCGGCGATCAGCCGGCGCGCCCGCGACAGCCGTCCGGCGGCGGCCTTGAACTGATGCGGCACCCGGTCGGGCGGCAGGAACAGCAGGCCGTTCAGGAAGATCGAGCGCAGGTGCACCTCCACGCCCATCTCGCAGAGGCTCGCCAGGGTGCCGTCCACCAGCAGGCGCTGGTCCAGCAGGCTCGCCGGCGCCTGCACCACGTCGGGGCGGAAGCGCTTGGCCACGCCCACCGGATCGTCCGAGGCGTAGAGCGAGACGCCCACGTTGCGGCACAGGCCGGCGTCGCGCATCTGCTGCACGCGCGTCCACAGGGCCAGGCCGTGCGGGCCGAACAGGTCGCTGGCCGAAGGCACGAAGATGGTGTCCACGCGCTCGACGCCCAGGCGGCGCATCGCCGCGCGGGCTTCGGCCTCCACCACGTCGGGGCCCTTGTCGGGGCGCACGGTGGAGATCGACATGCGGAAGGGGTTCGGGCGCGGCGTCACTTCGCCGAGGATGGTCTCCGCCTTGGGCGAGCGGCCGGCGATGTCGAACACGCTCAGGCGGGCGCGGGCCGAGATCTCCAGGATCTCGCGCACCTCGGCCTCGGGCGGGCGGCCGCGCGCCGTGCCGTAGACCTGGTCCAGTGGGAACTGGCCGGAACCCAAACCGAGCTTATCTAGGGGGGACGTCATTCGGAGGCGGAACGCTCTTACGGAACCCAGTGAGCGGCCACCCTGACTCAGATGCCTAAAGAACCCGTATCTGGAACCTTGCCAGGGAGTTAAGCTGGATCGATGCGCGAACCCCTGCCCGAATGGCCCCTGTTCGGCATGGCCGACGACGTGCGCCCCGCCCTCGCCGCCGCCCGCGCGGCCGGCGCGCCCATGGTCTTGGCCACCCTCACCAGCGTCGAGGGCGGCGGCCCGCGCCCGCCCGGAACCCAGATGGTCTTCGCCGGGGAGATCGTCGCCGGCTACTTCTCCGGCGGCTGCGTTGAGGGCGACGTGGCCGGCCACGCCGAGGCCTGCCTGGCCGACGGCCGGCCCCGCAGGCTGGTCTACGGCGAGGGCAGCCCCTGGCCGGACATCCGCCTGCTCTGCGGCGCGCGCATCGAGATCTTCCTGGAGCGGGTGGCGCCCGACGATCCGGCGCTGTCGGCCCTGCTGGAGGCGACCGCCGCCCGGCGCCCGGCGATTTGGGTCAGCGACGGCGAGCGGCGCGCCTGCGGCGACCCGGGCGCGGCCCAGCCCTGGCCGGGCGCGATCGCCCGCGCCTACGAGCCGGTTCCCCGCCTGGCGGTGTTCGGCTCGGATCCCACGGCCCTGGCCATCGCGTCCCTTGGCGCCCAGTCCGGCCTGGAGACCACCCTCATCCGCCCCAAGGGCCCGCAGTCGCCGCCGCCGCTGGCCGGCGTCGGCTACCGGCGCGAGGCGCCGGCCGAGGCCCTGGCCGCCGTCGGCGTCGATCCCTGGACCGCCGTGGCGGTGGCCACCCACGACCTGGAGACCGACCAGGCCGCCCTGCGCGTGGCCTTGCCCTCGCCGGCCTTCTACGTCGGCCTGCTCGGCGCCCGCGCGCGCCTGCCCGAGCGCCTCGCCCGCCTGCGCGAAGCCGGCGTGGCCGAAGCGGCCATCGGCAGGCTGCGCGCGCCCATCGGCCTCGACATCGGCGGAAAGGCGCCCTGGGAGGTCGCCGTCTCGGTGATCGGCGAGATCATGGCCCTGCGTTACGCCCGAGCGCGAGCATTTTCAACCGAAGCGGACACCAGTTCGGCGCAGAAAATGCTCCAGATTTAATACTCTTGAGCGGGTTCCGATTTGGTCAAATCGGAGCCCGCTCGAGCGGCAGCGCCTCGACTAGCGCCCCTTCGGCGGCGGCCTCCGCGCCCGCCGGCCGGCGCACCAGGGCGTCGGCGGCGGCGAACACGGTCACCAGCGAGGAGTCCTGATCCCGGTAGGGGGTCACCCGCGCCACGCCGTCCTCGTGAGCCAGCCGCGCGCGCATCCAGTGCTCGCGCGGCCCGTTGGCCGGCAGCGGCTGGGCCAGGCGCGCGGTGATCGTCCTCGGGCCCGGCTCGGCGGCCTGGAAGGCGCGAAGGATCGGCGCCAGGAACAGCTCGGCGCAGACGAAGGCCGAGGCCGGATTGCCCGGCAGGCCCAGCATCCGCCGCCCGTCGCCCAGCACGCCGAAGAAGGTCGGCTTGCCCGGCCGCACCGCCACGCTCTGCACGCGGGGGGAAAAGCCCAGGGCCTCGGCCGCGGCGCGCACAAGGTCGTGGTCGCCCACCGAGGCGCCGCCGACGGTCACCACCAGGTCGGCGTCGGCCGAACGCAGCGCCTCGATCACCGCGTCCAGTTCGTCGCGCACGGGCCGGGCCTTGAACGCCGCCCCGCCCCAACCCTCGATCATGGCGCAGAGCGCCGGCGCCCCGGAATCGTAGATCTGGAACGGGCCCGGCGCGTCCGGCGCCTCGACGATCTCCTCGCCGGTGCTGATCACCCCCACCCGGGGCCGCCGATGGACGCTCACCTCGGCCCGCCCGGCCGCCGCCGCCAGCGACAGCCGCCAGGGGTCGATCCGCGTCCCGGCGCGCAGCAGCAGTTCGTCGGCCCGGAAGTCGCCGCCGGCCGGGCGCAAGTGCTCGCCGGTCGGAACCTTGGGCGTGCGCACCCGATCGTCCAGCCGCTCGGCGTCCTCCTGGATCACCACCGCGTCGGCGTCCTCAGGCAGGGCCGCGCCGGTGAAGATGCGCACCGCCTCGTGCGGGCCGAGCCGGCCCTGGTAGCCATGGCCCGCCGCGCTCTCGCCGACGATCCTCAGTTCGCCGGGGGTGTCGACCGCCCGCACGGCCCAGCCGTCCATGGCCGAGGCGGTGAACGGCGGCTGGTCGCGCACGGCCGTCACGTCTTCGGCCAGCACCCGGCCGATCGCCTGGCGCAGCGCCACGGTCTCGGCCTCCAGCGGCGCGATCTCGGCCAGCATCCGCGCGCGGGCGTCGTCGACGGACAAGAGCTTCATGCGCGCCGCCAATCGCCCGAGGCGCCGCCGGACTTCTCCAGCAGCCGCACCGCGTCGATGGTCATGGCTTTGTCGGCCGCCTTGAGCATGTCGTAGATCGTCAGGCACGCCACCGAGACGGCGGTCAGCGCCTCCATCTCCACGCCGGTCTGGCCGGTGGTGCGCACCCGCGCGGTGACCGACAGCCCGTCGTCCGCCGGTTCGACCCGCACCTCCACCTTCGACAGCGCCAGGGGATGGCACAACGGGATCAGGTCGGACGTCTTCTTGGCCGCCATCACCCCGGCGATCTCGGCCACGGCGCGCACGTCGCCCTTCTTGGCGTCGCCTGAGAGCGCCAGGGCCAGGGTCTCGGCCGCCATGCGCACACGGCCCTCGGCCACCGCCTCGCGGGCGGTGACGGCCTTGCCGGACACGTCCACCATGCGGGCGCGGCCGGTCTCGTCGATGTGGGTCAGCCCCGCCATGCGGTTCAGGCTTCGAGCAGTCGCGGCATCAGCTCGACCATGTTGCAGGGGCCATGGCGGCTGTCGAGCTGGGCGCTGATCACCTTGTCCCAGCCGTCCTTCACCGCCCCGTTGGAGCCCGGCAGGCAGAAGATGAACACGCCCTGGATCAGCCCGGCCAGCGCCCGCGACTGCAGGGTGGAAAGGCCTACCGACTGGTAGCTGACCAGGTGGAAGATCACCGAGAAGCCGTCGATCTCCTTGTCCAGCAACGGGCGCACCGCCTCGGGCGTCACGTCGCGGCCGGTGATGCCGGTGCCGCCGGTGGAGATGATCACGTCCACCGCGCCGGAGGCGGCCCAGGCTTTGACCTGTTCGCGGATCTGGGCGACGTCGTCGCGCACGATGGCCCGGCCGGCCAGCTCGTGGCCCGCCCCGGTGATCCGCCCGGCCAGCACGTCGCCGGAGGTGTCGCTCTCCGCGTCGCGGGTGTCGGAGATGGTCAGGACGGCGATGCGGACCGGCGTGAACGGCTTGGTCTCGTCGATCTTGCCGCCGGGGGTGAAGGGCGCGTTCATTCTGTGGTCTCCCAACGGGCGATGTCGGCGTGGTCCTGGGCGCGCGGCTCGATCCAGCGCTCCCCGTCCGGGCCGCGCTCCTTCTTCCAGAACGGCGCGCGGCTCTTCAAGTAGTCCATCAGGAAATCGCAGGCCTCGAACGCGGCGCGCCGGTGGCGCGCGGCGGTGGCCACGAAGACGATCGGCTCGCCCGGCGCGATGGCCCCGACCCGGTGCAGGATCATCAGGTCGTCCAGTTCGAAGCGGGCGCGCGCGATCTCGGCGATCTCGGCGATGCGCGCCTCGGTGAAACCGGGATAGGCCTCCAGCTCCAGGATCGTCGTGGAGCCCGCCTCGGCGCGGGCCAGGCCCGTGAAGGTGGCGATGGCGCCGGTCTCCGCCCGTCCCGCGCTGAACCGCGTCAAGAGTTCGCCCGGATCGAAGGGCTGGTCGGTGAGGGCGATCGTCATCCGCCGCTCATCGGAGGCAGGAAGGCGACCTCGGCGCGCGGATGCAGCGCCGCGTTCCCGCGCACGATCGCCTGGTCGAGCGCCACCTGCACGCCGGGCCCGGCCAGGGCCAGGCCAAGCTCCGGGTCCTCGGCGGCCAGCAGCTCGCGCAGGGCGTTCAACGTCGCCGGAACCTCGTCCAGGTCCCGCTCGCGCCAGCCGGCGAGGTCGCGCAGGGGGCCGAACAGCAGGACGCGCGCCACGGTCAGCCTCCCGTCGTCGACATGTGCCGCGCCACGGCGGGCGCGGCGCGCGCGATCTGGAAGTCGTGGCCCTCGGGCTTGGCGTCCACCGCCCAGCGGATCGCCTGGACGAGGCCCTCGTCGTCCGCGCCCGAGCGGATCACCGCGCGCAGGTCGCTGGCGTCCTCGCGGCCGAGGCAGGTGTGCAGCGTGCCGGTGCAGGTCAGCCGCACCCGATTGCAGGCCTCGCAGAAATTGTGGCTGAGCGGGGTGATGAAGCCGAGCCGGCCGCCGGTCTCGGCGATCCGCGCATAGCGCGCCGGCCCGCCGGTGTTGAGCGGCAGGTCCTCGAGCGTCCAGAAGCTTTCCAGATCGCGGCGCAGGTCCCTCAGCGACAGGAACTGGTCGGTGCGGTCGGCCTCCACCTCGCCCAGCGGCATGGTCTCGATCAGGGTCATGTCCAGCCCCTGGCCGTGCGCCCAGGCGATCAGGTGCGGCAGCTCGGCGGCGTTGTCGGTCTTCAGCGCCACGGCGTTGATCTTCACCGCCAGCCCCGCGGCTTTCGCCGCCGCGATCCCGTCCAGCACCTTGGAAAGGTCGCCGCCGCGGGTCAGCCGGCGGAAGAGGTCGGGCTTCAGGGTGTCCAGCGACACGTTCACCCGCTGCACCCCCAGGTCCGCCAGCCGGCCGGCGAATTCGCCCAGGCGCGTGCCGTTGGTGGTGAGCGTCAGCTCGTCGAGCGCCCCGGACTTCAGGTGCCGCGACAGCGCCTCGACCAGGCCCATCACCCCCTTGCGCACCAGCGGCTCGCCGCCGGTGATCCTGAGCTTGCGCACGCCCAGCGAGACGAACGCCGAGGCGATGCGGTCCAGCTCCTCCAGGGTCAGCACCTCGGCCTTCGGCAGGAAGGTCATGTGCTCGGCCATGCAGTAGACGCAGCGCAGGTCGCATCGGTCGGTGACCGAGACGCGCAGGTAGCTCACCGTGCGCCCGAATCCGTCGATCAGGGCGGGGGCGCCGGCCTTGGCCGCTTGCGGCGATGAGGCGTCGTAGGGCGTCATGCGGCCCCTAACATAGAGAGGAAGTCCCAGTGGTTACAGAGGCCCAGCGGCCGTTCGAGGCCGTGGTGCTGGCCGCCGGCGCCGCCCGGCGCTTCGGCGGCGGCAAGCTCGTCGCGCCGTTCGAGGGCGGCGTGGTGCTGGACGGGGCCCTCGCCGCCGCCTTCGCCGCCCCGGTCGGCCGCGTGATCGTCGTCACCGGCGCGGACGCCGATCCGGTGGCCGTCGCCGCCCTGGCCTTCGCCGAGCGCGCGGACCAGGCCGGGCGCCTCGTCCTGGTCCACGCCGCCGACCACGCCGAGGGCATGGGCGCGTCCCTGCGCGCCGGCGCGGCGGCCGTCCGCGCCGACGCCGCCGGCGCCTTCGTCTTCCTGGGCGACATGCCGCGCATCCCCCACGCCGTGCTGGCGCCCCTGGCCGAGGCGATCCGGGCGGGGGCGGCGGCGGCCGCGCCGGTGTTTCAGGGCCGGCGGGGGCATCCGGCCGTGTTCGCCCGCGAGCTCGTCCCCGCCCTTCGCGGCCTGGGCGGCGACGAGGGCGCGCGCGCGGTGCTGGCGGGCCTGGGCGGGCGTCTGGCCCTGGTCCAGGCGCCCGACGCCGGCGTCCTTTTCGACGTGGACACGCCCAAGGACCTGGCTTCCGGGCTCGATTCCTGAGCCGCCGCCGCTACAGTCCTGATCGCATTTCAGATCGCGAGGATTTTCATGGCCGCCGCTTCCCTGGGATTTTCCCCCGACCGCCTGCAACGCATCGAGCGCTTCCTTCAGGACCGCTACGTCGGCCCCGGCCGCATCCCCTGCGCCCAGCTCCAGGTGATGCGCCGCGGCGAGCTGGCCTATGAGGCCGTGCTGGGCCAGGCCGACGTGGAGCGCGGGCGAAAGCTCGAGGCCGACGCGATCTTCCGCATCTATTCGATGACCAAGCCGATCACGAGCATCGCCCTGATGATGCTGGTCGAGGAGGGCGCGATCGCCCTGGACGATCCGGTGCACAAGTACATCCCGGCCTGGAAGGACCTGGCGGTGTTCAAGGCCGGCCTGCCCGGCCAGTTCATGACCGCGCCGGTCGAACGGCCCATGCAGGTGGTCGACCTGATGCGTCACACCTCGGGCCTCACCTACGGCTTCCAGAACCGCACCAACGTCGATTCCGCCTATCGCCGGCTGCACGTGGGCGAGGTCTACGGCGAGCGCGACCTCAAGGGCTTCGTCGACCAGCTCGCCGAACTGCCGCTGGAGTTCTCCCCGGGCACGGCCTGGAACTATTCGGTCTCCACCGACGTGCTCGGCTATCTGGTGCAGGTCGTCTCCGGCATGGCCTTCGAGGACTTCCTGGAGACCCGCATCTTCGAGCCCCTCGGCATGGTCGACACCGGCTTCTCCGTGCGCGCGGGCGAGGAGAAGCGCCTGACCGCCTGCTACCAGGCCCTGCCCGGCGGGCGCATGAAGCTGCAGGACGATCCGGAAAAGAGCCCCTACCTCGCCCCGCCCAAGCTGGTCTCCGGCGGCGGCGGCCTCGTCTCCACCGCGGCCGACTACGCCCGTTTCTGCCGGATGCTCTCCAATCGCGGCGAGCTCGACGGCGCCCGGCTGGTCGCGCCCAAGACGCTGGCCCTGATGAGCGCCAACCACCTGCCCGGCGGGGCGGACCTGACCCAGATGTCGGTCTCGCTGTTCTCGGAGTCCACCAACGCCGGCGTCGGCTTCGGCCTCGGCTTCGCCACGGTGTTCGAGCCGGCCCGCACCCTGCTGCCCAGCTCCAGGGGCGAGTTCTACTGGGGCGGCATGGCCTCCACCGCCTTCTGGATCGACCCGGTCGAGGACGTCGCCGTGGTCTTCATGACCCAGCTCATGCCCTCCTCCAGCTACCCCATCCGCCGCGAACTGCGCACCCTGGTCTACTCGGCCCTGATGGAGACCAACGCCTAGAGGGCGGAGGCCGCCCGAAGATGCTCCCCCTCTGGGGGAGCTGGCGGCGACGCCGACCGAGGGGGACTTCACCCCGGCTCCGGCCGGAGAACGAACCAAGGCGGTTGCGCCGCCACGCCTCGACAGACGACAAGCGGCGGGTCATCCGGAGCAGGAATGGGCGTCAGGAACTACTTGATCGAGGGCGTGTCCGGCGCCGGCAAGACGGCGGTCGCCACGGAGTTGCAGCGCCGCGGCTATCAGGCGATCCACGGCGACCGGGAACTGGCCTATCGGGGCGATCCGAAAACAGGCCGGCCGATGAGCCCCGGAACGGAGACGCCGACCGCTCTATGGAAGTCCGAGCACCAGATCTGGGACGTCGAGAAGGTCAAGGCCTACATCGCCAACCGGGATGAAGCCGTCACCTTCTTCTGCGGCGGTTCAAGAAACTTCTCGAAATTCATCGACTTGCTCGACGGCGTCTTTGTCCTGGACGTCGACCTGGACACCATGAACCGGCGGATTGATCAGCGCGTGGCGCTGGACCCCACCGACTTCGGCGCGACGCCGGAGGAACGGGAGCTCATCGCGCGGCTGTTCGCGACGAAGGAGGACGTTCCGAAGAACGCGGTGAGCATCGACGCGACCGGCCCGATCGCCCGTGTCGTCGACGACATTCTCTCCAAGTGCGAAGCAGCAGGCCGAGGGGCCTGACGGCGGCCCCCGCACGACGCCCCTAGGCCTCCTGCCCGGCGACCTCGGCGTCCTCCACCATGTCCGGCGTCGCCTGGCCCAGGTCCGGCGCCTGGCCGCGGGGCGTGGCCTCCATCAGCCTGGCCTTCCGCCAGCCGCCCCAGCGGTAGTAGGCGAGCGCCAGCGCGAAGCTCATGGCGCTGCCGAGCGGGAAGCTCCACCACACCGCGTCGGCGCCCAGCCGGGTCTGCATCAGGTCGGTGAAGGGGATGCGCACCAGCCACATGGAGATGAACATGATGGCCAGCGGCGCCACCACCGCGCCGGTGGCCCGCACCACGCCGAACAGCACGAAGGCGATGCCCAGCGGGATGAAACCCCACAGGGCGAAGCTGTTGATGTGCAGGGCGATCGGCAGCGACGGGCTCGTCGCCGGCAGGAAGGCGCGCATGATCCACGGCTCCAGCGCATAGATCACCACCACCGGCCCGGCGGTGCAGGCCAGGGCGTAGAGCGAGCCGACGCGGGCGACCTTGTCCACCCGGTCCATCCGCCCGGCGCCGACGTTCTGCGCGGCCATGGACGAGACCGCCGCGCCCAGCGCCATGGCCGGCATCTGCACGTAGGTCCACACCTGGATCGCTGCGCCGTAGGCGGCGGCCGTGTGGCTGCCGTAGCGGTTGACGAAGCTGATCATCACCACCGCCGCGCCGGACACCACCAGCATCTGCAGGGCCATGGGCAGGCCCTTGAAGACCAGGCTGCGCACGATCGCCAGGTCCGGCTTCAGCAGTCCCCACTCGCTGGGCCGCAGCACCAGCACGCTGCGCTTGCGGTAGAGAATGGCGATCATCAGCGCCAGCGTGACGGTCTGGGAGATCAGGGTCGAGGCGGCCGAACCGGCCACGCCCAGCCGCGGGAAGGGCCCGATGCCCATGATCAGGATCGGGTTCAGCGTGATGTCCATGCTCACGGCGAACAGCGAGAACCAGAACGGCGAGCGCGAATCGCCGGTCCCCCGCTGGGCCATCATCATGAAGCTGAAGAAGTACATGAACGGCATGGCCAGGAAGATCACGCGCAGGTAGTCGATCGCCTCCTGCCGCGCGTCGCCGGGGGTGCCCATGGCGTCCAGGATCATCGGCGTCAGCCAGTAGCCGAGCGCCCCCACCGACAGCGACAGCACCGCGAAGAAAGCCGTGGAGGTGCCCACCACCTTCTTGGCCAGCGCCTGGTCGTGGGCGCCGATCGCCTGGGCGATCATCAGGTTGGCGCTCATGCTCACGCCGAACACCGCCCCCAGCATCAGGAACAGGATGTTGTTGGCGTTGGAGATGGCCGCCAGCGCCGTCTCGCCGATGGCGTGGCTCACCCACACCGCGTTGGCCGAGCCGTTCAACGACTGCAGGATGTTCGAGCCCATCACCGGCAGGGCGAACAGGATCAGGGTCGAGCCGATCGGGCCGGTGGTGAGATCCCGCACCGTGCGCCCCGGCGGGCCTGAGGCGGGCCGCTTGGGGGCCTGGTCGGTGGTCGAGGTCACGGCGAATCCTGGGGAGACGGCGGGCCCTCCGCCCCCCGGCGAGCTTCAAGAGTAGGCGCCCGCAGGGTCCGTCTCAACCCAGGCGCCTCAAAACCGCCACGGCCGCACGGTTTGAGCCTGTCATCGGCTGCTGCTAGAGCAGGCCTCCCGACGTCAAAATGACGTGGCAAGCCCGTCTCCATCGCTTACGAAAGACCTCATGAAACTTCTGATCACGGGCGGCGCCGGCTTCATTGGCTCGGCGGTGGTTCGCCGGGCTGTCGCCGAAGGGTTCGACGTGGTGAACCTCGACGCCCTGAAATACTCGGCCAATCCCGACAACGTCGCCGAGGTCGCCGCTTCTCCCCGCTACGCCTTCGAGGACGTCGACATCTGCGATGAGGCCGCCGTGCGGGCGGTGTTCGAGCGCCACAGCCCCGACGCGGTGATGCACCTGGCCGCCGAATCGCACAACGACCGGGCCATCGAGGATCCGCTCAGCTTCGTGCGCACCAACGTGATGGGCACGGCCGTGCTGCTGGACGCGGCGCGCCGCCACTGGGCCGCCCTGCCGTCGCCGCGCAAGGAGGCCTTCCGCTTCCACCACATCTCCACCGACGAGGTGTTCGGGGCGCTGGGCGAGACCGGCGCCTTCACCGAAGAGACGCCCTACGATCCCAACTCGCCCTATTCGGCCAGCAAGGCCGGCTCCGACCACCTGGTGCGCGCCTGGCACCGCACCTTCGGCCTGCCGGCGGTGCTGACCAACTGCTCCAACAACTACGGCCCCTTCCAATTCCCCGAGAAGCTGATCCCGACGGTCATCTCCCGGGCGCTGGAGGGCAAGTCGATCCCGGTCTACGGCCAGGGCCTGCAGGTGCGCGACTGGCTGCACGTGGACGACCACGCCGAGGCCCTGCTCCTGGTGCTGCAGAAGGGCCGGCTGGGCGAGACCTACTGCATCGGCGGCGACAACACCGTGCGCAATATCGAGCTGGTCAAGACGCTCTGCGCGCACCTGGACAAGTACGCCCCGGCCAACACGGCCCACGCCGACCGCATCGAGTTCGTCGCCGACCGGCCGGGTCACGATTTCCGCTATTCCATCGACGCCTCCAAGCTGAAGCGCGAGCTCGGCTGGTCGCCGCGCATCGCCCTCACCGACGGACTGGAAGACACCGTGCGTTGGTATGTGCAGAACCGGGCCTGGTGGGACGCCATCCGCGCGCGGGGCTTCCACAGCGAGCGGATGGGCCTGGTCAAGGCATGAGCCTGACGATCCTGCAATTCGGCGCGAGCGGCCAGCTCTCGCGCGAGCTCATCGACCGCAGCACCGCCGACGTCATGATCAGGGCCCTATCCCGCGCCGACGCGGACCTGGCCGATCCCGACGCCGTGGCCCGCGCGATCGGCGAGGCCGACCAGGTCGACCTGGTGATCAACGCGGCCGCCTACACCGCCGTGGACAAGGCCGAGAGCGAGCCGGACCTGGCCTATGCGGTCAACGCCCGCGCCCCCCGCGCCATGGCCCGCGCCTGCCAGGCCCGGGGCGTGCCGCTGGTGCAGGTCTCCACCGACATGGTGTTCTCCGGCGCCAAGGCCGGCGCCTATGTCGAGGACGATCCCGTCGGCCCGCTGCACGTCTACGGCGCCTCCAAGCTGGCCGGCGAAGACGCGGTGCTGGACCTGTGCGAGCGGTCGATCGTCCTTCGGGTCTCCTGGCTGTTCTCGGCCTACGGACAGAACTTCCTGCAGGCGATGCTGCGCCTGGCCGAGACCCAGCCGGTGCTGAAGGTCGTCGCCGACCAGCACGCCCGGCCCACGGCCAGCGGCGACATCGCCGCCTTCCTCATCGCCCAGGCGCCACGCCTGGCGGCCCTGCCCGCCGGCGCCCCCGAATGGGGCCTGTTGCACTTCGCCAACGCCGGCGCCGCCACCCGTTTCGAGATGGCCGAGGCGATCTTCGCCACGGCCTGGCCCGACCGGCCGCCTCCGGCGATGGAGCCGGTCCCCACCAGCGCGTTCCCCACGGCCGCGCGCCGCGCCCTCAACGCCGAACTGGACTGTTCGCGTCTGGCCGCGGTGTTCGGCGTCACGCCCCGTCCCTGGCGCGAGCCCCTCGCCGAGGTCGTGGCCAAGCTCGTGGACGCCAAGAACAGGAAAGTCGCATGAGGCGCGGGATCATCCTGGCCGGCGGGTCCGGCACCCGGCTGCACCCCCTGACCATCGCGGTCTCCAAGCAGCTGCTGCCGATCTACGACAAGCCGATGATCTACTATCCGATCTCGGTGCTGCTGCTGGCCGGTGTGCGCGAAATCCTGATCATCACCACGCCCGAGGACCAGGCCGCCTTCAAGCGGCTGCTGGGCGACGGCTCGCAGATCGGCGTGCGCTTCGAATACATCGTCCAGCCGAGCCCGGACGGCCTGGCCCAGGCCTACATCCTGGGCGAGGAATTCGTGAACGGCGATCCCAGCGTGATGGTGCTCGGCGATAACATCTTCTGGGGGCAGAGCTTCGCCCAGACCCTGCGCAGCGCCGACCAGCGCACGTCGGGCGCCACGGTGTTCGGCTATCCGGTGCACGATCCGGAACGCTACGGCGTGCTCGAACTCGGCCCGGAGAACCGCGTCCTCGGCATCGAGGAAAAGCCGAAGCAGCCGAAGTCCAACTACGCGGTCACCGGCCTCTACTTCTACGACGGCCGCGCCAGCGAGTTCGCCAAGACGCTGAAGCCCTCGGCGCGCGGCGAGCTGGAGATCACCGCGCTCAACCAGTGCTACCTGGAGGAGGGCGACCTGCACGTCGAGCTCCTGGGCCGCGGCTTCGCCTGGCTCGACACCGGCACCCACGACAGCCTGATCCAGGCCGGCGAACTGATCCGAACCCTGGAGCAGCGCCAGGGCCTGCGCATCGGCTGCATCGAGGAGCTGGCCTTCCGCATGGGCTTCATCGACCGCGACCAGCTCGCCGATCTCGGCCGGGCCCAGGCCAAGAGCGAATACGGCGCCTACCTGCGCCAGCTCGCCGAGAACCCCCTGCCCAGCGACGAGCCGGCGGAGTAGCCCTCGCACGTCATCCCCCGCGAAGGCGGGGGACCCAAGCCGAGCGAAGACGCGGGGAGGGCGGCCCTACGCCTTCGCCAGCCGGCTCGCCCGCCGCCCGTAGGCCAGGTAGACCCCCAGGCCGATCAGGTTCCAGATGGCGAAGCGCACCATGGTCTTCTCCGGCAGGCTGACGAACAGATAGACGCAGCCAGCCACCGCCAGCGGCCCCACCAGCCAGGGGGCCGGGCAGCGGAAGTCGCGGTGGCGGGTCGGCTCGCGCCGCCGCAGCACCATCATGCAGGTCGCCGTGGCGACGAAGGCCAGCAGCGTGCCGGCGTTGGCCAGCTCGGCGATCTCCTGCAGCGGCAGCATGCCGGCGATCACCGCGGCGATGGCTCCGGTCAGCAGGGTCACCGCCACCGGCACCCCGCGCGGACCCACCTTGGCCAGCGCCATCGGCAAGACACCGTCGCGGGCCATGGCGAAGAAGATCCGGCTCTGGCCGAACATGAAGACCATGATCACCGTCGGCAGGGCGACGATCGCCGCCCCGGCCACCAGGGCCGCGGCCAGGGGGTGGTTCAGTCCGCGCAGGATGAAGGCCAGCGGCTCGGCGCTCTTGGAGAAGACGTCGAACGGCGAGGCGCCAAGGGCCGCGGCGGCCACCACCATGTAGATCGAGGTGCAGATCAGCATCGAGCCGATGATGCCGATGGTCAGGTCCCGCGCCGGGTTCCGGGCCTCCTCCGCCGCCGTGGAGATCGCGTCGAACCCGTAGAAGGCGAAGAAGATCAGGGCCGCGGCCGCCATGATCCCACGCTTGACGCCGTCGGCGTCCACGTGGGCGGCGAAGCCGAACGGCGCGAAGGGGCTGAAGTGGCCGGCCTTGAACGCCGGCAGGGTCAGGGCCACGAAGGCGGCTAGGGCGACGATCTTCACCAGCACCAGGACGAAGTTGACCGTGGCGCTCTCGCGCGTGCCGACCAGCAGCATCCCGGTCACCCCGAGCGCCACCAGCACCGCCGGCAGGTTGACGATCCCGCCCGCGTGCGGCCCGGCGCTCAGCGCCGCCGGCAGGTGCACGCCCGCCTGTTCCAGCACGCCCACGGCGTAGGCCGCCCAGCCCACCGAGACCACCGAGCAGACCACGGTGTATTCCAGGATCAGGCTCCAGCCGACCACCCAGGCGATCAGCTCGCCGAGCGCGGCGTAGCTGTAGGTGTAGGCGCTGCCGGCCACCGGCATCAGGGTGGCCATCTCCGCATAGGCCAGCGCCGCGCAGGCGCACACCGCCCCGGCGATGGCGAAGGAGACGATCACCCCTGGCCCCGCCAGCCCCGCGCCCACCCCGGTCAGGGTGTAGATCCCGGTGCCGATGATCGCGCCCACGCCCAGGGCGACCAGGTGCGGCCAGGAGAGCGCCGGCCTCAGCCGGTGGTGCGCGGCGTGGTCGGTCAGGCCGTCCAGCGACTTGCGGCGGGTCGCAAAGCTCATGATTGATTCCCCCTGCACCGGAGCATCGGCCACCATGCCCGGCCCGTGATGCAGGGGAAAGCGCCATGCTGAAGGCCGTCATCGCCGCCCTCGCCCTCCTTTCGGCCTGGCCGGCCGCCGCCGCGCCGCTGGACGCGCTGATCGCCGACTACGACGCCTTCACCCTGGCCGACGATCCCGTCACCGCCGGTCAGGAGGGCGATCGCACCGCCCTCTCGCGCCTGCCCGACGCCACTCCCGCCGCCGACGCGGCCCGCAAGGCCGCCCTTGAGGGCTTCAAGGGGCGCCTGGATGCGATCCCGCCGCAGGGCCTCGCCGGCGAGGCCGCGCTCAACCGCGCCTTCCTGGCCTGGGTGATCGACGAGCGGCTGCAGAGCCTGTCCTTCGACGAGGCCCGCATGGCCTTCAACAGCGACAGCGGCTTCGATTCCTTGATGGGCTACCTCGCCGCCGTCACCCCGATCCGCAGCGAGGCCGACGCCCGCGCCTGGATCGACCGGCTGAAGGCGACGCCGGAGTACTACGCCGACAACATCGAAAACGCCCGCCGCGGCGTGAGGACCGGCTTCACCCAGCCGCGCTCCACGGTTCAGGAGGTGCTGGCCCAGGCCCGCAAGGCCGCCGACGCCCCGGTCGAGACCGACGTCCTGATGACGCCCTTCAAGACCCTGCCGGCCTCCATTCCCGCCGACCGCCAGGCCGCCCTGCGCGCCGAGGCCGTGGCCGTCGTGCGCGACCGCATCCGGCCCCGGCAGCGCGCCTTCGTCGCCTTCCTCCAGACCGAATACCTGCCCGCCGCGCGCAAGGGCCTTGGCCTGCGCTCCATGCCGGGCGGCGAAGCCTATTACCGCTGGCTGGTCCACGAGCAGACCACCACCGACATGACCCCCGACGAGATCCACGCCCTCGGCCTGTCGGAGGTCAAGCGCATCCGCGCCGAGATGGACCAGGTGATCGCCGAGACCGGCTTTACCGGCGACTTCAAGGCCTTCGTCGCCATGCTGCGCGCCGACCCGCGCTTCTACGCCACCTCGCGCGAGGACCTACTGGAGAAGGCCTCGGAGATCGCCAAGCGCATCGACGGCGAGCTGCCCGGCTGGTTCGCCACCCTGCCGCGCCTGACCTACGGCGTGCGGCCCGTGCCCGCCGACATCGAGGAGACCTACACCACCGGCCGCTACTTCTCCGGCAGCCCCAAGCTAGGGGTGGCCGGCGGCTACATGGTCAACACCTCCCACCTGGACCAGCGCCCGCTCTACGAGCTGCCGGCGCTGACCCTGCACGAGGCCGTGCCCGGCCATCACATCCAGATCGCGCTGGCCCAGGAGCTCACCGGCGCGCCGGCCTTCCGCCGCAACGCCGACGTCACCGCCTTCACCGAGGGCTGGGGCCTCTACGCCGAGAAGCTCGGCGGTGAGATGGGCATCTACCGCGACGCCTATGAGCGCTTCGGCCAGCTCTCCTACGAGATGTGGCGCGCCTGCCGGCTGGTGGCCGACACCGGCGTGCACTGGCTGGGCTGGAGCCTGGATGAGGCCCGCGCCTGTTTCGCCGACAACACCGCGCTCTCGCCGCTCAACATCGACGTGGAGCTCGCCCGCTACGTCTCCTGGCCCGGCCAGGCCCTGGCCTACAAGATCGGCGAGCTGAAGATCCTGGCCCTGCGCGACAAGGCCAGGGCGGCGCTCGGCGACCGCTTCGACATCCGCCGCTTCCACGACGCGGTGCTGCTGGAAGGCCCGCTTCCCCTGCCGCTGCTGGAACAGCGCATCGACGCCTGGATCGCCGCCGAGCAGGCCGAGGGCCCCGCCTCCTAGCCGTCATCCTCCGGTCGGCCGAAGGCCGATCCGGGGGACCCAAGCTGAAACGCCGCTTGGATCACCCGGACGAGCCGGGTGACGACGCCCAGAGGCGAACATCACACCTCGTCCACGCCGCGGAACCCCGGCAGCGACCAGCCGAACTGGATCGCCCCGCCGCGCACGACCAGCGCCACGGTGAAGCCGGCCAGCCCCGCCAGCGAGGGCGCGACGCCCGCCATCCGCAGGAGCACGAAGGCCGTGGCTCCGCCGAGCGCGGCGGTGACGTAGATCTCCCGCTTCAGCAGGATCGAGGGCTCCTCGGCCAGCACGTCGCGGATCACCCCGCCGAACGCCGCGGTCAGCACCCCCATGATCACCGCCGAGAACGGATGCACGCCCAGCGCCAGCGCCTTGGCCGCCCCCACCACCGTGTAGGCGCTCATGCCCAGCGCATCGAGCCAGACCAGGAGGCGGGCGCGGAACCGGCGCGGACCCAGCAGCCACACCGCGATCGCCGCGGCCAGGCAGGCGGCGATGTAGCTCGGCCGGTTCACCCAGAACACCGGCGCCCCGATCAGCAGGTCGCGCAGGGTGCCGCCGCCCACCCCAGTGACGGCCGCGAAGAAGCCGAAGGTGACGATGTCGTGCCGCCGCCGCGCCGCGGCCAGGGCGCCCGTGGCGCCGAAGACGAACACCGCCGCATAGTCGAGCGCCGAAAGCGCGGTTCCGATCGAATCCATCGCCGCCAATCCGTCCAGGGCGATCAACCTAGCGTTCCGCCCCGCTCTGCGTCATCCCCCGGACGAGCCCGATGAAGACGTCCGCCACTCCAGCCGGCCCCGCAAACCCCCAGGTGACGCCGGCCGGCGTCAAGGCTAGAAGCGCCCCATGACCGAACCCAAGAAAGGCTGGTTCCAGAAGCTGACGGCGGGCCTGTCGCGCTCGTCGAAGCAGATGTCGGACCAGCTGACGAGCGCCTTCTCCACCAAGGCGCCTCTCGACCAGGCCAAGCTGGACGAACTGGAAGAGATGCTGATCGAGGCGGACCTCGGTCCGCACTCGGCCGCGCGCATCACCGAGCGCTTCGCCGAGGAGCGCTTCGGCAAGAACATCGACGAGACCGAGATCAAGGAGGCGCTGGCCGCCGCGATCGGCGACGAGCTCGCCCGGCGCGAAGGCGACTTCGATCCGCTGTCGGCCGGCCGTAAGCCCTATGTGGTGATGTTCATCGGCGTGAACGGCTCGGGCAAGACGACGACCCTCGGCAAGATCGCCGCCGACCTGAAGGCCCGCGGCGCCAAGGTGCTGATCGCCGCCGGCGACACCTTCCGCGCCGCCGCCGTCGAGCAGCTCAAGGTCTGGTCCGAGCGCGCCGGCGTGGACTTCATCTCCCGGCCCACCGGCTCGGACGCCGCGGGCCTGGCCTACGAGGCCCTGGAGAAGGCGCAGGCCGGGAACTACGACGTCCTGCTCATCGACACCGCCGGCCGCCTGCAGAACAAGCAAGGGCTGATGGACGAGCTGCACAAGATCATCCGCGTGATCCGCAAGCTCGACGAAAGCGCCCCGCACGAGACGCTCCTGGTGCTCGACGCCACCGTCGGCCGCAACGCGCTGGCCCAGGAAAACATCTTCGGCAACCAGATCGGCGTCACCGGCATTGTCATGACCAAGCTCGACGGCACCGCCCGCGGCGGCGTGCTGGTGCCCGTGGCCCAGGCCTCGGACTCGCCGATCAAGCTGATCGGCGTGGGCGAGGGGATCGACGACCTGCAGCCGTTCCGCGCGCGCGCCTTCGCCCGCTCGCTGGTCGGCCTGGAGGAAGCATGAGCCATCTGCCGCCCAAGGCGCACAAGTGGGTGCGGGCCGCCGTCGACTACGGCCCGCTGCTGGTCTTCCTGGCGACGCAGATCGCCACCCACGACCTGATCAAGGCCACCGCCGCCCTGGTGCCGGCCTCGGCCCTGGCGCTGATCGTCGGCTTCGCCGTGGAGCGGCGGATCGCCTGGATTCCGCTGATCGCCGGCGTCGCCGCCATGATCTTCGGCGGCCTCACCCTCATCTTCCACGACAAGACCTTCGTGAAGATCAAGCCGACGGTGATGAACGCCTTCTTCGGCGTGGTCCTGCTGGGCGGCCTGGCGCTGAAGAAGAACGCCCTGAAGCTGGTCATGGGCGAGGCCATCGCCCTTCCCGACGAGGTCTGGCGCAAGCTCACCCTGCGCTACGGCCTGTTCTTCCTGGCGCTCGCGGCGGTCAACGAAGCGGTCTGGCGCACCCAGTCCGACGACGTCTGGGCCCTGTTCCGCTTCCCCGGCCTGCTCATCCTCAGCGTGCTGTTCTCGGTCACCCAGACGCCGCTGATGATGAAACACGCGCGGCCGGTCGAGCCGCCGGCGAAGGCCGGCGAATAGGCCGATCGGACGTTCACGGACCTTCCGTCGTCAAATCTACGCATTGGGGCTATAGCTTGGCGTTCCGAATCCAGATGGAGGCGGGGCCATGGCCAAGGACAAGACGTCTGAAAAGCACAAGGCCGAGGCGGCCGACGCCGTCCCGGCGCTCGACCGTTCTCCCAGCCACCTGCTGCACAGGGCGTTGCAGCTCGCGCTCGACGTTTACGCCGACGAGGTCGGCGAGATCGGGCTCACCCAGCGTCAGTACGCGGTGCTCGCCGCCGTCGAGGCCCGCGAGGGCCTGACCCAGACGGACCTGGTGCGCATCACCGGCATCGACCGCTCCACCCTGGCCGACATGGCCCAGCGGATGATCGCCAAGGGCCTGCTGGTCCGCGAGCGCTCCGCCGAGGACGCCCGGGCCAACGCGGTGCGCCTGAGCGAGCAGGGCCGGCTGCTGCTGGCCGAGGCCGGCCCGCGGGTGGACGCCGCCGACGCGCGGCTCCTGCGCCTGCTCTCCTCGGGCAAGCGCGACGGCTTCGTCTCGCTGCTGCGCGACCTGGCCCGCTCCAGCCTGGACGGCCCGATCCCGCCCGAGAAGAAAAAGAAGAAGAAGGCCAAGGCCGAAAAGGCCGTCGCCGAGCTCAAGGGCGAAGGCAAGAAGAAGAAGGCCAAGAAGGCGGCCTAGGCTTTCAGGCGACCGCCGCTCATCCCTCTCCCCCTGCGGGAGAGGGTGGCCCCGCGGAGCGGGGTCGGGTGAGGGGTCGCGCTAACCGCGCCGCTGCGAAGGCGGAAATGCTGGGCGGCGGCGGAGGGGGCTGAGAAACCCCTCATCCGGCCTGCATGCGCAGGCCACCTTCTCCCGCAAGGGGAGAAGGGCTCTGACAGCAGCGCTTCAGACCCTGATGTCGAGGTAGGTTCCCGGCCGGGGGATCCGCTTGGGCGGCTCCTCGGGCGCGGCGGCGGTGCGCTGCGCCGGCGTGGCCGGAGCCGGCGTCTGGGCCGGAGCGGCCGCCTGGGTTTGCGCGGGAGCCGCCGGGGCGGCGGCGGCCTGCGGCTGGCCGAGCGCGGCCTGGAAGAAGGCCTTCTGGGCGGCCAGGCGGGCGGTGTCGGCGCGCGGCGCGACGGGCGTCGCGGGCATGATCGCGGGACGGACGGGGAGCGCCATGGCGGCCTCGTTTATGGTTAACGAGTTCCTGACAATCGCCCCGTCATGGCGAACGATTGGTTAACGCCCCGACGAAAAGGTTAACGCCGGACCTTATCCAGCATCGCCTCGGCGGTCTGCGGATCCAGCGGGCCGGAATGCTTGGCCACCACCACCCCGTCCGCGCCCACCAGGTAGGTCTCGGGCACGCCGGTGACGCCGAACTCCACGCCGGCGCGTCCGTTGCGGTCCACCAGCCGCGTCGCATAGGGATCGCCCAGCCGGCCCAGGAACGCCTGGGTGTTGGCCGGCGCGTCCTTGTAGGAGACGCCGACGATCTTCACGCCCTCGGCCTTCAGCCCCATCAGCACCGGTTGCTCGATCTCGCAGGGCGCGCACCAGGAGGCGAAGAAGTTCACCAGCACCGGCCCCTTGGCCGCCTCGCGCACCTTCACGTTCAGCCCGTCGTCCAGCGAGGGCAGGCTCAGGTCCGGCAACGGCTTGCCGACCAGCGCCTGGGGCTGCACCTGCGGATTGCGGTGCAGGGCGTAGAGGCCGAACAGCAGGCCCAGCGCCACCAGCACCCCCAGGGGGACGATCGCCAGCCAGCGGCTCATTTGCGGCGCGCGTCCAGGTCTTCGGCGCGCTTGCGCCAGCGCCGGGCGTGGGCCAGCGAGCCGATGATCATGCCGGCGAACACCACGGCGGTGACGCCGAACGCCGGCCACACGAAAAGGGCGTACTTGCCCGCGTCCAGGTCGAGCATGCGGTCTAGCCCCTCGCCGCGCGCAGGGCGGCGGCCTCGGCGCGGCGGCGCCACACCTCGCCGCGGATGCGCACCAGCCAAAGCGAACCGAAGGCGGCCATGTAGGAAAGGCCCATCAGCAGCAGCGGCCACAGGAACACCGGCGGCATGGCCGGCCCGTCCATGCGGAACACCGAGGAGCCCTGGTGCAGGGTGTTCCACCAGTTCACCGACCAGTGCACCACCGGCAGGTTCACCGCCCCCACCAGCGCCAGGATCGCCGCGGCCCGGGCGCCCTTGGCCTCGTCGTCGATCGCCGCGCGCAGGGCGATGTAGGCCAGGTAGAACAGGAACAGCACCAGCACGCTGGTCAGCCGCGCGTCCCACACCCACCAGGCGCCCCACATCGGCCGGCCCCAGAGCGAGCCGGTGACCAGGGCCAGGAAGGTGAAGGCCGCGCCCAGGGGGGCCGCGGCCTGGGCGGCGCAATCGGCCAGCACGTGGCGGAACACCAGCGCCAGGAAGCTCGCCACCGCCAGGCAGGCGTAGACGAACATGCTCATCCAGGCCGCCGGCACGTGGATGAACATGATCCGCACCGTATCGCCCTGCTGGTAGTCCTCGGGCGCGGTGAAGCCCAGCCACAGGCCCGCCAGCGCCAGCGCCACGGCGATCACGCCGAACAGCGGCGCGGCCCAGCGCGAGAACGCCATGAAGCGATCCGGATTGGCGAGGAAGGCGGGCGCGGGGATCATCGCCAGCGCACTTAGCCCCCGCGTGCGGCGGCGGCAAGGCGGGCCTGCGCCCGCCGGGGCGAAAGCCCCTCCGCCGGCGCTCGCCGTGGAGGGGCCTCGGCGTCAGCCTTCGCCGCGCATCGGGCCCATGCGGTGTTCGCCGCCGCCGTGCTTGCCGTGCGGGCCGTCCATCATCGGCGGCAGGGCGTCGAAGGCCTTCTGCTGGGCCGGCGTGAGCTGGGCGTAGAAGCGCTTGGTCGCCGCCGCGCGCTGGTCGAAGCGGGCCTGGCGCTGGGCCATCATCGCCTTCATGCGGTCGAGCCGCTGGGGCGTGGTCAGGCTGGCCATCTCCTGGCGCTCGGCGCGCATGGCCTGGCGCGCGTCCTTCGGCGGCTTCATCGCCGCGATGAAGGTGTTGAACGCGCCTTCCTGGTCGGGCCGAAGCTGCAGGACCTGGCGCAGCCGCTCGGTGCGCTGGGCCATCATGGCGTCCCGATCGCGCCCGGCCATCGGCCCCTGGGCCTGCGCCGGACGGCCGCCGTCCGCCGGCTGGGCCATGGCCTGGGCCGACAGGCCCGCGCCGAGAATGGCCGCGCCAAGGATCAGCGGGCGAAGTTTGGTCGTATAGGTCAAGGATCGTTCCTTTGTCGTCTCGTGACTTCCCTCACCTGTTCAAACGGCGCGGGGGCGCGAGTCCGGCGGAACCGGCGCATTAAGCTTTCGTCATGTTTCCAAGGGCCTGTGCATGAGGGTCCGTGCGCAAGGGCCCGTATGGGCGCCTCAGCTCAGCGCGTTGCGGCAGGCGGCCGCCATCGCCAGCGGCCCCAGCGCCAGCGCCGCGGCGGCGTAGGCGCCCAAGAGCGCGAACCCCGCCTTCCAGGGCAGGCCCGTGGCGAAGGCGTCCAGCGCCCCGCCGCCGAAGATCACCGGCGGCACGAACAGCGGCAGGACGATCACCGCCGTCAGCAGTCCCCCGCGCCGCGCGCCCAGGCTCAGCGCCGCGCCGATCCCGCCGGTGAAGGCGAAGGCCAGCCCGCCCATGAGGGCGCAGGCGAAGATCAGCGGCGCCAGGCTCGTCGGGGCGCCCAGCGCGATCGCCGCCAGCGGGGCCGCCAGCGCCAGCGGCGCGCCCGTGGCGATCCACTGGCCCAGGCACTTGGCTGCGCAGACCAGCTCCAGCGGCGCCTGCGACAGGGTCAGCAGGTCCAGCGCCCCGTCCTCGTAGTCGCGCTCGAACAGGCGGTCGAGCGACAGCAGCGAGGCGAGCGCGAGGGCCACCCAGGCGGCCCCCGGCGCCACGGCCCTCAGCCGGTCCGGCTCCGGCCCGATCGCCAGCGGCAGAAGGGTCGCCACCCCCGCGTAGAAGCCCACGGTGACCATCGGGCCGCCGCCGCGCCCCCAGGCCAGCACCGTCTCGCGGCCGAGCAGGGCCGACAGCCGGCTCACGCGGCGAACTCCGGCGCGGCGATCTCCAGCACCTTGGCCGGGATCGGCAGCGGATCGTGCACCGCCGCCACGATCAGGCCGCCTCCGGCCAGGTGCTCGGCCATGAGCTTTCCGAACCGTTCGCGCCACACCGAGTCCAGCGGGCTCATCGGCTCGTCCAGCAGCCACAGCGGCCGGGGCGCGGCGAGCAGGCGGGCCAGCGCCAGGCGCCGCCGCTGGCCGGCCGACAGGCGGCGCACCTCCAGGTCCATCAGGGCCGACAGCTCCAGCGCTTCGGCGGCCTGTCGCGCCGCCGCCTCGGTCCCGCCCATCCAGCGCGTCCAGAACGACAGCTCCTCGCTCGCCAGCCGGCCGGTCTTCAGCCCGTCCTGGTGGCCGACGAAGTGAGTGAAGCCGCCGCGCGCCTCGGCCGCCTCCAGCCCGCCGAAGCCGATGGAGCCGGCTTCCACCTCCACCAGCCCGGCGATCGCGCGCAACAGGCTGGTCTTGCCCGCGCCGTTGCGGCCGACCAGCACGGCGGCCTCTCCGGCGGCCAGCTCCAGGCGCGCGCCCTCGAACAGCAGGCGGCCGCCGCGGCGCACGGAAACGTCGTCGAGAGTCAGGAGTTTGATCACACTGAGCCCATCGCACGCCGGATCGCGGGCGTCGACACCGCTCTTTTTGAGAACCGCTCGCAGAGGCTCGGCGGCGCATGGACGCAAACCAGCGGCGGAGCTATGAAGCGCCCGGCCGTCGCCGACTTCCTGGGCGTACGCGGCGCGGGTTCGGACGCTGTGTGTCCGTTCCTTTGAGCGCGCGATCCGTGAAGCCGGTCCTGGACGGCCGTGAACAGAGGAAGGATCCGTAACACATGGCGTCTCTCGACAGCCTGAAGACCCGCCGTGAACTGACGGTGGGCGACAAGACCTACGTCTACTACAGCCTGAAAGCGGCGGAAGAAGCCGGCCTGAAGGGCATCTCCAAGCTCCCCAACTCGATGAAGGTGCTGCTGGAGAACCTCCTGCGCAACGAGGACGGCGACACCGTCGGCGCCGACGACCTCAAGGCGATCGCCGCCTGGCTCGACAACAAGGGCTCCACCGAGCACGAGATCAGCTTCCGCCCGGCGCGGGTGCTGATGCAGGACTTCACCGGCGTGCCGGCCGTGGTCGACCTGGCCGCCATGCGCGACGCCATGACCCAGCTCGGCGCCGATCCGGAGAAGATCAACCCGCTGAACCCGGTGGACCTGGTCATCGACCACTCGGTGATGGTCGACTACTTCGGCAACGCCAAGGCCTTCGCCTCCAACGTCGAGCGCGAATACGAGCGCAACATGGAGCGCTACCGCTTCCTGCGCTGGGGCTCCTCGGCCTTCAACAACTTCCGCGTGGTGCCCCCCGGCACCGGCATCTGCCACCAGGTGAACCTGGAATACCTGGCCCAGACCGTGTGGACCCTCGAGGCCGACGGCTCCACCGTGGCCTATCCGGACACCGTGGTCGGCACCGACAGCCACACCACCATGGTCAACGGCCTGGCCGTGCTGGGCTGGGGCGTGGGCGGCATCGAGGCCGAGGCGGCCATGCTGGGCCAGCCGATCCCGATGCTGATCCCCGAGGTCATCGGCTTCAAGCTGACCGGCGCGCTGCCGGACGGCGCGACGGCCACCGACCTGGTGCTCACCGTCACCCAGATGCTCCGCAAGAAGGGCGTGGTCGGCAAGTTCGTCGAATTCCACGGCCCGGGCCTGGCCAACCTGACCCTGGAAGACCAGGCGACCATCGCCAACATGGCTCCGGAATACGGCGCCACCTGCGGCTTCTTCCCGATCTCCAAGGCCACCATCGACTACCTGGCCGCCACCGGCCGCGACGAAGACCGCGTCGCCCTGGTCGAGGCCTACGCCAAGGAACAGGGCCTGTGGTCCTCGCCCGAGGATCCGGACCCGGTGTTCTCCGACACCCTGGAGCTCGAGCTGGGCTCGGTCGTGCCGTCGCTGGCCGGCCCCAAGCGCCCGCAGGACCGCGTGCTGCTGACCGACGCGGCCGCCGAGTTCAAGACCGCGCTCGCCAACGACTTCGGCAAGGCCGAGTCCATGGCCGAGCGCTACAAGGTCGAGGGCGAGAACTTCGACATCGGCAACGGCGACGTGGTGATCGCGGCGATCACCTCCTGCACCAACACCTCCAACCCCTCGGTGCTGATCGGCGCCGGCCTCGTCGCCAAGAAGGCGGTCGAGAAGGGTCTTGAGGTGAAGCCCTGGGTGAAGACCTCGCTCGCCCCCGGCTCGCAGGTGGTCACCGACTATCTGAAGAGCGCGGGCCTGACCAAGTACCTCGACGCCCTCGGCTTCAATCTGGTCGGCTACGGCTGCACCACCTGCATCGGCAACTCCGGCCCGCTGCCCGAGCCGATCTCCGAGGCCGTGCAGAAGAACGACCTGGTCGCCGTCTCGGTGCTGTCGGGCAACCGCAACTTCGAGGGCCGCGTGAACCCGGACGTGCGCGCCAACTACCTGGCCTCGCCGCCGCTGGTGGTGGCCTACGCCCTGGCCGGCTCCATGCAGATCGACCTGGCCAACGACCCGATCGGCGAAGGCAAGGACGGCCAGCCGGTCTATCTGAAGGACATCTGGCCGACGACCGAGGAAGTCACCGCCCTGCAGCGCAAGCACGTGACGAACAAGATGTTCGCCACCCGCTACGCCGACGTGTTCAAGGGCGACAAGTCCTGGCAGGGGATCAAGGTCTCCGGCGGCCAGACCTATAGCTGGGACATGGGCTCCACCTACGTGCAGAACCCGCCCTACTTCCAGGGCATGCAGATGGAGCCGGCGCCGGTCACCGACGTCGTCGAGGCCCGCATCCTGGGCGTCTTCGGCGACTCGATCACCACGGACCACATCAGCCCGGCCGGTTCGATCAAGGCGTCCTCGCCCGCCGGCGTCTACCTGCGCGACCACCAGGTGCCGACCACGGAGTTCAACTCCTACGGCGCGCGGCGCGGCAACCACGAAGTGATGATGCGCGGCACCTTCGCCAACATCCGCATCCGCAACAAGATCACGCCGGACATCGAGGGCGGCGTGACCAAGCACTTCCCGTCCGGCGACGTCATGGCGATCTACGACGCGGCCATGCGCTACCAGGGCGAGGGCCGTCCGCTGGTGGTGTTCGCCGGCAAGGAATACGGCACCGGCTCCTCCCGCGACTGGGCGGCCAAGGGCACCAAGCTCCTGGGCGTGCGCGCGGTGATCGCCGAGAGCTTCGAGCGCATCCACCGCTCCAACCTGGTGGGCATGGGCGTGCTGCCGCTGCAGTTCCTGCAGGAAGGCTGGCAGAAGCTGGGCCTGACCGGCGAGGAGATCGTCACCATCCGCGGCCTCAACGAACTGGCGCCCCGCCGCCAGCTCACGGTGGAGATGTACCGTCCCTCCGACGGGCGCATCGCCCGCTTCCCGGTGCGCTGCCGCATCGATACGCCGACCGAGCTTGAGTACTTCAAGAACGGCGGCGTCTTGAACTACGTGCTGCGCAACCTGGCCAGCCAGGGCTGAGCCCGGCCGGCCGCGAGGCCTTGAGCGCCGCGTCCGCCCGGAGCTGTAACCGGGCGGGCGCGGCGTGCGTATTATGGGGCATGACCCAGCGTCTCGCCCCCGCCGTGCTCCTCGCCGCGACCCTCGCGGCGGGGACCGCGACCGCCGCCCCGCCCGCGCGGCCCGCCGTCGTCGAACTCTTCACCAGCCAGGGCTGCTCGTCCTGCCCGCCAGCCAACGACGCGGTGGCCGAGCTCTCCGAGCGGCCCGACGTGATCGCCCTGTCGTTCGGCGTGACCTACTGGGACTACCTGGGCTGGAAGGACACCTTCGCCCGCCCCGACTACACCGCCCGCCAGCGGGCCTACGCCAAGGCGCTGGGCCACGACGGCCCGTTCACCCCCGAGGTGGTGGTCGACGGCCGCGCCGACACGGTGGGAAACACCCCCGCGCGCATCCTGAAGCTGATCGCCGCCCGCCGTCCGGCCGATCCGACCACCGTGGCCGTCGAGGACCGCGTGGCCCGCATCGCGGCCGGCGCGGCGCCCAAGGGGGGCGCGGAGGTCTGGCTCGTCCGCTACGACCCGCGCGTCGTCCAGGTGCCGGTCAAGCGCGGCGAAAACACCGGCAAGACCCTGCCGCACAAGAACGTGGTGCGTGACCTGAAGCGCCTGGGCCGCTGGACCGGCCCGGCCGCCAGCTTCGAGCTGCCGCCGGCCCCCGCCGGCCTGAAGACCGTGGTGCTGGTGCAGTCGCCGGACGGCGGGCCGATCCTGGCGGCCGCCCGGGCGGGCTGACCCGGGTCTGACCGGCCCGATCTGGTCACACCTTGTTGAATCCCACCCGCGCGCAAGTCCGATTAACTGCGCGCCAATGCGAACGGCAGCGCTTTTCAGCCTCGTCCTGGCGATCGGCCCGACTGCGGCGGCGGCTCAAACGCCGACGCTGGTGGAGCTTTTCACCGCCCAGGGCTGCGCCTCCTGCGGCGACGCCAACGCCTATGTGGACAAGCTGGCCGACCGTCCGGGCGTGCTCGCCCTGACCTTCCCTGTGGACTATTGGGACTACCTGGGCTGGCCGGACACCTTCGCCAAGCCCGAGTTCGACGAGCGCCAGCGCGCCTATGTGGCGCACATGGGCCTGCGCGAGCCCTACACCCCGCAGGTGATCGTCGACGGCCGCGCCCAGGCCGGCGGCCTGCAGACCGAGAAGATCGACAAGCTCCTGCACGAGGCCGCCGAGCGGCCGCGCAGCCCGCCCGACATCGCCTTCATCGGCCAGCGCCGCGCCGACGTGGGCTATGGCCGCACGCCCCGCGGCGGCGCCGAGGTCTGGCTAGTGCGCTACGATCCGCGCCAACAGGAAGTCACGGTCAGGAAGGGCGACAACAAGGGCCAGACCCTGGTCCAGCGCAACGTGGTGCGCGAGCTGGTGCGGCTGGGCGCCTGGCGCGGCCGGCCCACGGCCTATCGCCTGCCCATGGCCGCCGGCGACGAGGAGCTGAAGACCGCCCTCATCGTCCAGGCCGTCCACGGCGGCGAGATCCTGGCGGTGGCGCGCAGGACGCCCTGATCCGGCCGCCCCGCGGCGGCGAGCGCGCATGCGGCGAGGCCCGCGCGGCAACGGGGGGGAAAATCCGCGCGGGCCCGACGCTGTGTTTTCGGGGAACTGGGAGCCGGTTGATCGAAGCCCGCGATCCAGGGGGGCTGGGGGGGCTGTTCAGGATCCGGGACCAGCAAGGTTCCGATCAACCGACGATGCATTTATCGGAGCCCAAACAGGCGCGTCCGAGACCGAATTGAGGTCTTTTCGCGGCGCATGGCGTCGAAGCGTGTCAATCGGCGACAAAACGCTGCGGCTCGCCTTTCGCCGCGTTTTGAGTTTAGCTTCGCTGCGATGGCATTCGATCCGAGCGCGCCCCGCGCCAGACAGGTGTTCTTCGAGCGTCGCGAGCTGGAGCGGCTCTTGTCGCTGTACGGCCGCATGGTCGCCGCCGGCGAGTGGCGCGACTACGGGATCGCGGGCCTGGACGACGCGGCCGTGTTCAGCGTGTTCCGCCGCGCTTCCGAGGCGCCGCTCTACCGCATCGAGAAGCGTCCGGAGCTGGCCCGCCGCCAGGGCGCCTGGGCCGTCATCGGCCAGGGCGGGATGATCCTGCGCCGCGGCCACGAGCTGGAGCAGGTGCTGCGCTTCTTCGACAAGGGCCGCTTCAAGGTGGTGGAATAGAGCCGCGCCATTGATCCTCCCCTCTTGGGGGAGGTGGCCCGGAGGGCCGGAGGGGGACTTTGAGTCCTCGGTCCCCCTCAGTCGCGATGCGACAGCCGCCAAGGGGGAGCATCCACGCCGTCGCCGCCCGGGTCGTCCCGGCGAGCTCGAAGGAACGCGGAGGGCCCCCAAACGAAAAACCCCGGCGGTCGCCCGCCGGGGTTCTCGTTTTCGGGGATCCTGGCCGGGCTTAGCGGCGGCTGCCGAACAGCGACAGCAGGATCTGGAAGAGGTTGATGAAGTTGATGTAGAGGCTCAGCGCGCCGTAGTTGGTCGCCACGCCCAGCGCGGCCTGGTCGCCGCCAAGCTGGTAGTAGGTCATCTTCAGGCGCTGGGTGTCGTAGGCGATCAGGCCCGAGAAGATCAGCAGCCCCAGCACGTTGATGATGAAGGCCATCGGCCCGCTGTGCAGGAACAGGTTGACCACCGAGGCGATCACGATGCCGATCAGGCCCATGATCAGGAAGCTGCCGAAGCCGGTCAGGTCCTTCTTGGTGGTGTAGCCGAACAGCGACAGGCCGCCGAAGGCCGCCGCGGTGATCAGGAAGGTCTGGGCGATCGAGGCGCCCGTGTAGACCAGCACGACCACGCCCAGCGAGGCGCCGATCAGGCTGACGATCGTCCAGTAGAGCGCGCCCGAGCTCTGCGGCGTGGCGTTGCGCAGGGCGAGCGAGCCGAACAGGATCACCGCCAGCGGCGCGAAGGCCACGATCATGCCCAGAAGGGTGAAGCCGATCAGGTGCCCGTCGGCGGTCACGCGGAACATCAGGTCGCGAACCGGCGGGAAGGCGCCCGTCAGGAAGGCCAGGCCGGCCGAAAGAACCAGACCCAGCGCCACCTTGTTGTAGACGCCGAGCATGAAGGCGCGAAGTCCCGCGTCCACCGACATATCGGCGCGATCGGCGGGGATCGAGCGCGCGTAGCCGCGGTTGAAGTCGCTCATCGTAAGCGTAGCCCTTTTTGTAGCGTCCCATCTCGGACGCCCCTTGAATATCGTGAGCCAGGCCCCAGGACGCAAGGATTTCCGGGATTACGCTTATGTTAGGCGCCGCCCCGCACTAGGTGTTTCCCATGATCCGCCTGTTCGCCGCCCTGGCCGTGCCGCCCGAGATCGGCCAGCCGCTCGCCCTTCGCCAGCACGGTTTGCCCGGCGCGCGCTGGCGCCCGCTGGAGGCGCTGCACATCACCCTGCGCTTCTTCGGCGACCTGCGCGAGGACGTGGCCGCCGACGTCGACGAGGCGCTCTCGGCCGTGGCCGGCGAGCCCCTGGAGCTGGTCCTGTCGGGCGCCGGCGCGTTCGGCGAGGGCCGCGACATCCACGCGGTCTGGGCCGGGGTCGAGGACAACCCGCCGCTCTCGCGCCTGGCCGCCCGCTGCGAGACCGCCGCGCGCCGCGCCGGGCTGAAGGCCGAGACCCGCAACTACCTGCCGCACGTCACCCTGGCCTATCTGCGCCGGCCCGAGCCGCCGGACGTGGCCGCCTGGATCCAGGCCAACAACCTCCTGAAATCGCCGCCCTTCCACCTGGCGAGCTTCGGCCTCTATTCGAGCTGGAACACCGGCGACGGCTCGCGCTACCGCCTGGAGCGCGAATATCCGCTGATCTGAGCCGGCCTCACGCCTTGACCGCGTAGTCCTTCAGCACGCCCAGCGGCACGATGGCCAGGGTCTCCTCGTGGGTGGCCTCCAGCACCACCTGCGGCGCGGCGCCGGCGTCCAGCGCCTCCTTCCAGCGCGGCGCGCACAGGCACCAGCGGTCGCCCGGCTTCAGCCCGGCGAAGGCCAGGTCCGGCCGGGGCGTCGACAGGTCGTTGCCCACGCCCTTCGAATAGGCCAGGAACTCGGCGGTCATCACCGCGCAGACCGTGTGCATGCCCACGTCGTGCGGCCCGGTCTCGCAGCAGCCGTTGCGGAAGAAGCCGGTCATCGGCTCGGTGGAGCAGCTTTGCAGCTCGCCGCCCAGCACGTTCCTGGCGCCTTCGTCGTAACGGATGGTCATCACTGGGTCCTCGATTGGCCGGACCGGTGCGCATCCGGCTCAGAGGGTGCAGCTAAGAACGCCGATCAGCCCCTGGCAAGGCCGCGCGGGCCGGCAAGGGGTGGCGGCCTTCGACGATTCGCCGGAAAGTGGGCTCGACGTCCATCGCACCTGGCGTCCTTCAAAGGGGAACCTGGAGGGTCATGGCGGCTAGCGGCAGCCGGGCGACACGCGCGCGGCGCGCCCTCGTGGGCGCGGCGGCCGTCTGCGCGCTTGGCTCGTCGGCCCTGACCCAGGTGCAGACGGGGGCGCAACCGCCCCCCGACGACGCCATCGGCGCCCTCCTGCAGGCCGCGCCGGCCGCGTCCTCGCCCGCTCCTGCCCCCGGCGAGCGGCCGGTGTATGTCGACGAGGTGGGGCGCACGCCCGACGGCCCGCCCAGCGCCGCCGACCGCCGCTACGAGGCGCGGGTGCGCGCCTCCTTCGATTCCGCCCAGGGCATGCAGGGCCCGCTGGACGGCCACTGGACCCTGAGCTCGGGCGGCGAGGCGCTCTACGCCCTGCAACTGGTCGACAAGCACGGCTCGTCCCTGGAAGGCGCGTGGCGAGACGTGCGCCGCGCCGGCGCCACCGAGGGCTCCGGCTTCCTCAGCGAGATCGACCGCAGCGGCTCGACCCTCACCTTCCGGTTCCAGCCGCGCATCGGCGGCCCGACGCTGACGGCCACGCTCGCTCCCGCCGCCGACGGCTCGTGGACCGGCCAGCTTTCCGACGGGGCCAAGACCCGCCCCGTGGAGATGCGGCGCGACTGACGCCTAGCCCAGCCCCGCGCGCGCGGCGCCGAGCGCCAGCTCCAGCGCCTCGGGCGCATACGGCCGCGCCTCCCCCTGACCCCACACCGGCCCCGGCCAGGCCGGGTCGTCGGCGCGGCGGCCGACCACGTGCACGTGGAGCTGCGGCGTCACATTGCCCAGCGCGCCGACGTTCAGCTTCTCCACCGGCCGGCCCAGCGCGGTCCCCGCGGCCCGCGCGGCGCGGCCGGCGGCGAGGATCTCGTCCATCAGCCGCGCGCGGTCCGCTTCCGACAGGTCCTCCAGCTCCCGCGCGACGGCCACGCGCGGGATCAGCACGATCCAGGGATAGCGCGCGTCGAGCTGCAGGCGGGCCTGGCAGAGCGGCAGGTCGGCGAGGAATTGCGAGGTGGCGGCGAAGGCCGGGTCGAGCGCGAACATGGGCGAGCCAGACCACGTCCCACGGCGTCTGGAAAGAGGCGCCGAGCGCGCGCCCACGCGTCTGCGGCATTGCAGCAAGGCCCTGGTTTGAGCTACGCACCGCGCGACCCGGCCCTGACGGGCCGTCCGCATCCAGACTGGAGCCGCCCCCATGAGCACGAAGAAGCCGATCCGCGTCGCCGTCACCGGGGCCGCCGGCAATATCGGTTACGCCCTCCTCTTCCGCATCGCCTCCGGCGCGATGCTCGGCCCTGATCAGCCGGTGATCCTGCAGCTCCTGGAAATCCCGGTCGAAGGCCCGCAGAAGGCCCTGAAGGGCGTGGCCATGGAGCTGGAGGACTGCGCCTTCCCGCTGCTGCAGGACATGGTCCTGTGCGACGACCCGAACGTCGCCTTCAAGGACGCGAACTGGTGCCTGCTGGTCGGCTCCAAGCCGCGCGGCCCGGGCATGGAGCGCGCCGACCTCCTGAAGGACAACGGCAAGATCTTCATCGCCCAGGGCAAGGCGATCGACGCCGTGGCCGCCGACGACGCCCGCGTCGCCGTGGTCGGCAACCCCTGCAACACCAACGTGATGATCGCCGCCAGCCAGGCCAAGCGCCTGCCGGCCGAGCGCTTCACCGCCATGGTGCGCCTGGACGAGAACCGTGGCCGCGCCCAGCTGGCCAAGAAGGCCGGCGTGTCGATCAACGACGTGTCCGAGCTCTTCATCTACGGCAACCACTCGCCGACCATGTTCGCCGACTTCACCCACGCCAAGATCGGCGGCAAGCCGGCCGCCGACGTCATCGGCGACGAAGCCTGGCTGAAGAACGACTACCTGCCCACCGTCGGCAAGCGCGGCGCGGCCATCATCGAGGCCCGCGGCCAGAGCTCGGCGGCCTCGGCGGCCAACGCCCTGATCGACCACGTGCGCGACCTGACCACCGTCGGCGCCGTCCACTCGGTGGCCGTGCCCAGCATGGGCCGCTACGGCTTCGCCGAGGGCGTGTGGGCCGGCATGCCGGTGAAGACCACGGCGAGCGGCTACGAAGTGGTCGAAAGCTACGCCATGGACGACTTCGCCAAGTCCAAGCTGGCCATCACCAACGACGAGCTGGTCGGCGAACGCGACACCGTCAAGGACATGCTGGGCTAAGAGCCGGCGCCTGCGCCGTCATCCTCCGGTCGCGCCTCGCGCGCTCCGGAGGACCCAAGCGGCTTGCGCTGTTCCGGCTCGGCTCGGGTCGCCCGGACAAGCCGGGCGACGCCGCCGGGGGCGAAGCCCTTCAGAACCAGCCCTTCTCCCGCAGGACCTTCGCATAGGTCCGGCTGACGGGAACCTTGCACCCGTCCACCAGGGTCAGGATCGCCCGGCCGTCGCCGCGCTCGGCGTCGGCCACGGCGGCCCTGGCCACCCACCACGAGCGGTGCACCTGCTCGCCCTCGATCCCCTCCAGTTCGGCCACCGCGTCGGCCAGGCGCATCAGGATCAGGTCCTGGCCCTTGGAGGTGTGCAGGCGCAGGTAGTGGTCCTCGGCCTCCACGGCCCAGACGTCCGCGCCGCTCAGCTTGGCCGGCAGCCGCTCCAGGAACTTGGGCGGCGCGGCCGGCGCCGGCTCGGCGGGCTCCCGCCGGCTGCGGATCGACACCGCCGCGGCCATCATCACCAGGCACATGATCAGCGAATTGAAGGCGTAGCCCGGCAGGTAGCTCACCGGCGGGCCGCGGCCGGGCAGGACCTGCGCCCCGCCCCAGACCACCGCGGTCATCAGCGGGGTCATCAAGACGGCGCTAGCGACGGTGGCGGTCCAGATCCGGCGGCCGATCCAGGGCAGGCGCACGGCCAGGCGATAGATCAGCCGGCCCGAAAGGGTCCCGATCCAGGCGATGACCACCATGTAGGCGACGCGCAGGGGCAGCGGCGTGCCGCTCGTGCCGAACGCGCCGACGTAGGCCAGGAAGGCGCCGACCGCCGCCGAGATCGCCAGCATCCTCGCCAGGGAGCGCCAGGTCAGCGGATCGGTCCGCGGCGCCGCGCTCGCCGGCCGCAAGCCCCGCGATCGGCCCTGATCGTCCAAAGGCGGATCTCCAGTCCCTTCGCGCCGCCGCCGCGAGGCGGCCCCCGCCTGGAGATAGCCAAAGTCTGCGGTTTCGCAAACGGCTCTCGGGACCGCCGCCCGCCCGCGGCGACGGCTTCGGCGCGGTGCGATGCTTCGCCGCCGACATCGCCGGAACCTTCGCCAAGGTTCGGCCATGATCTGGGAGAAAAGGATCGCGCCTCCCGGACGGACCTTCCATGGCCGACTACATCTTCCACGATCCAAGCGGACGGCGCGCTCGCCGGGCGGGTTTCGCGGGCGGCCTGCTGGCCGCGCTGATCGCAGCCCTGGCCGCCGGCTTCTTCGCCACCCTGGCCTTCGCCCCCCGCCTGCCCAGCCTGACGCTGTCCGATCCCAGGGTGCTGCGCGCCCTGCATGTCGAGACCGTCCACCGCCTGCACGGCCGTCCGGCCTGGACGCGCATCCCGCGGCCCCACGGCGCGCGCAGCCGCCAGGCCGGCGTGGCCTCGCCCACTCCGGCCAAGCCGCTGCGGGTGGGCTTCTACGTCTCCTGGGATGAGGAATCGCTGGACGCCCTGGCCGCCCACGTGAACGACCTGGACGTGGTGGCGCCGCAGTGGATCTCGCTGAACGGCCCGAACGGCGACGTCTCGATCACCCCCGACCCGCGCGCCGAGGCGATCATCGCCTCGGCCCAGCATCGCCCGGCCCTGATGCCGGTGATCTACAACGCCCAGAACGCGGTCTGGAACGGGGCCGAGGCCGGCGCGGTGATCCGCAATCCCAAGGCGCGGACCAAGCTGGTCGCGCGGCTGGTCGATCTCGCCCGCGCCCGCGGCTACTCCGGCTACATCTTCGACCTGGAGAACCTCTCGCCCAAGGCCGCGGCGGCCTATCCGGTCCTGCTGTCCGAGATGGACAAGGCGCTCAACGCCATCGGCCGCGACGTGTGGGTCACCGCCCCGATCGGCGATTCCGACTGGCCGCTGGCGCGCCTGCAGCGGGCCGCCGACGTGATCGTGCTGATGGCCTACGACGAGCACTACCTGACCGGCGATCCCGGCCCGCCGGCCTCCCAGGCCTGGTTCGGCGCCCAGGTCGCCGGCGCCATGTCCAGGCTCGATCCGGGCCGGGTGGTGCTGGCGCTCGGCGCCTACGGCTACGACTGGACCTTGAAGGACGGCGGCGGGCGGGCCGACTCCCAGGCCGTCACCTTCAACGAGGCCACCCAGATCGCCCACGATTCCGGCTCGGCGGTGGCCATGGACGAGGCCGCGCTCAATCCCGAGTTCGGCTACGTCGACGAGAACGGCCGCCGCCACGACGTCTGGTTCCTCGACGCGGCCACCTTCTACAACCAGATCAGGGTGGGCGACCTCTTCCATCCGCTGGGCTACGCCCTGTGGCGGCTGGGCTCGGAGGATCCCGGGATCTGGAAGGTGTTCCCCCACCCCTACGGCGGCGCCAGCGCCAAGGGCCTGGAGACCCTGACCCCCGGCCAGGGCGTGGACTTCGACGGCTCCGGCGAGGTGCTGAAGGTGACCGCCCAGCCGACGCCCGGCCAGCGCTCGCTCACCCAGGACCCGTCCACCGGCCTGATCAGCGGCGAGACCTACGAGGTGCTGCCGACCTCCTACATCATCCAGCGCTACGGCTTCCATCCGGGCAAGGTGGCGATCACCTTCGACGACGGCCCGGACCCGCGCTGGACGCCGAAGATCCTCGACATCCTCAAGGAGAAGCACGCCAAGGCGACCTTCTTCGTCATCGGCGAGAACATGGACCGCGCGCCGGGCCTGGTGCGCCGCGAGGTGGCCGAGGGGAACATGGTGGGCAGCCACACCTGGACCCATCCCAACATCGGCGAGACGCCGATCGCCCAGACCGACATCGAGCTCAACGCCACCCAGCGCCTGTTCGAGACCCTGACGGGCCGGTCCATGCGCCTGTTCCGCCCGCCCTACTTCGGCGACGCCGAGCCCTCCACCCCGCGCGAGGTGGCGCCCCTGCTGATCGCCCAGAAGCTGGGCTACCTGACCGTCGGCCTGCGCATCGACCCCGACGACTGGAAGAAGCCCAAGGCCAGCTACATCATCCAGCGCTCGCTGGACCGCCTGGCCGACAAGGGCCCGCGCCAGGGCCAGGTGCTGCTGCTGCACGATTCCGGCGGCGACCGGCACGAGACCATCGCCGCCCTGCCGGGCCTGATCGACGCCCTGCGCGCCCACGGCTACCAGCTCGTCACCGTCGACGAGCTCGCCGGCATGAGCCGCGAGGCCGCCCTGCCGCCGGCCTCGCGCGACGGCCTTGAGCTGGCGCTCGACCGCATCGGCTTCGGCTTCTTCCACGCCGCCGAGATGATCCTGCGCGGCCTGTTCCTGACCGCCATCGCGCTCGGCGCCCTGCGGCTCCTGGTGCTGGGCGGGCTGGCCCTGGTCCACCGGGCCGCCATCGCCAGGCGCACGCCGCCGCTCGCCTTTCCCGAGGACGGCCCGCTGGTGAGCGTGCTGATCCCCTGCTTCAACGAGGAGAAGGTGATCCGCGCCTCGGTCGAGCGGCTGCTGGCCTCGCGCTGGCCGCAGTTGGAAGTCATCGTGCTGGACGACGGCTCCAAGGACGCCACCGCCGAGATCGTGCGCGAAGCCTTCGCCCACGAGCCGCGCGTGACCCTCATGAGCTTCGAGAACGGCGGCAAGGCGCGCGCGCTGAACCGGGGCCTGGCCCGCGCCCGTGGCGAGATCGTCGTCGCGCTCGACGCCGACACCCAGTTCCCGCCCGACACCATCGCCAAGCTCGCCCGCTGGTTCGCCGATCCGCGCGTCGGCGCGGTGGCCGGCAACGCTGTCGTCGGCAACCGGGTGAACATCGTCACCCGCTGGCAGGCCCTGGAATACGTCACCGCCCAGAACCTGGAGCGCCGCGCCCTGGCGGCCCTGGGCGCGGTGACGGTGGTGCCCGGCGCGGTGGGCGCCTGGCGCAAGTCGGCGCTGGAGGCGCTGGGCGGCTACCCGGCCGACACCCTGGCCGAGGACCAGGACCTGACGCTCGCCGTGCAGCGCGCCGGCTGGCGGGTGGAGTTCGATCCGGAGGCGCGCGCCTACACCGAGGCGCCCGACACCGTCGCGGGCCTGCTCAAGCAGCGCTACCGCTGGTCGTTCGGCACGCTGCAGTGCCTGTGGAAGCACCGCGCGGCCCTGTTCGACCGCCGCCGGCCGGTGCTGGGCTTCGTCGCCCTGCCGCAGATCTGGCTGTTCCAGATCCTGCTCACCGCCGTGGCGCCGCTGGTGGACCTGGCCGTGGTCTGGAGCCTGATCGCCGCCGCCTACGGAGCCGTCTCCCACCCGGCCGAATGGTCGCCCGACGACGCCCTGCGCGCCCTGGCCTACTGGGCGGCCTTCATCTTCCTGGACCTGTCCGCCGGCGCCCTGGGCATGGCGCTGGAGCGCCGCGCGCCCTGGGCGGACCTGGCCTGGCTGCCGGCCCAGCGGTTCGGCTACCGCCAGCTCATGTACTACGTGGTGCTCAAGTCCATCTCCTCGGCGGTGCGCGGCGCGCGCGTGGGCTGGGGCAAGCTGGAGCGCCGCGCCAGCGTCGCCTTCGAGCACCATGGCTGACCCCCGCGCGGCCCCCTTGCTAGGCGCCTCGGACTCCGTTTCGGGCGCTCCCGGACTCTTCGGCTGGGCAAGCGGCGATAAGGGCCCGTGTTTGACGTTACGTGCGGTTGCCACGCTGCGACGGGGCGCCTATAACCCCGGCCACTCGCCGGACGGGCGAGACGTTCGCAGCGAAATCCCGACCTCATGAACATCCACGAGCACCAAGCCAAGGCCGTACTCTCCGAGTTCGGCGTCGCGGTCCCGCGCGGCTATCCCGCCTTTTCCGTAGACGAAGCAGTCGCCGCCGCCGAGAAGCTCGGCGGTCCGGTCTACGTCGTCAAATCGCAGATCCACGCCGGTGGGCGCGGCAAGGGCCGCTTCGAAGGCCTGGGCCCCGACGCCAAGGGCGGCGTGCGGGTGCTGAAGTCGGTCGACGAGGTGAAGACCAACGCCGCCGAGATGCTCGGCCGCGTGCTGGTGACGCACCAGACCGGCCCCGCCGGCAAGCAGGTCAACCGCCTCTACATCGAAGAAGGCGCGGCGATCGCCAAGGAATTCTACCTCTCGCTCCTGGTGGACCGCGAGACCAGCCGCGTGTCGGTGGTCGCCTCCACCGAGGGCGGCATGGACATCGAGGACGTGGCGCACTCCACGCCCGACAAGATCCACTCCTTCTCCATCGACCCGGCCACCGGCGTCTTCCCGCACCACGGCCGCACGCTGGCCAAGGCGCTGGGGCTGACGGGGGGGCTGGCCAAGGAAGCGGCCACGCTGCTCGGCCAGCTCTACACGGCGTTCCTGGCCAAGGACATGTCGATGCTGGAGATCAACCCGCTGATCGTCACCGGCGATGATCACCTGCGGGTGCTGGACGCCAAGGTCAGCTTCGACTCCAACGCGCTCTTCCGCCACCCGGACATCGTCGCCCTGCGCGACGAGACCGAGGAGGACCCCAAAGAGATCGAGGCCTCCAAGTACGACCTCAGCTACATCGCCCTCGACGGCGAGATCGGCTGCATGGTCAACGGCGCGGGCCTGGCCATGGCCACCATGGACATCATCAAGCTCTACGGCGCCGAGCCGGCCAACTTCCTCGACGTGGGCGGCGGCGCCTCCAAGGAGAAGGTGACCGCGGCCTTCAAGATCATCACCGCGGACCCCGCGGTGAAGGGCATCCTGGTCAACATCTTCGGCGGCATCATGCGCTGCGACATCATCGCCGAGGGCGTGGTCGAGGCGGTCAAGGAAGTCGGCCTGAAAGTTCCGCTGGTGGTTCGCCTGGAAGGCACCAACGTCGAACTCGGCAAGAAGATCATCAACGAGAGCGGCCTGGACGTGATCGCGGCCAACGACCTCTCCGATGGTGCGGAAAAGATCGTCAAGGCCGTTCGGGGGGCCAAGTAATGTCCATCCTTATCGGCAAGGAAACCCGCGTCATCTGCCAGGGCATCACCGGCAGCCAGGGCACCTTCCACACGGAACAGGCCATCGCCTACGGCACCAAGATGGTCGGCGGCGTCACGCCCGGCAAAGGCGGCCAGACCCACGTCGGCCTGCCCGTGTTCGACACGGTCGGCGAGGCGGTGAAAGAGACCGGCGCCGACGCCAGCGTGATCTACGTGCCGCCGCCGTTCGCGGCCGACTCGATCCTGGAGGCCATCGACGCCGAGGTGCCCCTGATCATCTGCATCACCGAGGGCATCCCGGTGGCCGACATGATCAAGGTGAAGCGCTCGCTGTCGGGCTCCAAGTCGCGGCTGATCGGGCCCAACTGCCCCGGCGTGCTCACCCCGGAAGCCTGCAAAATCGGCATCATGCCGGGAAACATCTTCAAGAAGGGCTCGGTGGGTGTTGTCTCCCGCTCCGGGACGCTTACCTACGAAGCCGTGTTTCAGACCTCCCAGGTGGGGCTCGGCCAGACGACGGCCGTCGGCATCGGCGGCGACCCCGTCAAGGGCACCGAGTTCATCGATGTGCTCGACATGTTCCTGAAGGACCCCGAAACCGAGTCGATCATCATGATCGGCGAGATCGGCGGTTCGGCCGAGGAAGACGCGGCCGAATTCATCAAGAATTCAGCCATCAAGAAGCCAATGGTGGGATTCATTGCGGGACGCACCGCGCCGCCCGGGCGGCGCATGGGTCACGCGGGCGCCATCATCTCCGGCGGCAAGGGCGGGGCCGAGGACAAGATCGCTGCGATGGAGGCCGCGGGCATCCGCGTCTCTCCGTCGCCCGCGAAGCTCGGTGAAACCCTGATGCAGGTGCTGAAGGGCGCCTGAGGGCGACAATAGAAGCGTATGGGCGGTCTGCGCTCGGCTCCTGACCAGATGTCCGCGCGGCGACCGCCGGGAAGCGGATGACATGGCGGACGATGCTGGTCTGATCAACGAGGTGCTCGCGGAGACCTCCTTCCTCTATGGCGGCAACGCCGCCTTCGTGGAGGATCTCTACGCCAAATGGGCGGCGAACCCGGATTCGGTGGAGCCGTCCTGGCGGGCCTTCTTCGCCTCGCTGCAGGACCGCGCCGACGAGATCAAGGCCGCCGCGACCAAGCCGGCCTGGACCAGGCCGCTGGCCCCGGAGCCCAGGCCCGACTGGCTCTCGGCCATCGACGGGCTGTGGCCCGCGGTGGAGGCCAAGGTCGGCAAGACCATCGCCGATCGCGCGCCCGCCGCCAGCCAGGACCAGATCCGCGCCGCCACCCTGGATTCCCTGCGCGCGATCATGATGATCCGCGCCTACCGGATGCGCGGCCACCTGCAGGCCAACCTCGACCCGCTGGGCATCGCCACCACGCCCGGCGACGCCACCGAGCTGGACCCGGCCACCTACGGCTTCACCGAGGCCGACTACGACCGGCCGATCTTCCTGGACTTCGTGCTGGGCCTGGAGACCGCGACGATCCGCGAGATCCTGGCGATCCTGCGCCGCACCTACTGCCGCGACATCGGCGTGCAGTACATGCACATCTCCGACCCGGCCCAGAAGGCCTGGCTGCAGGAGCGCATCGAGGGCCGCGACAAGGAGATCACCTTCACCCAGGAGGGCAAGGTCGCCATCCTGAAGAAGCTGATCGAGGCCGAGGGCTTCGAGAGGTTCCTGCACAAGCGCTTCCCCGGCACCAAGCGTTTCGGCCTGGACGGCGGCGAGGCGATGGTCCCGGCGCTGGAGCAGATCATCAAGCGCGGCGGCGCGCTCGGCGTGAAGGACATCGTCATCGGCATGCCGCACCGCGGCCGCCTGAACGTGCTCGCCGCGGTGATGGGCAAGCCCTACCAGATCATCTTCCACGAATTCCAGGGCGGCTCGAGCCTGCCTTCGGACGTGGAGGGCTCGGGCGACGTGAAGTACCACCTGGGCGCCTCGTCGGACCGCACCTTCGACGGCAACAGCGTGCACCTGTCGCTGACGGCCAACCCCTCGCACCTGGAGATCGTCAACCCGGTGGTGATCGGCAAGGCCCGCGCCAAGCAGGCCTTCACCCTGCGCGAGACCCCCACCGCCGGCCGCGGCCACGTCCTGCCCCTGCTGCTGCACGGCGACGCCGCCTTCGCCGGCCAGGGCGTGGTGGCCGAATGCTTCGCCTTGTCGGGCCTGAAGGGCTACGGCGTGGGCGGCTCGATCCACTTCATCGTCAACAACCAGATCGGCTTCACCACGAGCCCGAAGTATTCGCGCTCCTCGCCCTATCCGTCGGATTCGGCGCTGATGGTGGAAGCTCCGATCTTCCACGTGAACGGCGACGATCCGGAGTCCGTCACCTTCGCCGCCAAGGTCGCCACCGAGTTCCGCCAGCTGTTCGGCAAGGACGTGGTGATCGACATGTTCTGCTATCGCCGGTTCGGTCACAACGAGGGCGACGACCCGACGATGACCCAGCCGTTGATGTACGCCAAGATCAAGAACCACCCGACCACGCGCGAGCTCTACGCCCAGCGCCTGATCGGCGAGGGGGTGTGCACCGCCGAGCAGGTCGAAGGCTGGGTCAACGAGTTCGCCGACTACCTCGACAAGGAATTCGAGGCCGGCAAGGTCTACCGCGCCAACAAGGCCGACTGGCTTGACGGCAAATGGTCGGGCCTTTCCCTGCCGGGCAGCGACGATCGCCGCGGCGAGACCGCCGTGCCGATGCAGAAGCTCAAGGACCTGGGCCTGAAGATCACCTCGATCCCTGAAGGCTTCAACGTCCACAAGACGGTCGAACGGGTCATCCGCAACCGCCACGAGGCCATCGAAGCCGGCGAGGGCCTGGACTGGTCGACGGCCGAGCACCTGGCGTTCGCCACCCTGCTGGACCAGGGTTTCCCGGTGCGCCTGTCCGGCCAGGACAGCGTGCGCGGCACCTTCGTGCAGCGCCACTCCGGCCTGGTCGATCAGCAGACCGAGGAAGTCTACTTCCCCCTGCGCAACGTCTCGCCGAACCAGGCCCACTTCGAGGTGCTGGACTCGGCCCTGTCGGAAGAGGCGGTGCTGGGCTTCGAGTACGGCTTCTCCCTGACCGACCCGAAGACCCTGACCATGTGGGAGGCCCAGTTCGGCGACTTCGCCAACGGCGCCCAGGTCGTGGTCGACCAGTTCATCTCCTCGGGCGAGCGCAAGTGGCTGCGCATGAGCGGCCTGGTCATGCTCCTGCCGCACGGCTACGAGGGCCAGGGCCCCGAGCACTCCTCCGCGCGCCTGGAGCGCTATCTGCAGCTCTGCGCCGAGGACAACATGCAGGTGGTCAACTGCACCACCCCGGCCAACTACTTCCACGCCCTGCGCCGCCAGCTCCTGCGCGAGTTCCGCAAGCCGCTGATCGTGATGTCGCCCAAGAGCCTGTTGCGCCACAAGCGGGCGGTCTCGGCGCTGAAGGACATGGCCGAGGGCTCGTCCTTCCATCGGGTGATGATCGATGGGGCCGAGGCCGGCCAGGACGTGGGCGGCGTCGAGCTGAAGAGCGACGACAAGATCGCCCGCGTGGTGCTGTGCTCGGGCAAGGTCTACTTCGACCTGGTCGAGGCCCGCGCCCGCTACGGCCGCGACGACGTCTACCTCCTGCGCCTTGAGCAGTTCTATCCGTGGCCGGTGAAGTCGCTGTCCAACGAGCTCAAGCGCTTCAAGAACGCCGAGCTGGTCTGGTGCCAGGAAGAGCCGAAGAACATGGGCGGCTGGACCTTCGTCGACCCGTGGCTGGAGCTCACCCTGGAGCGGCTCAACGTCAAGGCCAAGCGCGCCCGCTACGTCGGCCGCCCGGCCTCGGCCTCCACCGCCGCCGGCCTGATGAGCCGGCACATGCGTGAACTCGAATCCTTCCTCGAAGACGCCTTCGCCTGAGGCGAACAAAAAGACACGACAGGAGCCCTTCCTATGGCCGACATCATGACTCCCGCCTTGGGCGAGTCCGTCACCGAGGCGACGGTGGCGCGCTGGACCAAGAAAGCCGGGGAGCCCGTCAGGAAGGACGAGATCCTGGTGGAGCTGGAGACCGACAAGGTGAGCCTTGAGGTCGCCGCGCCCGCCGACGGCGTTCTGTCCGAGATCGCCGCCGAAGAGGGCGCCACCGTCGAGCCCGGCGCGATCCTGGGCCGCGTGACCGAAGGCGCCGCCGCCGCGGCGGCCCCGGCCAAGGCGGCTCCGGCCCCCGCGCCGAAGGCCGAGGCTCCCGCGCCCGCGCCTGCGCCCGCCGCGCCGGCCCCCGCCGCGGCGCCGGCCAAAGCCGAGGCCCCGGTGCTGGCCCCCTCGGCCCAGCGCATCGCAACCGAGAACAAGCTCGATCCGGCCGCCATCGCCGGCACCGGCAAGGGCGGACGGGTGACCAAGGGCGACGCCCTGGCGGCCCTGGAAGCCCGCGCCTCCGCGCCGCCTCCGGCGCCCGCGCCGGCCGCCCCGCGCGAGATCCACGAGCGCGAGGAGCGCGTGCGCATGACGCGCGTGCGCCAGACCATCGCGCGCCGCCTGAAGGAAGCCCAGAACACCGCCGCCATGCTGACGACCTTCAACGAGGTCGACATGAGCGCGGTGATGGCCCTGCGCAATCAGTACAAGGACGTCTTCGAGAAGAAGCACGGCGTGAAGCTCGGCTTCATGAGCTTCTTCGTGAAGGCCGTCGTCGCGGCCCTCAAGCAGGTGCCGGACGTCAACGCCGAGATCGACGGCACGGACCTCATCTACAAGAACCACTACGACATCAGCGTCGCGGTGGGCACCGAGCGCGGCCTGGTGACGCCGGTCGTGCGCGACGCCGACGCCATGAGCCTGGCCGACATCGAAAAGGCCATCGGCGACCTCGGCAAGAAGGCGCGTGACGGCAAGCTCGCCCTGGAAGACCTGCAGGGCGGCACCTTCACCATCTCCAACGGCGGCGTCTACGGCTCCCTGATGTCGACGCCGATCCTCAACCCGCCGCAGTCCGGCATCCTGGGCATGCACAAGATCCAGGAACGGCCGATGGTGGTCGGCGGCCAGATCGTCGTCCGCCCGATGATGTACCTGGCGCTCAGCTACGACCACCGCGTCGTCGACGGCCAGGGCGCGGTGACCTTCCTGGTGAAGGTCAAGGAGAACCTGGAAGACCCGCAGCGGATGCTGCTGGACCTCTGATCGCGCCCGGCGCCTGAACCTGCTTATCCGGCGGCGGGGCGACGCCCCGCCGTTTTCGTGAAGGACCCTGACCATGGCCCAGTACGACGTCATCATCATCGGGGGCGGCCCCGGCGGCTACAACGCGGCGATCCGCGCCGGCCAGCTGGGCCTGAAGGCCGCCTGCGTGGAAATGCGCGGGACCCTGGGCGGCACCTGCCTGAACGTCGGCTGCATGCCCTCCAAGGCGCTGCTGCACGCCTCGGAGTTCTATGAGGCCGCCGGCGGCGAGTTCGCCAAGCTCGGCATCCAGGTCAGCCCCAAGCTCGACCTGGTGCAGATGATGAACCAGAAGGCCGAGAGCGTGGCCGCCCTGACCAAGGGCATCGAGTTCCTGTTCAAGAAGAACAAGGTCGACTGGATCAAGGGCGCCGGCAAGATCGCCGGGCCCGGCAAGGTCGAGGTGACCGCCGAGGACGGCTCGGTCACCGCCCTGGAAGCCAAGAACATCGTCATCGCCACCGGCTCGGAGCCCTCGTCCCTGCCCGGCGTCGAGGTCGACAACAAGCGCATCGTCGATTCCACCGGCGCCCTGTCCCTGCCCGAGGTTCCCAAGTCCCTGGTGGTGATCGGCGCGGGCATCATCGGCCTGGAGCTGGGCTCGGTCTGGCGGCGCCTGGGCGCCGAGGTGACCGTCGTGGAGTTCCTCGACCGCATCACCCCCGGCATGGACGCCGAGATCGCCAAGACCTTCCAGCGGTCGCTCACCAAGCAGGGCATGACCTTCAAGCTCGGCGCCAAGGTGACCGGCGCCAAGGCCGGCAAGAACGACGTGACCCTCACCGTCGAGCCCGTCGCCGGCGGCGAGGCCGAGACCCTCAAGGCCCAGTACGTCCTGCTGGCCATCGGCCGCCGTCCGTATACGAACGGCCTGGGCCTGGAGACCGTGGGGATCACGCCCGACAAGCGCGGCTTCATCGAGACCGACCACTTCAAGACCTCGGCCCCCGGCGTCTGGGCCATCGGCGACGTGATCTACGGGCCGATGCTGGCGCACAAGGCCGAGGAGGACGCGGTCGCCTGCATCGAGCTGATCGCGGGCAAGGCCGGCCACGTGGACTACAACCTGGTGCCGAGCGTGGTCTACACCTCGCCGGAAGTGGCCTGGGTCGGCAAGACCGAGGAACAGCTCAAGGAGGCGGGCGTCGCCTACAAGGTCGGCAAGTTCCCCTTCATCGCCAACTCCCGCGCCAAGATCAACCACGAGACCGAGGGCTTCGTGAAGGTGCTGGCCGACGCCAAGACCGACGAGATCCTGGGCGTGCACATGATCGGTCCCTCCACCAGCGAGATGATCGGCGAATACTGCGTGGCCATGGCCTTCCGCGCCGCCAGCGAGGACGTCGCCCGCATCTGCCACCCGCACCCCACGCGCTCCGAAGCCGGCAAGCAGGCCGCCATGGGCGTCGAGGGCTGGACCATGCAGGCCTGATGGCCAAGGGGCTCGTCATCCGCCCCGCGGCGGCCGACGAGCTTTCCGCATGCGCGGCGCTCTATGAGCGGGTCCACGCCGAGACCTTCACCTGGGTGCGCCCGGACCGGCTGCCGACCGCCGAGGACTTCCTCGCCGACGCCGCCGACGAGGAAGTGAGCGTGGCCCTGCTCGACGACCGGCTGGCTGGGTTCGCCGCCGTCTACGTCCCAGACAACTTCCTGCATTCCCTGTTCGTCGCCGAACGCGGCCACGGCGTGGGCAAGGCCCTGCTCGACCACGTCTGCGCCCGCGCCGACGGGCCGGTGAGCCTCAAGGTCCAGGCGCCCAACCTGCGCGCGGAAGCCTTCTATCTGCGCGAAGGCTTCCGCGTGATCGGCCGCGGCGAGGATCCGCCGCCGGGCTTTCCCTGGATCAAGATGGTCAAGTGAGCCGGGGCGCGGCCGCGCCCAAACCGACTTTTCGAAAAATCTGGCGGCCGCTTCGCCGATTGCGTATCAATGATCACATAGACCGCGCCGATCCCGCTGGGCGGGGCCGCCTCGGCGCGTCCGTTCATTTCGATCGAGGTCGTTTCAGATGCCGGATTCCAACGAGCCCCAGGGCGCCGTGCGCAAGCCCATCGACAAGCAGGCGTTGCTCGCCAGGTACCGGGCCGAGCGGGACAAGCGCCTGCGCGATGACGGCAACGAGCAGTACCTGCAGCTCAAGGGCCAGCTCTCCCACTACCTGGACGATCCCTACACCCCGCGCGTGGAGCGCGAGCCGAAGACCGACCACGTCACGTTCGCCTTCATCGGCGGCGGCTTCGCCGGCCTGGTCGCCGGCGCGCGGCTGAAGGAGGCCGGGATCGACGACGTGCGGATCGTCGAGAAGGGCGGCGGCTTCGGCGGCACCTGGTACTGGAACCGCTATCCGGGCGCCCAGTGCGACACCGCCTCGATGATCTACATGCCGCTTCTCGAGGAAACCGGGCACATGCCCAGCGAGAAGTACGCCCACGCCCCGGAGATCCTGGAGCAGTGCGAGCGGATCGGCCGCAAGTACGGCCTCTACGACAACGCCCTGTTCCACACCGAGGTGACCGGCGTGGAGTGGGACGAGGCCCGCTCGCGCTGGATCATCCGCACCAACCGCGGCGACGAGTTCACCGCCGACTTCATCGGCATCGGCAACGGCCCGCTGCACGTGCCGAAGCTGCCCGGCATCCCCGGCATCGAGAGCTTCGAGGGCCACTCGTTCCACACCAGCCGGTGGGACTACGGCTACACCGGCGGCGATCCCAAGGGCGCGCCGATGGACAAGCTCGCCGACAAGCGCGTGGCGATCATCGGCACCGGCGCCACCTCGGTGCAGGCCGTCCCGCATCTGGCCCGCTCGGCCAAGGAGCTCTACGTCTTCCAGCGCACGCCCTCCTCGGTCGACGTGCGGGCCAACATCCCGATCGACGCGGACTGGTTCGCCTCGGTCGCGACCCCCGGCTGGCAACAGCGCTGGCTGGAGAACTTCACCGCCAACCAGGCCGGCGGCTCGGCCGACGAGGATCTGGTGCAGGACGGCTGGACCGACCTGTCGCGCCGCATCCGCGCCAAGATCGGCCAGATCCCGCGCGAGCAGCTCACGCCGCAGAAGATGCTCGAAGCCTTCGAGGACTCCGACTTCGAGAAGATGGAGGAGATCCGCGCGCGGGTGGACGGGATCGTCGAGGACCACGAGACCGCCCAGAAGCTGAAGGCCTGGTACCGTCAGCTCTGCAAGCGCCCGTGCTTCCACGACCAGTACCTGCAGGCCTTCAACGAGCCCGGCGCCCATCTGATCGACACCGACGGCAAGGGCGTGGAGAAGATCACCGAGACCGGCGTCGTGGTCGCCGGCAAGGAATATCCCGTCGACTGCATCATCTACGCCTCGGGCTTCGAGGTCGGCACCGAGTGGACCCGCCGCTCGGGCTTCGACCTGGTCGGCAAGGACGGGCTGAAGCTCTCCGAGGCCTGGGCCGACGGCATGAAGACCAAGCACGGCCTGCACGTGCACGGCTTCCCCAACGCCTTCTTCGTCCAGCCGACCCAGGGCGCGAACCTGATCTCCAACATTCCGCACAACCTGACCGACTCGGCCCGCACCATCGCCCTGGTGGTGAAGACCGCCCTGGAGCGCGGCGCCAAGGAGGTGGAAGTCACGCAAGAGGCCCAGGACGACTGGGTCGCCCTGCTGCTCACCGGGCCCGGCCGGATGATGATCGGCTCGCCCGATTGCACCCCCGGCTACTACAACAACGAGGGCAAGGACCCCGGCCCCGCCGCCAAGTACAATGTCGGCTATCCGGCCGGCGCCTCGGCCTACTTCAAGTACATCGAGGACTGGCGCAATTCCGGCCAGTTCGAGGGCCTGGCGTTCCGCTGAGGCCGGGCGCGCTGTCGCCACTTCAGGTGGCGTGATAGGCTCATGGGGCGATCAGAAATGGAGCCGCCCCATGACGCCGCTCTTGGCCCTCGCCGCCGCCCTGGCGGTCCAGCCCGCCGCCGAGGTTCCACTCAAGGCTGAAGCGCACCTCGTTCCGGCCTGCCGCGCCGGAACGCTTCAGGTCGTCCAGCGCCAGCCCCGCGCCGAGCTGAAGAAGCTCGGCGACCTGCCCATGGCCCGCCTGATGCTGCCGGTCGAGCGCAAGGTCGACGGCTGCGCCGTCCCCGCCTTCGTCTCCGGCCCGCGCGACTTCGACGGGCGTTTCGCCGCGCCGTCGGGGAACTAGCGCCTGATCGCCCTCCCCTTCGCGGAGGAGCCCCCCACGCCTCAAGCCCGCGGATGGGCCTTGGAATAGGCCGCCAAGAGCCCGGCCGCGTCCACCTGGGTGTAGCGCTGGGTGGTCGAGAGCGAGGCGTGCCCCAGGAGTTCCTGGATCGAGCGCAGGTCCGCGCCCGCGCCCAGAAGGTGCGTGGCGAAGGAGTGGCGCAGGGCGTGGGGCGTGGCGCTGTCCGGCAGGCCGAGCCGTCCGCGCAGGGCCTGCACCGTGGCCTGCACGTGGCGCGGGCTGAGCGGGCCGCCGCGCTTGGCGCGGAACAGGGCCTCGTCCGGCGAGAGCACGAAGGGCGCGGCGGCCAGATAGGCGTCCACCGCCTCGCGCACGGCCGGCAGCACCGGCACAATCCGCGTCTTCGAGCCCTTGCCGAGAATGCGCAGGCTCTCGCCCAGCGGCGCATCGGATCGCTTCAGCGACAGCGCCTCGGATATCCGCAGGCCGCAGCCGTAGAGCAGGGTCAGGACCGCCTCGTCGCGGGCCGCCTCCCAGTCCTCGCGGTCCGGGTCCAGCCCCGGCTCGGCCAGGAGGCCCCTGGCCTGGTCCTCGCTCACCGGCCGCGGCGCGCCGGGGCGCACGCGCGGCCCGCGCACCAGGGCGACGGCGGCGTTGGCCACGCCCAGGCGCCGGTCCAGGAACCGATGGAAGGTGCGGATCGCCGACAGGGCCTGCGACAGCGAGCGCGGCGACAAGGGGTGCTCGCCCGAGCGCAGGTGCGCCAGCCAGGCGCGCACCTCGGCCTGGCTCACGCCGCCGAGGTCGGAAAGGCCCAGGGCCTCGCCCCGGTGCTGCGCCAGGAAGTCGAGATAGCGCCGCGCCGCGAAGCCGTAGGCCTCCAGCGTGCGCGGCGAGGACCGGCGCTCCTTTTCCAGATGCTCCAGCCAGGCGGCCAGGGCCTGGTGGGCGGTCACAGGACCGGCCATCGCTCCGCCGTGCGCTCCACCACCCGCGCCAGGAACGCCACCAGCTCGGCGCCCATGTCCTCGGTGAAGCCCTCTTCGTCGGCCGAGCCGAAAGCGATCAGCCCCTGCCGCGCCGGCTCCCAGATGGCCATGCGCACCAGGGCGACCGAGCGCACCTCCTCGGCCTTGGCGCCGAACAGGCCGTGCGCCGTGGGAAGCTGGCCCAGCCGCGCCAGCCGCTGGGGATCGCCCAGGATCATGTCGATCTGGCCGGGAACCATCACGCGCCAGCCGGCCGGCACGTTTCCGCTGTCCTCCAGCGCCACCACGCCCGACACCAGGCCGAAGCGAAGCTGCGCCAGGTCGTCGACCCGGCGGGCGAGGTCGGAATGGTTGCGCGCCTCCAGAAGGTCGATCACCGCCCCGTGGGTCTGGGCCTGGGCGGCGAAGTTGGCGCGGGCGGTGGCCTCGAGCTGGCGGCGCACGCTGGATTCGCGCTTGTGGGCGGCGTGCACGCGGGCCAGCGCCGCCGGGCCGAAGTCGACCACATTGGCCGCGTCGAGCCTCAGGCCCAGCTCGCCCAGCAGCGCCGAATCGCCGCGCAGGAATTCGGGATTGTCGGACAGGAAGCGCCGAACGCTCTCCGGCTCCAGCGCTGAATCCGTCGCCAAAACCGTCGCGTCCATGTGACCCCCTTCAGTCCGTCATAGGATCGACTGTCCGGTCTTCGCCCAGTCGCCCATGAACTGTTCAAGCCCCTTCTCGGTTAACGGGTGCTTGAAAAGGTCGTTGAAAACGGCCGGCGGCAGGGTCGCGCAGTCCGCCCCCGCCAGGGCCGCGGCGGTCACGTGGGCGGGGTTGCGGATCGAGGCGGCCAGGATCTCGGTGTCGAAATCATAGTTGTCGTAGATGGCGCGGATCTCGGCGATCAGGCCCATGCCGTCGGCGCCGTGGTCGTCCAGCCGGCCGATGAACGGCGAGACGTAGGTCGCCCCCGCCTTGGCCGCCAAGAGCGCCTGGGCGGCGGAGAAGCACAGGGTGACGTTGGTCTGGATGCCTTCGCGGGCGAATTCGTTGGTGGCGATCAGCCCGTCGCGGGTCAGCGGCACCTTGACCACCACGTTGGGCGCGATGGCCGCCAGCTTGCGCCCCTCGGCCAGCATCCCCGTCGCCTGGGTCGCGGCCACCTCGGCGCTGACAGGGCCCTCGACGAGATCGCAAATCTCGGCGATGACCTCCAGGATGGGACGGCCCGACTTGGCGATCAGCGAGGGATTGGTGGTGACGCCGTCGACCAGGCCCGTCTCGGCCAGTTCCTGGATGAGGGCCGTGTCGGGGGTGTCGAGGAAGAGCTGCATGATCGGGGTCCCGCCATTCGAGGTGGCCGGTCTTGTAGCCGGTCTCGATGACGGTATGAAAGCCCCGGCGAATCCATGAGCCGCATCGCCTCCATCCTGTTGCCCATGCCCCTGCCCGAGGCGTTCGACTACGCCGAGCCTGAGGGCATGGACCTGGCCGTCGGCGACCAGGTGGCCGCCCCGCTCGGCCCGCGCCTGCTGCGCGGCGTGGTGGTGGCCCTGCGCGACGCGACCGGCGGCAACCGCCCGCTCAAGCCGGTGGAGGGCAAGCTCGAGGACCCGGCGCTACCCGAACACACCCTGGAGTTCATCCAGTGGGCGGCCCGCTACAGCGTCGACGCCCCCGGCGCGCCGCTGGCCATCGCCCTGCGCGGCGCCCGCGCGCCGAGGCCCAAGCCCGTCAAGATCGTCGAGCCCACCGGCGTGCAGCCCGCCCGCTCCACGCCCGCCCGCGCCAAGGTGCTGGCCGCGGCGGCCGAACAGCGCCTCGCCCCCGCCGACCTCGCCCGCGCGGCCGGGGTCAGCGCCGGGGTGGTCAAGGGCCTGATCGACGAAGGCGCGCTCGCCGTGCGCCTGATCGAGGCCGAGGCCGGCTTTCCCGCCCCGGACCTGTCGCGCGCCGGCGCCCCGCTCAACGCCAGCCAGGCCGCCGCCGCCGAGGCGCTGACCGGCGCGGTGCGGGCCGGCGGCTTCGGCGTCACCCTGCTCGACGGCGTCACCGGCTCGGGCAAGACCGAGGTCTATCTGGAGGCCGCCGCCGCGGCCCTCGCCGCCGATCCCGAGGCGCAGGTCCTGATCATGCTGCCGGAGATCGCCCTCACCCAGGCGGTGATCGCCCGCGTCGCCCAGCGGTTCGGCGCGCCCCCCGGCGAGTGGCACTCCGACGTCGCCCCGCCCGCCCGCCGGCGGGTGTGGGAATCCGTCGCCGCCGGCCGCTGCCGCATCGTCGTCGGCGCCCGTTCGGCGCTGTTCCTGCCGTTCCGCAAGCTCAAGCTGATCGTCGTCGACGAGGAGCACGACGGTTCCTACAAGCAGGAGGACGGCTTCATCTACCAGGCCCGCGACCTCGCCGTCGTGCGCGGCAAGATCGAGGACGCCCAGGTGATCCTGGCCTCGGCCACGCCCTCGCTGGAGACCCTGCGCAACGCCGAGGCCGGCCGCTACCGATGGCTGCGCCTGTCCGCCCGCCACGGCGCGGCCGAGCTGCCGGACGTCGAGCTCGTCGACCTGCGCGAGACGCCCCCGGACACCGGCCGCTGGCTCTCCCCGCCGCTGGTCCAGGCCATGACCGAGACCCTGGCCCGCGGCGAACAGGTGCTCTTGTTCCTCAACCGCCGCGGCTACGCCCCGCTGGTGCTGTGCCGCGCCTGCGGCGAGCGCATGTGCGCGCCGGACACCGATTCCTGGCTGGTGGAGCACCGCTACACCGGCCGGCTGGTCTGCCACCTCACCGGCTTTTCCATGATGAAGCCGGACAAGTGCCCCCACTGCGGGGCCAAGGACAGCCTGGTCTCCATTGGTCCGGGCGTGGAGCGGGTGGAGGAGGAGGCGCGCCTGCTCTTCCCGCAGGCCCGCATCGCCGTCTTCTCCTCCGACACCCTGTTCGACGCGCGCGAGGCGCGGCGGCTGGTCGAGGCCATGGAAGCCGGCGAGATCGACATCCTGGTGGCCACCCAGGCGGCGGCCAAGGGCCACAACTTCCCCAACCTCACCCTGGTCGGCGTGGTCGACGCCGACCTCGGCCTGCGCGGCGGCGACCTGCGCGCGGGCGAGCGCACCTATCAGCTCCTGGCCCAGGCCACCGGCCGGGCCGGCCGCCACGAGCGGCCCGGCCGCGCCCTGTTGCAGACCTACGCCCCGGAGCATCCGGTGATGCAGGCGCTGCAGGCCCAGGACCGGGACGCCTTCGTCGAGGCCGAGATGGCCGAGCGCGAACTCGCCGGCCTGCCCCCCTTCGGCCGGCTGGGGGCGATCATCCTGTCGGGCGAAGACCCCGCGGCCCTTGAGGCTTTCGCCCAGGCCATGGCCCAGGCCGCGCCCAACACCGAGGGGGTGGAGGTCTATGGCCCCGCCGACGCGCCGCTGGCCCTGGTGCGCGGGCGCCGGCGCAAGCGCTTCCTGGTGCGCGCCGACCGCACGGTGGACCTGTCGGCCTATCTCGCCGCCTGGCGCGCCCGCGTGAAGCCGCCCGCCTCCATCCGCGTCGCCATCGACGTCGATCCCTACAGCTTCCTGTAGGCGCCTGCCTCAGTCGTCGTACCAGGCCCGGCCGTAACGCTCGGTCAGGGCGAAGGCGCCTGAGGGGCCCCAACTGCCGGCGGCGTAGGCCTTGGGCGTGAAGTTCGATTCCCGCCAGGCCTCGGCCACCCCGTCGACCCAGGACCACGCCTGCTCCACCTCGTCGCGGCGGACGAACAGGGTGGAGTTGCCGTGGATCACGTCCAGCAACAGCCGCTCATAGGCGATGCGCCGGCGCGCGTTCGGCCCCGAATAGGCCTTCAGCAGCGACAGCGACAGGGGCAGCGGCTGCAACCGCATCCCTTCTCGCGACAGGCCCGGCGCCTTGTTCATCAGAAGCAGCTCGATGTCCTCGTCCGGCTGCAGGTCGATGATCAGCCGGTTGGCCACCAGGTCGGCCTTGGCCTGGCCGCCGAACACCGAGTGCGGCACGCCCTTGAACTGGATGGCGATCTGGGTGCGCCGCTCGGGCAGGCGCTTGCCGGTGCGCAGGAAGAACGGCACCCCCGCCCAGCGCCAGTTGTCGATGTCCGCGCGCAGGGCCACGAACGTCTCGGTGCTGCTCGGCGCGCCCCGCTCGGCGTCGTATCCGGGCACGGAGCGTCCCTCGACCACCCCTTGCGTGTACTGCCCGCGCACGCTGTTCACCGGCACGTCGGCGCGGGTGAACGGCCGCAGCGAGCGCAGCACCTTGACCTTCTCGTTGCGCACAGCCGAGGGGTCCATGTCCGCCGGCGGCTCCATCGCCACCAGGCAGAGCAGTTGCAGCATGTGGTTCTGCACCATGTCGCGCAGGGCGCCGTACTCGTCGTAGTAGGGCCAGCGCTCGCCCACCCCCTCGGTCTCGGCCACGGTGATCTGCACGTGGTCGATCGTCAGGTTGTTCCACAGGGGCTCGAACAGGGTGTTGGCGAAGCGCAGCGCCAGAAGGTTCTGCACCGTCTCCTTGCCCAGGTAGTGGTCGATGCGGAAGATCCGGTCCTCGCTGAACACCGCGCCCACCGCCGCGTTGGTGGACATCGAGCTCGCCAGGTCCTGGCCGATCGGCTTCTCCAGCACGATCCGCGTCTGCGGTCCGGCCAGGTTCGCCCCGGCCAGCGCCTTGCACACCGCCCCATAGAGGCTGGGCGAGAGCGCCAGGTAGAACATCGGCCGCCTGGCCTCGCCCAGGGCCTTGCCGAGCACCTGGACGCCCTCGGCCGTCGTGGCGTCGGCCGCCCGATAGTCCAGCCGCGCGGCGAAGCGGCCCCAGACCTCCTCGTCGACGCCCATCGGCCCGGCCCGCTGGACCACCGCGTCGCGCACCAGGTCGACGAAGGCCTCGCGCTCGAGCTCCGCGCGCGCGGTCGCCACGATCTTGAACCCCTCGGGCAGGAAGCCGTCCGTCTCCAGGAAGTAGAGCGAGGGGAACAGCATCCGCTGCGCCAGGTCGCCGGTTCCGCCGAAAAGCACCAGCGCGTCGGCGAGGGGCGCGTCAGCCATGAGGATCATCCTGGATGAGTCTTGGGAGGAACGAGCTTCCCTTTAGCCGGTTGCAACCACCTGCGCATCCCGGGTGTTCCGCAAGGGCACGACTTCACGGGAGAGCGGGAGGCCTAACGGCGCGCGTCTGGGCGCCCTGCGCCGCCCTGAGGGAAGGATCGCATGATTTCGGGCGTCGCCAGCCGCGATGGCCGCCTCGCGCGGGGAGCGGGCCGATGGGCCGGCTGATCATCGTCTCCAACCGCGTCACCCCGCCGGTGGGCAGCGGCGAGGAGAGCATGGGCGGCTTGGCCCTGGCCCTCGCCGCGGCGCTGCGCGAGTACTCCGGCGTCTGGTTCGGCTGGAGCGGGCGCACGGCCCCGGCGTTCACCGGCCAGCTCGCCATGCAGCGGATCCAGGGGGTGACCATCGCCACCGTCGACCTGGAGGAGGCCGACCGCGACGAATACTACAACGGCTACGCCAACAAGACGCTCTGGCCGCTGTTCCACTACCGGCCGGACCTGGCCGCCTACGACCGCTCCTTCGGCGAGGGCTACGAGCGGGTCAACCGCCGCTTCGCCGAGACCCTGCGCCCGCTGATCGAGCCGGACGATCTGGTCTGGGTGCACGACTATCACCTGATCCCGCTGGCCCGCGAGCTGCGCCGCCTGGGGGTGAAGAACCCGCTGGGCTTCTTCCTGCACATCCCCTGGCCGGCCTATCAGCTCATGGTCACCCTGCCTCGCCACCGCGAGCTCGTGCAGGCCCTGTTCGACTACGACCTCGTCGGCTTCCAGACCGAGGGCTACCTGCAGGCCTTCGAGGAGTATGTGAAGAACGAGATCGACGGCGTGCGGCTGGACGAGGCCCACATCAAGGCCTTCGGGCGGATACTGAAGGTCGGCGCCTTCCCCATCGGGATCGACGCGGCCGACATGGCGCGGATCACCGCCTCCTCGCGGGCCCTGCGCACCTATGACGTGATGGCCGCCCACACGGTGTTCCGCAAGCTGATCGTCGGCGTCGACCGGCTCGACTACTCCAAGGGCCTGGAGGAACGCTTCCTCGGCTTCGAGCGGTTCCTGGTCGACAATCCCGCGCTGCGCCGGGAGGTTCTGTTCCTGCAGATCGCCCCGCCCAGCCGCGAGGCGGTGCAGGCGTATCAGGAGATCCGCGGCCGCCTCGATTCCCTGTCCGGCCGCATCAACGGCGCCTTCGCCGACATCGACTGGAACCCCGTGCGCTACGTCAACAAGAGCTACCGGCGCGACGAGCTGGCCGGCGTCTATCGGGCCGCCCGCGTGGGCCTGGTCACGCCCCTGCGCGACGGTATGAATCTGGTGGCCAAGGAGTATGTCGCCGCGCAAGATCCCGACGACCCGGGCGTCCTGGTGCTCTCGCGTTTCGCCGGCGCGGCCGACCAGCTCAAGGAGGCGTTGATCGTCAATCCCAACAGTCCCGAGGAGATCTCCGAGGCGCTGAGGCGCGCGCTCGCCATGGACCGCGAGGAACGGATCAAGCGCTGGCGCGTGCTGTTCGACAACGTGCGCAGCCAGACCGTGGCGTCCTGGCGCGACCGCTTCGTCGGCGCCCTGGCCGATCTGTCGCCGCCCCGCGCGGTGCTGGCGAGCTGACGGTCCGGGCGGGCGCGATGGCGGACAGCACGGCCGAGCGGCCCACGCGCGTGATGGGGGTGGAGATCACTTCGCCCGGCAAGCCCCTGTGGCCGGCCGGGGCGGCGGGCGAGCCGCCGATCACCAAGCTGGACTACGCCCGCTACCTGGAGGCCGTCGGGCCATGGATGGCCCCGCATGTCCTGGACCGCCCGCTGAGCGTGGTGCGCGCGCCGGACGGCGTGGGCGGCCAGACCTTCTTTCAGCGGCACTGGTCCGGCGAAGGGCCCGCGCAGATCGGCGGCGTGCGCCTGGGCGACGACCGCGAGCCCTATCTGCGGATCACCAGCGTGGAGGCGCTCGCCGCCCTGGCCCAGATCGCCGCGGTCGAGCTGCATCCCTGGAACTGCCGCCCCGGCGATCCGGGCGCGGCGGGGCGGCTGGTGTTCGACTTCGACCCGGGCGCGGGCCTCGCCTTCGACGCCGTGGTCGCCGCCGCGACGGAGGTGCGCGAGCGCCTGGCCGCCGTGGGGCTCGAGGGCTTCTGCCGCACCACCGGCGGCAAGGGCCTGCACGTGGTCGTCCCGCTGGCGCCCGGCGCGAGCTGGACCGCCGCCAAGGCCTTCTCCCGCGATCTCTGCCACGCCATGGCCGCCGACGCCCCGGCCCGCTACGTGACCACGGTCGCCAAGGCCGAGCGGACCGGCCGCATCTTCCTGGACTATCTGCGCAACGACCGGGCCGCCTCGGCGGTCGCCCCGCTCTCGGCGCGGGCCCGGCCGGCGGCCACCGCGGCCATGCCGCTGACCTGGGACCAGGTGCGCCCGGGGCTCGATCCGGCGCGCTACACGATCCGCACGGTCCCGCCGCTGCTGGACGGACTCAAGGCCTGGGCCAGCTATGAAGAGGCCGAGCGCCCCCTCGGCGCCGCCATCGCCCGGCTCGCCAAGATCTAGTTCGACGTCTCGCTCGGCAGGCCGATGCGGTACTGGGCCACGCGGTCCTGGAAGTCGAGCTCGGGCTTGCGCAGGCCCGTGCGCACGCCGCTGTCGTCGCCGAACTCCATGAGCTGATCCGTAGACGGATCATACGTCGGCCAGGCGGGCCCGGAGGCGCAGGTCGGGGTCGAGGTCTTGGCGAACGCCACCCAGCAGGAATGCATCAGGCCGGCCACCGCGTGGTCCCTGGGCGTCACGCTGGCCGGATCGGTGCGCCGTCCCCACCAGTCGAAGACGTACTGGATCTCCGCGGCGTGCGCGGCCCGCGTCATCTGCGGGCGGAAGCGGTCGCCGACGTAAGAGAAGTAGTAGAGCCAGACCGGCGCGCCGCCGGAGGCCTCCTTGGCGACCCAGCGGGCCGGCGCGCCCATGGTCCAGTCGGTGAACAGCGCCCGGCCGAGCGCCGCGTCGCCCTTAGCCGCGTCGTCGGCGTAGACTTGGCGCACCACCGGCCCCGCCTTGGCGGCCGGGGCGACCGGGTCCATGCCGAAGGCGTCCATCAGCGAGTCCTCGCCGCTGTTGGAGCCGATGATCATCGGCACGTCGATCTCGCGCCCTTCGGCGAAGGCCTTGGTGGCGGTCTCCTTCAGGAGCCGCCCGTCCGGCGCGGGGCCGATGAAGCCGGTCCCGCCGGCCTCCAGGAGCTTGTCGACGGGCGCGGCGCGCAGGTCGGCGAGGCTGGCGTCCGCGCCGGGCAGGCCCAGCTTGCCGGCCAGCTCCGCGCCCTGGTTCTCCTTGTCGGCGAAGCTGTCCGGCGAGAACCAGCCGCCGCCGGATTCGACGATGGCCTTGGCGTAGAGCCCCTTGGTCTCGGGGATGGCCAGGAGCTGCAGCACGCTCATCGCGCCGGCCGATTCCCCCAGCACCGTCACGTTGTCCGGGTCCCCGCCGAAGGCGGCGATGTTGCGCTTGACCCACTTCAGCGCCGCGATCTGGTCCATCAGGCCGTAGTTGTAGAGCGGCGCGTCGGGGGCGGCGGCCTTGGTCAGCGCCGGATGGGCGAAGAAGCCCAGCTCGCCCAGCCGGTAGTTGATGGACACGAACACCACCCCGTCGCGGGCGAAGTTGGCCCCGTCGTAGATCCAGCCCGCGCCATAGCGGAAGGCGCCGCCGTGCAGCCACACCATCACCGGCGCCTTGGTCGCGTGCGGCGGGGCGAAGACGTTGAGCTGCAGGCAGTCCTCGCTCATCGGCCCGTTGGCCGCCCCGGCGTTGGGCTTGCCGTCCGGGCGCATCGGCTGGGGACAGGAGGGACCGGGCGTGACCGCCTCGCGCTCGCCGCTCCAGGGCTTGGCCGGCGCCGGCGGCGCCCAGCGCAGCTCGCCCACCGGCGGGGCGGCGTAGGGGATGTCGCGGAAGACCACGGCCTTGTCGGTGGCGTCGCCGACCAGCACGCCGGTCTCCACCTTCACCGCCACGGGCGCCGCGGCGGCCGCGCCGGCCAGGGCGGCCAGCCCCAGGGCCGCGCCGAAGATCGCGCCAGCTTTCATGGTCGTCCCTCCCAGGATCTGTCGGCCCGCAGCTTTCCGGCTCCCCGCCCGGCGGGTCAAGCAAGGCTCGGTGACGAAATGTATCCGGGCGGCGGCTCCGCCTATTCTCCTCCCCCTCAGGGGGAGGGGGACCGCGAAGCGGTGGAGGGGGCAGGCGCACGCCTCGCGATCAGGCGCGCTCTTGTGGAGACGTCAGCCAAGCCAGGATCGTCCGCACCACGCCGTCGAGATCGTCGCGCACGTCCGTGGCGGAGATCCTCAGCACCCGCACGTCCCGTTCGGCGAGCCAGGCGTCACGCAGCTCCGCACGCTCAGGGCCATCGCCGAAGTCGTGCCTCAGGCCGTCCACCTCGACCGCCAGGCGCACCGCTTCACAGTAGAAATCGAGCACGTAGGGACCGATTGGATGCTGTCGGCGAAACCGAAAGCCCGCCAGCCCCTTGCGGCGCAGCGCCATCCACAACCTCGCTTCCGGCGGCGTCAGCCTTCGGCGCAATGATCTGGCGCGCCGGATCGTCGGTTTCGGTGCGGACATGGTCGGGTTCAACGCCTCCAGCAGCACCCCCTCCACCCCTTCGGGGTCCCCCTCCCCCACTTCGCGGGGGAGGAGATCGAAGCGGCGCCTCATCAGATTCTCCTCCCCCTCAGGGGGAGGGGGACCGCGAAGCGGTGGAGGGGGACCACGGGACGGTGGAGGCCCCCCGCCTCTCAGTGGAAGTCGCGGCTGCGCACCAGGCGGGGCGCGGCGCGGGCGTCGTCCTCGCGCAGGCGGGCCAGTTCGCCCGACAGGTCGGTGAAGCGTTCGGCCACCAGGTGGATCACCTCGCCGGCCCGCTGCAGCCGGCCGTGGACCACCACGAACGAGGCGGTCATCACCAGCCGCCGGTTGGCCTCGAAGACGTCGCGCCAGACCACCACGTTGGCCGGCCCGGTCTCGTCCTCCAGGGTCAGGAAGGTCACCCCCTTGGCCGTGCCCGGCCGCTGGCGGATCAGGACCAGCCCGCCGATGGCGAGCCGCTGGCCGTTGCGGGCGGTCTCCAGCGCCTGGGCCGGGATCGCCCCCAGCCGCTTCAGCTCCTGGCGGAAGAAGCCGCAGGGATGCGCCTTCAGCGACAGCCCCGTGGTGCGATAGTCCTCCACCACGTGCCGCGGCAGGCTCATCAGCGGCAGCTCCACCTGGGTCTCGGTGGAGGAAAGCCGCGCGGCCAGCGGCGCGTCGGTCTCGATGCGCCCTTCCCCCGCCAGGCCCTTCACCGCCCACAGCGCCGCGCGCCGCGACAGCCCCAGCGAACGGAAGGCGTCGGCCTCGGCCAGCAGCTCCAGGGTGCGGCGCGACAGCCGCCCGGCGCGGGCGAGCTCGGGCAGGGTGCGCGCGCCGGCCGCCCGCGCCTCGACCAGCCGTCGCGCCTCCTCCTCCTTCAGGCCGCGCACCTGGCGAAGGCCGAGCCGCACGGCCTTCAGGCGCGCGCCGCCCGAGGCCGGCTCCAGGGTGCAGTCCCAGTCGCTGGCGCTCACGTCGGGCGCGCGCACCTCCACCCCGTGCCGGCGCGCGTCGCGCACCAGCTGGGCCGGCTGGTAGAAGCCCATCGGCTGGCTGTTGAGCAGCGCCGCGCAGAACACGTCCGGATACCAGCGCTTGATCCAGGCCGAGGCGTAGACCAACAGGGCGAAGCTGATCGCGTGGCTCTCCGGAAAGCCGTAGGAGCCGAAGCCCTCGATCTGCTTGAAGCAGCGCTGGGCGAACTCGGGGTCATAGCCCCGCGCGGTCATCCCCTCGACGAACTTCACGCCGTATTCCCCCACCGTGCCCATGTGGCGGAAGGTGGCCATGGAGCGGCGCAGGCCGTCGGCCTCCGATTCGGTGAACTTGGCCGCCTCGATGGCCAGGCGCATCGCCTGTTCCTGGAAGAGGGGCACCCCCAGGGTCTTGCCCAGCACCTGGTGCAGCTCGTTCGCCGGCCCGTGCTCGGGCGAGGGCGAAGGAAACTCCACCGGCTCGATCCCGTCCCTGCGGCGAAGGTAGGGGTGCACCATGTCCCCCTGGATCGGCCCGGGCCGCACGATGGCCACCTCGATGACCAGGTCGTAGAACCGCCTGGGCTTCAGCCGGGGCAGCATCGACATCTGCGCGCGGCTCTCCACCTGGAAGACGCCGATGGAATCGGCGTGGCGGAGCATCTCGTAGACCTCCGGATCCTCCTGCGGGATCTGGGCGATGTCGCCGATGTCCGTGCGGCCGTGATCCTCCTGCAGCATCACCAGGCTGCGCTTCAGCGCCGTCAGCATGCCCAGCGCCAGGACGTCCACCTTCATCAGGCCGAGCGCGTCGATGTCGTCCTTGTCCCACTCGATGAAGGTGCGGTCGGCCATGGCCGCATTGCCGATGGGCACGGTCTCGTCCAGCCGCCGCTGGGTCAGCACGAAGCCGCCCACGTGCTGCGACAGGTGGCGCGGAAAGCCGATCAGCTCGCTGGCCAGGGCCACCGCGCGGCGGATCTCCGGATTGTCCGGATCCAGTCCGGCCTGGCGCACGTGCGCCTCGGGCATCTCGTGGCCGTAGCTGCCCCACACGGTGTTGGCGAGGGCGGCGGTGATGTCCTCGGTCAGGCCGAGCGCCTTGCCCACCTGGCGGATCGCCATGCGCGGGCGGTAGTGGATCACCGTGGCGACGATCGAGGCGCGGTGGCGGCCGTAGCGGCGATAGACGTACTGCATCACCTCCTCGCGCCGCTCGTGCTCGAAGTCGACGTCGATGTCCGGCGGCTCGCCGCGCTTCTCGGAGATGAAGCGTGAGAACAGAAGGTCCTGATCGTCCTTGGTCGGATCGACCGCGGTGACGCCCAGGCAAAAGCAGACGCAGGAGTTGGCCGCCGAGCCGCGCCCCTGGCACAGGATCTGTTGCTCGCGCGCCCAGCGCACGATGTCGTGCACGGTCAGGAAGTAGTTGGGGAAGTCGAGCTTCTCGATCAGCTCGAGCTCGTGCTCCAGGACGCGGCGCTCCTTGTCCGGCACCCCGTTCGGAAACCGCCAGGCCGCCCCCTCCCAGGTCAGGTCGCGCAGGTGCTGGATCGCCGTCTTGCCCGGCGGCACCGGCTCGTCGGGATATTCGTAGCGCAGTTGGCCAAGGTCGAAGCCGATCCGCCCGGCGATCTCCACCGTGCGCTCCACCGCCTCGGGGAAGCGGGCGAACAGGCGCGCCATCTCGGCCGGCGACTTCAGGTGCCGCTCGGCGTTGGCCTCCAGGCGCAGCCCCGCGTCCTGGATCGTGCATTTCTCGCGGATGCAGGTCATCACGTCCTGCAGCGCCCGCCGCTCGGGGCCGTGGTGGAGCACGTCGTTCACCGCCACCATCGGCGCGCCGCTCCGCCGGGCGAGCTCGGCCAGGCGGCCCAGCCTCGGCAGGTCGCGCGCGCCATAGCCCCGCGCCGCCGCCAGCCAGGCGTTTCCCCGAAACGCGCCGGCGATGCGGTCCAGCCGCTCGGCGAAGTCCTCGTCCAGCCGCTCGGGCGGGACCACCAGCACGAGTTGGCCCTCGGCGTGTTCGGCGAAATCGGTCCAGAAGAGCTGGCACTCGCCCTTCTTCGAGCGGCGCTGGCCCACGGTCAGCAGCCGGGTCAGCCGCCCGTAGGCCTCCCGGTCGGACGGGTAGCAGATGAGGCTCGGCGTGGCGTCGGCGAAGTCCAGCCGGCAGCCGGTCAGCGCCCGCACGCCCCGGTCCTGGGCCGCGCTCCAGGCCCGCACCACCCCCGCCAGGGAGTTGCGGTCGCAGATCCCGATCGCCTCCATCCCCAGCCCCTCGGCCGTGGCCACCAGCTCGGCCGGATAGGAGGCCCCGCGCAGGAACGAAAAGTTCGTGGCCGTCTGCAGCTCGGCGTAGCGGGGGGTCATGGGATTCCCAGTCCCCCTCCGGCCCTCCGGGCCACCTCCCCCAAAAGGGGAGGACCCACGCGGCCCGCGATGCTCCCCCTCTGGGGGAGCTGTCGCGAAGCGACTGAGGGGGCCCTTGACCGCCGTCGCACGGCGTCACCCGAACAGGCCATGCAGCCACCATTTCGCCGGGGTTCCGGCCTCGTAGAGTCCGGCGCGGAACAGCCAGAAGCGGGCGCCGTCCTGGTCCTCCACCCGGTAGTAGTCGCGCACGTGGGCGACGCTGACGTCCTCGATGGGCCCCTTCCACCACTCCTCGCCGATGCGCTCGGGCCCCTCGGCGGCGCGCACCCGGTGCAGCCGGCCGCGCCAGCGGAACTGCACGGGCGGATCGTCCGGGATCGGCGCCATCACCTCGATCGGTTCGGGCCGGCGGAACAGGCGCAGGGGCCGCGGCCGGTCCGCCGCCCAGGGCCGGGCCTCGGGCGCCTCGCCCAGCGCCCCGGCCCGGCGCACGGCCCGCTCGGGCACGTGGCTCTCCACCGGCGCGGCGCGCCAGACCCGCCCCTCGCCCAGGCGGTTCGTCAGCCGGTCGACCAGGGGGATCAGCTCCGCCCCGGCCTCGAGCGCCGCGTCCAGCCGCGTCTGCCGCTCGCCCAGGACCTCGACCTCGCCCGCGGCCAGGGTGACCACCTCGATCCCGAAGCCGGGATCGACCGCCTCCAGCTTGGGGGCGAACAGGCGCGTGATGCGGCCGGCCTCGCGGCCGGCGGCGGCCAGGCCCACCTGGGCGGTCTCGGCCCGCCCGTCCAGCCGGTGGAAGGCAAGCTCGAAGCGCCGCGCCCCGCGCCCTTCGGCTTCCAGCCGCGCGCAGAGCTTTTCGGTGATGTCGCCGCACGCCCGCACCAGGTCCTCCGGCGCGCTGATCGGCTCGGCGAAGGCCAGGCGGGCGAACCAGGGCGTCGGCGGGCGACGGAAGGCCAGGGCCTCGCCCATCCGCCCCAGCGCCTGGTCCAGGCGCATCACCACCTCGGTCCCGAAGCGCCGGGCGAGCGGGCCGCGCGGCAGGTCCATGAGCTGGGAAAGCCGGGTCAGCCCCAGGCGGGCGAGCTGGGCGGCGGTCTGGTCTTCAAGCCGCAGCGCCGCCGGCGGCAGGCCCGCCAGGGCCGCGGCGCTCGCGCCGGGCGGGACCACCGTCCCGTCCTCGCCGAAATGGGCCAGGGCCCAGGCCGCGCCTGGGGTGTCGGCGACCGCCCAGCGGATGGAGATCCCGTTCGCCGCCAGCCGCCGGGAAAGGTCGGCGGCCATCTGCGCCTCGCCGCCCCACAGGTGGGCGACGCCCTCGATGTCCAGGTAAAGGCCGTCCGGCGCGTCGGCCGCCACCGCCGGGGAAAACCGCACGCACCAGTCGACCAGCGCCGTCAGCGCCGCCGCGTCGGCGGACGGCTCGGCCTCGGCCGTGGCGAGCTCGGGAACCAGGGCCGCCGCGTCGGTCGCCTTCTGGCCGGGGAAGAGCCCCAGGGCCCGCGCCGCCGGGTCCGCCGCCGCCAGCCGCCGCACGCCGCGCACGGTCTCGAGCAGGACCAGGGGCGGAGGCGAAAGCGGTTCTCCATTCCGATCCTTCTCCCCTTGCGGGAGAAGGTGGCCTGCGGACGCAGGCCGGATGAGGGGTCTCTCAGACCCATCCGGCTTTCTCCCCGCCCCGGCTTTCGAAGCGGCGAGCCCGGCGCGACCCCTCACCCGACCCGGCTCCGCCGGGCCACCCTCTCCCGCAAGGGGAGAGGGAACGTTCATGGCCTGCGCCTCCCCTTCAGGCCGAAAGGCGCAGGGGTTGCGCCGGCGCCAGTTGTCGATCGCCCAGTTCGGCGACCAGGCGCAGAGGATGCGTCCCATGAGCTTGCTCCCAGGCGAGGGGATCGAAGGCGGTCGAGGCTTCCAGGATCCAGGCGCCGGGCCGCCCGCCCCGGCAACGTTCCAGGACGGCCCGCCAGCGCGGCGCGCCCAGGCCGAACTCGGCGGGCGCCCCGGGCTCGGCGGCGATCCGCCAGCGGGTGGCCGCGGCCGAGCCGGTCGCGCGCCCCTCCCCGCCGCCGTAGGGCCGGCGGCGGATGACGAAGCCGGTGGCCCCGCGCCGTTCGCAGGCCAGTTGCAGCCGCCGGCCGGCGACCAGGTCCACCGCGTCGGTCTCGCAGAACACGGCGGCCACGCCCGCCGTCGCCAGGGCGTCCTCCGTCACCGACAGGGCCTCGGCCTCGTCGCGGGCGCATACCTGGATCAACCGCTCGGCGGGAAAGCCCAGGCCGACGAGGCCCGGGGCGTAGAGGTCGTCGCGCCTGAGCACCCACACCGCCTGCCCCCGCCGGGCCAGCGGCGCGGCCATCAGGGCGGCGAAGGCGGCCGGCGCCGCGGCGGTCTCCATCTCCAGCCCCTCGCCGGCCAGTTCGTGCCAGCGTCCCAGCGGCAGGCCCCCGCCGGGCAGGAAACCGTCGAGGCCCGCCGCGCCGAACGGCAGGGTTTCGCCCACGCCCCGGCCGCCCGCTTCGATGGCGGCGATCTTCGCTCGCAGGGCGCGAACATCGGGCATGGGGTCCGGACTCCTTTTGTTCTTAATTTGTTCTAGTCCAGACTTGTCAGGAGTCAATCACCTCTAAGTCGCGGGAACCCCGGAGGAAAAGTCCTGGGCGATGTCGGAACGCGGCCCGTCCGCGCGTCTTCCAATGGCGCCGTTCCGGCGGGCCGGCGCCTGCGCTAGGATGCCCGCCGTCGAACGGTCTCCAGGGAGGCAGGCCATGTCGAACGCCATCCAGCTTTTCGTCGGCACCCGCAAGGGCGCCTGGATCTACCGCAGCGACGCGGCGCGCCGGGCCTGGCGGGTGCAGGGGCCTATCTTCCTCGGCCACATCGTCAACCACCTGGTGCTCGATCCCAGGGACGGCAGGACCCTCCTGATGGCCGCCAAGACCGGGCACCTGGGCCCCACCATCTTCCGCTCGCTCGACGGCGGGGCGACCTGGGCCGAGGCCAAGCGCCCGCCGGCCTTCCCCAGGACCGGCGGAAAGGGCCCGGCCCGCTCGGTGGACCACAGCTTCTGGCTGGAGCCGGGCCATCCCTCCGAGCCCGGCGTCTGGTGGGCCGGCACCTCGCCTCCCGGCCTCTTCCGCAGCGCCGACGGCGGCGTCACCTGGGACGGCGTCAGCGGCTTCAACGACCATCCCATGTACTGGAACTGGTGCCCCGAGGATGGCGGCACGCCGGACGGCGCCCTGCTCAACCAGATCCAGATCGACCCGCGCGATCCGGCCCACATGTACATCGCCACCTCGACGGGCGGCGTGTTCGAAAGCCTCGACCAGGGGAAAAGCTGGGCCCCGCTGAACCAGGGGGTGGAGGCCAACTTCCTGCCCGATCCCTATCCCGAGTACGGCCAGGACGCCCACTACATCGCCCTGGCCCCCACCAACCCCGATCGGATCTGGCAGCAGAACCACTGCGGAATCTATCGGCTCGACCGTCCCGAGACCCGCTGGGACCGCATCGGCCAGGCCATGCCCGCCGAGATCGGCGACATCGGCTTCACCATCATCCCCCATCCGCGCCAGGCCGACACCGCCTGGGTGCTGCCGATGGACGGCACGGAGGTCTGGCCGCGCACCAGCCCCGGCGGCAAGCCCGCCGTCTACCGCACCCGCGACGCCGGCAAGAGCTGGGAGCGCCAGGACGGCGGCCTGCCCGGCGACGGCCAGGCCTGGTTCACCATCAAGCGCCAGGCGTTCTGCGCCGACGGGGCCGATCCGCTCGGCCTCTACTTCGGGGCCACCAACGGCGAGGTCTGGATGAGCGGCGACGAGGGCGAAAGCTGGAGCCAGATCGCCCGCCATCTGCCCGAGATCTATTCGGTCACCGCCGCACCCCTATGATTCAGGTCCTGATCCCCAGCCAGCTCGTCTCCTACACCGGCGGGGCCACCAAGGTGGCCGCGGCCGGCGCCACGGTGGACGCCGTGCTCGACGACCTGGACCGTCGCTTCCCGGGGCTGAGGTTCCGCGTGGTCGACGAGCAGGACCGGGTGCGCAAGCACATGCGCGTCTATGTCGGCCAGGAGCGGGTGGCCGACCTCGCCGCCCCCGTGGACGAGGGCCAGGAAGTGCTGATTTTCGGCGCGCTGAGCGGCGGTTAGGCGCCTCCGCGGCCCCGGCCGCCCAGCCCGCGCGGCGCCCGTGACGACGGCTGCGACACACGCTATGCCAGGATCGGAAACCCCGGCTGCGAGGTCCTGCATCGAATGATCCGGCGCCTGTTCGCGCGCACCTCTGAAACGCCCCTGCCGCTCGGCGAGCCGCAGGCCGGCGCGATCCCCTACGTGATCCGCGACGGCGTGGCCGTGTTCCTGGTGGTCACCTCGCGCGGCTCCGGCCGCTGGGTGTTTCCCAAGGGCGGGCTGATGAGCGGGCTCACCGCCGCCCAGTCGGCCGCGTGCGAGGCGATGGAGGAGGCGGGCGTCGAGGGGGTGATCGCCGAGATCCCGGTCGGCGCCTATCCGGACACCAAGCCGACCCCGGCCGGCATGACCTCGGTCTCCGTCGCCATGTACCCGCTCAGGGTCGAGCGCCAGCTCGAGGACTGGCCGGAGAAGCGCAAGCGCCGCCGCCACTGGGCCACCCTGCCTGAGCTGCGCCGCCTGCTCACCACGCCGGGCCTGCTGCGCCTGGCCGAGCTGACCCAGGCCCAGGCGCTGGCCTCAGCGGCCAATGACCAGGTTCAGCCCCAGGTAAAGCAGGCCGGCCAGCAGGGCTGAGGCCGGCACCGTCACCACCCAGGCCGCGGCGATGCTCCAGGCGTGCCGGCGCCGCACCAGCCGCCGCTTCTCCCGCTTCACCAGCCGCCGCAGCGCGTCTTCCGGCGTCAGGTTGGTTTCGCTGGCGCGCAGCGGCACGGGCGCACTCGCGGCGGCGCGGCGGCGCAGGCCGCGGTTGGTCAGCGCCTCGCGCAGCAGCCCCACGCCGAACACGCCGCCCACCGCGATGTGCGTCGAGGACACCGGCAGCCCCATCGCCGAGGCCGTCAGCACCGTCACCGCCGCCGACAGGGCGACGCAGTAGGCGCGCATCGAATCCATCTTGGTGATCTGCTCGCCGACCGTGCGGATCAGCCGCGGGCCGAACAGCGCCAGGCCGAGCGAGATGCCCAGGGCGCCGATCACCAGGATCCACATCGGCAGGGCCACCTGGGCCTGCGCCGTCGCCCCGGACTCCACGGCCGCGGCGATCGCCGCCAGCGGGCCCGCGGCGTTGGCGACGTCGTTGGCCCCGTGGGCGAACGAGAGCAGTCCGGCGGCCACGATCAGCGGCGGCACGAACAGGCCGCTCACGTCCTTGCGCCGGTTCTCCATGCCGTGGCTGCGGGCGCGCACCCAGGGCACGGCGCCGCCCCAAGCCGCGGCGAACGCCAGGCAGGTCAGCACCCAGGTCGTCGCGTCCGACGGCCGCCAGATGCGCTGCAGCCCCTTGGTCAGCAGGTAGAGGGCGAACACGCCGGCCATCAGGGCCATCAGGAACGGCACCCAGCGGCGGGCCGCCGTGACCCGGTCCTCGCGGAACAGGATCGCCCATTTGATGAACGCCAGCATCGCCGCGGCGATCACCGCGCCCATGAGCGGCGAGATCACCCAGCTCGCCACGATCTCGCCGATCACCGGCCAGGCCACCACGTCCGGTCCGACGGCGGCGATGGCCGCGCCCAACACCGCCCCCACGATCGCATGGGTGGTCGAGACCGGCGCCCCCAGCACGGTCGCCAGGTTGATCCACACGGCCGCGCAGAACAGCGCCGCCATCATCACCTTGATGAAGTCGGTGGCCGCCATGCCCGCGGGCGGCGTGATGATGCCCTTGGAGATGGTGGAGACCACGTCGCCGCCGGCCAGGACCGCCCCGGCCGTCTCGCAGACCGCCGCGATCGCCAGGGCCGCGACCATGGACAGGGCCTTGCCCCCGACGGCGGGGCCCATGTTGTTGGCGACGTCGTTGGCGCCGATGTTCAGGGCCAGGTATCCGGCGACCAGCGCGCCGAAGATCAGATAGACGCCCAGCGGGCCGTGGGCCGCGCCGACCGTGGCGAACACCCCCACCGCCAGCAGGAACACGCCGGCCAGGCTGGGCATGGCGAGCTGGCGCGACAGCTCCGCCGTGGCGGCCTGCAGCCGTCCGACTTTCTTCAGGTCCTTGTCGAGAGTGGTCTTGCGCAACGCCCCGCACCGCCGATCGTCCGTGCACGGCGCACTAGCACATCGGCGCGCCCAGTACAGCGCCGCGGCGCTGCGGCGAAAGGGACGGCGGGGCGGCCGGGGCCGTCCCGCCGCCGCCGATCAGAACCGCAGGACGCGGGCTTCCTTCACATGAGGCAGGGCCTGGATCTTGGCCAGCAGTTCCTGGCTCGGAGCCTGGTCCACGCCGACCAGGGCGATCGCGTCCTCGCCGGCCGAGACCCGGCCGAGGTTGAAGGTGGCGATGTTGACGCCGGCGTCGGCCAGCAGCGCGCCCAGGTTGCCGATGAAGCCCGGCTTATCGAGGTTGTTCACATAGAGCATCGTCGGGCCGAACGGGGCGTCCAGGTCCATGCCCTTGACCTCGACCACCCGCGGCGCGCCGGCCAGCACCGAACCGGCGAAGGAGCGCTTGCCCTTCTCGGTGGTGATGGTGATGCGCATCAGGCTTTCGTAGATCGGGCTTTCTTCCTGGTGCGACTCGGAGACGACGATCGCCCGCTCCTTGGCCACGGCCGGGGCCGAGACCATGTTCACCGCGTCGCCCAGCATCGGCCGCAGGGTGCCGGCCAGGGCCGCGGCCGTCAGCGGCTTGGCGTTCAGCTTGGAGATCTCGCCCTCGTAGGCGATGTCGATGGCCTCGACGCCGAAGTCCACCATCTGGCCGGCGAACGCGCCCAGCTTTTCGGCCAGGGCGATGAACGGCTTCAGGCGCGGCGCTTCCTCGGCGGTCACCGAGGGGCTGTTCAGGGCGTTGGTCACCGCGCCGGTGAGCAGGTAGTCGCTCATCTGCTCGGCCACCTGCAGGGCCACGTTCTCCTGCGCTTCGTTGGTCGAGGCGCCCAGGTGCGGGGTGGCCACGAAGTTCGGCGCGCCGAACAGCACGTTCTGCTTGGCCGGCTCCTCGACGAACACGTCGAAGGCCGCGCCGCCCACATGGCCCTCGTCCAAGAGCTTGCGCAGCCCCGCCTCGTCCACCAGGCCGCCGCGGGCGCAGTTGATGATCAGCACGCCCTTCTTGGTCTTGGCCAGATTCGCGGCCGACAGGATGTTGCGGGTCTTGTCGGTGAGCGGGGTGTGCAGGGTGATGGCGTCGGCCCGGGCGAGCAGCTCGTCCAGTTCGACCTTCTCCACGCCGATCTCCACGGCGCGCTCTTCCGACAGGAAGGGGTCGTAGGCGATCACCTTCATCTTCAGGCCCAGCGCCCGGTCGGCGACGATCGAGCCGATGTTGCCCGCGCCGATCAGGCCCAGCGTCTTGCCGTAGAGCTCCACGCCCATGAAGCGGTTCTTCTCCCACTTGCCGGCCTGGGTGGAGGCGTCGGCGGCGGGAAGCTGGCGGGCCAGGGCGAACAGCATGGCGATGGCGTGTTCGGCGGTGGTGATCGAGTTGCCGAACGGGGTGTTCATCACCACGATCCCGGCGGCGGTGGCGGCCGGGATGTCGACGTTGTCCACGCCGATGCCGGCGCGGCCGATCACCTTCAGGTTCTTGGCGGCGGCCAGCACGTCCTTGTCGGCCTTGGTGGCCGAGCGGACGGCCAGGCCGTCGTAGTCGCCGATGATCTTCAGCAGCTCTTCCTTGGGAAGGCCGGTCTTCACGTCGGTCTCGACGCCGCGCTGCTTGAAGATCTCGACGGCGGCGGGGGAAAGCTTGTCAGCGATGAGTACGCGGGGAGCCATGGGCTTCATCCTTGCGAATGGGGTGTGGAGGATCGCCCCCTCGCCGGCGTCAGCGGGACGCTCCCCCGCGGGGGAGCCGCCGCGACGCGACGAAGGGGGATTGAGACGGCTTGCGCCTTAGGCGGCGGCCAGTTGGGCGATGGTGGTCTCGAAGGCCCAGTCGAGCCAGGGCGTGACCGCGTCGAGGTCGGAGGTCTCGACCGTGGCGCCGCACCAGATCCGCAGCCCGGGAGGGGCGTCGCGGTAGCCGCCGACGTCCAGGGCCACGCCTTCCTTCTCCAGCGCCGAGGCCAGCTTCTTGGCGAAGTCGGCCTGGGCGTCGTCGGACAGGCCGGTGACCCGCGGGTCCACCACCTTCAGGCACACCGAGGTGTTCGACCGCGCGGCCGCGTCCGTGGCCAGGAACTCGACCCAGTCGGTCTTGGCCACCCAGTCGGCCAGGATCGCCAGGTTGGCGTCGGCGCGGCGCTGCATCTCGGCCAGGCCGCCGATGGACTCGGCCCACTTCAGGGCGTCGACGGCGTCCTCCACGCACAGCATCGACGGCGTGTTGATCGTCGCACCCTCGAAGATGTCGCGGTTCAGCTTGCCGGACTTGGTCATGCGGAAGAGCTTCGGCATCGGCCAGGCCGGCGTGTAGCTTTCCAGCCGCTCCACGGCCCGCGGGCCCAGGATCAAGACGCCGTGCGCGGCCTCGCCGCCCAGCGCCTTCTGCCAGGAGAAGGTCACCACATCGAGCTTGGTCCAGTCGAGCGGCTGGGCGAAGGCGGCGCTGGTGGCGTCGCAGATCGTGATCCCTTCACGGTCGGCGGCGATGAAGTCGGCGTTGGGCACGCGCACGCCCGAGGTCGTGCCGTTCCAGGTGAAGACCAGGTCGGCGTCCTTGCGCACCTTGGTCAGGTCGGGCAGCTCGCCGTAGGGCGCGTCCAGCACCTCGGCCGGCAGCTTCAGCTGCTTGACGACGTCCGTCACCCAATCCTTGCCGAAGCTCTCGAAGGCGAGCAGTTGCACGGGCTTGGGGCCGAGCATCGACCACAGGGCCATTTCCACCGCGCCGGTGTCCGAACCGGCGACGATGCCGACGAGGTAGTCGTCGGGCACTTCCAGCACAGCGCGGGTGCGGTCGATCGCTTCCTTCAGCCGGCCCTTGCCGAGCTTGGAGCGGTGCGAACGGCCGAGCACGGCGTTCTGGAGATTTTCGGGGGTCCATCCGGGGCGCTTGGCGCACGGGCCGGAAGAGAACTCGGGGCGAGCCGGACGCATGGCCGGCTTGGCGAGGGTCGTCACTGCGATGTCTCCCATCCTTGCAGATGGGCAGCGCCCCGTTGGGGGGGCGTGGCCCGGCGCGGAGAAACGCCGGTTTCGCGCCGCGCGCAAGCGAAACTTTTCTGGGAGCTCCGTTAGGCCGCCTGAAAGCCCTTGGAAATCAACGCGCTGCCTGCCGCGCGCGACCGTCGGCCGCAAGCGCGCCGGCCAGCAGGCAGATCAGCACGCCGAACAGGTCGATGTTGTTGACGATGGCGTAGAGGGTGTTGTGCGGCCGCTGCAGCACGAAGAAGAACGCGTGCAGGCTGAACTGAACGGCCTGGAACAGCATTGCCCCGCCGAGCCACAGGCTCGCGTAGCGCACGGCGAAGATCAGGAAGCCCAGGGCCAGGACCCCGTCGGCCGCCAGATGGCCCACCTGCTGGGCCCCTTCGCTTGGCAGGAAATTCACCAGGGCGCCGCCCAGCGCCACCAGCAATACGAGACCGGCGCCGAGCCGCTCAGGCGCGCCGCCTTTCCAGAGCGCGAATCCGCAGACCCCGAAGACCAGGAGCCACAGACCTACCCAGATGATCTCGCCAATGAGACTTAACATGCATTGCGCCCCTAACCGAGATTAGGGGCGCAACACCAGTTAATCCATCGCAACCAAACGGGTCGGTCAGCCGACTTCGCGCATCGTGGTGCGGCTTTCCTGACGCATCAGGAACTTCGCCGGCGTGTCCATCTTCGTGCGGACGCCGAGGCGCAGCTTGGCTTCGTTGAGTTCGTTGTGCACGCTGACCATGGCCGTGCGGGCTTCGCCCAGGGCCTTGATGGCTTCGATCAGCTTCGAGGCGGCTTCGTCCCCGAACACCAGCGACGCGCCCAGGTCCTTGCGGGCCTGCAGCATGTCACCCATCAGCTCCGTGGCTTGGGCCAGGGCCGTATCCACCGAATCTTCGGTCACGAACAGCTTGGTGGCGACCCGCTGCGCGACAAACGCCTTCTCCATGGAACCCTCCATTAACCAGACATCAAGGAAGGTAAATGAAAGCTTAAACTCCGTCTAACGAAAACTCTGCGTCAATCGCGCGCAGAGGTTGCGACGCTTGCAGACGCGTCGTTCCGTCGCGCAAACCGATGGGAATACAGGCGCCCGGGCGAAGCGAAGCGTTAGGATTATTGGGTTAGGTGGTGGTCTTGACAGACCATGAGCACGACCGACCAGCCCCAGTTGAAAGGCGCCCAGCAGCACGCGACGTTCCACGCGCGCGTCGCCGGCGTGGCCTTGATAACCACGATCGCGGTGCTCATGGCCGCGTGCCTGACGTTCATGCTGCAGCAATGGGCCGTGGCGCGCGAACAATCGCACGCCGCCCACCAGGCCCTGGCCGAGGTCACCGCCGCCGCGGCCGCCCCGGGCCTGGCCGCTCACGACGGCCCGGCCGTCGAACGAGCCATCTCGGTGCTGTCGCACGCCCAGCGGGTGGTCGCCGCCCGCGTGATCGACGCCGACGGCCGCACCGCGGCCGGCTACACGCGCCCGGGCGAGGCGCTGGAGGCCGGCACCACCGCCCTCAGCGCCAACATCGTCTCCGATGACCGCACCATCGGGCGGCTGGTGCTGACGATCCAGCCGCCGACGCTCACCGCCATGCTGCCCCAGTTCCTGGCGCTCACCGCCGCGCTGTTCTTCGGCGGGGTGGGGGTGGCCCTGTTCCTGGCGCGCGGCCTGGCGCACCGGGTGATCGCGCCGGTGCAGAGCCTGTCCGAGGCCATGCACGAGGTCGCCGCCTCCGGCAGCTTCGCGCCGATCCCGGTCACCGCCCAGGACGAGCTGTTCCGCAGCCTCACCGAAAGCTTCAACCACCTGCTCGAGCGGCTCGACGCCCGCGAGAAGGACCTGCAGCACACCCTGCAGGAGCTGGTGGTGGCCCGCGACGCGGCCAACACCGCCAACGTGCTGAAGTCCCAGTTCCTGGCCAACATGAGCCATGAGATCCGCACCCCGCTGAACGGCGTGCTGGCCATGGCCGAGGTCATGTCCATGGGCGAGCTGTCCGACGCCCAGCGCGAGCGCCTGGACGTGATCCGCCAGTCGGGCGGCCTGCTGCTGTCGGTGCTCAACGACGTGCTCGACCTGTCGAAGATCGAGGCCGGCAAGCTCACCCTGCTCAACGACGACTTCGACCTGGAGCGGGTGGTCAATCCCGCCCGCGAAAGCTATGCGGTCCTGGCCAAGGCCAAGGGGCTCGATTTCAGCCTGCGCATCGACGAGGCCGCGCGCGGCTGGTGGCGCGGCGACCCCGACCGCCTGCGCCAGATCGCCGGCAACCTCATCTCCAACGCCGTCAAGTTCACGGCCGAGGGCGCGGTCTCGGTGGCGTTCGACGTCAATCCCGACACCGGCGCGCTTCGCCTGTCGGTGGCTGACACCGGCGTCGGCATCCCCGAGGAGAAGCTCTCCAGCCTCTTCGAGAAGTTCACCCAGGCCGACAACTCGGCCACCCGCCGCTTCGGCGGCACGGGCCTGGGCCTGGCCATCTGCCGCGAGCTGACCCAGATGATGGGCGGCGTGATCACCGTCGCCAGCCACGAGGGCGAGGGCTCGACCTTCACCGTCGAACTGCCCCTGCCGCGCGGCGAAGGCGCGGCCGAGGAGTTCGTCGCCGAGGAGGTCGACGAAACCGAGCCGGAGGCGCTGCACGTGCTCGCCGCCGAGGACAATCCCACCAACCAGCAGGTGCTCAAGGCCGTCATGGAGTCGCTGGGCATCGACGTGGACATCGTCGCCGACGGCAAGGCCGCCGTGGAGGCCTGGCGCAAGGGCGCCTACGACCTGATCCTGATGGACATCCAGATGCCGGTGATGGACGGCATGGACGCGGCCCGCGCCATCCGCGCCGAGGAGCACGACACCGAACGCCGCCGCACGCCCATCGTCGCGCTCACCGCCAACGCCCTCAGCCACCAGGTGGACGAGTACCTGGCCGTGGGCATGGACGGCCACGTGGCCAAGCCCATCGAGATCGCCAAGCTGTACGAGGCCATGGGCCAGGCCCTGGCGGCCAACGCCAACGAAACTTCCGTCGCCGCCTGACGCTGCGTCACCGATTGAACGGCGCTGCGATCGGCGCACAATTGGAAGAGACACGCGTTAGGGAGATGTTCGGATGGCTGCCCAGCATACCTGGAGCATCGTCGAGACCACCGCCTTCGACGAGGTGGCGCGCGACAATCCCCACCCCCGCCTGAGAGACTTGCGCGAAACCTGCCCGGTGATGCGCGACGAGCCGGTGAAGACCTGGTTCCTCACCCGCTACGAGGACGTGCGAGACACGGTCAACGACCGCACCCTGTGGCGGCACTGGAAGAATTCGGAAGAGGGCGCGCTGCTGCGCCGGATGGACCGCGACCCGGACGAGCCGGGAACCGACAGCATCCTGTCCATGGACGAGCCCGACCACAGCCGAGTGCGGCTGCCGCTGGCCAAGGCCTTCTACGCCCGCATCAACGCCATGAAGCCGAAGATCGAGGCGATCATCGACGAGGTCATCGATTCCGCCCCGCACGGCGAGCCCTTCGACCTGATCGGCGAGATCGCCGTGCCGATCCCGATCCTGGTGATCGCCGCCATCCTCGGCGTCGAGTCCGAACGCTTCCGCGAGTTCCGCGAATGGTCGGAGGCCTCCATCCTCGGCCTCAACCCCTTGCGCACGCCCGAGCAGACCGAGCTGATGGAATGGGGCTCGGCCCAGCTCACCGCCTATTTCACCGAGCTGATGGCCGCCCGCCGGGCCGAGCCGCGCGACGACCTGATCAGCGACGTGGTCGCCCTGCAGGCCGCCGGCGCGCCGCTCAGCGACGACGAGGTGCGAACCAACCTCACCGCCCTGCTCATCGGCGGCAACCTCACCACCACCGACCTGATCGGCAACGGCGTGTGGCTCTTGCTGCGCCACCCGGGCGAGCTCGCCAAGCTGAAGGCCGACCCCAGCCTCGCCGCCGCGGCGGTGGAGGAGATCCTGCGCTACGAGTCGCCGGTGGCGATCACCAACCGGGTGATGTCCGAGGACCGCGAAGTGGGCGGCTGTCCGATGCACGCCCACCAGTCGGTGATCACCTCGCTGCACGCGGCCAACCGCGATCCGGCGGTGTTCGAGGACCCCAACAGCTTCGACATCACCCGCAAGCACGTGCCGCACGTGGCGTTCGGCGGCGGCAGCCACATGTGCATCGGCGCGCCGCTCGCCCGCATCGAGGCCAAGCAGGCGCTGGCGCGGCTGTTCCAGCGCTTCCCCGACCTGAAGCTGGCCGGCGGCGAGCCGGTCTGGCGGGCCCTGCCGTTCTTCCGCGGCATGGAGGCCCTGATCGTCCAGGGCTGAGGGACCCGCGAAAGCTGAACGCCGCACAACGGCGGCCTCAGGATGAGGTCAGCCGCAGTGTCGTTTCCTGCATGCGACGTCGTCATCGGGACGACGGTCCAAAGCACTGGAGACCGCACTGATGAAGAAGATCCTGATCGCCCTCGCCGCCGTGTCGGCGGCGGCCACGACCGCCCTGCCCGCCGCCGCCGCGCCGGCCGCCCATGCCGCGGCCCACGCCGTCGCCTGGACGCCGATCGAACAGCGCCAGGCCGAACTGGACCGGCGCATCGACATGGGCGTGCGCCAGCACACCCTCACCCGCGCCGAGGCCACCCGCCTGCGCGCCGAGTTCAACCGTATCGAGCGCCTGGAGCACCAGTACCGCAAGGGCGGCCTCAGCCGCTGGGAGATGGCCGACCTCGACCGCCGGATGGACGCCCTGAGCCGCCAGATCCGCATTGACCGGCATGACGTCGATCGTCCCGGCGCGTCCTACGCTCACCGCTAGGTCCCGGGCGGTGTCTTGGAGCGAGGGCGGCCTCGGCCGCCCTCGTCGCACCGCCGCCGCTAGTTCACGATCACCAGTTCCGGCCAGCGCCGTAGCGCCGCCTCGGCGGTGCGCGAAAAGCCGGCCGTCCGCCGCGTCGGATTGGGCCGCAGCCGCATGGCGAACAGGTCCTCAAGGCCGAAGGGCGCCACCACCGTCAGGGCGTCGTCCGGCTCCAACCGCACGCCCACCGCGAACAGGGTCGAGGTGAACCGTCCCGGCGCCTCGGCGGTGGACTTCAGCGGCGCGTAGGGCTCGCCGAACTTCTGCTCAAACCACAGGTGCACGCGCGCCTGGTTGCGCACCTCCACCATCTCCTTCAGCGGCGGCTCGAACGCCTCGGCCACACGGCGGATCACCACGTCCTCGGCCTCGTAGGAGATGTCGGAGGCGTCGAAATAGCCGAGGTCGTAGTCCTTGATCCCGTAGTCCGGCGCGCGCCCGGTCAAGTGGTTCAGCACCGGCTGGTAGATCGCGCCGGAGAAGATCATCCAGTCGGGCAGGGCGAGGTCCCGCGCCGTCTCCAGCACCGTCATCAGCCGGGGCGTGGCGCGCACGATCGCCTCCAGGCGGGCGGCCTTGTCGCTCATCGGCCCCTCACGGGCCAGGCGTGGTCCAGCGGCCCGTGGCCCGCGCCGAAGCCGGGCGCGCGGGCGATGGCCTCCTGCGTGTAGCCCCAGGCCTGGGCGACAGCCTCGGCCAGCTCCAGCCCCTGGGCCAGCCCCGCCGCGCAGGCCGAGGCCAGGGTGCAGCCGGTGCCGTGGGTGTGGCGCGTGTCGATCCGCGCGGCGGCGAAGGTGGTTTCGCCCTGGGGCGTCATCAGCACGTCCACCACCGTGTCGCCCGGCACGTGGCCGCCCTTCATCAGCACCGCCCGCGCCCCCGCCTCCAGCAGCGCCTCGCCGGCCCTCAGCAGATCGTCGGCGGTCTCCACCTTGAGCCCGGTCAGCGCCTCGGCCTCCGGCGCGTTGGGGGTGAGCAGCGCCGCGCGCGGGACCAGCAGCGCCTTCACAGCGCCCACCGCCTCCTCGGCCAGCAGCGTCGCCCCGCCCTTGGCCGCCATCACCGGGTCGATCACCGCCGGCACGCCCGCCGCCACGTCCAGGATCTCGGCCGCCGCCGCCACCATGGCCGCATCGCCCAGCATGCCGGTCTTGATCGCGTCGGCGCCGATGTCGTCCAGCACCGCATAGGCCTGGGCCGTCACGATCTCCAGCGGAACTGGATGCACGTCGCTGACGCCCAGGGTGTTCTGCACGGTGATCGCCGTGATCGCCGTCGCCGCGTAGCCGCCCAGCGCCGTCACCGTCTTGATGTCGGCCTGGATCCCCGCTCCCCCGCCGGAATCGGATCCGGCGATGATCAGCACGCGGCCGAGGGCCTGCGCGGAGGGGGGCTGAGCGCTCATTCCCCGTTTGTTCCACATCGCCCGAGGCTCATCCAGGCCCGGCGTCAGGAAACCTGTGGACGGCCCGCCTCGGCGATCGCTTCCCACACCTTCAGCGCCTGCGCGGTCTCGCGCACGTCGTGCACGCGCACCGCCGCCACGCCCGCCGCCGCGCCGGCCAGGGCCGCGGCGATCGAGCCGCCGAGCCGCGCGTCGGGCGCGGCGGCGCCGTCCAGCGCGCCGATGAAGCTCTTGCGGCTGACGCCCAGCAGCACCGGGAAGCCCAGGTCCACGATCTGAGAGAGCCCGGCCATCAGCGGCAGGTTGTGGCGGATCATGTGCTTGCCGAAGCCGATCCCCGGGTCGAGCCAGATGCGTTCGCGCGCGACGCCGGCGGCCATCGCCGCCTCCGCCCGCTCGGCCAGGAAGGCGGCGACCTCGCCCACCACGTCGTCATAGCGCGGCTCGCGCTGCATGGTGCCGGGCTCGCCCTGCATGTGCATCAGGATCACCTCGCAGCCCAGTTCGGCGGCGGTCTCCAGCGCGTCCGGCGCCCAGCGCAGGGCCGCCACGTCGTTCCAGATGCCCGCCCCCGCCGCCATGGCCGCGCGGGCCACGGCCGGCTTCATGGTGTCGACGCTGATCGGAATGTCGCTCTCGGCGCGGATCGCCGCGATCAGGGGCGCCACGCGGCCGATCTCCTCGGCCTCGCCCACCGCCGCCGCGCCCGGCCGGGTGGATTCCCCGCCGATGTCCAGGATGTCGGCCCCCTCGGCGATCAGCCGCCGGGCGTGCGCCAGCGCCGCCTCGGGCGTGTCGTGCCGGCCTCCGTCGGAGAAGCTGTCCGGCGTGACGTTGACGATCCCCATCACGCGGACGCGGGACATGCAAACACCCCCTCAAACGGCGCCGCGCCCTCTCCTCCCCCTCTGGGGGAGGGGGACCGCGAAGCGGTGGAGGCGGCCTTGTGCGCCTCTGATGACGGCTACGCCGGCTCCGCGCCGGGACGCGGCGAGATCGGCACGGCGGCGCTGGGGCCGCTCGGACGCTTGGTCTCCGGCTCGTCGCGCTTGGGGGCCACGCCCTTCAGCGCGTTGACGATCTCGTCGCCGGTCAGGGTCTCGTACTCGAGCAGGGCCTTGGCCAGGGTGTGCAGGTCGGTCAGCTTTTCGGTCAGGATCCGGCGGGCCTCGTCGAAGCCGCCCTGCACCAGGCGCTTGACCTCGGCGTCGATCACCCGGGCGGTCTCTTCGGAGACGTTCTGGGTGCGGCTCACCGAATGACCCAGGAACACCTCGTCCTGGTTCTCGCCGTAGGCCACCACGCCCAGCTTGTCCGAGTAGCCCCACTTGGTGACCATCGCCCGGGCGAGCTTGGTCGCCTGGTCGATGTCCGACGAGGCGCCGGAGGTGATCTTGTCCTTGCCGAAGATGATCTCCTCGGCCACCCGGCCGCCCATCAGGATCGCCAGGCGCGAGGTCATCTGCTCGTAGGTCATCGACAGCTTGTCCCGCTCGGGAAGCTGCATGACCATGCCGAGGGCCCGGCCGCGCGGGATGATGGTCGCCTTGTGCACCGGGTCGGTGGCCGGCACGTTCAGCGCCACCAGGGCGTGGCCGCCCTCGTGGTAGGCGGTCAGGCGCTTCTCGTCCTCGGTCATGGCCATGGAGCGCCGCTCGGCGCCCATCATCACCTTGTCCTTGGCGTCCTCGAAGTCGCGCATGGTCACCATGCGGCGGTTCTTGCGCGCGGCCATCAGGGCCGCCTCGTTGACCAGGTTCGACAGGTCCGCGCCGGAGAAGCCGGGCGTGCCGCGGGCGATCACCCTGACGTCCACGTCGGCGGCCAGCGGCACGTTCTTCATGTGCACGCGCAGGATCCGCTCGCGGCCGGTGATGTCCGGGTTGGGCACCACCACCTGGCGGTCGAAGCGGCCGGGGCGCAGCAGCGCCGGGTCCAGCACGTCGGGCCGGTTGGTGGCGGCGATCAGGATGATCCCCTCGTTGGCCTCGAAGCCGTCCATCTCGACCAGGAGCTGGTTCAGGGTCTGCTCGCGCTCGTCGTTGCCGCCGCCCAGGCCCGCGCCGCGATGGCGGCCGACCGCGTCGATCTCGTCGATGAAGATGATGCAGGGCGCGTTCTTCTTGGCCTGTTCGAACATGTCGCGCACGCGGCTGGCGCCGACGCCGACGAACATCTCCACGAAGTCAGAGCCGGAGATGGTGAAGAACGGCACGCCCGCCTCGCCGGCCACGGCGCGCGCCAGCAAGGTCTTGCCGGTGCCGGGCGGGCCGACCAGCAGGGCGCCCTTCGGGATCTTGCCGCCCAGGCGCTGGAACTTCTGCGGGTCCTTCAGGAAGTCGACGATCTCGGTCAGCTCTTCCTTGGCCTCGTCCACGCCGGCCACGTCCTCGAAGGTGACGCGGTTCTTGTTCTCGGTCAGCAGCCGGGCCTTGGACTTGCCGAAGCCCATGGCCCCGCGCGCGCCGCCCTGCATCTGGCGCATGAAGAAGATCCACACGCCGATCAAGAGCAGGATCGGCAGGCTGTTCAAGAGGAAGTCCAGCACGGTGAAGCCGCCGGCCGGCTTGACCTGGATGTCAGCGCCCTGGCTTTCCAGCCGCTTGACCAGGTCGTCCTGGTTGCTGGGCGTCACCGCCGTATAGGTCTTGCCGGACTGGTCGCGCACCTCCACGGCCGCGCCGCGGATCACCGCCGACTTCACCTGGCCGGAATTCACGCGGCTAAGGAGCTGCGAATAGCTGATCTCGCTGGTGGCGGCCGCATGCCCGCCCCCCGTCATCATGCTGTAAAGGCCGATCAGGACGACGACGATGACGCCCCAGATGGCGAGATTGCGTAGGTTCATGATGGCTTAGACCGTCTCGCAGAAACTCATTCCGGCTAAAGATAGGACGCCGGCGGGGGTTTCACCAGCAAGGCGCGCGCCACCCGCGACCGAACATCGCGCCGGCGCCCCCGTCGTGGTCCCGAATCCGGCTCCAGAAACGCAGAAAGGCCGCGCGGCGATCCGCACGGCCTTCAGATCCGGTGATCCGGACACCCGGTTTAGCGCGACGGCTTCTTCGGGCCGGCGATCAGGCCTTCGCGCTGGGCGCGCTTGCGGGCCAGCTTGCGGGCCCGGCGGACCGCCTCGGCCTTTTGGCGCGCGCGCTTTTCGGAGGGCTTTTCATAGTGGACGTGGCGCTTCATCTCGCGGAACGAGCCCTCGCGCTGCATCTTCTTCTTAAGCGCCTTCAGGGCTTGGTCGACGTTGTTGTCGCGGACGAAAATCTGAACCAGGGGTCTCTCTCCTTTGGTCGCTCCCGCTCGGCCAAACGGTCCCGAAGGCGGCGAGCGAACAAAAACAGGTGGCCCGAAGGCGGAAACCCACGGGTTGGAAGCGGCGCTGATACCAGAACAAGCCGGCGATGTCCACGGCGAGACGGCGCCAATTCACCACGCTAGAATGGGGCATGATCGATCCCGACGCCTGGGCCCGCGAGGCCGAAGACCGTGTGCTGGACAAGGCGCTGGAGCTGGCGCCGGCTCTGGGCTGGACGCGGCCCGCCGCCGGCGCCGCCGGCCGCGCCTGCGGCCTCTCCGACGCCGATGTCGAACTGCTGCTGCCCAACGGCGGCGCCGACCTGGCCGCCCTGCTCGCCCGGCGGCACGACGCGCGCGCCCTCGCCGAGCTGGCGGCGGTCGACGTCCAGGCCCTGAAAATCCGCCAGCGCATCCGCCGGGCCGTCGAGGCCCACCTGGACGCGGCGACCGAGAGCCCCGAGGCCCTGCGCCGCTGGGCCGGCTTCCTGGCCCTGCCGCATCACCTGCCGCTGGCGCTGCGCCTTCTGTGGGACAGCGCCGACAAGCTCTGGCGCTGGGCCGGCGACACGGCCACCGACGAGAACCACTACTCCAAGCGCACGATCCTCTCGGCGATCCTCGCCGGGGCCCTCGCCATCCGCCTGAAGGACGGCAAGGACGCGGCCATGGCCTTCGTCGACGCCCGCATCGACAACGTCATGGCCTTCGAGAAATGGAAGGCGGGCCTGAAGCCGCAGGACGCCCTGCGCGACGTCGCCGCCGCCCTCGGCAAGCTCCGCTACGGCTGACGGCCGCGTTCCAAGCCCAGTCTCAGCGTCACCCCCTCCACCGCTCCGCGGGGGAGGAGATCGAAACTGCGCCGCCGCAAATTCTCCTCCCCCTCTGGGGGAGGGGGACCGCGGAGCGGTGGAAGGGGCTCGCGCCGAACTCGCGATCCGCCAGCTGGCCTAGACCGACTGCAGCACCTCGGCCAGCAGCCGGCCTTCCGAGGCGCGGCTGGAGCCCGCGCGCCAGGCCACCACGATCTCGCGGCTGGGGTGGTCGGCGGCCAGCGGCCGCACCGCCACCGGCGCGGAATCGGTCAGCCCGGCGTTCACCGCCATCGCCGGCAGGAAACTGACGCCCAGGCCGGAGCCGACCATCTGCACCAGGGTCGGCAGGGAGGTGGCCGCGAAGCTCTCCTCGTCGCCGGTCGGCCGCGGCGGACGCAGACCGCAGGCGGCCAGCGCATGGTCGCGCAGGCAGTGGCCGTCCTCCAGCAGGATCAGGTCGCCGTTCTCCATCGACGAGGGCAGGATCTCGCTCTGGCTGGCCAGCGGGTGGTCGGCCGGCGCGGCGGCCATGAGCTCGTCGTCGGACACGTGCGCCCAGTCCAGGCCCGCCATGTCGTAGGGCAGGGCGATCAGCACCGCGTCCAGTTGCCCGGCCTTCAGCGCCGCGATCAGCCGGTGGGTCAGGTCCTCGCGCAGGAACAGCCGCAGCGCCGGGAACCGCTGGCGCAGCACCGGCAGCGCGCGGGGCAACAGGAACGGGGCCACCGTCGGGATCACGCCCAGGCGGAAACGCCCGGTCAGCGGCTGGCCGGCGTTCTTGGCCGCCTGCACCAGGGCCTCGGCCTCGTTGAGGATCACCGCCGCGCGCCGCAGCGCCTCCGAGCCCACCGGCGTCAGGATCACGCCCGAACGCGCCCGGTCCACCACCGGCGCGCCCAGGATCTTCTCCAGCTCCTGGATGCCGGCCGACAGGGTCGGCTGGGTCACGTGCGCCGCCTCCGCCGCACGGCCGAACGAGCCGTGCTCCGCCAGCGCCTTCAGGTACTGTAGCTGTCGCAGTGTCGGAAGCATCCGGCCGAATATAGGCGCGCTCTATCAGAACGCCAGAAGCTATCGACCGAGCTTTGGAAGAGGGCCGCGCCTCAAGCCTGCTCGAAGCTCAAGGGCCCGCCCCAGAACGCCTCGACCAGCTCGTGCTGCGCGCCCGGCCTGCCCGTGGTCAGGAAGCGGCGAAGCCCGCCGGTCCCGGCCTCGTACTCCGGATGCCGCTCCAGATAGCGGATCAGGGCGTCGGCCGTCGCGCCCGGCTGGTGGATCAGCGGCGTGCCCGGCGGCAGGGCCGCGCGGAACAGGTCGGCGATGATCTCATAGTGCGTGCAGCCCAGGATCGCCCGGTCGGGCGGCCGGCCGATCCGCGTGGAGATCGCCTTGACGTGGCCCTCCACCTCCTTGGCCAGCTCCGCCGCCCCCGCGCCGGACTCGATCAGCGGCACGATGTTCGGACAGGGCTCGGAGAACACCGCCACGTCCTGGCGGCGCTTGTCGATCTCGATCTCGTAGACCCGGCTCCTGGCGGTGGCGGGCGTGCAGAACACCGCCAGCACGTCCAGCTTCTCCACCTTCTCGCCGCGCCGCTCGGCCTCGTGCTCCCAGGGCAGGCCGGTCGCCGCCTCGATGGTCGGCACGATGATGCCCAGCACGTTCACCGGCCGGCCCAGCGCCTTGCGGTAGTCCGGCAGCCAGGTCTGCTGCAGCCGGCGCAGCGCCACGCCCGAGGCGGTGTTGCAGGCCAGCACCACCAGGCTGCAGCCGGCGTCGAACAGCCGCTCGCACCCGGCGCGGGTCAGCTCGACGATCTCCTCGCCGCTTCGCCCGCCGTAGGGGATGTTGGCCTGGTCGCCCAGATAGATGAAGTCGGCGTGCGGCAGCCGCTCCACGAGCGTTCGGTGGATCGTCAGCCCGCCCACCCCAGAATCGAACACGCCGATGGCCATGTCCCGCGCTTAACGAGCATCGCGGCGAGCGTCCAGTGGCGAGCCGGGCCGCCCCGTCGCGCGGCCGCCGGCCCTCGCCTCACAGGCGAAGTTTTTCGGTATTGCGCATGACCGTCATATTGACGCCATTGTCATTCCGACTTATATGCGCCGCAACAATCGCGCGCCTGCCGTGCGCCACAGCCCCACGTTAAGCCAGAATGATCTTCCGCCCCCCCATGCGGCCCAAGAAAAAGGCCGTAGCCGCCGAGCCTACGCCCTGGGAAGTCAGCGTCGACGTCGACACCCAGCTTGCGCTTGCGCTCAGCCGCGCCTCCATCAACGCGCTCATGGCCCTGTCGCCGCACGCCGCCGCCATCGTGCGCGACGCCCTCGCCAGCGAGGTCGACGAGCTGCAGGCGCAGAAGGAGCCGACGTCCCTGGCCGCCGCCGGCGGCGTCCTCGACATCCTGCGCAAAGCCGCGTGACGCGGCGCGCGCCGATCAAGGTCAATCTCGAGGCCCGCGCGGCCAACGCCGAACTCCGGCGCCGGCAGACGCGCGCCAAGCTGCTTGACGCGGCGCTGGAGGTCATCGCCGAAAAGGGGCCCGAGGCGGCGTCCATCGAGGACTACGCCGCGGCCGCCGGCGTGGCCCGCGGCACCGTCTACAACTACTTCCCCACGGCCGCCGACCTGCTCGACGGCGTGCGGCGGCTGATCCTGCGGCGCGCCACCCAAAGCGTGCAGACCGCCCTGGACGGCGTCGACGATCCCGCCGGCCGGCTCGCCGGCCTGTGCCTCAGCCTGATCATCTACGCCGGCCGCAATCCCACCGACGCCTGGGCGGCCCTGCGCCTGGAGCGCCTGCGCCCCACGCGCTCGCCAGACGACCCGGACGTCTTCGACCAGGCGATCACCGACGGCCTGGCCCGCGGCCGCTTCCGCCGGGTCGACCCGCGCAGCGCGCGCACCCTGGTCACCGGCGCGGTGCGCATGGCGATCCACGACGTGCTCACCCTGACCGCCCCCGCCAACCACGCCGTCGGCGTCACGGCGCTGATCCTGGCCGGCCTGGGCCTGGCCGCCGGCGAGGCCGAGGCGCTGACCGCCGAGATCGCCCGGCGGGCCGCGGATTGATCCGTCACATTACAAGCCTGTCATGTGACGCCGCGTGACGAGCCCCCTAAGGTCGCCGCCAATTCGACCTTTTCGGAGCCCCCATGCATCGGCGCACCTTCCTGGCCGCGAGCACCGCGCTCGCCGCCGCTTCCGCTATGTCCTTTCGCCCCGCCTTCGCCGCTGACGCGGCTGGTCCCATGACCGCGCCGTGGACCGGCCCCTACGGCGGCGTGCCGCCCTTCGACAAGGTCGAGGTCGCCGGCTTCGCGCCCGCCCTCGAGACGGCCATGGCCGCCGAGCTGGCCGATGTCGACGCCATCGCGAACAATCCCGCCGCGCCCAGCTTCGACAACACCATCGCCGCCATGGAGCGCTCGGGCCGGATGAGCTCGCGCGTCTACGCCCTCTACGGGGTCTGGACGAGCACCATGGACGACGAGGCCATGCAGAAGGTCGAGCAGGAGATGGAGCCGAAGCTGGCCGCCCACTCCGACAAGATCCTGCAGAACGCGGCCCTGTTCAAACGCATCGCCGCCGTGCACGACGACCCCGCGAGCGCCAGCCTCACCCCCGAGCAGCAGCGGCTGGTGTGGCTCTACTACACCCGCTTCGTGCGCGCCGGCGCCAAGCTGTCGGCCGCCGACAAGGCGCGGGTGGCCGAGATCAACACCGAGCTGGCCGGCCACTTCACCACCTTCAGCCAGAACCTCCTGGCCGACGAGACCGACTACGTCCTCTACCTGACCAGCGAGGACGAGCTGGCCGGCCTGCCGGCCGACCTGCGCGCCGCCGCCGCCGCGGCCGCCGCCGACCGGGGCAGGAAGGGCGCCTGGGCGATCCTCAACACCCGCTCGTCGATGGACCCGTTCCTCACCTATTCCGACCGCCGCGACCTGCGCGAGAAGGTCTGGCGCACCTACTACAGCCGCGGCGACAACGGCGACGCCCACGACAACAACGCCGTCATCAAGAAGATCCTCAAGCTGCGCGCCGAGCGGGCCAAGCTGATGGGCTTCCCCACCCACGCCCACTGGAAGCTGGCCGACAACAGCATGGCCAAGACGCCGGACGCGACCATGGAGCTGATGATGCGGGTCTGGCCCTCGGCCGTCGCCCGCGTCCACCAGGAGGTCGCCGAGATGCAGGCGATCGCCGACAAGGAGGGGGCGAACGTCAAGATCGCCCCCTGGGACTACCGCTACTACGCCGAGAAGGTGCGCCAGGCCCGCTACGACCTGGATATGAACGAGGTGAAGCCGTACCTGCAGCTTGAGAAGCTGCGCGAGGGGATGTTCTGGGCCGCCGGCCAGATCTACGGCTTCTCCTTCACCCAGGTGCAGGGCGTGCCCGTCGCCCAGCCCGACATCCGCGTCTTCGAGGTCAAGGCCGCCGACGGCTCGCACCGGGGCCTTTGGTACTTCGATCCCTACGCCCGCCCCGGCAAGCGCTCCGGCGCCTGGATGAACGCCTACCGCGAGCAGGAGACGTTCGACGGCCCCGTCGCCACCATCGTCTCCAACAACGCCAACTTCGTGAGGGGCGTGGCCGGCGCGCCGCTGCTGGTCTCCTGGGACGACGCCACCACCATGTTCCACGAGTTCGGCCACGCCATCCATGGCCTGAACTCGCAGGTGGCCTATCCGTCGCTGTCGGGGACCAACGTCTTCCGCGACTATGTGGAGTTCCCCAGCCAGGTGAACGAGCACTGGCTGCCCACCAAGCCGGTGCTGGAGCAGTTCGCCCTGCACTACCAGACCGGCAAGCCGATCCCCGACGAACTCGTGGCCAAGATCGACCGCGCCCACACCTTCCGCAAGGGCTTCGACGTGACCGAGTACCTGGCCTCGGCGCTGATCGACATGAAGCTGCACCTGGCCGGCGACGCCGACATCGATCCGGACGCCTTCGAGCGCGAGGAGCTGAAGAAGCTCGGCATGCCCGACGAGCTGCCCATGCGCCACCGCACCCCGCAGTTCGCCCACATCTTCGCCGACGACGGCTATTCGGCCGGCTACTACAGCTACCTGTGGGCCGAGGTGCTGGCGCTCGACGCGGTGGAAGCGTTCGAGGAGGCGCCCGGCGGCATGTACGACAAGGCCGTGGCCAAGCGCCTGCACGACCACGTCATGGCCGTGGGCAACACCGTCGACCCGGCCGAGGGCTACCGCGCCTTCCGCGGCCGCGATCCGGACGTGAAGGCCTACCTGCGCGACAAGGGCTTCCCGACGGACGTCTGAGGGCGGCTTAGGCCCTCAAGAGGGATCGTCATGGCCGGGCTTGTCCCGGCCATCCAACCCGACGCCGTGCGGCGTCGATGCGTCGGGCTGGGTCCCCGGGACAAGCCCGGGGAAGACGAAGAGAACGCTACAGCTCCAGCGTCCAGGCCGCCACGCCGGCCGCGCGCAGCGCCGCGAGCCTGGCGAACGACAGGGTCAGCGCCTTGCGCCGCGCCCCCGCCAGGGGCGTGGCCGGGGCCTCGCGCAGCACCGCCCCGCCGAAGCCGTCGGCGATGATCAGCCCCGGCGCCTCGGGCAGCACCTCGCGCGGGAACTCCGGGGCCACGGCGAAGGCGAAGGCGTCGCAGAACGGCAGGTACTCGTGCCACTTGGCGTCGGCGCGGAAGTCCTCGATCGAGGACTTCACTTCCACGATGAAGATCCGCCCCTTGCGGTCCAGGGCCATCAGGTCGGCGCGCCGCCCGTTCGGCAGGGTCACCTCCGCCAGCGGCGCGTGGCCGAGGTCCGCCAGCAGGCGCGCGGCCCCGCGGGTCACCGCCGCGGTGATCTCGGGCCGCGAGGCGGCGAGGCTGGCCGGTATATCCATCGGCCCACCTTGTTCCGTCTTCGTTCCGGATTCAAGGGGCCGGATTCGGGGGGCCGAGCGCGAGGAACCGCCGCGGACCCGCGCGGCTGGGCTCAGTTGCGCGTCTGCTCGGGGAATTCCAGCAGGCCGACGTCGAAGCCGAGCTGGCGCGCCCGCGCCAGGGCCTCGGCCTTGACTGAGGCGGCGAGCGAGGGCCGCTGCGACATCAGCCACATGTGCTGGCCGTTCGGCGTGGACAGGATCAGCCAGCCCTCGTCCGGCCGGTGCGCCAGCACCCAGTATTCCTGGCTCACCAGGCCGCCGAAGAAGCTCATCTTGAAGCGGGTGTTGTCGCCGGGATTGGCCACCTGGGCCTTGCCCTTCCACTCCACGGTCGGCCCGTCGGGCGTGTTCTTGTGGCAGGTCTGCACCACCGCGTAGCCCTGGGGCGTCTTGCGCCAGTCCGAGGTGGCGGCCTCGCAGTTGCTCTGGATGCTGTTGGGGATCCGCGCCACCTCGTACCAGCGGCCGGTCATCTTGGTCAGCTCGAGCTTCTTGGCTTCGGGCTCGACTTTCACCACGGGTCCGGCGGCCATCAGGCCGACGGCGGCGAGGGTGACGACGAGGGCTGCGCGCATGGTGGTCATCTTGGGCAAGTTCGGGCACTGCGGATGAACAGGTGCTGAACTACAAGACGGCGCCGACATCAAGGCGTCCGAATCGCGCAGACGCCGCCGCCGATGGCTTAATCGGCTTCGATTGTGACAAAACTTTCGGCGGTGTCGAATCCGGGAGGCGCCTGTCGCGCCTCCCGGCGGACCGGGCCCCTACTCGGCGGCGATCGAGATCGGCTGCGCGCGATCCTTGAAGTTGATCTCCTGGAGGTACCGGATGCCCTCCTCGGCGATGTCGTCGCCGACCATGCGGTCGCCCTCGCCCTTCAGCTCGTCCATGTCCACATAGGTGGCGTAGAAGGCGCGGGTGCGGTCGGTGATGATGCCGGCGTTGAGCAGGGTCTTCACCAGCACCCGGAAGATGTTGGTCTGCTCCTTCATGTTCTCCCGGCGCGTCTCGTCGGTGATCATCTCCGCCATCTCGGCGATCACCTTGTCCGGATCCAGGCCGAACTCCTCATAGAGGTCGCGCTGCTGGCTGGGAGAGACCAGGTTGAACAAGAGGGTCTGGAAGCAGTGCGCCGCCCAGTCCTCGATGATCGCGTGCTCCTCGGGCGTCAGCTTCGGAATGGTGCGGTCGGCCCAGATCTTCCCGAACTTGTGGTGGAAGGCCTCGTCCGTCATCACCAGTTGCAGCAGCTTCTTGCCCATCGGGTCGCGGATGTTGTTGAAGAAGGTGGCGAAGGCGCCCATCGCCAGGCCCTCCACCAGCATCTGCATGCCGATGATCTTCTTGTAGACCTCCGGGCTGCCGATGATGTCGACCAAGAGCGCCTTCAGGGTCGGGCCGCATTCCACCGGACGGCCCCAGCGGGCCTTGATGTACTTGGCGAAGGCGGTGACGTGGCGGGCCTCTTCGCGGGTCTGGTTGGCCGCGTACTCCTGCGCGCCCTGGTCCTTCAGGACGTGGCACAGGCTGGCCGACAGGTTCAGCGCGCCCTGCTCGCCGTGCAGGATCGAGGAGAACGAGCGCAGCGCCGACTGGTTCACGAACCGCACCCGCGTCTTCCAGTCCGACAGGTGGTTGGAGACGTAGTCGGTGTTCATGGAGATGATCATGTCCTCCGGCAGGAGCATCTCGTTCTCCATGTCGAAGGGCTCGTCGAAGTCGATGTACTTCTTGTCGAGCGGATCCCAGAAGTGGTCGTGGGTGGCCGAGATGATCTTGTCGAAGGCCGTCGAGCGGGCGTTGTAGCGGTCGAGTTCGAGCATCGACTCGAAGTCGTCCGGCGCCACGGCGTCGTAGATGATGTCCTTGGTGATGTTCCCGTCGGCGGCCATCCGGTCGTCCTCCTCGCCCTGATTGCGCGGCCGCTCGCCCGGCCGCTGAATTTGATCAATGTCAAGATTTCACACGTTCCGGTGGCCGTCAAGGAACGTGACGCACGCGTCATTTTGGTGAAGCTGAAATGAACGCGGACGCGGCGGCGATCGGCGAAGCCGCGGGCCTAGTCCTCGGCTTCGATCGCGTGGATGTCGTCGTCAGACAGGCCGAAGTGGTGGCCGATCTCGTGGATCAGCACGTGGGTGACCAGCTCGGCCAGGGTCACGTCGCCGCGGGCGGCCCACTCGTCCAGGATCGGCCGGCGGTAGAGGAACACCATCGACGGATGCGGCATGGGGTCCAGCACCGAGCGGTGCTGCAGGTCCACCCCGTGGTAGAGGCCGGTCAGCTCGAACGGATCGTCCAGTTCCAGGGCGTCCAGCACCTCGTCGGCGGCGAAATCGTCCACCCGGAACACCACCTCGCCCGCCTGCAGGCGGAACGTCTCGGGCAGGGCGGCGAAGGCGGCCTCGGCCAGGGCGGCCAGGTCGTCCAGGCTCGGCGCGCGGGACTGGCCCGGCCAGGCGTCACTCATCAGGCGCGATCCCTTCACTCATCGGGCACGACCACGTCCGGCCGCTCGGGCAGCCGCGTCTCGAACAGGCCGATGTCCAGCGGCCGCTGCGGCTCCACGGGCCTGAGCGGCTGGCGGGTCAGGGCGCGCAGCATCTCGCCCGCCATCCCCTCGCCGACGCCGCGCCGCGCCTGCCGGGCCTGCGGCGCCTCGAGCTCGCGCTCGGCGCTCTGCGGGCGCCAATAGGAGACCTGCAGCCGCCAGACGGTCTTCGGCGCGGCCGGCGGCTCCGGCCAGCGGCGCCCGTCGCGATAGGCCGGCCTCACCGGCGCGGGCGGCCGCGCCAGCGCCGTCTCCATCAGCACGCAGTAGCGGTCCTCCGACGGCAGGCTCGCGGCGTGGCCCGGCCGCTCGTCCTCCAGCCGCCCGGCCCAGGCGTCCAGCGCCGCCTCGCGCGTGGCGAACGAAGGCCCCACCGCCTCGGTCACGAAGTCCACGGCCTGGCCGGCGATCGCCTGCGCCTCCCGCGCCCGCGCGGCGCGGCCCGCGGGCGCGGCCAGGGCCGCCTCGCCGCTCGTCGCCACTGGATAGAGGATCGCCGTCATGCGCCCATCATCGCCTGAAAATCGCGCCGCAAAAACCTTGGCCATGTGAATGCGGCGGGCGTGCGACACGGCCTGCGCCGGCCTATCGTGCCTGATTGATGATTCGTTATAGTTAGTCCGGGCCAGGCGGCGACGGAGCTGGAATGAGCGACCCCCACCTGATCCTGGCGGCGACGTTAGGGTCCATCTGCCTTGCGATCTGCGCGATTCTCTGGGCTCTGATCCAGAGGCGTCAGAACCAGGAACGGCTGGCGGTCCTGCAGGACCAGATCGCCGAGCTGGAGGCGCGCGCCTCGGCGGCCCAATCCTCGGCCGAAGCCTTCGATTCCGCGCTCCTGTCGGTGGAGGACGGCGTGGCCGCCCTGGCCTCCGGCGAGGAGAGCCTGGCCGTCTGCGCCGAGGCGCTCGGCCTCAAGCGCGCCGACGCCCAGGCCCTGGTGGGCGCGCTCACCAAGGCCGATCCCGACCACGCCCGGCGCCTGCGCGGCCTGTTCGAGCGCGGCGAGCCCTGCGCCTTCGAGGTGCGCGGTCCCAAGGGCGTGGTGGCGGTGGAGGGCCGCGCGGCCGGGGCGCTGGCCTGGCTGCGCCTGTCGGCCGTGCTCGGCGAGGACGCCGGCCTGCCCACCGCGCCGCGCTTCGCCGCCTTCCTCGACGCTCGTCCCAGCCCCGCCTGGATCGCCGCCGCCGACGGCGCGGCCGCCTGGGTCAACCGCGCCTGGCTTTCGGCGGTGGGCGCCGCCAGCCTGGAGGAGGCCGCCAGGCGGTCGATGAGCTTCGACCGCACCCTGGAGGCGCTGGCCGCCGAGGCCGCCAACATGGGGACCGTGCGCGAGGCCGTGCGCTGGGTGGCCGCCGCCGGCCGCCGCCGCGCCTTCCACGTGGTCGCCCAGCCGCTGGAGGGCGGCGGCGTGGGGGTGTGGACCGACGACGTCACCGAGGCCGAGGAGCTGCGCGAGGCGCTCAAGCGCCACGTGGCCTCGCACGACGAGACCCTCAACCACATCGCCGACGCCGTGGCGATCTTCTCCCAGTCCAAGCGGCTGACCTTCCACAACACCGCCTTCGCCGAGCTGTGGGGCCTGGAGCCGGCCTGGCTCGCCGAGCGGCCCAGCCACGGCGAGGTGCTCGACCGCCTGCGCCAGCGCCGCCGCCTGCCCGAGACCGCCGACTACGCCAAGTGGAAGGCCGCCGAGCTCGGCCGCTACGAGGCCCTCGGCCCCGCGCCCGACGAGCTGTGGAGCCTGCCCGACGGGCGCACCCTGCGCGTGGTGCGCCAGCCCCACCCGATGGGCGGGATGCTGCTGCTGTTCTCCGACATCACCGGCGAGCTGCGCCTGAAGGCCCAGTACAACGCCCAGATCCAGGTGCAGCAGGCCACCCTCGACAAGCTCAATGACGCGGTCGCCGTGTTCGGCTCCGACGGGCGGCTGCGCCTGCACAACGAGGCCTTCGAGCAGTTCTGGAACGTCACCGCCCAGCAGCTCGACGCGGCCGGCGACTTCGAGGGCGTGGTGGAGCTGTGCGTGCGCCGCCTGCACGACCAGGCCTTCTGGCGCGAGCTGAAGGGCCGGGTGGGCGATCCCGACCCGGGCGCGCGCGCGCCCATGTCCGGCGAGGTGCGCACCTCCGATTCCAGGATCGTGGTCTACCAGTCCCGCCCCCTGCCGGACGGGGCGACCCTGATCGCCTTCACCGATGTCACCGACGCGCGCAAGCTGGAGAGCGCGCTGGCCGCCCGCTCGGCGGCCCTGGCCGAGGCCGAGCGGCTGAAGCGCGACTTCGTCGGCAACGTCTCCTATGAGCTGCGCACGCCGCTCACCACCATCATCGGCTATTCCGAGCTCCTGGAGCACTCCGGCGAGAACCTGTCGGAGCGGGGCCGCGCCCACGCCGGGGCCGTGCGCACCGCCGCCACCCAGCTCGCCCGCTCCATCGACGACGTGCTCGACATGGCCCAGATCGACGCCGACGAGATGGCGCTGGACGTGGGCGACGTGCACGTGGCCGAGCTGCTTTCCGGCGCGGCCCAGCGCTGGTCGCGCGAGGCCGAGGCCGGCCGCGTCGAGCTGATCGTGCAGCATCCGGACGACATCGGCCTGATCCGCGGCGACCGCCATCGCCTCGACCAGATCCTTGACCACCTGATGGAGAACGCCCTTCGCCAGACGCCGCCGGAGGGCCAGGTCACCATCTCCGCCCGCCGGGCGCTGGGCGAGATCCAGCTCCAGGTGGCCGACACCGGCCGCGGCATCCCCTTCCACGTCCAGGCGCACATCTTCGACCGCTTCATCGGCCGCGACCGGGGCGGGCCGGGCCTGGGCCTGGCGCTGGTCAAGGCGCTCACCGAGCTGCACGGCGGCTGGGTGGCCCTGGAGAGCGAGCCGGGCGCCGGCGCGGCCTTCACCTGCCACCTGCCCGAGGAAGCCCAGGCGGCCCACGCCGCCCACCCGGAGCTGGAGTTCTAGGCCCTCACCCGCCGCATCCGCCGCGCCCGGCGCTTGCGCAGCCAGATGACGACCCCAGTGATGCTGAGCGCGGCCACCGCGATCCCCGTCGCCGAGATCAGGATGCGGCCGGGCAGCCCCAGGATCCGCCCCGAGTGCAGCGGGAACTGGGCCTGCACGAAGATGTCCGCCGCCGTGCCCTTCCACGGCTCGCGCGCGCCCAGGAACGCCCCGCTGGTCCCGTCGTAATAGAGGTAGGGCGGACCGACGCCGGCCTCGCCGTGGTCGCCGCCGGGCTCGTGGAACGCCACCCCGTAGACGCCGTAGGCGGGGCTGTAAAAGGCGCTGCCGGCCGGCGCCGTCCAGCCCCGCCGGCCCGCTTCCTGGCGGGCCTGGCCGATCACCTCGGCGTAGGTCTTCCTGGGCGGGATCGGCGCGTTCAACGGCGCGGGCGTGCGCACGTCGAACGGCGTCGGCGTCACCTGCGAGATGCGCGACATCGCCGGATAGAACACCTCGCTGTAGAGGTTCAGCGAGAAGGCCGTGAACGCCACGGTGAACAGAACGCCCCACAGCCACAGGCCGAAGGCGCGGTGGATGTCGAAGTTGATCCGGTAGGCGCTGGCGCTCGTCTTGATCCGCCAGGCCGGCGCCCAGCGCGCCCAGAACCCGCCCTTGGCGCCCGATCCCGCCGCCCCGGCCCCGGTCTCGCGCGTCCTGGCCTGTCGCGGCGGCAGGGTCAGGTAGAAGCCGGCGAAGCAGTCGATGGTCCACAGCATCGCCACCACGCCCAAGAGCCAGACCCCCCAGCGGTCGATCCCGGCGATCGGCGGGATGTGCAGGCTGTAGTGCAGCACGTAGAGAAACGAGACGAAGGTCTTGCGGCTGATCGGCCAGGCCGCGCCCCACTCGCGCCGGCCCAGCTCCTCGCCGCTCGCCGGGTCGACGAACACCTGATTGTAGCCCGTCGCATAGGGCTTGCCGCTCGCCGGGTCGATCTTCGGATCGACGCCGAAAGCCAGGGACTCGCCCGGCTCGGCCGCCAGGGGCGCATAGGTGACCCACACCCGCGGGTCGCGCTCGGCGATCTGGCGGGCCAGCGCCAGCGAGGGCAGCGGCGGCCCCTTGGTCCGGGCGTGGGTGAGCTGCGGGTTGAGCAGGTCGTCCAGCTCGTGGTCCCACGAGATCACCGCGCCCGTCAGCCCGGTGATCACCAGGAAGCCGGCCATGAACAGGCCGACCCAGCGGTGCATGAAGCCCACCGCCTGGCGCAGGGCCAGCCGGGGACGCTCCAGTCGGGCGGCCCCGGCGCGGACCGTTCGGGCGCTCTGGTCCGCCATCGTCCTAGAACGTGTAGGCGAGCTTGAAATAGGCGCTGCGTGGCGCGGCGTAGTACGACTGGTTCCACATCAGGCTGGTCAGGTGCGTCTCGTCGGTGGCGTTCTTCACCACCAGCGTCGCGCGCACGTGGTCGCTCAGGTCCACCGCCGCGCTCAGGTCCAGCTCGGTCCAGGCCGGCTGCTCGATGGTCGCCAGGTCGACGATGTGGACGTCGCTCTGCCAGCGCACCGCCGCGCCGAGCTTGAGGTTGCGCAGCTCCGGGATCTGATAGGTCGTGGCCAGCTTGAAGGTGCGCCGCGGGATGTAGGTGCGCGCGGTGTTTCCGTCGCCGTCCTCGATCGACAGGTCGGTGTAGCCGCCGTTCAGGCTCCAGCGGTCGGTCAGCCGCCCCGCCGCCTCCAGCTCGAAGCCCTTCACGACGGTGTCGACCCCGACGTAGTAGCTCTTCAGGTTCGGCAGCACGCCGGCGTACTCGGCCAGGCCGTCCTGTTCGGACTTGAACACCGCCGCGGTGGCGTAGAGCCGCCCGTCCAGCCACTGGCTCTTGATCCCGCCCTCGTAGGCCTTGCCGTGCGCGGGGGCCAGCCGCTGCTGGTTGATGTCGATCTCGGACTGCGGATTGAAGATGTCGGTGTAGCTCGCATAGAGCGCCAGGTTCGGCGTCAGGTCGAACACCAGGCCGGCGTAGGGGCTGGCCTTGTCCTCGTCGCGCGTGGTGTCGGTCCCGTAGGAGTAGCCGCGGGTCTTCAGCTGCGCCCAGCTCACGCCGGCCACCGCCTTCAGCCGGTCGGTCAGGTTCAGGTGCGCCGCCGCGTAGAGCCGGCGCAGCCGCTCGGTCGAGCGGGCCGCCAGATAGGCGCCCGGATAGCTCGGCTCGGCCACCTGCATCTGGCCCCATTCATCCACCGCCGGATAGACCAGCGTGTCGGCGGAGAAGTTCTCCCACTCCTTGCCCTCGGCGCGCGAGGCGTGCGCGCCGACCACCAGCTCGTGGGTGCGGCCGAACAGGCTGAACGGCCCGCTCGCCTGCACGTCGGCCATGTATTGCTCATAGAGCGAGGGATAGATCCCGCTCATGCCGTAGACGCCCAGGCCCGTGGCCGGGTCCGGCGCGCCGTAGGCGTAGAGCAGTTGGGCGTTCTCCTCGAAGCGCTTGTAGGTGGCCACGCCCTTGATCTTCCAGCCGCCGTCGAAGGCGTAGACCGCCTCGCCGAAGGCGGTCTGGTCCTCGACGTTCCAGTGGGTCCAATCGGCCGAGGTCGAGGCCGAGGTCGGATAGCTGATGCGCGTCCCGTCGGCGTAGAGCAGCGGCAGCGCACCCCAGAGCACGCCGGTGGCGCGGTTGTCCTGGCGCGAGTAGCCGCCGGTCAGGGTCAGCCTCGGCGTCACGTCCCAGGAGAGCACGCCGTATTCGACGTCGCGCCGGACGCCGTAGTGGTCGAGGTAGGAATCGCGGTCCTGGCCGGCCAGCACCATCCGCCCGCGCACCGTGCCCGCCGCGTTCAGCGGACCGGAGACGTCGGCTTCGACCCGCCGGTCGTCCCATGAGCCGATCTGGGCCGACAGCTCGCCCTGGAAGGTGTCGGTGGGCCGCTTGCGCACGTAGTTGATGGTGGCCGAGGGGTTGCCCGTGCCGGTCATCAGGGCGTTGGCGCCCTTCACCGCCTCGACCTTCTCGAACATCGCCGTGTCCAGGTCGCCGAACTGGATGCCCCAGATCAGCGGCAGGCCCAGCCCGTCCACCTGGAAGTTGGTGATGTCGAAGCCGCGGGCGTTGTAATAGGTCCGGTCGGTCTCGACCTTCTCCACATTGATCCCGGGCACGAAGGCCAGAAGGTCGTTCGCTGTGTCCAGGGCGAAGGCGTCGATCTGCTCGGCGGTCAGCACGCTCACCGACTGCGGCGTCTCCTTCAGCGTCAGGTCCAGCCCGGTGGCCGCCGTCGATTCGGCGCGCGCGCCCTCCACCACCACCCCGCTCACGGTCGGCGCGTCGGCCGCATCGGCCTCCTCGGCGCGGGCGGCCCCGGACAGCGCGCAGGCGGCGACGCCGGCCAGGAGGAGGGAGCGGGAGAACGAAACCATGGGAGAGACCTGCTATTAGGAGTTATTTGCAGATGTCCCTAGATTCCTCGCTATTGCGAGTCAATATCATCTAACGGCCGATCCACAGCCTTGACCGACGCGCAACGCAAGACGGGCGGCTCGCGCCGCCCGTCGGGAAACTCGATGCTGAACGGGTTCGAGCGGCGGCTACGCCGCCGCCGGCCGGCCCGCGGCCGAGTCGAACTCGGCCTTCCAGACGGCCACCTCGGCGCGGCTGTCCTGGTCCCAGGGATGGAAGCCGGGGCGGTACCAGGCGAAATAGGTCTTCCAGCCGCGGCTGAAGAGGCCAGGCTTCTTCCAGACATAGGCCTTCACCGCCTTGAGCGCGGCCTCCGGCGAATAGCCGTCGGCCTCCAAGAGGCGCGCGGCGTAGCGGGAGATGTTGCGGCTGAACATGAAGGTGATGATCGCCATCGAGATCACCCGGCGCCGGTAGCGCAGGAACGGCGACCAGTCCTTGGTCACCTCCATGAACACGTCGAAGGCCACCGCCTTGTGCTCGGTCTCCTCCATGGCGTGCCAGCGCCACAGCCGCTCGATGTCGGGCGCGGCGCCGTCGAACAGGTCCCGATGGGCCATGTGCATCTCGGCCATCATCGCGGTGAAGTGTTCCAGGGCGATGGTGGAGATCAGCATGGCCATCGGCCCGCGATTGCGGCTCTCCTTCACGCGCCCGCGGATCTGCGCCTCGATCTCCGCCACCGGATAGCGGTCGCGGTCGATCAGCTGGTTCAGCACGTGGTGCTCGCGCGAGTGGATCGCTTCCTGGGCGATGAAGCCCTTCACGTCCTCGGCCAGCTTGCCCTTCAGTTGCCCGCGGTAGTGCTTCACCGCGTCGATGAACAGCCGCTCCCCGTCGGGGAAGGTCAGCGACAGGGCGTTGAACACGGCCGTGCCCACCGGGTCGCCGGCCAGCCAGTGGCCTTTGCGGGCCGCCTCCAGGTCGAAGTGGATGTCGCGGGGTTCGACGGCCAGGTCGGCCGGGGTGGTCTTGGCGCTCATGGCGTGGCTCGAGCCTTCAAGCTAGGACAGGGATCGCTTTGACCGTCATATGGGATCATACTGACAAAAATGTCAATAGGAACGCCGCCAGCGCGCAAGCGCACCCGCCGATCGCCCGAGGAATCGCGGGAGAACATCCTGGCGGCGGCCGAGGCGCTGTTGGTGGAGAAGGGCCCCCAGGCCCTGAAGCTGGCGGACGTGGCCGCCGCCGCCGGCGTGGTCCACGCCACGGTGCTGCACCACTTCGGCTCCATCGACGGCGTGCAGGCGGCGCTGATGGAGCGGATGATCCGTCAGTTGGTGGACCAGATCCTGGCGATGGAGGCGCCGTCCGACGATCCGATGGCCCGCGCCGAGGCCGGCGCCACCGCCCTGTTCGACGCCTTCGAATCGCGCGGGGCCGCGCGGCTCGCCGCCTGGCTGGAGCTGACCGGCGAGGCCAGGCGCCTGACCACCGTGCGCGCGGCGGTCGACGAGGTGGTCTCCGCGCGGATGGCCGCCGCCGGCCTCGATCCGGCCGTGGCCCGCGACTTCATCCTGGTCAGCGTCATCCTGGCCGTGGGCGTGGGCCTGTTCGGTCCCTCGCTGTCGGAGCTGATGGGCCAGCCGCCCGGCCGCGCGCGCGAGCTCGCCCAGGCCTGGCTCAAGGTGCGCGAGGCCGCCTGGCTCGCGCGCGCCTCTAGCCCGGAGACTTGAGCCGCCGCATCAGCCCTTCCTGCGCGCAGGTCGCCACCAGCACGCCGCCGGGTCCGTAGAGGTAGCCGAAGTTCATCCCCCGCCCGCCGCTGGCCGAGGGGCTCTCCTGGTCGAACAGGTGCCAGGCGTTGGCGTCGATCGGCCGGTGGAACCACATGGCGTGGTCCAGGCTCGCCGACTGCAGCTCGTCCCAGTGCACCCCGTGCGGGCGCAGCGAGGTGCCGAGCAGCGTCATGTCCGAGGCGTAGGCCAGCACCACCTGGTGGATCTTCTGGTCGGCCGGCAACCGATCGCGGGCGCGCATCCACACCTGCTGGCGCGGCTCCAGCGGCGGGCCGCCGCGCGCCACATGGCCGCCGGCGCGGCGGATCTCCAGCGGCTCGACGTCCGGGTCGTCGTCCTCGTCGATCGGCGTCTGGTCCCAGCCCGGCGCCTCGGGCATGGGCCGCTGGTGCTCGAAGCCCTCCTCGGCCGCCTGGAACGAACAGGCCAGGTTGAAGATCTGCCGACCCTTCTGCACGGCGATCACCCGCCGCGTGGTGAAGCTGCCCCCGTCGCGGGCCCGGTCCACCTCGAAGATGATCGGGATCGAGGGATCGCCCGGCCGGATGAAATAGCAGTGCAGCGAATGGCACAGCCGGTCCTCCACCGTCTCGAAGGCGGCCAGCAGCGACTGGGCGATCACCTGGCCGCCGTAGATCCGCCGCCGGCCTTCCCCGCCCGGCGTGAAGCCGCGGAACAGGTTCACCTCCAACCGCTCCAGCGACAGCTTCTCGATCAGGGTGCGTGGGGACATGGACGGGGCCTCGGCGTGGGGATGGGCCTTATTCGATGATCCCCGCCGATTGCGCCAGCCCCCTGTCGGCGTCCCTGTCCTCCGCAGCCGCCGGCGCCTGTCCGGCCTCCCCCGCCAGGGCCGTCAGATAGGCTTCCAACAGGCGCGTCAGCTCGTCTTCCAGCCGCGCCGGATCAAGGCCGAGCTCCGGCTCAGCGGCGGCCGCGCGCAGCAGGCAGAGCGGCGTATGGGTCAGCACGAACGCCCGCTCCGGGGTCAGCCCCAGCCTGTGGCCGGCCTTGCCGTCGATCGCCGCCAGGAACGCCTGGTGGCGCCGCAGCAGCCCCCCGCCGCGCCGGCCCGGCGCGCGCGGCGGCCTCGGCGCGTCGCGGAAGCTGTCGCCGATCTCGCTGACGATGCGCCGCAGCGTTCCTTCTTCGCGCCGATGGATCACCAGCTCGACGACGCTTTCGCGCGCGGCCTCCCCGCGCCGCTCGGCGAGGGCGGCCAGGATGTCGTGCTTGTCGCGGAAGTACTGGTAGATCGTGCCCACGCTCACCCCGGCCCGCGCGGCGACGCGGTTGGTGGTCAGCCGCTCCGCCCCCTCGGCCTCCAGGAGCTGAAACGCGGCGTCGCAGATCACGTCGACGGTGGAGACAGCCCGCGCCTGTCGCGGCGTTCTACGTTTCTGTTCAGCCACTTGCCCCCCTGACGCCAAGCCGCGAAGCCCTTGCCGGGAACGCGAGTAGGAACGCGTCGGACGCTTGCATAGGCTCGGCGGCTGAACAAGCCCGCCGCCCCTGGAGCCCCAATGACCGCCGCCCCGGACCGCGCCCGCCGCCCCAACATCCTGATGATCATGACCGATCAGGAGATGAGCGCCGCCACCCTGCCCAAGGGCATGCTGGACAAGCTGCCGGGCCACCTGGAGCTGATGAGCCTGGGGACCAGCATCGACGGCTACCACGTGCAGACCACGCCCTGCAGCCCGTCGCGCTCGACCATCGTCACCGGCCGCCACACCCAGACCACGGGCGTCTACTCCAACAACGACACCCCGCCCAATCCGCGGCTGGCCGACATCCCCACCCTCGGCCACATGCTGCGGGCGGCCGACTACTACACGGTCTACAAGGGCAAGTGGCACCTGTCGGGGATCAACGAGGAGCGCGACTGGCCGGGCGTGCCGGGCAAGCCGAGCTTCGCCTATCCGAACACCACCGACTGCATGGAGCGGTTCGGCTTCTCAGACTACGGCTTCAACGGCGAGGAGGTCGGCCTGACCTGGGCCGGCTACCACTCCGACCGCGTGGTGGCCGGCGACGCCGCCCGCCTGATCCTGGACTTCGAGGACCCCGGCCGCTCGGACGGCAAGCCGTGGTTCATGGTCGTCGGCCTGGTCAATCCGCACGACATCATGTTCTTCGACGCCACCGGCGAGCAGACCAGGTCGCGTCCGATCCCCGACCTGATCGGCCCGCTGCGCCCGGAGCCGGGCGACCCGCTCTACGCCGAGGACCTGGGCTTCGACCTGCCCGAGAGCTTCTACAAGGACGACCTGTCGACCAAGCCGGAGGCCCACATGGGCATTCGCGAGAACAACGACTTCTTCTTCGGCAAGATGCCGATGGACGACCTGGCGTCCTGGAGGCGGTTCACCAACTACTACTACAACTGCCTGCGCGACGTGGACCGCCGGCTGACCCAGCTCATCTGGGCCCTGCGCCGGAGCGGCCAGCTCGACAACACCATCATCGTCTACACCAGCGACCACGGCGAGCGCGCCGCCGCCCACGGCCTGCGCCAGAAGGCCGGCACCATCTATCGGGAGGAGACCAACGTCCCGATGATCATCGCCCACCCCGACGTGAAGGGCGGCGGCGCCTCCTCGCGGCTGATGAGCGCCATCGACCTTGCGCCCACCCTGATGGCCTTCGCCGGCAAGGACGCGGCCTGGCGCAAGACGCGCTTCCCCGACCTGCCGGGGATCGACGTCTCGGGCCTGCTGGCCGACCCGCTGGGCCCGACCGAGCGCGACGAACGCGGCCATCTGTTCGACTACGCGGTGGCCTACATGTGGGGCCGCCTGCCAAGGGGCGTGAAGCCGGCCGGCCCCCTGCCCTACGACCTGACCAAGCGGCGCCTGCACCGCGGCGTGCACGACGGCCGCTACAAGTTCGCCCGCTATTTCGCCCCGGCCGAGCACCACCGGCCCGAGGACTGGGAGACGCTCGCGGCCCACAACGACCTGGAGCTCTACGACGTCGAGGCCGATCCCCATGAGATCGTGAACCTGGCCGCCGACCCGGCGCAGAAGGACAACATCCTGCGGCTGAACGGGATGGTGAACCGGCTCATCGACATCGAGGTCGGCGCCGACGACGGCCGCGAATTTCCCGGCGACCCGGCGATCTACCAGCTCGCCTAGCGCCGCTGGCCGCTTCGACTGACGATTTCGTCCGGATATATTCGGCCAGAACCTAGGGTCAGATTGAGCCTTTTGCCGATCACCCTCTATAATTGACTAAATCGTCATCTATGATACCCATCTCGCAAGCACAGAAAGAACCGCGCGGGAGGATGGATCATGGTCGACGCCTGGAAGGGCCTTGCGGGGCTGGCGCTGGCGGCGGCGCTGGCCATGCCGACGGCGGCGGCGAACGCGGCCGGCGAAACGCCCCGGCTCACCTTCACCACCCTGGGCACCAATTCCGGCCCGATCCCCGATCCCAAGCGCTTCGAGGCCTCCAGCCTTGTCCGCTACGGCGATGAAGCGATCCTGGTCGACGCTGGCGACGGCGCGGCCGATCAGCTCGCCCGCGCGGGGTTGGAGATCGGCGCCTTGAAGGCGGTCTTCATCAGCCACCTGCACTTCGACCACACCGGCGGGCTCTTCGGCCTCGTCAGCCTGCGCTACCAGGCCGGCTACGCCGAGCCGCTGACCATCTATGGCCCGCCCGGAATCAAGGCCACGGTCGACAGTCTCCTCCAGGCGATCGAGCCCGGCGTCAGCGCCGTCGGCACGATGCACGCCAAGGGCTCCGGCGGCCCCGCGGCCGGTCTGAGCGTGGTCGAGCTGGAGCCCGGCTCCAAGACCGTCGTCGGCGACATCACGGTCACGGCGACCGAGAACACCCACTACGCCACCCTGCCGGCGGCGAACCGTCCGCTGTCCTTCGCCTACCGCTTCGACGCGCCGGGCCGCTCGATCCTGTTCACCGGCGACACCGGGCCCAGCGAAAACGTCGCCAAGCTCTGCCAGGGCGTCGACCTGCTGGTCAGCGAGATCATGGACCCGAGCCTGGCCATCAAGCACATCCGCGAGCGCCGCCCGGACATCCCGGCCTTCGCCCTGCCGATCGTCGAGTCGCACTTCCGCAAGGAGCACATGGCGCCCGACGAGGTCGGCAAGCTCGCCGCCGCCTGCCAGGCCAAGCGGGTGGTCCTGACCCACATCCCCCTCTTGCCGGACGAGATCCCCGGCGCGACCCAGGCCATCGCCGCGCGCTTCGGCGGCAAGATCACCTTCGCCAACGACCTGGACACCTTCTAGCCCGGCGCGGGAGGGCGACATGACCAACGGCGGCTGCCCCTGCGGGCGCATCGACGTCCACGCCCACTTCCTGCCCGACGTCTACGTCGAGGCGCTGGGGCGGGCGGGCCTGAAGACCGTGGACGGCGGCATGCCGGTCCCGGCCTGGAGCGAGGCGGCCGCCCTGGAGGTGATGGACCGCCAGTCCATCGCCACGGCGATGGTCTCGCTCTCCTCGCCGGCGGCCCACTTCCTGCCGCTCGACCAGCGCCCCGCCCTGATCCGCCAGGTCAACGAGGCCGGCGCGGCCCTGGTGAAGGCGCGGCCGGACCGCTTCGGCTATTTCGCCAGCCTGCCCATGCCGGACATCGAGGCCTGCCTCGCCGAGATCGGCCACGCCTTCGAGACCCTGGGCGCGGACGGCGTCATCCTGGAGACCAACGTCGACGGCGAATACCTGGGCTCGCCCCGCTTCGCCCCGGTGTTCGCCGAGCTGAACCGGCGCGCCGCCACGGTCTTCCTGCACCCCACCAGCCCGGCCTGCTTCGAGGCGGTGGCCCTCGGCCGGCCGGCGCCGCTGCTGGAGTTCCCCCTCGACACCGCGCGCACGGTCACGGACCTGATCTACAACCGCGTCCTGCAGACCCATCCCGACATCAAGGTGATCGTGCCCCACGCCGGCGGCGCCCTGCCGGCGCTGGCCGCGCGCATCGCCGCCTTCGCCAACCTGCCGTTCATCGCCCCGCGCCCCGTCTCCGAGGAGGAGGCGTTCGAGGCGCTGAAGGGGCTCTACTACGACGTGGCGCTCTCCGGCCATCCGATCGCCCTGAACGCCCTTCGCGGCCTGGCGCCCCTCGACCATATCCTGTTCGGCAGCGACTGGCCCTTCACCCCGGAGATCGGCGTCGCCCGCAACATCGCCCAGCTTTCCCAGGGCCTGAGCGAGGCCGACGCCGCGGCCATCGCCCGCGAGAACGCCGAGCGCGTCTTCCCCCGCCTGAAGACGCCGGCCTAGGCAGCCAACCGCCCGGCCCAGTCCGTCAGGATCTTCGCGAACCGCTCCGGCTCGCTGGCGTGCATGCTGTGGCCGGCGTCCGGCGCGTCCACCAGCTCGAACGGCTGGCCCGCCCCGGTCACCAGCTCGCGCGCCTTGGCCACCTGGAAATCGCTCGCCGCCCCCAACAGCGCGCCGGACGCCGGGTCGATCGAGCGCATGTGGTGGGTGTACAGCATCGGCGTCCTGGCGCTCGCCAGCATCCGCTCGTGCGGGCAGTTCACCGCCACCGTCCCGGAGACGAAGGCGCGGCTCCATTCCGGGTCGTATTCCTTGATGTTCTGCGGCGTGCCCGGCGCGTGGCTGAGGAGCTGGTTCAGCGGATAGGGGTCCTTCGCCCGCGCCGCCTTCAGCCCCTCGGTGTCGCCGATGCTCCACTGGTCACCCAGGTGGCGGCTCATCAGGGCGAACAGCGGCCCGGCCGCCTGGCGGATGGAGTGGCCGTAGGCCGGGTTGACCTCCGAGGCGAAGAACGGGGCGTCCTCGCAGTGCACGCCGCGCACCTGCCCCGGCATGGCGTAGGCCGACAGCCACGCCGCCAGCACCCCGCCCGAGGAATTGCCGCTCACCACCACCGGCCGGCCGATCGCCAGGGCGATGAACCGCACCAGATCGTTCCCCATGGTGTTCAGCGAATAGCGGCCCGGCGTCCGCGTGGTCCGCCCCTGGCCGCGCAGGTCCACGGCGAACACCTGGAAGTCCCGCTCCAGATGGGGAATCGCCCGCTCGAACCCCCACCAGGATTCAGTCTGGCCAGGGATCAGCAGCAGCGCCGGCTTGTCGGCGCCGCCCACGACCACGTGGTTCATGCGAACCTCGCCCAGGTCGATCGTGCGCTCCTCATAGGCGTGCGGCACGAACACGTCCGGCAGGTCGTCCATCGCATCCCTCCCAAGGCGCGGCCCGCCGCGCGAGGGGGATCATGCGAGAGATTTGACTAAATCGTCAACTGACGAGAAGGCTAGGACGCGGCCGGCCGCAGGTGGGCGCGCTCGTTCAGCGCCAGCACGTTCCTTTGCCCGGAGCGGGCGCACATGTAGCGGTGGATGCTGGTGTAGCCCGGCTCGAAGAACAGCCTGGGCGCCATGCCCAGCACGTGGGCGGTCCACACGTTGATCACCCCGCCGTGGCAGAACACCGCCACCCGCTCGCCGGGATGGGCGGCGATCACCTCCTCCAGGGCGTCCACCACCGCCTTCTGGAAGGCGTCGATGTCCATGGCGTGCTCGCCGCGGGCGAAGGCCAGCCAGGCCTCGTAGTTCTCGCGCTTCAGCACTTCCATCGGCACATAGGCGCCGGCGTCGCGGTCGAACTCGGCCACCCCCTCGTGGCGGCGAATCTCGTGGCCCGTCAGGGCGGCGAACGGCTCGGCGGTCTGCACCGCCCGGCACATCGGGCTCGACCACACCGCGCCGACACCCTCGTGCCGCAGCCAGTCGGCCGCCTTCCTCGCCTGCTCGTGGCCCTCGGCCGACAGCTCCGGGTCCGAGCTTTCGTCGCTGCGCACCGGCAGCCCGTGACGGACAAGGATCAGTTCCATGGCGGCTCCCCCACACGACGCGCCGGCGGCCCCGGCGGCCTCCCCCGCTTAGAGCGCCTGCCCCTGCGGCAGGCCAGGGCAGGCGGCTAGGCGGAGTGGCGCGCGACCAGCGTCCACAGGGACTCGAAATATTGCGTCCGCAGGGCGTCGTCGCGGAACTGCGGGTCGCCGAAGGCCCGGCGGTTGAGCGGATTGGACAGGAAGACGCCGATCAGGGCCGTCGCCGTCGACGCCGGGTCCTGGTCGGCGAACAGGCCCTCCCGCTGGGCGCGCACCACGAGGACTTCGAGTTCGTCGGCGAACCGGTCGTTGAGCCGGATCAGCACTTCGCCGGCCACGGGGCTGCGCGCCGACTCGGCGATCGCCAGGCGGTAGAAGGCCACGAACTCGCCGTCGCACACGTAGTCGAAGGTGGCCCGGCAGGCGTGGCGGACGGCTTCCAGGGGCTTGCCCACCAGCACGGCGGCGGGCGTGAAGACCCTCTGCCGGTACTCCGCGCTGACGAGTTCGATCGCCGCGATCAGCAGGGCGCTCTTGTCCGCGAAACGATGGCTGATGCTGCGCCGGGTGGTGCCGCAGGCCTTCGCGATCATCTCGAAGGTGGTCTCGGCGACGCCGTGCTCGGTGAACAGCTCCAGGGCCGCGCGGACGATGGCTTCGTTGAGCTGCTCCGTCTCCTCGGCTGTCGGCCGTCCCGCCCGTCTGGTCTTCCGCATTCTCTCCCGCCCCGCGCAGACGCCGCTGTTCGTCCGGGCCGCCGTCCTCTCGATGCCCGCGAGCGCGCGCAGCGTCAATGATCAATGTACGCGCAATTTCTAATAGCACATTGTCGCATCATTAAGCAGACTCATGCCTGCGACGCTTTGATGCGTATGCGACGCTTCCGCGATCCCCGTCGGGCATAATTACTCACGCTCGCATCATTAATGGAACGGCCTCCGGCGTCTCCCACCACGCCGGGGGCCAGCACGATGAAGGGGATACATCATGCAGACCAAGCTCCGCCTGGCTGTGCTGCTGGGCAGCACGGCGCTCTTCCTTCCGCACCAGGTCTGGGCGGCCGACGCGGCCGCAGACACGAGCGGCCTCCAGGTCGAGGAGGTCGTGGTCACCGCCAACAAGCGCAAGGAATCCCTGCAGGACGTGCCGATCGCCGTCACCGCCATCACCGCCGAAACGGCGGCGGCGGTCGGCGTCACCGACGTCAGCTCGCTGCAGCAGACCGTGCCGGGCCTGCAGTTCCCGCGGCTGTTCTCCGGGTCTTCGCCGGCCCTGCGCGGCATCGGCACCAGCTTCGGCATCGGCGGCCAGGAGAACGTGGTCGCCCTCTACATCGACGACGTCTATCTGGCCTCGCCCTCGGCCACGACCTTCTCGTTCAACAACATCGAGCAGATCGAGGTGCTGAAGGGCCCGCAGGGCACCCTGTTCGGCCGCAACGCCATGGCCGGGGTGATCAACATCACGACCCGCACGCCGGGCTCCGAGCCCCAGGCGGATCTCAGCCTGGGCTATGGCGCCTACCAGACCTATTCGGGCGCCTTCTACGGCAGCTACGGCTTCACCGACTGGCTGAAGGCCGATCTCGCCGTGACCGCCGACCGGCAGGTCGACGGCTGGGGCACGAACCTCTTCAACGGCCACGACGCCTTCACCGAGCGCAGCCTCTCGGCGCGCAGCAAGTGGGTGTTCACCCCCGACGACCTGACCACCATCACCCTGATCGCCGACTACACCGACACCAAGTACGACGAGGGCATCGCCATGCGCCCGGTGCGCGGGGCCCTGTTCCCCAACGGCCAGGTGTTCGAGGGCTTCTACAATGTGGACGAGAACGTGCAGAGCTACGTCCACACCAAGCAGGGCGGCCTCAGCCTGAAGGTCGATCGCGACCTGGGCTTCGCCGACGCGATCAGCGTCAGCGCCCTGCGGCGCAGCCAGGCCTTCAACAACTCCGACGAGGACCAGACCCGCGATCCGTCGCAGTACCTGCCGATCCACGACGACCTGGACTCGTTCAGCGAGGAGCTGCGCCTGGTCTCCAAGACGCCCGGCCCGCTGCACTGGCTCGTCGGCGTCTTCTACTTCCACGACCTGTCGGACCTGAAGCTCAGCGACACCGGCGACGCGCTCGGCGGCCTGACCCTGGAAGGCCGCTTCAAGCAGCAGATCAATTCCTACGCCGCGTTCGGCCAGGCCACCTACGACCTGCCGGCCGGCTTCCACCTGACCGGCGGGCTCCGCTACACCAAGGACGAGCTGCGCAAGAACGCCTGGCAGACCCTGGCGCCGCTCTTCGCCGTGGCCGACACCGACCGCACCAGCGAGAGCGCCTGGACCTACAAGGTCAACCTGGCCAAGGACCTGGCACCCGGCGTGTCGGCCTACCTGGGCTACTCCACCGGCTTCAAGGGCGGGATCTTCAACAGCAACGACGTGTTCGCGCCGCCGGTGAAGCCGGAGAAGCTCACGGACCTGGAAGCGGGGCTGAAGACCGAGCTGTTCGACCGGCGCCTGCGCCTGAACCTCGCCGTCTACCACTACGAATACAAGGACCTGCAGGTCACCTCCCTGACCCGCGCCGACACCGGCCAGACCAGCTCGTCGCTGCAGAACGCCGCCTCCGCCCGCAACACCGGCTTCGAGGCCGACTTCGAGGCCCATCCCACCGGCGCCCTGACCCTGCGGGGCGGCGTCGAGGTCATGCATTCGCGCTTCGTCGAGTTCCCGACCGCCACCATCTCGGTGCCCCTGGCCACCGGCGGCAACATCACCGTGTCCGGCGACGCCAAGGGGCTGATGACGCCGCACTCGCCGGACTTCAGCGGCAACCTGGGGGCGGAGTACCGGGTGGCGACCGCGGTGGGCCAGTTCACTGGGGCCGTGAACTACAGCTACACCAGCAGCTTCGCCTGGGACGCCGACAACCGGCTGAAGGAAAAGCCCTACGGCCTGGTCAACGCCTCGGTGGCCTGGTCGCCCGACGACGCCGGCTGGCAGGTGACCGTCTGGGGCAAGAACCTCACCGACGTCCAGTACTCGATCTACACCACCGCCAACGTGGTCGGCGACGAGGAGTCGCCCGCGCCGCCGCGCACCTACGGCGTGACCGTCACGCGCCACTTCTTCTGAGCGCGCCCGAAGACACAGGAGGAAAACCAGATGCACAATTCCGAGATTCCCGCCGCGGTGCTTGAGCGCGTCGCCGCCTATCGAGGCGAGGACCAGCAGATCCTCGTCGACCCCGCCCGCACCGCCCACCTGGTGGTCGATCTGCAGATCGGCTTCCTGGCCGAGGGCGCCATCGCCGAGGTGCCGGTCGCCCGCCAGATCGTGCCGCGGGTGAACCGCCTGTGCGCGGCGGTGCGCGAGGCCGGCGCCCGCAACGTCTTCATCCGCTTCCTCGTCGACCTGGACGAGCCGCGCTACTGGGGCTCGATGTACGACCGGATGACCTCGGCCCAGCGCGACGCCTTCGTGGACGCCTTCGCCCGCGGCGCCGACCAGTTCGCCCTGTGGCCGGAGCTGGACGTGCGGCCCGAGGACTGGATCGCCGACAAGACCCGCTTCAGCGCCTTCATCCCGGGGACCTGCGACCTGCACGAGCGCCTGCAGGCCGCGGGCGTCGACACCCTCATCGTCACGGGAACCCTCAGCAACTGCTGCTGCGAGTCCACCGTCCGCGACGCCATGCAGCTCGGCTACAAGGTGCTGTTCGTCGAGGACGCCAACGCCACCCTCGACGACGAACAGCACAACGCCACCCTCGCCAACATGGCCGGCCTGTTCTTCGCCGACGTCTGCACCTCGGACACGGCGATCTCGCGGCTGGGCGCCGGCCGGGCCGCCGTCTCCGGCGCCGCGGCGTAGGGGGCGAAGATGTCGAGCGATCTGCACTACGCCGGCCTGCTGGAGGTCTCCGAGCGCATCCGCCGCCGCGAGGTCTCCGCCCGCGAGGTCTGCCAGGCCCTGCTGGACCGCATCCACCGCCTGGACGGCGGCCTGAACAGCTTCCTGCGCGTCCTGCCGGAGAGCGCCCTCGCCGAGGCCGACCAGGCCGACCGCGAGATCGCCGCGGGCCAGTGGCGCGGGCCGTTGCACGGCGTGCCCATCGGCCTGAAGGACCTGCTGTTCACGAAGGGCCTGCCCACCAGCGCCGGCATGGCCGTCCACCGCGATTTCCGGCCGGACTACGACGCCACGGCGGTCACGCGGCTGCGGCGGGCCGGCGCGGTGATCATCGGCAAGCTGCACATGACCGAAGGGGCGACCCTGGACCATCACCCGGACTTCCCGCGGCCGGACAATCCCTGGAAAGCCGGGCGCTGGACCGGCGTGTCGTCGAGCGGCTCCGGCGTCGCCCCGGCGGCGGGCTTCTGCTACGGCGCCCTCGGCACCGACACCGGCGGCTCCATCCGCATGCCGTCCGCCGCCTGCGGCCTGTCGGGGATCAAGCCCACCTGGGGCCGGGTCAGCCGCCATGGCCTCTTCCCCCTGGCCGAGAGCTTCGACCACATCGGCCCCCTGGCGCGCAGCGCCGCCGACGCCGCCGCCATCCTGCGCGCGATCGCCGGGGCCGACGCCGACGACCCCACCGCCCTGCCGGCCCCGACGCCGGACTACCTGGCCACGATCGGCGCGGGGATCGAAGGCGTGGTCGTCGGCGTCGACTGGGACTTCGCGACCACGGGCTGCGCGCCGGCCATGGTCGAGGCCTTCAGGGCCGCGCTCGCCACGCTCGAGGCGCTGGGCGCCCGCACGGTCCCGGTGACCATGCCCCCCGCGCCCGTGGGCGAAGCCATGGCCGCGATGACCGCCGAGGTCGTCCTGGCGCACCAGGCCACCTTCCCGGCCCGCGCCGACGACTACGGCCCCTCCCTTCGCCACATGCTGGAGGACGGCGCCCGGATTCCGGGACCGCACGTCGCCCAGGGCGTGCTGGCCCGCGAGCGGTATCGAGGTGAAATGGCGCGGATCTTCGCCCAGGTGGACCTGATCGCCACGCCCACCCTGCCGCGCGGCGCGCCGACCTGGGACGAGGTCGCGGCCCTGGGCGACGACATGGCCGCCCTCACGGCGGCGCTGATGCCCTACACCGTGCCGTTCAACCTCACCGGCAGCCCCACGCTCAGCGTGCCCTGCGGCTTCGATCCGGACGGCCTGCCGCTCAGCCTCCAGCTCATCGGCCGCCATCTGCAGGAAGGGCTGCTCTGCCGGGCCGGCCACGCCTACCAACAGGTGACCGACTTCCACACCCGCCGGCCGAACCTCGACTGACGGCGCGGGCGGCTGTAGCGGGCCGACGAGCGCCCGCGTGAACAGGAGGCGGTAGCCTCGCGAGCGGACGCCGCGCGCGGCTGCGAAGGTTCAGGACCGAGCGCGCAGGCCGCGCAGCGCCATGCGCGCGGTGGAGCGCAGCTCGTCCGGCGGCGCGCCGTTACGCGCGGCGATCTTCAGGCCGGCGCGAACGGCCAGCAGGAAACCGGCGGCCGCCTCGGCGTCCACCTCGCCGATCTCGCCGGCCGCCATGCCGGCGCGCAGGTGCGCCGCCAGCAGAGACCGCATCGCCTGGGCGCCAGCGTCGTTGACGGCGTTGATTTGCGGGTCCGACCGGCCGAACTCGGTGACCGCCCCCAGGCCCAGGCAGCCGGCGGCCGGACCGGCGAAGGCCAGCAGCGCCGCCTCCAGCGCCTCGATGTGGCCGTCCGTCGAGCGCAGGGCCCTGGCCATCTCGGCCAGGCTGTCGTCGACGTGGCGCTCCAGCGCCTTCAGGAAGAGCCGGCGCTTGTCGCCGAAAGCGCAGTAGAGGCTCTGCCGCGCGATGCCCATGCGCGCGAGCAGGGCCGTGGTGGACGAGCCCTCGTAGCCGTGGTCCGAGAACACCTCGATCGCCGCCTCGAGCGCGGCGTCGGGATCGAATTCGACGGGTCTGGCCATGGCCGGTTCCTATCATATTGGACCGATCTGTCCAAAACGTTCTTGACTGATTGATCCGTAACGGGCTAAGGCGCGGCCAATTTCGGACTGATCGGTCAAGAACGAGGCTTTGCGATGAACGACGAACGCGAATTGAACGGCAAGGTCGCCCTGGTGCTGGGCGGCTCGCGCGGGATCGGGGCTGGCGTCGTCCGCCGCCTCGCCGCCGACGGCGCCAGGCTGGCCTTCACCTACGCCGCCTCGGCCGAGAGCGCCGAGGCCCTCGCCGCCGAGGTCGTGCGGGACGGCGGCGCGGCGATCGCCATCCGCGCCGACAGCGGCGAGCCCGCGCAGATCGAGGCCGCCGTCGCGCGCACCCTCGCCGAGTTCGGCCGCCTCGACATCCTCGCGGTCAATGCCGGCATCCTGCAGCTGGCGACCATCGACACCTATGCGCTGGACGACTTCGACCGGATGGTCGCTGTCAACGTCCGCGGGGTGTTCGTGGCCCTGCGCTACGCCGCCCCGCACCTGCCCGCGGGCGGCCGGATCATCACCATCGGCAGCAACGTCGCCGAGCGCGTCGGCTTTCCGGGGGCGGGCGTCTACGCCATGACCAAGGCGGCCGTCGCCGCCCTGGTCAGGGGCGCGGCGATCGACCTCGCCCCCCGCGGCGTCACCGTCAACAACATCCAGCCCGGCCCCACCGCCACCGACATGACCGCCGACCACGCCGGCATGGTGCTCCCGCTCGTCCCCTTGGGCCGCATGGGCGAGCCGCGCGAGATCGCCGGCCTCGTCAGCTACCTGGCGCGCGAGGAAGCCGGCTTCGTCACCGGCGCCAGCCTGACGATCGACGGCGGCTATTCGGCGTGAGGCGCGAAGGGATGGAAGCGCTCAGGCCCTGCAGGCCAGCCCACTAGCGCAGCGCCGTCGCCGGAACGCGCCTCGGCCCAGGGCGCTTCGGGAATCTTGATCCGCACCCGCCAGAGTTTGAGCGATTGTTCAACGGCGCCGGTCTGGAAGACGTCTCCAGACGGGGCAGCGGCCGCGCTTATGACGAGCATATTGACAGCAAACCCCCTTTGGTTGAATTTCAAAGAACGGCGTTCTCAAATCGCTGACGCCATAGAATATGGGGGGCTTTGTGCCGAACGGATTTGGCCGAGCCATCGGCTTGCGAGCGATGACTGCGATCATGGCGCTGGCCGCGGCGGCGACCTTGTGCGGTTGCGCGACGACGGGGCCGGTGGCCATTCGGCCGGATCAATCATTGAAGGGCGTCGCCGACCTGCTCAACGACACGCCGCCCGGCGGGTCTCTCAACATCCTCGTGGCGCACGGGATGCGGGCGGACGAAGACCAGGATCAGGCCGACGTCAGGGGCCACCTCGCCCAGAAGCTTCACCTGACGTTGCAGGGCGCACCCCGACAGGTCCTTCTGCTTGAGAAGGAAAGGCCGTCAGTGCGTATCGACGGAAATGAGGTCTGGAAGACCGACGCCGATTGGGGGCGCGACCTTCCGTACGTCGACGTCGCGATCTACGACGCGCCTGGCGGCAAGCACGTCGCGTTTTACAGTTTCAACTATTGGCGACCGCTCGCGCGAATAAAATGCCGCGAACTCATCGCCTATGATGCGCACCTGATCGGGCCGTCCGACCGCTCCCGATGGTGCCGCGACTTCATGCACGAGCCCATGCCGGGCAAAGCAGAGGCGACGACGCCGCTCGTCGGAAACAAATGGCTGAAGTCCGAAATCATGGACTGGGGCTTCGGCGACGCCACAATCGTGATGTCGAAGTTCGAGGCCGTCATCCGAACGGCGGCGCGAGACGCCATGGCTGTGGAGATCAGCGATGTCTCCCGGAGGGTGGCTGCACTGCATCCCGACCGTGCGCGAGGCCGGCCGAGCATCGAGGCGCTGGATGAGCCTGACCAGCGGTTTGCCGTCATCACCGAAAGCCTGGGAGGCTTCGTCCTGCTCGATGCGCTTGCAGCCCCCGCTTCGGCGGACGAGCTGGCGACGCCAGCGCCGACGGACACGGCCGATCAGACGCGTGACCTGCGCCTCACCGCTGCGGAGAACATCCTCTGTCGGACGCAGCAGTTCCACATGCTGGCCAACCAGATCACACTGCTGCGCCTGTCGCAGATGCAGGTCGGCCTTGGCGGAGCTGAGATGAAGAGCTGTCTGACATCGCAGGTGAGGCCTCTTTCCAAGCCCTCCATCGAAGTCGTGGCCTACCACGATCCGAATGATCAGCTGACGTTCTACAATGCGAGCCCGGCGACAGAAATGCTCCTAGGGGTCCCCACGATCAATGTGGTGGCTCCGTTCACGCGGATCTGGCTGTGGTTTCTGGTGGCCGATCCGGCCATGGCCCACGATGGCCAGAAGAGGAACGGCAGGATCATGGACATGGTGGCGATGGGGAGTCGCCAGGCCCGCTGGAGCGACGGCCCTGCTGCATCTCCGCGCAATTGAAGCACGGATTCCGCCGGCGAATTGACGCCCCGTCCCCAAACGCAAAACGGCCGGCCCTTCCGAGCCGACCGCTGCAAACCCTTATCCGACCTCGGCTCCGGCCCAGCCGGAACCGCGCCGGCGCTTAGTGCTGGCTTTCCGGCATGCGCACGACCAGGCCGTCCAGGGCGTCGCTCACCTTGATCTGGCAGGACAGGCGGCTGTTGTCCTCGACGCCCTCGGCGAAGTCGAGCATCGACTCCTCCATGGCCGACTTCTCGCCGGTCTTCTCCAGCCAGGCCGGGTCCACATAGACGTGGCAGGTGGCGCAGGCGCAGGCGCCGCCGCAGTCGGCGTCGATGCCCGGGATGTTGTTCTTCACCGCGCCTTCCATCACCGACAGCCCGGTCTTGACGTCGACCACGTGCTCGGCGCCGTTGTGTTCGATGTAGGTGATCTTGGCCATTTCTTCCCTTTTCGCGCGCCTATAGCGCGACCTCTTTCATGGAAACGGTTGTGTCCGCAAGCTTCTCACGCGAAACGGGCTTGCGGTTTCCGATGAGCTGGCGGCCCATCATGAACTCGGGCGGCGAGTTGATCGCCTCGACCGCCTGCACCTGGTCGCCCTTCAGATGGAACACGGCGAACTTGGCGCTCTTGGGGTCGCCGCGCAGCACCAGGCTGTCCACGTCGAAGGGATAGCCGGCGATCTGCAGCTTGATGTCGTACTGGTCCGACCACTGCCAGGGCGTCTCGCCCGCCGGCGCGGGGCGGCCGGTGATGGCGCTGGCGGCCTGCTTGGCCTGTTCCAGGGCGTTGGGCACGCTTTCCATGCGGAACATGCGGCCGTAGATCGGCATCGGCCGGTGGGCCACGTCGCCGATGGCGAAGATCGCCGGATCGGAGGTGCGCGCCTCCAGGTTCACCACCACGCCGCGGGCGCATTCCAGCCCGGCCTCGGAAGCGATCTCGTCGTTGGGCCGCGCGCCCACGCCGACCAGGGCCGCGTCGCAGGCGATCACGCGCCCGTCGGCCAGGGCCACGCCCGTGACATGGCCGCCCTCGCCCTTGAAACCGGTCACCTCCGCGCCGAGCTCGAAGGTGACGCCGTGCTTCTCGTGATAGTCCTTGAAGAAGGTCGACAGGGCCTCGCAGGCCACGCGGGCCAGCAGGCGCGGCTCGCGCTCGATCACCACCGCCTCGGCGCCCAGGGCGCGGGCGCTGGCCGCCGCCTCCAGACCGATGTAGCCGCCGCCCACCACCGCCAGCCGCTTGCCCGGGCCGAGCGCGGCCTTCAGCTTCTCGGCGTCCTCGGCGGTGCGCAGGAAGAGCACGCCGGCAAGATCCTTGCCCTCGATCGGCAGCACGATCGGCCGCGCGCCGGTGGCGATGATCAGGATGTCGTAGGAAACGGCCTCGCCGTTGGAGAGGGCCACGGTCTTCTTGCCGCGGTCGATGGAGACGGCCCGCACGCCGGAGCGGAAGTCGATGTTGTTCTCGGCGTAGAATTCCACCGGCTTGAGCGCCAGGGAGTCGGCGTCGGCCTCGCCCTTCAGCCAGGCCTTGGAAAGCGGCGGCCGCTGGTAGGGGGCGATCGGCTCTTCGCCGACCAGGGTGATCGGCCCCTCGTGACCGTATTGGCGCAGCAGAGCGGCCGCGGTGCCGCCCGCATGGCCGGCGCCCAGGATCACCACATGTGCGGTCACGTCGTTCATCCCTCCCCGATGCCCAAAAGTGACGCTGGCGTCAACTTGTTGACGCCTATTTTTTTGGGATCAGACGAGACGATCCGCCAGCATCTTCTTCACCTCGGCGATGGCTTTGGCGGGGTTGAGCCCCTTGGGACACACCTGAGCGCAGTTCATGATCGTGTGGCAACGGTAGAGCTTGAAGGGATCCTCCAGCTCGTCCAGCCGCTCGCCGGTGGCCTCGTCGCGGCTGTCGATCAGCCAGCGATAGGCGTGCAGCAGGGCCGCCGGGCCCAGGTAGCGGTCGCCGTTCCACCAGTAGCTCGGGCACGAGGTGGTGCAGCACGCGCACAGGATGCACTCGTAGAGCCCGTCCAGCTTCTCGCGGTCCTCGGGGCTCTGGATCCACTCGCGCTGCGGTTCCGGCGTCTCGGTGTGCAGCCACGGCTCGATCGAGGCGTACTGGGCGTAGAACAGCGTCAGGTCCGGGATCAGGTCCTTGACCACCGGCATCGACGGCAAGGGGCTGATCTGCACCTCGCGGGCCGGCTCGTCGGCGTGGCCGTGGGTGCAGGCCAGGGTGTTGCGCCCGCCGATGTTCATCGCGCAGGAGCCGCACACGCCTTCGCGGCACGAGCGGCGGAACGCCAGGGTCGAGTCCATGGTGTTCTTGATGTGGATCAGCACGTCCAGGACCATCGGCCCGCAGGCGTCCACGTCCACGTCGTAGGTGTCCCAGCGCGGGTTCTCGGTCCCTTCCGGATCGTAGCGGTAGATGCGGAAGGTCTTAACGTTCTTGGCCCCCGCCGGCGCCGGGTGGTGACGGCCCTTGGTGACGCGGGAGTTCTTCGGCAGCGAAAGCTGGACCATCAGGCGCGATCCTCGATGGAGACGGTCGGACGTTGGGCTTGGGCGGACGCGGACATCAGTAGACCCGGGCCTTCGGCGGGATGTAGGCGATGTCGTTGGTCATGGTGAAGCTGTGCACCGGACGGTCGTCCAGCTTCACCTTGCCGCTGGCGTCGTCGAACCAGGCCAGGGTGTGCTTCATCCAGTTGGCGTCGTCGCGGTCCGGATAGTCCTCGCGGGCGTGGGCGCCGCGGCTCTCGGTGCGGTTCAGCGCCCCGTTCACCGTCACCGTCGCCTGGCCGATCAGGTTGTCCAGCTCCAGCGTCTCCATCAGGTCGGTGTTCCACACCAGCCCGCGGTCGGTGACGCCCAGGTCCGCGCGCTTGTCGTGCACGGCGGCCAGCCGCTTGACGCCGCTTTCCAGCGCCTCCTGGGTGCGGAAGACGGCGGCGTCCTCCTGCATGGCGCGCTGCATCTCAAGGCGCAGCTTGGCCGTGGGCGTGCCGCCCGAGGCGTTGCGCAGCTTGTCGAAGCGGGCCATGTGCGTCTCGGTCATCGCCGGCTTCAGCTCCGGCTGGGTGGCCCCGGCCTTGACCGTGTCGGCCGCGCGCAGGGCCGCCGAGCGGCCGAACACGACCAGGTCGATCAGCGAGTTGGAGCCCAGGCGGTTGGCGCCGTGCACGGAGACGCACGCGGCCTCGCCCACGGCCATCAGGCCCGGCACCACCTTGTCCGGGTCCTTGCCCTCGCGGGTGACCACTTCGGAGTAGAAGTTCGTCGGGATGCCGCCCATGTTGTAGTGCACGGTCGGCAGCACCGGGATCGGCTCCTTGGTCACGTCGACCCCGGCGAAGATCCGCGCGCTCTCGGAGATGCCCGGCAGGCGCTGGTGCAGGATCTTCGGGTCCAGGTGGTCCAGGTGCAGGAAGATGTGGTCCTTGTTCGGGCCCACGCCGCGGCCTTCGCGGATTTCCATGGTCATGGCGCGGCTGACCATGTCGCGCGGCGCCAGGTCCTTCACGCTCGGCGCATAGCGCTCCATGAAGCGCTCGCCCGCGGAGTTGGTCAGGTAGCCGCCCTCGCCCCGCGCGCCCTCGGTGATCAGGCAGCCGGCGCCGTAGATGCCGGTCGGGTGGAACTGCACGAACTCCATGTCCTGCAGCGGCAGGCCGGCGCGCAGCACCATGGCGTTGCCGTCGCCGGTGCAGGTGTGGGCGCTGGTGGCCGAGAAGTAGGCCCGCCCGTAGCCGCCGGTCGCCAGGATCACGAGCTGCGCCTGGAAGCGGTGCATGGTCCCGTCGTCGAGCTTCCAGGCGGTCACGCCCCGGCAGGCGCCCTCGTCCATGATCAGGTCGAGGGCGAAGTACTCGATGAAGAACTCGGTGTCGTGCGCCAGGCTCTGCCCGTACATGGTGTGCAGCATGGCGTGGCCGGTGCGGTCGGCCGCCGCGCAGGTGCGCTGGATCGGCGCCTCGCCGTAGTTGCGGGTCATGCCGCCGAAGGCGCGCTGGTAGATCTTGCCCTCGGGCGTGCGGCTGAACGGCACGCCCCAGTGCTCCAGCTCGTAGACCGCGGCCGGCGCGTTGCGGCACAGGTATTCGATGGCGTCCTGGTCGCCCAGCCAGTCCGACCCCTTGACGGTGTCGTACATGTGCCAGCGCCAGTCGTCCTCGCCCATGTTGCCCAGGCTCGCCGAGATGCCGCCCTGGGCGGCCACGGTGTGCGAGCGGGTCGGGAAGACCTTGGTGATGCAGGCGGTCTTCAGCCCGGCCTGGGCGCAGCCCAGCGCCGCGCGCAGGCCCGAGCCGCCCGCGCCGACGACCACCACGTCGAACTTGTGATCGGTGAATTCGTACGTCGCCATGGGACTTCTCAAGCGCCTCCCAGCGCGACCTTGAGGATGGAGAAGATCGCCAGCGCGCCCGCCAGCGTGCAGACGAAGAGGTTCAGGATCAGCACCGCCGCCCGCGTCGACGGCTTGGACAGGTAATCCTCGATCACCACCCGCGCGCCGGAATGCATGTGCCAGAAGCCGACGGCGATCAGCAGCACCAGCAGCGTCGGGTTCAGCGGGTTGGAGGAGAGCCAGCCCACCGCCCCGTCATAGTCGGTCCCGGCCAGGCCCAGGGCGGCGAACACCGCCCACAGCACCAGCGGGACCAGGGCGATGGCGCTGACCCGCTCGGCGATCCAGTGGGCCGCGCCGTGGCGCGCCGCGCCCAGGCCGCGGGCCCGCGAAAGGGGCGTGCGATAGCTGGTCATCAGGCCGCTCCCGTCATGAAGGCGATGGCCCACACCGCCAGGGTGGCCACGATGGTGAAGGCGAAGGTGAACACCGCCGAGGCGTTGGCGCTCTTGATGTCCAGGCCCTTGCCCGCGTCCCAGGTCAGGTGCCGGATGCCGTTGGCCAGGTGGTAGAACACCCCGAGCGTCAGCAGGAACAGCACCAGCTTGCCCAGCGGCGAGCCGAGGCAGGCCTTGAACAGGCCGTAGGCGTCCGGCCCGGCGGCCAGGCTGATCGCCCATCCGGCCAGGATCAGCGCGCCGGCGTAGAGCCCCATGCCGCTCACCCGGTGCAGGATCGAGGTGGCCATGGTGATGTGCCAGCGCCAGACCTGTACGTGCGGCGATAGCGGGCGGGCCCGGAGGCGGGCGGGTGCGTCGGTCATCTCGGCTTTCCGAAAGGCGGCGGACAAGGCTTTAGGCGGGTCCGCTTTTAAGCCCGGCCCCCAGGCTGTCAACGAAGGCGCGCGGCTGCCGCTACGTGAACCAAAACCGCCCGCACTTCGCCCACGGCGAACGATTATCCGCCGCAAAGCCCATGACAATGCACAAATGCGGTATGCTCCCTTCGTGAAACACGAAGGAAGACCAGCCCAGCTCCCCTCTCCCCCACGCCGATTGCGCGCGAGCCGGCGGCGTCCAGATCCTCCCCTCTTGGGGGAGGGGGACCCCGAAGGGGTGGAGGGGGACTTTGACGGCGGCCGAAGAGGCGAAGGCTATAGTCCCCCTCAGTCGGCTTCGCCGACAGCTCCCCCAGCGGGGGAGCATCTGGAGGCGGCGCCGGAAGGCGGCCCCTTGCACCTGCCGACAAGGATGATGAAAGCCGCCCCATGCGCTTCGACCTGACCGATCTTCGCCTGTTCGTGGAGGTGGTGGAGGCCGGCTCCATCACCCATGGGGCCGAGCGCGCGCGGCTGGCGCTGGGGGCGGCCTCGGCGCGCATCCGGGCGATGGAGGAGGAGATCGGCTCGGCCCTGCTCGTCCGCTCGCGCGCCGGCGCGGTCCCCACCGCCGCCGGCCGCACCCTGGTCAAGCACGCCCGCGCCATGCTGGAGATGAACGCGCGCCTGCGCGAGGACCTGGACGCCTACACCAAGGGCGTCTCCGGCGAGGTGCGCATCCTGGCCAACACCAACGCCTCCACCGAGTTCCTGCCCGAGGCCCTGGCCGCCTTCCTGGCCGAACACCCCAACGTGCGCATCGACCTGGAGGAGCGGCTCTCCGACGAGATCGTCGGCCTGATCGCCGAGGGCGCGGCCGACGTCGGCATCGTCGCCGGCACGGTGCAGATGGGCGCGCTGGAGACCTACCCCTTCCGCTCCGACCGCTTCGTGGTCGTCGCGCCGCTGCATCACGCCCTGGCCGGCCGGCCGACCGTCGATTTCGCCGAGGTGCTGGACTACGAGTTCGTCGGCCTGGACCGCGCCAGCGCCCTGCAGCGGTTCCTGTCGGACAAGGCCGCGCGCCTGGGCCGCTCGCTGCTGCTGCGCGTGCAGCTCCGCTCGTTCGACGCGGTCTGCCGCCTCGTCCAGGCCGGCGTCGGCGTGGGCGTCGTCCCTCACACCACCGCCGAGCGGGTCGCCGGCCCCATGGGCCTGTCCGTCGTCGAGCTCAACGACGACTGGGCCGTGCGCGACCTGACCCTGTGTGTGCGCAACCTCGACGCCCTGCGCCCCTACGCGCAGGACCTGGTGCGCAGCCTCAGAAGGGCGTGAGCCCGCGCGGCCTCAGTGACGCTCGTACGGGCCGGCCGGCGGGGGACCGGACGGGTGGCCGCGCATGCCCGCCGCCGGCGCGCGTCCCTGGATCGGCTTGAAGCCGGGCCCGGCGTCGCGCCGGAAATGATGGCCGTCGTCGCGGTGGTAGCGGTTGGTCTGCGGGCTCCAGTAGTAGAAGTACCCGCGCGGCCCCCAATAGCCGCCGTTGAAGGCGCCGTAGTAGCCGTCGTAATAGCCGCCATAGGCGACGCCCGCGTAGGGCCGCGGCGGCCCATAGGCCCCATCGGTCGCGCAACCGGAAAGGGCGAGCGCCCCGCCCGCCGCCAAGGCCGCCAACAGTGCATGTCTCATCGCATCACCTCCGCGCCCCCGTGCGTTTGGGTAGACGCACGAGGCGAGGGTGGCGTTGACTTGGCTCAAGGGACGGGAGCTTCACCATGGCTTCTCACACCACAGCCGAAAGCGCGCCGACACCACGCATCTGTCCGCCATCTGGCTCGACGACTATGGGCTTTATGTAACCCTACCCCGTGCGCGGCGAAGCTCGCGGCGCTCAGCCCTGTACGCAGGAATTGGTGCGGAAGCCTAAGTAGGACGTGAGGAGCGCTAGTCTGCTCCTCACGCAGCCCGGCTGCCTAGCCAATTGCCACAACAGCTCCGAGGCGCACACCGCGCCTAGGGTTTTTCAGTGTATAATTTTAAAAGAATAGCGCTAATACTATTTATCGTCGACTCAAGTTGCTCACCTTTTTCGCGAATTTGAGCCAACTGCGATTTAATCTCGTTGAGATCATCCAAAGCAACTTCAGATAAGCGAGCACCCACTGGCTTTCCCGGCATCGCATCCGCAGCCGCGCGTTCTAGCGCCAAGCTCACGAAGGAGTTGAGCCGCATTCCGCTCCGTTTAGCCGCCTCCCGCGTCACTTCGACAGTAGCGGGCGGCAGCCCTTTAATCGTCCACTGGCGACTTTCCCTGTCACAGTCGACACCAGCGTCACGTGGGTCGCATGCTGTACTGTCGCCAGCGGCCACTGGGCCTGCATGCGGAGATTGAGCGGTCGCCTCCCAAACCGCGTCCGTGTCCATAGGTAACCCTCCTTGTGCCACGAGGGGTGAATTACGGAGTAACCGTCGAGGACCCCCCAAGTTCCGACGGCACACCGATATACTGCGCTGCGAACCTTTCCAAATACTTTTTGGGGTACCTGCAGCCAACGCCTCGGCGCAAATTGGACCCCTTGACGGGTACCTCGACTCGTCGGATAGGTGGGCGCTGGGGGAGGGCGTCGGATACGAGGGGGATATTATGACGGACGAAGACTTGGCGCTTGCCGAGGTCGCGCGAGCCGGAGCCGAGATTCGCACCTACCTGGGCCGCATGGCGATCCGCGAACAGCTCGCCTACCCATTGATGGCCATCTGCACGTTGTTGGATCGAGTTAGACTCTGCGTCACGAAAGAAAAAGGGGATAACGCCTTCATATTGAACGAGCAGGAAGGCACAATTGCTTTTCGCGCACGCACGATAAAACGCATATTACAGGAGTCCGATCGACTAGCTGGCGAATTTGGATACGAACCCGGGTACGATAGACTTCGCCTTATGCAAATGTCGATAAATTTGTTTATTGTACACGAACTTCTACATATTAGCCAAAATTTCCCACATTTCGCGAGCGTTGAGCATATAAAGAATGGATTGCCCGTGTACGGCCTTCCAATTCTTGATATAGCTGCCGACACCCTTTCAGCTTGGGCCTGCGCAAACGTCGAAATGGGCGTGATGGAGTCGGACGATCAGACGACGCTTCTCAGGTGGTACTCAAACGCGCTTATACTGGCGTACGTTATTGGCTCGTTCGTGTTCTCTATAGAGAACAGCCCCCCGAAGAAGCAACGGGCCCTTAGCTTAGTGATAAGCGCCTTGCTCGTCCAGGCTTTAACGGAGGGCACGCTACTTCGGGACGCCCTATATGAAGGGTGGACCGAACTCTCTCCAATTCTCATACTGAACTTTGATCAAACGAATGTCTTCAACGCCATTGTGATCGACAGAACTCCCGGCATGCTACTGAGAAGCTATCAAGAGATACCGGGGAACGAGCTAGACCTATTTTGGAATAGCGCGGGCAAGTCGCCCCTATTTGACACGATGGAATTTGGAGCAAGAATTCTGGTGTCTGTTGGCGCTGTAAAAGGCGCAAAAGCGACCTGATTGAACTCCAACGATGGATGTGGACTTAGGGCGATCAGCCGTCAAGCACACTAACGTCCTGCCGTTGCTGTCGCGCCCACAGCCCCCACCCACATCTCGCCCTCGCGCCCCGCCCGCGCGTCGCCTGAGGTCCAAAGGTCCACGACCTGAAGTCCCGCCCCGTCGAACAGGGCGGAAAGGCCCTCTTCGGTCATGTCGGTGAACAGCCGCCCGCCCTTTTCCCGCTCGGTCTCGCCGCGCTTGAAGGAGGCGAACATCGCCCCGCCGGGCTTCAGCGCCCACCTTATCCTTCTCCCCTTGCGGGAGAAGGTGGCCTGCGCATGCAGGTCGGATGAGGGGTCTCTCAGACCCATCCGCCTCCGCCCGACATCGCGCTTTCGAGGCGGAGGTCGTCTTCGACCCCTCACCCGACCCCACATCCGTGGGGCCACCCTCTCCCGCAAGGGGAGAGGGGTGACAAAGGCGCCCCCAACGTCCCATAAGGCCCGCCACGCAACACCAAGGGGCCCGGCCATGAGCGACGAGGACTACGTCTACGACGAGGAGACCGGCGAGTGGATCAGCGCGGCCGAGGCGAAGGCCAAGGCCGAGGCGGCGTCTCGCGTGGAAGTCCGTGACAGCGCCGGCAATCTCCTGGCCGACGGCGACAAGGTGACCCTGATCAAGGATCTGGAGGTCAAGGGCGCGGGCCAGACGCTGAAGCGCGGCACGGTGATCAAGTCGATCCGCCTGACCGGCGATCCGCAGGAGATCGACTGCCGGCACGACACCATCAAGGGCCTCGTCCTGCGCGCCGAGTTCGTCAAGAAGGCCTGAGGCCCCCGGCCCGCTGGGCCGAAGACTCGGGGGCCGGCGCATGAGGCGGCGGCCATCCCCGCCGCCGCCCCGCCCGCCTCAGCGGGTGCAGCGCCGGGCGACGCCCGGACGGATCATGAAGGTGTCGGTGCGCGGGTTGTAGCTCTTGTAGCGCAGCTGGCAGGCGCGCACGTGGCGATGCCAGTCGGCGGGCTTGGCGAAGGTCTTCGGCGGGGCCGGCGGCTTGGCGCCCCAGCTCGTCTCCCAGCGGCCGTAGCGCTCGGTCTCGCCCTTGCCCGGCGCGGCCTGCGCCGCCGGCTTGCCGGGCGCCTCCTGCTTGCCGGTTTGCGGCTTGGCCGTCTCGGCCTTGGGCTGGTCCTGGCGGGGCGCCTGGGCGAACGCGGCGGCGGACGGGAGGGCGAGGCCGGCGGCGGCCAGGCCGATCAGGGCGAAACGGCGCATAGGGTGACAGTCTCCTTCTAGGTCTTTCATCGCCGGCCACCCTGACGGCCCACTGGGGCCGTCGTGCGACCGCAAGCCGACGCCATGTAACGCCGCCGCCACATCCCCCCCCGCCGCCCGCGCGCCGGCCAAGATGCTCCCCCTCTGGGGGAGCTGTCCCGCAGGGACTGAGGGGGACTTCGACTCCTGGCCCCGCCTTGCAGGGGGGCGGGCCGC